>NZ_LQBP01000001.1 GCF_001507545.1 Ruegeria profundi
CGCCACACGCTACGAGAAAACTTCACGCAACTTCCTGGCAATGATCAAACTGGCATCAGTGCGCCTTTGGATCGAGTTTTATGAGTCGGCTGCCTAGTCGTTTATGTCATGCCGAAAAGTTTTCACCTGACCACGGGGCAGGGCGTATACGCGCCGCAAGAGCAACCAGGCGACCAACGACAGCGCCGCAAAAATCATCAACAAAACGGGCAGCGACGGTGAAATGCCAGGTATGAGAAGCAGTAAACCAGTCACAGCAGCGCCAATTGCAAAGCCTAGAAAGATAAAGCCGGGCAGGGCGATCTCGAGTATGGCTAACAACAGCGCCCCGGCTAGCCAGATCCACCAGGTCATCCAGAAGAGATCAGCCATTATTTACCTCCTTTCAGCATCTTGAAGGCATCGCCAAAGGCTTCTAGCGCGTTGGCGGGCACGACGATCGTTTGCGATCCGGTACCATTACCTAGTGCATTCAGCGCCTCGACCTGTTTCAGCGCAACCTGATATTGCGCGGCCTCCATGCCATTGTCCTGAATGGCCTTGGCAACAACTCCCGTTGCATAAGCTTCGGCGTCCGCTTGTATGCGGCGTGCCTTGGCCGATTGTTCGGCCGCATAAAGCTCGGCATCGGCTTGCAATTCGACAGCACGTTTTTGGCCTTCCGCTTCGGTTACCTGCGCTCGGCGCGCGCGCTCGGCGTTAAGTTGTTGAAGCATCGCGTCGCGGGTGGCCTGATCCAGATTGACGTCCAGAATCTCGGCGCGGGTGACTTCAATGCCCCAATCGTCGACCGCAGTTTCGACGCTTTCCTGAATACGAGCGATCAACTGCGACCGGTTCGATTGGACCTCGTCCAGATCCATTTTACCGATTTCAGCCCGCACGATGCCGGCGACCGTGGTTGCGATGGCACCATCCACATCACGGATACGATACACTGTCTTTTCCGGTTCGAGAATGCGGTAAAACACGGATGTGTCGATCTGGACCAGAACGTTGTCCTTAGTGATTGCGTCCTGCGTCGCGTTTGGAAGCTGACGTTCCAGAATAGATATCTGATGACGTGCAACATCCAGAAAAGGAACAATAAAGTTGATACCGGGTCCAAGTACCGAATGCAGGCGTCCGAACCGCTCGACCACGAATTTTTCAGACTGCGGAACGATCTTCACACCTTTGAAGATGACAATGACGATCAGGACCGCTGCCAGCAAGTAAATGATGTTTGACGTCAGCAATCCAACAATCTGATCTTCGGTCATATCTGCCCTCTTTCTTGTGTACTGTTGTATACATTTATGAGTTGAGTCGTATAAATTCAACTTCGGTATGAGGGAAACGGGCGTAAATACAAGTCATTGACGCGGTAGATACACGGCGGAAGTTAACGATTGTGACTGCTTTGCATCCTGTTTTGTGCGCGGGTTCAATGGTTTGAAATACAATGGCGTCAGACATAAGGCTCAGGTAAATCGAGTGCCGCGCCGCCCGGACCCTTGGGTTGCAATAACCTAGCAGATCAGGCAAATGCTGCCGGGCTCAGTGACCCCGAGGCATCCAGATGACCAAGCGTTTTTCCTTTGACCTGAAAGCCACCGACGGCAAGGCCAGAACTGGCGTTATCAACACGCCGCGCGGCGAGGTGCGCACACCTGCTTTCATGCCCGTCGGTACTGCGGCGACGGTCAAAGCGATGATGCCCGAAAGCGTTCGCGCAACGGGCGCTGATATTCTGTTAGGCAATACCTACCACCTGATGTTACGGCCAACGGCCGAGCGGATCGACCGGCTGGGTGGGCTACATAAATTCATGAACTGGGAACGGCCTATTCTGACAGACTCGGGCGGTTTTCAGGTCATGTCGCTGGCCGGGTTGCGAAAGCTCACTGAAAAAGGCGTGACGTTCAAATCACATATCGACGGGTCAAAACACGAACTAACACCCGAACGATCGATCGAGATTCAGCGGCTATTGGGTTCGGACATCGTGATGTGTTTCGATGAATGTCCTGCCTTACCCGCTGACCGGGAACGAATTGCCGAGTCGATGCGCCTGTCGATGCGATGGGCCGAGCGGTCGCGCGAAGCGTTCGGGGATCGTCCTGGTCACGCACTGTTTGGCATCATGCAGGGCGGGCTAGAGCAAGACCTGCGCGAAGAAAGTGCCGAGGCGCTTAGGAAGATCGGTTTCGAAGGTTACGCCGTTGGTGGTCTGGCTGTGGGCGAGGGGCAGGAGGCCATGTTCGGTTGCCTCGATTATGCACCAGATTTCCTTCCGGTTGATAAGCCCAGATACCTCATGGGTGTTGGCAAACCGGACGACATCGTCGGCGCGGTCGCGCGCGGGATCGACATGATGGATTGTGTTCTGCCGTCGCGCTCAGGCCGCACCGGGCAAGCATTCACTCGACACGGTGTGGTGAATATCAAGAATGCCCGCCATGCGGACGATCCGCGACCGTTGGACGAGAACTGCTCGTGTCCGGCATGCTCGAATTACTCGCGCGCCTACTTGCACCACGTATTCCGTTCGAACGAGATGATCTCAGGAATGTTACTTACTTGGCACAACCTGCACTATTTCCAAGAAATCATGCAGGGCATGCGCGACGCAATTGCAGCTGGAACTTTTGAGGCATGGCAAGCAGAGTTCCATGCGCAGAGGGCGCAGGGCGATATTGAGCCGCTGTGACGGGGTACTCGTTTCGGCCTTGGTTTTTCCTTTAAGCCATCCAACTGCCTGCGGGTTTACACGCTAGATGAACCCGCCAAATCAGGTGAATTCCTTTTCGAAACGTCGAATATGGACGCGAACAAGCAAACTGAGCTTGTCACGACATTTTTTTGCCGCGAGCAGTTGACCCATTTTGTTAAATTCGGTGGATATATGCACCGGATGCCTTGCAGTCCGGAAAAGCTCGGGTCATTCTGACTCCTGACAATTGGCGGTAAGGTTGAAAAAGGGCATCGCGGCCCCACCTTTATCGTCCAAGACAGGAGATGGCCAAAGGTTGCCTCAGAAGGGACCAGAGCCATCTTGCCAACGATAAGGATTGAGCATGCAAGAGCCCCTTAACTCTTCGTACCCCGTACTTCCGCTGCGCGATATCGTGGTTTTCCCGCATATGATCGTGCCGCTGTTCGTGGGTCGGGAAAAATCCGTTCGCGCGCTGGAAGAAGTGATGCAGGACGACAAGCAAATTTTGCTGTCCAGCCAAATTGATCCGGGCGACGATGACCCGACGACCGACGGTATTTTCCGCGCCGGGGTTTTGGCAAACGTCCTGCAACTGCTGAAATTGCCCGATGGTACCGTGAAGGTCCTTGTTGAAGGACAAGCGCGCGTTCAGATCACCGAGTTTTTGGAAAACGAAGAGTTTTTCGAAGCCCGTGCAGAGTATCTGACTGAAATCCCCGGCGATGTGACGACAACCGAAGCGTTGCTGCGCACGGTTGCCGATGAGTTCGAGCGCTATGCCAAAGTGCGCAAGAACATCCCTGAGGAGGCCTTGTCCGCTGTCGGAGAAACGACAGAACCGGCGAAATTGGCTGATCTTGTCTCGGGCCACTTGGGTATTGAGGTCGAGCAAAAGCAGGAACTTCTGGAAACCCTCAGCGTTAGCGAGCGGCTTGAAAAGGTCTATGGCTTGATGCAGGGCGAAATGTCGGTTCTGCAGGTCGAGAAAAAGATCAAAACGCGCGTAAAATCCCAAATGGAGAAAACGCAGCGCGAGTACTATTTGAATGAGCAAATGAAGGCCATTCAGAAAGAGCTGGGCGATGGCGAGGACGGCTCGAACGAAGTGGCCGAGCTGGAAGCTAAGATCGCTGAAACCAAGCTGTCGAAAGAAGCGCGCGAAAAGGCAGAAGGTGAGCTGAAAAAGCTGCGCAACATGAGCCCGATGTCCGCTGAGGCGACGGTTGTGCGCAACTATCTGGACTGGATTCTGTCGCTGCCGTGGGGCAATAAATCCCGCGTTAAAAAAGATCTTGGCCGCGCGCAGGATATTCTGGATGCCGATCACTATGGCCTTGAAAAGGTCAAAGAACGGATCGTTGAATATCTGGCTGTCCAGCAACGTTCGAAGAAGTTGAAAGGCCCGATCTTGTGCCTTGTAGGCCCGCCGGGTGTGGGTAAAACAAGCTTGGGTAAGTCGGTGGCAAAGGCCACGGGACGCGAGTTTATTCGTATCTCGCTTGGCGGCGTACGTGATGAATCCGAGATTAGGGGACACCGCAGGACCTATATCGGCTCGATGCCGGGCAAGATCATCCAGTCGTTGAAAAAGGCAAAAACCACGAACCCGCTTATCCTGCTCGATGAGATTGACAAGATGGGCCAGGACTTCCGTGGTGATCCGGCGTCGGCAATGCTTGAGGTGTTGGACCCGGAACAGAACAACACGTTTATGGATCACTACCTTGAGGTCGAATATGACCTGTCCAACGTGATGTTCCTGACGACGTCGAACAGCTATAACATGCCCGGGCCACTGCTGGACCGGATGGAGATCATTCCGCTGGCCGGTTATACCGAAGAGGAAAAGAGTGAGATCGCGAAACAGCACCTGATCGGCAAGCAGGTTAAAAACCATGGTCTGAAGGCCAAGGAATTTGAACTGACAGACGAGGCGTTGCAGAAGATCATTCGCACTTATACCCGCGAAGCAGGTGTACGAAACCTTGAGCGCGAGATCGCCAAGGTGGCCCGTAAATCGCTGACCAAGATCATCAAGAAAGAGGCCGAGTCCATAACGGTGACTCCCGAAAATCTTGATGAATTTCTTGGCGTTCCAAAGTACCGTTACGGCTTGGCCGAGCAGGATGATCAGGTTGGCGTTGTAACCGGCCTCGCCTACACATCCGTGGGCGGCGACCTACTGCATATCGAAGCGCTGAAGCTGCCCGGTAAGGGGCGGATGAAGACCACCGGTAAGCTGGGCGATGTTATGAAGGAGTCCATTGACGCGGCGTCGTCTTATGTTCGCTCGATCTCTCCCCAGATTGGGGTAAAGCCGCCGAAATTCGATTCACTCGATATCCATGTCCACGTGCCGGATGGAGCAACGCCCAAGGATGGTCCCTCTGCCGGGTTGGCGATGGTAACCTCGATTGTATCCGTGCTGACTGGCATTCCGGTGCGGAAAGACATTGCCATGACCGGAGAGGTATCTCTGCGTGGCAACGCGATGCCGATTGGCGGTTTGAAAGAGAAACTGCTGGCGGCCCTTCGTGGTGGTATCAAAACAGTGCTGATACCAGAGGAAAACGAAAAGGACCTGGCCGAGATACCGGACAATGTGAAAGAAGGGCTTGAAATCATCCCCGTCACACATGTTTCCGAGGTGCTCAAGCACGCCTTGGTGAGTGTGCCAGAGCCTGTCGAATGGGACGAGGCGGCAGAAGAGGCTGCTGCGGCCGCAGCCAAATCGGCGGAGAACTCAGGGCCGTCTCAAACAGCACATTGACACAAAGAAAAGGCGGGTTCATCCCCGCCTTTTTTGTTCCCGAAAGCTCGCGATCTGTTTCGTTTCTGTGCTTTTGAGCTCTTTCCGTGACAACACTTGGCGGTCGGAAACGCAACGTGTTCGAAAGCGTGTTTGCAGAACAAATTTCGTGTCAACCGACCAAATGCTGAAGTGATCGTTCAACTATCTGGAAATCGCAGAGGAGTTTGGCCGTTTGGCCTTACCGAACTGTAGGTGCGTTCAGAAAGAGAATACCGGAAAAATGGTGGGTGATAAGAGATTTGAACTCCTGACATCTTCGATGTGAACGAAGCGCTCTACCACTGAGCTAATCACCCGTAAGGACGCGTAATACATAGAGTTTGGAGGGCTTGCAAGAGCGCCTAAAGCCCAATTCTTCAAGTGGCTCAAACCAGACAACGAGCGGTGCGAAACTGCTGCCGCTCGTATACGGGTCTGGTTCTACAGAATGAAATCGCTTTCGGTCAGATCATGCAGACCCGCCAGTTTGATAACCATTTCCGCGTCGCTGTCGCCATCAGTATCGACATAGACCAGCGTTTGATCCAAGTCGTTATTGGCATAATCCTGCTTTACGTAGTAGATTTCGCCTTCATCCGATGAGCTGATCGGAGTTTCTCCATTAAAAATAAAGGCTTCATTGCCACCAAGAACACTGCTGGCGTCGATTGCGCTTAGATTGATTTTGTCCTCACCCCTAGTGAAGTCCGTGATCTTGTCGGCCAAGCCCCCCCTTTGGCCACTGTCAGTGATGTCGTTGAAAACGAAGGTGTCCGTGCCAGCGCCACCGGTCATCGTATCCAAGCCAGCCCCACCAGTGATCAGGTCGATCCCCATGCCGCCGAAGATTGTGTCATTGCCGTTTCCGCCGTCAATGGTGTCAGCGCCTTTACCGCCCCTTAGGGTATCCCAGCCATTGTCGCCCGTGACGGTATCCTTACCAGCGCCTCCCTTCAGCAGGTCCGCGCCCTTGCGACCAACAAGTGTGTCGTATCCGTCGCTTCCGATAAGGGTATTTGCCTGATCATCGCCTGAGAGTTGATCGTCTTGAGCAGTGCCAGTGACATTTTCGACCAAATTGATTGTATCAATGCCGTAGCCGGTGTTCTGAGCCGTCGTTACAGATAGGTCGACCGTTGCGCCGACAGAACCGTTGAATGAGAGCGTATCAATATCTTCGCCGCCTGTTATGGTATCGTTGCCATCACTGTCTTTGACGACGAAATTGTCCCATCCAGCACCGCCCGTAATCGTGTCATCACCTGGACCACCAATCAGATAGTCGTTTCCCTGACCGCCTTTGATGGTGTCGTTTCCGTCGCCGCCAGCAACCGTGTCATCGCCCGAATTGCCAATCATCAAATTCGCAACATCATTGCCGTACAGGAAGTCACCGGCGTTTCCTCCGATGGCGTTTTCGATGACAACCCCGTTGGCGATCGTGAAACCACCGCTGACACCAAAGGCATACGAAGGCGATCCCCCGGCATCATGGCCTTCCAGATCAGCTGCTTTCAAGCTGATCAGAACGCTTTTCGACAAACCGCTGGCCGAAATTGCATCTGTTCCACCTGTATCCCAGATAGCTTTCCAGTAAGTACCAGGCGCATTGGAACCTTTCAGAGAATACACATTATCGCCAGTATTGTTCTCAGCAGTTCCGTAAATCGCCTGAAGCGCCGCGATGTCCAGCGCCATGGGTGACGCCACGCCGCCGAACTTGAACGAGGGCAGGGGGACTTTCTGCGGATAGCCTGAATTATACGACATGATTGTGTACACGGCCTGGTTCTGACCATCCGTTCCATAGTCATTGAAGGGTTGGGTTACGCCATCGTAAATCGTTGAACTTCCGCCTGCGTCATGCGGGTGTGCCAGGCCAAGGCCGTGCAAGATTTCGTGCAGGATGATTGCGAACCCTTCACCGCCTTTGGCGAGCGCTTCCCGACTAAAGAAAGGTGAGTCATATGCGAACAACCCGAACAGGGTGTCGATACCAAAGTCCTGTTGATACGGGGGCGTGTCGCCCGGAATCTGGTGAAAGCCCGCCGCGCCACCAAGGTCATCGGTGGTCACCAAACCCCACGAGATGTTCTCGTAGTAGGGTGTCCCTTGAGGAGCAAGGAAACCAACCTCGACAAAGTCAATTGGGATGAACGTTTCAATGACCGCGACTGCTTCGCGGAAGGCTTGTTTCTCATACTCAAAAAAATCTGCGAAACCCTGAACTGAAGAATCCGCAAAAGAATAGGTGATAGTGCCGGCTGGCCCCCCCACATTTGTTCCGATGTTCCATGAGGTTCCCCATATTATTCCGTCCAGGTACTCGTAGCCGGTAAAATTGGCACCCGGATAAAGCTCGTTAACAACTGACATTCTTTCAATTCCATCCGTTAAAACACAGCGAAGGGGCAGCGTTGCTTGTTCACGCTTCGGGTTTCGTAACAAATTCGGAAACCACAGCTCTTTTTTTGTTCAGATTGTTCCACGGCGAAGCTTTCTGGTGCAAGTAAAATTGCACGATATCTTTGACTGCGAGGAATGGTGTCGTCTCATGCTCACGCAATCTGGCCAACAAATGCTTTAAAGGTTTTGCACGTTAAGCCACCATCGCTTGCGGTCTAGCCTGCGAACCGGGAATGGACGTTGTTTGGAGTTTCTGTGCCGCGGGAAAGTCCAAATTGGTTCGATTTGGCGCACCGGGGCAACGCGCACTCAGAGTTTTCTGAGCCAAGGCACTGGAGGCTCCAAACCCTGCGGGTGGCTGTGCAGCCGTTCAGGCAACAACAAGTTTCCAAGAAGACAGTGCCCAAGTTGGGAAACATTTTTTGTGTTCTTCAAAAAAACTTCAAAACGCCGCTTGACGATGTGCAAGCGTAGCCATAATACACCCCAACGTTCAGCAACGAACGGGCAGCGGGCGGTTGTAGCTCAGTTGGTTAGAGTACCGGCCTGTCACGCCGGGGGTCGCGGGTTCGAGCCCCGTCAACCGCGCCATCGCTGCCAGCCTTTGATCCGGGCTAATGGATCAGACATAGACCCTAATGCGCGGTTGTAGCTCAGTTGGTTAGAGTACCGGCCTGTCACGCCGGGGGTCGCGGGTTCGAGCCCCGTCAACCGCGCCACTTTCTTTCGATTTGCCATAATACAGCCCCTCTCTTGGGGAACCTGATCGGAAATGGGTCACGTTGTCAGGAGATGTCGGCAATAATTCGTTCGTTCACACTTTGTTCTAACTTTTCTGTTGGAGACTCGGTGCTGCTCGCCTATCTCTATGACACTTGTGTGTTGGGGGCCAAAATGGCTGAGCTGAAGAATATCGAAGTGCGCGGCGCGCGTGAACACAACCTCAAAGGCATCGACGTGGATATTCCGCGCGATCAGTTGGTGGTGATCACCGGGCTGTCGGGCTCGGGCAAGTCCTCACTGGCATTCGACACGATCTACGCGGAAGGCCAGCGTCGCTACGTCGAAAGCTTGTCGGCCTATGCGCGCCAGTTTCTTGATATGATGGAAAAGCCGGATGTGGATCATATCAGCGGCTTGTCCCCGGCGATTTCGATTGAGCAGAAAACAACCTCGAAAAACCCGCGTTCGACGGTTGGGACAGTAACCGAGATTTACGACTATTTACGTCTTTTGTTCGCACGTGCCGGCACGCCCTACAGCCCAGCGACCGGTTTGCCGATCGAGGCACAGCAGGTGCAAGACATGGTCGATCGGATCATGGCGATGGAGGAGGGTACGCGTGGCTATCTTTTGGCGCCCATCGTGCGCGACCGGAAGGGCGAATACAAAAAGGAATTCCTAGAACTGCGCAAGCAGGGTTTCCAGCGCGTGAAAGTGGATGGTGAGTTCTACGAACTTGACGAACCGCCAACGTTAGACAAGAAATTCCGCCACGATATTGATGTTGTGGTCGATCGCCTGGTCGTTCGCGACGGGATGGAGACGCGGCTGGCCGACAGCCTGCGCACCGCTCTGGACCTTGCAGATGGTATTGCGGTTTTGGAGACTGCACCACGTGAAGGCGACCCAGAGCGCATCACGTTCAGCGAAAATTTTGCCTGCCCTGTCAGCGGCTTCACGATCCCCGAGATTGAACCCCGCCTGTTTTCGTTTAACGCCCCCTTTGGTGCGTGCCCGGACTGCGATGGGTTGGGGGTCGAGCTGTTTTTTGACGAACGGCTTGTGGTCCCTGACCAAACGTTGAAGCTCTACGATGGGGCATTGGCACCATGGCGCAAGGGAAAGTCGCCGTATTTCCTGCAAACCATTGAAGCTATTGCGCACCACTACGAATTTGACAAGAACACCCCGTGGAAAGACCTGCCCGAGAAGGTACAGCAGGTATTCCTGCGAGGCTCTGGCGATGAAGAGATCCAGTTTCGCTATGATGAAGGTGGCCGGGTCTATCAGGTCACGCGCAGCTTTGAAGGCGTCATTCCTAACATGGAGCGCCGTTACCGCGAGACGGACAGCGCCTGGATTCGTGAGGAATTCGAGCGCTATCAAAACAATCGCCCTTGCGGTACCTGCCACGGGTACCGGCTTCGGCCTGAGGCACTGGCTGTAAAGATAGCCGGGCTTCACGTGGGGCAGGTAGTTCAAATGTCGATCAAAGAGGCTTTGGCTTGGGTCGAAGACGCGCCAAACCATCTGAGCGTTCAAAAGAACGAAATTGCGCGGGCTATTCTGAAAGAAATCCGCGAAAGGCTCGGCTTTCTGAATAATGTGGGGTTAGAATATCTTACACTGTCACGTTCAAGTGGTACGTTGTCCGGTGGGGAAAGCCAGCGCATCCGCTTGGCAAGTCAGATCGGGTCGGGCCTGACCGGCGTTTTGTACGTGCTGGACGAACCTTCAATTGGGTTGCACCAACGCGATAACGACCGCCTGCTTGGCACTCTGAAAAACCTCCGTGATCAGGGCAATACCGTGATCGTGGTAGAGCATGATGAGGAAGCCATCCGCGAGGCTGATTACGTTTTTGATATTGGTCCCGGCGCGGGCGTACATGGCGGTCAGGTCGTCAGCAAGGGTACACCTGCTGATATATCATCCGATGCCGCCTCATTAACTGGTCAATATCTGGCCGGTACGCGTGAAATTCCCATTCCGACTGGCCGGCGCAAGGGGAATGGGAAAAAAGTCTCGGTCGTTAAGGCGACAGGGAACAACCTAAAAAACGTCACTGCCGATTTCCCTCTGGGTAAGTTTGTCTGCGTGACTGGTGTGTCTGGCGGTGGAAAATCGACCCTCACGATCGAAACGTTGTTCAAAACCGCGTCGATGCGCTTGAACGGGGCGCGGCAAACCCCGGCTCCTTGTGAAACGATCAAAGGTCTGGAACATCTCGACAAGGTGATTGATATCGACCAGCGTCCTATCGGCCGAACTCCGCGTTCAAATCCAGCGACTTACACCGGCGCTTTCACGCCAATCCGCGACTGGTTCGCCGGTTTACCCGAAGCCAAAACGCGCGGTTACAAGCCCGGCCGCTTCAGCTTCAACGTCAAAGGTGGACGGTGTGAGGCGTGCCAGGGCGACGGCGTCATTAAAATCGAGATGCACTTCCTGCCTGACGTTTATGTCACCTGCGAAACCTGCAAAGGCGCGCGGTACAACCGCGAAACGCTTGAAATCAAGTTTAAGGGCAAGTCCATAGCGGATGTGCTTGATATGACGGTAGAAGACGCGCAGGAGTTCTTTAAGGCCGTACCTTCGATCCGGGACAAGATGGACGCGCTTGCAAGGGTCGGTCTGGGTTATATCAAAGTTGGTCAGCAAGCGACGACCTTGTCAGGCGGTGAAGCGCAGCGGGTGAAGCTATCCAAAGAGCTTTCGAAACGCTCAACCGGACGGACCTTGTATATCTTGGACGAACCGACAACCGGGCTGCATTTCGAGGATGTGCGTAAGTTGTTAGAGGTGCTTCACGAGTTGGTCGATCAGGGCAATACGGTTGTCGTGATCGAGCATAACCTGGACGTTGTGAAAACGGCGGACCACATCATTGATATCGGTCCTGAAGGCGGAGATGGCGGTGGTGAGATCGTAGCTACAGGAACGCCCGAAGAAGTCGCGCAGGTCGAACGCAGCCATACCGGACGTTACCTGAAACCCATGTTAAATCCGGACCGAGTCGCGGCGGAGTAGGGCATACAACAACTTTCAACGTCGATCACGTACTGGCTGCAAGGATGGGTAGCAACGCCAAAAGGGTCGTGCACTGCAAACTGCTATGCACGGCGTCAAAAAGACGTAGATCAGGTCAGCTCCGCCCGCGCTTTTCGAACCGAGGAAGCATGGCGCTGAAGTCTTTGCCCAATCCGTCCTCAGCTTCGACAAATTGTTCATACAGCGCGGTTGCGGTCTGACCCAGCGGTGTGTCGGCATTGGAACTTTCGGCTGCCTGCTGGCTTAGGCGCAGGTCCTTCAGCATCAGTTCAGCGGCAAATCCGGGCTTGTAGTCGTTGTCCGCAGGACTTTGAGGGCCAACGCCCGGGGCAGGGCAATAGGCGTTCATTGTCCAGCTATAGCCTGATGAGGTACTGACCACGTCGAACATCTTCTGCCGGTCTAACCCTAGCTTGTCAGCAAGGGCGAAAGCCTCGCACGTGGCGATCATGGTGACGCCCAGAATCATGTTGTTGCAAATCTTAGCGGCCTGGCCGGCCCCGGACTTGCCGCAATGAACGGCCTTTTGGCCCATTATGTCGAATAAGGGGGCGGCTTTGGCAAAAGCCTCTTCGCTGCCACCGGCCATAAAGGTCAGCGTACCCGCGGCCGCACCGCCTATTCCACCCGAAACCGGTGCATCAACCGCAAGGACGCCAGCGTTCTGAGCCTGATCCGCAACTGCGCGGGCGCTATCGACGTCTACTGTCGAGCAATCAATCCAAACCGCGCCGGGCTGCATCGCGGGAATTATCTCATCCGCGACCGCGCGCAGGATTTTCCCGTTTGGCAGCATGGTGATAACAACCTCGGCGTCGGCAGCAGCTTCGGCGCCTGATCCAACCAGGGTGACACCCTCAACAGCGACATCTGCCATGTCGAAACCGGTCACGTCATGCCCGGCTTTGGCAAGGTTGGTGGCCATAGGATTGCCCATATTGCCTAGGCCGATAAACCCGATCTTCATCTCTTAGGTCTCCTCAAATGTCAGCATATTCTGGCCCAATGGTTGGAGCATTTTTGACACCGCCACTGCGGGGACGGACTGATCCGAAAACTGCCACCTTGGGCTGCGATCCTTGTCGATGATCTGGGCGCGAATGCCCTCCAGAAAATCTCCGTGCTCCATGGCGCGGTATGTGAATCGGTATTCAAGCTCTAACGCTTTGCGCTGTGTCAGGCTTGGGCCGCGCAGCCGGTGTAGCATCTCAACGATGCAGGCCATGGACAGCGGTGAATTGCGTCCCATCAACCTCAGTATTTCAGCCGGCGTTTCCTGTTCCGAATGCGACAGGGTGTTGAGGATATCACCCAGGCTTTCCCCGGCAAAATAGGAATCAATTTCGGGCTGTTGATCTTCAAGTTCGCTTTTAGGCGGCGTTTTGGCGTGTGTTTTGATCAGTTCCGCGTTGCCTGAGGCCTCAAGCATTTCGATCAGGTCAGACCATTCTGCGATAGGGATGAAGTGATCTGCAAACCCTGCGAAAATGGCGTCTCCTGGTCCCATGCGATAGCCCGTGGTGCCCAGGTATTCACCCAAACGTCCGGGGGCCAGGGCCAGCATCAGTGTGCTGCCCACGTCAGGAACCAGTCCGATCGAGCATTCCGGCAGTGCGATTTTTGAGCTTTCGCCAACGACACGGTGGCTGCCGTGACACCCTATCCCAACACCCCCACCCATCGTGAAACCCTGAAGAAAGCTGATCACCGGTTTGGGATACTCAAAAATCATTGCGTTCAGACGGTATTCGTCCCGCCAGAACTTTCGACCAAAATCGTAGTCCCCCTTGATGCCCGTTTCGTAAAGCTCGGCAATATCTCCGCCAGCGCAAAAAGCCTTGTCGCCTTCGGCGTCCATAATCACCAGATCCACACCGTCGTCTTCACGCCAGTTGCGCAGAGCCGTGTCGATCGCCATGCACATTTCATAGGTCAACGCATTCAGAGCCTTCGGACGCGTCAGTGTGATACGTCCTGCGCGACCAGTGGTGCATATTTCGATATCGGGCATAGTGTCCTCAGCGGTCAGCGAGCATTTGTCGGGCTACGATAACCCGCATGATTTCATTTGTACCTTCAAGGATCTGATGGACGCGCAGATCACGGACAAGTTTTTCGATACCGTAATCAGCCAGATACCCATAGCCGCCGTGCAACTGAAGACACTGATCGACGACTTTCGATCCTGTCTCGGTTACGAATTTCTTGGCCATAGCGCAGAACTTTGTGGCGTCTGGTGCGCCCTGATCCAGTTTCCACGCGGCTTGTCGCAGAAACGTACGGGCGGCCTGAAGCTCAATCTCCATGTCGGCCAGCCGGAACTGAAGCGCTTGGAATTGGTCGATGGACTGCCCAAAGGCTTTGCGTTCAGACATGTATTGAAGCGTCATATTCAGCCCGGCTTGCGCGGCGCCCAACGAGCATGAGGCGATGTTCAGCCGCCCGCCATCCAGACCCATCATCGCATACTTAAACCCGTCGCCCTCGGTGCCGACCAGGTTCCCGGATGGAATGTGACAGTCATCGAATTGCACCTGCGCCGTGGGTTGGCTTTTCCAACCCATCTTTTGTTCCAATGCCCCAAAGCTTAGACCCGGTGTGCCATCCTCAACATATACGGTTGAGATACCTTTTGGCCCATCCTGACCGGTGCGAACCATGCAAACATAGGCGTCGGAATACCCGCCACCTGAGATGAACGCCTTGGTCCCGTTCAGGGTATAGCCTTCATTGGTACGGTCCGCGCGGGTTTTCAGCGCCGCAGCGTCTGAGCCCGAGCCCGGCTCGGTCAAGCAATAGCTAAGCACTGTATTCAGGCTCAGAACGTCCGGCATGATGCGGGATTTCAGCGCGTCGCTGGCGAAACTGTCCAGCATCTTGGCGCACATATTGTGGATCGACAAAAACGCCGCGACCGAGGGGCAGGCCATCGAAAGAGCCTCGAACACAAGGGTCGCGTCAAGACGGCTTAAGCCGGAACCGCCACTGTCTTCGGACACATAAAGCGCACCAAAACCTAGTTCGCCAATCTGCGGCCAAAGCTCCTTGGGGATGGTTCCATCTGCCTCCCACTGGCGAGCGAATGGGGCGATGTTGTCCTGTCCGAAATCATACGCCATGTCGAAGATTGCGGTTTGCTCTTCTGTCAGTGCAAAATCCAAGGCTTGCCTCCCACGCTGCCGGATGAATTGAACGAGTGTTTATTTCGCAATCCTTACAGAAATTTTGCAGGTCCGGCAATCATTGGCACATGGGGCTTAAAGGTCATGATGATACTCGTCTATCAGATGCTTTACGACGGCTTTTCCGGGGTCTTCATCCCGCGCTGCGGCTTCGGCATAGGCGCGGCGTTGTCGGGTTGCCGAGGTTCCGTTCTGCGCAATCTGCTGCAGCCGCGCCAATTCTGTCATGGTACCAAGGGCTTCGGCATCTTCGGCCAGCAAGCCCATTAATTCTCCCATCAACTCGGGCATTGGCTTGATCGAACGGTCGCCAAAATCTATCAGACCTTCGCCAACTCCATAGCGCTGCGCCCGCCAGCGATTTTCACCGATAAGAAATCGATCATAGTGCCGCCAGCGGAGGTTGCGATCTTTCAAACGGCACAGCATACGTGTCAGCGCCTGAACCATTGCCGCCAACGACAGGGCGTCCTCTAACCTTGGCTGCACATCCATTATCCGCGTTTCCAGCGTTGGAAAACGATGAGACGGCCGCAGATCCCACCAGATTTTGGTAGTGTCCTCAATCACGCCGAGATCAACCAGAATACCAGTGGTACGCTCATAGTCCGCCCAACTGGCCAGAACCGGAGGCAACCCTGTGCGCGGAAGGTTGTCGAACACGGTCAGGCGATAGGATGACAGGCCCGAATCCTCTCCGTTCCAATACGGCGAAGACGTGGACAGCGCCAACAGATGCGGCAGAAAATACGAGAGCTGAGGCATTAGGTCAGCGCGCAGGGCAGGGTCCTCGACACCGACGTGAACATGCATGCCGCAGATCAACATGCGCCGTGCAACGCCTCCAAGGGCATGATGAAGCGCGTCGTAGCGATCTTTCCGGGTATGATGCTGTTTCTTCCAGTCTGCGAATGGATGGCAGGACACGGCAATTGGAGCAAGATTGAATTCAGCGGCCCTTTCGGCCACGCAAAACCGCAGGCGCTTCAAGTCTTCGCGGGCTGAGTCCACAGTAGTATGGGGTCGGGTACCGACTTCGATCTGGCACTGCAAAAACTCGGGACTGACCTGTCCTTCAAAATCTGACTGACAGGCTTCCATCAAGGCCTCAGGCGCTTCGGCGAGTTCAAGACTGTCGCGATCGACCAGCAGATACTCTTCCTCGATACCCAATGTGAATTCCTGCTGCATGGCTGCCCTCGATTTTTTCCGTTCCAACCAGTGAATACGCAAATTTCTGTTTTGCCAAGCGTTTGGCGCCGCACTTCTTGCAGAGCCCGGTCAAGCAACGGTAAGGAAAAGGCGTACCGAAAAGTGGAGCCGCCCGTGAAACCCAGAAAATTTCCCAAGATCAACGACGCCCTTGATGAACTGGGGGTTAAGCTGGTTGACAAGGCCGTTGAGCGGGAAGAACGCGCTAGGCTTGAGGCGTTTGAGAAAGCGGGCGGATTGGCTCGCCCGGCCTATGCCCTGTCGCCGGGGATGGAGGGGTTTGATATCAGCCAGATCGTTGCCGAATACACGCGCCATGCCGATGCGTTGATGGCTCTCAAAGACCCTGCGCGAAATCAGACAGGCTATTGTCCGGGTAACGGGTACTACGACAGTCCGGATGCTGACGCGCTTTATCTTATGATACGTCGGTTTGAACCCAAACGGGTGATCGAGGTTGGCTGTGGCAACTCAACCCGAGTGACTCGGCAGGCGATCCTTGACGGTGCGCTAGACACCAAGATAACTGCGATTGATCCTCATCCACGGGCTGATATCGCCCATGTCGTCGATCAATTCGAACAAAAACGGCTAGAGGACGTTGATCCGGCCGTATTCGAACAGCTTGAGTCAGGCGACGTGCTGTTCATTGACTCCAGCCATGTGGTTCGGATCAGCAACGATGTTGCGCATCTTTTCTGCCGCATCATTCCATCGTTGAAACCGGGTGTCGTCATCCATGTACACGACGTTTTCCTGCCCTACGAATACCCCAAGCGTTTCTTCTATGATTGTCCAGGGTGGGGCGAACAGTATGTTCTGCACGCCTTGTTGCAATCCGATTTCTATTCAATGCTGTGGCCGGGATATTACCTGCAACAAGAGCGGCCCGATGCCGTCAAGGCTTTGCCGTTCCTCAACGAGGGTCGCGCGCAGAGTCTCTGGTTTCAGGTAAAAGAAAATTGATCAAATAGTGATCCACTGCGGCAAAATGCCCGTAATCCCTTCTGTAACAAGCTGGAAAGGAGACAACAGCAATGTTCCGTCGCACATTCATGGGCGCCGCCGCCGCACTTGCCCTTGCACTGCCTGCACAGGCCCAAGACGCTGATATCGTGGATACCGCCGTATCGGCAGGTTCGTTCAACACTTTGGTCGCTGCTGTTCAGGCCGCCGGTCTGGTTGATACGTTGAAGGGGGATGGCCCGTTTACCGTATTCGCCCCAACAGACGAAGCATTTGCCGCGCTGCCCGAGGGCACGGTAGAAACATTGCTTTTGCCCGAGAACAAGGATCAATTGGTTGAAATCCTGACATATCACGTTGTCCCGGCCAAAGTCATGTCAAGCGACATCGCGGGCAAGCGTGCGCAGGTCCTGACTGTGCAGGGCGACCGTCTGAGCGTCAATGCAAAGCGTGGCGTCAAGGTCAATGACGCCGAAGTGGTTCAGGCTGACATCGAGGCCAGCAACGGTGTGATCCACGTGGTCGACGCTGTGATCCTGCCAGAGTAATTCCTGCCCAAACAAAAAGCCCCGGTCCATTTGGCCGGGGCTTTTTCTGTCAGACCAATCTGACCTGAGTTCCGATCTGCACCAGAGGATACAACTCCTCAACATGCTGATTATACAGGCCTATGCAGCCAGAAGAGCTTTGACGGCCAATCTTGCGCGTGTCGTGGGTGCCATGCACAAGGTAAGCAGGCCAATCCAGATACATCGCGCGTGTACCCAGCGGGTTTCCGGGATCGCCGCCTTCCATGCGGACGGGCAGGGACGGATCACGCTCGCGCATGGACGCGGTTGGGGTCCAGCTTGGGTATTCTGTCTTACGCACAACTTTGGTGTAGCCGCGCTTTGTCAGTTCTTCACTCATCGGCACTGAACTGGGATATAGCTTATATGTCCCATCCGAGCCCCAGTAATGCACCGCGCGGCTTGTGATATCGGCCAGCAAGCAACCAACGCCAATCTCACTGAAATGATCCTGCCAGTTCTGGTGTGAGAACGAGGATACGTTTCGACGCACAGGCAATTGCGTGCTGATGGCTTCTTCACTCTGCGGAAATGCATCGGTGCTTTGCGCACGCACAATTGCGGGCGTCGCAACAAGAGATGCAGCGCCCAACAAAGCAGAGCGGCGAGTCATTCGATGGTTTGACAAATTAGCCTCCGGTTCAGGAACTGCTCAAGCGTTAATAACCCGGTAAAATATAAGTTATCGCATCGATTTTCCAGAGTTCGCAGTCTGAAATTTTTGTGAATCTGCTTGTTTTGGGGCGGATCTACAAAAATAAACCCGACCGTTTTAAGGCCGGGTTTATCTTTTGTGCTAAGCGCCTGAATCAGTCCATCGCTTTGAAATTGAACTCGCCACCTTCTTTGATGCCCGAGGGCCACCGAGATGTGACCGTTTTCGTGCGCGTGTAGAACTTGAAACTATCCGGTCCGTGCTGGTTCAGATCGCCAAACATGGATTTTTTCCAGCCGCCGAAAGTGTGATAGGCCAGCGGCACGGGGATCGGAACGTTAATACCGACCATGCCAATGTTAACCCGGCTGGCGAAATCGCGCGCAGTGTCACCATCGCGCGTAAAGATGGCGGTACCGTTGCCGTATTCATGGTCCATGGCCAGTTTCAGCGCTTCTTCATACGATCCGGCGCGGACGGTGCTGAGGACGGGACCAAAGATCTCCTGTTTGTAGATGTCCATATCCGGTGTCACGTGGTCGAACAAATGGGGGCCGACAAAGAAGCCGTCCTCATACCCTTGCAAGCTGAAATCGCGGTTATCGACAACCAGTTTCGCGCCTTGCTCGACGCCCGAGTTGATCAGCCCGAGAATACGCTCTTTCGCGGCCTTGGTCACAACGGGACCCATGTCAACGTCATCGCCGGCGGTATAGGGGGCAACCTTCAGCTTTTCGATCCGCGGCACCAGCTTTTCTATCAGCGCATCGGCTGTTTCCTCACCCACGGGGACAGCAACGGACACGGCCATGCAGCGTTCGCCCGCAGCACCGAACCCAGCACCGACCAAGGCGTCAGCGGCCTGATCCATGTCTGCATCCGGCATGACAATCATGTGGTTCTTGGCGCCACCGAAACACTGCGCGCGCTTACCGTTCGCCGTTGCGCGGGAATAGATATACTGCGCGATCGGCGTTGAACCGACAAAGGAAACGCCTTGAATGATCTCGCTGTCCAGCAGGGTATCCACGGCCTCTTTGTCGCCATTTACGACTTGGAAGACACCTTTTGGTAGGCCAGCTTCGACGAACAATTCAGCCAACATCAGTGGCACCGAGGGATCACGTTCAGACGGTTTCAGAACAACAGCGTTACCACAGGCCAGCGCCGGGCCCACGTGCCACAAAGGCATCATGGCGGGAAAGTTGAAGGGCATGATCGAAGCCACGACACCCAAAGGCTGACGCATCGAATACATATCGATACCGGGGCCCGCGCTGTCAGTGAACTCTCCCTTCAGCATCTGAGGCGCACCGATGCAGTATTCGATCACTTCCAATCCACGCTGCAAATCGCCTTTTGCATCTGGTAGGGTTTTGCCATGCTCGCGGCTCAGCGCTTCGGCCAGTTTGTCCATGTCGCGGTTCATGAGGTTGACCATCGCCATCATGACGCGCGCGCGTTTTTGCGGATTGGTCGCGCCCCATGCGGGCTGTGCGATCGCCGCCTGTTCTATGGCTGCTGTGGTTTCAGCCGCGCTTGCCATCGGACACTTATACTGTACTTCACCCGTGGCAGGGTTGAAGACGTCGTCGAACCGGCCCGACGTGCCAGCGACATATTCACCATTCAGGAAGTGTGTCAGGTCTTGCATCGAAAACTCCTCCGATAATTTGCGGCTAGAATAGGCTTGCATAAATCGCACGAACAGAGGCAATGTTTCAAAATTGCTTTGCAAAAATGCAAAAGGAACACCATGACCCCGAACTGGGATGACATGCGGATTTTTCTGGCCGTCGCACGCGAGGAAAGCCTGTCTTCCGCAGGGCGTATCCTAAAGATAGATCCGGCCACGGTCGGGCGGCGGATTGCCCGGCTTGAGGCATCTTTGGACACAACTTTATTTACGAAGTCACAACAAGGATACGTGTTGACCGCCTCGGGTGAACGTCTGCTGGATCACGGCTTGCATGCGGAAGAAGCGATGCGCGCGGCGGCGGGGGCCGTTGCAGGTTCTGCCAAATCACTCAGTGGTCAGATACGGATCGGCGCCCCGGACGGTAGCGCCAACTACTTGCTACCGCAGGTTTGTGCGAAAATCAGCGATGCCAACCCGGATTTGGATATCCAAATCCTCGCCCTGCCTCGAATCATAAACCTGTCCCGACGAGAGGCGGACATGGCCGTCACCGTCAGCGCGCCCACTGCTGGCAAGCTACTAATCAAGAAAATCAGCGACTACAGACTGCATTTGGTGGCGGCGCAAGACTACCTGGATCGTCACGTTCCAGTTCGGTCAGTCGAGGAACTCAAGGGGCATCGCCTGATCGGGTACATCCCGGATATGATCTTTGACCGAGAGCTGGACTATCTCAGCGACATAGGCATTGACCGTGTCGTCCTTGCATCAAATTCGGTTTCGGTTCAGCTGCGACAAGTTTCGCTGGGTACCGGTGTCTGTGTAGCGCACGACTTTACCTTGCCGTTCCATCCAACACTGCGGAAAATCCTGACGGATCAAGTGAGTTTGACGCGAAGTTTCTACCTTGTCCGGCATCAGGGGGATCAGCGCAACGAAAGGTTGAACCGCTTTGCCGGAGCGTTGATGCAGGGCATCCGGGAAGAGATCGCGCGACTTGAGGCCGAAGCCGACGCTTGACAGGGTTGGCCATTCCGGCAACGCTTTGGAAAACAGTACGTTATTTTCCGGAGGTTTTTATATGCTTGTTCAGGCTATTCTTACATCCAAGGCGACGGACGGGGTGGTTACGGTTGCCCCGACAGCGACGGTTTCTGAGGCCGCTAAGATTCTGGCCCAAAAACGGATCGGTACAGTTGTCGTGTCAGAGGATGAAGGCAAAACGGCCATCGGCATCCTGTCCGAAAGAGATATCGTGCGAGAATTGGCCGCCAGCGGCAGCGGGTGTCTGAACCAACCGGTCGAATCTTACATGACGCGCGAGTTGATGACTGCGACGCAACAAGAAAGCGTGCAGGATATAATGACCCGCATGACCGAAGGTCGCTTTCGCCATATGCCAATTGTCGAAGACGGAAAGCTGATTGGCATCGTAACCATTGGTGACGTGGTCAAAGCGCAACTGACCGAACTGGCTATGGAAAAAGACGCCCTTCAGGGCATGATTATGGGGCACTAACAGGCCCGGTTTCTTTGCGACCTCTTGCGCTGTCAGCAAAGTTGTGTTTGCTGACGCGTAATTTCCAGGACGCAGGAGAGTGCGATGCGGGTTGCTCTGTACCCAGGAACATTTGACCCGATTACTCTGGGCCATATAGATATCATTCGCCGCGCCTCGGCCTTGGTGGACAAACTGGTTATCGGTGTCGCCATAAACCGCGACAAAGGGCCGTTGTTCTCATTGGAGGAACGCGTGGCCATGATCGAGGCAGAGTGCGCGTATCTTTCGCAGCAGACCGGAACCGAGATTGTAGCCCACCCGTTTGAAAACCTGCTGATCGATTGCGCCCGTGATGTGGGTGCTCAAATCATCGTACGTGGGCTGCGGGCCGTGGCGGATTTCGAGTATGAATTCCAGATGGTTGGCATGAACCGCGCACTGGATGACTCGATCGAGACTGTCTTTTTGATGGCTGAGGCGCGGCACCAGGCCATCGCATCAAAACTTGTGAAAGAGATCGCTCGTCTTGGCGGGGACGTGTCGAAATTCGTCACGCCCCAGGTTAATGAAGCCTTGCGAGAGAGATTAGGCTAGGGCACCCATTGCGGCCGCTGTGTCCAGCATGCGGTTCGCAAATCCCCACTCATTGTCGTACCAGGCCAACACACGCACCAGCGTGCCATCGGTGACTTTGGTTTCAGCCAGCGACACGGTCGAGCTGTGTGAATCGTGATTGAAATCAATCGACACCAGCGGGCGATTTTCGGCGGCCAGAACACCGGGGATTTTTGCAGCCGCTTCAACAAACAGCGCATTCACCTCTTCATCCGTGGTCGGGCGCGAAACCTCTGCCACCAGATCAACAACCGACACGTTCGGTGTGGGTACGCGAATGGCCTGACCCGTCAGTTTACCGACCAGTTGCGGCAGAACCAGACCAACTGCAGCAGCAGCGCCGGTGGTGGTTGGGATCATCGATAGGGCTGCAGCGCGGGAAAGATAAGGGTCTTTGCCTACTGTGTCATGAACTGGCTGGCTGGCGGTGTAGGCGTGTACGGTTGTCATGTTACCGTGTACAATGCCAAGGCCCGCGTCAAGAACGGCTGCGACAGGTGAAAGACAGTTAGTGGTGCAGGACGCATTTGAAACGACTGTGTCTTCGGCTGTCAGCTCGTGATCGTTCACACCAAAAACAATCGTTTTAACCGCCGCATCTCCGCGTGCAGGTGCCGAGATCAAAACCTTCTTCGCGCCGTTTTTCAGGTGGCGTTCCGCCGCTTCGCGCGTGCGAAACACGCCGGTGCATTCCAGAACGACATCTACATCCGACCAATCAAGCGCTTCGGGGTCGCGTTCGCTAGTCAGACGGATCGGGCCAGCACCAACATCCAATCCTTCGTCGGTCAGCGTAACCTTATGAGGGTAACGGCCATGAACGCTGTCAAACTCAAACAGGTGTGCGTTCATTTCGGGTTTGCCAAGGTCGTTGATTGCGACGACTTCCAGATCAGTACGGTTGTTCTCCATCACTGCGCGAAGAACTCCGCGTCCGATCCGTCCAAATCCGTTGATTGCCAGCTTTAATGTCATGTTCTGCTCCGTCCGAATTTCGGCTGTTGACGAGTTAGCGCTAACAAATCCAGTTGGGCAGAAATGTCAAGTAAAACATCTATCAGCGCCAGAATGCGAGCCAGTCCAAAAAGGCAAACAGCTTCTTGCCAAGGAAGACCAAATGCTCGGACCCAAACATGGTTAAGTCTAAAATAATTCCACCAAGAATCAAAAGGCCAAGCCAGATAGCGATTTGGTTGGTCATTGCGGCCCCAAACGAAAATGCCCGCCCAGATAACCTGAGCGGGCAAAAAGGTTCAAGAAATCAAATCGCTGTTAGTTAAGCCGACCCATCGCGACGGCGACATCGGCCATACGAACCGAAAAACCCCATTCGTTGTCGTACCACGCCAGAACGCGTACCATGCGGTTGTCGACAACACGCGTTTGATCCGGCGCAAAGATCGAGCTTTCCTCGGTATGGTTAAAGTCGGTCGAAACCAGCGGGGCAGGTTCATAACCCAATACACGCTGCATCGGGCCTTGTGCGGCGTGGCGCACGATGTCGTTGACTTCGTCAACCGTTACATCACGCGCAGCGCGGAAGGTCAGGTCCACCGCCGACACATTCGGGGTTGGCACACGGATGGCTGAGCCGTCCAATCGACCTTTCAGATTGGGCAGAACCTCGCCCAAAGCCTTCGCAGCGCCTGTCGAGGTCGGGATCATCGACATAGCGGCCGCACGGGCGCGGTACAGATCGCTGTGGCGACGGTCCAGCGTCGGCTGGTCGCCCGTATAGGCGTGGATTGTCGTCATTATACCGTTCTCGATGCCGATACCTTCATCCAGAACCTTGGCAAGCGGAGCAAGGCAGTTCGTGGTGCAGGAGCCGTTCGAAACCATATTATCGTTTGCAGTCAGTGTGTTGTGGTTCACGCCAAACACGATGGTTTTATCGACATTCTTTCCGGGCGCCGACAGCAGAACCTTGGCTGCACCACGCTCGAGATGGGTTTTCGCCTTGTTGCCATCATTGAATTTGCCAGTGCATTCCAGAACGACGTCGCAGCCTTCCCAGTCCAACTCAGCCATATCGTAGGTCGAAAACATCTCCATTGGGCCGCGCCCCAGATCCATCGTATTGCCGTTGACGGCGATATCGCGCGGAAAGCGACCGTGGATGCTGTCATATTTCAAAAGATGCGCCGAGGTTTCCAGCGGGCCGGTTGCGTTGACCTTGATCACTTCGATGTCGTTACGTCCTGACGCGGCGATGTGCGACAGGGTGCAGCGGCCGATGCGGCCAAATCCGTTGATCCCGACCTTGATGGTCATGTGACGTCTCCAAATGCGCTTGCGTTGCAGGCCGTATAGCGGTGATTTCTGAATCCCAAAAGACTAAAAACGGCATATTTTTAAGGTGTTAGCGCAAACCTCACGCGATTGCGCTAACGCTTGCGCTAGCTGTGAGATCGGGTAGGGTCCGAGTGCGGCAGGTGACACGAAAGGATGCGCGATGAGCGGTCTACTGGCCCTATTGGATGACGTGGCGGGCATTGCCAAAGTGGCGGCAGCTTCGGTGGACGACGTGGTTGCAGCGGCCGGTAAGGCAGGCACAAAAACGGCTGGGGTCATCATCGACGATGCGGCGGTCACGCCGAAATACGTGCAAGGTTTTGCGCCAGCGCGCGAGTTACCAATTATCTGGCGCATCGCCCGCGGGTCGGTGTTCAACAAAATCGTGCTTCTGCTTCCAGTAGCACTATTGCTGGCAAATTTCGCGCCTTGGCTGATTACACCACTATTGATGATTGGTGGCTCGTATTTGTGTTTCGAGGGGGCAGAAAAGATATTCCATGTCCTTTTCCCGCACGGCAGTCAGGCAATCGAAGAAGACATGAGCGTGAAAGATCCGGGCCATCTTGAGGAACAAAAGGTCAAAGGTGCAATCAAGACCGATTTCATTCTGTCCGCGGAAATCATGACCATCGCTCTTGCCGCTATTGAGGCACCGAACCTTTGGATGCAAGCGGCTACCTTGGCAGTAGTGGGTCTTGGCGTAACGATTGCCGTTTATGGATCGGTAGCGATGATCGTTAAGATGGATGATGTTGGGCTATACTTGGCCCAGAATGCCTTGACCCCGATCGGGAGGGGGTTCGGGCGCGGTTTAGTCAGGGCGATGCCGAGCGTAATGAAGACCCTTTCGATTGTCGGCACGGCGGCAATGCTGTGGGTCGGTGGGTCGATCATCATCCACGGGATGGAGGTTTTAGGCTTTGCCTGGCTTGGGCACCACATTCATGACTGGGCCTATGCCATTGGACATTCGGTCTCGGAACAATGGGTCGGGGCAGTTGAGTGGATATCCAAGGCCATGATGGATGGCGTTTTTGGTTTGGCGTGGGGATTTGTCTTGATCCCGGTAGCAACCAAGGTGATCGGACCGATGCTGTCCAAGACACCCAAAGCGCACTAGGTTCCAACTCAAAAGGGCGACCAATGCCGCCCTTTGCTTGTTTTCTGAACGGGCTTAAAGCCCAAGCAAGCCCTTGACCTTGGCCACTGTTGCCTCAGCTGTTATGCCGAAATGCTTGTACAGTTCACCTGCGGGGGCTGATGCACCAAAGCTCGACATGCCGATAAACCCGGCTTTTGCTTCACGGCCACGCTCACCCAGCAGCCAACGGTCCCAGCCACCAGCGCGAACAGCGGCCTCGATGCCAACACGCACAGGACCTGCTGGCAGTACGCGTTTGCGGTAGGCTTCGTCTTGCTGCGCGAAAAGTTCCATGCAGGGCATTGAGACGACGCGGGTGCCGATGCCTTCGGCTTCAAGCATCGCTTTGGCTTCCATCGCCAGCGAAACCTCAGAGCCCGTGGCGATCAGGATGGCCTGACGCTTGGCTTCGGCCTCTGCCAGCACGTACGCACCTTGCGCAACCATGTTCTTGGTCTTGTGCTGGGTGCGCACGGTCGGCACACCCTGACGCGTCAGTGACAGGACCGAGGGACTGTCCTTGAAGGTCAGCGCCAGCTCCCAGGCCTCGGCGGTTTCAATGGTGTCAGCGGGGCGGAAAACATAAGTGTTCGGCGTTGCGCGCGAGATCGCCAGATGTTCAACCGGCTGATGGGTTGGGCCGTCTTCACCGAGACCGATCGAGTCATGTGTCATCACGAAAACCGACGGGATCTTCATCAGCGCCGACAAGCGCATCGCCGGGCGTGCATAGTCGGTGAACGCCATGAACGTTCCACCATAGGGACGGATACCGCCGTGCAAGGCCATGCCGTTCATTGCAGCGGCCATGCCGTGTTCGCGGATACCGTAGTGGATATAGCGACCCTTTCGGTTTTCCGGCAGGAACACGCCCATATCTGCGGATTTGGTGTTGTTCGAACCGGTCAGGTCGGCCGAACCGCCCACGGTCTCGGTCATGATCGGGTTCACAACATTCAAAACCTTCTCGGACGAGGCGCGCGTGGCCAGTTTCGGCTGCTCTTCCGACATCTGTTTTTTGAATGCGCGGATCGCACCAGCGAGCTTTTTGGGCGCTTCGAGTGCGTAAGCGCGGTTGAACTCAGCCTGCTTACGCTCGGACAACTCGGCGAACCGCTCTTCCCAAGCTGTCCGCTCGGTTGCTCCGCGGGCACCGATGGCTTCCCATGCGGACTTGACCGAGGCAGGAATTTCGAACGGACCATGCGGCCAGCCATAGCCATCTTTAGCCGCTTTCAACTGGTCCTTGTCGGTCAGGGCGCCATGGCCTTTCGACGTGTCCTGTGCTGCGTGACCCAGAGCTATGTGGCTTTCACACGCGATCATTGTTGGTTTGTTCGATTTTTTGGCCTGCACGATGGCCGCATCGATCGCCTGAGGGTCATGACCGTCGATCTCAATCACATGCCAGCCCGAGGCCGTGAAGCGGCGCACCTGATCGGTGCGATCAGCGATATCTACTGTGCCGTCGATAGTGATGTTGTTGTTGTCCCAAAAGACGATCAGCTTACTCAGCTCGTGTCGACCGGCCAGGGTGACGGCCTCTTGGCTGACGCCTTCCATAAGGCAGCCGTCGCCAGCGATCACGTAGGTGTAGTGATCGACGACCTTTTTGCCGTAATGCGCGCGCTGGATTTCCTCAGCCATTGCAAAACCGACAGCATTCGCAATGCCCTGGCCCAGCGGTCCGGTTGTGGTTTCAATGCCGTTGATCAGGAAGTTTTCAGGATGGCCCGCAGTCTTTGCACCCAACTGCCTGAAATTCTTGATCTCTTCCAGTGTCACATCCGCATGACCTGTCAGATATAGCAGCGAATAAACCAGCATCGAGCCGTGGCCCGCCGACAGAATAAACCGGTCGCGGTCGGGCCAGTTCGGGGCAGAGGCGTCGAACTTCAGGTGCTTTTCGAACAGTACGGTCGCTACGTCGGCCATGCCCATCGGCATGCCGGAATGGCCGGAATTGGCAGCAGCGACGGCGTCAAGGGTCAGGGTGCGGATGGCCGCAGCTTTGTCCCAGTGTTCAGGGTTTGCATTGCGCAGCGCAGTCAGGTCCACGGGCGTTGTTCCTTTGGATTACAGGCAGATGGGCCGCTGAATACCATTCACCCCCCAAAGTGCAAGCAGAACCCCGCGTTTTAATGACAGTATGGTTCAAGAAAACAGCCCAAGTCGTTGAAAGCAAACAGTGGGTATTTTCAGTACCGTTAGGATACACTAGGGCAAGTTGCGGCCGGAAATGATTCGGATAAACCCGCAATAGAAACGAACCTTGGGTAAGAGGTGGCAGGGGCATGAGCCAGATCGAAGAATTACAGCGCCGTATCGTTGCCGCGATGGATCGGATCGGGGCCGGCGTCGACACGTTATTAGATGCTTCAGTAGATGCTTCGCTGGATACGGCTCCGGCTGAAAGTGGCGGCGATGACGCCCTTCGCGCGGCGCTGGAGGATGAGCGTATCGCCAATGCGCAGTTGGAAGAGCGGCTAAAAGCATTGAAAGAACGCCATGAGCAGGAAGCTGACGCGATGCGCGCAGAACTGGAAAGCCTGCGAACGGCACCGGCGGGCGACCCTGAGAGCGCCGCGTTGCGAGAACAACTGGCTGAAGCGCATACAAAACTCGCTGCAGTCGAAGCCGCGCGCGCCGAACTTGCTGAGGCCAAGGCGGCGCTTGAAAACCAGGACGAGCTTGAGGCTTTGAAAACCGAGAATGCGCAGTTGAAAGCCGTTGCCGCCTCGGCTCAGGAGACGAAGGCAGAGAACGCCCGCCTGCGTGCCGAATTGGCAGATAGTGAGCGCGTGACCGAGCTGAGCGCCGAATTGGATATGCTGCGCGCCGAGCGGTCAAGCCACGGCGCAGCGATGTCGCGGCTGGATGACGATCTGCAGCGGATGCGCAAGGCGAACGAACAACTACGACGGTCGATTGACGAGTTGCGGGCAGCCACCGAAGACGGCGTGCCGGATGCTGATCTGCTAAACCGTGCAACGGTTGCCGAGCTTGAGGCAACCCGCGCTGCGCAGGCGACGGATGCGGCCGAAGCACACGCGGTTCTTGCCCGGCTTGAACCATTGCTGTCCAAAGCGAAACTGGCGGAAGGAGAGGTTGAATAATGCCCGAGGTGACCATTCAAATCGGTGGGCGCGGCTTTGACGTCTCGTGCCAGGAAGGTGAAGAGGCGTTCCTGTATTCTGCAGCCAAGATGCTGGATGATGAGGCGCAGATCTTGTCCGATCAGATCGGGCGTATGCCTGAATCGCGTATGCTGCTGATGGCAGGTCTGATGCTGGCCGATAAAGTCGCCGGCACGGATGACAGGATCAAAGCGCTTGAGGCCAAGCTGGCTGAGGTCGAGGCCGAATTGCAAGCTGTGAAGAACATGCCGCAACCAGAACCAGAGCGGTTCGAGGTGGCCGTGGTGCCACCATCGGTAACGGATACGCTGGCCGAGGTTGCCGCCCGGGCAGAGGCGATTGCATCGGTGATCGAGGAGAGGTCCGGCGGATGAGCGCACTGAAACCGGCGGTTGTTGTTGCGCTGTTCGCTTTGCCGCCAACGGTGGCATCGGCTGACATCGATATTCTGCCGGTCACGTTTACCTGCCAGAACGGTGTCGAACTAAAAGTTGCCTATTTCAACACGACAGACGGGTCGAGTGCAGCCGCTATGGTGGTAGACAATCAGTTGGTTACTCTGCGTCAAATCCCGAGCGGCTCGGGCATCCGCTATGAATCAGATGGCAGCGTTGGCACATACATTTTGCGGTCGAAGGGCTGGGACGCGACCGTCAGTTTCCTGGCGACAGGTTCAGATGCCGCCAGTGAACAGGTTGTTTTGGAAGGCTGTGAAAGCCGCTGATCAGGCGTTCGCTTCGCGGATCTTGTCGGCTGCATCCTTGTTGTAGCCAACACCGTTATCGTCAAACAGTGTGTCCAGCTCACCAGACAAGGTCATCTCGGTGATGATGTCGCAGCCGCCTACGAACTCGCCCTTTACATAAAGCTGGGGAACGGTCGGCCAATCGGAATAGTCTTTGATACCCTGGCGAATATTCTCATCGGCCAGCACGTTTACGTCGGTGTATTCGACACCCATGTAGTTCAAAACACCTGCCACGCGCGACGAGAACCCGCATTGAGGCATCTCTTTCGTGCCTTTCATATACAGCACGACATCGTTGGCTTTGACTGTTTCGTTGATCTGGGTCTTAACATCAGTCATTTCGCGTTTCCTTTGCTCTTAGGCATCATCGCTTTGGCATAATCTTGGGGGACTCTGAAACACTTTAGTAAGAGAAATGCCCACCTTCGGACCCGCCAAGGTCAATGTTTGCTTGTAGTGTGCGTCATCCAATTTCAGAAAGAGAACCTTGCTTGGACTTGGGATCATTTTTAGATCGGCTCCAATTTAACAGCGCGGTTTTGGCAATAGCGACTTCGAAGCTGATCGCGCGGTGCCTAGTCCAAGTTCCATACTATTCTGGCGCTTTCGTAGTCAGTGCCAGCGCATGCAACTCCCCGTCCGGGCCATCCATTTTTCCCTTCAACGCGGCATAGACTGCACGCTGTTGCTGAACCCGGTTTTTGCCGCGAAAGCTTTCGTCCACCACCATGGCGGACATATGAACACCGTCATGCCCGCCAACCTGAATCTCAGCATCAGGGAAGGCTTCGCGCAGCAGGTGTTCGATTTCGTGGGCGCTCATCGGCATGTAGGTAACTCCTGAAAGTCTTTCCCAAGATGTAGAGCGCCCGGTCGAGGCGCGCAAGGGTGTGATAGGGGGCTAAAAATCACAAAACCCACGCAATTGGTGCGCAGGTTTCGTGATGCGGTTGCGATGTGATCTCAGGCCACGGCTGCGGAAAAACTGCTGCGGAAGGTATCCGCAAGGTCGGTCAGCGGAGCTTCGGAGTTCCCGATCTTGACAGTGTCACCAGTGAAGCGTCCCACAGACACCAGCGGGACACCGGCCTGACCTGCTGCGATCATCAAAGCCTCGGCCTGATCAAAATTACACGCGATCAGATAGCGGGCCTGATCTTCGCCAAACAGGAACTCGGTCGACGCCTCGTCGAGATGGATACCGACACCGGCAGATTCGGCCAGTTCAAACGCCGCCAAGGCAAGCCCGCCATCGCCAAGATCAGTACATGCTTTGATCAACTCACGGTTTTCACGGACAAAGTCGCCATTGCGCTTTTCAGCGTCCAGATCAACATGCGGAGCATCCCCGTCTTCGCGGTTGAACACCTCAGCAAGCAGGGCGGATTGACCAAGATGGCCGTGAGATTCTCCGATTACCAGCGCGACGTGACCTTCGCGGACTTCGGTGCCGATGATCTCATCCGTATGGTTCAACAAGCCTACTGCGCCGATGGTTGGAGTGGGCAAGATCGCCTGACCGTCAGTTTCGTTATAAAGCGAGACATTGCCCGAAACGATTGGCATATCCAGTGCTGCGACGGCCTCGCCGATACCCTTGATCGCACCGACGAACTGACCCATGATCTCGGGCTTTTCAGGATTGCCAAAGTTCAGGTTATCGGTGGTCGCCAGCGGTTTGGCCCCAACGGCGGTCAGGTTTCGATAGGCTTCGGCCACCGCCTGTTTGCCACCCTCGACTGGATTTGCCCGGACATAGCGCGGGGTCACGTCGCTGGTGAAAGCCAACGCCTTGTTGGTTCCATGAACGCGGACCATGCCAGCACCCAAACCGGGCGTGCGGGCAGTGTCAGCCATCACCATCGTGTCATACTGTTCGTACACCCACTGCTTGCCAGCATAGTTGGGGGAAGAGAGCAGGGCGCGCAGGCCATCAATTGGGTCGATCTGAGGGACTTCGGCCAGCTCCTCAGCCGCCGGTGTCGGAACCCACGGGCGGTCGTATTCCGGCGCAGTAGAGGACAGCTTAGACAGGACAAGATCCGCTTTGACCTCTCCGTTGTGGATAATCAAAAAACGGTCTTCGGCAATGGTTTCACCGACGATGGCGAAATCCAAGTCCCATTTTTCGAAGACAGCGCGGGCTTCGGCTTCAAGCTCGGGCTTCAGCACCATGAGCATGCGTTCCTGCGATTCAGACAGCATCATCTCATACGCTGTCATGTTCTCTTCGCGCTGGGGTACGTTCTCCAGATCAAGACGAACGCCCAGACCACCCTTGTCGCCCATTTCAACGGCAGAACAGGTCAGGCCAGCGGCGCCCATGTCCTGAATCGAGATTACGGCGCCTGTCTGCATCAGCTCTAGTGTCGCTTCCATCAGGCGTTTTTCGGTGAACGGGTCACCTACCTGTACGGTCGGGCGCTTTTCTTCAATCGTGTCGTCGAATTCAGCCGATGCCATCGTTGCTCCGCCCACGCCATCGCGACCGGTTTTGGCGCCCAGGTAAACCACCGGCATACCGACGCCGGAGGCTGCCGAATAGAAAATCTTGTCGCTGTCAGCCAGACCTGCGGCAAAGGCATTCACAAGGCAGTTGCCGTTGTATGCGGGATGGAATCGCACTTCACCGCCAACGCAAGGCACGCCGAAGCAATTACCATACCCACCGATGCCTTCGACCACGCCGTTGACGAGCTGGCGTGTCTTGTGGTGGTCAGGCTCACCAAACGAGAGGGCATTCATCGAAGCAATCGGCCGCGCGCCCATGGTGAACACATCGCGCAGAATACCCCCGACACCGGTCGCGGCACCCTGATAAGGTTCGATGTACGAGGGGTGATTGTGGCTTTCCATCTTGAAAACAACGGCTTGCCCATCGCCAATATCGACAACGCCGGCGTTTTCACCCGGCCCACAGATTACCTGAGGGCCAGAGGTCGGCAAGGTGCGGAGCCATTTCTTCGAGGATTTGTATGAGCAGTGCTCGTTCCACATGGCGGAAAAAATGCCCAGTTCGGTGAAGGTCGGTTCGCGCCCGATGATCTCAAGGATCATGTCATATTCTTCGGGCTTCAATCCGTGGGCGGCAATCAGATCCGGTGTGATGGCGGGCTCTTGCATCGTCTGTCCTGTTCTCAAGGTGGCCGAGATTGCGCGCGTTTTAGGGCAAGGCCGCGTCGGTGGAAAGGGTTAAGACCAACCGCATCGGGTTTCCTGCGGCAATCGGATGAAAAAGGCCGCCCTTGGAACGGCCTTTTGACTATTTGCAATGGCCCGTAGGTTACTTCGGCGCGCCGTGTGTCGAGCCGGGTTTCTGCGCTTGCTGCTCAACCTGTTGATTGACAGCTTCGCCCGCTGCAGCCCCGATCGCGGCCTTTTGCTCTTCGCTCAGGTGGTCGGCATCGTCCAAACCGGGGATCGCAACGCGAACTTCGCGCCGCGCAAAGTCAATCCCGTTTTCATTGAACGCGGCCTTAACGCGGTTGAAAATCTCTTTGCGCAGGGTGAATTGCTTGCCGGGCTTAGCCATGAATTTGCCTCGGATGATCATGCCGACATCATCGAAGTCAAACACACCCTGAGACTTGAAGGGCTGAAGGAAACCGTCCTTGAAGGCTTCGTCGGCCATCATCTCGGCCCCGATCTTCTTGAAAATCTTCTTCACTTTGTTGGGGTCGGTGTCGAAGGGTACGGTGAATTTCAGCTTCATGATGACCCAGTCGCGGCTGTAATTCGTCAGCTTTTGGATTTCACCGTAAGGAATGGTGTGAACCGGACCGCGATGGTGGCGTAGTTGCATTGAACGGATCGAGATTTTTTCGACCGTGCCAGTGGTGCCGCCAACGTCGACATATTCGCCCACCCGGAAAGCATCATCGACAAGAAAGAAAATCCCGCCAACAATATCGGCAACCAACTTTTGTGCGCCAAAGCCGATAGCCAGACCCAGTACACCGGCACCGGCAAGCAGCGGCGTGATATTGATACCCAACGCCCCAAGCGCCAGAAGAACAAAGATCACTGCGATGGCAACTTGGGCCGTCACGCGCAGAAGGGGCAAAACGGTCGCAAGGCGTGAGCCGCCAGAGCCACCGCCTTCGCCGGCTTCGGCGTCGGGGCTCTGCTCGGCTTCGGTTTGCTCTTTTGCCAGACGGCGATTGATCCAAAGAGAGACAAGCTCATTCAGGATGTACCCGACAGCGATAATAATGAAGAACTGGATTAACCTTCCGCCAGCTTCTTCTCTGCCGCCTGCAATTTCTTCGAGGTCAAAATCCCACGCCCTTGCAATCATGAGAATGATCACAATGCCCGCAAGGACCCGACCAATTCGGATATAGCTGCGCTTGGTGGATTTGTAGGCTCTTTCAGCCACGCGACCTTCACCTTGCATCGGAGGTTGCAGATGACGCACCAACCCCCGTATCAGCGTATCCAGTGCGGGCGCGATCAACAGCCAGAACATGGTGATGAAATGCGCCCCTTGAACCAGCAGGGCAATTTTCGCCGGATCGCGCTGCGCAGCCAGAAATTCAACAAGAAACCAGAAGGCTGCCGAGACCCCGATGGCGAAATACGGGTAATAACGGGCCACCTCTTCGTCGAATTTTGTGCGGTCTGGATCTGTGCCTAGCATCATCTGTGACAGGCCTTCGCGTGCAGTCCATGCGATGACGCCGATATAGATGTGGATCGCCGCATTCAGCCAGAAACCGATGCGCGTATCCTCGCCCGTAATTCCGTTCAAGGCGTTAAAACGAAGGATAAACAGCGTAAATCCGATCAGAATGAGAAGTCCGACCAAATTGCGATACAGGTACTTCGCCCAATGATCATCGATATTCACCAGGCGGAAATGAGGCTTGGAAGGGGCCAAAATAAACCGCGAGGCGGCTGCACCGAGGCGAGGAATCCAAATCAAATAAAACACAAATGGCCCGGCGAAGGTAAGTTGCTCGGGCGTTAGCAGTCCGCGGCCCAACGCTCGGATGACGACATAGAATACGACCAAACCGGCGATCTCACGGCAAAATCGATTGAACAGATAGCTCACCGCACCCCAAAGATCGTTTTCATCAGCCGGTTCAGGCCTGTTTCGCCAGTTTCGAGTGAGCAAGCCAAACAGCTTTTCGGCGATCAGCCCGGCGACCAGAACACTCAGAACCAAACCCAACAGAACAAAGACACCGTTTGCTCCGAAAGTTCCGATAAAGTTGCCGACCGCCTGCGTCTGTGCGGTAAACAAATTGGGCACGGTGACCGCCACATCAGTCCATGAAGCCACCATTGCGGCCCATATTTCGCCGATTTCCGTGATCGGATCTTCACGCTCTGCCTCTTCGGCCTGGTTTTGTTCGGCAACTGCGTCCAAACGCTCAAGCAGAATGGCGCGGACCTGGTCATCGGACATGCGCGCGACCAGGTCATCGACTTGTTCCGGGGTCAGATCTTGGGGAATGCTGACCGTGCCCGTGGGGCTGGGCGCCTCATTTTCCTGCGCAGACACGGGATAGCAAAGGCAACAAATTGAAAAGATCGCCAGAAAAAGGCGAACAGAAGTAAGCATCGAATCTGTCCTCGAACACACAACTTTATAAATTTTGCGTGATCATAAGAATAAGTGCCCGAGAATCATAGATGTTTTGCCCTTTGAACGCCGTATGCGTCGCCCAAAGGCAAAAAAAAGGCCGAGCACTAAGCTCGGCCGTAGTCCAACAGGGAGGTATGAAGATGATGAGCGTTTCGGCATCATCGCCTTCGAATGCTCATTTAGGGATCAGTTTGTTAACGATCAAGACATTTCAGTTTGATCGCTGGTCATGTCCGCTATGCCATCTGCGCATAGCTAGAGTTTTCCCAATAGCTTCAACTGTTTGCGTTGCTCAATGATCTCGTCTTGAACGAAATCGCGAAAGGCTGCGACGCGTTTAGAATGACGCAACTCCTCTGGATAGGCGAGGTAAACAGGTACATCTGCGCTTTCGATATCGGGCAGGATGGGAACGACATTGGGCAGCCCATGGGTGACATAGTCGGGCAAGACGCCGATACCCAGATGGTGCAATACGCCTTGCAGGACACCGAAATAGTTGTTGACCGTCAGCAGTGAGCCCGGGTTGTAGGTCATCAAATGCCGAACCATGGCTGCGCTGGCACCAACTTGCGGGGCCGCAGGTGTTTGGCAGATCAATCGGTGGTGCTCGATGTCCTCCAGAGAGGCAGGCATACCTCCGCGTGTGTCGAGATATTCCTGCGTCGCATAAAGCTGCATTTGCACCGTCATTAGACGCTTGCGAACAAGATCCGCCTGACTAGGTTCTTTCATGCGAATGGCGACGTCAGCTTCGCGCATCGGCAAGTCCAACACACGTTCTTCCAACATCAGGTCGATGTTCAAGTCAGGATATTGTTCGTAAAGTTTCGGAAGGCGCGGGGCCAGCCACAGGGTGCCGAAACCAAATGTCGTTGTCACCCGCAGGACTCCGAACACCTCTTCTTCACTGTCGCGGATGCGCGCTGCGGCCGCATCCAGGCGCTTCGACATGGCCGAAGTCGCATCAAACAGAAGCTCGCCTTGTTCGGTCAGGATCAGCCCCCGCGCATGGCGGTGAAACAGGGTCGAATCAAGCGACTCCTCCAACGCTCTGATCTGTCGGCTTACCGCTGATTGAGACAGATTCAGCTTATCACCCGCATGAGTCAGGCTGCCTGCATCCGCAACTGCGTGAAATATCCTAAGCTTGTCCCAATCCATCGCCGCAACTTTCGTTATCCTTCGGAAGGCCTATATGAAATAGGTAACAACTTCTACATTCAAACTCTGAAATCCTTGGGATACTGAGGATAAATACTATACAGGTCAGAAATTATGACCTAAAATGGATACAAATGCAGCACACTGATCTGACGAGGGGAGACGTCTGATGAGTCAGCCACAAATATCGCTGAACGATAGATTTGATTTGGAAAAAAGTCCCGTTCTTCTGAACGGCACACAAGCGCTTGTGCGTCTGATGCTGATGCAGAAGGCAAGGGATACACAGGCGGGCCTAAACACGGCTGGTCTGGTGACTGGATACCGTGGCTCACCGCTGGGCGCCGTCGATACGCAAATGACGCGGGCGCAAAAATGGCTGGCGGAAAGCGACGTCACCTTTCAATACGGGCTGAACGAGGACCTTGCCGCAACCGCGCTTTGGGGAAGCCAGCAGGCGGGGCTGCGTGGGGATGGCCGGTTTGATGGTGTGTTCGGCCTTTGGTACGGCAAGGGCCCCGGCGTTGACCGGTCCGGCGACGTGATGCGTCATGCCAATATGGCGGGCACGGCCAAGCACGGTGGCGTGCTGATGGCGATGGGGGATGACCATACGGGCGAAAGCTCGACCGTTTTACACCAATCCGAATGGTCGCTGGTCGATATGTACATGCCGATCGTCAGCCCCGCTGGTGTGCAGGAAATTCTGGATTATGGCATCTACGGCTTCGCGCTTAGCCGGTTCGCAGGAGTCTGGGTTGGTCTGAAAACGATGAAAGACACGATCGAGGTAACGTCGGTCGTGGATGGAAGCGCCAACCGGATGAACCTAGTTGTACCCGACTTTAGCATGCCCGAAGGCGGGTTGAACATCCGTTTGGGCGACACACCGCATCTGCAAGAAGCGCGCATTATCGACTATAAACGCTTTGCGGCTGAAACGTTTTCGCACGCGAACAAGATGGACAAGCGTGTCTGGGGTAAACCCGGTGCCAAGATAGGCTTTGTTGCGGCAGGTAAAAACTGGCTTGACCTTATGCACGCCATGTCTCTGCTGAATATTGATGCCGAAGAAGCCGAGCGGCTGGGGATCACCACCTACAAGATCGGCCAGACCTTCCCATTGGATATGTCCGGTTTCCACGATTGGGCCGAAGGGCTGGACCTAGTTGTTATCGTGGAAGAAAAGCGCAAGCTTATCGAGGTTCAGGTCAAAGAGGCCATCTTTGATGACCGTCGGGGGCGTCGTGTTTACGGGTGGTACAAAGGCGGGGCCGGAGCCTTGCACCGCGAGGAGCTGTTCCCAACACGTGGCGCGCTTGACCCAAACATGATCGCTGAGAAGCTGGGCGAAATCCTGATCGAAGAGGGCCGCGATACGGATGGCGTTCGCGCAGGTTTAGCCAAGCTGTCCGAGGCGCGCCGTGCCGACAACGCCGAAGAAATCGCGACGCGATTGCCGTATTTCTGCTCGGGGTGCCCTCATAATACCTCGACCAAAGTTCCGGATGGCAGCCGTGCCTATGCCGGTATTGGCTGTCACTACATGGTGCAGTGGATGGACCGGGAAACAACCGGGTTCACCCAGATGGGCGGCGAGGGAGCCAACTGGATTGGTGAAGCGCCGTTTTCGACCACCAAGCACGTTTTCCAGAACCTTGGTGACGGCACGTATAACCACTCGGGCGTGCAGGCAATCCGTGCCGCGCTTGCCGCAGGTACGAACATCACCTTTAAAATCCTGTATAATGACGCCGTCGCAATGACCGGGGGGCAAGAGAACGAAGGTGATTTGACTGCCGAGCGGATCGTCGCCGAGGTCACGGCAATGGGCGTACAGCACGTGGCAGTGGTGTATGACGAAAAAGAAGACGTGAACTTCAAGGCTCTGCCGTCAGGTGTCGAGACGGCAGAACGCGCTGAGTTGATGCGGGTTCAGGAGCGATTCCGCGAAATCGCGGGCGTCTCGGTTATCGTATACGTGCAAACTTGTGCCGCCGAAAAACGCCGCCGGCGTAAGCGTGGTACTTTCCCCGATCCGGACAAGCGGGTGTTTATCAACACCGATATTTGCGAAGGCTGCGGCGATTGTGGGGTGCAATCGAACTGTGTTTCGATCGTTCCAAAAGAAACCGAATTGGGGCGCAAGCGTGCGATCGACCAATCAAGCTGCAACAAGGATTTTTCCTGCCTCAAAGGCTTTTGCCCGTCCTTTGTAACGTTGGAAGGTGCAAAAATCCGTAAAGAAGCCACGACTGAGATTGATCTACCTCACCTGCCTGATCCCGCGCTACCGGAAATCGAAGGAACGCATAACGTGGTGATCACCGGGGTTGGTGGCACCGGCGTGGTGACGTTGGGTGCGGTCCTGGCACAGGCGGCGCAGATAGACGGCAAGGGCGCAGGTATGATGGAGATGGCGGGACTGGCCCAAAAGGGTGGTGCCGTACATATCCATTGCCGTCTTGCAAATAAACCCGAAGACATCAGCGCCATTCGCGTTGCGACCGGCGAGGCGCACGCATTGATCGGCGGTGATTTGGTTGTTTCGGCCGGTGCGAAAACACTGGGCCTGACACGTTCAGGACAAACCGGCGCGGTGGTCAACAACCATGAAACAGTAACGGGTGATTTCACTCGCGATACCAATTTCCGCATTCCTGGAGATCGGCTTGAACTGGCCTTGCAGGCACGGTTGAAAGAAGGCGTCTCTTTGTTCGATGCGACTGAACTGGCGCGCGCGGTGATGGGAGACTCGATTTATTCTAACATGATGGTTTTTGGTGCGGCGTGGCAGCGGGGTTTGCTGCCGATCAGCAAAAGCGCCATGACGCAGGCTATCGAATTGAACGGCACCGCTGTTGAACGGAACAAACGCGCGTTTGATATCGGGCGTTGGGCGGTTTTGCATCCATCCGAAGTGGAAGCAATTCTAAAGCCCAATGTGGCGGAAATGCCGAAAACACTGGATCAAAAGATCGATTATCGCGCCGAGCATCTGACTGCGTATCAAAGCAACCGTTTAGCCAAACGCTATCGTGCATTCGTGGACCGGTTTGACGATACTCAGGTCCGGGAAGCCGTGGCAAAAGGCTATCATAAGCTTTTGTCTTACAAGGATGAATACGAAGTTGCCCGGCTGATGCTGGACAGTCGTAACAAGGCGGCAGCCGAATTTGATGGTGACTTTAAAATGACGTTCCATCTGGCTCCTCCAATTTTGGGCGGGAAAGGTCCAGACGGGCGACCCCAAAAGCGCGCATTTGGTGAGTGGATGCTTACGCCAATGAAGCTCCTCGCCAAGCTTAAAGTCCTGCGCGGCACACCGCTGGATATCTTCAGCTATAGCGAAGAACGGCGAATGGAGCGTGATCTGATCAAGCAATACGAGCGTGATTTCAAAGAGGTGGAGCCCTTGATTAATGCGCAAACCCGCGACGCGGTGATCGCCTTGGCGCAACTTCCGCTGGATATCCGGGGGTTCGGTCCGGTTTTGCGGGCGAATGAGGCAAAGGCCGCCAAAAGGCGCGAAGAATTGCTGAGTATCATCAAGAGCGGAGGCCCAGAGCTACGCGCTGCTGCTGAATAAATCGTCACAGGGTTGTCACGATACCTAGGCAAAATAGTTGCCTGACCCTATTTTGCCGGCAGCAACCTTCGGAGACTCGGATGCCCTCACGCCGTCATGTCGCTCGGGACATTTCCTATGCCCATTCCGCCGAAACAAAAGGCGGCCGCATGGTCATTAAACTTATGGAAAACACCACCGGCAGACTGCGACTGATCAAGCGCGCGGACGGATATGAGAAAGAGGTCGCGAATGGGCGTGATTTCTGGTCGGTCATGGTGGACCGCTACGGTCTGTCGCTGGATGTGGTTGGCGGCTCGCTGGCAAATATCCCCAAGACAGGGCCATTGATTCTGATTGCCAACCATCCCTATGGCATTCTGGACGGGATGATGATGGGGCATATTTTGTCTCAGACTCGCGGTGATTTCCGTATTTTGGCCAATCGGGTATTCCGAAAGGCCGAAGATCTGAACCGCATCATACTTCCGATTTCGTTTGATGAAACGAAAGACGCGATGAAGCTAAACCTTGAGACGCGAAAAACAGCCTTGAATTACTTGGGCTCTGGCGGGGCCATCGGGATATTTCCCGGCGGCACGGTAAGCACGGCGGTTAAACCCTTCTCGCACCCAATGGATCCGGGCTGGCGCGGCTTCACGGCACGGATGGTTGCGAAATCGAACGCCACGGTGGTGCCGGTTTTCTTTGACGGCCACACCTCGCGCCTGTTCCAGATCGCCAGTCATTTGCATAACACTCTGCGCATGGGTCTGTTGATCAAAGAGTTCAAAAAACGGGTGGATACTCCTGTCAGAGTGGTCATTGGCGACCCCATCGGTAGGGAAGTTTTGGATCCTTTGGCCAAGGATACGCGCAAGATGATGGATTTCTTGCGCAAAGCCACGTATGAGCTGTCTCCGACGCCGTTGAAGTCTTATGACTACGGCTATGAATTTGAGGAACGGCATCGCGCCTAAAGGGGCAAATGGCAGTAGGCATCTTTGATTCTGGCTTGGGCGGTCTGACCGTTCTTGACGCTGTGCAGAAACGTCTTCCGGACGTGGATTTTCTATATTACGCGGACAGTGCGCATGCGCCGTATGGCGTACGTGACGCTGAAAACATACATGAGCTGACGCGGCACGCGGTGAACGATCTGTGGAACCGCGGTTGTGAACTGGTGATTCTGGCTTGCAACACCGCCAGTGCTGCTGCTTTGCGCCGGATGCAGGAAGAAGGCGTGCCAGAGGGTAAGCGCGTTTTAGGTGTATTTGTACCCCTGATCGAGGCCCTGACCGAACGTCAATGGGGTGACAACAGCCCTCCGCGTGAAGTTGCCATAAAGCATGTGGCCTTATTTGCGACACCCGCGACCGTTTCCAGCCGCGCGTTTCAGCGGGAATTGGCATTTCGGGCAATCGGTGTGGATGTCGAGGCACAGGCCTGCGGCGGCGTGGTTGATGCGATCGAAGATGGTGACATGATCCTTGCCGAGGCACTGGTGCGCAGCCATGTGGATGCGCTGAAACGCAAAATGCCGGAACCGCAGGCGGCTATACTTGGGTGTACGCACTACCCATTGATGGCCGACACGTTTCAGGCCGCGCTTGGGCCAACGGTGCAGGTTTTCAGCCAAGGCACGCTGGTGGCCGAAAGCCTTGCTGATTACCTGCAGCGCCATCCAAAAATGCAGGGTAACGCCGAAGGTGGATTCCTGACGACGGGCAAGCCGGAATTCGTGAGCGATCGGGCGACACAGTTCCTCCGACGACAGATCAAGTTCCAGGCAGCCTGACGCAGGTCAAGGACCCCGCTGCGCTCTTTCAATTACTCAAAGACCGTCGCGTCGGCGGTCGTGACAGATGACACCATGAAGTAAGAGGTCTGACATGACCCATAAAATCGCAATCCTCGGTGCTTCCGGTTACACCGGCGCCGAACTCGTGAGGCTGATCGCCGAGCACCCGAACATGGAAATTACTGCCTTGGCAGCCGAACGCAAGGCGGGCATGTCGATGGCACAGGTTTTCCCGCATCTGCGCCACATGGCACTGCCCGACCTGTGCAAAATCTCTGAAATTGATTTTTCGCAGATTGACCTGTGTTTTTGCGCATTGCCGCATAAAACCAGTCAGGAAGTCATTCGCGATTTGCCGAAAGACCTGAAGATAATCGACTTGTCTGCCGATTTCCGGCTGCGGGATGCCGGAGAATATGAAAAATGGTACGGCAATCCGCATGCTGCGTTGGAGATGCAGGAAGAGGCCGTTTACGGCCTGACCGAGTTCTACCGCGATGAAATTAGAAACGCGCGACTGGTCGCAGGGACCGGCTGTAATGCTGCGACGGGGCAATACGTGCTGCGGCCGCTAATTTCAGGCGGCGTTATTGACTTGGATGACATCGTTCTGGATCTGAAATGTGCCGTATCGGGGGCTGGTCGATCGTTGAAGGAAAACCTGCTTCACTCAGAGTTGAGCGAGGGGTACAACGCCTATGCTGTCGGCGGAACTCATCGGCATTTGGGTGAATTCGATCAGGAGTTTTCGGCACTAGCCGGACGCACGGTGCATGTGCAGTTCACACCGCACCTTATGCCAGCCAACAGGGGCATTCTGGCAACGACCTACGTAAAAGGCGATCCGGCCAGCGTGTATGAAACACTCGTCACCGCTTATGAAAACGAACCATTCATCCAGATGTTGCCATTTGGCGAGACACCTTCCACGCATCATGTACGAGGATCGAATTTCTGCCATATTGGCGTCGTCAGCGACCGTATCGAACGTCGTGCAATCGTAATCGGCGCGCTGGATAACCTGACAAAAGGTAGCAGTGGACAAGCCTTGCAGAACGCGAACCTGATGTTAGGTGAGGATGAAACAACGGGTTTGATGATGGCCCCCTTATTCCCGTGAGGACGGTATGAAAACGCTCAAGAAACGTCGTCGTGTTCAAGTCATCGTGCTGGCCGTTGTGGCCTTGGCCTTGTCGACGGGGTTGATTGGGTACGCGATGCGGGACGGTATCAACTTTTTCCGCTCACCCAGCCAGGTGATTGCTGAACCACCTTTGCCGACCGAAGTGTTCCGCATTGGCGGGCTGGTTGAGGAAGGCTCGATCGTGCGCGGGCAGGGTGAGACGGTGCACTTTGTCGTTACCGATGGCGGAGAAAGTGTACCGGTGGCGTTCACCGGTGTTCTGCCGGATCTTTTTTCAGAAAATCAGGGGATGGTGGGCACTGGATCTTACGTGAACGGCGTATTTGAAGCCACTGAAATCCTTGCGAAACACGATGAGACATATATGCCGAAAGAGGTAGTGGATGCCCTGAAGGAACAAGGCGTCTACAAAGAAACTGGCGGTAGTTAACCACCTTCATCTTTTTTTGAGAGGGCGTTGCACGAGCAGCGCCCTTTCTTTTTTCGGACCCTTAACCGGAATGAAGCAGCGTTCACCCAACAACTAAAGGAGGGTGAATTGAAGACGGTCAGACAGATAGCAACCGAGATCGTGGCGCGTGAAGGTGGGTTTATCGACGATAATGACGACCCGGGCGGTGCGACGAAATATGGCGTTACCATTCACACGATGCGACGTTTGGGATTGGACCTGTCCAATGACGGGGTGATCGACACGAAAGATGTGCGGATGCTCAGTAAATCTGAGGCTACAGAGATTTTTGTCCAGCACTACTATGAGTTGCCCCGCCTGAACCTTCTGCCCGCGGCGATCCGTCCCTCGGTTTTCGATATGTATGTGAATGCTGGCGGACAGGCTGTCAAAATACTGCAACTTCTGTTGCGTGAGATGGGGTATGAACTTGCTGTAGATGGGGTCGTCGGTCCCAATACGGCGCAAGCATGCCAAAAGGCTGCGCAGCCCGACCCGATCACGCTACGGGATGCGTATGGTGTAGCACGGCGCAACTTCTATTTTCGTCTGGCTGATCTTAGACCTGCATCCCGCAACTACGTACGCCGCCGGGATGGTGGCAAAGGTGGCTGGATTCGAAGGGCCGAGGAGTTCGTCTCGTCCAAATATCACCTGAGCCATGATGAGTTTCAACAAAGGGTTGCAGCATGGGTTTGATCGCCGACGTATTGTCTTTTCTCTTCGGTAGTAACCGCAACATCGTGCGTGAAACCGTTGAGATATTTCGTGAAAACTCTGAAAAAGGGGCCGAGCGGGATCTGGGACTGCAACAGCAAGCGATGGTTCAGTTCCGTGACGAGTTCAAGGCACAGCAGAAAAGCCTGTTTGATCGGTTCATAGATGGGTTGAACCGCCTTCCGCGCCCGGCGATGGCGCTTGGCACGTTGGGTCTTTTTGTTGCTGCGATGGTCGATCCGCTATGGTTTGCCGCGCGAATGCAGGGCATCGCATTGGTGCCCGAGCCGTTGTGGTGGCTGCTGGGCGTTATCGTTTCTTTCTATTTCGGTGCGCGTCATCAAGCCAAGATGCAGGACCTTCAACGCGAGATTTCGGCCACGATGCGGCGCACACCAGACGTAATGGATAACTTACACGCCATAAACTTAATGCGCAGCGATGCAATCGGTTCGGCAGATCCCGGACCAGATGTTGCACTGGCTGAACGGGCGAGCCGCCCAGATCGCAATCCCGCGCTGAATGATTGGCGACTTTCGCGCCGCGCTTGAGCCGCGACACTATGGTCGTCTGAAAAGGGCGAAAGTTATTGGAGCTCACCGCCCAACCGAATTATACATTTGGCCATGTTTACAGAACTTGGCCATTTCGCCCTGATCCTCGCTTTTTTGGTTGCCATCGTGCAGACGGTGGTTCCGCTGATAGGTGCCGCCAAAAGATGGCCCAGCTGGATGAGTTTCGCCGAGTCCGCGGCGATTATCCAATTCTCGTTAGTTGCTTTCTCATTCGCTGCACTGGTCTGGGCCTTTGTGAACTCGGACTTTTCATTAAGGATCGTGGTCGAGAATAGCCATTCGGCCAAACCGATGCTGTACAAGATCAGCGGAACTTGGGGAAACCATGAAGGGTCCATGTTGCTGTGGGTGCTTATCGTGGCCCTGTTCGGCGCGATGGCCGCGTTTTTCGGAGGTGGTCTGCCGCCGACCTTGAAAGCGCGAGTTCTGGCGGTGCAGGCCTCGATCGCAGTTGCGTTCTTTGCCTTCATCCTGTTCACTTCTAACCCGTTTGACCGGCTGGTTGTTGCGCCTTTTGACGGTCGCGATTTGAACCCGCTGTTGCAGGACCCCGGCTTGGCCTTCCATCCGCCATTTCTGTATTTGGGCTATGTTGGCCTGAGCATGGCGTTCAGCTTTGCCGTGGCCGCATTGATTGAGGGCCGCGTTGACGCGGCTTGGGGCCGGTGGGTGCGCCCGTGGACGCTCGCGGCCTGGGTGTTCTTGACAATCGGTATCGCGCTTGGGTCTTGGTGGGCATATTACGAGCTGGGCTGGGGCGGGTTCTGGTTCTGGGACCCGGTTGAAAACGCATCCTTTATGCCGTGGCTGTTGGCAGCCGCCTTGTTGCATTCAGCGATTGTTGTGGAAAAGCGAGAGGCACTGAAAAGCTGGACCATCCTGTTGGCGATCATCGCATTTGGGTTCTCGCTGATCGGTACGTTCATCGTGCGTTCAGGTTTGCTAACCTCGGTCCATGCATTCGCAAACGATCCCGAACGCGGCGTCTTTATACTGCTTATCCTTGTGTTCTTCATGGGAGGAGCGCTGACGTTGTTCGCTGCCCGTGCGCAGACGATGGAGGCAAAGGGCGTTTTCGGCATGTTCAGCCGTGAAAGCGCACTGGTGCTGAACAACATCCTGCTGGCCGTTAGCTGTTTTGTCGTCTTTGTCGGAACGATGTGGCCGATGGTTGCCGAAATGGCCTTTGACCGGAAGCTATCGGTTGGTCCTCCGTTCTTTAACGCGGCCTTTACCCCGTTCATGGTCGCTTTGGGAATAGTGCTGCCAGTGGGTGCGATGCTGCCGTGGAAACGTGGCAAGCTTGGGAAAACAGCATATTCCTTCCGCTATGTCTTCATTCTGGCCCTTGCGCTGGCGTTGCTGGTTTGGGCGATGCAGACAGGCCGCAGCGCGCTGGGGCCGGTGGGTCTGTTCCTTGGTGCCTGGATCACGATGGGGGCGGCCTTCGATTTGTGGAGCCGAACCGGCCGCAACGGAAGTCTGAAGCGCCTTTTCCGTCTGCCCGGTGCGGACTGGGGCAAAGCTGTGGCGCATACTGGCCTCGGAGTGACCATGTTCGCCATCGCTGGCCTGACTGCGTGGGAGGTCGAGGATATTCGCGTCGCCCAGCCTGGTCAGCCGTTCGAGGTTGGCCAATTTACTCTGACCCTGGAAAACGTCCGGCGTGTACAGGGGCCAAACTATTTTTCTACAACAGCAGACGTGCTGGTCGAAAAAGATGGACGGAGCATTGGTACGCTGCATCCCGAAAAGCGTGATTACCCCGTGGCGCAGATGCCCACGACCGAAGCTGCCATCGATTATCGGTTCCTGCGTGATCTCTATGTGGTGATTGGTGATCAGCAAGCGAATGGAGGGTGGGTTGTTCGAACCTATATCAAGCCCTTTGCCAATTGGATTTGGGCCGGATGTATCCTGATGTCCCTGGGTGGATTGCTGAGCTTGTCGGATCGACGTTTCCGCGTCGCAGCCGGGGCGCGCAAGACGCCAGCGCGCGGGGTGCCCGCAGAATGAAGCGTCTGGTCTTAGTCCTGTCGCTGATTGCTTCGCCATTGTTCGCGGTGCAGCCGGACGAGGTACTGGATGATCCCGTATTGGAAGAAAGGGCGCGCGACCTTAGCACCGGCTTGCGCTGCCTTGTCTGCCGTAACGAAAGCATTGATGAAAGCAATGCAGACTTGGCCCGCGATCTGCGCCTATTGGTCCGTGAACGTTTGGTTGCCGGGGACACGGATGAAGAGGCAATTGCCTTCATAGTGGATCGTTATGGCGAGTACGTACTGCTTAAGCCAACTGTCACAGGCTCGAACCTGATGCTTTGGCTGGCCGGACCGACCATGCTGCTGATCGCGGCAGTTATGGGTTGGAGCTTTCTACGAAAACGCTCACAAGTGCAGGCTGAGGGTGAGAAAGATACCCTCAGTGAGGCCGAGAAAGAGCGTTTGCGCCAAATTCTTAAAGACTGACCCAGGGTTCATCTTTTCCTTCTTGTCTAATTGGGTCAAGGTTCGCCAAAGCTCAGATTTGGTGAGGGGTACATGGACTACGAAACGATCCTGCTGGATATCACGGATGATTTGGCGGTTGTTACCCTGAACCGCCCCGACAAGATGAACGCGATGACGGTGCAAATGCGCGCCGAGGTTACACACGCCATGATCTACGCCGCGCGGAACGCGCGCGCGATTGTTCTGACCGGGGCAGGTGGGGCGTTTTGCTCGGGGCAGGATCTCGGCGACGCGTCCAGCACCGGCAAAGTGGATCTGGAGCGCACGCTGCGTGATGAATACGAACCCATGTTGGAAGCGATCTACAACTGTCCGGTGCCGACAATCGCGGCCGTGAACGGGGCTGCGGCGGGGGCAGGCGCAAACCTTGCGCTGTGCGCCGATGTGGTGATCGCAACCGAAAGCGCCTATTTCTTGCAGGCGTTTGCTCGGATTGGACTGTTGCCCGACGCAGGCGGCACTTGGTTCATGCCGCGCCAGATGGGGTTTGCCAAAGCCATGGGCGCGGCCTTGTTTGCCGACAAAATCAGCGCGCGTGAGGCGGATCAATGGGGTCTGATCTGGGAGGCAGTGCCTGACGCTGAATTCGACGCCCATTGGCGCAAGCGTGCGGCGTATCTCGCGAACGGTCCGACAGCCGGATTTGGAGCGATTAAAAAGGCCATTCGCGGAACCTATGAAAAAACTCTGCCTCAGCAATTGGCGTTAGAGGCGAATTTGCAGGGCGAATGCGGGCGCAGCCGGGACTTCGCCGAAGGTGTCGTGGCATTTATGGAGAAACGCCCCCCGAAATTCGAAGGGCGTTGAACTGATTACGCGCGGCGGCGGCGGCGTGAGCGTCGCTCGGGCGCGGCAGCGCTGTCACCTGTACCGTCAGAGGCGGATGTAAACGGCCCCAATGCATCGGATATCTGATCCAAAGTTGGTCTGGACCCGCGTGGAGTGCTATCAAGCGCCTCGCGCATTTTGCGCATGTGCGCGGGCATCGTTCCGCAGCACCCGCCGATAATAGTCGCCCCGGCATCGCGTGCCATCACGGCGTATTGCGCCATCAGGTCGGGTGTACCGTCATACTGAATGCTACCATCCACATATTTTGGAATGCCTGCGTTTCCTTTTGAAATTAACGGCAGGTCCGTTCCCTGAGCCACAAAGCCCAAAACCGTCCGCATGATGTCAGATGAGCCCGTGCCGCAATTCGCGCCGAAGGCCAGAGGTTTGTTCGGAAGTGTTTCGACCAAATTGGCCAGATCTGCTGAAGTTACGCCCATCATTGTACGGCCAGCGGTGTCAAAACTCATCGTTCCGCACCACGGCATATCGGCCATCGCAAACGCCTCGGTCGCAGCACGGAATTCCTCGGGCGCGCTGATGGTTTCGACCCACAGAACGTCTGCACCACCTTCTTTTAGCGCTTCGGCCTGTTCGTGGAACATCTCAACCGCATCCGCGTGCGACAGGCTTCCGACCGGCTCCATGATTTCACCTGTAGGCCCGACCGAACCAGCAACAACGATAGTGCGACCTGCTTTGTCAGCAATTTCCCGACCAAGTTCCGCCCCGATGCGGTTTAATTCGGCCACCCGGTTCTGTGCGTCATGTAGCTTAAGACGTGCAGCCGTTCCTCCAAACGTGTTGGTCAGGAACAAATCACTGCCCGCATCAACCCAACCCTGATACAGCGCCCGAATTTTGTCTGGCGAATCCACATTCCACAGTTCAGGCGCGTCACCCGACTGCAGCCCCACATTGAACAGATTGGTGCCCGTGGCCCCATCTGCGAGAATGACATCGTTAGTCGCAAGAAGCTGGCTGAGTGCATTTGTCATTGGGGTATTCCGAAAAAAGGCGCAAATGGCCTGTCAAAAGAAGAGACGCCCCGTGTCTCATGACCGGGGCGTCAAATCAAATTCATAAATCTCATGAAGATCATGAGGTCGGTGTTAAGCCTTTATTCTGTCTCGCTTAAGACCTGGGATTTGGCGACGGGTAGAAGCTCAGCCATCTTGGCACGGATTTCATCAGCCGAGGACAAAGACCCAAGATCACCCGCGACCTTGCGCACCACGTCTTCGTGGCCGGCCTCTTCAAAATCCGCAATGACGACCGTCCTGGCGTATTCTGCCGCATCATCACCGGATTTACCCAGTTTTTCCGCGGCCCACAGGCCAAGCAGTTTGTTGCAGCGGGCCTGCGCCTTGAACTGCATCTCTTCGTCATGCGCATACTTGGCTTCAAAGGCGTTTTCGCGTTCGTCAAACGTGGTCATTGGTAGGGGACCTCTTGGGTTACAACTTGTTTGGTGATGATATGACCATACGACAAGCTGTTCGCAAGTGATTTGCGCTGCATCAAAGCCCCTTGGATCAGTAAACTTGCGGGAAAGGGGGGCTTGCACTATGAGAACGCCAAAGCGGAGGGAGTCATTCCCTCTCGACAGACTGGAAGGGTCGCTAATGGCGCGTCGCAAGAAAATCTATGAAGGTAAGGCCAAGATTCTGTATGAGGGTCCCGAACCCGGGACCATCGTGCAGTATTTCAAAGATGACGCCACTGCGTTCAACGCCGAGAAAAAAGACGTGATTGATGGCAAGGGTGTTCTGAACAATCGTCTGAGCGAGTTCTTTATGACCGGTCTGGCCCAGATCGGTGTACCAACACACTTCATTCGTCGCCTGAACATGCGCGAACAATTGGTGCGTAGCTGCGAAATCGTGCCTCTGGAAGTAATCGTGCGGAACTATGCCGCTGGTTCGATGTCTAAACGTCTGGGCGTCGACGAGGGTACGCAGCTTCCACGCCCGATTGTGGAATACTGCTACAAAGACGATGCTCTCGGCGACCCGCTGGTCTCAGAAGAGCATATCGCGGCGTTTGGTTGGGCCAGCCAGCAGGATATGGATGATATCCTGAGCCTTGCATTGCGTGTGAATGATTTCATGAGCGGCGTGATGTACTCAGTTGGCATCCGTTTGGTCGACTTCAAGATTGAAATTGGCCGCGTTTATGAAGGTGACTATCAGCGTTTGGTCGTCGCGGATGAGATCAGCCCGGACAGTTGCCGCCTGTGGGATATCGAAACTGGTCAAAAACTCGACAAGGACGTGTTTCGCCGCGACTTGGGGAGTCTGACGGACGCCTATTCCGAGGTCGCGCGGCGTCTGGGTGTTTTGCCGAAAAGCAATGTCTCAAAGCCGACGCTGATCAACTAGACCATAAACAACCGCAAATTGCTTGGGGCGCTGTTTTCTGCAAACGGCGCCCGTTTCTTTTGCCCTTGTGGTTTGACAGGGCGGTTGGACCTTCGCATTGTCAGGACAGGTGCAACTTACGGCAGTTCCAACATGGCCGAATTGTTTGATCAGGCGGTTTTTCTGAAATTTCTTGCGGCGCTACTGGCGATTTTTAATCCGCTATACGGTATTCCGATTTTCCTGAGCATGACCAAAGGATACTCGGCCACCGAACGTAAGCGCGTTGCTTTGATCGTAACCGGGACCGTCGTGACCGTTGCTTTGATATCGGTTCTGGTCGGTGAAGAGATTCTGGCGATTTTTGGGATCGACATCCCCTCGTTCCGCATCGCCGGGGGGCTGATCATTCTTGGGGTAGGGATGACCATGTTGAACGCGTCTGATCCGCCGAAAGGGGATCAGAAAGCTGCAGAGCATGGCCATAACAAGAAGAGTAATATCGCCGTGGTGCCGTTGGCGATTCCTTTGACGATTGGTCCGGGAACCATCGCTACGACTATTGTTTTTGCGCATACGCTTTCAGACGGGGCCGAGATTGTGACCCTGGGTTCGGCAGTGCTCATAGCCTGCGCGATTGTCGGAGCGGGTTTGTTGTTCGCGGACCCGATTTCTCGGTTTCTGGGTCCGACCATGATCAATGTAATCACCCGCGTAATGGCGATCATCCTTGTCGCTGTCGCCGTTGAAATGGTGCTGACTGGTACCTTTAATGCCATCGATACGCGATATCCTGGGCTTACGGGCGGGAACTGAGTTCAAAAACCAGTACGATCAATGCAAGGACGAGGGTTGTCGAATGACGCTTGGCACGTTATCCCCGCGCAACGGAACGGGCCTGAATCCTTGGCCCTTAGCTGGAGTTGCAGGAATGAAAGCACGGGTGCATGTGATGCTGAAGAACGGGGTCCTCGATCCGCAGGGTGAGGCCGTGCGGCATGCATTGGGCGCAATGGGTTTTGATCAGGTCGAAGGCGTGCGCCAAGGCAAGGTGATTGATCTTGAGCTGGCCGACGGCTCGACCGAGGCTGACATCACCGAGATGTGCGAAAAACTATTGGCCAACACGGTCATCGAGCGTTACGAGATCGAACTGGTCTGATCCCTTTACCCGGAGGCTCCGCAATGCGCGCTGCTGTCATCGTTTTCCCAGGCTCTAACTGTGACCGGGACCTTGCCGTCGCTTTTGAACAGGCGGGCTTTGAGGTTGATATGGTTTGGCACAAGGATGCCGCGCTGCCGCAGGGCATTGATATCGTGGGGGTCCCTGGCGGGTTTTCTTACGGTGACTATCTGCGTTGCGGCGCGATTGCCGCGCAATCTCCGATCTGCAAGGCGGTTGTCGAACACACCGATCGGGGTGGTTATGCCGTAGGTATCTGTAACGGATTCCAGATCCTGACCGAGACCGGTATCCTGCCCGGTGCACTTTTGCGCAATGCAGGTTTGAAGTACATCTGCAAGACAGTAGGTCTGAAGGTTGAAACCAGCGACAGTGCCTTTACCCAAGGCTACAATGCTGGCGACGTGTTGGGCATTCCGATTGCTCACCATGATGGAAACTATTTCGCAGATGACGGAACATTGTCCTCACTTCGTGATCAGGACAGGATCGCTTTCACCTATACCGAGAACCCCAACGGCTCGGTTGGCGACATTGCTGGCATACTTTCCGAAAACCGTCGCGTTCTGGGTATGATGCCGCATCCCGAACGCGCAGCGGATGAGGGTCATGGCGGGACTGACGGAACGGCGTTGTTCCGCGCATTGTCGGGTGTTCTTACTCCTGCGTGACTTGAGGTTACATCAATCCCCGCGTAACTTTTGGGGATGAGTTCCGACGAACGCTCAGGCGGGCTTAATCTAACAAATCCTTTTCGCGGCGCACCCCTTGGGTGGCGCCTGCGCCTCGCTGTTATCGCGCTTTTGGTGGCTGCGGTGGCAACGGTGTGGATCACGAACCGGCTTTTGACGGACAGGTTTACCGAGTCGACGCGTAACCGGGCCGAACTGCGTCTGGCCCTGTATTCGGGTAACCTTCTGAGCGAGCTGCGTAGAAATTCGATTGTGCCGCAACTTCTCGCCCGCGATCCGACGTTGATTTCGGCGCTTCAATCCAGTGACTTTTCACTGTCGACGCAACGCCTGATATCCTTTGTCGAAGAAATCGGTGCCGCATCGTTGATGCTTTTGGACAGGGATGGACGCTCTGTCGCGTCCACGGATCGCAACCGGTTGGGCGAGGCGCATCGAAGTTCGCCCTATTTCATTGACGCAGTACGTTCGAATGCAACCATCTTCACGGTGATCGAGAAGGAATCGGGCGGCTACAGCTTTGTTTATTCCCGCCGCATCGACGCGAATGCCGAAATCCTTGGCGTTATTGTTGTTGAAGTCGATCTGCGCAAATTCGAACTTGCCTGGGCAGGGATTTCGGATGCGGTAATGGTGGCGGACAGTACCGGCACCATCATTTTGTCGACCGAACCTCAGTGGCGCGGCCACAAGGAAGACGAGGCGTTGTTGCGACAGCCGCCTGAAGGTGCAATTCAGCGTGCCATCCGTGCAACCACCGACTGGGCCGCGCTGCCGCCAGACGCCTATTTGCAAGGCGAGGCCGTGATGCGAATGGAAACGCGCATACCGTTCCGAGGATGGCAAATGACGTCTTTCACAACTTACGCGTCGATCCGCGAAAGGGTGAACAGCGTTCTTGCGCTCGAAATAATGGGCTTTGCGATTCTTCTGGCGCTGGCCTTCTATGCGCTTAGCCGCCGGGCGACGTTCCGGATGACTTTGTTCCAGCGCGAGTCGGCAGAGCTTCGCGCATTGAACACCCGGCTACAGCGGGAAATTGCTGAGCGGGAGCGAGTTGAAAAGACCTTGGAAGTTGCCGAGCAGACGCTTGCGCAAAGCTCGAAACTTGCCGCCTTGGGCGAGATGTCGGCGGCTGTAAGCCACGAGTTGAATCAACCGTTGGCTGCAATGAAAACCTATCTGGCCGGAGCGCGTCTGTTGCTGCGCCGAAATCGTCCAGAAGAGGCGCTGGCCAGCTTTGGCCGTATCGACGGCTTGATTGAGCGGATGGGTGCAATTACGCGCCAGCTTAAATCCTATGCACGCAAGGGTGCAGATGCGTTTTCCCCTGTAAACCTTGGCGAAGCGCTGGCCTCGTCACTGTCGATGATGGAGCCACAGCTGCGTCAGCGACACGTCAAAATAACGCAGATTTTGCCGGAAGAACCTGTCATAGTGATGGGGGATCGGATGCGGATTGAACAGGTGATGGTCAATCTCTTGCGGAATGCGCTGGACGCCACCAAATCTGTATCGGACCCGGATGTTGAGATCATACTGGCAGCGGGCGACATGGCGGTGCTGACCGTGCGCGACAATGGCTACGGAATTGAAGATATCGAGAACCTTTTCGAGCCGTTCTACACCACCAAGCAACCCGGCGACGGGGTTGGTTTGGGTCTTGCCATTTCGTCGGGTATCGTGAACGACCACGGCGGACGGCTAACTGCACGTAACAGTCAGCAAGGCGGCGCTGTGTTCGAAATGCAGCTGCCGATACTGGGAAGCGACGGCCTCGCGGCCGCTGAGTAACGAGGATTGACTATGGCACAAGCCATGAAAATCGCCATTGTGGATGACGAACAGGACATGCGCCAGTCGATCAGCCAGTGGCTGGCCTTGTCGGGATATGACACCGAAACGTTTTCAAGCGCCGAAGACGCGTTGAAAGTCTTGGGGCCGGAATACCCGGGCATCGTGATATCCGACATTAAAATGCCGGGTATGGATGGCATTCAACTTCTGAAAAAGCTGATGGGCGCGGACAGCACTCTGCCGGTTATCATGATAACTGGGCATGGCGATGTACCGATGGCCGTGGAAGCGATGCGTGTCGGCGCATTCGACTTCCTTGAAAAGCCATTCAATCCCGATCGCATGTCGGAATTGGCGAAACGTGCCAGCAACGCGCGTCGCCTGACGCTGGACAACCGGGCGCTGCGGCGTGAACTGTCTGGCGGCACTCAGATCATGAACAAGCTGATCGGCGCCAGCCCGGTGATGGAGCGCTTGCGCGAGGATATTCTGGATTTGGGTCAGGCGGATGGTCACGTTCTGATTGATGGTGAAACGGGCACGGGTAAAACGCTGGTTGCGCATGCGCTGCACGCAGTGGGAAGCCGGGCCGGAAAGAAGTTTGTTCTGGTCTCATGCGCCGCGCTTGAGGAAGAGGCGCTTTCCAAACGGCTGTTCGGGCCGATGATGCCCGAAGATGCGCAATTGCCCGCTATCGAAGAGGCGCGCGGCGGTACCTTGGTACTGGAAGACATTGAGGCGCTCAGCGACACGCTTCAGGCGCGTTTGCTGAGTGTGATGAATGATCAAGGTACGCCGGCAGAGACGCGTATCGTCGCTATTTCGAACCTTCAAGAGGCAGGAAAGACCAGCGAAGATGTGCTGCGCCCCGACCTGTTCTATCGTCTCGCCGCGCTGCGCATCACTATGCCACCGCTCCGCCAGCGCGGAGAGGATATCCTGACCCTGTTCACGCGCCTCAGCGAGCAATTTGCAGAAGAATATGGCTGCGACGCACCGCAGGTGAGTGCTCAGGAGGCAGCGCAGCTGCTGCAGGCTCCGTGGCCAGGAAACGTGCGCCAATTGATCAACATCGCCGAACGCGCCGTACTGCAATCACGACGTGGATCAGGAACGATTGCTTCGCTGCTGATGTCAGATCATGAGGAAATGCAGCCGGTCATGACAACCGAGGGTAAGCCGCTCAAGGAATATGTCGAAGCGTTTGAGCGGATGTTGATTGATAACACCATGCGCCGTCACAAAGGCTCGATCGCTTCGGTCATGGAAGAGCTATGCCTGCCGCGGCGTACATTGAACGAGAAGATGGCAAAGTACAGCCTGCAAAGGTCGGACTACCTGTAAGTTGAAGAGTGAAGCACTCTGCAACGCACCAGCTTATGCGCTTAAGGTAGCCGCGACATTATTAGTCGAAGGATGGGGTCGCAATGGCGTCCACGAGGTTGCCGCGCAGTTTGCCCATTGTCTTTTCCACAAGACTGCCTTTATGGTGTCGAAACGGGCAGGGCGTTTTTATGCCCTTAAGCCCCGATTTTTTTGAGTTTCGCTGCTTTGTCGCGGATGGTGATGAAACCCACGAGGTAAAGCAGACCGATTATGCCCCAGTGGGGCTGTTGAACGCCTGAGCCCGCAAACGCGGGCGAAAGGAATAAATGGGCAGGTCGCGGCATACCGCACCTGTCGGAGAAGAACCGCGATGACGCGCGCGCAACGATCGAGTGTACGGGCAGGGGGCCACAGCGCCAGACCCTGCCGCGCGCCGTCCGAAATCGCCCTGACAAGACACCACCCCAAAAGCGCCTGTCCCCCCGGACGGGTAAGGACAACGCATTTGGCGCGGTGCACCAAGGAAACATGGCTAAAAAAATGCTTATCGACGCCACCCACGCGGAGGAAACCCGCGTTGTGGTGGTCGACGGAAACAAGGTTGAAGAGTTCGATTTTGAGTCCGAAAATAAACGTCAACTCGCAGGTAACATCTACCTTGCAAAAGTAACTCGGGTTGAACCTTCGCTACAGGCCGCCTTTGTAGATTACGGCGGAAATCGGCACGGGTTCCTTGCGTTTTCGGAAATCCACCCGGATTACTACCAGATCCCTGTCGCCGACCGCGAAGCTCTTATGGAAGAAGAGCGCGCTTATGCCGAAGCTATGAAGGCACGGGATGAGGCAGAAGAGTCCAAGCCCAAGAAGCGACGCTCACGATCACGGACCAAGGCAGCTGACGTAAAATCCGATGACGTGGTCGAGACCATCGAGGTGTCGGCAGAACCGACCGGGATGGAAACGATTGATCTGGATGAAGGTGAAGAGGGTACTGATTTGGCAGTTCCCGAGGGCACCTCACCGATGGATTATGTCGCCGAGACGCCTGTAGAAGAGCCCACTGATGATGAGGCGGAGACGACGGGCGAGGACCTTGACGTCGAAACTGTGGATGCAGACGAAGCTGAGGCACCGGTTGAGCCTGCACCACAAGCCGCGGATGAGGAGGTTCAGGCTCAAAACGATCCCGACGAGTCTGAAACCGCCGCTGCGGAGGCTGAGGATGTCGCGGCCGAGGAAGCCAGCGAAGAGGCCGATGGCAATGGCGATGCTGAAACCGTCTCCCGCTCGGACGCGGCGGCTAAGGACGACAGCATCGAGTCGGTGGCCGATGATGATGATAGCGAGGATATCCGCCCGCCGCGCAAGCCGCGACCACGCCGGTACAAGATCCAGGAAGTCATAAAGGTTCGTCAGGTTCTGCTGGTTCAGGTCGTGAAAGAAGAGCGTGGCAACAAGGGCGCTGCGCTCACGACTTATCTGTCTCTGGCCGGTCGGTACTGCGTTCTGATGCCCAACACGGCGCGGGGCGGCGGGATCAGCCGCAAGATAACAAACGCGCCGGATCGGAAAAAGCTGAAAGAAATCGCGGCGGAAATCGACGTACCCACTGGCGCCGGCCTGATCATCCGAACAGCAGGTGCCAAGCGCACCAAATCCGAGATCAAGCGTGACTATGAATATCTGCAGCGCATGTGGGAACAAATCCGCGAATTGACGTTGCAATCCATAGCACCGGCGAAGATTTATGAAGAAGGCGACCTGATCAAGCGGTCGATCCGCGACCTCTATAATCGCGATATTGACGAGGTTCTGGTTGAGGGCGAAGGCGGTTACCGCATCGCCAAGGACTTCATGAAAATGATCATGCCGTCCCACGCCAAGAATGTGAAACGGTACGAAGACGCCTTGCCATTGTTCGCGCGCTATCAGGTCGAAAGCTATCTGGCCGCAATGTTCAATCCGACGGTACAGTTGAAATCCGGTGGGTATATCGTAATTGGCGTTACCGAGGCGCTCGTCGCGATTGATGTGAACTCGGGCCGTGCGACCAAAGAAGGTTCGATCGAGGAAACCGCGCTCAAGACCAACTTGGAAGCTGCGGAAGAGGTGGCGCGGCAATTGCGCCTGCGTGACCTTGCGGGGCTGATCGTCATCGATTTTATCGATATGGATGAGCGCAAGAACAACTCAGCCGTCGAAAAACGGTTGAAGGAAAAGCTAAAGACCGATCGCGCACGCATTCAGGTGGGTCGAATCTCCGGTTTTGGCCTGATGGAGATGAGCCGCCAGCGTCTGCGCCCCGGTATGCTTGAGGCTACGACGCAGCCATGCCCATCGTGCCACGGTACCGGGCTGATCCGCTCGGACGACAACATGGCGCTGTCGATCCTGCGCCAGATCGAAGAAGAAGGCACCCGTCGCCGATCACGCGAGGTTCTGGTGCGCTGCCCGGTCGGTATTTCAAACTTCTTGATGAACCAAAAGCGCGAACACATTGCGCAAATCGAAGCACGCTATGGTATGTCAGTTCGGATTGAAGGCGACATTCATTTGGTCAGCCCTGATTTCTCGATGGAGAAGTTCAAAACCGCCAGCCGCGTCGTCCCCGAGGCAAGCGCGCCAGTTGTGTCCGTAGATGCATCGTTGATGGATGTGGTTGACTCGGAGGATGACGTAACCGCCGAGGAAGACGCGGTTCAGACCGAAGAGGACACCAAGCCCAAGCGCAAGCGCCGTCGGCGCCGCCGGAAGAAAAACAATGGTTCATCAGATACGCCTGACACCAGCGTAGAGGACGGAGAGACCGCTACAGAAGCTGCAGATGATGCAGTATCTGATGCCAAGGCAGAACAAGCCCCGTCAGATACCAAGGTTGAAGAAACGGACTCGGATAAGAAAGCGGAAAAGCCGAAGCGTCGCCGCGCTCCTCGCAGCCGCAAAAAAACTTCCGAGCAGGTGGACGTTTCTGAGGAAACCCCGGCTACGGATTCGCCTGAGCCTCAGGCTGATGAAGTCGCAGCGGAACCACTTGCAGAAGTCGGTGCTGAAGGTAGCACCGAGGAAGGCGAACAAGTCGCGGTAAGCGAACAGCCTGAACCAGCACAAGTTGTTGAGGACACTGTCGTGCAGTCAATCAGCACCGAGGTTGAAGAGGTGACACAAACCGCAGTCACCGAAGGTGTAGAACCGATCACCGACGATGTAGAAGTAGCGGAGGCCAACACGAAGCCGGAAGACTCGTCTGCTCCGGTGCTCGAAGTTGTTGCGGACGAGCCCGAACAGCCCGACGAACCCGCCAAACCGAAACGGCGCGGATGGTGGTCCTTGGGACAGTGACTAACAAAGGCGGGCTTTAGGGTCCGCCTTTTTTGATCAGATCGCTTCTGCGACCTAACCTGCTTTCTGTATTAGATAGACTTGGTGTCCATCGGCATCTTCTTGTGAAAGCAGTTGATGCCCGCTTTCTGCACAAAAATGCGGAACGTCCACAATAGCGGCCGGATCATCCGCAAGCACGCGTAAAACGGCCCCCGCAGGCAAGGATTTAAGGCGTTTTCTGGCTTTCAGGACGGGCAAAGGACACAAAAGGCCCAACGCGTCGAGTGTTTCGTTAGGATTAGACATATCACTCAGATATTTTCACTTTTACTTTGTGTCCAGCACGCAACCACGAGGATGTGACCGAATGGCCCGGTGACGCAGCGAATTTGATATCCTATGTGCTGAAACATGTTCGGAATAGATATCATAGACGCAGGCTTGCTTCCTGCCATGTTCATCGCGCTGCTTGGCGGCCTGATCAGCTTTTTGTCGCCCTGCGTTCTGCCCATTGTACCGCCGTACCTTGCGTATATGAGCGGCGTTTCAATCAACGAGATGAAGGACGAGGCGCAAGCGAGGCGCAAAGCAACTTTGACGGCATTGTTCTTTGTGCTTGGATTGTCGACCGTATTTCTGCTGCTTGGCTTTACCGCATCCGCCTTTGGGGCGTTTGTGTTGCAGAACCAGGTGCTGTTCGCCAAGCTTTCAGGCGCTGTGGTCATTGTCTTTGGTTTGCACTTCCTGAACGTCTTCCGCATCCCCTTCCTTGATCGCGAAGCGCGGATCGAGACCGGAGACTCGGGTGGTTCGGTGTTCGGTGCGTACATTCTCGGTCTGGCTTTTGCCTTTGGCTGGACGCCGTGCATTGGCCCTCAACTCGGTGCAATCCTATCTTTGGCGGCGTCCGAAGCATCGGTTGCGCGCGGTACATTGCTGTTGGGCGTATATGCTGCCGGTCTTGGTATTCCGTTTTTGCTGGCCGCAATGTTCCTGAACCGGTCGATGTCGGTGATGAACCGTATCAAGCCACACATGGCGACGATCGAAAAAGTCATGGGCGGGCTACTGCTGTTCGTTGGTATCATGCTGATTACGGGTCTGTTTACCGAGTTCAGCTGGTGGCTGCTTGAGACCTTCCCGGCATTGGCCAATTTCGGGTGATCTGCTGATCTGACTTACCTTGTCGGCAACGCTGCGCTAATCTGCGCAGCAGAAGGTAAGGCCATGAGCAGTCAAAACAATCAGCCGCAGGTGCGCAGGCGTCGGGTGTTCTACATTCCCGGCTACGATCCCATTCACCCGCGGCGATACCGAGAGTTGTACCGCAAAGAAAGTCAGATGCAGGCGAAGATCTCGAGGTACGAGATTTCGATTTCACCGAAGCCGAGCGACACGACTTACGGCTGGCATGTTCAATCGTCTCAGGACGGTTTTGAAGTTGAGGCGGACGTTCAGGTTTTGGTCTGGTCCGATATCGTGCGCGACAGCATGGCAACCTCGATCCCTGCAACATATATGCAGCTTTTTCGGACGGCATGGATTTATGTTGCCTCTGGTGCCCTAAAATCTCTGATGAGCCTTCGTAAGGGGCCGGTGATTGCAGCACTTTATCCCGTTGTCATGCTGATCGTGCAACTCGGGTTAGCACTCGCTTTGGCCTTTGGTGTCACGATGCTGCTCTGGCCCGTCATGGGCTCGCCAGGAATTGCTGTAGCGATCATCGCAGCATGGGCGCTGCTGTATTGGTTTCGCAAGAAGGACAACCGCCTTTTCGCCTACTACCTTATGCATGACTACGCCTATTCTGCGGCCTTGCGAGGTGCTGTTCCTGCCGAGCTAAAGCAGCGTCTTGTCGAATTCAAGGATCATATCAGAGCGGCGCTTGAGACCGATGTGGACGAAGTTCTGGTGGTTGGGCATTCTTCAGGGGCGCATCTTGGAGTGATCGCATTGGCAGAATTGATCCGCGACCGAGGTTTGCCGCCTGATGGGCCAAAGCTGTCGTTCCTGACGCTGGGACAGGTTGTTCCGATGGTCTCATTCCTTCCTGACGCTCAGGATCTGCGGACCGACTTGCAATTTCTTTCAATCCAACGCGCCCTGACATGGGTCGATATCTCAGCGCCCGGTGATGGATGCGCCTTTGCGTTGTGCGATCCGGTCAGTGTCAGTGGTGTGGCAACCGAACAGAAACGTTGGCCGTTGGTTCTATCCGCGGCTTTTACTCAGACGCTGTCGCCTGAACGTTGGCAGGAGCTGCGCTGGAGGTTTTTTCAGCTGCATTTCCAGTATCTTTGCGCGTTCGACCGACCGGGCGTTTATGACTATTTCCGCATCACCGCCGGGCCGCTCACTTTGGGCCAGCGATTCAGCGGGCGAAACCCGTCGAAGTCACGCATTGATCATGCCGTTTCGAAATACCGGTCGGTGCGCGGATGAGGCCACCAAAGCCGACATCGCGATCAGACAACGTCTCGCTCTGGCGCTATCTGAAGCTATTTCGCAAAGACTTGCTGTCGGCTCAACCTCAGCGCCTCTATCGCGCATGGATGGCCGAGTTTCGCACACCCTTCTTTCGGTCCTATCTGATTAACCAGCCCGAGCTTGTGGATACGGTCCTCAGACAGCGCCCAGACGATTTTCCCAAATCTGGGCGCATAAGCGAAGGGTTGCGCCCATTGCTTGGGGAGTCGGTCTTTTTAACCAACGGCGAGACATGGAAACGCCAGCGCCGGATTATCGATCCTGCGTTTGAAGGTGGGCGGTTGAAGGACACCTTTCCGGCCATGCTACAAGCGGCACAAGCTTGCGTCGCGCGCCTGAGAGGGCAGGGCGGCAAAGTGGTAGAATGCGAAGAAATCACTAGCCACGCTGCGGCGGACGTAATCTTCCGAACGCTTTTTTCCGTGCCTATCCAGCATCAAGTGGCTGCACAAGTCTTTGAAAAGTTCAGGGCGTATCAGCGGCAACAACCTTTGCTGAACCTGGCGGCCTTCATTCCCGTGCCGCGATGGATGCCAAGATTACACGCGCGCAATACCCGCCGAAACGCGCGTGAGATTAGGGCATTGATCAGCCGAATGACGTCCGAACGCGCAAAGCAAATCGCCGCAGGACAAGCACCGGATGATCTGGCCACAAAGATCATGACTACACCGGACCCGGAAACCGGGCGTTGCTTTGATACGAATGAGATGGTGGATCAGGTGGCCATCTTCTTTCTCGCCGGTCATGAGACAAGCGCATCCGCGCTGGCTTGGACACTGTACTTGATGGCGCTTTACCCTGAATGGCAGGAGCGTCTGTTTTCTGAGGCCGCCGTTTTGGACGATCCCAGCTTTGGCAGTCTGCCGAAACTTAAACTCAGCCGGGATGTTTTCCGTGAAGCTCTGCGGCTTTATCCACCGGTTCCGATGATGGTGCGAGAGGCGTCGTGCCCGGAACAGTTCCGGGGTCGGGAGGTCGCCAAAGGCTCGCAAATCATAATCAGCCCATGGCACCTGCACCGGCATGAGCGTTTGTGGGACCGACCTGATGACTTTGATCCCATCAGATGGGACACCGAAAACGGAAAAACCTGCCAGCGCAACGCTTACATCCCGTTTTCTACCGGCCCGCGTGTCTGCACTGGCGCTGGGTTTGCGATGGTCGAAGGGCCCTTGCTGCTTTCGATGCTCCTACGGAACTTTAGGTTCGAACTGGTTGAGGGGCGCACGCCGGTTCCGGTGGCGCATCTGACCGTGCGCTCGAAGGACGGAATTTGGTTGCGCTTGGTTGAGCGCTAACATCCTACCATCGCCCGTCACCTTGCTGTATGCGAATAAAAAACGCGGAATCATTGTTGAACAGGAAATGGTTATGTCCAAAGCAGAACAGCGCAAGCAGATGTCCAATGGCGCGGGTTTCATTGCAGCCCTGGATCAAAGCGGTGGATCGACACCCAAGGCGCTGGCTCTCTACGGGGTTGCGGCGTCTGATTACAACTCTGACGAAGAGATGTTTGATGAAATCCAGAAGATGCGTGCGCGTATCATTCTAGCTGACGACTTTACAAAGGACAAAGTCATCGGTGCCATCCTGTTCGAACGTACACTCGGAGAAGAGATTGAGGGCCGCAAGGTCGCCGACTACCTTTGGACGCAGAAGGGTATCGTTCCATTCCTCAAGATCGACAAAGGCTTGGAAGAACAAGCTAACGGTGTTCAGTTGATGAAACCGATACCGGGCCTGGCAGATACCCTTGCAAAGGCAAAGAATGTGTTCGGCACCAAGGAACGCTCGGTCATTCACGAAGCTAACGCTGAAGGTATCGCAGCAGTGGTTGCCCAGCAGTTCGACGTGGCCCGCGAGGTCGTTGCAGCCGGCATGGTTCCGATTATCGAGCCCGAAGTGAATATCAATTCTGCCACCAAGGCCGAAGCGGAAGACATCCTGAAAGCCGAAATTTTGAAGAATCTCGACCAACTGGAAGAAGGCCAAGAGGTCATGCTGAAGTTGACGCTCCCAAGCAAAGCCAACCTTTTTGATGAGGTGGCTGATCACCCGCGTGTGTTACGTGTCGTGGCACTTTCCGGCGGTTACTCAACGCAGCAAGCCTGTGACCTGCTGGGACAGAACAGCAAAATGATTGCCTCATTTTCACGTGCTTTGACCGAAGGTCTGTCGAAACAGCAATCGGATAGCGAATTCAACGCTGCGTTGGGGGGCAATATCGACAAGATATTCCGCGCTTCGGTCCAGTAGATTATGGGCATTTTTCGGTCTTTGTCTTTGCAACTTCGTTTGTTTACAGCATGTTACTGGCGAGTTTTCATCTCGAAATGAGCTGAGGATAAGCAAAGACCGTCAAACATCTAGCTGCGGCAGTTTGCGCCATCCTAAGGTTTTGAAAGATGCGGAATGTGAAGGACGCTGGCTAGGCGCGATACCAATTCAGGACAAACACGCGGATCGCGGATGCCAAGCCAATATTTGGATCACGCTTCACATCAATTTCAGCGGCCAAGGCATTGATTGCCATATTTTTTTGATCGGCGATTTCGCGGAATGCCTGCCAAAACTCGTCCTCAAGGGAAACAGAGGTGCGATGCCCTTTCAGGGTCAGTGAACGTTTGACCGGCCGACCGCTCATTCGTCCAGCTCATGATTGTCCAGATCGCGGCGCTGCTTGTTTTGATCGAATTCTTCCTCGACCCTTTGAACCTTGCTTCGCCCGAACTTGACAGCGTTTTGATCTGCGCGGGCTTTTTTCTGAGCCCGCGCTTTTTGTTTTCTGTACCGGTTCAGGTTGACCGGCTTTCCCATCAGTCTTTGGGACCGATCATATGTTCGGGGCGGACAACAGCGTCAAAAGTTGCTTCATCCACAAAACCCAGCGCGATGGCTTCTTCCTTGAGGGTCGTGCCGTTCTTATGCGCAGTTTTGGCGACCTTCGTAGCGTTGTCATAACCGATGGTCGGTGCCAGCGCAGTCACAAGCATCAGAGATTCTTTCATCAGCTTGTCGATGCGCGGTTCGTTGGCTTTGATGCCAATCAACATCCGCTCGGTAAAGCTGTCGGTGGCGTCGCCCAGCAATTGAATGGACTGCAACAGGTTGTAAGACATCATCGGGTTATAGACGTTCAACTGGAAGTGACCTTGCGAGCCGGCAAATTTTATCGCGGCGTCGTTGCCAATGACATGTGCGCCCACCTGCGTAAGCGCCTCAGCCTGCGTCGGATTTACCTTTCCGGGCATGATCGAAGAACCGGGCTCGTTTTCCGGCAAGATCAGCTCACCCAAACCCGAACGCGGACCCGAACCCAGCAACCGAATGTCGTTAGCGATCTTGTAGCAGGAACCAGCCACCGTCGCCAAAGCACCAGACAGGAACACCATGGCGTCATGCGCCGCAAGCGCCTCGAACTTGTTGGGGGCGGTGACGAAGGGCAGGTCGGTGATCTCAGCCATGTTATTGGCAACAGCTTCGTCCCAACCGTTGTGGGTATTAAGGCCAGTACCAACGGCTGTACCGCCTTGTGCCAATTCATAGATACCAGGCATACATGCCTTAACCCGGGCAATGCCTTGTCGGATTTGATGTGCATACCCGCCGAATTCCTGTTCAAGCGTCAGCGGCGTCGCATCCTGGGTGTGGGTCCGACCGATCTTGATGATGCCTGCAAACTCTTTTGCCTTGGCTTCCAGCGCCGAGGCGAATTTTTCGAGACCTGGCATCAGCACGTCGCGCACGCTCATCGCGGTGGCGATGTGCATCGCGGTCGGGAACGTGTCGTTCGACGATTGCCCCATATTACAGTGGTCGTTCGGATGAACAGGGTCCTTAGAGCCGATCACGCCACCCAGAATCTCAATCGCGCGGTTGGCGATCACCTCGTTGGAGTTCATGTTTGACTGCGTGCCCGAACCCGTTTGCCACACGACCAAAGGGAAGTTGTCGTCAAACTTGCCTTCGATCACCTCACCCGCTGCTTGGATGATTGCGTCGGCGATCTTTGCATCCAGCTTCCCGGTGGCCTTGTTTTCCATCGCGCACGCTTTTTTGATCACGCCCAGCGCGCGGACGATGGCTACAGGCTGTTTTTCCCAGCCAATCGGGAAATTCATGATCGAGCGCTGAGTTTGCGCACCCCAATACTTGTCTGAGGGGACTTCCAACGGGCCAAAGCTGTCGGATTCGGTGCGGGTTTGAGACATCTGTCACTCCGTCGTGTATGCAGTTGCATGCCGTTTATCTGCAACAGGGCTTAGGTGCAATCGGCCAGTTGCGCGCACCATAAACTTAAGGGCGCCAGAGGTATAGGTGGAAGAACCAGTGAATTTTTCGCGTGAATCGCATTGTGCGCGCTTGTGTGTAAGCTACAATAAAAATGATCACTTTAATGGAGGCTAAGGTGAGCAATTTGGTTCGGACTTACCCCCTGAAATGCTTCGTCTTTTGTATCGGCGCGCTTTTTCTTGCCGTTTTGATCGGACGTCCAAGCCATGCTGCTGACATTTCACCTTTCGTTGGTGATTACATTGGCTCGGCAAATGTCGTCGACAATGACGGAACCGAAACGCCGCGAGATATGAGCGTATCAATTCAAGAGCGGAAAAACGGCTTTAACGTTAGCTGGACGACGACCACATACAAAGCCGATGGCCGGATCAAAAATCAGAAATTTTCGATAGATTTCAAAGAATCCGACCGGGCAGATGTGTTTTCCGCCGCGATGAAGCTTAACGTCTTCGGGCATGAAGTTCCACTTGACCCAATGCAGGGCGAGCCCTTTGTGTGGGGCCGGATTGACGGTGGTACTCTGACGGTGTTTTCGCTTTTTATCGACGAGACCGGGGGTTACGAATTGCAGCAGTACGACCGCACTCTGGCTGAGGGCGGGCTAAATCTGTCGTTTTCGCGGTTCCGCAATGGAGTTAAATCGCGCTCAGTCGAAACGTTTTTGAAGAAACAGTAAACTGAATCGACTGCTACTTACGGAAGCTGTCTAGCGACACGACTTCAGCATCATGTTGTCCGGGTTCTTCTTCAACCTCGATCGAGTCCTCTTCGACAACAGCTTCGACTTCCTCTTCCTCTTCCGGGCTTTCAAAGCGCAAACCGAACTCGACCGACGGATCTACAAAGGTCTTAATCGATGCGTATGGGATATACAGCGGTTCCGGCGCGTCACCAAAGTTCAGTGTTATTGCAAACCCGTCGTCTCCGACCTCAAGGTTTTCGAACCAATGCTGCATAACGATCGTCATTTCTTCGGGGTAGCGATCACGCAACCAGTCAGCCAGCTGTACTCCGTCTTCGCGGGTGTCGAAGGTGATAAAGAAATGATGTGCGCCCGGCAGGCCGTTATCGGCAACGCTGGTCAAAACCGTCTTGATGAGCCCGCGCATCGCGGTGTGCATCAAGTTCCCATAGTCGATGTCTTGCGACATGTGTCATCCTCAAAAGTGGTTGCACTCAGCATAGGGGATTTCGACGGAAACGAAAGACCAGGAATGCGAGTATTGTTTAAAGAAAATGCAGTCCTAGACCGATCCCTGTCATGATTGCCAAGGCAGTAACCATCCCGAATTTAAACTTAAAAATCAGCACCCCAGCAAGAACCGTGAGAACCAGCGCGGTGGGGTTCAGGCTGGCGAGATCAGGCCATGGAATGGTAAATGGCCCCCAGACTAATTCGGGTATATCTTGGAAAAGAACGTTCAGACCGAACCACACGGACAGGTTGAGAATCACACCCACGACAGCTGCGGTGATACCGCGGAGCGCGGCAGACAAGCGAGGTCGGGCGGCCAATTGATCCAGATGTGGTGCCGCAAGGAAAATCCAAAGGAAGCACGGAACAAAGGTCGCCCACAGCGCGACCAAGCCTGCGGCTATGGCCAATGACGCACCGCCGCTGATCTGACCAGCCAACATGGCGACAAACTGTGTCACCAAAATCAGCGGTCCCGGCGTTGTTTCAGCCAAGCCCAGCGCGTCGATCATCTGGTCCGTAGTGATCCATTGATACTTGTCCACAACGGTCTGTGACAGATAAGCCAGTACTGCGTAAGCACCGCCAAACGTGACGACTGCAAGTCGGGCGAAAAACCAGCCTAAATCGCTGAGCAGCTTTTGGCCTGATAAAGTCAAAGCCATAAGCGGCCCCAACCAGAGAACCAGCCACAGCGCTGCGGTTTGGAATATGCCCGAAGCCTCAGGGGCAGGGGGGCGATAGACGATCTCCGCCTTGCCGTCAAATTTGACGTATCCCCAAATCGCGGCGACAAGAATGATCAGTGGGAAGGGCAGGTTCAACAAAAAGATAGCCATGAATGCCAGCGCCGCTACGGCCCAGTGCCATGCGTCTGTCAGTGCTTTGCCCCACAACGTTCTGACGGCTTGCAACACAATGACGATCACAGTCGCCTTTACGCCCAAAAAGCCCGCTTGGACCAAGGGAAGGTCTCCGTAAGCGGCGTAAAGAGCGACTAGGATCGCAATTACCATCGCCCCCGGCAACACGAACAAAGTGCCCGCGATCAACCCACCGCTGACGCCGCGCAGGCGCCATCCGGCATAGGTTGCCAGTTGCATAGCCTCGGGCCCAGGTAGGAGCATGCAAAGCGACAACGCCCGTAGATAGGTCTGTTCATCAAGCCACGGGCGCCGCTCAACCAATTCCTGATGCATCAGTGAAATCTGCGCTGCTGGTCCACCAAAAGACAGCAGGCCGATGCGGCTGAATACTCGAACAAGGTCGGCGATTGTTGGTGTCATGACAGGCGAACCGTCGGACAGTGATCGCTGTCTCTGATTTCACCTAACGTGCAGTAACCCATAGGGATACTGCTGCGCAGGTTCAGGCGCTCCTCGTTTCCTGGGAGTGGTAAACCTAAAGAACTCGCCAACGGCCTGTGATTTTCTGAAGCACCCGTGTTATCGGGGGTTACACTCGTCCAGGTAACCTCTGAATCTCTTCTACATGCGAAAACGAACTGCGGTTCAGAAACAGATTTCGCCCGCTGAGGAATAACAATCCCCGTCGGAATAGGCAGTACGCCGACCAAGTAAATCATTTGATTCTGAGCAATTAGGTCGGCCGCAGGCAAAGCATGTCTCGTGGTTTCAACGGATACATGCGAACCTTTTTCTCCAGCCGAACGGGGCGTTCGCAATCTAACCCCACAGGGTTTGCATAAGGTCAACCGCGGAACGGGTCAAGATTGCCCTCAGGCCCAATCCAGCCGTTGACCCGTCATGCAGACGGGCAGAGTATCCTTCGGGAATTGCCCAAGCTGTTCGAATAAGGAAATGAAATCGAACTGGTTATATACCTCAACCACGCGATTATCCCTGACGCGTGCGATAACGCTGCCTGTGGCTTGCAAAGGGGCACCATTGTCCGCGCGTGTCGTTTTAAGGTGGACAATTGCAGAAACCCAATCACCATCTTCCAGAATTTTAGGAAGCTCAACTTTGATATCCCCAAGAACGTGCCGGAAGGCCGTGACGAGATCCTCAAAGTCATCCGCCCCAACCTGCATTTCGGGGATCAACCCTTGGGCCATCGTCTCCGGAGCAAAGTATTGGTCGATGACGTCAGTGTTTCCGTTTTCCCAAACCTCAGCAAACCAGTTCCTAAGTAGATCTGCGTGTGACATCCCGGCTCTCCTTTACCTCTAGGCGTTAGGATGAAACGTGACAGTAAAAAAACGATAAACGTGAACACGAAAATCGTTAAACAGCAGACATTACAGGGAAAGTGCAGGTTTCTGTTGCCAGGTACCTGCGAACCCCGCCTTACGCGGCTAGGCGCAAGGGCTTAGATTTCGGTCTTGTTACTGCTTACGCAGCAACTGCAACCGGAGCACGATTGTCGTTTGCAATTGTACTAGTTTCGCCGATAACGGTGGCAGACAGCCGAGACAAAGCTAACCCCTTTAGACGTTCGTCGATCCTATTTCGGCCCCATGATCCCCAAACGAAGGATTTTTGGTGGAGCCGCCGGGTACCGCCCCCGGGTCCGATCCGCTTATTACGAGCGCGTTTATGTCCATAGTCCCGAAGGACCCTTTCTATATAGGTGAGCGGTCGCGTGGATGCAATTGTCGAATTTCAAACACCCAAAGCATTAAATACAGTAGGTTACACGTCTCGGCTAAAGTTGGCCAGAATCAGCCACAACGCCAGGACCAATTCTATTCCTCCGAACGTCAACGCTTTGACCAGCGGGGGATTGTCCAAGGCAACCGAAACAAACCGCCCCAACGCGGCGCCCGCATAGACAACGCCCAGCATGGCGTAGGCCATAGGATTATTCAGCCAGATAACGGCAAGGCCGGTGACGACAAACAATCCTCCGACCGAGGCACGCATCTCACTCAGCCCCATGGTGCTGTTCGTTGGAGCAAGATCCAAAGAGGTCGCCGTAAAGCTGGGCGCCAGAAAGCCGAACATGCCGAACCCAACTGTCAAGAGCGCCGCGATTACATTAATGACATTTGTCATCTCATTATTCCTATTAAGGTTTTCTGCGTTGTTTCGCGACATCCTGCGCCAGTTGTCGAGTATAGTTTTCAAGCGCAACCAACGCTGCATCCACGTTTTGCGCGTCTCCGTCCTCCAACGCATCCGCAATCTGATCGTGCAGGGCGATAATTGCTTCGCGCGAACGGGCAGAAAAAGTGATCATGTTCATCAAGGGTTGCATGGCCTCAACAGCCCCGGCCAGTTGATACGATAGCACTGGATTACCCGCTCCATCGACGAGCGCTCGATGAAACGCCACGTCAGAGGCGCAGAAAGCCTCATCAGTCAGGTCCGGTTGCGACTGGCGGTGAATCTCCTCTCGCATCGTCGCCAGATGACCTGCCGAGCGGCGCTGCGCGGATAGGGGCGCGCACGCGCGCTCCAACGCGAACCGAGCTTCACACGCGGTATCAAAACTCACCGCATTCATTGACAACAACAGGGTCGAGGTTGTGATTTGCTGAGAATACGCGCCCTCAAAACTCAGGCGATTTACAAACGCACCGCCACTTGCGCCGCGTTGCGTTCGGATCAGGGATTGAGCGGCCAGCCGTTTCAAAGCCTCACGCACAGTAGGGCGCGAAACCTGAAACTGCTCCGACAGCTCTGCCTCTGACGGCAAACGTTCATCCACGATCAACTTGCCCGAGACAATTGCATCGCGAATGGCCTGCGCAATCTGTGCGGACAAATCCGCAGGTCTCTGAGAGTTAGTTTTCATAATATGACGACCACACGTGACTTTTTATTTGTCTGACATTTAAAAGTCTGACATTTCAAAAGCAAGAACTGAGTCGGGAGGAAGACGTGAGTCGCGCGGTTCTACGCAGTGGATTGTGGCTGGGATTTTATGTCCTGATTCTATGGGCGTGGTGGATGATGTTCACCATGAGCCGCAAAATGGATCTGGACTGGATCGGACGTCCAGGACCAATGGGACAGGCTATGGCGGCGATGGACCCGCGCATGGACATGTACATGCCCATGGCAGAATTTGGTCCATTGTTTTGGATGTGGGCCATCATGATGGCAGCGATGATGCTTCCCACCCTGGTGCCAACATTGCGCAGCTATGAGGACCTGATCCGAAGCGCAAACGGCTCGCGCGCAGGCTGGCTTGGCGTTCTGGGAGGGTATCTGGCGGTTTGGGTCGGTTTCGCGGCGCTGATTGCCAGTGTTCAACTGGTTCTGCTGTTTGGTGGTGTCGTCGATATGCTGGGGATAGCAAAATCCAGTCTTGTGGCGGGTGGCCTGATGATCGCTGTTGGTGCATTCCAGTTCACCCGCGCGAAAGAGGTCTGCCACGGTGTCTGCCATGCACCTATGACATATTTCCTGGGGCACTGGCGAACCGGGTTCGTCGGCGGTCTTCGCATGGGGCTCGGGTTGGGGGCGTTCTGTGTCGGCTGTTGCTGGGGCTTTATGGCGCTTGGCTTTGTCGGTGGCGTCATGAGCCTGCTATGGATGGGGCTGGCGACGTTTTTTATGGTTTTGGAAAAGTTGCCCCAGATCGGGCACGTGATCACGCGACCGTTGGGGTTCGCTCTTATCGCAGGCGGGCTCGTCCTGCTCATCTATCCCATTACTTTCGGAGGATAAGCCAATGGCAAAAAACAGGAAACCGGATGCTGATAGATTACCAATCAGTCAGCGCATCGACAGCCGTATGCCGAATCCCAAGCGCAGAGAGATGAGCCCGACTGAGTGGGCTATCAAGGGCGAGTTGATCCTGAACTGCTCCTGCGATGTATTTTGCCCATGTGTTGTATCACTTGGCGCGCACCCTCCGACCGAAGGGCATTGCCACGCATGGATGGGAGTGATCATCGATGAAGGCCACTATGAAGGTGAAGACCTGTCTGGGCTGAATGTCGGGCTCCTGGTCGATATTCCCGGTCGGATGGGTGAAGGACAGTGGAAAGTGGCCGCATATGTGGACGAGCGCGCCAGCGGCAAGGCCTATAACGGGCTGTTGCAGATTTTCAGCGGTCAAGCTGGCGGTACAACGGGCCTCTTTACCATGCTTGTCAGTGAGATCATAGGCGCCGAGCGTGCGCCCGTTCAGATTGAGCGGGATGGAACCAAGCGCCGCATTGTGATCGGGCGCAAGATTCAGGGTGAGATCGAGATGCTGGCGGGTAAAGATGCCGATCACCCCGTGATGGTTTCAAACTCGAAATACTGGATGGGTCCGGACATCATCGTTGCGCGGGGAACCAAGTCCAAGGTACGAGATTATGGCCGTGTGTGGGATTTCGGTGGTAAATCGGCCGAGATTTGTCCAATTGACTGGCATGGTCCCAAGTAATGATCTCGGGGATTTGCAAGCCAGACGTTCTGCAATATAATCTGTTTGTAAACAGTAGGTTGTACCAATACCTTACAGTATTCAATGTGCGTCTACCGTTAAACAACAGCGACGTGTTTGTCCGACAATGCCGTTGGTGGGACCGACAGCATCAGAGACTGAGCGGAACAAGACGTACAACACCTGTTCGCAATTCGGTATTTTTGCCTCTGGAGGTTTGAATGGCACAGATTTCCCTGTCCCGTCGATTGCGCCGCACTCCGTTCTCAGATGGGGTCGAGGCCGCGGGCGTAAAAGGATATACGGTATATAATCGTATGTTGCTGCCCACCGTTTTCGAAAGCATTGAGGCGGACTATCGCCACCTCAAAAGCCACGTTCAAGTGTGGGATGTGTCCTGCGAAAGGCAGGTCGAACTGCGTGGTCCGGACGCCGCTCGTTTGATGCAAATGCTAACCCCGCGCGATCTGCGGGGGATGCTACCGGGGCAGTGCTTCTATGTTCCGATTGTTGATGAAACGGGTGGTATGCTGAATGACCCTGTGGCCGTCAAACTTTCGGATGATCGTTGGTGGATTTCCATTGCAGACAGTGACTTGCTGCTCTGGGTTAAAGGAATTGCCAACGGATATCGCTTGGATGTTCTGGTGGATGAACCGGACGTATCACCACTCGCTGTCCAAGGACCAAAAGCGGATGAATTGATGTCGCGGGTTTTCGGAGACAGGGTGCGCGATATCAGGTTTTTCAAGTTTGATATGTTCCAGTTTGAAGGCCGGGATCTGGCGGTGGCGAGATCGGGGTACTCCAAGCAAGGCGGGTTCGAGATTTACGTCGAAGGCTCGGATATTGGTATGCCGTTGTGGAACGCGCTCTTTGCGGCAGGTGAAGACCTGCAGGTGCGTGCGGGCTGCCCCAATCTGATTGAAAGGATTGAGGGTGGGCTGCTGTCTTATGGAAACGATATGACGGACAATAACACTCCGCATGAATGTGGACTGGGTAAGTTCTGCAATACGCACACAGCCATTGGCTGCATCGGGCGGGATGCGTTGTTGCGCGTGGCTAAAGAAGGCCCGGTGCAACAGATTCGTCCCATTGCAATCGCCGGCGATGCCGTACCACCCTGTGATCGGCCGTGGCCCGTGCTCGCGAATGGAAAACGTGTTGGGCAGGTGACATCTGCCGCTTGGTCCCCGGACTTCGAAACAAATGTTTCGATTGGCATGTTGCGGCTCAGCCATTGGGACGCCGGGACAGTGGTTGAGGTTGAAACACCGGACGGCATGCGTAGTGCCACTGTACAGGAACGGTTCTGGATCTGATGGCAAGACGAAACTGTATCTGTGTCGCTTCGCAGATCATGCAAGAAGTTAACGCTGGATGAGCTATAAGGCCTAAGAGCACGGAAACGAGAGGAAAAGCGATGTTTAACGCATTGGTTATGGAGAAAGACGAAGAGAGTGGACTCGCCAGCCCGGCGATAAAGCAGTTGTCTTCGGATGATCTGCCCCATGGTGAAGTCACCATCGCGGTCGAGTATTCGACAGTGAATTACAAGGACGGCCTTTGTTTGTCGCCGAAAGGCGGTGGACTGGTGCGGAAATACCCGCATGTGCCCGGAATTGACTACGCTGGAACGGTCGAGGCGTCGTCGGATGATCGCTACAAGGCGGGTGACAAGGTGGTCTTGACGGGCTGGCGTGTAGGCGAGGCTCATTGGGGTGGCTATTCGCAAAAAGCCAATGCCCTGGCTGAATGGTTGGTGCCTTTGCCAGATGGTCTTGATACGCGACAGGCGATGGCTGTGGGTACAGCCGGATTCACCGCGATGTTGGCGGTTATGGCGCTTGAGGATCACGGAATGAAAACCGACCACGGACCGGTTCTGGTGACTGGCGCTGCGGGTGGTGTCGGCTCGGTCGCGACGGCTATTCTGGCCAATCTGGGGTATGAGGTTGCAGCAGTGACCGGACGGCCGGAAACCGGGGAGTATCTGAAATCTCTGGGCGCCACGACCATTGTCCACCGCGAGGAGTTGAACGAGACAACCAAGCGCCCTCTGGAAAGCGAAACCTGGGCCGGATGTGTCGACGCCGTTGGTGGTGAGATGCTGGCGCGCGTTCTGGGACAGATGAAGTATGGGGCGTCTGTCGCGGCGGTTGGTCTGGCGGGTGGTGCGGCACTGCCTGCAACCGTTATCCCATTCTTGCTGCGCGGGGTAAATTTGCTGGGCATCGACAGCGTGATGCAGCCTTACGAAAACCGTCTGCGGGCGTGGCAACGTATTGCAACTGACCTGCCGATGGACAAGTTGGACGCGATGGTGCACCCAGCAACCCTTAAGGACCTGCCACAATTGGGCGCGGATATTCTCAAGGGTAAGGTAAAGGGGCGCGTTGTTGTCGACGTAAACGCCTGATCAAAAACTGTTCTATCAGACCGGTTGGCCCGCGTGCTGACCGGTCTTTTCTTGTTAGAAACGTCCTGAAAAAGCCGGAAACTCCTCTGGTCATTGGCGCATTTCCACATCATCATTGCTATACATCCCAACTGCGATGGCTTATGAGCCATGCAAACAGGACCTGAAGACGGGGAGTGAGCAGCATGTCTGACGATTTTGAACTGGACACCGACGATCTTAAACGGCGCATGGAAGGCGCCATGGCAAACCTCAGAACCGAATTCGCCTCGCTTCGGACCGGGCGGGCATCAGCCTCGATGCTTGAACCGGTTATGGTAGACGCCTACGGCGCGATGACCCCGATCAATCAGGTTGGAACGGTCAATGTCCCCGAACCTCGTATGGTCACGGTGAATGTTTGGGACAAGGGTCTTGTCGGCAAGGTTGAGAAGGCAATTCGTGAAAGTGGTTTGGGAATTAACCCGCAGTTGAACGGCACGATCATCATGCTCCCGATCCCGGAACTGAACGAAGAGCGTCGCCGCGAACTGGGCAAGGTTGCAGGGCAATATGCCGAGCACGCCCGTGTTTCCATCCGCAATGTGCGTCGCGACGGAATGGATCAGATCAAAAAGGCCAAAGCCGACGGAATGTCCGAGGACGACCAGAAATTCTGGGAAACCGAAGTTCAGGATCTGACCGATGAGATGATCAAAACCGTTGATGCCGCGCTTGAGACCAAGCAGGCCGAGATCATGCAGGTCTGACGCCGCGCTATGTTCAACCCTCCACATACCCTGGCTGGGCCGCGCCACGTCGCCATCATTATGGACGGAAACGGCCGATGGGCGCAGGCGCGCGGCCGGCCAAGGTTGTTTGGACACCACGCGGGCGCACGGCGCGTGCGCGAAGTGGTTGAAGCCTGCCCAGGTCTTGGGGTCAAATACCTGACGGTTTTCGCCTTTTCGACTGAGAATTGGAAACGGACTCAGGCCGAGGTTGCCGGACTCATGAGCCTGTTTCGGCGCTATATCATTAAAGAAACCCAGACCCTTAAGGAAAACGGAATTCGCGTTCGGTTTATCGGAGATCGGGTCCGGCTGGATGCCAAGTTGACCGCCCTGATGGATACGCTGGAAGAAGAAACAAAGGACAATGATTTGGTCCACTTGACGGTTGCGCTAAACTATGGCGGCCGGGACGAAGTGGCCAGAGCAACGAAGCGGTTGGCGCGCGACGTAGCAGAAGGCCGTTTGCACCCCGACGATGTGGATGAAGAAACTCTGCCTAAGTATCTGGATACACGTGTTCTTCCGGATCCGGATCTGGTTATCCGTACAAGTGGTGAGGCGCGAATTTCGAATTTTCTGCTGTGGCAATCGGCATATTCCGAATACGAATTTGTCGACACACTGTGGCCGGATTTCACTGCCGCCGAGTTTGAAGGTTTGTGCCGAAACTTCGGCGGTCGCGAACGCCGGTTTGGGGCGGTTCCGGCATGAGTGACGGCCGATGGTCTGATCTTACCACCCGCATCGTCTCAGCTGCCGTGCTTGTCGCCATCGGCTCGGTCGAGGTTTGGTTGGGCGGGTTTTGGTTTGAAACCTTCATCGCAATCGCCTGCGGCCTGATGACCTGGGAATTGGTGCGAATGGTTGATCCTGACAAATCAGCTGCTCGGGTTCAGTTAGGGATACTAACCGGAGTCGCGGTTCTGCTCAGCTACCATGTGCCTCCGATTTACAAAATACCGATCCTGCTGGCCCCTGCCTTGGTCGGCGCGGGACAGGTCGGTCACTCGAAACTGACCTACGCTCTGTTTGCCATGTGGATTGCCGCGTCTGGTCTGGGCTTTATCTCAATCCGCGAGACGATGGGTTTTGGCTGGATGATCTGGTTAATCTCAGTTGTGGTTGCGACGGACGTCGCGGGCTATTTCGTGGGCAAGACGTTTGGTGGACCGAAATTCTGGCCGAGAGTCAGCCCAAAGAAAACGTGGTCTGGCACCGCAGGTGGATGGGCCGCAGCAGCGGTGGTAGGGTTCGTGTTCGCTCTTCATGCCGGTTTTGGGTTCATGTTCATCGTCATCACGGTTCTGGCATCCATGGCCAGCCAGGCGGGGGACATCGTCGAAAGTGCGACAAAGCGCAAATTCGGCGTGAAGGACAGCTCGAACCTGATCCCAGGACATGGCGGGTTTCTGGATCGGTTCGATGGTATGATGGGGGCCGCTCTGTTTGTTCTGATTGCGGGTATGATCTATTCCCCCGGGGGTATGTGATGCGCAAAATCTCTATTTTTGGCGCGACCGGCTCGATCGGGCAGAACACCATTGACCTGATAGACAGGCAACCGTCAGCCTATAACGTCGTTGCGCTGACAGGTGGGGCGAATATTGAGAAACTGGCCAAAGACGCGCGTCGTCTGAATGCGGATGTGGCCGTAACCGCCTATGAAGATAAGTTGGAAGACCTGCGTGCAGCGCTGTCCGGGAGCGGTGTTGAGGCTGCGGCGGGGCAGGCGGCGCTAACCGAAGCCGCTACGCGATCTGCGGATTGGGTCATGTCCGCCATCGTCGGAGCAGCCGGGTTGCAACCGGGGCTAGAGGCATTGAAGCAAGGTGCGACGCTGGCCCTGGCGAACAAGGAAACATTGGTCTGCGCCGGGGCTTTGGTGTTGGAAACAGCCAAGAGGCACAACGCCCGCCTTTTGCCAGTAGACAGCGAACATTCCGCCGTATTTCAGGCTCTGGTTGGCGAGGATATCGAGACCGTTGAGCGGATCATTATCACAGCTAGCGGGGGCGCCTTCCGCGACTGGCCGCTGCGTGATCTGGCCAACGCCACTGTTGAACAAGCCTCAAGTCATCCGAATTGGGACATGGGGCAACGCATTACAATCGACAGCGCATCGATGTTCAACAAGGCGTTAGAGCTTATTGAAACTAAAGAATTCTTCGGGGCTTCTCCGGATCAAATCGAAGTGTTGATTCATCCTGAGTCCATCGTGCATTCACTCGTCGGGTTCAAAGACGGGGCCGTCATGGCGCATATGGGCGCGCCGGATATGCGTCATGCCATCGGCTATGCGTTACATTGGCCGGAACGGCAAGAATTGCCCGTTGAGCGGTTGAACCTCGCCAAGCTGGGACAGCTGAGCTTTCAGGAACCGGACGAAGATCGTTACCCGGCGCTGCGCCTTGCCCGCAATGTCATGGAACGCGGTGGCCTTTCCGGTACGGTGTTCAACGCCGCCAAGGAACGCGCACTGGACCTTTTTATCGCCCGGCAGGTTGGTTTTCTTGAGATGGCAGAGATTGTTGAATCTGTTTTGAACAGGTTTGAAACGTCAAATGGCCTTCTTGATGCCGAATTAAACCTTGATAACGTACTGCAAGCGGACCATCTGGCACGTAAGTGGGCCAGCGAAGCCGCAATTCAGAAAGCAGGATAGAAACTTGGACGTACTCTCTCTGATTCCTCAATTTGGCAACTTACTTTATACCATCGTTGCCTTTGTGGTGGCCCTGTCTGTCATCGTGGCAGTGCATGAATATGGTCACTACATAGTGGGGCGCTGGTCTGGCATACATGCCGAGGTATTCTCGGTCGGGTTCGGCCCAGTGCTCTGGAGTCGTGTCGATAAGCGCGGAACTCGCTGGCAAGTCGCTGCACTACCGTTTGGCGGCTATGTCAAGTTTCTGGGAGATTCCAACGCTGCGTCGGGCAAAGACTCAGCAGCGATGCAAACGATCACGGAACGAAGCCCCGAAGAATTGCGCCGCACCATGCACGGTGCACCTTTATGGGCAAGAGCGGCTACAGTCGCCGCAGGTCCGGTTTTCAATTTTGCAATGTCCATAATCGTTTTCGGTCTGATCTTCATGTACCAAGGTGTGACGCGTGAACCTTTGACAGTAGGTGAGTTGCACCCGATGCCGGGCGCGGTTCAGGAGTTGCAAGACGGTGACGAGATCGTAGCCATCGCAGGGCTTCCAGTGCCAGAGTTCGGTCAGGAAGGGGCATGGTCTGACTTTACCGATGCTTTGCCTGTAGAACCTGAGCTGGATTACACAGTGGTCCGCAACGGGCAGACGCTGGACGTCTCAGGCCCTTGGCTGTTTCCTGCGCTGATCCAACAGGTTATTCCACGCAGTGCAGCGATGGACATCGATCTTAAACCCGGAGATGTGATTACAGCCGTCAACGGTGAACCAATTTACGCGTTTGAACAGTTGAAAGAGCATGTTGAGGGTTCTGACGGAAAAGTTCTGTTGCTTGACGTTTGGCGCGATGGTGCGGAGTTGGAATTCGCACTCGCGCCGCGTCGCACGGACGAACCACAACCTGAGGGTGGGTTTGTAACCCATTGGCGTATCGGAATTGTCGGTGGTATGGTTATTGACCCGGCGACCGAACCGGCAGGCGTTCTGGCTTCGCTTTCAGGTGGTGTCCAGCAGACCTTGCGCATAGTTGACGGGTCGCTTTCCGGTATCTGGCACATGGTGACTGGGGCGATCAGCACCTGCAACATATCGGGTCCTATTGGCATCGCGGAAACTTCGGGCGCAATGGCGAGCCAAGGTGCGCAAAACTTTATCTTCTTCATTGCGGTGCTCTCGACCGCAGTCGGGCTGTTGAACCTGTTTCCGATTCCAGCCCTGGATGGCGGACATCTGGTGTTCTATGCGTATGAGGCCGTGGCTGGCAAACCGCCCAGTGATGGGGCGCTTCGCGTTCTGATGGGGGTAGGGGTATCGCTGATCCTTGGTCTTATGATCTTCTCGGTGTCCAACGATCTGTTCTGCTGATTGTGGAGATTGCGGCACTTTAATGCCGCAATTTCGCCCCAATACTTGCATAGGCTTTTGCCCGGAATTGATCCGTTTCTGAGGTTGTGATGACAAAGGCCCTGCGCAAATCTGCCAACAGCTTTTGGTGCCTGTTCGTTTTGAACTGGGATACACTGCTGTTCTTCGGTGCGACCGCAATTGCGATGTTCGGCTGGGCCTATCTGATCACAATGTGATTCTTTTTACGTTTCGTAAAAGCAACTTACGTCTCCCCTTGCGCCTGCTTTCTGTTTTGGTCTTTTGACAAGTATAAATATTCTCGCTACTCAGCATTAAAGTCCAAAAATATTGGGTAGTGAAAAAATGACTGATAGGCGAGGCGCGGGCACATCCTGCGGGGGACAAAAGCCCGAAAACAAGATTTTGTGGCGGTCACTAACATTAATATTTCTTCTGACATTGTTGGGTTTTGTACCGGTTCCACAGGTCGCGTGGGCGCAAAACTTCGTCATCAATTCGTTTGATGTCGAGGGAAATCAGCGCATCGAAAGCTCTACTATTATCGCGCGTACAGGGATCGAACCGGGCCAGTCAGTTACTGCCGGTGAATTGAACGATGCCTATCAGCGTTTGCTTGACAGTGGTGTTTTTGAAACAGTCGAATTAACACCACGCGGCAATACTCTGGTAATTGCGGTTGAAGAGTATCCGACGATCAACCAGATCAGCGTCGAGGGAAATCGCCGTGTGAAAGACGATGTATTGCTTGAGGCAATCTCATCGGAACCGCGCCGAGTATTCACTCCGCAAGTGGCCGAGGCTGACGCCGACCTGATTGCCGAAATCTACTCGTCCCAGGGGCGGGTGTCGGCGACGGTCATTCCTCGCATCATTCGCCGGAGCGATAACCGGGTCGATCTGGTTTTTGAGGTTGCGGAAGGCACAACGATTGAGGTCGAGCGAGTCAGCTTTGTAGGCAACCGTGCATATTCTGATCGCCGCTTGCGCCGCGTTCTGGAGACCAAACAAGCTAACTTTTTGCGGACGTTTATCAGCAGTGACACCTTCATTGCTGACCGGATCGAATTCGATAAACAGGTTATTCGCGATTTCTATCTTTCGCGTGGCTACGTCGATTTCCGCGTAAACAGCGCGAATGTTGAATTCACCCAAGAGCGTGACGCTTTCTTCCTGGTGATGAACATCACCGAGGGTCAAAAGTTTTCGTTCGGCCAGATCAGCACGGTTAGTGAAATCCCCGGTGTAGATCCAGCGGCGTATCAAGATGCGTTGAAAATCCGCCCGGGTGTAACTTATACGCCGTCGCTGGTTGAGAACTCGATCGCCCGCATGGAGCGTCTTGGAATCAAGCAGGGCGTTGACTTTCTGCGGGTCGAACCGCGCGTGACGCGCAATGCACGCGATCTGACGCTGGATGTTCAGTTTGTTCTGACAAAGGGTCCACGAATCTTTGTTGAGAGGATCGACATTGAAGGCAACACAACCACGCTTGACCGTGTGATCCGTCGTCAGTTTGATACGGTTGAAGGAGACCCGTTCAACCCGCGTGAAATTCGCCAGGCTGCTGAGCGTATTCGCGCCTTAGGCTTCTTCGCGGTCGCCGATGTTGAACCGCGCGAGGGGTCGTCGCCCAGTCAAGTTATCGTTGACGTCGACGTGGAAGAGCAACCCACCGGTTCGTTGAGCCTTGGTGGTAGTTACTCGGTCTCGGACGGTTTTGGTGTTGCCATTGGGCTGAGCGAATCCAACTTCCTGGGACGTGGGCAAACTGTGGGCGTCAGTCTTTCGACGGCACAGGACGCCGAGCAATATACGCTGAACTTTTCCGAACCCTATCTGTTGGGTCGCAAGCTGCGGTTCGATCTGGGCTTGGGTCTGTCGACAACAAATTCAAGCTTTGCCAGCTACGACACCGAGACACTGTTTTTCCGTCCTCAGCTAAGCTATGCCATCGGTGAGTTGTCAGCACTGCGACTGCGCTACAACTGGGACCGTAGCGAGATGACGCAACAGGATGACGAGATCAACGGTGCGGTCATTGCTTCGGACATTGCGCAGGGCGAACGTACGACCAGCTCATTGGGTATCTCATACATCTATGACAGCCGGCTTGGCGGTCTGAACCCCAACGCAGGTGTTCTGTTCGAGGCCGGTATTGATGCAGCCGGACTTGGCGGCGACAACGAGTTCTACAAGACGACTGCGCGCGGTATTGCGCAAACCCGAGTTTGGAACGAAGAGGTTGTGCTGCGCGCGACACTCGAAGTTGGCGCCTTGCACTGGAGAGGCGATGACTTCAGCCGAACCATCGACCGCTTTGTTCTGGGGCCGAGTGTCTTCCGTGGCTTCGAGCCCGCGGGTATCGGTCCGCGTGACCTGTCGAATGGTCAGGATGATGCGATCGGGGGCAACTATTACTGGGTTGCACGCCTTGAATCAGACTTTCCGCTGGGCCTGCCCGAGGAATTGGGCCTGCGCGGCGGGGTGTTCTATGACTTCGGCAACCTCTACAACCTCAACGACGTCAACACGGCCGGTGGCGATATCGTCGGTGAGGATGGTTCGATCCGTCACGTGATCGGCGTCTCTGTTCTTTGGGAAACCCCCTTTGGTCCGCTGCGCTTTAACTTCTCGCATGCGCTCAAGAAAGAGGACTTCGACAAAGAGCAGAACTTTGACCTGACGGTTCAGGCCCGGTTCTAATCCTGCATGTTGAAGGATGTTGTCATCAAAATGCAGGGCCCGTTGCGGGCCCTGTGTGTTTTTTTAGCCCTGTTTGCCGCCGATACTGCGGTATCTCAGCAGCTGGGGGTGCCTGAAAGCAGTGTCGTAACACTGTCAAGCGAACGCTTGTTCGCCGAGTCTGCCTTTGGCAAGCGGGTCCTGCGTGAGATCGAAGTTGAAGGCATACTGCTAGGGGAAGAGAACGAACGCATCGTGGCGGAACTCAGCCACGAGGAAAAGGTTCTGACGGAGCAGCGCGCGACAATGACGGCTGAGGAGTTTCGTCCTCTGGCTGATGCTTTTGACGAAAAGGTCCAGTCGCATCGAGAGGGCCAGAGGGCAAAACTAGACGCGTTAGCCCGCCGTGGCGAGGACGCCCGGCAAAGGTTCCTCGTACTGGTGCGGCCTGTTTTGATCGATCTGTTGCGCGAATCCGGGGCCGCGATCATCATTGAACGTTCAAGCGTCTTCCTGAGTTCGGACCGTACTGACATCACGGATGCGGCAATTGCCCGGATAGATGCGGTAATTGGCGACGGTCGCGCCGTTGAATCCGGGGCTAGTGAATAGGTTTGCTTGCCCTTGGGGCGCGGTATTGCTAACCACGCGGCAAACAGAAAACCAGTACGGGACAACACCACTATGAGCACGGAAACCAAGAGCGCCGATATTCAGCTGATACAGCGGATCTTGCCGCACCGCTATCCGTTTCTGCTGGTCGACAAGGTTGTTGATATCTCGGGCTATCAGTCGGCCGTTGGCATCAAGAACGTCACGATGAACGAGCCGCATTTCCAAGGCCACTTTCCGGGCACTCCGATCATGCCGGGCGTCACCATTGTCGAGGCGATGGCACAGACCGCAGGCGTGATGCTGGGCGTAGGCATGGATGTCATCGATAGCGAGTTGTTGATTTATTTCATGAACATCGACAAGTGCAAATTCCGCAGAAAAGTAATCCCAGGTGACGTGCTTGAGATGCACGTTGAGACCGTGCGGGGCAAGAAGGGTGGCAAAATCTTCAAGTTCAGCGGTCGTGCGACGGTGGATGGTGAAGTCGCGACCGAGGCTGAATTCTCGGCCTATGTCGACTGGGACATGGAAAAAACAACATGAGCGGCATTCACCCCAGCGCAATCATTGAAGACGGTGCGCAAATCGGTGAGGGCTGCATCGTCGGACCTTTCTGCCATATCGGCGCGCAGGTTAAGCTGGGCGACCGTGTCGAGCTGAAATCTCATGTCGTGGTGACGGGCGACACATCCATCGGTGACGAAACCGTTATCTTCAATTTCTCGGTGATCGGAGAAGTTCCGCAGGATCTGAAGTTCGGCGGTGAGGATACGCGTCTGCGAATTGGCAAGCGCAACCGCATTCGTGAGCATGTCACGGTAAACACCGGTACAGAAGGCGGCGGCGGTGTAACCCGGATTGGTGATGATTGCCTGTTGATGGCGGGTGTGCATGTGGCGCACGACGTTCAGATTGGAAACCGGGTGATCATGGTCAATCACGCTGGTGCCGCAGGGCACTGCATTATCGAAGATGACGTTATTGTCGGCGGCATTTCAGGCTTGCATCAGTGGGTGCGCGTGGGCCGTGGCGCGATTATTGGTGCGCTCACCATGGTGGCCAATGATGTTATCCCATACGGTCTGGTACAGGCACCACGGGGTGAACTGGACGGGCTGAACCTTGTCGGTTTGAAACGAAAAGGGGTGTCGCGCGAGGATATCGCGGCATTGCGCGCGGCCTTCCGGGAATTGTCTGACGGAGAAGGTACGTTCATGGAGCGGGCCCATCGACTCGGCCAAGACAACCAGAGCGAATATGTCCAGCGCATCGTGGATTTTGTGACTGGTGAGTCGGATCGCTCATTTCTGACACCAAGGAAGTAGGCCGATGCTGGCGCTGATTGCCGGAACTGGTGCATTGCCGGGTGAGGTGGTTGATTGCCTCTCCGAGCGTCCCTTGATCTGCGCGATGGAGGGGTTCGCACCTGACAGCTTAAGCACGGATATCGTCTTTCCGTTGGAGCATTTGGGGAGTTTTATCGCGGACCTCAAAGCCCGGAGTGTCACTGAGATTTGCATGGCTGGCGCCGTCCGTCGTCCGGCCATTGATCCAGCGCGGATTGACGCGGCCACGATGCCTTTGGTCCCTGTGCTTCAACAGGCGATGATGTCTGGGGATGACGGCGCATTGCGCGCGGTAATCGGACTTTTCGAAGACTCCGGTCTAACCGTACGCGCCGCGCATCAGATCGCGCCAGCTTTGCTGCCCCCGCTGGGGTGCCTGACCGAGGCTCAGCCGTCCGAGGTTGATCTGTCCGATGCGGACAGGGCGGCAAGTATTCTGCGCGCCATGGGAGCGGCGGATATCGGACAGGCCTGCGCGGTGTTAAAGGGGCAGGCACTAGCTGTTGAGAGCATCTTTGGGACCGATTGGATGTTGCAATCCTTGACGCAACGACCCGACGCAGGCGGGGGTATTTTGTTCAAAGCCCCAAAGCCCGATCAGGATCGCCGTGCTGATTTGCCGACCATCGGACCAGGTACTGTTTCGAGTGCCGTGGCTGCCGGTTTGGCTGGCATCATCGTTGAAAAAGGCGGCGTAATCGTATTGCAGCGGGATCGGGTCATTGATGAGTGCAACCGCCTTGGCCTTTTCCTCCACGTGCGCGAGCGGGCCAGTTGATGCGGGTGTTTCTGGTCGCCGGCGAACCTTCGGGCGATCGGTTGGGCGGTGCATTGATGGAAGGGCTACACAGTCTGGTCCCCGATATTCAGTTTGACGGGGTAGGCGGCCCATTGATGCAGGCACAGGGTTTGGACAGCCGCTTTCCGATGGCCGAACTCTCGGTGATGGGTCTGGTCGAGGTTCTGCCGAAATATTTCCACCTGAAACGTCGCATTGCCGAGACGGCCCAAGCCGTTCTGGACACGCGGCCCGACGTGTTGATCACAATCGACAGTCCTGATTTCTCGCTGCGCGTCGCGAAGATCGTCAAGGCGCAAAGCAAGATCAGAACGGTGCACTACGTTGCCCCCAGTGTGTGGGCCTGGCGACCCGGACGCGCCGACAAGATGGCGAAAGTGATTGATCATGTTTTGGCGCTCTTGCCGTTCGAGCCACCCTATATGGAACGCGCGGGCATGGAGTGTGATTTTGTCGGCCATCCAGTCGCCAGCGAGCCGGTAGCCTCAGAAGCGAATATTCAGGAGTTTCGAGACGCCTATAGCCTTGGGGCTGCCCCTCTTATCCTCGCCCTGCCGGGTTCGCGCGGCGGAGAGATTGATCGCCTTGCACCGGTCTTTGGCGACGCATTGCGGCTGTACCTGAAAAACAGGCCCGACGCTCGGGTCGTAGTACCCGCCGTTGCGCATATGGTCGATGCCGTGGCTGAGCATGTGCGCGCCTGGCCCGGGAATCCAGTCGTTCTTGACCCGCGCGGAATGGCTTCGGATCAGGCGGTGAAAGAAAAGCGGGCTGCTTTTGCAGCGGCTGAACTGGCGTTGGCGGCCTCGGGAACCGTTTCGTTGGAACTGGCCGCACAAGCCACGCCGATGGTGATCGCTTACAGGCTTAGTTGGCTGACCCAGAAGATAGCCGAACGAATGGTCAAGCTGGATACGGTGACTCTGGTCAATCTTGTTTCAGAAACCCGGACCGTGCCTGAATGTCTGCTGGATGACTGCCAGCCGGAAACAATTGCTGCGGCACTGGAGCAGGTCTCGGCCTCTCCGGATGCTCAACGTAAGGCGATGGCGACAACGATGGAACGGTTGGGACACGGGGGTGAGGCCCCCGGCCTGCGCGCAGCGCGCGCGGTTTTGGCAAGGATGAAGTCTTAGTGCTGGATTTCGTGGCGTTTGGCCTGTCGGTCTTTATGGCTCAGATTCTGACCAATCTGGACAACCTTGCAGCACTGCTTGCGCTTTCATTGGTGGCCGGAGCGAAGCGGTCAGTCTTTGGCTTCCTATTGGCACAGGTGATCATAATCTGCTCAGCGCTCTTGCTAGCCTTTGGGGTCGCTGATGTGGTGCCGCGAGGGGCGGGATATTTGGGTCTGATCCCACTGGGTTTGGGTGTTTTAACCTTGATCCGAAAAAGGCGTGAAACCGATGACGATGCCAATCCCAAGCTTCAAAACGGAGCATCCATCCTCGTGACCACACTGCTGTTTCTCAGCCTTTCGGTGGACACGTTTGCAATTCTGGCACCCCTGCTGGCGGATTCGGCACCGAATTACCGCACCGCAGGCGTTGCTGGCGCAGGGCTGGCCGCATGCTGTCTTGCGTTGATCGCTCTGCTTGGATCAAAAGTCCCATTTATGAGCGGCTCTTTCGCCAATCGACTGGAAAACCTTGTGCCGTATGTGATGATTTGCGCTGGCCTGTATATCCTCAGCAACTCATGGACGGACGCGGTCTAGTATCCGCGCCAGATCCAACCGCCGCCAAAAATGCGGCTGCCTTCAGAGGCATAGAATACACAGGCTTGACCCGGTGAAACACCTTCCTCGGGCGTTAGCAATTCGATCTCAGCCGTTGTATCGCTCAGTGGACGAATGATTGCCTCTTGCGGTGGACGCGTTGATCGCACCTTGACCGAAACATGCCATTCCTCTTGCGAGGTAAAGGGCGCATCCCCCAACCAATTGATTTCGCGGACCGGGACGGTTCGGGTGGAAAGCATCTCTTTAGGTCCGACAACCACCTGTTTCTTGTCGACGTCCAACTTGACGACGTACAGGGGCTCACAGAGGCCACCAATACCCAGTCCGCGTCGCTGTCCAATGGTGTAATGGATCACACCATCATGTTGCGCCAAGACGCGTCCATCTGCGTGGACAATCTCACCCGGTTCGGCCGCGCCGGGGCGCAGCTTTTCGATTACGCTGGCGTAATTCCCGTTAGGCACAAAACAAATGTCCTGACTGTCGGGTTTGTCGGCCACCGCCAACCCGTATTGCGCGGCCATCTCGCGCGTCGCATCCTTCGAGGGCAGGTGGCCCAGCGGGAACCGAAGAAAATCCAACTGATCGGGCGTGGTTGAGAACAGAAAATACGACTGATCGCGATTTGCGTCCTCGGCCCTGTGCAATTCTGGCCCGTTTGGCCCCATCTTTCGTTGAATATAGTGACCAGTGGCCATGCAGTCGGCCTCAAGATCCTTCGCGGTCTCCAACAGATCCTTGAACTTCACCCGTTCGTTGCAGCGGATACAGGGCACAGGAGTTGCGCCCGCCAGATAGCTGTCGGCAAACTCATCTATCACAGCGTCCTTGAAGATGTTCTCGTAATCCAACACGTAGTGAGGGAACCCGCGCTCTTCAGCCACGCGACGTGCATCGTGAATATCGATGCCCGCGCAACAGGCACCTTTCTTGGCCAATGCTGCACCGTGATCGTAAAGTTGCAGCGTCACGCCCACCACATCATAGCCCTGATCCGCGAGATAAGCGGCTACGACAGAACTGTCCACGCCACCGGACATAGCCACAACCACACGCGTTTCCGACGGGGGTTTGGCAAAGCCAAGCGAGTTCAGCGGTGTCTCGGTATCCAGGGCCATGACGATTCCAATACGGGTTAAGAAAGACCGGCAGAATATAGGAAAATTCTACACACTCTCAAGGGGCGGTTTCACTCGTCATTAAGTACGCTGGTGTCAGCCTTGCTGCAGCACGAAGAGGGTCGAAAAATGCTATTACAGAAAGTCGAGGGTCCCAGATCTGTAACCCTTCCGGATGGTTCAATTTTATCGCGTGCAGATTTACCACCAGAAAACACGACGCGCTGGGTTGCGTCGCGGAAAGTGATCGTGGTGCGCGGCGTATTGTACGGGCTGATAACACTCTCCGACGCTAAAAAGCGATATGGATTAAGTGATGAAGAATTCAATTCATGGGTAAAAGCGGTCGCCGAACACGGAACTGACGCTTTGAAGGTCACCGCACTAAAAAAATATCGACAACTTAAAGGCGAAAGTGAATAAGGGTTTCAACGGTAACGTCAGATTAACCATTTTTGAGCAGGGTGAATTTGAAATTGGTAAATTGACCCGAATTGGAGCGGTGAATGCGAATTCTTCTTGTCGAGGATGATCCAACCACGTCAAAAAGCATTGAATTGATGCTGACGCATGCAAACCTAAATGTCTACGCAACGGACCTGGGTGAGGAAGGCATCGATCTTGCGAAACTCTATGACTATGATCTGATCCTGCTGGATTTGAACCTTCCGGACATGAACGGTCACGAAGTGCTGCGTCAGCTGCGCATCGCCCGTGTCGAGACGCCAATTCTGATTTTGTCCGGCGCGGATGATACTGAGAACAAGATCAAAGGGTTTGGCTTTGGTGCGGATGACTACATGACCAAACCATTCCATCGTGAGGAATTGGTGGCCCGGATTCACGCCATTATTCGGCGATCAAAGGGGCATTCGCAATCCATCATCCACACTGGCCGGGTCGCTGTGAACCTGGACGCCAAGACAGTTGAAGTGGAAGGAAAAACGGTTCGTCTGACAGGTAAAGAATACCAGATGCTCGAGCTGCTAAGCCTGCGGAAAGGCACTACGCTGACTAAAGAGATGTTCCTGAACCACCTGTATGGCGGCATGGATGAGCCCGAGTTGAAGATCATCGACGTTTTCATTTGCAAGCTGCGCAAGAAGCTTAGCAACGCGACAGGCGGTGATAACTATATCGAGACTGTTTGGGGCCGCGGATATGTCCTGCGTGATCCGCAAAGCAAAACCGTTGATGAAACGCGGATGGCTGTAGGGGCGTGAACAGAACACAGTCGCCCAAAGTCCGGGGTGATCCTGCGCGCTGACTATACAGCGCATCTGGACCTGGCCATGACCTCGCCCTATCACTGAGGCCCAAGATGACGTGACAGGGCGAGGCCATGAGTAAATTGATTCCGGTAGCTGACCTGACTGAGGAGGCCGCCCGCGAAGAGTTAGCGCAATTGGCAGCGCAATTGTTGCGAGCAGACAAACTCTATCACGGCGAAGACGCGCCAGAGATATCTGATGCAGCCTACGACGCGCTCAAGCGTCGAAATGCTGAGATTGAGGCAAGGTTTCCGAATCTGAAACGCACCGACAGTCCCTCGGACCAGATCGGAGCGCGACCCGCTGGAGGGTTTTCGAAAGTAACCCATGCGGTTCGAATGATGTCGCTGGGTAATGCGTTCGACGATGAAGACATTCAGGATTTTGACCGATCTGTCCGAAAGTACCTTGGGCTGGATGCTGCAACACCGCTGTCGTTTACTGCAGAACCCAAAATCGACGGCCTGTCCCTTTCATTGCGATATGAAAATGGCAAGCTAGTGCAGGCTGCCACACGCGGCGACGGAGAGGTAGGGGAAAACGTCACAGCAAACGCCCGGACGATTTCAGATATTCCGCAGCTTCTGGAAAACGCGCCGAAAGTGCTGGAAGTCCGGGGTGAGGTCTACATGTCGCATGAAGACTTCGAAAGACTGAATGCATCGCAGGAAGACGCCGGTGAAAAGACCTTTGCCAATCCAAGAAACGCGGCCGCGGGTTCATTGCGCCAACTGGATGCGTCCGTCACACGCGCGCGCCCTCTGAAATTCTTTGCCTATGCTTGGGGGGAATTGTCGGAACCGTTGGCAACCACGCAGATGTCTGCAATTGAGCGGCTGCACGATCTGGGGTTTGCTACGAATCCGTTGACAAGGCTCTGCGAAACAACAGCTCAGATGCTAGAGCACTACCGCGATATCGAGATCCAGCGATCCACGCTCGGCTATGACATTGACGGAGTTGTTTATAAGGTAAACGACCTGTCCTTGCAGGGTCGGCTCGGGTTCCGCTCCACGACCCCCCGTTGGGCGATTGCGCATAAATTTCCGGCTCAGCTTGCCTGGACCCGTCTGGAAGCGATCGACATTCAGGTGGGGCGCACAGGTGCGCTTAGCCCAGTTGCCCGGTTGCACCCGGTCACGGTGGGCGGAGTGGTTGTTTCAAATGCCACATTGCACAACGAAGACTACATCGCGGGTCGGGACGCCAAGGGCGGCATCATCCGAGACGGCAAGGATATTCGGGTAGGTGATTGGGTTCAGGTTTACCGCGCGGGCGATGTAATTCCTAAAATCTCGGATGTGGACATTTCAAAACGGCCAGAGGGTGCCACTTCTTTCGAATTTCCCACGACCTGCCCTGAATGCGGCAGCGATGCCATCCGCGAAGAAGGTGACGCCGTGCGCCGCTGTACGGGCGGTGTGATTTGTCCTGCACAAGCAATTGAAAAATTGAAACATTTCGTTTCTCGCAAGGCGTTTGATATCGAAGGTCTGGGTGCCAAGCAGATCGAAATGTTCTACAGCGACCCTGATCTTCCGATTAAAACTCCGGTAGATATATTTACCCTTCATGACCGAGACAGTGCAAATTTGACAAAACTGGCCAATCGAAAAGGCTGGGGTGCGCAGAGCGCCAGGAACCTCTGGGAGGCGATTGACGAAAAACGCCAAATTCCGTTTGGTCGGCTGCTGTTTGCGTTGGGTATTCGGCATATGGGCGAGGCGGCGTCAAACCTAATCGCGACCCATTATGGCAGCTGGTCCGAATTCAAACGTGCGATTACCGCGGCGGCAGATTTCAATGGGCCAGAGTGGGATGACCTGCTCAGCGTAGATGGAGTTGGTGAAGTCATGGCCCGGGCGCTTGTGTCGGCATTTGCGCAAGACGCAGAGCGGGCCAGCATAGATGCTCTGGTCGCTCAGTTGGACGTGCAAGCCGCCAAACGGCCAGATACTGCTGGCAGCCCAGTCGCTGGGAAGACTGTCGTTTTCACCGGGACATTGGAAAAGATGACCCGCGCCGAAGCCAAGGCCAGGGCCGAGGCACTTGGCGCCAAGGTGTCGGGGTCTGTCAGCAAAAAGACCGATCTTCTGGTGGCGGGCCCTGGTGCAGGCTCAAAGGCGAAAAAAGCCGCTGATCTTGGTATTGAAACACTGGACGAGGATGGTTGGCTGCAGCTGATCGGTTCTGCATGAGTGGTCGCCCGGAAAGCTTGTTCCCGCTGTTTGCCAGCTTGGAAACTCTGGATGGGGTCGGGCCAAAGACAGCTCAAATCTTGATACAAGCGGGGACGGAGTCCCCGCGTGACATTCTATTCAACCTGCCATACGCCGTGATCGACCGCCGCCGTCGCGACACGATCCGGGATGTTGATCTTCCTGCCACGCTGACGGTCGAGGTGACTGTCGGCGTCCATCGGCCACCCCGCAACAAGGGTGGAGCCTACAGGGTTCACGTCGAGGATAGCCAGGCAGATTTCCAATTGGTCTTTTTCCATGCACGCGGAGAGTACCTGAAAAAGGTTCTTCCGCAGGGGGCGCGTCGTGTCATCTCGGGCAAGCTTGAACTGTTCGACGGGATGGCGCAGATGGTCCATCCTGATTACATGCTGCCGTTAGAAGACGCCAAGGACATCCCAGAGTTTGAACCCGTATACCATCTGACCCAGGGGATCACGCAAAAGACGGCTTACAAAGCCGCCCGTAGCGCCTTGGCGCGCGCGCCTGTTCTAAATGAATGGATTGATACGGCTTTGATCGCAAAACAAGGGTGGCCCGATTGGGCAGCGGCCGTTGCTGCGGCCCACAATCCGCAAGGGGCCGATGATGTAGCAGCCCATGCCCCGGCGCGGGAACGTTTGGCGTATGACGAGCTTTTCGCACATCAATTGACGCTGGCGCTAGCTCGGCAGCGCGAGCGGAAAGCGCGTGGCATTGCGAGTGTTGGTACAGGTGTTTTGCAAAGCAAAGTTCTGGCCAGTCTGCCGTACAAACCAACCGGCGCTCAACTTCGGGCCATTGATGACATCGCAAGCGACATGGCGTCGGATGCTCGGATGAACCGTTTGTTGCAAGGTGATGTAGGCGCAGGAAAAACACTCGTGGCGTTCATGGCCTTGCTTATCGCCGTCGAAGCGGGCGGGCAGGGTGTCATGATGGCACCAACCGAGATTCTTGCACGCCAACACTTGGAAGGTCTGCGCCCCTTGGCCGAAGACGCAGGCATTGTTCTGGAAATCCTGACTGGACGCGACAAAAGCGCAGAACGTCGCGCCAAACTGGCGGCTTTGAAAAGCGGCGACATTCAAATTCTGGTCGGCACACATGCCGTATTTCAAAATGATGTGGAGTTCAAAGCGCTGCGTTTGGCAATTGTTGACGAGCAGCACAGGTTCGGCGTGCGTCAACGGATGGAACTGTCCGAGAAAGGGCAGGGCGCGGACGTATTGGTGATGACGGCCACTCCGATCCCGCGCAGCCTGGCATTGGCGCAATACGGCGATATGGACGTATCTGTGTTGGACGAAAAGCCGCCCGGACGGAAACCCGTCAAGACGGCAATCGTGAGCACCGAACGCATGGATGAGGTTGTTTCGCATCTGCGCCGCGCGATCGCTGAAGGACGCCAATGCTATTGGGTTTGCCCGCTGGTCGACGAGTCGGAAGTTTCAGATTTGACGGCGGCTGAGGAAAGGTTCAAGCGTTTACGGGCCATTCTTGGCGAAGGAACGGTTGGTTTGGTGCACGGCCAGATGCCGGCAGCTGAAAAAGACGCCGCCATGAAGGCCTTTCAAGAGGGGAAGACAAAGGTGTTGGTCGCCACGACCGTGATCGAGGTTGGGGTCAATGTTCCCAACGCATCCATCATGGTCATCGAGCGGGCCGAGATTTTCGGGTTGGCGCAACTGCACCAATTGCGCGGTCGCGTCGGACGTGGTCAGGCGGATTCGACCTGCCTTATGATGTATCAACCTCCGCTCAGCGAGGGTGGCCGAAAAAGGCTGGAAGTTTTACGCGAAACCGAGGACGGATTTCGGATTTCCGAGACCGACCTTCAGATGCGCGGCGCAGGCGATTTGATCGGAACGGCCCAATCCGGATTACCAAAATTTCGGATCGCTGACCTTGAACGTCAGGCCGGGCTTATGGCTACTGCCCAAACCGATGCCCGTGCATTGTTGACCGCTGACCCGTCGCTGCGGTCTGACCGGGCACAGGCCGCGCGCGTTCTTCTGTGGCTCATGAAGCAGGATCAGGCAATCCGTTTAATATCAGTAGGTTAAAGTTTTCGTTCTAATTTGTTCACATTTGTTCCTAAAAAGTTCTTTACCGACTCGCCAAAATATGAGAACAAAAGATCAACACAAGGATGCTATCCAGAGGTGAGACCATGCTGACCCAGATCAAGACAACTTTGAGCCGATCGCAGTCGACGATTTTGCAAGACGCTGCCGGGGCCTTGTCTTTGTTGGTTATGTTGATGGTTGCCCTACACCTGCCCGGAGTTTTCTGACCCTTTCTGCCTGCGATCTCGTGCCGGCGTTACCGTGCTGTTATCCCCATTTCAGTCAAGGGTGACCAACCTGTCCCAATCCTCTTGAGAGGCCTGCCTCGGCCTCGTACGGCTATCCGGACCCTACGCGAGACACGCACAACCTGCCGCCGCCCTTTCCGCCCGGAAGGCGCGGCGGTTTTTTCTTAAAACTTTCCGGTTTGTATGCATGCAGGCTTCGCTTCGACCTTGAAGCGCTTGAAGAGAGAACAACAGGCTGCCTTAACGGCACTACATTATCTTGATACGTAAACGACGTGCCTAAGTGATAGGTCATTGAAAATAAATCAATACCTTCAGATAATCGGCCTTGATTAACGCGGGAGAGCGAACAGCCTTCTGGCACACCGCTGCAAACACGCTATCAATACTTTAGGGTGATACCGACCCAGTACCTCAAACAGGAACCAGTCTAACTAGTCTGAACTGGTCTAAGTTTTGCGCGCAGAAGAATTACAAAAAACGTGTTTTAAGCACAATTAGCCTGTTCAGCCTGCTCCAAGGCTTCGGCTGTGGCTTCTAAAGCCAGCATAATCGACGCATGGCGGTTCTTGTAGTCCCGCGCCGGAATCAGAACTTCCAAACCGTTAAAAGGGGCATCCGGGGCGGGGCCACCCTTTTTCAACATGGCTGCCAGTTGATCGCGCGCTGTTTCCACTTGCGCGCGTGTTGCGCCGATGATCGCGCTGCCAACAACCGAAGCAGAGGCCTGACCCAAAGCACAAGCTTTGACGTCCTGCCCAAAGTCCGAGACTTTGCCGTCCTGAACATTCAAATCAACGGTTATGGTTGATCCACAAAGAGGTGACCGCTTTTTTACCGTGGCATCAGGATGATCAAGCCGGTCCAGATGCGGAATGTCTGCTGCCAGCGACAAGATGCGGCCAGAATAGAGTTTGATAAGGTCATTTTCACCGGACATGGCTTTACCTCGTTGCCTGTCCCCCATACATAGTCAGCCTCTACCGGGATGCAAAAGGTTTTTCTCATGTCCGCGACTGTCGCGTTTGATCCATCGTCTTTGAAGTACAACGAAGCTGGTCTGATCCCTGCCATAGCCCAAGACGAAAGCTCGGGCGAGGTGTTGATGATGGCCTGGATGAACGCGCAAGCCGTAGAAAAAACGTTGGAAACCGGTCGCGTCACGTATTGGTCGCGGTCCCGCCAGTCATTCTGGATCAAGGGTGAAACGTCAGGTCACGTGCAGGAACTGGTAGATTTTCGGCACGATTGCGACCGCGACTGCTTGCTGGTTCTGGTCCGTCAAACCGGCCCCGCCTGCCACACGAACCGCAGGACCTGCTTCTACACTGCCGTGCGGGACGGGAAAGAGGTTGAGCTGATGCCACCAATGGTGTGACCCTGTCACAAACCGACCAAGGCCCGAATATCCTCTGCGGTGGCACCTTCCGCACGGTATTTTGAAAGCGCGCGCGCGTCATCGCGTTTAGCCAACCGTTTACCTGCCTCGTCGCGGATCAACCTGTGATGACGGTACGTTGGTGTTGGCAATCCCAGCAGGCGCTGCAAAACGACATGAATTCTCGTGGCCTCGAACAGGTCCTGTCCGCGCACGACATGGGTAATCTGTTGCGCGGCGTCATCCAGAACTACTGACAAGTGGTAGGATGTTCCCATGTCACGACGCGACAGAACCACGTCACCGATCGTGTTCGTCAACTCTTTCATCGTAAACGCAATCGATCCTGTCTCACCATTTGGTCCGGCACTGGTTTCCAGAAAGGATCCGATCTGAGCGCAAGGATCGTCTGATCCGGAAAGCACCCGGCAGGCAGCCGCCATATTCAACCGAAGCGGAATGTCCTTCGGGCGCGGTTCATCTGCCGCGGAAGGTCGGAACTTTTCCCGGCACGTACCCGGATAAATGATCCCATCCGGTCCATGAAGCGGACGGCCTTCTTGCGGCGCACTGGCCGCTGAAGCAATATCTTTGCGGTTGCACGTACACGGGTAAAGCAGACCGCGGGCCCACAACCCGTCCAGCGCCGTAGTATAGACGTCCAATCGCTCGGATTGCCGCATCACGGGTTCAGGCCACTTGAGACCAATCCAGCGCAAATCCCTGTAGATTTGATCTTCCCAGCTTGAACGAGAACGCGCGCGGTCAATATCTTCAATCCTCAGAAGGAATTGACCGTTCTCCGCCACTGCCAGATCATGGGCCAAAAGCGCCGAGTAAGCATGCCCCAAATGCAAAGGACCACTGGGTGAAGGCGCAAATCGAGTTCTAAATATCACGCTTTTTGAACAACATATACGTCAGATTTAAGGTCCATCCCCGGAAGGTGCGGGCCATACTCACGAAATAGCAAACGAGCTGCACCAGTGTCCAGCCAGTCATTCAGGCGTGCGGTATAAGAGATGTCGTCAAGCGTATGATCATTAAAGGAAAACGCCAACAGTCCATCTTTGGGCAGGGCACGCATCAATACGTCGAATACCGCAGGCGGAGCTGCGCCAGTGCCAATAACGCCGATTGCAGCAATTGCCTTGTAAGCATCTTGATCCAGAGGGTTCGGATCCGTGATCTCGAAAGAAGAGAGCTTGCGATAAACGCCTTTAGCTGCCGCACCCTCCAACATCTTGGGGGATGGATCAACGCCGTCAATGACCTCAAAACCTACTGCGTTTAAGGCTACACCTGACAAGCCAGTTCCGCATCCGTAGTCCAGAATGGGCGTCTGCGGATGGGGCAGTTTCGACCACAATGCCTCGGCCACGCGACCGGGGGTTGCATATCCTTGCGCGGCCACCTCGGAATCATAGGAGGATGCCCATTTCTGATAATGTGCGTGCGTGGCTTGCGGAGTGTCCAGGCCGTAGGTGTCCTTGAGATACTTATCGCTCATAGACTGATGTTAAGCGCGATAGCCCCGGTGCGTCCAGTCAGCTTTGCTCCAACCAGCACGTCCACTCGGCTTTGGCCCGATCTGTATAGGCCTTGTAGCGGTCCTTGCGACCGCGACGTCCACCTTTCAAGCCGTCCACGGGGCGGAATAGACCGAAATTGACGTTCATAGGTTGAAAAGTCTTGGCCTCAGCTCCGCCGGTAATATGGTGGATCAGGGCACCCATCGCGCTGTCTTTCGGTATCTCGGGCAGGTCCAGACCCAGAATTTCGGCCGCGGCCAGCCGGCCAGCCAAAAGACCCATCGCCGCGCTTTCGACATAGCCCTCAACCCCGGTGATCTGCCCGGCAAACCGAATGTTCGGTTTGGATTTCAAACGCATCTGCACATCCAGAAGCGTGGGTGAGTTGATAAACGTATTGCGATGAATCCCGCCAAGCCGCGCAAAACTGGCGTTTTCCAAACCGGGGATCATTCGGAAAACCTCAGTCTGCGCACCGTATTTCATCTTGGTTTGAAAACCCACGATATTGAACAACGTCCCAAGAGCGTTGTCGCGGCGCAACTGCACCACGGCGTGTGGTTTAACATCCGGTTGGTGCGGATTGGTAAGACCAACCGGTTTCATCGGGCCATGGCGCAGCGTTTCGCGGCCTCGCTCAGACATCACCTCGATCGGTAGACAACCGTCAAAGTAACCCGCGGTTTCGCCCTCATGGAATTCGGTCTTATCGGCGGCCAGCAACGCATCGATGAATGCCTCATACTGATCCTTGTCCATCGGACAGTTCAAATAGGCGGTCCGTTCTTCCTCGGTTTCGCCTTTATCATAACGCGATTGCATCCAGGCTTTGCTCATGTCGATGCTGTCGGCATAAACGATGGGGGCGATTGCGTCGAAGAAGGCCAGGGATTCGGCGCCGGTCTCGGCACGAATAGCTTCGCCCAACGTAGCCGAGGTCAAAGGACCCGTTGCGAAAATCCAATGGCCATCGTCGGGTAGGGTGGTCACCTCGTCGCCAGTGATCTCAATTCTTGGATGGCTGCGCAGTTTCGCGGTGACGGCTTCGGCGAAGGGATCACGATCGACGGCCAGCGCGCCACCGGCGGGAAGGCGGTGCGCATCGGCTGTCTTCATGATCAACCCATTTGCCGCCCGCATTTCCCAATGCAGCAAGCCAACTGCATTCTGTTCGTCATCATCGGATCGGAAAGAGTTTGAGCATACCATCTCGGCCAGATTGCCAGTTTGGTGTGCAAAAGTGCCCACTTTGGGCCGCATTTCGTGGATCACTACGTCCACGCCCATTTCCGCCGCCTGCCAAGCGGCCTCGGACCCGGCCATGCCGCCGCCCACGATATGCAATTTCTGTGTCATGCGCTGCCACATAGGGCAGTGCAAAGCACAACGCAACACAGACTGAATAGCGTTAGTGTTTTAGGGGATTTTGGGGTCGCCGCTGCGGGAATGTCTACGCCGGTGAGAGAAACCAGCTTGGAGGGACCTTCCGCCCACGGCGACCCAAAAGTGTCTCCAGAGCCTAAGCTCTGTCCCAGCATTGCCACAGTGTCGCCCTTTTGAAAAGTGCTAAATTGCGAACAATGCTAAAAATTGTTGACAATAATCGCCTTATTGATGCCAGTTTGGCGGCCTTTTTTCGATAAATGCAGATATGCCTTCTTCGGTATCACGGTGCAGCATATTCTGCGCCATTACGTCTCCGGTGTAATCGTAGGCTTGTTCAATCGGCATTTCCAGCTGCTGATAAAAGGCCTGCTTCCCGATCTTGACGGCAGAGCCCAGCTTGTCCGCAAGCTGATTTGCAAGTGTAGCAGTTTCATGCTCCAGCAGCATTTCCGGCACGACACGATTGATCAAACCCAATTCTGCGGCAGTTTCGGCTGAAATGAACTCACCAGTTGTCAACATCTCGAACGCTCGTTTGCGCGGGATGTTACGACTGAGCGCAACCATCGGGGTCGAACAGAACAGGCCGATATTCACGCCATTCACACCAAACCGCGTCCCTTCAGCCGCTACTGCCAGATCACAAGTGGCGACCAATTGGCATCCCGCAGCCGTCGCGATGCCATGGACCTGCGCGATGACCGGCTGGGGCAGCGATCGAATCGACAGCATCATACGTGCGCATCTGCCGAACAGATCCTGAAAATAGGCCTTGCCACCGTCCTCGGCCTGACGACCTGCCGTCATTTGTTTTAGGTCATGGCCTGCGCAGAACGCCTTGCCCTCCCCCTTTATGATCACTGCCCGTACAGAGGAATCACCGCTGAGAGCGTCAAACTCGGCCTGAAGGGCGGCGAGCATTTCGTCGCTCAGCGCGTTCAGCCGGTCAGGTGCGTTCAGCTTTAGAGTGGCGACCGCGCCAGTGTCGTTACGTTCCAGAATTGCCATCTTGCTCTCCGTTGCGATGTTGGGCCAACTCTAGGTCGGCAAGTCGAGGAGGGAAAGCATGTCATTGGCAATGAGTCGGAACGATCTGGCGGAATATATGGCGCAGATATTTCCGCAGGTGCATCGGGATTTTGTCATTGAAGAGCTCCATGAAGACTCGATCGTGATGCGGCTGGTTGTCGAAGACAGACATCTGAGGCCAGGGGGGACAGTGTCCGGCCCGTCCATGTTCGGTTTGGCTGATGTGAGCGTGTATGCGTTGATCCTTGCGCGCAAAGGACGGCTTTCTCTGGCTGTAACGACCAACAGTTCTTTAGACTTTCTGCGTAAACCCTTGGGTGGCAAGGACATGATCGCCCATTGCCGCATGCTGAAACTTGGTCGCAGTCTTGCCGTTGGGGACGTGCTTATGTTTTCCGAAGGGTCCGACAAGCCTGTCGCGCGGGCCACTATGACGTATTCGCTTCCACCTGAAGGATCAGCCGCGGCTGCGTTTGGATAAAAAAAGGCCGGGCAGTGCCCGGCCAGGAAGAGGTCCCATCGTGGGACTGGGGAAACTCAGCCCTGCCAGAATGGCCGGGTGTATTCCTTGCGTGCTTCATGCCGTGTCAGGCCAACATCCTTCAAAAGTCTGTCATCCAGCTTGGACAAATTAATCCGAGTGCGGCGTTGGCGTTCCCATCTTGTGACAATCGCAGCAAACCGCACAGCCAGCGCGGCGATCAGCGGCAGCCGGGGACTGTCGTTAAGCAGCATGAGGGCGGGGTTGTGCATTGCGCGTGCCATCTTGGGTATCCTTTCAAAATTGTATTGACACAAAGCTAATGTGCTAAGTACATTGTGGTGATACATTCAGGATTGTGTCAAAAGCAAAGGAAGAATTGTAATGGATACAATTTGGCCCGAAGCACTGCCGACATCTAAGGGACCGAAATACACACTAGTCGCTGACACCATCCGAAAGGCCATCGATAACAACATGCTGGAGGTCGGAGCAAAACTTCCTCCGGTGCGAGAACTGGCGTATCGATTGCAGATCACTCCGGGAACTGTCGCGCGGGCTTATACCATTCTGACGGATGAAGGGTTGCTACAAGCCGAGGTTGGACGTGGTACATTCGTGGCCCCGCCAAAATCTCCGATCTTGGATGATGTCTGGGCCCGTCAGCTTCACCTGCGCGATGACAAGTACAACGCAAATGTCAGCCTGTTCAGTCCGCGTCTGGCAGATATGGGGCAGGTGGCTTTGATCCGCGAATGCTTGCAAAAGGTTTCCAAAGCTGATCCTGGCCTATTCCTGAACTATCCAACCCGCGACGCATATCAACCGATGCGACAGACCGTGGTTGACTGGCTGTCAGACCTTCCTTTGGGTGCGCTCTCGCATGACGACATCGTTCTGACCCATGGTGGTCAGAACGGGTTGTGCCTTGTTTTTCAGACCATCTTGCGCGGCACCAAGCCCCTGATTCTGATCGAAGATCTGTCCTATGCCGGATTCCGCCGGGCCGGTGAGTTGATGCGCGCTGATGTTGTCGGTGTAAAAATGGATAAATGGGGCATTGATCCGACCGATATGGAGCGCGTTCTTCGCCAAACACAGGCACAAGCTGTCTGCGTTTCTCCAGAGGTGCAGAACCCCACAGGGGTGCACACGCCGCTTGAACGTCGACAAGAAATTGTGGAGGTGGCCCGCCGCTTTGATCTGCAGATCGTTGAGGACGATTGTTATCGCATGGGCGCTGCGCGCGAGCCGAGCTATCGCGCCCTTGCGCCCGAACGGGGTTGGCACGTGACATCAATCTCAAAAACACTGACACCAGCGTTGCGCGTCGGGTTCGCCATCGCGCCACGGGAAAGAAGCGGAGATTTGCGGCGCTCCGCCGAATACGGATATTTCGGGCTGGCGCAGCCGCTGGCTGAGCTGACCCGCCTGTTGCTGTCCGACCCCAGAACGCGCCAGATAGCAAAGGACGTTCGTGCAAAGATGGGGGAATACGTCCGTGTCGCGGTCAATGCTTTGGGTGGATTTGAACTCAACTGGGCGCCGGACGTTCCTTTTGTTTGGCTTCATTTACCATCCGGTTGGCGCGCGGCCGCCTTCAGCCGTGCAGCCGAGCGTGAGGGGATTCAACTACGTTCAGCCGATGAGTTCGCCCTTCGCGACGGGCGCGCGCCAAATGCAGTACGCATTGCGATGAACGGGCATGTATCAATGGACAGGTTCGAAGACGCAATGCAGCGACTGCGTAAGCTGCTGGATAATCCGCCAGAGCAAATCAGTGTCTGACGTTGGGGTAAAATAATACCTATTTTACAAGCCATTGAAATAGAACACTTTTAAAGCGTCAAACGTTATTGACCTGCATCGCGCGCGCCTCTAAATACGCTTCATCGAATTCGGGCCGCTCTGTCGTGGGGCGGTCTTTCACATCAAACAGGACTATCCTGCCATGAAAACCTTTTCTGCAACTCCTGCAGACATCGACAAGAAATGGATCCTGATCGACGCCGAGGGCGTTGTTCTGGGCCGTCTTGCCTCGATCGTCGCCATGCGCCTGCGTGGCAAGCACAAAGCGTCGTTCACCCCGAACATGGACATGGGCGACAACGTCATCGTGATCAACGCTGACAAAATCCAGATGACCGGCAAGAAGCGCGAAGAAAACTTCTACTGGCACACTGGCCACCCGGGCGGCATCAAGTCACGCACCAAACAGCAAATCCTCGAGGGTGCACACCCCGAGCGCGTCGTGACCCAAGCGGTCAAGCGCATGCTGCCGGGCAACCGTCTGGCACGTCAGCAAATGACCAACCTGCGCGTTTACGCCGGTGCCGAGCACCCGCACGAAGCCCAGGCCCCCGAAGTTCTGGACGTTAAGTCCATGAACAAGAAAAACACCCGGAGCTAATGACCGATGGCTGATCAGATCAATACTCTCGAAGAGCTGAGCGCCGTCGCAGGCGTTGAAACCGTGGCCGAAGAAGTTGTTGCACGTGAGCCCGTGCGTGACGAACTGGGCCGTTCCTACGCCACCGGCAAGCGTAAAGACGCTGTTGCCCGCGTTTGGATCAAGCCGGGTTCCGGCAAGGTCACCGTGAACGGCAAAGATCAGGACAAGTACTTTGCTCGTCCCGTTCTGCAGCTGATCCTGCGCCAGCCTTTCCAGGTTGCTGGTGTTGAAGGTGAGTTCGACGTTGTTGCAACCGTCAAAGGTGGTGGCCTGACCGGTCAGGCCGGTGCGGTCAAGCACGGCATCTCAAAAGCGCTGCAGCTGTATGATCCCAACCTGCGCGGCGCTCTGAAAGCCGCTGGCTTCCTGACCCGCGATAGCCGCGTCGTGGAACGCAAGAAATACGGTAAGCGCAAAGCCCGTCGTTCGTTCCAGTTCTCGAAGCGTTAATCTCTACGGGTTTCGAATTTCAAACGGTTGCAAGAAATTGCGGCCGTTTTTTTTGATTTGTGTGCAACCAGCAAACCCTGGGATGCTTAAGCCAACTGACGGTTGTCACCACGTGTGGGTCATTGCCTTTCTACCGGCGTTACGATTTTTTTATTGGGGTGTAATAATCACCTTCCCACCGCTCTTTTTCAGCGCAGACGCCAGATTTGGCACCAAAGCCTTTAGTGAAAGCCGTTCAGAGATATCGGTTTTCCATCGACCATCAGCAAAGCGCGCTTGCACCTCGGCTACCACGCGCGCCTGAACTTCTGGTGGCGTGGATGTCACCCAGTTTGTCAGCCAAAACCCTTCGATCTGCTTTCCCATAAAGATCAATTGTCCACTCTGGGTCAGGGTCGGCGCTTCAGCGCTGAGTTTTCCGTAGCAGATCCAGCGCGCCTGATTGGGCATGGCGCAGAACACCTGTTCAGACAGTTGATCAACAACCGCATCCAGAAAAACACGGGGCTTCAGATCTTTGCAAATCTGGCTGAAGTCCTGCACAACGTTGGGGTGCGTTGTCACTAGCACTTCTGCCGCCCCAAGCTCTTTCAACGCCTCCACCGTTTCAGGTCGCCGGACCAGCGCAATTGGCTTCAGCCCAAGATCGCGGCCAAGACTGCACATCAGTTTCCCCAACTGACTGGTGGCCGCCGAAAGAACGAACGCATCCCCAGACGCGCGCGCAATATCGACCATCGCCATTGCCGTCAGCGGGTTCACGATCTGTGCGGCGCCGTCTTCATCGGAAATCTCAGGTCGTAGTGGGATGCACATAATTGCCGGTGCCAGCACGTATTCTGCCCACGCACCGGAACCCCCGGTAACAAAGGCGACGCGTTGATCCTGCAGCGCCTCGGCCCCTTTTCCGGTGGCCACAACATCGCCGCAGCCTTCAAACCCGGCAGCAGCGCCTTTGACGCGTGGTTGTCCATACTCACCCTTGATGAAATGAATATCGGACGGGTTGACCGAAGCCGCGCGCAGTTTGATCAGAACCTGCCCGGGGCCGGGTTCAGGTACCGGCAGCTCGGCCTCAGCCAGCCAGTCTCCAGCATCGTCGATATATGGACCGGTGGGCGACCCTGTGAAACCGTCATGTAGCAGCACGGTTGCGAACATGCTTTGGGGCAGGGTGGTCATGTTTGTTCCTTGTTATTGAAAAGGTCAACTCGGCCAGTGAAATCCGGCCAGAGCAAACCATTGCGTCAGCGATACAGCCTTTGACGGTATGTATTTACCCTCAACTGGATCGCAACCAATCAAACGCGGTGTGGCACGTCAATCGATCCGCAGCTTGACGTTAATGGAGCTTGCAGGGCGTCACAAACACGGGGCCGAGCCAAAGAGGTCGGCCCTGTTTGCTCTATTGTCCCCCCAAAAGGTCGCGAAGCTCTTGGATCTTGGCCGCTATCAATTCAGGCGACGCCTGTATGTCATCCAGAATCTGAATGGCTTGTGTTTTCAGGTCCTGCGCCAAATTGCTTTCCTGAACCGACGCTACGATTGCGTCATAGTCAAAGTTTTCAAGGGTTAGCGCGCCTTCCTCAATCCACGAATTCAAGAGGTCTTGACCCTGGTTAGCCAGTGCAGCGACATCCTCACCGGCCTGATTGACCAAATCACTGGCCGCTTGCCCGGCCTGTTCCGCCGCTTCAGTCGCCTGTTCTGTAATGGAAGAAGCGGCTTCATTTGTTTCCTCGGCCACGGCGTCTGCGGTTTCGCTAGCAGCGTCGGCCGTTTCGCTGACTGCCTCTCCTGCATCCTCAGCCGCGGCCTGAACTTGCTCAGCTGGGGTGGGTTCAGGTTGTGCGGCGAAGTAGTAAAATCCGACACCGATTGCAGCAATAATGATGACAACTATAAGGGTACGCGACATAACTCTCTCCTTTGAAAAATGTGTCTCAAAGCTGATCCAAATTTAGCGATTGCCTATTCAGAAATCCCGAAAACTCTGTTCAAAACTTGGATTGGGCCATGCTGCGCCGATCCGTCATCGACTGACGGCGATTTCATGCCGCCAGCGCTTTGGCTGCTATGCGGAGAACATTCTTGGATTGTCAGGTCACCTTGCGTTACTTGGCAAGTGGCGGAGAGACAGGGATTCGAACCCTGGGTGGGCTTGCACCCACAACGGTTTTCGAGACCGCCCCGTTCGACCACTCCGGCACCTCTCCGCGGGGGTCTGTGAGGGGGGGATTTAGTGAGGAACGCGCAGGGGTGCAAGCAGAAAATTCCCGAATCTCATCATCACGGGATTTTCCATTGCCACAGAGATTAAATCACCTAGGCTCTTTGGTATGACCTATCTTCTTCGCCGCACCGCCCTGATTACTTCGTTCATACTTATGACGTCCGTCTTGTTGCCGGCGCAGACCTTCGCAGCCGGACGCGACAGGATAGAAGCGTTTCTGACCACAACGGGGTTTGATGTGGCTTTGGAGAGCATTGCTTTGTCGTCCGCATCGGCGCCACAGATGCTGGGAATCGACCCCGACGGCTTCGGTTCCGATTGGAAGCGGCTTACCGAAGACGTGTTCAACATCGAAGATATGCATGAAACTGCCGTATCGATTTTGGAACAAACGCTGAGAGATGAGGCGCTGAACCACGCGGTTGAGTTTTATGCTTCGGATTTGGGTCAGAGGTTGGTCGAGGCGGAAAACGCATCCCACTTGCGCGAGGACGAAGACGCCAAGCAACAAGAGGGGCAGGAAATCGTAGCTGACCTTATCAAAGAGGGGTCAAGCCGGGTTGAAAACCTCAAACGCATGAACTCGGCAATTGATTCCAGCGGGACAGCCCTGCGCGCACTGCAGGAAATCCAATTGCGGTTTCTATTGGCCGCAAGTGCCTCGGGCGTAATCGACCTGCAATTGAGCGCAGATGAACTACGCGAAATGATGCGACAGAACGAAACCGGCATGCGCCAAGCGTTGCAGCTGTCTGCGCTTGCAGGTGCGGCCTACACCTATCAGGATTTTTCTGACGCGGATGTTGTCGCATATGCAGACGCCCTGGAGCAGCCATTGATGCAAGAAGTCTATGAGCTGCTCAACGCCGTTCAGTATGAGATTATGGCGATGAAATTCGAAGATCTCGCTGCGAGGATGGCGGACTTACACCCCGCTCAGGATATCTGATGCGCCTGATTGCGGTTGTACTGACATTTTTTGTATCAGCCTTTCCGCTGCAGGCGGAGGAAAGAGTTGACCGGTTGTTGCACGCTTTGCAACTGGACGAAGTCATCGATATCCTGCGCGACGAAGGTGAAATACTGGGGCAAAACCTGCAAGAGACCTTTCTGGACAATAAAGGCGGTCCGGTCTTTCTTGATCAGGTTGCCCGGATTTATGACGCCGACAAAATGCGCCTGTATGTCGAAGAGGTGTTTGATGACACGCTTTCTGACAAACAGCTGGACCAAGCAATCCTGTTCTTCGAAAGCGAGCTTGGTCAGACCCTTGTGTCACTCGAACTATCGGCCCGTGTGGCGTTGTCGGACGAAACGATCGAGGAGATGGCGCAGGATAACTACAAAAACGCGGACCGCGACGCGGATTTGTATCGGCTGGTGGATGAGTACATTCAAGTCAACAATCTGATCGAAGAGAACGTTCAGAATTCGATCAGTGCAGACTACAATTTTTTCCGCGGACTGAACATTGGTGCAGGCCAGAACGAAGCGGAACTGCTTACGCAGTTACTTGAACAAAAAGACGGCACCACCGAAGAAACCCGCACCTGGCTGTATTCCTTTTTCCTGTTGGCCTACAAACCGCTGAGCGACGCCCAGATGCGCGAGAATATCGCGTTTTCGCGGACCGAGACGGGCAAGGCCGTCAATACAGCTCTTTTTGAGAGCTTTGATCAGATGTTCGATGCGATCTATTTTCAGTTGGGTGAGGCGGTCGCACAGGTACTCAAAGGGTCAGACCTGTAAGTCTGCATTTGTTGTTGACTTTCTTCCTTACAATATGGATAAGCGCGCATCCCGGCCGGTTTCTCCGCGCCGGGTATCGTTATTATTGACCTAACGGGCTTTCCCCAGGGTCTTCACACAGCCCGAAAAGGGCGCGCTGTTCGAGGTGGCGAAAGCCAAAACACCCAGCCGGGGACCACAGAACGCGGTTTGAAAAAGGAAAGACGCATGTTTGCGGTCCTCAAGACTGGCGGCAAGCAGTACAAGGTTCAGGCGGGCGATATCCTCCGCGTTGAAAAACTGGCTGCCGACGCAGGTGAAAAAGTTCAATTCAATGATGTTCTGATGCTGGGCGGCGATGCCCCGGTTGTTGGTGCACCTTTCGTTGAAGGCGCAGGCGTACAGGCCGAAGTGATCGAACAGATCAAAGGTGACAAGGTCATCAAGTTCGTCAAGCGTCGTCGTAAGCACAGCTCGAAGCGTACTGTTGGCCACCGTCAGAAGCTGACTCTGGTCAAAATCACCGACATCCTGTCGTCGGGCGCTGACAAGTCGGGCATCAAAGCTGCAACCGGGTCTGCTCCGGCTGGCGAAGCGGCACCTGCTGCAAAGCCTGCCAAGAAAGCAGAAGCCAAAGCAGAGGCACCCGCCGCTGCTGCCGCTGACGATCTGACTCAGTTGAACGGTGTCGGTCCCGCCGCTGCCAAAAAGCTGAATGAGGCCGGTATCGAGAGCTTTGCCGCTCTGGCCGCCTTGTCGGATGAGCAGATTGCTGCTATCGACACCATCAAAGTGAAACCCGAATGGGTTGAGCAGGCCAAAGAACTGGCCAAAGGCTAAGGAGAGAGAGAATGGCACATAAAAAAGCTGGCGGTTCCTCCCGTAACGGTCGCGACTCAGCAGGTCGTCGCCTTGGCGTGAAACTGTATGGTGGTCAGGCGGCTATCGCAGGCAACATCATCGTACGTCAGCGCGGCACCAAGTTCTGGCCGGGTGAAGGCGTAGGCATGGGCAAAGATCACACCATCTTTGCTACTGTTGATGGCGCCGTGAAGTTCCACAAGGGACTAAAGAACCGCACCTTTATTTCGGTCCTGCCAGTGGCGGAGGCCGCAGAGTAAGCCGAAACCCAGAAGGTTTTTGAAAATTCATGGGGGACCGGCAGAAAATGCCGGTCCCTTTTCTCGTTTTAACGCAGTTTTGATGAATCGCCCCGATGACCTGTTCAGCAAGCTACATACCTGTCCGTTTAAACGGCCCGGTTACACGCGCTGCTAATGATCGCCGGGGAACGGATATCCAATGTTGGCGCATATAAGATTTAGAGTCGCGTCAGAATTTACGTTGTGTTCGGAGGAGGAACGCACAGATGAAGCTGGAGACAATCATTAACCAACCGGTCATAGAAACCGAACGGTTCGACCTTCGCCCGTTGCGTCGGTCGGATATGGGTCTCATCGAACATTACGCCGGTGATGAGCGCGTTGCGCGCATGACAACGTCGATCCCGCATCCTTTACCGCCGGGGTCGAGCGAGGCCCTTGTGGCCCGCGCGATGGCCGAAGATCGGGAAGAAGATGTTTGGGCCATGGACGCGACCAAGGATGATGGGCCTGAGCTGATCGGCCTGATTTCGTTGACGCGGTTGGATCGCAATCAGACCGAAGTGGGGTATTGGGTGGCCCCGCTTTATTGGAACACAGGCATTGCGTCGCTCGCAGTGGAGACGTTGGTCAACGCAAATCCTTTGGGGAATGCGACCATGTTCGCTAGCGTGTTTCAAGATAATCCGGCCTCGGCTCGTGTGCTGACCCATTGCGGGTTCCAGTATCTTGGCGATGCCGAAAGCTATTCCGTGGCGCGCGATGCAAATGTGCCCACTTGGACGTACAGTAAAAAACTCTGACTTGTGGCCGATGGGGCCTTTGCAGTAGGGGACAGTCATGAAATTTCTCGATCTTGCAAAGGTCTACATCCGGTCCGGGGCCGGTGGTAGCGGCTGCGTCAGCTTCCGGCGCGAAAAATACATCGAATACGGCGGACCCGATGGCGGGGACGGCGGCAAAGGTGGCTCGGTCTGGGTTGAGGTCGTGGATGGGCTGAATACCCTGATCGACTTTCGCTATCAGCAGCATTTCTTCGCCAAAAACGGCCAGCCGGGGCGCGGGCAACAGCGCACGGGCAAAGATGGTGATGACATCGTTCTGCGCGTGCCTGTCGGCACCGAAATCCTGGACGAGGACGAAGAAACGGTCATCTGCGATTTGACAGAAGTGGGCCAGAGGTTTCTGCTGGCCCAAGGTGGAAATGGCGGCTTTGGCAACCTGCACTTTAAGTCCTCTACCAACCAAGCGCCGCGTAGGGCCAATCCGGGGCAGGCTGGGGTCGAGCGCACGATCTGGCTGCGGCTGAAACTGATTGCCGATGTGGGACTGCTTGGAATGCCCAACGCGGGCAAGTCGACCTTTCTGGCCGCCACATCGAACGCGCGCCCTAAAATTGCCGATTATCCGTTCACCACATTGCACCCCAACCTCGGCGTCGTCGGTGTCGACAATGTCGAATTCGTGGTGGCCGACATCCCCGGCCTGATCGAAGGCGCGCATGAGGGCAGGGGGATCGGCGATCGGTTTCTAGGCCACGTCGAACGTTGCGCCGTTCTGCTGCATCTCGTTGACGGAACTTCCGAAACGGTTGCCGAAGACTACCGAACAATCATTAACGAGCTTGAGGCCTATGGCGGTGAATTGGCCGAAAAGCCCCGGATTACGGTGCTGAACAAGGTCGACGCGCTGGACGACGAAGAACGCGATCTTGCCAAAACTGAATTGGAAGAGGCGGTGGGCGGCCCGGTGATGACCATGTCAGGTGTGGCCCATCTGGGCGTAACCGACGTGCTGCGAGCCTTGCGTGCGCAGATTGACGAGAACCGCTTACGGCAAAAGCCCGCTGAGGAGGCGAGGACGTGGCAACCCTGACCTCTGCCAAACGACTGGTGGTCAAAATCGGGTCTGCTTTGCTAGTGGATCGGAGCTCGGGTTTGTTGCGGTCGGAGTGGCTGCATTCCTTGGCGCAAGACGTGGCTTGGCTAAAGGGGCAGGGCACGGATGTCATTCTGGTTTCATCCGGCTCAATCGCCCTTGGTCGCGGGGTGCTGGGTTTGCCGATGGAGACATTGGCGCTTGAAAAATCTCAGGCTGCGGCGGCTGTTGGACAAATCCGATTGGCGCGTGCTTATGAAGAGGCGCTGACGCCACATAAGATCAAGACTGGGCAAGTTCTGGTCACGCTCGAAGACAGCACCGACCGTCGCAGATACCTGAACTCTCGCGCGACGCTGGAAACACTGCTCAGCTTGGGCGTCGTTCCGATTGTTAACGAAAACGACACGGTAGCGACCGATGAGATTCGCTATGGTGACAATGACCGGTTGGCGGCACAGATCGCAGTCACTGTGGGCGCGGATCAGCTTATCCTGCTATCGGACGTGGACGGGTTCTATACCGGGAACCCGAATGATGACGCCATGGCCACGCGTTTCGATGTAATCGAAGAGATCACCCCGGAAATTGAAAACATGGCGGGGGACGCCGGATCGGGCTTGTCCAAAGGCGGGATGAAGACCAAGCTGTTGGCGGCCAAGATGGCGACGGCTGCGGGATGTGATATGGCAATTACTGAAGGATCGCCTTTGAACCCTTTGAAGACGCTTGAGAATGGGGCAAATTGCACGTGGTTCACGGCGACCTTGGACCCGCATGCGGCGCGGAAACGCTGGATTTCTGCAATGAAGCCACGCGGTGAAATCGTGGTTGACGCCGGTGCCGCCCGCGCGCTTGGCAATGGGAAAAGTCTGCTTCCCGCTGGCATCGTTGAAGTGACCGGAGATTTTGGCCGCGGTGATCCGGTGGCTATTCTGGATCCGGTAGCCCGCCGTTTGGCGCAAGGTCTCAGCCGATATACCGCGCAAGAGGCCGATGCAATTAAGGGGCGCAAGTCTTCCGAAATTGAGGCCATTCTTGGATATCCGGGAAGGGCGGTCCTGATCCACCGAGACGATTTGGCGCTGTAGAAGCACGATGAAAGTACACCACGCACCTGATCGAAAGGCACATGAGATGAAGGACTTCGACAGTATTCCCACACTGATGGCCGATCTCGGAAAGCGCGCAAAGGCGGCCTCGGCCGAATTGGCCTTTGCCAGCGCCGAACGTAAGCACGCAGCGCTGACCGCTGCTGCAGATGCAGTTTGGGCCAACCGGGCCGACATCATCGCGGCAAACAAGAAGGACCTTGAGTTCGGGCGCGAAAAGGGGCTGAGCCCGGCGATGATGGATCGCTTGATGTTGGACGAGGCCCGCATTCAGGGCATGGTTGACGGGCTGCGCACTGTCGCTGAGCAGGCTGACCCTGTGGGCGAAGTGCTTACGGAATGGGATATGCCGTCGGGCCTGAACATCCAGCGCGTGCGCACTCCTTTAGGCGTGATTGGTGTCATCTATGAAAGCCGTCCAAATGTCACTGCGGACGCAGGTGCGCTGTGCCTGAAATCCGGCAACGCGGTGATCCTGCGCGGCGGGTCGGAAAGCTTTCATTCCTCAGGTGCTATTCACGCTTGTCTTGTTGAGGGGCTAAAGGCCGCCAATCTGCCCGAGGACGCCATCCAGTTGGTCCCAACCCGGGACCGTGCCGCCGTTCAGGAGCTTTTGACCTTAACGGATTACGTTGACGTCATCGTGCCGCGCGGGGGCAAGGGACTGGTTGGCCTGGTTCAGCGAGAAGCCCGCGTGCCCGTCTTTGCCCACCTTGAGGGCATTGTGCATATCTACATCGACAAAGCTGCTGACCCTAAGAAAACACTGGATGTCGTTCTCAACGCCAAAACCCGGCGTACGGGTATCTGCGGTGCAGCGGAGTGTCTGTTGATCCACGAAGACGTAGCAAAAACGCTGGGCAGGGACGTCATTGCCGCGTTGCAAGCCGCAGGTGTAGAAGTGCATGCCAAGGGCGATCTGACCATCGATGGGACGGTTGCTGCCGCCGATGAGGATTGGGGCAAAGAATACCTCGACAGTATCATCGCTGCTAAACCCGTGGCCGATATCGACGCAGCCATTGCCCATATCCGTCAATATGGCTCAAACCACACAGACTGTATCATGACGGAAGACGCAGACGCCGCCGCGCGGTTCTTTGAGCGACTGGACAGCGCGATCCTGATGCACAACGCATCGACGCAGTTCGCCGATGGTGGCGAATTTGGTATGGGCGCCGAGATCGGGATCGCAACAGGAAAGATGCATGCGCGCGGTCCGGTGGGTGCTGCGCAGTTGACCAGCTTCAAATATCTTGTTCGCGGAGACGGAACGACACGGTCCTAAAACCGGATTTCCAAACGGGTTGAGGTGGTTTCGGCCACCACCCGCCGCCCCATTGACGCGGCAGTCTCAGGCAGAAGAAGAAATTGCACCTGCGCTGGCGTAAGCTTGTTTGCGAACTGCCCCGTCGTCAGGTTTTTCCACAGATCCGCCTCTACATTTAGTTTTTCAGCAGAACCGGTTATCGCCCAATCTTCACCCGCTTGTTCTACTGTGACCTCGCCGCCAAACGGCATTGCGCTTTCGCAGCACATCAAAGCGAGGAAGACCAGTTTGACCTGGTTGCGCGGGATCGCTTCGGTCAGGTGCCAATTCACGCGCAAGCGCCCTGCGCGTTCGATATCCCTCAGCAACTCTGAAACTTCGGCGCGCCCCAGCGGATGAGCGCTGGCCGAACCAAACGCGACCCGAAAAAACCGTATGCGCGCACCTGCGCTGCCGACACTGCCCGAGATCAACTCCATCTCAGGGCCATGGATTGAGCCAACCATCTCAAGCAGTTCCAGCCCATTTGTGATCGCACCAATAGGGCTGATCAGATCGTGACAGATTCTGGAACCGATCAATTCTGCCAGGTTGACTGTGGTGTCGCTCATGCGTACCTCCTGATGCATCTGCCGCCGGACCCGGAGCCCATGATGACAGACCTGAATGCCATTCTTGCACCGGGCATGTATGTCCGCCACCCCGATTTCCCCGATTGGGGCGTTGGACAGGTACAGTCCAACATCGGCGGAAAAATCACCGTGAACTTCCGCGAACAAGGGAAAGTGGTGATTGACGGAACGCGTATCGCTCTGATGCCTGTCTTTGATCCGTGAAACTGGTTTAGGAAAGGTTAACTTTCTCGCATATCTGCTTATGTTGCCATACCCCCGAGAGTTGAGGTATCAGCGCGCAAACAAAAACGGAACCACCAATGCCGGATGCGGGCTCTTCCTTTACGATCAGACTAGCGGAAACCAAGGCCGAGTTACGTGCGGCTCAGCGGCTGCGATATGACGTTTTTGTTCGTGAACTGGGTGGTGGCGGAGAGATGGTCGATCACGAGGCCGGATTAGAGCAGGACAAGTTCGATCCTTACTTTGACCACATGCTGGCGATTGATAACCTGACGGGCGAAGTTATCGGCGTTTATAGGCTGTTGTCCGGCGATTGCGCGGCAAAGCTTGGGCAGTTTTACTCGGAAGACGAATACGATCTGAGCGTCCTCAAACAAAGCGGGCGGAAGCTGTTGGAGTTGGGACGGTCTTGTCTGCACCCCGACTATCGCGGCGGCACGGCAATGTACCATCTTTGGAACGGGCTTGCGGCTTATGTCAACGAACGCAAGATCGAGGTTTTGTTCGGTGTCGCCAGCTTTCATGGAACCGACGTTCAGAAATTGGCTCAGCCCTTATCAATGTTGCATCACAACCACCTGGCGCCCCCGGAACTTCGGGTAAGGGCGCAACCGGGGCAGTTTGAATCCATGGATCTTGTTGCGCCGCAAGATCTGGATCGTCGGGCCGCGATGGTGCAGGTGCCGGCTCTTATCAAGGCCTATCTGCGGCTTGGGGGGTTCGTTGGTGAGGGTGCATTTATCGACCAGGCGTTCAATACAACGGATATTTGTCTGATCCTCGACACTGCCCGCATGAACTCACGTCAAAGGCGCATCTATGGCGGGGTCCAACGCAGTGAGTGAGCCGATCTGGAACAGCGAGGATGCGCCAGATTCGGTTGTCCTTGGCCCGGTGGGCTGGGTTTTGGTTGCCTTGCGTGGCGTGCCGTTGGCTTTGCTGGTGTTCGGTGGGCTGGCCGTTCTCGTCCTCATTCGCCTATTCGAGTACCCCCTGTTTGGCGTGCGCCGTCCGATCACTCCGTTCATTCCGCAATTCGTCTGTCGCAACGCGTTCAGGATTCTGGGAATCGGTTTTCGGACATCTGGCGAATTGATGCGGCAGCGCGGTGCCGTGGTGGCCAACCACACAAGTTGGCTGGACATCTTCGCGCTGAATGCGAGGAAGCGCGTTTATTTCGTCTCTAAGGCCGAGGTTGCAAAGTGGCCCGTCATAGGTTGGCTGGCTCGCGCAACTGGCACGGTTTTCATTGAGCGCGACCGTAAGAAGGCAAAGGAACAAACCAAAGTCTTTGAAGCCCGCCTGAAGGCTGGCCACAAGCTTCTGTTTTTCCCAGAAGGGACCTCAACAGACGGGCTGCGCATTTTGCCCTTTAAAACAACGCTCTTTGCGGCGTTCTTCGCAGATGAGTTGCGTGAGTTCATGTACGTCCAGCCGGTGACGGTTATTTTCCACGCGCCCAATGGCCAGCCTGAAAGGTTTTATGGTTGGTGGGGCGAGATGGATTTTGGTCCACATTTGATCAAAACGCTGGGCGCGCGCCGACAGGGTAGCGTCGAGCTTATTTATCACGCCCCGGCCAAGGTTAGCGACTTTGAAGACCGCAAGGCACTGGCCGCGCATTGTGAAGAGGCGGTGCGCCACGCTCATAGCTTGGCACGGCTTGAAAAATAAGGGCGAATACCCCTTGCGAAACGACAAAACCTACCTTATACGCGCGCCATTCAAACCCGCAGGCGGGGTTTGGGCTTTTTGAGGGAGACATCCTCATTAAGACCGCCGGTTGGAGCATCTGCTTCTTTCACCCCCGCCCAGGCGTAAACCGGAAAAGGAAAATACCGCATGGCTCTTCCCGAGTTCTCAATGCGTCAGCTGTTGGAAGCTGGCGTTCACTTTGGTCACCAGACACAGCGTTGGAATCCCCGCATGGGCCCGTTCATCTACGGCTCGCGCAATGGCATCCACATCATGGACCTGACCCAAACTGTTCCGATGCTGGATCAGGCGCTGCAAGCCGTTCGTGACACCGTTGCCAAAGGTGGCCGTGTTCTATTCGTTGGCACCAAGCGTCAGGCCGCTGGCCCGATCGCGGAAGCGGCAGAAAAGTCGGCTCAGTACTACATGAACCACCGCTGGCTGGGCGGCACCCTGACCAACTGGAAAACCGTTTCCCAGTCGATCAACCGTCTGAACCAGATCGACGAAGCCATGGAATCCGGTGCCGAAGGCCTGACCAAGAAAGAGCGTCTGGGCATGGAACGTGACCAAGCCAAGCTGCAAGCTTCGCTGGGCGGTATCCGTGAAATGGGCGGCGTTCCTGACTTGCTGTTCGTCATCGACGTCAAAAAAGAAGCACTGGCCATCGCCGAAGCCAACAAGCTGGGCATTCCGGTTGTCGCCGTTGTTGACACCAACTGCTCGCCCGACGGTGTTGACTACATCATTCCAGGCAACGACGACGCAGCCCGCGCAATTGCTTTGTACTGCGATCTGGCCTCACGTGCCGCTCTGGACGGTATGACCGCACAATTGGGCGCCGCAGGTGTCGATTTGGGCGCGTTCGAAGAAGCCCCGGTTGAAGAAGCCGTTGCCGACGAAGCCCCGGCCGACGCAGAAGCATCCGCCGAAGCGTAAGCTGCCCGTCACGTAAATGACATATGGGGCAGGGTATGACCTGCCCCAAATCCGTTTGAATTGAGGAGAGCCAAGAGATGGCAATCACAGCAGCAATGGTTAAAGAACTGCGCGACTCGACCGGCGCAGGCATGATGGACGCAAAAAAGGCGCTGACTGAAACCGGCGGCAACATGGACGAAGCCGTTGACTGGCTGCGCACCAAAGGTCTGGCTAAAGCGGCTAAGAAATCAGGCCGTACTGCAGCAGAAGGTCTGGTTGCTGTCCATGTCGACGGTGGCAACGGTGTCGCGGTCGAAGTGAATTCGGAAACCGACTTCGTTGCGAAGAACGCCGAGTTCCAGGAAATGGTTGGTAAGATCGCCTCCGCAGCCAAAAACGTCGACAATGTCGAGGCGCTGTTGGCGGCTGATCTGGGCGGCAAGAGCGTTGCCGACACGCTAACCGACAAGATCGCCACCATTGGCGAGAACATGTCGGTGCGTCGCATGGCGAAGCTGTCGGGTGACACTGTTGTGTCTTACGTCCACAACGCGGCGACCAATGGGATGGGCAAAATCGGTGTTCTGGTCGCCTTGACCGGTGGCGACGAAGCGATTGGCAAACAGGTTGCAATGCACATTGCGGCTGTGAACCCGACAGCTCTGTCCGAGGCGGACATGGACCCGGCAGTTGTCGAGAAAGAAAAGCAGGTTCAGATGGATATCGCCCGCGAATCCGGAAAGCCGGAGCAGGTGATCGAGAAGATGATCGAAGGACGCATGAAGAAATTCGTCGCTGAATCCACTCTGCTGAACCAGCAATTCGTCGTGAACCCTGACCTGACCGTTGAAGCAGCGGCAAAAGAAGCAGGCGCCACCATCACCGGCTTTATCCGTCTGGAAGTTGGCGAAGGCATCGTTGTCGAAAAGGAAGACTTCGCAGCCGAAGTCGCAAAGGCCGCCCAAGGTTAAGTGAATGTGCCCGGATGAATAAGTTCTGGGCACACTCAAAAAACCAGCCGCGTACTGCGGGGGTCATTTCACGCAAAGACGATTTAAATAGAAAAGGGCGCGAACGCGCCCTTTTTTGCGGGGTAATTGAGGGACCCCGCAAGATGGGGATGGTCGGGGCCCCTCAAAATTCCGACACACAGACGCGTACAAATAGACGCCTGGTTGTCAGAGCGGATGGAGCGCCTTGGTATTGCAAAGATCCATCCAAATGTTCCCTGGCTAAAGCCACCACTCACGGAACAATATCATTTTGCAACTAACAGCCAAGATTCGGAAAGTAATGATTTCCTTACCTAAGGTAAATTGACGCATTAAGGCGTCAGAATCCAGTCTACACCTCCATAATGAACATCTGATTTTGCAATGAAGCCTTCAGTACAGCTTGGGCCGTTGTTTCCACTGAAAGTGCCTCGCGCGCCAGCCTCAGATGTTTCTCAACCGTCGCAGAGGTCAGACCCATCAGTAAAGCGATATCCTGGGTGGTTTTTCCATCTCCGACCCATTGCAAAGCTTCGCGCTGACGCTTTGTCAGGGCCCGGTTCGGCGCGTGATAGGGCAGGGTAAGGATCTTCAGGTGCGCGACATTGTTCATCAACAAGATATCGTCGCCGCAATCTTTCCAAAGCGCATCAACCTCTTTCTGAGAGTTTGCTTCACCCGCAGACAATGAAATTGCCCCTTTAGACCGCATCGACACCGACGTGAAACTGACCGTATATCCAAATGACACACCATGCATTCTGTTGAAGTTGAGAACGTCCAGCTCTTCTTTTGTCAGCTTTCCTTTGGCTGCCATTTCCTGCGCCATACTCCAACTTGCTGCACCTTCGTTGTTCAGCGCCCACTTAAGCATGGGGGCATGAAAGTAAAGCCCGTCGCGCAGGAACCCATCCAAATACGATTTTTCATGGTTGGTAAGAACCAGGAAATCCTCGGGGTCGCCCAGCGAGGTTTCCGTTCGAAACTGTGTGTGGCCATAAATTAGCCTATCGAACCCGAACTTCGCCATCTGACGGCAATGGGCATCCCAAAGCTCTTCCAAGGTTTTGGTATAGCTCAGAAAGTGCAGGTATTCGCTCAGTTTCATTGAGCTTGCCTGTTTTTCAGATGTGCGGACAGAGCATCCAGAGCCAGCGTGTATCCTTGCGGGCCAAAGCCACAAATCTGTCCAATCGCAACCTTCGCAATATAGGACACATGCCGAAAATCTTCGCGCGCGTGGATGTTTGACAAATGCACCTCAACCACCGGCAGCTCGACCGATGCAATCGCATCCATCAAAGCGATCGACGTATGCGTATACGCGCCGGCGTTCAGAATGAGCCCGTCCTGTTCGCCCTTCGCGGAATGAATGGCGTCAATTAACGCGCCTTCGAGGTTGGATTGAAAACAAGTCACCTCAAAACCAATTGAAGATCCATGGGTTCTACAAAGGTCTTCAACCATCTCAAGCGTTGTGCTTCCGTAAACCTCGGGCTGCCTGGTTCCCAAAAGATTCAGATTTGGGCCGTTTAAAATCAAGGTTTTTAGCATTACTTCACTGTCCCCATTACAGGTTCTTAGTCGCGGATGGGCGGTAGTGTCCACCGCCAAATTCTCGCTTACGGCGAGTATGACATTCTGCTTCAGTCATGCTCCGACTGGTCGGGCATGATGACTACGATCTTCCCAAACGCCGATCGGCTGGAGAGATGGGCCAAAGCTTCGGGCGCCCGATTTAGCGGAAATCTAGCGCTAATCTTTGGTTTTATACGAGCTTCGGCATATAACCGAAACAAATCTTTTACGTTTTCAGCATGGCCTTTGGGGTCGCGCAAGACAGAGGCTCCCCAAAAAACGCCGACGATCTGACAGCTTTTCAGAAGGGGCAGATTCAGCGGGATTCTGGGAATTCCGGCCGGGAAACCAACCACCAGATATCGCCCGGCCCAACCCATACTGCGCAACGCAGGTTCAGCGTAGTCACCCCCCACGGCGTCATAAACTACATTCACACCTGAAGGCCCCGCCAGAGCCTTGATTTCAGAAGAAAATGCCTTTTGCGCCGACTTGTCCATTTCATTTGCATAGATAATCGTTTCATCAGCGCCGAGGCTTCGGCAAAAAGCGGCTTTGTCCTCTGAGGATACTGCCGCAATAACTCGTGCACCCATCGCTTTGCCCAACTCGACCGCTGCCGAGCCAACCCCTCCGGCGGCACCAAGCACCAGAAGTGTTTCGCCAGACTGCAAGGCAGCACGGTCTTTCAAGGCGTGATAGGACGTACCGTATGTAAAAACGAAACAAGCGGCATCTTCAAAGGGCATTGTTTCCGGAAATTTAACGGCTGCTGCCGCGGGGAGTGTCACGTGCGTGGCAAACCCACCATAAACGGTAAGCGCCAAAACGCAGTCCCCGATTGTGAAACCAGTCACGCCCTCACCAATTGCCAGGACTTCTCCCGCAATTTCTCCACCCGGTGAAAAAGGGCGCGGCGGCTTGATCTGATAGAGGTCTTTTATGATCAATGTATCCGGGAAGTTCACGCCTGCCGCCCTGATACCAACCAGAAGCTCCCCCTTACCCGGTGTTGGATCGGGCAGGGTCTTCAACTCCAAAGTTTCAGGACCTCCTGGTACGACGCTGAGTAAAGCTTGCATATTCGCCCTGTTATCCATGTTATTCAGTCAGAACGAACTTTGTCGTCACAGCAGGTGTTGTCAAGAAATCAAAGGTTTCCACGACAAACTGCCTGTTAGCGATTCAAATACCAAGGAGCAGACCATGACCCCTGAAACGCTATTCTCATTGCAGGGCAAAACAGCGCTTGTAACCGGAGGAGCGACCGGTATTGGCCGAATGGCTGCCGAGACAATGGTGCGGGCGGGAGCGCGGGTACTGATTGCGTCGCGCAAGGTCGAGGCCTGCGAGGCGGTTGCTTCTGAACTGAACGCACTGGGCGCCTCGGGCCACGCGGAAGGATTTGGTGGTGATGTCGCTACGCAAGAAGGGATCGATGCATTAGTAACCGAGATAAACAAGCGCACGGAAACGCTTGATATACTGATGAATAATGCAGGCGTGACATGGGGAGCTCCGATGGGTCAATTCCCCTACGATGCTTGGGACAAAGTCATGTCTGTAAACGTCGCCGGGCTATTCGAACTAACGCAGAAACTTCTGCCCACACTGATGAAATCGGGCTCGGCCGATGATCCGGCACGCATTGTGAATGTTGGCTCAGTGATGGGAGAGGTGCCAATGGGGGATGGTGCCTATAGTTACGCAGCCTCAAAAGCGGCCGTTCTGCACCTGACTAAAATCATGGCGAAAGAGTTCGCGCCCCAGCATATCACCGTAAACGCTCTGGCACCCGGACCATTCGTTTCAAAGATGACCGCCTTTGCCACCGCCGACGAAGAGACCCGAGAGCGGGTGGGAAGTACGGTGCCATTGGGGCGCGTCGGACGCGATGAGGATATTGCGGGCTGCATGTTATTTCTGTGTGGACGAGGAGGCAGCTATGTTACCGGGGCGGTTATTCCGGTGTCCGGTGGTATCAACGTGGAAACAGCCGGCAATATCTTCGCCGAAGCCATGTGATTGCGAAGGTGAAAGATGAACAGTACACAAATGGATCTGTCGGCCGTTGACACATATCTCAGTCGCCATCTGCCCGGGTATCAGGGGCCGATTGAGGCGACCAAATTCGCAATAGGACAGTCGAACCCGACTTTCCTTTTGACGACCCCCAAAAGTACATACGTTTTACGCCGCAAGCCGCCGGGAACACTTCTTAAATCCGCTCATGCCGTAGACAGGGAGTTTCGCGTTCAGACTGCTTTGGCCGACACGGCTGTTCCAGTGCCGAAGATGTACCTGCTGTGTGAAGACAAAACTGTCATCGGTTCGGATTTTTACGTGATGGAGCATCTTGACGGCCGGATATTTCTTGAACCCACAATGACCGGCGAAAGCAACGAAACACGCACCGCAGTTCTGGATGAAATGAACCGTGTCTTGGCCGATTTGCATGACGTGGATATCGCGGCTGTGGGTCTGTCCGATTTTGGACCACCCGGCAATTACTTTGAGCGTCAGATTGCGCGTTGGATTAAGCAATACCGCGCTTCGGAAACGTCCCATATCCCCGAGATGGACGCCCTGATTGACGCGCTTGAAGGTTCTGTGCCACAGGACGATGGTCAACGAACACTGGTTCACGGCGACTACAGGATCGATAACCTGATGTTCGAAAAAGATGGAACTCGCTGCATTGGGGTGCTGGATTGGGAGCTTTCAACTATCGGACACCCTTACGCTGACTTGGCCGCCGTGATCATGCAGTGGCGCATGCCACCAGGCACCGAGGGTCGAGGGCTTGCCGGCATTGATCGGGCCAGTCTTGGCTTGCCGTCCGATCAGGCTTTTATCGACCAATATTGTCAGCGCCGAAGTTTGCCGGGCATTGAGAATTTCGGCTTTTACCTCGCCTTCAATTTCTTTCGTATGGGCAGCATTTTGCAAGGCGTTTTTAAACGCGCGGAAGATGGTAATGCCTCTGATCCAGAACGCGCCAAGATCTTGGGGTCATATGTTCCGATGTTCGCAAAGCATGGGCTGGAAGCGTTAGAAGACTAGGATGTTCTCGATAGCTCCAACGCCAAATCTGCCATGCTGTTTTTTCCGAAAAACATCTCGGACCCGACAAACATACTTGGCACGCCAAAAACGCCGCGCTTTACCACCGCTTTCGTCTGGTCCTTCAGGTGCTGCTTGACCTCAGGACTGAACATTGCCTCGCGTAACTTGCGTACGGGCAGTTCGTTTTCTTGTAAAATTTCGGACAGGACACCCAGATCGTCAACCTTCTGTCCGTGCACCCAAATTGCTTCAAATACTGCTTTTATATATCTGTTCTCCCACGATTTTCCGGCGGAAAAAACGGCACCCCGCATGGCCAGCTTGGTATTGACTGGAAAGTGAGGGCTCATGTGAAAGCTTAAACCGCGCATGCGCGCAAACCGATGAAGATCGTGGCTCAGATACGCCGTTTTTTGGCGATTTTCCGAAAACGCCTGGAACGGGTTTTGGTTGTTGGTAACCTTGAAAACTATCGAAAGCAGCACCGGCGCGTAAGTCACCCGAGCACCATGCCTGTCTGCAACGTCGGGCAGGGTTTTGTACGCGAGAAAGGCGTTGGGGCTACAGAAATCATACACAAAATCGATATGTTGCGTCATGATGCTCCTCCGAAATGGCGACAATTTTTACTGTTCCAACTCGTGACAAGCGAATCCGCTACAGGACAAGTGTAACAGCCTGCTGAATCTTCGCGTAGAAATCTTGTGGAATTCGCTTTCAACTCCGGCCGCAGGCACGCAGTATCGCCGCACGAAACGGGGGACAAACAAAGATGACCAAGTTCGAGCCGTCGCGCCTGAACCGTATTGGCGACTGGATGAAGCGTTACGTGGATGAGCGAAAATACGCAGGCAGCTCCTTGTTGATAAAACACAATGGACAGGAAGTTTTTTTCAACGCCTACGGCAAAAGAAGCATTGAGCACAATCTGCCATTCCAACGCGATACACTCGTCCGCATCTATTCAATGACTAAACCGGTGACCACAGTTGCGGTGATGATGCTGGCGGAACGCGGCCTATTTCACCTCGACGCGCAACTATCTGAATTTCTGCCGGAATTCTCTGATATGCAGGCCTTGGTTCCTGGTGCCATGAGCACAGATCAGACGGAAAAGGCCCCAACACCGACACTGCATCAGTTGCTGACGCACACAAGTGGTTTCAGCTACCCGTTCAACCCTGGAATTTTGCCCGAACTGATGGATGCCCAAGACATGGTGTTCAAACCTGACCAGGGGCTTTTGGCTGATCGCGTATACGATCTTGCTGCACTGCCGTTGGCGTTCCAACCTGGCTCACGATGGGAGTATTCGGTTGGCATAGATGTTGTGGGGCGCGTTATTGAGGTCGTCTCCGGTAAATCTCTGGACAAGTTTCTTGCTCAAGAGGTCTTGGAGCCGCTTGGAATGCACGAGACGGATTTCACGGTTCCAACAGGGGCAGGAGATCGGTTTGCTTCGCTCTACACACCGTTGGAAGGAAACGCGATGGCCTTGAATTCCGCACAAACCGGCACTGAGACGCTGCGACTGGTGGATCATGCTGGTAGATCTCCGTTTGAAAAGACAACCACGTTTTCCGGTGGTGGCGGATTGGTCGGAACAATCGACGACTATTCCCGGTTCGCTGAGATGCTTAGAAACCGGGGGCAGGGCAATGGACACCGTTTGTTGAGCCCGAAAACCGTTGAATATATGTTAATCAATCACTTACCAGGCGACATTGCCTCAATGGGACCGCAAAGCTTTGCTGAACAACCCATGGAAGGTACAGGTTTCGGACTAGGAGGTGCCATTGTTACTAACCCGGGTCGAGTGCGTGTTCCGGGGTCTTTAGGTGACTTTAGTTGGGGCGGCATGGCTTCGACATTTTTTTGGATCGACCGGGTCAATAACATGACTTCTGTCTTTTTTACGCAGTTGTCGCCGTCCAGCTCATACCCGTCACGCGCCGAACTCAAGGCGCTTGTCCTTGGGGCAATGATTGAATGACGCGTTGAGCGCTGATACCAAATCTCTCATACAAACCCGGAGACCAAAACATGACCGCAGCGGAACGTGTTCTTCTGAACCTTTTGAACATCGAAAGGCTTGAGGTTGATCTGTTTCGCGGGACGGGCTCTGGCGGGGAAACACCAACGCGCATCTTTGGTGGACAGGTCATCGCGCAGGCTTTGGCCGCAGCATACCGCACGGTGGATGATCGGCTGTGTCATTCGCTTCATGCCTATTTTATCCGTGCAGGTGATCCGTCTATGCCGGTTATATATCAGGTTGATAGAGCCCGAGATGGAGGTTCCATGACAACGCGGCGTGTGGTTGCGATTCAGCATGGACAGCAAATCCTGAACATGTCGGCATCGTTTCACGTAAAGGATGAAGGCTGGGATCATCACCACGCCATGCCGCAGACCAAAGCGCCAGAAAACTATCCAGCACGAGAAGAATTGCGGAAGAAATATGAGGATAAGGTTCCGGAAAAACTTCGTGGCGAGCTTATGCGCGAAAGGCCCATCGAAGTGCGTGAAGTGGATCATCTGAACCCATTCAACCCCGCAAAATCAGATGACCGAAACCAGATTTGGTTCCGTATGCCAGGCGCGGCCGGCGCCGACCCGGTAACGCAACACCTAATTTTGGCTTACGCGTCGGACATGTATCTGATGTCGTCAGGAATGCGTCCGCATGGGCTAAGTTGGTTTACCGGAGAGATCAATGGCGCCAGCCTTGACCATGCTTTGTGGTTTCACGCACCGGTTCATTTCGAAAACTGGCATCTGTACTCGATGGACTCGCCATGGAGCGGGCAGGGACGCAATTTCAACCGCGGGTCCATCTATACCGAAGACGGGACTTTGATCGCATCCGTCGCGCAGGAAGGCCTGATGCGCAAAGCACGAAAGAAACCTTAGCTGTCTTCGATAAATTTTTGATTTAGCTTCCGCATTCCCGCTAGCCAGCGATCGTAATCACCAGCTTTGAGTTGCATGTAGTCCAGAACTTGCGGATGCGGAAGTATTAAAAACTGTTCGGACCGGATGGCTTGAACACAGGTTTCGGCAACATCCTCGGGTTCAAGCATACCGTCAATCGCTGCGACCGAGGTCTCAAGGCCTCGAGTCATTTCAGACCGCACAGCTTGCGGACACAGAACTGAAACGCGCAATCCCTTGTGGCCATAGGTTAAGGAAAGCCATTCTGCGAACCCGACAGCGGCATGCTTGGTAACACCGTAAGGGGCAGCACCGGGTTGGTTCAGCACTCCGGCGGCTGATGCTGTAATCAGGAAGTATCCGCCGCCGCGTGCAATCATACGTGGCACCAAGTGCCGCGCTGCCCAGACATGCGACATGACATTGATTGTCCAAATCCGATCCCAATCTTCGTTCGGAACCTCCAATCCGCCCAACGTCAGAATACCGGCATTCGCGCAGAATAAATCAATGGGCCCAATCGAATCCTCGACAGTTTCAATCAGCGCCTTGATCGCATCTTCACGCGACACGTCGCAGGTTATGGCGTGGCCATCAATATCTCGCGCCACATTCTGAGCGCCAATTTCGTCGATGTCCGCGCAGACAACCTTGGCACCGTCCTGAGCAAACCGATCGGCCAGACCTTTGCCGATCCCATGCGCGGCACCAGTGACGACCACAGTTTTTCCGCGCAAGTCCATTTAGCAAATCCAGATGTCAGCTTAGCTCGTAATCATAAACGCATGGTATTACGCTGGAAACAGCGCTTGGCCATTTCCATTAAATTAACATAATACCGATTACGCGACTTATTAGTAAAAGGCCTGCAGCCCCGTCTGCGACCGCCCCAGGATCAACGCATGTACATCATGAGTACCTTCATAGGTGTTCACCGTCTCAAGGTTAACCATGTGACGAATGACCTGGAACTCAAGTGAGATGCCATTCCCGCCGTGCATGTCCCGCGACATGCGCGCGATATCCAAAGCCTTGCCGCAGTTGTTTCTCTTGATGACCGAAATCATCTCGGGTGCAGCCTCAGCCTCATCCATCAGACGACCGACGCGCAAACTTGCCTGCAAACCCAGAGCGATTTCTGTTTGCATGTCGGCCAATTTGCGTTGGAACAGCTGGGTCTGTGCCAGCGGCCGATTAAACTGTTTACGATCCAAGCCGTATTGGCGTGCGGCGTGCCAGCAATATTCGGCTGCGCCCATCACTCCCCAGCTGATGCCATAACGCGCGCGATTCAGACAGCCAAATGGCCCCTTGAGACCCTGAACATGCGGCAGCAGCGCACTTTCGTCGACCTCGACGCCCTCGAGGACGATCTCACCAGTAATAGATGCGCGCAGGCTCAACTTGTTTTGGATTTTCGGCGCGCTCAGACCCTTGAGTCCTTTGTCCAGCACAAACCCGCGAATCTTTCCGTCATGTGCATCAGACTTGGCCCAGATGACGAACACATCCGCAATCGGCGCGTTCGATATCCACATTTTGCTTCCCGTCAGACGATAGCCACCGTCGATCTTTTCCGCGCGGGTCTTCATCCCTGCCGGGTCTGACCCTGCATCCGCTTCGGTCAAGCCAAAACAGCCAATCCATTCGCCGCTGGCCAGTTTCGGAAGGTACTTCCGACGCTGTTCCTCACTGCCGTAAGCATAGATCGGGTACATCACCAGAGAGCTTTGCACCGACATCATCGAGCGATAACCGGAATCAACACGCTCAACTTCGCGCGCGACCAAACCGTATGAGACATACCCTGCCCCAAGGCCGCCATACTGTTCAGGGATCGTGGTGCCCAGCAGGCCCATCTCACCCATTTCGCGAAAGATTTCGGGATCCGTTTCTTCGTTTTGAAACGCGTCGGTCACACGAGGTTGCAGCTTTTCCTGAGCATATGCCTGCGCGCTGGCGGCGATCATACGCTCGTCTTCGTTTAGCTGATCGTTCAGGCGAAACGGGTCATCCCATGCGAATTTACCCATATCGGGCGCATCTTTCGCGCGTAGGGCTGGCTTGGTGTCGGGGGCGTTCATGGTGCTTCTCCGCATAGTCGGCTTGGGGCAAACTAACCCGGTACGCACTCAAATGACAGTAAGAGTTTCGCATCTAACCATGAGCGGAACTCATACCCCTGCCCCCTTTGGTTTATCCCAAGGCGTATCCGGCCCCGCGCACAGTTCTTACGGGGTCTTGACCCCCGTGTTGCGTCAGCGCTTTTCGCAACCGTCCGATATGAACGTCAACCGTGCGCGTATCAACATAGATATCCCGACCCCAGACCCGATCAAGCAATTGTTCACGGCTCCAGACACGGCCCGGTTTCTCCATGAACGTGCTGAGCAGTCGGAATTCGGTGGGGCCAAGCTTCAGTGGCTTACTGTCGCGGCTGACCTTGTGTGTCTCCGAATCCAGAACGATGTCGTCAAACTCCAGCCGCAGACCTACAGTGGCAGGCCTCACTCGACGCAACTGCGTGCGCACGCGCGCCATCAATTCCACAACCGAATATGGTTTAACCACATAGTCATCCGCACCCGTCTCAAGGCCGCGCACCTTGTCGACTTCTTCCGTGCGGGCCGAGAGCATGATGATCGGGATCGACCGCGTATCTGGGCGTGATTTCAATCGGCGGCAGACCTCTATCCCACTGAGGTTTGGCATCATCCAATCCAAAACAATGATGTCCGGATGTTCCTCATCGACAAGCAACATGGCTTCGTCTCCGCTGCCAGCCTTGGACACACGGAACCCTTCTGCCTCAAGGTTGTAAGCCAGAACTTCTCGTTGCGCGGGTTCATCCTCGACAACCAGAACGGTCGGTTGATCAGCGGACATCTGTTAAAACTCCTAGGCGGATTGAGAGGTTATGTCGGCTTTCGGTCGCGCCTCGGTCGGGCGTTCACCGGTGACAAGATACACGACCTGCTCGGCGATCGCAGTGACATGGTCGCCCATGCGTTCGATGTTCTTGGCAATGAAATGAAGATGCATACAGGATGATATGTTGCGCGGATCCTCGGCCATGAAGGTCAGGAATTCGCGGAACAGGCCATTATACATCTGGTCCACTTCTTCATCGCGGGCAATGACATCGGTCGCCAGTTCGGCATCACGCTGAATGTATGCGTCCAACGCATCGCGCAGCATTCGCTCAACCTCGCGCGCCATCCGACGCAAGGCAGCGGCGCTGCCATTGATCTCGCTGGCATTAACCAGAACCGTTGTGCGCTTGGCGATGTTCTTGGAATAGTCGCCGATACGTTCAAGGTTTGCGGATACCTTCAGCACCGACAGCACCAGGCGCAAATCGCTGGCCGCAGGTGCGCGAAGGGCGATCAGGCGGGCAGTTTCCTCATTTATCAGGTCTTCCAGCGCATCAATTGCCTTGTCGCCCTGACGAACCTGCTGGGCCAGTTCCTCGTCTCGGGTTTCAAGCGATCTGGCCGAGCTCATGATTGCGGCCTCGACCAACCCGCCCATTTTCATTATATGGGCTTGAATAGCTTCGAGATCCCGGTCGAATACGGATGCGATATGTTGTTCGCTCATGTTTTGATACCTGTGCTCAGCCAATCCGGCCAGTGATGTAACTTTCGGTGCGAGGATCTTCGGGGTTGGTGAAGATCTGGCCCGTCTCGCCAAATTCAACAAGGTTTCCAAGGTGAAAGAACGCGGTCTTCTGGCTGACCCGCGCGGCCTGCTGCATCGAATGCGTTACGATCACCACGGAATATCGCGACCGTAGTTCATCAATCAATTCCTCGACCTGCGCGGTCGCGATCGGGTCCAGAGCCGAGCACGGCTCGTCCATCAACAGAACCTCAGGCTCGGTCGCGACAGCGCGGGCGATGCACAGGCGTTGTTGCTGCCCCCCGGACAAGCCAGTGCCGGGCGCATCAAGCCGGTCTTTCACCTCATCCCAGATTGCGCCGCGACGCAGGGATTTCTCAACGATTTCATCTAGTTCCGCCTTATTTCTGGCAAGCCCGTGAATACGCGGACCATAAGCTACGTTGTCATAGATCGACTTCGGGAATGGGTTGGGCTTTTGGAAAACCATGCCTACCTTGGCGCGCAGCTGAACGGGATCGACACGCTTGTCATAGATGTCTTCGCCGTCCAGTTTGAACGAACCCTCGACGCGCGCGACGTCGATTGTGTCATTCATTCGGTTCAGGCACCGCAGGAATGTCGATTTACCGCAGCCGGACGGACCAATGAAGGCAGTGACGGTCTTGTCTTCAATATCGACATTCACGTCTTTGATAGCATGGTTGTCACCGTAGTAAACTTGGCAATCACGGCACTCCAGCTTGATTTCATTGGCGTCCACTTGTCTCTCCACTCGCGACATGTCGTTCATTTTGGTGCCCTTCATTACCAGCGGCGTTCAAACCGGCGGCGCAGGATGATTGCGATAATATTCATCGTGAGAAGGAACATGAGAAGAATGATAATCCCACCCCACGCTTTTTCATAGAAGCCGACATCCGCGCGCGCAGCCCAGGTATAGATTTGGGCGGGCATGACCGAGTTCGGTTCGGTGAAACCAGCTAGAAAACCGTCCGGGTATCCGCGGGCTACGAATCCAACCATACCGATCAGCAAAAGCGGCGCTGTCTCGCCCAGTGCCTGAGCAAGTCCGATGATCGTGCCCGTCAGAATTCCCGGCGCGGCCAAGGGCAACACGTGGTGGAACACCGCCTGCATCTTTGACGCCCCTACCCCCAACGCGGCATCGCGGATAGATGGCGGAACCGCCTTCAGCGATGCGCGGGTCGAGATGATGATTGTTGGCAGGGTCATCAATGTCAGAACAAGCCCCCCGACCAACGGCGCCGACTGCGGCAGGTGCATGAACTGGATGAACACCGCAAGACCCAGGATACCAAAAACGATGGAGGGCACGGCCGCCAGGTTGGAGATGTTCACCTCAATCAGGTCCGTAAACTTGTTCTGAGGCGCAAACTCTTCAAGATAGATCGAGGCAGCCACGCCAATCGGCAGCGACAAAGCCAGAACCACCAGCATCATGAAGAACGAACCCACGACAGAGGCACCGATTCCTGCCCCGCCGGGGTTGTCCACGCCAGAATCGGCACCGGTGATGAAGGGCCAGTTGAACACCTGTTTTATGACCCCCGCCTCTGTTAACGCGTCAACAAGATCAAGATCGCTGAGTTGCAGAAAACGGCTGTCCTGAAGTGTGTCGCGCGAGACGCGGCCTTTGAAATATCCGTCGACCCGGCTGGAAGCTGCCAATTCGAAGTTGATTGGCTCACCCACTTGGTCCGGATTTTCGCTGTAGAAAGTTCGGATTGTGCCGCCGACTTTACCCAAAAGACGCTCAATCGCAGCTTCGTCAAAGTCGACGCTGATCCCGCTTTCCGCAAGCTTACCGTTCAACTCTGTAATGAAAAGATCAGAATAGGCTTTGGTCTTGAACAGCGTGCTTTCTGCCTCGGCCCGTTGCGGTTCCGTCAGGGTGAATTCAACGCTGACAACAGTTCGCGTAAATGCGGGAATCCCTTCTTTCAGGATCGACGCAAAAAGTACCACCAGAAAGAACAGGCCGGTTGCGATCGCAATAATACCGTAGAGGCGAAAACGCTTTTCAGCCTTGGCGCGCTTCAATGTACGCTCATCACTGGCGGTGAGGGAGGTTGCGCGGCGACCCGTTCCGGGGTTTTCCATGCTTGCGTCAGTCATTCGTACTGCTCCCGGTACTTGCGCACGATGTAAAGGGCAAAGACGTTAAGCCCCAGTGTCAGGATGAAAAGGGTCATTCCCAGTGCGAAGGCCACCAGTGCTTCGGGGGACGCGAAGTCAGCGTCGCCCGTCAACTGGCTTACGATTTTGGCCGTTACGGTTGTCATGGCCTCGAACGGGTTCAGGCTGAGCCGGGCGGCAGCCCCTGCCCCCAGAACCACAATCATGGTTTCACCGATGGCGCGCGACGCCGCCAGAAGGATTGCACCGACAATCCCCGGCAAGGCAGCAGGCAGGACGACCTGTCGGATTGTCTCGGATTGGGTTGCACCCAACCCGTATGATCCGTCACGCATCGCCTGCGGTACCGCGTTGATGATGTCGTCCGAAAGTGATGAGACAAACGGGATCAGCATGATGCCCATAACAAGCCCGGCTGTCACGACTGCGGTTCCTGCTTTCATCCATCCCAGCCCCTCGTCACCGAAAACGCCCAGCAAGAGCGGCCCAACGGTTAGCAGCGCAAAGAGGCCGTAAACAATCGTCGGGATACCGGCCAGAACTTCCAGCAGAGGCTTTGCAAAGGCCCGCACACGCGGGGATGCGTATTCACTCAGATAAATGGCCGCAAACAGACCGATTGGAACAGCCACCAGCAAGGCAACGAGCGATATGTAGAACGTGCCCCACAGCAACGGAATGATACCAAGCTCAGACGAACCACCACGGCCAGAAAAGCTGGGCGACCAGGTAGTTCCGAAAAAGAAATCTGACGCCGGATAGAGCTTGAAAAATTCCCACGTGTTGAAAACCAGGGAAAGAACGATCCCAACGGTTGTGAGGATGGCGATAGAGGCGGCCGCAAGAAGCAGAACCTGAACGCCTTGCTCAACGACATTTCGGGCCCGGAAAACTTTGTTCGTTTGCCACAAGCTGATAGCTGCGCCAGCCACAGCAGCGAGCAGCACGGCGATCGTCATGGCAGAACGGCCTGTCGAGTTCAGAACACGATAGCTCTGAGCCGCACGAAGAATCGGTTGCGTGATATTCGACGTAACGACCTGGCCCGCATCTTTGAGACGCTGCGTCATGTCCGTAAAATCGGCGCGCGCGTTCTGGGCGATATCCTCGGTTATAAGGCCTTGCTCAACCGCATTGTCCAAACCACTAGCCGCGCGGCGCACCTCGGCCAGAACCAGACTGCGGGACGAACCTTCTTTAATCGCCGTTTCCGGGATCATGCCGGATATCTGGGTATTCACGTAAATTGGCTGCACGAGCAACCAGAGGATCAAAAGACCAAAGGCAGGCACGATTGTCTTCAGGAAAACGTTTGCGCCGTAAAAGGATGGCAGCGAATGCAAGCTTCGGCTATCGCCTCCGGCGCTTTGCAGTGCACGCGACCGCCCCAGAAAATAGCCGCCCGCCGCGATCGCCAGAACGATCAGAAAGAGCCAAAGTATCGGCATGACACCCCCACTGGTCTCATTTGGTATTTAAAGGCGCGTAGGGGCGATATCGAAAACCGCCCCCAGCAAATTAGACCAGCGTCAGGCTTAGCTACCCGAACCCATGGTGACTTCGTTGGCAATTGCTTCCTGAGTTTCTGCAAGCTCGGGGTCAGCAACCAGGCCGTAGTTTGCCAGCGGACCGGACGGACCTGCGATTTCATCAGCAACGAAGAACTGAGCGTATTCTTTCAGGCCCGGGATCACGCCGATATGCGCTTTCTTGATGTAGAAGAACAGCGGGCGCGACACCGGGTATTCACCGGTCGAGATGGTCTCGGTCGACGGAGCGACACCGGACATGGTGGCCACTTTCAGCTTGTCGGTGTTGTTCTCATAAAACGCCAGACCAAACACGCCGATACCGTTCGGGTTGGTGTCGATACGCGCCAGTGTCTCGGTGTAGTCACCGTCAATGTCCACCGACTTTCCGTCTGTACGAACGTCCAGGCACGCGTCTTCAGCGTCGTCTTCGCTCATGCCGCCGGCAACCATGGCTTCCATTGCGCCAGTCGCTTCACAGCCGATCAGCAGAACTTTTTCCTCAAAGACTTCGCGAGTGCCGTGCTTGGTGCCGGGAATAAAGCTTGCGATTTCAACGTCCGGCAGATCAGAGTTGAATTCAGCCCACGTGTTGTATGGATTGTCGACGATTTCCCCGTCTTTCAGAACCTTGGCACCCAGAGCGTTGAAGATATCGGCAGGCTCAAACGCGTTGAAGGCTGGGCCCGACTGCTGGCTTGCAAAGACGATTCCGTCATAACCGATACGAACTTCCATGATGTCGGTCACGCCGTTTTCGGCACAGGCTTTGATCTCTTTCTCGCGAATAGCGCGGGATGCGTTTGCAACGTCGATGGTGTTTTCGCCAACACCTTCGCAGAAACGCTTCAGACCAGCCGACGAACCACCAGATTCAACAACCGGTGTCGGGAAATCAGTGTTATCACCAAACAGTTCTGCCACGATCGAAGCATAAGGCAGCACGGTCGACGAACCTGCGACTTGAACGTTGTCACGGGCTGCAGCGGTGGTTGCCGAAACAGCAGCGATAGCCAGCGCAGAAGCCGACAGTTTTACAAAGGACATTTCAGTCTCCCTGAAAAGATAAGTTCTGATCACCCCATGATGATCTTGCGCGAACCTCTAAAAGCCGTGCGTAAGCCTTTTGTGACAAGTTTGTAACAGCTTTATGACAGCACAGAAGAAACCTAGGTGACGTAGCGCAAAGCGGACATGCAATTTTTACATAGGTTGGGCAAACTAAGCTGAATCCAGACGTTCCGACCGCCTTAACGCGGCAAAATAACGGTAAACGTCGCGCCTTTACCCAGATCGCTTTCCACCCGTAACCGGCCACGATGTCGGTTGATTATGTGCTTCACGATCGCAAGCCCCAGTCCGGTTCCGCCCAACTGGCGTGATCTGTGACTGTCCGCCCGGTAGAATCGCTCCGTCAGGCGCGGCAGGTGAACCGCATCAATACCCGGCCCCTTATCAATCACCTGAACCCGAACCGCCGGTCCACGCATGGCAGTGTCACGTTCCGAGGGTATAACCCGCACCTCAACACTCCCGCCGCTACCACCATATTTGATGGCGTTCTCAATCAGGTTGGTAAAAACCTGCCGCAACTGATCATTATCCCCGGTTAGCGTTACAGGGCCTTCCGGTGCGTTCAGGTTCAGATCAACCTTCGCATCCGTGGCCAGAGGGCGCAGAGAGTTCAACGTCGATTGCAACAGCCCCGTCAATTCCAGCTGTTCTTTCGGGCGCACGCGCTCTTCGCTTTCAACCCTGTTCAAGGACAGAAGATCCCCAACCAGACGATTCATACGGTTGGCTTCGTCAGACATGATCTTCAGAAAGCGCTCGCGTGCAGCGGCATCGTCATGGGCCGGGCCTTGTAGGGTTTCGATAAAGCCCATCAAAGCGGTTAGGGGTGTTCGCAATTCATGACTAACGTTTGCCACGAAATCCCGGCGCATCTGGCTGGCCTGCTCGACATGCGTGATGTCCTGAAAAGTAGCCAACGTCGCACCGCCTGAAACCGCGCCAACTCCGTTCATATAGCGGCACTTGATCTCGAACGTCGTGTCCTGCGCACCGTCGTTGGACAAGTGACGCGCTATGGTCGGCCCTTTCGAGCGGAGGCTCTGCTCTATTGCCTCGATAACCTGCGGCTGCCTCAGGATTGTTGCGAAATGGCGACCGACGATGTTCTGCGCCAACAACGTCTTTGCATCGGTATTGGCCGCGATAATCCGTTCCGTCTGATCGACCATCAAAGCCGGCATCGGAATGGCCGCGACAAACTCGGCAAGCAGATCGTCTGACATCACTGTGCTCTTTTTCCGAAGCATTAAGACAGTGGCTTCAACTCATCGCGGAACCGGCGCATGTTCTCCTGATAATGAAGCGCGCTCCAAGTGATCTTCTGTGCCGCGGCGTCATCCAGTTGCCGCACGACCTTTCCCGGCGATCCCATGACAAGCGAATTATCAGGGATTTCCTTGCCTTCCGTAATCAACGCTCCGGCCCCTATCAGGCAATTCTTCCCGATCTTCGCACCATTCAGAACGATAGCTCCCATGCCGATCAGAGTGTTGTCACCGATGGTGCAGCCGTGCAGCATCACCTTGTGCCCAATGGTGCAGTTTCTGCCGATGGTCAGCGGGTAACCGGCGTCGATATGCATGACACAGTTCTCCTGCACGTTGCTGCCTTCACCCACCCGGATCTCTTCATGATCTGCGCGAATGGTACAACCGAACCAGACCGAGGCCCCTTTTTCCAGCACCACCTTACCGATCAGGTTCGCATCCGGGGCAACCCATGTATCTTCGTGGATTTGCGGAGAATGCTCACCCAAGGCGTAAACAGTCATGACAGGCCCTCGAATTCGTTCTGCAATGTGCGGACATGGCTTTGCAGTGTGGGTTGCTGGATACGCCGCATCCTTTCGGCGCTGACGATGGTTTTCAGCTTTTCCTCTGTTGCGTCCAAGTCGTCATTGACCAACACATAGTCGTAATACCCCCAGTGGCTGATTTCATCCCAACTTTTGAGCATCCGCTTGGCGATGACGTCCTCGCTGTCCTGTCCACGCGTCTCAAGACGTCGCCGCAGTTCAGGGATCGAAGGTGGTAGAATAAAAATGGACAGCGCGTGCTTTCCCAAGTCCGAGTTTCGGATCTGCACCTCACCCTGCCAGTCAACATCAAATAAGACGTCCCGTCCGGCGTTGATCGACTCCCGCACGGGTCCGGCCGGCGAGCCGTAGAAATTTCCGAACACATGGGCGTGTTCCAGCATTTGCCCTTTGGCGACTTGTTGCTTGAACTCATCCTCCGAGAGGAAATAGTACTCGCGCCCATGCTCTTCACCGGGGCGTGGAGCGCGGGTTGTGGCCGAAATCGAGAATTCGAGGTCTCCGTCCCACGCCATCAACCGACGGGCCAGGGTGGATTTACCTGCGCCGGACGGCGAAGACAGGATGATAAGTAGGCCACGGCGATCTGCCATATCAGGTATTCCCATAGTCATTCAACATTTTGCACTTGCTCGCGCATCTGGTCTATTACGGCTTTTAACTCAAGCCCCACCGATGTCAGATCAGCGCTTTGCGCCTTTGAACACAGCGTGTTCGCTTCGCGATTGAACTCTTGCATCAGAAAATCCAGCTTGCGCCCCACCGCCACATCCTGCGATAGCAGACTGCGTGCCGCGTCGACATGGGCTTTCAACCGGTCGATCTCTTCGGTGATGTCAGATTTAACCGCGATCAGCGCCAGCTCCTGTGCCACACGATCGGGTTCAACCCCCTGCGCGTTGTCCAGCACCCGCGCAAGGTTTTCCCGCAGCGTGTCTGCCATTTTGTCCTTTCGCTGTTCGGCAAGTTCGGCTGCTTGAGTCACCAGTTCCGAAACTAAACGTAGCTGTGAGTCCAAAATTTCAGCCAAGGCGTTACCCTCGGCTTGTCGCATATCGACGAATTCGGCCAGCACGTCTTTAAAATCGACCGTTAAAGCCTCTACCAGCGGTGCTGGATCGTCAACATCGCTGCCAGCTTCCAACATCCCCTTAAATGCAATCAAATCTGCCGCGCTTGAGGGGGCGAGTGTTACACCGCGAGCCGCCGCCATTTCCTGTGTTCGCCCCATTGCCACAAGCGCCGCACCCATCGCGGCTTCGTTCAAAACCAAATCAAGGGCAGTTTCATCCCGGCCCAACCGCAGAGACAGGGTGACATTGCCACGGCTCAGCGCCTTTGTCATTTGACTGCGCAAGGCGGCCTCAAGCCCGGTTAACCAATCGGGCACGCGCAGGCGCAGGTCCAGCCCCTTGCCGTTCACACTGCGCAGCTCCCACGTCCAGCTATGAGGCCCCAATGCCCCCTTGCCCGAGGCGAAACCGGTCATAGATCTGATCATACTTGCTGCCCCTGTCTGCTCGCTTGCCGCACCTAAAGCCAACAATGGCCGCAGGGCAAGCCTTTGCTGAATTTGAGTGTTCAGCCAGAAGTTAACCATTCATTAAAGATTTCCTCCAAAATTGAATCAACCCGTGTCAATTTTGGCCCCAGACAGTTCTGGACGATCCAGATGTCTGGCTTTTTACGAAAATTGGGGTCGCTTGACGCTAGGGTGATGAAAATGAGGAACTTTTTCGGTAACGGGTTCGGGTCGAATTCTGGAAAGATCGTTGCAATGGATCGTTTTGACAACGGGCGCAGCCTTTCGCCCATCCGACAGGCCGAGGCCTACTGGACCGCATTGCTGACCAGTGACGGCATCCCCAAGCGATCACAGGTCGATCCGCGAGGGCTTGAGAATATCCTGGAATACACGTTCATACTTGAACGGATCACCCCGCGGCTGGCGCGGTTCCGTGTTGCAGGAAGCCATCTGAACAAACTGGCGGGCATGGAAGTCCGTGGCATGCCACTGACCGCCTTCTTTGAGCCCAGTGCACGTTCGCAAATTTCTGATGTGCTGGAGCAGGTCTTCGCCAAGCCTGCTATCGCTGGATTTGACTTAGTCTCCGCAGGTAAACTGGGTCGCACCCGAGTACAGGCGCGAATGATACTGTTGCCGTTAAAAAGCGATCTTGGAGATGTCAGCCGTGTTCTTGGAGTATTGGTGAGTGATGGCGCGATCAGCGCAACGCCCCGCCGTTTCACCATTCAAGACACCCAACTGCGGGCTGTATCCGACGTTCAGGCGCCCAAAAGACCAAAGCGGCAGCTTTCGACCGGTTTTGCCGAGGCTCCCCAAGAGTTCAAACGCCCCGGTTCTCACCTTCGGCTGGTTGTGTCCCGCGATGATTAAAAACGAAAAAGGCGGGCAAACCCTGCCCGCCTTTCGTTAAATAGTCACAGTGCCTTAGCTGGCTTCGCGTTTGCTTCGATCACGGCGCAGGTTGGTGAGTTCTTCTGCAACCAAGAACGCCAGTTCCAACGACTGCGAGGCGTTCAGACGCGGGTCGCAGGCCGTGTGGTAACGATCAGACAGATCTTCTTCGGTGACTGCGCGCACGCCGCCGATGCATTCGGTCACGTCCAGGCCGGTCATCTCGAAATGCACGCCGCCGGGCACCGTACCCTCGGCCTGATGCACGCCAAAGAAATCGCGCACCTCACGCAGCACGGATTCGAACGGGCGGGTCTTGTAGCCAGTCGCCGACTTGATCGTGTTGCCATGCATCGGGTCGCATACCCAAGTCACCTTGGCACCCTCTTCCTTGACGGCCTTGATCAGGCGCGGCAGATGCTCGCTCGCCTTGCCTGCGCCGAACCGAGCGATCAGCGTCAAACGACCCTCTTCGTTTTCGGGGTTCAGCTTGGACATCAGAACCTTTAGGTCCTCGGCCGTTGTCGTCGGGCCGCATTTCAGACCGATGGGGTTCAGTACACCGCGACAGAATTCGACATGCGCGCCATCAGGTTGACGCGTGCGGTCGCCAATCCAGATCATGTGGCCCGAACCTGCCAGCCAGTTGCCCGAGGTTGAATCAAGGCGGGTCAGCGCCTCTTCGTATTCCAAAAGCAGGCTTTCGTGGCTGGTGTAGAATTCCACGGTCGAGAATTCATGCGTGGTCTCGGCAGTGATTCCTGCCGCATCCATGAAATCGATCGTGTCCTGAATCCGGTCCGCGATTTCCGAGTATTTCTGTACGTCCTGTTCATCGGTGAAGCCAAGCGTCCAGGAGTGGACCCGGCTCATATCGGCGAAACCACCGGTCGAAAATGCCCGCAGCAGGTTCAGCGTTGCGGCAGCTTGTGTATAGGCCTGCAACATTTTGCCGGGATTCGGAATGCGCGCTTCGGGGGTAAACGCCAGTTCGTTGATGATATCACCGCGGTAGCTTGGTAGCTCGACGCCATCTACAACCTCGGTCGGGGCACTGCGTGGTTTGGCGAACTGTCCCGCCATGCGGCCCACTTTGACCACTGGCACTTTGGCACCATAGGTCAGAACCATCGCCATTTGCAGCATCACCTTGAAGGTGTCACGAATCGCATCGGCACTGAATTGTTCAAAGCTTTCAGCACAATCCCCGCCCTGCAACAGGAAGGCCTCGCCGCGACCGGCGGCACCCAGATGTTGCTTAAGACGCCGTGCTTCGCCCGCAAAGACCAGCGGGGGATACTGCGAAAGCTGCGCCTCGACCTTGGCCAGTGCGGCCGCGTCGGTATAGTCTGGCATCTGAACCCGGGGCTTGTTGCGCCAGTTCGTTTTTTGCCATTCAGTCATAGCTTTGATCTCCGCTGAAGTATTCAGGGGGCCTCTATACAAAAAGCATTGAAGACTGACCATATATGATTTGCGCCCCTTGACGTCGTAAACAAGCTTTGATCATGGTGGCTGCCAAATCTGTCGCCGACACAATACCGTCGAGCGCCGAATCAAGGACACCTCGCCATGCAAGAGCAACGCCAAGTTGTCACGGTGGAAAACGCTGCAGCCACCTCGCGTCACTTCGTGTTTGTCCTTTTGGACAAATTTTCGCTGCTTTCATTTGCTTCTGCCTTGGACAGTCTAAGGATCGCCAACCGCATGGCGGGCAAGACGCTTTATACGTGGTCCCTTATGGGCGAAGGCGGTGAGTCCGTCAGTTGCTCGGCCGGGACAACCTTCGCGTTGGATTCCGATCTGATTGAACTGCAACGAGATGATGTCGTGTTGATCTGTGGCGGCGTGGACGTTCAGTCGGCAACCACCAAGAAAGTGCTGAACTGGGTCCGCCGCGAGGCGCGGCGCGGTTTGCGGATTGGCGGTCTTTGCACAGCCGCCTATTCTTTGGCCAAGGCGGGGCTGCTGGACGGCAAGCGCGCGACCATCCACTGGGAGAACTCGGACAGTTTTATCGAGGAATTCGATGAGGTCCAACTGACCAAATCCGTGTTTCGGATCGACGGTAATCGAATGACGACAGCAGGCGGCACGTCCTCAATCGACCTGATGTTAAAAATCATCGCTGATGATTTTGGTGAAGATCTGGCCAATGCGGTGGCCGACCAGATGATTTATTCGTCAATTCGAACCGACCAGGACACCCAACGCTTGTCGACCCCCACCCGTATCGGTGTGCGCCATCCGAAGCTAAGTCAGGTCATCCTCATGATGGAGAAGAACATCGAAGAGCCAATCTCGCCTTCGATCCTGGCCAAGGATGTCGGCATGTCGACGCGTCAGCTTGAGCGCCTCTTCCGCCGCTATCTAAGCCGCTCACCCAAGCGGTATTATATGGAGTTACGTCTGCACAAAGCGCGCAATCTTCTGATGCAGACCGATATGAGCGTGATCAACGTGGCATTGGCGTGCGGCTTTGCCAGCCCGTCGCATTTCTCAAAGTGCTACCGGGCCCATTACAACACCACACCGTATCGGGAACGTGGTGCGCACGGCGACAGGTTGTCGGTTTAAGTTCTTCAGAAAAACTAACAGAGTCTCTAGGACGCGCGCCTTCAAGATGATTTGCGGTACGATGAAACCGCGCGCTTATCTATTCCGCGAGCCTCCCTTAGCCCAAGTCAGGTGGCGTCATCCGGTAAACCGCGCCCTGCCCGACTGAAATAAACCATATCGACCCGTCCGGAGCCTCAACGACATCGCGCACACGTTCTGTTTCCGGGCCTTTGATCTGCTCAACCTCGCGCAGCGGGGATCCTGCGAGCCGGGCGATGTAATCGAACTTGAGCGAACCGACAAAGATATCACCCGTCCATTCCGGCCACAGTTTTCCGGAATACACCATCAAGCCCGATGGGGCGATGGACGGGTCCCAATAATGCTCTGGCTGTTCCATTCCGGGTTTCGAGGTTCCCTCGCCGATTTTCTCACCTGAATAGTGAACGCCATAAGAGATAACTGGCCAGCCATAGTTTAAGCCCGGCTCGACCAGATTGATCTCATCCCCACCCCGTGCGCCATGCTCGGAAATCCAGAGCCGTCCCTCGGCGTCCAGACCGGCCCCTTGCGGGTTGCGATGGCCGAACGACCAGATTTCGGACCGAACATCGTCATCATCAACAAATGGATTGTCCTCAGGGATGGTCCCGTTGCGATTGACGCGGATCACCGATCCGATGTGGTTTGTTGTATCTTGGGCGGCAGGCCGGTCCCCTCGGTCACCGATCGTGACAAACAGGGTGCCATCGTTGGCTTCCACAACGCGCGATCCGAAATGCTTGCCGGTACGGCCGCCCGGCACGGCTTCAAAGATCACACGTACTTTGGTCAGCCTGTCGCCGTCTTCCGACAAGCGCGCAACCGCCAGCGAAGTCCCTGCTTTGCGGAACTGGCGCTTAGCAAAAGTCAGAAAAATTTCACGGGTTTGCGCGAAGTCCCTTGCGATGGTGACATCCAACAATCCACCCTGCCCATTTGCGGCAACCTTCGGCACACCGCGCACGCGCTGCTTTACCCCATCGCGGACATGTAACAGGTCTCCGTCGCGTTCTGTCACAAGGAAGCTGTTATCGGGCAATATGTCAACGGCCCAGGGTGTATCCAAGCCGCTTACCATTTCGGTAAGCTCAACCGCGCCTTGCGATGTTTGCACGTTTTGTGCACTCGCGATTCCGGCCCAAGCTAGACCCAAAATTACAAAAGCCCGAATCATAAAAGCCCTCCGTCGTATTCCGACCCAGTTTCGCGATCGCGCGCGTCATGAAAACAGATAGAGTTCCAAGCCGCAAAAACACTTTTTCGTTGGGACTTTTCTTTTGGTGACAGCTTGCCTAGGGTCTTGAGCAGGAAGAAAATGTTCCAACATGGGAGTAACCTAATGAAAAAGCTGCTTACTGCAACTGCAGCAACTGCTCTACTGGCCGGCACAGCCATGGCTGAAGACGTAAAACTCGGCGTTCTTTTCGGTTTTACCGGACCGATTGAATCGCTGGCACCCGCCATGGGTTCGGGCGCTGAACTGGCGATGGCCGAAGTTACCGAATCCGGCAAGCTTCTGAACGGTGCAACAGTAACTGCCTCCCGCGCCGACACTGGCTGCATCGACAACGGCCTTGCCACATCGAACGGTGAACGCATGATCGCGGACGGCGTTGCCGGTATCATTGGCGGAGATTGCTCGGGCGTCACCGGTGCAATCCTTCAGAACGTCGCAATTCCGAACGGCATGGTTATGATCTCGCCCTCGGCGACCTCGCCTGGCTTGTCGACAATGGAAGATAACGGACTGTTCTTCCGTACCGCTCCGTCGGATGCGCGCGAAGGTCAGGTAATGGCAGACATTCTGAACGATCGCGGTATCAGCTCGATTGCGCTGACCTACACCAACAACGACTACGGCAAAGGTCTTGCGGATGCGATCCAGTCGTCTTTCGAAGCTTCGGGCGGTGAAGTCACGATCGTCGCTGCGCACGAAGACGGTAAAGCGGACTACTCGGCCGAAGTCGGCGCGCTGGCTTCAGCAGGTGGCGACATTCTGGTTGTCGCGGGCTATCTGGACCAGGGCGGTCTGGGAATTATCCAGGCAGCACTGGACAGCGGTGCGTTCGACACGTTCGGTTTGCCCGGTGGCATGATTGGCGACTCGCTGCCTGCCAATGTCGGACCTGACCTAAACGGTTCCTTCGGTCAGATCGCCGGTTCTGGTGGAGAAGGTGCTGAAAAGTACTTCGCGATGGCCGAAGCCGAAGGGTTTGACGGTTCGTCACCGTACTCGCCTGAATCCTATGATGCTGCTGCCCTGTTCATGCTGGCCATGCAGGCCGCGGGTTCGACCAACCCGGCGGATTATGGCGCGAAAATCATGGAAGTTGCCAATGAACCTGGCGAGAAAATCTATCCCGGTGAACTGGCCAAGGGTCTGGAATTGCTGGCCGCAGGTCAGGACATCGACTATGTCGGCGCATCAGGTGTTGAATTGATCGGCCCCGGTGAAAGCGCGGGCTCATATCGTGAGATCGAAGTGACCGACGGCGAAAACAAAACCGTTAACTTCCGTTGATCTGGCGTTAACAGTCATAAAAACAAGCAGCCCGGGCCTTGTGTCCGGGCTGTTTCAGTGAAAAAAGGCCGCACCCCGGCAAACGGGGCGGGACAAAGCGCCAAAAAAGGCGGCTAGGGGAAAAGATGATCGTCGTCGAAGACGTGCACAAGCATTTCGGCGGATTTCATGCGGTGGACGGGGCATCGCTGGAAATCCAGAAGGGTTCGATCACCGGCCTGATCGGGCCAAACGGGGCCGGAAAAACAACGCTGTTCAATGTGATCGCGGGTGTTCTTCCACCGACCAGCGGCCGCGTTTTCATGGATGGCGAGGATATCACCGGCCTGCCGCCGCACGAGTTGTTTCACAAGGGTTTGTTGCGCACGTTCCAGATCGCGCATGAGTTTTCGTCGATGACCTGCCGCGAAAACCTGATGATGGTTCCCGGCGCGCAATCTGGAGAATCGCTCTGGAACACCTGGTTTGGCCGCAAGCGCATCGCGAACGAAGAGCGCGCGTTGCAGGCCAAAGCTGACGAGGTTCTGGAATTCCTCACCATCGAACACCTTGCCGATCACAAAGCCGGTCAGGTCTCGGGCGGACAGAAAAAGCTGTTGGAGCTGGGTCGCACCATGATGGTCGATGCCAAGATCGTGTTTCTGGACGAAGTCGGAGCAGGCGTGAACCGCACGCTGCTGATGACCATCGCCGACACGATCATCCGCCTGAACAAAGAGCGCGGTTATACCTTCGTCGTCATCGAGCATGACATGGATTTCATCGGCAAGATTTGCGACCCGGTCATTTGCATGGCAGAGGGAAAGGTTCTCGCCGAAGGCACTCTGGACGAGATCAAGGCCAACGAGCACGTGATCGAGGCCTATCTGGGCACTGGCCTGAAGAACAAAGACAAGCTGGAGGCCCAAACATGACCGCTGGCAAAACCGACAACCCTTATCACGACGACAAGGGCAATAAGGACGCCTCGATCACCAACCCGCATGGCGTCGGAACCATGACCCCCGCGCATCGCAAAAGCGGCGCAACATTTAAGGTTGCAGGTGGCCCCTTCTTGATCGGCGACACCATGACTGGTGGCTACGGCAAAGGGCCGGACATTTTGCATGACTGCACGATTTCCGCCAACAAAGGTGAGATCGCGGTCATCGTCGGCCCGAACGGAGCCGGTAAATCCACGGCGATGAAGGCACTGTTCGGTATGCTGGACGTACGCTCGGGCAGCGTGCGGCTGGATGGTGAGGATATCACCAATCTCTCGCCGCAGGACCGTGTTATCAAAGGGATGGGGTTTGTGCCGCAGACCTCGAATATCTTCACGTCGATGACGGTTGAGGAAAACCTGGAAATGGGCGCCTTCATCCGACGCGATGACATCAGCCAGACGATGGAGCAGGTCTATGACCTCTTCCCCATCCTACGCGACAAGCGCAATCAGGCGGCCGGAGAGCTTTCGGGCGGTCAACGCCAACAGGTCGCCGTGGGCCGCGCGCTGATGACCCAGCCAAAGGTGCTGATGCTGGACGAACCGACCGCCGGCGTCTCACCCATCGTGATGGATGAGCTGTTCGACCGGATCATCGAGGTCTCGCGCACCGGGTTGCCGATCCTGATGGTCGAGCAGAACGCCCGTCAGGCGCTGGAGATCGCGGACAAGGGATATGTGCTGGTTCAGGGCCGGAACGCCTATACCGGCACAGGCAAAGAACTGCTGGCTGATCCCGAAGTGCGTAAGAGTTTCTTGGGGGGGTAGCCAAAGTGCAGATTTTGGGCTCAACATCCCGTTCACTAGATTGGAAAAAGGTTACCGTGGCTCAAAAGCCAAGGAATCAGATGGATAAGATTACTGCCATGGCTTGTGCAATCGGCTTAACGGCCAATTTTGCGCTTGCGGATTCAAAGAACACCTTACCTCATGTATTCGAATTGATTTGTGATTGGTCTGACGACCATTTGCTTGAAAGTGTCGGTTCGCTTTCTGGAACACCTACACTCGCTTATTCGTCGTCTTCTAAACCTATCAAACTGGACGCCGCCATTCAGAACAACCCAATCGAGCAAATTGGGGTTGGCGGGACACGGCATTTTCTGGTCCCTTCAATGGGACCACTCGCGGGATTGACCATAACGGTGTTTCCTGATGGCCGAAGCGTACGTACACAAGTTTACAACGCGTTCGGTGATCTCTCAGTTCAAACCAGCATCGGCACATGTGAGGTCATAGAATAATGGACTTCCTCAACGCCCTTGTGGCGCTCTCCAACTTCGTCCTTGTTCCCGCAATCGCCTATGGCAGCCAGTTGGCGCTGGGCGCGTTGGGGGTGACACTGATCTACGGTATCCTGCGGTTCTCGAACTTTGCCCATGGCGATACGATGGCGTTTGGCGCGATGATCGCCGTGCTGGTCACATGGGGCTTGCAGGCCGCCGGGATCGGTTTCGGGCCACTTCCGACCGCCCTGCTCGCCCTGCCTTTTGCCATTCTGGGCTGTATCGTTCTGGTGCTGATCACGGACCGTCTAGTCTATCGCTTTTACAGGGAACAAAAGGCCAAGCCCGTGATCCTCGTGATCGTTTCAATGGGCGTGATGTTCATCATGAACGGTCTTGTGCGGTTCATCATCGGTCCGGATGATCAGCGTTTCTCGGACGGGGCACGGTTTCTAATTTCTGCGCGCGACTTCAAAACACTGACAGGTCTTGATGAGGGGCTGGCCATCCGCACCTCGCAAGCGATCACGGTCGTTGTCGCCGTTGTCGCCGTGGCGCTGCTGTTCTGGTTCCTCAACAAAACCCGCACGGGAAAGTCGATGCGCGCCTATTCCGATAACGAGGATCTGGCGCTGCTGTCTGGTATCAACCCCGAACGCGTGGTGATGATTACCTGGATTCTTGTCGCGGCGCTGGCGACCACAGCGGGCGTGCTTTACGGGCTGGACAAGAGCTTTAAGCCCTTCGTCTATTTCCAGCTTTTGCTGCCGATCTTCGCCTCTGCCATCGTGGGTGGTCTTGGCAACCCTATCGGAGCCATCGCAGGCGGGTTCATCATCGCCTTTTCCGAGGTAACAATCACCTATGCCTGGAAAAAGGTGCTGACCTATCTGGCACCGGAAAGCCTTGAGCCATCTGGATTGGTGCAGCTTCTGTCCACCGACTACAAATTCGCCGTCAGCTTTGTAATTTTGCTGATTGTGCTTCTGTTCAAACCCACAGGTCTTTTTAAGGGAAAAGCAGTATGAGCGAGCCCGTCAAAAACACGCTGCTTTTCGTCCTTGTCGGCGGTTTGATCCTTCTGACCGGGTTTACCCAAAGCTGGAACGCCGCGATCCTGATCCTGAACATGGGCCTGATCTCGGCCATCATGGCGATTGGGGTAAACCTTCAGTGGGGCTTTGCCGGTCTGTTCAACGTCGGCGTGATGGGTTTTGTCGCCTTGGGCGGGCTGGCGGTTGTTTTGATATCTACACCGGTGACGCCCGGAGCATGGTCGGCCGGCGGGTATGGCATCGTCCTGGCGTTACTGCTGGGCGCGGCGACTGTGGTCGCTGCCGTGTTCGTCGCGCAGAAGATGTCAAAGGGTCGGATGCAAACCCTTTCGATCATCGCAATTCTTATCATCGGTTTTTTTGTTTATCGCGCGATCTTCGACCCCAACGCGGCAGCGGTCGAAGCGATTGACCCTGCTATCGCAGGAAACCTTGGGGGTCTTAATCTGCCTGTGTTGCTGGCGTGGCCAGCGGGCGGCCTTTTGGCTGCCGGGGCCGCTTGGCTGATCGGGAAAACGGCGCTTGGCCTACGATCAGACTATCTGGCGATTGCGACGCTGGGGATTGCCGAGATCATCATTGCGATCCTGAAGAACGAAGACTGGCTGGCCCGTGGCGTCAAGAATGTCTACGGCATTCCGCGCCCTGCCCCTGTCGTCGGCTATGAGGTTGACCTGCAAAATGATCCCGGCTTCGTCGCGCGGGCCGAGTGGTTCGGCTTGGACGCGGTCACCGCCTCAACCCTGTCGGTCAAGCTCGGCTATTCGCTGCTTTTCCTGATTGTACTGCTAATGCTGCTGTGGATGGCACAGAAGGCCCTGCGCAGCCCTTGGGGCCGCATGATGCGTGCCATTCGCGACAATGAGGTTGCAGCCGAAGCGATGGGCAAGGACGTTACGCGTCGCCACTTGCAAATCTTTGTGCTGGGTTCCGCCATCTGCGGCATCGCGGGCGCGATGATGACCACGCTGGACGGGCAGCTAACCCCCAGCGCGTATCAGCCGCTGCGGTTTACCTTCCTGGTCTGGGTGATGGTGATCGTAGGAGGTTCTGGGAACAATTTCGGCGCCGTTCTTGGGGCGTTTCTGATCTGGTTCCTTTGGGTTCAAGTGGAGCCCATCGGGTTATGGCTCATGAACCTGATCACTGCGGGGATGCCTGACGGCAGTGCGCTTAAGGCACATTTGATCGAAAGCGCTGCGCATATGCGCTTGCTCACCATGGGTTTGATTCTGCTGATTGTCCTCAGGTTCAGTCCAAGAGGTCTCATCCCAGAGAAATAAACGGGGCTGAGGGGTAAATCCTGAGATCAAGGGGCGATAACGGATCAGTTTATTGATTCAAAAGCCAAAGCTGACTAAACCAAATCAACATCGAGCAAGCCCCCGATCTCCGCAAAGTCACCCCTACGGTCAAACAAACACTTAATACTTCGACGTCAGGCCACCCCTCAAGAGTAAGAAGACGACACATGAAAACATCGATTATCCGTTGTATCCTTGTGCTGCCGATTGTCGCCAGCCTCGCCGCGTGTATCCCATCCCCCGAAGACCTGGAGTCTGAACCAGTCAAAGTTCAAACCCCAAAAGGTGAGGTGACCTGTCAGCTTTATCGTCAGAATCGAGTCACTTGGGACCGCGCCATCGACTTCCCTGCCACGAAAATGTCAGTGCCCGAAGCGGACAACTATTGCCGGCAGGAAGGTCAACGCCGCCTGAATCAATAAGATCGGCAATCGAAATCTTACCGTCGCGCCGGGCCTTGTTTCTACTTGGCCCGGAACAACCCGCCCAGAATGCCGCGAACAATCTTGCGACCGGTTGTTCCCTTCAACTCTTTGATCACGGCCTCGCTCATCGCTGAGGCGAAGGTATCTTTCTGCCGCATTCCCCGCGAGGACGACCGACCGACCCGACTACCGGAATAGCGCCTGGCCGTAGCAAATTCACGTTCAGCCATGGTTTGCTTTTCTTCGTTTTCTTCTGCCTCCGCAGCGGCCAGTGCGGCCTGATCAGCGCGAGCTTGCAAGATTTCGAAGGCTGACTTGCGGTCTTTCAGCTCACCGTATTTGGCTTGCATGGGCGACGCGGCCAAAACCGCTTTTCGGTCGGCCGGGGCGATTGGACCCAAGTGGGTGGCCGGCGGACGGATCAAGGTCCGCTCCACGATCCCGGGCACACCTTTCTTCTGCAACATGGATGTAACCGCCTCACCAACACCAACCTCTCGGATGGCGGTTTCCGTATCAAAAGCGGGATTTTCGCGATATGTTTCAGCGGCAAGACGCAGGTTCTTCCGGTCACGCGCCGTGAACGCGCGCAAGGCGTGCTGAACGCGGTTCCCTAATTGGCCAAGAATGTCCTCTGGAATGTCTGCCGGGTTCTGGGAGATGAAATAGACTCCAACCCCTTTGGATCTAATGAGGCGCGCGACCTGCTCGACCTTGTCCACAAGAACCTTGGGCGCGTCTTCAAACAGCAGATGCGCTTCGTCAAAGAAAAACACCAACTTCGGCTTATCCGGGTCGCCGACCTCGGGCAGTTCTTCGAAAAGTTCACTCAGCAGCCACAACAGAAACGTAGCATACAGGCGTGGCGACCCCATCAACTTGTCCGAAGCCAGGATATTCACCACCCCCTGCCCGTTTTCATCTGTCCGCATCAGATCAGACAATTCCAGCGCGGGTTCGCCAAACAGATTAGTGCCCCCTTCATTTTCAAGAACAAGCAAGCGTCTCTGGATCGCCCCGACCGAAGCTGTCGAGACGTTGCCATAGCGCAAAGACAATTGCGCCCGATTTTCACCGATCCAAACCAACAACGCCTGTAAATCCTTAAGATCAAGCAGGGGCATTCCTTCTTCGTCCGCCACGCGGAAAGCGATATTCAGAATTCCTTCCTGCGCCTCGCTCAGGTCCATGAGGCGGGACAAAAGCAATGGGCCCATCTCGGTCACTGTCGTTCGAACCGGATGACCTTGTTCGCCGAAAAGATCCCAGAATGTCACAGGGCACGCGGCATAATCGTAGTCCGTAAATCCAATGCGCGCGGCCCGATCCTGAAACGCCTGATGAAGCTTGTGACCTTCACTGCCAGCTTTGGCTAGCCCAGACAAATCCCCTTTGACATCGGATAAAAACACCGGAACGCCAGCCTTCGAAAACCCCTCGGCAAGAATTTGAAGAGTCACCGTTTTGCCTGTGCCCGTAGCACCAGCAATCAACCCATGTCGGTTGGCATATCTCAACGTCAATGACTGGGGCTGGTTGTAGTCTTCACCAGCACCGCCTAAAAATACATTTTTATCCATTTTTATATGGCCTTAATTTCCATCGATCTGCCCACAGCATACAAAGTTAACCTTTGACTGCGATAGTGAATTTGCCGACTGCGTTGCCCAAGGCGACAGACGGCAAACTTCCTCCCTGTCGACTGACCGCGCCTTCGGGCGCGGTTTTTTTAAAGCAAGACTTGATTTTCCATTAAATATTCAGGTTTTCAGTTGACCCTTGCGTCTGCCTTTCGTAACGTTTGCGCATAACTAAGTCGGCCAGTCCGACGGGGAGAAAAATTTACGAAAGGGGGCCGCTCCACCGGCTCCCTTTTTTGCTGGACAATGTGCTGCCGCAACAAGTGAAATGGCAAAAATCCGATCACATCTCCCCTATTTTGCAGCTTAACACCTGACACTATAATCCAAGGGTGGTAAGACGCACAAAAAAGCTCAACCAACGTGCTGAGGCATTCATGATCAAGAAACTTCTATCGCTTACTTTATCAGCCGCCGTGCTGATTTCTGGCGCGGTCAGCGCGCAAGAGGCGCAGTCGCAAGGGACCGAAACCGCGCCTGCGGAAAACGGGCTGGACCTTGGCACCACCGGCCCTCGTGTCGGAGAGCAGTTCGTTCGCGAAACCTCCGGTGATTGGGAAATCTCGTGCATCAAGGCCCAAACCGGCGAAGATCCCTGCGCCATGGTTCAAATCCTCAACGGTCAACAGGGTGAGCCGCTGGCCGAAGTGACAATTGGCAAGCTTCCCGAAGGCGGCGCGGCGGTTGCCTGGGCTAACGTGATCGTGCCGTTGGAAACGCTGTTGCAAGCGCAGCTTGCCCTTTCCATCGATGGCGCGCCGCGGAAACTATACAACTATCATCACTGTGTTCCCGTTGGTTGCATCGCTCAGTTAGGCTTTAGCCAGCCAGAAATCGAGGCGATGAAGTCCGGTTCAAAGGCCGTGGTATCTCTGGTCCCTGCGCGCTTCCCCGATCAAGTGTTGCAGATGGACATGTCATTGAACGGATTTACGGCGGCTTTCGACGGTCTGAGCGTCAATCAGAACTGACTAAAAAACGCCACCGGGTTGAAACGGTGGCGTTTTTTCTTCCAGCGTGCACAAATCAAACTTTTTTCAGCGCCAGAACAGCGTTCAAACCGCCGAAGGCAAATGCGTTACTAAGCGCCACGGCGACCTTGGCTTCACGCGCATCATTGGGCACCACATCCAACGCGCATTCCGGGTCAGGCTCTTCATAGCCGATTGTTGGAGCGATCACACCGTCGCGCAGCGCCATTATACAGGCCAGCAATTCAACCGCCCCTGTGCCACCGATCAGGTGACCATGCATGGATTTCGTCGACGATATCATTAGATCATCCGCATGCGGCCCAAACACGTCGGCCACTGCTGCGCATTCGGTTTTATCATTCGCGGCGGTACCGGTGCCATGGGCGTTGATGTAGCCGACCTGATCCGCATCCAAACGCGCATCAGCCAACGCTCCGGACATTGCCCGCGCCGCCCCCTGTTTGCTGGGCATCACGATGTCAGTCGCGTCAGATGACATGGCAAAGCCAACGACCTCACACAGGATATCCGCGCCGCGCGCGCGCGCGCGATCGTATTCTTCAAAGACGAATATACCAGCGCCTTCGCCCTGCACCATTCCGTTGCGGTTGGCACTGAACGGTCGGCAGGCATCCTTGGACATGACGCGCAACCCTTCCCAGGCCTTCACGCCACCAAAGCACAGCATGGATTCCGACCCACCCGTAAGCATCGCCGGTGCCGCGCCACTTCGGACCATCTGAAACGCCAGCGCCATTGCGTGATTGGATGAGGCGCACGCGGTCGAGACGGTGAAGCTTGGCCCTTTTAGATTGTGCTCCATCGAGACATGACTGGCCGCTGCATTATTCATCAACTTGGGAACAACAAAGGGGTGAACGCGGTTTTTGCCATCCTCGTAAACCGAACGATAGTTGTCATCCCAAGTCGAAACACCACCGCCCGCAGTACCAAGCACCACCCCGGAGCGGGCTGCGAGTTCACCATGAAATTCGATTCCGGATTGGTCAATCGCTTCTTTCGCTGCCGTCAGCGTGAATTGCGTAAAGCGATCATACAAGCTCATTTGTTGGCGGTTGAAGCGCCCTTCCGCCTCGAACCCGCGCACCTGGCCGCCGATTTGGATAGACAGCCGCTCAACATCGCGGAACTCAAGCTCTGAGATACCGCAACGCCCTTCGCGCATGGCTTCGAACGTGTCGGGGACGGAATGACCCAGCGAATTGATCGTCCCTGCCCCGGTAATAACAACGCGTTTCATGCTGTTATGTCAGACTTTTTCAGACACAAGTTTTTCAATACCGGTGATGATGGCGGCAACGTTCGATATGTCAAAATCGCTGGCTTCCGGTTCGTTCGCGTTGAAGGGTACCGAGATATCGAACTCTTCCTCGATTGCAAAAATGCTCTCGACCAATCCCAAACTGTCGATCCCCAAATCCTCAAGCGTACTTTCAGGTGTAACGTCCGAAGGCTCCAGCACGGCCTGCTCAGCAATGATTGCGATGACGCGGTCGGTGATGCTCATGTCGGTCCTCTGATTATCCCGTTGGGGGTGATTTAATCGCTCGGGGGCTGTTTGAAAACAGCCTTTTTCAGCGCCTCGACGTCACGTGCCAGCCTGGGCAAGCGCCGTTGCGTTTTGTAAATGTCTGTATGCGTTTCCATTTTTACGGCCGGGTAGCCCATGATGACCCGGCCCGCAGGTACATTCGAAAGGATTTTGGTGCCGCCCCCCGCAATGACGCCATCGCCGATAAAGATGTTGTCCACCACGCCAGTCTGGCCACCGAGTACCACATTGTTTCCAATTTCAACCGAACCGGACACTCCGGCTTGGCCGCAAATCAAACAGTCCTGACCAACACGCGTGTTGTGCCCAATATGTACAAGGTTATCCAGCTTGGTCCCGTTGCCGATGCGGGTGTTTCGAATTGTCCCGTTATCGACCGTGCAATTGGCACCGACCTCGACATCATCCCCGATCTCAACTGCGCCCAGCGAGTGAATGCGCTGCCAGCTTTGCGCCTGCGCATCGCCTTTGTCACCCATCGTTTTGCGGACGTTTTCAACATTTGACACCTCGGGTGTGACAAAACTGAACCCATCGGCCCCGATCCTCGCGCCAGGTTGCGCAATAAAGCGGTCGCCAATCTGCACACGAGCACCGATGCTGACCATCTCGCGCAATACCACGTTTTCCCCCAAAACCGCGTCAACCCCGATAACGCAGTGAGGTCCGACCACCGCACCACTACCAATGCGAGCCCGTGCTCCGATAACTGTCAGTGGCCCGACCGAGGCGCTCTCGCCGATTTCGGCGCTTGGGTCTATCACAGCCGACGGGTGAATGCCCGGCTCAACACCCTGCCCTCGGTCCAACATCGCTGTGATTCCAGCCATTGCCATGCGTGGTCTGACAACAAAAATCGCAGCCTGCAGCCCCATTGCCTGCCAGTCTGCGCCTTCCCACAAAACAGCCGCCTTCGCTGAACCACCGTTCAGCGCCTCGGCATATTTCGGAGACATCGCCATCGCTAGGTCCGTAGGACCGGCATCTGCCGGTTCAGCGGCACGCGCGACAACAAGGTTACCATCGCCGCGATATTCGGCGCCCAGGGCCTCGGCTATTTGCTGGATTGAATACTGCATGGGGCTTCTCTGATTAAGGATCTGCCCCGCTGATTACCCCTGAACGTCCGGCAGGGCCACCCCCGCCTTTTGCAAAGCTTCCCAGATTTTCCGATCACGGTCATAAACATCGCGGCGATACTGAACCTTACCCTTCGGGCCGATATAGGCCGTACGATAGATCAGATGGACCGGCACGTGTTCTTCCAACTGAACAGTTGTTTCCTTGCCTGTGGCTAGAACGCGATGGAAGAACGCCTTTGGATCTTCTTCCTGCTTCGCCAAAAGTGCATAGGCAAACTCAAACGGATCTGCCAAGCGGATACACCCATGCGAAAAGGCCCGAACCTCGCGCGCGAACAGGTTTTTCTGAGGCGTATCATGTAGATAGATGTTGTACTTGTTGGGGAACATGAACTTGACCAAGCCCAAAGCGTTGCTTTGGCTCGGCGGTTGACGCATCGCAAACGGGAAGTTCCGAGCATTGAACTGAGTGAAATCCACCGCTGCTCGGTTTACCTGACGGCCGCTTCGATCCGTGATGTGGATATGCCCAACCGCATTTGGGTTGGACTGCAGTTTAGGTAGATACTCTTTGGTGATGATCGAGCGCGGAACGTACCAACTGGGGTTGATCACCAAATGCTCCATCTCGTCTGAGAACTCAGGGCTGCGACGATCGTGAGTATTTTTGCCAATGACAGTGCGTGTTTCAAACGTGACTAATCCGTCATCAACAATCTTGGCTGAAAAATCAGCTTGGTTCACCAGAATGTGGCGTTCTCCGCGTTCACGCGGCAACCAGCGCTCACGCTCCAGCGCGACATACACGGCTTTGAGCCTTTCCGACGCGCTCCGGTTCAGCTCAGTGATGGTGTCTTGCCCGGCAACGCCGTCTGTCGCAAGCCCGTGGTCAGCCTGAAATGCCTTTACTGCGATCAGCATCGCGCCGTCGAATTCAGGGTTGGCGGTTGGCCGCAGATATCCCATAGAAACCAACCGGTTGCGCAGCTTAATTACATTCGGACCGGTATCACCATATTCCAGTTTGGACACCGGAACCGTCGGCCCCCACCCGCCTTGGTTGACGAGTGTCTCCAAAACCAGCTTTTGTTTCATCAACGCGCGGTACTGCGTCGATTGCGGCGCAAGCTGGTCAAAATAAGTATCGTGCTGTGCTGCGACCAATCCCTTTAGGTGATCCTTGGCTGAAACCCTCTCAACTTTTCGCACCAGCCCATCGTCGATCTCAGACGGGCGCAGCGCACCGGATTGAAGGTTGCGCGCATATTCCACAAACGCCTTGCTCAGTTTGATTTCCACGGCACCAAGGTCGCGCGTTGTCCGCGCCGTTTGCATCTTATCGATAAGGGTCTGAACGCTATACGATCCTTGCGGCAAACCATGCATATCCGTCGAGGAAAGCGCCTGAATCAACCTCGACCGGCGTGCCACGTGCTCAGGAGTTTCGCCCACCCAAACCGGGGCAAACCCGTTTTCACGGTAAAACTCTGCAACCCCCGAGCCCGTAGGTACGAACTCGGCCACGGCCATCTGAAACGCCGTTGAAGACCGTGGCTCGGCACTCGCCATGGAAGCCGAAGACACAAATAGTGCGGTAAAGACAATAACAGTACGCGTCCGAAAACCTGAAATCATAAGATCGCCTTGATTATTCGTTATTTTCTGCTGCTGGGGTGCGCTCTCGCTAAATATGGTGGCGACCCCGATGGCTTGTCTATTCACAAATGTACTAATAAAACGCATCTTCAAGCGCGTGATGCGTGTTTGCATCGCACGGCGGCTCCTTGCCGCCAAATGCCCCGGTATTATACATAATTTCATCACCTGCGCAAAAAATCGCCGAAAATTCCCCCTAGAAAAGCTGAATCTGAAAGACTTCTTGGCGGGCGAATCCGACTGTGGCATAAATTGCGCATCTGGGATGGGAAATAATTAAGAAGGCGCGCGTAACATCGTGTGCAGGCAGGAACAGTACGGGACGAAACTAAAATGACGATGAGCAGTACTTCGGGGTTAACCCGACGTGCCCTATTGGGTGCATTTGCGGCCACGGCAGTTGTGGCTTCACCGACTTATTCCAATGCAGCGGGTTTCCTTCGTGGTGGAGGGGATATCAGGCGCATACGCATGTATTCCGGTCGCACTGGTGAGCGGATTGATATGGTTTATTGGGTAGACGGGAAATACATCAAAGATGCCGTTAAAGAAGTAAATCATTTCATGCGCGATTGGCGGACCGATCAGGTCAAAGACATGGATTTACGCACGATCGACATCATGGCGGCCGCGCACAATCTGCTGGATGTCAACGAGCCCTATATGTTGCTGTCCGGCTACCGTTCGCCCAAAACAAATGCAATGCTTCGATCCCGCTCGCGCAGAGTCGCCAAAAACTCGCTCCACATGAAAGGTCAGGCGGCGGATCTGCGTCTCTCTTCACGCTCGGTTTCGCAAATGGCACGGGCTGCCATATCGTGTCGCGCTGGCGGCGTCGGCAAGTATTCGCGCTCAAATTTTGTCCATATGGATTGCGGTGAAGTTCGCAGCTGGGGCGGTTAACGCCCTTGGGGAATACTTCTGAACGATGAGCGCCCGAGGGCGCTCTTTGTTTTTGCGGAGTGGCTCAAACGAAAACGACGCGCAGCATAAACGTCAGCGCAATATGATTAGCTCAAGCCCAAGTGAAGAGTATGGCGCACCTGAGAGGATTCGAACCTCTGGCCTCTGCCTTCGGAGGGCAGCGCTCTATCCAGCTGAGCTACAGGTGCCTGTGCCGTTAGCTAACCTTGTTCCGATCCGGGTGCAACTGAAAATCAGCCCGGATCAGTCAAGTTTCACGCAAAGAGATCATGCGCCAATTCAAGCGCGTCGATCAGGGTATCGACCTCATCCTTGGTGTTATAGAGGCCAAAACTCGCCCGGCAGGTTGCAGTCACGCCGTAGAAATCCATCAGCGGACCAGCGCAATGGTGGCCCGCCCGTACGGCAACACCTTTCTTGTCGAGAATAGTGGAGACGTCATGCGCATGACCTGCCCCGTCCAGCGAAAAGCTGAAGATCGCGGCCTTGTCGGGACGAGTGCCCTGCATCTGCAACCAGTTCAGACCAGTTAGCTTTTGCATAGCATAGTCGCGTAGGCCCGCCTCATGGGCAGCGATGTTCGTCATACCCAGATCCATCATATATTCAAGCGCAACACCCAGACCTATCGTCTGCACGATGCCAGGTGTACCAGCCTCGAATTTCATGGGCGGATCGTTGTAGATCACCTGATCCTTGCTGACCTCTTTGATCATGTCCCCGCCGCCTATGAAGGGGCGCATCTCGGCCATGCGCTCGGACTTGATATAAATCGCACCCGAACCAGACGGACCATAGAGCTTGTGCCCGGTGATCGCGTAAAAGTCGCAGCCAATATCCTTAACGTTGACAGGCAAGTGTACGGCGCCTTGGCTGCCATCGACCAGTACTGGCACACCCTTGGCATGCGCGCCTTCGGTGATTGCCTTCACGTCAACTACTGTTCCCAGAACATTCGAGCAATGTGTTACAGCCACAAGCTTGGTTTTGGGGCCAATCGCATCAATCACGGCCTGCGGATCCAGCCCGCCATCCGCATCCACATCGACCCATTTCAGGACAACGCCTTGACGTTCACGCAGAAAATGCCAGGGCACGATATTGGCGTGATGCTCCATGACGCTGAGAACAATCTCATCACCCGCTTGTAGACGCGGCATGGCCCAACCGTAGGCAACCAGATTGATACCTTCGGTCGTGCCCGAGTTCAGCACGATTTCATTCTCATTCACTGCCCCAAGAAACTCGGCGATCGTTCCGCGCACGGCCTCGTATTTCTCGGTCGCCAGATTGGACAGGTAATGCAGACCGCGATGCACATTCGAATACTCCTCGGAATATGCACGGGTCACAGCATCTATAACGATCTGCGGCTTCTGCGCCGAGGCACCGTTGTCCAAATAGGTCAGCGGCTTTCCGTTCACCTCGCGCGATAGGATTGGAAAATCTGCGCGAATTTTTTCTACGTCATACATGGTATTTCTATCCCTATACCGGTCCGCTGGGTGTCAGTGCCAGGACAAACGGCAATGCGATCAAGGCAGACAGCACAATGACCCCGAAAGACTTCCAGAGCGTTCCGAATTTATGCGCTTCATTAAGAAAATGGAGCGTGACGTAAAGGCTCACTATCGCGGTGGCAAACAGAAACAGTACCATCAGAAACGGCATCGCAATAGCAAGCACCAGGGTGATGAACATTGCCGTAATCTGTAGGTATTGCAGCCAGATTGTCAGCGTCATGATCTCAGTAAAAGAGGCGACCCCGCCAAGCAGACGTCCGGCCAAAAGGAACGCCGCAATACTGAAAAGTATCAGGGCTCCGGAACGAACCAGACCCATGAAAATCGGTTCAGGCGGCGGGGCTTCGAAGCCATCCGGAACTGGCATAAGGTAGTCAAAACCGAACTGCACAAGACCATTCAGTACGACGGCCAGAAAAAAACCAAGCCACAGAACTTCGCGTCCGGGGCGAAAGGCCAGTAGATGACGCGCGGCCTCGGCCGGGTTGGTCAGGGTCATCACCGCGAGGTTGCCCAAAGTTATGCTATTCATTCCGCTTGCCTTTGCGCTTGTCGGAGGCCTGCCAGCCAGAACCAGATAAAAACCGCAAGCCATATGACCCCGACAAGTGTCAGTGCCGGGCCGGGTCCCAAGAAGCCTGCGACAAGGCCATTCAGCAGCACCAGAGGTGTGGACGACAACAATGCCCAAAAGAGCGCAAGCCTGGCACCATAGGCCGAACCGCGTCCGCCAGCCAAACGTGCCGCACCATAGGACACGAACGCAAGCACATATAGAACCAGAGGCAGGATGATTACGGAGCCCAACAAGGCTCCGCCCATCAGCATATTCAACTCCAGCCCTTCCAGATGTGCCCTGCGCGCAAGCGCCGGAAGCTGCGCGATAAAGGCTATCACGCAGAACCCCATGACGAAAATCAGCGCCCGGTCTTCCCGCTGCCCAAGATCAAGCAGACGGCGCACCACCCGCCCCGGCCCCCGATACGTGGCCACGATATCTGCTGTCAAAGGCATCAGCTACGCCGCGCTAACCAGCCTTCCAGACGGGTCACGATCTCTTCCGCCAACGCACGGTCTTCTATCTCGTCTACCGCCTCGGCCAGAAAGGCCAGGGTCAGCATGTTCGTCGCATCCTTATACGGAACGCCCCGCGAGCGCAGGTAGAACAACGCAGTCTCGTCGATTGCGCCTGATGTCGAGCCGTGCGAACAGGCCACGTCATCTGCATAGATCTCAAGTTCAGGCTTGGCGAGGAACTGGCTATCATCATCCAGAAGCAAAGATTGACTGATCTGGTACCCATCCGTTTTCTGCGCACCTTCTTTAACCAGAATCTTGCCCTGGAATACGCCTGTCGCTCCGTTGCGCAGGACCTTCTTGAACACTTGGCGGCTTTCGCAGTTCACTGCTTCATGGGTGATAAACACCGTGTCATCATGGAGGAAATCTCCATCCCCAACACACGCGCCAGCCACATGGGCAACCGCATCATCACCGGTCAGTTCCACGACCTGTTCGTTACGGGTCAGAACACCATTCACGGTGAGGGTGAATGACTTGTACGTCGATTCTTTGCCCAGCCGAGTGAACATATGCGTAACAGCGCGCCGCTCGTGATCGCGACCCTGGGCACGAATGTGATGCAGCGTGCCGTTGTCCGCAATGTCGATCTCCATGCACTTGTTGAACCGAGACGCCGCCGGACCGGTTTCCAAGATGGTCACCTCCGCATCGCTTTCAACACGGATGACGTGATGCAGGATCGCATCTGATGTCTCTGATTCATGGCGATACACAAAGTTGATGGGCTTGGACGGCTTACCCGTCACGTGAATGGCAACACCATCCGTTGCATATGCCGTATTCAGCGCTGCCAACGGTCGCTGCACCGGGGTCTGGCCCCGCTCTTCCAGCTTGCCATACAACTCTTTGGCCCAATGGATATCCTTGCAGCAGATATCCTCCAGACGGTCGATCGTTACACCCTCAAGGGTCAGGTCGTCCGAATCTTCCGGGCTAAAAACGCCGTCGATAAAGACGATAGACAGGCGATCCACATCGCTGAACACCAATGGTTCACCTGCATCCAGAACAGCCGCTTGCGGTGCTTGTGGTGAAACGAGCGTGTCGGGTTGGGTATACTTCCAGTATTCATCACGGCGACCCGGCAGGCCCATTTGATTTACACGAGCCAAGGCACCCTCACGCGCTGCCTTGGTGCAGCCCGGATCCGGCATCGTCAGAGACGCAAGCCGCGCCTCGGTTGCGGTTTGTTTTGCTTGCGGCAGGGCCATTAGTTCACCTCGGCCAGGATGTCTGAATACCCGTTATGTTCCACTTCCAGCGCCAGTTCAGGGCCGCCAGATTTCACGATACGCCCATCCGCCATGATGTGAACGACATCTGGTTTGATGTGATCCAGCAAACGCTGATAGTGGGTAATCACAAGAAAACCCCGGCCCGCGTCACGCAATGCATTCACACCTTCGGACACCAGCTTCATCGCGTCCACATCAAGGCCCGAGTCGGTTTCGTCCAAGATGCACATCTTAGGCTCAAGCATCGCCATTTGCAGGATTTCGTTGCGCTTCTTCTCGCCGCCTGAAAACCCGACGTTCACCGGACGCTTGAGCATGTCAGCATCAATCTTCAGCGACTTCGCTTTCGCGCGAACAACCTTCAGGAATTCAGCCGCCGACAGTTCATCTTCGCCACGTGCCTTTCGCTGTGCGTTCACCGCAGTCCGCAGAAAGGTCATGTTTCCAACACCCGGGATTTCGACCGGGTACTGAAATGCCAGGAAGATGCCAGCCGCGGCGCGCTCTTCAGGCTCCATCTCAAGCAGGTCTTGCCCGTCCAGCGTGGCCGAACCTTCGGTGACTTCATACCCGTCACGTCCGGACAGCACATAGCTGAGCGTTGACTTACCCGAGCCGTTCGGCCCCATGATCGCGTGCACTTTTCCGGCCTCAACCGTGAGGTCTACGCCTTTGAGAATCCGCTTGTCTTCTTCTTCCAGCTGTACGTGCAGGTTCTTGATTTCCAGCATGTTTTGTCCTTTGGGGTATCGCTTAAGGGGCGCTTGCCCCGCTTATTTTTGAGTAGATAAAAAGCAGGAGGTCAGCCCACAGATCCTTCGAGGCTGATGGCGACCAATTGCTGTGCTTCCATGGCAAATTCCATCGGCAGAGCTTGCAGGACATCCTTGCAGAACCCGTTGACGACCAGCGCCACGGCTTCCTCTTCGTCCATACCGCGCTGGCGGCAATAGAACAGCTGATCGTCGTCCACTTTGGACGTCGTCGCCTCGTGCTCAACGCGGCTCGAGTTGTTTTTGACCTCGATATACGGAACCGTGTGGGCGCCACATTTATCGCCGATCAACAAGCTGTCGCATTGCGTGTAGTTCCGGCTGTCTTTTGCCTTGGGGTGCATCGACACCAACCCGCGATAGGTATTTTGTGCCTTGCCCGCGCTGATACCCTTGGACACAATGCGCGACTTGGTGTTCTTACCCAAATGCACCATCTTCGTGCCGGTATCGGCTTGCTGCATGTTGTTTGTAATCGCGATTGAATAAAACTCGCCCTGGCTTTCATTGCCGCGCAGGATGCAGGACGGGTACTTCCACGTTACAGCAGAGCCCGTTTCCACCTGTGTCCACATCACCTTGGACCGATCACCGCGACAATCGGCGCGCTTGGTCACGAAGTTGTAAATGCCGCCCTTGCCGTTTTCGTCCCCGGGGAACCAGTTCTGAACGGTCGAGTACTTAACCTCGGCGTCTTCTTCGACGATGATTTCGACCACAGCGGCATGCAGCTGTGCCGTATCACGCTGAGGTGCGGTGCAGCCTTCCAGATACGAGACGTAAGAGCCCTTATCAGCAATGATAAGCGTCCGTTCGAATTGGCCTGTGTTTTCAGCGTTGATGCGGAAATAGGTGCTCAACTCCATCGGGCAGCGAACGCCCGGCGGGATATAAACGAATGAACCATCCGAAAACACGGCCGAGTTCAATGTGGCGTAGAAGTTATCCGACACCGGAACAACAGTGCCGAGATACTTTTTGACCAGTTCGGGGTGCTCTTTGATCGCCTCGGAGATTGAGCAGAAGATCACGCCATGCTTTGCCAGCTCATCCTGGAACGTCGTGCCGACAGACACGGAGTCGAAAACAGCATCCACAGCAACCTTGCGCCCTTCGGCGGGGATATTTTCCGCACCTTCAACACCGGCCAGAATCATCTGTTCTTTCAAGGGAATGCCAAGCTTTTCGTAGGTTGCCAGCAGCTTGGGGTCGACCTCATCCAGCGATTTCGGCTTTTCTTCCATCGATTTCGGACGGGCGTAGTAATACTGGTCCTGAAAGTCGATTGGCGGATAATGGACCATCGCCCATTTCGGCTCGTCCATTTTGGTCCAGCGTTCGAAGGCCGACAAACGCCACTCGGTCATCCACTCGGGCTCTTCGTTTTTTTCAGAGATCAGTCGAACGATATCGGGGTTCACACCCTTGGGTGCGTACTCCATCTCGATATCAGTATCCCAGCCGTATTTGTAGGTTCCGACCTCGCGCACCGCGTCAACGGTTTCCTGATCGACGCCTTCTTTTACCTGGGTCTGGTCCAATGCGGCCATGTCGTTTTCTCCGTCAGGTCACGCGGCACGCGCGCGATGTTTCTTTTCTTTTTCCAACCACGCTTCAGCAAAGCGCAGCACGTTCTCTTCTGTCGTCGAAGGTCCCAGCGACACGCGTATCGCGCTGGCAGCTGTAACCTCATCGAATCCCATCGCGGTAAGGACCGCGCTAGCGCGCACCTTTCCGCTTGAGCAGGCCGAACCTGCGCTTACCGCAAATCCTGCCAGATCCATCTGCATCACCTGGGTTTCGCCCTTCCAACCGGGGGTAGCAAAACACAGGGTGTTTGGCAGGCGGTCCTGCTCTTTTCCGATAAAAATAGTAGATTTAGAACCGGCCTCAAGAGCCATTTCTAGAATATTTCTAAATTCTTTCACTTGTTCCCAAACACCATTGGCCAAATCGCGGGCAGCGGCTTCAGCCGCAGCCCCAAATCCCGCGATTCCAATGACATTTTCCGTTCCCGAGCGACGACCCATTTCCTGACCGCCACCTTTGATCTGGGCGGCCAAATCGGTTCCACGTTTCATCACGACTGCGCCAACACCTTTCGGACCGCCCAGCTTGTGCGCCGAGATCAAAGCCATCTGCGCGCCCAACCAGTTGAAGGCAACCGGTAGCTTGCCAAATGCCTGCGTCGCGTCGGTAACCGCCAGACCCGCTGGCAGCGTCTGAACAATCCCGGTTTCCGAGTTGGCAAGCTGCAAAGTCGAAGCCTCGGGATCAACGACGTCAATCCGGCCAGACGCATCCGCGATAAGATCCTCGGTGATCCACGACCTGACTGCGTCATGTTCCACGGCCGAGCCATGCAGACCGCGCCCGGCCAGCGCAAGCGCCGCACCTTCGGTCGAGCCTGATGTAAACACGATATCGGCACCATCCGCTCCGAATGCCGCGGCGACTTGAGCGCGGGCACGCTCGATCAGTGCCTTCGCTGCACGACCCTCGGCATGCACCGAAGATGGGTTGCCGCACAAATCCATCGCCGCGATCATCGCCTCTCGGGCCTCGGGGCGCAGAGGGGTCGTTGCATTGTGGTCAAGGTAAATACGACTCATGGATTCACCTTTTCCCCAATGCCAAGACCCAAACAAATAACGATCAACAGATGCATCGTATTACTCGTCCACTACAGCAAACAGACTTGGAACGGCGGGACACGGGGCCAGATCGTTCTTTATCACATCGGACAACCGCGTCTGATGCAGGAACACGTAGACATGTGCGCTCAGGCTTTCCCACAAACGGTTGGTCAAGGATTGCGCCCGGCTTCCCGAAGACGCACCAGACGCCCCTGCCCCTTTTTGCAAAGCGTCTACTGTTTCGTCTACGGCTGACAAGATTTCGACCACGCGAATTTCCGAAGCAGCGCGCGCCAGACGATATCCCCCACCCGGCCCGCGAACCGAAGATACAAGGTTGGCTCGGCGCAGTTTTACGAACAACTGCTCGAGATAAGGCAGCGAAATGTCCTGACGCTCGGATATCTCGCCCAAAGTAACAAGCTTATCGTCCGGCTGAAGCGCGATATCAGCCAGAGCAACCATGGCATAACGACCTTTGGTTGAAAGCTTCATTCTATTCCCCTTAAAGCTGATATCGCGCGAAAACATTGACGCCGCCGCTGCCAGTGCGTATCTCCGACAAGCAGCGTCGTGCGCGACGCAAAGTAGTTAGAACCGTTCTAAGGTGCAGGAAGATAGCCGTCAAGCCTATCGCGGCACCCAGAAAACAAGACAGGACCAAAGCACACATGCCCGAGGTGATTTTTCCCGGACCCGAAGGCCGCCTAGAAGGCCGTTACCACCCGCAAAAGGAAAAAGACGCACCGATCGCCATCGTGCTTCATCCGCACCCACAATTTGGCGGGACGATGAATAACAAGGTCGTGTACAACCTGCACTATGCCTTTTATAACATGGGCTTCACCGTCTTACGGTTCAATTTCCGTGGCGTGGGCCGCAGCCAGGGCGAATATGATCAGGGCGTAGGTGAACTCAGCGACGCAGCATCGGCGTTGGATTACTTGCAATCCATGAACAACAACTCCAAGCATTGCTGGGTTGCCGGATTCTCGTTCGGTGCGTGGATCGGTATGCAGCTTTTGATGCGCCGACCCGAGATTACGGGTTTCATCAGCGTATCGCCCCCTGCAAATATGTACGACTTTTCGTTTCTGGCCCCCTGCCCGTCGTCTGGCCTGATCATCAACGGATCTGCCGACCGAGTGGCGCCTCCGGCCGATACGACAGCACTGGTAAGCAAACTGCACGAGCAAAAGGGAATCACCATCACCCATACCGAGGTTGAAGGCGCTGACCACTTTTTTCAGGACCGTCACATGGATACGCTGATCACCGATGTAAGTGATTATGTGAAACGCCGCTTGACCGAGAATACGCGCTGATGTCTGACACCATCATTACCCTCGCCTCTAAACTGGCCGAGGACACGATGAAAGTCATGGATGAAACCGGTGACGATCGGTTTTTTGTTGAAGTGGGCGAACTTTTGGGTGCGTCCTCTCAGACGTTGGAAGAAGCGTTTCTGACCGAGATCCGCGTAAGGCTGGCAGAACGCAAAGCCCGGAACTTCGTGATCAAAAGACTGTCTGATCACCGCGCAAAAACAAAAGCGATAGAAAAACAATGAGCGACAGACTGTCTGCGCAAATCGAATTTCTGAAACGCGCGGACAGCCTGAAATCGGTTGACCGCGCCAACTTTCTGCTTGACCAGTCCCGCCCCGAAAACGCGGCAGAACATAGCTGGCAACTTGCGCTGTGGGCTTTGGTCATGCAGCCGCTGGCAGATGAAGCTGTGTGCATCAACCGCGTCATTCGCATGTTGTTGCTGCACGATCTGGTCGAGATTGTCGTCGGCGATCATCCGATACACCTGAAAACCGATTGGAATGCGGTCGAACAGGCCGAGCAAGCCGCAGCGGTTGAAGTGTTTGGCCTGTTGCCCTCTGATCAGGCTACGGAATGCCTGCATCTTTGGCGTGAGTTTGAGGCCGACCAAACTCCTGACGCTAGGTTTGCCAAGTACCTTGATCGCTGCCAACCAATGTTTCAGGTGCTGTGCGCGCCGCACGCCAATCCGGATCATCTAACTATTGTACAGGAAAACCTGAGCAGTGGGCGAGCGGCCTATCTCGAGTCCGAGTTCCCAGACGCCTACAGCGCAGCTCAAAGCCTGCTGAACGGGCATCCACCCGCAGAAACCGAGTTCTCGATCAGGCTAGGTTTTCTCGCAGAGACCGACAAACTGAAATCCGTCTACCGAGCCTCGCGCTTGCTCAGCGGTCACCGGCGCGAGAATTCGGCTGAACACTCGTGGCACATCATGATATTTGCCTGGATTCTTTCTGGACAGGCAGCGCCCGACGTCTCAATCGACCGCGTTTTGCAAATGCTGCTGTTGCACGACATCGTCGAAATCGACGCCGGGGATCACCCCATTCATGGTCAGGTCGACCACGCTGCTCAGGAAGCCGAGGAACAGGCAGCCGCCGAGCGTCTGTTCGGGTTGTTGCCCAGCGAACAAAAGGCTGAGTTCCTGTCGTTGTGGCAAGAGTTCGAAGCAGCCGACAGCCCGGATGCCCGCTTTGCCAAAGCTGTGGACCGGTTCCAGGCTCCGGTCGGAAACCTCGCCACTGACGGCGGGACTTGGGCGGATTACAATGTCACGCTTGCGCAGATTGACCAACGCGTGGGAGTTCCGATTCGCCGTGGCGCTCCGGGTCTGTGGGCGTGGCTCAAACCGCAGCTCGATACCTATTTCGCGACGACAGTCAGCACTTAGAAAAGAAAAAGGGGCACAACGGCCCCTTTTCCCCTGTTTCGGCAGGCGCTAAAACCCTAAAACCATCTAACCGCTCAACAAAATGGCCGCGTTGTGTCGACGGACCCCCCGTCAGTTAGCCACCCAAGCACCACAATCTTTACCGAAACAAATACGAGAATACCCGTAAGTTTCGTGCAACAAACAGCCGCCCAGCAAAAACCTTTAAAATCAGAAGCTTCCTATCCGAAAATGATCCGCACTAGTAGTCAGGTTATCCATACTTCACACCACCTGGCAGGTTAAACAAAAGATGGATAAAGCCCAGAATATTCTTGCTCGCCAGGCTTTTTTCATGCTCAACCTCACAAAACTTTCGTTGAGATTTTCATCGTGCCCAAAGCCTACTTCTTCCTGCTGCTGGCGGTTCTCGCCGAAACCATCGGCACCACGTCCTTGCAAGCCAGCCAGCAATTCAGCCGTTTCTGGCCATCCGTTCTGGTTGTCATCAGCTACGGTATCGCTTTTTACCTGCTTGGCCTTACCCTGAAGTACATGCCGGTCGGAATTGTCTATGCTATCTGGTCCGGGCTCGGAATCTTTTTTATCGCGGTCATCGGTTTTATCGTTTTTGGGCAGAGACTCGATTGGCCTGCTGTCATCGGATTGCTGATGATTCTGGGCGGTATTCTGATCATTCACCTGTTTTCCAGAACGGTCGGCCACTGATCACCGGTTAGGGCTGGTCTATTTGCTCAAACCACGCTATGCGCGCGGCAACTTCCCGTTCAAAGGCTGACCTCTCATGGACCTGCGCAATATCGCAATCATCGCTCACGTGGACCACGGTAAAACGACCCTGGTGGACGAGCTGCTCAAACAATCCGGTGCGTTCCGGGAAAATCAGGCCGTGGCCGAACGCGCCATGGACAGCAACGATCTTGAGCGCGAGCGTGGGATCACCATTCTGGCCAAAGCGACGTCGGTCGAGTGGAAGGGTACGCGGATCAACATCGTCGACACCCCAGGCCACGCCGATTTTGGGGGTGAGGTCGAGCGTATCCTCAGCATGGTTGACGGTGTGGTCCTGTTGGTCGATGCCGCCGAAGGTCCGATGCCTCAAACGAAATTCGTGACCTCCAAGGCGCTAGCGCTGGGTTTGCGTCCCATTGTCGTTTTAAACAAGGTCGACAAACCTGATGCCGAACCTGATCGCGCGCTGGATGAGTGTTTCGATCTGTTCGCCAACCTCGGCGCGGATGATGACCAGCTTGATTTTCCGGCCATGTACGCCTCGGGTCGTTCGGGCTGGGCGGATATGGAACTGGACGGGCCACGCAAGGATCTCACTGCCCTGTTCGACCTGATCGTCGACCATGTTCCTGCGCCAAAACAAGCCGAGCGCAAGGATGAGCCATTCCGCATGCTGGCCACCACATTGGGCAACGACCCTTTCATCGGCCGCATCCTGACCGGGCGCGTCGAAAGCGGGACGCTGAAAGCCGGTGACAGCCTCAAGGCGCTCAGCCGTAACGGGACACTGATCGAGAACTTCCGCGCCTCGAAAATTCTGGCCTTCCGCGGCCTCGCACAGCAACCTATCGACAAAGCCGAAGCAGGCGATATCGTAACCATCGCAGGAATGAGCAAGGCGACGGTGGCCGACTCGCTGGTATCGCCCCAAGTCGAAGAGGCTCTGCCCGCCCAGCCCATCGACCCGCCAACCATCACCGTGACCTTCGGCATCAACGACTCACCGCTGGCCGGTCGTGATGGCAAAAAAGTGCAATCGCGCGTGATCCGCGATCGCCTGATGAAAGAAGCTGAATCCAACGTCGCCATCCGTGTCACCGACACCCCCGGCGGTGAGGCGTTCGAAGTCGCCGGTCGTGGCGAATTGCAGATGGGCGTCTTGATCGAAAACATGCGCCGCGAAGGCTTTGAACTCAGCATCTCGCGCCCTCAGGTCCTGTTCCGCGAGGAAGACGGACAACGCCTTGAGCCCATCGAAGAAGTCACCATCGACGTAGACGATGAATACTCTGGTTCGGTCATCGAAAAAATCACTGGTGCACGCAAGGGTGAGCTGGTCGAAATGCGCCCTGCCGGCGCTGGTAAGACCCGGATCATCGCGCATGTGCCGTCCCGTGGGTTGATTGGCTATCACGGAGAGTTCCTCACCGATACTCGTGGCACTGGCGTTCTGAACCGCGTGTTTCACGGATGGGCTGCGCATAAGGGCCCAATCCCGGGCCGCCGCGCAGGCGTTTTGATCTCGATGGAGAATGGTCAGGCCGTGGCCTATGCCCTTTGGAACCTCGAAGAACGCGGACGCATGTTCGTCGGTCCGCAAGCAGATGTTTATCAGGGAATGGTGATCGGCGAACATTCTCGCGACAATGATCTTGAAGTGAACCCCCTGAAGGGCAAAAAGCTGACAAACGTCCGCGCAAGCGGTTCTGACGACGCCGTTCGTTTGACGCCGCATGTCCAATTTTCACTCGAAGAAGCGATCGCATATATCGATGATGATGAACTGGTCGAGGTTACGCCGAACGCCGTGCGTCTGCGTAAACGCTTCCTGGACCCGCACGAACGCAAACGCATGGCGAAATCGGCCTGACTTACTTAATGCGATTGTTGCGACAATGGCAACAATGTCACACTTTTGACGAATTTGCATTTTGCACTCGGTAGTTCAAATCTCACAAAGCCCGCCAAGCCGGCGGGCTTTCTAATTGTTTTATATGAATTAATACCGGCATGCGGGCTGCCACAAAGGCAACTGCGCCTCAACAGCACTTGAAAACATGGCGCAAAACGGGTGTAATTGTGGTTGAAGTGTGGCATTATTTTTGTACCAAGGCGTGTAGCACAATTATAGTGCGTCTGAGTTAGTAACGAGTTTGAAGGAGTGGCGCCATGCGCGTGAAGTCCCGTTTATTATCGGTCGTTTTTGTATCTGCAACATTTCCGCTGGTCACTGCTGACGTGGCACTTGCCGAAAGGTGCAACATCAAAACAGCGCGTCAGTCCGTATCGACGGACACCTTGTGCAATTGCACGGTCGTCGACACCCGGATGCTTCGCTATATCCAGCGCAGAGATGATTTTGAGGATATTTTGTCCCGTACGCTTGAGGCCTGCCCGGCCTTTGCAGCGGTGTTAACAGATGTTCCCACTGCAACCACAGCCGCACAAAGAGACGGTGAAGATGCAACTTCTGGCCTTTCGGGTGCCACTTCAGATGGCAGTGGAAGCGATGGTGGCGGAGCATCCCCATCCCCAACCCGAGGCGACAGTGGTGACGGCGGTGGAGACGGCGGCGGCGATGGTGGTGGATCTGGCGGCGGAGACGGCGGATCCGGCGGCAACAATGGCGACGGCGGCAATGACGGCGACGGCAACGGCGGCAACAATGGCAGCGGCGGCAATGACGGCGACGGCAACGGTGGCAACAATGGCGACGGCGGCAATGACGGCGACGGCAACGGTGGCAACAATGGCGACGGCGGCAATGACGGCAACGGCAACGGCGGCAATAATGGCGACGGCGGCAATGACGGCAACGGCAACGGCGGCAATAACGGCGACAGCGGTAACACTGGCGACGGCAACGGCGGCAACAACGGCGACAGCGGTAACACTGGCGACGGCAACGGCGGCAATAACGGCGGTCCGGGCAACGGCAACGGAAACAACGAAAACACTGGAAACGGCGGAGGCAACACTGGCGGTTCCGGCCCCGGCACCGGAAACGGTGGCAGCAATAACGGCCAGGGTGACGGCGGAAACTCCGGCGGTGCCGGTACTGGCGGAGGCGTTGGCGGTGGCAATGCCAACGGCCCAGGCAGCGGCGGAGTATTCTAACCGAAAAGCGGAGTGTGGCTGGCGTTTCGTGACGCTTGGTCACCCAGCCAACTCAATGAACGCCAATGAAACACTACAATGGGCGGCCAGTCGGTCGCCCTTGGTTTTGACTTAACTTCCCCGAAACCGAGAGAAAAATACGGGCGAACACAGGGGCTCAACTGCGGGCATATACGCCTACCCATCCGCTGGGCTTCCGCGGATTTTGCATCCGAAGAAACAGATACCGTGTCGCGGACCATGACTTGATCTGATTGGTCAAGTTGTCCAAAACCAGATCCCCGCCCGCCGATCGGTAAATCAGTACTGCATGCGAGTTACGCTTTGCATCCAACACGGTAGCAATGAGCAATTTGCTGGGATCAACACCTGCGCGGATCAGATCGCGCTTTTTCAGCAAGGCAAAGTCTTCGCAATCCCCACCACGCGAGGTCGGCAACGCCCATCTCTCGGCAGTTCTATACTGCGAAAAATCTGTCACCGAACGTGTTGTTGCATTCACTTGACGATTCACACGATGAATAATCTTCATTTCTTGCTGGCTCGTCAGTGGCGCAGACGTTCTCGTCGCGCAAGCCCAACTGTATTTCCGGCACAATTGTCGGGCACCAGACGGTGGAGGTGAAACAGCAACTGCCTTTATGAAGCGGCCTTCGCTTGCGTCCGCGCCCGAGCCTGCAACCATCGCTCCGACAGCCAGGGCACAAATGACAACAAGTCGACCTAAAGGCGATTTAAAGCGCGCAAATGAGGCTCTGACTTCAGTGCTCAACGGTTTCATGCCTGTTCCCCGGTCTAAATTTACCCACTCGATTGCAGACAAACGGGACCGTAGATTGTTGTACCTTAATATCAATCGACGGGATCGCCTGTTCAATCAGAGGTGAAGTTGCAGGGAAAAAAAGGCGGAAATCCGTTCGACACTTTGACCATTTCAGGCAAGAATTGAGGGCGCACGGCCACAATTCCAAGAAAGCTTGCGCGGCGAAACCCGGCAATTCACTTGGTAACTACTTGTAAAATTGAAATTAATTCGAGTAAGGAAAATTTAAGGCAGCCGAGGATGTCGACTGCCTGCTAGATTGGCTAAAATCCGCTTACACAACTTTTGGTTGCGGCTGAATCACGCGTTTTTGTTACTCTGTTATCTCAACAACCATTAGCTCACGCTCACTGGCGCCTCGTGCGTGGTCTAGCGCTTTCTGATATTCGGGCGAGTTGTAACACTCAACGGCAGCTTCGACCGACGGAAACCGGGCAACCACGTTGCGTGGACGCTCTTTACCTTCCAACTGCACATACCGGGCAGCACGCGCGATAAACACGCCCCCGTGCTTGGCAATCGCGGGGCCAGCCAGTTCAGCATATTTACCGTAAGCTTCGTCGTCGGTCACGGTCACGTGGGCAATCCAGAGTGCGGGCATCTTATCCTCCCAAAACTTGTTCGGCGGCTTTGATTGCCGCGTCGGAATTCGACGCATCGCGGCCACCGCCTTGCGCCATATCAGGACGTCCACCGCCGCCCTTGCCGCCTAATTCAGACACAGCCGCCCGCACCAGATCGACCGCTGACACTTTGTCGATCAGGTCCGATGTAACACCAGCAGCCACAGCCGCCTTCCCGCCCGCATCCGCAATCAAAAGCACGGCACCCGAGCCCAAACGGCTTTTGTGTTCATCGATCAGCGCGGGCAGATCCTTGCCCGAAACCCCCGTCAGCGCCTGGGCCAGGAAAGGAACACCATTCACGTCGCGCGCCTCTGCCCCGCCCTGCCCTGAACCTCCGGCCATGGCCAGATCGCGACGCAGCTGAGCGACTTCATTTTGCAGAGCCTTACGCTCGTCCAGCAACGACTTGACCCTGCTGACAACGTCGTCTGGCTGCGCCTTTAGCTCCACCGCAATCTGACCTAACCGTTGATCTTGCGCCGACAGATGTCTCAGCGCCTCATCGCCAGTCAGAGCCTCAATCCGACGAACGCCCGCGCTGCTGGCGCTATCACCAAGCACCACAAAGGTACCGATATCGCCGGTCTGACGCACATGGGTGCCGCCACACAGCTCGATTGACCAGGTTTCTCCATCCTGCCCTTTACCGGTGGGCGCCTTGCCCATTGAAACAACACGAACCTCGTCGCCGTATTTCTCGCCAAACAAAGCCTGAGCACCCAATTCCCGGGCATCATCTGGCGTCATGATCCGCGTCTCAACGGCCGAGTTCTGGCGGATGAACGCGTTTACCTCGCGCTCGACCTTCTGAATTTCCTCTCGGCTGAGCGCCTTTGAGTGGCTGAAATCAAACCGCAACCGGTCAGCTGCATTCAACGAACCACGCTGAGCCACGTGATCGCCCAGCGTTTCGCGCAGGGCCTCGTGCAGCAGGTGCGTAGCAGAGTGGTTGGCCCGGATAGCCGTCCGCCGAACGTGATTCACTTCAAGTTCTACGGCGTCACCTTTCGACAAAGTGCCGCTAGCGACCGAGACCTTGTGGGCATAGATTTTACCGTCGGCGAACTTCTTGGTGTCTTCGACATTTGCAACGTCATCACGGTTTTCCAAACGGCGGACTACGCCAGTGTCTCCAACCTGACCGCCTGCCTCACCATAGAATGGGGTCTGGTTCACGACGATCCAGCCGCTGCCGCCCCTATCGATCTTGTCGACCAAAACGCCATCAATGATCAACGCAGCCACCTGACCTTCAGCCTTTTCGGTATCGTAGCCCAGAAAATCCGTCGCTCCGGCACCATCCAGCACATCAAACCACACAGCCTGATCCGCAGACTCACCAGACCCAGCCCATGCCGCCCGGGCCTTGGCCTTTTGCTCGGCCATGGCTGCATCAAAACCGTCCGTATCCACTGTCCGGCCCTTTTCACGCAGCGCATCCTGCGTCAGGTCCAGCGGGAAACCATACGTATCGTAAAGCTTAAACGCCGCCTCACCCGGCAGTGCTGCACCTTCAGGCAAGCCGGCAACTTCGTCATCCAGCAGCTTCAAACCGCGATCCAGCGTTTGCTTGAACCTCGTTTCCTCAAGCAGCAATGTCTCTTCGATCAGCGCCTGTGCCTGACCCAGTTCCGAATACTGCGCGCCCATCAGCTGCACCAGAGTCGGCACCAGACGATGCATCACCGGGTCTTTTGCACCCAGTAAATGCGCGTGACGCATCGCGCGACGCATGATGCGGCGCAGTACGTATCCGCGACCGTCATTCGACGGCATCACCCCATCCGCAATCAGGAAAGACGTCGAACGCAGGTGGTCCGCGATGACCCGATGATGAACGTTCTGTTCGCCATATGGATCAACACCGGTAGCGTCCGCCGAAGCTTCGATCAGCGTTTTGAACAAGTCGGTGTCATAATTGTCGTGGCTGCCTTGCAGCAACGCTCCAATCCGTTCCAGCCCCATGCCGGTGTCGATCGACTGCATGTCGAGTTCGACCATCGAGCCGTCTTCGAACTGCTCGTTCTGCATGAAAACAATGTTCCAGATCTCAATAAATCGGTCACCATCTTCCTCGGCCGAACCCGGAGGGCCACCCCAGATATGATCCCCATGATCAAAGAAAATCTCTGTGCACGGTCCGCAGGGGCCGGTCGGGCCCATCTGCCAGAAATTATCATTCGTCGCGATGCGAATGATCCTGTCTTCCGGCACGCCGACCTTCTTCCAGATCTCAAACGCCTCATCATCGGTATGATAGACCGTGGTCAGCAGGCGATTTTTATCAATCCCGAATTCCTTTGTTATCAGTTCCCAAGCAAATGGAATCGCATCGTTCTTGAAGTAATCGCCGAACGAAAAGTTACCCAGCATTTCAAAGAAAGTATGATGGCGCGCGGTGTAGCCGACATTGTCCAAATCATTGTGCTTCCCGCCTGCGCGTACACATTTCTGCGCGGTGGTGGCACGCTGATAGTCTCGGGTTTCTACCCCGGTGAACAGGTTTTTGAACTGGACCATGCCGGAATTCACGAACATCAACGTCGGGTCATTGCGCGGAACCAGAGGGCTGGACGCGACCACCTCGTGCCCCTGCTTGGCAAAGTAGTTAAGAAAGGTCGAACGGATATCATTCAGCGTTGGCATAAGGCTCTCTCAGCGCGCAATCATATTGTGTTGAAATGGGTTTAGCCCCCTCCTTTCGGATAGTCCACAGCATTGGCGGCTCTGAACGTCGCAAGGCGGCCCCGAAAGGCCGCCCTGCTCATGCTGGTTTAAAAAGTATCAAGCTTCGAGGATATCGTCATCCTCTGCTGCGCCCGGGGGCATGTCGAAATCCAAACCATGCGCTGCGCGAATTTTATCTTCGATTTCAAGTGCCGCGCGGCTGTTGTCGCGCAAGTACTGCTTGGCATTTTCACGCCCCTGCCCGATCCGTTCGTCGCCATAGCTGAACCACGAACCTGACTTTTCGACAACACCAGCCTTGACACCCAAATCCAGCAGCTCGCCCATTTTCGAGATACCTTCGCCATACATGATGTCGAATTCCACCTGCTTGAACGGCGGGGCCACCTTGTTCTTTACGACCTTGACACGCGTCTGGTTGCCGACCACTTCGTCACGGTCCTTGATCGCCCCGATACGGCGAATGTCCAGACGGACCGAGCTGTAGAACTTAAGCGCATTGCCGCCCGTGGTGGTTTCAGGGCTGCCAAACATCACACCGATTTTCATGCGAATCTGGTTGATGAAAATAACCATACAGTTCGAGCGGCTGATTGAGCCGGTCAGCTTGCGCATCGCCTGGCTCATCAATCGAGCCTGCACGCCGACATTGCTGTCGCCCATATCGCCCTCAAGTTCGGATTTCGGCGTCAATGCCGCCACCGAGTCGACCACTACCATGTTCACCGCACCCGATCGCACCAGAGTATCGGTAATCTCAAGCGCCTGTTCACCAGTGTCAGGCTGCGAGATCAGCAACTCATCCAGATCAACTCCCAGTTTGCGGGCGTATTGCGGGTCCAGCGCATGCTCGGCATCGACAAATGCGCAGACGCCACCGCGTTTCTGCTGCTCGGCAATGCAGTGAAGGGTCAAGGTTGTCTTGCCTGAGCTTTCCGGGCCGTAGATCTCAACAATCCGCCCCATCGGCAAACCGCCGATCCCCAGCGCAATGTCCAAACCCAGCGAACCGGTTGAGCTTGCATCAATGTCCTGCTTGGCGTTTTCGCCCAGCTTCATGATCGAGCCTTTGCCAAACTGCCGCTCAATCTGTGCCAGCGCACTGTCGAGCGCCTTTTGCTTGTCTGCGTTTTTCTTATCGCTCATCGTCAGAAGATCCGCCATTGTCCTGTCGCCTTCCCTTTTGTCACACCCTTGATCGGGCGGCAATCGCTGCTTTGTTCGCCTCTTGTTCCTTATGAGACCAAAAAGAGAACATTTCAACTAAAACTTACAAAACTAACTGTTGGGGAATTGTGTTAAGAAGTCGTTTACGCCAATCTGCTCTGGTAAGTTAGATCGAAGCAAGGCCAATAAATGCTTGTTTTCTATAAGGAACGCCTCGCGTTTCTAGCAATTCCCAAGACTGGCAGCACAGCCTACCATACCGCCTTGCGCGACCGCGCCGATCTGGTGGTAACTGGTCCGCCTGACCTGAAACACGCCCCCGTGCGTCGCTATGATCGCTTTTTCCAGAACATTTTCCGAAAAATGTATGACACAGAGATGGAAATCATGGCCGTCGTGCGCGAACCGCTGGATTGGCTGGGCAGTTGGTATCGTTTTCGAAGCCGCGACGACCGGATCGGGCATCCGCACTCGACGCGGGATCTTAGCTTTGATGATTTTGTACAGGCCTACATGCAATCCCCCCGCCCGGAATTTGCGGATGTCGGCAGCCAAAGCCAGTTTTTCCTCACCCGCAGTAACGGTATGGGCGCAAGCCATGTCTTTAAGTATGAAAACCAGGGCAAGGTACTGGACTTCCTGCAAGACCGGCTGAACATGCAGATCAATTTGCAGAAAGAAAATGTCTCACCCCAACGCGAGCTCTTCCTGTCGCGGACGACTGAAGAGGAATTTCGAAAAAGACATGCGACAGAATTCGCCTGTTACGAGGCAGCGCGTTAATTTAGTTGCTGAAAAACCGCTTCGGTCAATTGATTTAATGAGAACGGCTTTGGCAAAAAGGTCGAGTTTGTAATTTCCGGACCAGAATCACCAAACGCACCCTCTGTATAGCCAGACATGAAAATCACATGAACGTCTGGTCGCGTCTCTTTGGCTTTCCGCACCCAGGTTGGGCCATCCATTCCGGGCATGACAACGTCTGTAACGAAAACATCTACATTCAGCGCACCATCCTCAAGCAGTCGCAGAGCCTCTTCTGCGGACCCGGCTTCGAGCACGGTGTACCCCTTTAGCCGCAAGGCACGTGTTGCAAAAGCACGCACCGGTGCCTCATCTTCCACCAGCAGTACAACACCTTCACCCTGTCGAGCGCTGTGTGTGTTGGCTGAGGGCAGCTTTTCCGCCTGCCCCTGCTGCGCATGGGTAGAGACGGGTAAGTAAACTGTAAATTCCGACCCGTGTCCTTGAAAACTATCGACGAAAATGAAACCGCCTGTCTGCTTGACGATCCCGTACACTGTGGACAATCCCAGACCTGTGCCTTCGCCGGTTCGCTTAGTGGTATAGAAGGGCTCGAACACTTTTTGCAACTTGTCTGCCGGGATTCCCACACCGCTGTCGATCACTTTGACAGTAACGTATTCGCCCGGCTGAACAGTCGCCCGGTCACGGGTTAGAGGTGTGTTCAGCACAACCACCTCGGTCTCAATCCTGACCTCGCCACCATCTGGCATGGCATCGCGGGCGTTCACAACAAGGTTCATGAGCACCTGCTCCAACTGCCTTTTGTCCGCCCGTACGGGCTTCAACACCGGATCATGGCTGAGAATCAGGCGTATCTTCTCGCCAACCAATCGGTTCAACAGGTGGATCAAATCAGAGATCGTATCCCGAAGGTCTAACACCTCGGGCTGGAGCGTTTGTTTCCGCGAGAAAGCCAGCAACTGACTGACCAAAGCAGCAGCCCGATTTGCGTTTTGGTTGATCTGAACAAGATCGCCATAGTCCGGATCGCCTTGATCGTGCCGAAGCAACAGCAGGTCGCAATGCCCCGAAATCGCAGTCAGAAGATTGTTGAAATCGTGCGCAACACCGCCGGCAAGCTGTCCGACGGCCTGCATCTTTTGCCCTTGCACAAATTGCGCCTCAAGCGTCTTGAGTTCCGTTGCGTCGTTCAATACGGCAATCAAGCTAACCTGACCATTATTCACGACACGAGCCAATGTAACCTGAACAAAAACTTCTTTGTCCTGCCGGGTCAGGCGCAGGAACTCGGACCGCATTGTCGGCTCTTGCGCCGCTGTGAGGGCGAGCCAATCCAGGATTGGATGCCCAAGAGCTTGCATAATCTGATCGACATTGGTTTCCCCGGGCTCGATATCGCCAATCAGTTTGACGGCCAGGCGATTGGCCTCAAGAATACGACCATCCGGCGACAGGCACATGATAGGTACAGGTAGGTCAGCAAAGGATGTTCCATTTCCGTCCTTTTCAGCCTGCGCCATCGGTAAAATCAGCAAATCCCGCACTATTCCCGAGCGGCCAAGCTCGTACACGGCGGCAGAAGCCGGGCCTTCTACCGTTTGGACCTCAGTGAGGTTGTCTTTTTCACGTGGCTCGCTGGTAAACACATCATGAAGCTTCTCAGGCCGACGCCCCAAAAAATGTGCCGCTGCATGATTTACTCGCAACAGAGTTCCGTTGCGCCCTTCGGTGACAACCGGCACACTTACCTCATCCCACTGCCCTGGAACATCCAGATGGAAACGCCAGCAAAACCGCCCGCTGCCTACATCGAACACAGAAACGGGAATGGTTGACCCGATCGTTACAACCTCTTCGTGCGCTTTGCCGTAAATTTCTGCCCGTGACTGCAGCCGCAACAATATCGCTGGAGGGTTCGCAAACATGGACTTAAGACACTGCTCCAACCGATTGCCGGGAAAGGCGCGTATGCGTGTTCGCGCCTCGGGGTTCGCAGTCAGAATGTCGCCCTGAGCATTTGCGATCACGCAGGGAACCAGCTCTTGTTCTGTGAACACCGCCATGGTTTTCACCACCTGCTGCGCAATGTGGTCTGCAATAATTCCGCGCACAACAACCAGTAATACTGCCGACAACATGGAAACCCCGGCCACGATGAATCCGATGTGCCACATTTGCGGCAAGAGACCGACGATAGGCGAAAGGATCAGCAGCTCACCGATAACGACCAACGAGACGAGCCGCAGGCCGGAGGGTGTCTTTTTTGATGATGGATCAGAGAAAATTTCCGTGGCGTCGGTCATAAACAACTCAAGTCGGTGGGCTTTTTCCCAATCAGCCGAAATATGGTTAATATCCACTTAAGAGAAGCCGAACACTTTCGCTTAAGTTGCTAAACTCAGGCGCACTAGCGCATCAAGTGTGCAGTGAATAATCCGTCGGTCCCGTTCGTAACAAGCCACGTGTTACGAAATGTCTCTGACCACGCCGGATTTGCGGAAAGGAAAGCGTCAACAACCGCGCCGTTTTCCTCATCAAGCATCGAGCACGTCGCATAAGCCAGCACGCCACCTTGGATCAGCATCGAAGACAGTTTTGTCAGAATTGACGATTGAATCTCTGTCAATTCCATCAGGCGCGTCTCTGTCAACGCCCATTTCCCCGCCGGAGCCCGACGCCACGAGCCGCTGCCAGAACATGGTGCATCGGCAAGTATGACATCAAACGGTGCGTGTTGATCAAGCTCTGCCGTTGAGACAAGCTCGACCGGCGCGCCAGCGCGCTCAGCCCGTGACGGAAGATCACGCAGCCGGTCGGGGTTAACATCATGCGCAAACACCTTGACACCCTGATGCGCTGCCAACGCCAATGACTTTCCACCACCACCGGCGCAATAGTCCAGAACACGCAGCCCCGGACGCAGATCCAGCGCAGCGACAACCGCCTGGCTGGCCGCGTCCTGAAGCTCGACAAGGCCGTCCCGGTAAGCTGTGCTCTGACTGATTTTGCGAGCGCCTTCTTTAACTTCCAAAGCCGTAGCACAAGCCGGGTGCGAGACAGCCACAATATCTTCTGCAGCCAAGGCCGCGACAGCCGTCGACACGTCCGCCTTGATGAGATTGACCCGCAGATGTACTGGCGCACGATGTTGCAACGCCTGCGCCACCGAGGCTGCCTGATTGCCCAGCGAAGACTGAAATCTGGGCCATAACCATTCCGGAATATCCAAGCGTTCAGCGTCGGTATCAAAATCACGCCCCACCTCAGCTGCGGTCACGACGGATGGCGCGTGGCGCTCACCCGAGAACAGGCCATCCAGCCGTTCACCCGCCGCCCGAATGGCCCCGATCATCAGGCCACGCCCGGACTCTGACCCTCCAAGTGCTGCAAAAGACCGCTTGCATCGAATTGCGGAAAAAACGTGGTCCCGTACCGCTGCACGATCTTTCGACCCTGCAAACCGGCTTCGACGCGCCCAGTTGGTCAGCGACTTTTCAACGGGTATGCCGCCAAGTATCTCGTCAAGAATCTCTATCGCAGCTTGAATACGCGCGGCCGGGGTCATGGTGTCTTCCATTTTTATCGCTAGGGCACAGAAACCAGCGCCACGATAGCAAATCGGCGCCCCATTCCGGACGCCGCGTTGCGCAGAGACCTGCGTTTACATCACGCGGTAGTTCGGGCTTTCACGGGTTATCTGCACATCGTGCACATGGCTTTCCTTCAGGCCCGCACCCGTGATTTTAACGAAGCTGCAGTTTCTGCGCATCTCTTCCACAGTTGCACAGCCAGTATAGCCCATCGCCGCACGCAGGCCGCCGACAAGTTGGTGAACCACTGCGCTGGCCGAGCCTTTATACGGCACTTGTCCTTCGATCCCTTCGGGCACCAGCTTGTCATTTGCTGCGTCCTTCTGGAAATAACGATCCGCCGAACCGCGCGCCATTGCACCAAGGCTGCCCATGCCGCGATATGACTTGAACGAACGGCCTTGGTACAGGATCACTTCGCCCGGGCTTTCGTCCGTACCTGCAATCATCGAACCGACCATGGCGCAGGATGCACCCGCCGCAATCGCCTTGGCAAAATCGCCCGAGAATTTGATACCGCCATCGGCAATCACCGGAACATCCCCAGCGGCGGTCGCGCAGTCCATGATTGCCGTCAGCTGAGGCACGCCGACACCAGCCACCATGCGCGTGGTACAGATAGAACCTGGCCCGATACCGACCTTGATTGCATCCGCCCCGGCGTCGATCAGAGCTTTGGTCGCCTCGCCCGTGGCGACGTTACCGGCGATAATCTGCACCTCGTTCGACAGTGTCTTGGCGCGCTTCACCGCGTCTATAACGCCCTGCGAATGTCCATGTGCCGTATCCACAACAATGATATCGACGCCGGAATCCACCAATTGTTCCGACCGAGCAAATCCTTCATCCCCGACCGAGGTCGCCGCGGCCACTCGCAAACGACCCAAATGGTCTTTGCAGGCGGTCGGGTTCAGAACGGCCTGTTCGGTGTCTTTTAGCGTCAGAAGGCCGGTCAGCTTGCCTTTACCATCTACCACCAACAGCTTTTCGATACGCCGCGCCCGCATCAGACTTTTTGCTTCTTCCAAATCGGCGGGTTCTTGCAGCATCGCCAAATTGTCCGAGGTCATCATTGCCTTGATCGGCGTATCGTCCGACGTCGCGAACCGCATGTCACGGTTGGTCACGATGCCAACCACACGGCCCCCATCGTCAACAACCGGAAAACCGGTAAAGTTGTACCTCTGCACTAACGCCTGAGCGTCTGCCAATGTCTGATCGGCGCGCAGCGTGACGGGGTTGTAGACGATACCTGATTCAAACCGCTTGACCCTGCGTACCTCGCGAGATTGCTCTTCAATTGTCAGGTTCTTGTGAATGACGCCAATGCCGCCGGCCTGCGCCATGGCTATGGCCATGCGCGCCTCGGTCACCGTATCCATCGCCGAGCTGAGCAACGGGATATTCATCTTGATCGCACGGGTCACGTGCGTGGTCGTATCCGCCTTGGCAGGCAGCACCGTGGATGCCCCCGGAACCAAAAGAACGTCGTCAAAGGTGAGTGCCTCACGAATCTGCATCTGCTACCCTCATGCAAAAGCCCGTTTGGCGGTGACCCTATTACATGGATTTACGCCAAGTAAAAGCCCCTGACCCAAACTAGTTTTCTCCTACGGACAGACACCACGCCAAAAAACGACGCTCACAGTTTCAAAGGTGCCGCTGAATGGCCTTTCCCTTTGCGCGCAAACCCATATCTTGCGCGGCATACGCGCGAATACAAAAAAGGCAGGCCAGACATGACCACCGATCCTCTTGTTGTCTTTACCCCCTCGGGCAAACGCGGGCATTTCCCTGTTGGCACCCCGGTTCTGACTGCGGCCCGGCAGTTGGGCGTAGATTTGGACTCGGTCTGCGGCGGGCGCGGAATATGTTCGAAATGTCAGATCACACCCAGCTATGGCGAGTTTCCCAAACACGGTGTGACAGTATCCGATGGCGCGCTGAGCGAATGGAACGCGGTAGAACAACGTTACGATGATAAGCGCGGCCTGAAACCAGGCCGTCGTCTAGGCTGTCAGGCGACCGTTCAGGGCGACGTGGTGATCGACGTGCCGCCGGAAAGTCAGGTACACCGTCAGGTCGTCCGCAAAGCCGCAACGGCGCGCGCCATCACGATGGACCCAGCAACCCGGTTGTATTTCGTTGTCGTGGAAGAGCCCGACATGCACTCACCCACCGGCGATTTGGAGCGTTTGGAGCGCGCCCTGCGCGAGCAATGGCAGATCGACGCCGTAACTGCCGATCTGTCACTGATGTCCAAGCTGCAGCCGGTTCTGCGAAAAGGAAAATGGGAAGTCACGGTCGCCCTCCACAAGGGTCACAAGGACCCGGTCGCGCGCATCGTTGAAATCTGGCCAGGCTTGCATGAAAGCGGTTTGTACGGTCTGGCCATCGACCTTGGTTCAACCACCATCGCTGCACACCTGACCGATCTGGAAACCGGAGAGGTCAAAGCCTCCTCAGGACTGATGAACCCACAGATAAGGTTCGGCGAAGACCTGATGAGCCGAGTGTCCTACTCCATGATGAACCCCGGCGGCGATCAAGAGATGACGAAGGCCGTGCGCGAGGCGATCAATGACCTGACCACCTCGATTGCTGAAGAGGCCGGAATCGACGCCGACCTGATTGTCGAGACGGTCTTTGTCTGCAACCCGGTCATGCACCATTTGCTGCTTGGGTTGGATCCGGTGGAACTTGGCCAGGCACCTTTTGCGCTGGCAACCTCTGAGAGTATGTCTCTGCCCGCCCGTGAGATGGACCTGACCAATATGAATCCGCGCGCGCAGGTTTACATCCTGCCTTGTATCGCGGGTCATGTCGGTGCGGACTGTGCCGCCGTGGCATTGTCAGAAGAACCGGGCAAGTCCGATGACCTTGTGCTGATCGTGGACGTGGGTACGAATGCCGAGCTTCTGCTTGGCAACACCAGCCGCGTTCTGGCCTGTTCCTCGCCGACGGGTCCGGCATTCGAAGGTGCTCAGATCAGTTCCGGCCAACGCGCCGCACCCGGCGCGATCGAGCGTATCGAGATCGACCCTGTCACCAAAGAACCGCGCTTTCGCGTCATCGGATCCGAGAAATGGTCCAACGAAGAAGGCTTTGATCAGGATGTCGCGACGACCGGTATTACTGGCATCTGCGGATCCGGCATCATTGAGGCTGTTGCTGAAATGCGCATTGCTGGCCTAGTGGATGAAAGCGGACTGATCGGGTCGGCAGAACAAACCGGCACCTCTCGTTGCGTTCCCGAAGGTCGCACGCATGCCTATCTGATCCACGATGCCAGCGCCGAGGGCGGCCCGCGCATTACTGTAACCCAGGGCGACATCCGCGCCATCCAACTGGCGAAATCAGCGCTCTACGCAGGTGCCCGCCTGCTGATGGACGAGATGAAGGTCGACAAAGTGGATCGTGTGGTACTGGCCGGGGCATTTGGTGCCCATATCTCAACCAAACACGCCATGGTTCTGGGGATGATCCCGGACGCGCCGCTGGACCATGTGACAAGCGCAGGCAACGCCGCAGGTACCGGCGCGCGGATCGCCCTGTGTAACATCGCAGCCCGGGCCGAGATTGAACGTGTTGTGCGTGAAATCATCAAGGTCGAAACCGCGATTGAGCCTAAATTTCAAGAACATTTCGTCGCCGCCAACGCTATCCCGCACAAAACCGATCCCTTTCCTGAGCTGGCGCAAGTGGTCAGCTTGCCCTCGCCCACGTTTAACGCGGGCGGAGGGGATGAGGAAAAATCTGGCCGCCGTCGCCGTCGCCGGTCATAGTCGCCCCACCGGCAGGAGGTCATCATGCAAGTTGCGAACGAAGAACAGGCTGAATACTGGGGCAGCTCGCCCTCTGGGGCCAAATGGCTGACCTATGAGGAGCAAATGGATGAGTTGCTTGAACCAGTTCTCGATCTGGTCTTCGAGCGCGCAAGTTTGCAGCCCGGCATGCGTGTGCTGGATATCGGCTGCGGCACCGGGGCAAGCTCGGTAAGGGCCGCGCAGATTGTTGGCAGCACCGGGCATGTCCTTGCCGCAGATTTGGCGCAGCCGTTTCTGAACCGTGCTGAACAGCGGGCTTCAGAGCATGGGTTGGACAACATAGATTTTCAATACGCAGACGTTCAAACCTATCCGTTTCCAGAGGCTGATCGCGACGCGATGATCTCGCGGTTCGGGGTCATGTTTTTCGAAGACCCGGTTGCGGCTTTTGCCAACATGAGCCGCGCCTTGAAACCGGGCGGTCTGATGACCTTTGCCGCTTGGGGGCCGCTGAGCGGAAACCCTTGGTTCAAGACGCCGCATATCGCTGCCTGTGCGCGGTTGGGCAACCCGCCGCCCATGGACCGAAACGCCCCGGGCCCTCTGGCCTTTCACGACCAAGATCGGGTGTCGGGTCTCTTGGCGGACGCTGGGCTGACCGAAATCGTTGTGGACCAAGTGCCAACCCATCTGCACATTTGCAGCACGCTGGAAGACTGCGCCAAGCTCTGCACGCGGATCGGGCCTGCTGCCCGGCTGATCACCCTTTTCGAAGGCGATGATCAAGACGTCCTGGCAATTCAACAGGCAGTGGCTGAAGCCTTTCGACCTTTTGCCACCGAAAACACAGTTGAAATTCCGGCGCTGATCAACCTGTTTCAGGCGCGTCGACCCGAGACCGGCTAGACCATCGGCGCTTTATTCGGCAGAAAGAGACTTTTCGCAGCGCCACACTTACTCGGTCCGGGCGCGTAAACTATCAATCAAAGACTGATCAACATTCAGAACCTTGCAAGCCGCGTCCAACGTACGCTTGTCCAAATGCTGAGGGTTCAGATCAATATCCTTAGAAAACGTGTCCACAATGGCCCGCATGGCGGCGACTCTTGCATATTTCTTGTTGTTGGCCGGGATCACATGCCACGGAGCAATATCCGTTGACGTTCGTGCAAACATCTCATCGACCGCAACTTTGGCTTCGGACCACCGCTCGCGGTTTCGAAAATCCTCATAGGTCAGTTTCCAGCGTTTCATCGGGTTACGCAAACGCTCGGTGAACCGCCTCATCTGCTCTTCCTGAGAGATGTGGAAGAATAGCTTCACGATTCTTGCGCCATCATCGATCAACATCCGCTCAAAATCGTTGATCTCGCGATAGGCCGCCCGCCAGCGTTTTTCCGGAGTGAACTTTTCAAGCCGCTCCACCATCACGCGTCCGTACCAACTGCGGTCGAAGGCAGAGATGGCACCTTCCGGAGGCAAACGCTCCCAAAAACGCAACAGATAATGGCGGTTCAGATAGTAGTTTCTGGGGGCTCCAATCGGCCAGACCTTGAAACTGCGCGGGTCCAATGCCTGACTAATCCGTCGAATAGTGCCGCCCTTGCCAGCCGCATCCCAGCCTTCGAAGACAAGCACCCCTTTCACACCGTGAAACAAAAACGCTTGTTGGATCAAGGCCAGGTGTGCCTGCAGATTGACCAGTTCTTGAAAATAAGCCTTTTTGTCCAGACGCTTGCTTAAGTCGGCGTCCGCCAATTTCGGAGGGGTATGTTTTTTCATTTCAAAACCTGATCCTTGCCGCGAGAATCCCAGTATTGTCGCATGCCGCAATTGCTACGTCATTGATCAGGGTCAATAAAAAAGGCCGGGCGCAGTACCCGGCCTGTAAACATCCTGTTGCAGCGATTACGCGCGGCGGCGACGGCCACCGCCACGACGTCCACCAGCAGCACCAGCGGCGCCGGCCTCTTCCGGAGCTTTGTTGAACTTGATCCACTCACCACCATGCGGGTCGTTGTTGGTCAGCAGGTTAGCGGCGCGGATGGCCTCCATCTCTTTGCCAGGGCGCGGCTTTGTTGAGCCCAAGCCGAACATTTGAACGAACGTCTCATCGTCCATACCCTCGGGCAGAATGATGCCTGCAGCGGCGACGGCTTCTTTCTTTTCAGCAATCTTTTTCTGCGTCACCGGCAGAGCCACCGGGTTCATGATCGCCGAAGTCATACCTGCACCCATCGCCATCGGCAGGAATGCGTTGTTGATACCGTGACGGTTCGGCAGACCGAACGAGATATTGGACGCACCGCATGTGGTGTTTACGCCCAGTTCTTCACGCAAACGGCGGACCAGGGCAAACACTTGCTGACCAGCAGTCGCCATCGCGCCAATCGGCATGACCAGCGGGTCAACAACGATGTCATGGGCGGGAATGCCATAGTCGGCAGCACGTTCAACGATCGTTTTCGCAACCGCAAAACGGACATCCGGGTCTTCGGAGATCCCGGTATCATCGTTCGAAATTGCAACAACGGGTACGTTAAACTTTTTGACCAACGGCAGAACCAGCTCGAGACGCTCTTCCTCGCCCGTGACCGAGTTCAGCAGAGGCCGACCTTCTGCTGCTTCAAGACCTGCTTCCAGCGCCCCAGGGACCGACGAGTCGATGCAAAGCGGCACATCAACCAAACCTTGAACCAGCTCAACGATCTTGCGCATTAGCGGCGGTTCGGTCTCGTTCGGGTTGGGGTTCGAGTTGTAGACAACGCCAGCATTGATATCCAGAACGGTCGCACCCGCCATAACCTGCGCCAGCGCGTCTTTTTCGACAGTTGAGAAATCGCCTGCCTCAAGCTCGGCCGCCAGTTTTTTTCGGCCGGTCGGGTTGATCCGCTCACCAATGACACAGAACGGCTCGTCAAAGCCCAGAACCGCGGTTTTTGTTTTTGATTCTACGACTGTACGAGTCATATCCGTTCCTTAAGAGTTAGCTGGCTTTGCCGAAGCGCCGCCATTGTCGATTGCCCAATTGGCGTTGGTCTTGATGCCACCAAGCGGGAAGAAATGCACATTGGTGATGTTAAAGTCCGGGTTGGCCGCCTTGTGCTCTGCCAATTGGGTCAAAACGTCGGTCGGCTCGTAGGGCAGCAGCAGCTTGGATACATCCATCGCACGTTTCTGCAGAACCTTCAGGGACGGGCCTACGCCACACGCAATCGCGAATTTGATCAGCGTTTGCAGCTTTGCCGGTCCAGCGATGCCGATATGGATCGGCAGGTCGATACCTGCCTTTTTCAAGCCGTCTGCCCAGGCGATGATCGGCTTGGCGTCAAATGCGAACTGCGTAGCCAAAGCCATCTCGGCATCCGTGGTTTCGCTGAATTTCTGTTTCCAGCGCAGCGCGTCTTCGACATTTTTAGTCGAACCGTCCGGATCGATATCCTTGTTGCCTTCAGGGTGGCCCGCCACGTGCAGACGCTTGAAGCCCGCCTTGTCGAAAAGCCCACTTTCCAGCAACTGCATCGAACTGTCGAACGCACCATGCGGTTTTTCTACGCCGCCGGCCAGCAAAAGCGCCTGATCAACGCCTGCTTCGCCCTGATACATGGAAATCCAGTTTTCCAGCGTTGCCGCGTCTTTAATGATGCGCGCAGGAAAATGCGGCATGACCGGATAGCCCTCATCCGCGAGCCGTTTGGCCGTTTTGACCATGTCTTCGATCGGCGTGCCCTCGATATGGGCGATGTAGACGCGCGTGCCTTCGGGCAGCAGTGCGCGAAAATCTTCGACCTTCTCGGCGGTGCGTGGCATCACCTCGATCGAATATCCTTTCAGAAAGGCTTCGACGGTCGGGTTTACCGGGGCCTTTTCAGCCGCATCACGTTTCTTGAAGTTCAGCAAAGCCATTGCGGCCTCCCATAAAGATCTGGGGCTCATGCCCAACCGTCATTGGCGATCAGTGCCTTGACACGGTCCTGATCGTATTCTGTTTCCAAACGCAGGGCTTGCACCTCAGCAATCTCGGACGGGTCGCCCTCAACTGCAAAGGGTTCGGCTTTGCGCCACTCGGCCAGATAGGCATCACTGTCCTTGGCGTTCACCTTCATGGCAGCCCGGTCGATGGCTTGTTCGAACCGTTCCTCCAACTGCCGCTTTGCACCGCGACGACCTTTGCCGACGATGACTTGGGCCGGGATATCGCGCCAGTATACGATGGTGACGTCAGGCATTGCCTTTGATTCCTCCTAACCAGATGTGACGGTTCTAAACAGCAATATGGGTCAAGGTCGGTCGGTTTTCGACACACGACGTATTTCAAACGACCTTTTGCCTTGGATGCGTTCTGCGCTTTCTATCGAAAACACAAACAAATGCGCACCTCAAAATACTCATCACCTTAATGAGCGTCTTGCAGGTTGGATTGGGCCGACATATGGTCGGGGTAACTCGTAAATCGGAGGGCGTGGAAGATGGCGCCCAAGCGTCCCAAAGGTGCGGGCGCGTTCCCGAAGGCGGTCGAAAGCCCCGCGCCGGCAAGGCCCGATCCAGACGCGTTGTACGCGGCACTGGACTTGGGAACAAATAGTTGCCGCATGTTAATAGCCCAGCCCAAGGGGAGCGGGTTTCATGTGGTGGATAGCTTTTCCAAGTCCGTGCAGTTGGGCGCGGGTTTGGAACGGACCGGACGGTTGTCTCGGTCCTCGATGGCGCGCACTATTCAGGCGCTCCGCATCTGTCAGCAAAAGCTGAAACGCAACAAGGTCAAACGCATGCGCCTTGTCGCGACCGAGGCGTGTCGCCGTGCAAAAAACTCACGCGATTTCATTCGTCAGGTAAAACGCGAAACCGGTCTGACGCTTGAAATCATCCAGCCCGAGGAAGAGGCGCGCCTGGCAGTCATCTCGTGCGCGCCGCTGGTGTCGACCAAGACCGAGCAGTTACTTGTCGTCGATATCGGTGGTGGCTCGACCGAATTGGTGTGGATCGATATCTCGTCCGTACCACGCCGCGACCGTCCTGCTGCGATCATGCGTTTGCACAATGGGTTTCACACGGTCGAAAGCCCGTTTCCCGCAGCCAAGGTCGTAGATTGGATTAGCGTTCCACTTGGTGTCGCGACGTTGAGAGATCAGTTCAACGATGTCGAAGACGACTCGGCCCGCTTTGCCTTGATGAGCTGGTTTTTCGAAGAAAACCTGGCCGACTTTGCGCCCTACAAGGACGAGCAGGCCCGGGAAAGGTTTCAGATTGTGGGAACCAGTGGGACGGTGACGACCGTGGCTGCCTCTCATCTTGGGTTAAAGCGCTATGACCGGACCAAGGTTGACGGTCTGCGCATGACCAGCGATCAGATTGACAAAGTCATACGGGGATACTTAGAACTCGGTCCACTTGGGCGACGACGCGATCCGCGTATAGGTGATGACCGGCAAGCCCTGATCATGTCCGGCTCGGCCATTTTGCAGGCATTGCTGCGTTGCTGGCCCACCGACCGCCTTTCCGTGGCGGACCGTGGGCTGCGCGAAGGTTTGCTTTATGCACAGATGAGCGCGGACGGCGTATTGGAAGACGGACCGTTTTGATGGCGAAAAAACCAACCGGCAAGAATACCTCGGGCCGCGGACAACGCGACCTCAAGGTCAAGGTAAAGACGGCGCGCGGGCGAAAGCTCAGCTCGACCCGCTGGCTTGAGCGGCAATTGAACGACCCATACGTCAAACGCGCGCAGGCCGAAGGCTATCGCGGGCGCGCGGCTTATAAGATTCTTGAGTTGGACGATAAGTTTCGCTTTCTCGTCCCCGGTGCGCGTGTTGTCGACCTTGGCTGTGCGCCCGGCGGCTGGTGTCAGGTCGCTGTAAAACGTGTGAACGCGCTGGGCGAACGGTCTGGTAAACGCGTCGGCACTGTTTTGGGTGTCGATCTGCAAGAGGTCGAACCCGTGGCTGGCGCGGAAACTCATGTGCTGGACTTTATGGAGGATGACGCCGACCAAAAGGTCAAAGACTGGCTGGGCGGCAAGGCGGATGTTGTCATGTCTGACATGGCGGCAGCCTCATCTGGGCACAAGCAAACCGACCATCTACGGATCATGGCCTTATGTGAAACAGCGGCCTATTTCGCGTTTGATGTGCTAGAGGAAGGCGGAACCTTTGTTGCCAAGGTTCTGGCCGGCGGTGCCGAAGGCGATTTGCAGAAACTGCTCAAGCAGAAGTTCGAAAAGGTTGCGAATGTAAAACCACCCGCGTCCCGATCCAACAGCTCTGAAAAATTTGTGGTCGCGACTGGCTTTCGCGGTTGAACTAGTCGTCAATCCAACGCCGATCACCGGTCAGGAATTGCTCGCGCAGCGAATCCGCCGCAGTACGTTGCAACAGCAGCGCCTCACCGTGGTTTATGTATTTTGGTTTCCTGGCCTGCAAATCTGCGATGCGCTGATTAAGCTTTGATGGGTTCTGCAATTGCGATGTATGGACCGGTTTCTCAGACATACGTCACCTCGGGGCCTGTTGGGGTTACTAACTTGCCCCCTCGTTAACCCAGAAATTTGCCGGGAACGTGGCGCAATCCGGGCCGCGACATGCCGTTTTATGGGGTAAGCTGCGCTTTAAGCTGCAAAAGGTTCGGGTCTTGCGGCAGAATTTCCAAGCCTTCATTCAGCACGTCCCGCGCGGCTCCGGCACCGCGATTGATCTGTGCCAACTGCACCAGCATCGGCCATGCCTCAACGCGTTGCGGATCAAGGGCGACGACTTCGCGGAAAGCGCGTTCAGCAGCCGGGGCGTTGCGGAACGTTAACGCCATTCCGCCCAGAACAAGATGGGTTTCAGGAAAATCCAGACGATTGGCAATTGCGCCCTGCCATTCTGCCATGCCCTGCGCCACACGCATCTGCTGTTCTGGCGCCAGAGCCTGAACCGGAATGTTCAGAAACTCCTTAGCTGCAGAAATTCGAACGTTGAGCGTCGGGTCCGAGAGCAAGGGCTCAAGCCGTTGGACCTGATCCTGCAACATTGCCTGACGTTGTAGCGGCGCGGCGTTGGCGCGAACCAAGGGGTCAGGGTCCAGCAGCAGGGGCGCGGTTTGTGCTGCGACCTCAGCCGATGCAAAGGGCTGCAATAGATAAGCAGCCGTCGCGCGCACAATCCCTGCCGCCTCAGCGTTGGTCGCAATTTTCAGCAACGCATCCGGTCCGTCGGCCTGACCAGTTGAGGCCGCATGAAACGCCGTGCCGAAATGTGGCGTTCTACGCGCCGAGTCAGGGAACCATGCCGCGATCTGTTCCGCGGCCCAAGCCTGATCTTCGCCTTCGTGACAATCGGTGCAGGCGTCCTCACCCAACCCCAGATCAGGGCGCGGGATACGAAAGCTATGATCTCGCCGCCCATCAACGCCCATATAGACGCGCTCGATCATGTGGCAGGTTTTACACTGCGCCCCTTCGCTGTCTTCCGGGTGGTGATGGTGCTGCGGAGTATCATACTCCCTACCCGTCAGGGTCGGAAAATCGGGATTGCCTGCGGGGGAATGGCATTGCGTACAAACACCATTCCCCTCGGCCTTTAGCGTTGCACTGTGCGGATCATGGCAGTTCATACAACCGACACCCTGCGCATACATTTTGGATTGCAGGAACGAGCCGTAAACATAGACCTCATCCAAAATCTGCCCATCGGGATGATAAAGACCGGGGCGCAGCACTGCCAGATTATAGGCGTCGTGGTAGGGTGTACCGGGAAGCGGGTTTCCATCGCCATGCGCCTCGCGCCGGGAATGGCAGCCAGCGCATTGCTGGATTTCGGCCTCGGTCCGGCCCCTGCCCCAGCTCATGGTGAAGCCATACTCGCTTAAATCAGAAGAAATGGTCTGATCCTGTGTCCAATCGATATGAGCAGATCCGGGGCCGTGGCAGGCCTCGCACCCGACCCCAATCTCGGATTGTACCGAGCGATAGCTGCGCGTCTCAACGTCATAGTTTTTTTCGAACCCCGTGGCATGGCATTCTGCACACCGCGCGTTCCAGTTCTTATAGGGACCGGTCCAATGCAGCCCGTCTTCCGGTGGAAGGTCCTGATCGGGATAAAGGTGAAACCAACGTCGGTTCTCGGTATCCCATACGACATCGAAACTCTGCAATCGGCCGGGTTCGGTTTCGAACAGATATTGCTGCAACGGCTCAATACCAACCACCGAGTGCACATCGTAGGGCGTGGTTAAACCGTCCTTTTCGGTCACACGCGCTTGCAGCCCGTCCTCCGCCGCGCTGAAGTCTACCGACATACCGTCGTGCTCAAACACAGTACCGTCAAAGTCAGCAACTACATGGCCATCTTCGACCTGTGTCCAAGCGAGGGCATGATGGGATGTGGCCCATGCCTCCGCCTCGGCCGTATGGCACTCGACACATTGCTCCGATCCGACATAGTCTAGCGTTTGAGCGACGGTCAGAACCGGAGCCAGTGACGCAAGGACAACCGCAACCGCCCTCACGCGGTGTGCCCCTCTGGATCATTCTGTATATCCATCAAAGCGCCGTTATACTCAGCCCCCAAGATCAGGATCGCGGCGCAAAGATACAAGAAAATCAGCGCCGCCATCGCCCCGGCCAAGCCTGCGTAGGTTGCGCTGTATGATGCAAACTGCGCGATATAGACGGAAAACCCCCATCCACCTGCAGCCCACAGCGCCAGCGTCAATACAACTCCCGGCAGGATTTGACGCAGTTTGTGACGACCAGTCGGCAGGATCAAATGCGCAACAAGCACCACACCTATTGGTACACCCACGGTGAAGGTCCAGCGCAGACGATCCACGGACAGCCATTCAGATACATTGACATCCGTCTTCTCTGACACAAGCTGAGTATAGACGGGCACGACAACCTCAACTGCTGCAACCATCATGATGGTGATGCCGCCAGCAACCACCAGGCCCAGACAGAGCAAACGCGTTTTCCAAAAGGGCCAACTGTCTTTGTCGTGATAGGCTTGGTTCATCGCCATCCGGACAGCAACCACACCGTTCGAGGCGAAGAATACCGCCAGCAAACCACCCAACGTGATCACGCCAGAGCCGGATTCCTCCAGAACCGCGCGCAGTTCGGCCACGATTGGCTCGGCCACATCACTGGGCCACGCACCAAAAATCAGCTCGATCAGGTCGTTCGTGATATAGTCTTGCGACAAAGACCCGGCCAACGCCACGGTAAACAAAGCAAAGGGAAACAGCGCCAACATCATCGACATGGCGACGTGGCTGCTCATGACAAAACCGCTTTTGGCATCGAAACGGGCAAAGGCCAACCAAAGCGCCTGAACAGGGCGACTTACGTAGGGAATCACACGCGCGCTCATATTCAAAGCCTAGCGTGTCAGCCGCACTCAAAGAACCGGCAATCCCATATGTTACATAATTATTCGAATACAAATCTTTAGTCGCATTGCCTAATCTGTCGTTGCCGTGCAGGATCACCCTTTCATATGCGCGTTTTTCCTAAATCGGGCCAAGCTATGACACCGGACGAAGACAGCACCTCAGCGCCGACCACGCTCAAACTCTCAGTCGTGCGGGACGTGACGATTGTGGCGACGCTCGTCGTGCTGGGGTTATACGCTGGCGCCGCGTTTTTGATCCCGTTAACCATGGCGCTGCTAGTGAATGTTCTGATCATTGCGCTCAGCGACCGGATCAATGCATTGACTCCGATGCCGGTCTGGCTGGCCAATGTCGCGGGCGTCACAGTTGTTTTGGCCGGGCTGTTCGTTATCATGTATATTCTGGGCAGCCAGGCGACACAGTTCGCCCGGACCATCAGCACCTACGAAAGCCAGTTCGACGAGACCGTCAGCCGCGTGACCGGCTTTGTCGGCAATGACGTGACTGCATTCATCCGCGACAACCTTGTGAATATCGATATGTCCTACATCGCGCGCATCTTGATAGGCAGTGCGACGTCACTGTTGAATCAGTTCTTCCTAATCAGCCTTTATGTCGCCTTCCTAATGGCCGAGCGACTGGCCTTTCGTAAAAAACTACGGCTGGCCGCGGGCGACCCGAAGACCGGAGCCGATTTTGCCGCTATTCTGGATGCAATCACGCTCAGCCTGCAACGATATGTCGGGGTAAAAACTCTGATCAGCCTGATCACGGCTGGCATCAGCTATTCGGTCTTCCGGCTGCTGGGCCTCGAGTTTGCCGAAACCTGGGCGGTTCTGACGTTTGCGTTGAACTTCATTCCTTCCATTGGCTCAATCATCGCGGTGGTTTTTCCGTCTCTGATCGCGCTGGTTCAGTTCGAAAGTATCGTGCCGTTTCTGGTGATCGTGCTGGGCTGTGGCACCATTCAATTTGTGATTGGGAATTTTCTGGACCCTGCCCTGTTGGGTCGTTCGCTGAACATGTCGACCTTCCTGGTCATCCTGGCGCTTGTGTTCTGGACCACGATCTGGGGGCTGATCGGAGCATTCCTGAGCGTGCCGCTGACCGTTTGTATCCTGATCGTGTTCAGCCACATTCCAGCGCTCCGCCCGCTTGCAATCATGATGTCTCTCGATGGAAGGCTGGGCGATGAAACCCGCCCCGAATCTGCTGGCTAGATAATGCGCGCGCCCCTGTTCATCGGATCAGAGATTTACCGCAAGTCGACCTATGGATCGAAACACCCTTTGGCGATCCCACGCGTGTCGACCGTTATTGACCTTTGCAGGGCTCAGGGATGGTTAACGCCTTTGAACTATCGTGTCAGTCCTTGCGCAAAGCCCTCTGCGCTCATGGCATTTCATACGCCAGACTATATCGCCGCATTGCAACAGGCCGAGAGAGATCAGGCAGTGTCGGACGAAACGCGGCAGAAATATGCGCTGGGCACCCTGTCGAATCCTGTTTTTCCCGAAATGTACCGGCGCCCCGCGACCGCTGCAGGCGGATCGATGCTGGGTGCGGAACTGATCCGCGACAAAGGCATCGTGTACAACCCCGCAGGCGGTACACATCATGGCCTTGCAAACCGGGCAAATGGGTTTTGCTATCTGAATGACCCGGTGCTGGCAATCCTGACCCTGCTGAATGCCGGGCTCGACCGCATTGTCTACATCGATATCGACGCCCATCATTGTGACGGGGTCGAGGCCGCCTTTCACGGGTCGACAAAGGTTCGGATGATTTCAGTTCATGAGGCGTATCGTTGGCCGTTTAGCGGAACCCTGGACAATGATGCAGGCGGGGCTGCCTTCAATCTGCCTGTCGCACGCAATCTGAATGACGATGAGTTCTATGCGATACTCGATCAGTTGATCCTGCCGGCCACGACATCGTTCGCCCCTCAGGCCATCGTTCTGCAATGCGGTGCCGATGCCGTGGCAGAAGACCCGCTGTCGCGCCTGACCTTGTCAAACAACGCCCATTGGTATGCTGTCACCCAAATACGTGATGTGGCACCCCGTCTGCTTGTCTTGGGCGGCGGCGGGTATAACCCTTGGTCGGTCGCGCGGCTATGGACGGGCGTGTGGGCGACACTGAACAAGATCGATATTCCAGACGTCCTAAACCCCAGTGCTCAGGATGTGCTGCGCGGACTGACATGGAACCGCGTGGCTGGCAAACAACCACCGCGGCACTGGTTCGAAACCTTGCGCGATGCGCCCAACCACGGGGACATACGCTCTGAACTACGGAACGATCTAAAAATTCTTGCCGATCGGATTTGATGGTGGGGTGGCACCAGCCGCAAGCGTGTCCAACACTGCACCTCTGCAGATCAGGTCTGGCAATTGGCGATCAGCGCTTGCTTGTCTTTCAGACGCACCCGACCATAGCCAAGTTCGATCAGACCCAAATCCGCAAGGCGGTGCAAACTGCGATGCAAAGTGGGTTGTGACACGGCAATCATTCCGGCCAGCTCTTCCTGGCTCACCACAATCCAATCGCCTTGCTTGCTGCTTCCTTCATCAAGATGAAGCAGCCGCAACACAAGCCTTTTTTCACTGCCGGTGACGGCCAGATTTGCCATTATTCGCAGCGCTGTCTGCATGTTTTCCTGAGTAAGCGCATAGAATTCGCGGACATAGTGCGGATTGGCTTTGACAATTTTTGCCACCCGCGAGTTGGGAAAAAACAGGGTGTCTGTTTCCTGTGTTGTTACGATACTAACAAGGCGTGGGGCATCGGCGAACAAGGCCAGGTCACCGATCCAGAACCCCGCCCCTTCGCGGTGCAACACAAACTCCTGCCCGTCATCAGCCGGGGCGGTGATCTGAACGCCGCCGTTGAGAACAGCGAATATACCGTTTGCAGGATCACCGTAATGGTAAAGCGTTTCCCAAGCGTCGAAGGTCTTTGGGATCCCGCATTCCAGCAAGTCCCGCTGAAAACGTTCTGAGCGTCGGCTGAACCAGCGACCCTCTTGAAAAAGCTTTTGATTATACCCTTTGTCTAACATTAGTATACTTCAATATCATCATATGATTGGTTTTCAATCCTGCTGTTATCCTAAGCTATCGGTGTTCGATTCCCGGCAAGCTGAAACATCGCCGTGCAGATTTCGATTTTTAAGAAGCTTTTGGGCTGATTTGGCCAGCCATCAAACAAATCAATGTTCCGGGCTCATCAAGCCCATTCCAGAACGGGAGCACATCATGTCACCACCACGTCCGTTTGCAGACCGTTGGCGCACGAACCTGCGTCGTTTTGCTGTGGCTACAATCGCCGTTACTTTGGCAATCCCCGCTTGGGCGCAAGATCAAAAGCCCAACATTCTAGTTATCTGGGGTGACGATATCGGTCAGTCCAATATCTCAGCCTACACCTTTGGCATGATGGGCTACCGCACGCCCAACATCGACCGGATCGCCGCCGAGGGCATGATGTTTACCGACTATTACGGTGAGCAATCCTGCACCGCGGGGCGGTCGTCCTTCATCATGGGTCAGTCGGTGTTCCGCACGGGTCTTTCCAAGGTAGGCCTGCCAGGTGCGGAAGAAGGCATGCGGGTCGAGGATCCGACCATCGCAGGCCTTCTCAAGGCCGAAGGTTATGCAACGGGACAGTTCGGCAAAAACCACCTTGGCGACCGGGACGAGCATTTGCCCACGAACCACGGCTTTGATGAGTTCTTTGGCAACCTCTATCACCTCAACGCCGAGGAAGAGCCCGAGAACGAGGACTATCCTCGTGATCTGGTGCTGCCGGACGGCACAACCTTTCTTGAGCGCTTCGGGCCGCGTGGCGTGATCCGGTCCTCGGCCAGCTACTCCGAAACGGAAATCACACAGAACATCGAAGACACCGGCCCGCTCGACATAGAACGGCAGAAGATTGTCGATGATGAAACCTCCGAGGCGGCCATTGCCTTCATCCGCGAACAAACTGCGGCCGGTACACCTTGGTTCGTTTGGTGGTCGGGCACACGGATGCACTTCCGTACCCACGTCAAAGACGAGATGCGGGAAGTGGCCAACGGCCTTTACAATGGGGAAAACGCCGATGAATACACCGCCGGCATGATCGAGCATGACATGCACATCGGCGACTTCCTCAACGTGCTGGACGAACTTGGTATCGCCGACAACACCATTGTCTTCTACTCGACCGATAACGGGCCGCACATGAACACGTGGCCGGATGCGGCGATGACGCCGTTCTGGGGCGAGAAAAACACCCAGTGGGAAGGCGGATGGCGTGTTCCGGCCTTTGTCCGGTGGCCCGGCCGGATCGCAGAGGGTGCCGTTTCCAATGAAATCGTCCACCACATGGATTGGTTGCCGACCTTCCTCGCTGCCGCCGGTAACGAGACGATCAAGGAAGATCTGCTGGAGGGCGTCACGGTTAATGAGATGGCGGGCCGCGAATACCGCGTGCATCTCGACGGCTACAACATCCTGCCGATGCTGACCGGTGAGACCGACGAAAGCGGGCGCGACGAGATCTTCTACTTTACCGATGACGGGGACCTCGCGGCGCTGCGGTATCGCAACTGGAAAATCACCTTCCTTGAGCAGAAAGAATGGGCCACGTTGCGCGCCTGGATGGAACCGTTGACACCGCTGCGCGTGCCACTGATCACGCATCTGCGGCGTGATCCTTATGAACGGGGATACCGCACGTCGAACACTTATTACGACTGGATGATCGACCGTGCCTTCATGCTGGTGCCCGCACAACAGTACGTCGCACAATTCCTTGCCACTTTTGCGGAGTATCCGCCGCGGCAGGAAGCGGCGAGCTTCAGCCTCGACAAGGTGATGGAAAAACTGACCTCACCAACCAGCAACTAACAACTTTTGAGAACAAAGGGCCGCCCGTCAAAAGGCGGCCCTTTCTAGATTGATAAAAGGATTTCCTCATGAAAACCGCCCTTCTTGCCACTGCCGTTTTCATGGCTCCGTTCGCTGTCTTGGCCGACCCGTTGCCTAGCTGGACTGAATCGGACACGAAGACCCGCATTATCGAGTTCGTAAACGCCGTCACTGATCCGGATAGTCCCGATTATGTGACACCGGCAGACCGTATCTCTGTGTTCGACAATGACGGAACGCTATGGGCAGAACAACCGGTCTATTTTCAACTGACCTTCGCGATGGACCGTTTGGCCGAGCTGGCAAACGCTGACCCTTCAATCCTATCCAACCCGACATTGGAAGCGGCGGCTGAGGGGGACTTGCAGGCCATCGTCGACGGCGGTCATGACGCGCTGATCGAGGTTGTCAACGCCTCTCACGCTGGTGTCAGTGTCGAGCAGTTTCAGGACTCGGTCGCGAACTGGCTCGACACCGCGCGGCATCCCGATACAGGCCTGCCCTATGACCAGATGACGTACCAGCCAATGGTCGAATTGCTGCGCTATCTCAGAGACGAAGGGTTTCGCACCTATATCGTCTCAGGTGGCGGGCTGCATTTCATGAGGGTATTCGCCGAAGAAGCTTATGGCATACCCCCAGAGCAGATACTTGGCACTTACACGGACACCATATATGAAACAGGTGACGGAGCCCCCGCAATTATCAAGGCCCCAGGCATTGCGTTTATCGACGACAAGGAAGGTAAGCCGATCAATATCGAGCGTACAATCGGGCGACGGCCAATACTGGCTGGCGGAAATTCCGATGGCGATTTTGCAATGCTTGAATGGACAACCGCGGGCTCTGGGCCGCGTCTGGGCATTCTGGTTCATCACACAGATGCCCAGCGTGAATGGGCCTATGACCGCGAAAGCCCGATCGGAAAATTGGTCGACGGGTTGGACAAAGGCCCTGAATTGGGCTGGGTCATAGTTGATATGGCGCAAGACTGGGATCGCATCTACACTGGGGGCGATTAAGACACTCAGAGACTGATAACCCCATGTGGACATTGCTTGTTTCCGCAGCCGTCTTCTTCCTGTACCTGACGGCTGCGGTCTTTGCGATCCGGGCGGCTCAGACAGCGCGCACGCCTCAGGGTGCGGTTGGCTGGGTGGTGTTCCTGATCTCGGCGCCGTTCTTTGCCGTACCTCTTTACCTGTTTCTCGGGCATCACAGGTTCCGAGGATATCGGATCGCACGTAAGCAAAGCGAACGAGTTGTTGAAGGTATCAAGAGCTTTGCGGATTTCTCACAGCCTGATCTTTCGACGATGTCCATCAACCCCCGCCCGTTCGAGGCGCTGGCGCATTTGCCCGTATCCCGTGGCAACGGGGCTGAGCTGTTGATCGACGGACAGGCCACGTTTGACGCCATCTTCGATGCCATCGACGCCGCAAAAAGCTATATCCTGATCCAGTTCTATATTGTCCGCGACGATGCGCTTGGCAAAAAGCTTCAGTCCAAGCTGATCGCGGCGGCAAAACGCAAGGTTTCTGTTCGTTTCATGACCGATGCGGTGGGCAGCTATGGCCTGCCGACGGCCTATCTGGACGCTTTGCGCGCAGCCGGGGTCGAGGTAGCCAACCCGCGCGACAGGCGTGGCCCGCAGCATCGGTTTCAACTCAATTACCGCAATCACCGCAAAACCGTGATCATAGATGGCGAAATCGGATTTATCGGAGGTCACAACGTCGGCGTCGAATATCTGGGCCAGAACAGCCATTTCGGTCACTGGCGCGATACACACCTGAAAATGACCGGCCACATCGTCAGGCAATTGCAGTTGATTTTTGTCGAAGACTGGCACTGGGCCCACGAAGAGGATCTGATCGACCTGCTGGATTGGGCTGGGGATGAATCCGATCAGGACATGAATGCCCTATTGGTCGCAACAGGTCCCGGGGACGAGACGGAAACCGGCGCGATGATGTTTTTCTCGGCCATCACTGCGGCCAAGAATCGAATTTGGATCGCGTCGCCTTATTTCGTGCCCGATATCGACGTCATGACAGCCTTGCAACATGCCGCACTGCGAGGTGTCGACGTGCGCATTCTGGTCCCGGATGTAATTGACCATCGCCTGCCCTGGCTGGCCGCCTATGCCTATTTCGACGAAATCCGCGAATGCGGAGCTCGGGTGTTTCGATACACCGATGGCTTTTTGCATCAAAAGGTTTTCGTCGTCGATGATACCTTGGCTGCAGTGGGCACAACCAATTTGGACAACCGCTCATTCCGGTTGAATTTCGAAGCAATGGCATTGTTTTTCGATAAGCGTGCGGCTAATGCCGTGGACAAAATGCTGCGCGCAGATTTTGAGAAGAGTTATGAACTAACGCGCAACCTGCCCGAGCAACCCGCATATATCCGGTTCGGCTCGCCACTGGCGCGTTTGTTTGCGCCGATCCTTTAAGATATCAACTCTTCCTTGAACACCTGGGTAAACAACGCAACCATGAACGCAGTAGACAGCCCAAAGGCCAAAAGCCCGGTGACCGATGCGAATGCCCCAAAAATACGAAGATCTTCGCCCAGCACGACGTCACCGTAGCCCAGCGTCGTGAACGTCACCAACGAGAAATAAAGGGCTGTATTCCAGTCCGGAAGAACGTCTCTCAGCACCCAGACAATGGCCCAGAGCCAGACCTGGAATGTATGGATCGCTACGATGAAGCCCAAGGCCATACTGATCGGCCCAGCGATGGTAAGGAACCGCTTGCTGTTCTCTAATCGAATGGACATTTGACGGACCACTTGGGTGCACCACGTCAAAAGGGCAATCTCGATCAGAAAGCAGATCCCGAGATAAATACTCCCCCATAAAATCTGCTGCGTTAATGTCATCAAGCTGTACCCCGGTTCCAAAAAAGTGCGGACACAATGGCGATTTGTCCGCAAAAGAACAAGGCTGTGACAAAGCGAAACGTGAACGCCTTGGTGCTGGACTCTGCGCTGCGGCGCTGCACATTGTGGCTTGCACCGTGCAAGGGGTTTTGAATGCTGCTGAATATCGACAAGGTCCAGAAATCCTATCCCGGCGGGCGTCCGGTTCTTCGGGATGTCTCGCTGACGCTGGACCATGGGCAGACGCTTGCGCTGACCGGCGAAAGCGGCAGCGGTAAAAGCACGCTTTTGAACCTTGCTGCCGCCTTAGACAGCTTTGACGGTGGCGAGATCACACTGGATGGAACTGCCCTGTCGCCGTTGGATGATCGTGGACGCGCTGCCTTGCGACGTCAAAGCGTGTCGTTGGTCTTTCAGCAGTTCAACCTGATCCCGTCACTGACCGTTGGCCAGAACCTGTCATTCCACGCACGGCTGGCAAACCGCGAAGACACAGGTTGGAGCGCACAACTGGCCGAAAGGCTCGGTTTGGCCGATTTGTTAACCCGCTATCCGGAAAATCTGTCCGGCGGACAGCAGCAACGCGTCGCCATCGGGCGCGCGATGGCCGTGCGACCGAAACTGCTCTTGGCAGATGAACCAACCGGCAATCTGGATGAAACAGCCAGTGCGAATGTTCTGGACCTGATGCTCTCGCTTGTTGCGGAAACGGGGGCTGCTTTGCTGCTGGTCACCCATTCACAAGACATCGCGGCGCGTCTGGATCGGCAGGCACATTTGGCTGGCGGACATATCGTATGACCTTTGCCATAGTACAGGCTCTGCTATCGCATTGGCGGCGGCATCGGCTGCAATTGGCGACGTTGTTGATTGGCATCGCACTGGCGACCGGTTTGTGGTCGGCTGTTCAGGCCATCAATGCGGAAGCTCGTGCCAGTTATCAGCGGGCAAGCGATCAGCTTGCCCTTGGCCTTTATGACACGTTGCGCGATCCGTCCGGAACAATTGCGGTTGACCGGTATGTTGCGCTTCGCCGGGCTGGATGGCAGGTTTCCGCGGTTCTGGAAGGGCCGGTACGGATTGCCGGGCGCACGGTTCAGGTGATGGGGGTCGACATGGTGACCTATCCCGCGCTTCCCGCCATGACGCAGACTGAGCAAAGCGACGCGCCCCCAGACCCATCCGATATGTTGACCGCACCCGGACGCTTGCTGGCTACACCGGAGTTGGCTGAGCACCTGAAATCGCAGACTGAATTACCGCCCATCGTTGTGTCAGACGCGGTTCCGCCCGACTTAATCTTAACAGATATCGGCGTGGCCGAGACCCTGCTGAACAGGCCCCGACAGATCTCGCGGCTTGTTATTTTGCCGGATCAGCCGCGCGGCGTGCCTGCGCTGTCCGAGATCGCGCCAGACCTGCAAAGGGTCGAAGCCTCGGCCCAACTGGATACACAGCGGCTTACCGACAGCTTTCATTTAAACCTCACGGCCTTTGGCCTTCTGTCTTTTGCCGTGGGGCTGTTCATCGTCAACGGCACGGTCGGTTTGGCCTTCGCACAGCGGCGCGCGATGATCCGCACCCTGCGGGCGCTGGGTGTCTCAATGCGGCGACTGGTTTGGATGATCACGGCAGAACTGACCTTATTAGCCTTAATCGGTGGTGCGTTGGGGTTGGTCCTTGGGTTCTTTTTGGCCGGAGCACTGTTGCCTGACGTCGCCGCAACTTTGCGCGGGTTGTACGGCGCGCCGGTGGACGGGCAAATATCGCTGCAGCCAGAATGGGCTCTGGCGGGGTTAGGGATGGCCTTGGGGGGCACTTTTCTTGCCAGCGGACATGCCTTGTTCCGCCTGTCAAGGATGCCGATACTCACAGGGGCCGGAGTGCAATCGTGGCGGAGTTCCACATCGGGCCAACGCTTCAGCTTCCTTATTGGGACGGCTCTGATCACCGGGGGCTTTGCCATCGGCTACACGGTTGAAGGGCTGGTCGCTGGATTTGCAATGGTGGGGGGTATCCTGACAGGTGCGGCACTGGTGTTGCCTTACTTCCTGACCTTAGCGCTTTCCGTTTTTCAGCGCCGCGCCCGTGGGCCCGTGGCCCAATGGGTTTGGGCTGACATGCAGGCGCAACTGCCCGGGTTATCACTGGCTTTGATGGCCTTGTTGCTGGCGCTGGCCGCGAATATCGGCGTTGGAACTATGGTATCAAGCTTTCGACTCACTTTTGTCGGCTGGCTGGATCAACGCCTGACGTCCGAACTGTATGTAACTGCCCGGGACGATCAGCAGGGTAAAGAGATTGCGCAGTGGCTTGGCCCTCAGGTGGATGCCATCCTGCCGATCCGCAATGTGGAGTTAACGCACGAAACCGGGCCGCTTTTCTTGTACGGCGTGGTCGATCACGAAACATATCGCGACCACTGGCCCCTCATCGCCTCATCAGACAGTGCCTGGGATCGGGTTTTGACGGATCAGGCCGTGCTAATCAACGAGCAATTGGCCCGCCGCGCGGATCTTTGGCCGGGTGATATGCTGACCCTGAACGCAGAACATACTCTGACCATTGCAGGCGTCTATTCGGATTATGGGAACCCAACAGGTCAGGCCATTGTGTCCATGCAACAGCTTGATCTAATTGCACCGGGGGCTGAGACGCGCCAGTTCGGCATACGCGTGTCACCTGAACGCGCCACCGAATTGGCACAGGCGTTGCGTGACAGGTTCGACCTGTCTCGACAGGCCGTAGTTCAACAAGCCGCCGTCAAGGCGCAGTCGCTTGCCATCTTTGACAATACCTTTGTGGTGACATCTGCTCTGAACGTATTGACACTTGGCGTGGCCGGGTTCGCCATTTTGACCAGCCTGCTGACGTTATGGACTCAGCGCCTGCCGCAGATCGCTCCAGTCTGGGCGCTGGGGCTGACGCGGGCGCAACTGGCGCGGCTGGAGCTTTTGCGCAGCGTATTGTTGGCGGCGTTGACGGCCGTTTTGGCCCTGCCACTTGGACTGGTTCTGGCTTGGGCACTGCTGGCGGTGATCAACGTGCAGGCCTTTGGCTGGCGGTTGCCTATGTTTCTGTTCCCGGTGGATTGGGCGTACCTGTTCGTTCTGACCTTACTGGCTGCCGCGGTTGCTGCTGCCCTGCCCGCCCTGCGGGTCTTGCGCCTGCCGCCTGCTGATCTTTTGAGGGTGTTTGCCAATGAACGCTAGAGTTTGGCTTGTTGTTTTGATCCTTCTGCAACCCATCGCATCGTGGGCGCAGGGCTATGCAGGCTTAGGCGGGTCCGCCGATGGGTTCGACGTTCCCAAACGCGACTACCAGTTCGAATTCCCGCGGGATCACGGTCCGCATCCAACCTATAGGATTGAGTGGTGGTACCTAACCGCCAATCTTACCGGTGAGGACGGGCGCGACTATGGCATTCAATGGACCCTCTTCCGGTCCGCCCTGAAACCTTCCGAAGCCGACGGCTGGCAAAGCCCGCAACTCTGGATGGGTCATGCGGCCGTAACCACACCAGAAACACACTACTTTGCTGAACGTCTTTCACGCGGTGGAATCGGTCAGGCTGGTGTGGCGGCCGACCCGTTCGAGGCATGGATCGACGAATGGTATATGCGTGGGCCAGACCTGAATACAGTGTCCCTGTCGGCCAGCGGTGCCGAGTTCGCCTATGACCTTGACCTCACAGCGCAAGGCCCGCTGGTGTTTCACGGAGACGCCGGATACTCGGTCAAATCCGCCGATGGGCAAGCCAGCTATTACTATTCCCAGCCGTTCTTCGAGGTCGAAGGGGTTTTGAACCTGCCTGACGGCGATGTGGCGGTCACCGGTCACGGCTGGCTGGATCGAGAATGGTCTTCGCAACCCTTGGCCAGCGATCAAACTGGTTGGGACTGGTTTTCACTGAGCTTTGACGATGGCGACAAGCTGATGGCGTTTCGTCTGCGCGGCGGGCGCGGTGATTTCACCGCCGCCACATGGATCAGCCCGGATGGCACAACGACCCCACTGCCTAACGGGTCTGCGTCATTCACGCCGCTGAACACAACGCGCGTGGCCGGACGCGACGTGCCGACCGAATGGCACGTCACCCTCCCCGACCGTGGCTTGGACGTTGAGGTCTCTGCGATGACGCCGGACGCGTGGATGGCCACGCAATTCGAATACTGGGAGGGTCCGGTAACCGTCAAAGGCAGCCACACCGGACGAGGTTATCTTGAGATGACAGGCTATTAGCGGCCGACGTTGTCACCGTTTTGATTGTAGCGGTCTGACCTTAGCGCACCACGTAAACCGACGCGTTGGAGTGCCGAACAACGCGCGAGGCATTCGGACCAAGCAGATAATCCTTGAGGTCCGGTTTATGTGCACCGATCACGATCAGGTCGCTGTTCGCGCTTTCCGCCGTCTTCAGGATCTCGCGATACGCAGTGCCAGTGGCAACAACGTGGCGAACTTTGTCGTTTCGCGCGGCACCCAAAACCGTAGTGCATAAATCCACAAGATGTTTATGCGCATCCTCCAGAGCTTTTTCGTGGAAATCCGGCTGGAAAAACCCGGATACCCAGCTTTCTCCGAAATCCGGCAAAACCGTCACTACATCCAGTTGGGCGTCGTCTTGATCAGCCAAGCGTGCTGCGGTTTTCAGGACATTTACGTCCACATCGCCATTGCTTATGTCGACTGCACAGAGAACGGACTGTGTCATGCGGGCACCTCTTCTTGTCTGGCGGCGCGGCCGCGTTGCAGGAAGGCGATCAAACCCAGTAAGATCATTGCTGGAATGTAGATCATCTGTTTGGGCGGTTGGCTGGACGGCAAGCTGACCGAGGTCAAACGCACAGCCTCATCCCCGTAATAGTCGAAGTTGCCCAGCTCATCAGCAACTGGCGATCCAAACATCGGCTCTTCCAGTTTGATCAAACCGTCCTCTTCAAGCAGCAGCAGACCCATAGCGTCGACCCGCGCCTCGCCACCCTCTTCGTTGCCGACAGCAACTATGACGGTAGTGTCCGTCATCGCGAGTGTATCAAAGTCGGGACCGCTGACAACAAGCCGAACCTCGGTGCCCGGAGGTGTTTGTCCGATCGTTTCAACAAAGGCCGACGGTTCAACTGACGCATATGGTGGGGAAATGCGATCCATGAAGTAATCTGGTCGGAACAATGCAAAGGCCACGAAGATCAGTGCGATGCTCTCATAGATACGGCTATGGGTCAGGAAGTAGCCCATTGTTCCCGCAGTGAAGACAAGAATTGCTATTGTTGCGAATATGGCGACAATTATCCCCTCAACCCAGGTCACATCAATCAACAGAAGATCAGTGTTGAAGATGAACACAAATGGCAGGGCTACGGTCCGCAAGCTATAGAAGAAGGCTGTGAAACCGGTTCTGATCGCATCACCGCCCGAGACTGCTGCAGCGGCGAAACTTGCCAACCCGACCGGGGGCGTCACGTCCGCCATGATGCCGAAATAGAACACGAACAAGTGAACCGCGATCAGCGGTACGATCAGCCCGCTCTGCGCACCCAGTTCGACGACCACGCCAGCCATCAACGAGCTGACCACGATGTAGTTCGCCGTAGTCGGCAGACCCATACCCAGGATGAGACTAAGGATACCGACCATGACCAGCATCAGGATCAGGTTGCCGCCCGAGAGGAATTCAACCAGATCGGCCATCACTTGACCTACCCCAGTCAACGTAACGGTGCCAACGATCACACCCGCCGTTGCGGTTGCCAACGCGATCCCGATCATGTTGCGCGCACCATCAATCAAGCCCTGCCAAAGGTCTACAACGCCATCGACAAAGCTGGCGCTCAGGGTGTGTTGACCGCGAAACAACGCCTTGAGCGGTTTTTGTGTCAGCAGGATCACGAACAGCAAGGCCGTGGCCCAGAACGCTGACAGACCCGGAGATTTCTGTTCAATCATCAGGAAATAGACCAGCACGATGATCGGCAGCAGATAGTGCAGACCGGCCTTATAGATGTCACCGATAACCGGCAGTTGCACCTCTTGGGCGTTTGGATCATCGGGCTCAAGATCCGGCACTTGGGCCGCCAGATACAGCAAACCCACATAGACGGCGCAGACTATAAGGCTCAGGATCATGCCAGCAGAAGACGGTGCCCAGCTTGTGACTGCTTCGACCGGGAATTGCGAGCCATAACAGAGACCTGCAAACACAAGGAAGAAGGACAGCATACCAACAACCGTGCGTGCCAGATGCACATCGCGGTCACCCAGCGTCGGCATGTTCCGCTTTACCGCCTCCAGATGCACGATGTAGACCAAAGCGATGTATGAGATCGCAGCGGGCAGGAAGGCATGTGTGATCACTTCGACATACGAAATGCCGACATATTCAACCATCAGAAACGCCGCAGCCCCCATGACCGGCGGCATGATCTGACCGTTTACGGATGACGCGACCTCAACCGACCCGGCCTGTTCGCTGCTAAACCCAACGCGCTTCATCAGCGGGATAGTGAACGTGCCCGTGGTCACAACGTTGGCGATGGACGAGCCCGAGATCAGACCGGTTGCCGCCGAACCCACAACAGCCGCCTTGGCCGGACCGCCACGCAGGTGACCCAAGGCGCCAAAGGCCATTTTTATGAAATAGTTCCCTGCCCCGGCTTTATCGAGCAATGCGCCGAACAGCACGAACAGGAATACGAATTTCGTAGAAACACCCAAGGCGATCCCGAACACGCCTTCGGACGTAATCCACATGTGGCTCATGGCCTTTTTAAGGCTGGCACCTTTCCAGCGGATAACTTCCGGCACCCACTCTGATGAGCCAAAAAACACATAGGCCAGGAAAATCGTCGCGATGATCGCCATTGCAGGCCCAAGCGCGCGGCGCGCTGCCTCGAACAACAGCAACAGGCCTACCAGCGCAACCCATTTGTCGACGTCATCCGCCAACCCGCCGGCATCGACGATTTTCTGATAGAAGAAATACCCGTAAAGCGCGACAAACGCGCCAAGAATCCCCATGATCCAGTCTTGGATCGGGATGTAATCACGCGGGCTCGACTTCAGTGCTGGATAGGCGGCAAAGGCCAGAAATATAGCAAAGGCCAAATGAAATTGCCGCGCGTTGTTCACGACGCTTCCAGGCAAAACATAATTCGCCAGTGGCGAGGCCAGAACCACCTGAAAGATCGACCAGATCGCGGCCACAACGGCCAAGAAGACCCCAACATTGCCAACCGGATTGCGCCCACCTGCATCGGAAGAGGCTACAAGCTCCTGCAGTTCTTCCTCGGATAGCGGACGATTAGATTGTGTGTCGGAACTCATGAAATGTCTCCCCGTCGTGGCCTTTTGCGGCCTTTTAAAACACCCATTTTTTACGGGCTTGATGCAGGGCGCCCGCGGGCACCCTGCCTTAAGACTGGTTTACTGAATCCAGCCTTTTTCTTTGTAGTACTTCTCGGCACCCGGATGCAGCGGTGCTGACAGGCCGTCCGCGATCATCTCTTCGGGCTTGAGGTTGGCGAATGCCGGGTGCAACTTTTTGAAGTCTTCAAAATTCTCGAAGACGGAGCTGACAACCGCATAAACCGCATCTTCCGACACGTCGGCCGAGGTCACGAAGGTTGCACCAACACCAAAGGTTGCCGTGTCACCGTCAGAGCCACGATACATACCACCGGGAATGGTTGCGGTACGGTAGAACGAGTTGTCGTTGACCAGCTTGTCCACGGCTTCGCCGCTGACATTCACCAGAACCGAGTCGCACGCGGTGGTGGCCTCCTGGATCGAGCCCGAGGGGTGACCAACGGTGTAAACCATCGCATCAATCTGGTTGTCGCACAAAGCCGCCGATTGCTCAGCCGCTTTCAACTCGGTCGCCAGTTCGAAATCACCGGTGGTCCAGCCCAATTCACCCATCAGCACTTCCATGGTACCGCGCTGACCGGAACCGGGGTTGCCGATGTTGACGCGCTTACCCTTCAGGTCTTCAAAGTTGGCGATGCCGGAATCGGCACGCGCTACAACGGTGAACGGTTCTGGATGTACCGAAAAGACGGCGCGCAGGCTCTCAAACGGGCCGGCTTCTTCGAATTTCGAAGTGCCGTTGTACGCGTGATACTGCCAGTCAGACTGCGCAACACCAAATTCCAGCTCACCCTCGCGGATGGTGTTGATGTTATAGACCGAACCACCGGTCGACTCGACCGAACACCGAACGCCGTGTTCTTTACGGCCCTTGTTTACCAGACGGCAGATTGCACCACCGGTCGGATAATACACACCGGTCACGCCGCCTGTGCCGATAGTGATGAATTCTTCCGCATACGCTGCCGGGGCCATGAGGGCTGCGGTTACCACCGCGCCGAGGCTTAGCTTGCTGCTGTTTTTCATATTTGAGAACTCCCAATTCTTTTGCTGGATGGGAGACCGCCTTACAGCCCCCCTCCAGGGACTTCGTCGGTTAAGGCAAGCGGACGCATGTCGCAATAGGTGCAAACGCCAACGTGTAAATCTCCCAACACGTTAGACGTTTGAATCTGACACGGTGGTTGTCAAGCCCTAGGGTTGACCCCAAAGCTCAAAGCTTCATATCTGAGGGTAACCGCGGAACTTTCCCCGTTTCCGCAGGACTGAACTCTATCGAAGGGTGTTCTTCTGGAAGGGCTGCATAGGTTTGCCGCAGCAAGGCACCTTCTTTTCCCTGTCGTACCGGAATTTCAATGATCCCGAAAAGAAACGCTGCAAACGCGGATTGAATGGATATTGCCATCAGACTGAAACCTGCCGCCGTTAGCTTGGTTGTCAACGGGGTGTGCAAGTCACCAAATCCTGTCCATGCCCATTGCGCAAACGCTATGAGGAACAAAAACAGCCCCAACAACAGAAGCCAGAAAGCAAGTAACGCAATATTATCTGTTGTCGCCCAGTTGCGCAGCACCCTGCTTGCACCGCCAACAAGCACTAACCCGTTTTTGGTCGCAATCATTCGCGCAAGGGCGCCGAAGGTCAAAAGCTGTGTGCCGACTATGGCCGTCAGACAAGCCTCCAGGAACGTATTGGTGCCAAGCCTGACGGAGTCGGTGAATGTATCGGGCCGAACATAAAGGCCAGTGCCTCCCTCCGATCAGCGTAAACGCGAGGCCAGGGTAGCGCCCACAGATTTCATTCAGTCGGCATCGAGTAACCCAGAGCAACCTTTCGGTAACGAACATTTCAAACTGATAATTGAGACCATCGTTGTCAGCGATGTAGGACAAAAGGCTTTCAGCCTCTTCCCGGGTCACTGGCCTCAGCTTCTTCTCTCGTGGGTCAGCTTTCTTCTTCTGACCTGCGACACGCCGCAAGAGAGACGAAAAGGGATTGCGAACATCAGGATCGACTAGACCCCAATGATCAAGGACGCGCCAGTAGGACGCAAGACAGCATTGGTACGACTGCAAGGAACGCGCTGAGAGAGGCTCTCCGGTTGCCCTCAGACAATTCGGAAACAATCTGAGTGAGAACCTCTTTCCGTTTGACCAATGCTTCACTTAGGTCTTGGGTTCCTAATCCCCTGACAATCTCCTTTTTACCGATGATCGTTTGATATTCAGCCGGAACCGAAACTCTTAGTGCGTATCCCTTGCCTCGTTTAAACAGCCCTTTGGGTGCCCGTGCATCCATAGAAATATGGCTCCATTACCGTTACATCCGGCGAGGAAACCCTTTGATTATCAAGGATGTGGTGCCCAAGGAGAGACTCGAACTCTCACGGTATTGCTACCGGGGGATTTTGAATCCCCTGCGTCTACCATTCCGCCACTTGGGCCACGAACACTGCATTAGCCTTCACAGCCGGGAAGGTCCAGAGGCAAAAACCAACCCAATTGCAGATTGTTTTCATCACAGCGGTTGACGACCCACCGGGCGCGTGTTTTGGCTTGATCAACGTTCTAACAGGGTTTTAGCACCAGATGTTGCGATCGCTTTATGACTGGACCATTCGTCTGGCCGAACATCCGCATGCTTTGTGGGCGTTGGCTTTCGTGGCCTTTATCGAAAGTTCGGTCTTCCCGATCCCACCTGATGTGCTGATGATTCCGATGATATTGGCCCGCCCATCACGGGCTTGGCTGATCGCAACCGTGGCATTGGTGGCCTCAGTGCTGGGGGGGTTGCTGGGCTATGCCATCGGTGCGTTTTTCTACGAAAGCATCGGCCAACCCGTATTGCAGTCCATGGGCAAAGCTCAAGCGATGGAAGCGTTTAATACCCGCTTTAACGACTTTGGGTTCTGGGCCGTCCTGACGGCTGGCGTCACGCCGTTCCCCTACAAGGTCATCACCATCATGTCCGGATGGACGGGAATGCCATTGGGTACGTTCATTGCTACGTCGATTCTGGCCCGTGCATTGCGATTCTTTGCAGTGGCCGGGCTGCTGTGGGGTTTTGGGGAACCAATCCGGACCTTCATTGAAAGACGCCTAGGCCTGATGTTCACCCTGTTCATCGCCCTTCTGATCGGTGGATTCTACGTGGTAAAACTCCTATGACCCGTGAAAGCACTCTGGTTTTGATCGCAATGAGTGGATCCGCGGTGTTACTGTTGGGCGCATGGGGCTTTCAGTATCTAGGCGGGCTTGCACCGTGTAAAATGTGCATCTGGCAGCGCTACCCGCATGGCGCGGCCATCTTGATCGGGGCCCTGGCCCTAACGCTGCCGCGTGCCAATCTTTTGCCGCTGCTGGGCGCATTGGCTGCGCTTACAACGGCGGGGATTGGTGTGTTTCACGCCGGGGTCGAGCAACGATGGTGGGAAGGACCCTCTAGCTGTTCCGCCGGCGATATCGGAGGCTTGTCAGCGCAGGAACTGATGGACCAGATCATGTCTGCACCGCTGGTGCGCTGCGACGAGATACCGTGGCAGATGTTCGGGCTGTCCATGGCCGGATGGAACGCCGTTCTTTCGGGCGTTCTGGGATTGCTGTGGATTGCTGCGTGGCGCTCGGGCCGTCAAAACTCGTCCAGTTCCGCGTCCCAATAGAGAAAGTCAATCCAGCTTTCATGCAGGTGGTTCGGAGGAAACTTCCGACCGATGTTTCTGAGCGCTTCGGCATCTGGTCGACGTGGCGGCTTGCGCAAGGTCATCCGCGCCTGTTTTAGCGACTTGGACCCTTTCTTCAGATTGCATGGGCTGCAGGCTGCCACCACGTTTTGCCAGCTTGTGACACCGCCCGAAGCGCGCGGGACAACATGGTCAAAAGTCAGATTATCGCGGCAACCACAGTACTGGCAGCGAAATTCATCCCTTAGAAATAAATTAAAGCGCGTGAAGGCCACGCGCTTTCTGGGTTTTACATAGTCTTTTAAGACAACCACCGAAGGTATTCGAATCTCGGTGCTCGGGCTTCGGACAACCTCGTCGTATTCGGCCACAATATCCACCCTGTCCAGCCAGGCAGCTTTTATCGCCTCTTGCCACGGCCATAGGGACAACGGGTAATAAGACAGCGGGCGATAATCGGCGTTCAAAACCAATGCCGGATGATGCTTGAGAGCACCGGGTTCCCTGACAAATTCGGTCCTGAATTCTCCATCCATATCAGAATCGCTCCTGGCTCTGCTCTGCCCGTTTTTAACGTCAGAGCGGGCATCACCCGCCCTGTCCACAACTTAACTATATATCGTGTTAAAACTCTGACAAGCCCTGAGTTTCCACAATATCTCGCGGATTGGTTAAGGCGAATCCGTAACATCTGCGTGACAGTTATCCACAGGTTGCGCCAACCGTGTCCTTCAAGCTATGGCGTGGGTCATGAGCTGGTTCATTCGATTCAACAAGCCCTATGACGTCTTGCCGCAGTTCACCGACCGCGCAAACTCGGAATCACCACGCAGCACGTTGTCAGATTTTATCGACCTGCCCGGTGTCTATCCGGCCGGGCGCCTGGATCGTGACAGTGAGGGGTTGATGCTGCTGACTGACAACGGCCGGTTGCAGGCGCAGATTTCTGATCCCAAGCACAAGATGGCCAAAACCTATTGGGTGCAGGTCGAGGGTTTGCCCGATTCAGCCGCGCTGGCGACCCTCCGAAATGGGATCGAGTTGAAAGACGGGCTAACCCGCCCCGCCAAGGTGCGGTTAATTGACGAGCCAAATGGGCTTTGGCCGCGAAATCCACCGATCAGGGTGCGACAGACAGTGCCTGATTGCTGGATCGAACTGACCCTGCGCGAAGGTCGCAATCGGCAGGTACGGCGAATGACCGCAGCCGTTGGCCACCCAACCCTGCGCCTGATCCGTGCAAAGATCGGCGATTGGACGTTGGACGGTTTGGACCCCGGCCAGTGGGATAGTCTACCTGCGCCCGAGTTGAATGTCGGGCAACAACGAAAACGGGACCGCCGCCCGCGCCGATGACAAAAAACGCGCCATGTGATAGAGTTACAGCATGAAAGTTACACCTGAGACACCTGTACCCGAAGGCATTCTTGAGGCCGCGCTGTATGTCGACGACCTGGCTGCCGCAGAACGCTTTTATGGAGAGATCCTCTCACTTGAGAAAATCCAGCATGATGCCGAGCGACACGTTTTTTTTCGTGTCGGAAGTTCTGTTTTGTTGCTGTTCAACGCAGATGAAACTGAAAAGTCACCTGGGAATACCCAGTTCCCTGTACCACCCCACGGAGCACGAGGACCAGGCCATGTCTGTTTGATCCTTACCCGGGAACAGATTGACGTGATGCGGAAGCACCTTTTGGATTGGAACATTCCGATTGACTCGGAATTCGACTGGCCCAACGGTGCGCGCTCTCTTTACGTGCGTGATCCGTCTGGAAACTCTGTAGAGTTTGCCGAGCGGCACCTGTGGGCCTAAGCCCGGCGCGTTCAGGAAACTGTTTCTCTCTTGATGTCGAAGCGTTTTGAGATTCGATCAACCGGTGTCCCATCCATTAACGGTACGCCGCAAGCAACTGAATAGTCAGAAAACCCCATTTTCTCATAATACCTCAACCCCATCCCGTTATCGGCCCTAATTGTTGCGTTAATAGAAACAATTCCAATTGATGCGGCGAATTTTGAAGTTTCCCCAAACAAAGCCCGCCCAGCCCCTTTCAAGACGGGCTGACGACGCGTGAACGTGGCGATGTCGGCCCAGCCTGCCGGAAGGGCATCATACTCGCCCAGCCACTGAAAACCGGTCACCTGACCTTGATCGTCAAGCGCAGCGTGACAGCAAATCTTGTCTGAATTCTCCAAAAAAGATTGCCTGAATAAAGCTTCCGTAAACGTGGTTTCAAATGCGGTTGATCCGCCGATCTGAATGATTTCGTTGAGGATTTGGCACGCGATGCTCACGTCCTCGGACATCATCGGGCGAACGGTAATCACCGCTACAGACTCAACTTGTCGCGCATGAAGGCCAACGCAACACTCAGGCCGTCCGGTGCAATTCCGTGGCCGGTTCCCTTCATGATGTGGGCGTAAACCTCTTTAAACCCCGCAGCCTGAAGCGCTTCGGCGGCTTCGGGCAACGATTGCGGCGGCACCAGATCATCCGCGTCACCGTGCACCAACAGGATGGGCATTCGACTGACAACTTCGTCAGCAAGCAGGTCGGGTTCCAGCAATCGACCGGAAAAGGCAACGATTCCCGCGACCGGGTCTTCGCGACGTGGGGCAACATGCAGGCTCATCATCGTGCCCTGCGAGAAACCGAACAGAACGACCTGCTCAGGCAAAACGTCTTCATCCACCATCAACGCATCAAGAAAGGCGTTGAAATCCTGAATGGCCATTTCCATGCCGCGCTGCGCTTCTTCTTCCGACGAACCGTCGATCCATGGAATTGGGAACCACTGAAACCCGTTTGGCATTCCAGGAATCTGCTCGGGCGCATCCGGGGCGACGAACAGCGTGTCGGGCAGATGTTCACCTAGCGGATCAGCCAGGCCCAGCAAGTCGGCCCCATTGGCGCCATACCCATGCACGAACACCACGACCGAGCGTGTGTCGCCCGAAACAGGCTCTTTTCGGAGCGCATTCAAAACCCGTGTCATCTGATCCCTTCTCGTTCTTTGGCCACCCGGTAATAGGCCCACAACACACGCGCCGCAACCGACCGCCAGGGCGACCAGGCCTCGGCCATCTTGCGCAGCTCTTTGTCCGTAGGACGTGTGGGCAGGTCATAGAGAATTCGCGCAGCCTCTTGCAGTGCCAGATCGCCCGGCGCAATGACATCGGCACGGCCCAGCGAAAACATCGCGTAAATCTCAGCCGTCCAAACCCCGATGCCGGGCACTTCGGTCAGCGTGGCGATTACATCTGCATTAGAAGAGGTGCGTAACGCTTTGTAATCAATGCGCGCCTCAGCCAATGCACGCGCATATCGAATCTTTTGACGGCTTAGCCCGACTGACCGCAAATCTTCATCTGTTGCCAACATGATCTTGCGTGGCCCAGTAAGATTTGCGTCTTTCAAACGCTTCCAAATGGCGTTGGCCGACGCCACGCTGACCTGTTGGCTCACTATTGCGCTCAAAAGCTGCGCAAACCCGTCAGGGCGTCGGCGCAAAGGCAGTGGGCCGGTCTGGTCCATCGCCCAAGCCATGCGCGGACAGCTATCTGCCAGCCAAGCGGCCCCCTCTGAAACGCATTCAGGTGTCTCGATAATACGTCCTACGGACATAGGCGCTCCAGGCTGTTTGCAGTGCGCTCACGTTAGGTTGCTTTGTCGCAGATGCAACCCGCTTGTATGACTGGCGTTTGAAAGATACGGAAGAGCTCATGACAATGACGACCACGACCCCCGACAACAGCCAGGCCAAGCGCAATGTCGCCGTATTGGTGGCGGCACAAGCCGTGCTTGGTGCACAGATGCCGATGATTTTTATCGTTGGTGGATTGGCGGGACAGTCGCTTGCGTCCAACCCTTGTCTGGCCACGCTGCCTATTTCGCTGATCGTTCTCGGCTCAATGCTGGCGGCGACCCCCGTTTCAGCCATCATGCAGCGTTGGGGGCGGCGTGTTGGTTTCCTTGTGGGGGCCACGGCCGGTGCCCTCGGTGGCGTGGTTGGCGCCTATGGTCTTTATCTGGGGTCTTTCCCAATTTTTCTATTGGGCAGCGCGCTGACAGGTATATACATGAGCGCGCACGGTTTTTATCGTTTCGCCGCTGCGGATACAGCTTCGGACGACTATCAGCCCAAAGCCATTTCCTACGTCATGGCGGGCGGTCTGGCAGCCGCCATCATTGGGCCGCAAATCGTAAAACTGACCGCAGAAGCCTATGTCGTTCCGTTTCTCGGCACCTATCTGGCCGTTATTGCGGTGAATGTTATCGGCTCGGCCCTGTTCCTTTTCCTCGACATTCCAAAGCCCGAGAAACCCAAAGAAGACGCGCCAAAAGGTCGTTCCCGGCTTGAGATGTTGAAGACCCCTAGAATCGCCGTGGCAATCATCTGCGGCATGGTCTCGTACGCGCTGATGAACCTGGTGATGACCTCGACACCGCTGGCGGTCGTCGGGTGCGGGTTCAGTTCCGATGATGCTGCGGACGTGGTCACAAGCCATGTTCTTGCAATGTATGTACCCAGCTTTTTCACCGGCCAGTTGATCGCGCGATTTGGTGTTGAGAGAATCGTGGCCCTTGGTCTTGCGATTTTGGGGGCGGCCGGTGTGGTTGCCCTGCAAGGCGTTGAGCTGGGTAATTTTTTCGTCGCCCTGATCCTTTTGGGGATTGGTTGGAACTTTGGCTTTATTGGCGCCACAACCATGCTGGCCTCTTCCCATGAGCCGAGCGAGCGCGGCCGGATGCAGGGTCTTAACGATCTGCTGGTGTTCGGCGGTGTAACGGTTGCGTCGCTGGCCTCCGGCGGGCTGATGAACTGTTCGGGTGGCTCTCCGGTCGAAGGATGGACGGCGGTCAACCTGGCCATGATCCCCCTGCTGACACTGGCCGGTGGCGCGTTGTTGTGGCTGGTCCTGAAACCATCCGAGCCGGAAACGGTCTGACAGTTACAAGCGACCGCTTGCAACCGTCCACATCAGGGACAGCCTGCGCCGGATCTCACCCTGTGCAAGATCACCAGCCGCAACGCGATCTGGTCGCGTAGCAGCCCGCCGCAGCACCCATTCAGCCTGCCAGCCGGTATAAAGCGCGGGTCGGGCCTGTGCCGAAATGAGCGAAGCGTTGGATCGACCTTTGCGAAGCCGACTGAGCGCCTTTTGCGCAAGCGCGCGCACACCATCAGGCGTGCCGTCCAACAACGGAATCCGGCCACGCGCCTCAAGATCAGGAATGGCGCGAAGCCAATTCGCCACGCCAACTCCATAGCCGATATCACGCAACACGGTCTCATCCGCTGGACCCAGAACATGCGCGGCCGCAACCATCAAAGACCCGGAACTGTGGTCGATGTAGGCGTCAAAATGTGCCTCATCCTCAAACGGATCACGATAGATATCCCAACGTCTTACGGCCACATATTCATCAAGCATCGCCGCCAAATCCGGCGACAGAACCTGAGACAGAGGCGTTACGACTTCATGCCGGCGTACGGGCTTGCCATCAGCGATCTCTTGCAGCGCGTCGCGCCACCATTGCAAACGCATCTCGGCAATCATCGCCTCTTGCGTGACCCAGGGTGCGCGCGCAACCTCGGCGTTCAGGGCATAAAGCGGGAACAACATTGGTCGCACAGCAACAGGCGCTGCCATAACCGCCATGAAGCGATCCGGGTCGGCGCGATGCACCAGAGCAGCGCAGGCCTTGACGTCATCGTCGAAACCAACGGTCACTCGGCCACTACCGCTTGCGGCCCTGCGTCACGCACCAGTTTCCACTGGATTGCGTCCAACAATGCCTCGAACGAGGCATCAACGATATTCGCGCTGACGCCCACGGTTGACCACCGCCGCCCCTGCCCGTCTTCGCTGTCGATGATCACGCGGGTCACGGCCTCTGTGCCGCCCTGCGTGATGCGCACCTTGAAATCAACCAGCCTCATATCTGCCAGAACCTGAGAATACTGCCCCAGATCCTTTGCCAAAGCCTTGGCCAACGCGTTAACCGGGCCCCGGTCGCTGCCGTCCTCATCCAAAGACTCGCTGACCGACAGTTTCTTTTCCCCGTCCACCTTCACAACAACCACCGCCTCAGACAGGCTGACCATCTTGTTGTACTTGTTCTTTCGCCGCTCAACCGTGACCTTGTAGCGCTTAACCTCGAAGAACTCGGGCAGTTGCCCCAACTCCTCCCGTGCCAGCAGTTCAAAACTGGCCTGAGCGGTGTCGTAGGAGTAACCATCAGCCTCACGGCGTTTGATCCGATCCAGGATGCGGCCAAGGGCCGGATCATCTTTGTCAACGGACAGCCCCGCTTCGGTCAGCCGTTTACGCAGGTTCGACTGCCCCGCCTGGTTCGACATCGGTATGATCCGCGCATTCCCAACCGAGGTGGGATCAACATGTTCATAGGTCGACGGGTCCTTGAGAATCGCGCTGACATGCAGCCCGGCCTTATGCGCAAAGGCAGACGCCCCGACATAAGCCGCTTGCTTGCTGGGCACCCGGTTCAGGATGTCGTCAAGCATTCGGCTGACACGGGTCAAACCGGCCAAGGCATCGACGCTGACGCCGATGTCAAAGTTTGATGCATACGGTTCTTTCAGCAACAAGGTCGGGATCAGAGCAGTCAGGTTCGCATTCCCGCAACGCTCACCCAAACCGTTCAAAGTCCCCTGAATTTGTCGCGCACCGGCATCAACAGCGGCCAGAGAACAGGCCACCGCGTTCTCGGTATCGTTGTGCGTGTGAATCCCGAGGCGGTCGCCCGGCAACCCCGCTGCGATCACCTCGGTCACGATGCGCGAGACCTCGGCCGGAAGCGCACCACCGTTTGTGTCGCACAGCACGACCCAACGGGCACCAGCTTCCAAAGCGGCCCGGCACACATCGACAGCATAGGTTGGATTGTCCTTATACCCGTCAAAGAAGTGTTCGGCATCAAACAGGGCCTCACGCCCCTGCGCCACGACATGCGCGATCGAGGCCCGAACGTTTTCAACATTCTCCTCCAGTGAAATTCCCAACGCTTGAGTCACGTGGTAATCATGCGATTTTCCCACTAGGCAGACCGCTTGCGTGCCCGCGTTCATCACAGCGGCCAACACATCGTCATTTTCTGCCGACCGACCCGCGCGTTTGGTCATCCCGAAGGCGGTCAACCGCGCCGATATCTTCGGAGCAGTTTCGAAGAACGCGCTGTCCGTTGGGTTTGCGCCGGGCCAGCCGCCCTCGATGTAGTCAAGCCCCAGCGCATCAAGCGCCTGCGCGATCTGCACTTTTTCGGCGGTTGAGAATTGCACCCCTTGCGTCTGCTGCCCGTCCCGCAGGGTCGTATCATAGAGGTATAAACGTTCCTTTGACATTACACCTCCTCTAGCTTGGCCGCGTCGAAACCGGCACCCGGCACCAATTCGACCCCGTCCTTGCTCATACGGACCTCCAGCCCGGCGGCCAGATAGGCAGCCTTCAGGCGATCTACTTCCGAGAAATCCTTGCTTTGCATCGCAACGGCCCGCGCATCCGCAAGCCGATCCTCATAGGCGGCCAGGTCCAACGAAGCTGTGTCCGCCCACGCCCCCATTTCCGGTGATAACAGCCCCAGCAACTGCGCACTTGCCAACAGGCCCGCTGCATCCCCATCTGCAGCCAGACGGTAGAGGTCAGCCAAAGCACCCGCTGTATTCAGGTCATCACTCAGCGCAGCGACAACCGCGGGTGCCGCGCTGGCGGCGGGCTCGATGCCCGCAGTCAGCGCCCGCCATTTGCGTAGCGTGGCCTCAGCCTCACGCGCCTTCTTCTCAGTCCAGTCCATCGGCTTGCGATAGTGGGTCTGAAGGAAGACAAAGCGGATCACCTCCCCGGGAACACCTTGTTCCAGCAGATCATGCACGGTGAAGAAATTGCCCAGTGATTTCGACATCTTCTTGCCTTCCACCTGCAACATCTCATTGTGCAGCCAGTACCGGGCAAACTCACCTTCGGGATGCGCGCAGCAGCTTTGTGCAATCTCATTTTCATGGTGCGGGAACATCAGATCATTGCCACCCCCATGGATGTCAAAACTGTCCCCCAACAACTCATAACTCATGGCCGAGCACTCTATGTGCCATCCCGGACGCCCACGTCCCCATGGGCTGTCCCAGCCCGGCAACTCGTCGGTGGATGGCTTCCACAAAACAAAATCCATCGGGTTTTTTTTGTAAGGCGCGACCTCAACCCGCGCCCCAGCAATCATGTCATCAACGGATCGGCCAGACAGTGACCCGTAGTGCGTTTTCCAGCTGTCGACAGCAAAAAGAACGTGCCCCTCGGCCGCGTAGGCGTGGCCTTTGTCGATCAGGTCCTGAATCATCGCGATCATCTGACCGATATATTCAGTCGCGCGCGGCATGTAGTTGGGCTCCAACGCACCCAACGCTCCCATGTCGTGAAGATACCAGCCGATTGTCTCGTCCGACCGTTCCTGCACCAACCGCTCCAACGTTCCATCTGCCCCGGCCTTTTGACGGGCCAGCGCCGTTGCGTTGATCTTGTCATCAACGTCGGTGAAGTTGCGCACGTAAGTTACGTGGTCCGCGCCATAGGTATGCCGCAGTAACCGGTATAGGACGTCGAACACCACGACAGGCCGCGCGTTCCCCAGATGAGCACGGTCATAAACCGTCGGACCACAGACGTACATCCGCACATTATCGGCATCGATCGGCACGAAATCTTCCTTCGTCCGAGTCCGGGTGTTGTGCAGTTTGATCGTCATCGGTCGGCTCCTAAAGACAGCGTAGCTTCTCGCGTTGGCGCGGGCTTAGCAACTTGTCTCAGGGATGAAAACGAAAGAAACCGGCCCGCTTGATAAATCAGCAGGAAATGCAGCAGATAATGGTGCAGATCATCGGGTTCATAAATCTGCATTAGCACGCGGAATACCAGACGCCAAGCCTTGAGTTTCGCTTTCTTCCGCTGCACTTTTTGCAGAATGAACCGTGACAGAGTGAATGCCATTTGCCGGAGCCTTCCCGGCGCGGAACTGTCGGACCCATGGGGCGGCGGTCATGACGCCTGGAAAATCGGCGGCAAAATGTTTGCCTGTATCGGAACGGCAAATGACGGCGTTTCTGTTAAAACGCCTGACATTGAAACAGCCCAGATGCTGATTGATGCGGGCATAGGTGTGAAAGCACCCTATTTCCACCGGAGCTGGATACGCCTTCCTTTCGATTGCGATAAGGACGAATTGCAGCACCGGCTGGCCACTTCTTACGACCTTGTCCGTGCCTCATTGACCAAAAAGATTCAGGCAACGCTTCCGCCGCGAACCTGATTGACAAATGATCACTGCTCTGGCCCTGTCCCCGAAAACGACAGAACGGGAGCGGGCCATGAAATTGTCGCAGCGCATCACGCACCTGACCAAAGACGGCGGTGACGGATGGGATGTATTCTACCGCGCCCGCCGAATGATCCTCGACGGTTATGCCGTAACCGAACTGACCATTGGTGAGCATGATATTCGCACGGACCCGACGATACTGGAGGCCATGGACCTTTCAGCGCGTCAAGGTCACACCGGTTACGCAATGGTGCCGGGCACCGACCTGCTGCGAGACACGGTCGCCGCTCGGCTACAAGCGCGGACCGGTGTGCCGACCACCCGCAATAACGTGTTGATCACCCCTGGCGGTCAGGCGGGCTTGTTCGCCGCGCATGTTGCTGTTTGTGATCCGGGCGATGTGGGCCTGTATCTCGACCCGTTCTATGCCACCTACCCTGGAACGATCCGCGGTGCAGGTGCTGTGGCGCGGGCAATCCAAACCACCGCCGAGGATGCATTCCAGCCGCGCGCCAACCTCATCGATGCTGCCGCTGACGGCGCTGTGTCATTGTTGATCAACACGCCGAACAACCCTACCGGAGCGGTCTACGGGCGCGAGACCCTTGATGGTATCGCCAAACTGTGCCGAAACCGCGATCTCTGGCTGATTTCAGATGAAGTCTATGACACTCAGGTATGGGACGGTCAGCATATCTCACCTCGCACCCTGCCCGGTATGTCCGAACGAACCCTCGTTGTGGGTTCGATGTCCAAATCCCACGCCATGACGGGATCCCGCTGCGGCTGGGTCGTGGGGCCGGAAGAAGTAATCGCCCATCTGATCAACCTCGCGACGCACACGACATACGGCGTACCCGGATTTATTCAGGACGCCGCAAGTTTCGCGCTGAACGCCGGACATGCGTTGGAAGAGCAGATCGCTTTGCCGTTCCGCAAACGGCGCGCTTTGGCTGTTGAAATTCTGAACGCCCAAAACACAGTCGGTTTAGTTCCCGCGCAAGGAGCCATGTACCTGATGCTGGACATCCGCGCCACCGGCCTGAGCGGTGAAGAATTCGCAAACGCCCTGCTGGATACGCATTCGATTGCAGTTATGCCGGGTGAAAGCTTTGGATCCGCAGCAGCGGGGCACATCCGTGTGGCGATGACAATTGACGATGAAAGGTTCTGCGCAGCGCTATCGACAATCTGCACATTTGCTGCGGACTTGGCAAAGAAGCAGGTCGCGGCAACTTAAACGCAACTAGAACCGAAAAGAGGTGCGCAGGTTGAACACGTTTGTATCCAGTGTGCCGTTCGACCGCGTGACATCGTCGAACTCTTGTCTCAATGCCTCGCCACTGATGATAAGGCGGTCGCCTATTGGGTAGGCCACACCAATTCCGTACACGGCAGCGGTGTCATTGTCAGCCGAAGCGTCCGCTCGGGCTGCACCGACCACAACATAACCCATGGCTGCGCCAAAATCGTAACCGCCGCGCAGCTTCACGCTGGCAATGCCGTCCAAAGTACCCTCGCCATCCCCCAGGCTTAGGGAAAGGTGGTTGTACTCAAGCTCCCCACCCAAGACGAAATTCCCAAAGTCCCGGTCATATCCGATATGGGCACCGAGGCCAAAGTCATCTCCGCCCGATCCATCCGGACCATCCGCATCAGCGTATCCAAAACTGAACCCGGCATAGGCACCAGTCCAATCCTCGGCCAAAACCGGGGTAGCAAGCCAAGCTGCTAAAGATAGACTGATCACCAACAGGCGTTTCACTAACCTCTCCTAAAAAACCTTACGCCACAGCTTCGGTTCTTAAAGTAGCACTAACTCAATAACTTGGTTCATGATCATTAAGTTTCAATTAAAGACACGAGACACTTTCAAATAAGTGAAATCAGTATAACAGATTTATGTCCGCGCAGGGAAAAACTTGCGCATACGAATGAACAGTGTGACATCCGCGTGTTTACTTCGTTTTTAGAGCCCAAGGTCGCAAACAGAACAGATTGCAACACTGCAAGACCGAATACTTCTTCACATAGGTAAGGACCGGCATGCAGAACGACGTCTGGAAAATTCGACTGGTCAGCCGCACGATCGGTGCGGACCGCGGGCGTGCAGCACGAGGAAGGCCTTCAGGGGTTTAAAACACCCATCCTGAAGTACCTTAACACTCGGAAACCATACCATGAACGATCAATCCCGAACCTCATCCCGCACTGGTGGCCGCGCGGCGCGACGTGCTGCACGCGCCACCGCATTGCCCGAGCACTTGCGCCCAATCCGCCCCGGCATGGAAGGCGGTGTGCTAAATGTTCTGACCCAAGCTCAGATCGAACGCATCCACGAAACAGCCCTGACCGCCTTGGAAACCATCGGTTTGGCAGACGCCCCGCAAAGCGGCATAGACTATCTGGTTGGGGCTGGCTGCACACTGGGCGACGATGGTCGCATCCGATTTCCGCGCGCTTTGGTTGAAGATACGCTCGCAAAGGCCAACCGCTCCGTAACTCTTTACAGCCGAGACGGTAAAACCGATCTGGAGTTGTCGGGCACGAAGGTCCATTACGGCACGGCCGGTGCCGCAGTCAGTATGGTCGATGTGCATGGGCAGGAATATCGCGACTCGACCGTACAAGATCTGCACGACGCCGCGCGTATCTGTGAACAGCTCGAAAACATTCACTTTGTGCAACGTCCAATGGTCTGCCGAGATATTGCTGACAATCTGGAAATGGACCTGAACACAATTTACGCAGCCTGTTCAGGCACGTTTAAACATATTGGCACCTCATTTACCGAACCCAGTCATGTTGCTCCTGCGATGGAGATGATCCACATGATTGCTGGCGGCGAAGGTAAATATCGTGAACGACCTTTCGTGTCGAATTCGAACTGTTTCGTTGTCCCACCGATGAAATTCGCAACTGAAAGCTGCGAAGTGATGGAAGAATGTATTAAGGCCGGGATGCCAGTCTTGCTGCTTTCTGCCGGGATGGCAGGTGCTACCGCGCCCTCAACGATCGCTGGAGCAATTGCGCAAGCGACTGCCGAATGCCTTGCTGGACTGGTTTATGTCAATGCTGTAAGCCCCGGCGCTCCGGCGATTTTTGGGACTTGGCCGTTTGGTCTCGACCTTCGGACCGGTGCAATGTCCATTGGGTCCGGAGAGCAAGCCCTGCTGACCGCAGGTTGCGCCCAGATGCATCGTTTCTACGATTTGCCGGGCGGGGCCGCTGCCGGTGCGTCGGATTCGAAACTGCCCGATATGCAAGCGGGATGGGAGCAAATGTGCTCGAACGTTATGGCAGGTCTTGCCGGTTTGAACATGGTATACGAAGCTGCGGGCATGCACGCGTCATTGCTTGGGTTTTGTCATGAAAGCCTGATCTTGAGCGACGATTTGATCGGTCAGGCGCAGCGCTGCGTGCGCGGGATCGAGGTTACTGACGAAACACTTGCATTGGATCAGATAGCGCAGGTCTGTATGGGTGGGCCCGGTCACTACCTTGGTGTCGATGCAACACTCAGCCGGATGCAGGCGGATTACGTTTATCCTACCTACGGCGACCGAACATCACCGAAAGAGTGGGCAGAACTTGGCAAACCCGACCTGATTGAGAAGGCTGTCAAACGCAAGCAAGAGATTTTGGCCACGCCCTCACCAGCCCGCTTTGACCCCTTGCTGGACGCTGAGATTCGCGAAGTGTTTAACATCCATCTCGGCAAGTAACCTACTGGAATAATGACGTTCTTTCTGGTCGCCCTCGCTTCGGCAGTCAGCCATATGAGTCTATTCGATCGCTGCGTAGGTCTACCTAGGAGCCCTATTGGACGGCAAAAAGAAAGGGGGCCGAGGCCCCCTGTCAGTTTCGCCTTCCAGGCTCATTTCGTTGACCGCCCGGTATTTTTTTGCCTGCGGCCTGGACTGCGCATGGGACGAGCGCACCCGCCCCGTGAAAGAGTGGGAGGGAGCAAATATTCCGCCCCACCCTGTTCCCGGCCAACACGGGCATGTCGACCGAGTAGAGAAAGGCAACCCTGGTAAGTCTTGGCGCCTCTCTCTGTGTTCGTCGGGACCGGAAATCCATTGGAAACCCAGGTCCCTACACCCCGCCTGACGGGGCGTTTGCCTTAGCTACACCCGCTGGTCGCCCCGCAGGTATTGCATTTCATACAGGTGCCGTTACGCACCAGCGTGTAGTTTCCGCATTCGCCGCAGGGGTCGCCTTCATAGCCCTGCATCTTGGCCTTAGTGCGGGCGTCCATACTGGTCGTCACAGTTGTTTCCACGACGGAAGCTTCGAATTGTGCAGCGGGTTCCGCCATGCCGTTCACTTCGGCCTGGCCACTGTTGAACACGACCAAGTCTTGCGGAAGGCGCTTTCTTAGGTATCCGGTTGAACTGATTTGTTTCAACACTTCCAGAGACTTGGACGCCGCACTTTCACTGATTTCCGACACGTTCGCACGGCCCTCTTCCTCGCCCCGGCCCAGATCGTCGAAGGTCGCGCCTTCGGGCTTCACATGGGCCAGATCGGTGCGGTCCAGATAGGACACGGCCAGTTCGCGGAAGATGTAATCAAGGATCGACGTCGCGTTCTTAATCGAGTCGTTGCCCTGCACCATCCCAGCTGGTTCGAACTTGGTGAAGGTAAAGGCGTCGACGAATTCCTCCAGCGGCACGCCGTATTGCAGGCCGACCGACACGGCGATGGCGAAGTTGTTCATCATCGCCCGGAAGCCAGCGCCTTCCTTGTGCATATCGATGAAGATCTCGCCCAGCTTGCCGTCTTCGAACTCACCGGTGCGCAGATAGACCTTGTGTCCGCCCACGATGGCCTTTTGCGTGTACCCTTTACGCCGATGCGGCAGTTTCTCGCGATGGCTCCGGATCATCTCCTTGACCACAACCTTCTCGATCACTTTTTCGGCCAGAACGACGGCTTTCTCCTGCACCGAGCCGCTTTCCAGAACTTCTGCTGCTTCGTCGTCGTCCTCGACCAGCGCCGCTGCCAAAGGCTGCGACAGTTTCGAGCCGTCGCGGTACAGCGCGTTGGCCTTCACACCCAGCGACCAGCTGAGTTCATAGGCCTTCTGGCAATCCTCGATGGTCGCGTCATTCGGCATGTTGATCGTTTTCGAGATCGCGCCCGAGATAAAACTTTGTGCCGCAGCCATCATTGTAATGTGGCTATCAACTCCAAGGAAACGCTTGCCTTTCTTGCCGCACGGGTTGGCGCAGTCGAAGATCGCGTAATGCTCCTCTTTCAGGTGTGGTGCGCCTTCCAGAGTCATGGTCCCGCAGACATGGTCATTGGCCGCGTCGATATCCGCCTTACTGAAGCCAAGATGGCGCAGCAAGTCGAAGGTAGGGTCGTTCAGCTTGGTCGCCGGAATGCCCAGAACACCGGTGCAGAAATCCTCACCCAACGTCCATTGGTTAAAGACGAACCGGATGTCGAATGCGCTTTCCAGTGCAGCGTCTACCTTGGCCAGCTCGCTTGGGCCAAAGCCGTGACCGGTCAGCGACGTGTGGTTGACGCCCGGCGCATTGCCGATTGTACCGTGGCCGACCGCGTAACCTACGATCTCTTCAATTTGAGACGAGGAGTAGCCCAGCTTTTCCAGCGCCGAAGGCACCGAACGGTTGATGATCTTAAAGTACCCGCCACCGGCCAGTTTCTTAAACTTTACCAGAGCGAAGTCAGGTTCGATCCCAGTGGTGTCACAATCCATCACCAGACCGATGGTGCCGGTCGGTGCGATCACGGTGGCCTGCGCGTTGCGATAGCCGTTCTTTTCACCCAGACTCAGCGCCTCATCCCAAGCCGACATGGCTAACTCGACCAGTCGCTTATCCGGACAATTGCCATGATCCAAAGGCACGGGCTTCACTGCGAGCTTCTCATAACCCTCGGTCACGCCCTGCGCCGCGCGGCGGTGATTGCGGATCACGCGCAGCATGTGGTCGGCGTTGCGCTTGTACCCTTTGAACGCACCCAGCTCCCCGGCGATTTCAGCCGACGTCGCATAGGCCACACCCGTCATAATGGCAGTCAGCGCGCCACAGATCGCCCGCCCCTCATCCGAGTCATAGCTGTAGCCCATGTTCATCAGCAAACCGCCGATATTGGCATAGCCCAGACCCAGCGTGCGGAAGTCATAGGACAACTGCGCGATCTCCTTTGACGGGAACTGCGCCATTGTCACAGAGATTTCCAGCGTCAGCGTCCAGAGACGCGAGGCGTGCATATAGTCCTCCGCCTGGAACTCCCCATCCTTCAGAAAGGTCAGCAGGTTCATCGACGCCAAGTTACAGGCCGTGTCATCGAGGAACATGTACTCCGAGCACGGGTTTGATCCGCGAATCTCGCCATCTTCGGGACATGTGTGCCATTCGTTGACGGTGTCGTGGAATTGAATGCCCGGGTCGGCGCAAGCCCAGGCCGCGTGACCGACCTTTTCCCACAGATCGCGGGCCTTAACAGTCTTGGCCACCTTGCCATCGGTGCGGTTTATCAGTTCCCAATCGGCGTCTTTCTCGACTGCTGTCAGGAACGCATTGGTCACACGGATCGAGTTGTTCGAGTTCTGACCCGAGACCGAGCTATAGGCCTCGGAATCCCAGTCCGTATCGTAGGTTGGGAATTCGATACTGTCATGCCCCTGCTTGGCATAATCCAGTACGCGTTTAACGTATGTCTCTGGAATTGCGACCTTTTTTGCTTCGCGAATGGCCTTTTTTAATGCGGTATTCTTTTGTGGATCATACGCGTCATCCTGCGCACCATCCCACGCGCGGATGGCCTCGAAAATGCCGTTCAGCATCTTTTCGTGCATCTTCGATCCGGCAACGATCGAGGCCACCTTCTGTTCTTCGATCACCTTCCATTCGATGAATTGTTCGATGTCAGGGTGATCCGCATCGACGATTACCATCTTTGCTGCTCGACGGGTTGTGCCGCCTGATTTGATCGCGCCAGCGGCGCGGTCGCCGATCTTGAGAAAGCCCATAAGACCCGAAGACTTGCCGCCACCCGACAGCGCTTCGCCTTCTGCACGCAGGTGGCTGAAGTTAGTTCCGGTGCCCGAGCCATATTTGAACAGGCGGGCCTCGCGCACCCACAGGTCCATGATGCCACCTTCATTCACCAGATCATCACCAACAGACTGGATGAAGCACGCGTGTGGCTGCGGATGTTCGTAGGCGGATTTCGACTTGGTCAGTTTGCCAGTCTTGTAGTCGACATAGTGGTGCCCCTGCGCCGGGCCGTCGATGCCATACGCCCAATGGAGACCAGTGTTGAACCATTGCGGCGAGTTCGGCGCAGCGCGCTGCGTCGCCAGCATGTAACGCATCTCGTCAAAGTAGGCGCGCGCGTCTTCCTCGGTCGAGAAATAGCCACCTTTCCAACCCCAATAGGCCCAAGCGCCGGCCAGACGGTCGAATACTTGCTTCGAAGACGTCTCACCGTCGAATTCTGCTCCCTCAGCGGGAATCGAGCGCCACAGGAACTCGGGTACGTCCTTTTCTTTGACCTTCTTCAGCTTGCTGGGAACGCCAGCCTTGCGGAAATACTTCTGCGCAATCACGTCGCTTGCGACTTGGCTCCACTCTGCGGGAACTTCGATTTCTTCCAGGCGGAAAACAATTGTTCCATCCGGGTTACGGATTTCGGACGTCGCTGTGACAAAGTCCAGATTTGCGTATGCGTCCTGCCCCGACTTAGTGAATTTTCTGTCAATCTTCATGTCCGCCGCCCTAGATTCAATCAACTTTTTCGTTTGCGTCAGGCGCGCCTGCGCAACCCGAACGCCGTGCCTGACAAGATTGGGCGCGGCTGGCCAAGCACCGCCTACGGCAGCGTAATACCGCCGACGCGGCTGCACGATAAATTGATGTGCTTTCCGGCCCTCGCCCTGTGCTTTCTTCTAGTTTTCCTACTAGATTTAGTAGCACCTCTCTCGGCCCATACAACTTGACGTATTCGGCCATAGATCGTCAACGGCATTTTTCAGTGATTTTTGAAATCTTTTGTATTGACCCAAAAGTTCCGGCAGCCACGGTTTTTGGCCGACACCGATTCCTCCACAGGGTCATCTGGGGTTCGCAGAAGCGTCTTGAGTTTTGACGCTGCCAGATTAGCTGTTTTTCTCTACACAGTTACGAGCACTTTATAAACTTACGATATGGTGGATAGGTTCAAAAAGAATCAGGGCCCTTCACCGACCGCACCAGTCAGGAGGCAGCATGATCGAGATAGTGAGTCAAAAGGATGATGGGCGATGAAGGTACTAAGGTTGTTTCCAGTACTGACCCTGATCGTGGCTTGCACACAACAAATCGCCCCCACCCCTACAAAAAGCGCACAGTTCGAAACCTATCCTGAACGTCTTTTCACAACCTTCGAAACCGAATGCGACGGCCTAGCCGAGCAATTCGAAAAAATCGGGAATCGAGTCTTTGAATGCCAGGAACTCTTACCGCCCGAGACCACAGCGTTTCTGATTCTCAACTACGACGGTTATCCGCTGGATCTGCCAAAAAGTGTGATGCGCATGACATCAACAAAAAACGCGTCGGGCTACCGTGTGGATGCCGAACTGTATTTTAATGTGCCGCAGAAAAAAGGCCCTGCTGTAAAGGTCCCCGTGGAAAGCAAGGCTTTGGACGCGGCTATTGGTGCCCTGTTTCAAAGAATGGGTGGAACACCAACTTAGTAAGAGAAGTGGTCGGGGCGGCAGGATTCGAACCTACGACCCCCTGTACCCAAAACAGGTGCGCTACCAGACTGCGCCACGCCCCGGACCGTGCGCCTTCCTAACGATGCCGTTCGGATTTGAAAAGCCCTAACAGGGCCAAATTGCAGGTCCTTGTGAAAAAATTTTGTGCTGCATCTGCGTACCCGGTGTGATCAGGTACTGCTCGGCAAGCCCGGCGTTGATTTCGAGAACCGCAAACACCGAATCGCCACCCTCGATCGGCGTTTCGTCACCCGGAATCGCGTTGTGGTGCACATGAACAACTGTGCCGCTGCGATTCAGGAAAATGATGTCTAGTGGAATCAGAGTATTTTTCATCCAGAATACGACTGGTTGCGGCGGGTCGAACACGAACAGCATGCCAGCCCGCTGCGGCAGCGACTCACGGAACATCAAGCCCCGCGCCCTCTCCTGCGGGCTTATCGCCAGTTCCACGTTGAAGGTAATCTGAGCCTTATCGTTCCGCAGGCTGACGCGATCATCCGCACATGCAGCAAGAACCTCACCGGTCCATAGCATCAGGATACTTGCAAGAACCGTAAAAATTCTGGCCATCAGGATTTATTCGTCCAATGCCGCTTCCCAAGCCAATACCTGAGCCGCCATACGTCCGCGTTTTCCACTGATAACGCGCATAGCAAGCGCTTCACCGGGTTGCAGATCGGCCAAACCAGATCGGCGCAGAACTTCGATATGCAGAAACACATCCTCGCCGCGGCCAAAAACATTGGCAAAACCAAAGCCTTTGCCCTTATCGAACCATTTTACCCGCGCAGCCTCTAACGGCGCTTCGGCGATCACGACTGGATCAAGCTCAGCAAAGTCCGCTAGCATCATTGAGTCGGTCCGCGCTGGCGGATCAACGCTGATAACCTCTACGGCCTGAACACCGCGATCCGTGCGATGCGTCATAATCTCGATCCCGGCGCCATCCGCGACCGAGCTTTGACCGAAATTGCGCAATACATTTACGTGCAACAGGATATCCGGGCCACCTTCGTCCGACACAACAAACCCGTATCCCTTAGCGGGATCGAACCATTTCACGTGTCCACGAACGCGGTACATATTGTTCAGGTCTTCTGGCACGGTTTTCCTAACGCGAATGTCAACTGCTCGTTAAGGGTCCGATGTGTATGAAATTGTCGCGCAAATTCAAGTTGAAAAAAACCTTTAATTCCTGCGTGTTGCATTTCACGATACGCGAACGTCATGGATTCAACCTTTGCACTTCCCATTCCGAGCCTGCCTGATCCCGGCGCCACTGGAACCGGTCGTGCAGACGGAACGCACCATCGGCCCAGAACTCGATCTCTGTCGGCACCAACCTGTATCCACCCCAAAATGGTGGTCGCGGTGGGTTCGGTCCCAACTTCGCGGTCACCTTTGCAACCTCTGCCATCAAAGCAGATCGGCTGCTGAGAGGCTGGGACTGCTTTGACGCCCACGCCCCCAAACGGCTTTTCAACGAACGAGAGGCATAATACTCATCTGCCTGCGGCCCGGTTTCACGCGTTATTGTACCACGAACACGGATTTGACGCCGCAATGATTTCCAATGCATCACAAAAGCCGCTTTTCCCGCCGAATCCAGCTCGGACGCCTTGGCGCTTTCGTAGTTGGTGTAGAAAACAAAGGCGTCGGATTCGATTTCTTTCAGCAGAACCATGCGTGCATTGGGCAGGCCATCGCTATCCACGGTCGCCAGCGCAATTGCGTTGGGATCATTCGGTTCAGTGTCCTGAGCTTCTGCCAGCCACCGTCCCGCAATTGCAAAAGGATCGGTGCCAGCAAAAATGCCGTCACGCTCTGTCATTTCCATCCCCCGGAAACTTTTAAGTTACACCCTAGGGCGAGAACCCGCTGCGAGCAAGAGTTCACGGCCTTGATGGAACGCACCCAATGGCATAAACCAACGCAACAAATCGCGACGACAGGCGGAGAACCACACATGTCAAATCAGTTGATGGCCGGCAAACGCGGCCTCATCATGGGACTGGCCAATGATAAATCGATCGCATGGGGGATTGCCCGCGCTCTTTCCGATGCCGGGGCCGAATTGGCCTTTTCCTATCAGGGTGATGCGTTAAAAAAGCGGGTCGATCCTTTGGCAGCACAGCTTGGCAGTGAAATCGTTCTGCCCTGCGATGTCAGTGATGAGGCGTCAATTGATGCTTTGTTCACTTCGCTCGAAGAAAAATGGGGCAAACTGGACTTTGTTGTTCACGCGATCGGCTTTTCCGACAAGAACGAGCTTCGTGGCCGTTATGTCGATACCAGCCGCGCGAATTTTAAACTGACTATGGACGTGTCTGTTTATTCTTTCACCGCCGTGATGCAACGCGCCGAGAAGATGATGTCAGAAGGAAGCAGTGCGATTACACTCACTTATTACGGCGCCGAACAGGTTATGCCGCATTATAACGTAATGGGTGTTGCAAAGGCAGCATTGGAAGCATCGGTCAAATATCTGGCCGAGGATCTGGGCAAGGACGGTATCCGCGTCAACTCAATCTCGGCCGGACCGATCAAGACTCTGGCCGCCAGTGGCATAGGCGATTTCCGATACATTATGAAATGGAACGAATATAACTCGCCACTTCGCCGCAACGTGACCATCGATGATGTCGGCAGATCGGCGCTTTACCTGTTGTCTGATCTCAGCAGCGGGGTGACCGGAGAGAACCTGCACGTAGATTCGGGATATCACATCGTCGGCATGAAAGCCGTCGACGCCCCTGACGTTGAAAAGGGTTAAGTCATGAGCGCCAAGGACCGTCTGCCCCACGAAAAGGGCTTTCACATAAGCTGGGACCAAATTCATCGCGACTCGCGCGCGTTGGCGTGGCGTCTGGACGGGCAAGGCCCAGATGACGGTGCCTGGCGTGCCGTAGTTGCGATCACACGCGGCGGTATGGCGCCCGCGATGATTGTCAGCCGTGAACTGGACATTCGTACCGTCGATACGATCAGCGTGCGCTCGTACCATCATCAGGCACAAGGCGAGGCTGAGGTGCTCAAGGCTCCGGACGCTGAACTCATGGGCGATGGCGAAGGCATTTTGATCATCGACGATCTGGTCGATAGTGGCAAAACCCTCGAGCTCGTGCGCGCGATGTACCCCAAGGCGCATTTTGCAACTGTTTACGCCAAACCCAAAGGTCGCCCGATGGTGGACACGTTCATCACCGAGGTCAGCCAGGACACCTGGATCTTTTTCCCTTGGGATATGGCCCTGCAATATGTTGAGCCGTATCGCGGCACCGACTGATCCTGAGCAGAACAACAAGGACCGCGCATGAGCCTGACACGCACTGCTGCTACGTTTGCCCCTCCGGTGATGGAGGCGCGGCGATGGTTGGAAGGTGTAGTTTTCCCTGAAGACCGTCCTTTAATCAATGTCAGTCAGGCCGCCCCAGTAGATCCGCCGCCCCTGGCTATGCGTCAGGCAATGGCCGAATTCGCTGTAACCGAAGACCGCGCACATCTTTACGGGCCGGTTCTTGGAAACCCCGAGCTGCGGACCGAGCTGGCAGCGCAGATAGGTCGGCACTACGGGGCCAACGTGGCTACGGATCACGTGGCCATCACATCTGGATGCAATCAAGCCTTTGCCGCCGTTATCACCGCGATTACGGATCAGGGGGATGAGGTTATTCTGCCAACGCCATGGTATTTCAATCACAAAATGTGGTTGGACATGGCTGGCGTTAATGCCATCGATCTTCAAACCGGGGACGATTTGCTTCCCGATGCAGAGGCCGCACGCGCGCTGATCACCGACAAGACGCGCGCCATCGTGTTGGTGACGCCCAACAACCCGGGCGGGGTTGAGTATCCCGGCGATTTGGTCCGCGCGTTTTATGACCTCGCGCGCGAAGCTGGCATTCGTCTTATATTGGATGAGACCTACCGCGATTTCGACAGCCGCAGTGGCCCGCCCCACGATTTGTTCGGCCAACCGGGGTGGGAAGACACGCTGGTCCACCTCTATTCTTTTTCCAAAGCCTATCGCCTGACCGGACATCGGGTTGGCGCGATTGCCAGCGGAGCAAGCCTGTTGAGGGAAGTTGAGAAATTCCTCGACACAGTCGCGATCTGCCCCAGCCAGATCGGCCAGTTCTCGGCCCTTTGGGGTATGCAGAACCTGTCGCAGTGGGTCGCGCAGGAACGTGACGAAATCCTCGACCGGCGTGCCGCGATTCAAGAGCATTTACCTCGCCTGACAGACAAGGGCTGGCGCTTGTTGGGTCTGGGTGCTTATTTCGCCTATTTCGAACATCCCTTTGACATCCCATCGGACACGCTGGCGCGACGTCTGGTCCCCGAGGCCGGCATTCTTCTGCTGCCAGGGACCATGTTCATGCCCGACGGCGACCCGGCTGGAAAGCGTCAGGTTCGCATAGCATTTGCTAATCTCGACCGCTCGGGAATCGCGCAATTGTTCGAACGTCTGCAAGCACTGTCCTTCTGAGCTTGCCCCTCGGCGGTGCGCGTCGTATTCAAGGCGTCAACCGACAGGGCAGATCCTTGCCACAGCACAAGAGGGCACCATGGCCGCAGGCATGAAAAACCTATCGAAAACCTTCGTCTGGATACTGATGGGCCTGCTGTTTGTAGGCCTGGCGGGCTTTGGCGCAACCAATCTGACAGGAACGGTGCGCTCTGTTGCGCAGGTCGGAAACGAAGATATCTCGGTCAACGAATACGTGCGCGAACTTCAGCGCGAAATCCGTGCCGTAGAACAGCAAACCGGACAACCTTTGCAAATGTCGCAGGCGCATGAGATTGGATTGGATCGGCTGGCCTTGTCCCGCCTGACCGCGCTGGCCGCGCTGGACAATGAGGTTGGCGAACTTGGTATCTCCATCGGCGACGAAAACCTGCAAGAGGAAATCCTCGCAATCCCCGCTTTTCAGGGTGTAAACGGCAGCTTTGACCGCGAAGCCTATCAATTTCAACTGGAACAGGTTGGGATGACGGATTCCGAGTTCGAGTCGGATTTACGTAAGGAGTCCTCGCGTACGATCGTGCAAAACGCAGTTATTAGCGGGGTCGAAATGCCTGGTGTCGTGACCCAGGTGCTGACCGACTATATCGCCGCGCGTCGCAGTTTTACCGTTGCTACGGTGATGCCAGATGCTTTGGAGTCACCTGTTGCTGCACCGACGGATGAGCAGATTCAAGCCTATTACGATGCAAACCAGGGTCAGTTTACCCTGCCCCGCACCAAACAGCTGACCTATGCGATCTTGTCACCCGACATGCTGTTGGACAGCGTCGAAGTCGATGAAGAGATGGTGCGCAGACTCTACGATCAGCGCGCGTCCGAGTTCTTTCAGCCCGAACGTCGTCTGGTCGAACGCCTGACATATCCGAATGAAGAAGCGGCAGAGCATGCGATGGCTCAGCTTGAGGTTGGCGGCACCACATTTGAAAACCTCGTGCGTGATCGACAGTTGGAACTTAGCGATATCGACCTTGGCGATGTCACCCGCGAGGATTTGGGCGAAGCTGCCGATGCCGTTTTTGCCGCTGATCTTGACACCGTTGTAGGCCCGTTACCCTCGACCTTTGGCCCGGCCCTGTTCCGCGTCAACGGCGCGCTGGCCGAAAACAGCACACCGTTCGAAGAGGCGGCCCCTGCCCTGCGCGAGGAACTGGCCGCGGATCGCGCCCGTCGTCAGATTGAGGCGCAGGCAGAAGGTATCAATGACCTGCTTGCTGGTGGCGCAACCTTGGAAGAGGTGGTTCAGGAAACCGACATGGGGTTGGGTCAAATGGACTGGACCCGTCAGAGCGATGATGGCATCGCGGCGTATGACGGGTTTCGTACGGCTGCCGAAGCTGTGAACGAAGGTGACTTTCCCGAAGTCGGCTTTCTTGAAGATGGCTCAATCTTTGCCCTGCGTCTGAACGAGGTTTTGCCCCAACGCCCCGAACCACTGGAAAGCGCACGCGACCGTGTCGCTGCGGCTTGGACTTTGACTGAGACCAACAAAGCGCTGGAAGATCAGGCCAAGTCGGTCCTTGAAACATTGAAAGAGGATGGGGATTTCAACGTCACCGGCCTGCCTTTCCGCGTAGAGAATGCGCTTACCCGTACTGCCTTTCTGGACGATGTCCCGGCAGATTTCATGACTCAGGTGTTCGAGATGGAAGTGGGCGAGATGCGCGTCATACCCGGTGCGGGTTCGGCCTTTGTCGTTCGCCTTGATGAAACGCTGCCGCCTGCGGAAACCGACGAATTGCGCCAGGCCCAATCCGCACTTGAGGCGCAGATGAACCAGGCGCTGGCCCAGAACATCTTCGACGCGTTTGTGCGGGACGCACAGGCCCGCGCCCGGCCAGTTATTGACCAGCAGGCTTTGAACGCCGTTCAGTCGAGCTACTAAAAGAGACCGAAAATGGCCCTGACCCCCGAGTTCGATAGATTCGCCCGCGCCTATGAAGCTGGCGAAAACCAGATCGTATACACCCGCTTGGCGGCAGATCTGGATACACCGGTGTCACTGATGCTCAAACTGACCGGAGCACAAAAAGACGCATTTATGCTGGAATCGGTGACCGGTGGCGAGGTGCGTGGCCGCTATTCGATCATCGGCATGAAACCGGACCTGATCTGGCGTTGCCGGGGGGAAGCATCCGAATTGAACCGCTCGGCCCGCTTCGACACCGAAGCATTTGTGCCTCAGGATGGCAACCCGATGGACAACCTGCGTGCGCTGCTTGCAGAGAACCGGATTGATCTGCCCGACGACCTGCCGCAAGCCGCAGCAGGGCTGTTTGGATACCTAGGCTATGACATGGTGCGGTTGGTGGAATACCTGCCCGACGTAAACCCCGACCCGCTGGGCCTGCCCGATGCCATCATGCTGCGCCCATCCGTGGTTGCGGTCCTTGACGGCGTAAAAGGAGAGGTCACGGTCGTCTCACCCGCTTGGGTGGCTGAGGGGCAATCAGCCAAAGCCGCTTACGCGCAGGCCGCCGAGCGTGTTATGGATGCAGTGCGCGATCTGGAACGCGCAATGCCCGCTGAGACGCGTGATTTGGGCGATGCGTCTGAGATTGCGCCGCCTGTATCGAACTTCACGAAATCCGGTTATATGGAGGCCGTTGAAAAGGCAAAGGACTACATCCGCGCGGGCGATATCTTTCAGGTTGTCCCTGCGCAGCGCTGGACGCAGGATTTCCCGCTGCCGCCCTTCGCCCTCTATCGTTCGCTGCGACGCACGAACCCTTCGCCCTTTATGTTCTATTTCAATTTCGGTGGCTTTCAGGTTGTAGGGGCCAGCCCCGAGATTCTGGTGCGTGTCTTCGGCAATCAGGTCACGATCCGACCAATCGCGGGCACTCGTCCTCGTGGCGCAACACCCGAGGAAGACAAGGCCAACGAGGTCGACCTTCTGGCCGACAAGAAAGAACTGGCAGAGCATCTAATGTTGCTGGACCTTGGCCGCAACGATACCGGCCGTGTGGCCAAAATCGGCACGGTGCGCCCGACCGAAGAGTTCATCATCGAGCGCTACAGCCACGTGATGCACATTGTTTCCAACGTGGTCGGTGAGTTGGCCGAAGACAAAGATGCGCTGGATGCGTTTTTTGCCGGGATGCCCGCGGGCACCGTCTCGGGTGCGCCGAAAGTGCGCGCGATGGAGATCATCGACGAGCTGGAACCCGAAAAACGTGGCGTCTATGGCGGCGGTGTGGGTTACTTCAGTGCTGGGGGCGACATGGATATGTGCATCGCGCTAAGGACGGCAATCGTAAAGGATCACAAGCTGTATATTCAGGCCGGTGGCGGTGTCGTCTATGACAGCGACCCAGAGGCCGAGTATATGGAGACGGTCCACAAATCCAACGCCATCCGACGCGCAGCCGCCGATGCAGCCCGGTTCATGGGCTCTGGGAATTCATGATAAACGGCTGGCCTTTCAGGTGAGCCGTTTACCATTTCTCTTTACCGAATCTCTTTCATCATCACCGCCGAAATCGGTGCCATCGCAACGCGGCCGCCCCGATCTTCGAGCCCCCACAACAATAGGGCCGAGATCGTTTCGGGACGCACGCGTCCCAGCATTACAACAGTTCCTTCCTGACCAGCCCGGAAAGCGGCCTGATCCAGAAACCGGCGCATGAGTTTGGCATCCTGACGCGCACCGTCTATGTCACGAAAGATCACACTTGAAGGTACACCGTTCCGCGCGGCCAGCTTTTGCACGGTGTTCAAACCATTATCTTGCGTGATCAGACCCCGCCCTGTCCCGGCAGCAATCGCGGCAACCTGATCGGCCAGTTTGCGGTTACCTTGAATACCCGATTTGACACCTTCGAGAATGCCAACCGTTTCGGGTAACGTATCAAGCCAAACAGCAAACGACACTTCGGCATCCTGCGCGCTGGCGGCTTCGGGTAGATCTACCAAGGCCAGCACCTCGAACCCTGCTTCGCGATGACGGGCCATTTTTTCGGCGGCCTCAGGGTCAGACGGGCTCACAGCAAAGCTGAGCGGATACGGGAAATCGCGCAAGGCTTCAGCCCCATACGCCCCTTCATCGTCGATCAGGATGATGGACATAAGCGGCTTGTCGTCGGGATTTTCGAATTCGGCGGCGAAGACCTCAATCGGCTTTCTTGGTGCAAGTGTGTCCGAAGTCGTAGAGCTTACGGGGGTGACGTCATCGCGCTCAGTTAGTGGCAGAACGCGCTTTCCAACCGTGGGAACCGAGGACGTTTCATCGGTTCCGCCGATTTGTGGAACCGAAGCAATACGGGGCAAATCGCGCGGAGCGGTATCCTCATCGCCCTCGACGGCAATCGGGCTATCGACAAATGGGTTCACGTCCTCTTCTGGCTTGTCGACAGCCGCGACCTCGGGTTCGGGTTGCGGTTCAACATCAGACGCTTCAGGCTGGGGCTGCGGTTCAACTTCAGCGGTTTTGGGGTCAGTCTGCGGTTCAACCTCGGCGGCTTTTGGTTCGGGTTTGGCGTCCGTTTCAGTAACCTCAGGCTCTGCTGACTGCTCGGGCGTGGCTACTTCAGCGTTGGGTTGCGACTCGGCATTTGTGGTCTCTGGCTCAGCCTCTGCAATCGGCGCGGGCTGCGGTTCGGGGACGACGAGCGACACTTCGGGCAAAGCTTCTGCGCTTGGCGACGCTTGCGCAAGAGGCGGCGCCTGCGGCGCAACCGGCACCTCGGTCGCCACGGAAACGGCTGTCGAGCTTGGAACGCTAGGCGCGTCGACCTGCTTGGCCGCTTCTTTCAACTCGGGCTGCGCTTCTGGCTCAAGCTCGACATCCGACAATTCGGCCAACGTATCCGTCTCATCGTCAATAGCTTTGGGCGTGGTCGGGGCCAAGTCCAGGACATCAGCGTCACTCACGGCGTCGGTGGCATCTGCAACCGTTTCGGGGACTTCTACCGCCTCAGGGGCCGGAGCCGTCACCGCCACGTCCGGTTCGTTCGTTAGGGGCGCGTTCAAAGACAACACCGCCCCCAGCGCAAGTACAACGATCGTTCCCACGATCATCCCGCCCACAAATCCGCCCATAACAATTGCCTCTCGTCCTGGCCTTGCTTAAATACACACTCGCCGTCTAATGCAGCAGTTACTTTCGGCAACAGCAAGAAAAGGATGTCCCCTTGACGCTGCCGCGCAAGCCTGAGCATGTATGTCCCGACATTATACCTTGGCGCGGGGCTGCATCGCCAGTCCGAAATGCCCAATCCGAGACAAGTGCCCAAATGCTGCTGCTGATCGACAACTACGACTCGTTTACCTACAACCTCGTCCACTATATAGGCGAACTTGGTGCCGAAATGGTCATTCGGCGAAACGATGCCCTGGATGTTCAAGAAGCCATGGCGATGAATCCGGCGGGCATCCTGCTGAGTCCCGGGCCTTGCGACCCTGATCAAGCCGGAATTTGCCTCGCTCTGACCGAGGCCGCAGCCGAGACTAAAACGCCTTTGCTGGGTGTGTGCTTGGGACATCAAACAATCGGACAGGCTTTTGGCGGTGACGTCATCCGGTGCCACGAGATTGTGCACGGCAAGATGGGCACCATGCACCATACGGGCAAAGGTCTGTTCGCTGGTTTGCCTTCGCCTTTCGAGGCGACGCGTTATCACTCGCTGGTCGTTGATCCCAAGACCCTGCCCGACTGTCTTGAGGTAACGGCCAAGTTGGAAGATGGCACGATAATGGGCTTGCAGCACAAAGACCTGCCGATCCATGGCGTTCAGTTCCACCCGGAATCCATCGCCTCCGAGCATGGGCATGCCCTGCTCAAGAATTTCCTGTCCGAGATGAAAGTTCCTGCATGAGCGACGCTCTGAAACCGTTGATCGGGGCCGCTGTTGACCGGCCGTTGACCCGCGCCGAGGCTGAACAGGCCTTTGGTATACTATTCGAAGGTCAGGCTACGCCCAGCCAAATTGGCGGCCTTCTTATGACCATGCGAACCCGTGGCGAGACGGTCGAGGAATATGCCGCCGCCGCCGCTGTGATGCGCGCAAAATGCCACGCGGTCAAAGCTCCGACCGGCGCGATGGACATCGTTGGCACCGGCGGTGATGGCAAGGGTACGCTGAACATCTCGACCGCGACCGCGTTTGTTGTCGCGGGTGCCGGTGTGCCCGTTGCCAAACACGGCAACCGCAATCTCAGCTCAAAATCCGGGGCCGCGGACGCTTTGGGACAGTTGGGAATCAACGTTATGGTCGGCCCGAAAGTTGTTGAAAAAGCACTGGAAGAGGTCGGCATCGGATTTATGATGGCGCCCATGCATCATCCGGCCATTGCCCATGTCATGCCCACCCGGCAGGAGCTTGGGACTCGCACCATTTTCAATATTCTCGGCCCGTTGACGAACCCGGCCGGTGTCAAACGCCAGTTGACCGGTGCTTTCAGCCGCGAATTGATCCGCCCGATGGCAGAAACGTTGGGGTTGCTGGGCGCGGAACATGCTTGGCTGGTTCACGGATCGGACGGTACGGATGAGCTGACCATAACTGGCGTAAGCTGGGTTGCGTCCCTTGAAGATGGGGTTGTCAAAGAGGTCGAACTGCACCCCGAGGACGCGGGATTGCCGGTTCATCCGTTCGAAGACATCCTCGGTGGATCGCCCGAAGAAAACGCAGTTGCTTTCCGCGCCCTGCTGGATGGAGAGCCCTCGGCCTATCGAGACGCTGTGCTGCTGAACTCAGCCGCTGCGTTAGTGGTTGCAGACGCAGTCTCAGATTTACGTGAAGGCGTCGCAATGGCCATCGAAAGCATCGACAGCGGAAAAGCAAAAGAGAAAATCGCCGCACTGGCCCGATTGACGCAGGAGGCCGCATGACCGAGACGGTACTGGATAGAATAAAAGCCTATAAGCTTGAGGAAATCGCTTCAGATAAAGCTGATAAACCACTGAAAGAAATAGAAAGTGAGGCCCACAGCGCCTCGGAAGTTCGTGGTTTTGCCGATGCCTTACAGGCGTCTGCACGCAGCGGTTATGGTCTGATTGCCGAGGTTAAGAAAGCGAGCCCCTCCAAAGGACTGATCCGCCCGGACTTTGACCCGCCTGTGCTTGCCAAGGCGTATGAAGACGGAGGAGCAGCCTGTTTGTCCATTCTGACCGATACACCCAGTTTCCAAGGTGCAAAACACTATCTGACTGCAGCCCGCGAGGCGACGTCGTTGCCAGCATTGCGCAAGGATTTTATATACGACCCCTATCAGGTGGTTGAGGCGCGGGCCTTGGGTGCGGATTGTATTCTGATCATCATGGCCTCGGTCGAAGATAGCCAGGCCGCTGAACTGGAACAGACCGCGTTTGATTGGGGTATGGATGTTCTGATTGAGGTTCATGACGAAGTTGAACTTGAACGTGCAACCCAACTGCAAAGTACGTTGATTGGAATAAACAACCGGAATCTCAAGACTTTCGAAACAACTCTTGATACAACGCGGCGGCTATCTAAACTGGTTCCCGCTGACCGGACCATTGTTTGCGAAAGCGGGCTGAGCACACCCGAAGATCTGGCCGACATCGCCCGATATGGCGCGCGGTGTTTCCTGATTGGGGAAAGCCTAATGCGGCAGGATGATGTTGCTGGCGCGACGCGGAGCCTGCTTGCCAACCCGTTGATCCCCGGAGTGATGTGATGCCCCTGACCCATTTTGACGCGCAGGGCCAGGCACACATGGTCGATGTCTCGGGAAAGGACGTGACAGACAGGGTGGCGGTTGCGGCTGCTTACATTAAGATGGCACGGGAAACCTTTGATTTAATATCGGAAGGTCGGGCAAAAAAGGGGGACGTACTAGGCGTAGCACGTCTGGCTGGCATCATGGGTGCGAAAAAAACGCCGGACTTGATCCCGCTGTGTCATCCTCTGCCGGTAACGAAAGTGTCCGTCGATCTAACGCTAGATCCCGATTTGCCAGGCGTTCGGATTCAGGCGACCGTGAAGACTTCGGGCCAGACCGGCGTGGAGATGGAGGCGCTTACCGCGGCCTCAACCGCCGCTCTGACCGTGTATGACATGACCAAGGCGGTTGATAAGTCGATGGAAATTGGCGGCATTCGCGTACTGCTGAAAGATGGTGGTAAGTCAGGGCGTTACGAGGCGAAATGATTTCTGTTGAAGAAGCGCGGGCACTGCTGTTTGATCTTGTATCACCACTCCCATCCGAGCATATCCCGCTTGCAGAAGCATCCGGTCGTGTTCTTTCTGAGGATATGACGGCGACGCGCGATCAACCACCTTTTGCTGCATCCTCGATGGATGGCTATGCACTAAAATCGACTGAGGCCGAGCTGCATGCCATGTTTGAAGTCATCGGCGAATCCGCCGCCGGGCGTCGGTTCGACGGCGTGGTTGGTCCGGGTCAGGCGGTGCGTATATTTACTGGCGCCCCAGTGCCGGAAGGTGCAGATTTTATTTTAATTCAAGAAGATGCCGAAAGACGTGAAAGTCTGATTACCATCACACAGGACCCTGGTACGAAAACGAATATCCGGCCTGCAGGCATAGATTTCACCCAAGGCACAAAAATTGTCGCCCCTAGTGTTTTGCGCCCTGAAGACATTGCATTGATGGCTGCGATGAACATTCCTACCGTTCCTGTGACGCGCAAACCTGTGATCGCGTTGATCTCCACCGGGGATGAGTTGGTGATGCCGGGCGAAACGCCCGGACCGGACCAGATCATCGCGTCGAACACCTTTGGATTAAAAGCGCTGTTGGAAAACGCGGGCGCGCATGTCCGAATTCTTCCAATAGCACGTGATACGGTTGCATCACTTGAAACAGCTTTTGGGCTGGCCGACGGGGCCGATCTGGTGGTCACAATTGGCGGTGCTTCTGTTGGGGAATATGATCTGGTTGCCGAAGTATCACAGACCCTGGGGATGGAGCGGTCTTTCTACAAAATCCGCATGCGCCCCGGTAAGCCCCTGATGGCCGGGCGGTTGGGGAACACCGCTATGGTTGGGTTACCCGGAAATCCTGTGAGTGCAATGGTTTGCGGCTATCTCTTCTTGCTTCCGATGCTGCGCCGTATGCTGGGGATCGAACAGGTTCTCACCCCATTTCAAAGTGCGCGACTGGCCGAGCCGATCGGTAAGAATGGCCCACGTGAGCACTACATGCGCGCTGTTCTTGGGGCTGACGGAATACGTGCTTGCGCGGATCAGGACAGTTCGCTGCTTAGTGTTCTGGCTCAAGCCAACGCGCTGTTGGTACGCGAACCACATGATCATGCGCGCCCGGTTGGTGATGAGGTCCGGTACCTACCTCTATAGGTCCCGCTCAAATCCGTTGACACAAAACGTGAACATGCGTAGAACAAAAGAAAACGCATAACCGACGAGGTGAGAGCAATGCTGACCAAGAAACAGTTGGATTTGTTGGAATTCATCCACAAGCGCGTTCAGGCGGACGGTGTTCCGCCCAGCTTTGACGAAATGAAGGCCGCGCTGGATTTGCGTTCAAAGTCCGGCATTCATCGCTTGATCACTGCGCTGGAAGAGCGCGGCTTTATCCGGCGGCTCGCCCATCGGGCCCGGGCAATTGAAATCGTGAAACTACCTGAGAGCCTCGGCGGCGAACCGACCGTCGCCTTTAAACCTCGGGTAATTGACGGTGACAAACCGACCGGCCCGCGTCCTGCCAATTTTGAGCCTGTAACCGTAGACGCAATGGAACTACCGGTGATGGGCCGCATTGCTGCCGGTGTGCCTATCGAAGCTATCAGTCATGTCTCACATCGTGTTGCAGTGCCGGGCAGCATGGTCTCAGGCAAAGGGGAGCATTACGCGCTTGAGGTGCGTGGCGACTCGATGATCGACGCCGGCATCAATGACGGTGACGTCGTTGTAATCCGCGAAAGCAGAGTGGCCGACAATGGTGACATCGTTGTCGCTTTGGTTGAGGATCAGGAAGCCACGCTAAAACGCTTTTTCCGTCGCGGAAATGCTATCGCGCTGGAAGCAGCAAATCCCGCTTACGAAACCCGCGTTCTGCCTGAGGACAAAGTCAAAGTCCAAGGTCGGCTGGTTGGATTGATCCGCAGCTACTGACCCCATTTGAAATCGCGGCTTCCGCCTTCACTCGGGGACCACAACCGATGGCCGATCGTTTCGCGGCTGGTTGTTATTTTTTCCCCATTCAGGGCGAGGCTTCCCGTACGTTTTAGACGCCGGGGGTCAAAATGGCCACAATCTCCACTCAGGTTCAGATCTACCGCGGACACCACGATTTGGTTTTCGCGGCATTCCGCGAAATCTTGGGCGGCACGCTTTCCGGTGATGTGAACCAGCTCTTTGCCTTGCCAAATATACCGCCGGATAGCACCAGAGCTGTCAGGCCAACGGCTCGCCGCCTTAACTTGGTTCACTCCGTCGCCGTCATTTTCAAGCCAAACCGATGCAATAAAGCCGCTGCCTTTTTCCTTGCTCAGCGCACGACCGCTTTCCGTCATTACACCCACCAGCCCGCCGGAATCAGCGATCAGGACGTCAGGACGATGCCCCTGCCCCCAAAGAAAAAACGCCGCCAAAACCGACGCGATCCCGATCCATTTGGCCCGACCACGCCACAGCGCCAACCACAAGGCGCCCAGCGCGAACATGGGAAGAACACAGTGCGGTGGACTAACGATATACCCCTGGGCTCCGCTCAGGCCCGACACCTTCTCGGACACGGCCAGAATCCACTCCAATCCCACCCCCATGATGTGCAACGCGATAGCCTCAAGTCCGAACGGGGCCAAAAGCCCCGCAACAAAAGCCGCAGGAACAACAATAACACCCATCATGGGAACTGAGAGCATATTGGCCAACAAGCCGTAGTGCGACATCGTGTTAAAATGCGCTGCCCCGATCGGTGCAGTCGCCAATCCGGCGATAGCCGATGACAAAAACAAACCGACTACAGGCTTCAGCCACTTCGGTCCGGGCATCGACCCAAAATCGCGGAGGTGGCTGAATACTGCAACAAGCGCCGTAGTTGCAGCGAAGGACATCTGGAACCCGGGGCTCAGCAGTGTTTCGGGCCGCAGGGTCAAGACAATCAACGCAGCGACAGCAACAGCGCGCAGTGAAATCGCGCGGCGGTCGATAAGGATGGCACCCAGCATCACGCTGGCCATTACAAACGCGCGTTCTGTTGCAACGTTCCCCCCGGACAGCATTAGGTAAAACGTGGCGGCGACCAGCGCAAACAGCGCGGCCAGCTTGCGCACGGGCAGCCGCAAAGCCACAGCGGGAATGGCGGACATCGCAAGCCGACTGACCATAAACACGAAGCCGGTCAGCAGCCCCATGTGCAGTCCAGAGATTGCCAGCAGATGCGCCAGGTTCGATGCACGCAGCGATCTGAGCGTGTCTTGCCCCATACCACTGCGGTCGCCGGTCGTAACCGCGGCTGCGAACCCTCCAACCTCACCCGACAGGATTGAGCGCACCCTTGCCGAAATGGCCATTCGTAGGGCTGTAATGCGTACCCCTTCGGTCGCGTCGCTTGGCGGCGCAATCGTTACAACAGGGGAACGCGTATACCCAACTGCGCCAAGACGTTGAAACCAAGCGTGACGGCGGAAATCGAATCCACCGGGCTCAACCGGTCCCTGAGGCGGCGACAGGTGTCCCGTGGTCATGATCCTTTGTCCCGGTGTCAATGATACCGTTCCGCCATGCAATGAAAGTCGGACGCGCTGCGGTCTGCGGTCCGGGGGCACATCCCCTATACGCACCTGGTCCAGCGTCACGCGCAGCGCGTCCGACGCAGAGCGGTCCAAGGCAACGACCCTCCCCTCGATAGGGCCGTAGTAGCGCCAGGACAGGACCGGCTCTGCAACCGAGTGAGCCCGCGCACCCGCCAAGACGAACCCAGCGGTAATCAGCGCGGCCCCAAATGCCAACGAAGCCCAACCGGACTGCAGCGTGCGACCGATCCAGACCAACACCACAAGCGCAGCCAGAAGACAGGAATAGATCTGCCAACCCGGCTCAAACCGAAGGCTGAAGTAAAGGCCGACTCCAACGGCCAAACAAATCGGAGACCATTGGAACAGATACCCAGTCTGGTTCAGCACTGCGGCTTCAACCCGTGTCAGAACACGCATGGTTGCCCCCGTCCTTACGGCTCGTTAGACAGACGCCAAACTATGCCCGCCAAGGTTACCAAAAGGTTAATTTTCCAAAATGCCCGATCAGGTTGTCACCCGCTTCGCCCCGTCGCCCACCGGCTTTCTGCATATTGGTGGTGCCCGTACCGCCCTGTTCAACTGGCTCTATGCGCGGGGGCGCGGTGGGAAGTTCCTGCTGCGGATCGAAGACACCGACCGGGAACGCTCGACACCCGAAGCAACAGCGGCGATTCTTCAGGGTATGGAATGGCTTGGACTGGATCATGATGGTGATGTGATCAGCCAGTTCGAGGGTGCAGAGCGTCATGCCGAGGTTGCGCATCAGTTGCTGGCGGAAGGAAAGGCGTACAAGTGCTTCTCGACCCAAGACGAAATCGCGGCGTTCCGGGAAAAGGCACGGGCCGAGGGCCAGTCAACACTGTTCCGCAGCCCTTGGCGTGACGCTGACCCGACGACCCACCCGGATGCACCTTTTGTGATCCGCATCAAAGCACCTCAGGACGGAGCAACCGTGATCCGGGATCAGGTACAGGGTGATGTGACCATCCGCAACAATCAATTGGATGACATGGTCCTGCTCCGCTCGGACGGTACGCCGGTCTATATGCTGGCAGTGGTCGTTGATGATCACGACATGGGCGTGACCCACGTAATCCGCGGCGACGACCACCTCAACAATGCGGCGCGCCAAATGATGATCTATGAAGCGATGGGCTGGGACGTCCCGGTTTGGGCACATATTCCACTGATTCACGGCCCGGATGGCAAAAAGCTGTCGAAACGCCACGGCGCATTGGGGGCGCAGGAATATCAGGCGATGGGCTATCCAGCCGCTGGTATGCGCAACTACCTGGCGCGCCTCGGTTGGAGCCACGGTGACGATGAGTTTTTTACCGACGCGCAGGCAAAAGAATGGTTCGATTTAGATGGGATAGGTAAAAGCCCGGCCCGCTTCGATCTGAAGAAGCTCGAGAATCTCTGCGGCCAACATATCGCCATTTCTGATGATGCTGCGCTGCGGCGTGAAATCGGTGCGTATCTGCAAGCCGCAGGGCGCCCTAGTCTCACCGAGACACAAAATAGTGATTTGGAACGTGCGATGTATTGCCTCAAAGATCGAGCACGCACATTCCCGGAATTGCTTGAAAAGGCTCATTTTGTATTGACATCTCGACCAGTTGAGATGGATGAGAAGGCTGCAAAAGCCTTTGAGGCAGTATCCGATGGTATACTGAAAGAATTGACGCCGCATGTGCAAAATGCTAGCTGGTCGCGAGACGGACTGGAGGAGGCGCTCAATGCCTTTGCAAACGACAAGGGCATAAAGTTCGGCAAGCTGGCTGCCCCCTTGCGGGCGGTTTTGGCAGGCCGTGCTGTAACTCCTTCGGTTTTTGATATGATGCTTGTGCTGGGGCGCGAAGAAACCTTGGCACGGCTTACTGACGCAGCGAACTGAAACTGATTTTATATTCAGGTAACGCTGCTCCGCTATGAAACGGAAAGCACATTAGTGCGTGACCGCAGACCGCAGGGCCGATAACTCGTTTGGCATGCGCATGAACGAAGAAGGGACAATGATGACCGACAGCCAGAAAACAGCCACCCTCAACATACATGGCGAAAAATACGAGTTGCCGGTTCACTCGCCGACTGCTGGTCCGGATGTTATCGACATTCGCAAACTGTACAGCGACGCTGGCGTGTTTACCTATGATCCTGGTTTCACCTCGACAGCTAGCTGTGACAGCACCATCACCTATATCGACGGTGAAAAGGGTGAACTGCTGCATCGTGGTTATCCGATCGACCAACTGGCAGAGAAATCGCACTTCCTCGAAGTTTGCTACCTGCTTTTGTACGGAGAGCTGCCAGCAGCCAAAGAGTTGGAGAACTTCGAAACTACCATTACCCGTCACACCATGCTGCACGAACAGATGCAGTACTTCTACCGTGGCTTCCGCCGTGACGCGCATCCGATGGCGATCATGGTTGGTGTGGTCGGTGCTATGTCGGCGTTCTACCACGACTCCACCGACATCTCGGACCCTCACCAGCGCGAGGTTGCCTCGCACCGCCTGATCGCCAAAATGCCGACCATTGCGGCCTGGGCGTACAAATATCATACCGGCCAGCCCTTCGTTTATCCGCGAAACGATCTGGACTATGCCTCGAACTTCCTGCGCATGTGCTTCAGCGTTCCGGCCGAAGAATATGAGGTCAACCCGATCCTGAGCCGTGCAATGGATCGTATCTTTACCCTGCACGCCGACCACGAACAGAACGCTTCGACGTCGACCGTGCGTCTGGCGTCGTCTTCCGGTGCGAACCCGTTTGCCTGTATCGCTGCTGGCATCGCCTGCCTGTGGGGCCCTGCCCATGGCGGTGCAAACCAGGCCTGTCTGGAAATGCTGGAAGAAATCGGCAGCGTTGACCGCATCCCCGAGTTCATTGACCGCGCGAAGGACAAGAACGATCCGTTCCGCCTGATGGGTTTTGGCCACCGCGTCTATAAGAACTTCGACCCGCGTGCGAAGGTCATGAAGCAGTCGGCTGACGAAGTTTTGGATCTGCTGGGCGTTGAAAACAACCCGAAACTGCAGGTCGCGAAAGCACTGGAAAAACAGGCTTTGGAGGATCCGTATTTCGCCGAGAAGAAATTGTTCCCCAACGTTGACTTCTACTCGGGTATTATCCTCGAAGCGATGGGCTTCCCGACCTCCATGTTCACCCCTATCTTTGCGCTGTCGCGCACCGTCGGCTGGGTGAGCCAGTGGAAAGAAATGATCGCTGATCCACAGAACAAAATCGGCCGCCCGCGCCAATTGTACCTGGGCGAAACCTTGCGCGACTACGTAGATATCGAAAAGCGCTGATAGCACCAAATCACAAAAGCCCCGGTCGATTGTCCGGGGCTTTTTCTATAGAAGGCTCAGTTGATCACCAATCTGGGCAGGCCGCGCAAACAGATCACATCTAAGAGGCGGCAGTTTCACAGCAAGGTCAAATCGTTTTACTGCCAGCTTGAACCGCTTGGCGATCAATTCCGCATACTCACCTTGCCCGCGCATGCGATGCCCCCACCGCGGGTCATAGTCCCTGCCCCCATGCATTTCCCGCAACTTGGACATGATCTTTTCAGCCCGCGCAGGCTCGTTAGTCTCCAGCCACTCTTGCCATAGTGTCGAGACTTCGCGCGGCAGGCGCAGCATGATCCAGCTTGCGGCATCTGCGCCCGCATCCCGGCCCGCCTCCAACAGATGTTCCAACTCGTGATCTGTGAGCCCAGGAATGATCGGCGAGGTCATGACTCGTACAGGAACGCCCGCGTCCGTCAGGCGACGAATAACGGCCAAACGACGCTGAGGCGAAGGTGCGCGCGGCTCCATCCGGCGTGATAACCCGGCGTCCAGCGTGGTCAGAGAAATCCCCACCCGCACCAATCCTTGATGCGCCATCGGGGCCAAAATATCCAAGTCACGCTCAATCAACGTTCCCTTCGTCACGATTCCGATGGGGTGGTTGAACTCTTGTAAGACCGAGAGGCAATCCCTTGTAATCGAGCGTGTCTTTTCAATCGGCTGGTAAGGGTCAGTATTCGTCCCAAGGGCGATGGGCGCAACCTTGTAGCCCTTCGCAGACAGCTCACCGCGCAGCACCTCAGATGCGTTCGGCCGCGCGATCAGGCGCGTTTCGAAATCCAAACCCGGCGATAGGCCGAGATAGGCATGAGTCGGACGCGCGAAACAATAGACGCAGCCATGCTCACACCCGCGGTAAGGATTGATCGAACGATCGAAAGGCAAGTCTGGTGAGCGGTTGTAAGTAATCAGGCTGCGCGCAAATTCATCCCGTACATCTGTACGCAGCGGTGGGATATCTTCGTCTATGTCCCACCCATCGTCACAGCGAACGGTGTCGAATTTCTCGAACCGCCCTGAACGGTTAGTGGCAGTTCCCCGCCCTCGGATATGCGGCGCAGTCATATTTGTTCTTTCTTTGTTCTCATCCTTAGTAATAATAAGAAAAACGTAAACGGACAAGCACTCCACGCAAATTCAGAGGTTTGCCAGCTAATTTACCCAATTGATACTGTCTAGGATCTATTGAACGGAATGCAGGATGATCATGCAGATAATTCTGTCGTGGGACGTTAGAATCTGGCGTATAGGTCGGTCCCGAAACCACTCAGGTCGCAATCGTCACAGTAAAACTGCGACGTTTTGGCCAAAACGGAAAAAATGCCACCAAGGGCCGATGGTCCAAAAAGCTTAGGGAAACGACCCATGTCCGATGAAGAAGACATCGTCCTGTCCGAACTGAATGACGACGAACTGGTCGAACAGATGTTCGACGATCTTTATGACGGCCTGAAAGAAGAAATCGAAGAAGGCGTGAACATCCTGCTGGAACGCGGCTGGACGCCTTATGACATTCTGACCAAAGCTCTGGTCGGCGGTATGACCATCGTCGGTCACGATTTCCGCGATGGTATCCTCTTTGTGCCCGAGGTTCTGCTTGCGGCAAACGCGATGAAGGGTGGCATGACGATCCTCAAGCCGCTGTTGGCCGAAACCGGCGCACCACGTGTGGGCAAAATGGTCATCGGTACAGTGAAGGGCGACATCCATGACATCGGCAAGAACCTTGTGTCGATGATGATGGAGGGCGCAGGGTTCGAGGTGGTCGATATCGGCATCAACAACCCGGTCGAAAACTACCTTGAGGCGTTGGAGACTGAACAGCCGGACATTCTGGGCATGTCGGCCCTGCTGACCACGACAATGCCGTATATGAAGGTTGTAATCGACACGCTGGTCGAACAAGGTCTGCGCGAAGACTATATTGTTTTGGTCGGTGGCGCGCCGCTGAACGAAGAATTTGGCAAAGCGATCGGCGCAGATGCCTATTGCCGTGACGCGGCGGTTGCTGTTGAGACGGCCAAGACCTTCGTATCTCGCAAACACAATCAACTGGCCGGCTGAACGGACAAAAAGACTGTTCCAAAGCCGTCCGGTCTGCGGGCGGCTTTTTTTCGTGCCTGTCACGTACTATCTAAGGGGCGCATGATGCAGCCAACTGAATTGCCAGATGATGCCAGCCTGACAACCTCAGGTTACAACTCTGATTCCCAGGGGCGGATATTGTTGTTGGCCTGCGGCGCCCTTGCGCGTGAGATTCTGGACCTGAAGCGTCGAAATGGTTGGGATCACATGGCGCTGACTTGCCTTCCTGCGATCCTGCATGTTCACCCGGAAAAGATCACTCAGGCCGTACAGGAAGCCATCGAAAAACATCGCGAAGACTACGATCAGATTTTTGTCGTCTATGCCGACTGTGGCACCGGTGGTCTGCTAGAAAAAGCGTGTACGGAGTTGGGCGTTGAGATGGTCAAAGGCCCCCATTGCTATTCTTTCTTCGAGGGGAATCAAGCATTTGAGGCGCGAGGTGAAGATGAAACAACGGCGTTTTACCTCACCGATTTTCTGGCCCGCCAGTTCGATGCGTTTGTCTGGAAGCCTCTGGGTTTGGATCGGCACCCCGAATTGCGCGATATGTATTTCGGTAACTACACGAAGCTGGTCTACCAAGCACAGATCGATGATCCAAACCTGACAGCCCGCGCCCGCGACTGTGCCGACCGGATGGGTCTGGAATTCGAGCGACGGTTTACCGGGTACGGCGACCTTGAAACCACCCTTGCCGAATGGGCGAACCGCAAACCTTAAGATTAGATCCTATCAGGCGTTCTCTTGCGCGACCTCGCGGATGCGTTCGATCATAGCGCGCAATCCGTTCGAACGCTGCGCAGACAGGTGGTCGTTCAAGCCCAAACGCGCCAGCTCACCTCCTGCGTCGACCTTGGGGACCTCGCTAACCGGTAAACCGTTGTACAACGACCGCAAAACGGCGATCAGCCCTCGCACGATCAAGGCATCACTATCGCCGTCGAACCGAAAGACACCACCTTCGATGATTGGATGCAACCAGACTTGACTTGCACAGCCGTCAACCTTGGTTGCAGGAACTTTGAGCGCATCGTCCAATGGATCCATCGCCTTGCCCTGCTCGATGACATGACGATACCGATCTTCCCAGTCCTCCAGGAACTCAAAATCCTCGACGATTTCTTCAAAGGCAGGTGTTGCCATGTTGCGGCGATCCTTTCATTGCAACCACAATTGTGAACTATGCCGCCGAACTATGCCTGTCCACCCCTTTGCGTGGCTTTTCAATCAGCGGAAAGTGCGATAACCCGTTGCAGGACTTACTGCTCTGGACGTTGAGACCATGCAAAAATCGTTTACTGTTCTCTTGGTGGCCACGCTAACCCTTTCTGCCTGCAACAGTTGGAGCAACTCTCGGGCGAACCCGTCTAATTGGTTCGGGTCCAGCACGTCCACGGAAACGGTGGATACAGCCACCTATGATCCAAACGCCCTTGTGCCCGAAGTGTCAGAGGGCGGAGGTCTGTTTTCCCGACCAGTACCTGAGGACACCAGTGTTCCGATCACACGAATCGATGAGCTGCGGATTGATCCGACGCCTAACGGAGCGATCATATTTGCGTCAGGAACCGCAAGCCGGCAAGGGGCATACGACGCCCGGCTCGTTCGCACTGAGAATGAAGAGAATCAAGAGAACGGGGTCTTGGAGTTTGTCTTTCGCGTAACCTACCCCGAAAGAGCGACAAATCAGGGAACCGAACGCTCTCGCATGATCTCGGACGCCATCAACATCAGCAAGGACGACTTGCAAGCCACCCGCTTGGTGCGGGTTGTCGGGCAGCAAAACACACTGGAGTCGCGGCGCCGCTAAACAGAGTTACAGGGCAACAACCCTGACGTTTTGTCCTTGGGCGGCCAATGCGATTTTACCTTCACACAGCTTCAAGGCATCCTCGCCGAACACTTCGAACCGCCATCCTGACATCGAGGGCAATTCACGCTCACCCGCAGCAATCTGATCCAGTTCCGAACTGGTGGCAATTAGCTTTGCCGCCACGCCTGAGCTTTCGGTTTTCGATTTCAACAGCACCCGCAGCAAGTCTGCCAAGGCCGGGTTTACCTTCAACTTGTCGCGACTGTTGTCCACCTTGGGCACTTGATCTGCCGGACAGTTCAAACCCTTATCAATGGCGGCCAGAATCCCTTCTGCAATCGCGCCTTTTCGCGCCTCGCGTAACAACAGGCGTGAGCCGCCCAGATCAGAAGGCGTTCTGGGCTTGGTCGAGGCCAGCTCGATCAGCGCATCATCTTTGAACACCCGGCTACGGGGGATATTGTTATCCTGGGCATACGCCTCGCGGAACTGGGCCAATTCGCGTACCACGGCGAGAAACCTGGCGGAATTTGTGCGTGTTTTTACACGCTTCCACGCATCCTCGGGGCGGATGTCATAGGTTTCCGGCTGGGTCAGCGTCCGCAATTCCTCAGCCACCCAATGACTACGCTTCGTTTTTTTCAGTTGCGCTGCGAGATGTTCATAAATCTGGCGGAGATGCGTCACATCAGCCAGGGCATAGCTTTTTTGCGCATCCGTCAGCGGCCGCCGCGACCAATCCGTAAATCGCGACGTCTTGTCGACACCCTGCTTGCAGATTTTGCGCACCAGCGTCTCATAGCCCACCTGTTCACCAAAGCCGCAGACCATGGCAGCGACCTGAGTGTCAAACAGCGGCTTGGGAAAGATGCCCGCTTCGACCCAGAAAATTTCAAGATCCTGACGCGCGGCGTGGAAAACCTTGACCACATCCTCGTTTTTAAACAGCGCGTAAAGCGGATCCAAAGAAAGCCCCTCGGACAGGGGGTCCAGCAAAACCGCGCTGTCTTCATCACTGGATGGAAACGCCAGTTGCACCAGACATAGCTTTGAGTAGTACGTCCGTTCGCGCAGGAACTCGGTGTCTACGGTGACATAGTCATATTGCGCCGCGGCCTTGCAGAAATCGGCCAGCTCTTGCGTGGTTGTAAGGGTTTTCATACGCCGTACTGTTCTTGCTTTTGTTTTCAGCGGTTGGAGGCAGTTCTTTGCCGTACCCAACCGTAGTGCGGACCATAGGACGATTATGACAGGAGTGTAAATCACCCTGAGAGTTTCAGGGCAGCAACACCGGAGTCCGGTCTCCATTGGCGTATCGGCGCAACACTGCGGGATAAAGCTTGTGTTCCCAAATCAGAACCTTGGCGGCAAGGCTTTCAGCAGAGTCGCCTGCTTCAATCCTGATCCGCGCCTGTCCCAGGATCGGGCCGTCATCCAACGCCGCTGTGACCTCGTGAACCGAACATCCGTGCTCCGTCTCACCGGCCTCGATAGCGCGGGCATGCGTGTTGAGGCCCTTGAACTTTGGCAGCAGTGACGGATGAATATTCAACATCCGCCCCTGAAATCGAGAAACAAAGTCTCCTGTCAGAACCCGCATGAATCCCGCGAGGCAAATAATGTCAGGCTGCGCCTGCTCCAGCGGTTTCAGCAATTCAGCCTCGAATGCCGCACGGTCGCCCTTGAAGGGGCGGTGGTCCACGGCAGCCGTTGGAATTCCGCGTGCGGCGGCCTTTTTCAACCCACCTGCCTCAGCATCGTTCGACAGCACCAAACATGGCCGCGCCGGGTGGTCGCCTACCATGCTGTCGACCAGCGATACCATGTTGGATCCGCCCCCTGAAATCAGGATCGCAACGCGTTTATGGGTCACAACAATTGGCCTGTGTATGCCACACCAGGCGTTTCTGTAACGGTGCCAATGCGGGCAACGGTTTCACCGGCTTCGGCCAGCAGGACGGTTAGTTCGTCAGCACGCTCTTCGGAGCAAACAACGATCATGCCGACGCCGCAGTTGAAGGTTTTTAGCATCTCGGTCTGGTGGATGCCGCCGGTTTCGGCCATCCAGCGGAAGACGGGCGGCAGGTCCCAGGCATTCAGGTTAATCGCGGCCCCCATCCCTTCGGGCAAGACGCGCGGCAGGTTCTCGGTCAAACCGCCCCCGGTGATATGAGCCAGCGCATGCACCCCCCCTGCCCGGATCGCCTGTAGCACTGGCGTTACATACAGCCGTGTCGGCGTCAGCAATGCGTCACCCAAAGCCCCATCGCCAAAAGGCGACGGCGAGTCCCAGTTCAACCCGGAAAGATCAACCAATTTACGGACCAGAGAATAGCCGTTTGAGTGCACTCCGTTTGAGGCAAGCCCAAGCAGGACATCACCCTTTTGCACGTCCGCCGGCAAATGCGCCCCGCGCTCCATCGCACCAACCGAGAACCCGGCCAGATCAAAATCACCATCCGGATACATGCCGGGCATCTCAGCCGTTTCACCGCCGATCAGGGCGCAGTTCGATTGCACGCAGCCCTCGGCAATACCTTCGATGATCCGGGCAGCGGTATTCGTGTCCAGCTTACCGGTTGCAAAATAATCCAGGAAAAACAGGGGCTCTGCGCCTTGACAGACCAAATCATTTACGCACATCGCAACAAGATCAATGCCCACGCCATCAACCACGCCGGTGTCGATAGCGATTCGCAGTTTTGTTCCCACACCATCCGTCGCGGCAACAAGAATCGGGTCTTCGTATCCCGCAGCCTTGAGATCGAACAGAGCGCCAAATCCGCCAAGTCCGCTCATCACGCCCGCCCGGTTCGTCCGTTTGGCCGCAGGCTTGATCCGGTCGACCAGAGCGTTCCCAGCATCAATATCGACACCTGCATCCGCATAGGTGATTCCGTTCTTGCCAGTTGTCATGTCCAGCCCCTCATGAATGGTTCCCGCGCGGGTTAGTCGATTGTGAAGCTTGTTGCAACGGTCAGGCTTGACGCGGCCATCCACCGTGATACGCAAATCCCTCAGGCGGACATGCAGCACAAATGGTCTGAGCAATGCGCTTAAAACGATTTGGTTGAGGTTCTTGCCTTTTTTGGTGGGCATACGTCCGCTGATTGGTTGATCCTGTCGACAAGCAAAAGGCTTTGAGACCGGGAAATCGACGAACTTCTTACTAGCCCGATTGACAATGGAGGGGCTTGCAAGAAAATTCGATCAGATCGATCGATCACCCTTGGCGTCGCGGCAACATTGCTGTAACCAACGCCTGCTCCTGGGGGATTAGCTCAATTGGTTAGAGCAGAGCGCTCATAACGCTTTGGCTGGGGGTTCAAGTCCCTCATCCCCTAGGTGAGCAGCCATTGAAAACAAGGGGGGTTCGCTAAGGAATCATACATCACCTTGCTGCCAGTAACCATCTGTCTCGATTGGGCTTTATGAATTCCAGCCTTTTCATAAGGTGTGGAGCGAATCGAATCCTCGTTCCGCGGTCCCATCCGCTGATGCGGCGAATCTACCGGAACAGCGCCTAGCGACCGATGATGATATCGGCGCAAAGGCCGCCCAAACGCTCACTTTTGCTCAGGCGCAGTACGCCCCCATGGGCGCGCGCAATGTCCGAGACGATCGCAAGGCCCAACCCCACGCCGCTACCCCTGTTCTGATTGCGCGCGGGATCAAGGCGCGAGAATGGCTTGATCGCCTCAGACCGTTGTTCGGGCGGGATGCCGGGCCCGTCATCTTCAACGCGGATGCGCATGGATTTTGGCGTTATAGACAAGCTGATATCGGCGCGTTCACCGTAGCGGACTGCGTTTCCGATCAAGTTTTCCACGGCGCGCCGCATCGCGGTCGGACGCAGCGCAATTGTGCCTTCCCCCTCGACCGAAACAAGGGCAACCACATGCCCTGCTCTGCATGCGTCTTTCACGATTTGCTCAATCAACGCTATCGGCTCAACGGTTTCCGGGGACCCTTCGGTTGTCCCCTGCGAAAACTCAAGAAACGAATCCAACAGTAGCTGCATTTCGTCAACATCTTGCTTCAGGGGCGCGGCTTCGTCCTCGGGCAACATCGACAAGCCCAATTTCAGACGCGTTAGCGGCGTGCGCAAATCATGGCTGACACCGGACAGCATCATGGTCCGCTGCTCCATCTGGCGTTCGATACGAGCGCGCATGTCCAGAAAAGCGCTGCCCGCGGCGCGGACCTCAATCGCGCCGCCGGGCGAATACGGCACCACCCTACCCCGACCGAAAGCTTGCGCAGCTTCGGCCAGCCGTGTGATCGGACGCAACTGATTGCGCATATACAGGAAAGAAATTGTTGTCATGACGACCGCAAAAAACACCATTGTCACGATCAACTGATGCGGCGCCGCCGGGGACAGCCGACGGCGGTCAAACTTCAGTTGCAGCAATCCAAGATCAGTATTGATGTACAACCTTGCTTCCTGACCGCTCGGCAAAGCCACCCCCTCGATATCGGGCAACAATGCCCTCAGGTCGGCCTCGACCCGCGGCGCGATAAAATCATACCAGCGACGCTGCCCGATCATTGGTTCTTCGTTGATACCGAGGAAACTGGCTGTCATGGACAGCGACTGCATATCGGTACGCGCAGCCGCCAGGGCCTCTTGCTGCGTTTCTGCGCCCTCCATCACGCCCACAACCAAAAGAACTTCCCGCGACGCTGCGCGGGTCATTTGTTCGGTGACGTCTTCCAGGTGTTTTTGCAGAAATGCGATCCCGACTACCAGCAATACAACAACCACCGGCAGGACCAGTATCAGCGCAGCGCGAGCATAGAGGCTGCGCGGCATATAGGGTTTGAGCCAATCCGCGGACATGCGCTAAACCTAACGGGCTGTTACGACAAGAGAAAGAGCGCAGAATGCAGGCTCCTGACGATTTCAACCCACCCACTGGCGCTGTTATAGACCTTGCGCCGGGTTTGCGGCGAATTTTGGCCCCGAATCCATCCCCGATGACATATCGCGGAACCAACACATATCTGCTGGGCGCAACCGAACTTGCCGCAATCGACCCCGGACCGTTGAACGAGTCGCATCTGAGCGCGATTCTGGATGCGGTCCAGCCCGGTCAGCGGATCAGCCATATCATCGTCACACACAGCCATCTGGATCATTCGCCCTTGGCGCGTCCACTTGCCGACCGCACCGGAGCACCGGTTCTGGCCTTTGGCGGGCCCGACGCCGGACGCAGCGAAGTTATGGCGGGACTGGCGCAGAACGGGCTAGCGGGCGGAGGTGAAGGCATTGATACCGCTTTCCGCCCTGATATCGAACTGTCAGACGGCGCGCTCATATCTGGTGAGGGCTGGCAGCTTGAGGTGATCCATACGCCCGGTCATCTGGGCAATCACATCGCTTTGGGTTGGGGCGATATCTGTTTTACCGGGGATCACGTGATGGGATGGGCCAGTTCGCTCGTCTCGCCCCCGGACGGCGACCTGACCGATTTCATGACAGCCTGCCACCGCCTGCGTTCACGTGATTGGTCGGTCTTTCACGCCGGGCATGGCGCACCGATCACCGAACCTGGCGCGCGGTTGGATTGGCTAATCAATCGCCGCCTGACCCGCGAGGCGCAAATCTTATCAGCGCTAGAGGATCACCCCGGTACAGCCAGAGATTTAGCCCAGAGAATCTATGTAGAGACTCCAGCCGCCCTGTTGCCAGCCGCCGAAAGAAATGTTTTCGCTCATCTCATCGATTTACTTGGAAAACATCAGGTCTCAGCACAAGGACAGCTTTCGGTAAACGTCGAATTTAAAAGGCAAACCTGAACCGTCATAAGTTTTTTGCGAAATCGTCACTTTCCCCTCTGGACGGGAAAAATCGGGATTGTTATACGCCCCTCAGTTCCGGCGTAGCTCAGCGGTAGAGCAGTTGACTGTTAATCAATTGGTCGTAGGTTCGATCCCTACCGCCGGAGCCAAATTCCCCCCGCTATTCCATTGAGCTGCTTGCAAACTATTTCTTGCCCCCAACACGGGCAACTTCGTCTGCAGCTTTAGAGGCCGCAAAGCCTTTGCAGATGGGGATTGTGACGGATAATCTATCCGGCGCGTTTCCTTGGCTTCGCTTTGGTCAAATTGGTTTTTGCATGTATCTCGAAATTGCTATCCTTCTTGCCCTCATTTGCCTGAACGGCCTTCTGGCCATGTCTGAACTTGCGGTCGTTTCTTCATGGCCCTCGCGGTTACAGACGCGCGCTGAGCGAGGCGACCGTGGTGCGCAAATTGCTTTGCGCTTGGCTGAAGAGCCGGGGCGGTTCCTGTCGACGGTACAAATCGGAATAACGCTTGTGGGCGTTCTGTCCGGCGCATTTTCAGGTGCAACGCTAGGTATCAGAATGGCCGAAGCCCTTCCCGGGCTTGGTCTGCCTGAGCGGTACGCCACCCAAGTCGGCGTCGGGATCGTTGTTGTCGTCATCACCTATTTGTCGCTGATTGTGGGCGAACTGGTGCCCAAACAGATCGCATTGTCCAACCCCGAGGCGGTCGCCTCCCGCGTCGCACCCGCAATGCGGTTTCTGTCGATTGTAGCCCTACCGTTGGTTTGGTTTCTCGATCGGTCAGGCAAGCTGGTGCTCACCGTCTTCGGTCAGTCTGGCCGCCGCGAATCCGGGGTGAGCGAAGAGGAAATCCGAACGCTTATCGCTGAGGCAGAAGGCGCTGGCGTGATCGAAAAAGCCGAGACGGAAATGATCGCAGGGGTAATGCGTATCGCTGACCGGACCGCAAGGGGGCTGATGACACCCCGCCACGATCTTGAAATTGCCGACGCTCAGGAAGACAAGGCGGCCATCCTCGCCCGCTTCCAAGCCTCAGGCCGGTCCCGACTCCCGCTGCGCGACGGTGCCGCAGACGATGTGATCGGCGTGCTGCACAGCCGAGACTTGCTCCACGCTCCGGAAAAAGGCTTCGATGCGCGGGCGTATATGCAGCCGGCAACTATCATCAACGACACGATGCCCGCGATCCAGGTCATCGAACGATTGAAGGACGCGGCGGTTCACATCGTGCTTGTGTTTGACGAATACGGGCATTTCGAGGGGATCGTTACACCGATGGATATCCTTGGTGCCATCACGGGCGGGTTTGACGAGACCGAGCAGGCAGAGCCTAAAGTAATCCAGCGAGACGATGGCTCACTTATCGTGGCCGGATGGATGCCGATCGACGAATTCGCGGATCGTCTGGGCCTGCAACTAAAACAGACACCTCAGTTTGAAACGGTTGCTGGGCTCGTTCTCGATTATGCGGCGAAACTTCCACAGGTCGGGCAATTCGTCGTCGTTGATGGCTGGGTGCTGGAGGTTATCGATATGGACGGGCGCCGCATTGACAAACTTCTTGTGTACAGGACTGAGGAAGCGGCCCCCTCCTACGCTAAAGGTCAGATATGACCCCGGAGACCGCCTTGTGCCAGGCTGACGAACGTAGCCGACGCTCGTTTTTCGATAGTAGGTAAAAAAAGCTGGTGACAGCACATTTCGCCTTCCTCTACGCCTTGCATCCATTATCCGCCGCTAAGGCGAGCACGCACGCAGATTGAGACAAATCAAAGCGATGGCGCGCACCGCCTGCTAGCAACAAAGCGCATTCGGTGGGACGTTGCGGGACGTACTGTGTTCTCTGGCCTGATCCCTCGGGCAAGGCTGAACCGGTCACCATTGGCGTTCCAAGATCAACCGCGAAGACAAAGTTCGCAACCAAGGGACCCCCGCAGCGGCCCGAAAATGAACGGTTGGAGAAGGGAGAGACAGACCTGTGTGCTTTTCAGCCTCTGCAAGTTTTACTACAGCAGCCGTTTTGATGCCAGTCGCCGCAATCACTTTGACAACCGCCAGCCGATACAACCGCAAATACCTTGGCTTTGCGGTCTTCCCGTTGTTTTTTGGGGTTCAGCAAGCTTTGGAAGGCGGGCTTTGGCTTAGTCTTGGACAGGGCGCACCTGAGACTACGCATTGGTTTGCCATCGGCTTCCTCTTCTTTGCCTACTTCTTTTGGCCTTTCTGGGTTCCCCTTTCCGCATATTTTGTCGAACCAAAGCGGCATCTGAAACGCATTTTTCTGATTTTTTCCCTATTGGGCGCCTTGCTTGGGGCTTTCTTGTTCGCCCCCCTTCTGTTTCTGGATGAGCCGCTTCCAATCCATATCGTACATCACTCGATTCACTACAGCTCGCCGCTGATGTGGGATAACGTCGTGCATCGAACGCTCATCCGCGGAGTCTATGCGATTATCGTTTGCGCGCCCATTCTGCTGTCTTCGATCAATGCCGTAAGAATGTTCGGGTATCTGATTACTCTCTCAGTCATTGGTGGATTTGTAGTCGCGCATTATGCCTTCACATCGATCTGGTGTTTCGCCGCAGCCATCCTCTCGTGCTATGTGCTTTTTATTATACGGGAGGCATCCAAAAGCGTTCCAACACACAGACCAAACGAAATCTGAAAGTCGCGTCGTGGATTCACCTGCACGCGTGCCCAAGTGCCGCTGCGCGCGTTCGTGACACGACCGTCCGCTGCATTGCAGAGGGCGGCTTACCGAACTCCGGGGTTTCAGGTTAATTTCAGGACGGCGGGGTTTTGCGTTTCTCGTATTACAGCGGTTGGCTTTCCAGGTTTGAACCGCTAACTGGGGTCCCAAAGTTACAAGGCACTGCCACTTGGAAGCGATTTTGGTCCGGACAGCCGGGCCATCTTCCCGCTGACCGGCTTTCTGCTTGCGTAACAATACAATGACGCATTTACTGAGCGTGAAAAATAATACTGGGAGGCTCAAGTGAGAAAATCAACGCTACTAAGTACAGTCATTGCCGTTTGCGCAGGCGCGGCCTGGGCGGACTGCGATACCGTTACATTCTCGGATGTGGGATGGACGGACATCACCGCGACAACTGCAGCAACGACAACGGTTCTGCAGGCGCTTGGCTATGAAACAGATATCAAGATCCTATCCGTGCCGGTGACCTACACATCCCTTGCCGATGGCGATATCGACGTCTTTTTGGGCAACTGGATGCCGACGATGGAAGCGGACATCGCACCCTACCGCGAGGCGGGAACCGTCGATACGGTGCGCGCGAACCTCGAAGGGGCCAAGTACACGCTTGCGGTGAACCAAGCCGCAGCAGACCTGGGGATCGGTAACTTCGCAGATATCGCCGCGCATCAGGACGCCTTGGAAGGCAAGATTTATGGCATCGAACCTGGCAATGACGGCAACCGTCTTATCCAGGAAATGATCGATAACGATGCATTTGGGCTCAGTGGTTTTGAAGTCGCTGAAAGCTCGGAACAGGGTATGCTGGCACAGGTCGCACGTGCGGATCGGCGAAACGAACCGGTGGTTTTCCTGGGCTGGGAACCGCACCCCATGAACGCCAACTTCCAGTTGACCTATCTTGAGGGTGGTGATGACTGGTTTGGCCCGAACCTTGGTGGTGCGACGGTTTTCACCAACACCTCGGCAGGCTATGTCAGCGAATGCCCGAACGTCGGCAAGCTGCTTGAAAACCTGGAATTCACCCTTGCCATGGAAAACGAGATCATGGGCGCCATCCTTGATGACGGCCAAGAACCCGGCGATGCAGCAAAAACCTGGCTTGCGGCTAACACAGGCGTGCTCGATGGCTGGCTGGATGGCGTCACCACGAAAGATGGCGGTGACGCGATGATGGCGGTCAAATCAGCGCTTGAAAACTAAAGTAAAAAGACGACAAGGAGCCGGGAAACCCCGGCTCTGTTGAGGTCGGCCAATATAGGGGGGCGGCATGGATTGGCTGACCGAAAACAAGATTCCGATCGGCATTTGGGCAAGAGACATTTTTGACTGGATGCAAATCAATCTGGCGTGGTTCTTCGACACGTTGTCGGACCTGATGGACGCGTTGATCGACAGCATCCTTTGGGTGTTGCAAACCCCCCACCCACTGATCATTGTCGGCGTCTTTGCCCTGCTCACTTGGTTATTGCAGCGTAACTGGAAAACCTGCGTACTGGTGGTAATCGGCTTTCTGTTCATACTCAACCAAGGGTATTGGGAGGAAACGACCGAAAGCCTTACTCTGGTGCTGTCTGCCTGTATCGTATGTATGGCTGTTGGCGTGCCGATTGGCATCGCTGCCGCACACCGGCCGAAACTTTATTCCTTTATGCGTCCGGTTCTGGATCTGATGCAAACCCTGCCGACTTTTGTTTACCTGATCCCGGCCATCGTGTTTTTTGGCATCGGGATGGTGCCGGGCCTTCTGGCGACGGTCATCTTTGTCGTACCGGCGCCGATCAGGCTGACCTATCTTGGGGTGTCCGCAACGCCCAAGTCACTGCTTGAGGCCGCGCAAGCCTTCGGAGCGACCGGGCGACAGATACTCTGGAAGGTCGAGCTTCCGTATGCCTTTCCGCAGATAATGGCGGGTCTGAATCAGACGATCATGTTGTCGCTTTCGATGGTCGTCATCGCGGCGCTTGTCGGGGCGGACGGTTTGGGTGTGCCTGTGGTGCGTGCCCTGAACCAAGTCAACACGGCTCTCGGGTTCGAAAGCGGCTTTGTCATCGTCGTTGTCGCAATAATTCTTGACCGGATGCTGCGAGTGGAGCGCAAGAAATGACCCAACAGCCCGCTGTCATATTCGACAACGTTTCCATCGTCTTCGGTGATAACCCCAAAGCCGCGTTACCTTTGATGGATGAAGGCCGAGAGCGTCCCGACATACAGAAAGAAACCGGGCAAATCCTCGGGGTTCACAATTGCTCACTCGAGGTCAAAACGGGTGAGATTCTGGTTCTTATGGGGCTCTCTGGTTCTGGCAAATCGACGCTTCTGCGCGCGGTGAACGCGCTGAACCCGGTCGTGCGCGGCTCGGTCACGGTCCACGATGGGGAGTGGAGTTGCAACGTCACATCTGCTGGGGCTGAGGACCTTAGAAAGGTGCGTCGTGAATGCGTATCGATGGTTTTTCAGCAGTTTGGCCTCTTGCCCTGGCGCAGCGTGTCAGAGAATGTCGGACTTGGCCCGGAACTGGCAAAACTGCCAAAGGCGGAACGTAACGAGCGGGTGAAGAAACAGCTTGAGCTCGTCGGGCTGTCCGATTGGGCGGACCGTCGTGTCGGCGAGTTGTCAGGCGGAATGCAACAGCGCGTGGGACTGGCCCGCGCCTTCGCGACTGAAGCGCCAATCCTTCTCATGGACGAACCTTTTTCGGCGCTGGACCCACTTATACGCACCAAGCTTCAGGACGAACTTCTTGAGCTTCAGGCGCGCATCCGCAGGACGATCATCTTCGTCAGCCACGACCTCGACGAGGCCTTCAAGATCGGCAACCGCATCGCGATCATGGAAGGCGGGCGGATTGTGCAATGCGGGACTCCGCGCGAGATTTTCACCCAACCGGTCAATGATTACGTCGCCGACTTCGTGGCGCATATGAACCCGCTTGGCGTTTTGTCGGCTGCGGACGTCATGGAGCCCACATCCGGTGAGCCAACGGAAACAGTGCCCGAAGACACCGCCATCGTGGACCTGATGGATGTGCTTGCCAATAACGACGCTACAATCGGGGTCACGCAGGACGGAGCGCTGGTAGGACAAATCACACAAGGCGCTTTAATCGCGCGGCTCGTCGATCCCAGTGGCGCGGCAAAGACCTCAGACAATTAACGTTCTTGGCTGTCCATCCCGGCGACGAACGACATAGGATCGACAAAGTCCACATCGTTGCAGTTGATGACCCTTTCTTGCGCCTCGACCCAAGCGAACGGCGCAACCGGCTCAGACTCTCACCGCGAAAGCCCCCGGCATCAGAACAGCAATGCTCCGGTGGTAGGCAGAAGGACGGAATAGACACTTGTCGATGCGGTAATGAACAATCGGTTGCGCTTCGGCCCACCAAAACAGACGTTTGAGACCTCTTCGGGGATGAATATCTTGCCCAGCAGTGTCCCATCGGGGTGATAGCAATGAACGCCATCTTTGGCGCTGGTCCAGATGCGATCCTGGGTATCGATCCGGAACCCGTCAAAGACGCCTGCTTCGCATTCCGCAAATACCTCCCCGCCTGAAAGACTTCCGTCGGCGCCGACGGAGAATGCCCGGATATGGTGTTCACCGCTGGGATAGCGGGTGCCGCCGCTGTCTGCGATATAGAGCGTCTGTTCGTCTAGCGAGAAGGCAAGGCCATTGGGGCAGGCAAAGTCACTTGTCACCTTTGTAATGTCACCGGTTGCAGGGTCCAGGCGATAAACATGCTCACCATCGAGCTCAGATTCGGCTTGAAAGCCTTCGTAATCCGACTCGATCCCATATGCCGGATCACTGAACCAGATCGTACCGTCAGACCGCACAACCACGTCATTCGGGCTGTTGAACCGCTTTCCCTCAAAATGGCTGGCCAAAGTCGTGACAGAACCATCATGCTCAATCCGAGTAACACTTCGCGTTCCATGCTCGCACGCCACGATCCGCCCTTGGCGGTCGAGCGTGGACCCGTTGGTATAGCATCCAAGGCCCGAGCGGATGTCTGCAACAGCCCCTGTCAGTTCATCCCAGCGAAGCCTTCGATCATTAGGAATATCGCTCCAGATAAGGGAACGGAACGCCGGGGAATAAACGGGCCCCTCGGTCCACTTACCGCCCGTCCAGATTTGTTCTATTGGCTCATCCAACTTGATGCTGCGCGCGAACCTTTTATCGCGGATTTCGTAGTTTTCTGTCTTAGTCATTGGAAGCGTCAGTCCAGTTTGCTATAAAATCCATAGCTACATAAATCACTATAGAAAGTATAGCAAGTGACCAAGATACCAGTTCCAGGGCAGCCCGTGCGGGGATCAAAAAGCGGTGCGCCCATTATGGCGTTGTTCGATCTTATTGGACGGCATTGGGCCATGGGTGTGATTTGGACCCTTAGCGAAATCGGACCATGCACGTTCAGAAAGCTGCAAGAGGAATGCGAAACAATCTCGCCCGCGGCTTTGAACACACGCCTCAAGGAACTGCAGGCAGCAGGTTTCGTGCATCGGGTAGACGCCGGATACGCGGCAACGGATTTGGGCTATCGTCTTTACGCGCACCTCCGCCCTCTGGGCGATTTCAGCAAGGAATGGGCAAAGCACTTAACCGCGCCGGACGACCAAAGCAGGTCAGCATCTTAACTTTGCGCAGCGAGTTGGCCTATCCATTCGGTGCACAAGTGCATCTGTGACCAGCACTAAGTTGAGCGCGTTAGCGTTTTTCGACTAAAAATCTTTTGCACCCTCTGGACGGCGCAGAAACGGGTTGCTATACGGCGCGGACCGTTCCGGCGTAGCTCAGCGGTAGAGCAGTTGACTGTTAATCAATTGGTCGTAGGTTCGATCCCTACCGCCGGAGCCATTTTCAACTTTCCCCGATCAGTCCGCCAAGGCGTTTTCAAACTCTGAGCGTAGTTCGCGTTTTAGAACTTTTCCCGTAGCATTCAGCGGCAGGGCGTCCACGAACACAACTTTATCCGGCACTTGCCACTTGGCGATCTTGCCGTCGTAAAACGACAACACATCCTCTTCGGTTGGATCCTCACCCTCGGCTTTGACGGCGACCAAAAGCGGGCGCTCGTCCCATTTTGGGTGGGGAACGCCCACAACCGCCGCGGTCGCGAGTTGGGGGTGCGCGACTGCGATGTTCTCTAACTCGACCGAGCTAATCCACTCTCCGCCTGATTTGATGATGTCCTTGGACCTGTCGCGGATTGTCATGTACCCGTCAGGGTCAAGCGTTGCGACATCACCCGTTGCAAACCACCCATCCCGAAGCAAGTCTTCATCCTGCATCTGGAAGTAGCTGTCCAAGACCCAGTGACCCCGAACCATAAGGTCGCCCTGGGTCTTGCCGTCATGTGGCAAATCATTCCCATCATCGTCGACGATCTTCAATTCGACGCCATAGCACGGTCGCCCTTGGCTCTCCCTGACTTTATGTTGTTGTTCAGGCGGCAACTGGCGGTGTTTGGCCAATGGGTGATTTGCCGTACCCAACGGGCTCATCTCGCTCATACCCCAGGCGTGAATAGTGTCGACGCCATAGGTTTCACGAAAGGTTTCAATCATTGAAGGCGGGCATGCGGCCCCGCCGATCACTGTCCGTTCAAGGCTGGCCAGTTTGCTGCCGGACTGTGCCGCATAGGCCAGCAGTCCCTGCCAGATCGTAGGCACCCCCAGCGCCAAGGTCACCCCAAATTTGTCAATCAGATTCACCAGAGCTTCACCGTGCAGATCTGGCCCCGGTAGAACCATGCGTGATCCCGACATCGCACAGGCATAAGGCGACCCCCAAGCATTTACATGAAACATCGGAACCACCGGCATGACCACATCCATGGCCGAGTAGCCAACAACGTCGCGCGTGTTCGATCCAAAGCTGTGCAGCACTGTTGAGCGGTGCGAATAAAGTACACCTTTCGGGTGCCCGGTCGTGCCTGAGGTGTAGCACAAGCTGGAGGCAGTGTTTTCATCAAAGCTGGGCCATTGGTATCCTGCATCGCCGGTTGCAATCAGGTCGTCATAGAACTTCACATCGGGAATCTGGGCGATTGCATCCTCGTTCCTTGGCCCCATCAGAACGAAATGCTGCACATTCGGCAAATGCGCGTGCAGGGACGCAACCAGTGGGATAAAGGTGGCGTCAAAGAACAGAACCCGATCTTGCGCGTGATTGATGATATAGTTCAATTGCTCAGGGAACAGCCGCGGATTGATCGTGTGGCACACAAATCCAGCTCCGGACGTTCCGTAGTATATCTCAAGATGCCGTCGGTTGTTCCAGGCCAATGTTCCGACCCGCGCTTGCGGTTCCAGCCCCAGCCCGGCCAGTACAGATGCCAGTCTCCGCGCGTTTTCTGCGATTTGGGCCCAACTGGTATCAGTCACTGTGCCATCGGTTTCGACTGAAATTATCTCGGTCTGACCATGGTAGCGTTCGGCGTGGTCAATCAGTGACGAGATCAGCAAGGGCTGCGTCATCATCTGTCCCAGCATGGGCCTTCTCCATTTTTTATTCCCGACGCGCATCGGGTGTTTTGCTTTTTCTAAGTTGGAACCCTGCCAATCATTTAATTGTCTGACAATAAGAGATTTGGGCTTTCCCCATGCGCAATCTTGTTACCATCGACAGCTTAGCCCCGGTGGCGCAGTGCGTAGGCGACCAAAGCCGCGGTCGATCCATCCTTGCCGCTAGCGGTTTCTTCACCATCGACGATTGGACCTAACGAGGTCGCAAGCTCTTTGCCCAATTCGACACCCCACTGATCGAACGAGTTGATCCCAAGCAAGACGCCTTCAACAAAAACGCGATGTTCGTAAAGGGCAACGATCTGACCAAGTACGAATGGGGTCAGCTTTGGGAAGATCAGGGTTGAAGACGGCCGGTTCCCCGGGAAAACACGATGACGGGCCTGCCGATCCAACTCAGCGCCAGTCAGCCCGTTTTCCGCCATGCGCTGACGCGCTTCGTCCAGTGAGCGACCCCGCATCAGCGCCTCGGACTGCGCCAGACAATTGGCCAATAACAGGCGATGGTGGTGGGTCAGTTCCGGTTCATGCCCCTGTGCGGCCACCATGAACTCGCAAGGGATCACGTCCGTGCCCTGATGGATCAATTGATAAAAAGCGTGCTGGCCGTTGGTGCCGGGTTCCCCCCAAACAACGGGGCCAGAGGCAATGGTCAATGAGCTTCCGTCCATCGCGACAGACTTGCCGTTGGACTCCATTTCAAGCTGTTGGAAATACGCCGGAAGCCGCAGCAAACGTTGATCGTACGGCAAGACAGCGCGGCTGGCATGGCCCAGAACCTGACGGTGCCAAATACCGACCAAAGCCAGCATGACCGGCATGTTCTCTGCCCAATCGGCGGCGCGGAAATGGACGTCCATCGCCTGCCCGCCACGCAGGAAAGCGTCGAAGGCGTTCGAACCAACCGCGATCATCACCGGCAATCCAACCGGTCCCCAGACAGAGTATCGTCCACCGACCCAATCGGCAAAGCCAAATACACGCTCGTCTGGGATACCAAAGGCCTTGGTCTTGTCCACGGCGCTGGACACGGCAGCGAACTGCATGCCCGGATCACCTCCGCCGTCTTCCATCCAGGCGCGCGCCGTTCGGGCGTTGGTCATGGTTTCGATCGTAGTAAAGGTTTTGGACGCTACAATCACCAGCGTCCGCGTCGGATCAAGCTGGCGCAACGTATCGGCAATATGCGCCCCGTCCACGTTTGAAACATAATGCACCCGTGGACCATCGTGATACGGGGCCAACGCGTGGGTTGCCATCACAGGGCCAAGGTCCGAGCCACCGATGCCGATATTCACAACATCGGTAAAGCTGCCCCCTGCCCCGGAAACTGCGCCACCGCGCACCTCTTCGGCGAACACGCGCATCCTTTGCAGCGTGTCCAAAACGTCTGGCATGACATCAAGCCCATCGACCTCGATTGGTCCACCGTCCAGGTTACGCAATGCCGTGTGCAGAACTGCACGCCCTTCGGTTTCATTGATCTTTTCGCCCGCAAACATGGCTTCGCGCCGTTCACCGAGGTTAGCTGCTTCGCACAGATCGGTCAGAGCGTCCCGAATTTTATCGTCGATCTGCGTCTTGGAATAGTCAAACAGCAGATCACCAGTGGACGCTGAAAACGTCTCGGCTCGGTTCATGTCCTTGGCGAACAGATCAAGGATTGTCCGCTCTTTGCTTGCAGAAGCCAGCGAGATGAGGGGGTCCAGTTGCATAATGCCTACTCCGCCCAGTGAACAGTCATACCGCTGAGAACTGCGGCGATTGGAGCCTCTTCCGGCGGCAAGGACATAGCGCGATCCAACGCGTCCCGTTTCGCGGCACCGAATATGATCAGGTGTTTCGATAACGCACCATCCAACACGGGCGCTGTCAGGGTGATCCGAGCTTCGGGCTGAACTTCGGTCCGTGCGATGGCCAGAGGGGGCGCGTTGCTGTCTAACGCGGCCTCAAGCCCCTCCATTCCAGGGAACAGGGACGCGGTGTGCATGTCTTCACCCATCCCAAGAACCAGCACGGACAACGGTCTAAGTGGAGCGATCAGGCTTTCGAGTTCAGGCAATACATCCTCGGGGTCCTTACCCGGCACATAGAGCGGAATGTACTGCGCCACAGAGGCCCGGTTGGTCAGCAACCGCTCGCGGATCAGTCGCTCATTCGAGCGTTCGTGATCGCCCGGCACACATCTTTCGTCTGTTGGCAGAACCTGCACGCGATCCCATTCAAGGTCCGCCGCACAGAGAACGTCGAAAATCGGGCCGGGCGTGGTTCCACCCGGCACGGCCAGTGACACCAGGTCGTGATTCAGCAAGGCGGATTCCAGATTGCCGGCCAGAACGTTCGCAACGTCGATGGCCAGCATGTCCCGGTCAGCGTATTCTTGTAGTTTCATGGATTAATCCCTTGCCAGCGGCGACCGTCTCGTTTCATCAGCAGCTCGGCGTCGCCCGGGCCTGTACTGCCACTATCATAAGGTTTGGGAACGTCCCCTCGCGCCTGCCAGCCTGCAATAATCGGGTCGGTCCAAGCCCATGCGGCCTCGACCTCATCCCCGCGCATGAACAGCGTCTGGTTGCCGCGGATGACATCCATTACCAGCCGTTCGTAAGCGTCAGGCGGGTCTTGGTTTTCCGAGCCCAGTGCCTCGGCAAAACTCATATCCAAAGGCACATCGACCAAACGCATCCCGCCCGGACCCGGTTCCTTGATCGTTACCTTCAAGGTGATGCCTTCGTTTGGTTGCAACCGGATGGACAACACATTGGCATGTCGCCCGGCATCAGCGCCAAAAATCGAATGCGGCGCGTCTTTGAACATCACGTTGATGACCGAGGACCGTTCGATCAGTCGCTTACCTGTGCGCAAGTAGAATGGTGTCCCGGCCCAACGCCAATTGCTGACATGCGCGCGCAGGGCCACATAGCTTTCCGTGGTCGAGCGCGGGTTACCTACGGTATCCCGATAGCCCGCCCCGCTCGGCCCCGCATCAAACTGGCCGCGTACGATGTGGTGCGGTTCAACCGGATCAAGCGCGCGGATGACCTTGAGCTTTTCATCGCGCACTGCATCGGGATCGAATTTTGCCGGAGGCTCCATCGCGATCAAGCAGAGGAGCTGCATCAGGTGGTTCTGCATCATGTCGCGCATGGCCCCCGCGCGATCATAATACTCCTCACGCCCGTCAATACCGACGGATTCGGCAACCGTGATCTGGATGTGATCGACATACTGGCTGTTCCAGAGCGGCTCGAACAGCATGTTGCCGAAACGAACCGCCATCAGGTTCTGAACCGTTTCCTTGCCCAGATAATGATCAATCCGGTAGATTTGCCCTTCAGAGAAATGCGCGGCCAGTGTCGCGTTCAGGGCCCTCGCGCTTTCCAAGTCGTGACCGAATGGCTTTTCGACGACGATCCGTGTTTTTGGCGTAGCCAGATCATGATGCTTGATCCGCTCGGCCAACTGGCCAAACAGTTGCGGCCCCACCGAGAAGTAAAAGGCCCTTACCCGGTCATCGGCCAGCTTGGCCGCTAACCTATCCCAAGCGGTGTCCGAAAGCGCATCCAGCGGAACATAGTCGACCCGTTGAAGGAAGGTATTCAGCGCGTCGGCGTTCCGCGATTGTGCTGGCGCATGGCTGCGCAACGACTCTGCGACGACTTCACGGAACGCATCGGGGGTATACTCAGCCCGGGCCGCACCGATAATCTGTGCATCATCGGGCCATTGACCCGCGCAAAACCGCCGGAACAGTGCCGGAAGAATCTTGCGCTGTGCAAGATCGCCGGTACCGCCAAAGATGACCAAATCAAACGGGTCCACAGGTATGACACGAGAAACCATGTGTTTTCCCTACCTTACCCCTGCTGTCATGTCTAATGTTAGCGCAATCATTTCTGAACTTTTTTCCGATCTTCAAAACTCTGTCAGATGCGGCCTGATGCCCTTAACTAACCTACCCCAAAGCGCTAAGTCGATTGCTAGCCTTCAAAGAACCGGATACTCGAATGAAAGACAACGCCCTTCAGGCTGCCAATATCGGCAAGTTTCAGGACAGATTAGTAACAGCTGACGGGCAAGCGCGGGCGTCCGTTCCACTGCGCAATCCAGAAACGCTTTGGTTCAATACGGGCACGTTGTGCAATATCCAATGCGTCAACTGCTATATCGAAAGCAGTCCGACCAATGACGCGCTGGTATATATCTCGGCGGACGAGGTGCGGGACTATCTGGAGCAGATCAAAGCCCGCAACTGGCCGGTGCGCGAAATCGGCTTTACTGGGGGTGAGCCGTTTATGAACCCCGAAATGATCGACATGACCCGCGCGGCGTTAGAACGCGGCTACGACGTGTTGATCCTGACCAACGCGATGCAACCAATGATGCGCCGAAAGATGCGCGAAGGCCTGCTTGAATTGCAACGTGACTATGGTGACAAGTTGACCTTGCGGATTTCGGTCGACCACTACCGCCCTGAATTGCATGACGAAGAACGGGGCAAAGGCAGCTTTGCCAAAACCCTGACCGGCATGAAATGGCTGCGCGACAACGGGTTCAACATGGCCGTTGCTGGCAGGACCGTGTGGGGTGAGAGTGACGCAGAGAGCCGAAACGGCTACGCCGCCTTCTTTGCTGAGCACGGTTTTAGTATTGATGCGCAGAACGCAAGCGAGACCGTTCTGTTCCCCGAAATGGACGAAACCGTCGAAGTTCCCGAAATCACGACTGCGTGCTGGGGTATTCTGGACAAGTCACCTGATGCGCTCATGTGTGCAAGCGCCCGCATGGTGGTAAAACGCAAAGGCGCAGACAGACCTGCGGTTCTGGCGTGCACGCTACTGCCCTATGCGCCCGAGTTCGAGATGGGACATACCCTGGCCGAGTCCGAGGCCGACGTACATCTCAACCATCCGCATTGCGCCAAGTTCTGCGTTCTGGGTGGGGCAAGCTGCTCGGGCTGATCAATTCAACTCGGGCGATTTCCAAAACTTCGTGCCTGAAGCGGCGGCTGATACGCGCCAGCCTTTCTTGCCCAACACGAAGAATGACCGTCCGTCGGTAAAGCGTACGGTCTCACTCGTCCGGTCCTCACCATGCATTGCATCGGTTCCGGCAGTGGCGTCATATCCGTGTTCAATGAATTTCTGTAAGTCGACCTGCGTTTCGAACATGATCACGAACTTGCTCTCGAACCCGCCGATACCCATGGCTGCGCCAACACCACCCGTTCCCATGTTCATATAGATGCGCTCCCCAGTTTCTTTCGAGACGGCAACCCCGCGCCCATAACCGGCAGAGACCGGAAACACCGTCACTTTGCGCGAGTCGAAAACTGCATATCCGGCGCTGATGGCAAACAGGCTGTCGGCCTCGGGATTTTCAGCCAACAATTGAAACAGAACCTCGTCGGCCATAAGGTCCAACTTGACGCGGGTTTCTTCCGGTGTGGCTTCGTTCGTCACCAAATCGGCAGTGGAACTGACTGTTTCATCAACCGCGTTGGCGCCTTTTTCAAGCGTTTCTCCTACGGCTTCGGCCCCACGCCCAATCGCGTCAGCCGTACCTTCGGCACCCTTTTTGATTTTATCCAGAACACCTTGGGCAAAAACAGGCCCGGTGATGAAAAGGGCAGCGGCTAGGAACAGATATCGGAGCATAAAGCGACGCCTCAGGTGACCACTTATCTGGTCGTCACTTTAACCCAAAAACAAATTTTAACAGCATCTCAATTCCCACCGGTCAAAATTACCGGTCGGAAATCTAGTTCAATCTGAATTCACCCACCATGTTCCGCCACTCGCCGGGCGCGATCATCTTGCGGTGCGTGAACCGGACCGAATGCAGTGGACCTTCAATTTCACGCTGCCAGAAATCAATGAAATCAAACAATTTCGGATGGTCCGGCGCCAGATCGTATTCCTGCCAGATAAACGTGTTCAAAACGTGGATGTAGTCGGGCATATGGTAGAAGAATTCCGCCGTCGTCAGCCCGTATCCCTTAAGCATCAATTCGGTTTCGCTTTGCTTCATGCAGACCTCCAATTTTCGTGCAAGGCCCGTTAAGATTACCACAAAAACATCCTAATCCTTGGATAACAATATGTTACTCTGGTGTTACGGGGTTTTTCGCACACAAAAAGGATGCTTGCTTGCACCTTATGTGCCGGGTCTGATAAGGTGCATCCACAAGATATAGACCCTGCACAAAGAACGGGCAGTTTACGTGAGCGATACGCCAGAAACCCCAGAAAACATGGATGAAACCCCACCCGAGCGGCCCGTCTACGATGGCCCGACGGTATCCATCGAATCCGAGATGCGCACGTCCTATCTGGATTACGCCATGTCGGTTATCGTCTCGCGCGCGATCCCTGATCTGCGCGATGGGCTCAAGCCCGTACACCGGCGCATTCTCTACGCCATGCACGAGACGGGAAATACACACGACAAAGCATACCGCAAATCCGCCCGACCCGTTGGCGATGTGATGGGTAAGTACCACCCTCACGGCGACAGCGCGATTTACGACGCGCTGGTGCGGATGGCGCAGGATTTCTCGATGTCGCTGCCTCTGCTGGATGGTCAGGGCAACTTTGGTTCGATGGACGGCGATAACCCTGCCGCCATGCGATACACCGAAGTGCGGATGGACAAGCCTGCCGCCGCCCTGCTGGCAGACATCGAAAAAGAAACGGTTGATTTCCAGGACAACTATGACGGCAAAGACCGGGAACCAACTGTTCTGCCCGCCCGCTTCCCAAACATGCTGGTCAATGGGGCTGGCGGTATTGCCGTGGGTATGGCTACGAATATCCCGCCGCATAATCTGGGAGAAGTGGTCGACGCCACTTTGGCTCTCATCGACGACCCGGACCTAACGTCAGAGCAACTGATCGAATACGTCCCTGGCCCTGACTTTCCAACCGGCGGTGTGATGCTCGGCCGCTCTGGCGCGCGCAAGGCTTATCTGGAAGGCCGCGGCAGCGTCATCATCCGCGCCAAGACCCGCGTGGAAGAGATCCGAAGGGACCGCTATGCGATTGTAGTGGACGAAATCCCGTACCAGGTGAACAAAGCTGCGATGATCGAAAAGATCGCCGAGGCGGTGCGCGAAAAACGTATCGAAGGCGTGTCTCATGTTCAGGACGAATCCGACCGCAACGGTGTCCGCGTGGTGGTTGAGCTAAAACGCGACGCAACACCCGAGGTGGTTCTGAACCAGCTCTATCGATTCTCACCGATGCAGACGTCCTTTGGCTGCAACATGCTGGCGCTGAATGGTGGCCGGCCAGAACAACTGACCCTCCGCCGGTTCCTGACCTCGTTCATCGATTTCCGCGAGGATGTCGTCGCCCGCCGCACCGCATACGATCTACGCAAGGCGCGCGAACGCAGCCATATCCTGTGTGGTCTGGCCGTGGCCGTCTCGAACGTGGACGAAGTGGTTGCTACGATCCGCTCGTCTGCAGACGCTGCCGAGGCGCGCGAAAAGCTGATGACCCGCCGTTGGCCCGCCGCCGAGATCGAGGGCTATCTGCGCCTGATCGACGATCCTCTGTCCAAGATGAATGACGATGGCACCTATAATCTGACCGAGGTTCAGGCCCGCGCCATCCTTGACCTGCGTCTGCAACGCCTGACCCAAATCGGCGTCAAAGAGGTCACGGACGAGCTGGAAGACCTGGCCGCCAAGATCAAGGAATACCTTGATATTCTGTCCTCACGCGAACGCATCATGTCGATCATAGCCGATGAGCTGCGCGATGTGCGCAACCAGTTTGCTGTGCCGCGCCGCACCGAGATCGTCGACTGGTCCGGCGATATGGAAGACGAGGACCTGATCGAGCGGGAAGACATGGTCGTGACCGTCACGTCCGGCGGCTACATCAAGCGTACGCCTTTGGCTGATTTCCGTGCGCAAAAACGCGGCGGCAAGGGCTTGTCGGGTATGCAGACTAAAGAAGAGGACGTTGTCACCACCCTCTTTGTTGCAAACACCCATACGCAACTGCTGTTCTTCACGACGGAAGGGATGGTCTACAAGCTCAAGACCTGGCGCCTTCCACAGTCCAGCCGGACGGGTAAGGGCAAGGCCATCGTGAACATTCTGCCGATCCCAACCGGTGTTTCCATCGCGGCGATTATGCCCGTCGATGTGCCGGACGAAGAATGGGAAAACCTGCAGATCGTGTTCGCCACCAGCGCTGGCGACGTGCGCCGCAACCGCCTGTCGGATTTTACCAATGTCCGACGCAACGGCAAGATCGCGATGAAACTGCCGGAAGGTGTGGAACTGGTTAACGCACGCATCTGCTCGGAAGATGAAGATGTGATGCTGGTCACCAATTCGGGCCGCGCGATCCGGTTCCGAACAACGGATGTGCGCGTGTTCAACTCACGCGAATCCACCGGCGTTCGCGGCATCAAGCTGACGAATGGTGACCGCGTTGTGTCGATGTCGGTGATCCGCCACTTTGAAGCGGGACCGGACGAACGGGCAGCCTACCTCAAGATGCGCCGCGCTGTGGCGGGAATCGCTGACGACGGCGAAACCGATGAGGATGAAGCGGCACCAGGCACCATCACGCAAGAACGTTATGCCGAAATGTCTGCTGCAGAAAACCTGATCCTGACGATAACTGCGGGTGGCGCAGGTAAGCTCAGCTCCAGCCACGATTACCCCGTTCGCGGGCGTGGTGGTATGGGCGTGGCCGCGATGGACAAGGCCATGCGCGGCGGTGAACTCGTTGCCTCATTCCCGGTGGAAATCGATGATCAAATCATGCTTGCCACCTCAAAAGGCCAATCAATCCGGGTGCCGGTCGACGGTATCTCATTCCGGTCCCGCAGCGCGGGCGGCGTCAAGGTGTTCAACACCGGCAAAGGCGAAGAAGTCGTCAGTGTCGCCTGGATCGCCGATCAGGGCGAGGAAGAAGCCGACGAATAAACTCAAGGCCCCAAAGCACCTGTTTTGGGGTCTTCCGTTTCCCGTAAGGTCATAATTCGCGCCATACGCCCGACTATATACGCAATATTTCACTCCATACATTGACTTGGTGCACGGTGCGCACTGAAACTCGCTGTCAGATCGGTTTGTGATTATCTGTTGGTGTGTGTGAGGTGCGATCCAAAATGAAGGTTATTGCCTGCTATTCCAACAAGGGCGGAGTGGGTAAGACGGCAACTGCAGTCAACCTTGCGTATTCCCTTTCAACGGCAGGCGTAAGGACGCTGTTGTGCGACCTCGACCCTCAGGGCGCGTCGGGGTATTATTTCCGCCTTAAACCTTCTAAAAAGCTGACCGAAGCACGGTTCTTTGACGATGCCAAACAGGTGCGGAAGGCGATAAGAGAGAGCGACTTCGAAAACCTCGACATCCTGCCGTCAAACCCAAGCTATCGTGAATTCGACATTCTGCTTTCACAGATGCGCGCGGGGCAGTCCCATTTGGGCCGGGCTTTGTCGGGGGTTGAAAAAGACTATGAGGTTGTCGTGCTGGATTGCCCGCCGAACCTGTCGCTTTTGTCCAGCCACATCTTTGAAACGGCCGACGCAATTGTCGTGCCGGTCATCCCCACAACTCTGTCTCAGCGTACGTTGGAGCAGTTGATAAAAGTGTTCAGGAAAAAGAACCTTCCGACAAAAAAGCTCCACTGCTTCTTTTCGATGGTCCAGCGAGCTAAGAACCTGCATCAGGACACGATCGCGGACATGAGAACTGCATATGGCAAACGGTTTCTCACGGCCCAGATTCCGTTTGCGTCCGACGTGGAAAAAATGGGGGTGCACCGGGCCCCGGTCATGGTGACGGCGCGTAGCAGCCCCGCAGCCCGAGCCTATGTATCGCTTTGTGAAGAGTTGATTTCTCGAGTCTTCAAAACCTAGACAGACCAGTCAGTGCCCGTCTGTTCGACAGCTTACAAACCGTAAAGCGCTCCGAATTTTTCCTCAAGATAACTTAGAAACGGCTCGGGGCCCGCTTGCATACCGCAAGCGCGCTGGATGGTTTCACGCGGTGTATAAAGCCCGCCGTGGCGTTGCAGGTTCTCGCGCAGCCATCCGGTTGCGCCAGATGTATCACCAGTGGCCAATTGCGCATCCAGATCAGGCACAGCCGCGCGCAGCGCCTGATGCAGGCACCCGGCATAGACATTGCCCAGCGAATAGGTTGGAAAATACCCAAACAACCCAACTGACCAGTGCACATCCTGCAAACACCCGTTCGAAGGTTTATCGATGGCATAGCCGAAATCCGCCTTGAACCGGTCGTTCCACGCCGTCTCAAGATCATTCACGTTAAGGTCTCCGGACATCAGGGCGCGCTCAAGATCGAACCGTAGCATGATGTGCAGGTTATACTGCACCTCGTCGGCCTCAGTGCGGATATAGCCATTATGGACGCCGTTGACTGTGGCGTAAAAGGCGTCAGGGTCTGAAATTCCAAACTCTCCAAACGCATCAATCATCTGATCGTACAGCCAACCCGTGAACGCCCGAGAGCGGCCAAGTTGGTTTTCGTAAATCCGGCTTTGGCTTTCGTGCACGCCCATCGACACGCCCTGCCCCAACGGCGTGAGGGCATAGGCCAGGTCAATGCCCTGCTCGTATGCGGCGTGGCCGACCTCATGAATGGTCGAGTAGAAACAGTTGAACGGGTCGGTCTCGCTGGTGCGCGTGGTGATCCGCACATCTAGTCCGCTGCCAGAGCTGAAAGGATGCACGGCCTTATCCATGCGGCCAGTATTCAAGTCATAACCAAATGTCGTTGCAAGTTTCTGCGACAGGCGCATTTGGGTCAGTTCGTCGAATTTTCCTGCCAAAACCTGCGGCGCGGGTTTTTCAAGAACCGCTGCGCGCAGGGCCACCAATCGCGGGCGCATCTGGTCGAAAATCTCGGAAATCTGCGCACCGGTTGTATAGGGCTCATAGTCTTCGACCATCGCGTCATAGACGTCGCCACCTTGCGCCAATGCCGCACCTTCTTCACGTTTCAGCGCCACGACTTCTGTCAGAACGGGTAGAAACGCCGCCACGTCTTCATCCGCGCGGGCCTGTGCCCATGTGCCCTGCGCGGCAGAGGTCACACGCGCGATTGCTTTTGCCAGATCAGCGGGCACTTTTACCGTCCGCTCATAGGTTCGGCGGATGTCGCGCAATTGGGCGCGGGCGGCGTCATCTTGCGGGTCGGCTTGCTCCAGCCATTCAGCCACGCGCGGGTCAGATCGGCGCGCGTGCAGAACAGCCTCGATCGCAGCCATTTCCTCAGCACGCTGAGGCGCCGCACCACGCGGCATCACCGTTTCCTGGTCCCAACCCAGCCGCCCGGCAATCTGCCCCAAGGCAGATGTTTCACGCTGGAAGGCCATCAACTCGTCGTAAGCGCTCATATATTCAAACTCCGCGGATCGAGGTCACGATTGGGTACGCGGTCAGAAAACGCGCGCGCAGGATGAGGGTCCATACAACGACGGCAAGAAACTGGTGGACGATGGCGATCTGCCACGGGGCTGCATAGACGACTGTCACGATACCAACCACGACCTGAAGGGACAGCGCGGCAAACGCGGCATTGAAAGCAAAACGCGTTTGCGGGTGCGCGCTGCTGCTGCCGCGCCGCCAGACGATGATGCCGAAGATCAAAAGAAGGTAACCCGCGCAACGATGAATGAACTGCACCAGACCAGGACTTTCAAAGAAGTTGCGCCACATCGGCTCCAGCATCGTGGCGTCAGGAGGCAGAATCTGACCGCCGATAAGGGGCCAATCGGTGTAAGACCGCCCGGCATCTATACCAGCGACCATCGCACCGATGAGAATCTGCAAGAAGGTAAAGTGCAGCAGTCCGGTGGACAGCGAGAACAGTTTGGCCTCCTTCGCGCGTCTGGCCTGCATCAGATCGCGTTCGTCGCGCCCAAGTTCAAAGATGTACCACGCAAGAAACCCGAGGATCACAAAGGCCAGCCCCAGATGGGTCGCAAGCCGATAGCTGGCAACGGCAGTCATCCCCTCGCCCTGCGTCACGCCCGAGGCAACCATCCACCAGCCAACTGCGCCTTGAATCCCCCCAAGAGCTCCGGGGATCAGCAGCTTACCCGTCCAACCCGTGGGGATTTTGCGCGCAATCAGGAACCCAAAAAACCCAAGCGCCCAAACCAGACCAATGACGCGGCCCAGTTGGCGATGGCCCCATTCCCACCAGTAGATGAATTTGAAATCATCCAGCTCCATCCACTGGTTCTGGATGCGCCATTGGTCGATCTGTTTGTATTTGTCGAATTCAGACTGCCAATCCGCCTCATTCATTGGCGGAATAGCCCCTGTGATCGGGCGCCATTCGGTGATCGACAGGCCACTATCGGTCAGGCGGGTCAGCCCGCCCACCGCGATCATCACCACAACCAACGCGAACAGGATCATCAACCACGCGCGGATCGCTTTGCGTGCTCCTCCGCGCCCCCGGTCAAGCATACCCGGTTGAACCGCCTGTTGTTTTTCTGTGTCTGAGACGTCTTCGAAGATGCTGCGCTTACCGCTCATGCTGTCCTCATGTCCTGGATTTCGTCGCAAGCTAGGGCCATCAAGGGCGAAGGTCCAGCCTCAGCCCCTGTCCTTCCAGCGGACCATCTGACGCATGATCCCGTGCAACATCTGCACATCCGCGCGTGTCATCCGCATCCGCGACCATAGATTTCGCAGGTTGGTCTTCATGCCTTCGGCCTTTTCGGGCGGGTAAAAAAAGCCCGCCTCGTCTAGCCGATCCTCATAGTGTTCGACCAGCTTTTCAACCTCGATCCCGGTCGCCCAATCGCCTTTGCCCAGATCGGTGGCCTCATGCACCACATCCCCGGTTTGACGCATCCACTCATAGGCCGTCAGCAACACGCATTGGGCAAGGTTAAGCGATGCGTATTCCGGGTTTACCGGCACGAAAATGATGGCATTTGCCTTGGCGATATCCTCATTCTCAAGCCCTGCACGTTCTGGCCCGAACAGAACCGAGACCTTTTCCCCGGCCGCTACTTTCTGGGCCGCAATCTGCATTGCGCGTTCGGGGCTGTAGACCGGTTTGGTCAATCCGCGCTGCCGGGCCGTGGTAGCAAAAACAAAAGTACTGTCCGCGAGCGCCCCCGCAAGATCATCAAACAACTGTGCCTCGTCCAACAACCGGCCAGCGCCGCTGGACATCGCTACGGCCTTTGGGTTCGGCCATCCGTCCCGCGGGCCAACGATTCGCATCCGGTCGAGCCCAAAATTCCACATTGCCCGCGCGGCTGCACCGATGTTTTCCCCCATCTGAGGGCGCACGAGCACAAAGGAAGGCTGAGATTGATCGCTGGGCATGGCTGTCTCCGAAAACTTGGCCTGCTGTAATCGGGGCGCTGGCGCAGGGCAAGTCATCCGGGCCGCCAATTGCGCCATATAACGGCATAAAAGTTTGCTTCCCCGGCGCAATCCGCTAAACCGCGCCAAAGACTGAAAGCGAAGGACGCGCCAATGGACACCCCCGAGCAGCCGCAGATTTACCTGATCACTCCGCCAACCATCAAGCTGAGCACCTTCCCAGACCAACTGGCCAGCGTGCTGGACGGGGCCGAGATCGCCTGCATCCGGCTGGCGCTGGCCGGAGGGGACGAAGACGCCATCGCCCGGGCCGCCGATGCCTGCCGCGAGGTCGCGCATGCGCGCGATGTGGCGCTTGTGATCTCGAACCATGTTCTTCTGGCGCAGAGGTTGGGTCTGGACGGGGTGCACCTGGACGATGCCGCACGCTCAGTCCGGGCCGCGCGTAAGGAACTGGGTCCAGACGCCATCGTCGGCAGCTTTTGCGGAGCCTCAAGCCATGACGGCATGACGGCTGGTGAGGCCGGGGCCGACTATGTTGCGTTCGGCCCGGTTGGCGCTTCGGTACTTGGTGACGGCACCAAGGCCGAGCTGGACCTGTTTCAATGGTGGTCCGAAATGATCGAAGTCCCCGTTGTCGCCGAAGGCGGCTTGACCCCCGAACTTATCCGCGACCTTGCCCCTTGCACCGATTTTTTCGGCATCGGCGATGAGATCTGGTCACAGGATGACCCGCTTGCCGCACTGAAAACCCTCACCAACGCGATGTAGGCGTTAACCCTTGCGCCCGTTCAAGGGCTGCGGCATGAGATCGACATGACTCAGAACAGTGAAATCCTGTGCATCGGCTCGGTCCTGTGGGATGTAATCGGGCGGTCAGCCAGCGCGATGCGGCAAGGCTCGGACGTGCCGGGACGGATCACGCGCCTGCCCGGTGGTGTGGCCATGAATATTGCCATGACGCTGGTCCGGTTCGGAATGACCCCAACCCTGCTGACAGCCATTGGCCGTGATCCCGAAGGCGACGAACTGGTCAACGCCTGCGCCCGATTGGGCATGGTGACGGACCATGTTTACCGGTCGCAGGATTTGCCAACCGACCGCTACATGGCTGTCGAGGGGGCAAACGGGTTAATCGCCGCAATTGCTGACGCGCATTCGCTGGAAGCTGCCGGCGCCAAGATTTTAAGCCCGCTGATGGATGGGCCGCTCGGTCGAAATACCGAACCCTTCCAAGGCCTTATCGCCCTCGACGGCAACCTTACTTTAACCTTGCTGGAAGAAATCGCGCAGAGCCCCGCCTTTAAACAAGCTGATCTGCGCGTTGCCCCGGCCTCACCCGGTAAGGCGGAACGACTGCTCCCCTTCCTTCAACACTCTCGCGCGACGTTATACGTCAACCTGGAAGAGGCCGGTATCCTGTGCCAGCGCGAATTCACCGATTCTGAAAGCGCGGCCAAAGGGTTGCTGGACCGTGGCGCGCTGAGGGTTCTGGTCACTGATGGCGGCAACTCGGCCACTGTCGGCAGTGCCGATGACCTTCTGACCCAAACACCCCCGTCTGTTCTGGTCACGCGCGTGACCGGCGCAGGAGATACTTTCATGGCGGCGCATATCGCATCCGAGGCTGAAGGCGCCACAAGCAATGAGGCGCTGAACCGAGCCCTGCACGCCGCCGCAACTTATGTTTCCGGAGAAACCCCACTGTGATCGACATCCAATATTCCGCCGAGGTCCGCGCCGCAAAAGACGCGGGTCAGCCCATCGTTGCGCTTGAAAGCACCATCATCACGCACGGAATGCCCTACCCGCAGAACATCGAGGTGGCGGCGCAGGTTGAACAAGACATCCGTGACGCCGGTGCTGTGCCAGCCACGATCGCCGTGCTCAAAGGCAAGCTTCATGTCGGCTTGGAAGCGGATGAGTTGAAATCACTCGGTCAGGCACAAGGTGTCGCTAAGATATCCCGCGCGGACATGGCCGCCTGTATTGCGACCGGTGGAACAGGTGCGACCACCGTCGCTGCGACGATGATCGCGGCACACTATGCTGGGATCGAAGTCTTCGGCACAGGTGGTATCGGTGGCGTGCATCAGGGGGCAGAAACATCGTTCGATATCTCGGCAGACCTTCACGAACTGGCCCAAACCCCGGTCACGGTCGTCGCAGCGGGTGCCAAAGCGATCCTCGACCTGGCCAAAACGCTTGAAGTCCTGGAAACGCTGGGCGTTCCTGTCATCGCTCACGGTCAGGACAAGTTCCCGGCTTTCTGGTCCGCCAAATCGCCATACGCCGCACCGCTGCGGATGGACAACGCAGATGATATCGCCAAGGCCCACGCCACGCGGCGCGCGCTTGGTCTGCCGGGCGGCCAACTGGTCGCAAACCCGATCCCGGACGCCGACCAAATTCCGGCTGAAGAACTGGCTCCGATCATCGCCTCGGCCCAAGCTGACGCCGACGCACACCGGATAACAGGTAAGGGCGTCACACCCTACTTGCTGCAACGGATCTATGAGCAGACCGAGGGTCGTTCACTGACGGCGAACATCGCGTTGGTACGCAATAATGCCCGTCTGGCAGCCAGAATCGCAATTGCCCTGACGAAAACTGCCTGAATTCTTTCTATTGTACCAAGACCCCGGACTGCTTAATTAAATCGGCAAACCACTCAGGATCGCAATGAACACACCGTTTGACGAAGAACCCCATCGCCGCCCGGGCCTGTTTGCCCGGTTGCGCGCGTCCTTTCTGACGGGCATCGTCGTCATTGCCCCTGTGTGGCTGACGATTTGGTTGATCTGGTCTGTGGTTGGCTGGATAGACAGCGCGGTTCTGCCGCTGATCCCTCAGCAATTCCAGCCCGAGCAGTATGTCGGCATAAACCTGCGCGGTGTCGGCGTTATCATCTTTCTGGTCTTCACAGTTCTGGTTGGCTGGATTGCAAAGGGAATCTTGGGCCGGTCTTTTATCTCGTTCACCGAAAGCTTGGTGGACCGGATGCCCGTGGTGCGTTCAATCTATTCCGGGATCAAACAGATCTCGGAAACGGTTTTTGCGCAAACAGAGCGGTCGTTTGAAAAGGCCTGTCTCGTGCAATATCCGCGTCGCGGTATCTGGGCCATTGGCTTTGTTTCGACCAGCGCCAAAGGTGAGGTGTCGAAACGCGCAGAAACCGGTGGCGAACTGCTGAGCGTGTTCATCCCAACCACGCCGAACCCGACCTCGGGGTTTCTTTTGTTTTTTCCGATCGAAGACGTCATTCTGCTGGATATGACCATCGAGGACGCGGCAAAACTGGTGATTTCGGCGGGGCTGGTATATCCCAACGGAAAAGAACCGAAGCAACCTCCTGAGTAATCAGCCGAACATCTCGGGCAGATTAACGGTGCTGGCTTCACCCAGCTTTGACTTGTGGTCGCTAATAAACCGATGCGTCGCCGCGCGCCCAGCCTCTTTCAGCTTGTGCAGAACCACCGGGTTTGGAACGGTTTTTGTGGCCACTGACAGTGAATTCATCAATGCATCATCGGCGATCATATGGACCAGAACGCGGCTCATCTCACCCGCGTTTAACTTGCCCTCAGCCAACAACCGCTGAACAAAACTGATCGCGCGCAACTCACGAAACAGGGATGAGTTAAAGCTGATCTCGTTGATGCGGTTCTGGATTTGCTGAGGCGTTTTTGGCACCTCGTCCCGTTCCAGCGGGTTGATATTAACGATCACCACATCATTTGGTAAATCATTGTTAAACAGAGGGTAAAGCGCAGGATTCCCGGTATAGCCACCATCCCAATAGGCCTCTTTCCGGCCGGATTTCGGATCGTAAATCTCGACCGCCTGAAACAGGTTCGGCAAGCAGGCCGAGGCCAGAATTGCATTTGTCGAGACTTCGTCACCAGTGAACACCCGGATTTTACCGCTGCGCACGCAGGTGGCGCAGACAAACAGGCGCGGGCCTTGATCAGCACAGATTTCTGCAAAGTTGAACTGATCAACCACCGGTTCCAGCGGATTGCGGTAGAACGGACCATAGGCGTAGGGCGACACAATCCGAGACCATGCGTCGCCCACCGAAAACGGCAGGGAATACTCCATCGCATGCGCGATTTGGGCAGGTTCAATCGCTTGCATCCAATTGGCAAGGCGCATATCGCCCACTGCGCCCATGCGCTCCCAAAGCTGATTCAGATTGTCGCGCGCTCCGTCGCGCCCATTCCGAACCATGCCGGACTTGAAAGCCGCACCGTTCAACGCCCCGGCCGAGGTTCCGGTGATCGCCGCAACCTCGATATCTTCTTCGTCCAATAAACGGTCCAGAACACCCCAGGTGAACGCACCATGCGCGCCCCCGCCCTGCAATGCCAAATTGATCCGTTTCATGGCGCGATCCCCTGACTTACAAAGCCGTCCAACCGCCATCGACCGAGATCGTTGTCCCGGTAATTTGTGCCGCGGCGTCCGAACACAAGAAAACCGTTGTCCCGCCCATTTGCTCGACCGTTGCAAAGGCTTTTGATGGCTGCCGTTCAAGCATCACGTTCTTTATGACATCCTCACGGCTCATATTGTATTCCTTCATCGTATCGGGAATCTGCGCCTCGACCAGCGGCGTCAGTACATAGCCTGGGCAAATCGCGTTGCAGGTGATCGGTTCCTGGGCGGTCTCCAACGCCACGGTTTTGGTCATGCCCACCACGCCATGCTTGGCCGCCACATAAGCCGCTTTGAAAGGTGACGCCGTCAGCCCGTGCGCCGACGCGATATTCACGATCCGTCCCCAGCCTGCCCTGCGCATCATCGGCAGCGCAGCCGCCATCGTGTGAAAGGCCGAGTTCATGTTGATCGCTACAATCGCGTCCCATTTTTCGACCGGGAACTGATCAATCGGGGCAACATGCTGAATGCCCGCGTTGTTCACAAGAATGTCGCAAGCGCCCGCCTTTTCGATCAGCGCGCGACATTCATCGCCATTGGACATATCGGCTTTGATGTATCTCGCCTTGGTACCGGTTTCTTGCGAAATCTCGGCAGCCAGCGCGTGATCTTCATCCCGGTCGGTGAACGAATTCAGCACCACGTTGGCCCCGGCCTTTGCCAATTCGCGCGCGACACCCAGACCGATACCCGAATTCGACCCCGTGATAACTGCTGTTTTACCCGGCAAGCTCATAAGCTCTCTCCCTCAGATTTCGCTTTCGGCGCACATTGCCATGCTGCACCTGCAAAGAAAACTGGGAAACATCCGGGTGCTGCTTCTGGCGTGGAAAATGCCAAAAAAAACGCCCGCGCAAGGCGGGCGTTAAGTTATTGAGGCAGGTTTCATACAGGCAAGAAACCTATCGAGCAGTGCATTCTTTATACGCAATTCCTTGCATTCATCCAAGCTAAAAGTTTGAAAATAAGAAAAATCATCGGTACGGTGAAAGCCAACAAAATAAGGCCAGAGCAGGATTGTTTCCAAAATGAGCCCCAATTTTCTAAGCCCTGTTCGCCCTATAATTGCGGGAATCACCTTCGTTTTTGCTGCCACGTGCGCTCATGCAGAATCGGCTCATGGCATAGCTATGTACGGGGACCCTGCCCTACCACCGGATTTTGTGTCTCTGCCCTACGTAAACCCGGATGCACCCAAGGGCGGCAAGGTCGTTTTCGGCAACACCGGCGGCTATAACAGTTTGAACCCGTTTGTGCAAAAAGGCACGTCGCCGTGGCAATTGCGATTTTGGACCCACGAGAGCCTTATGGGCCGATCCTGGGACGAACCTTTCACTCTTTACGGGTTGTTAGCCGAATCAGTTGAGACTGCGCCCGACAGGTCCTGGGTCGAATTTACCCTGCGTGAAAACGCCCGGTTCTCGGATGGCAGTCCAGTGACCGTGGATGATGTCATCTGGTCGTATGAGGTATTGGGTACAGAAGGACACCTGCGGTATCGCGGACTCTGGGGCAAGATCGACAAGATTGAACAAACAGGCCCTCGCGCGGTGCGCATCACGTTCAATGAACCTGATCGCGAACTTGCGCTGATAGCTGGGCTGCGCCCCATCCTGCAAAAAGCGCAGTGGGAGGGGAAAGATTTCGCCAACGCGTCTTTGCACGACATTCCAATCGGCTCGGGTCCCTATGTGGTTGATGGGTATGAGGCTGGTCGTTACGTGACGCTGCGCCGCAACCCGGAATACTGGGGGGCAGATGTCCCGTTTCGCCGCGGCACCATGAACCTGGATGAGATGCGCATCGAATTCTACGGTGACGGCACGGTTCTGTTTGAGGCTTTCAAAGCAGGCGAACTGACTGCCGTGCGTGAGTTCAACGCCGACAAATGGCAAACTCAGTACAACTTTCCGGCCGTGCAACGTGGCGATATCGTCAAAACCGAGATCCCGCATGGTAAACCTTCGGGCATGACCGGCTTCGTCATGAACACGCGCAAGGCTCCGTTTGATGACTGGCGTGTGCGTGAGGCCATGTTGCTGGCCTTTAACTTCGAATTTATCAACGACACGATTACAGGTGGTGTGCAGCCCCGGATCACATCGTATTTCTCAGGGTCCGATCTGGGTATGCAACCCGGTCCAGCAACGGGTCGCGTGGCCGAGTTGTTGGAACCCTATGCCGGCGACCTACCCCCCGGCGCAATCGAAGGCTATGCCCTGCCCGTTAGTGATGGGTCCGCCCGCAACCGAACCAATATCCGCGAAGCAAACAAACTGCTGAACGGGGCAGGCTGGACCATTCAGGATGGCGTGCTGCGGAACGAGGCCGGTCAAGACTTTACCATCAGCGTATTGCTGCAACAGGGCGACACCGAGAGTCAGACAGCCATCGAAATCTACACACGCGCGCTTGAGCGTCTGGGCATCACCATCAGTGTCGAGCAGGTGGATAGCGCGCAATTCGCAGGTCGCACTGCCGAACTGGACTTTGACATGACGTTCTTCCGCCGGGCGCTTTCGCTGTCTCCGGGCAATGAACAGCGGCTGTATTGGGGCAGCCAGGATGCCGACACGCAGGGTACCCGAAATCTGATGGGTGTTGCCTCGCCTGCTGTGGACGGGTTGATCGACACGATGTTGGCCTCAGAGACCCATGAAGATTTCGTGGCCGCAACCCGCGCTTTGGATCGGGTTCTGACAGCAGGTCGCTATGTCATACCCATCTGGAACTTCGATATCGGCCGCATCGCCCATGTGAAGGAACTGAAGCAGCCTAAGACCTTGCCGATCTATGGCGATGGCCCTGAATATATGCCGCAGGTCTGGTGGTACGAAGACTAGCTCAACACCGGTGAAGCTGTGCTGGACGGTGTCGTCTCATTTCTTGGGATGGGTCCGCACATCTGTGGGTTTAGTGACGCTAGTTTGCGACGTAGACCCTTCGCACTTTTCGGCGGATTTCAGCACACGCACAATAACATGCCATATTTAGGGCACTGAGATACGGGTCCCGCCAGAACTTGTTTGTCTACCTAATTCCAGCTTAATTCTAAAAAACGGCCACAAGGGGCTTTACGGATCGCACTTCTTGGCTGTAACCTATTGGTATTTCAATGTGTTGTTAGACTAAATTATCCTGATTATTTCGTGAGATAACTAGCTTTCGACACGTGGCACTTTGATTTTACGGACCGGCCCCCACTCACTCCAAAATCAGGTCCGTAGGCCCGTTGCGTGTCGTGCGCGACGGGCCTTTTTGATTTGGGGCTAGCGATCATTGGGTGCGACATTTTGTCATCCGCGCGGAACCCTGCCCCCTTCGTAACGTGACTATAGGGCTGGGCAGCCGTGAAACCTTAACAACGGAAAGCACACAGATGTTAAGCTGGACTGACCTTACTCAAGACTGGGACGCAATGTATTCACGCGCCAAAAGACGTTTCCCGAACCTGCGCGATCAGGATAAATCACAGCTGTGCAAAGACCGAAAAGGGTTTGAAGCGTACTTGGCCGAGCGCCACCACCTGACCGTCAACGAAGCGCACGAAGAGCTCGAGGATTTTCTGTTTACTGAAGGCCTGAACCGCGAGTGCAGTCGATCTTTAGGCTAGTGACGTCACCCACAGGATTGTTGCGTCCTCGTCGCTGACCGAAATCACGTTGTGACCCATGCTGCCATCATAATAGGCACTGTCTCCCCGACGCATTTCAACTGGTTCGTAGAACTCGGTGTACAGTTTCACAACGCCGGTCAGCACGAAAAGGAACTCTTCTCCGTCGTGGCGCACCCAGCCGTCAAACTCGTCCATTGAACGGGCACGGACGCGGGCGCGATAAGGCAGCATCTGCTTTTTCGTCAGTGTCTCAGCCAGCAGTTCATGCTCGTAGGTTACGGTTGGGTGCGCGGCACCCTGTCCCATACGGGTTACGGCCATACGTCCGATTACCTGGTCGCGCTGAGGGGGCGTAAAAAGCTGGGGCACCGAAATCTCTAACCCTGTCGCCAGCTTTTTCAGCGCGTCATAAGTCGGCGACATCTGCCCGTTTTCGATCTTGCTGAGCGTAGATCGCGCAAGCCCCGCCTGCGAGGCCGCTTGTTCCAGCGTCCAGTTCCGCGCCTTGCGCAACTGACGCACGCGTGCGCCAAGATCCAGCGGCTCAGGATCGCTATGCTCGCCCGAGTCACGGGCAATACGGATAAGGGATGGCTGATCATTTGTGCTCATGCGCAACTCTATAGGCGCACCCTGCTCTGCTTGCAACGCGACAAGCGGCGCGATAGCCAGTGTCATGCTTTCCGTTTTCGACCAAGGGCCATTTCAGGCCTGCCCCACACCGTTTAATCTGGCCGCGCATGTGCTGCAAAAAGCGGATAGCCGACCAGAGAAGGTCGCCCTTTCCGTTCTACGCGGCACTGGTACCGAGGACTGGAGTTACAGCGCGTTGAAAGCGGCAATCCTCGGTACAGCCTCCGGGCTGCTGAACGCTGGGCTGAAACCCGGAGAAATCGTTTTGATGCGGTTGGGAAACACGGTGGATTTTCCCATTGCCTATCTCGGTGCTATTGCGGTCGGGATCGTGCCAGTCCCCACATCGTCCCAGTTGACCGAGCCGGAAACGGAACGCATGATCGCGGACCTGAGCCCCGCCGCCATTCTGCGCGACCCAGGCGTCGCCTGTGCGGCGCATCCTTTGCAGATCACATTGGGCGCGCTGTCAGACATGCGCACCCTGCCCCCCGCTGAGTTTCAGTTCGGCGACCCGAACCGGCTGGCTTACGTCGTTTATACCTCTGGAACCTCTGGCAAGCCGCGCGCCGTGGCCCACGCGCATCGCGCCATCTGGGCGCGGCAGATGATGGTGGATGGATGGTACGGGCTGCGGGATACGGATCGATTGTGCCATGCCGGGGCGTTCAACTGGACCTACACTCTCGGCACAGGTCTCATGGACCCCTGGACCATTGGCGCAACGGCGCTGATCCCGCAACCGGGCACCGACCCTGACGACTTGCCCACCTTGCTGCGCGAACATCGGGCGACAATTTTTGCCGCCGCTCCCGGTGTCTTTCGCAAGTTGCTCAAGACCTCGCAGACCCTGCCTCTGCCAGACCTGCGCCACGGTCTTTGTGCAGGAGAGAAGCTGTCGCGACATCTGCATGCGCAGTGGGCCGACGCGACCGGAACAGAATTGTACGAAGCGTACGGCATGTCCGAATGCTCGACCTTCATCTCGTCCAGCCCTGCCCACCCTGCGCGTGGTGAGGCATTGGGTCAACCGCAGCCGGGACGCCGCGTGGCGATCCTAGGACCGAATGGACCCGTTCCGCAGGGGCAGGAAGGCACCATCGCCATTCACCGCTCGGACCCTGGCCTGATGCTGACCTATCTGAATGCACCCGACGAGGCCGAGGCCCGAATGCAGGGCGACTGGTTCCTTACCGGCGATCAAGGAGCTATGGCCATTGACGGGCAAATCACGTATCTGGGCCGCGACGACGATATGATGAACGCGGGCGGTTATCGCGTCTCACCGGTCGAGGTTGAGGCCGCACTGTCCAAATACCCCGGCATCACGCAAGTCGGCGCTGCGGCGGTTGAGGTCAAGCAGGACACATTTGTGATAGCTGCCTTCTACACAGGCCCGGCAAAGCTGGACGATGCCGACCTGCATGCCTATGTCGAGGCAAACCTGGCGCGGTATAAGCAACCCCGCGCTTTTATTCACATGCCCGAACTGCCAACTGGCGGCAACGGCAAACTCCTGCGCCGGGCGCTTCCGGCCTACTTCAAGGCGAATACACCATGACCCAGACCGTAAAACTCGACATCATGTCCGACCCGATCTGTCCGTGGTGCTATATTGGCAAGACACATCTGGACAAGGCGTTAGCCGCGATCCCTGACCACCCGTTCGTCATCGAGTGGCATCCGTTTCAACTCAACCCCGACATGCCGGACGAAGGCATGGACCGACGCGAATATCTTGAGCGCAAGTTTGGCGGCAAAGAAGGTGCTGTTCGCGCCTATGCGCCGGTTGTTGAACATGCTGAAAAAGCCGGTCTGAGCATAGACTTCGAAGGCATGAAGCGCACGCCCAACACACTGGACGCCCATCGCCTGATCCACTGGGCCGGGATTGAGGGAAAGCAGGGCGCGGTCGTTGACGCTCTGTTCGACGCGTATTTCGTGCAGGCACGAGACATAAGCGACCACGAAGTGTTGGCCGATATTGCCGACGGTGTCGGTATGGACGCGGCCGTTGTGTTGAAGCTGCTGGACTCGAGCGCTGACCGCGACGATATTCGCGCCCGCGATACCCATTCGCGCCAGATGGGGGTCAACTCGGTCCCAACCTTCATCGTGGCCAGCCAGCACGCCGTGCCGGGCGCGCAACCTCCAGAGATGTGGGAAAAAGTGATTGGTGAGATCATGTCGCAGCTTGAGGAGCCCTCTGCAAATTAGCACAGAGCCCTGCGCATTTTGATCCTAGCGCCACCTGACCTGTCGTGATAGCGCGGTCAGGTCAGGAGGACGCCATGACAGGTCGGATGTCTACGGGTGAGTTTATCGCACTGATCGCAATGATGTTTGCGACCATTGCGTTTTCGATCGACTCCATGCTGCCCGCACTTCCTGAGATCGGGGCGCAACTGAGCCCCGATGACGTCAACCGGGCACAGTTAATCCTGACCTCTTTCGTACTGGGCATGGGGATCGGGACGTTCTTTGTGGGCCCCTTGTCTGACGCTTTTGGACGCAAACCAGTGATCTTTGTCGGCTCGGCCTTGTATATCGTTTCGGCGGCGGTGGCTTGGGCGAGTTCCTCGTTGGAATTGCTGTTGGTTGCACGCGTTGCTCAGGGTATCGGCTGCGCTGCACCGCGTGTGGTATCAATGGCCGTTATCCGCGACCTTTATGCAGGCCGGGAAATGGCGCGGATCGTCTCAATTGCCATGATGATCTTTACGCTCGTCCCAGCAGTCGCGCCGATGCTGGGGGCTGGAATGATCGCTATTGCCGGATGGCGCGGAATCTTTGCCTCATTCATCCTGTTCTCGGTCGTCACCGTCCTTTGGATGGGCCTGCGCCTGCCCGAGTCCCTAAAGAAAGAGGACCGCCGGCCACTGCGATTATCCCTGATGGCCTCGGCAGCGCGCGAGATGTTCAACCATCCCACAGTCCGGGTGTCCATCTTCGTGCAGACGCTTTGCCTTGGCATGTTGTTTACCATGTTGACCATGGTTCAACCGGTTTATGACGTGATCCACGACAGCGCGGACAGCTTCCCCTTCTGGTTCGGTTTCGTGGCTTTGATGGCAGGATCAGCAAGCCTGCTGAACGCAGCACTGGTTATCCGGGTGGGTATGCGGCGGCTGGTGACATGGGCTTTGGGTGCGCAGATCATCGTGACAAGTAGCGTTATCGTTCTGAATATGATGCCACTTTCGGCCAATATGTCCTTTGCCGTTTTTGTCTTCTGGCAAACTTCGATATTTTTCACGGCTGGCATGACAATGGGCAACCTGAACGCCATCGCGATGGAGCCGATGGGCCATATCGCGGGAATGGCCGCGTCAGTCATCGGTGCGTTCTCAACCGTTCTGGCCGCTGCCATTGCCGCCCCGATCGGTTTGCTTTTCGACGGGTCCCTAACCCCCCTGACCACCGGAATTTTGGTTATGAGCGCCACCGGCTTCGGGCTTATGCTGCACATGGGCCGGATCGAAAACAGGCTGCTCGTCTGATCTGTGCAGCTTCGGTAAAACTCGCTAGGCTGTCATCGACCTGAGGGGAGGTGATGAATGAGCGACTATTACGACCTAGGGACATATTCCTGTCCGATCAGCACATCTGTACCCGAGGCGCAGCTTTGGTTTGATCGCGGGCTGATCTGGACGTACGGCTACAACCACGATGAAGCTGTTGTTTGTTTTCAGCGCGCGTCTGAATTCGATCCAAACTGCGCCATGGCCTTTTGGGGAATAGCCTACGCTGCAGGACCGAATTACAATCTGCCATGGGATCTGCAGGATGAGCGTGGTCAACAAAAGGCGCTGGCACAGGCCTATGATGCGACTCAGCAGGCGCTTTCCAAAATGGAGGCCTGCACGCCGTTAGAACAGGCACTGATCCGCGCTTTGCCATCCCGCTACCCGCAGCGCGAACCGTTGCCGGACATGCACGGCTGGAACCACGATTTCGCCGACGCGATGCGCGCCGCTTTTGCAGATCATCCCGATCATCTGGACCTGCGCACGATCTATGTCGAGGCTCTGTTGAACCTCACTCCTTGGCAGATGTGGGATCTGAATTCGGGCAAACCCGCCGAGGGCGCAGCGACGCTTGAGGCTCAGAAGGCGCTGGAAGATGCTATGGCCAACGACCCCGGCGCAATGTCCCATCCGGGGCTTCTGCACCTCTACGTTCACTTGATGGAAATGTCGCCAACCCCGGAAAAAGCGCTCAAGGCCGGGGATGTGCTGCGTACGCTGGTTCCTGACGCGGGCCATCTGGTGCATATGCCCACTCATATCGACGTTCTGTGCGGTCACTACCACGATGTTGTGTATTGGAACGAAAAAGCGACCGAGGCTGACTTGAAGTATTACGAGCGTGAAGGTGCGTTCAATATCTACACGGGCTATCGGCAGCACAACTATCACTTCGCCATTTACGGCGCGCTGTTTCTGGGTCAGTTGGAACCGGCCCTACGCGCCAATCAAGGTATGTGGGATACCACGCCTGAGGATTTGCTACGTATCGAAAGCCCGCCCATGGCGGATTACTTTGAAAGCTATATGTCAATGGGACCGCATATCCTGGTCCGCTTTGGCTTGTGGGAGGAGGCGAAGGCCTTAAACCTTCCTGACGACCCTGACCTGTACCGCACTCTGACCGCAACGATCCACTACGCCCGTGCAATCGCGTTTGCCGCCACCGGCGATGTAACGAAGGCAGAGGCCGAGGAACAACTTTTCCTTTCAGCCAAAGCCTGCGTGCCAGAAACGCGATTGCTGCACAATAACCGCGTTATCGATCTGCTTGAAATCGCGAGGGAAATGCTGCGCGGAGAGATTGAGTACCGCAAAGGCAATTTCGATATCGCGTTCGCCCATCTGCGCCGATCAGTCGAATTGGACGACACGCTTCCTTATGATGAACCTTGGGGCTGGATGCAGCCCACCCGTCATGCTCTTGGGGCACTTCTGTTCGAACAGGGCCGCGTGGCCGAGGCTGAAGCCGTCTATCGCGAGGATCTCGGATTGGGCGGCAGGCTTAGCCGTGCCTCGATCCACCCCGACAATGTCTGGAGCCTTAAGGGTTTGCACGACTGCCTGAAGGCACGCCAAGAAGACACTGAAATTACGCAGATCAAACAGAGGCTTGATCTGGCGCTGGCACGTGCAGACCGCGCTGTTGGGGCTTCTTGCTTTTGCGCTCAGGCCGCTATGAGGGCTGCGGAATGAAATACGCGCTGTTGTTGGTGGCCGTCCTGTCCAGTCCGGCCTTTGCCGACCGCCAGACCTTTCCCCCTGCGGATCAGGCCAACCGCGATCCGTCGCTGGTGGCCTTTCGCGAAACCCTGCTGTCTTATGTTTCCGCAAGAGATGTCGACGCCGTCGTTGCGACCGCCTGTCCCGATATCTATCTTAGCCACGGCGGTAGTGGCGGCCCGGCAGAGCTTCGCGCCAATCTTACGCTCGATCCTGAAACCCTGTCGGAAGAAGATCAAGGTAAGGCTGACGAATTGCGCGCGCAGTACTGGGCCGATCTGGAATACACCCTAGCGCAGCCCGGCTATTTCGACGAAGAAGGTGAATTCTGGATGCCGCATCAATGGCAGATCACCTTGCCCGCGTCGCTAGACCCCCAGCTTGCCTTTTTCGTCACCGGCACCGATGTCGCCCTGCGCCAGGGGCCGGACCGCACTGCGCTCACCTTGGGATTGATAAGTCATGAGGTCGTCATCATCCGTGAATTTCAGAACGATACCGAGTATCAGCGCGTTCTGCTGACCGACGGCACACAGGGCTATATGCACCGGGACTATCTTTGGCCCATGACAGGCTATCGCGCCGCGTTTTCAAAATCAGACGCAGGCGACTGGCAGCTTTGCACCTTTGTCAGCGGCGACTAGGCCTTGGCCTTCTTCTTTTCGGCTACGACTTTTTCGGCCAAGTCACGGGCGATTGCGAACGCACCCTTGATCTTGTCGCTGTCCTTCTTCCAGTCACGCCGGACAATGATCTTGTTGTCTTTGACCTTGGCTAGGCCGCGTTGATCCTGAATGAATTCCACCAATCCCTGGGGCGAGGCAAACTTGTCATTATGAAACTGAATCGTTGCGCCTTTTGGCCCACCGTCCAGTTTGGCGATACCGGCCCGTTTGCACATGGCCTTGATGCGCACCACCAACATAAGAGTGTTCACCTCTTTCGGAAGTTTACCGAACCGGTCGATCAGCTCTGCCGCGAACCCTTCCAGTTCAACCTTGGTCGAGAGTGACGACAGGCGGCGATAGAGACCCAGACGCACATCCAGATCGGGCACGTAGTCCTCGGGGATCAGAACAGGTACGCCCAAATTGATCTGCGGCGCCCACTGATCTTCGGTCTCTGTCAAACCCTCCATCTCACCGGCTTTGATCTTGGCGATCGCCTCCTCCAGCATCGACTGATAGAGTTCATAGCCAACGTCGCGCATCTGGCCCGACTGCTCCTCACCCAGCAAGTTACCCGCGCCGCGAATATCAAGATCCTGACTGGCCAGCGTGAACCCAGCCCCCAGCGTATCCAAAGAACCAAGAACCCGCAGGCGCTTTTCGGCTGTGGCCGTCAGCTTCTGGCGCGGTTTTGTGGTCAGATAGGCATAGGCGCGGGCTTTTGACCGACCAACACGGCCGCGAATTTGATAAAGCTGAGCAAGGCCGAACATATCCGCCCGATGCACGACCATCGTGTTCGCTGTTGGAATGTCCAGGCCGCTTTCCACAATCGTTGTGGCCAGCAGCACATCATACTTGCCGTCGTAGAAAGCGTTCATCCGGTCATCGAGTTCGCCAGCCGCCATCTGGCCATGCGCCACGACATAGGTGAGTTCAGGTAGTTGTTCCTTTAGAAACTCTTCGATCTCAGGCAGGTCCGAGATCCGCGGGACAACATAAAAACTCTGCCCACCGCGATAGTGTTCACGCAACAGCGCTTCGCGGATCGTTACGGAGTCAAACTCGCTGACATAGGTTCGGATCGCCAGCCTGTCGATGGGCGGAGTACCGATAATAGACAGATCGCGCACGCCCGTCAGCGACAGTTGCAGCGTGCGCGGGATCGGCGTTGCGGTCAGGGTGAGCACGTGAATGTCAGACCGAAGCTGTTTCAAACGCTCTTTGTGGCCGACGCCAAAATGCTGCTCTTCGTCAATGATCAACAGGCCAAGATTGTTGAATCGAATACCCTTGGCCAACAGCGCATGGGTACCGATCACGATATCCACAGTTCCACGCACCAGCCCATCGCGGGTTTGCTGCGCCTCTTTCGAGGATACAAACCGCGACAATTGACGAACCTCAAGAGGGAAGCCGCGAAAGCGTTCCTTGAACGACGCCGCATGTTGACGCGCCAGCAAGGTGGTCGGAGCAATTACGGCAACCTGTACCCCGGACATCGCCGCGACAAACGCCGCGCGCATGGCGACTTCGGTTTTTCCAAAGCCGACATCACCGCAAATCAGGCGGTCCATCGGTGCGCCCGAATGCATATCCTCCATCACTTCCGCGATCGCGCGCAACTGATCTTCGGTTTCCTGATACGGAAAGCGAGCGCTGAACTCCTCCCACGCGTGGGGTGGTGGGTCCATGACGGGAGCTTTGCGCAGCGCGCGCTCAGCCGCGATCCGGATCAGCTTGTCCGCCATCTCGCGGATGCGCTCTTTCAGCTTTGCCTTCTTGGCCTGCCATGCACCGCCACCCAAGCGGTCCAGCAGACCTTCGTCATGGCCGTATTTCGACAGCAGTTCAATATTCTCGACCGGCAGGTACAGCTTGGATTGCTCGGCATATTCCAACAACAGGCATTCGTGGGCGGCACCTGCGGCGGTAATAACCTCCATCCCCATGTAGCGCCCGATCCCGTGATCAACATGTACCACAAGATCACCGGGGCTGAGGGATTGGGTTTCGGTCAGGAAATTCTCAGCCTTGCGGCGTTTTTTGGGCTGTCGGATCAGACGATCGCCCAGAACGTCCTGTTCGGCAATCACTGTCAAGTTGGGCGTTTCAAACCCGTTCTCCAAGGCCCAGACCGCAAGATGCAGCCCGCGTTTGCCTATGCGCGTTCCATCGGCGACAGCGATGGCCTCGGCCAGACCTTCGTCTTCAATCAGTCCGGTCAGGCGTTCGCGCGCACCTTCTGAGTATGACGCCAGTAGAACCGGACCTTTGGCAAGCTTATCGGAGATATGACTGGCAAGCGCACCAAACAGGCTGACGCTTTCTTGTTGCCGTTCAGGCGCAAAGTTCCTGCCGATCCGTCCCCCAGCGTCAATCACGCCCGGCCCGCTGGCCTGCGGCAACGGGTTGAACTGCATCACACGCCGATCCCCCACTGCCCGGTCCCACGCAGCGTCGTCCAGATAAAGCAATCCGGGCGGCGTCGGTTTGTAAACCGTATCCATGCGGGACCGATTTTCCAACGCCAGCCGTCTGGTTTCGTATTGATCCTCAATCGACTCCCACCGGGCCAGTCGTGCAGGCGTAACCTGATCATCCAACGAGACCGTGGCATCGGGCAAATAGTCGAACAAGGTTTCCAGTTTTTCGTGGAAAAACGGCAACCAGTGCTCGATGCCCTGATGTTTTCTGCCCGCGCTGACCGCCTCATACAGCGGATCGTCCGTACCAGCCGCGCCGAACTCGATGCGGTAATTCTGGCGAAACCGCGTGATGGCGGCCTCATCCAAAATGACCTCGGATACCGGGGCCAGTTCCACGACCTCCAGCTTTTCGGTCGTGCGTTGAGACACCGGATCAAAACGCCGAGCACCGTCAAGAACGTCGCCGAACAGGTCCAATCGGACCGGACCGGATTCGCCCGGAGGGAAAATGTCGATGATCCCGCCCCGTACCGCATAGTCACCGGGTTCCATAACCGTAGGGCTTTGAGTGAACCCCATACGTACCAGAAAGTTTCGCAGAGCGGCTTCGTCAACACGGTGATTAACACGCGCCGTAAACGCGGCTTCTTTCAATACGTCCCGCGCGGGCACGCGTTGAGTTGCGGCATTCAGCGTGGTCAGCAGAACGAACCGGTCGGGCATCTGGTGCACCAACGCGGCCAGCGTCGCAACACGCGCCGCAGCAATATCGGCATTGGGCGACACCCGGTCATAGGGCAAGCAATCCCATCCGGGGAAAACAAAAACCGGCATGTCAGGTGCGAAAAAGGCAAGGGCCGCCCGCATCGCCTCCATCCGTTTGTCGTCCCGTGCGACATGGCAGACGGGCTGGCCCGAACGCTTGATCTCGTTCAGGACAAGCTGCGCGTCAAACCCCTCGGGGGCGCCGCCGACACTTACGTGGTTCGGAGCCGTCATCATCTTGCCTTTCCGAATTTCCTAGCCCAGCACACCGATCGAGAAGTTCTGGTACATGCCCCAAAGCGATGTGATCAAGATCGAAATCATACCGATGATCTGCGTGTAGATCCGGCAGCGGGTTAAAACCTTACTCACGAACTCTAGCGTCTTTTCGCCTGCGCGCAGCTTGCGCGCTGCCCGGATGTGGAGGAGCACCACAAAACAGACGGGGAAAAGCAGAAGGAACACTGCCTGAGCAAATTCTACGCCGTAATAAAACCCAAGTGTGCCCAGCCCGGTAAAAACGAAACAGACCAACCCCAATAGGGCCAGCCCGGACACGTCAACGATATAGATAATCCGGTTTCCATTGATACGAACGATATCCAGAAGGTCCTGTTCCGTCTGCCCTCTGATTCGACGGGCGCGTACCAAAAGGTCATGCGGCACGCCCATCGTCCAATGGCTGACCGACGACCACAACACCGCCAGCGCGATCCAGTACCACAGATTCGAAAAGCTGCGCATGTCGATGATTTCGAAAAGCGTAGAGGATATGTCCAAGCGTCAGCCCTTTATTCCACGTCCTGAGGGGCTAATTCGCACCGGCGCGTTCATCCTTACCCTTGAGACCACACGGAATTCATGCCACCCAATGCGGGATTATTCAAGGAGAGCGCGACATGAAACCCACCATCGCCCCCTACCCCCTGACCCGTTTCCGCAGAGCGCGCCAATCTGCGGCGGTGCGCGGGCTGGTCCGTGAAAACACGTTGACCACGGACGATTTGATTTGGCCCGTTTTCGTGCGTGACGGTGAGGGTGTGGAAGAAGCCGTGCCCTCGATGCCCGGCGTGGTACGTCGATCCGTGGACCTGATCGCCAAGGCCGCGGTTGAGGCGCAAGCGCTGGGAATTCCTGCGATCTGCATCTTTCCCTATACGGATTCCAGCCTGAAAACCGAAGACTGCGCAGAGGCGTGGAACCCCGACAATCTGTCCAATCGCGCCATCCGCGCCATCAAGGCCGCCGCCCCCGATATTGCGGTCATGACGGACGTCGCGCTGGACCCGTACAACATCAATGGTCACGATGGTTATGTCGTCGATGGCGAAATTGTGAACGACGAGACGGTCTCGGCCCTGGTCAAGATGACACTGGCGCAGGCTGAGGCCGGGGCTGACATCATTGGTCCGTCCGACATGATGGATGGCCGTATTGGTGAGATGCGCAAGGCGCTGGAATCAGCCGGACATCAGAACGTAATGATCCTCAGCTACGCCGCCAAGTATGCGAGTGCCTTCTACGGTCCTTTCCGGGATGCGGTCGGTGCTTCGGGCGCGCTGACGGGTGACAAGAAAACCTACCAGATGGACCCGGGAAACTCGAACGAGGCTCTGCGCCTGATCGAACGCGACCTGACCGAGGGTGCCGATATGGTGATGATCAAGCCCGGCATGCCCTATCTGGATATCTGTCGCCGCGTGAAAGACGCCTTTGGCGCACCCACTTATGCGTATCAGGTGTCGGGCGAGTATGCGATGATCCAAGCAGCCGCTCAGAACGGCTGGATCGACGGAGAAAAGGTCATGCTCGAAAGTCTGTTGGCCTTCAAGCGTGCTGGATGCGACGGCATCCTGACCTATTTCGCACCTCAGGTCGCGCGTATCCTGCAAGGCTAAAACCCCAAATTCTCGCAAGTTTTCGCCGATTGTGATCTGTCAGTGCTCAGCTTTCCCGTGACACGCAGCCGCAATCGGCGTAGTCTTGCACACAAGATCGGGTACACCCGACATATCAGGCAGCTATACAGAGAAAACATTATGAGCAGTTCCAATGCATCCCGACTAAGCCGTCGCGGCTTTGCTTTCGGCATGGCCGGCCTTACCCTTACAGCCGCTTGCGGAAATGGCGTGGGCAACTCGAACGCGGTCAAGATTGACGCCCGAGTCGATGCCACGCTAACCGAAATGTACGCGCGCTATCCAAACACTGTCGAAATCGCCAACAAATCCAATGGCATGTTGGTCATGCCGCTGATTACCGACGCTGGGTTCATCTTCGGCGGTGCCTATGGCCAGGGCGCACTGCGCATCAATGGCGCAACGGTAGATTATTACTCGGCCGTTTCAGGCAGCGCAGGTTTACAGATCGGCGCGCAGCAGTATGCCCATGTCCTGTTCTTCATGACGCAGGACGCGTTGGACGACTTCCGCCGCTCCAGCGGTTGGACCGCCGGGGCTGACATCGGCTACGTCGTCGATGCGACCGGCGACACGCTTTCAACCGACACCACGACCTTGCGATCACCCGTCTTGGCCGCCGTATTTGGTCAGGCCGGTCTGAAATTCGGCGCAACGGTCGAAGGCACAAAATACACGCGGATCATTCCGTAACTTCGGGCTGCCACTCCCCCGATCCTGGCCCCCGCCATCGGCCCCAAGCTGTGGCGGGGTTTTTCATTTTTGAGTACCGAAACGGGAATATTCGCGGGTTGCCCCTCTTTCGGTTGGAACCCCCATACACTAGTCTTGCCGCAACAAGAATTGGATCAGGATTGTAGGCCGTAGATGGGATTTGTGTTTCGCTGGCTCGTGCGTATTACAACAGGCCTGATCCTGCTGGCATTGGCCGCGGTGGCCCTCGTATATTTCCTCGCCAGCCAATCTCTGCCGGACTATGATAAAACGGTTAAGGTCCGAGGGCTGACAGCGCCGGTTGAGATCGTTCGGGATACAGCCAATGTGCCGCATATTCTGGGCCAAACTGACCCGGATGTGTTTTTTGGACTTGGCTATGCCCACGCACAGGACCGACTGTGGCAGATGACTGTCATGCGCCGCACAGCGCAGGGCCGCTTGTCAGAAGTATTCGGCACTCGAACCGTCCATGTCGATAAACTGCTGCGCCGACTGGACCTTTATGGCCTCGCCCATCGCTCGGTTGAGGTGCAGGACGATTACACAAAGGCCGCGCTGCGTGCCTATGCCGCCGGAGTGAACGCACGGCTGGAGGAAATCAACGAAAATGCCTTAGGCCGTGGCGCGCCCGAAATGTTTCTGTTCAATGCGGCTGTATCCCCCTGGCAACCCGGCGACAGTATCGCTGTGATCAAGCTGATGGGCCTGCAACTATCTGGCCACCTTCAGGACGAGGTACTTCGCGCCCGTACCTCATTGATGCTGAATGATTCCGAACGTCTGGCCGATATTCTGCCCGACGTGCCCGGCGCAGGCGTTGCAGCACTGCCCGAATATGCCGCTCTGTTTCCCGGTGTGCCGCGTTATGCCCAAGGCATGCCAATGCCCGAAACACCGCTGTCGCCCTTTCCGAAACGTGGCTTGGCCGGCGCATCCAACGCCTGGACTGCTGCCCCGTCACGCTCGGCCAGTGGCGGCACCTTGCTGGCCAATGACCCACATCTGGGCTTCACTGCGCCCGGCACCTGGTATCTGGCGCGGCTGGAACTGGCTAAGGGTGGTGTGATTGGCGCGACCATACCTGGTGTTCCCGCAGTGATGACAGGGCGCAGTGATCGGTTGGGCTGGGGTCTGACCTCGTCCTATCTGGACGATCAGGACGTGCATATTGAACGGTTGAACCCCGACAACCCCGAGGAATACCTGACCCCGGATGGTTACAAAGAATTCCGCACCCGTCCTTCGATCATTGAGATTAAGGACGAGGCACCCATCACCCTGACCCTGCGTTGGACGGAAAACGGCCCCGTCCTGCCTGGCAGCCACTACGATCTGGAGACGATCACCCCGCCCGGTCATGTCGCGTCACTTTCATGGACAGCACTCAGCCCACGCGACACGTCCATAACGGCTTCGATGGAACTTATGAATGCGGACAGTGTCAGGGATGCAATTGACGTGGCCGAGCTTTTCATTGCGCCCTCGCAGAACCTATCGCTGGTCGACAAAGACACGATCGGTATGAAACTGATCGGTGCCATGCCCAAGCGTGACCTGCGCAATCAAAGCCGAGGCCGTATTCCGACGCCCGGTTGGCTGGCTGAAAACCTTTGGCAGGGCCGCTTGCCGTATACCGATAATCCTGAATTCGTCGCGCCGGTTGGCGGCATACTGGGCAATACCAACAACAAGATCATCGACCGCCCCTTCCCGCAGCATGTGTCCTACGAATGGGGCGACACGCAGCGCGTGCATCGTTGGGAACGCCTGATGCAATCGCGCGAGGTCCACACCCGCGACAGCTTTATCGAGGCGCAACTGGATACTGTCAGCTTCACGGCCCGGTCATTGCTGCCGCTGATCGGTGCCGACCTGTGGTTCACCGGAGCGTCGGCCCCTGAAGGCACGCCGGAACGGCAGCGCCAGATCGCCCTTTCCCTGCTGGCTGAGTGGAATGGCGAGATGAACGAACACCTGCCCGAACCGCTGATCTATGCGGCTTGGTTGCGGGCGCTGCAAAACCGTCTGATCTCGGACGAGCTTGGCCCGCTGGCGGCAGAATACAAGCATGTCGAACCGCTGTTTATCGAACGGGTTTATCGCGACATCGACGGAGCGTCGGTCTGGTGCGATGTCCGCCAGAGCGCCCCGAACGAGACCTGCACCGACATGGCCAGACTGGCCTTGGACGACGCATTGATCTGGATCGGTGAAACCTATGGCACTGCGCTGGAATCCTTGCGCTGGGGTGACGCCCATCAGGCCACTCATGATCATCCGGTTCTGGGGTCGGTTCCCGTGCTGCGGTTCTTCGTCAACATCCGCCAATCCACCAGCGGCGGAGACAATACTCTGCTACGCGGTCGAACCTCGGGCGAAGGTCGGGACCCGTTCCAGAACGTTCACGGTGCTGGCTATCGCGGGGTCTATGACTTTGCCGATCCGGACAGTTCGGTCTTTATCACGGCCACCGGTCAATCGGGTCACTTCCTGTCGCGCTATTACGATGATCAGGCGCAGCTGTGGCGGCGTGGGGAATACATCCCGATGTCGCTGGATCTGGATCTGGCGCGGGCCGCTGCCGTGGGGGTCACTACCCTGATCCCGCGCTGATTTAGCCTGTTTCGGCAGGACCTTGCCCTTTTGTGTTACCCGCCGTGGACGCAGACCCGCCTTTTCGCCTACGATCTTAAAGGGTCAGTGTTTTGGACCGGGGGGGTACAGATGGCCAGTATTCGCGATAGGCTGAACAATCTCGCGCGCGACTATGCAATTGCCTGGAGTTCAGGCGACCCGAACGCGGTGGCCGAGTTCTTTGCCCCTGACGGGCAAATTTCGATCAACCGGGGCGAGCCAATTATCGGTCGTTCGGCAGTGGCCGAAATGGCGCGCGGGTTTTACACCGATTTCCCCGACCTTGAGGTCAGGTGCGATATGCTGCGCTGGGCCGGATCGCACGCGATCTTCGTCTGGACACTGGAAGGCCATCATGCCGAAACAGGCAACCATGTGGTCACGCGGGGTTGGGAAGAATGGGAGCTGACCGACAACTACAAAATCCAAACGTCGCTTGGTTGGTTCGATGCGGACGATTATCAGCGTCAGATCGACGGTGTCTGACGCCTAAAGCCCCGCAAATTGCGCTGCTTGTTTGTCGGTCCAAAGAACGGTGATCTGAAACCCATCGTCCGTTTGTTTTTCAGACCGAACCACATCCTGCCGAAACAGCCAGGCGCGCTTGTTGCCTTCGGCAAAATCCAACGAAAGCACTTCCTCGTGCCGTGCGCCCTGCAATTTGGCTGCAATTTCAGCCAAAAGGGGTTCGACGCCTTCACCTGTTACGGCTGAAATGGCAAATATTGCAGGGTCGCGGTCCGCCCGCTTCAGTGCCGCTTCGCGTTCTTCGTCGTTCAGCAAGTCGATCTTGTTCCACACATCCAACCGCGGGCGTTCGTCATCCACACCCAATGATGTCAGGATCGCTTCTACATCCTGTGCCTGCGCTTCAGTGTCTTCGTGGCTTATGTCACGGACATGAATGATGATATCGGCGCCCAGAACTTCTTCCAGCGTGGCCCGGAAAGCCGCAACCAGCTCGGTCGGCAGGTTCGATATAAACCCCACCGTGTCCGACAGGATCACCTCGGGCCCATCGGGGAGTTCGACCCGGCGCATGGTTGGGTCCAGCGTCGCAAACAGCATGTCCTTGGCCATCACCTTGGCCCCGGTCAGGCGGTTGAACAGCGTAGATTTCCCGGCGTTGGTGTAGCCCACCAAAGCAACGATCGGATACGGAACCTTGGCCCGCGCAGCACGATGCAGCGTTCGCGTCTTGACCACTTTCTGAAGTTGCCGGCGTAACCGCACGAGTTGTTCGTCAATGGCGCGGCGGTCGGCCTCGATCTGGGTTTCACCCGGACCACCGACGAATCCCAATCCGCCCCGCTGACGCTCAAGGTGCGTCCAGGCGCGCACCAGTCGCGTTCGCTGATAACTGAGCGCGGCCATCTCGACCTGCAACACACCCTCGCGGGTGCGGGCGCGGTCACTAAAAATCTCTAAGATCAGGCCGGTGCGGTCGAGGATTTTGACCTTCCAGGCCTTTTCAAGATTGCGCTGCTGCACAGGCGTCACGGGGCCGTCGATCAGAACCAATTCAATCTTGTTGTCGTGCAGACGCTCGGCCAATTCTTCGATCTTGCCACTACCGAACAACAAACCAGGCTGGGCACGTTGCAGGCGCACGATTTCTGACCCGATCACATCCAGGTCGGGCAAAGCGGCGGCCAAAGCCACCGCCTCTTCCAGCGCTGGTCCGGGAACGCGGCGCTGTTCATCTGATTTGATTTCCGGATGCAACACCCAAGCGCGGGTGTGCATCCTGTCATGTTCCATCAAGAGGCGTCTTCGCCCTCATAAAGGCTGATCGGCTGCGACGGCATGATGGTCGAAATCGCATGTTTGTAGACAAGCTGCGACTGACCGTCGCGGCGCAGTAACACGCAGAAATTATCGAACCAGGTGATGACACCCTGCAATTTAACACCGTTGATCAGGAATATTGTGACCGGGACCTTTGCTTTCCGTACATTGTTCAGGAACGCGTCCTGCAGATTCTGTCTGTCCGAAGCCATATTTTTATAATCTCGCCATTGTTCTTGCTACGCGCTGCGGACCAACGCGCTCCCTCCGGGTGAGTATGGAGTGTCATTAACCGAGTTTCCAGATGAAAAAACAGTCATTTCGCATATGACGATCGTTAGTCCCGCCATAGACTTGGCGTGATAAGGGCAATAATCGCCAAGGTTTCAAGCCGTCCAATTACCATTGCGGCACACATTGTCAGCTTGGCGCCCCCAGACAGGTCCACCAGACGAATGGGAATATCCGTAGCCAGTTCAATCACAGGACCCGTTGTGCTAAGCGCCGCAACGGTCAAAACCATGGCCTGTTCGAACTCGGCCCCCATCATCGCAAGCAACAGGTTGAACAGAGCCGCAGTCAGCGCGAACATCATAAGAAAGATCCACGCGATAAAGGCGCCATCGCTTTGGATACGCCGATTTCCGCCACCTACGCCACTGACGGATGAGGGGTAGATTAACCGGTCAATTTCGCGCGCGCCGTTCAGGTACAGGGCGAAGACGCGCAGCAACTTGACCCCACCCGCCGTGGTCGCAACGCCGCCACCGATAAGTGCCAAGCCCATCAGGATCAGACCCGGCGTACCCAGCCCGGACAATTGTTGGGAGTCGTTCCAATTGGCACTTTCAAATCCGGCCGTGGTCAGAAACGACAGGACCGTGAACAGCATGCCCCAAAAGACGTTCACCGCGTCGATCGGGCGAATCGTACCGCCAATTTCACTCACACCCGCCAGAGCACGAAAGAACAGAAGCACCGCAATTGCTATCGCGATCATTATACCGATCCGGAATTCGGGATCCTTGTCCAAACGCGTGTAGCCAGACGCAGCGGTATCCGATGAAAACGTCAACCGGGACAGCGCAAAGAACAGAAACAGGAATATGACCGCTTCGCCCGTGATACCGGCCTGCGCGCCTTCTAGCCCTCCGACCGGTGAAATGCCCGACGTCGCCATCGTGGACATGGCGTGACAGATTGCGGTCAGCCCCTGCTCACCCGAGACCAGAAGCAGCACCCAGATCACGGCGGTCAGGCCAGCATAGACCGGTGTCAGCGTGCGCGTAACGCGGATCAGACGCCCGCGCGGGTCAACCTTTTCGCTTTGCGCCACGCCCGAAACCGGTCGGCCGGGCTCCCCGCGTGCTGTCACCTCGAACCCGCCCAACGACAACGGTGCCAGAATCGCGGCGGCTGAAATCCACATCAGCAAACCGCCCATCCAGCCCACCAGTGCGCGCCACAGATGCATCGGGGCGGTCAGGCGATCGGGGTCTGGGAAAATGTCCGCACCTGTGGTTGTCAGCGCACTTACCATATCGAAATAGGCGTTGAGAAAGGTGGTGTTTCCCAGCGCATCATGAAGGGGGATAGCCAGGAACAGTGGCAGCACGATAAAGCAGCCAAGCAACACCGCAAGCTGCCCCAGCGTCCCGCGCCGTGGAACCCGGTTCATGGACGCCAGCGAAATGATCGCAACGACGAAAATACCCAGCAGCCCCGAGTAGAAGAACGACCGCGACACATCATGGTCATCCAGTGCCAATGCATAGATTGCAGGAACCCACATCGACAGTGAAAACACACCCCAGATCAGCAGAAACAACGGCAATCGCCGCAATAGCCTTATCTGTTGTGTGCTCGTGCGCTCCATTAGAAGAAGTCGATTGAAACTTGCAGCAACCGTTCAACCTCGGGCACATCCTTGGCCAAGGCAAAGATCGCCACAACATCCTTTTCTTCGATCCGCAGACTGCCCGACGGGCGCAGCACCTGATCTCCCTTTTGTACGGCTCCCACCAAAACGCCCTCGGGGAAATCAATATCGCGCAACCTCTGCCCTGCAAGCGGCGAGGTCGACAGAACCTCGGCCTCGATAACCTCGGCCTCGGCATCGCCGACTGAATAGACCTGCCGCACGCGCCCGTGGCGAATGTGGCGCAGGATTGAGCTGACAGTCGTGGCGCGCGGGTTGATATAGGCATCGATCCCAAGCGGCCCCATCAGCGCCACCATGCTGGGGTCATTGATCAGCGCAATCGCCAAGGCGCACCCTTCGGCCTTGGCCCGGACAGCAGCCAGCATGTTCGCCCGATCATCATCAGTCACCGCCAACATGGCGTCGGCTCGTTCGATCCCGGCCTCACGCAGCAAGGCGGCATCCAAACCGTCCCCGTTCAGAACAATCGTCCTTTCCAACGCTTCGGCAGCCAGTTCGGCGCAATGGCGGTCGCGTTCGATGATCTTGGCGCGAACCCGGCTTTCGCGTTCTTCCAATGAGCGCGCGACCTCAAGGCCCACATTGCCGCCACCAACGATCACCACACGGTCTTGTTTCTTCTGGGTCTTGCCAAAGACCTCCATCGTGCGGTCCACGTCCTGAACGCTGGTGAAGACATAACATTCATCACCAACAAACAGTTGATCTTCGGCTTCCGGAGCGAAAAGGCTGCCTTCGCGTCGTACACCCACAACGATCGAGCTGAGGGTCGAAAACAGGTCTGTCAGCTGCCGTAGCGGTGTATTCACGATCGGACAGTCGTCGTCGATCCGGATGCCTAACAACTGCGCCTTTCCGTCCATGAACATTTCGGTATCGAAGGCCGAAGGGGCTGAAAGGCGGCGCATGGCGGCGGCGGCGACCTCACGTTCCGGGCTGATGACCACGTCAATGGGCAGGTGATCCCGGCGAAAAAGGTCCGAGTGGATCGCCGCAAGATAGGATTTCGACCGCAGACGCGCGATTTTGCGTTGGATTGAGAATACAGAGTGCGCCATTTGACAGGTGACCATGTTCACCTCGTCCGAATGGGTCGCGGCAATGATCATGTCGGCGTCGCGCGCTCCGGCACGGTCCAGCACATCGGGGTAGCTGGCAAAGCCCGCAATCCCCTGCACATCCAGTGTCTCAGTCGCGCGGCGGACCAGATCGGGGTTGTTATCCACCACTGTCACGTCATTCAGTTCGCCTGACAGGTGCCGTGCAATCTGCCAACCCACCTGACCGGCGCCGCAAATAATGACCTTCATGTTCCTGGCCTTTCTGCCTGAATTGCTTGAATGACAGATGCCCCCAGAGCGGTCAATTCATTTGTCATCGGGGTGAAGCTGCGGCAAGATAAGTGCATGAAAACAGTGCTTCGTTTGCTACTTCCTGTTGTAATCCTGTCGTCTTGCAGTCCGCTTTCGCTGTATTACCGCGAAGGCGAGACCGTGTCTCGCATGCAAGCCGAAACCCAAAAATGCCAGGTCGAAGCGTTGCAGGATGTGCCGGTTGCAAACCAGGTAAGGCAAAGCCCGCCCACCTATTGGCCCGGCCGAACGTATTGTGATGGTCGGGGCCGCTGTTATCGCTCGGCCGGCTGGTGGCAGCCCGGCCAAGTCTACACGGTCGACGTCAACAAGACGCTACGCAATCAGGTCGAGGCGCAATGCATGGCCCAGAAAGGGTATCGCCCGGTCAGCCTTCCACCCTGCAAACAGGGCGTAAAATCACAGGTGCCAAGAACGCGAACCACAACACTGCCACCGCTGAGCACGCAATCGTGCTTTGTAAAAATCGAGGGCGGTTCGTTCCAGATCATTACGCCCGGTCAGGCAGGGTAACGCCCCGGCGAATTACTCCGCCGGTTCTGGTTCATCCAGCTGCGCCACCCGCGCGCCCGATTTGTTCGATGTCACAACGCCCAGTGATTTCAGCTTGCGGTGCAATGCGCTGCGTTCCATCCCGACAAAGCTGGCGGTGCGGCTTATGTTGCCACCGAAACGGTTGATCTGAGTTAACAGATATTCCCGCTCGAACGCTTCGCGTGCCTCGCGCAATGGCAAGGTCGCCAAAGCCCCCGACAGGACAACACGACCCGAATCGTCGGTCTTTTCCTCTTCGGTCGGCAATTCCTTGGCCTCGATCGGACCAGACCCTTCGCCAAGGATAAGGACACGCTCGATCAAGTTCTTGAGCTGTCGGACATTGCCGGGCCACGTCATCGTCTGCAAGAGCGCCACCGCCTCTTCCGAGATTTCGCGTATCGTCAGACCCTGAGATTCGTTGCACATCTCAATGAAATGCTGAGCCAAAACCGGAATATCCTCGCGGCGTTCTTCCAATGACGGCACTGCAATCGGTACCACATTCAGCCGGTGATACAGCTCTTCTCGGAAGCGGTCAGCGGCAATTTCCGCCTCAAGATCACGATTGGTCGACGAGATCACCCGCAGATCAACGCGCACTTTGTCTGATCCACCAACGCGCTGGAATTGCTGGTCGACAAGCACACGCAAAATCTTGGACTGCGTGCCCTTTGGCATATCGGCCACTTCGTCGAAATACACCACGCCACCATGCGCCTCTTCCAGCAGGCCAGATTCAATGCCGCGCTCAGGCGTTTCACGACCAAACAAAACCTCTTCGACCCGTTCAGGTTCGATCCCGGCGCAGTTCACGGTGACGAAGGGAGCATTGGCGCGGTTGGAATGCGCATGGATATACCGTGCTGCGATCTCTTTGCCCGATCCGGCCGGACCACTCAGCATTACCCGGCCATTTGACTTGGTCACTTTGTCCAACTGGCTCTGCATCGCACGGAATGCAGCGGATTTGCCGATCATATCCGAGTTCGTGACCTCTTTACGTTTGAGCGATGCATTCTCGCGGCGCAGGCGAGAGGTCTCCATCGCGCGGCGGATCACCACCATCAATTGGTCAATATTAAAGGGTTTTTCAATAAAGTCATACGCACCCTGTTTAATCGCCGCCACGGCGATCTCGATGTTTCCGTGGCCTGAAATTATCACCACCGGCACATCCGGGTTGTCGCGCTTTACCGCCTTGAGTATGTCGATACCGTCCATGCGGCTGTCTTTCAGCCAGATATCCAGAATCAACAGCCCCGGCGGTTCGGAGTTGATCTCGGCCATGCACTCATCCGAGTTGCCAGCCAGCCGGGTTGAATAGCCTTCGTCCTCCAGAATGTCGGACACCAGCTCGCGAATATCGCGTTCGTCATCTACGATCAGAATGTCACTCATCTTTGGCCTGCTTTCAGTTTGTTAGTATGAATTGCCTGCTTTTGTGGCGCTGTCGTCGGAGAGAAATTGCCCCCCGGTAATCGGATCACGGCCATCGCACCGAAATGGTCCTGTCCGTCAAATTTGGGGGCATCTTCCAGCGTCAGCGCCCCGCCGTGTTCTTCGATAATCTTTTTGACGATGGGCAGGCCCAAACCTGTCCCTTCGTCCCGTGTGGTCACATAAGGCTCGAACAAACGCGCGCGGTCTTCGGGCAATCCGACGCCGTTGTCAGCAATCGTAATCACCGTGCCCGCATCATCTCGGGTCACGTCCACCTTGATCTGAGGTTTCAGGTCTTCCGGCGGTCCCTTTTGCTTGAGCGTTTCAATCGCCTCACCTGCGTTCTTGATAAGATTTGTCAACGCCTGAGACAGCATCGTTGCATCCACATCCGCAAGGATTTGCTGATCCGGCAGCGTGGCATCAATTTGTACGTCCGGTTGTCCGGCTTGCTGCAGCAACACGGCCTCACGCACCAGTCCAACCACGTCTTCTTCGCGTCGATCCGGTTGCGGCATGCGCGCGAATTTCGAGAACTCGTCGACAATGCGTCGCAGATCGTTGGTTTGCCGCACGATCACGGTGGTCATGGATTCAAGGCTATCGCAATCCTCTTCGTCCAATTTGCGCGAGAACTTGCGTTTGATGCGTTCAGCACTCAGCTGAATTGGGGTCAGCGGGTTCTTGATCTCATGCGCGATCCGCCGCGCAACATCGCCCCACGCGGCCATTCGCTGCGCACTGACAAGATCGGTCACGTCATCGAAGGCCACCACGTAACCTTCAAGCCTGCCATCTTCGCCCCGGCGGGTCGCCATGCGGACAAGCAGATTTTCCAACTGACCCTTACGGGTCACCTTGACCTCACCCTGAACCGCTTCTTGTCCGCTTTCTTTGAGGCTTTCAAACAGCGGCAGAAACTCCGGAACCGCGATCCCGATCGAGAGTTTTTCATCCAAGCGCGTCCAGTCCAGCAACCGTTCCGCAGACCGGTTTACAAAAGTCACGCATCCATCCGGATCAACACCCACCACGCCAGACGTCACCGAGCTGAGAACAGAATCAAACAGCCGCCGGCGGCGTTCGATCTGGCGGGTATTCTCAAGCAATGTGTCGCGCTGGCCTTTAAGTTGCCGGGTCATCTGGTTGAAATACCGGCCCAACATCGCGATCTCATCATCGCTGGCCTCTTCGATCACCTGCACACTCAGATCCCCGGCCCCAACGCGCTGTGCAGCAGTCGTCAATCGACCCACGGGGCGTGAAAGACGTTCCGCAAACCACATGCCCAGCGACATAGCTGCCAGGATAAGGATCACAGCAAAGCCAAGGTAAAGCAGGCCAAACTCAAAAAGCACCCTGCCCCGCTCGCTTTCAAGCTGTTGGTAGAACTGCGCCGTTTCCTTGGTGTCATCCAGCAGCGTCAACAACTGGCCGTCGACCTCGCGGCTGACATACAGATATCGGTCAAGATACGCCCGCAACGGAACCAGCGCGCGGAACTCATTGTTTTCCCAGTCAGCGATGATCAAAACACCATTGTCCGAGGATTCAACAAATTGTTCCGGCGTTGGCGCTTCGTAATCGAACAGATAAGACCGATCCCCACGCGAGCGGATTTCGCCGCTGCCATCAATGACATAGGCCTCACGCAGGCCGCGCTGGATTTGCGCCTGACCCTGCGCCAGAACCTCACGCAGTTCGGCGTCGGAAATGTAGAAGTCCAGATTTCTGGCGTTGTCGAGATACCGCGCCAACACCGCAGCGTCCTGCGTTAGCCCCTGCCGATGTTCTAGTTCATAGGCTTCGGCCGCTGTAAGGGACGAACCTACCACCTGCCGTACACGGTCGGAAAACCAGCCTTCCAGACCGATATTCACCGTTAATCCTGCAAAGATCGCGACAGTGACCGTCGGCACCAGTGCCAGCAGCGTAAAAGCGCCGATCAGCCTCAGATGTAGCCGGGAGCCAGCCGATTTCTCGCGGCGCGCTGCGATCAGACTGAAAACCTGACCGAGAACCAACGCGGCGACGACCAGCACATAGACAAGGTCAGCCAGCAGGATCAGGCGCAATGTCGGCGCGGTTGCTCCAAGGTCAAATGGACCGATGACAAGATACGTGGCCAACGCCAGCGCCGGCCCCAGAAGAACCAACCCCAAGGTGCCGAAATTGCGCAGTTTTCGGGATTTCCGCCACCGATTGATCGCTGGAATAGGCCCGCTCTGTGCCCGGGTTGCCACCGTCTGCCCTCATTCTGATGTGCCGCTTGCGCGACGAACCGCCATATGTCGTGGTCCTTGCCGGACGCTGGCCCGGATGCCACGGTTTGTGTGGCGATATTACATCAGTTTACGGCGTCGTGTCACCTGAATATCGAGGTCCGTTATCTTTTTGCGCAGCGTATTCCGGTTAATCCCCAATAGATCTGCACATTTCGCCTGATTTCCACCAGTTGCGTCCAAAGCCAGCTCGATCAGCGGGGCTTCGACCTCGCGCAGGATGCGCTGATACAGACCCGGAGGTGGCAAAATATTGCCGTGCAGGTCGAAATAGCGACGCAAGTGCCGCGCCACCGAAGCGGATAATTTTTCGCGCGCACCATCGCCCAAGACGGGTTCAGCTTCGGGCTGCGTGCCCAACACCATCTCTACTTCGGCCTTTGTGATCTCGTCAGCTCGGCTGGTCAGGCTGAGGCGGCGAATGGCGTTTTCAAGTTGCCGCACATTGCCCGGCCACGAATAGCGTCGGACCAGTTCTACCGCCTCGGGGCTCAGCCAGCGCTTGGCGCCGTGCTCACGTTCCTCCCGCGCTAAAAAGTGCTCGGCCAGCAATGGGATGTCGTCAACACGCTCGCGCAGGGCCGGAACATGAACGGTTGCGCCGCAAAGACGGTAGTAAAGGTCCTGGCGCACCCGGCCGCTCTCCATCGCTTCGGTCAGGTCCGACTGGCTGGTGGCCATAAAGCGCGGTACATGATCGCCGGGTGTATCCATCATCCGAACGATCCGGGCCTGAAGCTCGTCTTCAATATCTGCGATTTCATCGATCAGCAGCGTACCACCGCGCACCCGGGCCATCACCCGTGCCGGCCCTTCCAGGTCACGCAAATCCGAGGCTGTCACCGTCGCAAAAGGTAAAGTACGCCGATCCGAGAAATCATGAATGGCCCGCGCAATCAGAGACTTACCTGTCCCGCTTTCACCAGAAATCATCACTGACAAATCCGTGTTCATTACCCGCGCCACCAACCGGTACAGCGCCTGCATGACAGGTGTCCGCCCTATCAGCGGCAGCTCCTCGGGGCGGTCCTCGGAGGGTTCCGCCACGTCCGTTTGCACCCGCTGTTTTTGCTCCAACGCCCTTGCAGTGCGTTTCATCAGATCAGGAAGGTCAAACGGTTTGGGCAGATAGTCGTAGGCGTCCGCCTCGGCGGCCTGTATCGCGGTCATAATCGTGTTCTGAGCGGATATGACAATGACCGGCAGGCCCGGGCGATCCTCGGCGATCTTGGGCAGCATCTCCAAACCATTTCCATCCGGCATGACCACGTCTGAGATCACCACATCCCCCTTACCCTCACCAACCCAGCGCATCAGCGTGGTCAGTGATGAGGTCGCGTGAACTTTGCACCCCGCCCGGGTCAGGGCCTGCGTCAGAACAGTGCGGATCGTGCGGTCGTCATCTGCAACCAGTACAGTGCCATCCATCAGGTGCTCTCCTTACTCTGCGCTCTCTTGCGCCGTGATTTCGCTTGCCTCTTTGGGTGCCCGCCTCAATGAGATGCGGAACACCGTGCGACCCGGCACCGACTCGGCTGATATCCAGCCGTCGTGGTCCGATATGATCTTGCTCACCAGCGCAAGCCCAAGGCCGGTGCCATTTTCCTTGCCCGATACGAAAGGGTCGAAAATATCGCCGCGGATCTTCTCGGGCAAACCCGGCCCGTCGTCTATGATCTCTATTTGCAGGGGCAGCATATGCCCCGAACCGTCGCTGCGACGAAGCCGAAAGGAATGCTCGTAATAGGTACGTAACCTTATGGTTCCGCCTTTGGGATCAGCAGCTTCCGACGCGTTCTTGAGTAGGTTCAGAACCACCTGCAAAAACTGATCCGGATCGCCGTAAGCCAGAGGCAGCGAGGGATCGTAATCCTCGATGATCCGCATATGTGCACCGAACCCCAGCAAGGCAGAACGCCGCGCACGATCCAGAACATCGTGTATATTCACCGGCTTGAAATCGGGCGGCGAAAGGTTTCCGAATTGCTCGACCTGCTCTAACAGCTTTACGATACGTCGGCTTTCTGCCACGATTAAATCGGTCAGTTCAAGGTCTTGCGGCGAAATGTTCATGCTTAGTAATTGCGCCGCACCCGTAATACCTGCCAATGGATTCTTGATTTCGTGCGCCAGCATCTCAGCCATGCCAATCGCCGACTGTGCGGCCGATTTGACCGTGTTGCCCCGCGTCATGCGCCCGGCCAGTTCGCGCGGGGTGATGATCATGATCATTGACCCCTGATGCCCTATCAACGGCGCGATTTGTAACGCACATTGCAGCGGCGAGCGGTTGCCTGATCCAACATCCACGTCATTTACAAAAAGCGGCGTGCCCTGCTTGCGCGCACGCTCAAAGGCTTCTTCAAGCGGAGCGTCCACGGCGATCTGATCCCAGACGGGATGCCCTAGCACGGACTTCTGCGAGGCATTCAGAAACCCCTCACCCGCCGAATTTACATCGGTGATCCGATCCTCGACATCGATGATGAACGCCGGAACAGGCAGGGACGCCCAAATGCTTTTGTCTGAGTTCACGCAGCCGCCTCCGCATCCGCGCAGAGCGCATCGCCCAGCAGGCGCATCACCTCTTCTGTATCGCGCGAGGTCAGAATGGCGCGGCGCAACGGCGCTGGTGTTCCGGCCTCATCCATGTACCAACCCAGATGTTTGCGCGCGACGCGCAGGCCAAGCTCAGACCCGTAGAACTCCAACATGGCCTGATAGTGCGTGCACACCATATTGACCAAACTGTCACCCGTGGGAATTTCCGGAGCGTCTGTACCATAGAGGTCATGACATACCTGTGCCAAAAGCCACGGTTTGCCCTGCGCGCCCCTGCCGATCATCACGCCATCTGCACCGGATTGATCCAGCGCGGTGCGCGCGGTCGCCGAGTCCACGATATCTCCGTTCGCGATGACGGGGATCGAGATAGCCTTTTTCACCGCGCGAATAGCCTGCCAATCGGCGTTGCCCTTGTAGAACTGGCATCGGGTACGGCCATGGATTGTAACCATGCAGATGCCTGCATCCTGCGCGCGCCTCGCGATTTCAGGCGCGTTCAACAGGGCATCATCCCAGCCCAGCCGCGTTTTCAACGTAACCGGCAGATCGACCGCCCCAACCACAGCTTCAATCAACGTCAAAGCGTGATCGGGCGTTTTCATCAGGGCCGAGCCGGAATACCCGCTTGTGACCTTCTTGGCCGGGCAACCCATGTTTATATCTATGACGCGCGCTCCGCGGTCAGCCACCTGACGCGCGGCCTCGGCCATCCAGTACGCCTCACGCCCCGCCAGCTGAACGGCGGTGTTTTCCACATTCGCAGACAGTTCGGCCCGTTCTCGAACACCGGGTTTAGACTGAACCATTTCCTGGCTGGCGACCATCTCACTCACGACCATGCCTGCGCCAAAACGCATCACCAGATCACGAAAGGGCCGGTCCGTGATTCCGGCCATCGGCGCCAGCATGACCGGCGGGTTCAGGGCTTTGTCAGCAAGTTGAACGTTCAAGGTGCTTAATCCTTAGGCAGTTGCAGGTTTGATATAGAATTGAGCGCATATGAACAACAAATCGACCCCCGACAAGCCCGCAAAATCATCTCTTGCCTATTTTTTAGGCAGATTGACGCGGGTGATTGCCTCTGCATTCACCACAGCCTAAACATCACCTTCGAACCAACCGGAGATCGCGCCCCATGACAACCGTCGCCATCATCGTCGCCGCAGGACGCGGGCAACGTGCCGGCGGGGGAATTCCCAAACAGTGGCGTGCTCTTGCAGGTCGTCGCGTTGCGGATTGGACTATCGACCGGTTTCGCGGCCAAGTGGACCATGTCGTGCTTGTGTTGTCTGAAGAAGATCAGAATGCCTGGGCGGAATTCGAAAACTCTGACCTGATCTTGGCCAAAGGGGGCCATGATCGCGCGGGGTCTGTCCGCAGCGGTCTTTCAGCGCTCAGGTCCCTGGCGGTGCAACGAGTTTTGATCCACGACGTTGCGCGGCCTTGTGTTCAAAAGCAGACTATTCAGCAAGTTTTGACAGCACTCGACACCTATCCAGCCGCGGCCCCAGGATTGGCGGTCACGGATGCGCTCTGGACAGGCGATGGTGTCCTTGTGACCGGCATGCAGGACCGAACCGGCCTGTTTGCCGCGCAGACACCGCAGGGGTTTCACTATGACGCAATCGTCGCAGCACACGCGGCCCACCCCGGAGGCGCCGCAGATGATGTCGAAGTGGCCCGAGCCGCAGGGCTGGATACGGCCATCGTGCCCGGTGACGCGGATAACATCAAAATCACACGCCCCGAGGACTTTGTCCGGGCGGAACGTATATTGGGAAAAGCTATGGATGTAAGGCTGGGCAACGGGTACGACGTGCATCGGTTTGGCGACGGGGATCACGTCATCCTGTGCGGTATAAGGGTGCCGCATGACCGTGGCCTGCAAGGCCATTCCGACGCGGACGTCGGCATGCACGCCGTTACCGATGCTATTTACGGCGCACTGGCGCAGGGCGATATTGGCCAGCACTTCCCACCTTCGGACCCGCAATGGAAAGGCGCCGCCAGCAAGATCTTCCTGCGCCACGCGGTCGAACTGGCCGGGAAGATGGGCTATCAGATTTCGAATGTCGATTGCACGCTGGTCTGCGAATACCCCAAGATTGGCCCCCATGCGCCCTCTATGAGGGACGAGATGGCCCGGATCATGGGGCTGCGCGCCGATCAGGTCTCGGTCAAGGCAACAACGTCCGAGCGTCTGGGCTTCACCGGGCGGAGCGAAGGGATTGCCGCGCTGGCCACCGCATGTCTGGTGAAATCATGACCGCCGCGCGCTTGATCGGAACCGTCTGCGGCGTCGGATACTTGCGCCCTGCACCGGGGACATGGGGATCGCTGGCCGCCCTGCCCTTGGTTTGGGTCCTGCACGCGTTGGGCGGATTCCCGTTGCTGGCAATCGCAACAGTCGCCGTTTTTATCGGCGGTCTCTGGGCCACGCGCGTCATGACCGCAGGGGCAGAAGATCACGATCCCTCCGAGATCGTCATAGACGAAGTGGCCGGACAGTTTATTGCGCTTTGGGCGATTTCCTACCCGTCCTGGGCGCATGGGATCGAGATTACAGCGCTCTGGCCCGGCTGGGTCGCCGGGTTCCTGCTGTTCCGCCTGTTCGACATCACCAAACCGGGCCCGGTGGGCTGGGCCGACCGGCGCAATGACGCGATGGGGGTCATGTTGGATGATGTGATTGCAGGTATTCTTGCCGGAATCGGTGTTCTGATCCTTGCAGGCATATCACACGGAGTACTGGGCCTATGACCGTTGCCGAGCTTCTCGACCAAGCGAAGGCGCAAGGCGTGATGATCTGCACCGCGGAAAGCTGCACGGGCGGTATGGTCGCGGCAGCCTTGACCGATATTCCCGGCAGTTCGGCAGTGGTCGAACGTGGGTTCGTGACCTACACCAACTTGGCCAAGCAGCAAATGCTTGGCGTTCACGCCGAAACGCTGGCCGCTCATGGCGCGGTCTCAGAACAGGTCGCAGGGGAAATGGCTGAGGGCGCGTTGAAACATTCCGACGCACAGCTTGCAGTCTCGGTTACAGGTATTGCGGGTCCGGGTGGTTCGGAATTCAAGCCCGAGGGCCGGGTTTGCTTTGGGCTGGCCGCCAAAGGTGGTCCAACTCACACGGAAACAGTGGAATTCGGCGCGCAAGGGCGCAGCAACGTTCGCTGCGCCGCACGGGACCACGCGCTGTATTTGCTGTCGCAGGGCCTCGTGACTCTCGCACAAAAATGAGGCACACGCTCCTTCAGAGGCCCCATTTGGATCGTTATGGCAACCGCCCCGGTCCTATTCATAAAACTGCCGGGCCTGGCCTTTTGTCGGTGGGCTTGTCCGCACCCGCAACATGCTCAACGTATTCATGATTGCCGCCTTTGGTCTGGGGTCGTGGACGGCCCAACCGCGAGGGCTGGTGATCGTAGGTGCCTTCACGGCAGTTGTCACTTTTGTGTTGATCAAGGTGGTTGCGTTTGTCACCCCGCTTCGCGTAGACGCCGAGACCGAGACAAAGGGTCTGGATCTGTCGGTACACGGCGAACGGGCCAATGACATGAGCAGCTAAGCCCACCTTGGCAAGCTCTGCCCACTCGGGCGCTAAGCGGACCTGTTCAGGGTCCGCTTTTCTTTTGCGCGCAATCCTCTCGACTCTGGGACGGTGCTCGGGCTATTTGCCCGCAACGTCATTCCGTACCGAGGTTGCACCATGATCCCCAGTTCCTTTCCCGATAGCACCGAAATCGCCCGACTGACCGCGCGGATGCTGCTGGAGATCAAGGCCGTCCACTTCAATGCACGCGAACCGTTCACACTGGCCTCTGGCCTGCCCAGCCCGACCTACATTGACTGCCGCAAGCTGATCTCATACCCGCGCATCCGTGCGACCCTGATGGATTTCCTGACTGTCACCGTGATGCGGGACGCGGGTTTTGAAGCGTTCGACAACATCGCTGGTGGTGAAACTGCGGGCATCCCCTTTGCCGCGCTGGTGGCCGAGCGGATGGCCCTGCCGATGACCTACGTCCGAAAAAAGCCCAAAGGTTACGGACGCAATGCCCGTATCGAAGGCGCGATGACCGAAGGTGAGCGTGTCTTGCTGGTTGAGGACCTGACAACCGATGGCGGTTCAAAACTGTCCTTTGTCGACGCCATCCGCGAAACGGGCGCGACCTGCGGACACACAGCGGTGATTTTCTACTACGGCATCTTTCCCGAAACCGAGAAAACGCTCGGCGATCACGGCGTGCAACTGCATCATCTGTGCACGTGGTGGGATGTTCTTGCCGAAGCCAAAGCGCAGAAAGCCTTTGATCAAGAGACACTTGAGGGTGTCGAGGCCTTCCTGAACGACCCGCGCGGCTGGCAGGATGCGCAAAAAACAACCTGAACCCTCTGTGTATAAGCTGGGGGTAAGTCAAAATAGAATCGCCCCAAGGGGGCTTGCATCTTGTGTGGCCGCTTGCCCCCTGCACAAAATGTTGCGTGACACAGCGTTTTTTGGCAGAGTTGTCCAAAGTTATCCCAAGCTGAAGCCAAGTTATACGCGACTTATCTTCAGAAATTTACAGATGGCCCTAGCAGGGTCTGATTGATTAGAACTGCCACAGGGCAGCGGGGACAAAATGAACGAGATTAGCAGTATCGAGCAGGCAGCGGCTCAGATTCAGAATGCCGAAACCATGCCGCACTCCATTGAGGCAGAGCAGCAGCTTCTGGGCGCGATCCTAACCAATAACGATCTGTATGACCGTGTTGCTTCGATCATCGGGGCCGAACATTTCTATGATCCAGTACACGCCCGGATTTACGAGGTAGCCGCCGCACGCATCGCCAAGAATGCGCTGGCCTCGCCCGTGACGCTGAAATCCTTCATGGCCGAGGACGAAGGGCTGAAGGAACTAGGCGGCCCGGCTTATCTTGTCAAACTGGCCGGCGCGTCGATCAGCGCGTTTGCTGTGCATGACTACGCCCAGATGATCTATGACCTTGCTATCCGGCGCGAGTTGATCCGGCTGGGCCGCGATATCTCGGACAAGGCGGCGCGGGTCGAGATCAGCAGCGAACCAAAAGAGCAGATAATCGAGGCCGAGCAACAGCTTTATCAGCTTTCCGAGCAGGGCCAGACCGAACAGGGTTTCAAATCCTTCCTCAAGGCGGTCACAGAAGCCGTCAACGTCACAAACGAAGCGTATCAACGCGGTGGCGGCATGGCAGGGATTTCCACCGGTCTGGCCGACCTCGACAAACAATTGGGTGGCTTGCACCCGTCCGACCTGATCATTCTGGCGGGTCGTCCGTCGATGGGTAAAACGTCATTGGCAACCAACGTCGCGTTTAACGTTGCCAAGGCGTACAAACGCGGCATCAAACCCGATGGAAGTGAAGGCGCGATTGACGGTGGCGTAGTCGGGTTCTTTTCGCTGGAGATGAGCGCCGAGCAGCTTGCAGGCCGTGTTCTGGCCGAAGCGTCTGAGATTTCATCGCATAAAATCCGTCAGGGTGACATGACCGAGGCCGAATTCCGGCGCTTTGTCGACGCGGCCAAGGAACTGGAAGCTTGCCCGCTGTTCATTGACGACACCCCGGCCTTGCCGATTTCGCAACTTGCGGCCCGTGCGCGGCGGTTGAAGCGGACGCATGGTCTGGACCTGCTGGTGATTGACTACCTTCAACTCTGCCGCGGCATGGCCGACAACCGTGTCAACGAGATTGCCGAGATTTCGATGGGCATGAAGGCCATCGCCAAAGAGCTGAACATCCCTGTTATCGCGCTGTCGCAGCTAAGCCGTCAGGTGGAAAACCGGGATGACAAACGCCCCCAGTTGTCTGACCTGCGGGAATCAGGCTCGATTGAACAAGACGCCGACGTCGTTATGTTCGTCTTCCGCGAGGAATATTACAAAGAGCGTGAAAAACCCGGCGATCACGAGTTAGACAAGATGGAAGAATGGAAACAGGCCATGGAACGCCTACACGGCAAGGCCGAAGTCATCGTCGGTAAGCAGCGGCACGGCCCCATCGGTACGGTCGAGCTGTCCTTTGAGGCTCAGTTCACGCGCTTCGGCAACCTTGTCAAACCCTGGCAGCAAGACGGTCAGATCGAGGGTTACTGATCTACCAAAGCTCAGGCTTATTGAATGCGCTGGCGCAGCGCGATGGCCCTTTGATCGGCATGTTCGATTTCCTCAGGGATTGCCCCAACCACCCGTGCGGCATGCTCAGCGTCATGGGCGGTTGGGCATCCGTTTCGGTTATCGGCTGAAACCCTGATTTGCCGTAGTAAGCGGGATCCCCATAGGTAACGACAAAGTCCACCCCTTGCTTACGCAGGTGCCCAAGCCCAAAGCTTATTAGTTTTTGACCAATGCCCGTTTTCTGACGGTCGGTTCGCACAGCCACTGGAGACATGAGGAACACCTGTCGCGGGTCCTGATCATAGTGAAGCCGCGAAAACAAAATGCATCCACACAGCAACCTGTCATCCAAGGCCAAAACCACCACCAAATCATCCTTGGGTGTTGAGTTCAAAAGGTCAGACGACAGAGAGCTGACCGCAAGCCCCTCGGCCTCGCCTTCCGAGGTGGTAAAGACGTGGCGAAACAACGCAGGCAGTTCGTCTGACCATGCTTGGTATTCGGCGGTCAGGTTCAGCATTTTGCCTCCATAAAGTTGCATACACGGTCCTACGTATTGCCCACAGTTGATCACGACTTGGACACAATGGCGAGATACATCAAACAGCACGACCGCCATTTTTTGCCGTGGGGCAAGTATACGGGCCAGAAGTCGCGCAGTATCAAGGATATATGTTCAGGAATTGCCGCATTCCCCCTTGACCTACCGCGATCCAATGTCATGAACAGCACCATGAGTACCGCACGACTGACGATCAACCTACATGCGCTGGCCAGTAACTGGCGCGCGCTCAATGCGAAAACGAATGTCGAGACCGGCGCCGTGGTCAAAGCCGACGCTTATGGTCTTGGGGCCGGGCCGGTATCGGCAACTTTGGCTGAAGAAGGCGTTCGTAAGTTTTTTGTCGCCGTCGCCGAAGAAGGTGCCGCCGTACGCAAGGCCATTGGTCCCGGGCCGATGATCGCCGTGTTCTCCGGCCATATGGAGGGCGACACCGACCTGCTTCGGGATCATGATCTGACACCGCTGATCAACGCACCCGAGCAATTTGTGCGCCACCAACAAGCGATGCCCGAACACGCCTTTGGCATTCAGTTGGACAGTGGCATGAATCGCCTCGGGCTAGAGCTGACAGATTGGGCCGAACTGCGCCCCAAAGCTGAGCCTTTGAAGCCGGTGGTGGTTATGTCTCATCTGGCCTGTGCGGATGAACCCGATCACCCCATGAACCAACAGCAATTGAAAACCTTCCGCGCGATGACCGACGGCGTTGCAGCCCCTCGGTCCTTAGCGGCCACCGGGGGTATACTGTTGGGGCCGGAATTCCATTTTGACTTCTGCCGCCCGGGTGTCGGTCTTTATGGCGGTATGCCGTTCGCGGAGGCCAAACCGGTTGTTACAGTCGATTTACCCGTTATTCAGGTTCGCGCGGTCGAAGTCGGAGAGACCGTTGGCTACGGCAACACCTGGGTCGCCCGTCGTCCGTCTCGCATCGCAACCGTTGCGGCAGGCTATGCGGACGGCCTGCACCGGGCAATCGGAGGTGGCATCGACGCATTCGCCGGTGATCAGCCCTGCCCGGTGGTTGGCCGCATCTCGATGGACTTGATCACGGTCGATGTCACCGATCTGCCCCAAGACCCCGAACGTCTGCGCATTCTGAACGGGCATCAAACCGTCGATGACCTGGCCGAGGCCGCAGGCACGATCGGGTATGAAATCCTCACCTCGCTTGGCGCGCGCTACTCTCGGGGCTACGTAGAATGAATCCTTTCTTTTTGCTGGGCGGGTTGGGCCGGGCGGTTCTGGCCCTTTTCGCCACTTTTGGCCGGGTGGGGCTGTTCGCGTTTCATGCGGTCTCACACATTTTCCGCCCGCCCTATTACCCGCGTGAATTTGCCGTTGCCCTGATGAATATCGGCTGGCTGTCCCTGCCAGTTGTCGGCCTGACTGCCATCTTCACTGGTGGCGCGCTGGCGCTTCAAATCTATGCCGGCGGCGCGCGCTTCAATGCCGAGGCCGTGGTGCCGCAGATCGTCGCCATCGGTATGGTGCGGGAACTTGGCCCTGTCCTTGTGGGCCTGATGATCGCCGCGCGCGTCACCTCCTCCATCGCGGCCGAGATCGCCACCATGAAAGTCACCGAGCAGATCGACGCGCTGGTCACCTTGTCGACCCATCCGATGAAATACCTGACGGCCCCCCGCGTTCTGGCCGCGCTGATCACCGTTCCGCTGCTGGTCGGCATCGGTGACATCATCGGTATCGCAGGCGGCTACGTGGTTGCGACACAGAACCTTGGCTTCAACCCCGCGACCTACCTGTTGAACACCGTCAATTTCCTTGAAACGCGGGATATCGTTTCCTCGCTTGTCAAAGGGGCCGCCTTCGGAGTGATCGCGGCCGTCATGGGGTGCTACTATGGCATGAATTCGGGGCGTGGCGCGCAAGGCGTGGGCCGGGCCACCAAATCCTCGGTTGAGTCTGCCGCTATCATGATTCTCGCCGCCAACTTCATTCTGACAGGGGTATTCTTCTCGCTATGATCCGGATGGAGAATGTAGAAAAAGCGTTTGGGTCCAATCAGGTTCTGCAAGGCATGAACCTTGAGATTGCCAAGGGCACATCGATGGTCATCATTGGCGGCTCGGGCACCGGAAAATCGGTGGCCCTGAAATGCATCCTTGGCCTGATTAAGCCCGACAGCGGTATGATTTATGTCGATGGCAAAGACGCAAGCACGGGCGACCGCGACGCGTTTCTGGCCCGGTTCGGCATGTTGTTTCAGGGGGGAGCCCTGTTCGATTCCCTGCCCGTTTGGCAAAACGTCGCATTTCGTTTGCTGCGCGGCCCAATGAAGCAACCTGCCGACTATGCGCGCGAAATCGCCATCGACAAGTTGCGCCGCGTAGGGCTGCGTTCCAACGTGGCCGATTTGTACCCCTCGGAACTTTCGGGCGGCATGCAGAAACGCGTGGGCCTTGCCCGCGCAATCGCCGCCGAGCCCGAGATCATTTTCTTCGACGAACCTACCACCGGTCTGGACCCGATCATGTCCGGCGTCATCAACGACCTGATCCGCGAGATCGTGACCGAAATGGGCGCCACCGCGATGACCATCACCCACGACATGAGCTCGGTCCGCGCGATTGCTGACAACGTGGCGATGCTGCATGACGGCGTGATCCAGTGGACCGGCCCGGTAAGCCAGATGGATTCCTCGGGCGATCCGTATCTTGAGCAGTTCATCAGCGGGAGCGCAGAAGGGCCGATTGAGGCGGTGCGGTGATGGACCTATCTAAAATTCTTTTTTGACAGGTTATCTCGTACCAACCATGCCCATATGCCATTAGCCGTTATGGTTTCAAGCAATTCCGAAAATGCAGGCAAGCGATGGACGACAAAAAACCAAGGCCATTTGAAGACATTGCCACCCGCTTAAAATGGCACCGGACCAAGGTTCTTGGATAAACCCAAGCAGAGTTTGTTGAAAGCATAGATTTAAAAGAAGTGCTTACTCTTTGTGGGAGGCGGGTACACAGAGATTATCTTTGGGTGGCGCTTTGGTTCTTCGGAAAAAGTATGGGCTGTCCTTAGACTTTCTATACGAAGGAAACGATGACGCGCTGCCGATGGCCTTACGCAATGCTTGGCGCGAGGGCGTCCAAGTCTGACAGGCAATTTACGCGGCTATTCGCAGAGGTGATTTCGTCTATTGTGTAACTAATCGGTCCCGACATGGTAAATAAGTAGGTTCATGACCCTCCGCCTTGCCACCCTCTCACTCCTGATCCTCTACCCCATCGCGTGGTTCGCTCCGCTGATGCGAGCGGGGCTACTCCCGATCTTCGGCTTGTCGGAAATAAGCGTCATAACCGGGCTCCAGTCCTTGTGGAAATCGGACGTCTTCCTGGCACTGATCGTCACGGTCTTTGCCCTCTTCGCGCCTTACATCAAAACCATCGGCACTGCCCTGATCCAATGGGACCTGCTGGATGCACGTGTCCAACCGGCGCTGAATATCCTCGGCAAACTGGCGATGGCCGACATTTTCCTGATCGCGCTTTACATCACGCTGGCCAAGGGAATCTCTTACGCGACCATTGAAACCGCATGGGGCCTATATCTATTCACGGCCTGCATTCTGGCCTCGATCGCACTGGGTCACATTACGGAAATGACACGCAGTTCACGAAATACTCTGAGCTAATTGATTGAAAACACTCATCTGAGTATCATTATCTTATTTCGAGCAGCAAAAAATTGTCGTTTTCAGGTCCGCAGCGGATCAATCTGCGTGTTTTGGATTTCTCCGCTTGGGTCTGGTTGTGTACCGGTTTTTAAAGGAGTTCGTCGACCATGACTGCCCTCCATAATATTACTTTGCAATTTCAGAATGTCTTTTTGAGACTAACTTTTGCACTCATATGTGCAGCAGCCCTTTTCGCCGTTTCCGTAACGTTTTTGTCAGCATTGGGGGTGCTTCCCTGGCTATCCATGCAAGCCGGTCTCGCGGGAGGATCAGCTATGGACGCCGGAATGTATATCCAGATTGGCATAACCATACTGGTTCTCATGCTGGCTTTTTACTTGCCGGCAAATGCACGGATGATGGCCTTGGAAAACAGCCATCGTAGGTTTGCTTTGAACATGCACGATGTGTCCGAAGCCTATCAGTTAGCGCACGCTGCGGATCGTGGCGGTCTGTTCGTCATGTCTTCCGAGTTCGACGCAGTGAAAGAGCGGATAGCCTTCTTGCGCCAGCACCCTCAGTTGCAATCGCTCGAACCCGAGATACTGGAACTGGCAGCGCAGATGAGCCACATCAGCCATGATCTTGCCGAAACCTACGGCGACGCACAGGTCAACCGAGCGCGGACATTCCTGCAACAACGGCAGGAAGAAATCGAAATGTTCCAGCACCGTTTGGAAGAAGCGCAAGTCATCCAGAATGAACTGCGCCAGTGGACACGCGACGTTGAAATGGAAGAAGCAATTGCCCGGTCGCAATTGACGCGCCTCCGGGACGAACTGTTTGAATTGCTTCCAGAATTGTCGGTTCAGTTGCAGGCACAGTCGCAGGATGGCGCACCTGCTTCATCCAGCGTGGTCGCGATGTCGCCACCGCCCCGCGCGGCTGAGTAGGCGCGTATGCGCCCGCCGCGGACGATGGCCCAAGGGGCCTGAGGACGCGGCGCGCCATCGGCGGAGATGAAAGCCCGCAAGGGCTTGAAGAACGGCCCAACCTCGGGCACCAAGGCCGCATGGCAAAAACGACTTTCTCCTGCTCGGCCTGCGGCGCGTCGCATTCGCGCTGGTCCGGGCGTTGCGACGCATGCGGTGAATGGAACACGATCACGCAAGACGTGCCCCTTTCGGCTGGACCCGCGAAAAAGTCACTCGGTGGTAAACGCGGCCAGTCTATCACCCTCACGGATTTATCCACCGAGGAAACGCCCCCACCCCGCACCCTCTGCGGGGTCGAGGAACTGGACCGCGTACTTGGCGGTGGCCTTGTTCCCGCTTCGGCGCTGTTGGTCGGCGGAGACCCCGGCATCGGCAAATCCACCCTCTTGCTTCAGGCCGCAGCGCGGTTTTCCCGCGCGGGCGTCAAGACTATCTATGTTTCGGGCGAGGAAGCCAGCGCGCAAGTCCGCATGCGTGCCCGGCGTCTGGGACTTGAGGACGCACCGGTTCAGTTGGCCGCCGAAACCAACCTGCGCAACATCCTGACGACGCTCGAGGCAGAAAAGCCCGGCCTTGCCATTATCGACTCGATTCAGACGATGTGGGCAGACAATGTGGACAGCGCGCCCGGTTCAGTATCACAAGTCCGGGCCGCTGCGCATGAATTGACCACGTTTGCGAAACGACATGGTGTGTCAATCATCATGGTCGGTCATGTTACCAAAGAGGGTCAGATCGCAGGCCCGCGTGTGGTCGAACACATGGTTGATACCGTGCTTTATTTTGAAGGTGAGCGTGGTCACCAATTCCGTATTCTGCGCGCCGTTAAAAACCGGTTCGGCCCCGCTGACGAGATCGGCGTATTTGAGATGACCGGCAAAGGGCTGGCTCAGGTCACCAATCCTTCGGCCTTGTTCCTGTCGGAACGTGGCGCCCCGAGCCCCGGATCTGCCGTTTTCGCTGGTATAGAGGGCACGCGCCCCGTCCTGGTTGAGTTGCAGGCGCTTGTGGCCCCTTCGCCCCATTCTCAACCCCGCCGGACCGTCGTTGGATGGGACAGCGGGCGGCTGGCCATGATCCTTGCCGTGCTCGAAGCGCGCTGCGGCGTGCCTTTTGCGGGGCTTGACGTCTATCTGAATGTGGCCGGAGGGCTGAAAGTCAGCGAACCCGCCGCAGACCTTGCGGTCGCCGCCGCCCTGCTCAGCGCCCGCGAAGACACGGCCCTGCCCGCTGATACCGTTGTTTTCGGAGAAATCTCGCTATCCGGGGCACTTAGACCGGCCCCGCAAACCGAAAACAGGTTGAAAGAGGCGCAAAAACTTGGTTTCAAATCGGCCATTGCTCCGGCGGGTGGCAAAACCGGTACTGTGGCAGGTCTGACACTCACCCGACCCTCTGATTTGGTGGGGTTTGTTGGCGAAACCTTCGGAGCAGGTTAAGATAGCACCTTAAGGGGCTGAAAAAAATACAGGCGAGGGCCATGGAAGGTTTTACAATTATCGACGGGGTGGTTGCCCTGATCATCGTCGTGTCGGGCTTGCTGGCCTATTCCCGAGGGTTCCTGCGCGAGGTTCTGGCCATCGCGGGCTGGGTCGCGGCCGCCGTTCTGGCCTTTATCTTTGCGCCTCAGGCTGTCCCATTGGTGAAAGAAATCCCGGTGGTCGGGGATTTCCTGCGCGACAGTTGCGAACTATCGGTGATAACCGGCTTTGCCGCAGTTTTTGCCGTTGCGTTGATCGTAGTCAGTATTTTCACACCGCTGTTTTCGTCGATCGTGCAACGTTCAGCCATTGGCGGATTGGACCAGGCGCTTGGCTTTTTCTTTGGCATCGCACGCGGTATCCTCCTGGTTGCCATCGCCTTCTTTGTCTACGACACGATCATGACCGGCCAATCCTACACGATTGTAGACGAAAGCCGCTCTGCCAAAGTGTTCGAACAATTCAGCGACCGGATCGAAGAACAGAACCCGGAACAGGCTCTGGGATGGGTTACACAGCAATATGAAGAGCTTGTTGCAAGCTGTGGCGCTGACACCCAAACCACGCCAGAGCCAGCGGCCCCCGCCGCGGACGAAACAGCACCCGCTACCACTGAATGAGAAAAAGCCCGGTTTTTACCGGGCATTTTTTTCCGTAGCGACGGGATGGGCGAGCTAAACGAAACCCTCGCCCGCGCAGACCGTACATCTCATGGTTTTAACGCCAAAACACCCGTCACAGCGCCCAAAAACCGGCTTACCGTGAATATCCCGACTTTTGACAACCTCTCCAGCTCCATTGCAGATGGGACATGGCGCGCGTCCCATGCCGCGGCAACGATGGCACCGGCGCTTTGTATGCTCTTCCTTTTTTTGTCCTTGCTTGTGTTCCCACATAACCAAGCCCCAATCGACACTAGACGGATTTTGATACTCTTTAATCTTGATATGACAACACAAGGCTGGCCCGGTGTCACCTTTTGATGCCGTGACCGGAAAAACCTTGTGCAGGAAATCACAATTGTGATCCTTTGATGACACAGGTCCCGTTAGGCATTATGTGGATGCCGAACTGACATGGAATCGGAGCTACCGATCTTGCTGTACCCGTTTTTACCTCGCGCCTGCCCGCAGGACGATGACGCGTCTACGTCATCTGTCACGGCGGCACCGCCGGGTGCAAAACCAGCCATGCAGATGTTCAATTCATCACCGCTAGTGAAAACGTCGTAGAAATTGGAGCCCGTACATGTGTGGGATTTTGGGGATCGCAAGCAAGACGCATGATGTCTTTGCGGAAATCTATGACGGGCTGCTTATGCTGCAGCACCGGGGGCAGGACGCCTCGGGCATCGTCACTTACAATGGCGAGTTCTTCCGCGAAAAAAAGGCCAATGGTCTGGTCAAGGATGTGTTTAACGCGCAAGACGCTGAAACTCTGTTGGGCAGAATCGGGTTGGGCCATGTCCGCTATCCGACCGCAGGTTCATTGAGCGCGGCAGAGGCTCAGCCTTTTTTTGTCAACGCGCCCTATGGCATTTATCTGGTCCACAATGGCAACATCACCAACACGGCTGAACAGCGCGAGAAAGTGACCGCCAAGTACAGCCGCCATCTGCGGACCACATCGGATTCCGAAATTCTGCTGAACGTGCTGGCGGATAAAGTGGCCGACGCAATCAAGGTCAACGGTAATGCCGAGCCGATCCGCAACATCTTTGCCGGTGTAAAAATGACGATGGAACGGGTTCAGGGTGCTTACTCGGTAATCTGCCTTGTTGCCGGAGTTGGTATGCTGGCGTTCCGCGATCCGTTCGGAATTCGCCCTCTGTCGGTTGCTAAGCGCGAAGTGGAGGGTGCCGGTGATGATTATGCCTTTGCGTCGGAAGACGTGGCTTTTGGTATCAACGGTTTCAAAAAACTGCGGGACCTAAAGGCGGGTGAGGCGATTCTGATCGACCTCGAAGGCAACATGCACACTTTCCAGGCCGTCGAAGGCCGGTTGACCCCCTGTATTTTTGAGTATGTTTATCTGGCGCGTCCGGATTCATTGCTGGACGGTGTGTCAGTTTACAAAACTCAGATGCGTATGGGCCAGACGCTTGCCCACCAGATTGAGGAGGCAGGCCTTGAAATCGACCGGATCATACCCGTACCGGACAGTGCCCGCCCGGTCGCGCTGGAAGTCGCCAAGGCCACGGGCATCCCCTATCGCGAGGGACTGGTGAAGAACCGCTATGTCGGCAGAACCTTTATCATGCCCGGACAGGAAGAGCGTCAGAAGTCCGTGCGCCGCAAGCTGAACGCCGTTCCGCTTGAGTTCAAAGACCAAAACGTTCTGCTGATCGACGACTCGATCGTGCGCGGGAACACGATCAAGAAAATTGTTCAGATGTGCCGAGAGGCCGGTGCCAAGAAAGTCTACGTCGCCAGCGCCTCTCCGCCCGTGAAGTTCCCAAATGTCTACGGCATCGATATGCCTACAAAGCACGAGTTGATCGCCAACGGCAAAGAGATTGAAGAGATCCGTCAGGAACTGGGGGCAGACGCCCTGTTCTATCAGAACCTTGAGGATCTGATCTGGGCCGCCAAAGAAGGCAACCCCGAGATTGAGTCTTTCGACTGCTCGTGCTTTGACGGCGATTACATCACCGGCAGTGTCAGCAATGACTATTTGAACAGCCTTGAAAACAGCAGTCGCGCGAGCAAGAAAAAAGAAGACATGCAGATGCCGGGTGGCTCGTGGAACCGGGCGGAGCTGGCATCAGGATAAGCCTTTTCGCGAATCAATATTTTGATCGGCCCGCGTCACAAAGGTGATACGGGCCTTTATTTTGGGGTCTCAGATTGGGATGAGTGGATTTTTGCGCACAACCCTTCGCTGAAGAAATCGCAATCCCAATGGCTTCGCCGTCAAAGCCAATCGCATTGCCTTAATGCGACGTCAGATAGGCTTTTACTCGGCCTATCTGTTTGCTAGGTCGCCGATTGCCAACCACTCACAACAAGGGGCCGTGCCAAGGCGGCAGGGCCGAACTTCATGTCGAATTCAACTGTCGAAAGCGCAGCTACGCAAAAGGGTGCGCTGAAGAAAAACTCTGTTTCTGTACTTGGTGTTTTTGGTTCCCCGCAGGATATGCGCGCGCTTATCCGATTGTCTTCTGGACGCATCAAAGAAATCAAACCGGGCAGCCGCGTCTCGTCGGGGACCGTGGTGGCGATCGATCCCGAGGGGATTATGCTGCGACAAAGCGGCCAGACCAAACGGATCGCCATTCCGGGCGGCTAATCCTGTCTTGACGCCCTGCGCCCATAGGTCCAAACCGCTGTCATGACCGATCAGACCAAAATTGCACTCGTTACCGGAGCTTCTCGCGGCTTGGGCGCTGCCCTGGCCGAGGCGCTCGCGCCCGAATATCACATCGTCGCCGTTGCCCGCACGACGGGCGGCTTGGAAGAATTGGATGACCGCATTCAGGCCAAAGGTGGCGCGGCCACGCTGGCGCCGATGGATATTGCCGATCCGAACGCTATGGCGACCTTGTGCCGTGGCATTCACGACCGGTGGGGGAAAGTGGACTTGTGGCTGCACACAGCCGTCCATGCCTCGGCTCTGACGCCGGCACATTTCATCGACCCGAAAGAGTGGACAAAGGCGGTTAGCATCAATGCAACTGCCACGTCTGTGCTGATCCCCTACATCGCGCCTTTGTTGGGTGAGACTGGCCATGCTGTTTTCTTTGATGACCCGAAAGCAGGCCAAAAATTCTATGGCATCTATGGCGCGACCAAGGCCGCTCAGTTGGCGCTGGCACGCAGTTGGGCGCTTGAAACAGAACGCACCGGTCCGCGGGTTTCAATTGTCGAGCCGTCACCGATGCCCACCGCCGTGCGCGCGAGGTTTCATCCCGGAGAAGATCGCGATGCATTGACCGGAACGGCAGACGAAGCCGCACGGATTTTGTCGCTGCTTTAGTGTATGGCCCTTTGGGCCATGCCTCCGGCGGGGATATTTTCAGCCAGATGAAGCGTGCAGGTTATGCGATATGCACACCGTTTCGCCCAGCCAGATCAACGAAGAATTGCCAAGCCACGCGGCCCGAACGCGCGCCGCGTGTCGCCTGCCATTCGATGGCTTCTGCGCGCAGCAAGTCCGCATCGACCGATACGCCGTACGCACCGCAATAGCGTTCGATCATTGCAAGATATTCATCCTGGTCGCAGGGGTGGAAGCCTAGCCAAAGACCGAACCGATCCGATAACGAAACTTTTTCTTCGACCGCCTCAGACGGGTTGATGGCGCTGGAGCGTTCATTCTCGATCATGTCACGCGGCATCAGGTGACGGCGATTGGACGTCGCGTAGAAGACAACGTTCTCGGGGCGACCTTCGATGCCGCCGTCCAACACGGCCTTCAGCGACTTATAATGCTGGTCGTCGTGACTGAACGACAAGTCATCGCAGAACAGGATGAACCTGTGCGGAGCAACCCGCAGGTGATTCAGCAGGCGTGCGACCGAGCCCATGTCTTCACGCTGTAGCTCGACCAGTTTCAGGTCGGGAAAATCGGCCTGCAGTGAGCCATGAACGGCCTTAACGAGGCTGGATTTCCCCATTCCACGCGCACCCCACAACAGTGCATTGTTGGCCTTGAAACCAGCCGCAAAGCGGCGCGTGTTGTCCAATAGCGTATCTCGGGACCGGTTGATGCCAATCAATAGTTCCAGATCGACGCGGTTGACCTGTGTGACCGGCTCAAGCCTATCGGGTTCGATATGCCAGACAAAGGCGGGTGCGGCACCGAAATCCGGCGCGGCCAAAGGGGCCGGTGCCATGCGTTCCAGTGCATCGGCAATTCGGTTCAGGGCTTGGTCATCCATTCGGGCCTCCGGTCGTGACTTGGCGGGTTCAAACCATGTTCCGAACGGCGCAACAAGTACCACGTACGAAAAAGGCGCGCCAATCATTGGCGCGCCTGCTTTCTAACCGTTAACGGATTTACTTGCCGTCTTCTTCACGGATGATCTCGTCATCCGCCTCCTCTTCGTCGTCATAGTAACCGTCTGCGCGCAGTTGCTCTTCGCGCTTCTTTTCAACGCGAGCCACAAGGAAGATTGACACTTCATAAAGCCCGTAGACCACAACAAAGAGAATGATCTGAGTGATTACGTCTGGCGGTGTTACAAGCGCGGCCAGAACCAGAATGGCGACCACGGCATATTTACGCACGCTGCCAAGCCCTTCGGCGCTGACAAGCCCTGCCTTTCCCATCAGCGTAAGCAGAACGGGCAGCTGGAAGCAGAGCCCAAACGCCACGATGAACTTGATGGTCAGGTTCAGATACTCTTGCGCTGACCCCTGGAACACCACGCTGAGCGGAGCGGTAGCCGTGCCGTCAACAACAGCTTCTCCTTCTGCCCCGAACTGCTGGAACCCGAGGAAAAAGTCATAGGCCAGCGGCGTGACGACATAAAACGCAAAGCTTGCCCCCAGCAGAAACATAAAAGGCGAGGCCACCATGAAAGGCAGAAAGGCGTTCTTTTCTGACCGGTAAAGACCCGGTGCCACGAACCGCCACATCTGCATTCCGATGTAAGGAAAGGCCAGAATGAACCCGCCCAGTAATGACACCTTGATCGCGACAAAAAAACCTTCCTGCGGAGAGATAAAGATCAGACCGCAATCCTGCCCCCGTTCTGCCAGCACGTCGCACAGGGGACGAGTGAGGAAGTTAAAGATCGGCGTGGCCACCGTAAAACAGATGATCATGCCAACCAGAAACGCAACGACACAGTGAATCAACCTTGTGCGCAGCTCTGCAAGATGCTCGATCAGTGGGGCCGAGCTGTCTTCGATCTCGTCAGTGTTGGTCATGTCTTGCTTTCAGTTTTCAGCGCGGCCTCGGCCTCTTCGGCCTTGGCAAGAGCATCTGCGGCTTCCTTGGCCTTGCGTTCGGCAGCTGCGCGGGCGGTCGTGGCTTGAATCTTCTTGGCCTGTTCGGCCCGTTCCGCGGCCAGTTTGCCCGTCTCGCTATCGGGGTCGAATTTGGTCGGGTCGATGCTGCGGGCCATGTCCTGTGCGGCTTCTTTCACACCGTCCATGGCGCTGCTGACCGGGTTGGCCGCCGCATTCAAACCCTTCTTGATTTCGTTAACACCCGCTTGGTCCGCCGCTTCGTTCATGGCGCTGCTGAATTCGCGCGCCATTCCGCGGGCCTTGCCGACCCAACGACCGACATTGCGGAACAGCACCGGCAGGTCCTTTGGCCCCACAACGATCAGGGCAACAATGCCGATGACCAAAAGCTCGGTCCAGCCCAGATCAAACATCTTGGTTTAGGCCTTATCTTTTTCTGTCTCAGGCGTAACGTCCTTTGCCACTTCGGCGGCGTCTTGCTCTATCTCGTCGGTGCCTTCTTTTACGCCCTTCTTGAACGATGTGATGCCCTTGCCCACTTCGCCCATCAACGAACTGATCTTGCCGCGGCCAAACAGTACCAGTACCACAACGGCGATCAACAGCAGGCCGGGAAGGCCGATATTATTGAGCATGTCTTTTCTCCTTATGCGTCGGCGCCAGGCGCCGGGAATATGATCTGGGCTTGTGTCTACGCCTGCTAGGCCCGCTGGAAAAGTGGCGGAACGGCGTTCGACCCTCAAATCTGGCGGCATCACACGTTTTTTGCAGACTGGTTTTTTCCAACTGACAGGTTTATGTCAGTTGCACGGGGTTAGGACACGGTTATCGAAACTTGGTCAACGGAGATACAAATGACCCATGTTGCAGAAATCGTCACCTTCACCCTCACAGACGGCACCTCGCCGGAAGAATACGTGAAGCTCAGCCAGGCGTCTGAGGCGTTTGTCCGCTCAGCCCCCGGATTCGTCCACCGTCAGTTGAGCCAAGGTGAGGATGGACGTTGGACCGATTATGTCATCTGGACGGACTTGAAAGCTGCACAAGACGCAGCTGCTCAGCTTCCTCAGCAGGAATGCGCTGCTGGCATGATGGCTGCGATCAATCCCGAAAGCATCCAGATGCGCCATGAGAATGTGCTATGGAAAATGACCGCATAAAGGCTGTCAGAACGGCGTGTCATGCGCCGCACTGACCGTCTGTTCGACATCATCCAGATCCTGCGCGACGGCAAACTGCACCGCGCGCAGGACATCGCGGACCGGCTTGAGGTCTCGGTCCGCACGATTTACCGCGACATGGATACTCTTGTCGCCTCGGGCGTGCCTGTGGAGGGCGAGCGCGGCGTCGGCTACATGGTGCGCGAACAGATCACCCTGCCCCCCTTAACCCTGACCCCGATCGAATTGGAAGCCTTGAACCTTGGCATGGCTATCGTGGCCGAGGCGGCAGACGCTGACCTCAAAGCGGCAGCCGAAACACTGGCTGAAAAGATCGACGCAGTTTTGCCTACTCAAGTCGTGGCCGAGGCGGATACGTGGAAATTCGCGGTGTATCCCTTTGCGGATGCGGCGCGTGGATTGGCCCACATGGCCCCGATCCGTGCTGCGATCAAATCCCGCCAGAAACTGCATTTGTCCTACCGTCGCATTGATGGCGTGCTGACCGAGCGTACGATCCGCCCGTTGCATATGGAGTATTGGGGCCGTGTCTGGACCCTGACCGCGTGGTGCGAGTTGCGGGACGGTTTCCGTGTATTCCGCATCGACTTGATCGAAGCCGTCTCACCCCTGCCCGAGATTTTTGCCGATGAGCCGGGGAAACGGCTCAGCGACTACGACCCCTATAACTAGGTCGCCCAACCAAAGGCAGGTCGAAACCAGCCAGTGCATTTACTGTAAATAGGGCTCGGGATCGACGGCTTCGAAGCCTTTGCGCACTTCGAAATGCACGTAAGAATTGTCTCCGCCCCGCAGTGAGGCGATCTGCTCACCCCGGCGCACGCGATCGCCCTTTTTCACCGTTATCTTGTCGACATTCGCATAGACCGTCAGAAGATCGTTGCTGTGTTTGACGACAATGATAGGTACCTGATCTGCATCTGCGGTAATCGCAGCCACGGTGCCCGCTTCGGCTGCCTTTACAGCCGCGCCCGGAGCGGCAGCGATATCGATACCCTCGTTCTTGCCCTTCTCATAGGTCCGAATGATCGTGCCTGTCACCGGCAGCCCAAGGGCTGCGCTGCTTTGGTTAGTCGGTGCTTCGGCGGTCACGTCCGGTGCTGGCTCGGCCGGGGCGATCACCTCGTCCGGAAGCGGTTGCGTTGCACTCGGCGGGGTCGGCGTTGGCGAACCCTGCCCCGGCTGCGTCACGTTGGTGGCGGCTACAGGAGCCTGTTGTGGTGCGGGTTGGTTCTTGATCGGGATCAGCAGGAATTGATCCTCGCGCACGGTAAAGTCCGGACCTAATCCATTCCATTCGGCCAGCGCATCCACTGGCACATCGTAGAGCCGCGCGATGGTATAAGCCGTCTCGCCGCGTTTAACCTTGTGCCGGATTGGCTCGGGCCCAGATGGCGCAGGGGTCGGAGCGGGTGCCGTCGCCGCAGGCTGCGCGGGCTCCAGCGTCGACGTCCGGACCGACCCATCTGTCGGCGCCTCGTCAATCGCGGTTCCGGCTATGGTGGCGATATCGACGGTACTGGCACCACCGACCGGGCGCGGCAGAGCGATCACTTCACCGTCACGCAACTGATCAGTGGGTTTCAAGCCATTGAAACTTGCCAACTCGCCCTCGGGCAACCCAACCCGCGCGGCAACGTCTGCAACCGTATCACCGCGGCGCGCGACAATCACCTGGTATGTTGGATAGGAAATGACGCCTCGGGCATCCGGGGCTGGACGATTGGCTGTCGCGGCTTGCGCGGCATCAGAGGTCGAAAACCCCCCCACATTTCCACGAAGGTCATAATCCAGCGGACCATCGCACCCCGCAAGGATCACCAAAGCTGTCGCGCCGGTGGCGCAGCGGAGTATCGCTGACTTGGAAACTGCTCTCATCATTCTGTCCTCAACGCCTACCCGTGTTTTCCGGGGTTCCGTCGCGTGTTGCCTAACAATCCTTACACCCCGTCCTTTCCAAGACCCTCTAACAAGGGCACGAAACGAACGGGCAACAACTCATCATAGTCCAGACCGGTCTCGGTCCGCCTGACACGGATCAGTGTCTGAACCGCATCCGACTGTCCCACCGGCAAAACCATGATACCGCCGATTTTAAGCTGCGCCAAGAGCGGCCCGGGCGGATCCTCTGCCGCTGCAGTTACAATGATACGGTCAAATGGGGCCTGCTCGGGCAAACCAAAAGATCCGTCCGTCAACATAGCGGTAACATTGGTCAGGCCGAGGTCGCGGAATAGCTGCCCGGTTTCCCGCACCAGCCGCTTGTGACGCTCAACCGTATAGACCCGGCGCGCCAACTTCGACAGGATGGCCGCCTGATAGCCAGACCCGGTGCCAACCTCTAACACTGTGTCGCGCGGACGCACATCCAACGCCTGCGTCATCAGCCCCACCACCGAAGGCTGGCTTATCGTCTGACCGCACGCAATCGGCAGTGGCGTATCTTCATAAGCGCGATCGGCGAACAAGCCTTTGACGAATTGACCTCGGTCGATCTGTTCCATCGCTGCCAGCACACGCGCATCCGTTACCCCACGCGAGCGCAGGGCAAACAAAAACTGCATGGTTGTTTCGGGGTCCGGTCCGGTCATTCGATCGTCTTCAATGCCTCAAGCGCATCATGGGCTGTCAGATCCGCACGCATCGGCGTGACCGAGATGTAGCCCGCCAGATTAACCGCCGCATCCGTGCCCGGCGCGGTTGGGTTGTGCTGATAGCCGCCTTTGATCCACAGGAACCGCCGTCCCGAGGGCGAGCTGTGCGGCTCGACCGAAAAATGCGTGTCACGACGAAATCCTTGCGGAGCGATCCGCGTGCCCAACACTTCATCTGCAGGCACAGGTGGGAAATTTACGTTGTAGAACAAGCGGTAATCTCCCTGATTTTCCGGCGCAGCATCCAGGATCTTTCGCACCAGACCAGCGCCGAACCGGGCGGCCGTTTCAAACGGATCGTCCAGCCCAAGGTTCCGTGGCCCAAAATACTGCGACAGGGCAATTGCCGGAATGCCCTGCAAAGCGGCCTCCATCGCGCCGCCGACAGTGCCGGAATAAAGCGTGTTCTCGGCCGAGTTATTTCCCCGGTTGACCCCGGACAGCACCAGATCGGGGCGTGCATCCTTCATCACGTCGTGCAATCCGGCCAAAACGCAATCCGCGGGAGAGCCCTCGGCGGCAAACCTGCGCTCGCCCAGTTCGGCGACCATCATCGGGTGCGTGTAGCTGATACAATGCCCAACCCCCGATTGCTCGAACGCGGGCGCAACCACCCAAACCTCGCCCTCGGGTCCAGCCAGATCGGCGGCGATGGCTTCCAGCGCGATAAGGCCCGGCGCATTAATGCCGTCATCATTGGTAAGAAGAATACGCATAAGCCCCATCCGCCGCAGTGTTTGAACCTTGATAGACCCGCCCTCGCGTGGCGGCAAGCAAAGCAGGCGTGCAATCTGAGGCTTTCGCGCACCACTTGGGTCAAAACTGCGCGTCTGAACCCTAAGCCTGGAAAACGAAGCAATGACTGCGGCGCACGGTCAACCACATGACCCGCCCAGGATTTGGCACAAACACGTTTGGCACTGTCGTCTTTAGGATTGATCCGTCATAGTCCATCCGAAATTCGACAAGGCTTTCATTGCCCAAAAAACGCGCGCGTTCCACAACACCACGCGCAGCCTTACCATCGGTTGCAGTAGGCAACGGCCCTTTGCCATTGCGGTCAAAGTCCAACCGAACGTGTTGTGGCCTGAACACGATCTCGACATTTGTCCCGTCCGGAACGCCCGGAGCCAGGAATTGCCCGAACGGCGTTTCAGCCAAAGCCCCTTTCACATTGGTCTTTAAAACGTTGATATCGCTAAAAAACGCCATCGCAGCCTTGTCGACTGGACGTGTGTATACATTGTACGGCGCACCTTGCTGCACGATCTTGCCGCGCCGCATCAAGGCGATCTCGTCCGCCATGCGCATCGCTTCCTCAGGCTCGTGCGTGACGAGAACAACAGCAGCATCCTCTTCCTTGAGAATGGCCAGCGTCTCATCCCGGATTCCATCGCGCAGCCTGTTGTCAAGGCCCGAGAATGGCTCATCCATCAGCATGATGCGCGGACGCGGCGCAAGCGCACGGGCCAGCGCCACGCGCTGCTGTTCCCCCCCAGACAAGTGGTGAGGATATTTGTCAATGAAATGAATCAAATCGACTTTGCGCAAAAGCTCTTCAACCCGGGCGCGCTTTTCGTCCTTGTGGCCTTTCAAACCAAAAGCCACATTGTCGGCCACGTTAAGATGCGGGAACAGCGCGAAGTCCTGAAACATCAGGCCGATCTCTCGACGTTCTGGCGGGATTCGGAACACGGTGTCGCAAATCAACTTGCCGTCTACATAGATTTCACCGGATTCCTGCATCTCGACCCCGGCAATCATGCGCAAGGTCGTCGACTTGCCGCAACCCGATGGCCCCAGAAGGCAAGTCACCTTACCCGCGTCGACAGACAGGGATACGTTGTCAACAACAACCCGCCCCTCGTACCGCGCGATCAAATTTCGAATTTCCAGACGAGGAGGAGTTGCGTCTAATGTCACCGATGGGCCCCGCTGTCTTTTCCCGATCAAATTCATCGGGCTTAGGCGGGGATAGCAACCCCGCCCGTCAGGTGCAAGACATCAGCAACATCCGCCCGACGCGACCTGGCCCGGTGTTTCGAATGCGTTTTCTCCACCGCAATCTTCAAAAACACCATAATGGGTCGAGAAATCACCGATGAACTCGAAATGCTGCGCAAAGCGTGTTTCTTTCAGCATCATCCAGGTATTGCCGCAAACGGGAAAAACCTTGCCAGTTTCCATCGCGTGGTGGTCATCCAATTCAAACAGATGCGGTGCATTGGGGATCGTTCCCTTGTAGATCACCGCCTGACCGTAGTCTTCGCAGGCCGGTTCCAATTTGGGCAGTTTAAACAGGCGGTAGGTGGCCGACTGGAACTTCAGCGGTGCGACGCGTGCCTCGAGAACCGGGTTTTCGATGGTCAGCGGGCGATGCGTGACGCGGCGCGGATCGCCAAACCCAGCCTTGCGGGCAATTGACAGGAAATCATTCAAATACAGCGCACCGGAAAGGCATTCGCCGTACAGAACCTCATCCTCAGCCATGTCTTTCGGCACCCTACGGTCGGCGTAAACGTCCGAGAAATACATCTCGCCACCGTCCTTCAGCAGACGGTGCGCGCCGCGCAAAACCGCCTCTTTGTCCGTGGCCAGGTTGATCACGCAATTTGAAACTATAATGTCGAATGATCCCGGCTCAAGGTTCAGGTCATCAAGCCTTTCGATGTATCCGTGATGGAATTCCACATTGCTGGCCGCATAGCCAAACGCGCTAGCATGGTAATCCTGATGAGCTCGCGCAACCTCCAGCTGTTCGGGCGTCATATCCACGCCGACGACCCGGCCCGTTTCGCCCACCATCGCAGACAGAGCATAAACATCGCGACCCGCCCCGCAACCCAGATCAAGGATGCTCATTCCCTTCAAATCCAGCGGCGCGATCAGGCCACAGCCGTAGTAACGGGTCAGCACCTCATCATGAACTTTGGACAGAACCTGTTTCAGATGATCCGGCATGGCGTCCGGGGTACAGCACGCATTGGTCTGCAAATCCGAACTGCTTTGCAGCACTTCACCATAGTAATTCTGCACAGACTCATGATTCATCACAGGTTTCCTTTTCCCGATGGCTGGAAATCAGGTAATTCAGCCCTGTCGTTGGCGCAATCCGCTGAGGCAAAATCTGACGAAAGCGTGAGGGTCTATGCGAGTAATTCGAAGTCCGCACCCGTGCGCACCCGTCCATTGACCTGAATTTCAAGCCGATGCGCACCGGGAACCAACGTGTATGTGGATGCGTTCCCCTTTAGCTTGTGCGACTTACTAAGGCTCAGCCCACCATCACGCAGTTTAGCCTGTTTAAACTTGTGAACCTTAGCTGAGGTTTTCCCTCCAGGCCTCTGAAAGTGAACGATATAATCGACTAGAACAGGTTGATTATTCTGTCCGCTTAGCAAGACATCGAATTCCAACACCCCGTCAATCCGCGCCTCACCTTTTATTTGCAATTCAACGGTGACATCGGCCTCGGGATCATATCCCAGCAGTGTCATGGCCCCCGGATGACCTGTTTTGACCAACCCGCGCAGGGTATGAGATGTCATCCAACGCAGTTCATCCCGATCTTGCTGACCTTCTGCTTCCCACGCGCGTAACCGATCCAAAACAAGATCAGGGTTCTTCTTGGTGATGTCGTTCAGATGGTTCGCCACCGACCGCGTGACGTAGCGCGTCGGATCTTTGTGCAACCGGTCCAGCAAGTGTAGCGGATCGGTCAAGTCCAGCCCGACCGCCTGCCCCCAAGGCAGTCTGGGCCTTGTACCCTCGCTTACCAACCGGCGCACGTGATAGCTGTCATGATCACACCAGCGTTCCATTCGATTCAGCACCAGCTGTGGATGAGTGTTCAGGAACGGACGAATGGCCCATTCCATCGAAAAGCGCTGCGTCACTTCTTCCAGCACATCAAGTGCTAGGTCGGGATGACCCAATCCCACGGACGCGATCCATTCGCCCAGAGGAGCAAAGATAAAATCGCCGAAATCGTCATCCTTTTTGGTTGGATCAAGCGGTGGCGGCAACGCCCGCAGCAGGGTCGGCGCGACATCCGGCAGCGCCCCCGGAAAGGCATTTTGCAGGCACTCGGCAATCCAGGCTATGCGCTCTTTCAACTCAAGGTCCAGCAAGCGGGACATCACCTGCCCTTCAAAGGCTTGGGCATCAAAGGTCGGCGCAGCCCCGGCGAACAAACCCGCCAGATAGCGGGTCTTTTCCTGGTTATACAACTGATCTTTCAGCGAGAATCCTTGTGACATCCCTACATCGTCATGTTTGTGGCGCCACCATCCAGCAGGATGTTCTGCCCCACGATAAAACCCGCCTGTTGCGAGCACAGAAACGCGCAGGTCGCGCCGAATTCCTGCCGCGTGCCATAGCGGCGTGCAGGAATCGTTGCCGCGCGCTCGGCCCGAGCGTCATCCATTGAGATACCCTTTTGCTCTGCCACACCGCTATCCAGCGCATCCGCGCGGTCGGTGGCGTGGATACCCGGCAGCAGGTTGTTGATCGTCACGCCATACGGTGCCACCTGCCGCGACGTGCCTGCGACATATCCGGTTAATCCGGTCCGCGCAGCGTTTGACAGGCCCAGAACGGCGATCGGTGCCCGCACGGATTGCGAGGTGATATTCACGACCCGGCCCCAGCCCTTGTCCATCATTCCCGGCAACAGTGCTTTCATGAACGCAATCGGCGTCAACATATTGGCATCCAGCGCCTTGATAAAATCGTCACGCTCCCAATCCGACCACATGCCGGGCGGCGGACCACCAGCATTTGTCACAAGAATGTCAACGCCTTGCGCGGCTTCGATAACCTGCGCCTGACCATCAGGTGAGGTCACATCGCAGGCAACGGTCTGCACCGAAACGCCGTGCTGGGACCTCAGACGATCGGCTTCGCGCTCAAGCGTATCGGCCCCGCGCGCATTCATCACCAGATCGACACCTGCCTCGGCCAATGCCTCGGCACAGCCCAAGCCCAATCCCTTGCTGCTGGCGCAAACCAGCGCTCTTTTTCCGCGAATACCCAGATCCATCTGATCCTCCCTGCCTTTCATTGGCCGCATGTCTAGCACCGGCCAGACAGGAAAGACCAGATTGGCAACACCGGCTTAATAGAAGAATTCTTCCCGCACGATCTTGCCATCGGCGACGTGATAGACGCCAACTTCGCGCATATCGAAACTCTCACCGCTTTCCTTCACCTTACCCTGCACCTCGAAGATCACGGCAAAACGGTCATCGCCGTGCAGATACGGATCACTGACCGTGGCGCTTGAAACTTCGTGCGCACCTTCCCACCATTCGTGCTTACCGCGGATTCCGTCCACACCATGCGTTTCCCGGCCAGAGCCGTCCATGTCCTGCGCTTCAACCGAAACCGCATCTGCCGCATAAAGCTCAGGCAGGTTTTCCTTGGCGCGATCCTCACGACATCCGGCAACCAGCTCTTCTGCAATCTCTTTCAGGTTCATTGGTCTTCTCCTCTATTTGTTCTCTTTATGTTCTTATTGCCACAGCAACACGATTCTGAACATCCCCTTTATCTTGCCTCGGCCGGTTTCCCCGCCTATACGCGCGCTTATGCTTGATACCTCGAACCAACCCGTACTGCCGCCCGAGATCGCCCGACGCCGGACATTTGCCATCATCTCGCACCCGGATGCGGGCAAAACAACGCTGACTGAAAAGTTCCTTCTTTACGGGGGCGCGATCCAGATGGCCGGCCAAGTGCGCGCCAAGGGTGAGGCGCGGCGTACGCGTTCGGATTTCATGCAGATGGAGAAGGATCGAGGCATCTCGGTTTCCGCCTCGGCCATGTCGTTTGACTATGGCGATTTCCGGTTCAATCTGGTCGATACGCCCGGTCACTCGGACTTCTCGGAAGATACCTATCGCACGCTGACCGCCGTGGATGCCGCCGTGATGGTCATCGACGGCGCAAAAGGTGTGGAAAGCCAGACGCAGAAGCTGTTCGAGGTCTGCCGCCTGCGCGATCTGCCGATCCTGACCTTCTGTAACAAGATGGACCGCGAAAGCCGCGATACGTTCGAGATCATCGACGAAATCCAGGAAATGCTGGCCATCGACGTCACGCCCGCCGCATGGCCGATTGGCGTGGGGCGCGATTTTATCGGTTGTTACGACATGCTTCGCGACCGGCTGGAGCTGATGGACCGTGCCGACCGCAACAAGGTGGCCGAAAGCATCCAGATCGACGGTTTAGATGATCCCAAACTGGCTGAGCACGTGCCCGAGCATCTGTTGGAGAAGCTGCTGGAAGAGGTTGAAATGGCGCGCGAACTGTTGCCCCAACTCGACCCACAGGCGGTGCTGGAAGGGCATATGACGCCAATCTGGTTTGGCTCGGCCATCAACTCGTTCGGGGTAAAGGAACTGATGGAAGGTATCGGCGCCTACGGGCCGCAACCGCAGATTCAGTCGGCCGAACCACGTCAGATTGCACCCGATGAGAAAAAGGTCGCCGGGTTTGTCTTCAAGGTGCAGGCCAATATGGACCCCAAGCACCGCGACCGTGTGGCCTTTGTGCGTATGGCATCTGGCCATTTCAAGCGCGGCATGAAGCTGACGCATGTACGGTCGAAAAAGCCGATGGCGATTTCGAACCCCGTGCTGTTTCTCGCCTCTGACCGTGAGTTGGCTGAAGAGGCCTGGGCCGGTGACATCATCGGCATCCCGAACCACGGCCAGTTGCGCATCGGTGATACGCTGACCGAGGGCGAGGCGCTGCGCGTGACTGGCATTCCGTCCTTCGCACCGGAACTGCTGCAAGGCGTTCGCGCAGGCGATCCGATGAAGGCCAAGCATCTGGAAAAAGCCCTGATGCAATTCGCCGAGGAAGGCGCGGCCAAAGTGTTCAAACCCTCAATCGGCTCGGGCTTTATCGTCGGCGTTGTCGGCGCGCTGCAGTTCGAAGTGCTCGCCAGCCGGATCGAGATGGAATATGGCCTGCCCGTCCGGTTCGAAGCGTCTCAGTTCACGTCAGCCCGTTGGGTCAGCGGCGACAAGGCCGAGGTTGAAAAGTTTGTCAACGCCAACAAACAGCACATCGCCCATGACCATGATGGTGACATCGTGTACCTGACCAGACTGCAGTGGGACATTGACCGAGTTGTGCGTGACTATCCGGCACTGAACCTGACGGCGACCAAGGAAATGATGACGTGATCGGCCAAAACGCTGTTTATGACCGGTAACCCGACCTGGGGCATTGTTTCGACCGTTCGGGGCCCGACCCCGGACATACTGCGCTTTGTGGCCTATCACCTCGACTTGGGTGTCGACCGGATGTACATCTTTCTGGACGAACCCAACTCGGCAGCCTTTGGCGCGCTGGATGGGCACAAAAAGATCGACGTCCATACGTGCGATCACAGGTTCTGGGCAAGCCGGAAACGCGACCGGCCCCAAGCGCACCAGACTCGCCAGACGGCGAATGCATCCTTCACCTATCGCAACACTGACCTGGATTGGCTGACCCATATCGACATGGATGAGTTTTTATGGCCGGACCGCCCCATTTCTCAGTGTCTTGCAGAGGTCTCTGACGACCTTCCCGGTGTCCGGGTCCGACCGATCGAAGCACTGGCCAGCGGTGAGGATGAGTACAAGGCGTTTATCCCCCAAGGCCTGCATCGCGAAAAACTCGTTCAGACGATATACCCAAGCTTCGGTGCATTTGTTCGGGGCGGTTTCTTAAGTCATTTGCAGGGTAAGATATTCGCCCGCACCGGTTTGCCAAAGATCAGTTTTCGTATCCACAATCTGCTTCAGAACGGCGAGCCCTTGCCCTGCAAAGCCGAGCTACCCGGCGTCGACATTTGCCACCGCCACGCACCGGATTGGGACTGCTGGCTAGCTCACCTTCCATTCCGGCTTGAGTGTGGCTCTTATCGCCCCGGAATGTCCCCAAACGTGCCGCGTGCCGATGGCGGGATGAACATGAACGAATTGCTAACCCGTATCGACGCCGAAAACGGTGTCGACGGGCTGCGCAGTTTTTTCGATGAGATCAGCGGCGCAGACCCCGAGGTGCATGCGCGGCTTGAGAAATTTGGCATGCTCCGGCATCGGCCCCTCAATTTGAACGCCAAGCTTGCGAAACACTTTCCCGGAAGTGCCTGAATTGTTGCGGTAAACCCCCATCTGCAGGACGCAGAAACATCTTCGGGGGACTTCATTTGACCCCGACCTACGATTTTGTTATGTCCCGCTCCAAGCCGAAATGCGCGATGTTGCGTATGGCCTTCCGGGCCCGGCACACCTTTGACGCGCGGGCCAGGTCTAGTGTCCGCAAAAACCGGACATACATGACAAAGTTTAACGAACTGAACCTGAACCCCAAGGTCCTCAAAGCCATTGAGGAAGCTGGATACGAAACCCCCACCCCGATTCAGGAAGGCGCGATACCGCCTGCTTTGGAGGGGCGCGATGTGCTGGGTATCGCCCAGACCGGGACCGGCAAAACTGCCAGTTTCACTCTGCCAATGATCACCTTGCTAGCGCGCGGTCGTGCGCGAGCGCGGATGCCGCGGTCGCTGGTGCTGTGCCCGACTCGCGAGTTGGCCGCACAGGTGGCCGAGAATTTCGATACATATTCAAAACATCTTAAACTGACCAAGGCGCTGCTGATTGGAGGTGTCAGCTTTAAGGAACAAGAAGCCCTGATCGACCGCGGCGTTGACGTCCTGATCGCCACACCGGGCCGCCTGCTGGACCATTTTGAACGCGGTAAGCTGTTGCTGACCGGCGTTCAAATCATGGTGGTGGACGAGGCCGACAGGATGCTGGATATGGGGTTTATCCCTGATATCGAACGCATCTTCTCGCTGACACCGTTCACCCGCCAGACCCTGTTCTTCTCGGCCACCATGGCCTCAGAGATTGAGCGGATCACTGACACTTTCCTGTCCGCCCCCGCCCGGATCGAGGTTGCGCGTCAGGCCACGGCCTCGGAAACGATTGAGCAAGGCGTGGTGATGTTCAAGGGCGGACGACGCGACCGCGAGGCCAGCGCGAAGCGTAAGGTTTTGCGTGCTCTGATCGACGCCGAAGGCGACAAGTGCACAAATGCGATCATCTTTTGCAATCGCAAGACTGATGTGGATATCTGCGCGAAATCGCTGAAGAAATATGGCTATGACGCCGCCGCGATTCATGGTGACCTGGATCAGTCGCAGCGAACAAAGACACTGGACGGGTTCCGTGACGGGTCGCTACGCCTATTGGTGGCATCAGACGTCGCCGCGCGGGGGCTGGACGTTCCTTCGGTAAGCCACGTGTTCAACTTCGACGTTCCCAGCCATGCCGAGGATTACGTCCACCGTATCGGCCGAACCGGTCGTGCCGGACGCGATGGCAAAGCGATCACGATCTGCACAGGCCGCGATGAAAAGGCCTTGGATGCAATTGAAAAGCTGATCCAAAAGGACATCCCGCGGCTCGACAATCCAGTCAAGGACGAACCGAAACCGGCCGAGAAGCCCGAGAGAAAAAGCAAGCCTTCAGACGGGAAAAAGAGCGACAGCAAGAAGACCGACCGCAAGAAGGACAAAGAGCCCAGAGGACGTAGCCGACGTGACGACAATGGCTCGACCGTCGTGGGCATGGGCGATCATCTGCCGAATTTCATCGCCCTCAGCTTTGATGAGCGCCGAACGGGCTAGATCGCCAGCACCAGCGCCAGAATCGACACACCAAGCAACGTCATCCCGGCGATCTCGCGCCGGGTGATCTTCTCATGAAAAAACAGGATCGAGGCAAGCAAGCTGAAAATAAGCTCGACCTGCCCTAGTGCCTTGACGTAGGCCGCGTTTTGCAGCGTGAAGGCAAAGAACCAGCAGAACGATCCGCACAGGCTGGTCAGGCCAACAAACACACCTGTACTCCGTGTCTGCCACACAGCGACAAGTTCGGCCCGGTCGCGCCACAAAAGCCAAAGCCCCATGCTGATAAACTGGAACGTGACGACGAACGCCAAGGTGATCAAGGCACGGAACCAAGCATCGATGTCCCCCAACTCCAGCGATGCGCCGCGATAGCCGACCGAAGAAAATGCAAACAGTACACCTGATCCCAACCCCAAGCGGGATGCGCGGTTGGATAGGTGTTTCCACCAGGCCCCACCGCCTTCGGGGCTTTTCGACAACAGCAACACTGCGGCGAGCCCCAGTATGATCGCCAAAAGCGCCCCGTTCGAGATTTGATCGCCCAGCACCAAAAATCCAACGATAGCGGTTTGAATCACTTCGGTTTTCTTAAAGGTAATTCCCACGGCAAAGTTACGCTGCTTAAACAGGGCAACGACGCAGATCGTCGCCAGGATTTGAGCGGAGCCACCAACCATTGCGTACAGCCAGAACCAAGCGGTCAATGGCGGTGGGCTATACCCGGTTACAAGCACCGCGATGGTCAGCGCCATAACCGCAAGCGGTAAAGAATACGCAAATCTGGCGAATGTCGCCCCGGCTGCCGTCAGCCTCACGGTGCTCAGCGATTTCTGAAGCATGAACCGCACCGTTTGGAACGAGGCGGCAGCGATGGTGACGGGAACCCATAAACTCATAGGGCCCCTTGTGTCGCTAAATCACTCCTTTGACCAGAGCGGATGCGCCACCGGGTCCTTCGCCCGCCAAAGGTATGTCCGGATAATCTCGGAATACGACCGATAGACATAGGCGTGGTTACTGCTCAGATACCGATCTTTATCTGCGCGGTACAACGCAGGAAGCCGATACCATGGCGCACGCGGATTCATGTGATGAACGACGTGCAGGTTATTGTTCAAGAACAGAAAAGCCAGAAGTCCGCGATCTTCTATAATCACCGTACGGGCGCTTGTATCCTCATGCGCGCGGTGTTCCAGAAAGGTACGAATCTTCACAAGGCCAAGGCCAAAATAGGCTGAGAGCAGATAGGCCCAAATCGGCATCAATGTCTGCGAGACAACCCAGAGAACCGCCGCGACCCCAAGCAGGTGGATTGCCCAGGCCCGCAGGATTTCATTGTCTCCGCGCAGTGCTCCGTGCACTTCATCCCGCATGAACATGACCTGTCCGATCGCTGGGCCTAGCACAATACGACCCAACAGCGTGTTGTTCACGCTTAGCATCCGCTTTTGCCAGGGTTGCAATGACGTCCAGACTTTGGGGTCCAGATAATTCGACTCTGGGTCATCATAGGGGTCGGTCAAGGTTTCGTCGCGATGATGCGCCAAATGTAAATCGCGGAATCTTTGGTATGGGATGAAAAGGGTTAGCGGCAGCGCCATCAGCGCCTCGTTCAACCACCTGCTGCGGAACGGGTGGCCGTGCAGTGCCTCATGCGTCAGCGAAGAGTGCAGCGCTGCGACCAGCGCCATCGCTGGGATCGCCGCCCATACTGGCAGAAGGAAGATCACAGCCAACCAAGCGCCATAGCATGCAACGATCAGGCCAAGGGTGCGCCATTCAGGCGATGCGGGCCTAGACATTGCGGCCCCACGCTATACCGGCCCAGACACGCTCATAAATAACATAGAGCGTCAGACCAATTGCAGTATTCACAATCGCCAGCGTTCCCCCGACCGCTGCCGAGCCGGTGGCGACAAGCCCAACCAGCGTCATCACGGCCAATCCCATCGCATTCCACAGGACAGCTTTCACGACAGATCTTCGTCGCGTTTCCATTCCGTCACCCATATTGTTGTTATGTCTTCAAAATAACGGGGCACCGCATACGTTGAAAATTCTGAATATGATTAACAAAATTCATCAATTGTGATATTTTAAATCATATGCAGAATAAAATCGACAAACGACACCGTGCGGCACAGTTCCGACAGCGCCTCGCCCGCGCAATGGAAGAGCGCCAAGTGAGCCAAAGCGCCATTGCCCGTCAAATCGGCGTGGATCGTTCGACCGTCTCACAATTATTGACGGATGAGGGCGCACGACTTCCGAACGCCCATGTGGTTGGAAGCTGCGCCTCGGCCCTAGGGGTTTCTGCGGACTGGCTTCTGAGCTTGTCTGACCGACCGGAAAGCGCAGCCGAGCTTTTGGCCAGTTCGCTTACAATGACCGAGGCCCCTCGGGCGCTGGTGGACGAACGTATTTTCCAATGGCACCAAGAGGCGGCGGGCTACAAAATTCGTTATGTACCAGCAACTTTGCCGGACATGTTAAAGACGCGCGCCGTGTTAGAGTGGGAATACGCACCACATTTGGGCCGAACCGCCAATCAAGCGATCGGAGCTTCAGCCGATCGTCTGACATGGATGCGCAGTGCTCAGTCGGATTATGAAATCGCGATGCCTCTCTATGAAATCGACAGCTTTGTAAATGCCACCGGGTATTACGAAGGGTTGTGCCCCAAAATACGGCGGGACCAGATTGACCATCTGCTTGATATCTGTGAACAGCTCTATCCGCGGCTACGAATTTATCTGTTTGATGCGAAACGGCTTTACTCTGCCCCGGTTACGATTTTTGGTCCGCTTCTATGCGTATTTTATGCTGGCAGCCACTATATGGCTTTCCGTGATCGCAACCGGATCGAGACTTTTACCCGCCATTTCGACCGCTTAGTGCGCGAAGCTGATCTGACTGCGCGCGACTTCCCAGAGCACCTGAGGCGTCTCCGTTCTGCAATTTCTGACCCTTAAAGATGCGTCAACGCGAAACCTATGCTATCGTCCATCGGCGCGAATCTTCGGGTAATCCGATCACAGACGGAGGACGACAGGAATGGACGCACTACAAACCGCACAATACGCACGGGCCCTATATACTGCTCATGGTGACCAGGCCGAGGCGGAAGCCGCGCAGAAAATGCGCGAATGCGAAGCCGCCGGAAATGTCCAGGAAGCAAAGGACTGGCAGGCTGTCCGCCAGACCATTCGCCAGTTTCGCGGTCCCAACCAGGGCTGACCCCACCTAGATTTTCGGGTCGGGGTTTACAGTATGGCCATCCACTGCGATGACCTGACCCGATATCAGCCGCGCCGAATCTGAGGCGAGGAAAACAGCCATATTGGCAATGTCGCGGCCCTCGACAAATCTGCCCATAGACGTGCCCGCGGCATACCCTGCATACACCTGGTCGCGGGTCATGCCCTTGGCAGCAGCCTCACGTTGCAGAACACCTTCCATCCGCGGCCCTTCCACCGCGCCGGGACAGATCGCGTTGGCGCGGATGCCGTGCGGGCCAAGTTCCATTGCCAAGGTCTTCATCAACCCGATCACGGCCCATTTCGCCGCAGCATAGGGCGAGCGATATGGATAGCCGTACTGACCAGCAGTTGAGGACGTAAGGATAACGCTGCCCGTTTGTGCCGCCTTCATCAAAGGCGCGGCGTGTTTTGCCGCCAGAAATGCGCCGTCCAGATTGACCGAGATGCAGGATCGCCAATCGCTCAGGTCAACATCCTCGACGGCAGCGGTTGGTCCGGCAATTCCGGCATTAGCGCACAAAGCATCCAATCCGCCCTTGGTAGCCATGGACTGAAACACGGCACTCATATCGGCTTCGTTCGACGCATCAGCTTTACGCGCCGTCCAGTGTTCGGGCACGGATTGCAGCGCGGTGGCATCTATATCGGTGATCCAGACATCGTATCCTGCCGCATCGAACGCCTCGGCCATGGCGCGACCCACGCCCGAAGCGCCGGCCGTGATCAGCACGCGCCGTGTCATGCCGGTTTACGGATCGCGGCCCCCGCTCCCTCGGGGTACGGCAACCCGGCCTGCGCCTCAGCAATCTGTGCCATTGCGGCTTCGATCTCGGGCGAAGGCGCACTGGGGCGACGCGTTTCAAGGCTCACATGCAGCAAAAAGCTTTCGCCCGTTGCCAACAGCTTTTCACCCTCATACATGCTGTGGAACACGTGCAGCTTTTTACCCTGCCCCAGCAACATCTGGGTGCGTATTTGAATTCTGGCCCCTGCGTGCACTTCGTCGATGTACCGGATGTGGTTTTCGGCCGTAAAGTAACTGCCGCCCGATGCGATATAGTCCATGTCGCACCCGATAATCTCCATGAAACGGTCCGTCGCGGCGGCGAACGCCTCAAGATACTTCGCCTCGTTCATATGACCATTGTAGTCGGTCCAATCCAACGGCACCGCGCGGGACAGGGTCAGAATCGGCTGGGTCAAGTCGGCTTGTTCAAGCGTCGGTAAAGCACCGGGTTTGAGCAGCGCGTCGTGTTGGTTCAACACCGCCCCCGCACCGTAGTTTTGCGCCTTCAGCGCGCGCATCATGCTGACAAGGTTGTTGTCGCGAATACGCTCCAACTCACGGATCGAGTGCATGCCTGATTGCGCATCGGACTGTTCGGCAATCAAGTCGACCAATTCATCGGTGAATTCGGGCACATCCATCAGCTTAGTCCAGGGCCATTTTAAAGCTGGTCCGAACTGCGCCATGAAATGCCGCATCCCGGCCTCGCCCCCGGCCACGCGATAGGTTTCGAACAGGCCCATTTGCGCCCAGCGAATGCCAAAGCCCATGCGGATCGCCTCGTCCACCTCTTCAGTCGTGGCGATACCGTCCTTGACCAGCCACAACGCTTCTCGCCAGACCGCCTCAAGGAACCGGTCCGCGATATGCGCGTCGATCTCTTTCTTGATGTGCAGCGGGAAGAACCCCACCGATTTCAGCAAATCCTGCGCGCGGGCCACCATCTCGGACGGGTTCTTTTCCGTCGGAACCAATTCGATAAGCGGCAGCAGGTAGACCGGGTTGAACGGGTGCGTCACGACGATCTGCTCGGGACGCAGCGCGCCTTCCTGAAGCTCCGACGGTTTGAACCCGCTTGTCGAGGAGCCGATGATCGCACCAGGGTCACATTCCTCCTGCAAGCTCTTGTAAACTCTCAGCTTCAGATCAAGCCGCTCTGGTACACTTTCCTGTATCCAAGTGGCCCCCTTTACGGCCTCAGCCATTTCATCATGGAAGGTCAGTGTGCCCTCGGAGGGCAGCGGTACGTCGCTTAAACCCGGCAGAGACCGCCGCGCATTCTCAAGAACCTCACCGATTTTACGCTCGGCCTCGGGGTCCGGATCAAAGACCCGCACGTTCCAACCATTGAGCAGAAACCGTGCGGCCCATCCGCCGCCAATTACGCCGCCACCGATGATTGCTGCTGTTTTTGTCATGTCTTCATTCCATTCCTTGGACGAGATTCAGCCTGCTATCTAAACTGGCGCCCGCTTGGTCAGCCCCAGCTTCTCACGCACGTCCTGCGGCCCGGTCACGCGCGCGCCCATATTCTCAATGATGGTTCCGGCGCGTTCGACCAGCTGCCAGTTTTCGGCCAGCACGCCCTTGTCGAGCCACAGGTTATCTTCGAGGCCAACGCGGACGTTGCCCCCTGCCAGAACCGCCGCCGCGACATAGGCCATCTGGTTGCGGCCCAGAGAAAACGCGCTGAACGTCCACTCATCCGGCACGTTGTTGACCATTGCCATAAAGGTGTTCAGGTCGTCCGGCGCGCCCCACGGCACTCCCATGCACAGCTGCACCAGCGCCGGGCTGTCCAGCACGCCATCTTTTACCAGTTGCTTTGCATACCACAGATGACCGGTGTCAAAGGCCTCGATCTCGGGTTTTACGCCCAGATGAGTCATCATACGCCCCATCGCCTGTAACATGCCCGGCGTGTTCGTCATGACGTAGTCGGCCTCGGCGAAGTTCATGGTACCGCAGTCCAGCGTGCAGATCTCGGGCAGGCATTGCGCCACATGCTCAACCCGAGCCGCCGCACCGATCATATCCGTCCCGTCTTCGCGCAAGGGCAAGGGCTGCTCGGTCGGGCCAAACACCATGTCCCCGCCCATCCCTGCGGTCAGGTTCAGAATGACGTCGACCTCGGCCTCACGAATCCGTTCCGTGACTTCGCGGTACAAGTCCAACCGCCGGCTGGGCGCGCCGGTCTCGGGGTCGCGCACGTGGCAATGGACCACCGCCGCCCCGGCCTTTGCCGCGGCGATCGCGCTTTCGGCGATTTGCTTCGGTGAACGTGGTACATGCGGGCTGCGATCCTGCGTTCCGCCTGAGCCTGTCACGGCGCAAGTGATGAAGACGTCGCGGTTCATTTCCAGAGGCATCGTGTTCTCCCCAGTTTATACCCGGTTTTGCCCTGAGTTTTCCCCAGGCTTCTCCCCGGATTCCGATTTGCGTTCGCCCCCGACTTTGACGCAGCCTTAGGAAAACACTTGCCAGAATGCGAATCGAACTTGATGAAATCCGCGAAAAACATATTGCAGCCCGAACATCGCGCCCTGAAAACGGCGGTGCTGGTGCTGGACGAATGCAACACGCTGAGTTTTGCGTCGGCAGTAGACCCGATGCGTGCGGCAAACCGACTGGCAGATCGTCCGGCCTTCGACTGGGATTATGTGACCGCCAAGGCGGAACCGGCCATGCTGACCAGCGCGCTGAGCGTGCCGGGCATCCCTTTGGCACGGCTGCAAGGTTGCGACCTGATGATCGTTCTGGCCGGGTTCCAATTGGCCCGTCACGCAACGCCCAGCCTGCTGGCTGGCCTACGCCGAATCGCAAAAACCGGGGCGACGATGGCGGGGATCGACGGTGGCCCTTGGCTGCTGGCCGAAGCGGGGCTTTTGGACGGCCACGCCGCGACCACGCATTGGGAAGACCTGGCAAATTTTGCAGCCCGCTTCCCTGAGGTTGACGTACGACCCGACCGGTTCACGGTCTCGGGCAATCGCCTGACCTCGGGCGGTGCGATCCCGGCGGTTGAGATGATGTTGCACATTATTGCCGCGCGCCACGGCGCGGGTTTTGCCGCACGTGTTTCCGGCCTATTCCTCTATGACGGTGCGCCCGAACCGACGAAACCGCAAAGCCGCACCGGTGCGCCGCATCGTCATACGGCGCTGACGGCCAAGGCTAACGCACTCATGGAGTCCTCTCTTGATGAACCCCTCCCGCTGGTCGATATCGCCGAGGCGCTTGGCACCAGTCCCCGCACTTTGCAGCAACAGTTTCGCCTGCGCCTTAATACCACGCCGCAAGACCACTATTTGCAACTGCGCCTGGCCGAGGCCCGCCGTCTGGTCACCGACACGGACATGCCTTTGATGGACGTGGCGCTGGCAACGGGCTTTGCTTCACAATCCAGCTTTGCACGGGCCTTCCGCACAGCCCACGGCCTGTCGGCCCGTGACCTGAGGCAGGAAAGAACGCAAGCACCCCACCACTGATCGGGCTCTGCCCGCCCAGCCAAATTCAATGAGACGGTCGGGCGGGGCTTGGCGGGTAACGCCGTTAGAATGGCATTGGATGCGCGCGATGGGCCTGACCGATCTCGGCCATCACCTCATCGGATAGCCGAAGATCCTTGCCTGCCAGAATATGCTCCAACTGTGCCACTGACGTCGCGCCAAAAATCGCGGACATCATGAAAGGCCGTGTGCGGCACCAGGCCAGCGCCATATGGACCGGATCCAACTTGTGCCGTTCAGCGATCTCCAGATACGCGGCCACGGCCTGAAACACGCGGGGGCTGTTACGTCCGCCCATCTCAGCCACCAGGGACATGCGTGAGCCGTCAGGCACCGCTCCACCCTGATACTTGCCGGTCAAAAAGCCTGCGCCCAGTGGCGAAAAGGCCATCAGACCGACATCCTCATGCACGCTCAGCTCAGCCATATCCGTATCGAAATGACGGCAAAGCAGCGAATACTCGTTCTGTACCGACGCGACCCGCGGAGCGCCCATCTGCTCAGCGATCCGCAGCCATTGCGCAGTGCCCCACGCGCTTTCGTTGGACAGCCCAAAGGCACGGATGTTGCCCTTATTAACCTGCGCCTGCAACGCCTCAAGGCACTCTTGCATGTTGTCCAGAACTTCATTCGTATTTTGTCCCGACGGGGCATAGTTCCAGTTTTGCCGGAACATATAGCTGCCCCGGTTGGGCCAGTGAAACTGGTACAGATCAATGCAGTCTGTCTGTAGCCGCCGCAAAGAGCCCTCGATTGCCTCAGGGATCGTCTGCCCGGAAATGGGCGCACCGTCGCGGGCGTGGGCAAACCCCGCGCCAGAATGCTTGGTCGCCAGAATGTAATCCCCCCGGCGCGACGGGTTTGCCGCATTCCAATTGCCCAGAATCTCTTCGGTCCGGCCCACGGTTTCCTTCGAGATCGGGTTCACCGGATACATCTCGGCCGCGTCCACGAAATTGATCCCGGCATCCAGCGCCATGTCAATTTGAGTATGCGCATCCTCCTCGGACGTCTGCGCGCCAAATGTCATCGTTCCCAGGCACAGGTCTGTCACCATGATCCCCGTGCGGCCCAAAGGCTTCATTTCCATCTGTCTCTCTCCTGAGAAGTCTTTCGGGGCCAGAGCGTTATGCTTCGGCCTTTTTTTCCCAACGGCCCGACTCCTCGGACCAGTATTGCGCCGCGCAGCCTGCGGCTGTCAGCGCTTTCCACTGACCGCGCGCATGCTGAACGGCGTGATCATCATTGCCATCGAACAGGATGCAAACCCGTTCCAAAGTGGATACTTCATCCGCATCCACAGGCGCGCCGTCTACCGCCATTACACAAGCCGGATCATTCGCGGCTTCTGGTTCAGTCGTCAGCAATATGGGCTGCGCCGCGTCATGCGGACCACCGGCGCGGCCATGTGGCAAGAACCCATCTTCCGGTCCCAGCCACAGCTTTTCATCCAGCCAATCCATCCGCGCAGGATCGGTACCCCGCACGGCAATCTTCCATCCGGCCTGACGTGCCTTGTCCAGCAACACCGGCAGTGTTGCTTCCAAAGGCTGTCGCGTCAGGTGGTAGAAATAGACGGCGCCCATCTTTTTACTCGAAGTGATCCTGCACAAGGCGGCTGAGCGCGCGAACACCCCAGCCGGTTGCCCCCTTGGGTGCGTAGGACGTTTCTGACGAAACCGAGGCCACACCCGCGATATCGAGATGAATCCACGGCGTTTCCTCTTTTACGAAACGCTGCAGGAACTGCGCTGCCGTGATCGAGCCTGCCGGGCGACCGCCGACATTCTTCATGTCCGCGATGCGCGATTTCAACTGTTTGTCATAGGCGTCGCCCAAGGGCATCCGCCACGCGCCCTCATCCTCGGCCTTGGCCGATTTCAGGAAGGCATCGCAGAACGTATCGTTGTTCGAGAAGACGCCCGCATTCTCGTGCCCAAGGCCGATGATGATCGCGCCGGTCAGGGTGGCAAGGTCGATCATGCCTACCGGCTTGAACCGCTCTTGCGCGTACCACATCACATCGCACAGAACCAAACGACCTTCGGCGTCGGTGTTGATGATCTCGACCGTGTCACCCTTCATCGACTTGACCACGTCACCGGGGCGCGTGGCGTTGCCTGATGGCATGTTCTCAACCAGACCGACCAGACCCACGACATTGGCCTTGGCCTTGCGCTTGGCCAGCGCCCGCATGGCGCCAGCAACGACCCCGGCACCGCCCATATCCATCGTCATATCTTCCATGCCGCCCGCTGGCTTCAGCGAGATACCACCTGTGTCGAATACAACGCCTTTTCCGACCAAGGCCAGCGGCGCATCGTCCTTGTCCCCACCGTTCCACTGCATCACAACAACCTTCGATGGGCTGACCGACCCCTGCCCGACGCTCAGCAGCGTGCGCATACCAAGCTCAGCCAGCTTGTCCTCTTCCAGAACCTCGACCTCAAGCCCCAACTCTTTCATCTCGACCAAACGCGCAGCGAATTCGGTGGTGGTCAGAACGTTGGCCGGTTCGTTGGTCAGATCACGCGTCATCCGCACACCATCGGCCACGGCGTAGAGCGGAGCGAAGGCGGCTTCGACTTCGTCAGACTTCTGGTGGCTGATCGTGACAGAGCCGCCTTCGTCCGTGTCCTTGGTCTTGTGCGCATCAAACGCATAGCTGCGAAGCGCGATCCCCATAGCCAGCTCTTCCGTTCGAACCTGGCTGCCTGCCATCACAAGGATGTCCTTGCCGCCTGCCAGCTTTGCCAACGCCGCACCGGCCTTTCGCGCCTCGTCCGCGTCGGGACGGCGCGGCAAGACCACGATATCCAGCGCTTCGGCCGCCATGCCGCCGGGCCAAGCCAGCGAGATCACGTCGCCAGTTTTGACCTTTTCAAACCGGTCGCTTTCAACCAACCGCGCCACCGCACCACGAGTCAGGCGGTTGGCGCGGCGCACTGCGGGGCTCATCTTTCCATCGGCCGGAATGATAATGGCGACCCTGCCCTCGGCCTGTGTCATTAGGTCCGCGTCGAAAGGTTGAAACCGGATCGGTACAAGACTGCTCATCGCAAGCTCCTCAGATTCTGTTCACCAAGACCTAGCCCGCGCTAAGCATCTTGACCAGATAGCAGTTTTCCCCGCGCGCCAATTGCATTACAGTCCGGAAAAAAACCGACCGGATCGAGGGACAGTGAATTGGCGAAACAGGGCAGGCATATGCCGAAGCGCATCTGCGTAGGCAATTGCGGCTATAGCCACATATGCCTCTGCTGCCACATCGACCCTCGCGGGTGGGAGGCTCGGCCGTGATCCTCGACCGTTATTTCGCCCGTCGTTTCATGCAGAGCTTTCTGGTTATCGGCGGTATTTTTCTCACGTTGATGATTCTCATCGACCTGGTCGAGCAAGCCCGGCGATTCAATTCAGAGAATCTGTCATTCGGCAAACTGTTACACCTAACCCTTTTGAATACACCGGCAGCCATTAACGAGATGCTGCCACTGCTGGTTATTCTGGCTACAATCGCGCTTTTTATTGGTATGGCGCGCAGCTCGGAACTGGTGGTGACGCGGGCCATTGGGCGATCAGGTATCCGTGCGTTGTTTGCCCCTGTGACGCTGGCGCTGATCATCGGCGCAATGGCTGTCGCGCTGCTGAACCCAATCTCAGCCGCCACATCCGAGGAATACTGGCGCCTTTCCGGAGCCTACAAGAACCAGGACAATTCCGCGCTATCGATTACGAGAGAAGGTGTATGGTTGCGTCAGGGTTCGATCAACGGGCAGTCCGTCATTCACGCTCGCGGCACAACGGCTTCAGACGCGCTTGAACTCACCCGGGTCACAATCATCACCTTCTCGCCGGATGGAAAACCGACGCAACAAATCATTGCCGACAAAGCACGCTTGTCGAGCGACTCGTGGGTTCTGTCGAACGCAAAGATCTGGTCGTTGGCAGATGACGTAAATCCTGAGGGCGCCGCCGAGGTACACGAGCAGATCGAAATCCCCACCACTCTCACGCGGCAGAGAATTCTGGACACGCTGAGCCAACAGGGTCTGATTTCGATATATGATCTGCCCCAGCTTATCCGCGACCTCAAAGAGGCCGGGTTTTCCACCAAACAATATGAGGTGTGGCTGCAGGTCGAACTTGCGCGGCCTCTGTTTCTGATGGCAATGGTCATGATCGGCGCAGCCTTTACCATGCGCCATGTTCGCTTTGGCGGCACGGGGATTGCGGTGTTGTCTGCCGTTCTGCTGGGCTTTGCCATCTACTTCGTTCGCAATTTTGCCCAAATACTCGGGGAAAACGGTCAATTGCCTATCTTAGTCGCAGCCTGGGCACCGCCCTTTGCAGCCATTCTTCTGTCTCTCGGTCTTCTGCTTCATGCGGAGGACGGCTGATGCGGCTCATTTCCAGCCTTTTGCTGTCCGGTGCCGTCGCTCTGGCGCTGCCAGCAGTGACCGCCGCACAGACCCAGCCATCAGCCAACCCGGCGCAGGATACACAACAGGAAGACCAGCCCGCCCTGCTTGTGGCGGACATGGTTTTCATCACGCCTGACCGTGTTTTGGTTGCTGAAGGCAACGTCGAAGCCTTTCAGGGCGACATCAAAATCACCGCTGACCGCATCACCTATGACCGAGAAAGCGGCGCACTTACGCTCGAAGGGCCAATCCGCATCGATGAGGCCGGAGAGACAACGCTGCTGGCGGATTCGGGTGAACTGGATGACGGAATTCAGAACGGCCTGCTGATTGGCGCGCGAATGGTGTTCGACCAGCAGGTTCAGATTGCGTCGGTCCAGGCGACCCGTGCTGGCGGCCGGTATACGCAATTCAGCAAGGTATCGGCCACCTCATGTCACGTCTGCGCCAACGGGCGACCGCCAATCTGGCAGATCCGCGCCCGGAAAGTGACGCATGATCAACTGGAACGGCAACTGTATTTTGAAGGCGCGCAATTCCGTGTGCTAGACCTGCCGGTGTTCTATTTTCCCTATCTGCGGCTGCCTGACCCAACGTTGGAGCGCGCTACAGGGTTTTTGGTGCCCTCGGTGCGCACCACCTCGCAACTGGGAACGGGCCTGCAGGTACCGTATTTCATCAAGTTGGGTGATCACAGGGACCTTACGCTCACCCCGTATGTTTCATCCAAGACTAAAACCCTTGGGCTGCGCTATCGTCAGGCTTTCAAGAAAGGCCGCATTCAGCTTGAAGGCGCCTATACACGTGACGATCTGCAACCGGACGAGGATCGCGGATACCTGTTTGCCAACGGTTGGTTCAATGTCCTGAACGGATACCGTTTCCTTTTCAACATCAAGACCACGTCAGACGACGCATACCTCGCCGACTATGGCCTACCTGACTTTGACCGCCTGCGCAGTGAGATCGCGCTGGAGCGGATCAAACGCGACACTGCATTTCGTACCAGCTTTATCCACTACAAAACACTGCGTGACAGCGAAGATCAGGATGAAATCCCGTCGCGAGTGTTTGATCTCTACTACCAAAAGCGCTTGTTCCCGACCTCTGTCGGCGGCGAGGTGCGGCTGGGCTTTATTGCCCACACTCATGAGCGGACCAGTGACGAGGATATTATCGGGCGTGACGTCGCCCGTGCCACCGTTGATGCAGAATGGCTGCGCAACTGGACATTCGCGACCGGTCTGCGGGTCGAAGCGCGCCTGGGCGCATCAATCGACAGGTTCGATATTCGCAATGACAGCGAGTTCCCTAACAACGTCACCCGAACTACGCCGCGCGCTGCGCTGACACTGCGCTATCCGCTTGGTAAGCAAGAGAGCTCGGGCGCGACGCAAGTCCTGGAACCGATTGCCCAGATCGGCTGGACCCATGTGTCCGACGAAGATATTCCAAACGACGAAAGCACGTTTCAGGAATTTGATCAGGGCAATCTGTTGTCCCTGTCCCGATTTCCCGCCCCGGATCGGCGCGAGGACGGGCTTACAGGTGTATTCGGGGTAAATTGGTCGCGCTACACGGCCGGGAACTGGCGCGCGCTGGTCACGATCGGTCAGGTGTTTCGCGCAGATGCCGACCCGAATTTCAACCTGACATCGGGTTTGCAGGGCACGTCCTCGGACCTGCTGTTGGCGGGACAGCTTAGCACGGCCAATGGCTGGACCTTGGCCGGCCGCGGCCTTTTGAACGGGGATTTCAGCTTTGCCAAGGCTGAACTGCGTGCAGGCTGGCAACAACAGACAGTTGGTGCCACGGGCAGCTATGTCTGGCAAGAGCCCGACCCGGACGAAAATGTGGACGACGAGATTTCGGAAATCCGGTTGACCGGGCGTTACAGGGTGGATGAAAACTGGAACACACGGGCGTCGGCGCAGTATGACCTTAGCGAATCTGAACCGATCCGTTATGGGCTTGGTGTGACGTATCGGAACGAATGCGTGCAGGTTAACATGAATGTCAGCAGGCGATTTACTTCGTCGTCAAGTATTGAGCCTTCGACCGAATTCGGGTTTACCGTAGCCCTGACGGGTTACTCCGTCAAAAGTGGCGGCCAACAATACAAGAGAAGATGCAGTTGATTTCAGGTTTCACCAGTTTCCTCCGCTCCGGTTGGCTTCGTTCGGTCGCCCCTGCCCTTGTCGGGGCAATGCTTGCTTTGGCATCACCACAGGCGCACGCGCAAAGCCCATTCTCACCGGCGATCAAGGTCAACCAGGACATAATCACCTGGTATGAACTGACACAGCGGCAGCAAATGTTGATTGCACTTGGCGCTCCGGGCGCGACCGAGGATGAAGTACGCGACGCCCTGATCGACGACAGGCTGCGCCGCCAAGTTATGCGCGAAGCCGGGATTGAAGCCGCCCCCGAAGACATCGAGCTTGGCATCGACGAATTCGCCGCGCGGGGACAGTTATCGACCGACCAGTTCCTGCAATTGCTGGCTGATGAAGGGGTCGATCGCGAAACTGTACGTGATTTTGTTGCAGATCAGCTTTCCTGGCGCGACTACGTCAGCGCGCGTTTCCTGTCACAAGCCCGCCCAAGCGAGGAAGAGATCAACCGTGCCCTTGGTGAAGCTGGTGGCGGAGGTTTGCAAGTACTGCTGTCCGAAATCATCATCCCGGTTAATCCGCAAACCGTAGCGCAGGCCGAGCTTTTGGCGCAGGAAATTTCCCAGTTGCAGGGTTTTGATACGTTTTCATCGGCGGCAACGCAGTATTCGGCGGCGGCCACGCGGGACAACGGCGGGCGTCTGGATTGGTTGAACCTGTCTGACCTTCCTCCTGCGCTTCAGCCAGTCGTGCTGGGGCTGAAGGACGGCGACATTACGCAGCCATTGTCACTGCCCAACGCCATCGCCCTGTTCCAGATGCGCGGCATCCGCGAGGTGGCCGCCGGAACGACCCGTTTTTCCGAGATCGACTACGCGATTTACAATTTGCCCGGTGGCCGCAGCGCCGAAACACTGGCAAGGGCTGCCAGGCTCCGCGAGGATATTGACACATGCGACGACCTCTACGGCGTCGCGCAGGGTCAGCCGCCCGAAGTTCTGCAACGCATCCAGGCCAGCCCCAGCGAAATTCCGCGTGACATAGCGCTTGAGCTTGCAAAGCTCGATCTGAACGAGGTCTCGACGACGCTGACACGCAACAATGGTCAAACGCTGTTGTTCCTGATGCTCTGCACCCGCACCCGCGAACTGGGCGAGGATACGTCGCGCACCGACGTCGCCAACGCACTGACTCAACAGCGGCTTGCGGCTTTTGCAGAAAGCCTGCTGGCCCAGCTGCGTGCAGAAGCAAACATCGTCGAACAATGACAGCGCCGATTGCGCTCAGCTGCGGGGAACCGGCTGGAATAGGCCCTGAGATTGCAGCAAAGGCGTGGTCGGCTATGCGCGATAGCTGCCCGTTCTTCTACATCGGCGATGCGGCGCATTTACCGCCTTCAACACCAGTTGCGCGCATTTCGCACCCGTCCGAGGCGATAGATACCTGCGCCACCGCTCTGCCGGTTCTTCAACTGGACTTTCCCGCGCCCAACGTGCCCGGGGAACCCGACCCAGCGAACGCGCCATCGGTGGTTGCCGCGATTGAGCAGGGCGTGTCACTGGTACAATCGGGTGCCGCGTCGGCGCTGTGTACGGCGCCAATTCACAAGAAAGCCCTGATTGACGGCGCTGGTTTTGGCTATCCCGGACATACCGAGTTTTTGGCCGCACTTGCAGGCCGGGACCGTGTTGTCATGATGCTGGCCAGCGATCAGTTGCGTGTGGTGCCAGCAACCATCCACATCCCACTGTCCGAAGTGCCCTCGGCGCTGACCCCCGAGTTGCTGACCGAAACCATCTTGATTACCGCTGAGGGACTACGACGCAATTTTGGCATCGCACACCCCCGGATTGCCGTTGCCGGGCTCAACCCGCATGCGGGCGAAGGTGGTAAAATAGGGTCCGAGGAAGTGGACTGGATCGCAAACCTGATCACTGATCTGCCTACGAAGGATTTTACCGTCACTGGCCCACACCCGGCGGATACGATGTTCCATGCCGCCGCCCGCGTCCGTTATGACGCAGCGATAGCGATGTATCATGATCAGGCACTGATTCCTATCAAAACGCTGGATTTCGACAAAGGCGTGAACGTCACGCTTGGTTTGCCTTTTATCCGCACCTCACCCGACCACGGCACCGCGCTTGATATTGCTGGACAGGGTATCGCTACCCCCACCAGTCTGATCGAGGCTCTTAAGCTTGCACAGCGGATGGCGCACAGCTCAAAACTCAGCATGTCGGCAACCAAGTCATGAGCGCGATCGACAATCTTCCCCCGCTGCGCGAGGTCATCGCAAAACACCAACTATCAGCACGCAAATCGCTGGGTCAGAACTTTCTGCTGGATCTGAACCTGACGGCAAAAATTGCCCGCCAGGCTGGAGATCTCAGCGCATGCGACGTATTGGAAATCGGTCCCGGCCCTGGTGGATTGACACGCGGGCTGCTCTCTGAGGGCGCGCGGAAGGTTGTTGCTGTGGAGAAGGATACGCGCTGTATCGCGGCTCTTAACGACATTGCAGCGGCCTATCCCGGACGGCTTGAAGTGATCAACGGCGACGCTCTGGAAATCGACCCTCTTGATCACCTGACGCAACCAATCCGAGTCGCAGCCAACCTGCCTTATAACGTAGGGACGGAGTTGCTGGTCCGCTGGTTGACCCCACCGCAATGGCCGCCTTTTTGGAAAAGCCTGACGCTGATGTTCCAACGAGAGGTCGCTGAACGTATCGTCGCCCAACCCGGCAGCAAAGCCTATGGTCGCCTTGCCATCCTTGCTCAGTGGCGGGCCGAGGCGCGGATTACCATGTCTCTGCCCCCCGGCGCGTTTACCCCGCCACCCAAGGTGTCCAGCGCCGTTGTTCACCTGACGGCACTGCCCGAGCCGCGTTTTCCCGCAGACGCGACCACTTTATCACGTGTCGTTGCAGCCGCCTTCAATCAGCGGCGCAAAATGCTGCGGGCTTCGCTGAAGGGTGTTACGCCTGATATCGAAGACCGGCTTCTGGCCGCAGGGATCAAGCCGACGCAACGCGCCGAGCAGGTTCCACTTGAAGCCTTCTGCGCATTGGCCCGCGAAATTCAAAAAGACTAGGCAAAAATGAAAAGCCCCGGAATGACCCGAGGCTTTTGGCAATGCTGGTGTTTGCGTTTATTCCGCAGCTTCGGGTGCGTCGCCATCTGTATTCGGCGCTTCGTCTGCTGGCGCAGCCTTGGGCTTTCGCGTGCGCGGACGACGGGGAGGCTTTTCTTTCTTCTCGGGCACGTCTACCGCCGGAGCCGCAGTCTGACTTTCCGGCGTCTCGACCAGACCGGATTCAGGGGCTGACCCTTCGCTTGCGAAATCCATTACATCGGGCTGCGGCGATTCGGCCAAGTCGGCTTGGCGAGCGGCTTCACGCTCCTGCCGCTCGGCGCGCTCGCGGTCACGCTCGGCCTGCCGTTCGCGATTCTGGCGCTCCTGCTCTTCCCGGCGTGCTTCGATTTCGCGCTGTGCTTCGCTCAGCAAACGCAGGTAATGCTCGGCATGCTGCTGAAAGTTTTCCGCAGCTACACGGTCATTGGAAAGCTGGGCATCGCGCGCCAACTGGTTGTATTTGTCAATGATTTGCTGGGGCGTACCGCGCACCTTGCCTTCAGGACCCGAGCTGTCAAAAACCCGGTTCACAACGTTGCCACCAGAAGGGCGATTGCGGTTATTCTTGGCCCGCGAGCGGGATTTGGAAGATCTCATCTTAATTTACGTCAGCCTTGTCATTCGGTGCCGATCACGTCGCGCCCTGCACTGCTCAATGGCTTTAGCCGTCACGCGATGTCGACTTTTTTGGGCTTGGCGTCAGGGGCCCGCTGAAACAGCGTCAGCCTCGCCGACTGACTCTGAGTAAGCATGTCCAGCGCGTGCAGACAAGAGGTTTGTCCAAAAATTCGCAGCTTTTTTACAATTATCGGCACTTTTTAGCCTCACCTTGGGCTGCAACTATGGCATTCTGGCCATAACAACACGGTCGCGACCGTCCAGATCGGGGATGATCCGCGTTCCCGTCAGACCCGCTGCTTCAAACAGCGACAGAACGCATTTTCCCTGAGTTGGTCCAATTTCTACCAAGATGCGCCCTCCGGGCATCAGGAAGTCCTGTGCCGAGGCAGCGATATGGCGGTATGCGCCAAGGCCGTCACCCTCGTCCGTCAAGGCCATACGCGGCTCGTGTTCTCGCACTTCGGGCGAAAGGTCCTGCAGCTCGCTCAGCGCAATATAAGGCGGATTCGAAACAATTAGATCGAACTGGCCATGAATGTTCTCAAACCAGTCAGAGCATACAACTTCGGCACGCCCGTGTATCTTATGAGAGACCGCATTTGCGCTGGCCTGCAGGCAGGCGGCTTCGCTCAGATCTGCGCCAACACCCGTCGCGCTGGTCCGCTCAAGCAACAGTGTGATCAGGATACAGCCGGAACCGGTGCCCAAATCCAATACATGGTCAAACGGTTCGCTCAGCGCGGCCTCGATCAGCGTTTCGGTTTCAGGGCGCGGATCAAGAACATCGCGGCTGACACGGAACCGACGGCCGTAGAATTCACGTTCGCCCAGAAGATGTGATACCGGCACCCGAATGGCCCGCAATGAGATCAATTGGTCATAACGTTCGGCAATTTCGGGTGACAGTTCTTCGGGTGCAATCAGCGTAACCCGGCTGGCTTCGATCCGCGCGGCGTGGGCCAGCAGAACCCGCGCATCACGAGCCGGATCGTCCACACCCGCAGCCCGCAGGCGTGCAGTGGCCGCGACCATGGCCTGCGCTGCCGTCAGCGCAGCGATCATTGCGCCATCTCCGCCAACAGCCGCGCCTGATCATCAGCCGTCAGCGCGTCGATCACCTCATCCAAGTCGCCCTGCATGACCTGATCCAGCTTGTACAGCGTCAGGTTAATCCGATGATCCGTCATGCGGCCCTGCGGAAAATTGTACGTCCGGATACGTTCGGACCGATCGCCCGAGCCAACTTGACTGGCCCGATCTGCCGAACGTTCACTGTCGATCCGCTGCCGCTCAAGATCAAAGAGGCGTGTTTTCAGCACCTGCATCGCGATCTCTCGGTTGCGATGCTGCGACTTTTCCGAGCTTGTCACCACCAAACCGGTCGGCAGGTGTGTGATCCGCACCGCCGAGTCGGTTGTGTTCACATGCTGCCCGCCGGCCCCCGAACTGCGCATCGTGTCGATACGAATGTCATTGGCGTCAATCTGAATATCGACATCCTCGGCTTCGGGCAGAACCGCGACCGTTGCGGCCGACGTATGGATGCGCCCGCCGCTTTCGGTTTCCGGTACGCGCTGAACGCGATGCACACCGGATTCGTATTTCATTCGGGCAAAGACATTTTCGCCTTTGATATGGGCGACCACCTCCTTGATCCCGCCAAGGTCCGAGGTCTGTTCCTCGATGATTTCAAATTGCCAGCCGCGGTTTTCTGCATAGCGCTGATACATCCGCAGGAGGTCACCCGCGAACAATGCGGCCTCATCCCCACCTGTGCCCGGTCTGATCTCAAGCATCGCTGGGCGCGCGTCCGCCTTGTCACGCGGCAAAAGCGCCAGTTGCAGCGCATGTTCGGCCTCGGGGATACGGGCTTGCAGCGCTGGAATCTCCTCTTCGGCCAATTCCTTCATATCCGGATCAGACAGCATCTCCTTGGCCTCAGCCAGATCAGCGACAAGCTGACGCCACGACATGATCTGATCAACGACCGGCTTCAGGTCGGAATACTCCTTGGCCAGCGCCGCGATATCTCCACCCGAGGCGCCATCGGCCATGGCCGCTTCGAGGTACTGGAATCGCTGGGTTATCTGCACAAGGCGTTCTTCTGGGATCATCCGCGCGGTGTCTCTTAATCCGAGGCTTTGGTCAAGGGCCGACCGTGTGCTAAGCTGCGGCTCATGAAAGGTTTGGCGCTTGTTTTTCTATTGTGCGCGGCCCCTGCCCTGGCCGATGTTGTTGGCCCCGGCGGCAAGGTACAGGACTGCTATTGTACCGACAAATCCGGCACACGCATCGAACTGGGCGAGTTGATCTGCCTTCAGGTCGATGGCCGCATGTTCACGGCCCAGTGCCAGATGTCGCTGAACGTGCCGATGTGGCGCGAAGTGCAGGAGGGATGCTTGTCTTCAAACCTTCAGAGCATCCAGCCATCCATCAACTCGGTCCCGATTTACCCCGAAATCGCTCCGCCCAAATCGTAGACGCCCGTGTATGCGCAGGGTGTCACCGTCCTGCTGCGCTGTTGTGTAGTCCGGAAAACCAAAGACCCTGCTGCGCGTTACGTAAGTGACCATTCCCTCTGGCACGGATCCCGCCAAGACATCAGTGCGGGGCGCTTGCGTGGCAATGACATGCAGACGCACTAGGCCATTGGGTAGATCTTCGACAATGCGGAACACACCGCCGGGCATGTCCCGATCTGCGTCACCGGCAAGGGCAACGTGCCAACGATCAGGATCAGTTGGAGCGAAACGAAACACGGTCAATGCGATCAACACGGCCAGCAGCCCAAGAATTAACACTCGTTTCATCCCGAACCTTTTACATTGCAGAGCAGTTCTCTGACCTTTGAAATAGAGTGCGTGGTAGAATTTCTACCGCGACAACACTCCGGGCAGGATGCAAAGCATCTCGAACAGCAGGTTTGCTGCCGTAAGCGCTGTATTGCCCGATGGGTCGTAGGGCGGTGAGACCTCAACCAGATCGCAGCCCACCAGATTGATTCCGCTAAGCGCATGGATCAATTGCAGCGCCTGCGGGGTCGTCAGCCCCCCGATCTCAGGCGTACCCGTTCCGGGTGCGAAGGACGGGTCCAGGCTGTCGATGTCAAACGACAGGTAAACCGGGTGGTCCCCAACCGTTTTGCGAACCTGGGACCCGATTTCCGTAAGGTTCTGCTGCCACAACTCCCACGCGGGGAACTGGCGGAAACCCCAGCCCTTGGCTTCAGAAAAATCCGATGCTGCGTAGCCCGAGCCGCGAATGCCGATCTGAAAGGTCTTGTCAGGAATGATCAGCCCCTCTTCGTAAGCGCGGCGGAAGACGGTGCCATGTGTCTCTTTCTCGCCAAACATCTCGTCGTTGACATCTGCATGCGCGTCCACATGGACCAACGCAACCGGCCCGCGCTTGGCTGCGATCGCTCGCAGGATCGGCAATGTGATCGAATGATCGCCCCCCATTGCAACAGGCGTCACTCCGTTGGCCACGATGGTATCGTAGCTTTCCTTGATGATCTTCAAACTGTCGGCCAGCGAAAAGGTGTTGATCGCCAGATCGCCAATATCTGCGATCTGCAAACTGTCAAAGGGCGCGGCAGAGTTTGCCATGTTGTAGGGCCGGATCATCGCACTTTCGCTGCGAATTTGCTTGGGCCCGAATCGAGTGCCAGACCGCCACGATGTCCCGATATCCATCGGAATGCCCAAAACAGCGACATCCAGCCCGGCCAGTTTATCCGATTGCGGCAGACGCATGAACGTGTTTGGCCCCGAAAACCGCGCAAGGTCATTTCCGCTGATGGGTTGGTTAAAATCAGTCATTCTTGAAATTCTCCCGTCTGGCCGTTTGGTGAGCCAGATAGCGGAAAGATGGCTAACCAATGGTTAACCCTGTTCCAACTTTCTCCAACCCAACAGGCAGATGATCTGCGTTGCCACATGCGCCCCCGCAATCGCCGTCGCGCCCGATGTGTCGTAAGGCGGAGAGACCTCGACCACGTCTCCGCCTTTGATGTTTATGCCTGCGATATCGCGCAATATGATCTGCGCCTGGATGGAGCTTAGCCCGCCCCAGACCGGCGTACCCGTGCCGGGGGCAAACGCGGGGTCCAGACCGTCAATATCGAAGCTCAGGTAAACCGGGCTGTCGCCAAGAATGCCCTTGATCTTTTCCGCCACCGCAGCGGGTCCGGCTTCATAAACCTCGCGTGCGTTGATAATGTTGACGCCCAGCGTATCTTCGTTGGTGGTGCGAATCCCCACCTGAACCGAGCGTTTTGGGTCCACGATCCCCGACTTGACTGCCTTGTAGAACATCGTCCCGTGATCAACGCGGGACATATCGTCATCCGCCCATGTATCTGTATGCGCATCGAATTGCAGCAGCGACATGGGCCCATATTTCTCGGCATAGGCTTTCAGGATCGGAAAGCTGATATAGTGATCCCCGCCCAGCGAAACCGAGGCCACGTCAGCCGCCAGTATCGTTCGGATATGATCGGTGAGCAGATCGGGGAAGGCCGGAATATTGGCATAGTCATAGGCCACGTCGCCGTAGTCGATGATTGCCAGCTCACTCAGCGCATCAAACGGCCAGCCATAGGGCGCGTCAGGGGATTGCAACGCGCTCGCCTCACGGATCGCGCGGGGACCCAGTCGAGTACCGGGTCGGTTTGTGACGGCCTGATCGAACGGCACGCCAGTGACGGCGATATCCACACCGGTCAGGGTCTTGGTGTAAAGCCGCCGCAGGAACGAGGTTGCCCCGCCAAACGTGTTTTCAAAAGACAGCCCTTTGAGGTCCGGGTTGGTAAAGGCTTCGTCTACCTGAGTTTTTGCGTCTTCCAGTGCCATGTGGTTTCCTTTTTACCCCAGCGGCTGCGCCTTTTCGACGATCCGCGCAAGGAACGAGGCGCCCACCGGCGCGATCTCGTCATTGAAATTGTATTTCGGATGGTGCAGCCCGGCCCCCTTGCCCTGACCCAGAAACAGGTAGGCGCCCGGACGGGCCTGCAGCATGTATGAAAAATCCTCGGCCCCCATGTTGCGGGTCATATTGTCGACAACCTGTTCGGGCCCCGAGATTTCGCGCGCTACGTCAGACGCGAAGCGGGTGCTTTCGGCATCGTTAATCGTGGCGGGATAGTCCACCTCGTAGTCCAACCGCGCCTCGACCCCGTACGAGGCCGCTTGCCCCTGCACGATCTGCTCCATCCGCTCAATCACCATCTGTTGGACCGCTGGATCGAACGTGCGTACCGTGCCGTTGATATAGGCTGTATCGGGGACGACGTTATTCACCGTACCTGTGTGAATCTGCGTGACGGAAACGACAAGATCGTCAAGTGCGTGGTGATTTCGACTGACGATGGTCTGAAGTGCCTGCGCGATACCACAGGCAGCCATGACAGGATCGCGGGTTTCGTGCGGCATGGCGCCATGACCGCCAACACCTTGGATATACACATGGAACGTATCCACCGCCGCCATGATCGCACCCGGTGTCGTGTGAAAGGCCCCCTCGGGCAGGCCCGGCGCGTTGTGCAGCGCATAGACTTGGGCAATGTCGAACCGATCCATGATGCCTTCTTCCACCATAACACCAGCGCCGCCGCCCTCTTCTTCGGCGGGTTGAAAGATCAGCGCCACCCGCCCACAAAAATTCCTCGTCTCGGCCAGGTATCGCGCGGCCCCCAACAGCATAGTTGTGTGGCCGTCATGACCACAGGCATGCATTTTGCCGGGATGTTTCGAAGCGTATTCAACACCCGTATCCTCAGGTATCGGCAGCGCGTCCATATCTGCCCGCAGGCCAATGGTCTGGCCATCGCCCTGCCCGTTGATAATCGCGACAATCCCCGTTGTGGCGATTCCTTCGTGCAGCTCATCAACTCCGAACCCGCGCAAACGGTCAGCTACAAAAGCCGCCGTTTCATGGCAGTCGAAGGCAAGTTCTGGGATGGAATGCAGGTGTCGGCGCCACGTGGCCATATCGGAAGAGAAATCAGCAATTCGGTTGACGACCGGCATCTGGGGTGGACTCCTGATCCTGAGTGCGGAATGCATGCATCTGACACCGGAACGAAAGGGTTCGCAATGGCCGAAAATCCTCTGATCCACGACAGCGACGCCGGGATCGAGCGTCTGCTGGAAATCATGCGCCGCCTGCGCGACCCTGAAACAGGCTGCCCGTGGGATATCGAACAGGATTTTGGCACGATTGCCCCCTACACGATTGAAGAGGCCTATGAGGTCGCCGACGCCATCGAACGCGAGGCCTATGACGAGTTGAAGGGGGAATTGGGCGACCTGCTGTTCCAATCCGTCTTTCACGCGCAAATGGCCGAAGAAGCCGGGTATTTTACCTTTCAGGACGTGGTCCGCACCATGTCGGACAAGATGGTCGCCCGCCATCCGCATGTGTTCGGAGACGAATCGCGCGACAAATCCGCAGAACAACAAACGCTGGATTGGGAAACCATCAAGGCAGCAGAACGCGCTGGCAAAGAACAAAAAGGCGCGCTGGACGGTCTTGCAGCAAACCTGCCCGCCCTCCTACGCGCCCACAAGCTGCAGAAACGCGCCGCGCGCGTAGGGTTCGACTGGCCTGATGCGAGCCATGTCCTCGCAAAGATCACCGAAGAGGCCGCCGAGTTGGAAGAGGCACGCAACCGGATGGACCCCGACGCGCTTGAAGATGAGTTCGGCGACCTGCTGTTCGTGATGGTCAATCTGGGCCGTCATCTGGGTATCGAGCCAGAGGCCGCTCTGCGCCGCACCAACGCCAAGTTCACCCGCCGCTTTGAACAGGTTGAGGCACGCCTGGCTGCCCGTGGCAAGACCCCGTCACAAAGCGATCTGGCCGAGATGGATGCGCTCTGGGATGAGGTGAAAACCGAAGAGCATCGCGCCAATGGCAAACTCCCGCCTGTGGATGTACCGAGCAACGCCTGAAACCGCTGGACAAGCGCGGTTACACTTGCGAGTGTCCGCGCTTCAAGATCCCGGAGGTAACGCATGGCACCGCGCAAAATCATCATAGACACCGATCCTGGTCAGGACGACGCAGTGGCCATCCTGCTGGCGCTGGCCAGCCCGGAAGAGATCGACGTGTTGGGGATTACCGCCGTCGCCGGAAACGTGCCGCTGGAGCTGACCGCCAAAAACGCGCGCATTGTCTGCGAGTTGGCGGGGAAAACGCATATTCCAGTATACGCCGGTTGCGACCGCCCCCTGAAACGCCCTTTGGTCACGGCAGAGCATGTGCATGGCAAAACCGGGCTTGATGGCCCCGTTCTCCCTGATCCACAAATGGCTTTGACCGACGGGCACGCGGTGGAGTTCATCATCGACACGCTGCGTAAGAACAAGCCTGGAACTGTCACGTTGTGCCCGCTTGGGCCGCTGACCAACATTGCCACCGCTTTTCAGAAAGCCCCTGACATCATCGACCGGGTGCCGGAAATTATCTTGATGGGCGGAGCGTATTTCGAGGTTGGAAACATCACACCAACCGCTGAATTCAACATTTATGTCGATCCTGAAGCCGCTGATATCGTTTTTAAATCTGGCGCTCCAATCATCGTCATGCCGCTGGACGTAACGCATAAGGCGCTGGTTACGAAACAGCGCAACGATGCCTTCCGCGCGCTTGACACAAAAGTTGGTCACGCTGTGGCCGAAATGACGGATTTCTTCGAACGCTTCGACAAGGAAAAATACGGCTCGGAGGGCGCGCCGTTGCACGACCCCTGCGTGACAGCCTATCTGATCCGGCCAGAGCTATTTTCGGGCCGTCACATAAACGTTCAGATTGAAACACAGTCTGAATTGACCATGGGCATGACCGTTGCCGACTGGTGGGGTGTCACGGACCACCTGCCCAATGCGTTGTTCATCGGGGATATTGACACCGATGGCTTCTTCGATCTGCTGACAGAAAGACTGGCCCGGTTATGAGCCTTCTTTCCTCGCCCGATCCAGCGTGGCCGCAGCAGGCTATCACCGAAGTCACGCGCTGGCAGAATGCCGATTTGCCCGGCCTTGTTGAGATCCATCATATCGGCTCAACCTCGGTCCCTCATCTGCCTGCGAAGCCGATCATCGATCTGCTGCCGGTCTTTGCGGACCTCGATCAAATGGATGCCGCCCGACCGTTGATCGAAGCATTGGGATACGAATGGCTGGGTGAATTCGGTCTGCCTGGTCGGCGCTATGTCCGCAAAGACGATCCTGCGACAGGTAAACGGATTATGCAGGCCCATTGTTACGTCCAGAATTCATCGGAGATCACCCGCCACCTTGCGTTCCGCGATGCGCTACGCGCCGATCCGGCGCTTCGGGATGCTTACGCGGCGGAAAAGACCCGGTGCGGAAATCTGCACCCGAACGACTACCACGCTTATGGCGACTGCAAATCCGACTGGGTTGCCAAAACAGAAGCCAAAGTATTGGAAAATATGAAATGAGCGCCGCACTTAAGCTCGCCCGCCCCGATGATCTGGACCGACTCATGAGCTTGGTCACGGCTTTTCATGCGGAAGAAGGCATTGAACAGGACGCGGATCAAAGACGTGACGCCCTATTGCCATTGCTGGAAGGTATCCCGCACGGATGCATTTACCTGATCGGTCCGGGTCGCGCACCGTTGGGTTACATTGTGCTGACCTTCGGCTGGTCGGTCGAGTTTGGTGGCATGGACGGCTTTGTCGATGAAATCTACATTCGCCCTGCCATCCGCGGGCGCGGCATCGCTACAGAAGTGCTGCACAATCTGCCTAAGGCACTGTCCCATGCAGGATTGACCGCCCTGCACCTTGAAGTCGATCGCGCGAACGAGACCGCGCAGAAGCTTTATTTGCGCACGGGGTTCAAACCGCGCGACAAATACATGCTGATGAGCAAGGTTCTTTAACGCGACTCGCCGCGGAAGATGAACATTGGCATATCCATGTCTTGAACCGGGTCACCAGACGACACCGCTTCACCCGTGATTGGGTAGGTCCCCGGCCCCGCACAGGCCGCCAAGAGTATGGTGCTGATCACTGAAGCTACGAGAAGGAATTTAGAACCAGTCATGGTGTGCTCCTTTCTGTAATTTGTTCAGAATACCTCAACTCGATCCGGGACAAGTATGAAAAAGTTCACACATAATAATATATATGACGGTTTATTTTTTACGCGACGGATTCCTCTGCGTTTTCAATTAGAAAACCAAGCGAAAATAACTGCACGTTCTTCAGGCAGAGTTGTTCGCGCGCAGATCCATCTCAAAAAACAGCAGATGACCCCTCGCGATTTCTGGAATCTCTGAATAAGCATCCCGCAAAGAGAACCCCATCGACAGGTATAAACGCGCAGCAGTCTGCATCGGTTTGCCTGTGTCCATACGAATATAATCAAATCCGCGCTCGCGGCACTGTTCGATAAGGGATTGCATTATCGCAAAACCCACACCTGCGCCCCGCACGCTATCTGCCACGAATACGCGTTTTATCTCGGCTACGCGCGGGGCGATCGTGTGGAACATCCCGCACCCGACGGGCTGATCATCTTTCACAGCAAGACGCATGCCACCGTTTGGCGGGCTGTGTTCCGTTTCTATAGACGAAAGCATCCGCGCATATTTTTCGTGTGGATAGAAGGTTCGAACTATTTTCTGAGAGTGCGCATCCAGCGTCAGCAGAAAATCACGATAGTCCCAACACAAACGCCGGACCGCTTCGACTTGGTCCGGCGTTGTTGGTTCTGTAATGCGAAGCACGGGCTGATCCTCGGTAAATTCAGGGATCAGCGTAGCATTCAGCGCTTAAGGATCGAAGCCCCGGCATATTCTGCCACTTCGCCCAGAGATTCTTCGATGCGGATCAATTGGTTGTACTTGGCCAACCGGTCCGACCGCGCAAGCGAGCCGGTCTTGATCTGACCGCAATTGGTTGCAACGGCAAGATCGGCAATTGTGGCATCTTCGGTTTCACCCGAGCGGTGCGACATCACGTTGGTATAGCGCGCACGGTGGGCCATATCGACGGCGCGCAGGGTTTCGGTGAGTGATCCGATCTGGTTCACCTTGACCAGCATCGAGTTCGCGCAACCGCGTTCGATCCCCTCGGCCAGACGCGCGGGGTTGGTCACGAACAGGTCGTCACCCACCAGTTGCACCTTGTCGCCGATAGCGTCGGTCAGGGCTTTCCAGCCGTCCCAGTCATCCTCGGACATGCCATCTTCGATCGAAATGATCGGATAGTCGTTGACCAGAGCCGCAAGGTAGTCCGCATTCTCTTCTGAGGTCAGGCTCTTGCCCTCACCCGACAGAACGTATTTGCCATCCTTGTAGTATTCGGTCGCCGCACAATCGAGCGCCAGGTGAATCTCCTCACCCGGTTTGTAGCCCGCCTTTTCGATGGACTTCAGAATGAAATCCAGCGCTTCGCGGGTGGAGGCGATGTTGGGTGCAAAACCGCCTTCATCACCGACACCCGTGGCCAGCCCCGCCGCTGACAGTTCTTTTTTCAGCGTGTGGAACACTTCGGAGCCCATGCGAACCGCTTCGCGGATATTTGCGGCCGAAACGGGCATGATCATGAATTCCTGGATGTCGATCGGGTTGTCTGCGTGTTCGCCCCCGTTGATGATATTCATCATCGGTACTGGCAAAACGCGGGCCGACGTGCCGCCAACATAACGGTACAAGGGCTGAGTTGTGAAATCTGCCGCCGCTTTCGCAGTCGCCAGCGAAACGCCCAAAATTGCATTCGCCCCCAGACGGCCTTTGTTCTCGGTGCCGTCCAGTTCAATCATGGCTTGGTCGATGGCGACCTGTTCGGTCGCGTCAAAACCAACCAGTTCCTCGGCAATTTCACCGTTGACCGCCGCGACGGCCTCTAGCACGCCCTTGCCCATATAGCGCGACTTGTCGCCGTCACGCTTTTCCACCGCCTCATAGGCTCCGGTAGACGCACCCGAGGGTACAGCAGCGCGGCCCATGGTGCCGTCTTCCAGAATCACGTCCACCTCAACGGTCGGGTTGCCCCGGCTGTCCAGTATTTCGCGTGCGTGGATGTCGATGATGGTGCTCATGAGGCGCGTTCCTGTCGCTAAAATAACTTGCACGCCTCATACCATCACCCGACAAAAAGTAAACCGGATACGTTACCGCTAACACAGACAAATACGAGGGTTTAGGGCTAACAGTTTATCGTTTTTGTCTGCCTGTGGCGATCCCTCAGACCAACGTCGCAAGCTCACGGGCCAACTTCCGCTCTCTCATGAAGGTGTACATGCCCGACCCCATGATCAACGTGGCACCGGCCAGTGTCATCAGGTCAGGACGCTCGCCAAACATCAGCATTCCCGCCGCAATCGAAAAGACCAACCGCGTGTAGCGAAACGGGGTCAGCGCCGAAGCCTCACCAATCCGCATGGCGGTGACGATCCCATAGTAAGCGACGACGCCAAACAAGATGGCCCCCAAATACGGACCGATTTGTGCCGTTTGCAGTGGTACCACGGGTTGCGCCGTAAAAACCTTTAATACGAGGCCGGCAAGCGCAATCGCAAGATAGGCCTGAAGCGCCACAACGGAAGAAGCCACCCGGACATCCAGCTTACGCGTGATCACGTCGCGCGCGGCAATCGCAATAACAGTGGCCACGACAAAGAGCGACTCGGGCTGAAAACCCTGAAGCCCCGGGCGGATAATCATCAAGACACCGATGAAACCCACGCCAATCGCGCTCCAACGTCGCCAGCCGACATGCTCGCCCAGAAACAGGGCAGCTCCCATAGTGACAGCCAGCGGCATTGCCTGAAACACGGCGGCCACGGTGGACAGCTCCACCAAGGACAGTGCGGTCACAAAAGTCAGCGCGCCAACCGCTTCGGCACCGGCACGTACCAAGGGAAGTGGACGCCATGCAAACGGATCAAAGATACGTTTTCGCGTGACCACCGACATCACGGCAAAAACCAGCCCGCAGACCAGCCCAAGAACAATCATGATCTGACCGGTCGGCACTGTGGACGACAGGTGCTTGATGAACATGTCCTCAAGAGTGAAGGCCGCCATCGCACCGACGACCAGCAATATGCCGTTTACGTTGTTCATGATCATGTCCGTTGAAACCTGCAGCCCGACTCACGGCCGCAATCTTCACCAAAAGCGCAACCAAGCCTTACGGGCAAGCGTTATCGGGCTGGAAAACATGAATTCCCGTGCGCCTGCCCTTCGCAATTCGTGATGATTCAGTCCTGTTTGAGCGGCACGCCGTACAGTTCCAGCCGGTGGCCTTTCAGCTTGTAACCCAGCTTGGCGGCGATCTTTTCCTGCAACACTTCGATTTCAGGGTCGACGAATTCGATCACTTCGCCTGACTGCATGTCGATCAGGTGGTCGTGGTGATCACGTTCGGCATCTTCATAACGCGCCCGCCCGTCTCCGAACTCCAGCCGGTCGAGAATCCCCGCCTCTTCGAACAGTTTGACGGTACGATAGACCGTAGCGATCGAGATACCCGAATCCACCTTGGACGCGCGGGCATAAAGCGCCTCGACATCGGGGTGATCGTCGCTTTGTTGCAGCACTTGGGCAATTGTGCGGCGCTGGCCCGTCATACGCAGTCCTTTTGCTTCGCAGCGGGCGATAATCGTATCGGTCATGTGTGACCCTCAGAGTAATTCGGGCTTATGTCTTAATACGTCTGTGCGGATGGTGCCACAGGGGATTTGCATCTTGGGTCACACGGCGCAGATCAGCCCAGATCGGCAGATGATCCGAGGCGATATGAGCGGGCCGCGCATCATGCACGCCGTGCAACACCGCCTCTAACCCCCCGCCCAGCGCGATCCGGTCCAGCGCGCCCAGCGGTTGAGCCGCTGGAAAACTCGGAACCGGCGGCAGAAATCGCATATCAGGGGCCAGATGATCCAGCACCGGCTGGCGTGACCATTCGTTGAAATCCCCAGCCCACACGGTCGGCATATCGTTCAGCTTCTTGTCAAATCGGCGGATATGGGTGATTTGCTGCCGTCTGGACGCTGGCAGCAGACCCAGATGCATGCCAATCACGCGCAACGGCCCGATCTGCGTGTCGAACTCGACCTGCACCATGCCCCGTGGCTCTAGCCCCGGCAGGTCGTGATGTCCCTTCTGGCGCACACGGATCGCGTCGCCGCGCCAAATCACGGCGTTGCCATGCCAACCCAGACTGCCTGCCCCGCCCAGATCAACAATTTGCCACCCTGCCTCATCCAGCATGAAATGCGGCAACGCAGCAGGGCGCGGCGGCAGGCGTTTGTCGGCCTCTTGCAGCACCACGATGTCAGCCTTCATGCTGTCGATAACCTGCATGATGCGCTGGGGCTGCCGTCGGAAATCCAGCCCGACGCATTTCTGAATATTGTAGCTGGCAATGCGCAGGGTCGACTGGGGTTTCATGTGGCTCTGATCAAACAAATACAGATAAAGTGCCACGCTGGGCGCTGGGTGCAACCCCCTGATTCCCGCCATACAGGGCGAACCGCGACAACCTGACTAAAAAATAGGCGGCAAATGCAGCTCCTCTTGATCACCGCGCCGTTGGCACCTTATGCCGACACGACACGGGATATCCGCCCTGTCGTTTCGGGTGTCATTAACATAGTGCTGGGCTTGGCGCTTCTGTCAGCGATTTACATTTTGCCAATGATCTTCATTACGATCTGGCCTGCGACCAAGCTATCGCCTGCGCGAAGCGTTTGGCGCAGCGCTGATCGTAAGCGCCGCCGTGTTAGAGATTTTGCGGGATTAAAAGGCAAGCCAGGTGTCTACCGACAGGGGCTTTAAACGTTCAGATCAACCCTATGGCACCTTTACGTCCCGCAGAAGGTCGCGTGGACCACTTCCCTTTCGGTCGGAGGTCGCGCTAGATCGGTGGCCTCGGGCTGATCCTCGTAGGGGTGTGCAAGCACGGCGTTGAGCCGGTGGAACGGCGCATAGTCCCCCTGAACAGCCGCCTGGATCATCTGCTCGACTCTGTGATTACGCGGGATAAAGGCGGGGTTGGCGGCATTCATCACGGCCTGAGGGTTTTCCTCGCGCTTCAGCCGTTCCTGCCACACCTTCGCCCAGTCATCGAATGCGTCGGGGGCAAGGAACTGATCGCGAGCCTTGCCACTGCTTAACGCCCGGAAGGTATTGGTGAAATCGGCCGAGTTCTGCGCCATCCGGGTCAGCAGGTCAGCGATCAACGCCTCATCGCCTTTGTCTTCCGATGACAGGCCGATCTTGGCGCGGAACCGGGCCAACCATTCCTGCTGTATCAGACCGGGCATTGCGTGCACGATCTCGGTCGCCTCTTCGACGGCGTGCTCGGGGTCCTCGAATTGCTGGATCAAAGCCGTTGCAAGCTGTGCTAGGTTCCACACGGCAATGTCGGGTTGATTGGAATACGCATAGCGCCCCATCCGATCAATCGAGCTGTACACTGTGTTCGGGTGGTAGCTGTCCATAAAAGCGCAGGGACCATAGTCAATCGTTTCGCCGGCGATTGAGAAATTGTCGGTGTTCATCACCCCATGGATAAAACCCACGCTCATCCAACCTGCAATCAGCCGTGCCTGTGCGTCGCGCACCGCGCGCAACAGGTCCATCGGCCCCGTTGCATTCGGATAGTGTCGGGCGATGGCGTAGTCGGTCAGACGCTTCAGGCTGTCAATCTGTCCCCGACCGGCAAACACCTGAAACGTTCCCACACGTAGATGGCTTTGTGCGATGCGTGTCAGAACCGCGCCGGGCATCGGACCTTCGCGCAGAACAACCTCACCGGTTTCAACCGCGGCCAGCGCTCGGGTCGTGGGAATGCCCAGCGCGTGCATCGCCTCAGACACGACATATTCCCGCAGTACCGGGCCCAGCCACGCACGGCCATCGCCCCGGCGGCTGAACGGGGTCTGACCTGACCCCTTCAACTGAATGTCGCGACGCACGCCATCTGTACCAACGGTTTCACCTAGAAGAACGGCGCGCCCATCGCCAAGCTGGGGGTTGTAGTTACCGAACTGGTGCCCCGAATACAGCTGCGCAATCGGTTCGGCTCCTTCAGGAACAACGTTCCCCGCAAAAGTCTGGGCCATTTCCTCTATTTCACCGGGGGTTATGCGCAAAATTTGTGCCAAGTTGTCATTGAATGCGACAAGGCGCGGCGCGCGCACGGGAACCGGCGCCTGACGGGCGAAGAAGGTGTTCGGGAGCCTAGCGTAGCTGTTGTCAAAAGGGATATTCAAGGTCATGCCGCAAACATATTGTCGAAACGCCCAAATACCATAGCGGATCGCACACCCGCATGCATAATCACCCCAACACCCCCGAGGACCCCATGACCGCGCAAGAGATCATCGACCGCCTGCACCTGCAACCCCACCCCGAAGGCGGCTGGTTCCGCGAAACCTGGCGGGCCGACAACGCTGGTCGCGCTACGGGCACCTGCATCTATTTTCTTTTACAAGCAGGTGAACGCAGCCACTGGCACCGTGTTGACGCGACCGAGATATGGTTGTTCCACTCTGGTGCGCCGCTGACCTTAACCCTCAGCCCTTCGGATAAAGGCCCAGCGACCGACCACTTACTGACCCCTGACCTGACCAAAGGTGCGCCGCAAGTGATTGTGCCCAAGAACCACTGGCAGTCTGCGCGCGCGACCGGCGACTATACTCTGGTCAGTTGCACCGTCTCGCCGGGCTTCGAGTTTGATGGCTTCGTGTTGGCCGAGCCGGGATTTGATATTCCGCGCGGTTGAAAGGCTATCTTTTGCGCGCTCGTTAGTGTCGATCCCGGTTTTCAAGCTTTGGCAATCGTCTGGTTTCGCCCCGGAACCATGCTCACAACCCCGCCGCCAACAAGCGCTTTGACCCCTGTTGTTCCGGGGCACGAGGTTGGCAGGCCGCGCGCAACGCGGACGGCCAGATAGGCAAAGGCTTGCGCCTCAAGCATGTCGCCGTCCAGACCCACCGCTTCGACCGGTTCGACCGGACAGTCAAGTGAGACACGCAGCATTTCCATCAGCACCGGGTTGTGCCGACCACCCCCGGTCACCAACACGCGCGCAGGCGGTTTCGGGCAATGCTCCATACCCTGCGCCACGCCTGCCGCACACATGGCGGTCAACGTAGCTACGGCATCGGCATCGTCCAGTTCCTTCACCAGCTTGATCATCTCGACAAAGTCGTTTCGGTCCAGAGATTTGGGCGGCATTCGGTTAAAATACGCCTCAGCCAGAAAAAGTTCGAGCGCGCCGGTCTCAACCGTGCCGCCTTTGGCCATTGCTCCATCGCGATCCATCTGCAGGCCGAAACGCGCTTGCATGAGGTCATCCACCGGCGCGTTGGCTGGACCGGTGTCAAATGCCAACAAGGCTCCGGGCCTCTCTGGCGCGTCAAAGCTGGGGTCCACATACGTAAGGTTACCCACGCCGCCCAGATTCAGGAAACACAGCGGCTGAGTCGCGCCGATCCATTTGGCGCAGGCGAAGTGAAAGAACGGCGCCAGAGGCGCACCCTCACCACCCATCGCGATATCATCACTTCGGAAATCCCATACAACCGGCACGCCCAGCGCCTGCGCCAGCCCTTTGCCATCACCAACCTGCAACGTGCCCCGCCCGCGCGGCTCGTGCGCAAGGGTCTGTCCATGAAATCCGATCAGGTCAACCTCATCGAATTCCGAGAGCGCCTCGGCATGAGCAATCGTCACCAACTCAGCCGCCTTATCCACCATCGGCCCGTGCCAATGGCCCAGTGCGGCGTGCAGATCAGCTCGTTCCGTTTTTGAGTATGCGCGATACCCGCTTGGGCCGAACCCGAAAATCTGGTGCCCGTCAGTTTCAACAACCGCGGCATCCACGCCATCCAGCGATGTACCAGACATCGCCCCCAAGGCCCTGATCGGCCCGTGTTTCCTGATGGCCCGGTTCACACTCACCTCGTTTTTCTTGTTATGTGACGCACAACCTGCACGTCGGATGATCGGAAAGGCAAGTCACATCGAACGCAAACCGAGTAATTTGGAATTACATGCGCGCCTGAAACCACAAAAAACTCGGAACGAAATCGTGGAACGGGTAACGATCGCAGTCACCAGCCCACGTTTTCGTGGAAAAGGTGCCTTTTCCTTGCCTGACACGCCGCCTATACAGTGCCCCGCAACATAAACCCAAAGGGCACGATATGACCTACCACCCCAAATCGGATTTCATCGCGACGATGATCGAGCGCGGCTTTCTCGCCGACTGCACCGATTATCAGGGCCTTGACGAAGCGCTGATCAGTGGGTGCAAACCGGCCTATATCGGCTTTGATGCAACGGCCAAGTCGTTGCATGTGGGCAGCCTGATTCAGATCATGATGCTGCGCTGGTTCCAGAAAACCGGCCACCAGCCGATCACCCTGATGGGGGGCGGTACCACCAAGGTGGGCGACCCGTCTTTTCGTGCGGATGAACGCCCCCTGTTGGGCCCGGAACAGATCGACGAAAACATCGCGGGCATCAAGAAGGTGTTCGCGGCCTATATCGACTATGACACTGACGCCGAAAACAAAGCGCTTATGCTGAACAATGCCGAGTGGCTGGACGGTCTGAACTACCTTGATTTCCTGCGCGATATCGGGCGGCATTTCTCGGTCAACCGGATGCTTTCGTTCGAGTCCGTGAAATCGCGGCTGGATCGCGAACAATCGCTGAGCTTCCTTGAATTCAACTACATGATCCTTCAGGCCTATGACTTCCTCGAGTTGAACCGCCGGTATGGCTGCGTTCTGCAGATGGGTGGCAGTGACCAGTGGGGTAACATCGTCAACGGGATCGACCTGACCCGTCGCGTTCTGGATCACGAAATCTACGGCCTGACTTCGCCCCTGCTGACCACCAGCGACGGCAAGAAGATGGGCAAATCTCAGGATGGCGCGGTTTGGCTGAACGCCGACATGCGCTCTCCCTACGAGTTCTGGCAGTTCTGGCGCAATACCACCGATGCGGATGTGGGTCGCTTCCTGAAGCTTTATACCGAACTGCCCGTGGATGAGTGTGACCGTCTGGGTGCGCTGCAAGGGTCCGAGATCAACGAGGCCAAGATCCGCCTTGCCAATGAAGTGACGACACTGGCCCACGGAGCCCGGGCCGCTGAGACCGCCGAAGCCACCGCACGCGAGGTGTTTGAAAAAGGCGGTGTTGGTGGAGACCTTCCCACCTTGACGCTAAGCTCGGATGAGCTGGGCGACGGGATGTCCATCGTGCAGGTCATCGTGAAATCAGGGCTGGCAAAATCGGGCAAAGAGGCCAAGCGTCTGATCGCCGAGAACGGCGCCAAGCTGGATGACGCACCGCTGACCGATGCAGGGCTGATGATTGATGCAGCTGCGCTGTCCTCCCCAATCAAACTGAGCGCCGGGAAAAAGCGGCACGCTCTGGTTCAGTTGGGCTGATCTAAACCTGAAGGAAGCATAAAACGGCCACCTGATTGGGTGGCCGTTTCTGTTGGACGAAAGTAACGGCGCGATTATCGCTTACCGCCTTTTCCGCCGCCGTTGTTTCCACCATTGCCGTTGCCGTGGTTGCCAAAGCGCCGTTGTTGCCGCCGTTTCCGTTGCCGTGGTTGCCACCGTGACCGCCGCCGTTATTGCCACCGTTGCCGTGGTTGCCACCGTGACCGCCGCCATTGTTGCCGCCGTTGCCGTTACCGTGGTTGCCACCACCGCCGCCGTTGTTACCGCCGTTGCCATTGCCGTGGTTGCCACCACCGCCGCCGTTATTGCCGCCGTTGCCGGATCCACCGCCGTCACCGGAGTCGCTTCCGCCACCATCGCCCGGGTCGCTTCCTCCGCCATTACCCGGACCGCTGCCGCCACCATTACCGGGGCCGGTTCCTCCGTCAGAGTCACCTCCGTTGTCCACGCCCGACGATGCAAACTCTTCACCTCCGCGGGACTCGCCCAAATTACCTGACGCAGTGATTGATGCGGTTGGCAAGTCCGTTAACAAGGCGGATAACCCGGGGCATTGCGCAGACGTGTTTTGCAGTGTTGTTGCAAAATCTGACCGCGTTTGCAGACGCTCCAAGAAGCTGGGCGTAACCTGCTGACACTCGCATAACGCCCGGTAATCACCTCGGTTTGCAGCATCTCGCGCAGTTTTCCAATTGCAGACCTCTGGTGCCGCTGCGACGGTGCCTGCTGCTATCACGGTCAGAAAAGGTGCCGCTATCAGCGCGGGAACTCTGACCTTTGAACTCTTGAACATATCGCTTAACTCCTTGCTGGGCGTTCGTGCCACGCCTCATTGCATTCGATATCGATGTGAGACCCGGGTATTAAGCGTGGTTAAAGATTGTCTGAGTTTGCCTTGAGAAACGCTTTGAAAACTGTCTCTGAGGCATCAAAACCGTGGACAGAACCGAAACCCTTGCAGTAAATGAACATACGTTCATATCCCGAAGGAAAGGATCCGCCATGCAATTGTCTTCCACATCCGCGGTCATCACTGGCGGCGCTTCGGGGCTTGGCGAAGCGACCGCCCGGTATTTTGCCGAACAGGGCGCAAAAGTTACGATTCTTGATCGCGATTCCGAGCGGGGCGAAAGGGTTGCATCCGAAATTGGCGGCACTTTCGTGCAAACGGACGTAACTGACGAAGGATCGGTTGCTACGGCCATTGCGCAGGCGATGGACAATATGGGACGCATCACGGCCACTGTGAACTGCGCGGGGGTCGCGTTTGGGATCAAGACCGTTGGTAAGGACGGCCCCCACCCTTTAGACGCCTTCCAACGCACCATAGACATCAACCTGGTCGGAACCTTCAACGTCTCGCGTCTGGCTGCGGCCGAAATGGCAAAGAACGAACCCGAACCGGACGGCGCGCGTGGCGTGATCATCAATACCGCTTCGATCGCGGCTTTTGATGGGCAAAAGGGTCAGGCGGCTTATGCGGCCTCGAAAGGCGGTGTCGTAGGAATGACGCTGCCCATGGCGCGCGATCTGGCCTCGACCGGCATCCGGGTTATGGCCATCGCACCGGGCATATTCATGACCCCCATGCTGGCCGGGCTGCCCGAAGAGGTACAGCAACAGCTGGCCGCTGACGTTCCCAACCCTGCGCGACTGGGTGATCCGCGTGAGTACGGCAAGCTGGCCGGTTTCATCGTCGAGATGGGGTATCTGAACGGTGAAGTTATCCGTATCGACGGCGCACTGCGCATGCGATAGGTCTGCCCCATGACCGAAAGAGAAAAGATGCAGGCCGGGCAATGGTATTGCTGTCTGGACCCCGAGCTTGACGACTTGCGCGCCCATGCCCGACGCGCAGTACACGCCCACAACACCTGTCCCCCGGATGCGCGGGGAGCGATGGCCCCGGAGTTACTGGCGCTGTTCGCAACCATTGGGTCAGATTGCTTTTTCGAAGCTCCGTTTCACTGCGCGTACGGGATCAACATACACCTTGGCGCGCGGGTGTTCTTCAATGCGGGCTGCGTGATTCTGGATACTGCACCCGTGCGGGTCGGAGATGACTCGATGTTCGGCCCGCATGTTCAAATCTATTGTGCCCAACATGCCAAAGACCCGGACGAGCGCGCGCAAGGGCTGGAGATCGGGCTGCCCGTCACGATTGGTCGACACGTCTGGGTTGGCGGTGGGGCTATTCTGATGCCCGGCATTACTATTGGCGATAATGCCACGATAGGCGCAGGTAGCGTCGTGACCAAGGACGTTGCCGCCGGAGAAACGGTTGTGGGTAATCCCGCCCGGCCGCTTCGGCGCCCCTAGGCGCCCTCGGCCTTTTCTTCGAGCGTTAGCCACTCATCCTCAGCCGCGGCCAGTTTCTCTTGCCGTTCGACCAAAGCTTCGGTGGCTTTTTGGAATTTGACCGGCTCGCGGGTAAAGAGCTCGGGATCAGACATGAGCTCTTCCAGCTTGCCGATCTCGGCTTCAAGCCGGGCAATCTCGGCGGGCAGTTTTTCAAGCCGGTGTTTTTCCGAGAATGACAAGCCTGATTTCGGCTGGCTTTCCAACTTCACCTTCGGGGTTGAAGACTTTGTTTTTTCGGACTTTTTCTCGACAACATCACCCCGTTGCATGATGTAGTCTGACCAGCCGCCCGCGTAAACAGTTGCACGGCCATTGCCTTCCATAGCTATAGTCGTTGTGGCGACCCGATCCAGAAAATCCCGGTCGTGACTGACCAGCAGAACAGTGCCGTCATAATCGTCCAGCAGTTCTTGCAGCAGATCCAGTGTTTCAACATCCAGATCGTTGGTTGGTTCGTCCAGCACCAGCAGGTTCGAAGGTTTCGCCATCAGCTTCGCCAGAAGCAAACGCGCTTTCTCACCACCTGACAAAGACTTAACAGCCGCCCTTGCCTGCGCTTCGTCGAACAGAAACTCCTTGAGGTAACCGACCACGTGCTTTGGTTGACCTCCGACCATGACCTGATCAGCCTTGCCAGATACCCGCATCTCCGGGTCACCGGTCAGACTGTCCCAAAGGGTCATTTCCGGGTCCAGTTGCGCGCGAGTTTGGTCAAACACGGCGATCTCCAGATTGGTGCCCAAGGTTAAGGAGCCCTCATCCGGCTGTTCCTGACCCAACAGTATTTTCAAGAGCGTCGTCTTGCCCACGCCGTTCGGCCCGACAAAGGCCACCCGGTCGCTGCGTTGCACCAGCAGGTCCAGGTTCCGTACAATCTGCGTTTCACCAAAGGACTTCGACACGCCCTTGGCTTCGATCACTTTTCTACCGGACTTCGGTCCCGCCTCCAGCGCCATAGCAGCCGCGCCCTGACGCTTGATCTGAGCCGCCTTTTCGTCGCGAAGGGCTTGCAAGGCGCGCACCCGACCCTGGTTGCGTTTTCGCCGCGCGCTGATGCCCTCGACGGCCCATTTGGCCTCGGACTTGATCAGGCGATTCAGCTTGTGGCGCTGCTGGTCCTCTTCTTCCCAGACCTTGTCACGCCATGCTTCGAACGCCTCGAATCCCTGTTCCTGCCGCCGCACCATTCCACGGTCAATCCACAAGGTCGCGCGGGTCAGAGCCCGCAGGAATGCCCGGTCATGCGAGATCAACACAAAAGCCGCCCGCGTCGATCCCAACTCGCGTTCCAGCCATGTGATGGCTTCGATGTCCAGGTGGTTGGTCGGTTCGTCCAACAACATTAAATCGGGCGCTTCGGCCATCAGTTTGGCCAGCGCCGCCCGCCGACGCTCCCCACCCGAGGCGGTTTCAACCGCGCGTTCGGGATCGAACTTCAACCCCTCCCCGGCTCGCTCAACCTTATACAATTCGCCCGGCTCTAATCCGCTGGAGGCATAATCACCCAGCGTTGCGAACCCCTCCATGCCGGGATCCTGCTCCATGTATCCAACGGATTTTCCGGGCGGCACCACGATGTCACCTTGGTCAGCCTCAACCAACCCGGCCATGACTTTCATCAGGGTGGATTTTCCCGACCCGTTCCGCCCAACCAGTGCGACGCGATCACCGGGCTGAACCACCAAATCAAGTTCGGAAAACACCGGATCACCCCCGAAAGTCAGGGAAATGCCGGACATCTGCAACAAAGGAATTCTCGCCATGCCCGCCAGCTAAACCGGTAAGGCCATAGCGTCAACGGCGATTACCCGGCCACCGCCCGCAGCAGACGTTTCCGCGCCGGGGGAATTGCGCCAATCTCAAGCCCGGTGAAGACATGCAGCGTATTCATGTGGCGATCTACCACCGCGTGATCGCTGACCCAGCCGCCCATCATCAAGTAGGTTCGCAGCAAGGGTGGCATCCGCATCATCGCCTTTTTTACGTCCGGTCTGCGGCGCAGACGCGCGGCAAACCGAAAAACATCCGGTGCCTTCACCCGTGGCAACCAGCGTTTTGGCGCAAGATGGCGATGTTTCAGCATGGCGAAGGCGTCCAGATACTCTTTGGTCTCGGTTCCTGCGAAAGAGGAACAGCCAAACAGCATCTCAACCCCGTTCTGATCGACATAGGTGGTCATCGCCCCCCAAGCGACGCGAAGGATATCCGGATCGGTCCAGTCAGGATGGATGCAGAACCGCCCCATTTCGACCATCCGGCCTTGGAACCCTTCCAGAGCAGACAGGTCATAGAATTGCGCCGAATAGCTTTGGCCGATCTCGGACCCATCTTCCATGGTCAACATGCGGAAGCAGCAGACTATCTGTCCGCCCTCCCGCATGTCTTCAATAAGGATATGAGCGCAGACCGGATCGAACTGATCCTGATCGGTCTGTTCCGTGCCGAAGGCCAGCGTCCGAAGCCGCTGCGCCATCGCCAGATCGTTTTGCGACTGCGCAAGACGGGCGCGGTACCGCCCTTTCAAAAGCAAGTGTGCCATGGTCGCATCCTCCACGGTTGCTGACCGGTTTCCTCTTGCCGCGTCCTTACCACAGACTGCATGACTGTCGTATGACTATCGCGAGATGTGGCTGTTACTCCTGCGACGCGCCCGGAATGTTAGCCGGGTTGAAGTTGCCGATGTTACCCAGCAGCTGACGGATAAAGCCTTGGCCCTGAATTGTGGATTCGGTCACGCGGCGGTCCAATTGGACCACAATACCATCTTCAAGCCCGAACCGTTCGATGTTCCGGACAACTCCGCGGTCATCAAAGCTGATCGCTACCAACTCGCGCGAGACTACCTCAGGCTTTTTCGGGCCGTAGTGACGAACGCGGGATCGCACGTAGTAATAGCCCGAATCCCGAACCACACCTGATGAGCTTGGGGCACCTACCGCTTCGGCCACGCTGTCGCGGGTGTCCACGCCCACCGTGATCTCGGCCAGGTCCTCGGGGGGCGGGATATATCCATGATTCTTGAACACGGGCGTACACGCACTGGCAGCCGCCAGACAGGCCACAAAGACAAGCGTTTTCGACGCCGGTTTCAACCTGTTTACAAGCTTCAACATTTACACCCTCTTGCCTTGGCCCCGTACGGACCCTATCCGATTACAGAAACCGCAGCCTCGGTTCAACACAGGAAAGGGTCACGAATGAGCAACCAGACATCTCTGCGGGTGGCCGACCTGCCCCAAAACGCGCCAACGCCGTTTGACTTGCGCCCTGACGCCAAGGCACTAGAGGCTATTAAAGACGATCTTGGCCTGCTTGGTCTACGCAAGCTCAGTTTCGTAGGTGATGTGAGGGCACAAGGCAAGCGGGACTGGGCCCTGAACGGCAAACTGGGTGCCACGGTGATTCAGCCATGCGTCGTCACGCTTGAGCCGGTGACAACCCGGATCGACATCCCAGTGGCCCGAATCTTTGTGGCTGATTGGGTCGATCCCACGGAAGCTGAGTTTGAAATTCCCGAAGGCGACGACACCGAACAGCTTGGTGCTGAGATTGATCCCACCCTTGTCATGGTCGAGGCATTGTCCCTGGCCCTGCCCCAATATCCGCGCAAAGACGGTGCTGAACTAGGTCAGGCTGACTTTACCGAGCCCGGCAAGCAGGCGATGACGGACGAAGATGTCAAACCGTTTGCAGGTCTGGCTGGTTTGCGTGACACGTTGAAAAAAGACGAGTGACACAGGCTGGTTTTCCTGTCATAGCAGGCCCTCAGAAAAATCGCTTGAACATGACGAGAATCGCAGTATTTTCGCGCGCTCATCGGAATTTGGGTTGGACAACGTGGGGCTTGTGCCCTAAACGCGCGTCAAACCACGAAAAAAACGAAGAATGAAACCCGGCCCTCAGCGAATCTGTTGGCCCATAGTTATACAAAGGTTGAGACCATGGCCGTCCAACAGAACAAAGTTTCCAAGTCGCGTCGCAACAATCGCCGCGCACACGACGCTCTGGTTGCTGCAAACCCGAACGAATGCCCGAACTGTGGCGAGCTGAAGCGCCCGCACCATGTTTGTGCAGCCTGCGGCCACTACGATGACCGCGAAGTCGTCGCACAGGCCGACGAAATCGATCTGGACGAAGACGCGGCCTAAGCCTTTAAAACAGCAGGCAAGGCATGACTGAACAGCCCTCGCACGCCGGACGGATTACCATCTCGGTTGACGCTATGGGTGGAGATTCGGGGCCCGCAACCGTGGTTGCGGGCATTGCCAAATCGGCGAACAAGAACCCCGACATCGCGTTCATCCTGCACGGGCCTGAGCAGACGTTACGCAAACTTGTCGCCAAACGGCGCGTCCTTGAGGGTCGCGTCGTTTTTCGTGATTGCCCCGATGTGGTCACGATGGAGGACAAGCCCAGTCAGGTTGTCCGCAGTAGCAAGCAGACGTCGATGTGGTCGGCGCTTGAGTCCGTCCGCCAGAATGAGGCGCACGGTGCCGTTTCCTGTGGCAACACGGGCGCGTTAATGGCGCTGTCGATGATACGTCTGCGTAAATTGCCGGGTGTGAACCGCCCGGCGATTGCGATTCTGTGGCCGTCCCGCAACCCACAGGGGTTCAACGTTATGCTGGATGTAGGCGCGGATGTGCGCGCCGACGCCAAAGATCTGCTGCAATATGCGCTGATGGGTGCATCCTACGCCCGAAACGGGATGGCGCTTGAACGCCCTCGGATCGGTCTGCTGAATGTGGGTACTGAAGAACACAAAGGCCGCGCTGAACTGAAAGAGGCGCACGCCTTGATCGCAGAGTTTGCTGAGCAAGCAAATTTTGACTTCGTCGGCTTTGTCGAGGGCAGCGACATTCCCGGCGATAAGGCCGATGTCGTTGTAACCGATGGATTTACCGGCAACGTGGCAATCAAGACCGGTGAAGGTACGGCAAGCCTGATCGGCGAGCTTTTGCGCCAGGCTTTCAAGTACTCTCCACTCTCCCGTCTGGCCTCGGTGCTGGCCATCACGTCGCTCAATCGTCTAAAAAAGCGCATTGATCCGCGCCGCGTGAATGGTGGGGTCTTCCTTGGCCTCAATGGAACAGTGGTAAAATCGCATGGTGGCGCGGATGCCACCGGAGTCTCGGCAGCAGTCAAACTGGCCTATACCCTGGCACAGTCTGGTTTCGCCGAAAAATTGGCGGCACGGGTTGCATCAACAGCCGAGCTTGCACAAGATGCCGCCCACACGCCGTCAAAGGCCGGCGAATAACAAAAAAGGCAGTACCCCCAAATGGCAGGCCGTTCAGTTGTCGTAGGTGTCGGACATTATTTGCCAGAGCGCATCGTTCCGAATTCCGAGTTTGAAAAGACGCTTGATACAACGGATGAGTGGATCAGAACCCGCTCAGGTATTGAACGCCGCCACTTTGCCGCTGATGACGAAAAAACGTCGGATCTGGCGTCCAAGGCGGCTCAGGCGGCTTTGGACGATGCTGGTCTGACCGCCGACGATATCGATGCGATTGTTCTGGCCACTTCGACCGCCGACCTGACCTTTCCCTCTGCCGCCACGATGGTTCAGGCCCAGTTGGGCATGACCAAAGGGTTCGCTTTTGATGTTCAGGCGGTATGCGCCGGATTTGTCTTTGCGCTTAGCAATGCCAACGCCCTGATCTTGTCAGGACAGGCCAAGCGCGTGCTTGTCATAGGGGCCGAAACCTTTTCACGAATCATGGACTGGACGGACCGGTCGACCTGCGTGCTATTCGGCGACGGTGCTGGCGCCTTGGTGTTGGAACTGCAAGAGGGCGAAGGAACCGCACAGGATCGGGGCATTCTGGCGATCGACCTTAACTCGGACGGGCGATACAAAGATCTGCTTTATGTCGATGGCGGCGTGTCCACCCAGTCGACAGGTCATTTGCGTATGCAAGGCAATCAGGTCTTCCGCCATGCCGTTGAAAAACTTGCAAAAACAGCTGAAACCGCTCTGGATTCGGCTGGCCTCAGCAGTGCCGATGTTGACTGGATCGTGCCCCATCAGGCCAATATCCGGATTATTCAGGGCACTGCCAAGAAAATGGGTCTGTCGATGGATAACGTGGTCGTTACGGTGCAGGACCACGGTAATACGTCGGCTGCGTCTATCCCGCTTGCTCTGTCCGTGGGCAAACAGCGTGGTCAGATCAAACAAGGCGATCTTGTCGTGACTGAGGCCATTGGCGGTGGTTTGGCCTGGGGCGCGGTGGTTCTGCGCTGGTAACCGGCGCAAATCAGCTTACACACAGGCGCGCAATTCATTGATATTGACAGCGAATTTCCCCTCGCCGTATTCTCGGTCAGCAACAGGGGAAAAGGTATGGGCGATAAAACACTGACCCGAATGGATCTGAGCGAGGCTGTCTTTCGTGAGGTCGGCCTGTCACGCAACGAAAGCGCGCAACTCGTTGAAAGCGTTTTGAATCATATGTCCGACGCGCTGGTGCGCGGTGAACAGGTGAAAATCTCGTCTTTTGGCACGTTCAGCGTTCGGGATAAGACCGCCCGCATCGGCCGCAACCCCAAAACAGGCGAAGAGGTTCCGATTCAGCCGCGCCGTGTTCTGACCTTTCGACCGTCGCACCTGATGAAGGATCGCGTCGCCGCAGGGAATCGAAAGTAAGATCGGGGCGGCACGGTCATGAGCAAGTCCCCCGACGCGTTTCGCACCATCAGTGAAGTTGCGGTCTGGCTGGACGTTCAGGCTCATGTTTTGCGATTCTGGGAAAGCCGTTTCAGCCAGGTCAAACCGGTAAAGCGCGCCGGAGGTCGTCGGTATTACCGTCCCAACGATATGCGCCTACTGGGTGGCATTAAGAAATTGCTGCATGAGGATGGGATCACCATCAAAGGCGTGCAACGTATCCTGCGCGAAAAGGGTGTGGCCTATGTTGCCGCGCTTTCCCCAAGCTTGGACGACGTGGCAGAGGCGGACACCGCGGCAGACGAAAATGTTGTTGTTCCGTTCACTTCGAAACCCGTACAGACGGGCGAACAGGTCAAAATGGACTTGGGCGAGAGTGAACCCGCCATTGGAACAGTTGCACCCGCAGCACGGGCAAAAGCTGCATCGCCCGAACCTGAAACAAGACCCGAGCCCACCAGACCGGACGGTCAGGATAAGGCACCTCAGAAGCGCGGTATTGCAACGCAAGCTTGGACCCGAATGGATTTCGATGACCAGCTTTTGAAGCAGATTGCTCCTATGGCAAAGGACTTGCGCGCCATTCTGGAGCGTATGGAAAACCGAACGGCGGGATAAGAAAAAAAGGCGATGATTTCCTCTTGCCCCTGCCGGGAAAGTCTTTATGAACACCTCAACGTCGGGCTATGGCGCAGCCTGGTAGCGCGTCCGTCTGGGGGACGGAAGGTCGCAGGTTCGAGTCCTGCTAGCCCGACCAAATCACACCGACGTTTATGGCAGACAGGCCAGATCCCGCTCTGGCATCAGGGGGGATCGGAATGACAGGTGTATGCCCGAACCAGCAGATCGAAGCGATGATCGCGCGTGGTGAGATCACCGCCAACCCCGAGGTGATCCCTGCACAAGTTCAACCTGCAAGCCTTGATTTACGTTTGGGAACAGTCGCTTACCGAGTCCGTGCATCGTTTCTGGCAGGCGAAGGACGCTCGGTCGCGGATCGGCTGGCCGAGTTTGAGATGCACCGAATCGATATCTCGAACGGGGCGGTTCTTGAAAAAGGGTGCGTCTATCTGGTGCCTTTGATGGAGTCGCTCGCGCTGCCCAAAAGCGTAACCGCGGTTGCTAACGCCAAAAGCTCGACAGGACGGCTGGACCTGTTAACCCGCACCATCACCGATGGAGGTACCGAGTTCGACCGCGTGCCTGCGGGCTATGCTGGTCCTTTGTACGCCGAGATCTGCCCCCGTTCCTTCTCGGTGCTGGTCCGTCCGGGGATGCGGCTGAACCAGATTCGGTTCCGACAAGGTCAGGCCGTGCTGAGCGACGCGGAACTGACCGCGTTGCACAACGAGTCGCCGCTGGTCGATGGACCAGCGGTGATTCAGGACGGGCTGGGCTTTTCAGTCGACCTGCAACTGCCCGACACCGATCTTGTCGGCTATCGTGCCAAGCCACATACAGGCGTGATCGATCTGGACCGGATCGGCGAATACAACCCGCAGGAATACTGGGAAGAGGTGCGGACAACGGAAGGTCGCATTATTCTGGACCCCGGCGCATTCTATATACTGGTCAGTCGTGAGGCGGTGCACATCCCGCCCATGTATGCCGCAGAGATGGCCCCTTATCTTGCCATGGTTGGTGAGTTTCGGGTGCATTATGCCGGGTTCTTCGACCCCGGCTTTGGCCACGCCGCAGCAGGTGGTGCGGGATCACGCGGTGTGCTGGAAGTGCGCTGCCACGAAGCACCGTTTGTTCTGGAACACGGTCAGGTCGTCGGTCGGCTGGTCTATGAAAAAATGGCCGAGATGCCCACGCAGCTTTACGGCTCGGGCATCGCGTCAAACTATCAGGGTCAAGGCTTGAAGCTTTCCAAACACTTCAGAGTTGACTGATCAGAATTTCATGAATCGACGCATCTGACGCGTTACTTTCTGTGCCTGACCCAGTTGTTGTGACGGGCGTGGCCCTGCGGTGTTGCCGCGTTTGGGTGCATCGGTGCCTTGGTCCGACCCACCACCCATTCGGCTTGCCACGTCAAAGCCCTTGTCGACGCCTTTGTTAATGAGGCGACGCATGACCTGACGGACGATCATGTCAATGATCCGATTGGCGTTCATAGTTCAACTCCATTTCCTGAGCCCTAACATAAGCGATCAGTGTGGCAACAAAAGGCCCCGCTGATCACTCTTCCTCGAACAGCTCCGTCTGATCTTCGTCTTCTTCGTTTTCCTGCCCCTCGCCTAAGGGAATTGTGCCGGGCGGTGGGCGGTTTTCCAGCAACCCCGCTGCACGCAGTTCTTTGAGCCCAGGCAGGTCGCGGGCGTTTTCAAGCCCGAAATGGTCAAGGAACTGCGGCGTGACCACAAACGTCACCGGACGACCCGGCGTCATACGGCGGCGGCCCAGCCTGATCCACTCCATCTCAAGCAATTGATCGATGGTCCCGCGCGAAACCGAAACGCCGCGTATCTCCTCGATTTCAGCCCTTGTGCAGGGTTGGTGGTACGCCACGATGGCCAGCGTCTCGATCGCGGCACGACTCAACTTGCGAGTCTCGACCGTTTCCTTTTGCATCAGAAATCCCAAATCCGGGGCCGTTCGAATGGCCCAGGCTTCGCCAACACGGGTAACCCGAACACCGCGACCCTCATAGCGTTTCTGAAGTATTTCAACGGCTTGCGCTGCGTCGCTACCATGCGGCATACGGGCCTCAAGATCGGTGATCGTCACCGGCTCGGCGCTGGCGAACAACACGGCTTCGACCATGCGTTCCTGCTCTGCCATTGGGGGCGCTTCGAACAGGGTGCCGGTGCCTTCGTCTTCGGGGGCGTCAATCACGGTTGTCAGTCCTCTTGCGCAGTTGGATCGGGGCAAAGGTTTCGGCCTGCTTGATCTCCATATGTCCTTCTTTCACCAGTTCCAGCGAGGCCGCGAACGTCGCCGCGGTGGCTGACCTGCGACGCACTGGATCAGCATCCCACCCTTGGGGCAGATAGGTTTCCATATCCGTCCAAGTCCCAGCAAATCCGATCAGGGGTCGCATCCGTTCCAGCGCCTGCTCCATGGTAAACACCGCATCGCGATCCATGACAAAGGGGCGGAATTCGTCACGTGTTCGAATACGCGCATATCCCTGCATGAGGTCCAGCAAAGTGGCCGAATATGTCACCGTGCGGATGCGAGTGACATCCTCACCCTGCCCGCGTTTGAAGAAATCGCGCCCCAGTTGGTCCCGTGCCATCAGACGTGCGGCAGCGTCGCGCATGGCCTGAAGGCGTTCAAGCTGAAACGCCAGATGCGCGGCCAGTTCTTCACCAGATGGCCCCTCGTCATCAGGATCAGGGGGCAACAGCAGGCGAGACTTCAGAAAGGCCAGCCAAGCCGCCATCACCAGATAGTCAGCAGCCAGTTCGATGCGCAGTGCACGTGCCTTTTCCACAAAGGCAAGATATTGATGCGCCAGCGCTAAGACCGAGATTTTCCGAAGGTCGACTTTTTGTGTACGGGACAGGGTCAGTAATACGTCCAACGGGCCTTCGAACCCGTCGACATCAACGATCAGCGCTTCGGCCGCAAGGCGATCCGCGACCGAGACCGGGTCTTCGCTAAAAAGGTTATCGTTCATACACCTGCCCGCCCATTAGGGCAGATAGTTCCGCTTCGGCAGCTTGGATGTCAAGTTCCGCAGGCTTTTGACGCATAGCCAGCGCCTTTTTCGCGCGTTTCTGTGCCTGTGCAGTCATTTCCCCGGCCGCAATCAGAACCTTTTCGCGGGCGGCGAACAATCCGTTGCAATGCAATACGACGTCGCACCCGGCGCTCAGCGCCTTGCGCGCAATATCCTCGGGCGAACCGCTGAGGGCTTTCATTGAGATATCGTCCGTCATGATCAACCCGTCAAAACCGATCTTGTTTCGGATCAAGCTGATCATGGTGGGTGAAATCGTGGCTGGTTGCGGGTCGATAGCGTCATAGACCAAATGCGCGGTCATCCCCATCGGCAAGGTGTTGAGGGCACGGAACGGCGCAAAATCCATCTGTTCCAGCGCATCTTGCGTTAGGCTCACATGCGGCAGATCGTGGTGGCTGTCCAAGGTCGAAAAACCATGCCCAGGCATATGTTTGAGCACTGGCAAAACACCCCCGTCCAGATGCCCCTGTGCAACTGCACTTCCGATTCTGGAAACCACTCTCGGATCAGAGCCATAGCATCGGTTTTTCAGGAAAACGTGGGTATCCTGGCGCGCCAGATCGACCATCGGCGCGCAGTTGCTGTCGATGCCTAGCTCAAAAAGTTCATGAGCGATCAGACGATATCGTAGATACATGGCCCGTTCGGCATGATCCCCGGCACGCTGGACGTGATCAAGCGGTGGCATCCAATCCCGTGCCAACGGTGCGCGCAAGCGTTGAACGCGGCCACCCTCCTGATCGATTGTGATAGGGCAGTTGCGGCCAACAGCGTTGCGGAAGTCATCGCAGAGGGCACGCACCTGATCGGCGGTCTCAATGTTTCGGGCGAACAGAATGAACCCGAAGGGATTCATTTCGCGAAACAGGCTTTTTTCTTCGGGCGTCAGGCGTAAACCTTCCGCATCGCTGATTGCCGCGCCGAACGTCACCGAGCGGCGACCGGAATACAATCAGCGCCCTGCGCCTCAAGCGCCGCACAGAACTGACGCGAGTCACTCAGGTCGTCAAATCCGACAACGCGCAGGCGGTAAAACGTCCGTCCACCACGTGAAGTTTTCTGGATAACCCGTTGCTTACCAACCATATATTCACCAAATCGACCATTCAAACGATCCCATTCTGCCGATGCAACATCAGGGCTTTCATACGCACCCAGCTGGGCCATTCTTGTGCCCTTGGTCAACGTGTTTGGGTCCACATCCAGACCCACCGCCGCCTTTACGGCAGCGTTGATCGCGTCCTCAGTGCTTTTGCTGGTCGAAATCCCAGCCGGTCTGGAACGCGCCGGGCGGGTAATGGGCCGCAGCGAGCGGCGAACACCCGGCAGGGCTGCCAGTTCTGGATCGGGTAGAAGCGCCGCCAAATCGGCGGGGTCAATCGCGGGCTCTTCTTCGGGCGTTACCAGTGCTGCAAGCTGCACTCCAACTTCGGTCGTGTTGTCGGTTTTTGCCGCCTCGCCTGCCAGTTCAGCGACCAGAGCATCCACGTTGCCTTGACGCAACCGCGCGGCTTCCTGATCGGAAATCTCTTCCTGCACGACATGCACGGCAGGAGTGGCACTTAAGGGTTCAACCGGAATATCCTCATCCGCCAAAGAAACCGGGCGGGGCGCAAGGATCAGCCTATCCGCCGGAGGCGCTGCAGTCCCGACTGCAGCCACAGTATTCACAGCAAGCCCTTGGTGATCCGCAGGCGTTCCGCCCGGGTTTTCAGGCTGAATTCGCATCGGTCCTTCGATGGCCCGCACCACCGGCACGCCGCTGACGTCCCGCATGACAAGCTTGTAGCCCCAGACACCAATCCCTGCGACCAGTGCCAGCGATGCAGCCGCTCCCATAGCGTTCAGGATACGACCCAGCCCCGCAACACGCGGTGCCTCATCATAGTCCGGCAAATCCTCGGGATACTCATACCCATCCTGCGGATACGGTTGATTCGTATAATGCATATGGTCGGGGCGCGCCTGCCCCGCGTAATCGTAACGTGCCATGTCCGCCTCACCGCCCGTTTTGCGCCGGAAAACAAGGCGCGCGGGTCATTTCTTGCCTACCTCGAACCGGCGCGTCGGGCGGAGTTTGTTACCGCATCTCCTGCGCCGGAGTGACACCAAGAATACCCAAGCCTGCTGAAATCACAACAGAAACAGCCCGGGCCAATGCGATTTTCGACTGGCTTGTGGCAACATCGCCATCTTGAATGAAGCGCAGTTGAGTTTCGTCGTTCCCTTTGTTCCAAAGCGCGTGGAAATCTCCTGCAAGCTCGTAGAGGTAAAAGGCAACGCGATGCGGCTCGTTAGTGCGCGCCGCGATTTCGACCAGACGTGGCCATTCCGCCAGCTTCTTGGCAACCGTCAGTTCAGAGGGGTGGTCATTCTTGCTCAGGTCCGCGCTGGCAAGGGTAGCGTCATCGGCGGCGATACCGGCTTCGGCAGCACGGCGCAGCACGCTCATGACGCGGGCATGCGCATATTGAACATAAAACACGGGATTTTCACGGCTCTGCTCAAGCACCTTGTCAAAATCGAAGTCAAGTGACGCGTCGTTCTTGCGGGTCAACATTACGAACCGGGTCACGTCCGGGCCGACGTGATCCACCACGTCGCGCAGGGTGACAAAGTTCCCTGCCCGCTTGGACATCTTGAACGGCTCACCATTCTTCCACAGCTTTACCAATTGGGTCAGCTTGATATCCAGCGGCACCTTGCCGTCCGACAACGCCGACACGGCTGCCTTCATCCGTTTGACATAGCCACCATGGTCCGCGCCGAACACATCGATCAGCGCGTCAAAACCGCGGGTGACCTTGTCATAGTGATAGGCGATATCTGGCGCAAAATAAGTCCAGCTGCCATCCGACTTCTTGACCGGGCGATCCACGTCGTCGCCGTGTTCGGTGGATTTGAACAGTGTCTGCTCGCGCGGTTCCCAATCTTCGGGTTTTTTGCCCTTGGGCGGCTCTAGCACGCCTTCGTAGATCAGACCTTTGTCGCTCAGCGATTTCAGCGCGGCCTCGATCTTGCCGGTGCCGTAGAGCGATTTCTCTGAGAAGAACACATCCATCTCAACGCCCAGCGCCTTCAGGTCATCGCGGATCAGATCCATCATCGCGTCGGTGGCAAAGTTGCGCAGCTCTTCCAGCCACTCGCTTTCCGGTTTGTCGATCAGGCTGTCGCCGTATTTCTCTTTCAGCGCCTCACCAATCGGGATCAGGTAGTCGCCTGGATAAAGCCCCTCGGCAATCTCGGGGCTCAGGCCATTGGCTTCGCGATACCGCTCGTAAGCTGAGCGCGCCAGCACATCCACCTGCGCGCCACCATCATTGATGTAGTATTCACGCGTCACGTCATGGCCGGAATACGCCAACAGGCTGGCCAGAGCATCCCCAAACACAGCCCCCCGCGTATGGCCCACGTGCAGCGGGCCGGTTGGGTTGGCCGAGACATATTCCACGTTGACCTTCTGCCCATGGCCCATGGTCGAGCGCCCATAGTCGGTGCCTTTTTCCAACACAGCCGCCAGAACGCCCTGCCACACCGTCGGTGCAAGTCGCAGGTTCAGGAACCCCGGCCCGGCCACCTCGGCATTGGTGATCCGGTCATCCGCCGCCAGCTTTCCCGCCAGCACATCGGCAATCTCGCGCGGTTTCATCTTGGCGGGTTTCGCAAGCACCATTGCTGCGTTTGTTGCCATATCGCCATGCGCCGCATCGCGCGGCGGTTCGACCGCCACATTGTCAAAGTTCAGCCCCTCGGGCAGTGTACCTTCGGACTGCATCTGCGCCAGCGCGTCCAGCACAAGGCCGCGGATCTCGGAAAACAGGTTCATTTCGGATGTCCTTTTGCTTGTCGGGCGGTTTAACACGCGTCACGGCAAGGTCAATGGAAGCGGTCAGTTTCAGACCGGATAGCCATCAACAGCAGGGCCGTTCGTTCGTATGCAGGCATGTCTGGGTGCTCTCGGACAGCTAACTGCCCGTCAACTTTTTGTGGTCCTGAAGGGCAAAGCGGTCAGTCATTCCTGCAATATAGTCCGACACAATCCGGGCCAACGCAGTTTCATCTTGGGCAGCCTCGATATCACCGTGCCACCGCGTGGGCATTTGTTTGGGATCAGCAAGGTAGATCGGAAAGAGGTCCTCAACAACTTTACTGACATCGGCCCTGACTTTCATCACACTGGGGGCGCGATACATGCGCGAAAACAGAAACGTCCGGATTTCTTTAAGCTGCGACCACAGGCCGACTGAGAACTGAATCACGGGATAGCCCAGATTCCGAATATCCTCGACACGTTGCGCGCCTGACTTGGCGATAAGGCTGCGCGACGTGTCAATCACGTCTGAAACCATGACACCAAAAACACGACGCAACGCCTCGTGCCTGCGGCGGTATGGGTCAAGCCCGGGGTATTTTCGGTCTACTTCGGCATAACAATCACCCACGATGGGCAATTCCTGGATTTCTTCATCGGTGAACAGATTGGCGCGTAAACCATCCAGCAGATCGTGGTTGTTGTAAGCAATGTCATCAGACAGCGCCGCCACCTGCGCCTCGGCGCTGGCATGCGTGTGCAGTTCCAGATCGAAGCTACTGTTACATTCGGCCAAAGCCCAAGGCAAGCTACCGACTACAGGGCCGTTATGCTTGGCAATTCCCTCCAAGCACTCCCACGTCAGGTTACAGCCATCGAATTCGGCGTAGTGGCGTTCCAGCTTGGTAACGATACGAATGGCCTGAGCGTTGTGGTCAAATCCGCCATAGGGCTCCATCAGCGCGTGCAGCGCATCTTCTCCAGTATGGCCGAAAGGCGTGTGTCCAAGATCATGTGCCAAAGCGACAGCTTCAGTCAGCTCGGGGTTCAGACCCAAAGCACCGGCGATCGTACGGGCCACCTGGGCGACCTCGATGGAATGGGTCAGACGGGTTCGATAACTGTCCCCTTCATGCTCAACAAAAACCTGCGTCTTGTGTTTGAGCCTCCGAAACGCGCTGGCATGAATGATCCGGTCCCTGTCACGCTGGAAACATGATCGGAAACTGCTTTCTTCCTCGGGCACAAGCCGCCCCTTCGCGCGGCCCGGGTCCGAGGCAAATCCCGCTCTTTCCAAAGGTCTTATCCTTGTCGCCTGTCCTAAGGTTTCATATATTGTAGCGTGGTCGAGAAATAAACCTTTGGAGTCCGGCATGAATCTGCCCCCAACAGTCACAGAACGCGCTTTTGACCGGTTGGCCGAAATTGGCGCCGCTGATCAGGGTCAGGCCCTGCGGGTCGCTGTTGAAGGCGGCGGATGTTCCGGTTTTCAGTACGAAATCGCGCTGGACACACCGAAGGAGGACGACCTTGTATTGGAAGGCAAAGGGCAAAAGGTCATTGTCGACTCTGTTTCCCTTCCGTTTCTGGAAAATGCGGTGATCGACTTTACCCAGGAACTGATTGGGGCGCGGTTTGTCATTGAAAATCCCAACGCCACCTCATCTTGCGGCTGCGGCACGTCTTTTTCTATGTGATCGTCAGTGGGGGCTTTGCCCCCACACCCCCAGGATATTTCTAGCCAGATGAAGCAAGGGTCCGCTCTCCGACCCTTTCGCCGGAGAGCTTCACCTGGCGCGGTCATCGGCGTCCCCGCCTGTACCGCAGAACTTTTATTGCTCAAAACAGTTAAGGGTTCGTTACTTCATTTGGCCAAAAATATCCCGGAGCGCGAGGCAGAGCCTCGCAAACCCGCTCTTCGACTTGCCGTTGGGCCGGTTCTGCGCGATAGGTTGCCATAAGGCTTCGGAGGATCGCGCATGAAAATCGCCACGTTCAACATTAACGGCATCAAAGCGCGGGCCGAGGCTCTGCCGCGGTGGCTGGACGAGTCGCAGCCCGATGTCGTTTTGTTGCAGGAAATCAAATCGGTTGATGAGAACTTTCCGCGCGAGATGTTCGAGGAACGCGGATATAACGTCGAAACCCACGGTCAGAAAAGCTTTAATGGCGTTGCGATCCTGTCGAAACTGCCGCTTGAGGATGTGACGCGCGGGCTGCCCGGCGATGATGAGGACGAGCAGGCGCGCTGGATCGAAGCCACGGTAATTGGCAAAAGCGCATTGCGCATTTGCGGGTTGTACCTACCCAATGGTAACCCGGCGCCGGGTCCAAAATACGACTACAAGCTGGCATGGATGGAGCGGCTTTATCACCGCGCAGGTGATCTTTTGGCCAGCGAAGAGCCGGCGCTTATGGCGGGAGACTACAATATCATCCCACAAGCCGAAGACGCCGCACGTCCAGACGCCTGGCGCGAGGATGCCTTGTTTCGCCCTGAAAGCCGCGCGGCTTTTCGTAAAATCCTGAACCTTGGGTTTACCGAAGCGTTCCGGGCACGCGTTCAGGGTCCTGGACACTATTCATTCTGGGATTATCAGGCAGGTGCCTGGAACAAGAATGACGGCATCCGGATTGATCACTTTTTGCTGACACCGCAAGCAGCAGACCTAATGCGCGATTGCCAGATTGATGCCGCTGTGCGCGGACACGAGAAACCGTCGGATCACGTTCCGGTCTGGGTCGATCTTGACGTTTAAGGCGTCAGGCCGTCGCGTCGTAGGCGTAGATCCACTCGTATCTCTTGGAAAGCCGGGGGCCGATGGCCTTCAACGCCACTTGTGCCGCAAGACGCATTGGGCCGCGCAGGTGAAAATTCCGCGCGTTTGACCCTGCGGTGGCAACCACCTTTTTTGTTCTTGTAAGACGGCGGGATTCATACGCGGCCAGCGCCTGTGCTACTCCGTATTGCTCTTCAAAGGATTGCGCCAGCACCCAGGCGTCCTCGAGGGCCAGACAAGCCCCTTGCGCCATGAAGGGCAGCGTTGGATGCGCGGCATCGCCAAGCAGGGCCAACTGCCCGTTCTGCCAGTTTTCCGCCACGGGACGCAGGAACAAAGCCCAGAGGTGTGTCTCGGTCACATCCGACAGGATATCTCGCACGTTCCCTCCGAAATCTGCAAAACGCGTGCGCAGTTCGTCGGGGTCACCCCGCAGACGCCAGCTTTCCTCTTGCCAGTCCGAACGTTCTTCGATCGCGACCACGTTCATCAACTGTTGATCGCGCAGCGGATAAGTCACCACATGACGTCCCGGCCCCATCGTCAGCGAGGCGCACGGCATCAGTTCGCTGATCGCCCAAGGAATAACAGCACGCCATGCGACTTGATTGGTAAACTGCGGTGTCTCCGCTCCGTTCAGGATAGGGCGTATGGCGCTGCGGCCCCCGTCAGCCGCAATCGCGCAGTCACAGCGCAGAGACTCGCCCGTGTCTAAAACCAATTCGGCTTCGGTCGGATGCTCGTGAACCTGCACCACACGCGCACCAAGGCGAATTTCTACGCCAGCGTCTGTTGCCGCCCGATGCAGCAGATCAAGAAGGTCCGCACGGTGATAGTAGTAGGTCGGTCCAGCGTCGGGCGCAGGAATACGGCTGATGACGCGACCCTCGCGATAATCCCGTATGATCGTCCCATGGGAAATTTGCGCGTCCTCCGGCACGTCCTCCACGACACCTAGCGCCCGCAGAACCGCAAAACCATTGGCGCTTATCTGCAACCCCGCCCCGACTTCGCTCAAGGCTGGGGCTTGTTCCAGCACCGTGACCTGCGCCCCGCGTTGCCGCAGCGCCAAAGCCGACGCCAGCCCCCCTATTCCACCACCAATGACGTTAAACTTTAAGCCTTGAAGTTTCATAGCGTGGATTTAACGCAAAAACGCCAGAGCAACAGGCCCTGGCGTTCGTGTTTTCCAGAATTGTGCAGCGATCAATCGTCGCGGTGCACCTTCTCGCGGCGCTCGTGCCGTTCCTGCGCCTCAAGCGTCATGGTTGCGATCGGACGCGCGTCGAGACGTTTCAGCGAAATCGGATCGCCGGTCATCTCGCAATAGCCGTACTCACCTTCTTCGATGCGGCGCAGGGCCGAATCGATCTTGGCAACCAGTTTACGCTGACGGTCTCTGGTCCGCAGTTCAAGCGCGCGGTCTGTTTCCTCGCTCGCCCGGTCTGCAACGTCCGGAATGTTGCGTGTGTTGTCCTGTAGCCCTTCGATCGTATCGCGGCTACCAGCCAAAAGTTCGTTCTTCCAATCCAGCAGCTTGCGGCGGAAATACTCAAGCTGGCGGTCATTCATGAAAGGTTCATCTTCGGCCGGGCGATAATCTTCCGGCAGAAAAACTTCCTGCTTCATCTTTGCTCCCTCGGTATAGCCAGTGACGTCGGTTGCTGATGTTTCACCTGACATTTGGCACCCCCTTCTTCGGAGCGTGTATCCGACGCGCGTGCGAATGTCACTACACAAACGTCAACGTGATACTTTATAGCTCAGACCTGTTAGTTATTGAGACACAGAACACCAAAACCTTGTTTTTCTATGGAAAATATCGGGCAAAATTTGGGCGGCACAAGACCGTCAAGGCACGTCAGAATGCTGTGATCGCCAGAAAAAGATGGACTCGCTGTGAATTTCCGATCACGGGACGTCGCGGCCCGCTTGTCAAAATCATCGCCCCTCTGTAACCCGAACAGCACAGTTTGCGCCAAACCACACGAGGGGCCCATGACCGCACGTTTTCAAGGCACAGCAGAATATGTCGCCACAGATGATCTGACTATCGCGGTAAACGCTGCCGTAACGCTCGAGCGACCCCTGCTTGTGAAAGGTGAGCCTGGAACCGGCAAGACCGAGCTGGCCAGGCAGGTGGCCGGGGCACTGAACCTGAAGATGATCGAATGGAACGTCAAATCGACAACCCGCGCGCAGCAGGGTTTGTACGAATACGATGCGGTCAGCCGGCTGCGCGACAGCCAGCTTGGCGAAGAACGTGTGCACGACGTGTCGAATTATATCCGTAAGGGGAAACTGTGGCAGGCGTTTGAGGCAGATGAAAAAGTCGTTCTTCTGATCGATGAGATCGACAAGGCCGATATCGAGTTTCCCAATGACCTGTTGCAGGAGCTCGATAAAATGGAGTTCCACGTCTATGAGACGGGTGAGACGATCCGCGCCAAGCACCGACCCATCGTCATCATCACGTCGAACAACGAAAAAGAACTGCCCGACGCCTTTCTGCGCCGCTGTTTCTTTCATTACATCCGCTTCCCGGACGAGGCGACCATGCGTCGGATCGTCGAGGTTCACCATCCGGGTATCAAAGACGCGCTTTTGACCACCGCGCTGACACAGTTCTATGAGCTTCGCGACACGCAGGGGCTGAAGAAAAAGCCGTCTACCTCTGAGGTATTGGATTGGTTGAAGTTGTTGCTGGCAGAAGACCTGAGCGCAGAGGACCTGAAACGCGATGGTGTAAATGCCCTTCCCAAGCTGCACGGTGCGTTGCTGAAGAATGAACAGGACGTGCACTTGTTCGAACGGCTTGCCTTTATGGCACGCAGCAAACGCTAAACAACAGTCCATATTCAGATCGCTGCTTGCGTTGGACGGGTCTGGCTGTCAGCATTGCAGGTGGCGGTCCGGTCGAAACGGGCCAGGTTGGATCGGGACAGAACGGGACACTGTGATTGGCTGACACTTTGACCATCCGCGCGCTGCGGCCCGAAGATCGACCAGAGTGGTCCGAGATGTGGCGCGATTATCTGGCCTTCTACGAGACCACCGTCTCGGACGAGGTGTATGCCACCACATTCGCACGACTGCTCGGCGACGACCCACATGATTTTTCCTGCTTTGTTGCAGATCGCGACGGTCAGTTGCTGGGTCTGACGCATTACTTGTTTCATCGTCACGCGTGGAAAATCGAAGACGTCTGCTATCTGCAGGACCTTTTCACGCGCCCCCAGGCGCGCGGCACCGGTGTCGGGCGTGCGCTTATTCAGGCTGTGTATGACGAAGCTGACCGTCAACTTGCCCCGTCGGTTTATTGGCTGACGCAGGAATTCAACCACACCGCCCGCAAGCTGTATGACCGCATCGGCAAGCAAACACCGTTCATCCGGTACCAGCGCTCATGATACGTTGGGCCGCTCTTCTTGCCGCAGCAGTGCTGGCTGGCTGCGCAACGGTTGAACCGGTCGAAGTTCCCACCCGCGTCAAGGCGATTGAAGAGACGCTGCCACCGGCAAAGACGTTCGCGCGCGCGTCGCCAACGCCTCCGGTCCGGTCAAACGCGAATATCGCGTCAGACTTCGTGTCGTTGCATTTTGCGCTGGAAGGTGGCGCGCAATTGCCGGTTTTCACGCGGTTTGAAACGCCTATCACCGTACGTCTCACCGGCTTGCCCACGCCCTCGATGCAGCGGGACCTCACCCTTTTGCTGAACCGGCTGCGGCGCGAGGCCGGGATCGACATCCGCCAAATCTCGGACGGCACGGCCAACATCACGATCGAGGCCGTGAGCCAGGATCAAATCCACGAAATGCTGCCGCAGGCCGCCTGTTTCGTGGTGCCCAATTCTTCGAGTTTCGAAGAGTATCGCCGCGACCGCCGCAAACAGAAAAGCAGTTGGAGCCGCCTGAACAGCCGCGAGCGTCTGGGCATTTTTGTCCCGTATGACGTCAGTCCGCAGGAAAAACGCGATTGCTTGCATGAAGAGGTTGCGCAGGCGCTAGGGCCGCTGAACGATCTCTATCACCTGCCGGATTCGGTGTTCAACGATGATAACATCCACACCGTTCTGACGGGGTTTGACATGCTGATCCTGCGCACCGCCTATGCGCCCGAGTTGCGCAGCGGCATGACGCGCGAACAGGTTGAAGCCGTCCTGCCGGGCGTGCTGAGCCGTCTGAACCCACGCGGAAACACCCTGCCCGCGCAGCCGGTTTCCGACACGCCCCGAGAATGGATCAATGCGATTCAAAAATCACTGCGCCTGCAAGTGAGCGCACAACGGCGCATGAGGGCCGCGCAGAGGGCCGCGCAAATCGGACGGGAACAAGGCTGGACCGACCACCGTCGCGCCTATCCGTATTACGTGATGGGACGCATGGCCCAGTTCGACAACCCGCAGAAGGCTTTGCAGAACTATCAGCTTGCCTTGCAATACCTGCGCGCCGCACCCGGCACCGAGGTGCATCAGGCATATGTCACGACCCAAACTGCCGCTTTTGCCCTTGCACGCGGCAAGGGGCCTGAGACTCTGCCCGAACTGGACAAAGCCATCGGTGTCATGACGCGGGCCGAGAACGCCTCGCAACTGGCGACGTTGCTGCTGTTGAAATCCGAAGCGCTCAATCAGGCCGGGCGTTCCGCTCAGGCACGTTCCGTCAGGCTGGACAGTCTTGCGTGGGCGCGCTACGGGTTCGGATCGGAAACAGTGGTCCGGTCGTTGATGCAAAACGTTGCCGAAGGACCCGCCAACAGCAGGGGCGGATAGCGCATGGTCGTAGTTCTGGGAATGGCGATACTGGGGGCAATCCTTGGGGCGATAACCGCACGCAAACGCAAGGGCAGCGGTGCAGACATCGCACAATATGCCGCTGGCTATGGCATCGCCTTTGCTCTGCTAGGGTTGGTCTTGTCTTTGCTCCTTGTGCGGTTTGTGGTCTGACCGATGTTTCTGCCCTTCTTCGAAAACCTCAGGAAATCCGGCGTTCCCGTTTCATTGCGCGAATATTTGACCTTTCTTGAGGGCATGAAAAAGGGTCTGGCGACCTATGATGTTGAGGCGTTCTACTACCTCGCGCGCGTCTCGATGGTGAAAGACGAACGCAACATCGACAAGTTCGATCGTGCCTTTGCCGCCAGTTTTGAAGGGTTGGATGCGATCAGCTTCGAACAGGTTCTGGAGGCGGTCGACATCCCTGCTGACTGGCTGGCCAAGATGGCAGAAAAGCACCTCTCTGATGAAGAGAAAGCCGAGATCGAAGCTCTTGGTGGTTTTGACAAGCTGATGGAAACGCTGCGCGACCGGCTAAGCGAGCAGCAAGGCCGTCATCAGGGCGGCAACAAGTGGATCGGGACGGCCGGAACCTCTCCGTTCGGGGCATATGGGTATAATCCCGAAGGTGTCCGCATCGGCCAGAAAGAAAGCCGCCACAAGCGTGCGGTCAAAGTCTGGGACAAGCGGGAATTCAAGAACCTGGACGACACGGTTGAGCTGGGCACCCGCAACATCAAGGTCGCGCTGAAACGCCTGCGCCGCTGGGTGCGCGAAGGCGCGGCGGAAGAGCTTGACCTTGATGGCACGATCCGCGCCACCGCCGAACATGGCTATCTGGATGTCAAAACCCGCCCCGAACGCCACAACGCAGTCAAAGTTCTGTTGTTCCTGGATGTGGGCGGTTCAATGGATCCGCATGTCAAAGTGGTCGAGGAATTGTTCTCGGCCGCCCGGACCGAGTTCAAGCATTTGGAATACTACTATTTCCACAACTGCCTGTATGAAGGCGTCTGGCGCGACAACCGCCGTCGCTGGGATCAGCAAACACCGACGTATGAGGTGCTGCGCACCTATGGCTCGGATTACAAGTGTATCTTTGTTGGCGATGCCTCGATGAGCCCCTATGAAATCGCCTATCCCGGCGGTGCGAACGAGCATTGGAACCAGGAATCGGGTCAGGTCTGGCTGCAGCGCGCACGCGAGCAGTGGTCGTCAAACCTATGGATCAATCCGGTGCCGGAAAAGCACTGGAATTACACCCACTCCATCGGCATGATTCAGGACATTTTCGAGGACCGTATGGTGCCAATGACACTTGCAGGGCTTGAAAAAGGCATGCGAGAGCTGACACGTTAATCGACAGCATCTGATTGTTGAGTGCTAGGGCCACTCAGCAAATGCTGGTCGTGGCCGCGGATGACGTGTCCACGAACAACCAACAACTTTTTGATTGCCCTTGTCTCCAGACGCACCCATATCTTGGGCATGTTTCGTTTTACCCCAATCCTGCTGGCAATCGCCTATGCCCTTGTGATGTATCGTGTTTCCGTCTGGCGCACGCATCGCGAGCTGGATGCAAAATCAACCGAACTTGCAGATCCGGAACTGAAACGTATGACCGATCGGCTTGCAGCGGCGTTGGAGATCGAGCGTGTTCCTGTCTATATCTACGAAATCGACCCCGTGAATGGCCTTGCTGCGCCTGATGGTCGAATTTTCATCACGCGTGGCTTTTATCGCAAGTTTCGCAGCGGAGAGGTCTCGGCCGAGGAAATGGCAAGCGTGATTGCGCATGAATTGGGGCATGTGGCCTTAGGGCACGCGCGTCGGCGGATGATTGATTTCTCGGGCCAAAACGCGATGCGGGCGGCGTTGATGATGCTTTTGAACCGTTTCATTCCCTTCATCGGGGCGTGGATTGCCAATGTTCTGACCCATCTTCTCGCGTCGCGTCTGTCACGCGGGGATGAGTATGAGGCCGATGAATATGCCGCCGCCCTGCTGACAAAGGCAGGGATCGGGATCGGGCCGCAGAAGTCCCTGTTTCACAAATTGGAAGACCTGACCCAGCAGCGGGCCGGTGTCGTTCCTGCTTGGCTGATGAGCCACCCCAAAACCGACGAACGCATCGCCGCGCTTGAGGCGCTTGAGCAGCGCTGGGGCACTGAAGCCTAGTCAGGCGCAGCAATTCGCTTGCCTCGGGATAGGCCTTAGGTGGCCAACGCCTTCCCCAAACGCGGCAAACGCGCCTTTTTCATCAACGCCCGCATGGCCCATTGGTCGCCGGACAATCGATTGGCTTCTGACAGCACACGCGCGGCAACATCCCCCATTCCGTCGGGGTCAATTTGCCAGAACCCGAGCAACAAGCTGTCAGGGTCGCGGCGGTCAAGACCTTCTTCCGACAGAATGTTCCTTGGAAAATCCTTTGCATTGACGGTTACGATAACGTCCGCCGATGCCCCCACTGCCGTTGCAAGAACGTGGATATCGGCGCTGTCAGGTAGCCACAACCGCTGTTCAAGCCCCGAATTGGCGTTGCGTTCGGCCTCTGGCCACTGTGCTTGAGTCAAGGCAATTTCGGCACGGGCCTGAACCTCACCCTCCGGGCCCAGTTTGCGGGCTGCGCGGGCCCATTCTTCGAGGATTCGTGCAGACCACACCGGTGTAAAATGGCCCTGCCCGGCGGCGCCCAGCAGCATCTCTCGCATCACCGTGGGATAGATGACGCAGGTATCAAGTACCGCCTTCATAACCGGTAGAACACGGCCTTGAGGTATCCACTTTCAGCCAGTTGCGGCAGTTGCGGATGGTCGGGGCCAGCGAAACCCGTATGGATCAGTTGAGCCTGTCGCCCTGCCCGACCAATCCCACGTGAGGACGCATCGCGGAACCGGCCCAGATCAGCCGCATGCGAGCATGAACAGAGACCAAGATACCCACCGGGCGTCACCAGTGGCGCAGCAAGGCGCGCGATGCGTTCATAGGCGCGCAACCCTGCATCCAACGCCTGTTTTGACGGTGCAAAAGCGGGTGGGTCGCAGATGACTACGTCGAATTGCGCGGCCTCCTCGCCCAGTTGCGTCAGAACATCGAAGGCATCGCCTTGGCGAGTCTGCAGACGATCTGCAAAGCCCGAGGCCTGCGCGCCCTGCGCCGCCAGTTCAAGCGCCGCAGCCGAACCATCAACGGACAAGGCGTGTTCGGCCCCTCCGGCCAGCATCGCCAGTCCAAAGCCACCAACGTGGCTGAACACGTCAAGCACCTTTGCACCCGGTTCCACCAGCCGGGCGGCGAAGGCATGGTTGGGGCGTTGGTCGTAAAACAGGCCGGTTTTCTGACCTCCGGTGAGGTCAGCCATATAGGTCGCGCCATTCATCGGTACGGACAGCGGCGCGTCAGGCGCCGTTCCTCGCAAGACCTGGTTTACGTCATCCAGCCCCTCAAGCTCGCGTGTGCGACCCGAGGCGTTTTTCAGAACGGTCGTCACGCCCGTCACCGCAACCAGCGCGTCGGTCAGAGTTTCCAGATGCACTTCGGCCCAGGCGGCGTTAGGCTGAATTACGCAAGCCTCACCAAAGCGGTCGATAATCACGCCGGGAAAGCCATCCGCCTCGGCATGGATCAGGCGGTAGTACGGCGCGTCGAACAGGCGTTCGCGCATCTCGAGCGCGCGGCGCAGGCGAGTTTCGAACCAATCGGCATCCAGTTGCGCATCCAGATCGCGGTCCAGCACTCGGCACATGATTTTCGAGTCTGGGTTCACGGCGACCAACGCGATCGGAGAGCGTTTGTCGTCTTCGAGTACCGCCAAAGCGCCCGAAGGGATTTTGCGTGTCCGGCGGTCGGTCACGATGTCATTGACATAGACCCACGGAAAACCATGTCGCAGGCCGCGCGCGTTGGCTTTGGGTTTCAGGCGGATACGGGGGCGGTCGGTGGCTTGGGTCATGACGCCCTCTTAGTGGCGAACGCGTCCGGGGAAAAGCCCTAGCGGGGCCGAGACCGCCACCCGCCGCGCCGTTTCGGTGCTTTGGCCGATTGCAATCCCTCGGCCAGAACCTGCGTCATAGGATGATCTGCCTCTTCCGCGGCATAGACGGCGTGAAGATCGTTCAGAGCCTGCGTTTGATCCCGATCAGCAGGCAGGCTAAGCGCCCAGTCCAGAAAGATACTGCGGCATTCGGGCAGCGTGATCCCTTCGATACGATAGGCTTCGCGGATCAGACCCTTGTGATCGTTTGGATCGTTATTGCGCGGCATCCTGCCCCTCCTCGATCACGCGGCCGATGATATCGGCGGCGGCGGTATAACTCTCTTGCAGCGCTGCCTGCAACTGTTCGACCTGCTCAAAGCCAGTGGCCCGGCACAGGAAGGCCGTGCCGCCCTCGCCGATCTTGTCAGCCTCAATAACCTTGCCAGACAACAACCGGGCAGCGCATTGCACGGACCAGCATAGATCATAGCACGCCTTGAGATTTTGCGCCTGAGCGACGTCCAGTAATCCGGCTGCGACAGCACCGTCCAACCCGCTGGAGACATCACGCTGCGCAACACCGGATATCAGGGCGCCGGTTTCCGCCACCAACTCGATATCCATCATTCGCCCTGCACCATTCTTGACATCCCAGATGCCCGCCGGAGATTTGGCTGCCGCCAGACGTGCACGCATCTCGGCCACTTCGCGCAGAACCTTGTGGCGATCTACGGGCTCAGACAGAAAATCTGTGCGGAATGCCTCAATATCCTGCGCCAACCCTGAATCACCGGCAACCACGCGGGCACGGGTCAGGGCCAGATGCTCCCACACCCAGGCTTTGTTTTGCTGGTAGCTGATGAAACTGGACAGGCTGGTCGCCACTGGCCCCTGATTGCCCGAGGGGCGCAGGCGCATGTCGACCTCATATAGCCGCCCCTGCGACATCGGCGCTGATAGCGCTGTGATAAGTGCCTGCGTGAACCGGGCATAATATGTGCGCGTGGCAAGCGGGCGCGGTCCGTCAGACATCTCCTGATCCAGCGGGTCATAAATGACGATCATGTCCAGATCGGATTGCGAATTGATCCGCCCTGCCCCCAACGATCCCATACCCAAAACGGATGCCCCGCGCCCCGGCGCAGGCCCATGTTTCTTTGCGAATTGTTCGGTAACGCAAGGCAGGATCGCTGCGATAACGGCGCTGGCCAGTTCGGCATAGTATTGCCCGGCCTTAACGCCATCGATCAACCCGCGCAGGTGGTGAACACCGATACGGAAATGCCACTCCTTGCACCAGCGGCGCGCGAAATCCAGTTTCGTTTCATAGTCATGCTCTTGCTCGAGCGCCTGTTCCAACTCGGCTTGCAAGACTGATTGCCCGGGCCAAGCGGCAAAGAAACTGCCACCGATCACCGCGTCAAACACGGATGCGTTGCGCGACAGATGCGCCGCCAGAGTATGAGAGGTGCCCACGATATCAACCAGTAGATCGATCAAATGCGGATTTGCTTCGAAAAGGGAAAACAGTTGTACGCCAGCAGGCAAACCTGACAAGAACCCGTCCAGCGCCAGCAACGCCTCATCCGGTTTCGCCGTTTTCGAAAGACGCGAAAGAAGCTCGGGCTTCAACCGTTCGAATATCCGCCGCCCGCGTTGCGAGCGGAGCGCTGGATACGTGGTCCAGCGGGCCAGAACACCTTGGTCGAAATCGGCCTCTCTGGCCGGTGCTGGAGTCGAAGACCCGGGGGCAAAGAAACCTTCGGTCAACTCGTGCACCTCGGTCAGTCGGCGGGTCAGGTCGGCAGTCAGCTCTGCGCCGTCAATCCCCATCAGACAGGCCACACGCTCAATCCCGTCTGCAGACTGCGGGACCTTGTGAGTCTGCGCATCATGGACCATCTGAATGCGGTGTTCGACCTGACGATGCGCGCGGTAGTGATCAGTCAGTTTTTCCGCCACATCCTGAGGGATCCAGTCTTTTTCAGCAAGCGCTGACAGGCCGGGCACTGTCCCACGCACCCGCAGATCGGGGTCGCGCCCCCCGGCGATCAACTGACGAGTTTGGGTGAAAAATTCAATTTCCCGAATGCCGCCCTGCCCCAGTTTCATGTCGTGGCCCGGTATGGTCAGTGCGCCACCGGTTCCTTTGTTCTCGCGAATGCGCAGGCGCATGTCATGGGCGTCCTGAATGGCCGCAAAGTCCAGATGACGGCGCCAGACGAACGGGCGCAGCGTATCAAGGAAACGCTGCCCAGCCGCGATGTCGCCGGCGCAGGGGCGTGCTTTGATGTAGGCTGCGCGCTCCCACGTGCGACCGAGGCTTTCGTAATAGCGTTCAGCCGCTTCAGCCGCCATGCAGACCGGTGTTACCGCTGGATCAGGGCGCAGTCGCAAATCGGTGCGGAACACATACCCATCAGCGGTCTTATCGCTGAGCGTGGCGCAGAAATTACGCGTAGCACGCACCATACCGTGCCGCGCGTCGTAGAAATCATCCGGGTCAAACCGAGTTTCGTCAAACAGCACGATCAGGTCGATGTCCGAGCTGTAGTTCAACTCAAACGCGCCCATCTTGCCCATCGCAAGGATGATCATCCCGGCGGCTGTTTCCACGTCGTCCGGCCCCATCCCCGGCAGTTTGCCACGCCGGATGAGCGCTGCGATTTCGGCCTTTGCGGCCACATCCGCAGCCAGCGACCCAAACTCCGTCAACGCCCCAGTCACCTTTTCCAGCGGCCATGCGCCCGCCAGATCGGCCAGCGCGGTCAGCAGCGCCAGCCGCCGTTTGGCCTGTCTTAATCCGGGTTTGAGCTGGTCCGGCGGAAGACGGCGCGCGGCGTCCATCAAATCAGCCAATGCCTGGTCGGGGTGCAGCAAGGCACCGGGCAACCAATCACGCTCTTGCTCAATCAACCCTTTCAGATACGGGCTACTCCCCGCTGCTCCTGCGATCAATTCGCGCTGTTCCGGCGTAACGTCCACCACGGCGCGCAGGGCCTCCTCGCCAAGCGGGGCATCGAATGCGCGTGGTACGCGGTGAATGGTCAGCGGCGCAGTCATCGGACCTCCAACGGGGTGTCCTGACTGAAGCTGTTGACCCAAACGTCATTGCGACGCTCCCACAGGGAAGAGATCAACATCGCCTCTTGCGCTGCCAGTCCTGTGCGCTGGTAGTCGGCGCGGTAGCTCAGTAACACTATGTCCGGGGTCAAAACCCGCAGCTTGGCCTGGCTCAATTCGTACCGGGCCATTGTTGGCGCATCGGCGAACTGACTGACGTGATCATCCCGATTTGCAAACCCGGTGGGGTACACTCCCAGAAAATCCGCACTCAACAGTGCCCGATCAGCCGACGCATTGCCATCGACCAGCGCCTTCCAGACCTGCTTTTCCAGTGAAAGTATATCATCAAGCGCAGGAGTGGGCATATCTTCGTTGATTTGCATGTGCGAAACCTGCGCCCGATCACGGCGAAGGTCAACCAGAGACCGCCCCTCATCTGCCAATGTAAATCTTTTTCACATAGACCCCTTGCAACTGGCCTTGTACATCCCATCTTTAGAATGTGAATACGATTTACATCAACCCCGGAGATACGAAATGACCGCACTGTCCGACCACGCCGTCCCTGCAAACCCGGGATGGCTTTACCGTGCCGAGGCCTGGATGGATGACAAGGGCAAAGGCGCCTGGATCGCCGCCATGGTGCTGGGTTTCATCTTTTTTTGGCCCGTTGGCCTTGCCCTTCTGGCCTATATGATCTGGAGCAAACGCATGTTCAGCAAATCCTGCAGCCGCCGCAAGTCGTGGCAAAGTCACATGAGCGCCATGAAACCGTCGGGCAACAGCGCCTTTGACGCCTACAAGTCGGATACACTCGCCCGGTTAGAACGGGAACAGCAAGATTTTGAAGCTTTCCTACGCCGCCTGCGCGAAGCCAAAGACAAGGCTGAATTCGACCAGTTCATGGACGAGCGCGCCCGCGAAAACCGCGATGAAAGCGACAACGGCGAACGTGCCTGATCCAAACTTGCCCTGTCCCGGATTTCGGGACAGGGTAGTACAGAACAACCTCCCGGAAAAACTGAATGACCCACCTACCCAATCCAGACAGCCAACCCGAATTCTATCAGTCGGTTGTGACAAAACGCTTTGTAGCGTGGCTTTTTGATATCGCTTTTATCTCACTGCTGTGCATCGTGCCGGTCTTCCTGACGCTCGGCGCGGGGCTTTTCTTTCTACCGCTGATCTACGCTGTCCTCAGCTTTGTCTATCGCGTGGTTACGATCGCAAACGGATCTGCAACGTTGGGCATGCGCTTTATGGGCATCGAGTTACGCGATGCGTTCGGATCGCGCCTGGATATGGGCAAAGCCTTGGCCCATACCGCCGGATACTTTGTCAGCATGGCGTTTTTCGTGGTGCAAATCATCTCGGTCATCATGATGCTAACAAACGCACGATGCCAGGGTTTGACGGACTCGTTCCTTGGAACGGTCATGATCAATCAGCGGGCATAAATTCAATCAAGTGAATCACTTGGCGGCTCAAGGAACCGTTGCTATCATCCCGTTTCAGGAGAGACGGGACCTTCATGCGACACACGCTGCCAATTGCGCCGCAATTCTATGTAACCGCACCCCAACCCTGCCCTTACCTTGAGGGCAGAATGGAGCGTAAATTGTTCACAGCCCTTCAGGGGGAAGGCGCTGATCAGTTGAACAATTCCCTGTCGCAACAAGGGTTTCGCCGGTCGCAAAACGTGCTCTATCGCCCATCATGCACCGATTGCGCCGCCTGCTTGTCGGCCAGAATCGACGTATCGGCCTTCCGCCCCAACAAAAGTCAAAAACGCACGGCCAAGCGAAATTCTCACCTGCAACGCCGCGCGAATTCCCCTTGGGCAACAGACGAACAGTACGAGCTGTTCCGTCGCTACCTCGACACGCGCCACGCCGATGGTGGTATGGCCGATATGGACGTTTTCGAGTTCGCTGCGATGATCGAAGAAACCCCGATCCGCAGCCGCGTCGTCGAGTATGCCGATCCCGATACCAAAGAACTGATCGCGGTCAGCCTTACGGATGTTCTGGATGACGGTTTGAGCATGGTTTATTCGTTCTATGACCCCGAGCAGCCGCAAAGCTCATTGGGGACATACATGATCCTGGATCACATTGATATCGCGCGCGAGGCGGGTCTGCCTTACGTCTATTTGGGTTATTGGGTTCCGGGCAGCCCCAAGATGGGTTACAAGGCGCGGTTTGCCGGTCTTGAGGCGTACATGCAAGGTGAATGGCGCCGTATCAAAAACCCGGACGACCTGAACGAAACCGCCCATCACCCCCTGTCCACTGCCCCCATTGCCGAACAGGTTGCGGGTATTCAATTACCTGATCGTCACCCCACCAAAGGCTGATTACACATGCAACAAACGCTTCATGCCGTCACCCTTGTGGTGCCGGACTACGATGCCGCGATTGCCTTCTATACCCAGACGCTCAACTTCACGTTAACGAAGGACATCGACCTTGGCGGCGGCAAACGTTGGGTGCTGGTAACGCCTCCGGGAACCGATTCAGGCTCATTGCTTTTGGCGCGTGCACAAGGTCCTGATCAGGTCGCCGCCGTCGGAAACCAGACCGGAGGTCGCGTCGGATTTTTCCTGCAAACAGATAATTTTGAACGCGATCACGCGGCGATGATGGCCAACGGCATCCATTTCGAGGAAGAGCCACGCCATGAACCCTATGGCACAGTGGCCGTCTGGCGCGATCCATTTGGCAACCGATGGGATTTGCTCCAATTCTCTGAGTGAGCCGTTCACCTTACCCAAGTTGGAGAAAGTTTGCGTTGTCGCCCCTACTATCGGGCGTGACGAATCCGGTGTCTCAGCCTGCTGACCGAACCCAACCAAATAGCAGCAACAAAAAAAGCCGGAGACCCGAAGGCCCCCGGCTGTGTTCTTTTATTCCGAACGGATCAATTCGGGATCAGATCTGGAATGATCGTGACAATCGACGGGAAGGTCCACAGGATGCCGATCCCAACCACTTGGATGATCACGAACGGTATGATCCCGCGGTAGATATGACCGGTTGTCACCTCTTTCGGCGCGACGCCTCGTAGATAGAACAAAGCAAACCCGAACGGTGGTGTTAGGAACGAGGTCTGCAAGTTCACGGCCACCATGATCGTCACCCATTTCGGATCAAATGAGCCACCATAAATCACCGGGCCGACGATTGGGATCACGATGTAAATGATCTCAAGGAAATCCAGCACGAAACCCAGGATGAACAGCACCAGCATCACGATCAGGAAGACAGTGAACTCATTGTCGAAACTGCGCAGGAACTGCTGGATATAGTGCTCACCACCGAACGAGATCACAACCAGGTTCAGAAGTTGCGATCCGATCAGGATGGTGAAAACCATCGAGGTCACCTTGGCCGTCTCACGCACGATTGGGGTCAGAACACCGCCTGAATACAGCACCCAGCACGCAAAAATCAGACCGAACAGCGCGTAGAGGTACGCTGCGTAGGCAATGAAGAAGGCGATCCAGCTTTCAACTGACACACCATCCTGATTGATCCGCAGGTCAAAGTTGATCCCCATCAGCATGCAGATGATGATGGCAAGAGTTGACCAGATGATCACTTTACCGGTGAGACCCTGATCCTGTAGCTTGCGATAGGCCGCCAGCATGATCGCACCACCCGCACCCAGCGCCGCGGCTGGTGTTGGGTTGGTGATACCACCCAGGATCGAGCCAAGCACCGCGATGATCAGAACCAGCGGCGGGAACACCACCCGGATCAGATCATTGGTGGCGCAGCGCTCGGCTGCGAACTTGCAGCCATAGATTGCCAGCGCAAATGGCACCGCCAAAAGCAGGAAAGTGGTCCCGGACGTCGTTGTCGGAGAGATCGCCACAAGGTCAACCAGCAGCATCAGCAGAAGCCCAATGGCCCCCACGATCAGCGGCTGCGTCGATTGTGAAGGGGCAATGCCGCGACCCATCAGCAACGTCAGACCCAGCAGCACGACGATGACCGCAACGCCAGTGCCAATCGGAGCTGCCGCAGCAATCTTGGCATCCTGTGCGGCGGCCAGTTCTTCCTCGGACAGACGTTGTGCCTGCGTGACGCCACCGGCTTCGTCCAGCGCTTGTTGCTCGGCCACGGCCTGATCCCAGGCGGACTGACCGTGAAGTTCGATCATCGAGGCCTTACATTCTTCCGATACGTTGGTACGCAGCGAAGCGCCCTCACCAATATCCGAAAACGCCGAGACAGTGATGTTCTGGCTACCAATGACACCCATATTGCCCAGCAACAGGACGCCAACAATCAGCGCAACAGGCGCACCCAAAAGCCAGGTCAGACCTTCACTGCGGGTAATCGGCTCACCACCGCTACCGCCAAGCTCAACCGCCGGGGCTTTCTCGGGGTTCAGCAAGGCGTAGCCAAAGGCGTAGAGCGCATATAGCAACGCGAGCATGATACCCGGAAGCAACGCTGCCTGGAACAGCGTCCCTACAGAAACAACCGCAGGCTCACCCAGGTAAGTCAATGCGTCCGTACACCCAGCCTCAACCGCGCGGGTCTCCTGAGCGGTTGAATACAGATCGCCCGCCAAAGTCCCCAACAGAACAATCACGATTGACGGTGGGATGATCTGCCCAAGCGTTCCCGAGGCTGCGATAACACCTGTCGCCAGTTCCGGCGCATAGTTGTTCCGCAACATGGTCGGCAGCGCCAGAAGGCCCATCGTCACAACGGTTGCGCCCACGATCCCGGTCGAAGCGGCCAGAAACGCGCCAACGACAACGATCGAAACGGCCAGACCGCCCGGCAAAGGACCGAAGACGCGCGCCATTGTAGTCAGCAGATCATTGGCGATCTTCGACCGCTCCAGCGTGATCCCCATCAGAACGAACATCAGGACGGCCAGCAGTGTCTCGATCGCCTGTCCCGCCAAGACGCGTTCGTTGATGCGGTTGACGATAAAGGACACGTTGCGATCCAACGCGGTTTCCCAACCCGAGGGGAAGACCGGCTCGCCTATCCTTGGTAATTCCGGGAACCGGAATATGGATATCGTCTCTGGCTTTACCCCCGAGTTCACCAAATCCCGATAGGCTTGCGTGCCTGTGTCGATCGCCTGGTGTATCAACAACCCGGCGCTATCCAACGCCGCGATGATCCCGAATGAGATGATACCGGCCCCGCCGATGGCAAAAGCCACCGGGAACCCGGAAAGGATACCTCCGAAAAGGCAGAAAAATACGATAATGAGGCCTATTTCGACGCCATCAAGTCCGAATAGCATTGTCTTGGTCTCCGTCCTTAATGAGCGCCTTCGTAGGCTTCTTCGCCCTCGCCAAGGCTGTCCTTGTCAAGGTATTTTCCATCACTCTCCGGCCCTTCGACATATTCAAGATACGACCGGTACAAGAATGCGACTGCCTGCAGAAACACCAGCCCGGCAAACGCCACCAGCATGATCTTGAACAGGAAATACGCGGTGAATCCGTTGGGGCTGAAGCCGATGGTCTCGACATTCCATCGCATTGCCCTGGCCTTCATCAAAAGACGATCCAGTGTGTCGCTGGCCGATGGTTTCGGCACGATCAGATGCCGCCACATGAAATACCAGCCATACATCCAGACCAGAACCGCCAGTGGCATCATGAAGAAGACAGAGCCCAGCATGTCGACCACCTTCTTGGTGCCGAACCGCGCTGGCGCATACAGCAGGTCAACGCGCACATGTCCGCCCTGGACAAACGTGTAGCCCACACAAAAGGACACCACCAACGCGTTGTAAAACTTCAGCATTTCTGCATACCAGCTGATGTCAAATTGCACTGGAATACCAAACGCGATCACGATGTCGGGCCTTGTGAAAATGCGCTGCATGATCACGATGATGATCTGTTGCAGCACCATCAGCAGACCGGCCCATGCAAAGAACCGGCCAAGGGTGTTTGTGAATCCTTCAAGCACCCTGACACAGCCCCACATGAAGGGGTTGCGAATTATACCGATGATCGTGATGACCAGAAGAATTGCAAAAACGGCAAAGAAGAACTCAACCGACCCGCCATAGTAGACGAAGCGCATGACAGCTTCTTTGTCGGACCAATCCAGCCAAAGGCCCGGATGGGTCACCGCGTAGCCGATATTGTAAAAGGCTTGCGCCAGATTTTGCAGAACCCAGACTATCCCGCCGCCGATTGCGGCAAGAGCGTCGGTCAAACCAACCGAGCTGCTATCGTCCATGATGTCCCTCACTCATCTGAATGTCCGTGGCCTCTACTTTAGCAGGGGTCCGCAGATTCAGAGAATATCTATTGAAAAGAGGCCCCACATGCGTGAGGCCTCAAGGATTTCAGGCTGTTACTTAGCCACCCAGAACGCGGACACGCTGTTGGACATAGTAGCCGTCGGATTTGTTGATCCACGACGCCGATGTTGCCAGCGATTCCTCGAACGATGTCCGGATGCGGGCAAACAGCTCGTCACCCATGTTCTCGTCCATGACTTCGGCAGATGCTTTTCCGAACGCATCCCAGACATCATCCGAGAACTGCAGCGTCTTGACGCCCTGCGACTGCAGGCGCGCCAACGCGGCACCGTTATTGGCCAGCGTTTCTGCCAGCTGATAGTGGGTTGTGGCCATCGACGCATAGCGCATGATTGCCTGTTGCGCAGGGGTCAACTCGTTCCAGACGTCCAGGTTAACGGACGACGACAGACCCGAGCCCGGTTCGTGGAAGCCAGCGGTGTAGTAGACCTTGGCAACTTCCTGGAACCCGGCGCGTTCATCGGCCATGGGGCCAACCCATTCCAGACCATCCAGTGCACCCGAAGACAGCGCCTGATACAGTTCACCACCGGGAATGTTCTGAACGGACGCGCCCAGTTTACCCAAAACCTTACCGCCCAGACCGGGCATACGGAACTTCAACCCGTTGAAGTCCGCGGCCGAGTTGATCTCGTTGCGGAACCAGCCACCGGACTGCGAACCCGAGTTTCCTGCCAGCAGGCCTTTGAGGTTAAAGATCTGGCCCAGCTCGTCATGCAGCTCTTCACCGCCGCCGTGATAGTACCAGTTGGTCAGTTCCTGCGCGGTTCCGCCAAAAGGAACGGCCGTGAAATAGGCATATCCGGGGTGTTGACCGATAAAGTAGTAGTCGGCCGAGTGATACATATCCGCCTGACCCGATGAAACAGCGTCGAATACTTCCAGCGCGCCCACCAGTTCGCCCGGTGCTTTCTTTTCAATGGTCAACTGACCGTCGGACATCTCGCCGACCATCTGCTCCATATAGGTGGCGGCGTCATCCAGAACGGCAAAGCCGCGCGGCCAGGATGTCACCATTGTCAGGGTCCGCTTACCCTGAGCATAGGCAGGTGCGGCCAGCGCCGTTGCTGCCGCCGCGCTGCTGCCCAGAGCGGTGGTTTTCAAAAATGAACGACGATCCATTTAGTCAGTCCTCCCAAAGTCGTGGTCTGCCCGTTGGGGCAGTTGATCGTTTTCAGTGTCGGGCATCATATCGCCGCGACCAGTGAAGAAAATACCTACTACTACGTAGAAACCGCCTTTCTTTGGGCCAAACCATTGGATTTGCCCCGGATTATTTCGGTTTTGCCCTTATCTACGTAACCTCGGACGGCTGGACTTTGCTTTTTGTGCAAAATTTGAATATCGCAGGGGTATGGGGAGATTCCGGAACGTCTTTCGACCAAACTATGCGCAGAAGCTGTCGCTGCTGGCCACGTTGCCGCTCATCGTTGCGGTGGCCGCAATTGCGATCCTTGTAGCGGACCAATCCCGCAAACTCGCCGAAGGCGAAATTGTTCAGCTTGAGGAACAGCTTATCGAAGCCAAGAAGGCAGAATTACGTAACTACGTGACCCAAGCCCGCAACGGATTCTATTTCGTCTACGGTTCTGCTCAACCCGATGATCAGGAGGCAAAGGATCAGGTGACGCAGATCCTGTCGGCGATGATCTACGGCGATGACGGGTTTTTCTTTGTCTATGATTACGATGGTAACAATCTTGTCAGCCCACGCCAGACCGAGTTCATCAACAAGAACTGGAGCGGCCTGACCGATAGCGAAGGCACGCCGATTGTGGACGAGTTGATTCGGGTCGCAAGGCAGGGTGCTGGATATCACACCTATCTCTGGCCCAAACCCTCAACCGGGGAAGAGGCGCAGATGATCACCTACGTGACCAGTTTTCCCAATTGGCAGTGGGCGGTCGGCACTGGCGTTTTCATAGACGATGTCGTCGCCTCGATCGCCGCAGCCCGGGCCGAGGTCGAGACCCGCGTGCAGCGGACGTTCTACTATATTGGCGGGATCACTCTGGCGGCAGTCCTGATTGTCTTTGCCTCAGGTATGTTCCTGAATTTTCGCGAGCGGCGACTGGCGGATGCCAAGCTGAAAGAGTTGACGCAGCGGGTGCTCGACACGCAAGAGGAAGAACGCGGTCGCGTGGCGCGCGAACTGCATGATGGTATCAGTCAGATGTTGGTTGGCGTTCGCTATGCATTGGACAACGCCCGGCGTCGGCTTGAACGCGGGGACGACGAGGCCGCCCGCGACCCTCTCTATAAAGGCATAGAAAATCTGGGCACTGCCATCATCGAGGTCCGCCGCATAAGCCGCGATCTGCGCCCTGGCGTCTTGGACGATCTGGGCCTCGGCCCTGCGTTGCAGGCGCTGACAGATGATTTCAGTGAGCGTACCGGCATCGAAACGGAATTCTCAACCGTGGTTTTCCGCAACCGGCTGGATCAAGAATCCAAGATCGCGCTGTACAGGATAGCGCAGGAAGCCCTGACAAATATCGAGCGTCACGCAGATGCGACCCGCGTTACTATTGACCTGCGTGGCCACCAGAAAGGCGCTACCATGCGCATTACAGATAATGGCCGCGGTCTTCCGCGTGAGCCGGGTCATGCAAGCTCGGGCATCGGATTGCGCAACATGCAAGAGCGGATCGAACAGCTTGACGGCTCCCTGCGGATTCTGTCATCACGCGGTCCGCAAGGCGGCACCGTGATCGAAGTCACCCTACCCCTCAGCCACCTGTTGCCACCGCAGGAAGAAGCCACATTGAACCGAAAGGCCGGCACATGACGATTCGAGTTCTGATAGTCGATGACCACCCGATGGTGGCCGAAGGGATTCAGTCGATCCTTGAAAGCTATCCCGAGATCGAAGTCGTCGGCACGCTCGGAACCGGGCAAGAGGCCGTCGATCAGGCCGCGGATCTGGCCCCTGATGTCATCCTGATGGATTTGAACATGCCCGGCCTTGGCGGGCTGGGTGCTACCGAGATCATTCTCGAACGCCTGCCGGACACGCGCATCCTGATCCTGTCGATGCATGACAGCCCGGAATATATCTCAACCGCGCTCAGCCATGGCGCAAAGGGCTATGTGCTGAAAGACGTCCCTACGGACGAGATCAAACAGGCAATCGACGCGGTTATGCGAGGTGAGCGGTACCTGTGCACTGGTGCCAGCGGCTCGCTGCAACCCAAACTGGACGGCACGCGTGATGCACTGACGGGGCGCGAACAGACAATTCTGCTCGAACTGGCGCAGGGCAAATCCAACAAGGAAGTTGCGCTGGTCCTCGACATATCGGTTCGAACGGTTGAGACGCATCGCAAGAACATCAAGCGCAAGCTCGGCATTTCTTCAACCGCAGGGCTGACCCGCTACGCGATGGAGCACGGCGTACTTCAGGGCACCAGCCCGGGCTTTTAGACGCCACCGCAGCGCGCAGCGCTGCCCGGCCCAACCGGCGGACATGCGCCCCCGGCGCATCGACAACGGGCGGGAGCGTTCATGGCCAGAGATTTACGCCCTTGGCCGAATATGCTGACCAAAAAAGCCAGCGTTCCGTCTTCGTCAGCCACTTGAGGCTCGCGCTGTTGATACGGCTGGTCAAAGGGTGGACGCACACAAAACAAACGGCGAAAGCTGCAAAACCTTAGGCATCCGAGCCTCTGGTTTGTCTCACATCAACCTGACACAGTTTAGTCCAACAGTTCGTCGTTTCTCATCCCTTCCCGGTCATGATGATGAGGCAATACGCGCCCGTAAAGCTGCCGTGTGCGCTCAACCCCACCACACATCCCCTGGGCTTCGACAAAAGAGAAAATGCCAACGTATCGGCTGCGTTCACCGGATACCGGCGCGACCCTGTGCAGCGCGTAGCGCCCTTTGAAAATCTGCAAATCACCCGGCTGTAACTCCAGTTCGCGCACCTGCGTCCTGTCTCCATCCAGGATCGAGGCCACAGCCGCGAAGTTTTCATTCTCCGGCGTTCTCAGATTGGGCACGTATTCAAATGCGCCACCGGCGTCTCCGTTCTGAATGGCGAGGGTGACCGTGTAATTATTGGTATCGAAATGCCAAGGAAAACCCTGCCCTTCTTCGACCACGTTTACGATGACGTCCGCCAGTGGGTCATCGTAGCGAAAGAAATGGTCTTCGGGCTCATCCAGCGCGTCCCGGATAAACGGCATAAACCACGCGTATTCATATATCCGGCGCAGAGGGCCGGACGCAGGAAAATTATCAGCCGGCACAAATGCGTTTGAACGATCATAAAATCGACGTAACGGATGACCAATGCCAAGGCTGGGATCATCTTTGGTGAAATAGGCATTCGTCCGGTTAAAGGACCGATGGGCTTTCGGGGCGACCTTGTCAGCCTCGCGCACCAAAAGGTCCAGCCCGTCCTGGTGCACAAATCCGGGCAGGACCGCGCAACCATCCTGATCCAGCGCGCGCCTCAAATCGGTGATCATCTGATCATAAGCCCGAGACCCCTGCCGATCGATTGGATACCGTCCAAGATCAACCAAGTCGTGTAGCATCATTCGCCTCCCTGAACTGTCCGCCTGCGATAAGCGTGAAACAGAGAAACGCGCGGCTCATGTCTGTTTCGGACATCGCGCTGACGCTTTTTGACCTGCCAAAATCCCCACAGCGTTAGGTAATCAGGATGAAATTCTCGAAAATTCCCTACCTGCGGCAATCTGCGCAATAAAATGTCGCAAAATCAGCAATTGAGGTTACAAAATTGGTACGATTGCCTGTTGACGACTTCAGCGCCCGCCCATAATGTCCCTCCAAGCTAAAAAGGAGCCTCTGGCGATGAAAACGCTAGTCGTAATCGTAGGAACAACGCGCATGGGCCGGTAACGGTAAACCATAATCGAACCCATGCGCCTCCGAAAAATCTCGGGGGCTTTTTTTATGCGAAACGCAAGACACATGTCGCGAACGGAGCAAAGCAGATGACACGTGAGATGACCGGCGCAAAGATGGTGGTTCAAGCCCTCAAGGATCAGGGCGTGGACACGGTATTCGGATACCCTGGTGGCGCCGTCCTACCGATCTATGATGAGATCTTTCTGCAAAACGACATTCGTCACATTCTGGTGCGGCATGAGCAAGGCGCGGTACACGCTGCCGAAGGATATGCCCGCTCGACCGGCAAGCCGGGCGTCGCGCTTGTGACCTCGGGTCCCGGTGCCACCAACGCGGTGACCGGCCTGACGGATGCGTTGATGGACTCGATCCCGATTGTGGTTCTGACCGGTCAGGTGCCGACCTTCATGATCGGCTCGGACGCATTCCAAGAGGCTGATACGGTGGGCATCACCCGCCCTTGCACCAAGCACAACTGGCTCGTCAAGGAAACGGACACGCTGGCCGAAACGGTGCACGAGGCGTTTCATGTCGCCACCTCGGGCCGTCCGGGGCCGGTATTGATCGACATTCCCAAAGACGTTCAGTTTGCGTCCGGGAAATACAGCCCGCCGAAACCGTCGACCTCGCATTACCAGCCGGTTCTGAAAGGCGATCTTGAAGAGATCACAGAGCTGGTTGCTGCGATAGAGACGGCGAAAAAGCCCGTCTTTTACACCGGTGGCGGTGTCATCAACTCGGGTCCTGCGGCCAGCCAATTGCTGCGCGAACTTGTTGACGCGACGGGCTTCCCGATCACCTCGACCCTTATGGGCCTTGGCGCATATCCGGCGTCCGGCGAAAACTGGTTGGGCATGCTGGGCATGCATGGTCTTTACGAGGCCAACCTTGCGATGCATGACTGCGACCTGATGATCAACATTGGCGCGCGGTTCGATGACCGGATCACCGGACGGATTGATGCGTTCTCGCCAAAGTCAAAAAAGGCGCATATCGACATTGATCCATCGTCGATCAACAAGGTTATCCGCGTGGACATACCGATTGTTGGCGATGTGGCTCATGTGCTTGAAGACATCCTGAAGGTCTGGAAGGCGCGCGGGCGCAAGACCAATGCCGCCGCTGTCAAGAAGTGGCAGGCGCAGATCAGCGAATGGCGCAAGGTGAATTGCCTTGCCTACACCAACAGCGAAAAGTCGATCAAACCACAATACGCGCTGCAACGCCTTGAAGAACTGACCAAAAACCACGATCGCTACATCGCGACCGAGGTTGGTCAGCATCAGATGTGGGCGGCACAGTATTTGGGTTTCGAAGATCCTAACCGCTGGATGACATCTGGCGGATTGGGGACGATGGGTTACGGCTTTCCGGCCTCCATTGGCGTGCAAATGGCCCATCCTGACGCGCTGGTCATCAACGTGGCGGGCGAAGCATCGTGGCTGATGAACATGCAAGAGATGGGCACAGCCGTTCAATACCGCCTGCCCGTTAAGCAGTTCATCCTGAACAACGAACGTCTGGGCATGGTGCGCCAGTGGCAGGAACTGCTGCATGGTGAGCGGTATTCGCATTCCTGGTCCGAGGCTCTGCCCGATTTTGTCAAACTCGCCGAAGCGTTTGGGGCCAAGGGTATCTTGTGCTCGGACCCTGCCGATCTTGATGATGCGATCATGGAAATGATCAACTATGACGGCCCGGTGATCTTTGACTGCCTGGTTGAAAAGCACGAAAATTGCTTCCCCATGATCCCGTCCGGCAAGGCACATAACGAGATGCTGCTGGGTGAGGCCGAAACGCAGGGCGTGATCGACAGCAAAGGCTCGGTTCTGGTTTAAAGCACGCGACGAATTTTGTCGGGCGTCCTGGCGCCCGACACCACAAGGATGATGAAAGGGACATAAATGTCTGCCCTACATATCAAAAAAGGCGCCACACGCCATTCTGCCTATAACCTACGCCCAACATTTTCCGACCTGCAGGAACGCCACACGATTGCGCTTTTGGTCGAGAATGAACCCGGTGTCCTGGCACGCGTGATCGGGCTGTTTTCGGGCCGTGGCTACAACATCGAAAGCCTGACCGTGGCAGAGGTGGACCATACCGGGCATCTCAGCCGCATTACCATCGTGACCGTCGGCACACCGCAAGTTATTGAACAGATCAAGGCGCAGCTGGGCCGGATCGTCCCCGTCCATGAAGTGCATGACCTGACCGTTGAAGGGGACGCGGTTGAGCGCGAGCTTGCCATCATCAAGGTTGTCGGCGCGGGCGACAAACGGGTCGAAGCGCTGCGGCTGGCTGATATTTTCCGCGCCAACGTGGTCGACAGTACGTTGGGCTCCTTCATCTTTGAGATCACCGGCGCACCGGACAAAATCGATGCGTTTGCTGACCTGATGCGCCCGCTGGGTCTGGTTGAAGTGGCGCGCACCGGCGTCGCAGCACTGCTTCGCGGAGAGTGATCCGCACCCCACCCTTACGAATTGCACGTTAAGGGTGGGTTTTTTTAATGGTTTTTTGCCATACATTTGCCACTTTTTGTAAATGCAGCGTTTATTCGTGGAATAGAGCTAAAAAGATCACACAAAATAGGATAAAGCCTATTGCGTTTGTAGGATTGAACGTTAGCCTCAGGGACTGTCGTGGCGTAGGGATGCGCCCGGCCTTGTAATATTTGCGTGCTTATGCGTTGTTTCGGCCTCCGGGTCAAAGCCGCGATGTACGCTAGTCAAGTCGCTGGAACCTGAGACGCTTATGGCAAAAGATTTTCGTAACCCGGACGAACTACGTAGGATGTTCGGCGCGAATCTCAGGCAGCTTGCCAAGCAATACAGCTCCATTTCGGAACTTTGCCGACACTTGGGCGTCAACCGAACCCAATTCAACAGATATCTTGGCGGTGAAAGCTTTCCGCGGCCTGATGTTCTTGACCGAATTTGCCGCTTTTTTGACGTCGACGCCCGCATATTGCTGCAACCACTGGACGAAATCGACAGATCACCGCCGCACCCTGCTGCAGCCGCCTTGACCGAATTCTTAGGGTCAGGCCCAAAAACACTGACCGAGAGCCTGCTTCCGGCGGGGTTTTACTATGCGACGGAGACCGAGGTGGATGAACATCAACCCTCGCGGCACAGGCTATATTACGTTCGCCGGTTACCGCAATGCACGCTGGTGCGCGGGTTTGAGCCCAAGGCCAGCATGCCCGGCGCCACCCCGAACGAGCGCGAAGTGCAGGGCATCGCAGCCAGTGCCGGGCGACAAATCTATATCCTTATGTCCAGCCGTGCGGCGCAAAACAGTCGGATCTACTTGGTTACGCGCGGGTCAGATGAAAATTCTGACCATTGGCGCGGGGTGGCAATCTGTCTGTCGAAAACCACAGCTAATGTTGCGACGACCCGACGTATTCTTTTACGCCATCTAGGAAATGACACGTCATCCGTACTGGCCGCAGCGCGAACCGCCCAGCGGGCCGAGCGGACCTTCCAGCAAGGGGCGAAATAGACATCACGCGGTGCTTGCCTCGGATGCCTGTGTGATCAACCGGTACAAATGCCAGCTTGCGTGCCCCAGTATCGGCAACACAACCAACAGGCCCAAAAACCACGGAATCATGGCCACAAAGGTCAAAACCGCAATAAACGCCCCCCATGACAGCATGATGATCAGGTGGTCGCGGACATAGCTGAAGCTGGCGATCATGGCCGACACGAAATCCAGCTCTCGGTCCAGAAGCATCGGGATCGAAAGTACAGTGATCATGTACAGCACGGTGGCAAACACGGCCCCAACCGCAGTGCCCACGGCGAGCATCGTCAGGCCGTTCGGGGTCAGATAAACCTCGGCAGAGGTCGACACGTTGGTCATGGTTGACAGGCCCATAAACAGGGCAAAGATCATGTGCCCCAGAAAGAACCAGAACAGAAACATCACAACAATGATCGCACAGATCGAAGGCAATTGACGACGCCCCTGCTGCACCACAACGCCGAATATTGCGCCAAAATCCAGCTTCTCGCCCTGTTCCAACCGGTGCGAGACCTCATACATCCCGACCGCCACAAACGGTCCGAGCAGCGGAAATCCGATGGCAGCCAGCACCAACCAATAGGACGTACCGGTCTGTATCGTGATCCATGCCATTGCCCAGCCCGCAAGCACATAGAAGCCTGCGAACAGCAACCCAAACAGCGGTGCCCGACGATAATCAGCCCAGGCGCGGCGCAGAGCCTCGCGCAGCATCTCGATGCTTACCGGACCCATGTCCGGTACACCAAATGGTTTGTCCATGTTAATCCTCCTCCCCTCCATTCCAAAATCAGGCCGGTCTTTTCTGTGGCCAGCCAGTCGCCGCATGATAGGCTGCGCCCATCGACAGTATACGGGCATCCGATCCCCGCGAGCCAAAGAGCTGCATTCCCATCGGAAGCCCCCGCGCGCCGAAACCGACAGGAACCGACAGGCACGGCAGGCCAATCAGACTGACAGGCACCACGACCTGCATCCACCTGTGATAGGTGTCCATCTGTGTCCCGGCGATGGCTGTCGGGTACGGCGTTTCAATCTCGAATGGCCAGACCTGAGCTGATGGCAGGATCAGCGCATCATATTCCCTGAACAATTGAGCGGCTCGGCGAAACCACTCAGATCGCACGACACTGGCGTCATGAACCTGCATCGCGGTCAGACTCATACCGCGGTCCAATTCCCATTGCGCGGTCTCTTTCAGCGCATCTCGGTGCCCCGATAGCGAGGCAAGGCTTGCTGCCACGCTCCACGCGCGGAGTGTAACCCAACTCTCCCACATCCGCTCTGCCTCGAAAGGCGGCGTAACCGGGATTATGTCGGCCCCGAGTCGCTCGAGTACCGTCAAAGCATCCCGGCACAGACCAAGTATACCATCCTCAAACGGGAATGCCCCGCCCCAGTCTTTCAGCCACCCAATCCGCAGCCCTTGCAAACTGACTGCCTCCACCGGAGACACAGCCGCGTCGGAGCATCCATGAGGTTGCCGCGGATCAGGCCCCGAAATCACGTCCAACAAAAGGCCCAGATCCTCGGGGCTCCGCGCCATTGGGCCAAGCGTCGAGAGCTGATGCAGGAATCCGTCGCCCAAAGGTTCGGACGGCACCCGCCCCCAACTGGGTCGGAACCCGTACACATTGTTCCACGCGGCGGGGTTGCGCAGACTGCCCATCATGTCCGACCCATCCGCCAATGCGACCATTCCCGTCGCAAGCGCCACGGCAGCACCCCCCGATGAGCCACCGCATGAACGCGTCGGATCGTAAGCATTGCGCGTCGCCCCGTAGACCGGATTGAACGTATGAGAGCCCAAACCGAATTCCGGCGTATTGGTTTTGCCAATCAGAATTGCCCCCGCAGCACGCATACGCGCGGCGATCAGGTCGTCTTTCTCTGGCACATGGTTCCGAAAAATCGGCGAGCCCTGAGAGGACACCACCCCGGCGACATTTATCAGATCCTTGACCGCAATCGGCAATCCGTGCAGCGGGCCTTGAATTCCCCCCTCATCCAGCGCGCGTGCCTCAGCCATCAACTCATCCGGGTCACGCAGGGCAACAATCGCATTCGCCGACCCGTTCACCGCAGCAATTCGATCCAGCGTCAATTGCATCAACTCACGCGCCGAAATCCGTCCGGATTTAATCGCGTTCAACAGATCACGTGCAGTCGTTTGGCTAAGATTCATTTTGGGCTATCCCTGGTGCAAGGTTAGCCTAGCGGGGGCACACCTTCATTTAAACCCTTTGTTTAAATGAAGCTTTTTAAGCGTCCACGGAACCGCATGGATAACATGAGATAGGCCGAGTTTAAATCAGCAATCGCTACAAGAAAGACAAGGGGTAAGCCCCTTGCGTAGCTTAGTCGCCCTGCGCCTCGGATCGGCTTTTGCCCGCCACGTTCAGCGCAAGTGTCGCTGCCATGAATCCGTCCAGATCACCATCCAGAACACCCTTGGTGTCCGAAGTTTCAAAATTCGTGCGCAGATCTTTGACCATTTGATAAGGCTGCAAAACGTAAGACCTGATCTGGTTGCCCCAACCTGCATCGCCTTTGGCTTCATGGGCTGCGTTGATGTCCGCGTTCCGACGGTCCAGCTCTTGCTGGTACAAACGCGATTTCAGGGCCTTCATCGCGATGTCCCGGTTCTGGTGTTGCGATTTCTCGGACGAGGTTACGACAATACCTGTAGGAATATGTGTGATCCGCACCGCCGAATCCGTGGTGTTCACGTGCTGACCACCTGCGCCCGAAGACCGGTAAGTATCGATGCGGATATCAGACGGGTTAACTTCAATCTCGATATTGTCGTCGACCACCGGATAAACCCAGACCGAGCAGAAAGAAGTGTGTCGCTTGGCCGCCGAGTCGAAGGGTGAAATTCTGACCAAACGGTGCACGCCACTTTCAGACTTTAACCAGCCATAGGCGTTATGACCGGATATTTTATAGGCGGCAGATTTAATCCCCGCCTCCTCGCCTGCGGTCTCAGACTGCAATTCGACCGTATAGCCCTTTTTTTCGGCCCACCGCACATACATCCGCGCAAGCATCGAAGCCCAGTCGCAACTTTCGGTCCCGCCCGCGCCCGAGTTGATTTCGAGGAAGGTATCATTACCGTCGGCCTCGCCGTCCAGCAACGCCTCAAGCTCTTTTTTGGCGGCTTTGGATTTCAGGCCCTTTATGGCCTGCTCGGCGTCGGTTACGACCTCTTCATCCTCTTCCATCTCGCCCAGTTCGATCAGCTCGATATTATCGTTCAGGTCGGTTTTGATGGATTCGTAGGTCTCAATTGCATCGACCAGAAGCTGCCGGTCACGCATCAGTTTCTGCGCGTTTTCCGGGTCATCCCACAGATTGGGGTCCTCGACACGCGCATTGAACTCTTCAAGTCGATGTGGAGCGGTTTCATAGTCCATACGCTGCGCCAGCAGCTCTAGTGACTTTTCAATCTCTGCCACGATGTTCTGGGTTTCGGCGCGCATGGTCTTGTTCCAACTCACTCAATAAGGACTGCCTGATAGCAAGAGGTTACGGGCACCACAAGACAGCAGCGCCGCGAAACACTTCAGATGTCAGTAGAGGCCACCGCCCTGTAGATCACCCTGGCTGGCATTGGGTCCAACGGTGACGGTACTGCCGGTTGACGTGGTGACCTGACGGCCCGAGCTTGCCTCTTCAAATAGCGGCAAGTCAGACCCCATCGCAAACCCACCGTCATAGACGCGGTCGATAAAGCCATCGACGCCGTCGCGGAAATATTCTGCCACCACATAGTCACCGGTGGCATCTTCCGGCAGCCGCGCGCCGCTGAAACGGTCGATTTTTATGAATTGACCACCCGGTGGTACCTCGAACGGTCCACCCCCATATTTCTCAACCGCTTTCTCCATGAAGCTTTGGAAGACCGGACCGCACAACGTGCCGCCATAAGCCCCCCGCCCCATCGGACGCGGGCGGTCATAGCCGATATAGCAGCCAGCCACGATGTTCGAGGTGAAACCGATGAACCACGCATCCTTGGATTCGTTGGTGGTGCCTGTCTTACCCGCCGTCGGTACAGGCAGGTTGACAACTGAAGACGCCGTACCGCGATCGACAACGCCTTTCATCATCGACGTCAACTGATACGCGGTAATCGCATCCATGACCTGCCAGCGATCAGTCACGATAGTGGGCGACTCGTCTGGCTCCAGCCAGCCCGAATTACAGTCCACGCACTGGCGGTCATCATGGCGGTAGATGGTCTTGCCGAACCGGTCCTGAATACGGTCGACCAGCGTGGGCTCAACCCGCTCACCGCCATTTGCAAACATCGCGTAGGCCGCGACCATTTTGTAAAGCGTCGTTTCCTCGGCACCTAGCGAATTGGCCAGGAATGCACCCATCCGGTCATAAACGCCAAAGCGTTCCGCGTATCCTGCGACCACAGGCATCGTGACCTCTTGCGCCAGACGGATCGTCATCAGGTTTCGCGATTGCTCAATCCCCGTCCGCAGCGGCGTGGGACCGTAGAATTTGTTCGTAGAGTTCTTGGGACGCCACAAACCCTGCGGCGTATTCACCTCGATCGGAGCATCAACAACAATCGTCGCCGGGCTATAGCCGCTGTCCAGCGCTGCCGCATACACGAAGGGTTTGAAGCTCGACCCCGGCTGGCGCTGTGCCTGCGTGGCGCGGTTGAACACCGAGTCCTGATACGAGAACCCGCCCTGCATCGCCAGAACACGCCCCGAGTTTACATCCATCGCAACAAAGCCGCCCTGCACTTCGGGCACCTGTCGGGCGGACCACTGGCCTTCCTCGCCAGCCATTACCAGAATAACATCGCCGCGTTTAAAGTTTGCCGCGAAGTCGCCCTGCATCCACGAGATATCAGACCGTGGAATAACACCGTCTGCTGGTCCATCCTCAATGCCCACGGTCAGCGACTGTTCGGCCACGTTCAAAACCACTGCCGGGTACCACTGTGTTGGCAGCACCACGTCGCGTGGGATTTCCATGATCGCAAGCGCCTCACGCCACTGGGTCTCATCGGCCAGTTTTTCTTCGGGGATTACCTCACCCGTGCCGCGCCATCTGCCACGCGACCGGTCGTATTTCTGTAAGGCAGTGCGCAGCGCCTTGGCCGCTTCGACCTGCATTTCCTCATCCACCGAGGCGCGCACGGTGAAGCCGCCGGTAAAGAACTCACCCTCACCAAAATCCTCGCTCAGTTGGCGGCGAATTTCGTCAGTGAAGTAATCACGTGGCGGCAAGGCTGTGCGGAAGCTTTCAAAATCACCGTTCTGAACCGAGCGCAGCGGTTGTGCGACTTCGTGTTCATAAGTGGCCTGATCAATGTAGCCGTTCTGCTGCATCTCGCGCAGCACATAGTTCCGACGCGCCAGCAACCGATCCTTTTGCCGAACAGGGTGGTAATCAGACGGCGCTTTTGGCATCGCTGCCAGCGTCGCGGCCTCGTGCGGTTCCAACTCTTGCAGTGTTTTGTTGAAATAAGTCTGCGCAGCCGCTGTTACGCCATAGGAGTTCTGACCCAGAAAAATCTCGTTCATGTAGAGTTCGAGAATCTGTTCCTTATCCAGCGTATCCTCAAGCCGGGTGGCGAGGATGATCTCTTTGATCTTTCGCTCGGCGCGTCGATCACCAGACAACAGAAAGTTCTTCATGACCTGCTGCGTAATCGTCGAAGCACCGCGTACGTTTTCGCCCTTGGATTTCACTGCCTCGACACCAGCGGCAATGATCCCGCGCGGGTCATATCCCTGATGGGTGTAGAAATTCTTGTCTTCGGCCGAGATAAACGCCTGCTTCACCAGATCAGGTATCTCTTCCGACGGAGTAAAAAGGCGTCGTTCCTGCGCGAACTCGTCAATCAGCTGCCCCTTGCCCGAATAAATCCGGCTGATCGTCGGCGGTTTGTACTGCGCCAGCGATTCATGGCTGGGCAGGTCGCGCCCATACATCCAGAAGATCGCGCCGATCACCAGCGCGGCCATGAAAATACCCAAGGTAACGAGGCTGAAGATTGCCCCGAAAAACGAAAGAATGAAACGGATCACGTCACTGCCTTTTACTCGCGCTGCCGCCTATATAGTGATGCCCCGTTGCGAGGTCAAAACGTGGTGGCTTATATTAGCCGGTTTGCGCCGCAGGGTCACTGGCCAATCATGGACCTTTTTACCTGATCATCCCGGCGCCATTGCTCTAACCCGTGCAGAATCCCACGCGCCATGGCTTTGCGCCATTCGGGGTCCTTTATGTTTCTGAGGTCTCTGGTGTTTGAGAGAAACCCAAGTTCCACCAAGACGGAAGGAATATCAGCAGCCTTGAGAACAGAGAAAGACGCCCTGCGGACTGGGTGGTTGTTCATCGGCCCACCCTGCTGCGCCATCCCGCCCGCAAGCGCCCGAGCCAGGGCGTCGGTGCGGGGCTTGGTTTCCTGGCGGGCAATGTCCAGCAGCACATCGGCTACTTGGTCATCTGCCCCGCTTAGATCGATACCCGAAATCAGGTCGCCCCGGTCATGACGTTCAGCCAACTTGCGGCTGGCGATGTCCGACGCATCGTCGGACAGCGTGTAAATAGCTGCTCCGTGCGCTTGTCCTTCCGACAGGATATCTGCGTGCAACGAGATAAAAACATCCGCGCCCGCCCGGTGTGCCAAAGCAATGCGGCGTTCCAGACTAACAAAGTGGTCATCGTCACGCGTCAGCATCACCTGATAGCCACCGGCACGCAGCAGAGTTTCGCGCATCTCGCGTGCGAAGGTCAGCATCAGGGTTTTCTCATTCGTCCCGCCGGCCTCGGCACCCGGATCAATGCCACCGTGGCCGGGGTCCAGCATAACGAGTAATGGGCGCGTGCCATCGCGCCCCGGCGCTGCAGGCCGGACTGCTGGTTCCGGCAAGTCCCAGTCCGGTTGGCGCGGTGCGCCGGCACTGGCGGCAAAACTGTCGAAATCAGTGCCGCGTAACCCCAGTGAAAGATGCGCTGTTCCGTTCACCTGATCAACGCGCATGTCCGCGGTATCCACGGCCAGCGGAGCACCAAGCTCTAACACCATCCGCGACCAACCCGGAACATACGCACCAAATTTCACGTCGCTGATCCGGTCAGTCTGCAAAAAACTGTCGACCTCAAGCCCTGTCCAATCAACTTCCTGGAAATCCAGAACCATTCGATAGGGATCGCGAAGGGTGAAAACCCGGTATGGCACACCCTGGCTTAAACCAAGATCGACGCGAACACCCGCGCGACCGTGATCCGCAATACGGCTCTGATCGGGCAGAATGCGCGCAAGCGCACTGAAGTCGTGCGCAAGCGCAGTACCCGTCAGCGCCCAGATCAGGGCGATGGTGTAGAAAATCCTGCTCATGGCTTCAAGTTTTCCCGAGATCGTTTGACCAACAGCCTAACCGACCCGCGCTGTTTTGTGAACGGGTTACGCTGGTGTTGTGCGCGCCGCACGTTGCGCCATGAAACGCTGCAGGCGAAGCAACCCTTCTTCGATATCTTCGGACGCGCGGGCATAGGAAAACCGCAGCGTGTGATGGCCCCTCACCGGGTCGAAATCCAGCCCAGGCGTAACGGCCACCCCGGCCTTTTCGAGAATTTCAGCAGCAAAGGCGCGGCTATCATCGGTCAGGTCAGAGACATCGGCATAGACGTAGAAAGCCCCGTCAGGCGGTGCAATATTGGTAAACCCTGCCTTCGGCAGACCATCCAGCATCAGCGCGCGATTGCGGCGATTTACGTCCAGGTTGGCCTGAAGCTCGTCTTCACAATCCATAGCCGCCAGCGCCGCGACCTGGCTGGCGTGCGGGGCGCAGATGAACATGTTCTGGGCAATGCGTTCGATCACGCGCACCTGATCTTCAGGCACGACCAGCCATCCGACCCGCCAGCCTGTCATTGAAAAATACTTTGAGAATGAGTTGATGACGTAGCACTCATCCGTCACTTCCAGCGCGGTCACGGCTTTGGCCTCATATTCCAGACCGTGGTAAATCTCATCACTGATAAAGGACGCCCCCTGCCCGTGCGCCGCCTCGATCAGCGCGGACATGGCGGTGTGATCCAACATCGTGCCGGTGGGGTTGGCCGGGGACGCAACCATCAGACCTTGCAGGTCGAGCCCGGCAAAATCAGCAGGCACCGGCTGCAAACGGTTTTCAGGCGCAGTCGGCAGATCGACCGGAACCAAACCCAGCGCCTTGAGGATCTGCCGGTAAGATGGATAGCCCGGCGCGCCGATGCCGACCCGGTCTCCGCTGTCGAACAGCGCCGTAAACGCAAGAAGGAATCCGCCCGACGAGCCCGGCGTAATCACCACCCGATCCGGATTCAGATCTAGGTTATACCACTCGCCGTAAAGCCGCGCGATCCGCTGGCGCAGCGCGGGCAGACCCAAAGCCACTGTGTATCCCAACGGGCCCTGCTCCATTGCTTGTGACAGCGCCTTGGTCGCCCCAGTGGGTGCGCCGGTTCCAGGCTGGCCCACCTCCATGTGGATAATGTGGCGCCCGGCTTCTTCGGCGCGGCGAGCGGCCTCCATCACGTCCATCACGATAAAAGGATCGACCCCGGACCGGGTTGAGTTTTTCATGCCCATCTCCCATGTTGCGACCATGGCTTTTGAACGCTTATGCAGGGTGGCGTCAATCCCGGCCGTGTTGCTGGCAGCAGTGACATGGATGGCAAGCGTTGTTCCGGCATCCGCGCAAGGTTTGATTCGGGACCCCGATATCGAACACGGGTTGCGGGAACTGGCCTTTCCGATACTGCGTGCCGCCGGTTTGAATACAAATCGGGTTAGAATTCTGGTTGTCAATGACGGCACATTCAACGCCTTTGTCATCGACTATGGTGCGATCTATTTGAATTACGGGCTGATTTTGTCGGTTGATAGCCCCGATATGCTGCAAGCGGTCATCGCGCACGAGGCCGCGCATATCGCCAATGGCCATCTGGCCAGGCGCGTTGAGAACCTGGGGGCTGCGAACCGTAACGCCGGAATTGGCACTGCGCTGGCTCTGATTGCAGCAATTGCCGGCGGAGGCGAAGCCGCAGCAGGTATCGCTGCGGGCACCCAAAGCGCGGCTTTGCGCAGCTTTCTGAGCCACACGCGCACCGAAGAAGCCTCAGCCGATCGCAGCGCCGCCAGCTATCTCAGGTCGGCGGGAGTTTCGCCCGCTGGTATGGTTGCGTTACATCGAAAATTCGCAGGGCAAGAACTGCTGAACCCGGTCAATCAAGACCCCTATATGCGTTCGCACCCCACCAGCCGCGAACGTCTGCGCGCGGCCGAGGCCTTTCTGGACCAATACGGCGACTGGTCGAAGACAGACCCAAATGCCGAGTACTGGTTCGCGCGTGTGAAAGGTAAATTATCCGCCTTCCTTCGGTCATCAACGTGGACTATGCGGCGCGCGAAAGAAGAAACCGCGCAGGACATACGCCTGATGCGCGAAGCAGCGGCCTTTCATCGAAACCGTAATCTGCCATCAGCCCGATCTGCGATAGATGGCGCATTGGCTATTCGTCCGGACGATCCGTTCTATTATGAGTTAAAGGGCCAGATCTTGCTGGAAAACCGCCAGTTGCAGGACGCAGTCACTGCCTATAGCAATGCTGTGGACAAAGCCCCGAATAACGCATTGATTCTTGCTGGCTACGGACGTGCCCTTTTAGCAAGCGGTCAAACGAAGAAAGCATTACAAGCGCTTGAAAAAGCAAGACAAAGAGACTACCTGAATGCCCGCCTGATGCATGACCTTGGAATGGCGTATGCGAAGGTTGGAAACAACGGAATGGCTTCGGTCGTGACCGCAGAACGATATGCTTTGCAAGGCCAATTGGCCGACGCGGGTATTCATGCAAAACGCGCCTTGGGACAACTGCCCGAAGGCTCACCAGGTTGGCAACGGGCACAGGACGTGTTGATTGCCTCGGAACGCGCAAAGAAAGCGAAAAGGAAACTGAAATGATCCTCAGACGTGCAGCACCCGCCCTTGTCGGGCTTTCCCTTTTGACCGGCCCGGCCCTGGCGTTGGACCTGAACGCGCTCAGCGATGCTGAAAAAGCAGAGTTTGGCGCACAGGTGCGCGAATACCTGTTGGAGAACCCCGAAGTGATCCTTGAAGCGATCGACATCCTGGAACAGCGCAATGCCGCGCTGGAAGTGGCGGCCGACAAAGAACTGGTCAAGGCAAATACGGATGAGTTGTTCAACGACGGCTATAGCTGGGTCGGCGGCAACCCCGAGGGCGACATTACCTTGGTCGAGTTCATGGATTACCGCTGTGGCTATTGCCGCCGCGCAGTGTCCGAGGTTGCCAGCCTGCTGGCCGAAGATGGCAATATCCGCTTTGTAATTAAGGAATTTCCGATCCTGGGTGAGGCCTCGGTCCTGTCCTCGCGCTTTGCCGTGGCTACCAAACACGTCGCCGGTGACGACGCGTATAAACAGGTCCATGACGCCCTGATGGAATTCAACGGTGAACCGAATGAGATTTCTTTGCGCCGTATTTCTGACGGTTTGGGATTGGACAGCGACGCAATCATTGCGGCGATGGACAGTGACCAGGTGACTGACGAAATCTCCCGCACCCGTGCACTGGCCCAGCGTATGAATATCTCGGGAACGCCGTCTTTCGTCCTAGGTACCGAAATGCTGCGCGGCTTCCTGCCGGCCGAGCAAATGCAACAAATCGCCGACGGTGTACGCGCAAGTCGTAGCTAAACAATAGGGGCGGATAATCCGCCCCCTACCCGATTGAGGGGGCATCGGAGAAAAAAAAGCACATTCATTAAGCTCCGATTTGCCCTCTAGTCGCAAAACGCTGCAAAAGGGCTGCATCACCGATCAGCCACAGCTCTCTTAGCTGCGCCGGGAAGGACCACAGGCTGAATTAATTCCCCTCGCAACTGCTGAGGCGCAACTCATGACCGCTTTCCTTGGGTGTCGGAAAATTTCAAGTTCACAACCCGCGTTTTGAACGATATCTTTGAATATATCAAAGTCATTGACCTATAGGCCGGGGTGCGCATGAGTAACAACAAGAACTCTGGACTTTCCCGCGCCGCGCGGCGTGTTCGTGATGCGGGACGAGTTCTTCGGGGAAAGAAAATAGCCTCCGATCCAGATGCTAATCGGCCGAAAGTCTCAAAAACGACCTCAGACGACACACCCCAATATCCAAAGGCGGATCAGGGTATCATTGTCGATGTCGGCATGAACGATGGTAAGGACACGCATTATTACCGAAAAAGAGGGTTTCATGTCATTGCTGTCGAGGCCATTCCGGACTTGTGCGCCACAGTGGCCAAACAGTTTGCAGATCTCGGCGTCGATGGGGTCGATATCCGAAATTTTGCTGTAACCGACGACACCACAGACGAAGTCGCGTTTTACGTGAATAAGCATATTTCAGCCTGGAGCTCAGTCGACGAAAGAATCGGCAGCCGGCTCAAAGGGGCCGAAAAGATCAGTGTCCCTGCGGTAGATTTGTCCAGTGAACTGAGCTCGGTTTCCGGGCAGATTCTTTATATTAAGATCGATATCGAAGGTTATGATAGTGTTGCGCTTTCACAAATCATGAAGCTTCCGAACCTGCCACGTTATGTTTCGGTCGAAAACGGCAGCTCGGACATGCTCAACATTCTGCATGAGAACGGGTATGACGGGTTCAAATTTTCGAACCAGAAATACGTTGAAACCCAGACGGTTTCGCCCCATTCGCCGCACGGCAAGATCGTTAATCATAAGTTCAAATCAAGCGCGTCGGGCGTATTTGGCGAAGATCTGCCCGGAAAATGGATTTCTTACGAAGACGCTTTGAAAATTCAAAAGGCACTGAATCTGGCCACTCAAACCGCGCCTAACAACCTCTTTGCTGAGATCATCGGGTGGTTTGATCTGCACGCAAAGCATTCATCTGCGAAGTAAAACTCATAGTTTGTCTGGCACAAAACCCGAACCAAACACACACGTTTTCCCCAGACAGAGCTGGTATACCCAACGCTGCAACGGGTGACAGATATATACCACTTGCAATTGCCCTTCAGCGGCTTTTATATCATCCACGCTTACCCACCGAGGTGGTTTACTCGGCGGCTTCCTGCGCCGCGTCTAACTCAGCCGCCTTTTTCTCAACCTGTTCAACGATGTGATCAATCATCTGATCGTTCGACATCTTATGGCTGGCCTTGCCCGCAAGATAGACCATACCTGACCCCGCACCGCCGCCTGTGAAGCCGACATCGGTCATCAGCGCCTCGCCCGGGCCGTTTACCACGCAGCCGATGATCGACAAGCTCATCGGCGTTTTGATATGTTCCAGCCGCTGCTCCAACGCCTCAACCGTCTTTATCACGTCGAACCCCTGCCGCGCGCAGGACGGGCACGAGATGATGTTTACGCCGCGGTGGCGCAGACCAAGAGATTTCAGGATTTCATAGCCAACCTTGATCTCTTCGACCGGATCGGCGGACAGGCTTACTCGGATCGTGTCGCCGATTCCCATCCACAGCAAATTACCCAGCCCGATAGCTGATTTGATAGTGCCTGAGACCAGCCCCCCAGCCTCGGTAATACCCAGATGGATCGGTGCGTCGGTTGCCTCGGCGATACCCTGATACGCAGCCGCCGACAGGAATACGTCGCTGGCCTTTACGCTTATTTTGAACTCGTGAAAGTCGTTATCCTGAAGGATACGGATATGCTCTAATCCGCTTTCAACCATCGCCTCGGGACAAGGCTCAGCGTATTTTTCAAGCAAGTGCTTTTCCAGGCTGCCCGCATTCACCCCGATCCGGATCGAGCAATTGTGGTCTCGGGCCGCTTTGATGACCTCTTTCACCCGCGCTTCATCACCAATATTGCCCGGATTGATCCGCAAGCAGGCGGCACCGGCCTCGGCAGATTCAATCCCCCTTTTGTAGTGGAAGTGGATATCGGCAACGATCGGCACCGGGCTTTCGCGCACAATCTCTTTCAACGCCTTTGACGATGCCTCATCCGGGACCGAGACCCGCACGATATCCGCGCCCGCCTCAGCCGCAGCTTGCACCTGGGCCACGGTCGCAGCCACGTCGGTTGTCAGTGTGTTGGTCATCGTCTGAACGGCAATCGGCGCGTCGCCGCCGACGGGAACATTACCGACCATGATCTGACGGGACTTGCGGCGATAGATATTGCGCCACGGACGAACATGATTGAGCGACATAAAGACAAATCCAAGGCTGGCTAGATTAGGTGTTTAAATAGTCCGCCTACCGGAGCATCGCAATGGCTAGATCACTCTGCAGGGGCTTCGGCTGCTTGCGCCTGCAATTCGGCCACCAACTGTTTGAGGGCGCTGTTTTGCTCTGCCTCAAGATCAGCAACCGCATAGCTTTCAGCAACGGCATCCTTGGACAGCACTACACCTTTGGCAACTGTACCCGGCGCACCCGCAGGTCCGTAGTGTTCGCCATTCATCGAAAAGAACACCGATCCCGAAGCACCTGCACGCAGCAATGGTGGTTCTTCGGTCAGCGGAACCTCAAAAACACTGCCCTGTTCAACTGTGCCAAGGGTGCCTTCGAAAATCACGCTGCCATCCGCAGCCGTTACCCGCATCCAGGATGGGTTCACCGCAACGATCTTTAGAGTAGTATCAATCTGTTCAACCACCTGCGGCAAAGCAGGGCGCTCAACTGTGTGAACCTCGGCAATCTCGACCTGCGGCAACTGCTGCGGCAGGAAGGTTCCGACAGTGCGCGGGTCCAGAGTTGAGATTGGCGCATCACGCGCCACCAAGACCGGCACGTCCAAAGCCTGTGGGCGATACAGGCGGTCCAATGCCTCGGTGCTGGGATTGTCTGCAACGTTGGCTTCGGTCGCGCCACCAGAGCGTGCGGTATCCAGCGGATCAAGATCAGACAGAACGACGGGTGCTTGCTCAACCGGGCTGACCTGCACTTGCTGAATCCGGTTCAGAACCGACCAGCCGCCATAGCCGATGCCGCAGATCACCGCGATCAGCACCAATGACGATCCAATAGCCCGCGGTTCAATCTGGCTGACCAGCGATTCCCGACCCGGAAGGTACGGCGTATTGGGAGAGATGAATGGATCGCGGCCCATCGACCCTTGAGTACGCAGACCACCAGTTGGTTTCCGCACAACCGACGCTTCGGCCGACATACCATGCGCGACCTCAAAACCGCTTTCTTCACAGAAGGCAGCAAATGTATCGTCCGGGTTCATCCCGAGATACCGCGCATAGGAACGCACGTACCCGGCAATAAAGCCGGGTGTGTCGAACGCGTCTGGATCCGCGTCTTCGATTGCAGCTATGTAGTTGGCTTTGATGCGCAATTCCCGCTGAACATCGAGAAGGGACTTGCCCATTGTTGCGCGCTCACCCCGCATCCGGTCGCCAAGCCGAACTTCATAATCGTCATAACCCTTTGGCCTGACGTCAGTATCGCGTTCGGATTCGCGCTGAGATCTGCGCCCAATCATCCCTGCTGCCCCATTTTGCCTTCGCGTGTTTCACGCTAACGGAGAATCGCTTTGTAAATGATTCGCCCGCTAATTTTGTTAATTAACTCTAACACGCGACAAACCAGTTGCACACTTTCCCGTGAGGCTAACCTGCAAGTTCGGCGCGATTTAGCGCACAATGTGACCAAAGTTCGTCCATGGCCTGAACCAAACGGTTCATTTCGTTGGGTCCGTGTACTGGGGATGGAGTAAAACGCAGCCGCTCTGTTCCACGCGGGACAGTCGGGAAATTAATCGGCTGCACGTAGATTCCAAAGTCATCAAGCAACCGGTCGCTGAGGATTTTGGTATGCACGGGGTCGCCGACGATCACAGGAACGATGTGGCTTCCATGGTCAATCAACGGCAAACCCAGGCCCTTAAGGCGCAGCTTCAGGATTTTGGCTTGCGTTTGATGTTGCTCACGCAGTTCAACAGCTGTTTTCAAATGGGCGACGGATGCTGCCGCGCCCGCCGCAATCGCCGGCGGCAAAGACGTCGTAAAGATGAAGCCCGGCGCGTAAGAGCGCACAGCATCGCACATTTTCTCGCTGGCTGCGATATAGCCCCCCATAACGCCAAATGCCTTGGCAAGCGTTCCGTTGATGATGTCGATGCGATGCGCCAGGCGATCACGCTCAGTCACACCACCGCCGCGCGGGCCATACATACCAACAGCGTGCACTTCGTCGATATAAGTCAAGGCACCGAATTCGTCTGCCAGGTCGCAGATCGCTTCGATCGGACCAAAATCACCGTCCATCGAATAGATCGATTCGAAGGCGATCAACTTGGGCGCATCAGGATCATCTGCCTCAAGCAGTTCGCGCAGATGGGCTACATCATTGTGGCGGAAAATACGCTTGGCACCGCCATTACGGCGCACGCCTTCGATCATCGAGGCATGGTTCAGCGCATCAGAATAAATGATCAGGCCCGGAAACAGTTTCGGCAGGGTGCTGAGCGTGGCGTCATTGGCAATATACGCGCTGGTGAACAAAAGCGCGGCCTCTTTGCCATGCAGATCAGCCAGTTCAGCCTCAAGACGCTTGTGGTAAACCGTGGTGCCCGAGATATTGCGCGTACCACCCGAGCCTGCCCCGGCTGACTCAATAGCTTCGTGCATGGCATTCAGAACAATAGGGTTCTGCCCCATGCCCAGATAGTCATTGCCACACCAAACCGTGACATTCTGCTGTGACCCGTCCGGGCGAGTCCGAACCGCATGTGGGAAATGGCCGTTTCGGCGTTCGATATCGATAAAGGTCCGGTAACGTCCTTCATCATGTAGCCTGGCAATCGCTGTATCGAGCTGAGCAGTATAGTCCACCGATGTCTCCTTACGTGCCCGACCCAAGACTTATTCGGCCCGGCGATGTTCCTGACGCCATGACCGGACAAAGCCGAGCGCGCGCCTGTGCGTTCCCTTGTAGCAATTACGTATAAACGACATTGGGATCACATGTTTGATTTGCATCAAATATCCCGTCACATCAGCATGGACAAGTAAAGTTACTGCCCCCAGACGCGGGGAAACGACGCAGGTGTTTCCAGGTGTTTCCGATATTGTACCAAATTCCGCCAAAGCGGACTGGACGGCGCTGGTGGCGCTGATAGGGTCGCGCCAAATTTTACAAGCAGGAGACCCCTATGTCGCTGGACGACGTTTTGAACCGCATTGACGCTGATTTGCAGACCTCTATCGACCGACTTATGGAACTGCTGCGCATTCCGTCAATTTCGACGGACCCGGCCTATGACGCGCAGGTGGATCAGGCTGCCGATTGGCTGGTGGCTGATCTGCAAACGATTGGCATCGCGGCAGAAAAGCGCAAGACAGCTGGTCATCCCATGGTCGTAGGCCATATCGGAGAAGACAGCAACGCGCCGCATGTCCTGTTTTACGGGCACTATGATGTGCAACCGGTGGACCCGTTGAACCTTTGGACGCGCGACCCGTTCGATCCGGCCATCGAAGAGACGGAAAACGGACCCGTCATCCGGGGCCGTGGATCGTCGGACGACAAGGGCCAATTGATGACATTTGTCGAGGCCTGCCGGGCGTGGAAAGCGGTGCATGGGTCCCTGCCCTGCCGCATCACCTTTTTCTTTGAGGGCGAAGAGGAATCTGGCTCTCCTTCACTGGTTCCGTTCCTTCGCGAAAACGCGGCCGAGTTGAAAGCCGATCTGGCGCTGGTGTGCGACACCGCTATGGTCTCGCGCGGTGTGCCATCGATTGCCTCGCAATTGCGCGGTATGCTCAAGGACGAATTCACCATCATCGGCCCGCGGATCGACCTGCATTCGGGCCACTACGGCGGCCCCGGTTTGAACCCACTGCGAGAGTTGTCGAAAATCGTCGCCTCATTCTATGACGATGAAACTGGTCGCGTCGCGGTCGAAGGGTTCTATGAAGGTGTCCACGAAGTGCCGGCCGAGCAGTTGAAGCAATGGGAAACCTGCGGCTTTGACGAAGACGACTACCTGAAGTCCGTCGGATACTCGCAGCCCCATGGTGAAAAGGGATACTCAACGCTGGAACAGCAATGGGCACGACCGACGCTTGAGGTTAACGGCCTGTGGGGTGGATATAACGGCGCCGGATCGAAAACGGTCATCCCGTCACAAGCGCATTGCAAGATCACCTGCCGGTTGGTCGGCGACATGGACCCTGACGCCCTGCGTGACAAAATTCGCAAACATGTCGAAGACCGCCTGTCACCCGATGCAAAGATCGAGTGGGACAATGATCTTGAGGGGTCTCCTGCTTCGGTCATGAACTTGGATCGTCCGGAATTCGAAGCGGCCCGTGGTGCCTTGTCAGATGAATGGGGCCGTGAGGCCGTGTTCACCGGAATGGGCGGATCGATTCCAGTTGTGGGGTATTTCAACACGGAACTCGGGCTGGATTCGATGTTGGTCGGTTTTGCGAATGAAGACGATGCCATCCACTCGCCAAATGAAAAGTATGACGTGAAAAGCTTTCACAAGGGCATCAGGTCCTGGGCGCGCATACTGGATGCCTTGACCCGCTAAAGAAAAAAGGCACCGCTTACCCAGCGGTGCCTTCAACTTGGTTTCAAGCCAAACCTACATGTGAATGACTTGACCGTAAGCGTCCAACACGCTTTCGTGCATCATTTCTGACAGCGTCGGGTGCGGGAACACCGTGTTCATCAGGTCTTCTTCCGTTGTTTCCAACTGCCGCCCCACGACATAGCCCTGAATCAATTCGGTCACTTCTGCACCAATCATGTGTGCGCCCAGCAACTCGCCTGTCTTGGCGTCAAACACGGTTTTGATCATACCCTCGGGCTCACCCAAGGCGATGGCTTTACCGTTACCGATGAAGGGAAAACGGCCCACTTTGACTTCATGGCCAAGTTCTTTGGCCTTGGCTTCGGTGTATCCGACCGAGGCAACCTGCGGGTGGCAATAGGTGCAGCCTGCGATGCTTTCGGGTTTGACCGGATGCGCGTGTTTGCCTGCGATCAACTCGGCCACCATGACGCCTTCATGGCTGGCCTTGTGCGCCAGCCAGGGCGCGCCCGCGATGTCACCGATGGCATAAAGGCCATCAACCCCGGTGCGGCAGAACTCATCAGTTACAACATGCGTCCGGTCAACCTTCACACCCAGCGCCTCAAGCCCGAGGTTTTCTACGTTGCCGACGATACCCACAGCCGAGATTACGGTGTCAAACTCGTGCTTCTCGACCTTGCCCTTCACTTCGATATGCGCGGTGACTTTGCCCTTGGCGCGGTCCAGTTGTTTGACCATCGCCTTTTCCATGATGGTCATGCCTTGTTTGGTAAAGGCCTTCTTGGCAAAGGCGCTGATCTCGGCATCTTCGACCGGCAATACCCGATCCATCACTTCGACCACCGTCGTATCCGAGCCCAAAGTGTTGTAGAAACTGGCAAATTCAATGCCGATCGCACCCGAACCAATGACCAGCAGTTTCTTAGGCATGCGCGGCGGCATCAGCGCATGTTTGTAGGTCCATACCAGATCGCCGTCAGCCTCAAGCCCCGGCAGCTCACGCGCCCGGGCACCCGTCGCAAGGACGATGTTCTTCGCGGTCAGCTCTTCGTTGCCCTTGTCGGTCTTGACGCTCACCTTGCCTTTTGCCGGGATCGTTGCCTCACCCATGATCACGGTGACCTTGTTTTTCTTGAGAAGATGGCCAACGCCGCTGGTCAGTTGTTTCGCGACTCCGCGTGAGCGTTTGACGACAGCATCCAGATCGTAGCCGAACTTGTCAGCGGTCAGGCCAAAATCTTTGGCGCGCTCCATCAGGTGAAACACTTCCGAAGACCTCAGCATTGCCTTGGTTGGGATACACCCCCAGTTCAGGCAAATGCCGCCCAGATGTTCACGCTCGACCACGGCTGTTTTTAAACCCAGCTGTGCCGCGCGAATGGCAGCCACATAGCCACCCGGACCAGCGCCGATTACGATCAGATCAAAAGATTGTGCAGCCATGGTTCCCTCTCGGCGCAGGTCGGTTGTAAAATTAGTTTACCATTAAACTATATCCCAGAACGCATCAATACACCTTTCCCGCGACATAACAGACGCGGGCGAAATGTAACGCTTCATGCGGATTTCAGCCTATACCGCACGAGTTTCAATGGCTAGAACATAGGTGCCGAATTAGACGTTCCGTCCTAAACGCAAGTTATTCGAGAGGCTTATCATGGCCAAGACATTCAAAGATCTTTTGCTTGCCCTGCTCAATGCCACGCTTATCCTTGTGGCGCTTTGCCTTTTTCTTGGGTGGCGGCTGGCAACGACCGTAGAAGACATCACCACAGTCTTTTCAGAAAAAGTGCAGATTGTCGCGCCGCTAAAAGACGAAATTCGCGGTATCCGAGGTGAGATTGCAGCCCTGCGCAGCGATCTTACGAGCATTCAGGACAGCGGAACTGTCACGGATATTGCCGAGAAACTGCGCATTTCAACGGCTTTGGCAACGCTGGATAACATGGAGGCCAGGATGCAGGATTCGCAGGCCCGCATTGCTGAGATTACCGAGTCACCACAGACGTTGATCAACTCTGCCATAGAAAAATCGGCCGACGTGGTCGCCGACCGGATCATTGCTGTTCGTGGCTGCGTGCCCCAGTCCTAGCCGGTGGCCTGCAGTTCGCGAACCGTTGCACCATATCCGCCCATGTCGACATAGGCTGCTTCGTGTGCCGTCATCGGGCGCTTTAGGGCTTCGTTCCGGTATGGAAACCGCCCAAACTTGCGGATCACTTCACGATGCGCACGTGCGTGCAACAGATTGCTTTGATCGCTGCTGGACATATTCTGACACATCAGACGGACACAGCGTTCCTGATCGCAGAGGTTTTCCGAATGCATCAAAGGCAGGTAAAAGAACTGCCGCGCAGGTTCGTCAATCTTAAGATCCCAGCCTTTGTCTATCGCACACTTGGCTGCCGACAGGGCAGCACGATCAGACGCGAATGCCTTGGCGCTGCCGCGGAACATGTTTCGCGGGAACTGGTCCATCAGTATGATGTAAGCCAAAGCCCCATTGGGATAAGTCAACCAAAGTGAAAACTTACCTTCATGCGCGGCTTCCCACGTAGTCAAGAACCGTTCGCGAATATCTGCATCCAAAGCGTCGTCTTGTAGATACCAACCCTTGGGACCAATTTCATCTAACCAAAAACTCAATACTTCTTCAGGCCCAACCATTGCCCTAAACTCCGTCGTGTTGCCCTCCCCAGGGACGTAAGGTCATTAAATGCCTATTTACAGATTTGTTACAGTAAAAAATTGCAACACTTGCGTCATAATCTTGTGTTTCAGGCAACATCTTGCGTTTCAGCGTCGGCTTCGGCGGCTTCTATTGCGACCTCCTGTGCCAGTTCTACCGCAACAGGCGAAGCTGTCGCATAGACCGTGGACATGGTGCCTGTCTCGTCAACCGGGATCGCGGCACGCTGGGTCATGCGGTACAGCGCGTAAACAGCCGTAGTAACTAGAAGCGCGGCGATGAACAGGAAAAACCCTTGCGGGCCGAACACCCCATCGCCCATCAGCCACCCCGTAATCAGCGGGCCAGCAATAGCGCCAAGCCCGTTGATGAACAACAACCCGCCCGATGCAGCGGCCATGTCCTCATGCTGCAAAAAGTCGTTCGCGTGAGCGATGAGAAGGGAATACAGCGGGTTCGACATCCCACCGATCACGAAGGCCGAGACCAGCAGGATCGGGAAAGCCAAACCAAACAGCATTCCTGCAATCGCGCCGCATGCGCCAGTGACCGCGACCACCATGATCAGGACGCGGCGGTCCATACGGTCAGAAAACCAGCCCAGTGGGTATTGCAGCACCAAGGCGCCGACATAAAACGCGGCAACGAAGGTCGAGATTTCAGCCAACGAAAGATCTGCTCGCGCCCCGTAGACTGAGGCCATGCCAAACTGAGCCGAGAACACTCCGCCAAGCAAGAACATACCGACGCAGCCAAGCGGTGAATACCCGAACAATTCGCGCAGGGTCATGGGTTTGGTGGTGTCAAATGCGGGTGTCGGTGAAATCGACAACAGGATCGGCGCAAACGAAACCGAAACCAGGATCGAGGCGATCACGAACGTGTCGAACCCAGCAGGGTCGCCCAAAAGAACCAAGCCTTGGGCGCTGATGATGCCCACCATCTGAAAGATCATGTAAAGCGACAGGGCCTGTCCGCGGTTTTCGTTGCTGGCGGCATTATTCAACCAACTCTCGGCCGTGACATACACGCCGGAAAAGCAGAACCCGATCAGAACGCGCCCCAGAATCCAGACCACGGGATTGGTCATCAACGGGTACAAAATCATCACTGCCGAGATGAACGACGCCAGTGCCGCGAATACGCGCACATGTCCGACGCGTCTGATCATCTCGGGTGCCAGGCGCGAGCCGCCAAGAAAGCCGAGGAAATACGCCGACATCACAAACGACATCTCCAGGGTCGAAAACCCTTCGATTTCACCGCGAACACCAAGAATCGTACCTTGCAGGCCGTTGCCGACCATCAGAAGCCCCATCCCCAGAAGAAGCGCCCATGCGCTGGAAAGAACCTGAAGCATTCGCGCCTCCAAGAAATGTAATTTCGACCTGAACTGTGGAATCGCTTGTATAGGAAAAACGGCTCTGTTCGTGCTTGTCTACGACATTGCGGGCAAATGATCCCGACAACGCGCCTCTTACGGGATCAAAAGCGACGCGTCACCATAGGAAAAGAATCGGTATTCCTGCTCGATGGCATGGGCGTAGACTTCGCGCATTCTGTCTTGTCCCATAAGTGCCGACACCAGCATCAAAAGTGTGGATTTTGGCAGGTGGAAATTGGTCATCAACGCGTCTGCCACATGGAATTTAAAGCCGGGGTAGATAAAAATATCCGTCTCACCTTCCCAAGGTTCAATCCGGCCAGAACGTCCCGCGCTTTCGATCAGGCGCAGGGCGGTTGTTCCGACTGGGATGATCCGACCGCCAGCCTCTTTCGTGGCGCGGATTTCCTCTGCGGCCTCAGCGCTGACCCGACCCCACTCTGCGTGCATTTTATGGGTGGTTACGTCTTCAACCTTTACCGGCAGAAAGGTGCCAGCGCCAACATGCAGTGTTACATGGCTAAGTTCGACGCCGCGCGCTGCAAGCGCCTGCATCAGGGGCTCATCAAAATGCAGCGAGGCTGTAGGAGCCGCAACCGCGCCAGAGTTTCGCGCCCAGATCGTTTGGTAATCTGTCTTGTCCCGCTCGTCCGCCGGGCGTTTGGCGGCGATATACGGTGGCAGAGGCATCGCACCTGCCTGTTCCAATGCCGCGTCGAAATCATCCCCTGTCAGGTTAAACCTCAGATAGGCCTGCCCACCTTCCGCGCGCTCAAGCGTCGCGCTGAGGTCATCGGAAAACTGGATGTCTTCCCCGAGCCTAACCTTTTTTAACGGCTTGATCAGTGCCCCCCATGTGCCATCGGCCTGCGGGTCCAACAAGGTTGCCTCAATTGCAGCTGAAACTGGTCCCTGAGCGCTGTCACGATGGCGGCGACCATTCAGGCGCGCGGGGATGACGCGAGTATCGTTTAGAACCAGCCGATCGCCGGGTTGCAGCAAACCGGGCAGATCGAACACGTGCGCATCCGACAGCGTATCCTTGCTTGCAACAAGCATCCGCGCCGATGAGCGCGGGCTGGCGGGTCGCGTTGCAATCAGGTCTTCGGGAAGGTGGAAATCAAAATCGCTGAGTTTCATGGCCGCGCCATACAGCGCCCGTCATTCCAAATCAACGCTCCTCGGCTGATGATCCAAAAGTTCGTTTTGGCTCATCGGGCTTGATGGGCTGTGCGTTGGGTCCATCGGAAACTGTTGGGGCCGGGGCGCGCAGCAGGTTACGCAGAAACAGCGGTGCCAGACCAGAAAGCGGGTTCACCGAGACCTTCGGCTGCCGCAACGGCCCGGTCAGAGTATAGTTGAACCCTATGACGCCCTCACCTTTCCGGGTGAAAACGCTGCCAATTGCGTTGACCAGATAGATAGGTGAGATCGCACCCCGCAAATCCAGAACGCCGGCCACCGTGTCGATGGTGCCGTCGAACGAAAGGCCCATTGACGGGCCAACGGCGCTGCCACTTAGAACTTTTACCTCGGTTGGCGTGATCCGCATGCGGCTGTCGATGCTGGCAAAAAAGATTCCTTGCCCCGCCATTTCATCCAGCAAGCCCACAAGGCTGATTGCATTCAGTAGCGCAGCCATGGCAGGAGCGTCCTTGATGCGCGTGTTAGAAATATTGAGGATCACGTCGTAATTGCCCGGACCCGCCACCGGTTCCAGTTGTAAATCCAAATCTCCGCCACGTGCCTGCGTGATCATACCCGCCGACCGCAACACCGCCCCGGCATCCTCCGACCTGAGCGTTACCGCGCTGCGGCCCTCGCGCGGAGTGACCTGTCCGCGTACGGGGGCACCACCGTTCACAGCGGCTGTGAAAGCACCGTTAACACCGCCGCTGGTTTGAAACGCACCGTTAAACCCGGTCAAAGCAACGGTTTCAGTGACCTGAAGGCGATCCAAGGCCACATCAAGCCGGGGACCGGCGCCAGAGCCTCCACCGCCTCCACCACCGCTGCCGAAGGTCGCGCGCGCAAGGTTCATCACACCGCCCAGAACGCGGATATCGGGCACTGCCCCGCCGCTGTTGACCAGTTCGGCAGGTACCGCCAGCCAATCCCCCAGATCGAACGAGCTGAACTGCACACGGTCGAACCCCCCGTCATCAAAGGAAATGGAAGCCGAGGTGCGCAATCCAGCGGCGTCGAGTACCAGTTCATCAACGCGTAGATTTTCATCCAGCGTGGCCTCAACCTTCATGGTTCCAGTTGAGCCCGGCCCCTTGCGCCAACCGAGTTCGGGAATGGCCAGGGAAACACCCGCCAGATCGGAGGACGCAGTTAGCTTTGGCGGTGTACCTGCCCCGATTTCAAGCGCAATATCCGCCGTGCCCTGCCCTGTCAGCATGCCTTGCGGCAGACCGGCCTTCAATTCAGTCATCAACCGGGGGGACAGTTCGATCTGGCCGGTGACCTCGCTGCGTTGTGGTTCCGTCCCACCGATAGGTTGCCGCCAAGTGGCCTGGATCGGAACATCACCGAACACCCCGTCGCCGGATACTGCAACCTCGGTCTCATTGCCCGTTACCTCAAGCCGGTCGGCGGCGACTGAGAAACCCGGAACCAGCCTGTCGCTTTGGACATCATCTATTTCGCCGAGGAAGTGGAACTGCGTTTCTTCGAACTTCAGTTTTTTCTTCAACGGCAGGAACAGCGTCCCGGAAAGGCCCACATGCCCTTCAGCCACGTTCACGGGCAGGTTCGCCTTGGTCAGCAATTCCAGCGGTGGTCTGTCAAGCAGCGACAAGGCAGCTGTTGTAGTGCCCTTTGCGGTGATCCGGGTGATTGATGGTGAGTCTTCCTTGATGCCTGTATCGGGGATGATGAAAGACGTGCCGGATGCGTCGATTGCACCCCCTTCATCCGCAAAGACCACGCCCGCCTCAGCCGTCGCGGTAAAGCGGCGATTAATCAGGCTGGCTTGGCCCTGCGCGTACTCAAGCGGCGGCAGGGTCTTTGCAAAGCGTATTTTCGCATCCTCGAACCCAAAATCCAGATAAATGTCCGGCTTGCTGTCAGGCCGGAAACGCAGCGCGAAATCAACGTCCGAAACCCTGCCTTCATACAGGTTTGTCTCAACCCAAATCCGCGGCTTCGGTGCCAGTCGTTCAGGCCAGTAGTTGAGAAGCTCATCAGCGTTCATACCGTCAAGATGCGCGTCCAGATCTGCTACCCAGCCATTGGCTTCACCAATCAAATTACCCGAGCCGAGCAGCTGGTAATTGGCGTCTTCGACCATGATCTGACCCAAGCGCAACCGGAACGGAGCCAGCTTCATCTGCATGTCCAGATCGGCGCGCGCTAAAGACAGCGGTACTGGAAACAGGTCGGCCGGATTGATGTTGATATTGCTGAGGCTGAGCTGCGAGGTCAGACTGTCCAGAGTGCCATTCTCGATACCCTCAAGATACGCCTTGCCTTCAGCCTGAAAAGAGCCCCAGGCCGAAACCACTGAAACCTCGTTAAAATCCAGTTCCTGTCGCTTGGGTTCATAGGTGAAGTAGGTTCGGGCGGACTCGAACGGGATCGGTTTGGTTTCTTGTGTCGGTTGCACCACCCCTGCCCCAAGATTGAGTGTGGCATAGAGCGGCCCAAGTGCCGTGGTTGCGTCGATGCTGCCGCGCAATGCGCCTGAAATCGGTGCCTTGAGGACCTGCAACCACGACAGGGCCAGACTTTGGCTGGCGATGTCTTCCGCTGGCAGGTCAGTGATCGAAACCCCGAACTCAGCCTGTGATGACCCAAGAACGCTCGCGTAATTGGCCTCGATCGTGCTGGCATAGTCGCGCCCTGTCAGCACCGAGAACCCGGTGGCAAGACGCAACTCATCCTTGTTGCGCGTAACTGTGACGTGACCGCCATCGAACACCCAAGCTCGGCCAAGGCGCAGATCCTGATAGTCCAGCGTCAAGGATTCCAATTCCACCGACCGAATGCCAGACAGGATCGGCGACAAGAACACGTCATCCAATTGGTCGATCAGTTGTGCCAGATCCGGAGCTTCCTGAACCGGTGTACTTCCTGAGCCGACGGTCAGCGACAAGGCCCCATCCTGCCCTCGGGTCAGCGAGACTTGCGCATCCCGCACAATGATGCGGCGCGGACGGATTTGTCCCCTCAACAAGCCGCGCATAGAAAGGCGAGTCCGCAGGTCCGACATCTGCGCAATCTGTTGGCCTGACGCATCGCTGATTGTGACATCGGTTAGTCGCAGCCGTGGCCGCCATTCCTCGTTGACGATGAAACTGGCGTCGCCGAACCGGAACTGAAGACCCCCAAGGCTTTCTTCCAGCCGCTGCTCGACCTTTTCGCGCACCCATTCGGGCGCGTGAAGGTTCTGGCCAAACAGGAAATACCAACCGGTAAAGGCCAAAACCCCGATAGACAGCACGGTCCAGCCAGAAAAATGCACAGCGATACGACGGCGCGACCGGCGGCGCGGAGGGGCCTCCGTCTGCGGCGCACTTTCGTCTTCGTGCTGCATCAATTTTCCATCCACGTCTTTCAACCCGCTCGCAGCGCCCTATGATGACGGGCAGCCCTTAGAAAACTTTAACGGAGTTTCCAATGCCCGACGTTTCAGACATCGCCCCGGATTTCACTTTGCCCCGCGACGGCGGCGGTGAGGTCAGCTTGTCAGCCATGCGCGGCGGCGTTGTTGTTCTGTTTTTCTATCCCCGCGATGATACGCCGGGCTGCACCAAGGAATCCATCGGTTTCTCGGAACAACTTCAAGCCTTTGCTGATGCGGGCGCTCACGTTTTCGGGATTTCGCGGGACAGCGTTGCCAAGCACGACAAGTTCGTTGCCAAGCACAACCTGACCACGCCTTTGCTGTCAGACGAAGGTTCAACCGTTTGTGAAGACTACGGTGTTTGGGTCGAGAAAAACATGTACGGCAAAAAGTCTATGGGGATCGAGCGTTCGACCTTCATCATCGACGCCGAAGGCAAGATCGCCAAGGTTTGGCGCAAGGTCAAAGTACCCGGCCACGTGGATGAGGTGCTGGAAGCCGTGCGCGCGATGTGAACGCTCTCGACCGCGGTCGCCAACCGGTCTAAGACCCGCGCAACTCAACAGGCGGAGATACCCGGTGTCCAAGACGTTAACTCAGATGGCGACCGAAATTCTGACCACGGCGGATGGGCGGGAAAAAACCGCCCTTTCCAAGCGCCACGCCGCAACATGGTTTGCCGCGCGCAAGGGTGAGTCACCCGCAATTGAAATCGGCACAGCGACACCTCCGTTGCAGCCTGCCCGCCCCGAGCGGCCCGAGCTTCTTTCTCCGCGCGAAGTTCCCAAACGCAAGCCCGGCTCCGAGGCTGGCCGCATCGCCTTGCTGCACGCAGTGGCGCATATCGAGTTGAACGCCGTCGACCTGCACTGGGACATCATCGCCCGGTTCGGGCACGTGCCCATGCCGATCGGGTTTTATGATGATTGGGTTAAATGCGCCGAGGAAGAGTCACGCCATTTCGAGATGGTCTGCGACTGCCTTGAAAACATGGGCAGTTATTATGGTGCCCTGCCCGCCCATGCCGGCATGTGGCGCGCGGCAGAGGACACCGCCGACGATCTGATGGGCCGTTTGGCTGTCGTTCCCATGGTGCTTGAGGCGCGCGGGTTGGATGTGACACCCGGCATGATCAACATCTTCCGAAAGGCCAAGGACGAACAGGCCATCGCCGCGCTGGAAGTGATCTACGCCGAAGAGGTCGGGCATGTGGCCTATGGCTCGAAATGGTTTCACTTCTTGTGCGGGCGTGAAAATGCCGATCCCAAAGACGTGTTTCACCAATTGGTCCGGCGTTATTTCCACGGCGTTCTCAAACCTCCTTTCAATGAGGAGAAACGCGCCGAAGCCGGACTACCGCCTGACTTTTACTGGCCACTGACCGAGGATCTGCCGGCGCCCGGCAGCGCGGATTAGGTTTGCTCAAATCAGTGTTTTCGGCAATTTCCCGCCGAGAATTGGCGGGAAAAAGATGGTTTTAAGGGTGAACAGGTTAACAAACTTGCCCTAATCCAGTGCGCCATTTATGCAATGCGCCAAGGGACGGCGGACGCTCACGACCGGTCCCGATCATGGGGATGAGAGGTATAGACGCGTGCGAACCCGTCTGGCAATAAAACTACACTCACTGTTCGAACGGTATTTCCCGGAGCGCCGGGTCTTTCTGAAATCTGATAACGATACGCGGTTTATCCGGCTCAGCTCGGAAACGCAGGTGGCCGCCGTTGCCGGGGTGTCCGTAATCATAGGATGGACGGCCGTCGCGACAGCGATCCTGTTGATGGACAGCATCGGATCAGGCAATTTCCGCGAGCAGGCCAAACGGGATCAGGCAACCTATCAAGAGCGTCTGAACGTCCTGTCCGCCGAACGCGACGCCCGCGCGATTGAAGCGCTTGCCGCGCATGACCGGTTCAACGCAGCGCTTGAGCAGATATCAGCGATGCAATCCGAGCTTTTGGCGTCGGAAAACCGCCGCCGTGAGCTTGAAACCGGTATCGAGGTCATTCAGACCACCCTGCGCGCCACAATGAAGCAGCGCGAAGAGGCTCGCGCTGAGCTGGCCAGCCTGCAGGCAGAAGCCGGCGAGAGCGATACGTACGTGACCGCCTTGGCCGCGCCCGAACAGATGACCTTCATGACTGAGGCGCTGGCTCGCACCGCGCAGGAACGCGATCAGATCGCCTCAGACGCACAAAACGCGCTGGAACAGCGTGAAGAACTAGAGCTGGAAATCCAGCTGATGCAGGAACGCAGCGACGAGATTTTCCGCCAGCTGGAAGAGGCGATGGTGATTTCGGTTGAGCCTCTGGACAAGATGTTCCGCCAGGCCGGCATGCCTACGGACCGCATCATCGAAGAGATCCGCCGCGGGTACAGCGGCATGGGCGGCCCCCTGACACCCATTTCGTTCAGCACGCGCGGCGGGGAACTGACGCCGGACGAAATCCGCGCCAACGTGCTTCTGCAACAGATGGATCAGCTTAACCTGTACCGCATCGCCGCCGAAAAAGCCCCCTTTGCCAGCCCTGTGCACGCAGCTGTCCGTTACACCAGCGGATTCGGAAAGCGGCGCGATCCCAAAACGGGTGGTCGGCGCATGCATAACGGCGCAGATTTCGCTGGCGCGCATGGCACCGATATCTTTGCGACGGCTGACGGAGTGGTCACCCAGGCAGGCTGGCAATCCGGTTTTGGACGCTTGGTGAAAATCAAACACGCCTTTGGAATTGAGACGCTTTACGCTCATAATACCAAGATCCGCGTAAAGGTTGGTCAAAGGGTCTCGCGCGGGGATCATATTGCTGATATGGGTAGCACTGGACGGTCTACCGGAACGCATTTGCACTATGAAGTGCGCGTTAATGGAAAACCTGTTAACCCAATGACTTACATCAAGGCTGCGAGAAATGTTTTCTAAAAGCAAAATCAACGAGCCCGCGTCCAACGCCCAAGAGGCGGCGAAACCCGCGGCACCGGCGAAACCGGCGGCACCTGCACCCGCAGAAAACAAGGCCAGTACCGCGCCAAAGCCCAAGCCTCCGGCATCAGTTCTGTCGTCTGACCTGCACATCACCGGCAACCTCAAGACATCGGGCGACATTCAGGTCGAAGGTACCGTAGAGGGCGACATCCGCGCGCATCTGCTGACTATCGGCGAAACGGCGACCATCAAGGGTGAAGTCACCGCAGACGACGTCGTCGTGAACGGCCGCATCGTAGGCCGTGTGCGGGGCTTGAAAGTACGCCTAACGTCAACTGCGCGGGTCGAGGGCGACATTATCCACAAGACCATTGCCATCGAAAGCGGCGCGCATTTCGAAGGCTCGGTGCAGCGTCAGGACGATCCACTGAACCCTGGCCGCAGCGCAAAGCCGGGTGCAAACCCCGCGGCTGAGGTCAAACAGTAACACTCTGCCTGTTGCAGAACGATTGAGCGCCGCAGGTTGCCCTGCGGCGTTTTTCTTTGCTCTTGCTGAACGAAAAGGTCGGTATAAAGTCTCTCTATGCTGATCTTTTTCTCTGTCCTGCTGCTGATTGTCGGCTTCTTCCTGTACCGCCATTGGTCAAAATCCCAAGCTCGGCAACGGCTGCTTTCGACATCACTGACCGACCATCAGCGCAAGGTTATCGAACAGCAAGTCCCGCTGATCCGCCGACTGCCCTCTGACCTGCGCGCCAAGCTTGATGGCAAGGTAAACCTGTTTCTGGATCAGGTCCGCTTTTTTGGGTGCGATGGGCTTGAGGTCACCGAAGAGATGGAGCTTGCCATCGCTGCGCAAGCCAGCCTGCTGCTGGTCAACAGTGACCAATGGTACGATCATCTGACCACCATCCTGATCTACCCAAATGCGTTTAAGTCGCGGCAACGCAGGCAGGACGGCTATGTCGTGAGCGAAAAAGAAATCGTTCGCACCGGCGAAAGCTGGGATCGCGGACCCGTGATTCTATCCTGGTCACACAGCCGCAAAGGCGCGGCAAATGACCATGACGGCCAGAACGTCGTTTTGCACGAGTTTGCACATCAGGTCGACGACATGTCCGGCGGAACCAATGGCGTTCCGATCCTGAGCGACGGGCAAAGCTTTGCAGAGTGGGAACGCGTGTTTCTGACTGCCTATGACGCCCATGTAAACGCGGTCGAGCATGGCAGGCATACCGTCATTGACCCTTACGGAGCGGTAGGCCACGAAGAATTTTTTGCCGTTTCGGTCGAGGTCTTCTTTGAACAGCCAAAACAGTTGAAAGCTGCTGTGCCCGATGTCTATGCACAGCTTTCCAAACTGTTTCGACTCGACCCCGTCAGCTGGAATTAAGCCGGTTCAATCTGTGTAGTTTTGCAAGTAGCTATCAAATAGTAATAAATGAATTATAGTGAAACCCGTTGTTTTCGGGAGGACTTTTCATGTTTCCAAAACTTATGGCCGAGTTTTTCGGTACGTTCTGGTTGGTACTCGGCGGCTGCGGGAGTGCAGTATTAGCGGCAGGCGTTGCTGATGTTGGCATCGGATGGCTGGGTGTTTCCTTTGCCTTTGGACTGACCGTTTTGACGATGGCTTATGCTGTCGGGCATATCTCGGGCGGACATTTCAACCCGGCAGTCAGCCTCGGCCTGATGATAGGCGGCAGGTTCCCGGCAAGCGAACTGATTCCCTATTGGATCGCACAAGTAATCGGCGCGATTGCTGCCGCCGCAGTGCTATACCTGATCGTGAGTGGCGCGCCAGGCTTTGAGGGCGTCGGCAGTTTTGCCACAAACGGATACGGCGAGGCTTCACCCGAGGGATATTCGCTGACTTCGGCGCTGGTGATCGAGATCGTGATGACCGCATTCTTCGTCGTGGTCATTCTTGGCGCAACATCCAATTTTGCACCCGAAGGGTTTGCTCCGATCGCTATTGGGCTGTGCCTTACGCTGATCCACCTGATTTCCATCCCTGTAACGAACACATCAGTAAATCCCGCGCGTTCGACTGGTGTGGCTCTATTTGCTGATGGACCAGCTTTGGCGCAGCTTTGGCTGTTCTGGGTTGCCCCATTAGTCGGTGCCGCTATTGGTGCGCTTATCTGGCAAGCGATGGGCGACGACTAAACAATTGCAAGAGGAAAGCCCCGCAGCGATCAACTCCGGGGCTTTTCTATTCATTCAGTTACGGTAACCGTTTTCATCACATCGGGCTGACCAATCACAGCACCGTTGGGTCCGTCGCCCCGCTTGATCATATCAACCACATCCATGCCGTCAGTAACCTGCCCAACAACCGTGTACTGGCCGTTCAGGAATGGACCCGGTTCAAACATGATGAAGAATTGCGAGTTCGCACTGTCCGGGTCCTGCGCCCGCGCCATGCCCACCACACCGCGGTCATAGTTGAAGTCCGAGAATTCGGCTGGCAAATCGGGTCGATCCGACCCGCCGGTGCCCGCCCGGCGCATGTCGCCTCCGATGCGACCAAACTCAACATCCCCGGTCTGCGCCATGAAACCGTCGATCACGCGGTGGAACACGACGCCATCATACTTGCCCTCGGCGGCGAGGGTGCTGATCTGTTCAACATGCTTCGGGGCGAGATCTTCGAATAGATCGACGGTGACCGTCCCATTGGCTCCCTCACCTTCGATCTCGATCTGTAGGCCTGTAGCCAGCGCGGGACTGGCCAGCAGGACAAATGCTGCGGCCAGTTTATACATCTGCTGCCACCTTGACGCTGATCATGCGGTCCGGGTTCGCAGGCGGCTCACCACGTACGATAGCGTCCACATGCTCCATTCCGTCGATCACACGGCCGTAAACGGTGTATTGGCCGTTCAGGAAGTGATTGTCCTTGAAGTTGATGAAGAATTGCGAGTTCGCCGAGTCTGGGTTCTGCGACCGCGCCGCGCCCAGAGTTCCGCGATCATGCGGAAGCTTTGAGAACTCTGCCGGTACGTTGGGCAGCGACGAGCCGCCAGTTCCCGCCATGCGAATGTTGAACCCGTCTTCCATATCGCCGTGCTGCACGTCACCAGTCTGCGCCATAAAACCATCGATCACACGGTGGAAAGCCACGTTGTCATATTCACCGCCGCGCGCCAGTTCCTTCATCCGGGCACTGTGCTGCGGTGCCACGTCGGGCAGCAGTTCAATGACGACCTTGCCATCTTTCAGTTCGATGATGATGGTGTTTTCGGGATCCTTGATCTCGGCCATGTGGCCCTCCTGTCGTTTGTCTTGCGCATTTACCTATTCGCCATGCGCCTGAATGCCAAGTGACGCATTGACCTGAGGACAAAATGCAGGAAAAGAACCGCCTAAATCTGTTTCAAAATACCAAGGATTGCGCGATGGGCTGGAAAACTCTTGACGATATGGACCTGAACGGCAAACGCGTGCTGACACGTGTGGATATCAACGTACCGGTCGCTGACGGGGTGGTGACGGACGATACCCGCATTCAGCGCATCGTGCCGACTGTTCGCGATGTTCTTGCAGCTGGCGGGAAGCCAATCCTGTTGGCTCATTTCGGTCGTCCCGGGGGCGAACGGAAAATGGACCTGTCATTGCAGCAATTGGTTCCTGCTCTTGAAACCGCCTTTGGTGCCGCTGTCCGTTTCGCCCCCGATTGCGTCGGTGCCGAGGCTGAACAGGCCGCGGACGCACTGCCATCGGGTCAGGTTCTGCTGTTGGAAAACACGCGTTTTCACGCAGCTGAAACGAAGAATGACGCCGAATTGGCCGCAGGTATGGCCAAGCTTGGTGAGGTTTACTGCAACGATGCCTTCTCGGCCGCGCATCGCGCCCACAGCTCGACCGAGGCTATCGCCCGCCTGCTGCCCTCCTGCGCGGGTCGTTTGATGCAGGCCGAGCTTGAGGCGCTGGAGGGTGCTTTGGGTGATCCCAAGCGGCCCGTGACTGCCGTGGTTGGTGGGGCAAAAGTGTCGACTAAGCTGGAACTGCTGGGCAACCTGATCAACAAGGTGGATTTTCTGGTGATCGGCGGCGGTATGGCGAACACTTTCCTCGTCGCAAAGGGGTTGAATGTCGGCAAGTCGCTGGCCGAAACCGCGATGAAAGACACCGCAGCTGAAATTCTGGCCAAAGCCGAAAGCGCGGGCTGCACGATTGTCCTGCCTTCGGACGTGGTTGTTGCCGCAGAGTTTGCAGCCAACGCGGCGCACGAAGTGCTGCCTGCCAATCAATGCACCGATGACGGCATGATCCTTGATGCCGGTCCCGAAAGTGTCGCAGCCATCTCGGACATCTTTGCCAAAAGCCGGACCCTGATCTGGAATGGCCCGTTGGGTGCTTTTGAGATCGTACCGTTCAACGCCGCGACTGATGCCGCAGCGCTAAAGGCGGCGGAGCTTACCCGCGCGGGCAATTTGGTGTCCGTCGCAGGCGGGGGCGATACCGTGGCCGCGCTGAATGCGTCCGGTGCGGCAGCAGATTTCTCTTACATCTCAACAGCAGGTGGCGCATTTCTTGAGTGGATGGAGGGCAAAACCCTGCCGGGCGTCGCCGCGCTGGAAGGTTAATCATCTGGTCAATTTTGGGCAAATGGCACTGCTCATGGTAGGATCGCCGTCCAAGCGGAGATTTTGCCATGAGAGGCCTTGCATTTCTGATAGCTGCCTTGCTTCCACCGTCTGCTGTCGCGCAATCCAGTTGCAATGGCCAAACCCAGTTCGACCTCAATTTCTGCGCCAAGGAAAAGTGGGAGATCGCGGACCGTGAACTCAACCGCATCTGGGGCGAAGTCAAACCTTTGGCAGACGCGCGCGGTGACGGACAAGCCCTGCTGGAGCAGCAGCGCGCGTGGTTGAAAACACGGGATGCGACCTGCGAGCCCAACCTATCGGCAGGTGGCAGCGCAGACGCGATGTTCTACTGGAGCTGCATGGAAGAACAGACGCTGGCGCGAAACGAGGTTCTGAAAACGTGGCAGTGATTATCAACCACCTACACGTGAAAAAAACCAGGTAAGGGATTCACAACCCGAATCACCTGTGACATAGTGCTTTGAGATGCCCGAAAAGGGCACGTTATTGAGGCAAACTTCATACGGCGGTAAACAGAGTGTCCCGTTCTCATCGACCCGGCTTGGGCGCAGTCGTCTTCTTCATGGTGGCATTTATGCTGGGTGTGTACTTCACCTTTGCCGCCGTGCAGGGTGACTATGGCCTGTTCAGACGGGTCGAAATTGCAGCAGAACGGGACGCCCTGTCGCGCGATCTTGCCAAGCTTGAGGCCGAGATCGCGGAAATGGAAAACCTGACACGTCGTTTGTCCGACACCTATCTGGATCTTGATCTGCTGGACCAACAGGCGCGTTCAGTTCTCGGCATGATCCGCTCGGACGAAATCGTGATCCGCTGAACCCAGCCTGACAACGCGTTTCAACCGCGAGCCTGGCCACAAGCCAAACGCCGGAATTCGCACATCCGACACCGCGTAACATTTACCCTCGCAAGATTGACGGAAATGCTTTATGAAATAGTTTAACGCTAAACTATCTGTCCGAAAGGGGGAGATCGCCACAATGGCTGCGCGAAAAACCACAAAGAAACCAAACGTTTCTGCGGAAGAACTCAAAACGTATTACCGCGAAATGCTGTTGATCCGCCGATTCGAAGAAAAGGCTGGTCAGCTGTATGGCATGGGTCTGATCGGTGGGTTCTGCCACCTCTACATCGGGCAGGAAGCCGTCGTCGTGGGCCTTGAGGCCGCCGCCAAAGAGGGCGACAAGCGCATCACGTCCTACCGGGACCACGGTCACATGCTTGCCTGCGGGATGGAGCCAGGCGGTGTGATGGCTGAACTGACCGGACGCATCGGCGGGCTGTCCAAAGGTAAGGGCGGCTCGATGCACATGTTCTCGAAAGAAAAGCACTTTTACGGCGGTCACGGCATCGTCGCCGCGCAGGTACCGCTTGGAGCAGGGCTGGCCTTTGCCGACAAGTACAAGGAAAACGGCGGTGTGACCTTCACCTATTTTGGGGACGGTGCTGCCAACCAGGGTCAGGTCTATGAGACGTTCAACATGGCCGCGATCTGGAGCCTGCCTGTGGTGTTCGTGATCGAGAATAACCAGTATGCGATGGGAACCTCTCAGGCCCGTTCGACTTCGACCAAGGATATCTACCACCGTGGTGAGGCGTTTGGCATTCCGGGTGAAATCGTCGACGGCATGGATGTGCTTGCGGTGAAAGCCGCTGGCGAAAAGGCCGTTGCCCATTGTCGCGCCGGAAAAGGTCCGTACATCCTGGAAATCAAGACGTATCGCTATCGCGGCCACTCGATGTCCGACCCGGCCAAGTACCGCACCCGCGAAGAGGTTCAGAAAGTCCGCGAACAAAGCGACCCGATCGAGCACGTGCGCGAGCTGTTGCTGACCGGCAAACATGCAACCGAGGATGATCTGAAGGCGATCGACAAGGAAATCAAAGAGATCGTCAATCAGGCCGCCGAATTCTCGAAAGAAAGCCCCGAGCCTTCCGTCGAAGAGCTCTGGACCGATATCTACGCCTGAGAGGACGAATAAGACATGGCAACCGAAATTCTTATGCCCGCGCTCTCACCCACGATGGAAGAGGGCACGCTGGCCAAATGGCTGGTTAAAGAAGGCGATACCGTTTCCTCGGGCGACATCATGGCCGAGATCGAAACTGACAAGGCAACTATGGAATTCGAAGCAGTCGACGAAGGTATCGTTGGCAAAATCCTGATCGAAGAAGGCACTGAAGGGGTTAAGGTCAACACCCCCATCGCGATCCTGGTCGAAGAAGGCGAAGACGCGTCCGCCCTGCCCGAGGCTGCGCCCGCAGCCGCAGCGGAGGCTGAGGCCGCCCCAGCGGCGGTTGAGGCCCCCGCTCCTGCCGCATCATCAGCCCCTGCCGCTCCGAAGGTCGATCTGTCGCCTGACTGGCCCGCCGACGCGGAAATGGCGCAGCAAACCGTGCGTGAAGCGTTGCGCGATGCGATGGCCGAAGAGATGCGCAGCGACGCAGATGTTTACCTGATGGGCGAAGAGGTCGCGGAGTACCAAGGCGCCTACAAAGTCTCTCAGGGTCTTCTGGACGAGTTCGGCAGCAAGCGCGTGATCGACACCCCGATCACCGAGCACGGCTTTGCCGGGATCGCCGTTGGCTCAGCCTTTGGCGGATTGAAGCCGATTGTCGAGTTCATGACCTTCAACTTCGCCATGCAGGCGATTGACCAGATCATCAACTCTGCCGCCAAAACGCTGTATATGTCCGGTGGTCAGATGGGTTGCCCCATCGTTTTCCGTGGTCCTAATGGTGCTGCCGCCCGCGTGGCTGCTCAGCACAGTCAGGACTACGCCGCATGGTATATGCAAATCCCGGGTCTGAAGGTCGTTATGCCCTATTCGGCAGCCGATGCAAAAGGTCTGTTAAAATCGGCAATCCGTGACCCCAACCCGGTGGTCTTTCTGGAAAACGAGATCTTATACGGTCGCTCGTCCGATGTGCCGCAAGTCGATGATCTGACCATCCCGCTGGGCAAGGCCCGCATCTGGCGCGAGGGATCGGATGTAACCATCGTCAGCTTTGGCATCGGTATGCAATACGCATTGGAAGCCGCCGACAAGCTGGCCGAGGAAGGCATCAACGCCGAGGTGCTCGACCTGCGCACCCTTCGTCCAATGGACACCGGCGCAATCATCAACTCGGTTATGAAGACCAACCGCCTGGTAACCGTCGAAGAAGGTTGGCCGCAGGGTTCCGTCGGCAGCTACATCAGCTCGGTCGTGATGCAGGAAGCGTTCGACTACCTTGATGCGCCCGTAATCAACTGCACCGGTAAGGATGTTCCGATGCCGTACGCAGCAAACCTTGAAAAGCTGGCCCTGATTACCACCGATGAGGTGATCGCCGCCGTCAAACAAGTGACCTACCGGTAAGGAGCGACAGACAGATGCCCACCGAAATTCTGATGCCCGCCCTTTCACCGACGATGGAGGAAGGCACACTTGCAAAATGGCTGGTCAAGGAAGGCGATACCGTGTCCTCCGGCGACCTGCTGGCCGAGATTGAAACCGACAAGGCAACGATGGAGTTCGAGGCTGTCGATGAAGGCACCATTGGCAAAATCCTGGTCCCCGAAGGCTCTGAAGGGGTAAAGGTCAACACCGCAATTGCGGTTCTGCTGGAAGAGGGTGAAAGCGCCGATGATATCGCTGCCACACCCACAGCAGCACCGGAGGCTTCGCCAGAAGCCTCCGCAGGCAACGAGGCCGCCGCTCCTGCGGCGCCCGAGGCGCCTGCCCCTGCCCCGGCTGCTCCGGTCAAGGCCGATGGCGGTCGCATTTTCGCGTCTCCGCTGGCCCGCAGGATTGCCGCTCAGAAAGGTCTTGACCTATCGCAGATCAAGGGGTCCGGGCCGCATGGCCGTATCGTCAAAGCAGACGTTGAAAGCGCGACCGCATCTGCTCCGGCGTCCGCACCTGCCTCGGCTCAGGCAGCACCTGCACCCGCAGCCGCCCCGGCAGGACCATCAGCGGATGCTGTCGCCAAGATGTACGAAGGTCGGGAATATGAGGAAATCAAACTCGACGGTATGCGCAAAACGATTGCCACACGCCTGTCCGAAGCCAAACAGACCATCCCGCATTTCTACCTGCGCCGCGACATCAAGCTGGACGCGCTGCTGAAATTCCGCGGCCAGTTGAACAAACAACTGGAAGGCCGTGGCGTAAAGCTCAGCGTTAACGACTTTATCATCAAAGCTGTCGCTAACGCTTTGCAGCAGGTCCCTGAATGCAACGCAGTTTGGGCCGGTGACCGCGTATTGCAGCTGAAACCTTCGGATGTGGCCGTTGCCGTCGCTATTGAGGGCGGCCTGTTCACCCCGGTCTTGCAGGATGCTGACACGAAATCTCTGTCAGCTCTGTCAACTGAGATGAAAGACCTTGCAGCCCGTGCGCGCGACCGCAAGCTGGCCCCGCATGAATACCAAGGCGGTACCTTCGCAGTCTCGAACCTGGGCATGTTCGGCATCGACAATTTCGACGCAATCGTGAACCCACCCCATGCCGGTATTCTTGCAGTCGGCACCGGCCTCAAAAAACCGGTGGTGGGCGATGACGGAGAGTTGACGGTTGCCACCGTGATGTCAGTCACAATGTCGGTCGATCACAGAGTCATTGACGGCGCGCTTGGCGCACAACTGCTACAAGCCATCGTCGATAACCTCGAAAACCCGATGGTCATGCTGGCCTGAAAACCGGACCGTGCATGAATCGAAAAGCCCCACCTTATTGGTTGGGCTTTTCGATTTGCCCTGCGGCACGTATAGATTTCCCCGTCCCGAAACGCCGGATGGTGTCACACTTTTGCAGGATACACTTCGTATCCTCGGTGTTGACACATCAGAGCGAGACAGAAAAAGCACGCCATGTGGGGCGCGCTTATTTGGCTGGGCCTCGTTACCTGTCTTTGCCCAGCATGTGATCCATCGAGATTGATGGCTGATCACAGCCTGCCTCACCAACGATCTTGGCTGGAATGCCAGCAACCGTTTTGCAGGCCGGCACGTCTTGCAAAACGACGGAGCCCGCAGCGATACGGCTACAACGGCCAACCGAAATATTACCAAGCACTTTGGCCCCGGCACCAATAAGCACGCCATTTCCTATTTTTGGATGGCGGTCTTCTTCTTCCTTACCTGTTCCGCCCAATGTAACGGAATGCAGCATCGAAACATTGTCCCCTACCACGGCCGTTTCACCAATGACGATGGAATGCGCGTGGTCGATCATGATGCCCTTGCCGATTTTTGCGGCGGGATGGATGTCGGTTCCGAAGATTTCGGACGAACGCATCTGGAAGAAATACGCCAAATCATGGCGCCCTTTCCGCCAAAGCCAATGCGCAACGCGGTAGGTCTGCATGGCCTGATAGCCTTTGAAATACAGGATCGGTTGCAACAAGCGGTGGCAGGCTGGATCACGTTCGTAAACGGCCATCAGGTCTGCACGCGCCGCCTCAATCAGCGTGGCGTCATCCGCATATGCTTCGTCCACGACCTCGCGCAGGACCATCATAGACATTTCGTTCGAACACAGCTTGGCCGAGATGCGATAGGACAGAGCCCGACCCAGGCTGCGATGGTGCAATATGCAGGCATGCACTAACCCGCCCATCAACGGCTCATTTTCGACAGCCGCTTGGGCTTCGCTCGTAATACGTGTCCAGACCGGATCAACCGGTGTCACGTGACTGCGCTTTTCCAACATAACTATTGTTCCTTTGCTGCGCTTAGCATGCCATTTAGTTGGTAAAACGCCAAACGCAAACCCGTGATCGGTATGGTAACAAAAAAATATGAAACGGAATAAACCGGCAGCAAGGTCCACAATTGTATCTGACTCTGCATACGATCGCGACAAATTCCCTTGCTTTAACGGCATGTTGCCAGAAACAGGCGCAGGTGGCGCAGGACCAGCTCAAAACACCGGCAAAACTGTATGTCATCAAAGCAAGGCTCATCGGCTAGCCGTCTGTTGCGCGCGACGGCCATCAACGAGCCATTGCCGAACTCGGGGTGCAGTTGACCTGTCTGGGAAACATGTTTGTAGGCCAGTTGAGCTTCGCGGAACATGCGAGCACACAAGCTTTCACGATCTTCCAGCGGCGCGGCCAGCAAAGCCCGCGCCGCCGCGCTGACGTCCCCGTGTAATACAGGACGCATCGTTTGGCCTACCCAACTGTCAGGCTGGCGTACAAGCCCGACCCGTAGCTGGCCGATACCTGCGCAACCCGAACGCTGTACGCGCCGCTGACACCATCTGCCGCTTGCGCCGCGGTGGGGTAAAACAAGGTCGGCTCAGTTACGACCTGTTCCCGCACCAAAGCACCATTCACGCTTATTTGAACAAGATAGGATTCGTTCTCCTCTGCCAGCGGCACGTCCAGCCCTGCCCAATCATCTCCGTCCAGACGGGTTCGGCGTATCCAGGACAATTGATCACCGGATGGCGTGTGCTTTGCGCATAGGTGAACCGGCGCGTATGGGCGCAATCCGTTTCCGTTGAATGCCTCGATCAAGTGTACAAAAGACGGGTCTTCATAGCCACGTGTCGCGGGGCCAATGCGATAATGCTTGGTCACGCGCCGCTCGGATCGCAACAGATTGGTTTGGTATACGCGTTGATCAAGCAAAACGAACATCGATCCTTCGGGCCAAACATCGGGAATGATTGCATCTGTTCCAAGCTGACCACGCAACCGGCTGGACAAGGCGTACATGCCCGCCTCTTGCAAATTTGCCTCGGCGAATTGAAAAACTTCCCAGTTTCCAGGCGTGCCATCCCCAATCGCAGCCAGATTGGCACCATTCAGCAGCGCCTCTTGGGTGCGGGATTCCAGCAAACCGTCGACAAGCCTAACACGCAGAGCCGCCCCTTCATCCCAGATGCCTGCGCTTGCGCGTTTAAGCGGCGTTTCAGTAAAGCCAATCACTGCCTGTCCGGGAATGACGTCTTGCAATGCATAGCCTTCGTCGCCTGATGCCGAATAGACCGCTACGCTGCCAGGCCACGGATTTGCCGACGCGGCCAGATACGGGGCATGCGGTGTTTCCGACCCGGTGATCAGCGGAAGATCCATAAATACGGGTAAAACAGGCACTGGTGCAACGAAGGGTTTTTCGGAAACCGAGTCGTCCGGCAGATTCAATGGTGCATAGACATCCGGTTCAACCCGGACCGCCTCGACCAACTGCAAATCAGACTGTTCTACCCGGTCAATGCGATAGCGCGCACTCTGCCCCTCATTGGTCAGGCTGACGACATCACCTGCACCCAAGTGCAGCATCGACGGCGGCAAGGCAAATCTGGCTGTCTCGCGCGCAGTACGCGCCTCACTCAACCACCGTTCGGCGGTCTGTCGACCTTCGGCTCGGGTCATCGACAGGGGAAACTCGTTCACCGATACTGAATGCGTCTCATTGTCCGGCAAGATGGCCTCTTCCGAAACGACGTCATGATCCGCATCGGATTGAACAAAGCTAACGCGCACACGGCCTGACATCTCGGCCTCTGCCTCACGGCGAAACTCGACCCGTCCAGTGATTTCAGAACTGTCAGCCAGAACGTCGCTGGCAAGCTCTTCGGCACCGTGACCGTCGCGCATCTGAAACCGCAATACACCGTCCCGCTCGATCGCATCGAAACCATAGCGCAGCATCAACGGCTGCAAAGCTGCCCGCGCAGTTGTGACATCCTCGACCATGTACCCTCTCACAACCCCGTAAAGGCGAGAAACATCAATATCCGTAACACCAGCGCCGTAGCAGATTTCCGCAACGACCGAGGCCAAAGTCCGCGTGCCCGATCGCCCGTTCAGCCAGTGACCACGTGGATAGTTTTCCCCATCGCTCCACTGGCTTCGTAGATTTGGAAAAGCAGGAAAGGGACGCGCATCCCAAGCCCAAATGTAGGCGTTCGACATATCCACCATCTGACCGCCATACTGATCGGAAACGGGGTTCACGTGGGGATCAGACCAGTAGCCAAGCATAGCCTTCAGGTACTGCACCTGCATAAAGTCGTCGCGTGCACCATTTGAATAGCGCGGAAGACTGGACTCCGACGACTTGGGGTCAAGAAACTTGTTTGGTTGATTGCTTCCCTTGTCGATCGCCGCGCAACCCAGTTCATCCACCCAGGCCGCATCGAACTGAGGACCGCGCAAGCCCTCGGGATCATGCGCCGAAAACGCCTGTGCCTCGGCCCCGTTGGGCCAGATCAGTTTGCGTTCCGACGCCTTCCACGCAGGTCGCCGGTCCGGCGGCGAACACTGCAAAATCCCGCTATCGCCAAAAATCATCACGTCGCGCACCTGATCAAAGGTTTCACCGACCAAAGCCACGCGACACGCCTCACCATTATCCAACGGCAATGACCCTTCAACCATCGACCGCACCCATTCCGCTCCGGCCCGCGTCTTGCCTGCGCCACGCCCGCCCATGATTACCCAAGATCGCCAATCGCCCTTGGGCGGAAGCTGATGTGGCAGCGCCCAGAACTCGAACAGGAAAGGGAGGGCACATAGCCCCCCCTCCCCGATCTCACTCAGAAATCTTTCCCGAACCGCAGCATCGGCGGAGGCGAGCCAACCTGCACCCGATTTCAAATCGAGCGCGCTCAAGGTCGAGCGCATACCCCCCTTGGGCAATTCCGGCTTGTCTGTGATGTTGTTCGACAAAGCTTGTCTCCACTTTCTGACAACTTCGGATCAGCCCCTCTAGCTGCCCGAGTTGTTTGGCTGCACCAGCCAAGTCTGCATCCTCCCCGGTGCCAATTTGCCTGCGCAGTTCTTCCGCTGCTTGGCGCAAACCGCGAATGGATGTCTCAAGTGACTGCAAAAGCTCCGCCGTTTGTGACATCCGCTCTTCCGGGGTAATCAAAGTCATGTTTGCCTGTGACCTCATGCGTGAGTTATTCCGCACGAGAGAAACGGAAAAACGGCCACCGGGTTGCCCCGGGGCCGTTTGCCCACTTCTTCTAGCATGACACAATTCGTACGGGAAAAAGCACGCAAAGTCAATGTCTTGTGCAACAGGGGCGCAACGGGCACCGTACTTGGCACCTTAACATTTCGTAATCGTTGGTTGCATCGGCGGCTGTTTGTGACTTGGCGCAACCCGAGGGACCGCCAAGCCGCACCTGCACCGGTTGACGCGCTCCACGCAATTCCACCAACTCGCTGCAGGCTCTTTTCGATACAGACGATACTATCGTAGTTCAGTGCGTGATTTTTAACGGCGGCATGGCTGACTAGTCCACTCACCCCCGGCCATTATCAGAAAAACCATCGCTTGACATTCCAGCGACAAACCCGCATGTGCCCTTTAATCAAAGCGCTGCCGCGTGAGCATTACGGGCTGTATTGGCCCGAACAGCGCACCACGATACTCCAGTTCCCCATCACGCAGGGTTCTTGACGCGTCGACCGGACACCATAGGAAGCGCCTGTGTGTCCCGAGGTTACGCGAAACCCTTGCCGGTCACGTCTTGAACGTGGCCAAACGCGCTCGTCCGTGACTGATAAATCGGCGCGGATCATAAAGGAATGACACTTGTTCGATTTTGACATGCTGGGCCTTGCCCCGGCCCTGAATGACGCGCTGAAACGCGCCAATTTTTCCCAGCCCACGCCGATCCAAAACAAGGCGATCCCGCTGGCACTTGAAGGCCATGATATTCTTGGACTGGCCCAAACCGGCACCGGCAAGACATTGGCTTTCGGTCTGCCGCTGATTGATCATCTGCTGGCACAGCCCGGCAAACCCGCGCCTAAGACGGCCAAGGCCCTGATCCTGGCTCCTACCCGGGAATTGGTTAATCAGATCGCCGAAAGCCTCCGCAATCTGACCAAAAAAACAAGGCTCCGCGTTGCCACCGTTGTGGGTGGGCAATCCATCGGCAAGCAAATCTCATTCCTGTCGCGCGGCACCGACATTTTGGTCGCCACGCCGGGCCGCCTGATCGATTTGATGGAGCGCGGCGCCGTTGATCTCAGCTCAGTGCGCCACCTTGTTCTGGACGAAGCTGATCAGATGTTGGACATGGGCTTTATCCACGCTCTGCGTCGGATTGCGCCGGAACTGGGCACCCCGCGCCAGACAATGTTGTTTTCAGCGACTATGCCCAAGCAGATGGAAGAACTCAGCCAAGCATACCTGTCCAACCCACAAAGGGTGCAGGTTTCACCTCCGGGCAAAGCCGCAGACAAGATCACGCAATCCGTGCATTTCCTCAGCCGAGCGGAAAAGCCCGGCAAACTGCGCGACATCCTTTCAAGAGACACGGATGCCCTGACGCTGGTTTTCGCCCGTACGAAGCATGGCGCGGAAAAACTTATGAAAGGTCTTGTGGAGGACGGCTTTAATGCTGCTTCGATCCACGGGAACAAAAGCCAAGGTCAAAGAGACCGCGCGATCAAGGCATTCCGAGCCGGAGAGATCACGATTTTGGTCGCCACCGACGTTGCTGCACGGGGTATCGATATTCCCGGCGTTGCCTATGTGATCAACTACGACTTACCTGAAGTGCCTGACAATTATGTCCACCGCATTGGCCGAACGGCGCGCGCAGGACGTGAAGGCGAAGGCATCGCCTTTTGCGCGCCTGATGAAGTGGACCAGCTGCGCCAGATACAAAAGCTGATGAAGATTGAGATTCCGGTCGCCAGCGGCTCGATGCCCGAAGTTGCAGAACCCAAAGCCCCGCGCAAACGCGGAGGGTTCCGGGGCCGCCGCCCTCAGGGAACCAACACGGGAAGGAAGCCCCAAGGGTCCAAGCAGCGCCGTCCGCGCAGACGGTCAGCCGCGTAGGCAAAAGAAAAGGGCCGCGTTGCGAAACGCGGCCCGTGTTCTAGTTGTTGGAGCCGTTTCTCTCCGCTTCGATCTCGCGCCATTTGGCAACGTTGCGGTTATGCTCATCCAGAGTTTCCGCAAAAGCGTGTCCACCTGTTCCATCTGCGACAAAGAACACATACTGGGTCTCTTCCGGGGCCACCGCTGCCTGAAGGCTGGCCAAACCGGGATTGGCAATCGGCGTCGGAGGCAAACCGTCAATCACATATGTATTCCAAGGTGTTGCGCGGCGAAGTTCACTCTGACGCAAACCACGGCCAAGTACGCCTTGCCCTTTTGTAACGCCATAGATCACGGTCGGGTCCGTTTGAAGTCTCATACCCTTTTCAAGACGATTTACGAAGACGCTGGCAACCTGTCCCCGCTCATGCGGGACACCGGTTTCCTTTTCGATGATGGAGGCAAGGATCAGCATCTCTTCCGGGCTGGAAATCGGTAAGCCGTCCTGACGGCTTTCCCAAACCGCGTTGATGCGAAGCTGCTGTTTCTCCTGCATATTCTGAAGCAGGGCTACGCGGTCATCTCCGGGCCTCACGTCATAACTGTCCGGTGCCAGCATTCCCTCGGCCGGGACTTCGGTGACATCACCAGTAAGCGCATCCACCCCCTTCAAGGCTTCAACCACCTGCCACGAGGTCACCCCCTCGGCAAGGGAAACACGATACCGGGTGTCGGCATCCTGACGCTTTTCGGTATATTCCGCAGGGGTTTCATCTACGCCGACTTCAAAATTGGCGATCTCGACGAAGTCCAGTGTCGCCGGGTCCAGTTCGCGTACCCGCGTTTGCAGGCGGGTTACCCCAATCCGATACTCGATCTCGGAACCGCATGTGCTGGCACCGCTACTGGTGATCTTGTCGATGATTTGCTCCATCGACGAACCTTCGTGTACCAGAAAGCTTCCCGCTTTCAACTGCCCAGCCTTGTCGGTGTAATCCGCACCCATCCTGAAGATAACCGCGCTGCTGATGGCGCCGTCCTCCTCAAGCTGTTGGCTGACCTCGGTCATGTTTGAGCCACGCTTGACCTGCAAGCAAATGGCGGTTTCCAGCGGGCCTTCACTTTTAAACTGCGACTGTCCCCACAGGATCACGCCGCCCGTCAGGAACAGGCCGACCACAAGGATGGTCAACGCATTCGACGCCAAAGCCCGCCACATTTAACCAACCTTCCCGAAGATCACGCTAGCGTTGGTGCCACCAAAGCCAAACGAGTTCGATAGGGCCACGTTGATTTCCCGCTCACGTTTTGCGTTCGGAGCAAGGTCGATCGGAGTTTCGACTGCGGGGTTATCCAGGTTGATCGTCGGCGGAGCCACCTGATCCCGGATCGCCAGGATCGAAAAGATCGCCTCGATCGCGCCGGCCGCACCCAGCAGGTGACCAGTGGCCGACTTGGTCGAGGTCATCGTCGCACTACCCGCATGTTCGCCCAGCAGGCGCTCCACCGCACCCAGTTCAATCGTATCTGCCATGGTCGAGGTGCCGTGCGCGTTAATATAGTCCAGATCTTTCGGCTCCAATCCGGCACTGCGCAGCGCAGCCCGCATCGCGCGTTCGGCACCGTCGCCATCTTCGGACGGCGCCGTAATATGGTACGCGTCACCGGACATGCCATAGCCCAAGACTTCGGCATAAATCTTAGCGCCGCGTGCCTTGGCGTGTTCGTATTCCTCCAGAACCACGATACCCGCGCCTTCGCCCATCACGAAACCATCACGGTCCACGTCATAGGGCCGGCTGGCTTTCTTAGGGTCGTCAGCGTATTTGGTCGACAGCGCCTTGCACGCGTTAAAGCCCGCAATGCCAATCTCGCAAATGCAGCCTTCGCCGCCGCCCGCAACCATAACGTCCGCGTCACCCGCACGGATAATGCGGCTGGCATCGCCAATGGCATGCGCCCCGGTCGAACAGGCCGTCACGACCGAATGGTTCGGGCCTTTAAAGCCGTGTCGTATCGAAACCTGGCCCGAGGCCAGGTTGATCAGCGCGCCCGGAATAAAGAACGGCGACACACGGCGCGGGCCCTTGTCCCTGATGAGGTTGGCCGTGTTCGCAATGGAGCCGAGGCCACCGATACCAGAGCCAATCAGGACACCTGTCCGCAGGCGATCCTCTTCGTCTTCTGGCAACCAGTTCGCATCCTGACACGCCATATCGGCCGCCGCGATGGAATAGAGAATAAAGTCCTCGATCTTACGCTGCTCTTTTGGCGGCAACCAATCGTCCGGATTGAAGGTCCCATTCGACCCGTCTCCACGTGGAACTTCACAGGCATAGGTCGTGGTGACCCCGCTTGCCTCGGCGTCGAACTGAGTGATCGGGCCTGCACCGGATTCTCCGTCCAGCAGCCGCGACCAGGTTTCCTCAACCCCACTGGCCAACGGCGTGACCAATCCCAGACCGGTTACAACGACTCTGCGCATGAAATGCCTCTTGCCTGCTTCCTATTTGAGAACCGCTCTTACCCCGGCCCGGGGTCCGGGGGCAAGAGCCACGGCAGATTCCCCTCCGGCACGATTTCGCCACACGAAGCAAAAGCTTGGCGATATAATCGGTTCTTTCGACAAAAAAACCGCCGGTCAATCGGTAGCGACAACTGGCGGTTTTGAATTGCAGTTGGCTTACTGAAACTGTGCCACCGGCTCATGCGCCGTTTTAGCCACTTCCAGCGCATCCGCCAGGCCAAGTGTCTTGCGGAACAACGCACGCCCAACAATCGCGCCTGAGATGTTGGGGATATACGCCAATCTGGAAATGTCGTCCGCCGTACGCACCACACCGCTGGCGATGATTGGCGTTCGGGACTTTTCCGCAAGTCCTGCGATGAGTCCCAGCTGCGCCTCGACATCTTCCATATCGCTGTCGATATCGGTCACAACAATACCGGCAAACGGAGTATTCTCGAAGGCTTGGATAAACGCTTCCGGAGTGAATGCACTCTGACTGCGCCAGCCGTCGGTCATTACAAACCCCCGCCAAACGTCAACCGCCAGAACGATCTGATCGGGGTATAACTTGGCCAGCTCTTTCACCAGATTGGGATCTCGCGCAGCAAGCGTGCCGATCACGACCCGCCCTGCACCTTTGTCGATCCAATGCGCAACTTGCTCACGGCTGCGCATGCCACCAGCCAGCTGCACAGGCATCTCGGCCGAGCGAATGATCTCTTCAACCAACCCAAAGTTGGTATCCCGTCCTTCGATCGCATCAAAGTCCGTCAGCTGCATCCACTCAGCCCCGGCGGCCGACCACCCGCGCGCCGTTTCAATGGGGTCCACATGCCAGATCATGGCATTGTCCAGACGGCCCTTGTCCAGCGTGACACACCGGCCGTTCTGCAGTTCCATTGTAGGATAAATTCTCATGAGCCCGCTCCCTCTCCCAGTCGCGTTGCAATCCAGCGCACTATACACGCGGGATGAAACCCGGAGAATACTGGTTTCGGCAAACTGAGGGTGTTTTGCGGCATGATTGCCGGTCGCATCACATCCGTGTCGGTGGACCGTTCCGTCGCAACAGAACGACCGGAGTACTGTTGTATTCGCAGCTTCGCATTGGGACATATCCCAGCTTGTCAGCCAGCTTTTGCGACACGGTATTGGCCGAATTTACCATTGCAACCAATGGTCCAGGCATAACGCGGTCAAACCAGTCATGGGCGGCTTGCGCAGCTTCCAGTCCCAATCCCTGGCCCTGTGCCTCGGGCACCAGAACCCATCCAGCCTCGGGGTAGCAGTCAAAATCGTCGCCCAGCGCACGATTGCCGTAGAAAAAACCAGCCTGACCGATCAACAACCGATTCGATTGCTGCAAGACAGCCCACTGCCCGAATCCGGCCATCTGCCAATGCCCCGCATTCCGAAGAAACGAATCCCACGCCTCGCCTCGTGACCGCGGCTTGCCGCCAATATGGTGCACGATGCAAGGGTTGCGCCAGATCTCGGCGAACCGGTTGAAGTCTTCGGGCCGCATTGCGCATAGCATCAAGCGCGCCGTGTTTATGGTCGGGGTGGATCGTATCATGCCCTGCCCGCTCGGATATTTGCCTCAGGCCTAACAGTGCTTAGCGAATTGGCACCTAGCAAGGATGAATTTGGGCAAACACAAAAAAACGGCGCCTCCGTTGCCCGGAAACGCCGTTTTTTATCTGTTCGAAGCGCTTAAGAAGCTTCCGAGATGAATTTTACGGCGTCGCCGAAAGTCTGGATTGTCTCGGCTGCGTCATCCGGAATCTCGATGCCAAACTCTTCTTCGAAAGCCATAACCAGCTCAACTGTGTCCAAGCTGTCTGCGCCCAGATCGTCGATGAACGAAGCGTTCTCTGCTACTTTGTCTTCTTCAACACCCAGGTGCTCAACAACGATCTTTTTAACGCGATCTGCGACGTCGCTCATGTCTATTCCTCATTCCATTTCAGGGCGTATTGCCCGGTTCAGCCCTTGCCCGCTCAGGCTGGCTTTGATGTGCCCGGTCCGGGCGGTTGGGTCCCGGAAGACCGGGAAAGTAGAAGGCCGACCAATCGGTCGACCTCTGCATGTATGCGCCGCCTATAGCACAGACAACGCCCAAGGCAAACGCTTTCGCGCCCGGCCTTGTTGGCGCTCACAACATGGCCATACCACCATTCACATGCAAGGTTGTTCCTGTGACATAGCCCGCCTCGGGGCTGGCAAGGTACAGAACTGCTGCAGCAATTTCCGCTGGTTCGCCCATACGTCCGGCGGGAACCTGGCCCAGGATGCCGGATTTTTGATCGTCGGTCAGCTTATCTGTCATCGCAGTTGTGATGAAGCCGGGGGCGACTGCGTTGGCCGTGATTCCGCGGCTTGCGACCTCATAAGCCAGCGATTTTGTCATGCCGACCATACCCGCCTTGGACGCGGCATAGTTTGCCTGCCCGGGGTTGCCAGTTGCGCCAACAACGGACGAGATATTGATGATCCGGCCCCAGCGCGCCTTCATCATGCCGCGTAAAACGCCTTTGCACAGCTTGGCGGTGGCTGTCAGGTTCACGTCAATCACGCTCTGCCATTCGTCGTCCGACATGCGCATGAACAGGTTGTCCCGCGTAATGCCTGCATTGTTGACCAGAATGTCGACTGATCCCATCGCATCCGCCGCCTGCTTTGGCAGCGCTGCAACGGCTTCGGCATCTCCCAGATTACAAGGCAGTACATGCGCACGTTCACCCAGCTCGTCGGCCAGTGCTTGCAGCGGCTCAACCCGAGTGCCGGACAGCCCGACAGTGGCCCCCGCGTCATGCAGCGCGCGCGCGATGTCGCCCCCAATTCCACCCGAAGCGCCAGTGATCAGCGCGTTCTTACCTGTCAAATCAAACATTCGGTTTCCCTCTTGGTGCGTCCTTCGGGACGTTTATTCTTACGACTCGGCCTCAAGGACCTTTTGCACATCTTCCGGTGTACCAACGGCTTTGCCCGCGATGTCGCGGTCAATCTTTCGGATCATACCGGACAGGGCTTTGCCTGCGCCGATCTCCCATGTCTCGGTCACGCCTTGTGCCGCCATGTATTGCACGCTTTCACGCCAGCGAACCGAGCCGGTGACCTGTTCGACAAGTAATTGGCGAATCAGATCAGGGTCGGCAACCGCCTCGGCGCACACATTAGCAACCAGCGGCACAGACGGCGCCTTGATTGAGACCGATGCCAAAGCTTCGGCCATCACGTCGGCAGCAGGCTGCATCAGCGCACAGTGAAACGGCGCGCTAACTGGCAGCATCACAGCGCGTTTCGCACCTTTTTCCTTGGCGATCTCAGCGGCGCGTTCTACTGCGGCCTTGGAACCAGATACCACGACCTGTGTCGGATCGTTGTCGTTCGCGGCCTGACAAACCTCGCCCTGTGCGGCCTCTTCGGCCACGGATCGCACAGCATCCAAATCCAAACCGAGTATAGCGGCCATCGCACCTTCACCCACTGGCACCGCGCTTTGCATGGCTTGACCACGTGTGCGCAAAAGGCGCGCCGTATCTGCAACGGACAACGCACCAGCAGCGGCCAAAGCAGAATATTCACCAAGCGAGTGACCCGCGACAAAAGCCGCATCCGTGACCGCAACGCCCTCGGCCTCAAGTGCGCGCATCGCCGCCATCGACGTGGCCATCAATGCGGGTTGCGCGTTTTGCGTCAGCGTAAGGTCCGCGATATCACCGTCCCAGATCAGGTCGCTCAGTTTTTCACCCAGCGCCTCGTCAACCTCATCAAAAACAGCCCGAGCAGCCGGATAGGCCTCGGCCAGAGCTTTGCCCATCCCGATGGTTTGGGCGCCCTGCCCGGGAAAAACGAATGCGCGTGTCATTGCGACCTCTTGGATGACGTTAGGTTGTCGCGGGGTGTAAACCGACTGCGGGCGCGGCACAAGCATTGCCTGACTTCTGCATCATGGCACCTTGACTGTGCGCATCACGCTATTGAGTCCTGTTCCCATGGCCTTAGGTTTAGGCCAGCCACACCAGTCCGGAGCCCCTGATGCCCTCGACAAACTCTTTCTCTGCATATGGCAGCGTGACCAAAACGTTCCACTGGCTGACCGCCCTGCTAATCTTTGCCGCCCTGCCGCTGGGCTGGATCGCCAATGACATGGCCTACGCAATCCGCGACCCTTCGGTCCCAACAACTGAGGAAGACATTGCACGGGCTGCGCAACTGTTTTCCCTGCACAAAACGGTTGGTGTCACAGTGTTTTTCGTCGCCCTTGCCCGTATCCTCTGGGCCGTGACGCAAACGAAGCCCGGATTGCTGAACGCCGATAACAAGCCCGAGGCCTTCGCGGCCGAGACCGTGCACTGGATGCTCTACGCCTCTTTGGTTTTGGTGCCTCTGACGGGCTGGGTGCACCACGCCGCGGCCGAGGGGTACGCCCCAATCCTGTGGCCGTTTGGGCAAACCCTGCCGTTTGTCCCCAAGTCGCCCTATGTCGCCGAGGTTACGGCCAACCTGCACTGGCTGTTCATCTGGGTTTTGGCCGGATCGTTGGCGCTGCACATCGCAGGAGCCCTCAAACATCACGTGATCGATAAGGACAGCACCCTGCGTCGCATGTTGCCCGGTCGGTCGGATGCGCCCAAGCCGCCTGCGCAACACCACTCGATCGCGCCGGTGTTTACGGCTTTGACGGTCTGGGGCGCGGTTTTGGTTGGCGGCTGGTCCATCGGTGTATTCTCGGACCACTCTGCCGCTGCAAGCGACACGGCTCAACTGACCGAAGTGCAATCTGATTGGCAGGTGCAAAATGGAAACCTGGCGATCACCATCACCCAACTGGGCAGCCCGGTAACCGGCAGTTTCGCTGACTGGACCGCCGCAATTACCTTTGAAGACCCGGCTGCACCGGGGTTAGCTGGCAACGTGGATGTCACGGTCTCTATCACATCGCTGAGCCTGGGGACGGTCACAGACCAAGCTATGGGCGCAGATTTCTTTGACAGCGCGCAGTTTCCCACCGCCCAATTCAAAGCCGACCTTTATAAAACGGATACCGGATACGAGGCGCGTGGTCCGCTGACAATACGTGACAAGTCCGTAGACGTCGTACTTCCTTTTGCGCTGGATTTGCAGGACAACACCGCCACCATGTCTGGTGAGCTGGAATTGAACCGGATGGATTTTGATGTCGGCACGTCGCAACCGACCGAGGGGTCTCTGGGTTTCGATGTGTTGGTGTCAGTCAACCTGACAGCGCAGCGCGGGACATAAGAAAACCGCCGGGGCAGACCCCCGGCGGTTTCGTCCAACAAATTCGGTCAGACGTACTCAGCCTTCTGGAGTTTCGGCCTTCTGGGCTTCGACAGAAATCCGAACTTCGACTTCGTCGCTAACAAAAGGTGCGAATTGGCCAAGGTCGAATTCGCTGCGCACCAGTGTCGTAGTCGCATCGAAACCTGCCCAAGGCTTGTTTGCCATCGGATGGTCTGCTGCTTGGTTCAGCTTAGCGTCCAGAACGACGGATTTTGTAACGCCGTTCATGGTCAGATCACCGGTGATGTTGGCGGTGTCCTCGCCAGTGACCTCGATGTCGGTCGAGGTAAACGTGATCATATCACCCTCAGACGCGCCAAAGAAATCCTCGGTCATGAAGTGATCTTCGCGCGGTTTCCAACCGGTGATCATCTCAAGCACGGGTATCGAAACGGTGACGCTGGATGCCGCCGGATCTTCTTGATTGAACATGATCTCGCCCTCAAAGCCCGAGAACATGCCATACGTGGTCGAAAACCCAAGGTGGTCATAACTGAAGACGACCTGACTGTGGCTGGGGTCCAGAACGTATTTTTCAGCGCTGGCAAGTGCAGTTGTCGCTGAAACAGCGAGTGCGGCGGCTAGTAGGGTGGGTTTCATAATTCACTCCGCGATTGTGTGGATGCAATCCAAAGGGGTTGCTTAGAAACTTAAATGTGCTGCCCGAAGCCAGCACATCAAGTCGTATCCATTCACAATAGCTGTTCCTATATGAACAGAATAAACTTCACGCGAAGATTGTTACACTTCCACTCAACTGTCCTTTTAGCGCATGGCTGACATCCGCCGATTGCAGCGGCAGTTTCATCAGCAGACTGCCGTCGACGTCATAAAGCTCAACTTGGTCTTCGACAAAGCGCGCGCCGCCCAGCGTGTCATAGCTGCGGCGAAGGACGGTTTGCGGGCGACCGTTTTCATTCTTTTGCAACACGCGAACCTCGCGGCGGATCGGATCAAAATACGCATCGGGACGCGCATCCAGCAGTTGAATTGTCATCAGGCTGACCCCGACCAGCAGGAACATCAATGACGCAGCCAGCTTGATGGGCCACACCTCGGCCGCCATGACCGAACCAGCCACCAGCCACATCGAAAAGGCCATGACGATCAAAATGGCACCCACAATGCGGGCCAGAACCATCCTGACTTTCCAATTTGGCGCGAAAGCGATCAGAACTGGTACCGATTTCTCATAGTTCGCGGAACTCGCGGACTCCTGGAGTGTATTCGTATTCATCGCGGTCATATCTCTCACCCTGTTTCTCAGGTTGCCGTCTTGGGTCCGGTGTGTCCGGATATTCCCCGGTATGAAAAACAACTTTGAGCCGAAAAGCGTCAGGAATTGGGCAGTGCAAAGGAATTAGCACGGCTTCACCAAGGCATCTAAGGCGGGGCTTGCCCCCCACGCTTAAACGTGTATACGAGGCCATCCTTCGCTAAACACATGAATCGCGCAGCCTCTCGTGGCAGGGTCGCGAAGGTGAAAATGGCCCCGCCTATGAAATGCGCCTTGATAGAAACAGGAGTGCACATGCCACTTTATGAGCATGTAATGATCGCGCGTCAGGACCTGTCCAACGCGCAGGCAGAAAGCCTTGTCGAACATTTCGGCACCGTTCTGGCGGACAACGGCGGTAACGTCGTCGAAAGCGAGTACTGGGGCGTCAAGACGATGGCTTACAAGATCAACAAAAACCGCAAGGGCCACTATGCCTTCCTTAAAACCGATGCCCCTTCGGGTGCGGTTCAGGAAATGGAACGCCTGATGCGCCTGCATGACGACGTTATGCGCGTTCTGACCATCAAGGTCGACGAGCATGCCGAGGGCCCCTCGGTCCAGATGCAGAAGCGCGATGAGCGCGAAGGCCGCCGCGAGCGCCGCTGATCAACGCCTGACGAAAGGACATAAACCATGGCCGCAAAACCATTTTTCCGCCGCCGCAAGGTCTGCCCGTTCTCGGGCGACAACGCGCCGAAGATCGACTATAAAGACACCCGTCTGCTGCAGCGCTACATCTCTGAGCGCGGCAAGATCGTACCTTCCCGCATCACCGCCGTTTCGGCAAAAAAGCAGCGTGAACTGGCCCGTGCTATCAAGCGCGCCCGCTTCCTCGCCCTGCTGCCCTACGCCGTGAAGTAAGGAGAGACTGACATGCAAGTTATCCTTCTGGAACGCGTTGCGAAACTGGGTCAGATGGGCGACGTCGTTGACGTCAAGCCCGGCTTTGCCCGCAACTTCCTGCTGCCACAAGGCAAAGCGCTGAGCGCATCGGACGCCAACATCGCGTCGTTCGAAGCCCAGAAAGCGCAGCTTGAGGCCCGCAACCTGGAAACCAAGAAAGAAGCTGAAGCACTGGCTGAAAAGCTGAACGGTCAGCAGTTCATCGTGATTCGCTCGGCGTCGGATGCCGGTGCCCTGTACGGCTCGGTCACCCCGCGTGACGCCGCAGACGCCGCAACCGAAGCTGGTTTCACTGTCGACAAGAAACAGATCGTTTTGATCGCACCGATCAAAGAACTGGGTCTGCACTCGCTGGCAGTCAAACTGCACCCCGAGGTCGAAGTCGAGATCAAGATGAACGTCGCTCGTTCGCAAGAAGAGGCTGAGCTTCAGGCTTCGGGCAAGTCAATCCAGGAACTGGCAGCCGAAGAAGAGGCAGCCGCAGAATTCGAGATCGCCGAACTGTTCGACGATATTGGGTCCGCGGCTTCGGAAGACGAAGAGCTCGTCGCATCCGAAGAAGCCCCGGCTGACGAAGGCGAAGCCAAAGCCTAAGCGGGCTTAATCGAATTTTGAAAGGCCGCATGTTTCATGCGGCCTTTTTTCTTGCACATGCATAACGAGCAAAATTTAGCCCATTTCTTTATCTAAGCTTGCGACCATCCGACCAATCCATATCATCCCCAAGCGTTCATTGGAGATCAAAATGTCAAAACGTACCCGTCGCTTTTGCATGGCTTTATTGCTAATGATCCCCCTCGCCGCCTGCGGTGGCGGCGAAGTTTCAAAGGCAGAGAAAAGTACTTTTGCCCCCCCGCTTCATCCGAATGAAACACCAGAACTTCGGGCCTCAATCAATAAATGGGCGGATCACTACGAACTGCCGCGCGAACTTGTCCACAAACTGGCGATCCGTGAAAGCACCCACCGTCCTTGGGCCGTGAACAAGCCGTATTACGGGCTGTTGCAAATTCTTCCTGCAACTGCGCGTTCGATGGGGTATTCGGGAAACGCTCAGGGGCTATTGGATGCAGATACCAATCTTAAGTTCGCCGGAAAATACCTGCGCGGCGCTTGGATGTTGTCCGACGGCGATCAAAAAAGGGCGATTTATCTCTACGCCAAGGGGTACTATCCGGAAGCCAAGGCGCGCGGAATGCTAGTCGAAACCGGATTGCGAACCGAGTAGAAGCCGACACACCAAGCGCCGAACCAAAAACAATCCGACGCGACCATGACATGTAGTCTTGTGAAAATGGCGTCTTTTTGCATATTTTACTCGCCACAACTGCGCATTGTGCGTGTGGGATACAAACTATTCGCTTGCGTTTAATACCTTGCTTGACGCAACGTAGTTGGAACTAAGAACAACAAGGCGCCCTAGGGGATGAAGGGCGCCAAGTAAAGGTTGGACAGGTGAAACTCATAGACTTGGCCGCAATAGACCACAACGATAAGTCGGCCGCCGACATCATTAATGCTGTCTGTGACGAACTTGGTTTTGACTATGCCTCTTACGCAACCATGAATCCGGTCAAAGGGGATATACAAGGCTATGCCAACTATCCGGACGAATGGAAAATCCACTACGGGAGCCACGGCTTTCACCACTTTGACCCGACCCTTTACAAGTCAGCGCTCAGCATTGCGCCAGTAGATTGGGCCAGATTCGAGAAGGATAACAAGTTTAATACCGTGTTCCGGGATGCGCACGACTTTGGCATTACATCCCGCGGTTTGACTGTTCCTGTTCGGGGTCCCTACGGGGAATGCGGGTTGCTGAATGTCACTCGTGACTGTTCGGATGAGGAATGGGAAAAGCTGAAGAGGCACGTAATGGGCGATCTTCAGCTGGCCGCCGTGCAAGCCCATGACACTGTCATGCAGTCCGGCCTGTTGGCCAAAGCATTGTATCTGCCGGCCCTCTCCACGCGCGAAAAAGAGATCCTGCAGTGGGTTGCCGAAGGTAAATCTCAGCAGGACATCGGCGATATTTTGTCCATTTCCCACCGAACCGTCGAAGTTCACATGCGGTCAGGTCGTGAAAAGCTCGGCGCGTTAACCACGCCTCAAGCCATCGGGCGAGCAATTGGTCTAGGTCTAATCGCGCCCGGGTAGGCGAAAAATCCGAAAAATACGGGATACCCCCAATAGTCTATGGTTACTGTTTGGTTAACCTTAACCCCACGGTAACCAGACTGTAGGGGGATGGAAAATGATCATCGTAATTGATGGTATTAACCAACATATGTTTAGTGATGTCCTGGACGAAATGTTCAAACTTCGAGCGCGCGTGTTCGGGGATCGTTTAGGATGGGAAGTCAACATCGTGGACGGGCGCGAGCGTGATATGTTCGACGACCTAAATCCGGCGCATGTCGTCAGCATCGACGACGAAGGGGAAGTCGTCGGATGTATGCGCCTGTTGCAGACCACGGGTCCACACATGCTTGCGGACGTCTTCAATTCGATCCTTGATGGCGAACCACCGGTACGCAGCTCACAGGTTTGGGAAGCAACCCGGTTCTGTGTCGACACTAAGCGCCTGGGGCGTGGGCGCGGCAAGAACTCGGTGTCTTATGTGACAAGCGAAGTCATGATCGGTTCGTTCGAATATGCAAAAGCCGCCGGTGTTCTGGACTCGATCGCCGTGATTGATCCCGTGATGAACCGGGTTCTGCAACGTTCGGGCAATGCGCCGTATGACTATCTTGGCACGGCCAAGCCAATGGGCAAGGTGGTTGCAATGGCGGCTTTGATGGATTGCTCGGATGAACGGATTTCCGGAATTCGGAAATATGCCGGCATCGAGCATGATGTCTTCCTGACCGACGAACAGGCGCTAGAGCGCTTTGAACTCCGCAAGGCCAGAAAACCCGCCAATATAGATCATCAACCGCTGACCGAGCTTGAAAGATACTTCGTCGAACAGATGCACGCAGCAAAGACACAAGACGAAGTCAACGACGTATTGAGGTTGATTGAATCCCTTTCGGACCGCTTCACGCCAGAGCAAAAGACAGCTCTGCTAAATACCCCCCGTGCTTTTGTTCATGAGGCCTGACCCCCTCACCTCATAAGTTCAAAAGCCACCCACCGGAGCCGTCTAACTTCAGACGGCTCCGACTTTTTTTTGACTGCGCGGAACGCAGGTGAAAGAGGATTATTCCTCTTCCAGTGCCTCAACGGCTTTTTGCAGATCGTCCTTGTTGACCTCTTTGTCAGAAACCTGGGCCAGTTCGAACACGTAGTCGATAACTTTGTCTTCGAAGATCGGTGCGCGCAGCTGTTGCTGCATCTGCGCATTCTGCTGCACGAATTCAAAGAACTGACGCTCCTGACCGGGGTACTGACGCGCCTGGTTCATGATCGCCTGGGTCATCTCGGCATCAGAAACTTCAACCTCGGCTTTCTGGCCCAGTTCGGCCAAAAGCAAGCCCAGACGCACGCGGCGTTCCGCCAGTTTGTTGTGCTCGTCCGTCGGCTCAATCTCACCGTGGTCGTGCCCTTCCACATCGGGGTTTTCCTCGTGGAACAACTGATGTGCGATCTGCTTCGCTTCGGCTTCGACCAGCGACGGCGGCAGGTCAAACGAGACCAGTTCATCCAGCGCGTCCAGCAGGGCACGCTTCATCACGGCGCGCGACGCACCTGCGTATTCCGCCTCCAGACGCTCGGCAATCTGAGTTTTCAGAGCAGCCAGATCTTCGGCACCAAATTTTGTTGCCAGTTCATCATTAATCTCAGCGGCGACGGGCTCTTTCACCTCTTTGACGGTGCAGGTGAACACCGCGTCTTTGCCTGCCAGATGTTCCGCACCGTATTCTTCGGGGAAGGTGACGTTGACGTCCTTTTCTTCTTCGGCCTTCACGCCAACCAGTTGTTCTTCAAAGCCCGGAATGAAGCTGTTGGAGCCCAGAACCAGCGGATAGTCTTCAGCCGAACCGCCTTCGAACTCTTCGCCGTCCACTTTGCCAACAAAATCGATCACCACCTGATCGCCGTCTTTCGCCTTGGACCCTTTACGGCGGGCTTTGAAATCCTGCGCGGTTTCGGCTAGGCTTTTCAGCGCTTCTTCGATGGCGGCATCGTCGGCTTTGACGACCAGCTTTTCCAGCTCGACTGACTTCAGATCAACTTCCGGAATCTCGGGCAGCGCCTCATAGGACATCTCAACGTGAACGTCGTCGCCTTCTTTCCAGTCTTCATTGGTCATCTTGACCTGCGGTTGCAGCGCAGGACGATCGCCGCTGTCCTCGAAGTGTTTGTTCATGGCACCATCGATGCTTTCCTGCATTGCCTCGCCCAGCAGGCGTTGACCAAACTGCTTTTTCAGCAACGCCATCGGCACCTTGCCTTTGCGGAAACCCTTCATCTCGACTTCGGGCTGTGCTTCAACCAGTTTCTCGTTGACTTTGTCATCCAGCTCAGATGCGGAAACGACAATATTGTAGCCGCGTTTCAGACCTTCGTTCAGCGTCTCGGTAACCTGCATTATGGTAGTCCCCATAGGATTCGGGGCGCGCAAAACGGCGCGCCGGGCAAATTTGACGCCTTCTATTTGTCCAGCCCCGCGCGTGCAAGGGGCAAAGCCCGGATCAGCCTTGTTTTGGCATCGATTTGAACAAAAAAACGCCCCGTAATTCAGCGAGGCGCTTTTTCTCATTGGGTAGGCTTGTCAGAATTGCCAGAGCGCGCCCAGAACCCAGGCTTCGTTCCTATCGAAATCAACCGTGTCGTCGAAATCATGGTTCCGATACTTCAGGTATGCATCCGTGTTAATGCTATCGATCCGTTGAACCACGGCAATGCCCCAGGACTTGGTGCTTGACCCTTCGCTGTCGAAATCCGACCCGTCAAAATAGTCGATGCCTATTCCTGTTTTCCCCCAGGGTATCCAGTCGCCTTCATAGGCCAGCTTGGTGTACCAATAGTCCGGATCGCTAGCACCCTCGGCTGAGTCGTCTCGCGTGCCAAGAGCGGCCGTAAAACTCAGCCCATTGGGCAGCAGCACCGAACCAGACGCGATCGTGTCTTTGCGCTCACCGGAACTGTCGTCGAAATCACGCACCGCGTATGCCACGCTTGCGGCAAATTCCACGCCGTTCGCAAACGTGTTGCCGTAAGAAATCGCGATGTCGTAGTAGTCGTCGTCATCGCTGCTGGACAGGATGTTTTGTCCGTAAGCGATCGAGGCAGAAAAGCCATTGAGATCAGGCGTGTCATAACGGATACGCCCGCGCCGGGCCCCATCAAAGTTATCGGCTGAGTCCCCGACGGTGATATCGCTTAGGATACCGTCCGATCCGCGATAGAAAAAAGCGCCATTTTCATCGTTTGTGAAGGAATACAAAGCTGTTCCGACATAAGAAAGATCGGTTTCGGCAGCCCCGTCCGAGGCCATGCTGCCCTGACCGGCGGAAAACTTGCCGTACCCACCTTCAAGTGAGAAATCGACATGCCGGATGTCCTCTCGTGACCACCCTTCCGTGTTGGTTCCATCCTGGTTGGCTGTTGCGGTGCTTGGCAGGCCCAAACCAGTTTCAAAACGAAACATAAACTCGTTACTGCCATAAGGCTGCATCAAGCGCAGACCTACGCGGCTGTTGGACATGTCATTGTCGAGCAGCCGTGTCTCGGTCTCTTCGCCGTCGTCAACGGACACAATCACCGGGTCAAATTGCCCATAAAGCAGAACATAGCCACCACTGTTGTTTTCGTACTTCAGTTCCGCCATTGCCGGTATGGCCGTTGTCGCGGCTAAAATCGCCGCTGTTGAAAGCCATTTAAACTGTTTGGTCATTTCGCTCACCTTTACTATCCCTGCCTTTCACAATCTCCGCGCGCGGTGATCCCGCCACCAGATCGGCAGCCCTCTGCGCGAGCTTGCCAATCCCGCTCACCTGTCCTTCAGAGCGCATAGCTGTTTAAAATTTTTTAAAGAACTACCGCGAATTACACTGTGGACAGAAGCCAAACCCCGTGAAATTTTGCGCCCAGTCATAACGCATAGCAAATGCTCCTTCTTTTTGCTTGGCGACGCTGTCGGCTGAATGCCGCCGAAAACAAAACGGATCAGCCATATCCCGCTTAGACAATCAAAAATTCAAACTCTTTAGAACCAACGGCAGTTGCTCGGGCAAGTCTTCAGCGATCAATCCCGGACCGAATATGCGCGCGCATTCGACATGCAGCCAGGCCGCGACCCCTGCCGCTTGCATCGGGGTCAGTCCTCGCGCAAGCAATCCGGTGACGAAACCCGCCAACACATCCCCGGCCCCAGCCGTTGCCAACCAAGGGGCTGTACGCGCATAGAGCGCCGCATTGATTGCACATTGTCCGTCTGGCGCAGCAATCACAGTATCCGGCCCCTTGAAAAGAATGACACAGCCCGCCCGCATCGCGGCTTCCTGCGTAGCGTCGACCTTGGAAAACGCCGGGCCTTTTTCGGGCATGGCTGTCAATTTCTCGGCAATATCTGGGAACAAACGCGCGAATTCGCCCGCATGCGGGGTAAGAACACAATTCTCATGCAAATTCGTAAAAAGGACCGAGGGGTCATCGGCAAATGGCGTCAATGCATCCGCGTCCAACACTGTTGCACGTTTGGCCTGCAAGGTCGCGGGCACCAAATCACGCGCACGCTCAACCCCCAATCCGGGACCAAGACACACAGCATTCAGCCGCTCGTCCTGCAACACTTCCGACAGGTGATCCGCGCCCTCAACCCGTTTTAACATGATGGCGGTCACCTGCGAAGCAACCTCCATCTGGGCCGCTGGTGGCACACCCAGTGTCACCAGCCCCGCACCGATACGGAGCGCCCCGCGCGCCGCCAGCCGGGCCGCACCGGTTTTGCCTGCACCACCGCTCAGGATCAGCGCGTGCCCGTACGAGTACTTGTGGGTCTGAGTTGTTTTGCCGACCGACTGCGGAACGCCCTGCGCAAGCTCCACTATTGGCCCTTCGGCCCTTTCATTCCAAATCTCATCCAGCCCGATCGGCTTTACAAGCAGTCGGCCCGACTTTTCGGCACCGCAATTGAGGTAATGGCCCCGCTTGGCGCTATGAAACGCGACTGTCAGATCAGCCCCCGAGTAGGTGCCGAGTGACTTGCCGCTATCCGCACACAGGCCCGAGGGCGTGTCGATTGCAACAACCCTGACCGCTTTTCGCAAGATCAATGCGTCAAGTGACTGCAACACCTGTGCCAGCACTCCCTCAATGCGCCGCACCAAACCGGTTCCAAAAATCGCGTCAATGATCAAGTCCGGTTCTGCAATACCGCCAAGCGCATCTTTTGCTGTCAGATCGCCGACAGGCCCCAACTGCCTCCATTTCTCGTAATTCACGCGCGCGTCCGGTGGCAGCTTGTCTGGGTCACCGAATAAGAAAACCTTAACCGTCCATCCCTGCGCCTTCAGCAGACGCGCCACAACTAACCCGTCACCCCCGTTGTTACCCGGTCCGCACAAAACGACAGCGCCAAAAGAGCCCTTTGCCTTTTGCCCCGACGCGTTACTGACCCCGATCTTGCCCAGCTCTGGCCATTCCTCGAGAATCGCATCGACAACGCCCTGCCCTGCGCACTCCATCAGTTGCAGCCCCGTCACAGCACCCGAGTCAATCGCGGCCCCTTCGATTGCTTTCATCTGCCCGGCTGTCAGTAGTCTTGTCATTCCAAACCCCCCAAAGCGATTCCATTGTGACTATTTTTTGTGCAAGGCGACCAATATTTCACCTGCCGCCTAATTTCCAAGCACATGGACACGACCATTTTCGCAATCAGATTGCCGACCGATCATAGACGTGATCAGTCCCATTCTGACAAGTGCGAGAGGGAGCCCGGGATGAAGAAGATCGAAGCGATCATCAAACCGTTCAAGCTGGACGAAGTGAAAGAGGCATTGCAGGACGTCGGGGTCCAGGGCCTGAGCGTGATCGAGGTCAAAGGGTTTGGTCGTCAAAAAGGCCACACCGAGCTTTATCGCGGCGCGGAATACGTTGTCGATTTTTTGCCAAAGGTAAAAGTCGAAGTCGTTCTAGACGATGATCAGGTCGACGCCGCCATCGAAGCCATCGTTTCTGCTGCGAAAACCGACAAGATCGGCGACGGCAAGATTTTCGTTACACCCGTTGAGCAAGCCATTCGCATTCGTACCGGCGAAACCGGTTCCGAAGCCCTGTAATCGAACACACCTAAACCAGAGGAATAGTGAGTATGAGCAAGGACGCAGTTCTTCAGCTGATCAAAGAAGAAGACGCCGAATACGTCGATATCCGCTTTACCGACCCGCGCGGCAAGCTTCAGCACGTCACCATCATGGCCGATCAGGTCGACGAAGACTTTCTGGAAGAAGGCTTTATGTTCGACGGATCGTCCATCGCGGGCTGGAAATCGATCGAAGCATCGGACATGAAACTGATGCCGGACACCGCAAGCGCCTATGTCGATCCGTTTTATGCAGAGAAAACAATCTGCATTCATTGCTCGGTTGTTGAGCCTGACACTGGTGAAGCCTACGAGCGTGACCCGCGCGGAACCGCACAGAAAGCCGAAGCCTACCTGAAGTCGTCTGGTATCGGCGATGCGGCCTTCTTTGGCCCCGAGGCAGAATTCTTCCTGTTCGACGATGTTCGTTTTTCGAATTCTATCAACAAAGTATCCTACGAAGTTGATGCAACCGACGCATCGTGGAACACCGACACCGAATACGAAATGGGCAACATGGGCCACCGTCCGGGCGTGAAAGGCGGGTATTTCCCTGTAAACCCCATCGATGAAAGCCAGGACCTGCGTTCGGAAATGCTGTCGACCATGAAGCGCCTGGGCATGAAGGTCGACAAGCACCACCACGAAGTGGCCTCGTGCCAGCATGAGTTGGGCTTGATCTTTGACAGCCTGACCAAGCAAGCCGATGAACTGCAAAAGTACAAGTATGTCATCCACAATGTCGCGCATGCTTACGGCAAATCGGCCACCTTCATGCCGAAGCCGATTGCCGGTGACAACGGCACTGGCATGCACGTGAACATGTCGATCTGGAAAGACGGCAAGCCGCTGTTTGCGGGCGACAAATACGCCGATCTGTCGGACGAAGCGCTGTGGTTTATTGGTGGTGTCCTCAAGCACGCCAAGACCCTGAACGCCTTCACCAACCCATCCACCAACAGCTACAAACGCCTGATCCCGGGCTTTGAAGCTCCGGTTCTGCGTGCATACTCTGCCCGCAACCGTTCGGGTTGTGTCCGTATTCCGTGGACCGAAAGCCCGAAAGCCAAACGCGTTGAGGCCCGCTTCCCCGATCCGGCCGCAAACCCCTACCTGGCATTTGCTGCCCTGCTGATGGCCGGTCTTGACGGCATCAAGAACAAGATCGATCCGGGCGAAGCGATGGACAAGAACCTGTACGATCTGCCTGCCGAGGAACTGGCCGACATCCCGACCGTTTGCGGCTCGCTGCGTGAGGCTCTGGAAGCTCTGGCAGCCGATCACGACTTCCTGCTGCAGGGCGACGTGTTCACCAAGGACCAGATCGACGGCTACATTGCGCTGAAGATGGAAGAGGTCGAAACCTACGAGCACACACCGCACCCGGTTGAATACGGCATGTACTACAGCTGCTAATTAGGCTTTTGCAGAAAAAATAGGGCGTCCCTTATGGGGCGCCTTTTTTTGTTCAGGCACTTTCATTACAAACCAGAGCCCTCTGGTTTAGGGCGAACCGAAAATAGACACGTTGCACGCAAGAAGCACCCGCCTGCGCATTTTACTTCTGTGTATTAACCAAGGCGGCTATCCTTTACAAAGTTGTCTTTTGAACAAAAGTGAGTGTTTCATGAAACTCTTCCTTGGTTGTACTGCAGCTTTAATCATTTCTGTCGCCTCGACCGGTTTCGCGGCATCCTGTGGGAATACAAGCGCGGGGTTCGAAACCTGGAAGCAAAGCTTCGCGAAACAGGCCAGAAAAGCCGGTGTAAAGAAAAAGGGGCTTCAAGCTCTTGCGCAGACTCAATACGCCAGCCGCACGATCACGGCAGATCGGAACCAGAAAAGCTTTAAATACTCGCTGGACAAATTCATGCAAATCCGCGGCGCAGACACCATCGTTGCACAGGGGCGCAAGCGCAAAGCCCGCAACCCGGACTTTTACGCGGCGCTTGAAAGACAATACGGCGTCCCCAGCGGCGTGCTGATCGCGATCCACGGAATGGAAACGGGGTTCGGAAATTTCATGGGCGACAGCCAGGTTGTCTCTGCGATCACGACGCTGGCCTATGATTGCCGCCGGTCCGAGTTCTTTATTCCCCACGCCATCGGTGCACTGAAACTGATCGATCAAGGCAGCATTACGACCGCAACCAAGGGTGCCAAGCATGGTGAATTGGGGCACACGCAGTTCCTGCCGGGCAATGCTCTGACCTATGGGGTCGATGCGACCGGCGACGGCCGTGTCGATTTCTACAACATGACGGACGCGCTGGCCTCGACCGCCAACTTTCTGCGTCAAAAGGGTTGGAAACCTGGGCGCGGCTATCAGCCTGGCCAACCAAATTTCGCGGTGATTGAACAGTGGAACGCCGCCACCGTTTATCAGCAATCCATCGCGATTATGGCCGCTCGAATCGATGGCTAAGACGCGCCATGAAGCTGGCCCAACTCTTCCCATTGCGGCCACATTTTTGCCACAGACATTAAGTGGTCGCTAAAATGTCTAAGTTTCCAAAGAGTAATCAATCCTAACGATTAGTCATTTTTTTCCATTCTTGCCAAAATCTGCCCCATATCCGTTGGTACCGTAGTTGCTGAAACGGGATGCGACAAAGGAATGCGCGGTGAAACCGAAGCACAGCTATCACGGTGGTCTGCAGTTCAACGGTGAAGCCGAAGGCGCAATCGAGCGTTTTGGAAGAATTGTTGCCGCGACGCTGGAAGACTACGGCCACCTGATTGAACGCAAGTCGGTCCTGAGTTCAACCGAGGCCAGCATCGTATCCAGCCAATACCTCGTGTCCCTGACCCTGGATGTTCAGCAGCCTGCAAAAGAAGACCGGTTCGAGCGCATGGACCGTGCCGCCGGCCTAAAGACGGCGGAAAGACCGACCACAGTCCTTCCGGAAAACCGTTTGACGATCACCATCACGCCTGTGTCCGCGTTGCTGGATGACAGCGAAATCTCTGAACTTATGCTGGTGGTCATCCTGTACCGGATGGTCGATATCTGCGCGACGCAGCGGGTCGAGTGGTTGTCGCCCAACACAGTCTTGACCGTCGAACAATTTATGAGCGCTTTTAATACACTGACCCCCTCGAAACCTCGAAAAAGAAAACAGATCTTTGAGGCAGTGACAGGTCCGTTCGCGGGGCTGGACATTGCGGAAGAAGACTTGGACGAGCCACAAAAAAAGGCGCTGTCACCAGCAGCCCGGCCGATCCAGCTGTCGGATGAGCAATTGCTTAGCATTGCTTTTCGGACAGAACCCATCGAGCAGCCTACTGATGGGAACGAAGACACGCCCCCCCTCAACCACGAGCACCCCAGCGATATCCTGCGACTGACCAGTTGGGGATTAACCGGGGCCGTGGCCAGCGTGTCCGTTCCAATCGCGGTCTCTCTGGCCGCCGTAAACCTGATCAAAGGCGAAGACTTCCGCCTGAACACGCAGGTTCTAGCCTACACCGTCGCTATCTCCGCTATCAGCACAAGCGGGGCAATCGCCGGTGTCGCGAACGCGTTGGGCATGTAGCACTAACCTAAAGACCCTCCTAGGAGGCCCCGCCATCAGGCGGGGTTTTCCATTTTGCGCAGGCGGTCCGCCAGCAGGACATATGTGTGGATCGAAAAGACAACCGCGCGTGTTTGCGGCAAACGCAACAAGGTCTGACGTTCACTGCGCAAAAATCGTGCAGCTTCGGGATCCATGATGTGACGCGGCTCGGTTGCACTGCGGGGTTGGTACAGCTCTGCATCCGCGTACCATAAGGCGTTGAACCGCCACAGCGGTCGCCCTGGCTGTATTCCGTCGAACAGGCGTTGAACCCGACGCGCGATGTTCGCGTCATAGCTGGCGACCGGAATGTGAATATCGACCAACGGGCGCATGAACTTTTCCGACAAGCGCCAACTAGCCGGGAAACACAGGATCGCCCCTGTCAGAACATGTTCATCCCCACGTTTTTGCAGGATGCAGAAATCCTCTTGCACCAAACGACAGAGCGTCTCCAACGGGCGTGTCCGGTCGATTTCGACAATCTGACCATCAGGGCGCGTCGCATGATCCAAGCAGCCCGGATAGGCGTGATGCAAGACCAGGTTCAAAAGCTCTTGCGCTGCAGGTTCCGCGCTGTGGTCAAGCGCCAGAACGTCATCCCGCCGTTCGTCCAACAACGCCGCGCGTCTTTGCATCTGGGCAGAAAACGCATCGTCAAACTGCAACCAGTCATCCATGGCAAGCGGCTGGATACCCGGCAGGGGTCGTGGTGTCAGCGGATCATAAGGAATTGAGGTCTGAAGGATCGTCATCTCCCTGACCTAACATCTGTTTCTGGGCTTGTCGGTCAAAAAGCGACGGCTGAACCGTCGCAAACTTTCAAGACTGTGCGGAAATGACCCCTCAGGCTTCATACTCAGGCAGGGAGGCCCACCATGAACCAGCACTACCGCGATACCCGCAAGATTGACCCTTCAAAAGGCGCGACACTTGGCGACGGCACCCCGAACCAGAATGACCGGATCGAGATTGGCCCGACGCAACTGGCCTTTGCGGAATGGGAGGCCGCCGGCCTGACCCTGCCTAACCTTGCTCAGATGCGCGAATATCGGTGGAAACGCCTGACCAAGGCCATTGTCGATCGCGGCTATGGCGGGCTGCTGATGTTCGATCCGCTCAACATCCGCTACGCCACCGACAGCACCAACATGCAGCTTTGGAACACGCACAACCCTTTCCGCGCCGTTCTTTTGTCTGCCGATGGCTACATGGTGATCTGGGACTACAAGAACTCGCCCTTCCTGTCGAAATTCAACCCGCTGGTGCGTGAACAGCGCTCGGGCGCGGACCTGTTCTACTTTGATCGGGGCGACAAGGTCGATGTTGCGGCTGACGTATTTTCAAACGAAGTCCGCGTGCTGATCGACGAACATGGCGGCGGCAATAAACGTCTGGCCGTGGACAAGATCATGCTGCACGGGTTGCGCGCGCTTGAGGCGCAGGGATTCGAAATCATGGAGGGCGAAGAGGTCACCGAAAAGACCCGTGCGATCAAAGGCCCGGATGAGATTCTGGCCATGCGCTGCGCCAATCATGCCTGTGAAACAGCCGTTGCGGCGATGGAGAACTTCGCACGAGCCAATGTGGGTGACGGTAAGACCTCTGAGGATGATATCTGGGCCGTTCTGCATGCCGAAAACATCCGGCGCGGCGGGGAATGGATCGAAACCCGTCTGCTCGCCTCGGGCCAGAGGACCAATCCTTGGTTTCAGGAATGCGGGCCACGGATCACGCAAAAGAATGAAATCATCGCCTTCGACACCGATCTGATCGGGTCTTACGGCATATGCATCGACATCTCACGCACTTGGTGGATCGGGGACGAGAAACCCCGCCCTGACATGATATATGCCATGCAGCACGCGCATGAGCATATCATGACCAATATGGAAATGCTGAAGCCCGGCGTCATGATCCCCGAACTTACTGAAAACGCGCATAAACTGGACGACAAGTATCAGGCGCAGAAATACGGCTGCCTGATGCATGGGGTTGGCCTGTGTGATGAATGGCCGCTGGTCGCCTACCCGGACAAAGCGGTTGCGGGCTCATACGACTATCCGCTTGAGCCCGGCATGGTTCTATGTGTCGAAGCCGCCGTTGGTGAGGTTGGGGGCGACTTTTCAATCAAGCTGGAAGATCAGGTTTTGATCACCGAGGATGGGTACGAAAATCTTAGCACCTACCCGTTCGATCCACAGCTTATGGGCCTTGCGTAAAAACCTAGTCTGGCCAGGTTGAGCGCCGGACATTGCCATGCCAGTCCTCGGATGGGATGGCAGCTTCGGTGATTGCGGGCGAGTCCGGCTTCCAGTTTTGCCCCAGTGTAAATCCCAGAACGCCGGTCAAGGCGATGACGATCAATAGACCGGGGTGGATTACTGCTTTTTGCGAAGAAGATGCGGTAAGTGCCATGTCTGCCTCCTGGGCTGAGTATCTGATAACCGCAAGATGGGCATTCGCCTAAAATAAACAAAACGAATATTTGATGGGTCACTAATCACTATTCATGATATTTTATACGACCGCCCAGCATCCGGGCTTCGAATGCGTTCCTCACCTTCCCGTGACGCGTCTTACATTGGGGTTGAGCGTCCAGACCGAAGCACACAGTATAAGTGTCAACCCGATACGTAAGGAAGTCTCATGCCCACCGAACGCATTACCTTTGCCGGTCACGACGGCGATCAACTGGCTGCGCGCCTTGATCTGCCAGATGGACCCGTGCTGGCGACCGCATTGTTTGCACATTGTTTTACCTGCTCGAAAGACATTCCTGCCGCCCGCCGCATCGCTGCTCGTCTGGCAGCCATGGGCATTGCCGTCCTTAGGTTTGACTTCACAGGGCTGGGTCATTCGGGCGGTGAGTTTGCGAACACCACCTTCACCTCGAATGTGGAAGACCTTATCTCCGCCTCGCACTATCTGGCGGGGCGGGACATGGCCCCTTCACTGCTTATTGGCCACTCATTGGGCGGTGCTGCTGTTCTGCGCGCGCGCGCTGGTATTCCAAGCGTCAAGGCGGTGGTCACGCTGGGTGCACCCGCTGACCCGGGCCATGTCGCGCATCATTTTGAAGACGCGCTGCCGCAGATCAATCAAGACGGTTCAGCCGTGGTCATGCTGGGGGGGCGTCCGTTCCGCATCGGTAAAGCCTTTGTGGAGGACATCTCGGAATCCGCTTTGACACCGGCAATCTCCGATCTGAAGGCAGCGTTGCTGATCTTGCACGCCCCCAGGGATGAAACGGTTAGCATCGACAATGCCGGCACCATCTTTCAGGCGGCAAAACACCCTAAAAGCTTTGTCACTCTGGACGATGCTGATCATCTGATCACGCGTGCTTCGGATGCTGAGTATGCAGCGGATGTGATCGCGGCATGGGTAAAACGCTATGTTAAACTCTGTCCGCCAGCTCCGCCTCCCGGCGCGCCCGAAGGTGTCGTACGTGTAAGCGAGGTTGACCCAACAGGTTTCCTGCAGGACATCCAGTCCGGCCCAAAGCATCATACCATGGCAGATGAACCTGAAGCCTATGGCGGCACCGACAAAGGGATGTCTCCGTACGGGTTCGTGTCCTCTGGCCTGGGGGCTTGCACCTCAATGACAATTCGCATGTACGCGCGGCGCAAGCAGTGGCCGCTGACTGCTATTTCGGTTGATGTGTGTCACAACAAGGTCCACGCGCAAGATGCCGGTCTGGCCGGAGACGGTAAGATCGACCAGTTCCGCCGCAAGATCCGTCTGGAAGGGCCACTGGATCAGGAACAACGTGCGCGCTTGTTGGAAATCGCTGACAAATGCCCCGTTCACCGGACGCTTGAACAATCAGCCCATATTACCACTGAGTTATTGACCTGATCTTGTTTGATTATCTGCGGGGTCGCGGTGCTGGCCGGTGAATGGGAGGTCTGGCCACGGGTGGTCGGGCCACCGGCGGTCGGGCTGTTGGCGGACTTGGCCGGGCCGGTGGTTTCGCGATCGGCGGCGTCGGTCGTGCCGGTGGTCTGCCTTCGGGCGGGCGCGGTCTTGATGGCCGATCAACGTCGATATCCACGTTAACGTTGCGATAATAGTCATTCCACAGCATCGAGTCATAGAACGGATCATAGCCATACCCGACCCCAACCCCGACCGTGACGCCCTCACAGGCTGACAAGGTGAAACTTGCAACCCCAAGGCCAACGGCAAGAAGCAATCGTTTGATGAATTTGGTAGTCATCGCGCGTCTCCTCACTGCATAGACCGGAACGACGCGAAGACGGCGTTCAAATCGTCAACATAAGCCGGATCGGCACCGTCGCGCAGGATCGCAACAACCACAGCCACACGCCCATTCGGCAGATCGATGACTGTAGCGGTAAAGTTGACCCCCCGCCCTTCACGGGTGCCGGTGCCGCGAATGACGCGTGCGGGCAGCCCTCCGATGCGGGCGTCCGCTGTTCCGGATACAGATGGATTCTTGACCAGAAACTTGTCTATGTCTTCAAGATACTGCAATCCGCCTTGGATCGAAGACACACCCGCCGGCGAAACGAACCCCATCCACACGGTGTCATCTGTTACGGGCCGAATGCCCATGACCCGAGCCACCGCGCGCAGATCGCCCAACTCGGTATCCTCGATTTCGCGCGGACCGCCAGTACGCACAGCCCAAAAGTCCGGCACGGCAAAGCTGAACAACGCCCGCCCCGCGTCGGTATACGTAACCTGAGTGTCTGCCGTCGCAGGTACTGATGCCCAAAAACACAGCGCGACGCAGGCGGCGATGAATGACCTAAATGAAATGCGCATATCTCTATAACCTGATTATTTCTTTGAAATCAGATTGAACGCTGCCCAGTTGCCTTGTCCAGTTTCTCTTGCACAAGACAACAAAAAACCCGCCCCCGAAGCGATCCGGGCGCGGGTTCGAAATGTACGGTCAGAAATCAGGTGCGGGCGTTGCCGACCAGCTTCCACAGGGCCGGAATCAGCAGCGCGGCCAGCGCCAGCTTGATCACATCACCCACAAGGAACGGTGTCAGACCCCACGCCAGGATCGGCTTGTCCCAACCATAAAGTTGACCCAGCCACAGCAAACCAGGCACGTAGATGACAACATTTGCCAGCACCAGAGCCAGCGCCATTTTACCGACCGATCGATCCCATCCGCGGGCGGCCAAGGCACCCAAAAGAACGGTGGCCAGCACGTATCCGACAAGATAGCCACCTGTACCGCCCATCATGTAGGTCAGCCCGAACTTCTCGGCCGAAGACCCCGCGAATACGTCAAAGCCAAGCGCACCGATCAGCAAGTATCCCAGCATGGTGACCAGACCCAGCCGCGCGCCGTAAGCAGTACCGATGGTCAGAACCGCAAAGGTTCCCATGGTGATCGGAACCGGCCACATCGGCACCTTGATCTTCGCGGCAATTGCCAGCGCCAAGATACCCAGAGCGACCAGTACCACCTGTTTAACCCGCAGCGCAGTACCTTCGCGCGGACCGATGGCCTCGGCCAGTACACTTGTATTCATTTCTGTTTCTCCACGTTTGGACGGAAATTCTGGCACATGAATGCCCATTTCGCCTCCGTACTTCAAGATGATTGCGCTATCTGGGACGGTATTCGGTCGTCATTTCATAGGCCTTTCTTGGCCCCGAGACTGTCCAAGTCACTGACCACATCGGCCAACGCGAGAAATCGTAGACTGCATCATAACTGTCGGGCGGGCAATCGTGGTGATCCGAGGATCGCGCCTGCCCCAGATACAGGGCATGAAAGTACCGTTCATCGTCGAAATGGACGGAAATCCAATCCCCAGCATCCAGCCACAAATACCGCCGCGTACCTTTCATCTCGGCCTGGCCCGGGATACGCAGACAGACCTCTTCATCATAAACCAAACCACCTTTTGTCGGGCCCAGACTCGCCTGACCGTGCGCGTGCACGACCTGCCCCGCCCGAGTATCGTGAATGGTGCGGCTCAGGTCCCAACTGCCTTCGAAATCGAAAAGGCTGCGTGGTAAGGTCATTGGGCAAAGGCTCCGTCGGTGAAGCCCCCAGTGTCATCGACAAATCGGATCGTGTCACCGCTTAGCAGCACGCCGTAACAGGCCCACAAATCCGACGGGGGCCAAAGCGAGCAATACCGATCCCCGCGCACCGCCCAGCGCCCGGAACTGGCGCGGCCCGAGAAGTACTGCGTCAGCATGTTTTCGTCGAATGTCTGCCAAACACCGTCACCATAGTCGAGCTTTTGACCGGTCAGGGCATCCAAAATCTCATCCCCGGTCAGCGCGCGGAAATCTTCCGCCGCTAGAATTCCGGGTAAAAGAGCCAAAATCAGGGCAAACCGTCTCATACTTTCACTCGTGCCTTGTTCCCTAGGGATTGCGGGTTTAAACCGCGCGCCAACGTCTCATGCCAATCACAAAAAGGTCACGCCGCCAATGATTCCACGCTATTCCCGCCCCGATATGGTCGCCATTTGGTCGCCAGAGACCAAGTTTCGCATCTGGTACGAGATCGAGGCGCATGCCTGCGACGCCATGGCCGATCTGGGCGTGATCCCGCGTGAAAATGCCGAAGCTGTCTGGAAAGCCAAAGACGTTGAATTTGACGTCGCCCGCATTGATGAGATCGAGGCCGTCACCAAGCACGACGTCATCGCTTTTCTCACTCACCTTGCCGAGCATGTCGGCAGCGAAGAGGCCCGCTTCGTGCATCAGGGCATGACCAGCTCGGACGTGCTGGACACCTGCTTTAACGTGCAGCTGACGCGTGCCGCCGATATTCTGATCGCGGATTTGGAAGGCTTGCTGGCGGCCCTGAAACGCCGCGCGATCGAACACAAGGACACTATTCGTATCGGGCGCAGCCACGGCATTCACGCGGAACCTACCACCATGGGCCTGACCTTCGCGCGCTTCTATGCTGAGATGGACCGCAACCTGTCCCGTATGCGCGACGCGCGCGCCGAAATCGCCACTGGCGCGATCAGCGGCGCGGTCGGCACTTTCGCCAATATCGACCCACGCGTCGAAGAGCATGTCTGCGACCAGCTGGGTCTGGTGCCCGAGCCGATCAGCACTCAGGTCATCCCGCGCGACCGCCACGCGGCCTTTTTTGCCACGCTGGGCGTCATTGCCAGCAGCATCGAAAACATCGCCATCGAAATCCGCCACATGCAGCGGACCGAGGTGTTGGAGGGGGCCGAGTTCTTCTCGATGGGGCAAAAAGGCTCCTCGGCCATGCCCCACAAGAAAAATCCCGTGCTGACCGAGAACCTGACCGGGCTGGCGCGCATGGTGCGCGCGGCCGTGATCCCGGCGATGGAAAACGTGGCGCTGTGGCACGAGCGTGATATCTCGCATTCCTCGGTTGAACGCATGATTGGCCCAGATGCCACGATCACGCTGGACTTCGCGCTGGCGCGACTGACCGGCGTGGTCGACAAGATGCTGATCTTCCCCGAGAACATGATCGAGAACATGAACAAGTTCCCCGGTCTGGTGATGAGCCAGCGTGTTCTGCTGGCACTGACCCAAGCAGGGGTCAGCCGCGAAGATGCCTATGCCATGGTGCAGCGCAATGCGCTGAAAGTTTGGGAACATCGCACCGATTTCAAAGAGGAACTGCTGGCAGACCCCGACGTGACCGCCGCGCTGAGTACCGAAGAAATCGAAGAGAAATTCGACCTTGGCTATCACACCAAGCATGTCGATACGATCTTCGCGCGTGTATTCGGCGAATAACGCCTGACCAATCAAACGGTTGTCAGAGCCCGGTTCGCAAAACGCGGCCCGGGCTCTGTTTCTTTGCCTGAATAGCAAAAATCAGCTATGGTGTCAGTGTATATCCGAACCGGAGAAACGCTATGATCCGCATCACGATTTGTGCTTTGGCCCTTACGATATCAGCTTCGGCTGCATTGGCCTGCAGCGGCCATTCAAAGCAAACCCAATCCTGCGCACCGGGTACATATTGGGACGCCGAAAGCCAGACCTGCGCGAAACTCGTCAATAGCTGAAGCCATCTGTCCTATTTGTGAAGAAAAGCGAGCAAGTGATCGTTATCTTTTTGTAAGATCGCGCTAAGCTAAAATTTAGCCGCTTTTTGAACGGAGTAGGAAGATGCGCCTTGTATTAGTCTCAGCAATTGCCCTTCAGGCATTTGCCTTTGCACCTGTTGTGCATGCTGCGGGTGGCGACAGCAGTACTGCACCTAAACCAACGAACACCACCAAGAAGTGCCTGTTCGGCCGCGTTTATGACAAGGATGCCGGTCGCTGCGTGAAGCCGGACAAGACGAACTTTACCCAGGATGAATTGTACGACGCTGTGCGGGAACTGGCCTATGACGGTCAACTTGAGAACGCGCAGAACATTCTGCGCATCATGGATCAGAAGGACGACCGCGTTATGACCTATTGGGGTTTCACCTATCGAAAAATGGGCGAGCTTGAGCTGGCGAACGTCTATTACAACAACGCCATCGAAGCCAACCCCGACAATATTCTGGCGCGCAGCTACATGGGTCAGGGGTTTGTCAGCGAAGGCAAAACCGATCTTGCGATCATGCAGTGGCGGGAGATCAAAGCCCGCGGCGGTGAAGGAACATGGGCCGAAACCTCACTGCGTGAGGCGATTCAAACTGGTCTGACATACAGTTACTAGACTTCAGTCTTTCTTTACCCGATTCTCGTTAATCTGCCTGCGGAAAGCAACTTTGACACCGCAGGCAGATGCAAGACACAAACTCATTGTTACAGTTGGACGCGGGGGCAGCAACTCCGCTGGCTGATCAGGACGATAGCGCCCCCCGGCTTGTTCCCCGCACGCTTACCAGCAGACAAAAGGCCGCTGTGGTCGTGCGATTGCTGCTGAACGAAGGCGCAGACATCCCACTTGAGGACCTGCCGGATGAGTTGCAGGAAAAGCTGACCCACCAATTGGGCGAGATGGGTCTGGTGGATCGTGTTACGCTGGACGCAGTCGCGCAGGAATTTGCCGAGGCGTTGGACGGTATCGGCCTCGCGTTCCCGCATGGCCTGGCAGGCGCGCTGGATGCGGTGGACGGCAAGATTGGTCCCGCAACGGCGGCGCGGCTGCGTAAAGTCGCCGGGGTTCGCCAGATCGGTGATCCGTGGCAGCGCCTGCGTGAAGTCCCTGCCGAAGAATTGGCCAAGATGGCACAGGCAGAAAGCACAGAGATCGCCGCGGTCATGCTGTCAAAGTTGGAAACCGCGAAGGCGGCTCAGCTTCTGGGGCACCTGCCCGGCCCAACGGCGCGACGGATCACTTATGCTGTTTCCAAGACCTCTAACATTACACCCGAAGCGGTCGAGCGGATCGGATGGTCGCTGGCGACCCAACTGGATCAACGACCATTGCAGGCGTTTACCGATGGTCCCGGCGCGCGCGTCGGCGCAATTCTGAACCACTCAGCGGCGTCCATGCGCGATGATTTGCTGGACGCACTGGACGAGGAGGACGCGGATTTCGCCGGCGTCGTCCGCCGTTCAATCTTTACCTTTGCGCATATTTCAACGCGGGTTCGCGCCCGGGATGCCCTGACAATTCTTCGCGAACTGGATCAGACCGATCTGTTTACAGCCTTTGCCGGGGCTACATCGGATGAGGATAAGAAGACTGTTGAATTTCTGCTGTCTAGCATCCCTTCACGAATGGCCGACAGTTTTCGCGATGAAGTCGCGGATCTTGGCAAGGTGAAGCAATCCGAGGCTGAGGACGCGATGGCAAAGATTGTAAGCACGATCCGTAACCTTCTGGATGGAGGAGTCATCAAACTGATCGAAGAAGACAACGAAGAGTAGGCAAACACCAAGACTTGAACCATAGGAAAGCTTGTGGTCAGTCAGCGTGCCTTGTATGTCTGGCCCAGCAAATCACAACAGCCGGTGAGACCAGAATATGCCCGTCGAAAAGTCGGAACTCAGCCGAGGGGCGCTCTGGAAGTACTACGTGACCGGTCTGTTCATGAAAGGTGTTATCGGGACGATGCGCCTGCTGCCGTATGAGCGGCGCATCGCAGCGATGGGGGCGATTGTGCGCGGGCTTGCCCCGTTGGTTGGATTCACCGAACGCGTCCGCAGAAATCTAAAACTAACCCATCCCGAACTGACGGAAGCCGAAGTCAAACGCATCTGCCGAGATGTCCCCGACAATGCGGGCCGTGCAATAATGGAGCATTTTTCGCCCGAAGGTTTTACCGAACGCCAGGCCAATGCCAAGATCTCGGGGCCGGGCATTGCCGCGTTTGACGACGCCGTGGCCCAAGGGCGCCCAGTCATGATGATCACGGCGCATTTTGGTCACTACCTTGCGGCCCGAATCGCACTACAGGCACGTAGCGGCCAACCGATCGGGTGCCTCTACCGGCGCATGGCGAACCCGTATTTCAACGACATGTATGTCGAGGCGTTCTATAAAACGGGTGCGCCCATGTTCGAACAGGGTCGCCGTGGAATGGTCGAGATGGTGCGCTCACTCAAAAAAGGTGGCATTATCGCCATTGTGTCCGACCTGCATGCCCATGGCGGGGAAGAGCTGACATTCTTCGGCAAACCCGCCGTTACATCCGTTCTGAATGCCGAATTGGCGATGAAATACAAGGCGGTGCTGATCCCGTGCTATGCAATTCGCCAACCCAACGGTCTTGATTTTGAGATCGTTTTACATGACCCCGTCCCACACACCGACCCTAAAACCATGACTCAGTTCACCAATGATGATCTTGAGGCCGTCGTACGGCAGCATATGGGCCAGTGGTTTTGGATTCATCGCCGCTGGAAAGCGTGGAATGGCTTGGGCGTCCAACCCGAAGATATGCCGTGATCACTTGACGCGGGCAGCCGCTACGATAGGTCCATGCCCAACCCGCTGAATCAGCGCCACCGCTGGAAGGTCTGCGGTCAATTTCACCGAAAACTGCTGCGACGCCGCCCCATCCCACTGTCCGGCTATATGCCAGGATTCCACGACATTTGCATACTCCATCTCGTACCCGGCAAGTTCACCGCGGCGGATTGAGGCATGGCGCATCGGTGTATATTGCACCACGCGTACATCATATGCTTCGCCCTCAGGCAGCTCGACCGGTGTCACATCCACCAAGACTTCACTGCCCGTACGGGTTGCCACCACCTCGGCCTCAGCGGCGGCGGTCAGATGCGCATCTATCAACTGATTCAATTCGTATACATGCGCACCCACGACGTCTTGTTGACCATTCACCACCATCTGCGGCGTGAAGATCATTGAGCGCCCAGCCTGCCGCGCATAGTCGCGCTGCCGCTCGGTATGACTGGGATCGGCAAACTCATCCTTCCAACCGATGTAGTCCCAGTAATCCACATGCAGGGCTAAACCGATCACATCCTCGCGCTGCGCCAGATCATGCATCAACCGATCCGCCGGCGGGCATGCCGAACATCCCTGCGACGTAAACAGTTCGACCACCACAGGATCACTTTCTGCAGCGACCGTAGTGGCACATAATAGCGAAGCAAACACGGCGGCTGGAGCAATTCTGACCATAAAAAATCTCAGGTTTTTGAGGATACCCACAAGATGTAGACGGATCAGCACCAAATCTCCAATCAAGGTTTCTTGAGAATTCTGACGCCGCGCCCTTGCTTTGTATTCACTGGTATACAAATACTATTCAAAAGCATCTAGCCTTGAACGCGCAGCGATCATGCTACAAAAAAATGCAGCGAATCCCATTATCCAATTCATTTGAGAGGGAGACCACTAAATGCCCATTACTGTCGGACAGGATACAGCCAAGACACGTCGCAGCCTGAGCGTGAATGGCAAGTCCATTTCCTATTACTCGATCCCCGCAGCGCAAGAGGCTGGCTTGGGCGATTTTTCACGTCTACCCGCCGCTTTGAAAGTGGTGCTGGAAAACATGCTGAGATTTGAGGATGACGGTTTTTCTGTCTCGGTCGATGACATCAAAGCTTTCGGAGAGTGGGCGGCCAATGGTGGCAAAAACCCACGGGAAATAGCCTATCGACCTGCCCGCGTTCTGATGCAGGACTTCACCGGCGTTCCGGCTGTTGTTGATCTTGCTGCGATGCGCGACGGTATCAAGGGTTTGGGCGGCGATGCGCAAAAGATCAATCCGCTGAACCCTGTGGATCTGGTTATCGACCACTCGGTCATGATCGACGAATTCGGCAATCCCCGCGCGTTCCAGATGAACGTCGACCGCGAGTATGAGCGCAACATGGAACGCTACCAGTTCCTGAAATGGGGTCAGTCGGCCTTTAACAACTTTCGCGTGGTGCCGCCGGGAACTGGCATCTGCCATCAGGTAAACCTGGAATACCTGGCCCAAACCGTCTGGACTGACACCGACCAGAACGGGGAAGACGTCGCCTACCCTGACACATTGGTCGGCACTGACAGTCACACCACCATGGTCAACGGAATGGCCGTTCTGGGCTGGGGCGTTGGCGGGATTGAGGCCGAGGCCGCGATGCTGGGTCAGCCGATCTCAATGCTGATCCCCGAGGTTGTGGGCTTTGAACTCACTGGCTCGATGGTCGAAGGCACAACAGGCACGGACCTTGTGCTGAAGGTCGTCGAGATGCTGCGCGAGAAAGGTGTGGTCGGCAAATTTGTCGAGTTCTACGGTGAAGGTCTGGACCGCCTGCCACTGGCTGATCGTGCGACGATCGCGAATATGGCGCCGGAATACGGTGCGACATGCGGGTTCTTCCCCATCGACGGTGAGACCCTGCGCTATATGCGCAATACAGGGCGCGATGAGGAGCGTCTGGCGCTGGTCGAAGCCTATGCCAAGGAAAACGGGTTCTGGCGGGATGAAAACTATGCACCGATCTACACCGACACGCTCTCGTTGGACATGGCCACTATCGTTCCGGCCATCTCGGGGCCCAAGCGCCCGCAGGACTATGTCCCACTGACGAATGCCAAGGCCGCTTTCCGTCAGGAAATGGAAAGCACTTTCAAACGTCCGATGGGCAAGGAAGTGCCGGTCAAGGGCGAAGACTACAAGATGGAATCGGGCAAGGTTGTGATCGCTTCGATCACCTCATGCACCAACACCTCAAACCCGTATGTGATGATCGGCGCCGGACTGGTGGCGAAAAAGGCGCATGAGCTTGGCCTTAACCGCAAGCCTTGGGTCAAGACATCTTTGGCACCCGGATCGCAGGTGGTATCGGAATATCTTGAGGCCGCCGGTCTGCAGGAACATCTGGACGCCATCGGGTTTAACCTTGTGGGCTACGGCTGCACCACTTGTATCGGCAACTCTGGCCCGCTCCAGACAGAGATCAGCGAAGCAATTGCCGAAGGCGATCTGGTTGCGACCTCGGTCCTGTCGGGTAACCGGAATTTTGAAGGTCGCATTTCGCCAGACGTGCGCGCTAATTATCTGGCTTCACCGCCGCTGGTTGTCGTCTACGCGCTGGCTGGCACCATGGATATCGACGTGACTTCCGAGCCGATCGGTCAAGACAAAGATGGCAACGACGTCTTCATGAAAGATATCTGGCCAACACAAAGCGAAATCGCCGAACTTGTCGAACAGACCGTAACGCGCGAAGCATTCCAGTCGAAATATGCGGACGTGTTCAAAGGTGATGAGAAGTGGCGCGAGGTCGAGGTTCCCCAACAGGAAACCTATGACTGGCCGCCGACGTCGACCTACATCCAGAACCCGCCCTATTTTCAAGGCATGGGGCCCGAGCCGGGAACGATTTCGAACATCGAAGGGGCAAAGGTTCTGCTAATCCTGGGTGACATGATCACCACCGACCACATCTCGCCCGCAGGATCGTTTGCGACACAGACACCGGCGGGTAAGTATCTGACAGAGCGCCAGGTTCAGCCGCGTGAATTCAACTCTTACGGCTCGCGTCGAGGCAATCACGAGGTCATGATGCGCGGTACGTTTGCGAACATCCGTGTGAAGAATGAGATGCTGGATGGTGTCGAAGGCGGTTATACGAAAGGTCCCGATGGCCAGCAGACCTCGGTTTACGAGGCGTCGATGGCCTACCAGAAACAGGGCGTACCACTGGTTGTGTTCGGCGGTGAACAATACGGTGCAGGTTCGTCACGCGACTGGGCCGCGAAGGGCACCGCGTTGCTGGGCGTCAAGGCCGTAATCGCCGAAAGCTTTGAGCGTATCCACCGTTCGAACCTTGTTGGCATGGGTGTTATCCCATTCGAATTCACCGGCGGCGACACACGCAAATCGCTGGGCTTGAAGGGGGATGAGACCGTTTCAATCCATGGCTTGGACTCGGTCAAACCGCTGCAAGAAGTGCCCTGCACCATCACCTATGGCGACGGCACCGAAAAGACGATCACCCTCAAGTGCCGCATCGATACCGCGCCCGAGATCGAATACATCGAAAACGGTGGCGTGCTTCACTACGTGCTGCGCAACCTTGCCAAAGCAAGTTAAACCCGCGTGCTAAACAACAAAAAAGGGCGTCCTATGGGGCGCCCTTTCGTATTTCCGTAGCAGCTTGTCGCAGTGGTCGACAGGCGGATTGCCGCGTTCGCAACGTGCGAAGCACTAACTTCCCGCCGCCTTTTCCAACGCAGGTCGGATCGTGCTTTCGATGACACGTTGGGTGATGGGTCCGGCAAAACGCAGGATGATCGTACCGTCTCCGTCGATGACGTAGGTCTCGGGCACGCCGTAAAGACCCCAGTCCAGCGCCATTCGGCCGTTTTCATCCTGTCCGATCGCCCGGTAAGGATCACCCAGCTCAGTCAGGAATGCCTTAGCGTTGTTCAGCTTATCCTTGTAGTTGATGCCGTAGACGGGGATGCCTTCGTTGGACAGCGCCTCAAGGTTGGGGTGTTCAGCCCGGCAGGGCGCGCACCAGCTCGCCCAATAATTGACCAGCTTGACCTCACCGTCGCGCAGGGTGGCATCATCAAATATAGTTTTCCCCGGAAACTCGGTCAGCACAACAGGCGGTGCCGGCTGCCCTTCCCGCGCCGAAGGCAACGCATCCGGGTCGTCGCGAAACATACCAAAGCCAGCCATTACCGCGAATACGCCGAAGATCAGAGGCGGCGCAATCATCAGCGGAGAAATTTTAGCCATCGCGCGTCATCCTTCGTTCGATCTTCTCCATCTCGGCACGCACTCTTCGCCCGCGCACCACGCTGATCACCAGCAGCAATACAAGCAGAACAATCGACGCCGCATAAGACCACAAAACCGTGTCAGCATATTTCCCAAGGTCGGGCATCATCCGCTTACCCTTTCCCGCGCTTGCAGCGCTTTGATACGCCGCGCCCGAATTTCAGTGCCGGTGCGATACAAGACCAATGCAATGAACAACAGCACGAACCCGATAATGCAAAGCAACAGCGGGTAGAAATAAACGTTGCTTACCTTCTCTTCAGAGTCCGCACCGGTCACCGCAGCGACACGCATTACCGACGCGCCCTGATGCAAACCCTGGTTCCAGAAGTTCACCGCGTATCTGCTGAGCAACGCGAAAACGGACCCAACCAGACACAGGACTGAGGTCAGATCAGCGGCGGTATCGGGGTCTTCGATCGCCTCCCACAAAGCGACATAGCCAAGATAGAACAGAAACAGGATCAGGAACGAGGTCAGGCGGGGATCCCACGCCCACCAGGTACCCCACATCGGCTGGCCCCAAATGGCGCCGGTCACCAGCGCAATAAGGGTCATGACAATGCCCACCGGGGCCGCTGCACGTGAGGCCAGCGCGCTGACATGGTGCCGCCGCACCAGCCAAATCAAAGACGTGGCCAGCATCATCAGCCAGCAATTGATCGCCATCAACGCCGCCGGGACATGCAAGTAGATGATTTTTACGGTCGAGCCCTGCTTGTAGTCATCCGGTGTAAAAAAGAACCCCCACACCAGCCCAACCACGACACAGACTGCCGAAGTGATCCAGAAAAACGGCAAGACCCGCTCACTAGTCGCGAGGAATTTCCGCGGGTTGGCATATTCCCAGAGGGAGTTGGCTTTGGCTGCGATCGACATGGGTGTTATTTAGTCCGACTCTTGTTCGTTCTCAATTGACATCCGTCAAAGTTTGACCGCGTCATCGAAGGTTAATACGCAAAACGGCAGCGCTTGCGAAGGGCAATAGCGCGATAGTAGCCGCTGTAATTCCGGCCAGCATCAATAGGGGGGTCTGGGTCTCCATCCCAGTGGCTCCGCGGCGCGCGACTTCGGCCCCGAAAATCAGCGTTGGCACGTAAAGCGGCAGCACAAGCAGTGACAGCAAGAGGCCTCCTCGTTTCAGGCCAACGGTCAGGGCCGCACCAAACGTGCCGATCACACTCATGGCCGGAGTGCCGACCAGCAGCGAGATGACCAACCAGAAGAACCCCGGCACCGGGAGGTTCAACAATATCCCCAGAAATGGCGCGGCCAGAACCAGCGGCAGGCCGGTGGTCAGCCAATGGGCCAGCGCCTTGATCGTGACCACGGATTCCAGCGGCAGAGGCGCGGTTGCCAGAAGATCCAGCGAGCCGTCCTCCCAATCCAGCGCCAAAAGCCGGTCCAGTGATAACAGACACGCCAACAGCGCGCCCAGCCACAAGACACCTGGCGCGATGGTCGACAGCAATGAGGATTGCGGCCCAACTGAAAACGGCACCAAGACCGTCACGATCAGGAAAAACGCCAGACCAAGGCCAAAGCCTCCACCCGCGCGGAAGGCCAGCTTGAGGTCGCGCAGCAGTAGGGCGATCACAGGAAACCTCCGTCGAGATCATCGATGGGTTGCGGCTTGGCTTTGTTCGGGGTGACGTCCAATACGTCACCGTCCAGGCCCAGGTCTATATGGGTTGCAATCAGGGCCGATCCGCCCTGCCCCAGATGATTACGCACGGCCTCAGCGAACATCTGTACGGCATCGCGGTCAAGCGAAACGGTCGGCTCGTCCAGCACCCAGATCGGCCGCCCTGTCACCAGCATCCGCGAAAGACCCAGACGTCGTTTCTGCCCCGCTGAAAGATTGCCCGCGTAGCGATCAGAAAACGCGTTAAGCGCAAAGGCGTCGAGCGCGTGCTGAATGCCCTTTGTCCCAAAGACCGACGCCCAAAACGTCAGGTTCTCCATCACCGTTAACGTCGGCTTCAACCCGTCGGAATGCGAGGCATAGGCGATCTGATCTTCAGCACCATCAATCTGGCCGGCCAGTGGTGGTTGCAACCCGGCCAGCGTCCGCAGCAAGGTGGTTTTGCCGATCCCGTTCGGCCCGCGCAATATCAGCGCCTTACCCGGATGCAGCGCAAAGCTCAGGCCTTCAAGCACGGGAACGCCACCACGGGCGATGGCCAGATCGGTCACAGTTAATGTCATAAGTCCCGCTTATCTCATTGCCGTCAGGGGCAAAAGACAAGATTTGACGCAGGGGATTTAGTCGACTCAGACAGGCAACACGGCCAACGCGATACGCCGCCCTTCCGACAACAGCACGTTATACGTGCGGCACGCAGCCGGAGAGTTCATGATCTCAACCCCCAGCCCAGCGTTTTCAAGCGCCGCGCACAGGTCAGCCGGAATATGCGACAGGTCCGCACCCGTACCGATGAACAGAACATCCACCGCGTCAGCCAGCGCCAGCAACGGGGTGTCGTCAGTGTATCCACCCCAAGAGGCCGTTCCGTCAGGACCAGTCACAACACCGCCCTGGTAAACCTGCCCGCCAATCCGGAAAAACCCGGGGCCATACCCGTCAATCGGGGCCGCGTTGGTATAAGAAATCTCGTTTAAGCGCATGAGCGTGTTCTATCCCCAAAGCGGTAGGCCAGACAAGGCCGCTCCGGCAATCGTTAGATAAGCAGCACCCCGGTAAAGCTTTTCGTGCTGTGGCCTGAACAACCAACCGCCCAGCCAATTGCCCAGCAGATTAGGTACGGCCAGCACGAAACCAAGAGCCGATGCAGCCAGCGTCACCCGCTCCATCCCCGTCAAAAACCCAAGAAGAAGGAAATCGAATCCAAACAGGAACAAGAGAATTGTTGCGCGGATAACGTCGACCGGCAGAGGGCGCGACATATAGAAAAGGATCACCGCCGGACCGGGCAATCCCGCCGCGCCGCCCAGAAACCCAGCGGCCCCGCCGATGCCAGCAACCATGACGCGGCCAACATGGCCGTGATAGCGAACCCCAAGGATCAGGACGACCAACATCGAAAGCCCCAAAAGGCTGACTGCATATTGGAAAACCTCGGGCGCAACTTGCGTCAGCACCCACAGCCCAAGCGGCATAAAAAACACGCAGCCCAAGAGCAAGCGAAGCAGATCGCCCCGATCCACGACAAGCCAGGCGCGGCGCAGGTTCGGCAATGGGCCGAAGATGTCCATGATGGTCAAGCCAATCAAGGCACCAAATGGGCCAAGATAAGGGGCAGCGATCGGAAGAAATACCAACGCAGTTCCAAAGCCCGAAAAGCCGCGGACCACACCGCCGACAAATGCCGCAAAAAGAACAACGGCCAGCCCCGTTGGGGACTGGCCGAAAAACTCAGGCGTCGATATTGGCAAACTGATTGCCTGAAGTGTTGGACGGCTTCGACCAGTCGCGTTTGACCCCCAGCCAAAGCAGGATGGTCGAGGCCACGAAGACCGAGGAATACGTCCCCACGATCACACCCCAGATCATCGCGAAAACGAACCCTCTGATCACGTCACCGCCCAATATGTAGAGCGAGATCAGAGCCAGCAGCGTCGTCACCGAGGTCATCACGGTCCGGCTGAGCGTTTCGTTGATCGAGATGTTCAGAACCTCTTTGAGGTCCTTTTTCTTGTACTTCCGCAGGTTCTCACGAACGCGGTCGAAGACAACCACAGTGTCGTTCAGCGAATAGCCCACGATGGTCAGCAACGCCGCAATAATTGCCAGGTCAAACCGAATTTGCAGTTCCGAAAAGATGCCAATGGTCAGAATCACGTCATGGACAAGAGCAGCCACAGCCCCAAGCGCGAATTGCCATTCAAAGCGCAGCCAGATGTAGACAAGCACAGCGCCGATAGCCAACACAACGGCGATTACCGCGGTCTGTATCAACTCGCCCGAGACTTTAGGGCCAACAGATTCAACGGATGCAAACTCGATATCGGGCGCCGCGGCCTTCAGCGCCTGTTCCACAGCTGTAACCGTGGCAGCCGATACGGCCTCGGCCCCTTCTTGCGCTTGAATGCGGATCATTGCGACATTCTGATCCGGCCCGAACGTCGGATCAAAAATCTCGGTGATCGAAACGTCGCCCAATTCCAGTGGCGCGATGGCGTCGCGATATGCGCCGACGTCAATCACTTGCGCGCTTTCGGTCCGGATCGTCGTCCCGCCACGAAAATCGATACCGAAGTTCAGCCCTTGCAGCATGAACGACACAAACGCCACGATCATCAATGCGCCCGAAATGCCCAGCCAAGCCTTCCAGCGGCTGAAAAAATCAAACGAGGTGTTTTGGGGTACGAGTTTCAGTCTCATGTCAAACCTCGATCATTTTCGGACGGCGCCGTTCAAACCACATCACGATCATCAGGCGAGTCACGAAGATCGCCGTAAAGACCGACGTCAGGATGCCCAGCCCAAGTGTAATCGCGAACCCGCGCACCGGGCCGCTGCCCATGGCGAACAGGATCACGGCGGTAATGAACGTTGTCACGTTGGCATCCAAAATCGCCGACAGTGCCTTTTCATAGCCCAGTTCAATCGCGCGCGCCGGGCCTTTGGCCGATTTCAATTCCTCACGAATACGCTCAAAGATCAGCACATTTGCGTCGACCGCCATGCCGACGGTCAGAACGATGCCCGCAATACCAGGCAATGTCAGCGTTGCACCGATCAAGGAAAGCAGACCAAACAGAAGCCCCACGTTGATGATAAGCGCGATGTTGGCAAAAACGCCGAACAGACCGTAACTCAGCCCCATGAAGACCAGCACCGCGACAAAAGCGACGACCGTCGCCACCTGACCCGCGTCGATACTGTCTTGCCCCAGCTCGGGGCCGATGGTGCGTTCTTCCAGGAACTCCATCCCCGCAGGCAGAGCACCGGCACGCAACAGGACGGCCAGATTGGTGCTTTCTTCGACTGTGAAATTCCCGGTGATAATACCCGACCCGCCCGGAATATGGCTTTGGATCACGGGGGCTGATATCACCTCATCATCCAGTACGATGGCAAAGGGCGCGCCGATATTTTCAAGCGTATAGTCGCCAAATTTGCGCGCACCCGAGGTATTGAACCGGAAGCTGACCGCAGGGCGACCGTTCTGATCGAACGAAGGCTGCGCATCTACCAATTCCTCACCAGTTACGACCGGAGCGGATTCCAACGTGTAGTAAACACCCGTTTCATCAATGGATGGCACGATCTCTTGCCCGATACCCGGTACTGCATCCGGATCGGTTCCGCGCCCAGCGACCGGGTTGAAGGTCAGTTGCGCGGTTGTGCCAATGATTTCTTTCAGCTCACCCGCGCTTCCTATACCGGGTACCTGAATCAGGATGCGTTGGGCACCTTGACGTTGAATCGTCGGCTCACGCGTGCCCACCTCGTCGATACGACGCCGGATGATTTCCAGCGCCTGCCGAACAGTACGGTCATCAGAGGCCAGTTTCTCAGCCTCTGAGAGCTGTACGACGATCGTGTCACCCTCAGCGCGGGCTTCGATATCTGTAGCCCCCACTCCGGTCAGGGTCTGCACCTGTCGCGCAAGGCCACGCACCACTTCCAGCGCGCGCGACATGCCGTCGGGCTGGCTGATGCGTACGCGAATCTCATCCGGGGCCGACTCCTGCTTGCGGATCGTTCCGACAGTGGCACGTTCATCCCGCAGAGCGTCCCGGATTTCCGGCCACATCGCCTCCATCCGAGATTCGTACACATCTTCGACCTTCACCTCGGCCAGCAAATGCGCACCGCCGCGCAAGTCCAGACCAAGATTGACCAAAGAGGACGGCAGCCAATTGGGCCACTGCGCCGCCTCGGCCTGTAATTCCGGAGTGTCGATGCCAAGTTCAATTTCGACTTTGGCATCATTGGATTGCTCGACGCGCGTGTAAAACGCATTCGGCAGAGCCATGAGCAGGCCAGTCACGCAGACCAGCCAGATCAGAACCCGCTTCCAGGTATCAATTTGCAGCATTACCCTGCCTTTTCAAGGAATTGTCGCGCGAAGTTACTTCGCCGGTTCGGTCTTATTCAAAACCTGAGCGATGGTTGACTTGACCACGCGGACCTTCACGTTGTCGGCGATCTCGACCTCAATCTCGTTCTCGCCTTCCTTGACCTTCGAAACTTTGCCGATCACGCCGCCCTGGGTGACCACCTGATCGCCTCGGCGCACGGCATCGACCATGGCCTGATGTTGTTTCATCTTCTTCTGCTGCGGACGGATCAGCAGGAAATACATGATCGCAAAGATCAGAATCAGCGGGAGAAACTGGGCGATTGCGCCACCTTCCATGGGATATTCCTTTTGGTTTGGAGTTGCGAACGAGCGCCGCAAATTTTGCGAGAACCTATGCTTTGAAGCGGCTGTTTGCAAGCAAAGGCCGTATCGGAATGTGCCGGATTTCCATGCCCGGCCCTCAGGATGTTTCGAAGCGTTGCAGATATGTCCTAGGAACGTATGCTGACTTGGATATAGTCAGGGGCGAGGAGGACGAATGCCAAGGAACTTCAAACCCTTCGAGTTGCTGGTGCATCTTTTGCGCGCAGCCTGCGCAATCCTGCTTTTGTCCTCCTTCGCCCTTGCGCAGGAGACTTCTACCGAGCCGGGCGAGACCGAGATCAGCGACTCAGAAGTTTTCAAGGCTCCGGTAATCGTTGACGGCGATACGCTGTTCTTTCTGCGCGGCTCAAGCGCCCTGCCCGCCACTGAGCGGGCCGAGCGTCTTCAGACCGTAATCGTCGAGGTCGCCGAGGCGTCCGAAAACCCAACCGTCGACATCTCCTTCGAAGAGACCGATCTGGGTATCCGCATCCTTGCTGACGGGGAAATTATATCCCTGGTCACTGCGGCCGATGCCGAACTGGAGCAGATGGAACTGGACGTTCTTAGCCTTCTGCATGGCGAAGCCATCGAGGATGCCATCATCTCGTACCGCGCCAACCGGACCGAACAGGCTCTTGTCTCTGGCGCCATCGAGGCCGCGGCCTGGACGTTTGGCTTTGTGGTGTTTAGCGTAGCGATCCTATGGCTGTACCGACGCATCCGGCGCCGCACGCTGAAATTCGTCAAACGGTATTTGCGCGACGTGGAAACAGCCACCGCCAAAAGCGTACAGGCCGAAGCGATTGCCGCGTTGGTCCGCTACGCCCTGAACTTCGTGCTGTTGGTCATCTTCTTCGTCGGCTTTTACTACTACCTCTCGTTCGTCCTTCTGGCGTTTGCCGAGACACGCTATTTCGCGCAGTTGCTGCTGACTTACCTGACCGAGCCAGCGCTGCTGATCTTCAAGGGCATAATCGGATACATCCCCAATCTGATCATGTTGGGCCTGATCACCTGGGTCACGATGTACATCATCAAAGGCATGCGCGTGTTCTTCGATGCGGTCGAGGCAGGCTCGTTCGTCATCGGCGATTTCGAGAAGCACTGGGTCAATCCGACGTTCAACATCGCCCGGGTCGTGGTGATTTTGATCGCGCTGGTCTTTGCAGTGCCGTACATTCCCGGGTCGGATTCGGCGGCCTTCCAAGGGTTGACCATTCTGGTCGGCGCGATGCTATCACTGGGCGCGAACTCGGTCGTGTCCAATATGCTGGCGGGATTGTTCGTGATCTATCGCCGCTCTACCTCGATCGGGGACCGCATCCAGATCGGGGATCACATCGGCGATGTGGTGCAAATCAAACTGATGGAGACGCATCTGAAATCCATCAAGAATGAACTCATCTCGATTCCGAATGCACAGTTGATGAACTCGGACGTGGTAAACTTTTCCAAGAAAACCGACGGTAGCGGTCTGTTGCTGCATACCACCGTCGGCATCGGCTACGAGGAACCGCCCGAAAAGGTTGAGGCGATGCTGATCGAGGCCGCCAATCGCACCAATGGAATTAAGATCAGGCCCGAACCATTCGTGCTGTGGACCGCTTTGGCCGATTACGCGATCAACTATCAGATCAATGGCTATACCACGCGCGGCAGTATCATTCCAAAGATCAAATCCGACCTGCACCGCAACATCGTGGCTGTTTTCAATGAAAATAACGTGCAGATCATGACGCCATCTTACATGGCCGATCCACCCGAGCCGAAAATCCCGGCGGTGGAATGGGATGGCCACCTGGCGCATGAAACGCACGCGGATGCCGACAAGTCGTAACCGGTGCTACACCCTGCTCTCCAGATGGTGCATAAGCGACGCGAGTGATTCACGCATTAAGGACCTGAACCATGCACGACATCCGCGCCATTCGCGAAAACCCAGCCGCCTTTGACGCCGCCCTTGCGCGCCGTGGGGACGCGCCGGTGTCGTCAGACCTGCTGCGGCTGGACGAAAGCCGCCGCGCCAAGATTCTGGCGGCAGAAACCGCGCAGGCCGAACAGAACAAAGCCTCGAAAGAGGTGGGTGCCGCAAAAGGGCGCGGTGATGAGGCCGAATTCGAACGCCTTCGCGCATTGGTGGCAGAGAAAAAGGCAGAAGTCGCGCGTATGCAGACCGAAGCCAAGGATCTCGACGCTCTGCTGACCGACCAGCTGATCCGTATCGCTAACCTGCCCGCCGATGATGTGCCCGAAGGCGTGGATGAGGCCGACAATGTCGAGATTAACCGCTGGGGTACTCCGCGGGAACTGGGATTTGCGCCCAAGGAGCACTTCGAAATCGAAGCCGTTCAGAATGGGATGGATTTCGAAACCGCTGCCAAACTCTCGGGCTCGCGCTTTGTGCTGCTGTCCGGAGGCGTTGCCCGCATTCACCGCGCCCTGGCGCAGTTCATGCTGGACACGCATATCAACGAAAACGGTCTGACCGAGGTGAATGGCCCCGTCCTGGTGTTGTCTGAAATGATGCAAGGCACAGGCCAATTGCCGAAATTCGGCGAAGACAGCTATCAGACCCGCGAAGGCTGGTGGCTGATCCCGACCTCTGAGGTTTCGCTGACCAATATCGTCAACGACACGATGATCGAAGAAAGCTATCTGCCGCGCCGCTATACCGCGCATTCCCTGTGCTTCCGTTCCGAGGCCGGATCGGCCGGCAAAGACACGCGCGGTATGCTGCGTCAGCACCAGTTCGAAAAGGTCGAGATGGTCTCGGTCACCCATCCGGACAAATCGGATGACGAACAAAAACGCATGTTGCGCTGCGCCGAGGGAATTTTGGAGAAGCTTGGCATCCCCTATCGCACCGTCATCTTGTGCACGGGCGATATGGGTTTTGGTGCGCGCCGCACCTACGACATCGAAGCGTGGCTGCCCGGTCAGGACACCTATCGTGAGATCAGTTCGGTCTCAACCTGCGGTGACTTCCAGGCCCGCCGAATGAATGCACGCTTCCGTCCCGAAGCTGGTGGTAAGCCAGAGTACGTTCACACGTTGAACGGCTCGGGGCTCGCGGTCGGACGGTGTCTGATCGCCGTGCTTGAAAATGGCCAGAATGCGGACGGTACAGTGACCCTGCCCGAGGTCCTTGCGCCCTATTTAGGTGGTAAACTGACGCTGCAAGTCGACGGTACGCTGGCATAGAAAAACCGGCTACCGCGCTTCGCGGTGCCGGTTCAACAAGAAACGCAAGGCGAAGAAGGATTACTTCTTCGTCTTTTTCTTATCCTTCTTCTTGTCTTTCTTTTTATCCTTCTTGGCGTCGTCCTTTTTCTTACCGCCTTTCTTGGATTTCTTATCCTTCTTCTTGACCTTGGCTTTCACCTTATCCTTGGCCTTCGAGAATGCGGCCTCCATCTCTTGCAGCTTTTTGGCTGCCTTTTCAGCCTTGGCCTTGGCTTTCGCCTTTTTACGGGCCTTGGCCTCGGCTGCGGCTTTTTCTTCGGCTGCTTTGCGTGCCGCGTCTTCAGCGCGTTTTTCAGCCGCAGCGGCCGCTACGGTCTTTCTGGCTGCAGGTCTGCGGGTTGCAGGTTTGCGCGCTGGCGCTCGGCGTGTTGCCGGTTTTGCTGCCGCTGTCTTGGCCGCAGCCGAACTTTTCGCCGCGGGTTTAGTGGCAATCGCCTCTTTCGCTGCAGCGATCAGGATCAATGCGCGCGCGGCCCCTATGCGTGGGACTTTGACCAGATCGTCGGGGCTGGCACTTGCGACGGCTTCGGCGGTCTTGAATCCATTGGCAATCAGCGCCTGCCCAAGCGCTTCTCCTACACCGTTAACGTCGGTCACTGCAGTCATTACGAGGCCTTCCTTTCTCCCTGATTTATTCTTGTATATACGGAGGATATACACTTCGGCAAGCCGATAGGCCTGATATCATTCCTGTTTATCAATTGGTCTGCGCAAGACTACTAGCGCGACTGCTCTTGGGAAAGGGCACGAGGCGTTTTGCGTCTTCATCCCAAAGTTTCAAATTCAACGCCGCCACCGCCTCTGGGAATTTGATCCGGCGCGGTGTGTATTCGGGTGGAAGGTTATAGTGGCACGCGCGTAAGCGATACGAGGGGATGCGTGAATTGAAGTGGTGAATGTCATGCAGCGTTATACAGGCCACGGCATTGTCGAACCACCAGCCAAAGTCCAATGCAGACGATCCCTGCAGCGCCGCCAGTTGCGGGTCAAGATCCGGACGGCGATCCCAGTACGTGTCTTCAAAGTTATGCTGCAGGTAAACCAGAAAGACACCCAACATCCCGCCCAACAGAGAAAACACTAGCCAGACCAAAATGCCCGTGCTCCCTGCGATAAGAAAAAGAAGCCCAAGAAATACGACGATCGACAGATTGTGCAGCAGCACGCCTCTGACCCCAAACCGCACCGTATTTTTAGGCCAGCGGTAGCGAATGAAATATGTAAACAACGCGCCGACCGGAACCAGAATGAACGGGTTGCGGTAGAGGCGATAGAACAGTCGCGTTTGCCAGTTTGCTGTGTTCCATTCCCGCAGCGTCATGGTGTGGATTTCGCCTGTCTCACGGTGCTCAAGATTGCCGATCCCCGCATGATGCAGATTGTGGTTTTGCTTCATCACCTCGAACGGTGCAAAGGTGAACGGAGACAATCCATGCCCGGCCCACTCATTCTGCGCCCGCGTTTCAAACAGCGAATGATGACCGCAATCATGTTGCAAAACATAAAGGCGTACGGCTGAGAAGGCGAATACAACCCCTGCCGGGACCATTATGTACCAGCGATCAACATAAGCAATTGCCAGTGCCAATGACCCGAAATAGACAGCAAAGGTTCCAAAATAACTTAACGCGGCAAGTCTGTTGTCCTGAACCGCATACTGCCGTGTGTATTCCCGCAAATTCATTCAGCTTGCCCCACCTTTGGCCAAGTTAATATCATAGCGAAATTATTTGCATCTTCCTCGTGTTCAAGTGGCGCGCACAAAACGCATGCACGCAGGCGAATGCTAGCCTGCGGCAACGGGCCTGTCACGCCCTTCCACCGAAAACGCTGAAAATTGGCGCAGTTACGCGCGGCCCTTCAGATGTTTGGCCAGCGCGCCCGCGTTTTTCTTGCGCCGTCCTTTGTACGGGTTTTTGTCACCCTGCCCGCGCAATGTCAGGCGGATGGGGGTTCCGGGCATGTCAAAATCTTCACGCAGACCGTTTACCAAATACCGCGTATAGCTGTCCGGCATCTTATCCGGGTGCGAGCACATCACGACAAAGCCCGGCGGACGGGTCTTGGCCTGGGTCATATAGCGCAGCTTTATCCGACGACCTTGCGGCGCTGGCGGCGGGTGCTGTTCCAGCATGGTTGTCAGCCAGCGGTTCAACGCGGCCGTCGGAACGCGCCGGTTCCAGACATCATGGGCCCGCAGAATAGCCGCGCGAAGGCGTTCCAGCCCACGGCCAGTCTTGGCCGAAACCGTCACCAATGGCGCACCACGCAACTGTGGCAGCAGGCGGTTGAAAGCCTCTTTCAACTCGCGCAGCTTTTCCTGCTTGTTCTCTTCGACGTCCCATTTGTTGACAGCAACAACCACAGCGCGGCCTTCACGCTCTGCCAGGTCGGCGATGCGCAAGTCCTGCTGTTCGAACGGGATAGCGGCATCCAGCAGAACCACCACAACCTCGGCGAATTTTACTGCGCGCAGCCCGTCAGAAACCGAGAGCTTTTCCAGCTTTTCCTGCACTTTGGCCTTTTTTCGCATGCCCGCCGTGTCGAAAATTCGCATTGGCGTGCTGTCGCCATCGGGGTCGGCCCAGTCGATACGCAGGCTGATCGCATCGCGCGTGATGCCAGCTTCGGGTCCGGTCAGCAGACGGTCTTCGCCGATGATCTTATTGATCAGGGTGGATTTTCCGGCGTTCGGGCGCCCTACAACCGCAACTTGCAACGGTTTGGCTGCGGTGATCTGCGGGGTTTCGCCCTCGCCATCTTCATCCAACGTGATATCGATTTCCGGCGCGTCGTCTTCTGCCTGTTCATCCGCCGCGTCGGCCAGGGGCATCAGCTGCGCATAAAGATCGGTCATTCCTTCGCCATGCTCGCCCGACAGGCGCACCGGTTCGCCAAGGCCGAGGTTGTAAGCCTCTAGCACACCAGCATCCGCCGCGTTGCCTTCTGCCTTGTTCGCGGCAAGGATCACGTGCTTGGACCTCTTGCGCAGAATCTCGGCGAACATCTCGTCGGTGGGCGTCAGGCCCACCCGCGCGTCGATCATGAACAAGCAGACATCGGCCATGTCCACCGCACGCTCGGTCAGGCGGCGCATCCGGCCCTGCAGGCTGTCATCCGTTGCGTCCTCAAGCCCTGCCGTGTCGATCACGGTAAACCGCAAGTCGCCCAGCCGCCCCTCGCCTTCGCGCAGGTCACGCGTCACGCCGGGCTGGTCGTCGACCAAGGCCAGACGTTTGCCCACGAGGCGGTTGAACAGAGTGGATTTGCCCACATTCGGGCGCCCCACGATGGCGACGGTCAGCGACATGATACTCAACTTTCAAGACTCAGACGCGCCGTTTAGCGCATCTTGCCGTCAACGGAAAGCGTGTAGATCACCCTTGGTCGAGACAACATACAGCGTCTGTCCGGCCACAACGGGGGCTGTGGTGGCGCCACCCGGCACTTCAACACGGTTTACAAGCGTTCCGTCCACCGGGTTAAAGAAGCGCAGGAACCCGTCATTCGAGGCGATCACGATGCGTCCTCCGGCCAGGATCGGGCCATAATGTGCAAAGACCGGACCGCGACGATTCGGCCTGTCCTTTACGAAACCCGGCAAGTCTTGCGTCCAAACGACAGACCCGTCCGAGATGTCCAACCGCACCAACTGGCTACGGTCACTGATCAGGAACAGGCTGTTGCCCGCAGGCCAAACGGTATCCACGGCACCTTCGTTCGCAGTCCACAGTCGCTCGCCCGATCCGGCGTCAAAGGCAACGGTACGGCCCGAATGGTTGCCAATATAGATCGTGTTGCCCACAACCATCGGCCCACCGGTCACGTCCACGATTTGCGCCGCCGCACGTCCGCGGCGTCCGCCCGCGACCGAAGCGTTCCAGCGCCGAATTCCACCCCTGCGGAAGGTTGCCGCAATATCACCCGAACCGAACGCAAAGACCGACAGATCAGACGCAATCACCGGGGCCGGAGCCCCCAAAACGTTACCAACGCTGGGCGTGCCCTGAATCTGCCAGGCAATACGGCCATCTTTTGTATTTACCGCCCAGCCGGTTTCATCGCCCGCAACAAGGTACAGCAGACCGTCATTGACCAACGGTGCGCCGCTGCCGGTGGCGTTCAGCCGGTTCTGCCACCTGATCGCTCCGGTTTTTGCATCCAGCGCCGACAGCCGGCCAAACCCCGAAGACACGTAAAGAGCACCGTTGGCATAGGCCATCCCGCCGCCCGTCGCATCCGAGTCACCGTCAGATGCTGGGATCAGGTCCGTGCTCCAGGCGACCTGCCCCGCGGGTGTGACAGCGGAAACGGTCGCGCCAGCGTCCAGCGTATAGATCAGCCCCCCGGCGACGACAGGCTCAGCCGTGATGCGGCGCTTGCGGGAATCCCCGTCTCCGATCGAGGCAGACCAAATCCGTTGTGGAGTCGCGCGCAGGGCCGCGTTGTTCGTCCGATATGCAGGAGTGCCGGGGCTTTGCGACCACCCGGCATTCGCAGACTGTGCGGGCAGGCTTATCGGTTTTGAGCCGCGTGTCACAACCGCAGCATTGTCCGACGTGGGGCGAATATCCTCGCGCGGACCGGGCAAGATGACCTCGGGTTCTTCACAGGCCGCGAGCACCATCAGAGATAGCGCCCCAACCGACAATCCAACGCGGGAGAAAAGACTTGTCACCATGATGCTCCGAACTCGCCTGTCATTCTTTTTGCCACCGCGTCAGCCCTGCTGGGCCACCAGCGGCTCCGGTTCGCCGCCAAGGGCAACAATCAACTGAGCCGCGCGCTGCTGAAGATCCACGCCAACCTCTGCATCCTGTCGTATTGCCTGCAGGCGGTCGATTGCAGCGTCAGCATTCCCCTCAGCTATATCGATGAGCGCCAGCTGTTCTTCGGCCAACAACCGCAGCGGAGCGCCGGGGGCGGCCAGCGCTTCGAACTGCTGCCGGCGGTCCGCCACCGGCAATGTGTCATTTTGCAAAAGCAGTGCCTTGAACGAAGCGATAGCACGGTAGATTTCCGGCAAATCCCCTTGAACGGAAATCGCGTTCAGGCTTTCAACCGCTTCCTCGCGTGTCCCTGCTTCGACCTGCGATGAAGACAAAAGCATGTTCAGAACCGCAACGCCACCGGGTGTGGGCGCATCAATACTTGCTAGGCTGTTGGCGCGTTCAGCTGAGTCATTTTGCGACAAAGCGCTGAGAATCTCATCACCCAGCTGCTCTGCCTGACTTGTCGCGCGCGCTTTTCTGAACTCGTTGAATGCAGCCCCACCTACGATGAGGACAACCGCCAGAACTCCGATCCAACCCCATCGGCGCAGTAACAGAAACAAGCGATCGCGCCGGACCTCTTCGGTCACTTCATCAATGAAACTGTCGACGTCGCTCATGCCTGCTCCTCGGGCTGCGTGCTTTTCGTATGGCGCCATGTCATACCCCGGCGTTCCCGCCAAGCCAAGGCCCGGAATTCGCGCATTTTCGCGTCGTCATGCCGCCCTTGCGAAAAAAAGCAAACCAAACTATTCAGTTCAGCGTAGAAAAGGTGCATGCCTGACCCCAATTATTAACATGCGCGCCACAGTAATATTGGCATCTAGTTCTGAACGAGGCCCCGTATGCGTCTGATTTCATTCATAAATGCGATTTTGGTAGTTGCAGCATTATTTTTGCTGATCTTCGAACGCGACGCATTGTTTGCCTTTGCAGGTCGCGGTGAGGCTGCGCCAGACGCAGCAAACGCCAGCGAATCTGCTGCTGATCCCGCTTCGGAGCAGCAAGCTATCGGCGTGGTTGCCCTGCGCTCGGTTGCACGAGAAATTGACAGCGCCCTGACGTTGCGCGGCCAGACGAAGGCCAATCGCCAGGTCGAAGTGCTGGCTGAAACGAGCTCAACCGTGATTTCAGAGCCCAAGCGAAAAGGCGCGTTTGTCGAAGCAGGCGATCTGCTGTGCGAACTGGACCCAAGCACCCGCCCTGCCAGCCTGGCGGAAGCCAGGGCTGCCAGGCTAGAAGCGGAAAGTCGCATCCCCGAGGCCGAGGCACGTCTGGAAGAGGCGCATGCCCTTGTGGCCGAGGCGCAGATCAATCTGACCGCCGCCCAACGCCTATCGGAAACCGGGTTCGGCTCGGAAACCCGACGTATTTCCAGCGAGGCTGTCATGCGGTCGGCTGAAGCAGGTGTAAAAACTGCCGAGGCGGGACTGGAGGCAACACGCGCCGGGATCGAGGCCGCCATCGCCGAGGTCGAGGCCGCGCAACGCGAGATCGACCGCCTGACCATCGAAGCGCCCTTCAGGGGTCTTCTGGAAAGCGACACCGCAGAACTGGGCAGCCTGATGCAGCCCGGATCGCTGTGTGCAACCGTTATTCAACTGGACCCAATCAAGCTGGTCGGTTTCGTACCCGAAGTTGATGTGAACAAAATTGTTGTGGGCTCCGAGGCAACGGCGCAACTGGTCACTGGCCTTCAGGTCACGGGCCGCGTGACGTTCCTGAGCCGCTCCGCCGATGAAACGACACGTACGTTCGAGGTCGAGATCACCGTACCCAACCCCGAGTTGACGATCCGCGACGGTCAAACCGCCGATATCCGCATCTCGGCCGAAGGGACCAAGGCCCATCTGCTGCCTCAATCCGCGTTAACCCTGAACAACGAAGGTCAGGTCGGTGTTCGCACCGTAGGCGCAGGTAACATCGTCGAATTTATGCCGATCAAGCTGCTGCGGGATACGGCCGAAGGTGTCTGGGTCGGCGGTTTGCCGGAAACCACGGATATTATTGTTGTCGGGCAAGAATTCGTGACACAGGGTGTCATGGTCAATCCCACTTTTAGGGAACACACGCAATGACAGGTCTTGTCGCTTGGGCCGCCAACAGGGCCCGTATGGTTCTTGCTTTCATCGCGATCTCGCTGATCGTTGGTGGGTTTGCCTATGTCGGCCTACCCAAAGAGGGCGAACCGGACATCGAAATCCCGGCCCTGTTCGTGTCGGTCCAGTTTCCCGGTATCTCTGCCGAAGACTCTGAAAATCTGCTGATCAAGCCGATGGAAACCGAACTGGCGGATTTGGACGGTTTGAAAGAGATGACCGCCACCGCAGCCGAAGGTTATGCCGGGATCGCGCTTGAGTTTGATTTCGGCTGGGACAAAACCGCGATCATGGCAGATGTGCGCGATGCGATGAACACCGCGCAGGCTGATTTTCCCGAAGGGGCCGAGCAGTACTCACTGACCGAGATCAACCTGTCTGAGTTTCCCATCGTCATCGTGAACCTGACCGGCGCCGTTCCCGAACGCACAATGACGCGCATCGCCAACGACTTGCAGGATGATCTTGAATCTCTGGATTCCGTGCTCGAAGCAGGTATTGCCGGTGATCGTGACGAGTTGCTGGAGGTCATCATCGACCCCCTGCGGCTGGAGTCCTACAACGTGTCAGCCGATGAGTTGATCAACGTTGTGCGGAACAACAACCAGTTGATTGCCGCGGGTGAGGTTGATACGGCGCAGGGGACATTCTCGGTCAAGATACCCTCTTCGTTCAAAACCGCCGAGGATGTGTACAGCCTGCCCGTAAAGGTTAACGGCGATCGCGTTGTAACGATGGGTGAGCTTGCGCAGATCAACTACACATTTGAAGACCGGGAAGGCACGGCGCGTTTTGACAACGAGTCCACTGTGGCGTTGCAGGTGGTCAAACGGAAAGGCTTCAACCTGATCGACACGGTTGCCGACGTTAAAACAACCTTGACCGCTGCGCAGGAAAAGTGGCCCGCCGAACTGCGTGCCGCTGTGGACGTTGGAACATCAAACGACCAGAGCCGTATCGTCGACTCGATGGTGCGCCAGCTTGAAGCCTCTGTCCTGACGGCTATTGCGCTGGTGATGATCGTGGTTCTGGCGTCGTTGGGCACGCGCGCTGCGCTGTTGGTGGGTTTTGCGATCCCGACCTCATTCCTTCTGAGTTTCGCGTTTCTGGCCGTTATGGGCGTCAGCATTTCGAACATGGTGATGTTCGGGCTTATCCTGGCTGTGGGTATGCTGGTCGACGGTGCCATTGTTGTGGTCGAATACGCCGACAAGCGTATCAAGCAAGGCATTGGTCCGATGCATGCGTATGTTGAGGCGGCCCAACGGATGTTCTGGCCCATCGTGTCGTCGACTGCCACCACGCTCTGCGCCTTCTTGCCCATGCTGTTCTGGCCGGGCGTTCCGGGCGAGTTCATGAAGATGCTGCCGATCACGCTGATCTTCGTTCTGTCGTCATCGCTGATCGTTGCATTGATTTACCTGCCCGTCGTGGGCGGCGTTTCTGGTCGTCTGAGCCGAGTTTTTGACCGTACCTCCAACTGGCTGCGTGCTGTTGCTCCTTGGTGGGTGCGTGCGGTTATGGTGCCTCCGGCGCTGTACATGATTTTCCTTGGGGCGATGCAGATGTTGAACCCCGGCTATCTGCTGCCGGAAAACGCGGCCGGCGGCGTGATTTTTGGCGCCTTCCTGTTCATACTTGGCGGGTTTGCCGGATCAGTCACCCTCAGCGCGGCCCGGATCGAACGCAAGCAGGAAGAACGCGTACACAGCGCACGCGAGCGAACGCCGTTTGGCCGAGTGATCAAGTTCCTGGTGGGCAACCCGATCATGCCAATCGTCTCGATTGTGGTCGTCATCTTCGGCGTGATGGGCGTGATGTCGTACTACATGGCCAACAACCGGGGTGTTGAGTTCTTCGTTGAAACCGAGCCAGAGCAAGCGACAGCTTACGTCCGCGCACGAGGCAACCTGTCGCTACAGGAAAAAGACGCGCTGGTGGTGGCCGCCGAAGCAGTGATCAGCGCCCACCCGGCTGTCACAAACGTGTTTGCCTTTGCCGGTGAAGGTGGTTTGAGCCAGAACGATGGGGGGCTTTCCGCACCTGCTGACACGGTAGGACGTGTTCAGTTCGAGATTACACCGTGGGAAGACAGACCCAATGTGTCTGAGCCTGTCTTTTTTGGCCTGTTCGAACGCCAGATCATCGACCCGGAGTATGACGGTGATTACGTTCTGGATGAGTTAAACGCTGAGCTTGCAAAGTTGCCGGGATTCATCGTCGAGATTCTGCCGCTGGAACAAGGTCCTGCTTCGGCCAAGCCCGTGCATCTGCGCATAAAAGGCGACGGGTGGGAAGAGCTGACCGCTGCTGCCCAATCCGCCCGCGCGGTGTTTGAGGAAACGCCCGGCCTGATTAAGATCGAAGACACCTTGCCCTTGCCCGGCATCGACTGGCAGATTGACGTGGACGTCGCCAAGGCGGGACGTTTCGGCGCTGATGTCGCCACTGTCGGCGCGATGGTGCAGCTTGTCACGCGTGGCATCCTGCTGGGTGAGATGCGCCCCGATAACACCGATGAAGAGGTTGAAATCCGCGTGCGCCTGCCCGAGCAGGACCGGGTTTTGTCGACCCTCGACTCGCTCAAGGTTCGCACGCCTGACGGTTTGGTGCCGCTGTCCAACTTCATTACCCGTCAGCCGGTGGCCAAACTGGCCGAGATAAACCGGATCGACCAGCAACGCTATTACGACGTGAAAGCGGATGTGGAAGCGGGGCTGTCCAAGGTGGTTGTTGATGGTCCCGATGGACAAAAGCAACAATTGGCCGTCATCCGCGCGGTTGAAGACGACGCGGAGCCCAACGGCGCAGCCATCATCGGCACCAATGGCGCGACGTATGAGCTGTTTCAACTGACTGAAGCAGAGACCGTAGAAGATGTGCGTGATGCGATCGAAACGGGCGCAGCACGTCTTGAGCTTATCAACCCGAACGAGCGGATCGCGGCCCTGACTGAGTGGCTGAACACCGGTCCCTTCTCGAACGCGATCAGTTGGGAGTGGACAGGTGACCAGGAAGATCAGGCCGAGTCCGGTGCCTTCTTGGTGAACGCCTTCATGGGCGCGTTGGGTCTGATGTTCGTGATCTTGCTGGCGCAGTTCAACTCGTTCTACAACTCGGTTCTGGTGCTGTTGGCGGTCGTACTGTCGACCACTGGGGTGCTGATCGGGATGATTGCGATGCAGCAGCCGTTTTCGATCATCATGACGGGCACGGGCATCGTCGCGCTGGCAGGGATTGTGGTGAACAACAACATTGTTCTGATCGACACCTACCAAGAGTACAGCCGCTACATGCCCCGGATTGAGGCGATCGTTCGCACGGCCGAGGCGCGTATCCGCCCCGTCCTGCTAACTACATTGACCACGATGGCGGGTCTGACGCCCATGATGTTTGGCCTTTCGCTTGATTTCATCGGCGGTGGGTATTCGATCAACAGCCCCACTGCTCTGTGGTGGAAACAGCTTGCCACCGCGGTTGTGTTTGGCCTTGGCATCGCGACGGTTCTGACACTGATCGTGACGCCCTCGTTGCTGGCGCTGCGGGTGTGGGTGTCGACCTATGTCGTGTGGTTGGGTAAACTTCTGGCGCGTGCCACGGCCGGTCGGTCCAGTCAGATTGCGCAGGATATGGCGATTGGCAAGGCGGCGCGTCAGGCGCAAGCGACCGAGGTGATATGGGAAGATGACGCTCCGCCAGAGTACGACCCGCACTCGAAACCCGAGTGGGACCCGGCCCAACCGCCCACATCACCACTGAAAGCGGCAGAGTAAAGCAAACGGCGAACCTTCGGGTTCGCCATTTTCTTTTGTGTCACGCGCCGGATTACTTTAGCCCGGCCAGAACGGGTCAGTTCGATTAAACGGTTTCGGCGTCAGATTGCTGGCGGCGCCACAATTGCGAGTAGCGACCTTCGCGTTGCAGCAGTTCATCATGGGTGCCTTGCTCAATGATTTCACCCTGTTCCAGCACTACGATACGGTCAGATTCGGCAATGGTGCTGAGACGATGCGCGATTGTCAGCACCGTGCGCCCTTCCCCAGCACGTGCCAAAGCGTCCTTGATGTCTTGCTCGGTATCCGTATCCAACGCCGAAGTTGCCTCGTCCAGCAACAGGATCGGCGGGTTCTTCAACAAGGTACGGGCAATGCCGACCCGCTGCTTTTCACCGCCTGACAGCTTCAACCCGCGTTCGCCGACCTTGGTGTCGTAACCTTCGGGCAATGAAATAATGAAGTCATGAATTTGGGCAGCTTTGGCCGCCGCCTCGACCTCATCCTGGGTGGCCCCGTCCCGGCCATAAGCAATGTTATAGCGGATCGAGTCGTTGAACAGCACCGTATCCTGCGGCACCACGCCAATGGCGGCGTGCAGGCTGTCCATCGTCACGTCACGCACATCCTGCCCGTCGATTTTCAACGCCCCGCCGGTCACGTCATAGAATCGAAACAGCAACCGTCCAATGGTGGACTTACCCGAGCCTGTCGCCCCCACGATGGCTACGGTTTGACCTGCGGGCACGATCAATGAGATGCCCTTCAATATCTCACGGTCAGCATCATAGCCAAAATGAACCGCGTCCAAGGTCACTTCACCGCCTTTGACCACAAGATCCGATGCGCCGGGCTTGTCAGTGACCTCAGCCGGTTGCTCAAGCAGGTCGAACATCTGCCCCATATCCACCAGCGACTGGCGGATTTCTCGATACACCGTGCCCAAAAAGTTCAGCGGCACAGTGATTTGGATCATGTACGCATTTACCATGACGAAATCGCCAACCGTCAGGGTTCCCTTTTGCACCCCGAGGGCCGCAAGCACCATCACACCTATCAATCCACAGGTGATCAGAAACGACTGACCGAAATTCAGGAAAGCCAGCGAGTATGCCGTTTTCAGCGCCGCCCTTGCATAGGCTTTCATCGACGTATCATATCGTTGAGCTTCGCGCTGTTCCGCATTGAAATACTTGACAGTTTCAAAATTCAACAGGCTGTCAATGGCGCGCTGGTTGGCCTCAGTATCCTGATCGTTCATTTCGCGTCGCAGTTTTACCCGCCATTCCGTCACTGCGAAGGTGAACCAGATATACAGCGCGATAGTGACAGCCACGACAACCAGATACCACACGTCGAACATCCACATCAGGATGATCGCAACCAGCAGTAGCTCAAGGATAAGAGGTCCAATCGAGAACAGCAGAAACCGCAAGAGGAACTCAACACCCTTGACGCCACGCTCGATAATCCGGCTGAGGCCTCCGGTCCGGCGCGTCACGTGATAGCGCATTGATAGCTGGTGAATGTGCTGAAACGTTTCCAATGCCAGCGCACGTAAGGCCCGCTGACCTACCCTGGCAAACGCAGCATCGCGCAACTGCTGAAAGCCAACAGTCATCATTCGCGCAACCCCATATGCCACCGTCAGGCCCACGGCACCCAAAGCCAGCGGTGGAACACCTTCGCCTGCCAGTCCATCAACCGCACCCTTGTAAAGGATGGGTGTGTAAACCGCGATGAGCTTGGCCAGAACCAGCATCGCCATGGCAATGACGACCCGACGTTTTACCCAAGGCTCATCCTCGGGCCAAAGATATGGCGCGACCTTACGAATCGTGCGCCATCCGGACTGGCGCTCGTCAACTTCTTGAAGGTCATTTGAATACATCGGGACTATCGTCTCATCACGGTTCTGATCTGCGATCAGAGATAGCCCAGGCCCATCCAAGGGCCAAGGGCGCAGGATTAATCAGGTATTGTAAAAATCTGGCCGGGATAAATCAGGTCCGGATCACGGATCGAGTCCCTGTTGGCTTCGAACAGCCGCACATAGAGGATACCGTCGCCGAACCGTTCACGCGAAATGGCCCACAATGTGTCGCCCCTTTGCACAGTGACCGACCGGATTGGCGCGTCATTCGGATCAATCGCGGGTTCGTCCGTCGCCTCAGCGGCGCGCAGGATTTCCGGCGATTCCCGCTTGAACGGGGTTTCCAGTCGGCTGACCACGGTGCCATCTGCGCCAACCTCATCTACGCGCAGGGTATAAACGCCGGGCTCTACACCTTCCAGTTCGCTGCGCCATTTGCCATCGTTTGCCGGGGATTGATCATCCACAAGCCGGTTGTTGAGGTAAAGGCGCACCACCGAGCCATCCGGCACCCGCCCGGTCAGTTCCACCTCTCCCGCATCGGAATAGCCGATCGTGTCCAACGCCACCTGATCCGGCGCTTGCGGCAGGCTGGTCGGTCCCTGTACCAATTCGACACCGTCCTCACCCGAGCGCAGGACGGCAACCTGTTGGTCCGTCGCCTCTGACGTCGGCGGCTCAGCAACTTGTGGTGCCTCATCCTCGACCAACTGACTGTCGGTGTCGGCTGTACCGGAAGTCGCGGGTTGATCCGTTTCAGCAACTTCGGCGACCTCCGCCTTGTCAGCCTCGGCTGCTTCAGCTGTTGAAACCGGTTCTTCTACGGGCTCTGGCCGCGGCAAGGCTGCGATTACGTAATCATCCGATCGTACAGGTTCCTCACCCCGCGTTTCCAGCGTCAGGCCACGCGCACTATCTGAAAACGGGATTGAAACAAACTCGGCAAACTGCCCGCTGGCGTCGACCGTGAAGCTGTGCACCGTCTCACCATCCAGCAGCACGTTTACCTCGGCACCTGGCTCGGCAGAGCCGGAAAGAACCGCAGAGCCATCCGGTTCGACAAAAATCTGATCTAGCAAAAGCGTCACTTGCGGCGCAGCGTCGTCCTGCGTGTTGTCATCCGGCGGGGTTTCGGTTGCCTGCCCATCCTCGGCAGGTGTTGTGGGTTCTTCAACCGCCGGATCGGCCGCTGCCAACTCGGTGCTGTCGTCTTCGGATTGAGCCGCAACTTCGGCCTCTGGCGCTGGCGCGTCCGGGCCGCCACCGATCATGCCGGTCAGATACAATCCACCGGCTCCGACAACAACTGCGATACCGGCGATCAAGCCCCAGACAAAAGTTCCTGAGCTTCCGCTTCCCGACTCGGCGTTCATTTTTTTCCTTTCACTCCGCAGCGCAAATGCTTTGACCATAACACATTCTGACTGACGGTTGAGCCAATCTATCAATCCCGCTATCAGGGGTCAAAACCTCAGGCGCAACCCCGGAGAGCGATCACAATGTTTCAGAAGTCTGTTTGTGTGTATTGCGGGTCACGAAATGGCACCAATTCCACCTATGCCAACGCCGCAAGAACATTCGGGACGATGCTGGCGCAAGAAGGTTGGCGATTGGTTTACGGAGCGGGGGACGTTGGCCTGATGGGCGAGGTTGCCCGCGCGGCACAGGCCGCCGGGGGCGATACATTTGGCGTTATCCCTGTTCACCTATTGCAACGCGAGGTTGGCAAGACCGACCTGACCCGTTTCGTGGTCACGGAAACCATGCATGAACGTAAAAAAGTCATGATCATGAACGCGGACGCCGTTGTCGTCCTTCCGGGTGGGCCGGGGTCGCTGGACGAACTGTTCGAGGCACTGACTTGGCGGCAGCTTGGCCTTCACGACAAACCGATTCTGGTAATGAATGTGGATGGATACTGGGACGCGTTGCACGAGCTTGTACAACGTGTCATCGGTCAAGGCTTCGCGGATGGATCGCTGGCCGAGTTCATCACATGGGTCGATGATCCGACATCGGCGATGACTACGCTGCGGGGCTATCTGACCTAAACGGATTGTGATCGACCACCAGCCGCACGACCGCGATCAAACCGCAAGACCTGGGCGGTTTCTCAACAGGTTTTCAACCTTGTGCAAGGGGTGATTGGTGAGGGATTTGTCGACCTCGGCCACGACTTTGGCCAGCACGTCGCTGTGCAGACGTCGGCGCAGCAGGCCCAGCACGTGCGGACTTGCGACCAGAACCAGCTTGTTGAAAGCACCCTTCAGGCCATTTCGGTTCAGCAGGTTGGCGACGTCTTGCACAAAGAGGGATTTGGCGTGGATTTTCCAGTTGGGCGGTTCCATCTCGGTATCCTGATGCGGCCCGGTATCCAAGCACTGCCCTGCCCGGTCTGCGCGCCCAGCGAGCGCATCCCGTTCCTCGACCGAGACAACAACCAGATTGGGATCTTCGGCATCGGTGATGTTCTCAACAAACAGCGCCTTCTCTCCATCAGAAATGACAATCCAAGTTCCCTGTTCAAGTGCGACCATCGCGCCCTCCGTTTATGAATTGTATGGCCATCGCTTTTTCATCAAATCAGGTTCGACTTTTGCACGCCCGCCGATGCGTTGCGTGTTGCCCGAATGAATTTATGTGTAGCGGAACTTACCCCCACTTAACCTTAGGTAAGCATTGCCGAGCCGCGTACAATCCCATCTCAGAATGAAACTACACTAATCGGCAGGTTTTTTCCTGTCAGCCAAGGTGGCATGTTGGCTGCTGGCCATAAAGAAACCATCTGCGTTGCTTGCCCGAAATACCAGTGCCCCCTTTGGCTGTTTAAAACAATGGAAGCAAACTCTGCAAAAAAGCCCGCCGGCGTTTCCGCCAGCGGGCCCTGAACAACCCCGATGGGGTCAGAATTACATCCGCGAGGCGACGTTTTCCCAGTTCACCAGATTGTCGAGGAAGTTCGACAGGTAAGCCGGACGCTTGTTGCGGAAATCAATGTAGTAAGAGTGCTCCCACACATCGCACCCCAGCAGCGCGGTCTGGTTGAAACACAGCGGGTTCACGCCATTCTCGGTCTTGGTGACAGCCAGCGAGCCATCAGCGTTCTTGACCAGCCACGCCCAGCCCGAGCCGAACTGACCGGCACCAGCTGCGCTGAACTGCGACTTAAACTCGTCAACCGAACCGAAGCTTTCGGTCAGAGCCTTTTCCAGCTCACCCGGCATGGCGTTGTCGCCGGGGCCCATCATCTCCCAGAACTGGTTGTGGTTCCAAAGTTGGCTGATGTTGTTGAAGATGCCGTTTTGCGCGACGGCCGACTTGTCGTAGGTGCCAACGATGATTTCTTCCAGCGACTTGCCGTCCCACTCGGTCCCGGCGATCAGCTTGTTGCCGTTGTCCACATAGGCCTTGTGGTGCAGGTCATGGTGATATTCCAGCGTTTCCGCGGACATGCCCTTGGCTGCCAGCGCGTCATGTGCATAAGGAAGATCAGGAAGTTCAAAAGCCATCTCGGCCCCCTGTAAAATAAAAGTTGCGGTTCCCAAGGGTTAAATGCTTTGGCTGCCGCCTTAGGTCAAGGGGCGAGACAAGAAAACCCGGAGGTCCGCGATGCTGACACAGGCGCGCAAGATGTTCTACCGCGCCCGCGGATACTATGCGGGCAACCTGAACGGGGAACCGTTTCGTCTTGATCCCTATCATTCGAAATTCTGGCGCAAAGCCTCGGCCGGTGCATGGGAACCAGAGACATTTGCCGTTCTGGATCAGTACCTGAAACCCGATAGCGACTATCTGGATATCGGCGCCTGGATCGGGCCCACCGTTTTGTATGGCGCACGGCGCGCACGTCATGTCTGGTGCTTTGAGCCCGACCCTACAGCGTTCCGCCATTTGGCGTGGAACCTGGATCTAAACGAGATTCAAAACGTCTCGGCCTTTGGGGTTGCCCTGTCGGATCGCTTTGGAGTGGCACGAATGGCCTCGGTACGCGGTGAGCCCGGAGATTCCACCAGCTCACTGCTGCATGATGGGGCGCATGGATCGGATGCGTTGACTATCGCCTGGGATCAATTCGAAAAGACAAATGACCTGTCAAAGGTTTCGCTCGTAAAAATGGATATCGAGGGGGCGGAATATATGGTTCTGCCTACGTTGATGGAATGGTTAAAACTACAACGCCCGGCGCTTTTTCTTTCAACGCACGCGCCACTGCTTGACGAGGGCAGCCGCGCGAAAAAAACTCAGGACCTGCTGGCCAAGTTGTCATTTTACTCGGAATGTCGTGACACGGCTGGGCGACTGATCTCCGAAGACCAGTTCACGGAATCCGAAGCGCTTTCGCACTTCGGAAGCTATCTGTTCACCTAGCAAGACGGTCTCGCATAGGGCCGCCCATGCGGATCAATAAAACCCAACCTCACTGCCCGGTTGGGCCGCGACCTTCAGCAGTTTGAACACATAATCCGCAGCCGACCGGAAACAGACGACGCGGAACGTCTCGGCATCGTCCATCCAGAATGCGCCTGCCACTTGTGCCAAACGCGAACGGCGAATTTGACCGGGCTGGAATGCGTCAGGCGACAGATCGACCGGTGCCAGTTTACCCAGCACTTCGCGCGCATTGGGTCCAGAAACACGGAATACCGCCCGTGCGTCCGAAACGTTCGCCGCCAATGCGTGGGTTCCGCTCAGCGCGCCCGCGATATCGGCCAGCTTAGCGTTCACTTCGGCGTATTGAACCAGCACAAGCAACTCGTCCGGTGACATCCAGCAAACACCTGTGTCGCCTTTGACCAGAGCCTCACGCTGCCCGGGCACTTTTTGGCCAGTGGCATCCTTTACGGCTTTGGCCAATACCTTGTCTGACAAGTCACCACGTAAGGTTATCATTCCCTGCAGGCCGCATTCCTCGACCTTTGCGATGCCGTCATAGCTGGCGTGGTTCAGTGCGCTGATGGGTTCAGACATTCTGCTTCTCCCCGTCTTTGTCATAGAAGATCGGGTCCACGATCTTGGCTTTGTAGGTTTTGCCATCAGTACCGGGGAATTCGACAATCTCACCCATCCGGTCGGGGCCATGCTTGATCAGGCCCATTGCGATACCACGATCCAAATTGGCCGAGTAGTAAGTCGAGGTCACACGCCCGATCATGTTGCGCTGACCATTGGCGTTGACGCCCGAGCCAACTGCGTAAGCTCCGTCGGGAATGACAGAACCATCCACAGTCTCCAGACCGACCAGTTTCCAGCGGTCGGGATCGGCCATGTGAGTGCGCGAATGGGCGCGTTTTCCCAGATAGTCCTCTTTCTTTTTGGACAGCGCCCAGTGCAGCCCCAGGTCCTGCGGAATCACCGTGCCGTCGGTCTCGTCCCCGATCATAATAAAGCCCTTTTCGGCCCGCAGGATGTGCAGGCACTCGGTACCGTAAGGCATCACGCCGAACTCTTTCCCGGCTTCCATCAAATCGTTCCAGAACGCCTGACCCTGTGACGCGGGAACGGCGATTTCAAAGGACAGTTCGCCCGAGAACGAGATGCGGTACGCACGGCAGTCAAAGTCACCGATCTTACCATCGCGCCACTCCATGAACGGCAGCGCATCCTTGCTGACATCCATACCGCCCAGCTTTTCCAACACCTTGCGGGCATTGGGACCTACAACAGCCACCTGCGCATATTGTTCCGTCACGTTGGCGACATAGACCTTCCAGTCCCACCACTCGGTTTGCAGCCACTCTTCCATATGGGCGTGGATACGTTCTGCTCCGCCCGTGGTTGTGTGACACAGCCACGTATCCTCGTCGATCCGGGCAACGACGCCATCGTCGATCAGGAAACCGTTTTCGGAACACATCAGGCCATAGCGGCATTTGCCGACCTTCAGCGTGGACATCATGTTGGTGTACATCATGTCGAGGAACTTGCCTGCATCCGGGCCTTTGACAATCAGTTTGCCCAGCGTCGACGCATCCAGCAGGCCAAGGTTTTCGCGTGTGTTCTTCACCTCGCGATTCACGGCATCATGAACAGATTCCCCGGGGCGAACGTAAGCATATGTCCGGCGCCAGTGGCCAACAGGTTCCCAATCCGCGCCGTTCTTGTCATGCCAGTCATGCATCGGAGTCCGGCGGATCGGCTGGAACACCTCACCGCGCGCCTCGCCGCCAATCGCGCCCATGGAGATGGGCGTATACGGTGGCCGGAACGTGGTTGTGCCAACCTTGGGAATCTCCGCATCCAGCGCATCAGCAAGGATTGCCAGTCCATTGATATTGCTCAACTTACCCTGATCGGTCGCCATCCCCAGAGTGGTGTAGCGTTTGGTATGCTCAACGCTCTCATACCCTTCGCGCGCCGCCAGTTGGACGTCAGAGACTTTGACATCATTCTGGAAATCCAGCCACGATTTCATGCGCAGGCCGATCTCGGCATTGGCGGGCATCAGCCAGACCGGCTCCATCGCGGCCTCAGACATGCTTTCGCCCTTTGGCGCTTTGGTGCTTTTTGGTTTGAACCCGGCGGCCTTGGCCGCAGCTTTGCCTGCCGCGTCAGCGTTGGTCAGAACCTCGGGCAGTGCCAGAGGTCCATTTGAGCTGCCAGCAGCCAGAACAAACCCCTCGCCATTCGCACCCAGCGGAGGGCGCGACGGATCGGGCCGGAAGTGCGCCTGCGCCTCATCCCAGATCAGTTTGCCGCCGCAATGCGACCACAGATGCACGACCGGAGACCAGCCACCCGACATGGCAACAGCGTCGCACTCAACCTCTTCGCGTGCGCCGCCGATCCCCTCCTGATTGCAAATTGCGACCTTTTTGACGCGCTTGCCACCTTTGACCTTTGCGATGGCTTTACCGGGGTCGACCCGGATGCCAAGTGCGCGCGCCTCTTCGGCCAATGGACCGGCTGTCGGACGCGCATCCACGACACGCAATACGTCAACTCCGGCCTGTTTCAGGATGATCCCAGTGCGGTAGGCGTCGTCATTGTTGGTGGCGACAATCACCCGCTCACCCGGAGTGACACCCCAGTTTACAACATAGTCGCGCATGGCCGAAGCCAGCATCACACCCGGCACATCGTTGCCCGCAAAAGACAACGGACGTTCGATCGCGCCGGTTGCGGTGACGACCTGCTTCGCGCGAATGCGCCACAGGCGGTGACGCGGGCCTTGCGTACCGGGCGCGTGATCGCTAAGGCGTTCGTATCCCAGCACATAGCCGTGGTCATAAACGCCCGCCCCCATGCAGCGATTGCGCATCGTCACGTTGCCCATTGTTTCCAGTTCGGAAACCAATTGTTCCACGAACTTATCCACAGGCATACCATCAACATCCCCGCCATCCACTGGGGCACGTCCGCCCCAATGCGCGGTTTGCTCGATCAGCAGAACCTTGGCACCGGATCCGGCCGCGGTCTTCGCCGCCTGAAGACCCGCGACACCGCCGCCGATCACCAAGACATCGGTGAAGGCGTAGAAATGTTCGTAAGTGTCCGCGTCACGACTGTCCTTGTCGGGCGCCTTCCCCAATCCAGCGGATTGACGAATGAACGGCTCATAGACGTGTTTCCAGAACGGTTTGGGGTGGATGAACGTCTTGTAATAGAAACCGGCAGGCAGGAACCGAGCCAGCGCGGTGTTCACCGCACCGATGTCATATTCGAGGTTCGGCCAATGGTTCTGCGAAACCGCTGTCAGACCATTGAACAATTCGGTCGTTGTGGCGCGCTGGTTCGGTTCGAACCGGTTCCCCTGCCCCAGACCAACCAGCGCGTTCGGCTCTTCTGCGCCGCTGGCGACCACACCACGCGGACGGTGGTATTTGAACGACCGACCCACCATCATCTGATCATTGGCCAACAGTGCCGAGGCAAGCGTATCGCCCTCATAGCCCTGCATTGAGTTGCCGTTGAAGGTAAAGGTGACCTTTTTCGACCGGTCAATCAGCCGGCCTTGTTTTGCGAGACGGGTGCTCATGTTGCGGACCTTTCGCAGGCGGAATTACGGATGGCGGCGCGGATCATTCAAACTCTCTCCAGGACCAGCCGGGGCGCTTGGCGGTAATCGCGTCCTTGATGTCTTGCGGGGGTTCCGTTGTCTGTGCCGGGTAGGTTCCATACACTTCCAACGTTTCCGTGTCGCGCGCAGCAATAAACCATTTGCCGATGCCATAGGCATGCAGCCAAAGTTCGAAATGCACGCCTTTACGGTTTTCACGAACGAACATGTAAGTTTCAAAGTCCTCGTCAGAAGACCCAGGGCCAAAGCGTTTCCGATGCGCTTCGCCACCACAATGTAGTTCGGTTTCATCCAGCATGGCACCGGTGAACGGGCATTTGAGTGTCAGCATATCGCGGTCTCCTTTTCGAAGCAGGAGCAAGAAATCGAGGTATAGGTGCAGAGCCACGACATCAGTGCGCCACCCCTGCGGCTACGCTTTCGTCGATAAAGCGGCCCTCTTTGAAACGGTCCATCGTGAAGGCTTCGGTCAGAGGTGAATGGCCGGTCGCCATCAATTGCGCCATCCCCCAGCCCGAGCCCGGAATGGCCTTGAACCCGCCTGTCCCCCAACCGCAGTTGATAAAGCAGTTGCCCAGCGGCGTCGTCGAAAGGATGGGTGAGCGGTCGCCGGTCATGTCCACGATCCCGCCCCACTGGCGCAGCATCTTCAGGCGCGAGATCATCGGGAAGGTTTCGACCAGTGCCCGCACGGTTTCCTCAATATGGTGGAAGCTGCCGCGCTGGGTGAAATTGTTGAACCCGTCAGTGCCGCCGCCGATCACCATCTCACCCTTGTCGGACTGAGACATATAGCCGTGCACGGTATTGGCCATCACGACCACATCCATGCAGGGCTTGATCGGTTCGGACACAAGCGCCTGAAGCGCCACAGACTCCAACGGCAGGCGGAAGCCCGCCATCTCGGCCAACTGGCCGGAATGTCCCGCAACAACGATGCCCAGCTTTTCGCAGTCAATCGCGCCCTTGGTGGTATCGACGCCGACAACACGGCCATTTTCTGACCGAACACCGGTGACTTCGCATTTCTGGATGATGTCCATCCCCATGGCCGAGCACGCACGGGCATAACCCCAGGCCACCGCATCGTGACGCGCTGTACCGCCGCGTTCCTGCCACAACGCCCCCAGAACCGGATAGCGGGGACCGTCAATATTGATGATTGGCACCAGCTCCTTGACACGTTCGGGTTCGATCCATTCGGTCTTGACGCCTTGCAACGCGTTGGCGTGCGCCGTGCGCTGATAGCCGCGGATTTCATGCTGAGTCTGCGCCAGCATCATCACGCCGCGCGGGCTGAACATGATATTGTAGTTCAATTCCTGGCTCAGATCTTCGTACAATCCGCGCGCCTTTTCATACAGCGCTGCTGAGGGATCCTGCAGATAGTTCGACCGGATGATGGTCGTGTTCCGGCCCGTGTTTCCGCCGCCCAACCAGCCTTTTTCGATGATAGCGACGTTCTGGATACCGTAGTTCTTTCCCAGGTAATAAGCGGTCGCCAGACCATGCCCCCCGGCACCGACGATAATAACGTCGTACCGCTTCTTAGGTTCGGGCGAGCGCCATGCGCGCTCCCATCCGGTGTGATAGCGCAGAGCCTCCCGCGCCACAGCAAAGGCTGAGTAGTGTTTCATGAGCGAATCCATCCGGTTCGGTAATTGGCGCAGATATGCAGCGTGTGAACAGTTTACCCGTGCCGGACAACGCCACAATATCGAACTATTGCGACATGGTGCCCATTATTGCGCAATCTGAACGGCTCGCGGCCATTTGTCCCTTTTTTCGGAGGGCCTAGAGGTCTAAGTCAGAGCAGCCATATCGGAGAAGCCATGTCGTTCCTGATCGTAACAATTTCAAGCGCCGTGCTGATAGCGGCGGTATTGGGCTTTTCTTTGCTGCGCGCCCGAAAATCGCGCGAGCCTGCTGCGGCCTACGACATGCGCGTCTACCGTGAACAGTTGGCAAGCGTGGACAAAGATTTGGCCAGAGGCGTCATCAGTGAGGCCGACGCTGACCGGGTACGCACAGAAATCTCTCGTCGCATTCTGGCCGCTGATGCGCAGATGCAGACTGCCAGTCAGGAAACGGGGCCGCCACGCTGGGCGAGCCTGGCTGCGTTTTCCACAGTTGCGCTTGTCGTGGTGGGCGGGGCCATCGTGATGTATCAGCAGATTGGCGCCGCCGGACGGCCGGACATGCCCCTGACCCTGCGCGTTGAACGGGCTGAAACCCTCCGGGCTGAGCGCCCCAGCCAGGCCGAAGCCGAGGCTGCAACCCCGCCCGCGCAACTGCCGCAGTTGGATGAGAATTATGCAAACCTTCTTAACCAGTTGCGCGAAACCGTTGCTGCACGCCCTGATGATTTGCAGGGCCATATCCTTCTGGCCCAACATGAGGCGAACGCAGGAAACTTCCCTGCGGCCTACAAAGCCCAGCAACGCGTGATCGAACTGTCGGGCGAAGCGGCACCTGCAGATGCCTATTCGTATATGGCAGAAATGATGATCCTATCCGCTGGCGGCTATGTCTCGCCCGAGGCGGAGGAGGCGCTGAGACAGACACTCAGCCGCGATCCTCGCAATGGCCCGGCACAGTATTACCTCGGGCAAATGATGGTCCAGGTGGGCCGCCCGGACATCGGCTATCGGATCTGGGTTGACGCGCTGCGCAACGCGCCCGCCAGTGCCCCCTGGGCTGACGCGATCCGCGAGCAGCTTGACGAACTGGCCTTTCGTGCGGGCGTCTTCAACGCACCGGATATTCCTGTCGCATCCGGCCCCAGTCAGGATGACATCGACGCCGCCGCCGAACTCAGCTCCGAGGAGCGGCAAGAAATGATCCTCGGCATGGTCAACCAGCTTTCGGATCGCCTCGCCACCGAAGGTGGACCGCCCCAGGATTGGGCACGGCTGATCGCAGCCTTGGGTGTTCTGGGCGAAGGGCAGCGCGCCATCGAGATCAAAAACGAAGCCATGGACGTTTTTGCCGGCGATGCAGACGCGCTCAAAATAATTGACGCCGCCGCATTTCAGGCCGGAATTGCACAATGATTTACAACGAATTCGAAGAGTTCGCAGCGGCGCTGCCGCCGATGACAGCGTTGATCGGTTTGGACTTGGGCGAAAAGACGATTGGCGTTGCCGTCTCGGATCGGATGCGTGGCGTCGCCAGCCCATTGGAAACCGTTAGGCGCAAGAAATTCACCCTCGATTCCGCCCGCCTGCTTGAAATCATTGCAGATCGCGAGATCGGCGGTGTCATTCTGGGCCTGCCAAAAAACATGGACGGCACCGAAGGTCCAAGGTGCCAGTCCACCCGTGCCTTTGCCCGCAACCTGTCGCGCCTGACCGAAGTTTCCATCGGTTTCTGGGACGAACGGCTCAGCACGGTTGCTGCAGAAAAGGCACTGCTTGAGGCGGATACGACACGAAAACGTCGCGGACAGGTTATCGACCACGTCGCTGCCGGTTATATTCTGCAAGGAGCGCTGGATCGGCTGCGCTTTTTGTAATGGGCGGAGTACGTCGATGACGAACATGGTTTGGAAACGGAACGAGGTCGAAAGCCCTTGCGTCCAACTGTGCGTCGTACATACGGCCGAGCGGATCTGCACAGGCTGCTACCGCACTTTGGACGAAATCTCGCGCTGGTCCAAAATGGACAGCGCCGAGCGCGCTGAAATCATGGAAGAGCTGCCATCGCGCAAGCCTCGTCTGGCAAAACGCCGTGGCGGTCGCGCGGCGCGCCAGAAACAGTCATAGCCAGTATCTCGGATAGCAGGTTGTCCCGACCGGCGCCGCTGTAGGTTTGTCTGAACTTCGAGGGGAAAGTTCGTAACACTTGTGCTGAGTGAGTGGCAGCCCACAGCGGCGCTTTCGATGTGTATTCCGCCGAAGTGGTAGATCGGAAGAATGCAATTGACGTAGACGTTTTCGACCCACCGATCAATAATCGGAAAGCTCACCGATCGGTAAACCTTGCGTGAGTGTCATGCGCGCCCTCATCCTGCGGCTAGCCAAGATTTGGCATTCTCGATGTCTTCGGATGCAAAAAACTGCGTTCGTGCTCCCAGAATGTGGCTGGCTGCCCTTTGTGCCATGCGCTGCCATGCCTTGTCGCCGACAATGGCCGCGCGATCCAGCAGGCCGACATGCTTTCGGACCAGTTGAAAATGCGATGCAAGCGCTGTCAGCCCATGCCAACCGTCAAACTCGCGCAGGTCGACCAACAAACGAAACGCAGCTTTGCCCTGCAAGATGTTGTCCATATCCAGCTCGGCCCGTGCGTATTCCTCTGGGTCGAGTTTCCCTAGCAGGCTGACCTGGATACAAGAGCCGCCCAGACCAATCACATGGATCGCGCCCAGTGACTCGCGCATCCAGCGGCGCGCCGCTTCCAGTTCGGACAGTTCAAAAACCTGAACGGGGCATGGCAGGATCGGAGCAGCCAGGCGGACACTTGTCTGCACCCAGCTTTGATCGGCAGCGACCGCGATACGGTCGAACCCACGCCAATGACTGAGACCAAGCTTCGTATCCGCCCAGGCTGCACCAAAATCATAGCCCTTGAATTCCGGCTGTACCACGGCCAGCAGACGCACCGTGTCATGCTCGGCCAAAGCGGCCTCGATTGCGGGCACCAGAACCGTGGTGTAATCGTTGCTGCTGACCTCGCCGGACAGTTCGACTTCGATCAGCGCGCCGTCAGAGCTTGTGTGAACAGTCATCATCGAAAACACCTCCAAACCTTAAAAATGGCAGAAGGTTAGGCGGTTTCGATCCATTCGGCCACTCCCCCGGCGCATTCCGGGCGAAAATAGGCGATCATTCGTCCGTCTGCCCCAGCCGAGGCATTGCTACCCCACGGGGCCACTCCGTGCAGGCAATGGCGGTGCAACACATAGGACTCACCCGGTTTCGCGGGCAGTTCTATGCGGGGGCAAGTGTCGAACACCTCACGCCGCGCGGCTTGGTAGATGTCGGTCACATCAACTTCGTGCAAACTGCTCCGCGCGCGTCCGTCCAGCGCGCGTTGAAAAGCGGCCCGCAGAATTTTATGGCTACCCTCCCACAAAACCATGGGCGCTGCGTCTTTGCTGGCGTCATTCAACGGAATGCCCAGTATCCAGGCGTGGGGTTCATCAACGCGCCGCCGGCGGTCTGGCCCCATCGGCCTGAGCCCGTCAACATGAGCCGCATCGCGCTTTAACCGATACCGCCCAGCGCTTTCGCTTTCGCCACGCCGCGGGCGCGGATAGCCCGGATAGATGACCGAGACCTGACCCTTGTGCAATGGAAGGGTGCCATACTGCGCGGTCAAGAACCTCATGGCCTGCCCGGACAGCGGTGCTGAATGTCCCACCCTGCCCTGCGGGTCGTTGTCAAGCGCGTCAACACCGATGAACCACGTCCCCTCGCAGTCGAGCCATTGAGCATGTGCCGGGTCAGTGACAGACTTGCGCGCTGCGGGCAAAGCATGCCCGACCCAATCCGCCAGCACAGGATCGTACGGAAACTTGACCCAGCCCTTTTCGTCAAAATCACTCATAGACCCAACGCCTTTCGCAACATGTTCAGTGCGACCAGCGTCAGGAACACAGCAAAAACACGCTTTAGCGGTTTGGGGTCCATAGCATGGGCCAGCTTAACCCCCCATGGTGCAGTGATCGTGGTCATGGCCACAACAATCGTAAAGGCGACCAAATTGACCGCACCGATGGTCAGGGGTGGCCGATGTTCCGGCGCGATTTCCAGAAACAAAAAGCCCAAGACCGAGGGCACCGCGATGATCACGCCAAACCCGGCAGCCGTGGCAACTGCCCGATGAATTGGCGTATTGAACAGGCTCATGAGCGGCACGCCAAAGCTGCCGCCCCCGATCCCCATCAGCACAGAAAGAAACCCCACAAGCGGCGACAGCACCGCGCGGCGGATACCCTTGGGCATGGCATCGCCCAGACGCCACTCGGACTTACCCAGCCCCAGATAGGCGCCGATGACCATCCCCAACACACCGAACAAGGCTTGCAAAGCCTCGGTCCGTAGTGCCGATGCCACCAAAACACCGATGATAGCACCAATCGCGATCCCAAGCCCCCAGTCGCGCAGAATATCCCAATCCACTGCGCCCTTCTTGTTATGCGCCAAAACCGAGCGGATTGACGTGACAATGATCGTCGCCAACGACGTCGCCAAACACAGTTGCATCAATTGCGGACCACCGTAGCCCAGCGTTTGGAAGGCATAAAAGAACGCCGGCACCAGCACGATACCTCCGCCGACACCCAGTAATCCGGCCAGCACACCCGCCAGCGCCCCGATTACAAGCAAAAGGCCCAGCATCTGGGCCAGCAACATCGTCTCGGGCATTCTTCCCCCATACCGGCCCTTGGCCGTATCTTAGTTCGTTCAAACCTCGGCCAAAGGCGCAACGTGCTCTAACGCTTGCATCATCACCTCGGGCCCTGCGCCCTGATGCACGGCACCCTCGGACAAGGCCCGTCGCCACGCCCGCGCTCCGGGACGTCCGGCGAACAGGCCCAGCATATGACGGGTGATCTGATGCAGACGGCCGCCCGCGGCAAGGTGTGCTTCGACATAGGGCACCATTTTTTGAACAACTTCAATCGGGTCCGTCGCCTGACCGTCTCCGAAGATCACGGGATCGGCCGCGGCCAGAATATCGGTTGGCTGGTAATACGCGGCGCGACCGATCATGACACCGTCCAGCCCGGCCTCAAGATGCGTACGCGCCTGTTCCAAGGACGTAATCCCACCGTTGATCGAGATATGCAGATCGGGAAACGCCGCTTTCATCCGATGCACCAAATCGTAGTCCAAAGGCGGAATGTCCCGGTTCTCTTTCGGGCTGAGACCTTGCAGCCACGCCTTGCGGGCATGAATCGTCACCCGCTCGCAACCTGCATCGCGGATCTGTTCCAGAAATGCGGGCAGAACCTCATCCGGGGTCTGTTCGTCCACACCAATGCGACACTTGACGGTCACGTCAACATCCACCGCCTCACGCATGGCAGCGACACATTCCGCAACTCGGGCAGGATCTTTCATTAACACCGCCCCGAACGTGCCAGATTGCACCCGATCCGAAGGGCAGCCACAGTTCAGGTTGATCTCATCATAACCAGCATCGGCCCCAAGCCGAGCCGCTTGCGCCAGTTCCTGAGGGTCCGATCCACCCAACTGCAGCGCGACCGGGTGTTCTTGCGGGCTGTAGTCCAACAGGTGCATCGCCCCACCGCGAACCAAGGCAGGTGCGGTCACCATTTCGGTGTATAGCAACGTCTGCCGGCTGAGCAGCCGATGCAGATACCGGCAGTGCCGATCAGTCCAGTCCATCATAGGTGCTACGGATAGGCGCGCAGACTTGAGGACAGTGAGGTTTTCGGTCGAATACCCACGTGGTTCAGTGTCTGACGGTGTGGGCATGGCTGGTTACCGGTATAGGCTCAAAAATGGTTTGAAGGGGCAGCGTCGCGGACGGGATACTGTACTGGGTCAAGTTCCGCAACTCACGAACGGGTGCTGTTAGCGTGGAAAATCCGCCTTTAGTCATACGGCGCTCTGCGGTCGGACTGAACCTGTTTCATTGGTTTCGTGACTCAGTCCTGAACGGCTCGAGGCTGTCGCTGAAATACTCGATGAATTCCAGCGTAACCAGGGACGGCTGCTTTAGCACCGGTCGCACCAATGAAAGAGTATGGGTCAACACCGGCTTGAACGGTCGATAGCTTAGCCCCCTCCCCTTGTATTGGATGGCGTCCAGTTCGCTCACGATGGAAACGCCAACGCCCTTTATTGCCAGCTCACAGGCCGCGGTGAACTGCCTGACTTCGATATGAGAGTTCAGAGCGACATTAGCGGCCTGGAACGCCTTTGAAATACGTCCGAAAAAGTCGCTGTCGCGCCGGGTGTGGATAATGTTCTGATCTGCAAGGTCCGCTGGCGTGACTTCCGACAGGTTTTCCAGCTCATGATGTGACGGAAACACACAGACGGTTCGCACGTCTATATCCCTGCTTTCAACGGCTGGATGACCATTGAACCCATCGGTGATTCCGAAGTCATATTGCTCACCAATCATCCATTCCAGAATGCGCTCTGGCCTGTCAGGTTCAATCGTCATGGTGACGGCGGGCCGGTCTTTCAGAAAACTGGCGACGACCCCCGGCAGGTGGCTGGTGGCAAACCCGGGCAAACAGGCGACACGGATATGCCCCGCCTTTCGTTGCGTAATGTCCTGGCTGACATCAGAAATCTGCCCCATCAATTCCAGCACACGTTCGACGCTGGGCTGAAGATACCGTACCTCTTGGGTTGGCACCAAACGGCCCTCGCGCCGATCAAATAGCTGAAAGCCCAATGATTTTTCGAGGTCTGACAGCAATCGGCTAACCGCGGGTTGACTGACCCCCAGATCAGCCGCCGCCGCCGTGACCGAGCCATTGGTGGTTACGGCCATCAAAGCCTCTAACTGGCGAATTCTAAGAATTTGACTCATCCCCAATCCAAATCTGCCACTTGACGACATAACATTATGTTATTTTTTTATCCAGTAGAATGGGCTTGAATTATATTTCTGTAACGTTAACGTCGTGAAATCGTCATGTGTGCCGTTTACCCGTTGCGGTCGGTATTCAACGAAGCATCACACCCGATGCATGGGAGGAATCATGAAAAAGAATCTGCTTGGCGCTCTTGCCGTAACAACTGCCTTGTCCCCAGTGGCGGCAATGGCGCAAACCGAAGTTCAGTTCTGGCATGCCTTCACCGGCCGCCTGGGTGAACTTGTGAAAGCTCAGGTTGAAGAATTCAACGCCAGCCAGGATGAGTTCGTCGTGGTCGAAAGCCACAAGGGCAATTACTCGGAAACACTGAATGCAGGCATTGCCGCGTTCCGCGCGGGTGAGCAGCCGCACATCCTGATGGTTTTTGAGGTTGGCACCGCAACGATGATGTCAGCCGAAGGCGCGATCAAGCCGGTTTATGAAGTGATGGCTGAAAGCGGCGCGTCGTTTGACCCCGACGCCTATATTGGCGCTGTCAAAGGCTATTACACGACGACCGAAGGCGACATGCTGTCCCTGCCCTTCAACTCTTCGACCCCGGTGCTTTGGGTCAACCGCGACGCGATGGAGGCTGCGGGCGTCGATCCTGATACCGATCTTTCCACCTGGGAAAAAGTCGGCGAGGTTCTTGATCAGCTCAAGGCCGGAGGCGAGGAATGCCCGCTGGTCACTGCATGGCAAAGCTGGATCCATCTTGAGAACCTGTCAGCATACCACGATGTTCCCTTTGCATCGCAGGACAACGGATTTGCTGGTCTGGATACCGAGTTGATGCTCAACGGTCCGGTTCAGGTCGCGCATCTGACGGCGATGGGCGATTGGGCCAAGGATGGGAAGTTCATCTACACCGGTCGCAGAAATGAAGGTGGTGCAAACTTCCGGGCCGGGGAATGCGCGCTGTTCACCGAAAGCTCGGCCGGGTATGCCGGCATCAGTTCGGAGGCTGAGTTCGCGTTTGACGTGCGTCCATTGCCATACTGGGAAGCAGTCGTGAGTGAGCCGCAAAACACCATTATCGGTGGTGCCTCACTATGGGTGATGGAAGGCCACAAAGCTGACGAGTACAAGGGCGTTGGTGAATTCCTCAGCTTCCTGTCATCATCGGATGTTCAGGCGGCATGGCACCAGAACACCGGTTACCTTCCGATTACAGCCGAAGCTGGTGAAGCCACGCGAGCCGCAGGTTTTTATGACGAAAACCCCGGCACCGATATCGCCGTGATCCAGATGACCGCGAAAGAGCCGACGGCAAATTCGAAAGGTCTGCGTCTGGGGTCGTTCGACCAGATCCGCGGCATCATCGACGAAGAGCTTGAGGCAGTATGGTCCGGTGAAAAGACCGCTCAGGAAGCAATGGACAGCGCAAAAGAACGCGGTGACGCGCTGCTGCGCCGGTTCGAATCCGCCAATTAACACAACGCAATCCGGTGCGGGCTCTGCGGAGCCCGCATTTCTTAGTGGGACATCAGGATGGAAAAACGCGTCACCTTTCGCGGCTGGCTTTTGCCATTGGCGCTGATCGCCCCTCAGGTCATTATTTCCGCTGTTTTCTTCTTTTATCCCGCAGGACAGGCTGTTTGGCAGTCTTTGTTCATCCCCGACCCGTTTGGGCTATCGTCTCAATTCGTCGGCCTGGGCAACTTTGAGTTCCTGCTGAGCGATAAGTTCTACCGCGCATCCTTCGTGACGACTGCGATTTTTTCAACGCTGGTCACATTGTGCTCGATGATCCCCGCCTTGTTTCTGGCGGTCATTGCGGATCGCCTGATCAAAGGGGCGGGCGTGTACCGTACGCTGCTGATCTGGCCCTACGCTGTCGCCCCTGCGGTTGCGGGCGTGCTTTGGCTGTTCATGTTCAACACGCGCGTCGGTGTCGTGTCGTGGTATCTTGGTCAACTTGGCTATGATTGGAACCACGTTCTGAACGGGACCGAAGCCATGGGCCTTGTGGTTGTCGCCTCGGCCTGGGGGCGCATCAGCTATAACTTCCTGTTTTTCTTCGCCGCCCTCCAGTCCGTCCCGAGATCGGTGATCGAGGCCGCCGCAATTGACGGTGCGCATTTCTGGCGCCGCTTCTTCACCATTGTGTTGCCGCTGCTGTCCCCCACGGCGTTTTTCCTGCTGGTGGTGAACGTCGTCTATGCCTTCTTTGAAACCTTCGGTGTGATCCACACGATCACAGGTGGCGGGCCACAACAGTCGACGACCATTCTTGTCTACAAGGTCTTCTCGGATGGATTTGTGGGGCAGGATCTTGGGTCATCTTCGGCGCAGTCGGTTATCTTGTTGGTCGTAGTCGGCCTGCTGACCGTCATCCAATTCAAATACGTGGAAAAGAGGGTGCATTACTGATGGCCGCCCAACAACACGGAATGGTCGAAAAGCGCGGCATGGGAATCTGGCTAACCCATGCCCTGATGATCCTTGGCGTTCTGATCATCTTCTTCCCGATCTGGCTGGCGTTTGTGGCGTCAACCGTAACGCAGCCAGAAATCGTCTCACCGCCGATGCCGCTGTTGCCGGGTGATCAGTTCTGGGAAAACTACAAAGCCGCGCTGTTTTCTGGCGTGAATGTCCCTGTTGCAACGATGCTGTTCAACAGCCTGGTGATGGCCATTGGGATCGCAGTGGGCAAGATCATCATCTCACTGCTGTCAGCGTTTGCGATCGTCTATTTCCGCTTTCCGGGGCGCACGACGTTTTTCTGGCTGATTTTCCTGACCCTCATGTTGCCGGTCGAAGTACGGATCGTCCCAACCTTTGAGGTAGTGGCGGGATTCGGCATGCTCAACAGCTATTACGGGCTAATCTTTCCCCTGATCGCTTCGGCCACGGCAACCTTCTTGTTTCGCCAGTTTTTTCTGACAATCCCGGATGAGCTGGCCGAGGCTGCCCGGGTGGACGGTGCCCGCCCGATGCGATTCTTCATTGATATTGTGGTACCCATGAGCCGGACCAATATCGCAGCCCTGTTCGTGATCCTGTTTATTTATGGTTGGAACCAATATCTCTGGCCGCTGCTGATCACGACCGATCCTGAAATGAACACCATCGTGATGGGCATCAAACAAATGTTCCCCTCTGGCGACGATGTGGCGGAATGGCCGGTCATCATGGCCACATCCATCCTGGCGATGATCCCCCCGGTGATCGTGGTGGTATCGATGCAAAAGCTCTTTGTCCGCGGCCTTGTCGATAGCGAGAAGTAAGAAATGGCGACAGTTACCCTAGAGAATGTCAAGAAGAGCTTCGGCCCGACGGATGTTATTCATGGCATCGACATTGATGTGTCAGATGGCGAGTTCATCGTGATCGTTGGCCCCTCGGGATGTGGGAAATCCACGCTTCTGCGGATGGTGGCTGGTCTTGAAACCGTAACATCCGGCGAAATCCGGATCGGGGCGGAAAGGGCCAATGACAAAGAGCCAATGGACCGTGACATCGCGATGGTGTTTCAGAACTATGCGCTCTACCCGCATATGTCCGTGCGCCAAAACATGGGCTACGGCCTGAAGATCGCCGGGTTGCCCAAGGCCGAGATTGATCAAAAGGTGACCGAGGCCGCAAAGCTGTTGCAATTGGAACCTTTGCTGGACCGCAAACCCAGACAGCTTTCCGGTGGCCAACGCCAGCGGGTTGCAATGGGCCGGGCGATTGTCCGCGAACCGGCTGTTTTCCTGTTTGATGAACCGCTTTCGAACCTTGACGCCAAACTACGCGTACAGATGCGTCTTGAAATCCGAGAGCTGCAGGAAAAGCTGGGGATCACCTCGCTATACGTGACGCACGATCAGGTCGAGGCCATGACAATGGCCGACAGGATGATCGTGATGAACGGCGGTATTGCCGAACAAATCGGCACACCGCTTGAGGTTTATGAGACCCCGCAAACTCTGTTTGCTGCGCAATTCATCGGTAGTCCGGCGATGAATGTGTTTGATGCGCATCGTACGGATGGTGTGATCAGGATTGGCGATATCGCGGTCGGCCCCTCTCAGGGTCCCGATACTGCGTTAAAGCTGGGGATACGGCCAGAGCATCTGTTGCTGGATGAAAACGGTCCGCTTGAGGTCGCGGTTCAAATGGCTGAACCCTTGGGGGCAAACACCCTGTTTCATGGCCACCTGACCGGAACAGAAGGCGCGATCACGATTAGCCTTCCAGGCGTGCATCTGGTCGAGGGCCATCATTCAACAATGCGCTTCACGGTCGCGCCAGAGCAAATGCATCTGTTTGACGCCTCATCCGGAAAAAGGCTGGAAAGCTGATGGCGTTCCCGCAGGTCGAGGCATTTCGCGGCGGTGAGGACCTGGTCCGTGTCGTGGGCCATCGGGGCGCGCGCGGCGTTTTGCCCGAAAACAGCATGATCGGGTTCGACTTTACACTGTCGATTGGCGTTCCCCTGCTTGAGTTTGATGTGGTCCTCACGGCGGACAACGTGCCGGTCATCACGCATAACCACCATCTTCACGCCCCGACATTCCGCGATGCTGACGGTCAGTTCCTTATCGGAGAAGAGCCCAAGGTCTCCTCTCTGACGTTCGAACAGATCCAGAAGTTCGACATCGGTCGATTGGACGGGCAAACAGCCTATGGTCAGCGTTTTCCGGATCAGGCCCAGTTGGACAGGGTGCGCGTTCCAAAACTTGTGGACCTGCTCGATCTCATCAACGCCCCCGAAAACGGCAATGCCTATCTGATGCTGGAACTCAAGTCGGACCCTGACTTGGCTCATGACACAACTTACAGAGAAAGTTTTGTCGGGCGTGTACTCCGGGATGTTCGGGGCACTGGCTTATCGTCGCGCACGATATTGCACAGTTTCGATTGGAATCTGCTGGCCGAATGTCAGCGACAGGCTCCGGATCTGCCCACGTCTTATCTGACGCAGCTTCCCGAAAACGCCGATGATCCGGGCGAAGATTCATCGAAAACCATTTGCCCTGATTTTCGCGGTCGACGAGATGACATCCCTCATTTGGTCAAAGACGCAGGTGGGGCGTTTTGGTGCCCCTATTTTGCGGATGTGACAGCTGAAAGCGTGGCGCTTGCCAAGGACCTTGGGCTTTGCGTCGTGGTTTGGACGGTAAACGAGCCGGAAGATATCAGCAGGATGATCGATCTGCGCGTGGACGCAATCGTGACAGATTATCCGGGGCGGGTACAACGGCATCTGTCGGATTTGGGTATGGATTGGCAGACTGCATAGCTGGTGCAGATTTTTCAGTATTGAACTCGCGGATGTAAACGTAACCGTGCGACCACGGAGTATCTTGGCTCGCATAGGCCGCAAGAGGTTTAATTCTACTTTTGAACGCCATAGCGGCTGATCATCATTTCAACGCTGCTTTCTATGGTCTCGGCCATCTCGGCCTCGCTAAGAACCGCGCCGGTGAACAAAAGTGGCCAGAAGGCGCGTGCCTTGATGAGGCCAATAAACTCGTGCCCCGCCTGTTCCGGGTCGTCGATCCGTAGCTGGCCATCCTCCGCCGCGTCCCGCAGCATGCCGATGAAAGCCGCTGTCTTGTCCAGCTTGCTTTGCGCTTCGGCGGCCAGCGCTGGACTGCGCAAGGTTTCGCTTATCACCATTCGGGCCATCGCGATCACTTCCGGCATCATCAGGATACGGCCTTCGGCCCAGGCGAGCGCGGTCAGTTGTTCACGGATATCACGGCCTTTTTCATACCGTATCTCGACCACTTCGGCAAAGCGGCTGGACAGCTCGACCACGATGGACTGAAACAGGTTTTCCTTGCTTTCAAAATACTTATACAGCGTTCTTTTGGACACCTCTGCCCGTGCCGAAATGCGATCCATACTGGCCGCAGCAAAGCCCTTGTCCTGGAACTCGGCCACGGCTGCTTCAATGATCTGCGCGTACTTGGACGCGTTCGGAGCACTGCACACCGTCATGTCAAAGCTATAGACCTATTGACGAATGATGGTCAAACACCAAGTAAACGTATGAGTTTACAGTGATGGCTTTTTGTGTCACTAGTAAACCCGCCAGTTTACCGATTCAGGTAACCAGCCCAACACGGAGAGTCCTCTCATGGCATTGACATTAAAGTTAAATGGCGAGACCCACACGGTTGACGCCGAACCCGGCACACCCCTGCTGTGGGTTATCCGGGATGAATTGAAGCTGACAGGAACAAAATTCGGCTGCGGGGTCGCCTCGTGTGGCGCGTGCACCGTGCATCTGAACGGCGAGCCTGTACGCTCGTGCCAGACCTATATTGAAGATGTTGAAGACGCAGAAATCACCACAATCGAAGCCGTTGGTCAGGACAAGATCGGCGCGGCAGTTCAGCAGGCCTGGGTCGAGCTGGACGTGGTTCAGTGCGGCTACTGTCAGTCCGGTCAGGTGATGTCCGCAGTCGGCCTGCTATCCGAAAACCCCAAGCCTTCGGTCGAAGAAATCGACAGCTACATGCACGGCAACGCCTGCCGCTGCGCCACTTATCAACGCATTCGCGCCGGTATCCAGCGTGCGTCCGAAATACTGGAGGCCTGATCCATGACCATCAACACCTCTCGCCGTGGGTTTCTGAAGGGTGCCGCTGCTGCCGGTGCCGTGCTGCTGGTTGGTGCACGCCCTGATGGTGCGCTGGCAGCTGCGTCGTCTGAGGCCACTCAGTTCAACCCTTTTGTAAAGATCGACGCGGATGGCACAGTGACTGCCATCGTGAAGCACTTTGAAAAAGGACAAGGCCCGGCAACCGGTCTGCCGACGCTGATCGCCGAGGAAATCGGCCTTCGCATGGACCAGATCGAGTACGGCTTCGCGCCCTCTGATCCTAATGTCTATAACAACCTGTTTTTTGGCCCCTTCCAGGGCACCGGCGGATCGACCGCGATGGCAAACTCTTGGCTGCAATACCGTCAGGCGGGTGCCGCCGCGCGCGAAATGCTGATCAATGCAGCCGCCCAAAGCTGGGGCGTTGACGCCTCTGGAATCGCTATCGAAGAGGGCATCGTCAAAGCCGGAGACAAGTCCGCACCGATAGCGGAATTTGTGGCCGCAGCCGCTCAGCTGGACGCACCTGCAGAACCGCGTTTGAAAGATCCGTCCGAATTCCGCCTGATCGGCAACGACTCCGTGCGTCGCAAAGACTCGGCCATCAAGGGGAACGGCCAGGCCATCTATGGGATGGACCTGCATTTGCCCAACCAGATGGTTGCGATGATAAAGCGCCCTGAATCGCGTGGCGGGATTGCCAACGGCTTTGACGACAGCGCCTCGAAAGAGGTTAAGGGCTTTATCAGTGCAGCCGTTTTGCCGAACAAGGCGGGCGTGGCCGTTTTTGCCGAAAACACCTGGGCCGCAATTCAGGCACGCGACGCGCTTGAGGTCGACTGGGACATGTCCGACGCCGAAACCCGTAACTCTGATGAGATCAAGGCCGAGATCATGGCCGCGCTGGACGCTGAGCCAACCTACAACGTGAATAAGGCGGATGTTGCAGCCGTGTCTGCAGCCATCGACGAGGCGGACAAGGTAATCGAAAAGACCTTTTACTTCCCGCTGCTCGCACATGCGCCGATGGAGCCATTGAACTGCACCATCGAACAAACGGCTGATGGCACCATCGTGTTGCATGACGGCGCGCAAATGCCGACCGGCCCGCACATGGCTTATCAGCAAATCTTCGAGCTTCCGCCCGAGAAGATTCAGATCAAAACGATGCTGGCGGGCGGATCGTTCGGGCGGCGCGCAACACCAGATGCGGATTACCAGGTCGAGGCTGCATTGGCATTTGCCGTGACCGACCGCTCGCGCCCGGTAAAGCTGGTCTGGACACGTGAGGATGACATCCGCAGCGGCTACTACCGCCCTGCCTTCGGCCACAAGGTCCGGGTGGGTCTGGACGCCGATGGCAACATCGTGGGTTGGCAACATCAGATAGCGGGTCAGTCCGTCATCAAAGGCACCCCGTTCGAGGCGGTTCTAGTGCATGACGGCGTTGACCACAGCTCGGTCGAAGGCGTTGCTGACAGCCCTTATGCCATTCCCGGTATGGCTGTCGGTTTGACGGACACACCCAAGGCTACGACCGTTTTATGGTGGCGGTCCGTCGGGCACACCCACACGGCCTACACGATGGAGACCATGATGGACGTGGTGGCCAAGGCGGCAGGCCGTGACCCGGTTGAATTCCGTCTGGCGCACCTGTCGGACCCTGACAACCCGGATCAGGCGCGGAAGGCCGCCGTGCTGAGACTGGCGGCTGAAAAGGCCGGTTGGGGCAACGTCCCGGAAGGGCGGTCTCTGGGTGTTGCCGTGCATAAATCCTTTGGATCCTATGCAGCTGAAGTCGTTGAGATTTCGGGTGATCCGGACAGCGGCATCAAGATCGAAAAGGTTACCTGTGCTATCGATTGCGGTATCGCGGTGAACCCGGACATCGTGCGCGCGCAGATGGAAGGCGGTATCGGTTACGGAATTGGCCACGTCATGCGTGATCAGATCACGCTGACAAGCGGAGCCGTAGACCAATTCAACTTTCCAGATTACGAACCGCTACGGATCGGTGATATCGCCGCAATCGACGTACATATCGTACCCTCCGCCGAAGCGCCCACCGGCGTGGGTGAGCCCGGCACGCCCCCTTCCGCTCCGGCGCTTGCGAATGCAATCAAAGCCATGTCCGGTATGCATGTCGCTGTGCTGCCCATGGATGAAAATGGCATAACATTCGTATAAACCCGCGCTCTGCGCCCTGCCTTTTGGGCGCAGAGCATTTTTCGCTGCTGAGTCGCAGCACTGATAATTTGATCAAATTTAGTGACAAGACACGCGGTCTCGATTACATCTCGGACAAGACGATGGATGGAGATCCCGATGGACCTGAGCACCCTGCACAGTTTTCGCGTTGCTGCCTGCGATCTGAATGGTCAAATGCGCGGCAAGCGCGTGCCGCCGTCATATTCGGACAAACTAACCAAAGGGGCAGTCCGGATGCCTTTTTCCGCGCTCAACGTCGATCTTTGGGGCGCGGATATTGCAGGCAGCCCGCTGGTCTTCGAATCCGGCGACGCGGATGGAATGCTGCTGCCAACAGATCGCGGCCCGGTGCCCATGCCTTGGCTGGCCGTGGACACAGCTCTGGTACCAATGTGCCTGCATGATGATGCCGGTGCGCCTTTCGCCGGAGACCCCCGGCACGCCTTAGCCTCGGTGCTGCACCGCTATGCCCAGCGCGACTGGTCCGTCGTCGCGGCAACCGAGTTGGAGTTTACGCTGCTGGACGCCTCTGGCCCGCAACCTCAACCTCCGGTCAACCCGGTAACCGGGCGTCGGTTGACGGACGAAGCCGTGCTGTCCATGGCGGAAATGGATGCCTTCGATTCTTTCTTTACCGACCTGTACGACGGCTGTGCCGAAATGGGTATTCCTGCCCAAACCGCCATTTCCGAAAGCGGTATTGGCCAGTTCGAAATCAACCTGAACCATCAAGATGCCATGCGGTGCGCCGATGATACATGGCTTTTCAAGGCATTGACGCGTGGTCTGGCACGCAAACATGGGTTCACTGCCACGTTCATGTCCAAGCCTTACGCCGAAGACGCAGGAAACGGGATGCATGTGCATTTCTCGGTCGTGGACGGCAAGGGCCGAAATGTATTCGACAATGGCGGCCCCAAGGGCACCGATTTGCTACGCTGGGCTGTTGCGGGGTGCTTGGCGGCAATGCCGGGCAGTACGCTGATATTTGCACCCCACGGAAACTCTTACACCCGTCTCGTACCCGGTGCACATGCGCCCACCGGCGCAAGTTGGGCCTATGAAAACCGAACCGCCGCCGTGCGCATTCCCGGAGGTGCCCCGGCCGCGCGTCGGATCGAACACCGCGTCGCGGGTGGCGATATTAACCCTTACCTGATGCTGGCCGCCGTTCTTGGTGCCGCGTTGAACGGGATTGAGGACGAGGTCGACCCCCCTGCCCCTATCACGGGCAATGCGTATGAGATCGACGGCCTGCCGCAATTGGCAACAGACTGGGCGGACGCCATTGCAGCGTTTGAAACCGATCCACAGGTTGCGCGCATCTTCTCGGCCGATCTGATACGTTTTTTAGCCATGACAAAGCGGCAGGAAATCCGACGCTTTGGCGACCGCCCGCCCGAAGACCACTGGCTCAGCTATCTTGAGGCGGTGTGACCCCTCTTGCCCGCTTGAATTGGGTGGGTTACAGTAAATTTGATCAAATTTGGCGACCCGCGATACACTCATGAAAATCGGCATCCTTCTGACCGGCCACCGCCCTGACGCGTTGCAAAACGAGTTCAGCGAATATGACGCGATGTTTCGCGACCTTCTGGATGGCAATGGCTTTACGTACGAAACCTTTGCTGTCGTGGATGGCCAGTTCCCCAAAGATGAATTTCAGGCCGAAGGTTGGATCATCACCGGCTCGCGCCACGGCGCATACGAGGATCACCCCTGGATTCCGCCGCTGGAAACCCTGATCCGCGACATACAGAAAAGCGGCCGTCCTTTGATCGGTGTTTGCTTTGGCCACCAGATCATTGCGCAGGCCTTGGGCGGCAAGGTCGAGAAATTCAAGGGCGGCTGGGCCGTCGGGCGCACGGACTACGACTATGACGGTCAGACTTTGACGCTAAACGCCTGGCATCAGGATCAGGTGGTCGCCCTACCCGAAGGCGCGCGTGTTCTGGGCTCTAACGCGTTCTGCGAAAACGCCATGGTGGCCTATGGCGACAATATTTGGACGGTTCAGGCGCATCCCGAATATGATGACGGGTTCATTCAGGGCCTGATGGACACGCGCGGTAAGGGCGTTGTGCCCGATGATCTGATGCAAGCCGCCGCAAATCGCCTGCCCGCCGCAAACGACAACCCGAAGATCGGACAACTCATGGCGGAGTTTCTGAAGAAAGAGAGGGCCTGATGGCCGACTGGAAAGATCAACTGCCGCAGGCTGCACGCACCTATATCGAAGGTCAGCGTCTGGATGAGGTCGAGTGCATCATCGCCGACCTGCCGGGCATCGCGCGTGGCAAGGCTGTTCCGGCATCCAAATTCGCCCGACAGGATTATTTCCATCTGCCTGACAGCATCTTCTACCAGACCATCACAGGTGACTGGGGCGAAGCAGCGGGCGAGGATGGGTTCATCGAACGCGACATGATCCTGAAACCCGATTTCTCGACCGCATCAGCCGCCCCATGGACTGGCGACTGGACGCTTCAGGTGATCCACGACGCCTATGACCGGGACGGAGAGCCTATCCCCTTCAGCCCCCGCAACGTGCTGAAACGGGTGGTGCAGCTGTACCGCGACAGGGGCTGGAAGCCGATTGTTGCGCCTGAGATGGAGTTCTTTCTGGTCGCGCCTAACGTCGATCCGGCGCAGGGCATCAAGCCGATGATGGGCCGCTCGGGGCGTCCGGCAGCCGCGCGGCAGGCGTATTCGATGACAGCGGTGGATGAGTTCGGCCCGGTCATCGACGACATCTATGACTTTGCCGAACACCAGGGGTTCGAGATCGACGGCATCACGCAAGAAGGCGGTGCCGGGCAGTTGGAAATCAATCTGCGCCACGGTGATCCTGTCAAACTGGCTGATGAGGTCTTTTATTTCAAACGCCTGATCCGCGAGGCAGCGTTGCGTCACAATTGCTTTGCCACCTTCATGGCAAAACCAATCGCGGATGAACCCGGCTCTGCCATGCACATCCACCACTCGATTACCGATATCGAGACCGGGCAAAATATCTTTTCTGGTCCACAAGGGGGCGAGACCGACGCGTTCTACAACTTCATCGCCGGGCTGCAGAACCACCTGCCTGCAGGTCTGGCCGTCATGGCGCCTTACGTGAATTCGTACCGACGCTATGTGAAAGACCACGCCGCACCGATCAATCTGGAATGGGCGCGCGACAATCGCACCACTGGTATCCGCGTACCTCTGTCCGGACCCGAGGCGCGGCGCGTGGAAAACCGTATCGCCGGGATGGATTGCAACCCCTATCTGGGGATCGCGTTGTCGCTGGCCTGCGGCTATCTGGGGCTGACCCGTCAGGAACGCCCGCGCCGTCAGTTCTATGGCGATGCCTACGAAGGAGAAGGCGACATCCCGCAGGTAATGGGCAACGCGCTGGATCTGTTCGATGAAGCAACCGCACTGCACCAGGTTCTTGGCCCCGACTTCGCCCGCGTCTACGGCATCGTGAAACGGGCCGAGTATGAGGAGTTCCTGCAGGTGATCTCTCCGTGGGAGCGTGAGCATCTGCTGCTGAACGTCTGAGGCACGCAATGAACCTGCTCTATTCCAACGACCGCAAGGCCGAGTATCCGGCCAGTTGGTACGCTGCAACTGCAAATCCGATAGATCGGTTTCCGGTCTTATCCGGAGATGCCAAAGCCGATGTCTGTGTTGTCGGTGGCGGCTATACCGGCCTGTCCGCCGCGCTGCACCTGGCAGAGGCGGGGTTCAATGTCGTACTGCTTGAGGCCCACCGCGTGGGCTTTGGCGCTTCGGGTCGCAACGGCGGCCAATTGGGCAGCGCCCAACGGATGGATCAGGAGGATCTGGAGCGGCTGGTCGGCGATGAGGATGCCGCCAAGCTTTGGGATTTGGCCGAGGATGCAAAAGATCTGGTTAAGTCGCTGATCGCGAAGCATCAGATCAACTGCGACCTGAAGCCCGGCGTCGCTGTGTTGGGCCTGTCGACCTCTGAGCAGAATGAGTTGCACGAACACGCCGCCCATTTGTCGGATCGGTATGGCTATGACCAGATCGAGTTGCTTGACGAAGCCTCAGGGCACGGGCTTTGCCCCTCACCAACCTATCGGGGCGGGTATTTGGACATGGGCGCCGCGCATCTGCATCCGTTGAACTATTGCTTGGGGCTGGCGCAAGCGGCGGCAAAGGCTGGGGTGAGCATCTTTGAAAGCACCGAGGTCACCGCTATTGAAGAAGGCCAACCTGCAAAAGTGCGTACCGCAAATGGTACGGTCAGCGCGGATCACGTTATTCTGGCCTGCAACGGGTATCTTGGCGATCTGAACCGCAAAGTGGCTGCGCGGGTCATGCCGATAAACAATTTCATCGCGGCGACGGAACCTTTGGGTAAAGACGCCGCGCGTATTCTGACCCAAGACATCGCGGTGGCCGATACCAAATTCGTTGTGAATTACTTCCGGCTCAGCGCCGATGGCCGCCTTTTGTTTGGGGGCGGCGAAAGTTATGGCTACCGTTTCCCGAGCGACATCGCGGCCAAAGTCCGTAAACCGATGGTTGAGATCTTTCCGCATCTGCGCGACGTGAAGATCGACTATGCCTGGGGCGGAACGCTGGCCATCACCATGCGGCGTATGCCCTATCTGGCGCGGGTCGGGTCAAATATCCTTTCCGCGTCGGGCTATTCCGGCCACGGGGTCGGTACAGCCACTCATGCTGGTCAACTGATGGCGCTGGCCATTCAAGGGCAAGCCGAAGGCTTTGATACACTATCGCGCGTACCCGCCCTTCTGTTCCCCGGCGGCCCTGCGCTGCGCAGCCCGCTTCTGGTGCTGGCAATGACTTGGTTTGCCCTGCGGGATCGCCTCGGCCTTTAGCTTCGATGAAGTACGACAGATTGGTGAAAATTCGCCCACTTGGCGATTGAGGGGTTTCTTTGTCCCAGGAATAGCTTTATCTTTCCCAAAGATAGAATTCGGGAAAACCAAATATGACGCTTCCTCCAAACGTTCATGATGCCGAACCCATCCCCGCAGCCGCAAGAGAAGCCATTGACGCCCTGATGCAGTCAGGCGACCTGTTTCGCTATACCGCGCCACAGGATGCGCCAGTTGCGTTGCTCGAAGCGGAGTTCGCAGAACTGCTGGGCACGAAATATGCTCTGGCCGTTTCGTCCTGCTCTGCCGCTTTGTTCCTGTCGCTCAAGGCACTTGGCCTGCCGCGCGACGCCCGTGTTTTGATCCCCGGCTTTACATTCGCTGCCGTGCCGTCCTCGGTCATTCACGCAGACTGTATTCCGGTGCTGTGTGAAGTGAGCGAAAACTATCGTATCGACATGGCCGATTTCGCCGCCAAGCTGGACAATGTTCAGGCGGTCATCATCAGCCATATGCGTGGCCACACTTCGGACATGGACGCGATCATGGCCCTGTGTAACGCACGCGATATCCCGGTGATCGAGGATGCGGCGCATTCGCTGGGAACCACCTGGCATGGACAGAACATCGGCACCATTGGCAAGGTCGGCTGTTTCTCGTTCCAGTCTTACAAGATGATCAACGCTGGCGAAGGTGGCATTCTGATCACCGACGACGCAGACCTTGTAGCCCGCGCCGTGATCATGTCGGGCGCTTATGAGCATAACTGGAAGAAGCACAAAGGCCCGCACGGCGACAACTCGCCCGAGTTAGAGCAAGCCTTTGCCCGCTGGCAGAACCAAGTGCCGCTGTATAACCTGCGGATGAACAACCTGAGCGCTGCCGTGATCCGCCCGCAATTGCCGGAACTGGCGCGTCGCGTGCGCGATGGCCTTAGCAACCACGATTATGTGGCTGAGCGCCTGAACACGTCGCCCCATATCGACGTCCCTGCCCCGCTGGCCCCCGAACGTCGTGCACCGGACTCGATCCAGTTTAATCTGGTTGGAATGGACGAAGGTGAAATCCGCGCTTTCGCCGCCGCCAGCGAAGCGCGCGGTGTTAAGGTTCAGGTCTTCGGGCTCAGCGAAGACAACGCGCGTGCGTATTGGAACTGGCAATTCCTGCCTGAAAAGTTCGATTTGCCGAAGACGCGCGACATGTTGATGAGGGCGTGTGATGTCCGACTGCCTGTGCGGTTGACGCGGGCCGAACTGGACGTGATCGCCGATATCCTGCTGGCCTCGGTCGGCGAAGTAACCGGCCCGGTTCCCGCCTACGGCACGTGATGTCTATTCAGCGTCAAGACCAAAACCATCGACGGATAAGAATAGCGCCGTAACCCCGTCTGGGGTTGCCGCGACTGAGGACAGGATTGCCACAACCTGAGGGCCGGTTTGTGTGTCCGCCAAAAGCGGCGCACCTGAGTCGCCCATCATGACGGGACAGACGGACAACAGAACTCCTTCTGCAACGGTTTGAGCACGGCAGTCATCTGTTCGGCTAAGAACATGGGGCCGCAATCCTGGATAGCCAGCCACGAACGTGGTCGCTCCATCCGGCTCCGCAAGCGGTAGAAACCCAACGATCTGACCAAGCGGCTCGCTGAGTTCAAGAATGGCCCAGTCCAATTCCGCACGGCTTGCGAAAGCACCTTCTACACCCTGTTCAGGATGCGTCCGGTAGTCCCGAACAGCTGAGACAGCAACAGCTTTCCCACGTTGATAACCAGCCGCAAACCGAATGCTGGCCGGTGGAATCCATCGCTTGCGTTGCGCATTGTAAAGGCAATGAGCCGCAGTCAGAACCAGCCGGTCCGACACCAGAACACCTGTGCAATGGGACCGCTGATCTCGACTGGCAAAATTTATCCGCCCAATCGCATACCAAGGCGCCGTGTCTGCATCCAGAATCTCGCGTGCGCGAATGGCGTCGCACCCGTCAGCCGACTTTGTACCCAACGTACATATCGAGGACCAGTTTTCCGAGAAAACGCCCTGCGACAGCGCGGGCTGGGTCCAAAGTAAAGCAGCACCCAGGATCAGCCAGCGCATCACTCCACGCGTCAGTTCAGTTTCGAGAGCTTTTGCTGCAATTCAGCCAATTGCTTCTTTATATCGTCCAGATCTTCTTTGGATTCGGGCGCATCGCCCTCTTTGTCCGGTCCTGACCAAGCGCCCGAAAGACCGCCGGTCATCGCCTTCAAAAACGCCTGTTGCTGCGCCTTCATCGCTTCGAACCCCGGCATCTGTGACATCGGGTTCATCGCGTTCATGTTTTCCATCATCTTGCTCTGGCTTTCGCGCAGCATCTCGAACGAGCTTTGCAGGAACTGCGGCATCATCCCCCCACCGGGGATCATGTAGCTGCGAACCAGATCATTCAGAACATTGACGGGAAGGACATTTTCGCCCCGGCTTTCATGCTCGGCAATGATTTGAAGTAAATACTGCCGGGTCAGATCATCCCCGGTTTTCAGATCAATGATCTGTACCTCACGACCGTCGCGGATAAACGCCGCGATATCTTCGAGCGTGACGTAGTCGCTGGTCTCAGTGTTATACAGCCGACGGCTGGCATAGCGCTTGATCAACAGCGGTTTTTCTTGTTCTGACACCGTTTACCCTCCCCAAGGATGATGCGTTGCAGCAGAGGTTATGCGAGCGCAGAACAAAAAGAAAGGGCAGGTCAAAGGACCTGCCCAACGCGATTGCACCAGATGGGAGGAACGGGTGCGCTTCGCGGCCTTATCTTACTTGGCAGTTGCGGCTTTCTTGGCAGCAGCTGTTACGTCGTTGGTTGCTTTTTTGACGACAGCAGTTGCGTCTTCAGCAGCTTCTTTGCCAGCAGCCATCAGCAGCTCAATGGTTTCGGTCTGCAGTTTCTTGGCGACCTCAGCGAAAGCAGCCATGTTTTCAGCAGCAACTTCGGCCGACGCGCTTGCGAAATCGGTTGCGGCTTTTGCATAGTCAGCAGGCTCTGCCTTTGCTTTCGACATTTCTGTCAGTTTAGCCAAGGTGTCTTTGGTCCATTTGCTCGAAATTTCGGCCGATTTCTCGGCGGCTTCCAGAGCAACGCCCGAAAGTTTTTCGTTCAGCGACGCTGTCGATTTGAACGCACCTTCCAGTGCCGCGGTGTCAACAGGGAATGCACCCATCATGTCTTTCAGAGTAGCGGTAAAGTCTTGCGTCTTTGCCATTGTCCTAATCCTTATTGCCGAACCGGGCCCACCCCGGTTTTCATCAGCTTGAGGACAATATGAATGCTGCGGCGCAGCATTTCAAGTATTTTTTGCTGCACCGCAGAAATTTTTTGTTTCAGAATGAAATCAGGCGTTTGGGTCGGCGACTACATACGTTCCGGGTGCCGGTGCCAACCGTGGGTGTTTCGAATCACCAGTATCGCGGGCAGGAACCTGCTTGCCTGAACGCTTCTTGAGCCAGGCCTCCCACATCGGCCACCAAGAGCCTTCGTGGAAGTCCGCCTCTTTCAGCCACGTATCTGCCTCTGCCGTCAGATCCGGGTTCGTATAGTGGCCGTATTTCTTTTTGCTGGGAGGGTTCACAATCCCTGCGATGTGACCGGATTCCGAGACAACAAACGTCTTTGACCGCGACCCCATCATCTGCACTCCGCGGTAACAGTCCTTCCACGCCGCGATATGGTCGGTCTCGCACGTGATTGCCATAAGCGGCACATCGACGTCACGAACATGCAGCTTGTGGCCCAGAAGCTCGAACCCGTCTTCTGCGAATTCGTTGCGCTGGCAAAGGCCGCGCAGATACTGCACTGTCATCTTGGCCGGAAGGTTGGCCCCGTCCCCGTTCCAGAACAGCAGATCAAAGGCCGGCGGAACCTCTCCCATCATATAGCTGCGGATCGCCGGGCCGTAGACCAGGTCGCGTGAGCGCAGAAACGACATGGTGCGCCCCATAATCCAGGATCGCAACACGCCTTTCTTGGTAACTTCTTCCTCGACCCCGTCGATGAAATCATTCTGCAGGAAGGGCGTGAACTCACCCTGATCGGAAAAGTCCGTGAGCGCGGTAAAAAGGGTCGCCGATTTGATCGACTTGTCGCCGCGTTGTTTCAACAACGACAGAGTCAGACTCAGCGTCGTGCCCGCGATACAGTACCCGATCGCGTTAACCTGTTTGACCTTGCATATCTTCTTGGCAACATCGACCGCAGTCAGGAACCCGTCCTGGACGTAATCCTCCATCCCCGTATCTGCATAGCTTTCATCCGGGTTGACCCAACTGACCACGAACAGGGTATAGCCCTGTTCGGTGATCCATTTGATCATGCTGTTCTGTGCCTTGAGGTCGAGTATGTAGAACTTGTTGATCCAGGGTGGGAACAGCACGACCGGCGTTTCATACACGGTCTCGGTCGCAGGCTTGTACTGGATCAGTTCCATCATCCTGTTGCGATAGACCACGTCGCCCGGTGTGGTCGCCAAGTTTCCACCGACCTCGAAAGCGTTCTCATCGGCAAGCTTAACGACCAGTTCGCCATCATTGGCCTCAAGGTCCGCAACAAGGTTTTCCAACCCCTGAATGAGCGACTGCCCTTCTGTCTCGACAGCCTTTTCCAGCGCATCCGGGTTGGTCGCAAGAAAATTCGTCGGGGCCATCATGTCGATAATCTGCTGCGAGAAATACTGCAGACGCCGTTTGTCCTTGGCGTCGAGATCCTCAACCGATGCCACCGCCTGCGCGATAGCTGCTGAATTGGTCTGGTATTGCTGGCGGATCAGGCGGAAGTAAGGGTTTGTCTCCCACATTGGGTTGGAAAACCGCTTGTCGTCCAAGGGGGTCTCATCGACCTCGCCGGTTGTGATCGCCTGCTGCGCCTCGGCAAAGTTCAAAACCGACTTGCCCCAGTACTCAATCTGCTGTTCAAGCAATTTGGCGGGATTATGCCATGCCTCGGACCAATATGCCGTTGCTGCTTTTGCAAAAAGCTCTTGATTCGGGGCGTCCAAGGCCGGGGTATGCGGCTGTTTTACCGCCATGACTTCGATCAGCCGCTTGGAAAGCTGTTCGACCTTTTCCATATTTTCTTTAAGTCGTTCAATGTTTTGTTCAGTAGCTTCTGGCATTTGGTCTTCACTTATTGTCATTTTAACAATTCCCCCCTAACCTTGCTGCTGTGCAGAATAACGCCGTGGGTGTCGGGGGGCAAAGCGGTGAATGGTCCGAACTTTAAGGCTGACATTCAGGAGGCCCCTTTTCCATGCGCTATATGATGACATACGACCTGATGGAGACGGTGCGCAACACCAACCAATGGATGGGTGCAACCGCCAGCGCCATGGCATCCTACCCCGCTTTCTCTATGGCACCCAATCCTGTCTTTAGCATGATGGCCGCCTGGGGCGAAGTGACCGAGCGTACGTTCCAGCGCATGGTCGTCAAACCGGACTGGGGCATTCGCACCTTTACCTGCGAGGATGGGAAGGACCACCTTGTCGACGTCACCACGGTTGTTGAACGTCCGTTTGGTGACCTTGTGCATTTCCGTGTGAACGGCCGTGAAGAGCAGCCGCGCAAGGTGCTTTTGGTTGCGCCGATGTCCGGCCACTATGCCACTCTGCTTCGGTCGACCGTGAAAAGTCTGCTGGTTAACTGCGAGGTCTATATCACTGACTGGCATAATGCGCGCGACATTCCCGTGTCCGAAGGTAAGTTCGATGTAGAGGACTATACACTCTATCTTGTCGATTTCATGAAAGAACTTGGCCCTGACACGCATGTTGTGGCCGTTTGCCAACCTGCGCCTCTCACATTGGCCGCGACTGCCTACCTGGCTGAGGTCGAACCAAAGGCGCAACCCAGCACCCTGACCTTGATTGGCGGACCCGTCGACCCGGACGCCACGCCCACCGATGTCACCGATTTCGGGCGTCGTGTCACGATGGGGCAACTGGAAGAGACGATGATCCAGCGCGTCGGTTTCAAATACAAGGGCGTTGGCCGGATGGTCTATCCGGGTCTTCTTCAATTGGCGTCCTTCATGTCAATGAATGCAGAGCGCCATTCCAAGGCGTTTTCCGACCAGATTCAGCGGGTAATGCGGGGTGAGGCCTCGGATCACGATGCGCACAACCGGTTTTACGACGAATACCTCGCTGTCATGGATATGACCGCCGAATTCTATCTTTCGACGGTCGAGCGTGTGTTCAAAAACCGCGAGATTGCCCGGAACGAATTTGTCGTCGCTGGTCACAAGGTGGATATCGGAAAGATCACCGATGTCGCGGTTAAGACCGTCGAGGGCGCGAATGATGATATCTCGGCCCCCGGCCAGTGTATCGCGGCCCTTGATCTGTGCACCGGTTTACCGGATGCGAAAAAGGCCAGTCATGTCGAACCCGGTGCCGGCCACTATGGTATTTTCGCTGGCCGCAGCTGGCGCGACAATATCCGGCCGCTGGTGATTGATTTCATGAACGCCAATACACGCAAACCGCGCCGGCGGGCCGCCAACAAGAACAAAGTCGCTTAAAGATGAGTTCAACAGCGGGCGAGGGAATGGCCTTCTCCTGCGTTTGCGGCGCGTTGCAAGGGCATATCACCGCTACCGGCGTGCAATCTGGCACTCATGTCGGCTGTTTCTGCCGTGATTGTCGTGCGGCCCAATTGTATTTTAGGCAACCTGATCCGGCCCCCGGCCCTGTCGATATCCTGCAAATGAGCCCGGAAGAAATCCGGATCGACAAGGGGGCTGAATATCTTGCGTTGATGCAACTCAGTCCCAAGGGAATGCTGCGCTGGTATGCAAAGTGTTGCAATGCGCCGCTCGCAACCACCGCGCGCACGGTCAAGGTTCCGTTTGCCGGATTTATCGCAAATCGGTTCGTCGACCCCGGCGGGCTTGGCCCAATAACGACTCGGGGATTTGTGCCCCAGCCAGACGGTAAGCAGAAACACGAAAACCTACGCTATGCGGTGGTTGGGATGCTCAGGCGCCTCGCCAAGTCCTGGGTGTCCGGAAGTTGGAAAAACACGCCGTTCTTTGATTGTGACAGCGGTGAACCGGTCGCCAAACCAATCATTCTCAGCAAGGCTGAGCGGGCAAAGCTCTATACATAGGCCGCCCGTACCGGGGTACTGAGCCATTCCGTCAGCGCCTGATTTACAACTTGTGCTGCTTCGAGCGTTGGAAGGTGCCCAGCCTCCTCTACAACCCTAAGCTCGGCATCTGGAATAAGTTCAGCCATGAAAGCGTGCCTTCGCTGCGGTGTTATCGTGTCATATGCACCTGAAAGCACCAGTGTTGGCACCTTGATATGTCTTAATTCGCCCTGTTGATCCGGTCGCCTTTGCATGGCTCGGATTTGACGTTCAAAAACCTCAGGTCCGAAGTCCAACGCCATCAAAACGACTTCGTTCAGAATTGGAATACGCTGAGGTCCGGGTGCCAAAGCGTCTGACCCGATGATCTTGCGCATCACCTCTTCAAGCCGACCCATTTTGGCCCCGACCACCAGTTCTTCGCGCGCCGCCGCTGCCTGCGGGGTATCGGCCTGTGCATCGGTCGCCATCAGACACAGCCGAGACACCCGATCCGGTGCGCGTCGAATAAGCTCTAGCGCAACCACACCGCCCATGCCCAAACCACCCAGCGCAAACCGATGTGGCAACTGATCCAGCAGAGCCGATGCAATTTCTTCGACGCGTTCGCCTATTGAAATCGGTGCAACTGTTACGGCGCGGGATCGTGACAAGCAGGTGATCTGAGGTTCAAAAAGACGTGCATCGCACATCATTTCAGGCAGTAAAACCAGCGGCTCGATCACGCGGGGCCTCGTAACACTTCAGATATTCGAATAGTCTTTCCCATCAGGATGAGAGGTTTTACACCCCTGGGCAAGTTAAACTTCAGGGATGGGGAATCCCCCGAAAGGGTGGGAAATCCGAATATCTTTCACGGCGGGTCTTCAGGTTTTCACCCGGCTCCTCTCCGGGACGCAGCAAACAGCCGCGCGGTGCGATATAGCTGTCGATGCGACGATGCGGCTTGGGCCGCCAAACCAGATTAAAGGCGCAGAGCTTGGGAAAGAACCAAATCTCGGAATAGTCCAGATGGTCATGCATCCACCACGCCAGATCACGCCAATCGCGCCCCGCATCGTATTGGTCTGAAAACCACGGAATAACAATCGAGGCTCCGGCAATGCGCGCGTCGCCCTCTCCCCTGTCCCAGATGTGACACTCTAGCGGGTTATCGTTGCGGGCACAGTTCAACCGGTTTTCATTCCCAAACCGGTTCAAAGAGGGTGAGCGATACCCGGACCGGACCGCGATCCGCCCAAAGGTTTCCTCCAGCGGGTCAAGCAAGGTCTGGCACAACGCTCGCCCGGTTTCGATGGCAAGATCAGGATTGTCGGGAAGGTTCTGTTTTTCGTGGAAATTCCCGATCTCTGAATACAGGAAATCCCGCATGAAAAAATGCCGGGACAGGCGCACGCGGCCAAGCGTCTCAAGGCTCCACATGCTGCCCGGTTTACGCATCTCTAATCTATACCTATCCCGTTCAGCCACTCCAGAATACCCGTCACAGCGGCGTCAGTCTGCCCCGGAGACATCAGCCGCCCCGCAATCACATGCGATGCAGGATCATCCCCCGGCCCCATGGTCACCAGCTCTACCGTCGCAGGGCCACCCCATGCCTCGGCCACTTTGTGGGTCAGGTCGGGCCGCACCACCTGATCGTCATCCGAGAACCAAAACAACGCCGGTAACTTGGCCTCCGACACGTCCAGCCCATAGACGGTTTCGACCAACGCAGTCATCGGGACCACCGCCTCCCACGGGTAGACCGATGTCCAGTACGTGTTCTTTTCAGGGTCCTGGCCCGAGACATCGCGGGTTTCCCCCATCACCATTGGTAGCCAACCGCGAGCCCAGGGCAAACCAGGTATCCAAGCACCCGGCGTGTTCACACCGAAGTTGGGCGAGACAAAGACAATCCCGGCCACGTCCTTACTCAGACCCTCGTCCAACGCGGCAGCTACAGCCAGGGTGCCACCGGTCGAGGTCGAGATGACAACAACCTTATCGCCAACCGCCCGCGCGGCGGCCAAACCCTCGGCCATGTCATCCATCCAGCCCGATGCCGTTCCTTCGGCCAAAGCATCGCCCTCCTGTCGCCCGTGGCCTTGCAAGCGGGTATAAACAAGGTTAGCCCCCAGCGTGTCAGCCACCAAATCGGGCACCGGGCGGATTTCCTCGGACGAGGCCGAGAATCCGTGAACGTAGAGCACCGATACCGGCGTGCGCTGCTCTTCAAAGCCGTCTTGCCAGATCACGCGCTTTTCAACGCCCGGTACGATGTCGTCATAGGCAGACTCGGTACTTTCGAAATAAACTTGTACACCTTCGCCGAACTTGCGCGGATCAAAGCGTGGGTTCAGATTCACTTCTTCTCGCGGGCCAAGCCAATAGACCAGCCCGCAAATCACAATCAGCGCAAGCAGCACGCGCCCAAGAAGCCACCCGAAACGCTGCATCAGCCTTTCCCCATGACTTCAAGCACGGCTTGTTCGATCAGGCTCAAGCAGGGACCATCAGAAAACCGGTGATCCGCATCCTTAACCAAAAGTAACTGCATATCCGGTCCAGTCGCGTGGTTCAGCAACCGCACGGCCGTTTCCGTTGACACCGCCGTATCCGCTGTTCCTTGCAAAAAACGCACCGGAAAAGGCAAGTTCAATGGGTCACGCAACACAAGGCGCTGCCGCCCATCCATGATCATCCGCTTGGTGATGATGTACGGCTCCATATAGTCCGAAGGCAATTCGACGTGACCAACGCTGTCCAGCGCGGCCTTTTGCTCATCACTGAAGGATGCCCAATACCCATCCTCGGTAAAGTCCGGTGCGGCGGCGATAGTGACCATGCCTGCAAACCGCTCGGGCATCGCTTTGGCCAACAACAGCGCCTGCCACCCTCCCATGGATGATCCCACAACGATCAAAGGCCCGTCAGTTAGTGCAGTGACAGCAGCAACCGTATCCTCGTGCCAATCCCCGATACAGCCATCGGTAAACGCCTCAGAGCTTTCGCCGTGGCCAGAATAATCAAACCGCAGGAAAGCCTGCCCGCGCGCCTGCGCCCAGGCGTCAAGATGCACCGCCTTGGTGCCCTCCATATCCGATTTCAAACCGCCCAGAAAAACAATGGTCGGCCCGGCCCCCTCACTCTTGTGATAGGCCAACCGCCGTCCCTGCGATGTTTCCAAAATTTCCGCTGCTGCCATGAAACCCTCTTTTCTTTTGCAGCATCATGCACGCAACGCGCCCAAGCGCAATTCCCGGATCCCACTTCATCTGGCCCCAAATATCCCGGGGAGCGCGAGGGGCCGGCCCCTCGCCACCGCCCTTGACACACACGCCACCACCTGCCACATGGGCCAAACACACATAACCCGCAACCGGGCGTTCAGTGGGCGCCAAACCGACGAGGAGAGCCGATATGGCCCTGGATGCAAAATCCGTCTCACTCACCTTTCCCGATGGCAATGCACGATCCTACGACGCAGGCGTTACGCCGGCGCAGGTGGCTGCCGATATTTCAACCTCGTTGGCGAAAAAGGCGATCTCGGCCACGGTGAATGGTCAGCATTGGGATCTGCAATGGCCGATTGAGGCGGATGCCGACATCGCCATCCACACCATGAAGGATGAGGTTCAGGCCAATGAACTGATCCGCCACGATCTGGCGCATGTCATGGCCCGCGCGGTACAGGAAATCTGGCCCGCGACCAAGGTCACTATTGGCCCCGTAATCGAAAACGGCTGGTACTACGACTTTGACCGCGAAGAGCCTTTTACGCCCGAAGATCTTGGCCTCATCGAAAAAAAGATGAAAGAGATCATCAACAAGCGCGACCCCGTCACCACCGAGGTTTGGGACCGTCACCGCGCAATCGAGTTCTACAAGGCTAATAACGAGCCCTACAAGGTCGAGTTGATCGAAGCCATTCCGGGCGATGAGCCGCTGCGCATGTACTGGCACGGCCATTGGCAGGACCTTTGCCGTGGCCCGCATTTGCAACACACCGGCCAATTGCCCGGTGACTCGTTCAAGCTGATGTCCATCGCCGGCGCCTATTGGCGCGGGGACAGCAACCGCGCAATGCTGCAACGCATCTACGGCGTGGCATTCACCGGCAAAGAAAAGCTGAAAGCACACCTGCACATGCTGGAAGAGGCGGCAAAACGCGACCACCGCAAGCTGGGCAAAGAAATGGACCTGTTCCATATGCAGGAAGAGGCACCGGGACAGATCTTCTGGCACCCCAACGGCTGGACCATCTACACGCAGTTGCAGGACTACATGCGCCGCAAGCAACGTGCCGGCGGTTATCGCGAGATCAATACGCCACAGGTCGTTGACCGCAAACTGTGGGAGGCCTCGGGCCATTGGGACAAGTACCAGGAACACATGTTCATCGTCGAAGTCGAAGAGGAACACGCCAAGGAAAAGGCGATCAACGCCCTGAAGCCGATGAATTGCCCCTGCCATGTCCAGGTTTTCAACCAGGGCCTGAAATCTTACCGGGACCTGCCCCTGCGGCTGGCCGAATTCGGCTCGTGTTCCCGCTATGAACCCTCCGGGGCCCTGCATGGCATCATGCGGGTGCGCGGATTCACACAGGATGATGCACACATTTTCTGCACCGAAGACCAGATCGAGGCCGAATGCGCAAAGTTCATCAACTTCCTGGCCGAGATTTACAAAGACCTTGGCTTTGAGCAGTTCGAGATCAAGTTCGCCACGCGTCCGGAAAAACGTGTAGGTAGCGACGAAAGCTGGGATCATGTCGAGGGCGCGCTCGAAGGCGCGATCAAGGCGACGGGCCGCGACTTCACGCTGGAACCCGGCGATGGCGCCTTCTATGGGCCAAAGCTGGACTTCTACCTGACCGACGCGATTGGCCGGGTATGGCAGTGCGGCACGTTCCAGGTTGATCCGAACCTGCCCGAAAGGCTGGGTGCCACGTATATTGCTGCCGACGGCAGCAAGAACCGCCCCTACATGCTGCATCGCGCCTGTCTGGGCTCGTTCGAGCGCTTCATCGGCATCCTGATCGAAGAACACGCGGGCAAGTTGCCCTTCTGGCTTGCGCCGCGCCAGGTGGTTGTCGCTTCGATAACGTCCGAGGCCGACGACTACGTTATGGAAGTGGTAGAGGCCCTCAAGTCAGCCGGTGTGCGGGCCGAGGCGGATATCCGCAATGAAAAGATCAACTACAAGGTCCGTGAACACTCGGTCGGCAAAGTTCCGGTTATCCTGGCCGTGGGTCACCGCGAGGTCGAAGAACGTACTGTGACAGTCCGCCGTTTGGGTGAAAAACAAACGCAGGTTCAATCGCTTGAGGCTGTAACAAACGAACTTTCCACGGCCGCAACGCCACCTGATCTGCTGTAACATTGGCAGCAAATTGCCGGAAATCCGGCCCTGATTTTGGGGCCGGGTTGAAATATTTGTCATTTTTCAATTCTAAAACAGTCTGTTAACCTGCAATAGGGCATGGCTTATCCTGACGGGCTTGTGAGACACGGGCTCGTGAATTCAACTCTGCCCGACAAGCCATTATCTTTGTTATCGTTAAAACAGACATACGCAGTCACCAAAAGGAACACCGAGATGTCGAACACAGCAAAAACCCTAGTTATCGCAAGCGCCGTAGCAGCAGCAGTTGCAGGCACCGCAACCACCGCAACCGCTCAGGCCAAAGAAAAGTGCTACGGCATTTCGCTGGCTGGTGAGAATGACTGTGCCGCGGGTCCCGGCACCACCTGCGCAGGCAGCTCGACTGTCGACTATCAAGGCAACGCATGGACCCTTGTTGATGCAGGCACCTGCGCAGATATCGAACTGCCGGCACAAGCCGATGGTACTCCGCGCAAAGGTTCGCTGGAAGCACAAGACCGCGACCTGCCGGCATAAGAACTTGTTCTAAAAATTCGAGGGCGGGCCATAACGCCCGCCCTTTGTTCTTCGTAATCGAGGATCTGGCAATGTTGGATGATGCACTCAGGTCAAACCGTCTGCCCGCGGCGCCGGGCGTTGGATACAAACCGCAGCATTTTGCGCAGATACTTGAACAGGCGCAGCCCGTCGCGTGGCTAGAGATTCATGCCGAGAACTATATGGGCGATGGTGGGCGGCCTCTTGCCCAGCTACGGCATCTCTCCGAAAAGTTTCCGATTTCGGTTCATGGCGTCGGCCTGTCAATCGGGGGGGAAGGTCCGCTGGATGCCGAGCATCTGGCACGTCTGAAGCATTTGGTCGGCTGGCTGGACCCTGCCAGCTTTTCTGAACACCTGGCCTGGTCAACGCATGACAGCCATTTCCTGAACGACCTTTTGCCCCTTCCTTATACGGACGCAACGCTGGCCCGCGTCTGTGAACATATTGATCAGGTACAAGAGGTTGTGGGGCGGCAAATGCTGCTTGAAAACCCCTCCAGCTATCTCGCGTTCGAGGAAAGCACCTGGTCCGAACCTGATTTCCTGCGCGAGGTCTCACAGCGTACCGGATGTGGATTGTTGCTGGACGTGAACAATGTGTTCGTGTCGGCCACCAATCTGGAGTTCTCGCCGCAGGGCTATATCGACGCCTATCCCTTGGACAAAGTTGGCGAAATTCACCTTGGAGGCCATGATGAAGATCAGGATGACCACGGCCACCCCCTGTTGATCGACAGTCACGGGCGTGAGGTTGTCGACCCGGTCTGGGCGCTGCTGGACTACGTTCTTGACAAGTCAGGCCCCAAACCATTGCTGGTTGAATGGGACACCGATGTCCCTGACTGGCCCGTATTGCGGGCCGAAGCGGACCGCGCTCAGGCAGCACTGGACCGAGTTCCGGCATGAGCGTCTCACAAACAGCTTTTCGCGCTGCGCTGCTGGACCCGTCTGCAGCCATCCCAGAGGGGCTTCTGGACGCTGCCGCACACCCCGCTGGGCGCCGGTTCAACGTGTATCGGAACAACGTAGCGGCTTCGCTCACAGAAGCGATGCATCAGGCCTTTCCTGTCATTGCAAAACTGCTTGGCGCGCAAAACATGGATGGCCTGTCCGGGATATTCCTGCGCCAGCATCCGCCCTCATCACCCCTGATGATGTTCTATGGCGAGGCCTTCCCGGACTTTCTGGCCGGAATGGAGCAGCTTTCACATCTTGGCTACCTACCCGATGTCGCACGGCTAGAGCTGGCCTTGCGTCGCGCCTACCATGCCGCGGATAGTCAGGCCGCCCCGGCGGATGCGCTGGCGATTCCACCCGAGGATATCATGAACGCGCGCTTGGAATTTGCCCCGTCGATGCAGGTTCTGCGCTCTGAATGGCCGATTTATTCCATCTGGCGTTTCAACTCCGAAGAAGGCGCACCAAAACCCGAACCTGGTGCCCAGGACGTTCTGATTACACGGCCCGAATATGACCCGCTTCCACAGCTACTGCCAGCCGGTGGTGCGCAGTGGATTGCGGGCCTTCAGGCCGGAAAAACCATTGGTGTCGCGTTTGAAGAAACAGCGGCACAATCCCCCGAGTTTGACCTTGGGGCCACTCTGGCGCTTCTTTTACAAGGCGGCGCAATAACTTCTGTGATTATCGAAAGGCTGGCAAAATGACTGCCCTGATCTCATTACACAACAACACTCTGGGACGACTGGAGTTGACCTCTGACTGGTTGACACCAACGTTGGCCCGAGTGGTCTTTGCGGCAACTATGCTGGTGTATTACTGGAACTCCGCAATGACGAAGCTGGGCAACGGTTTCTTTGGCTTCCTGTTCCCATCCGACGGCGCCTATGTACAGATCTTCCCCAAGGCGATGGAAGCGGTCAGCTATGACAGCTCGCAATTGGGTCTTATTCACTGGGCGATCGCTCTGGCAGGCACCTGGGCTGAATTCCTGCTGCCAGCAATGATCGTTATCGGTCTGCTGTCGCGTTTTGCAGCCCTGGGTATGCTCGCATTTGTCTGGGTGCAGACTATTGTGGACGTCACCGGCCACGGTGCTGCGCTGGGTAGCTACTTTAGCAATGCGACAACCTTGCTGGACGATCGTACAATCTGGTCGTTCCTGTTTCTGGTGATCGTTATCAACGGTGCCGGTCCGCTTTCGCTGGACCGTATCCTGAAGATCAAGTGATCTAAAAATGCGCCTTGGGCTGGTCCGGTTTACCCGCGGCTAGCCCAAGGAGGCCCGCCACGGCCGCGAACGCAACCGGGAACATGGTAAACACGTTAAAGCCAAACGCGTAGTACATCCCGGCTGCTGAAATCAGTAACAACACGCCTCCAACCAGCGCCCGTGCATGGGCCATCGCACCACCGGCAATTGCCATTAACGGCGCGATGATCGAAGCGATCTGTATGACCTGCGCGTTGTCGACCTGCTCGGCAAAACCCTCGATCTCTCCGTACCGGTCGATCAGTTCGACGTATCCATAACCGAAAAAGCCAACGATCATACCGATCAGACCGGCGATGACGCCCAAAATCATAGCTGCGTTGCGCATTCATTACCCTCTTACTTGCGACAATTCACATAGTTACCCATTTACTCGACGCCAAGACCTGCCCGTGTCTGCGGCGACCATCCCAGAAAAAGCTCTCCGTCACGCTCGATCAACGGGCGCTTCATCAGGGTTGGATGATCTGCCAGCAGCTCTAGCGGCGGCCGCGCGCGCTGAGCATCGTCCAATCCGCGCCATGTTGTTGAGCGCGTGTTGAGCAAAGCCTCGCCGAAACGATCCAGCGCCTGTTGCAGCACATTCCCAGGCACGCCGTCGCTGCGAACGTCGAAGAACTTGGCATCCGGAAGTGTTTTCAATGCTTTACGGCAGGTATCACAGGTTTTCAGGCCAAAAAGGCGCATATCTTGAGTCTTCCTTTTTTTGATTGAATTTTCAGCATTTTTCTACGCGCACGTCGGTAATTCTTGATTTTTTACTTTACCGTGCAATGTTGAAAAAGACGAAATACGCATTTCGGGCTGTATCGCATGTGCGGCACGGCGATGATTTGCGGCGACGTCAATCACTGCCCCCACCAATTTTGTGGGACAACGTGCAAGTAGAAGGAGACACGGGAAATGCCAACTGGCACCGTGAAATGGTTTAATACCACTAAAGGCTACGGCTTTATTGCGCCTGATGAAGGCGGCAAGGACGTATTTGTTCACATCTCGGCCGTTGAACGGTCTGGGCTGACTGGGCTGGCTGACAATCAGAAAGTCTCGTACGAGTTACAAGACGGACGTGACGGTCGCCAAATGGCAGCTGATTTGAAGCCGTTGTAAAACAGCCCCGCATAGAGCGGGCGGTCAAAACAGGCCAACGGCCAATTGACGGCCGTTGACCGCTTCCCAAAAGGTCAAAGCACCTTACCCTCGTGCCGGGTCTTCATCGGCATGAGTGTACCAGTCGTGACCCATCGCGACGATACATGAGGTTCCGGTGGCATAGGTCATAACCATCGTCCAATCCCCTGATTTGCTTGTCCAAACCTCCATCACTTGCTCAGGGCTGCGGACGCCGGTTGCTGTACGTTTTGCGCGAAAATGGCGGGTCAGTTTTTCGTGCATACGAGAAGTTGGCTCGCAAATCACCTCGGCAATCGGAGACTTTGCATATGCTGCCGGTACCAACGTCAGGCACAGGCAGACCATACATATCGCGGCAGTTCGGATCATACCTCGTTTGTAACGGTTTTACGACGATTTGTATAGACAAACGATATGCGAAATTAAGCCTTGCGAATAACCGCCTCGAACTCACGCCATTCCCGCGCCGTCATTCCCGAATTTTCCTGTGTCACCGCCTCACCCGTCAGCATCCTGCGCAGGCAGTCGACCATTTGCGCCGAAAGATTGACCGCGCCCAGACGGTAATCCTCAAACGCTTTGTAGGCGAAGGGCACCCAGTCGGCGACGATCTTGCACATAATCTCGGCGTAGACGCGGATTTCGTATTGGGCGTGCGGGTCGGCCCGCAGACGCAGGAAGTGGAAAAGATTGTGCAGGTCAACCTTCCAGTACCACTGTGTGTAGATATTGGCGGGCAGGTTCATCCGTGCCAGTTCACGTGCCAGCCCCTGTTGGCCATCCTGGCTGATCATTGCTTCGTAATTATCATAGCAGCGCGCGCTATCCGCCTTGAGGATATCCAGAACCCGTGCCGCCTCTTCACCTTCCAAAGCAGAGCCGCGGCCCTGATTGTTGACTTCGGATTGTGCTGCCACGTGATCGGGTGCCGGAATATAAAACTCACGATCCAAAATCGAGTAGCGCGCAGAGTATTCGTTCACATTCGCCGTACGGTGGCGAATCCATTGCCGGGCAACAAATACGGGCAATTTGACGTGTAGCTTGACCTCACACATCTCGAACGGGGTCGAATGCCAATGACGCATCAGATAGCGGATCAAGCCTTCGTCATTCTGAACGGATTTGGTGCCCTTACCGTATGATACCCGTGCCGCCTGACAGATCGCCGCGTCATCGCCCATATAGTCAATCACACGCACAAATCCGTGGTCCAGCACCTGATGCGCCGTATACAGGTGCTCTTCCATACCCGCAGCCACAACGCGGCGTGTGGGATGCGATTGCGCCCGTTGCGCTTCGATCTCGGCCAGTTGGTCAGAAGACAGCGGCATGAAATTTCCTTTCCAGCAATGAGTCGCTGACCACTATATATCGGCAATTCTTCGACCGGAACCGCGATATGTGCGCTCATTTCCTGTAACGCAAAATTGTGTCCCTGCTGCCCCTCGACACCCTTGGTCCGCGCGCTAAGGTGCCCTGTATTACCTGAACAGAAAGGAAGCCACTATGGGGCTGAGATATCTTCACACCATGGTCCGCGTGAAGGATCTGGAGAAGTCGATAGCGTTCTACGAACTCCTCGGTCTGAAGGAAACGCGCCGCTATGACAGTGAACAAGGGCGATTCTCGCTGATCTTCATGGCACCTCCGGGGCAAGAGGACCGGCCGATCGAACTGACGTACAACTGGGATGGGGACGACGCGTTGCCCAGTGACAGCCGTCACTTCGGTCACCTCGCTTACGGCGTCGACAATATCTATGAGACCTGCCAGCACCTTCAGGACAACGGTGTGGTGATAAATCGCCCGCCGCGGGACGGTCGCATGGCCTTTGTGCGCTCACCCGACAATATTTCGGTCGAACTGCTGCAAAACGGGGATGCGCTAGAGCCCGCAGAGCCTTGGGCCAGCATGGAAAGCACCGGCCACTGGTGAGTCGGTGGCTGACAGCACTGGGGTTGGCTGCTTTGGCCGCCCCGCTTCGGGCTGAAACCTGCCGCCTTGCCCTGGCCTTGGCCATGGATATCTCTACCTCTGTAGACGCGACAGAGGACGCATTGCAACGGCAGGGATTGGCCGCCGCTCTGGTCGCCCCAGAGGTAACCGAGGCGTTTTTTTCTTCCCCAATGCCCGTAGCCTTGGCCGTGTATGAATGGAGCGGGCGCACAAACCAGCGCATTATCCTGAACTGGACAATGATCAGCACTCAGGCCGATCTGTCGGCGGCTGCGGCGACCGTGCAGCAATCGGTTCGGTCTGACAGTGGATCGGCCACGGCAATGGGGTATGCTCTGGCTTTTGGCGCAACTTTGATGCAGCAAGCGCCCCCCTGCCTGTTCCAGACCATTGATCTATCCGGGGATGGGTCAAACAATGACGGGTACGGGCCGGCTTCGGCCTATCGGCATTTCCCTTTCGAGAACACTGTGGTCAACGGGCTGGTCATCAACGCCGCCGATTTTGAAGGCGAATTGTACCTGATCCCGTTTTTCGAAAACAACGTTCTGTACGGCCCGGGTGCCTTTCTTGAAGTTGCGCAGGGGTTTGAAGATTTTGAACGTGCCATGCGACGCAAATTGGAGCGCGAATTAACCGGCTTGCAAATCGGCGCATTGCAAGAGGTGGCGCCAAAATGATGCGGGTCTTGGCGGCATTCCTAAGTGTGATTGCCGGGTCAGCCGCTGCGGAATGCCGTCAAGCTTTGGCGTTGGGGCTGGATGTATCCGGATCCGTGGACAATGCTGAGTACCGCCTGCAAGTGGACGGTCTGGCAGCGGCACTGCAACGGCCCGAAGTCACTCAGTTGATTCTGGCCGAAGCCGCCCCACCCGTACGCCTGGCGGTTTTTGAATGGAGCGAACCCGGTCATCACCGTTTGCTGTTTGACTGGACAACCATTCAAGCAGAAGCAGACCTTGAACAGATCGCTTTGGTGCTGACCAACACGCAGCGCAGTACCGCGCCACAGGGGACTGCTGTTGGGGCAGCAATGCTGTACGGGGCCGAGTTGCTGTCACAGCAGGCAGGGTGCTGGAGGCGGACGCTCGACCTCTCTGGCGATGGCAAACACAACCTTGGCACCCACCCGCGCGACGCCAAGAAAACGCTTCGATCCTCAGGTGTAACCATCAATGGTCTTGTCATCGGCGCTGATGATCCAAGCCACGGCGACAAGCGTTATGTGCAGGTCGGAGAGCTTTCTGCCTACTATAATACCTGGGTCATTCTCGGCCCAAATGCCTTTGTCGAGGTCGCATTGGGGTTCGATGCCTTCGAAGATGCCATGACCCGGAAACTGATGCGGGAACTCAAAGGGTTGGTCTTGTCCGACGCACGCCCCTGATCAGTAGATGTACCGGATTTGGTCGGTCCAGTAGCGTTCCACTCTGCGCAGAGATGTCGTGATGTCGTCGATACCTTCCAGCCCTAAGACTCCACGGGTCTGCAACCCTTCGGCGTGGCGTGCAAACAGGTCAGATACGATATCGCGGATTTCCCGGCCGCGCGGTGTCAGCCGAACCCGGACCGAGCGCCTGTCGATTTCGCAACGTTGATGGTGCATATAGCCCATCTCGACCAGTTTCTTGAGGTTGTAGCTAACATTGCTGCCCTGGTAATACCCTCGGCTTTTCAGTTCGCCAGCCGTTACCTCATGATCGCCGATATTAAATAGCAAAAGGGCCTGAACCGCGTTGATCTCTAGTATGCCGACACGCTCAAACTCATCCTTGATGACGTCCAAAAGCAAACGGTGCAGCCGCTCAACCAAGGCAAGCGCCTCAAGATAGCTGGTCATGAAACCCTTGATTGCCGGCGCGGAGACCTGCATTTCCATACTCATCCGACCCTCCGATTCAGTCGCGCTGTTTCAGGCAGCATGAAACGAATTCCCCAAGAATCGGTTAAACTGGAATTTCTTTTATTTTTGAAAAGTTTGAGCGATATCCGCAATCAGGTCCGCATAGGCCTTGGGTGAAGGAACCTGCCCTGTGACCCACTGATACAGGTCCTGATCGTTTTCATGAAGCAGCGCGTCATACAAATCCAGACCAGCCGCGTCCATCGCCGCCAGATTGCGCTTTGCATAGGCAGATAGGATCAGGTCCATCTCTTTGATCCCGCGGCGCATCGAACGCATCTGCATGCGCTTGATCATGACGTCCCGTGTTTCGGTCACTTTCCTTGCTCCAGCATCAAGCGAAGTTTTTTCTCAAGGCGGGCGGTTCGTTCAGCGCAGGCCCGCATCTCGCCGCGGATCGCACGCAGCTCTGCCACCGCACTTCCCAGTTCAAGATTGGCTTCGCCGTCTTCGATCGGGGCTTCCATGCCCTCGCCCTCACCAGTCAACAGCCACATGATCGAGACGTTGACCATTCCGGCAATCATCGACAAACGGTTCGCGCGCGGTTCGGACAAATCGTTTTCCCAGGCCGCAATCGTCGCTTTTTTGACCCCAAGACGCCGCGCCAATTGAGATTGTGTCATACCCGCCGCTTCGCGCGCACCTGCCAGCCGGTCACCCAATGTTGCCGCCTCTGGTCCAAACCAGTCATTTTCGTCATTCATCGGCGCCTCCAATCCAGTTTTTCATATCGCTTGATCGTCATTCTGGCGCACCCTATGACAGACAGGTTGAACATACAAATCGAGGCCACCCATGAGTTTCCTGTCTGCGACACTGTCACGCGTAAAACCATCCCCCACGATGGCGATAACGGCCAAGGCCGCCGAATTAAAAGCAGCCGGGCGCGACATTATTGGCCTGAGCGCAGGTGAGCCGGATTTTGACACGCCGCAAAACATCAAGGACGCAGCCGTTGCAGCCATCGCAGCGGGAAAAACCAAATATACCGCTCCTGATGGCATACCCGAGTTGAAACAAGCCGTCTGCGCCAAGATGAAGCGTGATCACGGATTGGATTACACGCCAGCACAAGTCTCGATCGGGTCTGGTGGCAAACAGACGCTGTATAACGCGCTTATCGCTTCGATGAACGAAGGTGACGAGGTCATCATTCCCGCCCCCTATTGGGTCAGCTACCCGGATATGGTCCTGCTGGCCGGGGGAACACCGGTCGTCGTGGAAACGACGCTGGAAAACCGCTTCAAACTGACCGCCGAACAGCTTGAGGCCGCGATCACACCAAAGACCAAGTGGTTCATCTTCAACTCTCCGTCAAACCCAACCGGTGCCGGCTACAACCGCGATGAACTGAAGGCGCTGACCGATGTGCTAAAGCGCCACCCGCATGTCTGGATCATGTCCGACGATATGTATGAACACCTGGCCTATGACGGGTTCGAATTCTGCACTCCGGCAGAGGTCGAACCAAGCCTTTATGACCGGACGCTGACCTGCAACGGTGTGTCCAAAGCCTATGCCATGACCGGCTGGCGCATCGGCTATGCGGCTGGACCGGTCGAGATTATCGCTGCGATGCGCAAGGTTCAGTCGCAGTCAACGTCAAACCCCTGCTCAGTCAGTCAATGGGCCGCAATCGAGGCGCTGAATGGCACACAGTCTTTTCTGGCCCCGAACAATGAAACGTTCAAACGTCGTCGCGATCTTGTGGTTGGCATGTTGAACAAGATCGAAGGTATCACTTGCCCGACACCTGAGGGTGCGTTCTACGTCTACCCGTCCATCGCCGGGCTGATCGGCAAAACGACCCCGGCGGGCACGTTGATCGACTCGGACGAAGCGTTCGTAACTGCCCTGCTTGAAGAAGCGGACGTTGCTGTTGTATTCGGTGCGGCCTTTGGCCTGTCACCGAATTTCCGGGTCAGCTATGCAACGTCGGACGAAGCTCTGACCGAGGCCTGCACCCGCATCCAGCGCTTCTGCGCATCGCTAACCTGACCCGGAGACCTTGATGACCGCCGAACTGCCCGAATACTACTTTCGAATCCGCGAGAATGGCGCGGCCGTTTTCAGGATCGACACTGAGAACCGCCAGCGACGGATCGAGATGGATCAGATCGCGGTCATCAACATCCGAAACGGCGAGGTAAAGCCGCAGGGCCAGCGCACCCTCAGCGAAGCCGATCAGGCCGAAATTGCACGTTGGATGGAAGAGCGCAAAGCCCTGTTGGCGCAGCGTGATATCGACGATATCCATCGCGCCGTCGACTATTTGAACCTGACGACGCAATGGGCGCAGTCCAAGGCGACGGATGAGCAGCTTGAGGATGTTACCGACCGGTTGCTGCTGGCGATGCACGACCTGCGTTCGGTTCTGGTGCGCAAAAAGGCAGACCGTTTGAGCAAGGGCTAAAAGAACGTCATTCCGCTGGTACAGCTATCATACGAACCGATCTGAGCCAGAACCGAGCCATCAGCAGAACCGCAGCACAGGCGAGGCCAAGGACTAAGCCCAGCCACACGCCGATTCCGTCCATACCCTGAACGAATCCGAAATAGTAAGACGCGGGTATCCCCACAACCCAATAGCTGAGCCCCGCCATCACCATCGGAATCTTGGCGTCCTGCAAGCCACGCAGCAGACCCAACGCGATCACCTGTGCACCATCCACCAACTGGAACAACGCGGCCATCGCCAACAAGCCAGTGCCAATGGCCAGAATCTGGGGCCGCAGCGGGTCGTCAGGCTCCATAAACAATGAAATCAACGGCTCGGCGCAGGTCAGGAACAGGATAACCGTCAGCACGGACATAACCAAGGACATCCCCGTCACTGCAATCGCACCCTTTTCCAGATGTGGACGATCTCGCCGACCCAGAGCGTTCCCGGCCCGGATCGTTGCCGCATTGGACAGGCCCAGATGAACCATGAATGTGGCCGAGGCGAGGTTCAGTGCAATCCCATGCGCTGCAAGCGGCACCTGCCCCAGCCAGCCCATCATGATGGCCGACATCGCAAACAAGCTGACCTCGGCCAGCGTGGTCAGGCCAATTGGCACACCAAGGCGCAGAACGCTTACAAACATCTCCCAATCCGGACGCCAGAAACGCTGGAACAGGTTGTGCTCGGGCAAAACGCGCACGGCGTAGATCACAACAAAAACCAAGGACACGACCTGCGTCAGAACCGAGGCGATAGCCGCCCCCATAACACCCAGTTCCGGGGCACCCCAGTTGCCGAAGATCAGCGCATAATTCGCAACCGCATTGACCGCAGCAGCGGTGACGGTGATCCATAAAACGATCTGGGTGCGTTCCAACGCGGCCAGATAGGATTTCAACACCATCACGATCAGCGCGGGAAACAGCCCCCAACCTGCAACCCGCAGGTATTTCGACGCGGTTTCAGCAACTTCCGGTTCCTGTTTCAACGCTATCAGGATCGGGTGGGACCACCACAAAAGGGGCATCATCAGCGCCGCATAGATCAACGACAACCACAACCCCATACGGGTTGAGCGTCGGATGCTGGTCTCATCCTCTTCGGCCGCTGCGGTTGCGACCATGGGCATCACGGCCCAGCCAAACCCGGCTCCGAACAGGAAGAGCACGAAGAAGTAGCTGCTGGCCAACGTCACGGCGGCCAGCGCCTCGACCCCGTACCAACCCAGCATGATCGTATCGGTCAGTCCAATCGCGAACTGCGCCAGGTGTCCGCCGATCAGCGGCAGACCCAACACGGCTATGGCCCGGAAATGTCCGCGATATGTCATGACCTTGTTCATTGGCTCAGCCTTATGCCCGGCCAAAGGCCGGGACAAGAGGCGATCAATGAAATTTCAAGACCAGCCTATTCTCGCAATGAGGTGACGCCGTTTGTTAACGCCCATCAGGGTGGAGGGTATTTCCCAGAATGTGCTCGGACCGGTGAATGACGTGATGCGCCTGCCCGACGATCAACGGATCAGGTTGCCCGACAATGTCTTGATCCTTGTCAGGATAGTCCAGCGTCGAAAGGAAGTGGCGCATCGTGTTCAGGCGGGCACGTTTCTTGTCGTTTGACTTGACGATTGTCCAGGGCGCATCGGCGGTGTCGGTGTAAAAGAACATCGCCTCTTTCGCCTCGGTATAGTCGTCCCACTTATCAAGGCTGGCCTTGTCGATCGGTGACAGTTTCCACTGTTTCAGTGGGTCAGTCTCACGGCTTTTGAAGCGTCTCTGCTGTTCCGTCCTGGTGACCGAGAACCAATATTTGTACAGCTGAATACCAGATCTCACCAACATCCGCTCCAGTTCAGGCGTTTGTCGCATGAACTCCAGATACTCATTGGGCGAGCAAAAGCCCATAACGCGCTCAACACCTGCGCGATTATACCAAGAGCGATCGTAAAAGACCATTTCACCGACGGTGGGGAGTTCTTGAATATAGCGCTGATAGTACCACTGCCCCTTCTCCTCCCACGTGGGCTTGTTCAAGGCAACGACTCGCGCCTGACGGGGGTTAAGATGCTCCATGAACCGTTTGATCGTGCCGCCCTTGCCCGCAGCGTCGCGCCCTTCAAACAACAGAACGAACCGCTGCCCCGTCTCTTGTGCCCAAAGCTGCACCTTAAGCAGCTCGGCCTGCAATTGGGCTTTCTGCGCCTCATAGCTGCTGCGTGCCATCTTGCGGCCATAAGGGTATTTGCCGCTTTCGAATGCCTGCCGAATACGCTCGGGGCTGGGCTGCGATGCCTCAGGCGTGGGTGCTGGGGTAGTTTCGACAGTCAGGTCGGCATGTTCGATTGGTGTCGCGGCGTCCATTCAGTTTTTCCTTTTTTGTTTTCCGATCGAACTCCTAGCAGAAGACACGATTCTGCGCTTTGACGCGGGTCAAGTTGACAATTGCTTCTACACAGTGAGGCTACCTGCGGGAGATATCAGCATGGATGCACAACTCATCGACCTGAACGGCCGCTCCTTCTATTTGCGCAGTTGGGGAAAACCCGACTTGCCGCCCCTGCTGATGCTGCATGGCTTTCCCGAATACGGCGAGGCGTGGCGCGATTTGGCCCCGTATCTGTGCGACCGGTTTCATTGCCTTGCCCCGGATCAACGCGGCTATGGGCAAAGCTGGTGTCCGAAAGGTACCGAGAACTACACGCTGTCAAAGCTTGTTTCTGACATGGCAACTCTGGCCCAGCGCATTAAGACACCGCTTACCGTTCTTGGTCACGACTGGGGTGCATCGGTTGCCTATGGGCTGGCCATGTTCCGACCTGATCTGGTCAGCCGCCTGATCATCGCCAACGGTGTCCATCCGGTACCGTTTCAGCGGGCCATGGCCGCAGGAGGGGCGCAATCCGAGGCGTCGCAATACATCAACGCGTTTCGCAAACCGGATGCGACAGCGCGTTTCTCGTCAAACAACTTTGCCAAGCTTGAGGGTTTCTTTCGTCACGGCATGGGCGTCGATTGGCTATCAGAATCTCGGATGCGCGCGTACCGCACCGAATGGGCCCGGCCAGGCCGGCTTGAGGCGATGTTAAACTGGTACCGCGCATCCCCTCTGGTCGTCGCGAAACCCGGAGTGCCGCGCACTGACCTACCCGACCTGCCGGCAGAGCGCCTTATGGTGCGCTGTCCGCACCTGCTACTATGGGGGCCAGAGGACAAAGCCCTATTGCCTGAGGCAACCGCAGGCCTTGAGGTCTTCGCCCCCAACCTGACCCGAATCGACATATCAAGCACCGACCACTGGCTGCACCACCAGAAACCACAGGCCGTCGCAGATGCCATCCTGAGCTGGATCTCAAATGGCTGACCAGACCCTTCATCTGGCCCCAAATATCCCGGGGAGCGCGAGGGGCTGGCCCCTCGCCCCCGACCTCACCGATGACCCCAATCGTCCGGGTTGTCCGAGTTGTTCGGCGAAAGCCCCAGAACGTCGCCCTTGGTCGAACAGCCCAATCCCATAACCGTGCGGTTCGCGTAAGAAAAATACGCGCAGACCTGGTTGATCTCCAGGATTTCACCGTCATCCCAACCGGCCTCGCGCAATGCGATCAAATCCGCTTCCGAAATGTCCGCCGGCGCTTCGGTCAGTTTGCGCGCATATCTCATCGCCGCAACCTGCGCAGCATCCAGGGGGGCTTCTTCCGTCCGTTGCGCCTCGATCGCGGCTCGTATGGCATCCCCGCGCGCCGCGTCACCCAAAAGTCGCTGCAAGCCGCTGAAATGATGCTCAACGCAATAGGCGCATTGGTTCAGGGAACTGACCCAAACACCCAACACCTCGAGAAACCATTTTGGCACCTTGTTGGCTGAATGGTGCAGGACGTTCTTGTACAGCGCCATATGCCCTTCCATCGAATGAGGTCGCAGCGAATGCGCCATCATGATGTTATCCACGTTGTTGTCTGGCCCCGTGACCCGCTCATACAGCTTCCTTAGCTTGCCCGTCGCGTCCTGAAACGGAATGGTCTTGATCCAGCTCATCGCCTGCTCCTTCAATTGCACGCGGCAGATGACCGCGCTGAAACGGGAATTGCAAGCCATCCAATGCGCTTTGTTTCACACAACACCTCGGGCCCCTCTTCCCCCGGACCACATCACCTGCCATAATGGGAGACAACCCAAAAACAAGAGCAGCACCATGCCCGACGATCTGTTGACGCCCAGCGCGACCTCTACCTACGACGCCTCTTCTATCGAGGTGCTCGAAGGTCTTGAACCGGTTCGCAAACGCCCCGGCATGTATATCGGTGGCACGGATGAACGCGCCTTGCACCACATGGTGGCAGAGATCTTAGACAACTCGATGGACGAAGCGGTCGCCGGTCATGCCAACCGGATCGAGGTTGAACTGCACGCCGATTACGCCCTGACGGTGCGTGACAACGGGCGCGGTATCCCGATCGACCCGCATCCGAAGTTTCCCGACAAATCCGCGCTGGAGGTGATCCTGTGCACCCTTCACGCAGGCGGCAAGTTTTCGGGCAAGGCCTACCAGACTTCGGGTGGTCTGCATGGCGTGGGTGCCTCGGTCGTGAACGCGCTGTCGGATTCCATGGTTGTGCAGGTGGCGCGGGACAAAACGCTGTTCGAACAACGCTTTTCGCGCGGTATCCCACTTGGCCCAGTGGAAAAAGTCGGCGCGGCCCCGAACCGGCGCGGTACTACTGTCACTTTTCACGCGGATGAGGACATCTTCGGCCATCACCGCTTCAAACCGGCTCGCCTGTTTAAATCCATCCGCTCGAAAGCCTACCTGTTCTCGGGCGTCGAAATCCGCTGGAAATCCGCCATCGACGACGGCGAAACCCCGACTGAAGCCAGCTTTCACTTCCCCGGTGGTCTGTCCGACTACCTCAAGGAAACGATGAACGGTTCGTCCACCTATGCCGAGCAGCCCTTTGCCGGCACCGTGGACTTTCAGGAAAAGTTCAGAACCCCCGGCAAGGTTGAATGGGCGATCAACTGGACGCCCTCGCGCGACGGGTTCATTCAGTCTTACTGTAACACGGTCCCTACGCCCGAAGGCGGGACCCATGTAGCGGGCTTCTGGGCTGCGATCCTCAAGGGAATCAAGGCCTATGGTGAGCTGATCAACAACAAAAAGGCCGCGCAGATCACCCGTGATGACCTGATCACCGGCGGCTGCGCGCTGGTGTCATGTTTTATCCGCGAGCCGGAATTCGTGGGTCAGACCAAGGACCGGCTGGCCACGGTCGAGGCGCAGCGGTTGGTCGAAAACTCGGTCCGTGACCATTTCGACAATTGGCTGGCCGCTGATACAAAATCCGCCGGTGCGATCCTCGATTTCCTGATCCTGCGGGCCGAGGAACGCCTGCGCCGCCGTCAGGAAAAGGAAACCGCCCGCAAATCGGCCACCAAAAAGCTGCGCCTGCCGGGCAAGCTGGTGGATTGCTCCAGTTCAACACGCGACGGTACAGAATTATTCATTGTCGAGGGCGACTCGGCGGGCGGGTCCGCGAAAATGGGCCGCGACCGCAAGACGCAGGCCCTGCTGCCCCTGCGCGGCAAGATCCTGAACGTGTTGGGCGCGGCCAGTTCGAAACTGGGCACCAATGCCGAGATCAACGACCTGACGCAGGCGCTGGGTGTAGGGCTTGGCACCAAGTTCAACGTCGACGACCTGCGCTATGACAAGGTCATCATCATGACCGACGCGGATGTGGACGGGGCGCATATCGCCTCGCTGCTGATGACGTTCTTCTTTACCCAGATGCGGCCGATGATCGACGCGGGCCACCTGTACCTCGCCTGCCCGCCTCTGTATCGCCTGACCCAAGGCGCCAAGCGCGTCTATTGTCTGGACGAGGCCGAGCGCGATGAGTGGCTTGAGAAAGGTCTGGGCGGCAAGGGCAAGATCGACGTCTCGCGCTTCAAGGGTCTGGGTGAGATGGACGCCAAGGACCTGAAAGAGACCACAATGGACCCGGCCTCCCGCAAACTGATCCGAGTCACAATCGACGAGGACGAACCCGGCGAAACCGGCGACCTTGTCGAGCGCCTGATGGGCAAAAAACCCGAACTGCGGTTCCAATACATTCAGGAGAACGCGCGGTTCGTGGAGGAGTTGGATGTTTGATTATTCCGTTGGATCAGGTCGCCGGTAAGTCAACCAGCTGGGAAGATCATCACGCAAAAGCCGTTCTGCGTCCTCAATTCGTCTGGATCGGACAGCTAGGTGCGCTTGCTCCTCGCGGGATTTCTGTTCCAGTTTCCCTAAGTAGAGAACTTTGAGAAACGCCACTTCATCGTCTGAAAAATTCGAAATTGGATGCGTTATTATTGTTGTATCCAAAACTTCCACGCCGACCCAGCGTACAACACTAGCAATGGCGTCAATTGCGGCCTCCATCCTCTGCCGCGAAGCCAACTCAAGCTGAGCTTTGCCCCGCCGAACGTCCTCGTCAGAATGCGCTAACCTTTTGTTTCTCCAGCTCCTCGCAAACTCAGCAGCTTCAGTTGCCTTTTCGACAATGCTTGAAATCTCCGCCGCTTTTGGGTGAGAGGAGACGAACTCAGGGACGCGCTGTACAGTAATATTCACCGACTTACCGCGCATCGCGCTCGGTGGGTCAGTTAACCTGCAGACTGAGAGCATTGCGCTTTCAAACATTGACCTTTCAATGAGATATGAGGTGGTACCCGAGACTTCGTTTAGGAGATCCACTCTCTCTCGGCCTGTTCCGAAAAGCGAAGTATAGACGCGCCAACTTAGTCTTAGAGAGAAAAGATCGGTCTTGACGTCTTCGAAGAGATTTCCGAAACACTCTCCCAAGACTTCAATAGTGTTGCGCCGGGTTTCTTTCGCAGAATATTCGGTCACTTACGGGCCTCTTCGATACTTTTTGAGGTTATTGACACGCGCGCAAGAAGCGGGCAAGCAGACAAATGCATGATTGGTACTCGCGGTAATCGGACCGAAAAACCAACGCGATCCATATGGGCGTATACACGGGTTCTACCCATTTGGAATCCTAGCGCCCAATCCGAGGGTGGGTGAGGAACACGCCTGCCCCGGGGGGCTAGTTGGGTGCGTACATGATGCCTTGCATCATGCATTGGATGGATTTTCCGCGCCCCCCCCCACAACCGGCGAATAAACACCCCCCTTGCCTAACCCGTTGATCCCGTTCACAGTTACCCTCAACCCGTCATCCAAGAACGACATTTGAGGTTCTCGAGCGTTCAAGACCCAATTTGAACACGAACAGATTTTCGAACGGGAGGACGACATGAAGACACCAACTCTGGCACTGGCTCTGACCCTGCTGGCCACGCAAGCGCCCGCGCAGCAGATGCTCAGCACCGCATCCCCTATTCCGGACGGGGCCGAATCTCGGTTCTGCTATTACGACGGCATGGCCTATTCCGAGGACGCCTTCGTTCTGATGGTCGGCGACAACACCGTCACCAGCACGGTCAGCACGGTGCAAGAGCGTTTGCTGCGCTGTCATCGCGACGATGACGGCACGTTGAAGTGGCGACCGCAAAGCACCTTCTCGACCAGCAACTGACCGCTTTAGCCCGGTTTGCTTTTCAGCCAGTCCGCCGATCTGCGCGGCATATGTTGGGTGACACGACCTCTCCTGCGACCTGACTAGCGAGATCAGGTGCGCGTTCGGCATGGCCATCTTACACGGCTAAACCGCCAAGCCGATCAGCGCCACACCAATGGCCATCAGGATCGCAGCGCCCAGACGCCGTATCCAGTTGCCCTCGTTCAGAAAGATGAACCCGATCAGGGCGGCAAATATAACCGAGGTTTCGCGAAGCGCAGATACAGCACCCAACGGCGCGAAGTTCTTGGCATAGAGCACCAGCCCATACGCTGCCATCGATACCAGACCACCCAACAGGCCAACCACCCAGACTTTCAGGGGAAGGTCTGACAGTGCTTTGCGCCTGCGGATTCCCACGAAGCCCGCAATAAACAGGTGCAGAAACGCCCCCCACGCCCAATAGCTGAGCGTATTCCCCGACAGCCGCACCCCGATCCCGTCAAACACGGAATAGATCGAAATACACACCCCGGTCCCCAGCGCGAACAAAAGGGCCGAGCGTCCGACACCTGATCGAAGCGCATTCCAGTTGCTAAGCTGAATCCCCACCGCGATGAGGGCAATTCCGAGCCACGCTTGCAGCGGCAGCACCTCGCCCACCAACGCCATTGCCCAAAGCGACACCAGCGCCGGCACGATCCCACGGGCAATGGGGTATACAACACTCAGGTCGCCATGCTGATAGGCTTGGCCCAGCATGTAGTAGTACCCGAAATGGACGACGGTCGAGATCAGGATGTAGGGGACGCTTTCTGCACTCGGCAACGGCAGCGCCAAAACCATCGCACCCCCGGCGATAACGTGACCCAGCGCCACCAGCCCCAATGTCGTCGTCCGGTCGGCTGCGGATTTAACGATTGCGTTCCACACAGCATGCAACAGAGCTGCCGCCAGGACTATGGCGATGACAAACGGGGTCACATGTGAACCTTTCGCGCAAAACCGGCCCGCAAGACGGACCGGTTTTTTAGTGGCATACTGGTGAAAAGATCACAACGCGGCTTTGAACAATGCGGTCAGGTTCTCTTCAGTCAACTCAATCGGGTTGCCGCCACAGGACGGGTCGATAATCGCGCCTTTGACAAGTTCGGGGATCGAAGCCTCGGTCACGCCCAGATCGGACAGCTTGCGCGGAATGCCCAGAGCATCGTTAAAGTCCTGCACAAACGCCCGGAAGCCGTCGAACCCGCCGTCAATGCCAAGATAGGCCGCTGCAGCGCCGAACCTGTCGGCGATGGCGGGTGCGTTGAACTCCAGCACAGCGGGCATGCAGACCGCGTTGGTGGTGCCGTGATGGGTGTTGAAGACCGCACCGACCGGATGGCTCATGGCGTGGATCGCACCAAGACCTTTCTGGAAGGCGGTGGCGCCCATGGCGGCCGCGCTCATCATCTGGGCACGGGCTTCGATGTCGGTGCCATCGGCATAGGCGCGCGGCAGATATTCTTTGACCAACCGCATCCCTTCCAGCGCGATGCCCTGGCTCATTGGGTGGTAATGCGGGCTGGAATACGCCTCAACGCAGTGCGCAAACGCATCAAGGCCGGTCCCGGCGGTGATAAATTTAGGCATACCCACAGTAAGTTCGGGGTCGCAGATCACCACGGTCGGCAGGACCTTGGGGTGAAAGATGATCTTCTTGGCGTGGGTTTCAGAGTTGGTGATGACGCTGGCGCGGCCCACCTCAGATCCCGTCCCGGCGGTTGTGGGCACGGCGATGATCGGCGCGATGGCGTCGGCATCGGCACGCGTCCACCAATCGCCGATATCCTCGAAATCCCAGACGGGCCGTGTCTGACCGGCCATGAAGGCCACCATCTTGCCCAGATCCAGACCCGAGCCGCCGCCAAAGGCGATCACACCGTCATGGCCGCCCGCGTTATAAGCCGCAACCCCGGCAGCGAGGTTCTGCTCATTTGGGTTCGGGTCCACGTCGCTGAACAGGCCACGGCCAAGACCGGCAGCCTCCATGATATCCAGCGTGGCTGTGGTGATTGGCAGATCGGCCAGCCCCTTGTCGGTGACCAGCAGGGGCTTCTTCATGCCAGCAGTCGCGCAGGCCTCGGGCAATTCCTTGATCCGGCCAGCGCCGAACTTGATCGCGGTCGGGTAGGACCAGTTTCCAACAAGGCTCATGATGTCACCTTTTTCAGATGGTAGGATTTGGGACGGGTCAGGTTGTGATAGCCGATCACGGACAACCCACCACCGCGTCCGGTGTTCTTGCACCCTGTCCAGCACAGTCCCGGATCAAGGTAATCCGCGCGGTTCATGAACACTGTGCCAGTCTCAACAGCGTCGCCCACCCGCGCGGCGCGGTCCACATCGCGCGTCCAGAGCGAGGCGGTCAGCCCGAACTCGCTGTCATTCATCAGCGCAATCGCCTCCTCATCCGAGGATACTTTCATGATGCCGACAACCGGGCCAAAGCTTTCATCCCGCATCACCCGCATGTCGTGGGTGACATTGGTCAGGATCTGGGGAGTCAGATACGCGCCGCCGTCATCTTCAGGGAAGGTATCGATATGGGGCATGGCCCCGGCTTCAACCGCCTCGGCGATCTGCTCGCGCACCTCGTCGGCAAAGCGCACATTGGCCATGGGGCCAATCGTCGTTTCAGGGTCCAGCGGATTGCCCAGCTTGTACCCTTTCACGATCTCAACCGCCTTGGCGACAAAATCGTCATAAAGGCTCTCATGAACGTAAATCCGCTCGATCCCGCAGCAGCACTGGCCCGAGTTGAACATGGCACCGTCGATCAGCGTGTCGACCGCAGCATCCAGATCGGCATCCTCCATGACATAGCCGGGGTCCTTGCCACCCAGTTCGGTACCCACGCCGGTAAATGTTCCCGCCGCCGCGCGTTCCATCGCCTGACCACCGCCCACTGAACCGGTGAAATTCACAAAGTCGAACGCATTCCCCGCGATCAGATCGTTGGTCACATCATGGCTCAGGAACACATTCTGGAACACGTCCTCGGGCACGCCCGCAGAGTGGAAAGCCCGCGCCATACGCTCACCCACCAACAGTGTTTGCGTTGCATGCTTCAGGATCACCGTGTTGCCCGCGATCAGCGCAGGCACAACCGTGTTGATCGCCGTCATATATGGATAGTTCCAAGGCGCCACCACGAAAACCACGCCATGCGGGATACGCTTAATATAGCGCTTGAAAGTCTCATCCTCACTCACCGGGATATCCGCCAGCGACTCCTGCGCGATCTGGGCCATATGGCTGGCGCGCTCGTTGAAACCGCCGAACTCACCGCCATAGCGCACCGGACGGCCCATCATATGGGCCAGTTCGGGCACGATCTCGTCATTCATCGCACCAACAGCGGCCACACCTGCCATCACGAGGTTGATCCTCTCTTGCAGGGGCCGTGCGGCCCAACCTGTCTGCGCCGCCCTCGCCCGCTGCGCTGCCTCAAACGCCGCCGCGCGCGAAAGCGTTTCCCGCTCGGCATAAACCGACCCATCGATCGGCGAGATGCATTTCAACATCTGCACCATGTTCACTCCATTCTTAAAAAAGAGCAGGTCCCCTGCTTCATCTGGCCAAAAATATCCCGGGGAGCGCGAGGGGCTGGCCCCTCGCTTCCGCCAGTTCAGGCCCGCTCAAACCCGCGGGCAACTTCCCAATCCGTCACGACACGTTCAAATTCCTCGATCTCGACCTCGGCAGCGCGTGTATAGTGATCGACAACATCATCCCCCATGGCGGCCCGCAACATGGCCGAGCCATGCAGCGCATCCCGCGCCGCGCGCAAGGTGCCGGGGATAAGCCCGGTTTCGCCTTGGTAGACGTCCCCCGTGGTGGGGGGTTGCAACTCCAGTTCTTCTTCGATGCCCGCAATCCCTGCGGCCAGCATCCCGGCCATCGCCAAATAGGGGTTCATGTCCGAGCCCGGAATACGGCATTCGATACGAACGGCCTTGGTCCCGTCACCGCACAGGCGGAACCCAGCCGTGCGGTTGTCCACCGACCAGATGATCCGTGTCGGCGCAAAGGTGCCCTTCATGAACCGTTTGTAGCTGTTGATGTAGGGCGCCATGAAATAGGTATAATCGGCAGCGTACTTCAGCAGGCCGGCCATATAGTGTTTCATCAGCGCCGACATGCCCAATTCGTCCGCCTCATCAAAAAATGCTGGCCTGCCGTCGGCCCATAGCGACTGGTGCACATGGCTGGAACTGCCGACCTTGTCATGATGCCATTTCGGTAGGAAGGTGGCCGCGTGACCATGTTGCCATGCGATCTCTTTCACCGCGTTCTTGGCGATCGAGTGATACTCGGCGGTCTCCATCGCGGGCGCGTATTTGATGTTCAGTTCTTCCTGCCCGGTCTCAGCTTCGCCCTTGGAGTTCTCGACCGGAATGCCCGCGTTCCACAGATGGTTGCGGATCGGGCGCATTACGTGTTCTTCCTTGGTGGTCTGAAGGATGTGATAGTCTTCGTTGTAGCCCGAGATCGGCTCAAGATCGCGGAACCCTTCCTTGCGGATCTGGTCAAAGCTTTTCTCGAACAGGAAGAATTCCAGTTCGGTCGCGCACATCGCGTCATAGCCCATCGCCTTCAGACGGTTGACCTGCTTTTTCAGGATCGACCGGGGCGCGTGCGGCACTTCTTCGTGCGTGTGATGATCCAGCACATCGCACATCACCATCACCGTACCGTCCAGCCAAGGCACCGGGCGCAGCGTATCCAGGTCAGGCTTCATGACATAGTCGCCATAACCACGTTCCCAGCTGGTCGAGGCATAGCCATCAGGCGTCGCCATCTCAAGATCGGTGGCAAGCAGATAGTTGCAGCAATGCGTTTCCTCCCACGCGCCAGCCACGAAATGACCCGCATGAAACCGCTTGCCCATCAAGCGACCCTGCATATCCACCATACACACCAGAACCGTGTCCACGGACCCATCAGATACCTGCGTCTTGAGATGTTCAAACGTGAGCATGTGCCACCCTTATCCTTGCCGATGCCTGATCATCGGCCCTGTGTTCCGTTTGACCCGCCCCGAAACCGGGGCGGGTCGAATTGGCGACCCCTTAACCGTAACGGTAGGGGCGTCCAGCTTTCTGCATATCGGCGTTGTACTTCTTGATGATCTCGACAACCTTCGCCTTCGTCTCAGATTCGGCTGCGATTTCATCCCAGAACTCCACGGCGGCGGCTTCGACCTGTGCCCATTCCTCGTCCGGGATCGAGGTCAGCTGCATCTTATCGCCATTCACTCGCAGCGATGCCTCGCCGCCCCAATACCACCACTGGCGGTAGTAATGCGACTGGTCGGTGCAGACGCGGAACAGCGTCTGCAAGTCTTCCGGCAGTTCATTCCAGCGGTCCATGTTGGCAAAGAACGACCCTGCCCAAGCACCCGAGATGTTGTTGGTCAGGAAATAGTTGGTCACATCGGCCCAACCGACGGTGTAGTCTTCGGTGATGCCCGACCATGCGATGCCGTCCAACTCGCCGGTCTGCACGGCGACTTCGATATCTTCCCACGGCAACGTAACAGGCACCACGCCGAACTGAGACAGGAACCGGCCCGCAGTCGGGAAGGTAAAGACGCGCTTGCCCTGTAGATCCGCGAGGCTGTTGATCGGGTCCTTGGTGGCAAAGTGGCACGGATCCCACGCCCCGGCACTGATGTGTTTTACACCGACCTTTGAGTATTCTTCGTCCCAGATCTCGTTCAGGCCGTACTGGTTGAACAACACCGGAACATCCAGAGAATAGCGGGATGCAAACGGAAAATACCCGCCGAAAACGGTAACTTCGGTGGGCGACGCCATCGAGTCATCGTCCGATTGAACCGCGTCGATAGTTCCCTTCTGCATGGCGCGGAACAGCTCGCCCGTGGGAACAAGCTGGTCGGCATAGAACAGCTCGATCTGCATCCGGTCGCCGGCGATCTGGTTGAACATCTTGATCGCCGGGTCGATCACATGCTCAGCCAGCGCCGGACCAGCATAGGTCTGCATCCGCCATGTGATCGTGTTCTGGGCCAGCGCGGGCGTGGCCAAAGGCGCAGCGGCGACGCCAACACCGGCAGTCTTTAGAAACTTACGTCTTGTAGTCATGTCAATTTCCTCTCTGTTGAAGTTACCTGTGCCCATTCACCGGGCATTCTTGTTAGTTTCCATAGACATAACCGGGCAGCCAAAGGGCAATATCCGGAAATACCATTATTATTATCAAGGCGAGAACCATCACTCCGACAAACGGAACGATCGAGCGGTAAATGTCTCTCAACCCGATCTCGGGCGGTGCCATTGCGCGCATGAGAAACAGGTTATAGCCAAACGGCGGCGTCATATAGGCAATCTGAGTGGTGATCGTATAAAGCACCCCGTACCAGATCAGATCAAACCCCAGCGCGCCTACCAGCGGTACGTAAAGCGGGGCCACAATAACCAACATGGCCGTGTCGTCCAGAAACGTACCCATGACGATAAAGCTCAGCTGCATCAGGATCAGGATCATCCACGGCGACAAACCAAGCTGTTCGGTGAACAGATTCTCGATAGCCTTGACTGCACCCAGCCCGTCGAACACCGCCCCGAAACCCAGTGCCGCCAAGATGATCCACATAAACATGCAAGAGATTGCGAGCGTCTGCTTGGTGCAGTCTTCAAAGATTTTCCATGTCATCCGGCGTTTGATGACTGACACGACCAAAGCGGTCAGCGCGCCGATGGCCGAGCTTTCGACCAGCGAGGTCCAGCCATTTACAAACGGCACCATCATCGCGGCGAAGATGATCAGCGGCAGTGCCCCTGCCCCCAGCAGCCGGATTTTTTCGGACCACGGCACCTCATGCGCGTCTTCCATCGCAGGGCCAAGCTGTGGCTGAATGCGACAGCGCAGCCAGATATACACGATAAACAGACCCGCCATCAGCAAGCCCGGCAAGATACCGGCCAGCCAAAGTTGCCCGACCGGCTGCCGCGCGATCATGGCGTAAAGCACCAGCACGACCGAGGGCGGCACGAGGATACCAAGGCTTGACCCGGCCTGAATGACTCCGGTCACCATCGTCTTGTCATAGCCGCGCCGCAACAGCTCGGGCAACGCGATGGTTGCACCAATGGCCATACCAGCGACACTCAGACCGTTCATGGCCGACACCAGAACCATCAGGCCAATGGTTCCAATCGCCAGCCCGCCATTTACTGGCCCCATCCAGACATGGAACATTCGATACAGGTCATCGGCCAAACGGCTTTCCGACAGCACATAGCCCATGAAAATAAACATCGGCAGTGTCAGCAGTGGATACCACTTCATCAATTTCATCGCCGCGGAAAACGTGATGTCCTGACCCCCGGTTCCCCACAGCGCCAATGCAGCGATCGTCGCAACCGCACCTATGGCACCAAACACACGCTGCCCTGTGAACAGCATCAGCATCATCAAGGCGAACATGAAGATGGCAATAAATTCCTGGCTCATGCCCGCTGCACCCCGATCTCCTGCCCGTTGAGCCGGGCTATGTCTTTGAAAAATTCCGATATCGCCTGCAGCAGCATCAGGAAAAAGCCGAACACCATGATGGCTTTGATCGGCCAGATATAGGGGCGCCATGCGGTCGAGGATCGCTCAAGCCGTCCGATCTCTTCACTGCCCGACAATAGGCCTAAGAAGTACGAAAGCGGCTGATCCCCCCAATAGCCAAGACTATACGCAGTTGAGCCCAACCCGCCGTATAGAAGAACGCCCAGATACAGGATCAACAGAAGAACCGTGAAAGCATCGAACCACGCTTTCTTGCGTGGGCTCCAGTTATGATAAAACAGGTCCATCCTTACGTTCGACCCCATCTGGATCGAATATGGCCCGCCCACGATGTAATAGGTCACCATCGCGAACTGCGCCACTTCAAGCGTCCAAAGCGAAGGCAGGAAGAAGGTCTTCGAGATCGAGGACCAAAGCAGGATTCCCATCAACGCGAACAGGCCCCACATCATCACGCGACCGATCCGATAGTTTACCGCGTCGACGACGCGCACATATGCCGCCATCGCCCCGATCATGCCGCTCCCCTGTCTTGGAACCCTGCCAGCGTTTGGGTGATCCACGACACAAGACGCTCGGCCATCACGCGTTGCTGGTCCGGCGTGCGGATCAAATCATTCCGAACCTCGATCATCACATTCGCCAACCCGTTCGGCAGAGCCTGCGCATCCAATGTGTGCGCCACCCCGTCCGCGGCCGAATAGGGTTCATTTAAACGCGTTACATGTGGCAGATCATCAGGCACCGTTGCCATCATCGCCATTGCAAACCGGTCGTCGCGCCCATGCAGGATGCCCAGCTCTACCTCTCTTTTGCGGCCATGATAAACCGGGGTAAAGCTGTGCACAGTTACCATCAGCTTTAGCGAGGGACGGTGTTTCTTGATCTGGTCTGACACTGCAGTCGAAAACGGGATGTAGATGTTCTTGATGCGGGCTTGCCGCTCATCCGGTGTCATCGCGATGTTGGCGGGAATGTCGTAGTGTTCGCTTTTGACCGGCATCGCGCCTGCGGCCTCGGGCGGGCGGTTGCAGTCATAAACAAGTCGCGAAACTCCACCATGGACCAAGGGCGCTTGCAACAGTTCCGACATATGCTGCGCAACACCCAACGCACCCGGGTCCCAGGCAATGTGACTGCTCAGCGTTTCGGACGCCAATCCCATATCACCCAGGTATTCAGGGATGCGGTTGGACGCGTGTTCGCACACCAGCAGCACCAAAGCTGTGCCGTCCGCCCTGTCCGTGTGAACAACCGTTCCAAAGTCCAATGTGCCGTCCTGCGATTCCATGAAAGAAGTCTGCGGAAAAAATTCCACACGACGCATTCCCCTGTCAATATTTTTCCTGTACAAATTCAATCACACCTTGTCGTGCTGAAAAATTTTTAACATGCGCGATTAAAACCTAAGCAGGAGGACCCAGGGTGCGGGTAACGGACAGGCTGCTGGCCCATCGGGATGAAATGACCCCATCCGAAAGGCAACTGATAAGTGTGCTGCTGGACGACTATCCCATGGCTGGTCTGGGCAGCATCACCGAGCTGGCCAGTTCGGCGTCGGTTTCCACAACGACCGTCGCACGTATGCTGCAAAAGACCGGGTTCGATGGCTATCCGCAGTTCCAAGCCGCCCTGCGCGGTGAAGTGAAAGAGATGATCTCGGGACCTGCTGCAAAGCGGAACGTCTGGCAGAACGACCTGCCCGAGGAACACATCCTGAACCGCTATTCCCAGCAGGCGCTGGCCAATCAAAAACGTACGATTGATGAGGTCGACCCGGCAGAGTTCGACAGTTTCTGCAATCTGCTCAGCGACCCCAAGCGGCGCATCTTTATCACCGGGGGCCGTATTACCGGGGCGTTGGCGCAATACCTGTACCTGCACCTGCAAATGATACGCCCCGACGTGAGAATGCTGCCCTTTGCAGCCTCTTGGACGCATGACCTGCTGGACGTGCGCAAAGATGACGTGTTGATCGCGCTGGATGTGCGGCGCTATGAGAATTCGACAATGTTGATCGGGCAATTGTGCCAAGAGCGTCAGGCCAAGATCGTTCTGTTCACCGACCAGTGGCGTTCCCCCATTCACAGGTTGGCCGAGCATACTTTTGCGGCACGGATCGCTGTGCCTTCTGCGTGGGACTCGATGTCTGCCATCCTGATGCTGATGGAATGCGTGATTGCCGAAGTTCAGGAACGCCTGTGGGATTCGGTGAAAGAGCGCACGGACGAGCTGGAACAGGCGTTTGACCGTACAAAACTGTTCCGGAAGTTCGGCCAAAGCTCTGGGCCTTAGTTCCAAAGTGATACAATAGAATGTGATGACTGTTGCCACCGGGCCGGTGGGTCGTCACTTTGAGCGCATGACCTTTGTTACCGAAAATCAACTGCCGCTGCTGCTCCTGTCCTTTCTGATCGGGACAGTGGGCACTGCTTTTCTGTTTCGCAAACCAGCCGGGCATCGGACATGGAAGCTGGCAGACCTGGTGTGGGTCGTTCTGGGCGGGATTGGTGCGCTGGTTGCGGTTTTGGCAGGTCTGTACACGTCAGATAGTTCACGGCTGGACAGGCAGATCGACGTGGCCTATGCCGCGACGCTGGCCTTTGACCGCGACGCCGCCCGGTTCCGTTTGCGGTTCTGCGACCCGGCCTATGATCGGGACATGGCCGTATTATGTGACAAGGTCGAGTTCCTGTCGGCCTCAACCGCCAATAATGCCGATCTGCCCTTGTTTATTGCCGTGACGAACGAGGTCGCCCCGCTTCAGGGCATACAGTTTCTGTTCGGCCGCAAGGCAAAAAAAGAGCATGATGATCTGCGCACCATGGCTGCAAAGGCTGATGCGTTCGACATTGATCAATTTCTGGTTTTCACCACGCTCGACGACGAAACCCAAGCCGCAATTGACAACATGCGCCGCAAAGTGCCTGCAATTGCAGGGGATTACCTGATCCTCGCCCAAAGCTACGATGACCTGATTGCACAGGTCGGCAAGCTGAAGGATGAATGGGAATACCTGCAGGCCAATGCGCATATTCTGGTGCTGCAGATCGTTGCGCTATGTCTGGTCAGCTTTGCCGCGCCCTTCCGTCTGGGCAAGTCCATCGTTGAACTGCGCACAGTTTTCAGCGCCGATACGCCTGCGCAAGCTTATTCGGATCAGCCCCAAGAAAATACCGCGTCAGAGTCCAAAGATTCCGCGCGCCCCGACGCAGCCAGCCCGCCCGTGCATAGCGGTCCGCACTCGTGACCGCGTGGGGGCTCAGCAAGGTTATTCCGGGCAAGACCCGCACCAGCGCGACATCCTCCATCAACGGCTGATCCGGATAACCTCCGACGGTTTCATACAATCGACGCGGCACCAGCAATCCCTGATCACCGTAAGGCAGGCCAAACATTCGGCTGCGCAAATTGGCCCACGCCGCAACCCAGCGTGGCATGAAACCCTTTGCCTGAAAAGCAAGGCGAAAAGCGGCGGGTTTGCCCGAGGGTAAATGTGCGCTGACTGCGGCGCTCCACCCCTGTTGCAACTGCGTATCAGCATGCAAGATCAACATCCAGTCACCTGAGGCCTCGGCGCAGCCCCGCCGCAACTGCCCCCCGCGTGAGGTCGCGCCGGTGACGATCCTGGCGCCCGCCGCATTTGCAATTTCAAGTGTCAGATCGGTCGATCCACCGTCGGTTACGATCAGTTCTCGGATCAGCCCTGCGTGTAAACCCTCGGTCACGGCTGACAGAGTATCCGGCAAGCTGTCAGCCGCATTCAAAGTTGGAATTACAATGCTGATCGGTGCTGGCACGGTTGATACCCTCTGGTCATGGCGGCGCGAACTCATATATCACGAGGCCAAGGAAAAACACGAGGACCACCCAATGCCCAATCGTCGCATTCTACGCCTGAGCGGGTCGGACACTGACAGCTTTCTTCAGGGTCTGGTCACAAATGACATTGCCGGTCTGGAAAACGGCTTGGTTTATGCGGCTTTGCTGACCCCTCAGGGCAAGTATCTGGCGGATTTCTTCCTTAAACGCGATGGCGACACGGTGCTGCTGGATGTGGCCGATACCATTGCTGACGACTTCGTCAAACGGTTAACCATGTACAAGCTGCGCGCCGATGTCAGCATTAAAGACAGCGGTCTGAATCTGCAACGCGGGACTGGTGCCCCGCCCGCAGAAGCTCTGCCTGATCCGCGCCACCCGGATATGGGCTGGCGGGCTTACACGGACCAGGCCGAAAGCGACGACGGCACAGATTGGGACGCCATCCGTGTGCGGCACTGCATCCCTGAAACCGCGATCGAACTGACCGCCGACAGCTATATCCTTGAATCGCGGTTCGAAGATCTGAAAGGTGTCGATTTTAAAAAGGGGTGCTACGTCGGGCAGGAAGTCACCGCGCGCATGAAGCACAAGACCGAGCTACGAAAAGGTTTGAGCGTCGTCAGGGTCGACGGCTCTGCTCCGGTAGGGACCGAGATCACATCTGGCGGCAAACCGGCTGGTAAGCTGTTCACCCAATCGAACGGCCGCGGAATCGCCTATTTGCGCTTTGATCGCGCGAACGGAGAGATGCAGGCCGCAGACGCCACAGTCACATTTGACCGCTGATATGTTGCCAATCCGGCACGACTTGCGCGTGGCCAATCAAAGCACCGTTTGAACCGGACCCGCGACACTGACAAACTGCGTTAAGTTCACTGAACGGATGCGCATATGTTAAAGTTGTATCAGGCAATCTGGCGGGCCAGCGCCGGGCGGCAGATTGTTCTTATTGTCCTGTCGATTGCCATCGCGGGGCTGGCGGCCGTACCGTTGGAGTTTCAGCGCGATATCATCAACCACCTGACATCGGACAGTATCGAAACCGAACGTCTGACCTATCTTGCCGCAGGTATGATGTCGGTCATCCTGCTGAGCCTTGCCTTGAAATGGCTGTTGGGTTTTCGGGCGGGCACACTTGGCGAAGATATGATCCGCCTGATCCGGCAACGCCTGCTTGCTCGTGCATCAGACGTGGAGGACACGGAAGGCTCGGTGAAAAAGGGCACCATGACCACTGCCATCTCGGCCGAGGCGGAAGAGCTGGGAAAGTTCGCAGGCGGAGCTTTTTCGGACCCGGTGGTGCAAATCGGAACGCTTATCAGTGTTATCGGCTATATCTCATCCACGCAGCCGTGGCTTGGTCTGATTGCCTTGTCCATGATAATACCCCAGATCGTCATCGTATTGATATCGCAACGTAAAGTGAACGTTTTCGTCGCCGATCGTGTCCGAATTCTGCGCAGTGCCACTGACAAGCTGACGGTCGAGGACATCGATACAGTAGCCCGCGACATTGATGCCCGGTTTGACGAAATCTACGAAACCCGCCGCCGCATGTTCCTGTGGAAACTATCGGCGAAATTCCTGCTGAGCGTCATAAACGGAGCAGCCACTGTCGGCGTCCTGATGCTGGGTGGGTATCTGGTTTTGCAGGGTAAAACAGACGTCGGGACCGTAGTCGCCGCCACCAGTGGCCTTAGCCGTATTCAGGGACCCACCGGTTTTCTGATCGCCTTTTACCGGCAGGTCAGCGCTAACCGTATCAAATATGAATTGATGCTGGAACTGTTCGGCCCGAACCCTGAACGTTATCGGCTTCCCAAGCAAGCAAAATAAAAGACCGCGCGCCCCTGGCCTGCGCGGTCTTTTCACCTTTCGCGGTCTTTTCACCTTTCGGCAAACGCGGGATTACGCACGTTCCGAGTATTCCATGGTTTCGGTATTCACGACAATCGTTTCGTCCTGGCCGATGAACGGCGGCACCATGACCTTAACCCCATTGTCCAGGATCGCAGGCTTGAACGAGTTCGCAGCCGTCTGCCCTTTGACCACCGGCTCAGTCTCAACAATTTTGCAGGTGACTTTTTGAGGCAACGTCGCGTTCAGCGCCTCACTTTCATAGAACTCAACCACGATGGTCATGCCATCCTGCAGAAACGGGCGACGCTCACCCAGCAATTCGGCAGGCAGTTCGATCTGTTCATAGGTTTCGGAATCCATGAACACCAGCATCCCGTCGGATTCGTAAAGGAACTGCTGATCCTTCTGTTCAAGACGCACACGTTCAACCTTATCGGCCGAGCGAAACCGTTCGTTCAGCTTTGAACCATTTCGCAAGTTGCGCAGCTCAACCTGCGCAAAAGCACCGCCTTTACCGGGCTTTACATGGTCAACCTTCACAGCGGCCCATAGCCCGTCGTTATGCTCAAGCACATTGCCGGGTCGAATTTCGTTCCCATTTATCTTGGGCATGACATAAATCCTTTACAAACGGTTGATGCGTCAGTTCCCGTCCCTATATCTGGCGGGATAATTCGTGGCAAGAGAACCAGATTTGGCGCTGCAAGGGCAGCGAGCTATGCAAATGACGCAACGCAACTATGCATTTTAGATGTATCCGAATCGCACCTAATAGGTCATAAGGACCGTCACGCCGAAAACGCAAGAGCAAGAACAACAAGGAAAACGAGATGAAAGATTTCGTTGACGGCACTGCCTTTAACAATGAGCAAGGCAATCGTGCTCGTAAACTTTTTGCAGCCGTGGTGTTGGCTGCACTCGATGACGCCATTGCTGACGACAAGAAATACGGCAATGGACCGGAACAAATTGCCCGCTGGGCACGCTCGCGCGATGGGCGCGAGGTGCTTTCCTGCGCGGGTATCGACCCGAATGAACGGGTTGTAAGCGGATTGATGGAGTTCGTCGGTCGTGGTGTGCGCACCTCGGTCGCGCTGTCGCGTGAAGAAAGCGAACGTCGCAATGCCGCTCAGCAGGCTGAGGCTGCCTGAACCAAGGCGACTTTTGAATGAAAAAACGCGCCCCCGCTCATTGGGGCGCGTTTTTCTTTTGCAATCCTGAATGTGCAATACCACTGCTAAAAACCTGGTACCCGGGGCTTTCCCTTTGACATCAAATCAGGTCATCTGCGCCCAACGCACAGGAGACGACCATGGTTCGTGCCATCATGATTCAGGGAACCGGCAGTAATGTCGGGAAATCGGTTCTGGTGGCCGGGTTGGCGCGGGCGTACACCCGGCGTGGGCTCCGGGTTGCACCGTTTAAACCCCAGAATATGTCAAACCACGCCGCCGTAACCGAAGACGGGGGTGAGATTGGGCGCGCGCAAGCTTTGCAGGCACGTGCCGCGATGCGCCCGACGCATACGGATATGAACCCGATCCTTTTGAAGCCCGAGACCGACACCGGTGCCCAAATCATCGTTCAGGGTCAGCGGAAAGGGACAATGAAGGCCGGTGACTACCGCAAAGACAAATCCAAATTGCTGGGCGCTGCGCTTGAAAGCTTTGACCGGCTATGCGGCGATGCCGATCTGGTTCTGGTCGAAGGTGCGGGCAGCCCGGCTGAGACCAACCTGCGCAAGGGCGACATCGCCAATATGGGCTTTGCCTGCGTCGCCGATGTGCCCGTGGTTCTGGTTGGCGACATTCATCACGGTGGCGTTATTGCGCAAATCGTGGGTACGCAGGCGGTTCTGGACGCCGGTGATCTCGCGATGATCAGGGGCTTTGCAATCAATCGGTTCAGGGGCGATGTAAGCCTGTTCGACGAGGGGCGTGATGACATTGCTGCGCGCACGGGCTGGCCCTGTCTGGGCGTCGTGCCGTGGTTCAACGACGCGTGGCGCTTGCCTGCCGAGGATATGATGGACATCCGCTCACACAGCGGCGGCACCTGCAAGGTGGTCGTGCCGCAGCTGGAGAGGATGGCCAATTTCGATGACCTTGATCCGCTGTCAGCCGAACCGGGTGTCACGGTTGAAATCATACCCCCTGGACGCCCCCTGCCCGGCGACGCCGATCTTGTGCTGCTGCCAGGCAGCAAATCCACAATCGGTGATCTTGCGTTTTTTCGGGCGCAAGGCTGGGATATCGACCTCTATGCCCATGTCCGTCGGGGCGGTCATGTACTGGGCTTGTGCGGCGGGTTTCAGATGCTAGGCAAAACCATCGCCGATCCCGAGGGGGTCGATGGCAGCGCGGGTACGGTTGATGGGTTGGGCCTTTTGGACGTAACCACCACTATGGCTGGAAAAAAGCGGGTCACGTTGCGGACCGCACGCTCGGTTCCCGACAACGATCCAGTGACCGGATATGAAATCCACATGGGCCGAACCGAAGGTCCCGATTGCAATCGCGCCTGGCTTGAGATTGATTCCCGTCCCGAAGGCGCTGCCGACAAAACAGGCCGCATTCGCGGCAGCTATCTGCACGGCATATTCTCATCTGACGCCTTCCGCGCCCGCTATCTGAGGGAACTGGGCGCGGTATCCGACTTGCTTTATGAGGATGGGGTCGAGGAAACGTTAGACGCGCTGGCCGACCATCTTGAACAGCACATGGATCTTGACCACCTGCTGAATTTGGCCCAGCCGCCCAAACGTTTGTAGGTTTATTCCACTTCCTGTTCTGCCAGCACGCGAAAGATCTCGCGCCGCACCATTTTGCGAACGTTGCGGGTGATGCGCTGGCCCAAAACGCCCTGTAATTCTTCACGTACAACCTGAGCGATCAACTCTCTCAAGGCGTTATTGTCCAGTTCCGGCGCGGTTTGGTCTACATCGACCTTGGGCGCTTCTGCAGCTACAGCTTGCGGGTCGCGGACAAAAGTGGCCTTGGTTTCAGACTTCTGCTCCTCCGACGCAGTGTCGGATAGGCTGGAGCTGTCCGAGACGATAAACTCGTCCTCTGCATGCCAGTGAAGCGTGTTGGTCGTCGTGCCAGAGTAAGCATCATCGCTGTCGCCGTCCGGCTCCCACTGATCCTCGGTATGGGCAATGGCAGCCTCCAACGCTTCGATCTTGGCGCTCAGACCACCAGAAACGTCTGGCTCGGGCTCGACTTTGGTCTGCTGTTCTGCTGCTGGTTCGGCATACTTGATGATGTCAGAGGTCCGCAAAAGCATCGGCTGAACGGAATCCTCGGCCTTATAGCCGGGTTCTGGGTTTTCGCGCTTCGGGTTTGCGTCCGGTGTCGTTTCACTGACACGCAATGCGTCTGTAAGCACCAACCTGCCGGGCTTTCGCGACCCAACCGGCGCAAAAGCACTTTGGGCATCCCTGCTGTCTTCGCTGACCAAACGTTTAATCGAGGACAAGACGTCCTCGATTCCCGTTTTTACGACTTTATCCGTCATTGTTCTCTACCGCTCTATCCTCAGGATCGAGTGTAGCCAAACAAGTCGGACGTCACAACAGGTAGTATCCGCCCTCAGTCGCGACGCAACGCTTTGAGGACGCGATCCAGATCTTTGCTCTGCCGGCTGACCTGGGCCGGAGCCTTTTTCACCAGGTTGTAGTAGAGCGTGGGATCATAGATCTGCACAGCCAAGCCCAGACGTTCTGCCGTCAGCAGACCCTGTGCCTGCAGAAGCTCATAGGCTGACCGTGTGCGTTCAACACGTGATCTTACCTCGGCCAGCTGCGCATCCAGCAAGTCCTGCTGCGCATTCAGAACATCCAAGGTCGTCCGTGCGCCAAGTGTCGCTTCTTCCCGGATACCATCAAACGCAACTTGTGATGCACGAACCCGTTCCGTCGATGCCCGCAAACTGGCTGAAGCTGCCTGAAACGAGGCAAAAGCATCGACTACGCCTTGAGTAATGTCCTTTTGGACGTTTAGAAGGTTGGCGCGCGACGCATCCCGTGTTGCCATCGAGCGACGCACGCTGGCAGCCAACCGGCCACCCGCATAGATCGGCTGCTCAAAGCGCAGAGCGATTGATGCATCTTCAAGATTGTCATCATTGTCATAGCTTTCACGGATACCAGCATCCGCAAAAAGCCGGACATTTGGCCCGAGATTGGCGCGCTGCTGCTGCACCTGCAAGTCAAGAGCGCGTACTTCGTGCTGCGCAGACAGAATGGCAGGATGGTTTCGCTGTGCCAGTGCAACCGCCTCAGCCTCGGACCCTGGCAAACTGGGCAAACCCGGCAGGCCCGCCGTACGCCCCGGCGCGTTACCTACTGCATTGACGTATTCCGCCTGTGCCTGCGCTAGAAACCCGCGTTCAACCGCCAGATCAGCCTGTGAGCTTGCCAACTGTGCTTCGGACAGAGCGACGTCCGTGCGCGTCACTTCACCCACATCGAATCGATCCTGAGACGCCCGCAGTTCCTCGGACGACACGTCGACGTTGTTCAGGCGAATCTGAACCGCCTCTTCTTGTTCAAGAACAAACAAGTAGGCATTTGCGGCACGGAACAGAACAAATTGCTCAACATCAAGCAGAGCTTGTCGGGTCGACAAAACGATTTCCTGCGCAGATTGCTTGCCCAGCACCGAGAAGCCGCCATCATAGACCAACTGGCTTAACGTGAGTCCCGTGAAAAAGGTAGACGGCTCGTCGCGCGTGACAACATCACTCACTGTAGAGCGCGTATAGTCCTGACTAACCTCGACCGCCCAGTTGATGATCGGACGCAGCGCAGATAATGCAATCGCTACATCTTCATCAGCCGCACGCAGCAACGCGCGGTTTTGCTCCAGCAGACCGCTGGTGTTATAAGCCCCGATAAAGGCGTCTGTCAGGTTATCAGCCCAAACCGCACGCCCCGGCACAGCACTGAGCGCGATCCCCGCAGTCAGTGCAAGTGCCTTAACAAACCTTCCCCCTGTCCTTGAACGCATACCCAATTCCTTCTAAAAAACAAAATTACGCTGCCCTGAGCGCAGTTTGCGCGTTTGTTTTCAACTAATCAAGGCAGCAGAACAATATGCGTAAGAACTATAGCGAAAATGCACACTCAGTGCAAAATGCCTTTAAAACCGGGGCATTGGCATTAAATGCGTAGCGCCACGTTACTTGTCCGCCAGATTTGTGGCCAATCCGAACGGTGCCAAGCTTTCCTTCGACAAACAAACAGGCGATGCGCCCACGATCTTTCAACTGTTCGATCAGCGCGTCGGGTACCTGCTCGACCCCGCCCTGAATCATGATGACATCATAAGGTCCGTGCTCGGTCGCGCCTTGTTCCAACGGACCGACGTGTACAATCGCGTTGTCAGCTTCGGCTTCCATCAAAAGGGTCTGCGCCTCTGCCGCCAGAGCCTCATCCTCTTCCACTGCGACGACCAACTGGGCCATGCGGGCTGCCACCGCGGTTGAATAGCCCAGCGCGGGGGCGATATCCAAAACCACCTCGTCGTTCGAGATGTTCAACGCATCCAGCATTTTTGCAAGTGTCCGCGGCTCAAGCAGACAACGTCCGCTCCCAAGATCGATGATACCCTCGGCATAGGCCGCTTCGCGATGCGAATCCGGCACGAAATTCTCCCTCTGGACGGTTAGCATTGCGTCAATGATGGGGAATTTCGTGACATCCGAGGGTCGGACCTGTGTATCAACCATCGTACGGCGTCGGGTTGCGAAATCTGTCATTTGATCGCTCATGTTAGTCCCAAGGATGCTTGGCTTGTGCCATATCTGGACGAAACCAGCAACGGCTGTGGTGTCGAAAGTTGAACCGAAGTCCAGACGCGTAGAGTTCAACCTTGGTAAGCCCCGACACATGAGCGCGGATTTTTACATCCAACCCACTGGACGCCCCCCTAGAAAGGTGCTAAAACGCCGGGCACACCACGTCAAGTAATTGATTTTACTTATAAAGGCGAGTTGGCGGAGTGGTGACGCAGCGGATTGCAAATCCGTGTACACCGGTTCGATTCCGGTACTCGCCTCCAAATAAAACACCTTAAGATATTGATTTTAAAGGGAAATTTTGCCCCACTAGCGTTTACTCTACTGAACTCCGCAACAAATCCCGCAACATTCTTTGTTGATTTACTTGCGTAAGGTGTCAAGTAACCTGTTGGCAAAAAAGGACTAATCTTACCACTTTGCGTCAGAGATTGAATGATTTGGCCTTGCACGGACCTGGGTTACAGTACAATAAGTTGTGCCAACAAGCTGAAAATTCAGCATAGAGTTTAGCTACCGGAGTTCTAATGAAGAACCTATTTCCTCAGTTCGATCCCGGGGCGACAAAAGACTTTAGAGCTATTTGGGGCCGAGCATTGTTTGTATTCGACACGAATGTTCTCCTAAACCTTTACCGCTATCAGTCGTCAACGCGAGACCAACTGCTGGAAGTTATCGGGAAGCTATCAAATCGGATTTGGATACCACATCATGTGGCGCTCGAGTTTCAGAGAAATCGTCTGAACGTTCTTGCCGATCAAAACAAACGCTTCGCTCAAGTCCGAAAAGCAATCGGCTCAGCACAATCCGAACTTCGAAAAGGTCTTTCAGAGCTTCAGTTGGATCGTCGACATTCACTAATTGACCCGACGCCTTTGACCTCTGAAATAGACAAGTTGGTCTCCGGATTTTTGTCGGACTTGGATGAGATCAAAGAGAAACAACAAAAGCTCACCGAAGCTGATCCGTTGAAAGAAAAGATCGAAGCACTTTTTGAGAAAAAGGTTGGCGAACCACCTAAGGACCAAAAGGAAGTCGAGGAACACTACAAAGAGGCAGAGCGGCGGTACAAATCTGAAATCCCGCCCGGGTTTCTCGATGATGAAAAAGATAAAGACGATCCAGACACATATATGCACAACGAGATCGTTTATAAATGTAAATATGGGGACTACTTAGTTTGGCAACAACTTTTGTCGCACACCAGCGCCTCGAAAACGGACACAGTGATTTTCGTCACCGACGATTCTAAGGCGGATTGGTGGTGGATAGTGAAGTCAGATGGTCCTAAAACTCTAGGCCCACGCCCCGAGTTAATCGAAGAAGCTAAGTTGAGGGGAGAGATTTCCTCTTTTCTACTGTACAAGCCTGAAGCCTTTTTGCAGTTTGCTGAAAGTTATCTTGGCACGGATATCTCAAAAGACACCCTCGCCGAAGTTAGGGACGTGTCGACCGTACTTTCCGAAAGACAAGAAGAGAAATTAAAGACCCGCAGGTCGTACAAGATAGCGGAAGATGCTGTCTCAAGGTGGTTAACTCTAAGATATGGAGAGGTTTTCGCCAACGTTTATGGTTTTCCTGATTTCACCGTGGAGACCGAGAACAAAAAACTAGGCTTTGAAGTAAAACAAACTGGCAACTCCGAACTGGTAATGCGCAGGATTCGGGATGTTACGGACAGAATAATATACGAAAATGCCCAGAGCGACTTTGATGTGCTCACACTTATTCTGGTCGCAACGACCGAAAGTGAAGCCAACAAAATTACTGAAATTCTGCGCAAACGTCGTTTCAGAGGAATGGCCAGTAAACTTCGATTTCTCGTAGGAGTATTGGACTATCCAGACGGATACCAAGCTGAGTTTTTTGTATTGGCAAAGATTTCTCCAGACGAAAACGACTAGAAAAACTTGGCAGTGGACAGTGCTGTAGTCCCGCAACAAATCCCGCAACATTTTCAGCCAATGAAAACAACAAAATTATTATAAGTAATTGTTTTTAAATCAAATACTTATGAAAGTTAGTTTGATTTCAAAACAGGTACTCGCCTCCACTTCTCTGAAAACACTAACTGTTTCAAAACCACGTGTGGTGCGTCATTTGGCCCGGCGGCCTTGTGGAATAACTTCGTAACCGGGCTCTTCCGGCTCGTCATCCATCATTTCGGTTGGAAATCCCGGAGCGGTGATGTCCAGCCCCGTGGCTTCTTCCAACCGCTTGATAATGTTTGGCGACAGTTCACGTTCGCCATAGCGGGCGATCCCGTCATTGAAGATTTGGATCATCACCGGGTTGATTTCCAAAGGTACGCCAGCGCGGTCGGCGACGTCCTGAAAGAGGCCGATATCTTTTTTCACAAGATCCATCGTGAAAGAGATGTCACGGGACCCGTTCAAAATGACCTGGCTTTCGGTTTCATGGACAAACGAAGTACCTGACGAGATCTTGATCGCCTCATAGGTCGTGTTCAGATCCATCCCGGCCGCCTTTGCTGTCACTAGCGCTTCGGCGCAGGTGATCAGGTTGGCGGTGGCCAGATAGTTTGTAAGCACCTTCAGGACCGAGGCAGTTCCCAGATCGCCTGTATGCAGCACGCGCCGTCCCATCGTGGTCAGGAAAGGCAAGATGCGCTCAAAGGTTTCCCGGTCGCATCCGGCAAAGATCGAGATGTTGCCTGTTGCCGCACGGTGGCATCCACCTGAAACCGGGCAATCTACGGCTGCACCTCCGCGCTCGATGACCATCGCGCCAAGGCGTTTGACTTCCGCCTCGTCCGTCGTCGACATCTCCATCCAGATTTTGCCCGGCCCGACTTCGGGTAACATTTCCTGCATAACCGCGTCCGAGGCAGCGGGCGATGGCAGGCAGGTTATGACAGCATCGCAATCCCGCATCATTTGTGCCGGGTCTTCTGCCGCTTTTGCGCCCTTAACCACGAATTCGGCCACCAGATCGGGGTTAAGGTCATGGACCGTCAGGTCAATTCCGTTTCGCAACAGCGATCCCGACAGCTTACCGCCCACATTTCCCAAACCGATAAAACCGACTCTCATCTTTTCCTCCTGACGGTCGCAGTTCGGGCAAGTATCCGTTTTGCTTGCTGGGAAAGAAAATGAATAATAAGTCAAGTTATGGTCAAAAAATTTTGGTGATAAATGGACCGGCTACCGAACCCCGCATGGCTACGCAGTTTCGAATCGGCCGCGCGGCACCTGAATTTCACGACGACAGCGCGGGAGCTTGGGCTGACGCAAACGGCGGTCTCTCTTCACATTCGTTCGCTCGAAGCCGAACTGGGGCAGAAACTGTTCACTCGAAATGCGCGAAGACTGGAGCTGACCGAGCTGGGGCAGTCCTATTCCCTGACGGTCCGACGGGCCTTGGCCGATATCGCACTGTCGACCAACAGCTTGTTCGGCCCTGCATCCCACCAGACCCTGACAATCCGCGCTGCGATTTCCACGGCGACCTACTGGATCGCCGCTGAACTGCCGGGATTTACCGAACAACATCCGGATATCCCTGTTCGCGTGGTGTCACACATCTGGAATGACAGCGTGGCGCCCGGTGATGTAGACGTGGAAATCCGGCTAGGATACGGAGATTGGCCGGGGGTGCGGTCCGAAAAACTGACCGAAGAAAAACTGGTTCCGATATGCCGCGCCACTGGCCGTACGCCGGACCTTGAGCAGCTTAAAGACGCGCCGCTCATTCACATCCTCGGATATGAGGACAATTGGGCGCGCTACTTTCAGGCCAATGGCATTGCTGCACCGGATAAAGCGTCGCGACATTCGGTGGATACATCAGTCGCAGCCCTGCAACTTGTGATGGCAGGCGCCGGGTGCGCGACAATTCTGGAAAGGTTTGCCCGAAACGTGATCCGGCAAGGCGCGCCGATTGCCATCGCAGGCCCGGCGGTTCCCTTTGCGCAGTCGCACTATCTGATCAGTTCGCATGCGACGTCCCAACCAACGGCAGCCGCCGGTTTGTTCTGTTCCTGGCTGCGCGACGGACTGGCCGCGAACGTCACTGATTGACACGGGCTTGTTGCTTTTCTGACCCGAAAGAATTCACTTTGCGCCTCGCGCTCGACGACCTCGCACGTGCGATACGTTGCGTCCGTTCATTTACGGATGATAAGGGAATGCGTCAGCGGAACTGGCGGCCTATCGGTTGTCCGACTGACGCGGCGCAACAGGTCAAAAATAACTTGGCACTATTCACCCGAAGGCCCGGCATCAAGCAGGAGCTGCTGATTACGGGGGCGTTTGCAGGATTTGGCTGAGTGAATCCCGCCAAGCCGCTTAAGGGTCCGGGTCCAATGTGGCTGGATCATGGATATTTATTTGCAGAAATAGCACTAGCGCTGGGTTGCAACGCTGTTTGCCGCCATTGATCCATCTATCGGCACTTGGTACCAGCCTGATTGCGCGCGGAAATGTGCGTGCGCTGCTCGTCGTTTTCTGGCACAACCACATATAGCTTACTTAACGAGGCATTATGATGCGCGCGCTTTGGGGTTTTCTCTGCCTTCTGGCCCTGCCCGTCTGGGCCGAGGAGCGACTACCGGGCTGGGCGGTTTATCCAACTGGCAAAAGCTTTGATGATCTTGTTACCGACACCAAGGCGGCTGTGAAGGACAACGGATTGATCGTTGTCACTCAGGCCGGGCCAACCAAAGCTGCCGCGGCGCGCGGAATTGTCATTCCCGGCAACCTTGTGATCGGCGCGTTCAATAATGACTATGCCGTGCGCGTTCTGGAAACCTCGGTCAACGCGATGATCGAGGCTCCGATCAGGTTCTACGTGACCGAAAATGAAGACGGCACCGCAACACTGTCTTACAAAACCCCCAGCTTTGTGTTCGCACCCTATGCGGACGAGGGCGGAGAGACCCTGAAACACATTGCACAGGAACTTGACGCCAAGTTTCAGGCAGTGGCGGACTCAGCAGTCAAATAGTCACACTGCCGTGAACCTGCTTGCGCCCGGGCGCGTCCTCCGCATTCTCCTGTCTAACAGAATTTTCGGAGCATGACTGATGCATGACGATTCACCCCGTGCGGCTGATCTTTTAGCCCAACGACTCTACGAAGCCGGATGCCGCCACGCGTTCGGTATGCCAGGGGGCGAAGTGCTGACCCTGGTGGATGCGTTGGAACAGGCGGGGATCACCTTTCACCTGACCAAACACGAAAACGCGGCCGGGTTCATGGCAGAGGCCGTTCACCACCGCGATCGCGCGCCTGCCATTCTGGTCGCCACCCTCGGCCCCGGAGCCATGAACGGGATCAACGTTGTCGCCAATGCGCTGCAGGACCGGGTGCCAATGATCGTGTTGACAGGCTGCGTCGATGCAGATGAGGCGCTGACCTACACGCATCAGGTCATGGACCACGCGCAGGTTTATCGGTCGATCACGAAAGGGACGTTTACGCTGACCGCGCAAGGGGCGGATATCATTGCGGACAAGGCGGTTTCCCTCGCAAACCAGCCCCGCCCCGGCCCGGTGCATATCGACATTCCGATCTCGATCGCGGATACGCGCGTGTCTGGCGTCAAACGCCGTCGTTTGGCAAAGCCTGCCGCCGTCGCACCCGAGGGGAATTGCGTAGAGAAAGCGCGCCGCTGGGTGGCCGAGGCTGAACGACCAATCGCGATCATCGGTCTGGATGTGCTCTATGACAACTCGCGAAATGTGGTGCAGGCGTTTCTGGAGCATTTCAACATTCCGTTTGTGACAACATACAAGGCCAAGGGCGTCCTGCCCGAGGATCACCCGCTTTGCCTTGGTGGTGCGGGTTTGTCGCCGCTGGCCGATAAGCATCTGGTTCCATTGGTCGAACAAGCCGATCTGGTACTTTGCCTCGGGTATGACCCGATCGAAATGCGCCCCGGCTGGCGCGAAATCTGGGACCCCGCGGAAAAGCGCGTCATCGAAATCTCAGCCGTGGTCAATGACCACTACATGCATCAGGCTGGGTTGAACCTTGTGGCCCATATCGGTGCTACGCTGGAAGCCATCGCCAAGGGCAATCCCGCCCGCACGACCTGGTCTGAAGGCCAACCCCAGCAAGTCAAGGCTGCGTTGGCAGAGGCCTTTCCCACGGATGATGACTGGGGCCCTGCGGCCGTCATCGCCGAAGCGCGCGCCACTCTGCCTGCGCATACTCTGGCAACTGCTGACAGCGGCGCGCACCGCATCCTGCTGAGCCAGATGTGGGATTGCCATGAAGAGCGTGGGCTGATTCAATCCTCAGCGCTTTGCACCATGGGATGCGCGGTTCCAATGGCCATTGGCCTGAAGCTGGTCGAGCCGGATCGCCCCGTGATCAGCTTTTCGGGCGATGCCGGGTTCCTCATGGTCGCCGGAGAGCTATCAACCGCTGCCGAGATGGGGGGAAATCCGATCTTCCTGGTTTTTGTCGACGCCAGCCTGGCCTTGATCGAACTGAAACAGCGGCAGCGTCAGATGGGCAATACGGGCGTGGACTTCGACCGTCACGACTTTGCCGCCATGGGTCGCGCCTTTGGCGGAAACGGCCACACCGTTCGCAACAGGGAAGAGTTGCGCGCGGCGCTGAACGAAGCCATGAAGGCCGAAACATTCACCGTAATTGCGGCTGAAATTGATCGTGGGGGATATGATGGCCGGATCTGAAGGACCGCTGAAGGGTATCAAGGTTCTGGACCTCAGCCGCATTCTGGCAGGGCCGACCTGTACGCAATTGTTGGGTGATCTGGGGGCCAGCGTGATCAAGATCGAAAACCCCACCACAGGTGGTGACGATACGCGGCAGTGGGGCCCACCTTACGTTGAGGACGCGGATGGCAACCGCTCGGACCTGAGCGCCTATTTCATGGCGGCCAACCGCAATAAGAAATCCGTCGCTATCGACATCGCCACACCCGAAGGTCAGGCGCAGGTCAAACGGCTGGCTGCGCATGCCGACATATTGATCGAGAACTTCAAACCCGGCGGCCTGGCGAAGTATGGGCTGGATTATGCGTCCGTGTCACAGGAATTTCCCAGCCTCGTGTATTGCTCGATCTCCGGCTATGGCCAAACCGGACCGAATGCCTCCAAGCCGGGCTATGACCTGATGGCGCAGGGCTATGGCGGGATCATGTCGCTGACGGGTGACCCTGACGGCGCGCCGATGAAAGTTGGTGTTGGAATTGCAGATGTGATGTGCGGAATGTACGCCTCGGTCGGAATTCTGGCGGCTTTGCGGCACCGCGACCAGACCGGGGAAGGTCAGCAAATTGACCTTGCGTTGGTTGATACCCAGATCGCGTGGCTGATCAATGAAGGCGTAAACTATCTGACCTCGGGTGATGTCCCGCAGCGGCGGGGCAACGGGCATCCCAACATCGTGCCTTACGATGTCTATGAAACCGCCGATGGCCACGTTATTCTGGCCGTAGGAAATGACGGCCAGTTCCGCCGGTTTTGCGATTTCATCGACCACCCCGATCTGGCGGATGACCCGCGCTATGCCACAAATCCAGCCCGGTTGGAGCATCGCGAAACCCTGAACGCGGTTCTGCGCCCCGCGCTGCAATCCCGCGACACCGCCGCTGTCATTGCCGGGTTGGAGGCGTGCAAAGTGCCGGTTGGCCCAGTCAAGACGCTAGATCAGGTTTTCGCAACGGATCAGGTCGCTGCCCGGCAGATGCAAATCGCCATGCAGGCCGGACCGGGCGAGGTTCAATTGATCGGGAATCCACTGAAACTTTCGCGCACGCCGGTCACCTATCGCAACGCGCCGCCAGAATTCGGGGCAGACACACAAGCTGTTCTAAACGCTGAAAATCCGTTCGATGACTGAAACACTGTGCCTAATTCGGCGGCATGTTGCTGAAACATGCCGTTGAATCGGCGGTTTTTTTCAAGTTTTCCACACACAGCCTTTCACCAATTCGAGAGCACAGGCGATACTGATACGACGCCGTCGAAGTCTCTGCTACATCAGTTAGAACAGATGCTCTTGCTTGAATGGATCGGACCAAACGCATGAAACAAGATGTTTTCGGACAGATGAACACCCTCAGCCACCCGGCCAGCGTCGAGGCGTGGGATGGTGTTCTGCTTGGGTTCATGGCGCATTCGGCCAGCACCCCCCAGCATCTGGGCAAGGTGCTGGAACTTGAGCCCGACTTTGCCTTGGGTCACGCGATCAAAGGTCTGTTCATGGTTCTATTGGGACGGCGTGAGATGACGGCAGTTGCGGTCGAGGCGCTGGCGGCAGCCAAGGCCGCCATGGAAAAGCAACCGGTCTCGGCGCGTGAGAGCCTCTACGTGCAGGCACTTGAGCTCTACCTTGCGGATCTGCCATCGCAATCCATCCAGAAATTCGAAGAAATCCTGCTCGCCCATCCCCAAGATACTTTGGCGATGAAGCTTAGTCACGCGACGCGTTTTGTTCTGGGCGACGCGGCCGGTATGCGGCGGTCGATTGAGCGCGTTTTGCCAACCTACGAGGCCAACCATGCCGGGCGCGGTTACCTGCTGGGCTGTCATGCCTTTGCGCTGGAGGAAACTGGCGCCTACGAGCAGGCCGAGATTGCCGGGCGCCAGGCGCTTTGGATGGTTTCGGACGATGCATGGGGCTTGCATGCGGTGGCCCATGTGCACGAGATGAAAGGTAACGCTCAGCTTGGTCTGGATTGGCTGGCCGGGCGCGAAGAGGCATGGGCGCATTGCAACAACTTTCGTTATCATGTCTGGTGGCACAAAGCGTTGATGCACTTGGATCTGGGTCAGGTCGATCAGGTGATGGAGCTGTATGACAACTACATCCGGCAAGACAAAACCGACGACTACCGCGATATTTCGAATGCCACCTCGTTGCTGTCGCGGCTTGAGCTGGAAGGCGTCGATGTTGGTAACCGCTGGGAGGAACTTGCCGACCTCAGCGCCGCGCGAACCGAAGATGGCTGCCTGATTTTTGCCGATCTGCACTATTTGCTGGCCCTGACGGGTGACAACCGCAGTGAAGCGACGAGCAAAATTTTGCATCGAATTCAAAAAGACGCTCAACGCAACCAAGGGGACACGCCGATCCGCATGTCCGACCCGGGTATCGCGGCTGCCAAAGGGCTTCAGGCCTTTGGCGAGGGCCTCTACGGTGCCGCTTTCGACTTTTTGTCAAGCGCGCGCAATAGTATGCAACTGGCAGGTGGCAGCCACGCCCAACGTGATGTCTTCGAGCGCATCACGATTGACTCGGGCCTGCGTGCGGGCCGTCTGGATGCTGTCGAGCGTATCCTGGACGATCGCCGCACCAAACGGTCTGGGGGCGAGGATAACTTTGCCTTAGCGCGCCGCGCATTGATCGACGCGGCCCGCGGCAACCGCGACGCACAAAGCGTCCCTGCGGAATAAAAAACAAAAAAAGACCAAAGAAGGACAGACTACGCATGGCGACTGCATCGCCCGTCTCTGATTTTGCGCCTGTGACTGCTTCGGCAGCCGCACCCGTCCGCGTGCGTGACCCAAGGCTGGATTTCTATCGCGGCATCGCGATGTTCATCATCCTGATCGCCCATATTCCGAATGATCCGTGGGCCAAGTGGATTCCGGCACGGTTTGGCTTCTCGGACGCGACCGAAATCTTCGTGTTCTGCTCGGGCATGGCCTCAGCTATCGCATTCGGCGGCGCGTTTGCTCGGAGAGGCTGGTGGATGGGCACGGCCCGCGTGGCCTTCCGCACCTGGCAGGTCTACTGGGCGCATATTTGCCTGTTCTTCTTTGTCGCCATGAGCATGGCCGCGCTGGATCAGACGGGTTTCTTTGAGAAAACATACATTTCCTCGCTGAACCTACAGCATTTTTTCAACGATCCTGCTCCTCAGATTGTTGGGTTGTTCACGCTGACCTATGTGCCGAATTACTTTGATATCCTGCCGATGTACCTTGTTGTTCTGGCGATGATGCCCTTGTTCATGGGGTTGTCTCGTATTGGATTCTGGGCCGTGGCTGCGACGTCTGTTGCAATCTGGTTGATCGCTCAGACCGGCGTCCTTGCGTTGCCAGCTGAGCCATGGTCGGACCGCCAGTGGTTCTTCAACCCGTTTGGCTGGCAATTGCTTTTCTTCACCGGGTTCGCCTTCATGCGCGGCTGGATCCCGGCCCCACCTGTGTCAAAGACACTGATCTGGGCGGCTGCTTTGTTCCTGATTTTCTCGATGCCATTCGGATCGTGGAAAGTCTTTACGTGGATCAACGGCGTCGCTCCCGATCTGGCCGATCAAATCCGCAAAGTCTGGCCCGTTACCAAGGAGTTCCGCGACAAAACAGATTTTGGCCTGTTCCGTTACATTCACTTCCTGTCCTTGGCCTATCTGGGTTGGGTTGCGGCGGGTGAGCATGGACACCGTTTGATTGCAACCGGCCAAGGTGCGGCTGCGAAAATCTGGCAATTCCTGCTGACCGTTATCACAAAGGTTGGTCAGCAATCACTGGCCGTGTTCGTATTTTCCATGGCAGCAGCGCGACTTATCGGCGTGGGTCTCGATCTGAGTGGGCGGAATGTTGCCAGTGTCTTTTTCGCCAACATGATTGGCTTTGCGATGATCATCGGCGTGGCATACATGGCAGCTTGGTTCAAGTCACATCCATGGAAGACAAAGAAATGAACCTGACACGTCGCGCATTTCTGGCCTCGACTTCGGCGCTTGCTTTCGCCCCGGCCACGTTTGCCTCTGGCGGAGAAACTCCTTTTGACCGTAATGCTGTCATCGAGATGGCCCGCGATCTGGCAAGCCGCCGCTATGCGGAACGCGAGATGGTGCCGCAGGAATGGCTGGACCTGACCTATCAGCAATACCGCTCGATCCGGTTCCGGCTGGACCGTGCGCTTTGGTACGAAACCGACGCGCCGTTCAACGTCGATTTCTTCACGCCCGGCCTGTACTTCCCGCGCACGGTTAAGGTCATGACGGTCGAAAACGGTGTGGCTGCTCCGGTCGCTTTCGATCTGGGGATGTTCGACAAATCCGAAGAGGTTCCAGAGCTGCCGATAGACGACACGCTGGGCTTTTCCGGCCTGCGCCTGCGAACGGAAATGCACCGCCCCGGCAAAACCGATGAGTTCTGCGTGTGGCAAGGTGCCAGCTATTTCCGGGCGATTGGCCTGCATGAGGTGTACGGGTTATCCGCCCGCGGCCTGGCCCTAAAGACCGGCGATCCGGATGGCGAGGAATTTCCCGAGTTCATCCGCTTCTGGCTGGAACGCCCGAAGCCCGGACAGCGCAACATGGTGGTTCACGCACTAATGGACAGCCCCAGCGTGACCGGTGCCTACCGGTTCAACGTCACGGCAGGCGCGGATTGCGTGATGGATATCGAAGCCACGCTTTTCCCGCGTGAGGATCTGACGCATGTGGGCATCGCACCGGGCACGTCGATGTTCCTGTTCGATCAGACCAACCACAGCCGGTTTGACGATTTCCGTCCAGCCGTTCACGACAGCGACGGGCTACTGATACGAAATGGTGCCGGAGAAGTTCTGTGGCGACCACTGGCGAATCCGACACGGCTGCAGATTTCGTCGTTCGTCGATACAAACCCGCGTGGATTTGGCCTGATGCAGCGCAAGCGCGCATTCTCGGATTACGCGGATCTTGAGGCGAATTACCACAAGCGCCCCGGCCTGTGGGTCGAACCCAATGGGGACTGGGGCAAAGGCACAGTCACACTGGTCGAGATTCCGGCAGATCAGGAGATTTATGATAATATCGTCGCCTATTGGCGGCCCTCTGAACCCTATGCAGCCGACAGTCAGGTCGATCTGTCCTACCGCCTGATCTGGGGTGAAGAACCGCAGCGGACACCAATGCCGCGCGTCATCAACACCGCAATGGGCGAAAATACATTCGGCGAAGGACGTCTGGCTGTCATCGACTTTGAGGCCTCTGACCTGTTCGAAGACCCCGAGGCGATGACCATTTTCGTGGATTCGCCACATGCCGAAACGTCCGAGGGCGTCCTGCAGCGCAACCCTGACACCGGCGGGTTGCGGCTGGCATTTTCGTTCGAGCCGGGCGACCGGGACCACGTGGAATTGCGCGCGCAGCTTTTGAAAGACAAAGAGCCGGCCTCAGAGGTCTGGCTTTATCGTTGGACCACATGACACGCGACCTGCATATCATGCCACCCAAGGCTCCGCTGCCTATGCCTGCGCAGAACTTTAGCGCGGGCTTTACAGATGCACAGGTGCCTAACGGGGATCGCCCCTCAGCCGGGTTTTGGCGGGCACTGGCGTTTTCGCCTGCTATGGCGGCCACACTGGGCCTGCTGTGGGTCATGACCGATTGGTTCGGCGCCGAAGGGATCAACCTTATCGAAGCCATCCTTCTGGCATTGATCTCATTCAATTTCTTCTGGATTTCGTTTACCGTCTGCACCGTGCTGCTGGGCATGTTGTCCTTGTCACGGCAGGAACAGCCCAGACGTGAAAGCCGTTCGCAACCTCTGCGCGTTGCGCTGTTGATGCCGGTCTACAACGAGGTGCCGTGGAACGTGCTGGGCAACGCCCGTACAATGCTTGAGGATTTGCAGGCACGGGGCGGACAGCACCACTATGCCATGTTTATCCTGTCGGACACCCGTGACCCCGAAATCGCGGCGCAGGAACAAGCCAGTATCGAGGCGTTGCGCACCACCCTCGCCCCCGGTTTGGAACTCTATTACCGTCGTCGCGCTGAAAATACTGACCGCAAGGTCGGTAACATCTCTGACTGGGTCAACCATTGGGGTGCCGGCTGGGACGCGATGCTGGTGCTGGATGCCGACAGCCTGATGACCGGTCGCGCCATCCTGCGTTTGACGGATGCGCTGGCCCGCGACCCCGGTGCGGGATTGATCCAAAGCTATCCGCAATTGATCGGTGCGCAATCTGTCTTTGCCCGGATGCAACAGTTTGCCAACGGCGTCTATGGTATTGCGTTCGCCGAAGGTCTGGCCCGCTGGTGTGGCCAAGAAGGCAACTACTGGGGCCACAACGCGATCATCCGCACAAAGGCTTTTGCCTCAAGCGCCGGTCTGCCCAAGCTTCGTACGTTCAACGGTCAGGAAAAACTGATCATGAGCCATGATTTTGTCGAGGCGGGCTTGCTGCGCCGTGCGGGTTGGGGTGTTAGGTTCCTGCCGCGAATTCGTGGTTCTTACGAGGAAACACCACCAACGCTGATCGACCACGCGCTGCGCGACCGTCGCTGGTGTCAAGGCAACCTCCAGCATCTGAAATTGCTTAGTGCAACTGGATTCCGCGCGGTGTCACGCTTCCACATGTTCCATGGGGCAGTGGGTTACCTCATGTCGCCGCTCTGGTTTGCGCTGCTGGTGATGTGGGCGCTGATTGGACAGGGGGAGGACGCCTCGGTTCTGCATTACTTCAGCCCCGACAACCCGTTGTTCCCGCAATGGCCTGAAATGTCGGAAACGCGGCACGTGCTGATTATTCTGGTCATGTATGCGATGCTTCTGGCACCAAAGATTCTGGGCGTTTTGGCCCTGCCCCTCAGCGGTGTGCACTATGCGGAATTTGGTGGCCGCTCCAAGTTCCTGACCTCATTCCTGGCCGAGGTGATCTTGTCCATCCTTTACGCGCCAATCCTGATGGTGCAGCAGATGATCGCGGTGTTCCGTACCGTTTTGGGCATTCAGAACGGCTGGTCCCCTCAGATGCGCGACGGCGGCAGCTACAGCCTACGGACCTTGATCTTGTGTCATGCGCTGGAAACGATCAGCGGATTTGCCCTGAGCGTTGGTATTCTGTCGGGTCTTGTTTCGGTATGGCTGGCCCCGATTGCGATCAGCCTTGCACTGGCAATTCCCTTATCCGCGCTAAGTGGAGTTTCGGCGAGTGCCGCGCGGCGCATGGTCGGGATGAAAGAGGATTTTCAAGAACCAGCCATTACTCGTATGGCCCGGCGACACAGGAATGAGTTGAAGCGGTTTATTGAAGGCAAAGGCGTCATGACCGCTGCCGAGTGATTAGCCACCCGGCAGACCCTCGTACCAGTCCACCATCATGTCAGCCCATCCCTTTGGCACAGTATGTCCGCCGGGGAACAGCGCGAGTTCCAGCATGCTGCCGTCGCTGCACCCGCTCCAATAGCGGCGCATAAACTGGCCGGTGACTGAAAACCCGCTTGGTTTGGTATCGACACATTCATTGGCGACCCGCCAGATTTCCAGACCTGCAAAAATATCGCCTTGATGAAACCGGCCACCACCTAAGATGCGGCCTTCCAACGGCACAACGTTATCCGTCCAGCCGTGGGTGTGAAACATTCGAACAGGGCCTTCGCAGCTTTGGGGTTGCGGGCGCCAGAATCCACCCGATACGGGAACATAGGCCGAAAACGTATCCGGTGACGCGCAGGCAAGATAGTAGACCATGAAGGCACCGGCCGAAAACCCGCCCAGGACCACTCGGTCTGCATCCACGCCAAACCGGTCGGAGGCATCCTGCACAACTTCGGTCAAAAAGGCGGCTTCGTCGCGCCCTTCCCAACCCGGAAAGAAATTCCAGCTTTTGCGGCCATTGCGGTCTGATCCCTCGGGCGCCATCACCGCATAGCCCCGCGCCAGCAGCGGCTCAACCATATTACGGTTTTTCAAAACTCCTTTGGCTGATCCGCCATACCCATGCAAGAAAACCAAGAGCGGCGGGTTTTCCGCGTTGGGCAGTTCGATGTGATAACCACCCGAGGCGGTTTCACACATGCCCTCGTGATCTGCGCAAGCGGCAAGGCCTGCTTGTCCGGTCATTGCCAGTATCGCAGCCGTAGTAAGTGTCCGGATCATCCCCATTCTCCTGCCTCGCGTTGGACGGGTAACCCAGCCCGCACCCATCCCGGCCCCGCAGCCGACCCAAGCATGCCTTCTGGCACATCGATTACGTTTGTGAATCCTGCCTCGGTCAATCTGTTGCTCAGCCTGGCCGACCGAACCCCGCGCGCACAGATCAGCGCAACCTTGGCACCCCGGTTGCCGCCTGTCAGTTGCGCCAACGCCTGTTCAAAATCATCGCGGCGCATGTCCAAAGGATATGCCCCTTGGCCGACGCCAGTGGCCCGCCATTCGCGCGGAGTCCGGATATCGACCAACAGAATTTCACCAGAGACCGCCTGTTTGTGCGCGTCCGCGGCACTTATCGTGCCACCGGCATAGTCAGGCGGGATCAGACGGTACTCCCGAACAGCAAACCCACCGGCGATCAGTGTCCCTGCCCCCAGCAAAACCCACCTTCGAGATCGATTTACCTTACCCGTCATGCGGTACCCTTTTACGCCGATAGGGCGTTCTATCACGACACTGCGCTTCGCGCTGTCATGGAATCCGGCCCATGGATCAAGTTCGCGTCATTGTAGCGCAGCTATAATGCAACCAATATGTATCTTTTAGAACAGGTCGAAACCTTGCATTTTCTGAACAGTCATTAAATTATTCATTCTAAATCTATAACATTGACCGCACAGCCCCGGAGTATCGCAGTTGTCCCTATTCCTTATCGCGGCCCTTCCCTTCCTCGGAGCTGTACTACCAGCCCTGCTGATCCGGGCAGGTCGAAACGCAGCAGCCTCGGCCGCGGGGCTAACGACCTTCCTGGCCCTTATGGGTCTGTTGATCCACATACCCTCAGTCATGCGCGGAGATGTCGTGACCGCGCGGTTCGAATGGATACCCGCGCTGGGACTGAACGCGAATTTTATGCTGGACGGTCTTGGGTTTCTGTTCGCTCTGCTGATCCTCGGGATCGGATTGCTGATTATCCTGTACGCTCGGTTCTACCTGTCACGTGAAGACCCGATGGGGCAGTTCTACACCTATTTGCTTTTGTTCCAGGGCGCGATGGTCGGGATCGTTCTGTCGGACAATATTCTGCTTTTGCTTATTTTCTGGGAGCTTACCTCGCTCAGCTCATTCCTGCTGATCGGCTATTGGAAGCACCTGCCTGAAGGGCGGCAAGGCGCGCGAATGGCGTTGGCCGTAACCGGTGGCGGCGGGTTGGCGATGATTGCCGGGATGCTGATCCTGGGCAACATCGCAGGGTCGTATGACCTGAGCGTCATTTTGCAGAACAAGGACCTGATTCAGGCATCGCCATACTATCTACCGGCCTTGATCCTGATCTTGTTGGGCTGCTTTACAAAATCCGCGCAGTTCCCGTTCCACTTCTGGCTGCCACACGCGATGGCGGCACCAACACCGGTTTCGGCTTATCTTCACTCGGCAACGATGGTGAAGGCCGGGCTGTTCCTGATGGCGCGGATGTGGCCGGTTCTGGCTGGGACGGACGCTTGGTTCTACATCGTGGCCACAACCGGTTTGATCACCATGCTGCTGGGCGCATGCATTGCCCTGTTCAAAGATGACCTAAAGGCGCTGCTGGCATTTTCGACGGTATCGCATCTGGGCCTTGTGACGATGCTGCTGGGTTTTGGCACGAAGTTCGCCGTTGTGGCGGCTGTGTTCCACATCATCAACCATGCAACCTTCAAGGCCGCGCTGTTCATGACTGCCGGGATCGTGGATCACGAAACGGGCACCCGCGATATCAAACGTCTGGGCGGGCTGCGTCACCTGATGCCGATTACCTTCACGATTGGAACCATCGCCGCCCTGTCCATGGCTGGCCTGCCACCGCTGAACGGGTTCCTGTCGAAGGAAATGATGCTGGAAGAGACAGTGCACACCACGTGGCTCAATTCGCATTACCTGGTACCCGGGTTGGCCCTGCTGTCAGCGTTGTTCTCGGCGGCATATTCCTTCCGGTTTGTCAGCCACGTCTTCCTTGGACCGGAACGCACCGATTACCCCCATCATCCGCATGATCCGCCTGTTGGCCTGTGGCTGGCCCCGGCGTTCCTTGTGGTGCTGGTCGTTCTGATCGGTCTGTATTCGGCGGCAATCGTAGGACCGCTGGTTGCTGTTGTCTCCAGCGCGGTGCTTGGCGGCGCGGAACTGCCTTATTACTCGCTGAAACTGTGGCACGGATTTACCCCGGCGCTTTACATGTCGGTCGTGGCCGTTGTCGGAGGTCTGTTCCTGCTGTCCCTGTATCGCCAAAGCAATGCTCTGTGGAACGCTCTGCCCCGACCCGAAGCCAAGGTTATCTTTGAGGCCGTCATAGGCGCGCTGGCCACGCTCAGCCGTTGGATCACTGACACGCTACATAACGGCGTGCTCAGCAGATATGCCATCATTGTTGTCGCGTTCACCGTTGGGCTTGGGTATTACGCCTACACCTCCGGCACGATTGGCCCGGTAACGCGTGAGCCGCTGCCCGCGCCAGTTATTCCAATCATCGGCTGGATATGTCTGGTCGTTGCGACGTTGGCGATCATGTGGTTCCACCGCAACCGCCTGTTGGCGCTGGTGCTGATCGGCGTGGTCGGTTTGATCGTCTCGATGGCGTTCAACTACCTGTCGGCACCGGATCTGGCGCTGACGCAGATTTCGGTCGAAGTGGTCACGATGATCCTGCTGCTGCTGTCGCTGAATTTCCTGCCCACAGATACCCCGCGGGACAGCAGCCCGGCGCGACGCTGGCGTGATGCGGCGATCTCGGTTGTGGCGGGTGTCGGTACCGGGGCCTTGATCTATGCCGTGATGCTGAGAGATTTTGCCTTCCCGACGATCTCGGACTTTCATCTGGCCAACTCGTACAAAGGGGGCGGTGGCACCAACGTCGTCAACGTGATCCTCGTGGACTTCCGGGGTTTTGACACCTTTGGCGAGATCATTGTTCTGGGCATTGCCGCCCTGATCATTTTTGCCCTGACCGAGTCCGTTCTAAGCACAAATGTTCGCGCCTACTTGCTGAACCGCAAGCCGCACTGGCCGCAGTCGGGGGATTCACATCCTCTGATGATGGTTGTGGCGACCAGGGTGATGATGCCGATCGCCCTGATGGTTGGCGCCTATATCTTTTTCCGCGGCCACAACCAGCCGGGTGGCGGCTTTATCGCCGGACTTGTCGTCGCGATCGCATTCCTGATGCAATACATGGCCAGCGGCTATACCTGGGCGATTGAGAGGCAACGTTTTTTCTACCACGGCACCATTGGCTGGGGTGTTCTTATCGCAGCTGCGACCGGGATCGGAGCATGGTTCAACGAACGCCCGTTCCTGACCAGTGATTTCGGCTATATCAACTGGCCACCGCTGGAAGAGTTCGAATGGGCCACCGCACTGCTGTTTGACACTGGAGTATTTCTTGCCGTGCTCGGCGCGGTGATGTTGGCGCTGGACAGCCTTTCGCGGCTCGCATGGCAACCCGGAATGGCACAGGAGTTCCCAATGGATATCAATCCGCTGCGGAACGACCCTAAAGTTGACGAATTGAAGGAGCAGGCCTGATGGAAGCGCTCGTTGCCTCTGCCGTAGGCGTCATGACCGCTGCGGGGATTTTCCTGATCCTGCGTCGCCGCACATTCCCGGTGATTCTGGGGCTTTCCCTGATCACATACGCCGTGAACGTGTTCCTGTTTGCCACCGGACGTCTTGCGTTGGATGCGCCCGCCGTTCTGAACAAATACGAAGAGGTTCCCTATACCGATCCTCTTCCGCAAGCGCTGGTCCTTACGGCAATCGTTATTTCTTTTGGAATGACGGCTGTGGTCGTGATGGTCGCGCTGTCTGCCTATCTGTCATCTAAAGATGACCACATCGACATGACTGCTCAAGACAGCGTAGACGCGCCGGGAGAAGACGCATGAACCACTGGATCGTTGCGCCGATCGTCCTGCCCGCGATTCTGGCTCCGTTTATTATCATGGTGTTGCGGTATCACCTTGATCTTCAGCGCATCTTCTCGGTCGCGGGTGTTGTGGCCTTGCTGGGTATCGCGCTGACCATCACCGCGCAGGCCGCAGGCGGCGATATTCAGGTCTATGAGCTGGGCAATTGGCCCGCACCGTTCGGCATCGTTATGGTTCTGGACCGTCTGTCGGCAATGATGGTCCTGTTGACCGCGCTGATTGCTCTGCCGATTGTTCTCTATGCTATTGCATCAGGATGGGATGATCGTGGCAAACACTTTCACGCGTTGTTCCACTTTCAGCTAATGGGCGTCTGTGGTGCTTTCCTGACCGGCGACGCCTTTAACCTGTTCGTGTTTTTCGAAGTGTTGCTGATTGCCTCTTACGGGCTGATGACCCACGGTGGCGGCTCGGTTCGGCTAAAGGCCGGAGTACAATACGTTGTTTACAACCTGATTGGCTCGACCCTCTTTCTGTTTGCGCTTGGTGTACTTTACGGTGTCACCGGCACGCTGAACATGGCGGACATGGCGGTTCGTGTGGCGGAACTGCCTGCCGAGGATACCGCTTTGCTGCGTGTGGGTGCGGTGCTTTTGCTGTTGGTGTTTTGCATCAAGGCCGCCGTGTTGCCACTGCATTTCTGGCTGCCAGCCAGCTACGCAAACGCACCGCTGCCGGTGGCCGCGCTGTTTGCAATCATGACCAAAGTGGGCGCGTATTCCATTGTGCGGATGTATACGCTGGGTTTCGGTCCAGAGGTCGAAGCGACCCAAGGCCTTGTCGGGACATGGCTGCAACCCGCCGCGCTGCTCACACTTGCTGTCGGAGCAATCGGTATCCTTGGCGCGCAGCATATTGCACGGATGGTGGCGTTTTGCGCCATTACTTCGATGGGCACCCTGTTGATCGCAATTTCGCTGTTCACAGAAACTGCCACGGCAGCTGCGTTGTATTATATCTTTCATTCGACACTTGCGACGGCGTTGCTGTTCCTTGTGGCCGATCTGGTGATGGAGCGTCAGGGTGGCGCCATTGAACCAAAGGCTCCGATGCCGCAAAGCGGGCTTGTCTCTGCCCTGTTTTTCGTCGGCGCAATCGCGTTGGCGGGCATGCCGCCGCTGTCAGGCTTCATCGGCAAACTGCTTGTGCTGGACGCAGCGCGAGACGCCCCCGATGCGGGCACGATCTGGGCTGTGATCCTCATCGGTTCGTTCATCACCATCGTCGGCCTGGCACGTGCAGGCACCATGATTTTCTGGAAAAGCCACGATGCCCAATACAATCCGGTCCCTAAGGTAGAAGGTGAAGAAGCCCTTGTCGCCGGCCCGCCCGAGCCAAACCCCGGATTGGCCTTTACAGCCGTGTTTGGCGCGGTTCTCGGCCTTGTGATGCTGACCCTGTTCGCTGGTCCTGCATTGAACTACGCTGGAAAAACGGCCGAGCAACTATTCACACCCGAAGACTATATTTCGGCCGTTCTGGGAGGAGAAGAATGATGAGACTTCTGCACCGGATTTTCCCGCATCCTCACCTGACCTTCCTGCTGACGGTCGTGTGGGTTCTGCTGGCCAATAACGGGTCACTGAACTCGGTCGTGTTTGGCCTGCTGTTGGGGATCATCATTCCATTCATCACGCAGCCCTACTGGCCCGATCGCCCCAAGCTGCGCAACTGGCCGATGGTTGCCGAATATATGCTGGTGGTCCTGTGGGATATCGTAATCGCCAACATCACCGTCGCCCGGATAATCCTGTTCAAACGTGACGCGGACCGTCACCCCAACTGGGTTCGCATCCCGCTGGAACTGCGCACGCCCGAGGCGATAACCGTTCTGGCCGGAACCATCACCATGACCCCTGGCACGGTCAGCTGCGATTTGTCGGCGCAAGGGCACAGCCTGCTGGTCCACTGCCTGGATGCCCCCGACACAGACGCGGTGCGCGACCAGATAAAAAACCGGTATGAACGTCGCCTGAAGGAGATATTCGAATGATCGAGGTTGCCATCTGGTTTGCTTTTGCCTGTTTTGGCGCAGCCATCATGCTGTGCCTGTGGCGGATCATTTCGGCTGAAGGTGTTGGCACCCGTGTTCTGGCTCTGGACACGATGGTGATCAACACAATCGCTCTTTTGATCCTCTACGGGCTTCACTTGGGAACCGAGGTCTTTTTCGAGGCCGCCATGATCATCGCCATGCTGGGTTTTGTCTCAACCGTGGCCTATGCGCGGTTTATGCTACGCGGCAATATTATCGAGTGAGGGCGACATGGAATTTATCTTTGAACTGCTGATCGCCTTCTTTCTGGTCATCTCGGGCATCTTTGGCTTTGTCGGCTCGTACGGAATGATCAAGCTGAAAGACCCGATGTCGCGACTGCACGCACCGACCAAGGCGACCACGCTGGGTGTAGGTGGCGTATTGCTCGCGTCGATCTGCCACTCGGTCTTGATTGAGGGCAAACTGTCTCTGCATGAGTTGCTGATCACCCTGTTCCTGTTTCTGACCGCACCGATCACAGCCCTGTTCATTGCCAAATGGCACATACACCGGCATGAAAAATCCGATGATCTGCCGAATGCCGGCGAGGATGAGCGTTGGGCCACCCACGCGGTTGAGCAGGTCGAAGACGTTCCAGACCACAGCAAGACCTGAGTTCCCATGCATCACCCTCCGCCACCCCTGACCCGTGATCTGGTTTTGATTGGCGGAGGTCATACGCACGCGCTGGTGCTGCGCAAATGGGGTATGAACCCCCTGCCCGGTGCGCGGGTAACGGTTATCAACCCCGGCCCCTCAGCGCCCTATTCCGGCATGCTACCCGGTTTCGTTGCGGGACATTACGAGCGCTACGAGCTGGACATTGATCTGGTGCGCCTGGCCCGTTTTGCAGGCGCGCGCGTTATCCTTGGGCCGGTTGAGGGCATCGACGCCGAACAGCGACAGGTTCACGTTCCAGGAAGGCCGCCTGTTGAATTTGATGTGGCTTCGGTCAATGTGGGGATCACATCCGATATGCCTGCCCTGCCGGGCTTTGCCGAACACGCGGTTCCGGCCAAACCGCTGGGGCCGTTTGCATCCCGTTGGGCAGACTATCTGAATGGCAGCGGCACCGCCTCGGTTGCCGTGATTGGCGGCGGTGTCGCGGGGGTCGAGCTGGTGATGGCAATGGCCCACGCCCTGCGGTCCAAGGGCCGTGCGGCGCAGGTAACACTGATCGACAATGCCGATGCCCTGACAGCAACAAAAGCCAAAGCAGCAGCAACGATCCGTCAGGCGATGACCGATTTGGGCATAGACCTGGTCGAACAGACATCGATTGCGCGTATCGCGAAGGATCATATCATCCTTGAAACCGGCCAGCACGTTCCTGCTGCGTTCGTAACCGGTGCCGCCGGTGCCCGCCCGTATGACTGGGTTGCGGATACCGGGTTGGATTTGCAGGACGGCTACATCCGGGTGAATAGCTATCTTCAATCCAGCGACCCCGCCATCTTTGCCGCCGGGGATTGCGCCCATCTTTCAGAGAACCCACGCCCCAAGGCCGGGGTTTATGCGGTGCGTGAGGCTCCGGTTCTGTTCCACAATTTGCGGGCGGCTTTAGGGGCCGGGGAGATGCGGCGATACAAGCCGCAGAAAGACTATCTGAAGCTGATCTCGCTGGGCGGTAAATCCGCGCTGGCCGAAAGGTTCGGCACCTCGTTCAGCGGTCCTTTGATGTGGAAATGGAAAAACCATATCGACCAGACCTTCATGAACAAGTTCCGCGACCTGCCAGCAATGGCGCGCCCGGATTTGCCGCGTCACCATGCAGACGGGTTGCAAGAGGCATTGGGCAACAAGCCGATGTGTGGTGGCTGCGGGGCAAAGGTCGGACGCGGCGCGCTGCAATCCGTTCTGGGCACCCTGCCCTCACCAAAGCGTAGCGATGTGATACCTTTGCCCACTGATGATGCGGCTTTGCTGACAACGGGTGGCGCACGTCAGGTTATGACGTCGGACCATCTGCGCGGGTTTACGGATGATCCGGTGTTGATGACACGTATCGCTGCCGTACACGCGCTGGGGGATATCTGGGCCATGGGTGCCAGCCCGCAAGCGGCAGCCGCAACGATCATCCTGCCGCGCATGTCGCCCGATCTACAGCGCCGCACCCTAGCCGAGATCATGGCCACCGCCGCAGAGGTGATGGGCGATGCAGGGGCCGCGATCGTGGGTGGCCACAGCTCGATGGGGGATGAGATGACCATCGGCTTTACCCTGACCGGCCTGTGCGAGAACGATCCGATTTTGCTGTCCGGCGCGCGCGCCGGCGACGCCTTGATCCTGACCAAGCCGCTGGGCAGCGGCGTGCTGATGGCCGCTGAGATGGCAGGTCAGGCAAACGGCGCCTGGGTTGCCAGCGCATTCCGGCAAATGGTCCAGCCGCAGGGTGAGGCGGCGCGCATTCTGGCCGGAGCGCATGCGGTGACGGATGTCACCGGGTTTGGTCTTGCCGGGCATCTGCTGGGCATGTGCGAGGCGTCGGATTGCGGCGCTGTGCTGGATTTGGACGCGATACCATTGATGACCGGCGCGCTGGAATTGTCTAATCGCGGTGTCAGATCCACGATTTTTGATGATAACCGCGCAATCGCGCCTGATCTGCCCACGGGCGGCAAGGCTGATCTGTTGTTCGACCCGCAAACCGCCGGAGGTCTGCTGGCTTCCGTTGCCACCGAACAGGGGCAGTCGCTGTGCGAAAAGCTGCGGGACGCGGGCTATCCAGCAAGTGTTATCGGCCATGTAACCAGCAAACCTGGCCTGCGCCTTCAAAGCTGATCCAGAAATTGCCCTATCCGCGTGGCGGCGTCATTCAGGCCCGCCTCATCAAGGGTTGGTATGTTCACCTGCGCAATTACCTTTGCATTTTGTGAGCGGTTGGATTTTGCATATGACAGGTCGTAATGCTGTTCCATCAACGCCCGCGTCAGCGCCTGCTTGTCCCCGGCGTCGATCAGGGCAAGCCAGCCGTCCACAACTTCGTGCCCGCGATGAACGCGCAGCGGAGACAGGCGTTCCCGCAGCCGATCCGCATCGGACAGGATATCCTCATAGGCACTGGCCAGATAAGCGCTACGCGCCGCAATTGGCGCTAATATCCGGATACGCGGCGCGGCGCGCAATGCGGTCCACAGGCTTGGTGGCAGGATACGCGCACCGATCTTGGACGACTCGGCCTCGACCACCACCGGATGCGCTGGATTTAAAGTGCTCAAAGCCGCGGCCAGAGCGGATTCGAACGCTTTCTGGCTGGGCTGACCGCCCGGCATCTCGCCCAAAAGCGAGCCTCGGTGATTGGCCAGTCCTTCGAGGTCAAGCACCTGCAAATCGCGCGATTTCAGATGCCCCAACAGGTCGGTCTTGGCCGTACCGGTATACCCATCCAGCGCAACCAGCTTATACGGCAAGGGGTCATCATAAAGGTATCGCTTCACCAGACGGCGATACGATCGATAGCCGCCTTCGACCACTTCTGCCCGCCAGCCGATCTGCCGCAGCATCCAGGTAAATGACCCCGATCGCTGCCCGCCGCGCCAGCAATAGATCAAAGGCTTCCAACCACCTTCATGATGCGACAGGCTGTGTTCGATATGATTGGCCGCGTTTCGAAAAACCAAGGCCGCGCCCAGCTTACGCGCCAGAAACGGGCTTTCCTGTACATAGATGGTACCCACACGCGCGCGCTCTTCGTTGTCCAGAACCGGCAGGTTAATCGCGCCAGGCAAATGGTCTTCGGCATATTCGGCCGGGCTGCGCACGTCGATCACCGTGTCGAACGTGTGCGCATACAGGTTTTGCAGGTCAGCGAATTTCAGAGCCATTCAAACGGTCTATCCTGCGATCAACGGAATAGGAAGGCGCGCCGTTAGGCCGGGATCGGTTCAATCAGGTCAGGCCCGCTGGCTCGGTTCGAGTTCACCGCAGGGTCAACGCGGTAGAAATCCAGAACATCTTCGGCCCCGGGTTTCATCAAACGCGCGGCCCCCTTGCCAGCCTCACCCAGCCAAAGCGGCCAGTCTTCCTGCTCAAGGATGAGTGGCATCCGATGGTGAATAGCGCTTAGATGGCGGTTGGCTGGCGTTGTTACGATCGCGCAGGTGCCTTGGCGCGCGTCTTCAGCGCCCCAATCCTGCCAAACCCCCGCAAAGGCAATCGGTGCACCGTTTTGTCTATGAATGTACCAAGGCAGACGCGAACCCTGTTCGGTCTTGGTCCATTCGTAGAACCCCGTCGCCACGATCAGACACCGCCGATCACGACAGGCCGCCCGGAATGCAGGCTTTTCCGCCAGCGTTTCGGCCCGAGCATTGATCAGCAATGGCCCTGCGGTCTCGGTCTTGTACCAATGCGGCAGAAATCCCCAGCGCAACGGGTCCAGCCTGCGCCCGGTCTCTCCGCTGCGCACGACATGGACCTGATTTGTTGGACATACGTTGAAGTTTGGAACGGATGGCAGCGTATTCGCAGGCCGCGCAGAAAACAGCTGCGCCATCGCGTCGTTGGGAAGGGTTATTGCAAACCGTCCGCACATGAGTAATGAACCATCAATAGTTGTTTCAAAAAGGCACAGGGTGTCACGGGGTCTCATGCAGAATCAAACAGCGAAAACCCTCAAAGGCAAGGCAGTAGCGGCTTTGGACGCAGGTAAGCTGCAGCAGGCTTTGAAAAAAGCGCAGCTCGGCGCAAAGAAATTCCCCAATGACTCGGATTTTCACGCGATTTCGGGCTTTGTGCTGACCGAGATGAAGCAATACAAGAAGTCCATTCCTCACTTCGTCGAGGCGTCACGGATGAAGCCTGACGATCCGCAATTCGTAGAAAATCTGGCCAATGCGCTGATGCAGACAGGGCAAATTCCAAAAGCGCTGGAGTATATTGAGCAAAAGCTGGAACAGTTCCCCAATAATCAGGAACTGAACCGCGTTCTGGATGAAATTCACCTTAAGGGCGACAACTGGCGCATGATGATCGAACATGCGAGCAAGAAGCTGGAAAATGAGCCCGATGATGTGAAACTGCTGGCCAAGCGCGCGCGGGCCTACGCAAAGATCGGATTTGTCGAGGAAAACACGCGCGATATCGCCCGAGCGTTTGAACTGGCCCCGGATGATATAAAGATCGCCTTCCAAAAGTCTTTGAACCTTCACCAAAGCGGTGACAAAAACGGATCAAAAGACCTCTTGCAAAGCATTTTGCAGAAGGAACCGGGACATATATCGGCCCTGCTGCAACTGTCGACGGTTGCCACCAAAGAGGACGCGCCACAGCTTTTGGATGCAGTTGAAACCGCAATCTCAAACAGCGAGACTCAACATCACGAGCTGGCGTTTGCACAGGCGCATCTGATCTCGAAGATCAGCGGGATGGATGCGGCGATGCCGGCGTTTGAGCAGGCCAATGCCCTTCAACATGAGGGGAATCCTTATAACCCCACAGCCGAAGAGGAAAAGCTGAACAGGGTTATCGGCCTGTTCCCGGTGGATCATCCGATTCCCAGCTCGGGTATCAGCGACGTGCCGGTTCCGGTGTTTGTCGTGGGGCAACCCCGATCAGGCACGACATTGATGGAAATGATGCTCAGTTCGGCCCCGGATATCGCCGGCTGCGGGGAATTGACAATCGGGGCAGACCTTGCCCGCGAATATACGTCGCAAGGTAAAAAATTTGGTTCGGAAGACGCAGCGAAATACGCAGAGGAATTCCGCAAGCTGATGCCGCCGATCCCCGATGGATCGGTCGCTTTTGTTGATAAGCTGCCGCACAACTATCAGATCATCGGCTTCCTTTTGTCTGCCTTCCCCAATGCAAAGATAATCAATATGTTGCGTGACCCGCGCGATGTCGGATTGTCCAAGTGGATCAGGCGGTTCCCGGCGGGTGGGATGCGGTATGCCTCGAACCTGTCGGCAATCGCGCATTCTGCGAATTTGTATCGCCGTTACATTGCCCATTGGAATGCCGTTTTCCCGGGCCAAATTCTGACCGTTCCATATGAAAAACTGGTGGCCGATCCAAAGACCTACAGCCAGAACGTCGCCGCATTCTGCGATCTGGAATGGAGCGAGACCATGATGCACCCGGAAAAGAACACCAAACAGGTTCGAACAGCCAGTATCGATCAGGTGCGCAACAAAATCTCGACCAAATCGGTCGGCGGGTGGCAGAGCGTATCCGAGCACCTGCAGCCGATGCTTGACGGTTTCGATCCGGTACTCTGGCCGGAATACAACTTGGGGTAGGCCGCAGACACAAAGGCCGCAACCAAGGTTGCGGCCTTTTCTTTAGCTCAGCACGGGCTTATTTCTGCTTGATGCGCCCGTCGACGTAAGGCTGGTAAGGTGCATTCTCCGCCAGATATTCTGCCGTCACATCCGCCAGGTCCGGTCCAAAATCATAGGCGTTTTTGTCGTTACCTTCGAACATATGATAGCCGTCTCCACCGTTGCGGACATAGTTGTTCGTGACCACCAGATAGGTCGCCGCCGGATCAATCGGGACAAATCCGTCACCATCTGCCACCATGACCTCGGTAATGCGACCTTCGTTTGGCGCAACCGAAGGGTCCCACGTGAAGGTCATACCAGCAACTTGCGGAAAGCGGCCCTTGACCTCTTCGACCTGGCTGACGCCGTTCTCCAGCGCGTCGATCACGCCCTGACCGCTGATCTCAAACGTTGACAAGGTGTTCTGGAAGGGTAGCACCGTCAGCACCTCACCCATTGTCACCTCACCCGAGTCAATCGATGCCCGCAGACCGCCCGAGTTGGCAATCGCAAGCTGAACACCCTGGTCAGCAACCCGTGCCAACATGGCGTCGGCCACAAGATTACCCATCTCGCACTCCTGCACGCGGCACACGGCCCGGTCGCCCTCAATCGCAGCGGCAGAACTGGCGACAACTTTCTTTTTCGTCTCTTCAATGGGGGCACCCATTTCGGCCACGCGCGCAGCGACTTCGGCATCGGGCTCAACAGACGCGTCCAGCAAAATAGGCTCACCCTCTGCCGATGTGAGGTTCCCCTCGTCGTCAAAGGTCAGCGTCACCTCACCCAGATACTTGGAATAAGCATAGGCCTGTAACACAGGAACATCACCGACCATGACAGGGTATGAGCCCGCCGCGCCTTCTTGGGTGTTGGACAGCAGCGTATGAGAATGCCCGCCAATCACAAGATCAAGGCCCGGCACTTTCTCGGCTATCTCGATATCTTTGGCCAGCCCCACATGGGTCAGTGCGATTATGATTCCGACACCTTCGGCTTGCAGCGCCTCGACATCCGCGGTCAGGCTGTCGATTTCGTCCTGAAACACAACGTCCTTGCCGGGGCTTGATGTCTCGACCGTATCAGTCGCCAGAGCCGAGATGATACCGACCTTTTGCCCGCCAACATCCAGCACCACGTGGTTTTCAACCTTTCCCTTAAGCTCAGTTGAAGAGGACAGGTCAAGGTTGCCGGAAATCACAGGAAAGCTGACCGCATCTATGAACGCAGCCAGACCTTCCGGGCCATCGTCGAATTCATGGTTGCCCACCGCCATGACGTCATAGCCGATGGCGTCCATAAACTCGGCCTCAGCCGCGCCTTTGTAGGTTGTATAGAACAACGAGCCTTGAAACGGATCACCCGCGTCCAGCAGCAGATAGTTCTGGTCCGCCAGTTCATCCCGCTTGGCGTCAACCATCGTTTTTAGCCGGGCAACGCCGCCAAAGCACTTACCCTCAGCCTCATCTTCGGCGTCACAAGTCGAATCGTATTTATTGATGGATTCAATACGGCTGTGCAGATCGTTCGTATGCAGGATCGTCAATTTGTATTCGGCGGCGGCCATGCCTGCAGTCAGGCCCAGAACCGCGACTGACGCCAGAAAACGGGTGAACATCTTCATACTCCTTGTTTTTTGATTGGCGTGATGTTGCGCGCCCTGACAGGAAGAGTCAAAGGGGGAATACAACCTTGATTCTGCTCATCGCGCGGGGCATCACGACCGCATGCTGATTTACAAGATTTTCCGGTCCGATGAATGGGCCGCGTTACAGGAAAACGGCGCGTCAGACGGCGCAACGATTGATATTGCTGACGGCTATGTCCACTTCTCGACCGCCGAACAAGCGGCCGAGACAGCCGCCAAGCATTTTGCCGGGGTCGAGGGGCTTACCCTGTTGGCCTGCGACGCCGATGCGATGGGCGACGATCTGAAGTGGGAGGTTTCGCGCGGAGGTGCCCAGTTCCCTCATCTCTACCGCCAGCTTCGGATCACCGACGTTGTGTGGTCGCGCCCCTTGCCCTTTGACGGGCAAGCCCATCGATTCCCAAAGGAGCTGGAATGACCACTTTCATCGACCCCGACCGCGCCCAGTTCGAAGCGTTCAAATCGCTGGACCGCGACCATCCGATCGAAATGCTGAACCTTGTGAAGTTTCGTGAAAAAGCCGAGTATCCGACCGGACACGAACTGGCGGATGCCGGGCTGAGCGGAGCGCAGGCCTATCGTAAATACGGGTCCGAAACGGCCCCTATCATCGCTCGCCTCGGGGCGTCGATCTTGTGGCGCGGGGCATTTCAAACCACGCTGATCGGTCCACAGGATGAAACTTGGGATGCGGTCTTTATCGCCCGCTACCCAACTGCACACGCGTTCTTGGAAATGGTGACCGACCCGGTCTATCAGGCCGCTGTCATTCACCGACAGGCCGCAGTAGAAACCTCACGCCTGATCCGGTGTGCGCCGACAGAGGGTGGAGAGGCTTTCGGATGAAGCTGACTGAGAAACTGGGTCTGGCGCTCCTGCACAGAATGGACCCCGAAGCCGCCCACGGCATGTCGATCAGAGCACTGAAAGCCGGATTGGCCCCAACGCCGGGGGCAGTAACATCGCCCCGCCTGAAAACAACCGTGGCCGGGCTGGATCTACCCAATCCCGTTGGTCTGGCAGCAGGTTTTGACAAGAACGGTGAGGTTCTGGCTCCTTTGTCCCGCACAGGCTTTGGCTTTATCGAAGTGGGTGCCGTCACGCCTCGCCCGCAGCCCGGTAACCCCAAACCTCGCCTTTTCCGCCTGTCCGAGGACAAGGCCGCCATCAACCGCTTTGGCTTTAACAACGAAGGCATGGAGGCCATGGCTCACCGTCTGGCCAATCGCCCCAAGGATACCGTGATTGGTCTGAACCTTGGCGCGAACAAGGACAGTGACGACCGCCCGGGTGATTTCGCCAAGGTGTTGGCTCGTTGCGCCGCGCATCTGGATTTCGCCACGGTCAATGTGTCTTCGCCCAACACCGAGAAACTACGGGATTTACAAGGCAAGGCGGCGCTTGGCGCGCTGTTGGGCGGTGTGATTGAAACCCGAAACGACTTGCCCCGCCCAATCCCGATTTTCCTGAAAATTGCGCCTGACCTGTCCGAGGCCGAACTGCACGACATCGCTGAAGTGGCCATTGAGACCGGTGTGGACGCGGTGATCGCGACTAACACCACCCTAAACCGCGATGGGCTGCACAGTGTTCACAAGGGTGAAGCGGGCGGTCTTTCCGGCGCTCCCCTTTTTGAGAAATCGACCCGGGTTCTTGCGCGGCTTAGTCATCTGACAAGGGGCGAAATCCCACTTATCGGCGTCGGTGGCATAAGCAGCGCGCAACAGGCCTATGCCAAGATTTGCGCCGGGGCATCCGCCGTTCAGCTATATACGGCGCTGGTCTACGGGGGTATCTCATTGGCGGCTGAAATTGCCAAAGGGTTGGATGACCTATTGGCGCGCGATGGGTTTAATTCTGTCGCACAAGCCGTTGGAATCAAAAGAGAAGACTGGATATGATCACGTACTGGCACAATCCCCGCTGTTCGAAATCCCGCACCGGGCTGGAGCTGCTTGAGCAGAACGGCGCGCAAGTTGAGGTGCGTAAATACCTTGAGGATGCGCCCTCGGTCGATGAACTGCGCGACGTGCTCAGCAAGCTTGGCATCGAACCTATAGACATGATGCGGACGGGGGAGAAGCGGTTCAAGGAACTGGGTCTATCCAAATCCTCACCTGCGGATGAATTGATTTCCGCAATGGCCGAGAACCCAATCCTGATTGAGCGACCACTGGCCATTGCAGGTGACAAAGCTGCCATCGGGCGTCCACCGGAAGAGTTGCTGTCGCTGCTTTAACCCACCTGCGCCTCAAGCCTAGGATAACGCCAGCCCAAGGTAACACCGCGCGCGATGTTCAACACCATCAGCGCGGCCCAAAGGCCGTGGTTGCCCAGCGCCGGCACCAGAACAAACAAGGCGACCACGTAGATTGCAACCGACTGGATCATCGCGTTGCGCATGGCGCGGGTCCACGTCGCACCGATATAGATACCGTCGAACATCCAACTGGCGACGCCGATGACCGGCGCCAGTGCGACCCAGATCAGGTACTCGCGCGCGGCGACGCGCACCTCTGGCGACGTGGTCATCACATCGATCAAGACAGGTCCGGCAAGGAAAAACGCCGATCCCAGAAGCACAGCGCCGCCTACCCCCCATTGCGACGCCATGATCGACGCGCGCCGCACTCGGTATCGGTCACGCGCGCCGACTGCACTGCCGACGAGCGCTTCTGCGGAAAAAGCGAACCCGTCCAGGGCAAACGCTGTAATTTCAAGAAATTGCAGCAACACCTGGTTGGCGGCGAGGTTCACATCCCCCAGATCCGATCCGACAAACAGAAACGTGGTGAAAGAGCCAGTCAGCAAGACCGACCGGATCATGATATCGCCATTCACCTGCATCATCCGCCGCAGACGCGCCGCGTCGAATATGCGCGGCCAGTCGCGCCATTGGTTCCCGCCGAACGCATTGCGACATAACCAAAGGCCCAGTGCCAGCCCGGTCCATTCGGCAATCAGGGTGGCGATAGCGACGCCCTCAACCCCCCAGCCAAGGCCCAGAACGAACCACAGGTTCAGCACGACATTCAGCCCGTTCATCCACACTTGCAGAGCAAACACGCCCCGTGTCCGTTCGACCGCGATAAGCCAGCCCGTGACCGCATAAAGCGCAATCGTAGCGGGCGCACCCCAAATTCGGATTTCCAGATAATCGCGCGTCAACGCTTCGACTTCGGGGCTGGCGGGCGACAGGGCAAACGCACCCAAGAACACCCACACCTGGACCAGGATAAACACCATCCCCGCCGTACCGCCCAACAGCAGCCCACGCATCAAAAGCGCGCCCGTTTCCGCCGTATCACCGGCCCCACGCGCCTGTGCCGCCAGCCCCGTCGTACCCATGCGCAGAAAACCAAAAATCCAGTAGATGCTGGCCAGAATGACAGCGCCCATACCCACCGCCCCGATCGGTGCCGCCTGCCCCATCTGACCGACCACACCAGTATCGACCGCGCCCAGAATTGGAACTGTCGCGTTGGACAAAACGATCGGAATTGCGATCTTTAGCACCCGTCTGTGCGTCAGGGGCGCCGCGGCATCCTGCATCGCAGTCTACTCTTTTATCGGTTCGGATTGCGGCATAAGGAAATGCCCTGTGGCCTGCGCAATCGGGCGCGCGTGATTGTCCTGCCAGGCTTCAACCCGGACCGAAGCGTATCTGCGGCCAGACCGGCTGACGAAAGCGCGTGCATAGGCATCCCGAGGCAAGCCAGAGCGCAGGTAATCAACAGTGAAATCGACGGTTTTCGGGAACCGTATCGTTTCAGCCTCGAACAGGTCTTCAGGATCAATCTCACCGCTTTCGATACGGGGAAAGAAATACTCCCAACTCAGCGTAATCACAGCGGTGACTTCCAGGAATGCCGCCGTGACGCCCCCGTGCAGTGCGGGCAGTAGCGGATTTCCAATCAGCTTGTCGTCAAAGTTCAACACGCCCGTCAGCTCATCCCCGCGTCGGTCGAAGGTAATGTTGAGAAAGCGGATATAGGGCACCCCCTGCACAATCGCGTTCAGGGCGGCGTCACGACGTTGCTTGACAACCTGCATGGGTTCGGGACGAAGGCGCGCCATCACAGCCCCTCCACCGTGAAGGCTCCTGCGGCGGTCGCCACCGGTCGGTTCCGGTCATCATCCATCGCAGTTGCACGGACAAAAGCAACATTGCGGGTAATGTGATAGCAGATGGCGTGGGTCGTGATGTTCTGCCCCGGCGTTGCCGCGCGCATGTAGTCGATCCGCAGGTCTATGGTGGCCGTCGCGCCCGGGGCCGAGGGGTGGCTCATGACAGCAGCACCGCAGCAGGTATCCAGCGCCGCGAAAACGGCCCCGCCGTGGATCACGCCAGTTCTGGGATCTCCGACCAGATCAGGGTTGTATGGCATGGTGATTTCAGCCTCACCTTCGCTGATTGTGGACAAGTTAAGCCCAAGCGCCTTGGCATGCGGGATCGCCTCAATGAACCGGCGCGCAATCGCTACTTTGTCGACCATGTATATGTATCCCTTCGATTTCACCCTTTATGAGCCTGTGCCCCACAAAAGGGCAAGACCGCCTGTTGCGCTTGTCGTCACGACACCCTAGTTTGCAGTCGAGGAGACCCGAAATGACTGACAACCGTTTGTCATTAAACGAGATGTGCGAAAAGTTCGATGTAACCAAGCGCACCTTGCGATATTATGAATATATTGAGCTATTGAACCCCGAGCGCGAAGGCCGTACCCGTTACTATGGACCTCGTGAATGCGCGCGGATGAAATTGATCATGCGCGGACGGCTTTTTGGCTTTTCATTAGAAGAAATTCGTCAATGGCTGTTGATCTACGAAGATCAGGGGAACCGGGCCCAGATGGCCGAGTTCATCAAGCTGGCCGACCGCCAAATGCCGGAACTTGAAAAGCAGCGTCAGCAATTGGACGAGGCGATGGAAGAACTCCAACGCCTGCGCGAACAGACGGCTAAATCGCTTGGCTGATCCCTTTCGGGGCTAGGTTACAGGTATCGCTTGCCAATTCGTCTGGGCTTTTGGCCCTGTCTGACGCTGTGTGTCGCTCAGCCATCCATCAAAATTCCGTTACGTCACGCCTTGAGCCGAAGGCAAACCACATCTTGACGCAAGAGGAAGTTACGTAAACTTTCAGAGTGACGTAGCGTTTGCATTACGTGAACGTCATCTACGTGTTGTAACCTGCGCATCGACTGCGCACCTGACTGATTAGACGCCAGTGACGAAAGTACTGAAACCATGACCGAAGATCTTATGACCATCCGTGAAATGTGCGAGACATATGATGTCACGCCGCGCACCTTGCGTTTTTACGAGGCCAAGGAGCTTTTGTTTCCAATCCGCGAGGGGCAGAAACGTCTGTTCACCAAACGTGACCGGGCGCGTCTCAAGCTGATCCTGCGCGGCAAGCGTTTCGGTTTCAGCCTGGAAGAGATCCGGCAGCTACTGGACCTGTACCATGTGGGCGACCAGCAAATGACCCAGATGACCCGGACCTTCGAAATCGCAAGGGAACGTCTGGCAGATATGGAAGCCCGCCGTGAAGAACTGACTCAGGCCATTGACGATCTGAAAGAACAGCTGCGCTGGGGCGAGAAAGTCATCGCCTCGATGAAGAATGAGAAAAAGGCCGCTGAATAACCCTCACGGCCTTATCCCCGGACATCTGAATTTAAGGGAGCTTCAAATGCCCGTCTATAATGCGCCTACCAAAGACACTCAGTTCATTTTGCATAATGTTCTGAAAGTATCGGAATCCGACATTCCGGGATACAGCGAACTGGAGGCTGAATTCACTGGCGCCGTGCTGGAAGAAGCCGGCAAGGTCGCCACGAACGTTCTGCACCCGCTTAACGTTGTGGGTGACACCGAAGGGTGTCGGCTGGAAAATGGCATCGTGTACACACCCACAGGGTTCAAAGGTGCCTTTGAGCAGGTGAAAGAAGGTGGCTGGACCGGTCTCGACATGCCCGAGGAATACGGTGGCCAGAACATGCCATACGTTATGGGCACCGCAGTGGGCGAGATGTTCTCGGCCGCGAACCAGGCCTTCACGATGTACCAGGGTCTGACGCACGGTGCCGCATCCGCCATTCTGGCGCACGGCACTGACGAGCAAAAGAACAAATACCTGCCCAATATGGTCAGCTGTGAATGGACCGGCACCATGAACCTGACCGAACCGCATTGTGGCACGGATCTGGGCCTGATGCGCACCAAGGCCGAGCCGCAGGGTGATGGCAGCTACAAGATCACTGGCCAGAAGATCTTTATCTCATCCGGCGATCACGACATGGCCGACAACATCATTCACCTGGTGCTGGCCAAGATCCCCGGCGGCCCCGAGGGCATCAAGGGCGTGTCGCTGTTCATCGTTCCCAAATTCATCGTCAATGAAGATGGGTCTCTGGGTGAGCGCAACGGTGTTTCGGTCGGCAAGATCGAAGAAAAGATGGGTATCCACGGAAACTCCACCTGCGTCATGAATTACGACGACTCCACCGGATGGTTGCTGGGCGAGGAACACAAGGGCATGCGCGCCATGTTCACCATGATGAACGAAGCGCGTCTGGGTGTAGGCATGCAGGGTCTGGCGCAAGCCGAGGCCGCGTTCCAAAACGCACTGGAATATGCCAAGGATCGGCTGCAGGGCCGCGATGTGACCGGTGTGAAAAACCCTGACGGCCCCGCCGACCCGCTGATCGTACATCCCGACATCCGCCGCAACCTGATGGATCAGAAAAGCTTTACCGAAGGCGCCCGCGCGTTCATCCTTTGGGGCGCGACCATGATCGACAAGGCGCACCGGTCGAGTGACAAGGATGCGGATGGTCTGATCTCGCTGCTGACCCCGGTCATCAAGGGCTTTCTGACAGATCAAGGCTATGACATGACCGTTCAGGCCCAGCAGGTTTATGGTGGGCATGGCTACATCGAAGAATGGGGCATGTCGCAATACACGCGCGACGCCCGGATCGCGATGATCTACGAAGGTGCAAATGGCGTTCAGGCGCTGGACCTTGTGGGCCGTAAGCTGGCTCAGGACGGCGGCAAGCACGTGATGGCGTTCTTCGAAATGGTCAAAACCTTCTGCAAGGAAAACGGTGGTCAAAACGAAGCCTATGACAAAGCCTTTATCGAACCGTTGAAAGCTGCGTCGAAAGACCTGCAAGCCGCTGGCATGTACTTCATGCAGGAAGGCATGAAGAATCCGAACAACGCGCTGTCTGGCTCTTATGACTTCATGCATATGTTTGGCCATGTCTGCCTGGGCCTGATGTGGGCGCAGATGGCCAAAGCCGCGCAAGACGCTCTGGATGGCGGTGCCTCGGACACGGAGTTCTACGAGACCAAGATCAATACCGGCCGATTCTACATGGCGCGTCGCCTGCCCGCCACGTCCATGCACCTTGCGCGCATTCAGACTGGCGCTGATACGGTCATGGCGCTTGAGGCCGCAAACTTTTGATCTCAATTCGGCCCGTGGGCACATGCCCCGGGCCGGACTTTCGGAGGAGAGAGAAATGCCGAAACGATTTCGCCTGACACGCCGCTTTCCCGTCGCCATGACCGAGGACGGATACCGTAAGCTTCGCGGCTTCGCCCATGAGGCGGGTCTTGACGAAGGTGAGGCGCTGTCTTTCCTGTTCGAAAACTTCGACAACATCATTCATGAGGATAAACTGACCCGCCGACTGCGCGCCTTTAATTCCGAGCTAGAGGCGCGCAAGCGCTGACAGCTTTCGTCAAACTTGCTTTCGATATGCGTGTTTTCAGCAAGACGAACCCTGCCCACCTGAAAGGTTCAGCTTTCTCGAAATACGCGTGTTTCGGCACCGCACCACACGCCTTTGGAAGGACGATCCCATGACCATCAAACTTCACTGCTTCGGAGAAAGCGGGAACTCTTACAAGGCCGCTTTAGCGCTCGAATTATCCGGCCTTGAGTGGGAACCTGTGTTTGTCGATTTCTTCAACGGCGCAACGCGCACGCCCGAATACCGGGCCGAAGTCAATGAAATGGGCGAAGCGCCCGTCATGATAGATGGCGATTTCCGCACCAGCCAGTCCGGTGCCATTCAGGCCTATGTGACCGAGAAATCGGGTAAGTTTGGCGGCAAGGACCGGGATGAGAATTATGAAATTTTCCGCTGGGTTCTGTGGGACAACCACAAACTCAGCTCGATGGCCGGGGTCACCCGGTTTCTGATGAACTTTCTGCCACCCGAGCACCGCAATGCCGACGTGATCGCATTCAACCAGGGCCGCCTGAAAGGCGCCTATCAAGTTCTGGAGAGCCACTTGAGCGAGCGCGACTGGATCGTCGGTGACGGTGTCACCAATGCCGATATCAGCTGTTGCGGCTACCTGTATTACCCGGAACCGTTTGGCTTTGACCGCGCCGACTGGCCCAATATCGACGCCTGGCTGACCCGTTTGTCGGAACAGCCCGGCTGGAAACACCCCTATGACCTGATGCCCGGCAACCCGTCGGATCGAGCTTAAGGAGAAGACCCATGACCGAAGCTTATATTTATGACGCCCTGCGCACCCCGCGCGGCAAGGGCCGCAAGGACGGCAGCCTGCACGAGGTAACCTCGGTGCGCTTGTCCGCCCTGACGCTGAACGCGGTGAAAGAGCGCAACAATCTGGAAGGCCACGCCGTTGAGGATGTGATTTGGGGCAACGTCACTCAGGTGATGGAGCAAGGCGGCTGTCTGGCGCGCTCGGCGGTTCTGGCTTCGGATCTGGATGAGTCGATCCCCGGCTTGGCGATCAACCGTTTCTGCGCCTCGGGCATGGAAGCCGTGAACCTGGCCGCGAACCAGGTCAAAGGCGGCGCGGGCGAAGCCTATATCGCGGGCGGTGTCGAGATGATGGGCCGCGTGGCCATGGGCAGCGATGGCGCGGCCATTGCGGTTGATCCGACTTTGGCGATGGAGACCTATTTCGTTCCGCAGGGTATCTCGGCCGATATCATCGCCACCGAATATGGCTTCAGCCGTGACGATGCTGACGCGCTGGCCGTTGAATCGCAGAACCGTGCCGCGAAAGCGTGGGAAGAGAACCGGTTTGAGAAATCGGTCATCACCATCAAGGACCAGAACGGCCTGACCATTCTGGATCGCGACGAATACATGCGCCCCGGCACCGACATGCAAAGCCTTGGCGCGTTGAATCCGTCCTTCCAGATGATGGGTGAGCAGATGCCCGGCTTCGACAAAGTCGCGATGCTGAAATACCCGCATCTGGAGCGGATCAACCACATCCACCACGCGGGCAACAGCTCGGGCATCGTGGACGGTGCGGCGGCTGTTTTGATCGGCAACAAAGAGTTCGGTGAGAAATACGGCCTGAAACCGCGTGCCCGCATCAAGGCGACCGCCAAGATCGGCACCGACCCGACCATTATGCTGACCGGTCCGGTTCCGGTGACCGAGAAAATCCTTGCCGATAATGGCATGCAAATCGGCGATCTGGACTTGTTCGAAGTGAACGAAGCCTTCGCCTCGGTCGTGCTGCGGTTCCAGCAGGCGTTCGATGTCGATCCGGCGCTGGTAAACGTCAACGGCGGCTCAATCGCGATGGGCCACCCACTTGGTGCGACCGGTGCGATGATTATCGGCACGCTGCTGGATGAGCTGGAGCGTCAGGACAAGGAAACCGGTCTGGCCACGCTCTGCATTGCGTCCGGCATGGGTGCGGCAACCATTATCGAGCGGGTCTGATGCCCAAGCTGGATCTCTCTCAGATCCCGTTTCAGGGGGGATCGTCCTATCCCGGCAAGCTGGCCGAGGCGACCGCAGGTCGTTTCGTGCAGCGTGTGGGCGATGCAGGCGGGCTGACTCAATACGGGGTCAACATCGTGCGGTTGGAACCTGCGGGGATGTCCTCGTTGCGCCACTATCACATGATGCAAGATGAGTTTGCCATCATGCTCAGCGGCACCTGCGTGCTGATCGACGACGATGGTGAGCATGAGATGCTGCCCGGTGACTGCGCCGCTTGGCCTGCTGGTGAGGCCAACGGCCACCACCTTGTGAACAAAACCGATGCGCCCGCGACCTTTCTGGTGGTGGGCACTCGGACCCCGACCGAGACCGGCTATTACAGCGACATAGATATGATGGTGAAGGATGATGAAAACGGATTCTCTTTCACCCGAAAAGACGGCAGCCCGCTGACGGCTGACCAGATTGGAGATGACAATGACTGATTTCACTCTGAGCAAAGACGCAGACGGCGTCGCCTTTGTGACCTGGGACGCCCAGGGCAAATCCATGAACGTACTGACCCGCGAAGCCTTTCAGGAGGTCAGCCAACTGATCGATCAGGCGCTGGAGGATGACGAGGTCAAAGGCATCGTTATTACCAGTGGCAAGGAAGGCTCGTTCGCCGGTGGTATGGACCTGAATACTTTGGCGACCATTCGTCAGGAAGCGGGCGATGAACCAGCGCAGGCTCTGTTCGATTTTGTGATGGGTGGCCACCACATCCTGCGCAAGTTGGAACTGGCGGGCATGGACCCCAAGACCAAGAAGGGCGGCAAGCCGATCGCCTGTGCGATCAACGGCACCTGCGCCGGGATCGGGACCGAGATCGCTCTGGCCTGTCACCACCGCGTCATGACCGACAACCCGAAAGCCAAAATTGGCTTGCCGGAAATCCTGTTGGGAATTTTCCCGGGCGGCGGCGGCACCATGCGCTATAGCCGTATGGTAGGTGCGATGGCGGCGGCCCCTGTCCTGCTGGAAGGCAAGATGATGGACCCGAAGAAAGCCAAGGGCGCGCAGCTGATCGACGCCGTGGCTGATGATCCGGTTGCGGCCGCGAAAGAGTGGGTTCTGAACGCGAAGGACGCCGATCTGGTCAAGCCTTGGGACGCGAAGGGTTACAAAATGCCTGGCGGGGCACCCTATCACCCTGCTGGCTTCATGACCTTTGTCGGTGCCAGCGCAATGGTGCACGGCAAAACCCAAGGTGCGTTCCCGGCGGCCAAGGCTCTGCTGAGTTCGATCTACGAAGGCGCGCTGGTCGATTTTGACACCGCCCTGCGGATTGAGGCGCGGTGGTTCACCTCGATCCTGATGAACCCATCCTCGTCGGCCATGATCCGCTCGCTTTTCCTGAACAAGGAAGCGCTGGAGAAAGGCGCTGTCCGTCCCAAGGATGTGCCCGATCAACGCGTCAAAAAGGTTGGCGTTCTGGGTGCTGGCATGATGGGCGCTGGTATCGCGCTGGTTTCGGCTCAGGCTGGGATGGAGGTTGTTCTGGTCGACCGCGACCAGGAAGCCGCCGACAAGGGCAAAGCCTATACCGAGTCCTATCTGGACAAGGGCATCAAGCGCGGCAAAGCCACCCCTGAGAAGAAAGAGGCGATGCTGGGCCAGATCACCGCGACCCCCGATCTGGATCAGCTGAAAGGCTGCGATCTGATCATCGAAGCCGTTTTCGAAGACTTGGGCGTAAAGGCCGAGATGACCAAGAAGGTCGAGGCGATCATCCCGGAAGACTGCATCTTTGCCTCGAACACCTCGACCCTGCCGATCACCGATCTGGCCAAAGCATCCGCACGGCCCGAGCAGTTTATCGGAATCCACTTCTTCTCACCCGTTGAGAAGATGTTCTTGGTCGAGATCATCAAGGGCAAGGAAACCGGTGATCGTGCCGTCGCCAAGGCACTTGACTACGTGCGCCAGATCAGAAAGACCCCGATCGTCGTCAACGATGCGCGCTTCTTCTACGCCAACCGCTGCATCATCCCCTACATCAACGAAGGTGTCCGGATGATTGCCGAGGGTGTGAACCCGGTGCTGATCGACAATGCTGCGCGTCAACTGGGTTTCCCGGTTGGTCCGATCCAGCTGACCGATGAGACCTCGATTGACCTGGGCGCTAAGATTGCGCGTGCCACCAAGGCAGCGATGGGCGATGATTATCCGGAAAGCCCATCCGATGACGTCATCTTCTGGATGGAGGAACAGGGCCGTTTGGGTCGCAAGGCCAATGCGGGCTTTTTCGACTATGACGACAAGGGCAAGCGCGTCGAATACTGGAAAGGTCTGCAAGAGAAATACCCGCATGCCGAAGACCAGCCCGACCTGATCGAAGTGCAGGAACGTTTGATGTTTGCTCAGGTCCTTGAAGCGGTCCGCGCGCTGGAGGAAGACGTTCTGGAAGACATCCGCGAAGGCGACGTCGGCGCGATCCTTGGTTGGGGCTTTGCACCGTGGTCAGGCGGCCCGTTCAGCTGGTTGGACATTATCGGTACGCCTTATGCCGCCGAGCGTTGCGATCAATTGGCCCAAGCCTATGGCGAACGGTTCGCCTGCCCGCCGTTGCTGCGCGAAATGGCTGAAAAGGGCCAAAGCTTCTATGGTCGCTTCAACCCCGAAGCCAAGGCCGCCTAAAGAAAAACGCTGGCGCGTGCCCCCTCGCGCCAGCGTTTGCTTGCTGTCTCAGATACAGCTTCCCATTCAGGTTCTGATCACGGGACGACCCGGGCGTCCGGGACGACGAGCCCCCCTCACCGGCCTTGCCGGAACAATGGCGTGATCGAAAATCGGTGCGGGCAAGGACCCCAGAGAATTGGCCAGAACGGCAACATCTCTGCGCTTTGCTGTCAGAGAAATCAATTCCGCTGCAGCCTCGGACCCGACTACCTTATAAGACGCGCGACCGGGAATGGTGCGCGACCCAAAGCGCCCCGAGGGGCAGAAGGCGCGAAACCCGCCTTCGATATAGATCACCTCGTCCTGTTCGAAAAACAGGGTTGAGATGTCAAAATACGAGGCCGGTACATCTGACGTGATCCGAAACATGCCGCTTAGCAGTCTTGCCGATACAACAGGCAGGCTGACCGGCAACGCGATTGGATCATGACACAGCTTGGTGTTGTCCAACGCCACGCCCTGCTCTGGCATCAGCCAGACCGGCCTGTCATTGTAGGCCATGTGCGATGGCACGCGGATCGGCATATTCTCGGCCTTGGTTTCATCCGGTGGCACAGTGATGCAATCCGTTGCAACGCGGCTTACCGCCTGAAACCCATTGTCCATTGTGCGTATCAGGTCACCGGGCTGTATCTGTTCTACAGGCTTCCACCCACCATTCGTGGAAACCCTGGTTCCATGGACCAGACCGCCCCGGCGCGCATTCAACGCGGCCTGCGGTTCAGCCGTACCCCGGGCGTCAGGACGCGGGGGAAAACTTATGACACTCTCAACTTTCACCAAAAACCGAACCCACTATTTACTCAAAACCACTAAGAATGATGAGTAACACAGAGCCCGACGCGGTGACTTATTTTTGACATATTAAGGCCGGATTTAGGCCATTTCTGCCGCAATATGCGCAGAAAATCCAAACAACATCGGAAGAAAAATGCTCATTAGGATAGATTTGGAAACTATGCTTCGCCTTCTGGATCAAACGCATACCCGAATCTTGCGATATCCTCATTGCAGGCTTCGGCGACCACCGAAGCCGACCGATCAGTATAGTAGTGACGATAATCTTTCTGTCGCTGTGACCGGTTCAACCGAGGCAAGGTCAGGTTGAACCCAAGGTGATCGAACAAGGCGTTCGCATCCTGATTGAACTGTTCCAGCCGAATATAGTGCTGACATTGCTCAACCCCATCTGCGCGGGTCATATACCGCCGGGCGGGGTTCAGTCGAAATGACTTTACCGTGTCACGGTGCAGAACAAACTCCTCAAAATTCAACCTCTGCGCCAGCGAAACTGCGGGGTGGTCAAAGCGTTGAACGCGCAGCCAGTGATAGTAGCTGACGATCCGGTCCCACGGGTTACGCACCATTGTGAACGTGGTCAGGGATTGAAGTTCGTCTATCGAAAGAACCCCGTCGATATCGGCCAGGGTTGAATGCTTCCACAACCGTCCCTTACCCGTCAAAGCCTTAGCCCTTTTGCGTCGTTTTATAGCTTTGGGCGTATCTCCGAACAGGATGTCATCCTTCATCGCACGATCTTCCAAGGCCTGTGCCAAAGACGTGCCGCCCGTCTTTGGAATATGGACAAACACGTAGCGACGCCCGCGCGAAATGATCATGCTGCCTCTCCGAGCGCTACGGCGCTTTTTGACCGCCAAACATACATCGCGACCGCGCGTTACGATATCCAGCACATTTTCAAAACGGCGCGCAACAGGTTTGCGCCTTTGGATTTTCGCATGTTAAGCTGACGGAAAATAATCACGAGCACCCCCACCTTGAAAACGGCCCTTAAACAGTACCAGCGGATTGAGGCCACCGGTCTGTGGCGCCCCTCGCCGGATATGCAACGGCGCGAGGTGGTGGTGTCGATTGGCGAGGCCACGCTGACAATCTCGGACTTCAACGAACAGGCGTTGACGCATTGGTCTCTGGCTGCGCTCGAGCGGCAGAATCCCGGTGGGTTTCCGGCCATATTCAACCCGGACGGTGATCCGGCTGAAACGCTGGAGCTGGCAGAAACCGAAACCACGATGATCGAGGCGATCGACCGGCTGCAACGGGCCATCGAACGGGCACGGCCGCATCCCGGCCGACTGCGTTGGGTCACTGTCGCCGGGGTGTTCGCCGCCGTGGCCGCCTTGTTGCTGCTTTGGCTGCCGGTTGCCTTGCAGAATCATGTCATCTCGGTTGTGCCGGACATCAAACGTCAGGATATCGGAAACACGATCCTTCGTCGGATCGAGAGGGTCTCGGGCCGTGCGTGTACGTCAAACGACGCACAGGCCGCTTTGGACCAGTTGGCTGCTCGCACTGGTGTTCGGAAAATCGTCATTCTGCCCGCGGGGGTGCAAACCAGCCTGAGCCTGCCCGGAGGCATTGTTCTACTGAACCGGGCGCTCGTTGAGGATCACGAGGATCCCTCGGTCGCCGCTGGCTACATCATCGCAGAGCGTGCCCGTACTGAGGCGCAGGATCCGCTGGATGACCTGTTGGATCGTACCGGCGTCACAACGGCTTTCCGGCTGCTGACAACCGGAGAACTGACGCCCGAGATCATCGACACTTATACCGAGCAGGTTCTGTCCGAACTTCGCCCATCCTTACCCGATGATGAAGTGCTGGAGGTCTTTGCACAAACAGCGCTTCCATCGACGCCATATGCCTATGCGGTGGATGTCACCGGTGAAACGGTTCTAGGCCTGATCGAGGCGGACCCGATGGCAGGGCGCCCCCTGCAGCAGGTTCTGCCGGACCGCGACTGGGTCCGGCTCCAAAACATCTGCGGGGAATAAACGGTGTTACTTGGTACCGAACATCCGGTCTCCTGCGTCACCTAAACCGGGCATGATGTAGCCTTTCGAGTTCAACTCGCGATCGAGCGCGGCAGTTACGATCTTAACATCGGGATGCGCTTCTTTCATCCGCTCCACACCTTCGGGAGCAGCCAGCAAGCAGAGAAAACGGATGTCGGTGGCCCCGGCCTCTTTCAGCAGATCAATCGCAGCAGCCGAACTGTTGCCCGTGGCCAACATCGGATCAACGGCGATGACCAGACGGTCTTTCAGACCTTCGGGCGCCTTGAAGTAGTACTGAACCGGTTTCAGAGTTTCTTCATCGCGATAGAGCCCTACAAACCCGACACGGGCCGAAGGAATCAGTTCCAGCACCCCATCCAGCATGCCGTTCCCTGCCCGCAGGATCGAAACCAGCGCCAGCTTCTTACCGGCCAGAATTGGGGCATCCATTTCTTCCATCGGGGTTTCGATATTACGGGTGGTCAGCTTTAGCTCACGCGTGACTTCATAGGCCAGCAGCAGGGTGATTTCACGCAACAACTGACGGAATCCAGCGGTTGACGTGCCCTTGTCACGCATGAGCGTCAATTTGTGCTGGACCAACGGGTGGTCAACGACGGTCAGGTGTTCGCTCATGTTCTCTCCAGTCTTTTCTTGACCCGCGCACGGGTGTCTTCATCGCAAAAAGCCGCCGCCAGGGCGGTGTGGTTTATGGCAGCAAAATCCTCGGCTTTCCAATCGAAGGCTTTGCCCAGCATTTCATATTCGCGCCGCATTGTAGTGTGGAAAAACGGCGGGTCATCCGTGGAAACGGTGACTTTGACGCCTGCATCGCGCAGTTTCTCGATCGGGTGGGCTTCGAAATCGGGAAACAGGCCCAAAACCACGTTTGACCCCGGACAGACTTCAAGCGTGATCTCGCGGTCAACCAACTCGCGGACAAGGTCCGGGTCCTCAATGGCGCGAACGCCGTGCCCGATCCGTTCGACCCCCAAGTAACGGACCGCATCGCGCACGCTTTCGGGGCCGCCGAATTCACCGGCATGCGACGTCAGACGCAAACCGGCTTCGCGGGCGCAGTCAAAGGCCCATTGATAATCGCCTTGTGCGCCGACGGATTCGTTGCCCCCCATTCCAAATCCGGTGACCCAGTTTCCGGCAGTTTCAGCAGCGCATCGGGCGCTGATCTTTGCTTGTTCCGGCCCGAAATGGCGGACGCATGTAACGATTCCGCGCAGGGTAATTTCGAATTTACGCTCGGCCTCATCTGCCGCGTCCTGAATAGCGCTGAGGTAGTCGCGCCAGGCGTTCACGTCCCCGCCACCACAAAAATCGGGGCTGAGGAAAGTTTCCGAATAAACCACGCCATTGGCCGCGCTTTCTTCGAGGATCGCCAAGGTCAGGCGTCGGAAATCTTCGGGCGTCTTCAGCACCTCACACGCCGCTTCGTACACGCTGAGAAAATGCGCGAAATCACGGAAGTCATAGCTGCCGTCCGGCTTGAAGATACCGCTCAGGTCGATGCGTTTTTCATGCGCAAGTTGGCGGATAAAGGCGGGCGGTGCCGCGCCTTCGTGATGCAGGTGCAGCTCGATCTTAGGCAGGTCTTCTATGGTCATAGGAAGCTCTTTCCCGGTCCCTGTGCCGGAATGTTCAAATGATGCGCGATGCTGGCGGCGATATCGGCGAAGTTCACCGCACCGATTTGGCCCGCCTGTCGTCCTGCGATCAGAACCGGCACTTGTTCGCGTGTGTGATCGGTGCCGATCCAGCTGGGGTCATTTCCGTGATCAGCGGTCAGTAGCATCAAGTCTCCGGGGCGCAGCTTTTGCAGGATCGCGCCAATCTCGTGGTCAAACCATTCCAGCGCGCGGGCGTATCCGCTGATGTCGCGGCGATGGCCATAGAGGCTGTCGAACTCAACAAAATTGGCGAATGTCAGGCTCCCCTCTTCGGCCTCATCAACAAGATCGGACAGGTGTCGCATCAGTTCGGCATCCGATCCCTTGCGCAGCGTGTCGATCCCCTGCATCGAGAAGATATCGCCTATCTTGCCGACCGCATGTACGCGCCGCCCGGCATCCTGTGCCCAATTGGTTAGAACCGGTGCGGGCGGCAGGATGGCAAAGTCCTTGCGGTTGGTGGTACGGGTGAACCCCTCTTCCGGTGTCCCAATGAAAGGTCGCGCAATCACGCGCCCCACTTTCATCGCATGCAGTCGCGGCGCCAGCGTTTTGCACATCTGCAAAAGCCGGTCGAGGCCAAAGCTTTCCTCATGCGCGGCGATCTGGAACACGCTGTCGGCGGAGGTATAGCAGATCGGCCATCCAGTTCGCACGTGCTCAGCCCCCAGTTCTGCGATGATTGCGGTGCCAGAGGCATGGCAGTCGCCCAGAATACCATCGGTTCCCGCGGCCTCAGCAGCGGCGCGGCTCAGTTCAGTAGGGAACGACGGTGTCGTGTTCGGAAAGTAATGCCAGTCCCATGGCACTGGCAGCCCGGCCAGCTCCCAATGACCCGAGGGGGTGTCTTTGCCCGCCGAATGCTCACGCGCGCAGCCCCAAAGGCCGGTTGGCGTAGCATGCAAACCGGGCGTCTCCTCATCCGAAGCAAGGCGCGTTGCGGCCCCCAATCCCAAGACGTCAAGATTTGGCACGGAAAGAGGCCCTGATCGGCCCTGCTCCGCCCGACCCTCAGCACAGGCCTGCGCAATATGAGCAAGGGTATTTGCGCCGGTATCGGGCGTCTCACCGTTGAAGAACTTGCCTGCGTCCGGCGCACCGCCAATGCCCACCGAATCCATCACGACCAAAAAGGCTCGGGTCACGGGGAAATCCTTTCGTGGACAAGCGTTGGGGACGTGATCGCGTCCGGGCCAATCGTGATGGCGCGCAACACCGTCTGAGCGACTTCCCGTGCTGCGTCCTCACGCGCGGCATGAACGACCGCCAACGGTGCGCCCCGATCAACCTTGTCGCCCAACCGAACAATGCCCGACAGGCCAACGGCCGGGTCTATCACATCATCTTCAACCTGCCGCCCGCCGCCCAGCGCGACCACGGCAAGGCCAAGGGCTTCGCCATCTATTGCAGAGACATACCCGCTTTCAGGGGCAGGAACTTCTAGGATCACGCTGGCTTCGGGCAGGTAACGGCTCCAGTTTTCAACGAATTGCAGCGGCCCGCCCACTGCCGCCATCATGCGGCCAAAGCGCTCGGCCGCGCGGCCGTCACGGATCACGTCCGTGATTTTGTCGCGCCCCTCGTCCACCGTTTCGAACATCCCGGCATCCGCCAGCAAAACCCCGCCCAGCTCTGCCGAAATTTCCGCAAGAGGCGCGTCATGCGCTTGAGTCAGAACCATCATCACCTCGGCCACTTCCAGCGCATTGCCGAGTGCCGGGGCAAGCGGCTGATTCATATCGGTGATGACCGCCGAAGTCCGGCATCCTGCTGCATTCGCCGTCTCGGTCAGTGCCTGCGCCAATTCGCGTGCGTCCTGCAGCGTTTTCATGAACGCACCCGATCCGACCTTAACGTCCAGAACCAACGCCTCGGGGCTGGCGGCCAGTTTTTTCGACAGGATGGAGGCGGTGATCAGATCAAGGCTCTCTACCGTCGCGGTCACATCGCGAATTGCATAGAGCCGTTTGTCCGCAGGCGCGATCTGCCCGGTCGCGCCAACAATGGCCGCGCCGGTATCGCGCAAGATTTGCATCAAACGATCCTGCCCGATCTGAGTGGTAACGCCGGGAATAGCCTCAAGCTTGTCCAGCGTCCCCCCGGTGTGTCCAAGCCCGCGGCCCGAGATCATGGGGACATATGCTCCAAGCTCGGCCAGCGCGGGTGCCAGGACGAGGCTGACACTGTCGCCCACCCCCCCGGTCGAGTGTTTGTCGACAACGGGACCGTCGAAATCCCAGCTCAGCACATCGCCGCTGTCGCGCATGGCAATGGTCAGATCAGCGCGCCCCTGCTGACCCAAGCCCCCCATGCAGACCGCCATTGCAAAGGCTCCGGCCTGCGCATCACTGACGCCGCCATCGGCGAGACCCTGCGCGAACCAGCGCAGTTCTTCGCCATTGGGCACTTGCGACCGACGGAGCTTGGCAATGATCGAGCGGGCGTCCATCTGCTCAGACGTCTTCCATATGCGAGGCGTCAAAGGCGCCCGGCAACAGATCACCAATCGTTGTTTCGAATTCGACCCCGTCGACGGTCGCAAGCGTCACCTTGACGTCGCGCTTGCCAAATTCGGCCAGTTTCTGACGGCACCCACCACAGGGCGGCACAGGTTGCGGAGATGACGCAACAACGTAAACCTCGGTCAGGGAAAGCTCACCCGCAGCCACCATGGCAGCAATTGCGCCCGCCTCGGCACAGGTGCCTTCGGGGTATGCTACGTTTTCGACGTTACAGCCGGAAAAAACCTCACCTGACGCAGAACGGATCGCTGCGCCCACCTTGAACTTGGAATAGGGAGCATAGGCTTTTTCCCGAACAGCCAAGGCTGCGTCCTTCAGCGGCATTGTGATTCCCCAATTTTTGATCATCTGGTCAGAAGTGCATACACTAAATGCATTCGCCCAAACAGTTGAAGCCCCCGGACAGAAGTTTCCCTAGCCAAGCGTCGTATTGAACGTGCCCGGAAGCGTCACCTCAAGCAGCTCGACGTCATCTGACGGATCAGACAGGCGCGTGCGCATACCGGGCGGGATCACGAACGCATCGCCTTGTTCCAGCCGGTAAGGTTCGCGGCCTTCGCCTTCCAGCGTGACTTCTCCATTCATGACAAAGGTAAAATGGATATCCGTGTCATGGGATGCCCAAACCGGATCGCCCTGCCCTTTACGCACAACCTGCACCCCGGCAACGCCTTTGGTGTTTTCGGCAATCGTCGTGTCGCGGCAGATGTAACCCGGAAGTCGGAACGGCACCCATTCGGCACCCTCGGCCTGATTAAAGACGAATCGCTGGCCCTGCCATTCCCGCTCGGGGCGGAAATGTGGCGTGGGCAATTCCATGTCGTGATCAATCTCGGTGACATGTTCGGCCGGAACGCCGATCTCGATCACCTGCACATTGTCTGACGCTTCGAGCACACGGTGGCGAATTTCGGGGGGCTGGATAAAGCAATCCCCTGCCGTCAGGCGCATCTTTTCTCCCTGATCCTCGTACACAACGTCAACCCAGCCGTGGATGCAGAAGATCAGTTGAAACCCAACCTTGTGGAAATGCACCATGTCCGGCACCGGACCCCCGTCGGGGATACGGATATGACTGGCGATGATAGACCCGCCCAGCCGATCCGGCACCAGATCGCGATAGTGCATCCCTGCCCGCCCGATAATCCACGGTGCCTGATCCTTGAGCCTGCGTACAACGAAGGAATGCACCGTTTCAGGCATGACCAAAGGCGGGTTCAGCTCATCGATTTCAACCCGTGTGCCATTTGGGGCCACCAAGCTGCGCTTTCCGTCCGCGAACTCATCCGGAGCATCTGTCAGGATTCTGAGTGTCCCGGGCGCCTCGGGCGCGTCCTTGACAATTCGCACGCGCAGACCATGGCCGGAAAAAACGGCAATACGTGGGTCATCGGCCGGATAGATCATATCCATCCGCATACCCAAAACCTTGGTGTAAAACGGAATATCGTTGCGCAGCTCCTGCGTTGGCAGGCGGATTTCAGCGCATGTTGTCTTTGGCGATTTGCTCATCTGATGTCTCATCGGTCTTGGTTTTCGGCCATCCGATCAGAACGGCGGCCAAAATGCCAATCGAAAAATACATCTCAAGCGTTTCTTCCAGCGCGAACAAGCGGACGACCATGACCATTGTCATTTCGTCGCCAAAGGCACTGCTGATTTCTTCCAAGCCCTGCGCAACAACAGCCAGCATGCCAGCCAAAATGAAGACCATAAGAAACGGCGCGCGGATTTTTAGCGCCTGCCAAGCATTTGGTACGCCGTGCCAGAAAACACCGCCCAAGACGACAACGGCCAGCACCACCCGCACAAGCGTCATATCCAGCATGACATCGAGGCCGTTAAGAATCTGGTACGGCAAGCTATCCGTTGCGTACACATCGGCCTCAAGCTCTCGCTCCGCCAACAAAAGGCAAACCACGCCAATATAAAAACGGCTGATACCACGGTACCGAACCAGGGCCGCCACGCCAGCAGCCAACAACGCTGCGGCCGAGCCTGTTTCGATCAGACCGCCTTCTTGATTGAGTGCCGCAGCCTGCATCGGCCAGATCGAGATCGCGCAAAGGATACCAATGGCCAAAGCGATGACTGCACAAAACGCAACGCGACCGGCGCCAAACCCGTTCTTACTAGTAAGGGCGGTGTCCGGCCCATGGTCTTCACTATAGCTCATACCGGTCTTCTCGAAACATAACGGCGAGGATTCAAAAGTTGCCGGAATGTAATAGTTCTGCGACTGAAATCAACCGAAACGACTGAAATCGGTACATCCATCTGATGAGGTGACCTGACGTAGCCAAGCTAAGAAAAATAGTTTAAGGCTAAATCAAATTTTTGAACGGAAGTGAATCGTCAATGTCTGATACACCCAGCCTGCGGCAGGCCGCGCTTGAATATCACGCCAAACCAAAGCCCGGAAAGCTGGAGATCAAAGCGACAAAGCCGATGGCAAACGGTCGTGATCTGGCGCGCGCCTACTCCCCCGGTGTGGCTGAGGCCAGCCTCGAGATCAAGGCGGATGCAGCAAATGCCGAGCTTTACACCGCGCGCGGCAACCTTGTGGGCGTTGTTTCCAACGGAACAGCTGTGCTTGGGTTGGGTGACATCGGTGCGCTGGCGTCAAAGCCGGTGATGGAAGGCAAAGCGGTCCTGTTCAAGAAATTCGCCGGCATTGACTGTTTCGATATCGAAGTGGATCAGCCCGACCCGGAAAAACTGGCCGAAATTGTCTGCGCGCTGGAACCGACATTTGGTGCGATTAACCTTGAAGACATCAAAGCCCCCGATTGCTTTGTTGTTGAGAAGATCTGCCGCGAGCGGATGAATATCCCAGTTTTTCACGACGACCAACATGGCACCGCCATCGTTGTAGGGGCCGCCGCCAAGAACGCCTTGCATGTGGCGGGCAAGAAGTTCGAAGACATCAAGGTCGTTTCGACCGGTGGCGGTGCGGCAGGGATCGCCTGCTTGATGATGCTGGTAAAATTGGGTGTGAAGCGCGAGAATATCTGGCTCTGCGACATTCATGGTTTGGTCTACGAGGGCCGCGCCGAGGACATGAACCCGCACAAGGACCAGTTCGCCCAGAAATCTGATTTGCGCACGTTGGACGATGTAATCGGAAATGCTGATTTGTTCCTTGGTCTCAGTGGACCTAACGTTCTCAAGCCCGAAATGGTCGCGAAAATGGCTAAGAGACCAATTATTTTTGCCTTGGCCAACCCGACCCCCGAAATATTGCCCGAAGCCGCGCGGGAAGTTGCCCCGGATGCGATCATTGCAACTGGTCGCAGCGATTTCCCCAATCAGGTCAACAACGTTTTGTGCTTCCCCTTCATCTTTCGGGGCGCGTTGGACGTCGGCGCGACGGAAATCAACGACGAAATGCAGATCGCCTGCGTTGACGGTATCGCCGAAATGGCCCGCGCCACCACCAGCGCCGAAGCTGCCGCAGCTTACAAAGGTGAGCAGCTGACCTTCGGACCGGACTACCTGATCCCGAAACCGTTTGACCCGCGTCTTGTGGGTGTCGTTTCTTCGGCCGTGGCCAAGGCCGCGATGGAAAGCGGGGTCGCCAAACGTCCGATCGAAGATATCGAAGCGTATAAAGAGAAACTGAACCAGACGGTGTTCAAATCTGCCCTGCTCATGCGCCCCGTATTCGAAGCCGCCGCGGCGGCCTCACGCAGGATCGTGTTTGCCGAGGGCGAAGATGAACGTGTTCTTCGCGCGGCACAGGCCATTCTGGAAGAAACCACCGAAACCCCGATCCTGATCGGTCGTCCCGACGTGATCGGCACCCGGTGCGAGCGTCTGGGTCTAAAGGTGCGTCCCGGTGAAGATTTCCAGATCGTGAACCCACAAGACGACCCGCGATACTACGACTACTGGAGCTCGTACCACGAGATCATGCAGCGCCGTGGTGTCACACCTGATCTGGCCAAGGCCATCATGCGTACGAACAATACAGCCATTGGAGCGATCATGGTGCACCGAGGTGAGGCCGACAGCCTGATCTGTGGCACCTTTGGTGAATATCGCTGGCACCTGAACTATGTTGAGCAAGTCCTGGCGGATGGCGAACTGCGCCCGCATGGCGCCTTGTCTCTTATGATTCTGGAAGATGGCCCCTTGTTCATCGCCGACACCCATGTTCATCAATTGCCAACACCGGAAGAGCTGGCTGAAACCACACTTGGCGCAGCCCGCCATGTTCGTCGGTTTGGGATCGAACCCAAGATCGCCTTTTGCTCACAATCGCAGTTCGGCAATCAGGCTGAGGGCTCTGGCAAACGACTGCGGGCTGCACTTAGGATACTCGATTCCGAACCTCGGGACTTTACCTACGAAGGTGAGATGAACCTTGACGTGGCTCTGGACCCGGAACTGAGGTCTCGGATTTTCCCGAACTCTCGCCTTGAAGGGGCGGCGAACGTTTTGATCTTTGCCCATGCGGATGCGGCCAGCGGAGTGCGCAACATCCTCAAGATGAAGGCCGACGGGCTTGAGGTCGGGCCGATCCTGATGGGTATGGGCAACAAGGCACATATCGTGACCCCGTCCATCACGGCGCGCGGATTGCTGAACATGGCGGCGATTGGCGGTACCCCGGTTGCGCATTACGGTTGATCTGTATTGGCTCAATTGGCCAACGGGTCGTTGAGCCTGCCCCATTGGTGATTCTTTGCACGTGAAAGTTTGCAGATTTGCAAAACTTGTCAGCCAGTGCCCGAAAAAATGACCCAAGCAACTAGTTTGCAAAAATTTGCAAGTGTCTTGGGCAAATTCTGCAAAGATTTTGCGATAAAGTGACGCTTCGTCATTTCCGTTGCTTGTGTGGTGCCCCCCGGCGGCCTTACACAATTCACGGAGATTTAGGAGGAGGTCATCGTGGCATATCAGGACGTATACGAGAGCTGGAAATCCGACCCCGAAGCATTCTGGATGGAAGCCGCCAAGGGGATCGATTGGGTTCAACCACCGACCAAGGCGTTGTTTGACGAAAACGTGCCGCTTTACGAATGGTTCTGCGATGCGAGGGTCAACACGTGCTGGAATGCTGTGGACCGCCATGTCGAAAATGGCCGTGGAGAGCAGACAGCGATCATTTATGACAGCCCGATCACCCACACCAAGCGAGAGATTTCCTATGTCGAGTTGCGCAACCGTGTCGCCACACTGGCCGGAGCGCTGAGGGCCAAGGGCGTCGAAAAAGGCGACCGGGTCATCATCTACATGCCCATGATCCCCGAGGCGCTTGAGGCGATGCTGGCCTGCGCGCGTCTGGGCGCGGTGCATTCAGTGGTCTTTGGCGGGTTTGCAAGCAATGAGCTGGCCTTGCGGATCGACGACGCTGAACCCAAGGCAATCATCGCCGCCTCGTGCGGGATGGAACCGGGCCGCGTGGTGCACTACAAACCCCTGCTGGACGACGCCATCGAGATGGCCAGCCACAAGCCCGATTTCTGTGTAATCTTCCAGCGCGAACAGGAAGTCGCGCACTTGATCGAAGGTCGGGATTACAACTGGCATGGGTTTCAGTATGGGGTGGAACCGGCTGACTGCGTGCCGGTGGATGGCAACGATCCGGCCTATATCCTCTATACATCTGGCACCACCGGTTCGCCCAAGGGGGTTGTCCGTCCGACCGCAGGGCATTTGGTGGCGCTGAACTGGACGATGAAGAACATTTATGACGTCGATCCCGGCGATGTATTCTGGGCCGCGTCAGATGTTGGCTGGGTCGTCGGGCACTCGTACATCTGCTACGCACCGTTGATCCACGGAAACACCACGATTGTTTTCGAAGGCAAACCCGTCGGCACCCCCGACGCCGGCACCTTCTGGCGCGTGATTTCCGAGCACAAGGTCAAAAGCTTTTTCACCGCCCCCACAGCCATCCGTGCCGTGAAACGCGAAGACCCAAAGGGCGAGATGCTGGCAAAATATGACCTGTCGAACCTGCGCGCCCTGTTCCTTGCGGGCGAGCGCGCTGACCCGGACACGATCGAATGGGCTCAGAAATCGCTTGGGGTTCCGGTCATTGATCACTGGTGGCAAACAGAGACCGGTTGGGCCATCGCAGGTAACCCGCTGGGGATCGAGGAGTTGCCGGTCAAGCTGGGCTCTCCGGCCAAGGCGATGCCCGGCTATGACGTGCAGATCCTGGACGAAGGCGGCCACCCGATGAAACCCGGCGAACTGGGTGCGATTGCCGTCAAGCTACCGCTGCCGCCCGGCACTCTGCCAACGTTGTGGAATGCTGAAGAGCGCTTCAAAAGCTCATACCTGAACCAGTTTCCCGGCTATTACGAAACCGGTGACGCGGGCATGATCGACGAGGACGGGTACCTGTACATTATGGCGCGCACCGATGACGTCATCAACGTTGCGGGTCACCGTCTGTCTACCGGCGGGATGGAAGAGGTTCTGGCCGCCCACCCGGATGTTGCCGAATGCGCCGTTATTGGCGTGTCAGATCAACTTAAAGGTCAGATGCCTGTTGGCTTTCTGTGCCTGAATGCCGGATGTGACCGCGACCATGGCGAGGTCGTGCAGGACGTGGTCAAACTGGTGCGCGAAAAGATCGGCCCTGTAGCGGCCTTCAAGCAGGCGGTTGTTGTGGATCGTCTCCCCAAGACGCGGTCGGGCAAAATATTGCGCGGAACCATGGTGTCGATTGCGGACAGCAAAGACTACAAAATGCCCGCAACCATCGACGATCCGGCCATTCTGGACGAGATTACCGTCGCGCTGAAATCCATCGGGTTCGCGCAGTAAGAACATTTTAGGCGGCTACGGCCGCCTGACCCGTGCCTTTCGCTTGCAACGGAATTCAACGCGCCTACTGTCTGATCAAGACAGTGAGGCCACATGACAACCGAAGACTACTGGCGCCTGAACGCCACCGACCTGACCACCCTGACCCGCAGCGGAGACATCAGCGCCGAGGACGCCGTTCAAAGTGCGATTGACCGTATGCACGAGGTCAACCCAGACCTGAACGCCGTCGTCGAAGACCTAAGCACCGAGGCGCTGGACAGGGCGCGTCATCTGGATCGGTCGCGAGCGCGCGGAGCACCTGTCGGGCCGCTACACGGTGTGCCCGTAACGATCAAAATCAACGTCGACCAAAAAGGTCATGCCACGTCGAACGGCGTTGTCGCGCTGAAGGACGTGATCGCTTCAGATGATGCGCCAGTGGTGAGAAATCTGCATAAGGCCGGAGCCGTTGTGATCGGCCGGACGAATACCCCTGAATTCTCGTTTCGCGCGGACACCGACAACCCGTTGCACGGCAGGACCCACAATCCGTGGGGTCGGCATATCTCGCCCGGCGGGTCCTCGGGCGGTGCCGGTGCGGCGGTGATGGCGGGGATTGGCGCTTTGGCGCATGGCAACGACATCGGCGGCAGCCTTAGGTTTCCGGCGGCAGCCAATGGGGCGGTCACGATCAAGCCTGGTCTTGGCCGCGTGCCAGCATGGAACCCAAGCCAACAGGCCGAACGCGGGCTACTGGCGCAATCCATGTCAGTTCAGGGTTTAATCACCCGCTCTGCTGCTGATCTTCACCTGTCGATGCCCAGCCTGATCGCCGCAGACCCGCGCGATCCTTTCCACGTTCCGATACCTTGGCGCGGCGAACCCTTGGACGGACCAATCAAGGTTGCTTTCACCAAAGACACATTTGGCTATGCCCTTCACTCTGAGGTCGAAAAAGCCCTGGACACCGCCCGCGACGCGCTGTCAGACGCCGGATATCAGGTGGAGGAGGTCTCGCCCCCCGATGTGTTCGAATGTGGTCGGACTGGATACCGAACTCTGATGGGTGAGGTCCTGACCCTGATGAAAAGCGATATCGAAGCTGCGGGGTCGAAAACCATCCGGGATATTTTTGACGTCTACTTTCAGGAATTCCCCCCCATCGTCGGCACCGATCTGGTTCAGATGTTGGCCAAACGCAGCCACTACGCGCGCGAATGGTCCCTGTTCATGCAAGACTATCCACTGGTCCTTTCGCCTTTCTTACCACAGCCATTCTTCAAACCCGACCGTGACACCGAAGGTGCAGAAGGCGTGCATGAGGTTCTGGGGTGCGCAGTCTACTCCTATGCGATGAACTTCCTTGGGCTGCCCGCCGCCTGCGTGCCTGCGCGGTTGGCTGATTTGCCTAGTGGGCCGCAGCCAATCAACATCCAAATCGCCGCACGCCGCTGGCGCGAGGACTTGGCCGTTGATGCCGCCGCAGCGATCGAGGCGCGGGTTGGTCAGATGCACCTGCCCCTTTGGAAAAGAATGAGCGCAGCCAAGTAGGCCCGGTCAACAAAATAGACCCCGGGATTTTCACCCAGGGCCCTCTTACTTAAATAAGCCCGGAATTCTGACGACGAGCGTAGCACCACCCACCCTCGTCGGCGCGAAAACTGCGCGATCATTCGACAACGCCGTCTGGTGGCCACTCACTCCCACCAAGGCGTGTTCCCAGGCAAGACCACACTAGCAAAGAAAACATGCAACGCCTGTGAACTGGTTCACACAAGGCAAATAATCGTTTGTTTCCAGGGTTCTAATTGAACTGTTCTGAGATCAGCCGTTCCTCAAGCCCGTGGCCGGGGTCGAATAATAATCGATGCTGGATCGAGGGTTCGGACCGTATTTCAACCCAGTCTATATCCGGAAAAGAAACGGAATCCGCGTCCGCCATGACAGGGCGTTTATCTGCATCCAAGACATCAATGCGAACCTTTGCGTTCTTGGGCAACAGCGCGCCGCGCCATCGACGGGGGCGGAACGCTGCAATTGCCGTCAGGGCCAGAACATCCGCCCCGATCGGCAGAATTGGCCCGTGGGCTGAGTAGTTGTAAGCGGTCGAGCCCGCCGGTGTGGACAGCAACGCGCCATCACAAACCAGTTCAGCCATCCGTACACGCCCATCGACGCTGATCTTTAGCCGCGCTGCCTGAGGACCGGCCCGCAGCAACGACACCTCGTTGATGGCCAACGCTTCGTGCAGTTTTCCGGACTGATCCAGTGCCAGCATCGCCAAAGGGTTGATAACCTCTTCCACGGCTGTGGCCAGACGCTCCATCAAGTCGGTTTCGTGGAACTCATTCATCAAGAAACCAATGGTGCCGCGATTCATTCCGTAGACGGGTGTATCGAGGTGCTGCATGTTATGCAGCGTGTGCAGCATGAACCCATCTCCGCCCAAGGCCACCACAACATCCGCGTCTCTCGGTGCGACGTTACCATAGCGTTTCACAAGGCTGTCCCGCGCGGTTTGCGCCACTTTGGCGTCGCTGGCGAGAAAGGCGATTCTCTTTGTCATCTTTTCCGGTTTCCGGTGCTGCACATTTGGTTCCGAAACAAACATACCTTTCCCCAATAGACCAGACTTGACGCCGTAACGGGGCAAATCGTCGTTTTACACCTTTTGCATATGATCGGTTTCCGATAGGAAATCCGCAAAGAAGAGCTCAGCCAATTGGAGTCCCCATGAACGTCAATATTCGTGACAACGGTTTCTTCACCCAGTCCCTTGCGGATCGTGACCCCGAGCTGTTTGGCTCGATCACATCCGAGTTGGGCCGTCAGCGCGACGAGATCGAGCTGATCGCGTCCGAGAACATTGTCTCTGCCGCCGTGATGGAGGCGCAGGGCTCGGTCATGACAAACAAATACGCCGAAGGATATCCCGGACGGCGCTATTATGGCGGTTGCCAGTTTGTCGACATTGCCGAGAATCTGGCCATCGACCGTGCCAAACAGCTATTTGGCTGCGAGTTTGCCAACGTCCAGCCAAACTCCGGCTCTCAGGCGAACCAGGGCGTATTCCAGGCGCTAATTCAGCCCGGCGATACGATTTTGGGGATGAGCCTTGATGCGGGTGGTCACCTGACCCACGGCGCAAAACCCAACCAGTCGGGCAAATGGTTCAACGCGGTCCAATACGGTGTGCGCAAACAAGACAACATGCTGGACTACGATCAGGTCGAAGTACTGGCGAAAGAGCATCAGCCCAAGCTGATCATCGCCGGGGGTTCAGCCATCCCGCGTCAGATCGACTTTGCCCGCATGCGCGAGATTGCGGACATGGTCGGTGCCTATCTGCACGTAGACATGGCGCATTTCGCCGGTCTGGTTGCGGCAGGCGAGCATCCCAGCCCCTTCCCCCACGCGCATGTGGCGACAACGACGACCCACAAGACCTTGCGCGGACCACGTGGCGGCATGATCCTGACCAATGATGAAGGTATCGCCAAGAAAGTGAATTCGGCGATCTTCCCCGGCATTCAAGGCGGCCCGCTGATGCATGTAATCGCCGCCAAGGCCGTAGCCTTTGGCGAGGCGCTGCGCCCCGAGTTCAAAAGCTATATCCAGCAGGTTGTGACCAATGCTCAGGCGTTGTCGGATCAGTTGATCAAGGGCGGACTGGATACGGTGACCCACGGCACTGACACCCATGTGGTGCTGGTCGACCTACGCCCCAAAGGTGTCAAAGGTAACGCCACCGAACAGGCTTTGGGCCGCGCTCACATCACCTGCAACAAGAACGGCGTACCGTTTGATCCGGAAAAGCCAACGATCACCAGCGGCATTCGCCTCGGGTCGCCCGCTGGCACCACGCGCGGGTTTGGTGAGGTTGAATTCCGCCAGATCGCTGACTGGATCATCGAAGTGGTCGATGGCCTGGCCGCCAATGGCGAAGACGGCAACAGCGCCGTCGAAGCCAAGGTCAAGGCCGAGGTCGCAGACCTCTGCGCCAAGTTCCCGATCTATCCAAACCTGTAGTAGGGTTAATTTTTACGACCTAAGCGGCGCCTGATGGGCGCCGTTTCTCGTCTGCCGGTCAAATAAAGCCCTGCCACCGCAAGAAAATAAGTAGCAGGACGGACAGGGCCAGCAGGTTGAACGCCAGACCGCCCAGCATTCCCAAAAACCAACCCAATCTCCGGTCGGCAAGGTTGATACCGCTCAAATGCTCCTGAACCTGCTCGGACGCGCGCGCCAGTTTCTGAGCGTCTAGTGTCAGCCGCAGCCTGGGATGGTCCGCCAAAGGTTCGGCACGCGCCAAGAGCAACGCTTGCTTGTAAATTCGGCGGGGCAGACGCCGCTTGGCCTTTCGGATCGAGGTTGTCAGAGTCGTATCTTTCACACCCAACTTCTTGCGCAGCAACTCAACCGTCTGCGCAATCTGGGTTTGGATGTCTATGTTATCCGACATGGGCGAGCCTCCGAGCCTGCCAATCTAACCGCCGTTTGCGGGGGCGACAATGGGGCTGGTTGTTTCTGTTCTTGGCGGGTATCACGGCGCTATGCTGAACACGATCTTACATGGCGAACCTACGGACAAACCTCCTGTTTTGATTGCCCATGGGCTGTATGGCTCTGCGCGGAATTGGGGTGTTATTGCCCGGCGGCTGGCCGATGAACGGCAGGTCATCGCCGTCGACATGCGCAACCATGCCTACAGCATGTGGACCGATCAGCACAGCTATCCCGATCTTGCTGGTGATCTGGCCGAGGTGATCGAGCATTTCGGCGGGTGCGCGGATGTGGTTGGCCACTCAATGGGTGGCAAGGCGGCGATGATGCTGGCCCTACAACACGGTGATCTGGTGCGCAAGCTTGTGGTGGCGGACATAGCGCCCGTTGCTTATTCTCACAGCCAGATCCAATTCATCGAAGCGATGCGGTCGGTCGATTTGACCAAGGTTGAGCGTCGTTCGGACGCATCCGAACAACTGGCCGCACTGAATGTGGACAAATCACTGCAAAGCTTTTTCACACAATCGCTGGACATCAAAGGACAACGCTGGTTGCTGAACCTGGATGTGCTGGCAGCCGAGATGCCCAAAATCATGGGCTTTCCTCAAGTGGATGCAAGCTGGCAAGGTTCAGCACTTTTTCTGTCGGGGGCCGAGTCTGACTATGTTCTGCCTCAGCACCGCGATTTGATCCGCGCGCTGTTTCCAGCCGCTAAATTCGCTAAAATTCCCGGCGCGGGCCACTGGCTGCACGCCGAGAAGCCGAGAGAGTTCGAGGCGGCTGTCAGGGCGTTTCTAAACGCCTGAGTCAGCCGTTTGAAACGTCGCCACCGCCATTGACCCAATCGGTCAGGCCGCCAAGGTTATAAACCTGTTCGTACCCCATATCTTTCAAAAGCTTACCGGCCAGCGCCGCGCGACCGCCAGCAGCACAGTATAAGACAATCGGTCGATCTTTCCGAAGCTCAGCGTCATAGGACTTCAGCGTATCGTCAGCACTGAATTCCAACCCCCCACGGGGGATATGATGTGCACCGCTGGCCCGCCCTGTCTGCTGCAACTCGACGGCATCGCGCACATCCAGCAGCAAGCCGCCCTGCTCTATCAACTGTTTCGCTTTGCCTGTGTCGATTCGCTCGACCGCCGCGTTTGCGGCCTCCATCATGCTTTTTACTGTAAGGGCCATGCACTGTCCTCCGATGAAATTCAGCGGACGTTAGCATGTGAAAAACAGAAGATGTAGACTGGCCGTGCAGCCAGCCCCATTATTGTTCGCGGAAGGCGCGCGACATGCTGTCGGTCACTGGCTTCGCGATATAGGCCGCAAATGTCCGCTCTTCCGTCTGGATCATGATTTCCGCGGGCATACCCGGCGTCGGGATAAAGCCGCGCACGCGCTCGATCTCTTCGGGCTGCAACGAGATACGAGCCAGATAAACCTCTTGTGGCGCACCGGCGTTATCTTCCATCACCGAGTCCGCCGACAGATAAAACACCTGACCGTTCAGAACCGGCGTTGTCCGCTGATTCAGGGCGACAAGGCGCACCGTCGCATCTTGTCCGGTTACGACGCTGTCGATCTCGGTGCGTGGTATCTGCGCTTCGATGATCAGGGGCGCGTCCGAGGGCAGGATTTCGGCAATCGGCTCACCCGTTTCGATCACACCACCCGGAGTGTGATAATGCAGACGCACCACAGTCCCCGTGACCGGAGCTCGCACAACCGCGCGATCCAGAACACTACGGGCCTGGCGGGCTTTTTCACGCACACTTTCCAGATCAGCATCGATCACGCCCAACTCGTCCAACGCGGCCTCACGATAGGCCGCACGGGTGCGATCAATCTGTTCCTCATATTTCAATAGCATCTGGCGGATCTCAGAGGCTTCGGCCTGCAAGCGCGCCTGCTGTCCTTCAGCTTCGGCCTGTACGCGGCGGATCGTGTTCAGTTCCCCCTTCCGCACCAGACCTTTTTCGAACAGCGCCTGTTTCGTCTCAAACTCTTCCTGAAGGATTTCGGATCGCCGCACCATGCTGTCCAACTGCGCCTCAAATCCGCTTGAGCGGATTCTCAGCGCTTCCATATTCCGTTCCAGCAAAGCGATATCGTTCAGCAACGTTTTGCGGGACAGATCAAAGGTGATCTTCTGGCCATCCAAAATAGCCATCACTTCGGTGTCGTCCGATTTGGCAGTCAAGTCGGGCGAAAACTCCAACCTCTGCAGTTCATTATATTCGGCGTTCAGGCGCTGTGACATGGCCTGAAGGCGAACTTTCCGGATGAACAGCTCGCGCTCATTAGCTTCGGCCGAGGTCTGGTCCAGGGTCATCATCACCTGCCCGGCCTCAACATACTGACCTTCGGCAACCTTGATATCCTGGATGATGCCGCCTTCCAGGTGCTGCACGATCTTGTTGCGTCCAGTGGCGACAAAGCTGCCCTGTGCGATCACGGCAGCAGCCAAAGGCGCACGGAAGGACCAAACACCAAAACCGCCAAAGCAGACAACAAGCATAACCATTCCAATGACGACGAAGCGGCTGATCGAACGCGGAACTTCGGCATACCAAACCTCGGGCGATTTGGGATCGTTGTTCACGGGCACCAGTTCATTCATGTCGTACCCCCCTTACTGCTTTTGAATGCCGGGCTGATTACCGCGCGGCGCATTCAGTTGTTGCAGAACCTGTTCGCGATGACCAAACAACGCGACACGGCCATCCGTGAGAAGCATGATCTTGTCCACCACGTTCAATAGCGTAGGCTTTTGCGTAATAACTACAACCGTAATCTTGCTCTCTTTCGCCTGTTCGATGGCCCGTGACAAAGCCTTGTCCCCCGCGACATCGAGGTTCGAGTTCGGCTCGTCCAAAACCACCATACGCGGATTGCCGAAGAAGGCCCGCGCCAGCGCGATACGCTGCTTTTGACCACCGGACAGCGGCGACCCATCGGCGGCCACCACGGTCTCATACCCTTGCGGCAGAGTTGCGATCATATTGTGCACATCGGCCAGGACGGCGGCATCATGGATTTGCTCATCCGTTGCATCATCCCGCATCCGGCCGATATTGTCCTTGATCGTTCCGGGGAACAGTTGCACGTCCTGCGGCAGATATCCGATGCTTTCGCCAAACTGGCGCGGATCCCAGTTGCGGATGTCCATCAGGTCCAGACGAACACTGCCCGAGGTTGGCAGGATTGATCCTACCAGGGTTTTACCCAGCGTGGTTTTCCCTGCACCCGAGTTGCCGATGATGGCCAACGTCTCACCCGGGTTCAGCGAGAAACTGATGCCATTCAGCACGACGCGCTTGGTGCCACCGGGAACATACAGCAAACGCTCAACGTCCAAACGTCCCTCGGGGCGCGGCAGCCGCAGCTTTTCGAATTGCAGCGCCGAGTTGGACAGAAGTTGATTGATTCGGCCATACGCCGCGCGAGTCAGCAAAAAGCCATTCCAGCCTTCGATCGAGCCTTCGATCGGCGCAAAGGCCCGGCCTGCGATAATCGAGGCGGCAATGACCATTCCGCCCGTGATTTCACCCTGTAGCGCCAAAAACGCGCCCCAACCCAGAATGCAAATCTGGGTCAGCAGGCGAACGGCGCGAGAAATGGCCGCAAAGATCACGTTCCGGTCCTGCGCGCGAACCTGCCACGTCAGGGATTGCGCGGTGTCCCGTCCCCAAATCCGCACGGCTTCGGGGATCATTGCCAGAGCATTGATGATCTGACTGTTTCGCGACATCGAATCGAGGTGCATGTTAGCCATGGACTGGGCCTTGTTTGCCTCGGCAAACGGTTTAGCCGTCATACGCTGGTTGACGAAGGCAATAACCATAAGCACCAGCGCCGTGACAATCACGATCGTGCCCAATTGAGGGTGTACCAAGAAGATCATCAGGATGAACAAGGGCGCGAAGGGAACATCCAGGAAGGAAATCAGCGTACCCGAGACCAGAAATCCACGTACTTGCTGCAGATCGCCCAGCGTCTGATATTCACGCCCGGTGCCGTGCAGCGAAGCGTGCGCGGCTGCGCTTAGGATCGGGGCGCCGAGACGGGCCGCGACTTCAACCGCGGTTCGCATCAGCATGAATCGTCGGACGGCATCAAATGCCGACTGGAAAATCACCGCGCCAGCAACAATGGTTGTCAGCATGATCAACGTGTCCAACGACCTGCTGGTCAGGACGCGGTCACTGATCTGGAACAGATAAATCGGAATCGCCAGAATAAGGATGTTCGTGGCGCAAGTCAGAACCAGCACGAAGGACAGATTGCGATAGATCGCGCGCAATGACGTGCGCAGCGTTTTCTGAAAGTCTTCGGGCGGGGTTCGCTTGTGAAATGTTTGGGGTGGCCCTTTACCATCACCGCCGCCTGAATTGCTGCGCAGCATTGGCTCATTCGCCTTGGCCTCGATAGTGGCACCCATGCGATCACCGCCGCCCGAGCGCGACGCGGGGGGTGAACGGTCGCTCGTTTTGTTGACGGTTTTTGGATCGGGGCTCTCGACGTCGGCCACCCCAGCACCGCTGCCCTGTTGGTCACTGTCCTTGGCAGGCTGCGGCTGCTTGCGCCGGAAGTAAGGTTCGGCGCGCAGTTTTGGTTCCTTTTTTTCTACTTTAGGTGCGGAATTTTTCTTTGCCTCTTGAGGTGCGGAGTCCGCTTTTATTTCCGGAGCTGCGGAGTCCTTTTTTTTCACTTCCTGAGGTGCGGAATCCTTTTTTTTCGCTTCCTGAGGTGCGGGATCTTTTTCTACTGCCTTATCGGCACCCGCATCGCTCTTGGCGGTTGCATCTGTATTGCCGTCTTTCGGATCACTGATGCGTAAGTCTTCACTTAGGCGTAATCCGGGTATCTTTTTCTGTTTCAATTTGGATTTGCTCGCACTTGGCGGCTTTGAGACAGCGCCACCGTTGCGATCCAACGGGCTGGCGTATCGTCTAGGACGCGACAGAAAAACAATCGACATGTCAAAACTTTCAGGTCACTCGTAACAAACAGAATACTAGGCTAGCATAGTTTGCAGCCCGTCGTCGATGGTTGCCATCTCGGAAGATGTAAGATTGGCCGCGTTTTCGACCTCATTTGCTGCTGCGTCGACCTCTTCCAACAGCATCGCAATCGCTTCATTGACCAGCTCGGGGTTTTCCTCTTCCGGGCTGTCAAACATGCTTGCCTGATGCAGCATCAACTCCGAATACTCACCCTCTTGCGCCATGACGACCGAGTCCACGCCCATTTTGGTTACGCTGGCCGCATTCAACAGTGCATTACCCGCCCCAAGTGCTGAAACCTCTTCTCCGCCTGGGGTTTCAACGTACACATCGTCGTCATCCTGCAGCATGGTGACCTGATCGATGACGTTGACCTGCATCAGATCGCCTTCGATCTTCAGCACCCGGATCAACTCGGTACCGGCGAACATCGGATCGTTCAGCAACGCGTCTTCCAGAGCGTCTGTATCTACTTCTTGCAGGTCCACGGTTGAGGCCAGATTGGCGCTCATCTCTGTGTGAGAGTCTTGTCCCTCAGTTTTCAACGATACCTGGTTCATGACCAGATTGTCCTCGGCATCGGTAGTATGTGCGCCGTGAATCACATCGTTATCCGTGAAAACGATGGTCTGGGTTACGACATCAACCGAGATCATATCGCCCCCGATGATGATAACGTCGTAGTAGGTGCCCAACTGAAGGATGTTGGTCACGTTGGTCAGGATGTTGTCCCCCAACGTGTAAACCGTAGACGAAGAGGTGATTTCGGTTGCGATGTGGTCGATATCTGTCGCGTCGATAAGCTGCTGTATGAAGTTGGTCACCAGCAAGTCACCCGAAATCCAGTCGATTGAGACAATCGGATCCTGTTCGGGATCTTCGGCCACATTGAGTTCCAACCAAGCTGCCTCGTTGGCCTCGGTACTTATGTCCGAAGCCTGAAGCACTTGCGTTTTACTTTGCGCGCCCTCTCCCTGATCAACATCTGTGACGACCGCGACCTGGCTGACGAAGGTCAGATTAACGGCTTGCCCGCCAACAACGATATTCGGGGCATCAACCCAGCCGACGGTCACTGCAACCTCGTTTACGGCGAAGTTGCCCCCCGCGACGATCGAATGGCCGTCTTCGAATTCTTGGTCTTCGGACTGATCCCATTCGGCTGGCAAGTCGTCTGAGATACCGTACTCGTCCTCTTCCTCTTCCAAGTCGTTTTTGTGATGCTCCGGCATCAATTCCAGAAAGTCGGGCATTTCATCAACATGCTCGCCATTCACGATGATGCCCGTTGCATCTTCACCGTGGAACTGATGAACGGTAACGCCTTCGATATCGATAGTTACAGGCGACTGCATCTGTTCGATGAGTTGCTCAATCGCCTCACCGGACTGGTAATCCTGGATGTGGATCGAAGGGGTCGAAACAGCATGCAGCGACATCGCCACAGCTTTCAACGCCTGGCCCTGTTCCATTATGGCTTCGGCATCGCGGAAATTGCCTTCACCCACGACGTCGTTGTCGTTGAGGTGAATTTTCTGCACGGTGTAGGTGACCGCCGAGCCGATCAACTGATGGATAAACTCAGGCTTCAGGATCACGTTGAACTGTACGCCGTCCCCGAAACCCAGCATTTCTGGAAAGAACACGTCTGGGCCGAACGCCGGATTCGACATCAGGACGGCATCTTCAACCGGTCCTGGGCTCACGGCTGGAGGGGGAAGATCAGACTTTAAAGGGGCAAACTTGTAGGATATCGGGTCGTAATCGCCCGGGTTCATTTTCAAAGGTGCTTTTACTTCAATTCTTGTGGGGTCTTCCAGATTTTCGAGTTCTGCCTTGCGCCGCAGTGCAACAAATTCTTCATACTGGTCCCGCCACCGGGCCTGCTCGGTCGTAAGCTCAAATGTTCCAACAAAATGTGCAATTTGTTCCGTAATACTGTCGAGCGACATACTGGTTCCCTTTCCCCGCGCCAGCCTAAAATTTCCGGCTTAGGTTAAGCTGGGCTGAGGCCGCTTGCTTGCGGCCCCGGCATTTTCATGAGAGGGATCAGAGCCCGCCAAAGCGGGCTCTGCCTCTTGCTTATACGTCGGTGTCGTCGGTTGCGTAGCTGGACGACATGTTGCCACCAACCATCGTGGTATCGACCGAGTTGCCGAGGACGTTGGCACCCATGACGATCGACTGGTTGAAGGCCGACGTGTCGACAACTGCCGCTGCGGATGCATGCGACTCGCCGCTCACGATGCCGTCGCCACCGTTGTTCGAGCCCCACGTTCCGGCATTGCCACCGGCACCACCTGCGCCCGAGTTGGCACCGGATGCGTTTCCGCCTTCCTGCATGCCACCTTTGACATCACCGATATCGACGAACCCGTGGGCGTTTCCGCTTTCGCCGCCCGCGGCCCATGCAGCGCCGCCGCCGCCACCGATGCCCGTTTCCGTCGTGCCGTTCGAATAGGCAGTTCCGTCCGCGGTTGCATCGTTGTCGGAGCTTCCGGCACCACCGTAGCCTGAGATTGCCTCGGCCAGGCTGTCAGCTGATCCGTCAACGTCGGACATTGCGAACACACCGGAGTCTCCGCCGTTACCGGCGTCGTTGTCAGCGTCCGCTGAGCCAGTGCCGCTTCCGGTAGAGGTCGCATCCAGATCGATTGCGCCGCCGCCGCCGCCAACACCGTTCGCTGTCGCAGTACCGGTACCATCAGCATCGGCACGACCATCGGTGTCATTGGTTCCGCCAGCACCACCATCCGAGTCAGCGTCCTGCTCGTTCTTGGCAAAGCCGTCCGCATCACCCGCAGTCGGTGTAACGACCGAACCGGTTGCATCCTGGTCACCAATACCTTTGGCGTAGGATTCAGCATCTGCGTTACCGCTGTCTGCGTCACCGCCAGGGCCGTTTCCACCATCACCTGCACCGCCAGTTCCGGCACCGCCTAAGCCTAGGCCACCGTCTCCGGCACCAGCGTTGACGTTGCCACCTTCGTTTGTGTCACCACCACCGTTTTTGGCATCCGAGCTACCGTCATCGTTCAGGCCGACCAGACCATTGGTCTGTTTGGTTGATGCAAGAGCTGCGTCGATCTGACCAGCATCGCCGGCTTCGCCGCCGCCGCCAGTGCTTTCGCCGCCGTCACCGTCGCCGCCGTCACCGTCGCCGCCGTCACCGTCGCCGCCATCACCTTCGCCGCCATCGGCATCCGTGCCAGCAGCGCCAAGGCTTCCAGCTTTACCGAGACCGATGTTGCCACCCGAGGATGTCTCACCAGTTTCGTTTTCGCTTTCAGACTCGTTCTTGGCCAGGCCAATGTTGCCCGCGCCGCTGTCGCCGCCATCTGCGTCGCCAGCCGATGCGTCAGTGGCCGCAAGCGCGCCACCTTTGGCAGCTGCTACGCTCTCATTGTCACCACCGGTTGAGTCGCCTTCGTTGCCGGCACCGGACAGACCCAGACCCAGGCCCAGACCAATCGATCCAGCGTTGCCGCCGTCACCACCGTCGCTGTCAGCTTCCGAAGAGTCTGCGGTGCCTTCGTTATCAGCGCTGGAGTCTGCATCAGCGTCGCCGCTGTCGCCACCATCGCCGCTACCGTCAGCTTCTGCATAGCCTTTACCAAAGTTCAGGCCCAGCGTTGCCGCATCACCCGAGTCGCCGCCGTTTCCAGCGTCTGCGTCAGCGTCAGCATCACCAGTTTCACCACCGGCTGCAAGTGCGCTGCTACCTTTGGTGAACGACAGTACGCCGCCACCGCTGTTCGAGCCGCCGGCACCGGAGTTGCCACCGTCTGACTGGGTGTCGATACCATCGTCGGCAGTTGCCACGCCACCCGTGGCGTCACCGGACTGAGTAAACTCGCCTTCGTTCCTGACATTCGCGGAACCAAGATCGTCAGCATCGTTCAGCTCGGCCAACTGGCTGTTGATTGCCAGCATGTCGTTGCCTTCACCGTTCAACGAGATATCCAGGTTCATGTCGTCGCCCGGATCGTAGTCAAAGTCATTGCCGACAGTGATCACGTCTTCAACAGAGCCACCTTCATACACGTCAACATCGACCAGATCGTTGTCTTCCTGCGGCATCCACTCACCCGGGTCACCGAAGTCAACGTCGACTCTGTTCGTGTTGATGTTCTGGTCGTTGCCACCGTTTCTTACTTCGTTGGCTTGCTGCTGTTGCTGCTGCTGATCCTGATCTACACGCTGATCCTGATCCTGATCGACATCCGTATCTACATCAGTATCTACGTCCTGATCCTGATCAACATCAGTGTCCTGATCCTGTTCCTGACCATTCAGGTTAGCGTTAATATCGGTGTTTTCAACGCTTGCTTCGGCTTCGGACTCAATGTACGTGCCTTCGGCATTTACGTCTGCCAAACCGGAAGCTGTAACGTCACCGGTCGATTGTCTTTCTCTACTCATTTCAAAATTCCACTTACTAAGCGCCCGACCGTCATTCATCTACAAAACGGCTACTGGCGCGGTTGAAACAAAATTTAAGCTCACAGGCGCAACATGCGCTTGAAGCGGTCATGTACCGTGATTTCGTCTCCCACCTTCCTTTCCCGGCTAAGCCGATGGTGTGTCAGCGGTGCTACAGATTCGCGCAAATTCGCGATTCGCGGACACGTCAGGAATTACGCTTCCCAAATTGAAGCAGGATCATGTTCGCAGCAGGAAGGCGGGCTGAATAGCTGCCCTAAAGCATTAGATGATATAAATATATGATTTAACTACATTATTTTTGAGAACTTTCTGTGGCCGGCGGGTAACTGCACGAAAATGCGGCCAAAATTCGGCAAAACGCTTAAAACCATAGTTTTCCTTTGTTTTTATTGGAAAACTGATGGCGAACCTAAACGAAAGTACTAGGCCGAACAGACAGGGGACCACAAAATGTTGATGAAAATTAGTCTTTCAGGTATGGTCGCTACAGCAGTCCAATTTTCCTACGACTGCGTGCTGCTTGTTTTTTTACGATTTCGCCACTGATTTTGTGGCGTGGTTTCATAGGGGGAAGTAATGAACAATCCGTTACAGGATAGTGTTGCCCGAATAAATGAATGTACCGAAGACTTCTCGATCAATTTCATCGGCAAGGAACTCTTCTTTTCAAACCATACCCTGCGAAGTGTTGAGTCAGAGTTCGGCGTCGCCGCTCACAGGTATGAAGACGTCTCTGAGTTAAGCGCCAGCGTTTCAGGCGGTGTGACTGGAAAGGTTGTCGTTGTCGATCAGATCATGTTGGACGATCTTCTCAGCCGACCGGAAGTCTATACCGAAGCAGCTGGCACCGGCTGCCTTGCCTTTGCATATCGTAAAGAGGACGCGGCGCGTTCGCTTTTTGAAAACTGGGATCGGCGCCAATTCGGGGATATCGGATATCTACCAATGAATGTTGCGCCGGATGTGTGGCGGTCCATTCTGCGGCTTTTGATGCATGAAGAGTTATATCTGCCAAGTTTTGTGGCCGATTGCGTGTTGAAGCCGCAGAACCACAACAAGCCTTGTCTGGTGACAGACAACCAGGCAGAGCCAAAAGAACCCAATCCGCTGTATTCACGACTGACGCGTCGGGAAAAGCAGGTGCTGCAACTGGCGTCCAAAGGACAGAGCAACAAGATCATCGCCTCTAACCTTGGCATTACCGAGCACACTGTAAAACTGCACATGCACAACGTTGCGGGCAAGATCGGTGTCAGCAACAGAACGGCCGCTGCGCAGTTCTATTTCGAGGTAACGTCAGACGAAGCGCGCGGCCAGACCGTTGACTGAGACATTGGAAACCCGATTTGACCGTCTGATCTTGCTGGTCGGCAAGCTGAACTACATGTGGACCAACACCGAAAGCCTGTTGATCCACCTGATTGCCGGCCTGAGCGGCACCAACAAGGATGTTGCTGTCATCATCTTCCTGACGCTCAACACCACGCGCGCGCGGATCGATCTGGTTGAGCGCCTTGCCAAGATGGAGGGGCGTCCGGCCGAGATTCGTGATCCGATCCTTGAACACACTCAACGGCTCAGCAAGTTGTCATCGATCCGGAACCGATACAATCACTGTATCTATTCATTCGATGCTGAAAGCGGGAATCCCAAGACGATCTTAATGCGCATAGCGGACCGAAAAACCGACATCAAACTCGGACGTTCCGACACGGTTGATGAGCAAGCCATTAAAGAAATCGAAGACATCGTGGCGCAGTTATCAGCCGCGAACCGTGATATCTGGCGCCTTATCAGTACGCTTGGTTTCCCTGTCTGATCATATCAACACCGACGCCCCCACATTGCTGGGGTCGTCGGAAATTGATGTTTTTTCCTAGAACGCTCGAAGCTTTAAAGTCTGGTTTCAAATCAACGCAGGGCAGCAACCTTCCCTCACTGCGCCCAAGATGTTATCCTCTGTGCCATAGATGAACACAAACTCGATTTTTTTGAATTGCTGCCGGTTCCTATTTCGTTAACACGGCCACCAGGATCCGACGTTTCAGACCCCGAAGTTGGCGTAAAGACGACATTTGCCAAAATAAGGTCAAGAAAATACCGCGTTTCATGCAGGTTTTCTGCTGTTATGCCGCTGTTTCGTCCCACTCGCCTACTAATCTGAGTCCGCTAGGCAGAGTAATCGCGGTTAAACAGTCATGAGACATTCCACGCTCGACAATGATCGGTTCCAAAGAAAGCTGGATCTTCAGGCGCTCAGGCAGGTGACGCTCAACGTTTTGGTCGTTGATGACGAACCAAGTATTCTTGAGCTGCTACAGTCGGCGCTGCCCGAGCTTGAAAACTGCAATGTGTCCGTCGCCGACTCGGCGGCAGCGGCACTTAAAAAGATTCAGGCCGCAGAAGCCCCTTTCGATTGTCTGCTCTTAGACATCCAGATGCCGGGTACCACCGGGATCGAATTGCTGAAGCAACTCAGAAAAACACCTGATTATATGGATACACCGGTGATCATGCTGACCGCGATGGCTGATCACAGCCACATCGAACAGGCGTTTTTAGAAGGTGCCTTTGACTACATCACCAAGCCGTTTGACTTTTTCGAACTTCGCAGTCGAATGAACGCAGCCCATGTTTTGATGATGGAGCGGATCAGGGCAAAGACTTCGACGGCGTCAATACGAAATCTTCGCGAAAAACTTGATTTCAATCAGCAGTTCAACTTCGAGGACCCGCTTTCGATAGAAGGGCTGGAGCGGTGTTTGCGCTATGTCGAATTCGACAATTACGTTGATCAGCTTTCAAGGGGGCGCCGCTTTGACACCTGGGTGACTGCGGTCAAGCTTCAAGGGGCCGAGTACCGTTTTGACATGAGTGACTTCGGCATGTTTCGGCGCGTGATTTCTGACATCGGTAAATGCATCGAAAAGACATCCAAGAAGGCAAACGCAGTATTCTCGTACCGGGGAAGTGGTACTTTCCTGGTTGTCACGCATGGACGCAATCGTACGAACCAACTGCCAACCGAAGAAGTCCTTAACCGAAAACTAAGAATGGTCCTGAGCAGCCGGCTTACCTCGTCGCATTTAAAGGTCGCGATGAGTCCGCCTGTGTCAATGCGGTCATTCTCAAAGTCAGGCGCGATCTCAGCTTTGAACCTGGCATGCGAAAAAGTAAACGGCAGAGAGAGGGCAATGACCAAAAGCGTTACAGTACAATCCCACGTTCGTCCAAAAGAAGAACCCGTGCGCGAAGAACACATGACAGCAAGACTGTATGACACAGTTCTACGAGAGCTTTACGGCGACAACACCTATCTGAACGGAAAATAGCCGATAATCAGATAAAAACATGCTTTTTAAAGACTCCGCAGGATACCCACCCACCACGTCACGGCGCTCGTTCGGCTTCAAGTACGAGCGGGCCACTGGTGCGCATGGTGAATGTCAAAACCGGTTCGGGCATTTTGGCCTCACCCAATGAAAAATGCACGCGCCGCAAGACCGACGCCATCAGAACCATGATCTCTGTCTCCGCGTATTGGGCACCAATGCAGATTCTGGGCCCATCACCGAATGGAATGTACTGGCCGCGCGGCAGAGTAGCCCCCAAAAACCGCTCTGGCCGATAGTGGTTCGGAGCCTCCCACAGTTTTTCATTCCTGTGCAGCGAATAGACAGGGAAAAACAGCGCGTCGCCCTTTTCAATCTTTACCCCCTTGATTTCGACGGCTTCCGCTGCATCCCTGGCGAAAAACGCTGCAGATGGGTAAAGGCGCAGTGTTTCCTTAACATGCGCACGCAGAAGTGGCATGGATTCAAGGTCAGAAAACTCGACCAAGCCTTCGGCGCGTACTGACCTGATTTCCCTACGAATTTTGTTCTGCACTTCGGGGTTCAGTGCTAACAGATAATATCCCCAAGCCAGTGCATTGGCCGAGGTTTCGTGCCCTGCAACAACGAAGGTCAACAGATTGTCGACTGTAGTCTCTTCGTCTTCAAAGTCGGTTTTCAATGCCTCAATCATAAAATCAAGAAAATCTCGGGGTTCGCTCCGGTTTTCAAGTCGGCGTTGCTCGATCACTTGTCGGGCAAGTTCGCGCATCGTGGTCACAGGTGCCTTGCTGGCCAGCCATTTCTTTCGCGGCATCCATTTTGGTAACCCCATCAAGTCAAACAGAGAAATATCTGAGATGTACTTGAAATACTCGATCAACCCCACACGGATTTGTTCCGAACTGACTTCTTTATTGCCTGAGAAAATCACCCGAGAGATATTCGTCAAAGTCGATGCAGGGGCAACCTGGGATACATCCACAGGGCCTTCGTTTTCCACCAGTGACTCAGCGACCTCGGATCCGGTTTCCGCAAAGTAACGGGCAAGCGTCGGCAGGTTTCTGGCTGCAAACAAAGGGGAATACCGCCGCCGCTGCTGCCGCCATTTCTCACCTTCGGAAAGGATCAAGCCGTTACCGACAGCCGATCCAATGATATCCTTGGTAAACTTGGCTTTCGGAAATGACCGCCCCTGCCCAACCAGCAATTCGGTGATCATTTCCGGGTCGCAGAAATAATGAATGTTCAACGGGCCGCGCACATAGGTCTCGCGCAGAGTTTCGGCTGGTATGACTTCGAGCATGTTTCGCCCTGCCGACCTTGCGAATTGAAGCAATGTCACCGGTTTTTCCGCAAGCCGCGCCGCAACCGGAGTGACGTCGAACTGCTTCATTTTCGTCATTCCAAACGCCGTCAAAACGCAGCTCCTTGGTGTATCTCAGCCTAACCTCGCCTCAATTTAGGTGGAAAATCGCCATATTAGCAACAAAATCATAGGCTTTTGGCTGCAATGTGGGCAGTTGCGCAACAATAATGTCACCCGCAGATCCTGCCTTAACTTAGTTAGAACTCAACAATTTGGTGATGAGCGTCTGGATTATTGCCAAACTGTGAACCCAATTCCGACCAACTGCGTCCTCATTGTTCCGCTATCGCAGTTCCAAGAGTGTCAGAAACGAAGATTTTGGAATGACGGCCATCGATCCAGGGCAGTTGGACCGGTCAACCGGCGAGCCGGAAAACCGGCTTCTGCAAAACATCAAGGACTACACTGCCATGAGCTTTGCGCTTTTGTGGCAGCGACAGGCTATTTTTCTGGCGACGACAATCCTGACCGGGTTCTTTTTCGAACCCATGAACGCATTTTTGTTCTATGGAACGATCCTGGTCTGCGAAGCACAGGACTTGATGCTTGCCAAACGTGTGCCACGCCTAAAGCCGGACCAACACAAGGCCATCGCAATGATGGTCGCTTGGATCATCCTGAATACGATCCTAAGTTCATTTGCGATCTGCGTTTATGCCATTTCAGTGGCTTTGAAACAGCCAACTGGCGGACATTTTACACCCCTGTTCTTCCTGTTCGCCGCAGCGTTGTTTGCAGCGATGAACAATCACCAGTTTGTCTGGGCAATGATTGTGCGCCTGACGATGTACGGTGTTTCGTTCATGGTGATTGTCGTAAGCGACATATGGATTGTGCGACCCGAGCTTTCCTCTGATCTTTGGTTGCAGTTTTTCACAGTCATTTTTGTCATGTACTTCCTGATCGACTGTTCCTTGGTGTTTCTCAAACTCTACCGCAGAAATCTTGAACAGCTTGAAAAACTAAAAGAAGAACATGAGAGAACAAAAGCAGCGTTTGTTGCCAAATCTCAATTCATTTCAACCGTCAGTCATGAACTGCGCACACCCCTGACCTCCATCAAGGGCTCACTTGATCTGATCAATTCCGGCGCATTGGGTGAGGTTCCTGCCCCTATGCAAAACCTTGTTCAACTGGCAAGCAAAAACAGCGAACGCCTCGCTTCACTGATCAACGACGTGCTGGACATTCAGAAAATGGAAGCCGGAGAAATGAGCTACCGCGAGGGCACGATCGACGTACACGAACTGATCCGCGAAGCAATTGCGTGTAACTTGGGATATGTCAGCGCTCATAACGTGGAAATCACCGAGGATATTCGCGGCAAGGACAAGGTCTTTATCAAGGGGGATGACTCGCGGCTGCTTCAAGTGTTGGCAAACATGATTTCCAACGCGGCCAAGTTTTCCTTTGAAGGTGGTACAGTCACCGTCGGTTGCGAAAAAATGGGGACGCATATACGAATTTTTGTAAGAGACCAAGGCGTCGGTATTCCAAAAGGCAGCCGGGAAAAGGTTTTTGACCGTTTCTCGCAGATCGACTCATCGGATGAACGGCACGCGGGTGGCACTGGGCTTGGGATGCATATCTCGAAGGAAATTGTCGAGCATTTTGGTGGCCGAATTGATTATCACAGCGTTCTTGGCAAAGGCTCGGTGTTCTATATTGAGCTGCCCATCCTGAAAAGCAGCGCAGCGGAACCTAACGAACCGGCGCGCGCCATGCAGATCGGTTAGGCGTCGCCGGCATCGTCGAGGTGTTTCGGATATCTGCCAGACCGATCACAGTTTTCGTGCGACTACATAGTGGCTTGTTAGCATTCCAGTCTTATCCCCGGCCTCAACGATGTCGAAGCCCGCGGTTTTGATTTTCTGTTCAAGAGTGTCTGGAGTAATGAAGGACACAAACGGAGCCTTCCCAATGGCCTGCATCACCGGAATCGCGACCTTGCTAATCAGGGCGTATTTCCAGCCACCATGTGCAGGGGCGCACACGGTTTTCGAGATGAAAAGACCGCCAGGTTTAATCAGCGCGGCTATGGATGCAAGGGCGCGGTCAAGCTCGGGCAGAAGATGCAGCAAGTTATGCGCCAGCACGGCATCGTATGGTGCTTCGGCACTTGAATGATCACGAAGCTCGGCCACTTTGAACGTGACATTTTTCAAGCCTTCGCTTGCCAGCTTTTCGTTAGCAATCTCGATCATTCCCGGCGCAATGTCAGTGGCGGTGATGTGCGCAACATCTGGTGCGATCAGCAGGGCCGTCGATCCGGTGCCGCATCCGATTTCCAACACGTTGTCTTTTGGTTCCAAATAGGATTTCGTACGTTCAAGCGTCTTGAGATACCCATCCATGTCCCGGATCGGGCTGGACGCATATTTACGAGAAATTTTGCTCCAGAATGCGGCGTCTTTGGGTAAGGCTCCCATTGTCAAACTCACTTATTCAAAATGCGGTGTGGGCGCGTCATACGCTGCCATGTGATTTAATGGAATTGCGTCTGTTTGCAGTAGTGATATGCATAAATGCATGAATTGGGGGGCGATCAACTTTGACTGGAACCAGGTGCGTTCGTTTTTGGCAACCGCCGAAAAGGGATCTTTTTCTGCGGCCGCGCGTGTGCTTGAGCAATCCCAGCCAACCGTTGGTCGTCAGGTTGCTGCGTTGGAGCACTCGCTCGGCGTGACATTATTCGAACGTGTCGGCAAGTCGCTGAATCTTACCAGCGCTGGCGAGGAATTGCTGGTTCATGTTCGGGAAATGGCCGATGTCGCAAATCGGATTTCGATAACTGCGACAAGCCAGTCTAACACCATTGAGGGACAAGTCAGGATAACGGCATCTGACGTTATGTCCGTCTACCAACTGCCGCCCATCATCAAGCAAATACGCGAAATGGCCCCGCGCCTGGAAATTGATGTCGTTGCGGCCAACGACCTACGTGACATCCAACGCCGCGAAGCGGACATCGCCATCCGACATGTTCGCCCGACCCAACCGGACTTGATCGCAAAGCTGGTGGCCGAGGCAAACGCGCATTTCTATGCCGCCTCTTCTTACCTTGATCAGGTCGGGCGTCCGAAAACCGAAGAAGACCTCGCCAAGCTCGATTTTGTTGGTTTTGGGGATGTGACAACGATGATTGGCCTTCTCAACTCCGCCGGTATTCCTGTCACTGCGCAGAACTTTCGAACAGGGTCGAAAACCGGGATCGTTGCTTGGGAACTGGTGCGCCACGGCCTGGGCATAAGCGTGATGGCGGACGATGTCGCCGCAATGACACCCGGTGTTGAAAGGGTGCTTCCAAGTCGTGAGCCGTTTAAATTTCCGATCTGGCTGACAACGCATTCTGAACTGCATACCGCACGGCGGATAAGATTGGTTTTCGACCACCTAGCCAAGCAATTGCGCAACTACGCATGATCGCCCGACGATGGGCGCGGATACCCAAACTGACCTGCGTTCGTCACGAACGGCTTCTGTCGCTGACCAGAGGCTGCGCCGTCCGTTGAAAACGGTCGGAGCCAACGGAAAATCAGTGAAAGCGGCAGTTTTCAGATCACGTCGAAGTCCGTCAGGTCAGTTCGTAAAGACATCAAGCTCACCAATGTTTTTCGCCCGAACGCGGAATTGGCTGCTAAACCGTTGCCTCTGGAACTCGCTTAACTCATCCCAAAACTCCCGGCTGAGTCTTATCCCGCCCAAAACGCCATTCCCTTGCACGATGTCATCAGAGTGAGCTTGCTCCAACCTTGCCGCCTTGTTGACTTCGGGACCAATCATCGTGAATTGGTGGCGGGTTGCCGAGCCGAAATCCCCGCTGACCACCAATCCCAGATGCAACCCGATCCGCAATGACAAGGGCTCGTTCCCAATTCTAATTTTTTCAACATTTCGGGCCGCCTGCTCTGCTGCGTTGAGAGCTTCGGCGCAAATTGCTGTGGCACTGTTACTTTTGTCTTTCATGACCCAAAACGCCATCAACCCGTCACCGATAAACTTGTCTATGTGACCGCCAGCATCCAGAACCGGTGTCGTTTGTGCGTTGAAGAAACGTTGGACGACATCCGCAACCCGTTCCGGCGCTGTCTTCAACGTGAATCTGCTGAAATTTACCACATCCGAAAACCAGATGACCGCACGTTCAACAACGTAGTCGGCCTGATGTGCGCTGCCTGACTGCATTCGGCGGCTCAGGGCGTACTGGTTTGTATAGGCATGAAGAATGCGTGTGTCGTCTGCCAGTTGACGACCCAGAGAAGCCGTCTTTCTGGTGGCGTTCCGCAGCTTGATCGAGATGATCTTTGCGATGTTTCGCCAAATAACACCCGCTTCGGGATGTTCCTCGATTTTCGATTTGTCGATGATCAACACTTCGACGTTGCTTTCGTCGGCGACCAATTCATAGACGCGGCGATATCCGTTCCCTGCCAAATGCTGCTCGCCGATCACTTCATTTCGGTGCCTGACGAACAACGTCTGGTGGTTCAGCCTTACGGCAACCGAACCGGTTACGATAATCCAAAGGCATTCGGCCGGATCACCGGGCTGGCAGATACTTTCACCTTCGGCATACCTGTATGGCCGCGGTTCCAGCGCCAGCGGGTCTTTGACATCGTCCACCAAACCGCAAAGAAACAGAGCTTCCTCATGATCTGCGTTGAGTTTCTTGATCCGGGTAATCGACGACTTGGCAGCCATTTCTTACACTCCTCAACCGCTCTGCAGCTCATGAACTGCTCGGAAACAAAAGCGCGTCACCAACATGGGTTCAGCGGATTACATGAACCGAGCACTTCGCATGATGAACGACCCTGTTTGCGGTGGTACCCAGGAATATGTCTTCGAAACCGGGTTTGTGCGACGCCAGGATAATGCAGTCGATGTCGTTTTCATTAGCAAAATCGACAATCGCCCTACCCGCATGCCCGGATATGAGATACGCCTTCGCACCGGGAAGCTCCTTGGCGTTTTGATTCAACTGCTCCTGAATCTCATGCCGCGTGCGCGCAAGAACGTCATTCGGAATCTGAGATGCCGCGTAAGCTGGGATCGGTTCTTGGACATGCACGACGGAAAAAACCGCGTCTGTATCAGCAAGCAGGCGCGCTGCTTGAAATGACGCCTGCGTGTCGTGGGCCTTGTCCAAAACAACCGGGACCAGGATATTTTTGTACATTTGAATAATTCCTTCCTGCTGCCGATGACTTCAGCCTGACTGGTGTGACAACAAAAGCCCTACACCGGTTCAGACTTTGAAGATTTACCGACTTTCTTTGCCGCCGTAGTAACGTCATCAACCGTTTTCTCGACTGCCTCCGCCTCGGTTTCGGCAACATAGGCGGCACAGCGGGTCACGGTTTCGAACCATTCCTGGGCATCCGCAACCAACCGTTCGGCTGAATTGCGCTGCCAATCCGCCATACTCTGCAAGGCTTTCGACGGGTCAGACGGGTTCGCGGATGACGCCGTGCGCGCTGCTTGCAGCGCAGAGCGAACGGCTTCGTGACGTCGTTCAAACCAGTGCTTGGCAAAAACCTCGGTCTCTTCAAGCATTTTTTCCTGCGCGTCCCAAAACTGTTCTATCTGCGCGCTGAACGCAGAACTGCCCAACGAGGGCGGCTGCATTTGCTTGAACACGTCGACAAGATTGGTCGGGTAACTTGTGCTGGGCTTCTTGTTTGACATCGTAAGTTACTCCTTATCCATTGAAAAAAAATTTTATCATACGCTACCTTGTTGCGCCTTGTCTCAGATCAGCGACCATTGTTATTTGCGTGCCTCGAAAGGACACGGGACGGGTCGGCTATCTTCATTTTCAAAAACTCCCCGCAGATGCGCGATTTTTGCTCCCACAATACGATGCACTACGACCTTTGCTTCACCATCCGTTAGCTCCGGAGAGTTTTGCACCGGTCGATCAAAAGATCGCCGTCACCCCAACATTGCTGTCAAACATCAAGGCTGGAAAAAGCGAACGTATCTAAAAATGAGCCTTGCAGACGCTGCAAGCATCTTGATTGACATAGATCAAAGCGATTAAAACATTCACATAGTGATATACGATTGTTTTAAAGTGATCTACGTTCGCTCAGCTATCCCCAAGCAAAAACAACGGCGAACGGAATTGCAAAAGCGTGGACGTTCCACCGTGGGGCTCGGCAGGAGTGGGTCCGGGCCCCTTTTTCTTTACCAGCATGCTAATGGCTCATGCGTTAAGGCAAAAATGGCGCGGCGCGGCATTGTTCGGTGTCTTGAGCAACGAAAAGAAAAACGATTGCCAGCAAATTATCCTTATCAGACCGAGCAGCAACCGAAGATTACGTCTTATGAGCACGAGTGAAGCAACGGAACAAAAGCTAAAAAGGGCGCTTACGACTCCGATGCTTACGCTCTACGGGCTTGGGGTAACGGTTGGAGCGGGAATTTACGTGCTTGTTGGTGCAACGGCGCAAATAGCAGGGCCCTATGCTGCGTTTTCGTTTGTTGTTGCTGCGCTTGTGGTGTCACTTACCGCGCTGTCCTATGCGGAACTGGCAACGCGCTATCCCGTCAGCGCAGGTGAGGCCGCCTATGTCGCTGCCGGTTTTCAAAGGGACTGGATGGCGGTGGTTGTGGGCCTTGCGGTCGCGGCATCAGGAGTGATTTCCGCCTCTGCCATCGCGATTGGCGCCGCATCATACCTGCACGCGTTGACGGGTTTTGGAACACCCCTTCTGACCATGGGCGTTGTTCTGATTATGGGACTGATCGCGCTATGGGGCATCACTGAATCCGTGTTCATTGCAGCCGTCATTACGGTCATCGAAATAGCCGGGCTTCTTTTTGTGATTGGTTGGGGCGTGTCGGTACACGACCCTCAGGGATATGCAGTCACCTCGATGATCCCACCGTTGGAGTCCGGCGCATGGAAAAGCATATTCGCAGCCTCGCTTCTGGCATTTTTTGCGTTCGTCGGCTTTGAAGATATGGCAAATGTCGCCGAAGAGGTAAAAGAGCCTACCCGCACAATTCCCAAAGCGATCTTGCTCACGCTTGCTCTGGCCACGGTACTGTATCTCGGCACGTCAATCACCGTTTTGAACGTCGTGCCTATTGATGTACTCGCAAACTCTGCGGCCCCTCTTGCATTGGTGTTCTCAGAGGCTCCCGAGACCATCAAAAAAGGCTTTTCCGCAGTCGCAATCGTGGCAACGGTCAATGGTGTCCTGATCCAAATGATAATGGCGTCTCGGGTGATCTATGGGCTTGCAGACCGGGGCCATCTGCCGAAAGTCTTGGCAATTGTACCCAAAGCGACCCGCACGCCCATCGTTGCGACGCTGTTGGTTGTCGCAACGATACTGCTACTGACCCAAACCCTTCCAATCGGGCTTTTGGCAGAACGAACGTCGCAGATCGTTCTGGGCGTGTTTGTTTTGGTCAACCTTTCGCTGATCCTGTTGAAAAGGGCTCCAGCCAAAGCCGAACAACACTTTGATGTGCCTCTTATTGTGCCCGTACTGGGTGTTTTGACCAGTTCACTGCTTTTCGCGGCCGGATTTCTCTGAGTAAATGCAACAGACTGCGACTTTAACCAAGCGACTTTAAAGCATATGAACACCGACCATTCTTCGATAGGCACGCAGGTTTCAGCCTGGTGGCACCGGACCTTTGTTGATCTGGCGCAGCAATTGCGGTGGTCTTACCTGCCGCCGTTGATGGTCTACTTTGCTGCAGGCGTTTCTGGCCTGACATCAGTCGTCGGTGCGTTTTTTCTGAAAGACTATCTAGATTTATCCGCGTCGTTTGTTGCCGGGCTGGCGTTTTGGGCCGGACTTCCGTGGATTCTAAAAATGCCACTGGGGCATGTGGTCGATCTGTTCTGGCGCTGGAAGTCCTTGTTGATCTTGCTGGGCGCGTCACTGATCACATTGTCGCTCGTTATAATGTACGGGCTTGTGACCGCGCCAGCGCTTATGTCAGGCACGATGCCATTGGAAGATTGGTATGTGGTCGCCCTGCTGCTGGCCCCCTCCGGCTATGCAATCCAGGATGTTGTCGCCGACGCCATGACGGTCGAAGCGGTTCCAAAGGTCGACCAGGATGGCCGCCCTTTTACACCTGAGGAAAGCCGTGCGCAGCACACCACCATGCAGACCTTGGGCAGAGTCGCGATAATCTCGGGGTTTGCCGCAGTTGCAGCGGTGAATATATGGATTTTCTCTGGTGCGGATGAGCTGCAAAATTCGGATCGGCTTGAGCTATATGGCCAAGTCTATCTGATCGCCCTGATTATCCCGCTGCTGTCTGTCAGCGGCGTAGTACTCCACACGTTGATCCAGCGTCAGCGCCGCCTCCGGGGTCACCCAGCACACGGCCCAGAAGACGTAACCGAGGTGAAGTGGTCCATACTGTTGGGTGGCCTCGCGTTTGTTGCACTCAGCATAACGTTGGGAACAGCGGAATTCGCATTTGCGCAAGAGACTATTTTTGTGGTGTCCCTAGCGGTCATCCTCTACCTCATGTCGCGCCTGCTAAAAGAGCTGGAGCCAGCACAGGCGAAAGCCCTGATTGGGACGGCAACAATCATTTTCGTGTTCCGCGCCGTCCCCCTGCCCGGCCCCGGACTGACCTGGTTTGAAATTGACGAGTTAGGTTTTGATGAACAGTTCCTCGCAATCCTGGCCCTTTTGACATCCCTGCTTGCGTTGCTTGGCCTATTCATCCTGAGGCCCTTCATGGCCAATCGTTCCATTGCCCATGTTGTTGTGGTCCTTACGATCGCTGCGGGTATCCTCGCCCTGCCCAACCTCGCGCTGTACTACGGCGTGCATGAATGGACGGCAGCCCGCACAGGCGGGATTGTCGATGCAAGATTCATCGCCATTCTTGATACGGCCGTGGAATCCCCGCTCGGGCAGATTGCGATGGTCCCAATGCTGGCGTGGATCGCGCGCAACGCCCCAACGCAGTTGAAAGCGACTTTCTTTGCCGTCATGGCATCGTTTACCAACATGGCCCTGTCGGCCAGTAGCCTCGGCACAAAATATCTGAACGAAATATTCGTGGTCACGCGTGAGGTGACAAACCCGGAAACCGGTGTCGTAACCTCAACCGCTGATTACAGTGAATTGGGCTACCTGTTGATCACAGTTGCCTTGATCTCTGTGATTGTACCGTTGGTCATGGTTTTGCTTGTCCAAAATTCTCGTTTCCATACGAGCGATTGACTACTGACCCTCCACCTCACCCAGCAGAGCAACGAGACCCGACACTGGTACACCGATATTCGAGCCGCCAAATTCCGGCAGAATCGCAGCATTGATTGCCACGACCTCACCCCTTCGGTTCAGAGCCGGCCCCCCACTGCCGCCAGTTGTGGTTTCGGCATCATAGACAACGGAACCCGGACTTGTTCGCGCAACGATCCCGCGGCTGGCAAGTGGTTGGATCTTGCCTTCGAAGGAAAGCCGGGATGCGATCGACCAGAAGTTTAGTGTTCCTTCCTTCTCAAGCGTTTGTAGGAATCCCGGCCCTGCTTGTGCGATCAAGGCTTTCAAACCCGTTGGATAGCCCAGCAAGTAAACCTCTTCACCCGCACGCGGCGCGGCATCCGACAACGGCAATCCCAGCCCCTGAACACGGTTGGCATCCACTGACAAAAGGGCCAAATCAGCCGTTTCACTATACCTAACCAATGTCGCCTCTATCGGCTCGGCTTCACCCGGCAGGTAGGCCAGTAAATTCAACATCTCCGCCTCAAGACCCGCAGCCTTAAGGGCTTTTTCGCGATCCGCCGAGGTCCAGGGCAAAGCGACATGTCGGTTTGTGACTATCAACGGTATACCCTCAAGCAGAAAACCGGTGCCCGTGAACTGGAACTCAGCAGGTTCTCCGGTTCCATCCGGTTCGATCCACGGTTGCCCGAACGGAGTTTGCAGCTTTTCTCCGTTCGGGCCCAAGACGTGCCGCAAAAGCTTCCCACTCTCGATATGGCGCAATCCGTAAGCCCCTTGAATGAAAGCAACGGACCGCGTCGAGGCAGTAATCACCCGGGTTGGTGCGCCCGCGCGTTGTTCCAGCGTCCCAAGCCGCTGTTCGGTCGAGATGATCTGATTTTCAAACGCGTTTCTCAGCGCATTCAGGTCTTCCGGTGTCAGCGCGTCCTCTCGGGTCTGCGCAAGCATGACGGCAACGGCTTCGATCTTGCGAGACTCCTCGTCGATACTTTCCGCCAACCTCTGGTCGTTCTGGTACAGCAAGTACACAAGGCCCGCGATCAGAAACAAAGCAGCAAGTACCGTGATCCGGAAAAGGATAGTGGTTTGCGATGCAAGGCGACGCCCACTGTCGCGCAGCGCACCGGACATCCGTTTGGCAAAAGGTCGTCTGCTGGACCTGGCGTATGCGTAGGCGTCACTCAGAATATCTTCGACGGTATGATGCGTGGGAAACAAGTGGTTGCATATTCTGTACCGGGTCATCGGACCTTTTTCGCCAAACTCGATCATGTCGCCATGTCCAAGGCGTTCTGACGAAACCAATCGCCCGTTGACCCATATCTTGTTGCCAGAGAACGCGGTAATCGAATAGCCATCGCCGGCCCATTGCAGCGCGGCAACATCGTTGTCATGGGGCGGGTTGTCATCTTTCAGCCGCAGGCTCAGCGCTCTGTTCTCACTAACCGAAACAGTCAGCGCATTGTCGACAAGCCAGATCACGTTTCCCCGTGACGGCCCGGTTAAACTTTCCAAAAAGGCGCGTACGTCACCGCCTTTGACGTCCTGTGGTGGTCTTATTCCATTTGCGTCCGGTTTGCGCATTCAAGTCCCCTGTCAAAGGCTACACTTGCACTTTATCACGCATTCAGGGTGTCTCGAATGCTCTGGTCGCAGCCTTTCAAATCCGGCTTGGGACAGCGCGACAGATGTCGCCCAATCGAAAGAAGGCCGCCCAATGGCCAGCCTTCTCTATGATCAAATGCCAGAGAATGAACACTACTTAGAAGAAACCTTGATCTTTCGACTTGGGTCCCGTGGTTCGGTTTTCGGCATGTTTATGTGCAGAACACCCTTGTCGAACGTCGCTGAAATCCCCTCGATGTCGACGTTATCCGGCAGTGTCATGGCACGCGAGAAACTGCCATAACTTCTCTCGCTCACACGCAGGTCGCCCGTTTCGTCATGCGCGATGTTCTTCTGACCGCGTAGTGTTAGTCGACGGTCCTTGATTTCGATTTCAACGTCATCTTCTGTGAGGCCCGGCAATTCGGCCGTCAGAATAATAGCGGTATCCATTTCCTGAACATCAATCGCAGGAGAAATCGCGCCCGTCATGTCCAGAGACGGAAACCCTGAGCGCTGCGCAGCTGTTTCAAGCGGCAGGAAAGGTGACCCGCCACCGAAGAACCGCGACATCATGGATTCCATTTCTCGCCGGAAATTGTCCGAGAGAGGATGCGTACCAGTAAAAAGTTGCGGGGTCTTTTTGTCTTCCAGCATTATCAAACCTCCTTCTTTGGTGCGACTTCACAGAGGCGATATTATGACTGAAGAAAAAGCCGTAGACCTTGATCTTGCTCAAGCCCACGCAGCAGGTTTTTTGATTACCTCGACCGCAGAGCGTGCCGGAAATTTTGTGGATAATGACTGACCGACAAATAAAAATAAAAGGCCGACCAAAGAGGCCTTGATGAACGACCGCAAGCTTCCTGGCTTAGCTAACTCAAAAGCAGGAACTGCCTAGTTTCAGCATATTGGAGCATATTTGATGAAATGGCCGTATCTGGTGCTGGTCTACATGGCGCTGATCCTGGCGCCGCTGGGGTTGTCTTGGTCCCTTGATTGGCCGCCGCGATCTTTTCATCAAGAACTTGCATCCGCGCTTGGAATGCTTGCGTTTTCGATAATCTTGATGGAGTTCCTGCTATCCGGACGCTTTAGATTTATCTCTTCCGGTGTTGGTATGGACGTGACAATGCGGGTGCATCAGGTGATGGCGCGCACGGCGCTCGCGTTTGCGCTGTTACATCCGCTGCTGTATCAGGGCACACCCTCTGGCGGTCAACGCCCTTGGGACGTATCTTCCCAACTGACGATTACGACTGACTTTTTTGCGCTGGCTTCGGGGATCGGTGCCTATCTTTTGCTGTTCATTCTCGTCATCTCGGCGATCGCGCGGAAGACACTTGATTACAAGTACGAAACCTGGCGTCTCTTGCATGGTATCGGGGCCTTGTTCCTCGCTTGTCTTTTGCTGCATCACACGGTTTATGCCGGTCGCTACGGCGGGCATCCGGCAGTGGCGTATCTATGGATCGCGATGACTGGTATTGCTGTGGGCACTTTGCTGTATGTCTATGTCGCCCATCCTTTGCTTCAAATGCGAAGGCCGTGGCGCGTGGTTTCGATCAATCGGCTGACGCCAAGGCAATGGGAATTAAAGGTCCGACCAGATGGTCACAATGGTTTAACCTTCGCTGCGGGCCAGTTCGCGTGGCTGAATGTCGGTCACAGCGCGTTTTCTCTGCACGAACATCCCTTTTCGATCAGTTCCGCCCCTGTGGACAGCCCTACCATTTCTTTCGTGATAAAAGAGCTTGGCGATTTCACCCAAACGCTGGGACAGATTAAGCCGGGTACCTTAGCATATCTTGATGGGCCGCACGGGAATCTCTGTGTGGATGATCGCCCTGAACGCGGCATTGTTCTTGTGGCAGGTGGCGTGGGCATCGCACCGTTGCTGAGCATATTGCGCCAAGTCCGTTCGAACGCAGATCAACGCGACGTCAAATTGATTTACGGAAATCGTCTGGAAGAGCAGATTGTTTATCGGCAAGAACTGTCCAAGGAAGACACGGTTTTTGTTTTATCTGAACCGCCAGACAACTGGTGCGGGGAAACAGGCTGGATTGACGGCCCGCTTCTGGATCGCACGTTGTCTTCCGAACAGTTTGACAACTGGCTGTTCGTGCTCTGCGGGCCGACTGCCATGATGGATGTTGTCGAAGATCACCTTATTGCCAGAGGCACTTCATCACAGCGGATTCTGTCTGAGAGGTTTGACTATGATTGATCCGCTAAGAAATCTACCGGTACGTCGCAAGGTTGAGCTGTCAGTTTGGGTTGTAAATATCGTGGTTTGCGCCGCACTCCTTTGTTTTTCCCTCAGGTAGTCAGCGACCTTTTGGATCATCGCCTGTTTCTGCGCAATGCGGTCGCGCAGCAGGTTTAAATGCAAGGAGCGACGCATCGCTCCTTTGCCATGGTGACCGTGGCGGTTCAGGGTCAAGCCAACCCAAGTATCGACCGGGCTTGTGCAGGTGTCGCGACCGGGCGTTCGTACTGCGCGCAGATGTTTGCAGTGCATTCGACCAGAGCGGCATTTGACGGGGCCAGAGTATTTCTATCCATTCGAACGTTGTCTTCCAAACCTGTTCTGGCGTGCCCGCCCGAAGAGATCGCCCAATCGTTCAAAACGATCTGGTTTGGACCTATCCCGGCCGCGCACCACGGTGCTCCGGGGAACAACCTGTTCACCGTTTTGACGTAAAAATCGAACACGTCCCGATCAGCTGGCATCGCGTTTTTGACACCCATCACGAACTGTACGTAAGGCGTATCCTTTATCTTTCCCTTCTTGTGCATCTCGGCAGCCATCAGGATATGGCTCAGGTCAAAGGCTTCTATCTCTGGCTTGACATCATACTCAATCATCTCAGCCGCGAGCCAATCAACAAGGTCAGGCGGGTTTTCATAAACGCGCGTTGGGAAATTGTTCGAACCAACTGATAACGAGGCCATATCCGGCCGCAACGGCAGCATGCCACCACGTGTCTTGCCCGCGCCGGAACGCCCGCCTGTGGAAAACTGGATGATCATACCGGGGCAGTGCTTCTCCAGCCCTTCTTTCAGTCGGGCAAATTTCTCGGGATCGCTCGAGGGCGTTTCATCGTCGTTGCGCACATGGGCGTGACAGATCGCGGCCCCTGCCTCGAACGCTTCCTGCGTGCTTTCGATTTGTTCTTCCACAGTTGTGGGAACGGCTGGATTATCGGCCTTGGTGGGCACAGACCCCGTAATTGCCACACATATGATACACGGTTCCGCCATTTTACGCCTCTTTTGGTGCGAGTACAAAGTCGAACTCAACATCCCAATATGGCCCGTCAAAGCCAACCTCTTTTGACCGCGCCGGGTCATCGACGCGCTTGAATTCAGCGATGAGACTTTCTTTGACCCCAAAAACCGCGTCCGAATTTATATATTCGTCGTCAGGATCAAAGATATGGGTCGTCAGATCATCAAACCCTTCTTTCGAGACGATATAGTGCAGATGCGCGGGCCGGTAGGTGTGCCGCCCAAGGCGATGCAACAGGTCGGCAACCGGGCCGTCATCAGGGATCGAGTAGTTCTTGGGCCGAACAGCGCGGAACCAATAGGTTCCGTCAGCCCCCGTGGTAAAGACACCGCGCAGGTTGAAATCTGGCTGGATACCCTTTTGCTGGACGTCGTAGAAACCGTCATCATTGGCCTGCCAGACATCAATCTTGACGCCTTCCAGCGGATTGCCGTCCACATCGGTAACGCGCCCGCGAACGACCATGTCCTCGCCCTTCTGGTCAAGGCAGATATTGTGCCCCATCTCGTATTCCGGCGCGCCGCCCACATGGAAGGGGCCGAGCACGGTGTTCTCTGAGGCTCCGGTCGGACGGCGCGAGTTTACGGCGTCCACCAACATCGACACACCCAGCACGTCAGAAAGCAGAATGTATTCCTGCCGCCAGTCATCGCACATGTGCCCCACCTTGGTCAGGAACATGATCGCCTCGAACCACTCCTCCTGTGTGGGTTCAATTTCTTTTACGGCTTCATGGAGCTTGCGGATAACAACCTCCATCACCTGTTTAAGCCGTTCGCTTTCCGCATTCTTGTTGCGCGCAGAAACAACCTCGGCCGAGTTTTCCTCGGTAAAGTATCCCAACTCATGCGTTTCCATAGTAACCTCCAAACCTGTGTAAGCTTGATCCGACTTCGCTCAGCGCGAAAGGATTGCGCTCAGCGCACGTCTTAATTCGGCTTCGGCATCGGCGGGCAATTCTGCGGAGCGCCACGCGACGTGTTGATCGGGACGAACCAGCAAACAGCCGGTATCTGAGATTTCGGATGCTCTTGCCCAATCCCCTGTATGGTCAACATAGGTTTGGCGCGGCCCGATGACATGGCACCGAATGGGCATCCCGAACTCAGCGGACACGGCCAGGGCTGCTGTCACCCACGCTTCGCCGCCTATGCCGGTGAAAACTGTGAACTCTCCGCGACCGCACAGATCCAGCGTTGAATGCTTGTTGCCCGTGTCGTGATCAAAAACCCAGACATGCGGAATGCGCGCACCCGGCCATGTTGTCGGCTGATAATGCAGCTCGGCGTCTTTTTCGAAGCCGGGATCAGGTTGGCCGTCTTTTTCAACCGCGCATGAGTCGTAGCGTTGGTTCATTTCGACGCCATGCGCATCAAACTCATACTTCTTGAACGCAATGGCCTCGCGGATCGCCTGCCGTTGGGCCTGTGCGTCAGGTGTCGAGCCCGTGCGTGCCTCAAGGTTGCTTTGCATAACCTCCGGATCAACTCCTTCGGCCATTCCAAGCGCTTCAAAAATGGGTCCGAATTCGCCAATAGACTGGTTGGCCCGCGTGACAATCTGCTTGGCAACCGGCGCGCGTTCTTCGCTGTAGCTGTCCAGCAACTTTGCCCCGGCATGCCCTTTCAGAACGGCAGCCAGTTTCCACGCGAGGTTAAAGCTGTCCTGGATCGACGTGTTCGAACCCAACCCGTTCGAGGGCGGGTGACGATGCGCCGCGTCGCCCATGATGAACACACGATCTTTCTGCATATGCGTGGCGTACATGTTGTTGACGGTCCAGGTGTTGGCGCTGATCAGCTCGATCTCAAGCTCGGGGTCACCAACAAGCTGGCGTGCAACCTGCGTTGCCATGGCCTCATCGACCTCGGGCGCTGGTTGATTGATGTCATAGCCCCAGACAATCAGCCACTCGTTCCACGGCCTGACCATCCGCACCAAACCCATGCCGATGCCGCCCACATTCGCGCCGGGTTGCATCACCCAGTAAAGCACCGAGGGGCGATGCGCCACGTATTTGCTGAGGTCAGCGCGGAACAGAATGTTCATCGACCCGCCGACCCCCATCTGCCCCTCAAAGGGCAGACCCGCGTGTTCGGCGACCAGCGAGTTACCACCATCGGCGCCCACTAGGTATTTCGACCGCACCGTTAGGGTCTCGCCCGACAGGCGATCAAGACACGTGGTCGTGACACCGTCTTCATCCTGTTCGTGGCTCAGGTACTCGGTACTCATCCGTGCCTGCGTGCCACGGCGACAGGCAGTGCCAAACAAGATAGGTTCCATGAAGGTTTGCGGCAGGTCATTCATCATGGTCGGGCTGGACAACAGATGTTCAGCCTTCGAAAGCGGATGATTGCCCCAGCTTTTCATGCGCCCGATTTCTTCACCGGCCAGGCTTTCGCAGAACACGTTTTCGCCCATCAAATCCTGATGCGCGGCATGCATATAGGCTTCGGCCTCGACCTCGTGCCCGAGATCCCGCAAAACCTCCATCGTGCGTTGGTTGGTTATGTGCGCCCGCGGTGTGTTGGCCAGCCAGCGATAGCGGTTGATGACCATATTCTCGATGCCATAGCTTGCCAGCAAAGCCGCCGTGGCTGATCCCGCCGGGCCAGTGCCAATGATCAAGACATCTGTTGTGATGGTGGCCATGTTGCGCTTCCTTCTATTTGTCAGTTTTTGGTGTGTTGGCGCCGTCTTGCGGATTGGTCAGCACAAGGCGACGGCGTACGGGGAACAGTTGCAGCCCGGTTTTTTCAGAGATCAGCCCCCACAGACCGCGCGGAGCAAAGAGCATGACCACGATCCCGATCAGCCCCAGAACCATGAGGTACCAAGAGCCGTAATCCGCCAGCAGACTTTGCAGGATAAAGAACACGAGGACACCAAGGATCGGACCTTCGATCGTGCCGATCCCCCCGATCACGACGATGAAGATCACGTAAGCTGTCCAATCGGTGACCGAAAACGCGGCGTCGGGCGAAATGCGGACCTTTTGAACATAGATCAATGCTCCGGTCAGGCCGGTTCCCATTGCTGAGACAAGGTAGACCAGCCATTTCATCCGCGCCGCATCAACGCCAACCGATTTGGCGGCTTCGACATTGTCGCGCACAGCAGCCAGCGCCAGACCGCGCTTGGTTCGCAGCAGCCAATAGATCCCAGCAATCGTGGCAATCACCAACCCAAGGGCCAACCAATATGTCAGGATATCCCGCGCAGCAGCCCCTCGGACATCAAAGGTGGCCTGTATCCACTCGGTCGCCCACATCTCACGCGTTGCCGTGCGCGGCAGAGAGGTGCCGGTGCCTCCACCCAGCAGCTTCCATTGGGCGACCAGCAGGCGCATCACCTCGGCGATCACCCATGTGCCGATGGCAAAGTACGCACCTTGCAGGCGGAAGGCGAAGAACGCCGTGGGAATGGCGACAATCAAGGCCGCAACTCCGCCCAGAAGGATCGCGGGAACCGGGTCCATGCCCCAAAGGATCACGCCACCGAACATGGCGTAAGCCCCCATGCCCACAAAGGCCTGCTGACCCACGGAAACAAGACCACCATAGCCCGCAAGCAGGTTCCAGAACTGCGCCAGCACCAGCATCGTGAAGATGAAAAACAGGTCTTGGATCAGACCCCTGCCGGCAAAGGCGGGCAGCAGGATGAACACTGCGATCAAGACGACGCAGACTGCCCCGGCACTGTATGAGGCGCGCGTTTGCGTCCTGACGCGATACATCGGGATATCAGCCATCAGTCCACCGCCCTTGGAAACAGGCCTCTGGGTTTGATCAGAAGCACGATAAGAAAGGCCAGATGACCAGCCAGGATTTGCCATTCTGGATTGATCGCGGCACCAAGCGTTTGCGCGACGCCGATGATGACACCGCCCACAAGCGTACCCCACAGGCTGCCCAGCCCACCGATAATCACCGCTTCGAACGCATAGATCAGACGTGCAGGGCCGATATTGGGGTCGAAGTTCGCCCTCATTCCCAGATAGAGGGCCGCCAGCGTCACCACCAGCATCGCAATCGCGGTTGCGGTTGCAAATATGCGTTCCGGGCGGATTCCCATCAGACCGGCGGTAACGGCATCATCCGATGTGGCACGGAAGGCTCGGCCCAGTTCGGTGCGATAGAAAAGCTGGTTGAGGCCAACGATCACAAGAATTGCCGACGCAAAGGTTAGCAGCGGCAGCACACCCAGGTTCAAACCGCCTAGCTGAACCGAGGCCGTTGCGATCTCACCAGTTGGCAGCCGTTGGCTATCTGCCGAAAACCCTTCCAGCAAAGCGTTTTGCAAGACGACCGACAAGCCGAAGGTGACCAGCAAGGGTGGCAGGATGTCAGGCCCAAGCACCCGGTTCAGAACATGCCGCTGCAAGGCCCAGCCGACGCCAAACATGATCGGTGCGGCGATGATTGCTGCCAGAAATGGGGAAAGTCCCAGCAGCGACACAAGCAGGAGGATCAGGTAAGCGGCGAAGATGATCAGGTCGCCGTGGGCAAGGTTGACCAGTCTCATGATCCCGAACACCAGGCTCAGCCCGGCGGCGAAAAGCGCATAAAGCCCCCCCAGCAGCACACCCTGAATGATGGTGTCGATCCAGATCATATGGTGGCTCCTCCGAAATAGGCATCATGGATGGCCTCGCGGCTGAGCGTGTCCGCTGCCCCCTCAAGGGTGACACGGCCTTCCATCATACAGTAGACGCGGTCCGAGACCTTCATCGCTTGCCCGATATCCTGTTCGACCACGATCAGGCTGGCCCCTGCGTCCTGAATGCGGGGGACGGCAGCGTAAATGTCCTTGATAACCACGGGGGCCAGTCCAAGGCTGATTTCGTCACAAAGCAGAACGCGCGGATTGCTCATCAACGCCCTGCCAATCGCAACCATCTGCTGCTGACCGCCCGAAAGTGCGGTTCCCGGATGGTTTCGGCGCTCTTGCAGAATGGGGAACAGATCATAGACCGTTTCAAGCGACCAATGTCCCGCGACTTTCCGGCCATAGGTTCCAATAAGCAGGTTTTCTTCGACACTCAGCGAAGGAAACAGCCGGCGGCCTTCGGGTACCATTGCAACACCGCGCGCCATGATCTCATCCGCAGTCAGGTGGCCAATGGGCTGACCGTCAAACTGCACCTGATCTGTTTCATTGATCAAAACGCCTGAGATGGATCGCATCAGGGTCGATTTTCCCGCGCCATTCGCGCCGATGATTGCAACGGCCTCGCCCTCTTCCAGACGGATATCCACGCCGAACAAGGCCTGAAAATCCCCGTAAGAAGCCGTCAGCGCATGGGTTTCCAGCAAACTCATCAGACTTCGATCCCCAGATAGATTTCTTTGACTTCGCGGCTGTTCATGATCTCGTCCGGATCACCCAGGCCAATTACCTTGCCGAAATCCAGAACCAGAAGCCGCTCAACCACGGATGTCAGCGCATGAAGGACATGCTCGATCCAGATGATCGTCACACCGCTGGCGTGCAGGCCTTTGATCGTATCAATCAGGGCAGTGCATTCGGCATCCGTCAGCCCACCGGCGATTTCATCCAAAAGCAGCAGCTTTGGACGTGTCGCCATCGCCCGCGCCAGTTCCAGGCGCTTGCGTTGCAACAGCCGAAGACCACCTGCGGGGTTATTCGCCACCTCCGACATTTCTGTCTGTTCCAGAATTCGCACGCAGTCTTGTTCGACCTCGTGCTCTGACTTGCCCTGCCCGTGTGTTGCGGCGACAAGCAGGTTTTCAAAGACGGTCAAGTGATCGAAAGGCTGGGGAATTTGGAAAGAGCGCCCAATTCCAGACAGGCACCGCTGCATCGGCGGAACGCGGGTCACGTCAGCCCCATCGAAATGGATCGACCCCGCATCAGACGTCAAATTACCGGTAATCAAATTGAACAGCGTCGATTTGCCAGCGCCATTGGGACCAATGATGCCAAGCGCCTGCCCCGCCGCGACGTCAAAACTGACGTCGTCTGCAACTGTCAAAGCTCCGAAGCTTTTCGAGACGTTTCTAAGTGAAAGAATTGTCATACCGGTAGTCCTGCCCCGGAAACCGGGGCTTTGGTTTTGAAATGATCAGGAGATTTCTTCCATGACGCCGGCTGTTGGAATCTCGGGCGCTGAAGAATTGTCGACGATCACAAGGTCGTAGCTGCCATCGTCAAGCAATCGCCACTGCCCACCGACCAACGGCGTTTTTGCGACGTTCTTCGCGGCAAAGGGTGGCAGTCCCGCGCCATCAAACGCGATCCGGCCAACGATCGACTCCAACTGCGTTGCAGCGATTGCTTCCGCCACTGCGTCTCCGTCACCGGCGTCATCGACGCGGCCCATGACATTGGCTGCCATTTCGAACAGCGCATGCACAAAACCGATGGGTTGGGTCCATTGCCGGTTGGTGGCGGCCATGTAGCCTTGCGCCAATTCCGCCGAACTCGACCCCGTCAACGAGGAGGAGAATGGATGCGTCGGAGACCACCATACTTCGGAACTCAGGTTGTTGCCTGCGGTGCCCAATGCCTCGACCGCTTGCGGAAACAGGATCGCCTTACCGATACTTGCGGCCTTGGGAGTGAACCCTTGCTGTTTGGCCTGGCTCCAGAATGTTGTGAAATCGGGCGGGATCGGAACGCCGGTTACGATTTCAACATTCGCCTGTCGGAACGCGTTGATCTGGGCCGAGAAATCGTCGGTCAGGTTTTGATAGCGTCCCGGGTCCGTCAGGGTATATCCCAGCTCGGACAACACAGGCGGGAAGCCAACATTTGGATCACCCCAGGCGTTGCCGTCACCGTCGTTGGGGAACAGGCCGCCAACTTGCTTGTTGGTCTCCAACTGTCCCCACATAGCAGTGAACACTGAAATCACATCTTCCAGACCCCAGAAGAAGTGGTAGGCATAATAGAAAGGTTCCCAGCTTGACGGATCACCGGGGTTGCCTTGCTGCCCGATGAACCACGGCTGCCACGGGGCGACGGTTGAGATACAGGGCATCTCTTCGGCCTCGCATGTCGCGGCGACCGGGTTCGTCGTTTCGGGCGTTGAGGCGACAAGCATCAGGTCAATCTCATCATCCACAATCAATTCACCCGCGACATCCGCGGCCCGGTTCGGGTTTGATTGGCTATCTTTGACAATGACTTCGAAATTCGCACCAGCCTCTGACGCGGCAAAGTTGTCCAGAATGAATTTGTCCGCCTCGGAAAACGCAGCCAGCGGCCCGGACTGAGGGCTGACATATCCGAGTTTGATTTTCGCACCCTGCGCGATTGCAGGTGCAGCTAGAGAGCCTGCCGCAAGGCCAAGGCCGGTTGCAGCGCTTGATTGTAACAGTTTGCGTCTTGTGATCATGTGTCCCTCCCTTGACACGGTGAACTCAAATGCCCGGGGCGTTTCCAGCCCAGGCGTTTTGCAGCAGCGCCCGCAACCCATCAGCGGTTATTGGCCGTGGGTTCCAATACGGGTTCCTGAGTGCAATCTCGGTCGCGCGATCCAGATCGGCTTCGGAAATTCCAAGATCCTTCAAAGCCATTGGCGCGCCCATTTTCTTGGCAAAATCCCAAAGCGCCTGCCCTGGCTCGCCACCATCCAGTATTTGCGAAACTGGCGTCAGCAGTTCAGGCACACCCACGGCGTTGTAAGCAATGGCATGCGGCAGAACGATTGCGTGGGTTTCGGCATGCGGCAAGTTGAAAGAGCCGCCCAGCGTGTGACAGAGCTTGTGATGCAGCGCCATTCCGACCTGACCAAGAACGGTGCCGCAAGCCCACGCCCCACGTTGCGTTTCTTCTCGCGCCTTTAGATCGCCTGGGTTTTCGACAACGTTTGGAAAGCCTTCGGCAAATGCTTTGAGACCATCAACGGCAAGTTCGGTCGTTTGATCCGTGCGGTCCTTGGCGTACAGCGCTTCGGCTGCGTGGGCCATGGCGTTCAAGGCGCTGGTCACGGTCATCGCGGGCGGCAGTGTCGCGACAAGTTCGGGATCGTACAGAATGACGCGTGGCAGAACCTTCGCATCTGTCAGGGTTTTCTTTACCCCACCCTCCGTCTGCCCAAGGATCGGGGTGGCCTCGCTCCCGGCATAGGTTGTTGGGATCGCGATCTGGGGCAACCCGGTACGCAGGGCAATTGCCTTGCCTAAACCGATGGTCGAACCACCGCCAATTGAGACTAGGCTATCGGCTTGAATTGACAGGGCATGCTCAACCGCTTCTTCGGTCACGTCGACCGGTGTGTGCATCGTTGCGCGAGTGAAGAGGCCCGACGCACGATCACCAATCGCGGTCGCCAGTTCCATCGCCATATCCACCTGCTGAGGTGTCGAAAGCACGAGCGCCTTTTCAGACCCCAGCTCTGACAGCTCGGAACAAATGTCGTTACGCAAACCAACACCAAACCGGACCTTCTGACCATTGATGCTGGTGATGCCAAATGCCATTGAAGTTCTTCCTGACCTGCGCGGACTTATCGTGTTAGGGAAATCCTAGCAGGTTGCGAATTCACTCTTGATCGAATTTTGGACGATCAATATAACTTTGGGTTATGAAGCTCGACCCAAGACATCTTGAAATCCTTGCAGCTATTGTTGAATCCGGCGGGTTGACCGAAGGCGCCGCTTTGCTGGGAAAATCACAGCCAAGTGTTTCACGGAGTGTTTCCCTGCTGGAAGACCGCGTGGGTGAGCCCCTGTTCCTTGCCGCCCGAAGACCGCTTCAGCCCACAGAACTTGGATTGGCACTTGCCCAGGAAGGCAAAAGGATTCTTGAGGCGGGCCGACACGCCAGCTGGCTGGTGGATGAGCATCGTCAAGGGCTGTCCGGCGCAGTCCGGGTTGCGGGCACGCCGATCTTCATGGATGGCGTAATCTCTAGTGTTATCGCAGAATTTCAGGCCGAGCATCCAAACATCCGGATCGATCAGTCATATGGCTACCCCGCCGAGCTGTTGTCCAAGATTTCCAGCGAAACGCTTGATGTGGCAATTCTTCCAATTCGACCAGCCGACCTGTCAGAAGAGTATGAGTTCCGGCAAATCCTGCCCGGCAGAAACGTCATTGCCTGCCGTGTCGGTCATCCATTGGCGCGCAAAACCGAAGTAAAGCTTGAGGACATCACCGAGTATTCCTGGATTGCTCCGCCAGCGAACAGTCCGCTGTTCCGCGACCTGAGGAACACGTTGGACGGCATAGGTGTGCGGGAACTGAAGATCAGTTTCACCGGAGGCTCGCTGAGTGCTGTTGTTAACGTTCTGGCGGGATCAGATTCACTGACAGTCCTGCCATTTTCGGTCGTTTTCATGATGCAACGGCAGAATATGATGACATCCTTACCGATTAAAATCGGGGACCCGGACCGCCATTTAGGATGCGTCATGCGTCGCGATCGCCGAATGTCGGCAACCTCAAATCGGTTTCTGGCTTTTGTCGAGCGGAAATTCGAACTGCTGGACCGTTTGATATGCAAGGCTTGACGCGCGTTTGCGTCAGCGTGTGCACCGCTGCCGGTTGGCAAAGGGTCTTTCAAATCGGGCAGATCGCGCGTTGAAAGTGGAAGCAACAGACATCCAGCAAGATGCCTTCTGTTCTCACCGTCAAATCGGGCTAATATCTTAAGCAGCACCCCAGAACGCTCAAAAGGTGTACAGAATCGCCCGCAACAAATACTCTAGTGTGATGCAACGCAACGACCTTTCACGTCAGAAAGAAACCGACCTTCCAGCTGCGCGCAAATCAACTGAAACAGAGATCAGCGATTTCCTGTTTCAGGCCAAACAGCTGGCCGCGACGCAGTCCGCGTCGCCCGGGCGAATGATTTTTGCGTTGGATGCAACCATGAGCCGCCAACCGACGTGGGACATGGCCTGTGCCCTACAGGGCGAGATGTTCTCTGCCGCTGAGGCGGTCGGCAACCTGTCTGTGCAGCTTGTCTATTTTCGCGGCAATCAGGAAGCTCGCGCCTCTCGGTGGGTCAATGACGCAAACAGCTTGCGCGCGATGATGGAGAAAATAGATTGCCGAGGCGGTTTGACCCAAATTGCCAAGGTCTTTAAGCATGCCAAGAAAATGGCCGAGCAAGAGCCCCTGACCGCTTTGGTATATGTCGGCGACTCAATGGAAGAAGACGTGGACAAGCTATGTGGGCTGGCCGGTGAATTGCGCCTGAACGGTGTTAAAGTGTTTGCATTTCATGATGGTGCTGACCCAACAGCCGCAATCGCGTTCCGCGAAATCGCGCGGCTGACCGGGGGTGTCTACCTGCCGTTTAACGCAGGGTCGGCCGATGAATTGAAGGCGCTTCTTGTTGCGGTTGCCACATATGCGGCTGGCGGTCGAAAAGCGTTGGAGGCGCTTGATAACTCGCAGGCCAAACAACTTCTGTCAGACATGCGCTGATGCCTCCATTCCTGACCGTTGTCGCCAGTGCTGTCGGTTTAGCGTTTTTGCTGTGGGTTCTGATGAACGCGGCCCGGTCTATCCTAGGCAGCCGCGCGCAAAGGGCGATGGGTTTTGCGTTGATTGCGATTGGTGTGGCGCTGATAACCACACGTGCTTTTGCGCTTGCAGTGCCTCTGGTAATCATGGGCGTCAGTTTGGTTCTGCTCAGAGGATCATCGCTGGGCCAAACCAGCAAAACGCGCACATCAAAGGTGCGCTCAGCGCGTTTGGAAATGACGCTTGACCACCAGTCAGGAAAAATAGACGGGCGGATTCTGACCGGTAAACACGAGGGCCAGCTGCTTTCAGACCTCGACCTGACAGAACTGATGTATCTGCACGCGGCAATCGGTGATGATGATGAAACTGAGCGATTGCTTGAAGCTTACCTTGATAGTGCGCACCCCGATTGGCGCTCTTACACCCAAGAAGACAAACCCCCGAACTTGCACCCGCTCAGCAAAGAAGAGGCGTACCAGATTCTTGGCCTGAATGCGGGCGCCAGCGCCGAAGAAATCCGTGAGGCGTACAACCGGCTGATAAAACGCGTACATCCTGATCAAGGCGGCTCAGCTGCGTTGACAGCGCAAATTACCGAAGCAAGAAACATTCTGCTTGGCGACCAGAATTAAGGGGTTTTCGCCTACTCAGAAGGTACGGTGCCCAGCGCGTGGCCGGACGACCGTTTAATAGGCGGTGAATGTGCGAGACGCATGTGCCCAAGGGATCACACCGAAAATAAAAAGTGGGATTCTGATTTTTCCTGAGTGTGGTACCCGCGGCCGGACTCGAACCGGCACGGCCTTTCGGCCCAGAGATTTTAAGTCTCTTGTGTCTACCATTCCACCACGCGGGCAAAGCGTGTCAGGCCTTAACCGGACCTCAAAACTCACTACGGCCATAAGGCCTTAGAAACAATGGCTTCCCGAGAACGCGGCAGGAAATTAAGCCTGTTGCAGTCAGAGGTTTAGCCACATTTGATTGCCATCAACCCGGTTGAGCCGCTGACGTCAGAAACTCTTACTGCCAACCAGTCCGATTGAAAAGCCGCTAAGTTGAATTGTTCCAATCCAACGGTCTAATGACAGCGACCGCGAAAGGATCACCTGCCGTATCGCGCTTCTGTCCGCTTACAATCGCGAACTGAAAGATGGCCTAGGGCGAAAAAAGTTGTGTCACAAGTCCTTTTCTACCCAAGCGCTGATCCGCCATCAGCCCTAATCATTCACTCGCTGGCAAGGGCATGTTTCAGGGCAAAATAAGACGCCTTGGGTGTTCGCTTCAGGGTATCGAAATCCACATCCACCAACCCAAAGCGTTTTTCATAGCCCAAGGCCCATTCGTAGTTGTCCAGCAAAGACCAGACAAAGTACCCCTTTACCGGAACGCCTTGGTCAAGCGCCGCCTGAACGGCAGACAGATGCTGATCCAAATAGTCGATACGGTCATTGTCCTGGCTACGCTGCGGGCTGGCCATACCGTTTTCCGTCACATAGATCGGCAGATCACCCGTGTACTCTGTGGCCGTACGAAGCAGAAAACGGGACAAGGCCGCCGGATCAATCTCCCATCCCATCTGTGTTTTGGGCAAGGGCCCGGGAACCTCACGCAAGCTCGGCCATGGCGTTTCCGCAGGCGCGATCAGCTTGCGGGTGTAGTAGTTTATACCGCACCAATCCACCGCAGCACCGATTGTATCGAAATCAGTCTGCCACCCATATGGCAAATAGGGTTCAAGCCCGTCCAGAACTGTATCGGGATACGACTTCTTAAATACGCCGCCCAAAAAGAAACGGTTGTAAATACCGTCATAGCGTGCAGCCGCCTGTTGCGCCTGCGGGCTGTCGTCAGCCGGTTCGGCCCATTCCAGATTAAACACGGCGCCCAAATTGGACATGCCCAACCCCCGCATCACCTCGATCGCGCGGCCATGGGCCAGCAGGACATGGTGCATCGCACGGGCTGTTGCGCGAATATCTCGCAGGCCGGGGGCGTGGTGACCTTCAAAATGGCTCAGCCAACTGACGCACCACGGCTCATTGATCGGGGCAACACTGAACATGCGATCACCGATACGGCGCATGATGATTTCGGTGAAATCTGCGAACCATCCGGCGATATCCCTGTTCCTCCATCCGCCCAGATCAGCCAGCGGCGAAGGCAGCTCCCAATGATACAAGGTTGCGCAGGGACGGATGCCGCGCTCTAGCAAGGCATCCGTTAGCCGGTCGTAGAAGTCCAAACCTTCCTGATTGACCGGGCCGCGCCCTTCTGGCAGCACACGCGCCCAACTGGTTGAAAAGCGATAGCAGTCGAAACCTGCCCCCTTTATCAGGTCCAGATCATCTTCGAACCGAGTGTAGTGGTCGCAGGCCACATCCCCGTTTTCCGCGTTTACGACATTTCCGGGCGTGGCTGCGAAACTGTCCCAGTGGGTCATGCCAGCACCCCCCTGCCCATGTCCTTCGATCTGATAGGCCGAGGTTGCGACCCCAAACAGGAAATCGTCTGGAAAATCACTTCGCTTGTGCTTCATTTTACAACCTCTGCCGAACCGGACCTGTTGAGTTGCCGACCACAAGCTCTGCTTCAAGAAGGCAAGACTTTGGCGGATCATCGGGTGCATTTATCCGCTCGATCAACATCTCAGCCGCAAGTTCGCCGGCACGGCGCACGGACGACCGTGTGGCGGTGAAAATCGGAACGTCCTGGCCGTTGCGCATGTAAGACAACTCATCATCATGCGCGATGACCGATATATCGCGGCCCATTTTCAACCCGTTTTCCTCTAACGCGCGACGGACACCAACCGCCGAGATGATGGACGAGGCCAGAATGGCAGTGGGCGGGTCATCCAGTTTCAGCATGTCACATACGGTCTGATACCCGTAAATCTCGGTCATCTCTGCGCTGCGCAGCAACGCCGGATCGGGTGTAAACCCTGCCCTTTGCAGCGCCGCCATGTAGCCGTTACGGCGACGTTGCGCAAAATCCATCTCTTCCAAGCCGTTGATCAACGCGATACGTCGATGCCCCAGATCAATCAGAAACTGTGTTGCCCGCTCGAAAGAACGTTGGTTGTTAACGTCGATCCAATCATAGGGTAAGTCCACACCGGTCGAGCGGCCATGCACGATGAATGGAACGCCCATATTCGACAGCACGGAAATCCGCGGTTCGTTTACTTTGGGCCCCTGCAGAACAACGCCATCAACCGCACCGCGTGAAAAAAGGCTGCGATAGGAATCCTCGATCGAGGTGTCCGGCGCGTGGGTAAACATCATATTGTAGTTTTTTTCGGCATAGGTCCGGGCAGCGCCGGCGACAAAGTCGCCAAAAATCGGGTTCACCATCTCGTGCCGTGACGACGTTGGAATCACATGCCCGATCACCATCGAACGCCCCGTCGCCAGCCCTTTGGCACGGATGTTTGGCCGGTATCCATGCTTGTCCGCCGCAGCCTGCACACGAATGCGCGTACCCTCGTTCACCTCGGGGTATCCGTTCAGTGCGCGGCTAACCGTGGTCTGCGACAAGCCGAGGATTTCAGAGAGCTGCTTGAGGTTCATGGCTTTCAAAGCGCCTTCAAATTTTTTGCCAGATACGTTTTCAATCCATTTTTATTCCACGTCAACCCGCCTTGCCCCTTGCGCTAAACCTCAACAAATAAACTTTCCTGTTCCCGATATTGACAGAAACTCGATGTTAGCGGATAAAGCTGGGTATTCAAAGCGCTTTGAAAACCGAGTCTCAAAAGGCGCTGGAAAGTGATGGGAGGAGAAGTCATGAAACACTCGCTATACGCAGGTGCGGCCGTGTTTGCCTTGATGGCCGGTTCGGTTCAGGCACAAAGCGATCTGCTGCACGCCGTCGGGGACGGCAGTTTTGACTGGGATGGATACCAGGCCTTCGCAGATGCGCATGACCTGAGCGGCGAAGACCTGACTATTTTCGGGCCTTGGCTGGCGGGTGAAGGCGAAGCATTCGAAAACCTCGTCGCGTATTTCAATGCAGCGACGGGTGCGAATTCCAGTTATGTGGGATCGGACTCGCTGGAACAGCAAATCCTCATCGATGCAGCGGCAGGGTCGGCGCCGAACCTGACCGTGTTTCCCCAACCCGGCCTTGCCGCGAACATGGCAAAGAACGGATACCTGACGCCCCTGGCCGAGGGATCGGCAGATTGGATTAAAGACAACTTTGCTGCGGGTCAGTCCTGGGTGGATCTTGGAACTTTTGAAAACGCCGAAGGCAACCAGGATTTCTACGGCTTCTTCTTCAACGTGAATGTCAAATCCCTGGTCTGGTACATCCCTGAGAACTTTGAAGATTTCGGATACGAAGTTCCTCAGACCATGGAAGAATTCAAGGCGCTTATGGATCAGATGGTTGCTGACGGCGAAACACCGCTATGCGTTGGCCTTGCATCTGGTGGTGCGACCGGATGGCCCGCGACCGACTGGGTTGAGGATCTGATGCTGCGGACGCAACCCCCCGAGGTTTATGACCAATGGGTCTCGAACGAAATGAAGTTCGACGATCCGCGCGTGATTGCAGCGATCGAGGAATACGGCAGCTTTACACGCAACGATGATTACGTTGTGGGCGATGCCGACGACACGGCGGCAATCGACTTCCGCGACAGTCCGAAAGGTCTGTTCGACAGCCCGCCTGCCTGCATGATGCACCGTCAGGCCTCGTTCATTCCGGCCTACTTCCCAGAAGGCACCGAGCTTGGGGTGGATGCCGACTTCTTCTACTTCCCGGCCTACGCAGAAAAAGACCTGGGGACACCGGTACTGGGGGCAGGCACGCTGTTCACCATCACCAATCCAAACCCCGCCGCCGAGGCGTTCATGGAATTCCTCAAGACCCCGTTTGCTCATGAAATCATGATGTCTCAGGATGGTTTCCTCACCCCGCATCTGGGTGCAAATCCTGACAATTACTCAAACGACACGCAACGCGGGCAAGGCGAAATCCTGACCAACGCCACCACGTTCCGTTTCGACGGGTCCGACCTGATGCCGGGCGCGGTTGGTGCGGGTACCTTCTGGACCGGAATGGTCGATTACTCGTCGGGCGCGAAAGACGCGGCCACTGTCGCTGGTGAAATCCAGTCCTCGTGGGACGCGGCAAAGTAACTGACGCGTGGGGCGGCCACCGGGTCGCCCCAAATTCACAGCGAGTGAGGGCATCATGACACCGGCACTTCAAGGCCTGCTGACCATCGCCATCGGTGTGTTGGGTTGCGTGGGATATTTTTATCTTTCCAATCAGTTTCTTGACAAGGTTCTGTGCCCTCCGCGCGGACCAAATGCGGGCCGCAACATCAACCGGGCGAACATGATCCGACCGTGGCTGTTCTTGTTCCCGGCAATAGCAGCGCTTGGGTTGTATCTGGCCTACCCGGTCGTTGAAACGCTGCGCCTTTCTCTGACTGAGCGCGTGCCGGGCGGTGGATACCAATGGGTTGGCCTCGACAACTACGCACAGATGGCGGCTGAGCCCAAATTCTGGGAAGCGATGCGCAACAACATGCTCTGGCTCATCGTCGTCCCCGCAATGTCGACAGCGTTTGGCCTGCTGGTGGCGCAGCTAACGGACCGCATCCGGTGGGGTAACGTCGCGAAATCACTGATTTTCATGCCGATGGCGATTTCATTTGTGGGTGCCTCGGTCATATGGAAGCTGGTCTACGACTCACGCCCGGAAGCCGAGGATCAGATCGGCATCCTGAATGCTTTGTATCTGTTCTTTGGCGGTACCGACCCGCAGACATGGCTTACTATTCCGTTCTGGAACAGTTTCTTCCTGATGATCGTTCTGGTCTGGATTCAAACCGGCTTTGCCATGGTTATCTTGTCCGCCGCGCTGCGCGGTATCCCTGAAGAAACGATTGAGGCTGCAATTCTGGACGGCGCGAACCCGTTCCAGATTTTCTTTCGCATCAAGGTGCCTCAGATCAAGGCGACTATTCTGGTCGTTTGGACCACGATCACCATCACCGTGCTCAAGGTCTTTGACATCGTTTTCGCGATGACCAACGGCCAATGGGAAACGCAAGTTCTGGCCAATTACATGTATGACAAGCTGTTCCGCGCCAATGACTGGGGTGTCGGTTCGGCGTCGGCGATGGTGATCATGCTTCTGGTTACTCCGATTCTGATCTGGAACGTCCGGCAGGTCCGAAACGAAGGTTCGCCTTCTTTGGGTGGAGACTGATAAATGGATAGCTTTGCAGGTGAAAAACCGGCCCTGAGATGGGTTGTCCATGCCTCGGTTCTGTTTCTGGTGGTGTTGTGGGTGGTTCCGACGCTGGGGCTTTTGATCTCGTCCTTTCGCACGGCGGATCAGATCGCGACAAGCGGTTGGTGGCGTGCGCTATTCCCGTCCGAGCAGAACCTGACCCTGCGCAGCGCCGCGCCTGAGACACAGGTGCTGGAAGATGGGCTGTATGTCATTCAGGGCAAGCTGTTCGGCGACGATCAGACAGTAAAAATCTCAAGATGGGGTATCAGTTCGCGTGAAATTGATGCCTTCACACCCGGTGAAACAGCCGAGCTTCGCCGCGGCGGGACAATCACTGTTGACGGGGATGGAAACTACCGGATGGAGAACACCGAGGAATTCACCGGCAATCGCGGCGCCCGGATTTTCGTGACCGCCGAGCTGCCGCCAGAGTTCACGTTCGACAATTACCAAACGGTTCTTTTCGACAAAGGCAGTTCTGACAGTATGGGCCGGGCGTTCTTCAGTACATTGACCGTAACAATCCCGGCGACAATCATCCCGATCCTTGTTGCGGCTTTTGCTGCCTATGCCCTCGCTTGGATGGATTTTCCAGGCCGGGCGCTGCTGATCGCCGCTGTGGTGGGCCTGTTGGTCGTGCCGCTGCAACTGGCATTGATCCCGCTACTCAAGTTCCATCTGAATATTGGAATCGGTAAAGGCTATCTGGGGGTCTGGCTGGCCCATACCGGTTTTGGGATGCCGTTGGCGATCTACTTGTTGCGAAACTACATGGCCGGGCTGCCCCGCGACCTGATTGAAAACGCGCGCGTCGATGGCGCGACCGAGTTCCAGATATTCACAAAGCTCATCCTTCCGCTCAGCTTTCCGGCACTGGCATCTTTTGCAATCTTCCAGTTCCTTTGGACATGGAATGATCTGCTCGTCGCAAAGGTGTTCCTGATCGATGCCACGGGCCAAACCACGGTCATGACAAACCGCATCGTCGAGCTGCTGGGCACTCGTGGCGGCAACTGGGAAATCCTGGCCACGGCGGCGTTCGTCTCAATCGCGGTGCCGCTGGTCGTCTTCTTTGCAATGCAGAAATACCTGGTCCGCGGACTGCTGGCCGGATCAGTCAAATAAAGGCGTGTTATGAACGTGCAGAACATCACAAAACAACAAGATGCAACCCAGGTTTCGTCCGACTGGTGGCGCGGTGGCGTTATCTATCAGATCTATCCTCGAAGCTTTCAAGACAGCACCGGCGACGGGATCGGGGACCTTAACGGGATTACGCAGCGCCTGCCCTACATCGCTTCGCTTGGGGTGGATGCGATCTGGATTTCGCCGTTCTTCAAGTCTCCGATGAAAGATTTCGGCTATGACGTCAGCGACTATCGCGCCATTGACCCAATGTTCGGCACGATGGAGGATTTTCGCACCCTTCTGGAGCAAGCTCATGCGCAGGGTCTGAAGGTGATGATCGACCTCGTTTTGTCGCATACATCGGACAAGCACCCCTGGTTCAGCGAAAGCCGCGCCAACCGGGATAATCCTAAGTCAGACTGGTATGTATGGGCCGACCCGAAACCGGACGGAACTCCGCCCAATAATTGGCTTTCGATTTTTGGCGGGTCCGCGTGGCAGTGGGATACGCGGCGTCAGCAGTATTACCTTCACAATTTCCTTACATCCCAGCCCGATCTGAATTTTCACTGCGTCGATGTACAGGATGCGCTGCTGGACGTGGCGCGGTTCTGGCTGGACATGGGGGTGGACGGGTTCCGCCTGGATACGATCAACTTCTACTTTCACGACAGTCAGCTGCGCAACAACCCTGCCCTGCCCCTTGATCAGCGTAACGCCACGATCGCGCCGCAGGTAAACCCGTACAACCATCAGGACCACGTGTATTCCAAAAGCCAACCGGAAAACATCGCATTTCTTGAACGCCTGCGGGCTTTGACAGATCAATACGAAGGCCGCGCTTGCCTGGGTGAGGTCGGCGATGCCCAGCGCGGGCTGGAGCTTATGGGGCAATATACCAGCGGCGATAAACGGATGCATATGTGCTATGCCTTCGAATTTCTGGAAAAACGCGCTTTGACCGCAGCTTATGCCAAACAGGTATTTGATCAGCTTGAAGACAAGGCCGGCGATGCATGGCCCTGCTGGGCTTTTTCCAATCACGACGTCCAGCGCCACGGCACGCGTTGGGGGCTGGACGATGCCGCCTTGCGGCAGCACGCAGTATTGATGATGTGCCTGCGCGGCTCTGCCTGCCTGTATCAGGGTGAGGAACTGGGCCTGCCCGAGGCCGACGTGCCCTTCGAAAATCTGCAAGACCCTTATGGCATCGAATTCTGGCCCGAGTTCAAAGGCCGTGATGGTTGCCGAACGCCAATGGTCTGGGCGGCCCAGGACGAACACTCTGGCTTCAGCACCGCCAACCCGTGGCTGCCGGTAAGCCAAACGCAAGCGGAACGTGCCGTGGACCGGTCCGAGCGGGACCAGGAGTCGATCCTGCACCACTATCGCCGCGCGATTGCCCTGCGTCATGCACATACGGCCCTGACATCGGGGGCGCAGGTTGACATGACCCAAACAGGTTCCGTGCTGACGTTCATACGCGAGGATGCGACCGAACATGTATTCTGCGCGTTCAACCTTGGCCCTGATACAGCCGAGGTCGCGTTGCCGCAAGGCGATTGGCGCGTAATTGGCGAGGATTTGGGGGCTGTGGATGCGGTCGGAACCGCCGTTCTCAAGGCCGCACAATTCTGCTTGCTGACCAAGGAAAAGAGGTAAGCCATGTCGGAACTCAAGCTCACGGATGTGGCCAAGACCTATGGGTCGGTTGACGTGCTCAAGCATATCGATCTTGAGATTGATACCGGCGAACTGATCGTGTTCGTCGGGCCTTCGGGCTGCGGGAAATCCACCCTGCTGCGTATGATTGCCGGGTTGGAAAAGATCTCAGGCGGAACGCTGGAGATTGAGGGGCAAGTCATGAACGACGTCCCCCCCGCCCAGCGTGGCATAGCGATGGTGTTTCAATCCTATGCTCTGTATCCGCACATGACTGTGCGCGAAAACATGGCCTTCGCGCTGAAGATCGCAAAAATGCCCAAGGCTGAGGTCGATGCCGCCGTCGACCGTGCCGCCAAAATTCTACAATTGGAACCCTTTCTGGACCGTCTTCCCAAGGCGCTGTCGGGCGGGCAACGTCAGCGCGTCGCCATCGGACGGGCCATTGTGCGCGACCCCAAGGTTTACTTGTTTGACGAACCCCTTTCAAACCTCGATGCCGCCCTGCGCGTTGCCACTCGTATCGAGATCGCGCGCCTGAAAGAAGCGATGCCCGACAGCACGATGATCTACGTCACCCACGACCAGGTAGAGGCCATGACACTTGCCAGTCGTATCGTTGTTCTCGCCAATAAAGGGATCGCGCAGGTTGGTACGCCGCTTGAACTGTATGAAACGCCCGATAACGAGTTCGTTGCACAGTTCATTGGCTCACCCGCGATGAACTTACTTCCCGGCGTGATATCCAAGACAGGGGAACAGACCGCGGTCACACTTGAGGCAGGCGGAACAGCCATTTCCTCCATTGCAACCGACCCCGAGCAAATGGGCCTAAAGGTCAATATCGGTGTGCGGCCCGAGGATTTCTTTGCCGACGACGACTCCGGCTTCATGGAAGGAGATGTCGACTTCATTGAAGCCTTGGGGGAAGTCACCTTGTTGTATTTCGCAAGTGATCCAGGGTCGGACGGGATTGTGGCAAAGTTTCCAGGAATCGGAAAAAATCTGCGGGGTCAAACCCTTAAACTAAATGCCGACCCTGCCAAAGTACACCTGTTTCACAATGGACTGTCGATAAGAAAGAGGTAACAGAGCCCTGTCGCTGCACCAAACACGGGACCTTGTGTTGCTTCATAGCCCGTAATCAACTGTTGCGGACAGACCGGCTGTGGTGATCTCTCTCAATAAGTCCCGCCAGCAGGATCTTTGATGGTCTGTGCGTATATTCCTGCAAGCAAGTGCTGATGCACGATCAGCGAGTGTTTCGTCCTTCTTTAGCGGCCCAAAGTGCGCCTTCCGCGCAGCAATCTCTGCGCGTTGTATCGCGATCCATTCTTCTGCGATTGATACAGTTCAAATCAGCTACAGCTCACTACCGAGTCCACGCCCATACTCTTGGCGCCATCACCACATGTTCAACACCGGGTAACTGAGAAGGGGTACGCCACAACGCGACGAACGCGCGCGCCGGTTTCTTTCAAAAACAAGCGCACAAAATGTCACGGCAGGGGTTGTAGGGTCGAAAAAAACTCGCTAAATGCGGCGGCACTGGAAATGACGGAAATTACGTCGCCCATGTGCCGACCTAAATGCAGGTGGACTTGGGCAGAATTCCGATAAAACCAGTGCAAACTACGGTGCCCCTATAGCTCAGCTGGTAGAGCAACTGATTTGTAATCAGTAGGTCCGCGGTTCGAGTCCGTGTGGGGGCACCAATTTTTTCAAAGACTTACGATGCGATCTCATGCTTAACACTCGCTTCGGGTAAGCGTAGGGTAAGCGTAGATGCCGATTTTTCCCTTTACATTCGCCTGATGGTTGTATGACTCTTCAGGCAAGGGAGGAACTGATGGGACACATCAGGCTTGGCACATTGCCTCGGTCCAGGAAGTGGCGCGAGGTCGTTAATCTGATCGCAACCGATGCGTCAGTCGAAGAGATCGCCGAGGCGGCGGCTGAGGCATCCGACAAAGATCTCGCGCGCGCGAGTCGTGACCCTCGGTTTCAGTTTGTAAGTGATCTCCTCGTGAGGCTGCCTTTACTTGCAAGGGCTCCGGGCTTCGAAGACGCTTTGGCTGACTTGGGTATTGCGACGTCGGAACTCGGTTCAGTGACCGGCTTGCTGGCCGGTTTGGATCGTGCCGTTGATGGCAGGAGCTTCGATCTCCGAAGTTCCTCAGATGCAGGAGAATTGGCGAAGGTCGCGCTCTTGGAAAGCCTTTCCGTTCAGCTGCACGACCGGTTGCCATCCCTGTTTGAACCGACACCGCAAGAAATTCGCCAAGCACTCGCGAGTTTCGCCTCGGGCGATGCTTTTGCAAGACTCGCGCGGGATTTCTTTGCCCGGCTGACATACCGCTCTCTAGACTACTATCTGAGCCGGGAACTCGCCAATCACACTGGCGAGGATCGACGTTTTTCCACCGATGCACAGCGAGTGGCATTTCAACAAGCCCTCGCCCAGCACACATTTGAAGTGTCTAGAATTGTCGAAGAATATGCGGGCGGCTGGTATGGTAAAACCGTCTGGCAGAAGCAAGCGCTTGATCGCGATGCAATAGACAAGTTCACAGCTTACGCGTTCAAAAAGATGCGCTCGGAGTTTGGGCGCCGTCGCGCCGTTGCCTGAAGTTGAAGTCAGATGGTTGCCGCCCCTGACAAAAAGCGGCGGTGATGAAGTCCTGCGTCTCGACATTGCTGGCCGCGAAGTCGCAATGACGCTAAGGATTGGACAATTGAACCGTCAATTGGTCGAGGGATTGCAGGATCGTGCGCTCGATTTGCTGGAGATTGCCGCGCTTGTCTATTGCGCGGACGCGGCAGTCAGCCGTGGTGGCCTGGCGGATCAGAAGATGGGTGAGAAGTGGCGCAGACGGTTCGTAGCCACCATGCCGGTACGCGATCTGGATTTCTGGCAACGTGAGAGCGTAGTACAGACTCTGGAAGAAACGTTGATGTTTCTATCCGGCGACCGCTTTGAGTTTTCTTTTTCGACCAAAGACGAACCGGATGCAGAGCGATCGCGCTTCTTCAAATTCGGCCGAAATAGTTCATGGAAGCCCCACCGCGTTCTGATGTTTTCCGGCGGGCTCGATTCCTTTGCGGGCGCTGTGGAAGAAATCGTAGAACAGAAGCATCGGGTTGCTTTGGTCAGTCATGCCTCATCCACGAAAATAGCGCCGGTCCAGAAACGGCTGATATCAGCGTTGAGCAAACGGTACGGACCGGAAACGTGCCGTCACATTCCCATGACCGCCCAGTTGAAGAGCCGATCGACCGCGGAAAGAACGCATCGCACACGCTCATTCTTGTTTGCGGTACTTGGGTCGATCACTGCAACGGCCTTTGGACTGGACCGCGTGTCGTTCCATGAAAACGGGGTCGTGAGCCTCAACCTACCGCCGGTCGGCAACGTCGTTGGAACACGAGCGACGCGAACCACGCATCCAAAGACACTGAAGCTGTTCACCGGTCTTCTGCGGCTTGTTTTCGAGAACGATATGCGCGTCGACAATCCCTACTTCGCGCGCACTAAAGCTGAAGTCGTGGAGCGCATCTCCCAACTTGGGATGGCAGACCAGATCGTTGAGACGCGCAGTTGTGCTGATGTGCATAATCAAACCCATCAATACTTCCATTGTGGGCGCTGTTCGCAGTGTATCGATCGGCGGTTCGCGATGCTTTCAAAGGGGTTGGAGCGATTTGACCCGGAAGATGCCTATCGCGTGGACTTGATGTCGGACGCTCGACCGAACGGCATCGACCGGGAGATGGCGTTGTCCTATGTGCGCAATGCAGTGTTGTTTGAAAACGCCACACCAGATGCACTGATCCGAAATTTCCCCGTTGTGTTGGATGCGGTCAATCATTTCGACAGTCCACCAGATACAGCAATGTCGATGATCGCAGATTTGCTGAACCGCCACGGCAAGGCGGTCACATCGGTTATGCGCAGAACTCTCGAAAGCAAGTCACCAGGCGAGTTCCCAGAACAGAGTTTGCCAAGACTATATGGCGAGATGCAGAGCGCCTTGTCCTTGCCTTTTGTGCCAGCTCCCTCAGTTGATAAAAACGAGAATGAGAAACCACCGCTGACCATAGAAATCGACAAAACCTCACGTTTGGTTTTGATCGGCGAACATATTGAGCTTAAGAAAAACGCCACAGCGGATCTGTTGATCGTTTTGGCTGAAGAGTGGCTCCGCGCAGCAGGCAAAGGTCTCGAACCTTTGGAGTATCCCTGCTTGAAGTCTGGCGACCTCGTCGAAAAATTAGGCGTTGAAACCGACGAAGTCGTTAGGCGGAGAATACTGACCGCGCGAAGAACGATTGCAAAGAGATTCAAGTCCGCTGGTCTGTCAATTGATAAGCCCCAAGAGTTGATCGAAAATCTCTCTTGGCACGGATACCGGCTTGCTCCCGAGCGCGTGGTCATTCGGGTGCGTCACCGGAGCTGATCATTCATCAATAACCGCGTCCTCGTCTGGCAACGGTCCACGGCGGCGAAACCGCCCCATCAGTTCGACCTGACGGCCAGGTGAAACAGAACCATAGGAGCTGAACGTCGTCATCACGTCGTCGTGTCCCATGTTCTGCGACCAGGCTTTATAGTCCTCTGGTGTCCTGCAGTGAAGTTTTGCCAGCTCTGCGATCGTATCTCGCACGCGGTGCGGCGAAAACGGTGGCAGCCCGGCTTTAACGAAAGCTTGCTTGAAGATCCTGGCCGCAGACGACGGGCCGGCCCACGGCTCGCGCGCGATACCTACTGCCTCAAACCGTCTGGACGGGCCAACAGCTACGCGCGTCTTTGGGAACAGTGGGTCCGTGTCCGAGAAAAGAAGGTCCTGACGAAGCTCCGTGATCCAGTCTCGCAGAATCCTTTCGACATCATAACCGAAGGGAAAGAAACTGGTCGTGAAGGACTTTCCAAACTTTGTATCCACGGAACGGCCGTCAAACTGCACGCATTTATTGGCTGGATCGACATGCCCCAGCCGCACGGTGATGGCGGCACCTTCACGTGATCCGGTCAAAAAAAGGAAAGCGATCAGGGTGCGGTCACGGCGCTGGATCACTGTTTCTGCAGGCATGATGGACAACAGGTGGTTTACTTGTTCAGGGGACGGATGCGGCTTCCACAGGGTGCTTCGACGGGCCTGTTCCGATTTGCGATCCGGCGTGAGATAGGCAATGTCTGCGCGCGAGATCCTGGACTTGTACCCCGGTTGGTCCGCCATCCAGTCAAAAAGCTTCATGACATCGCGCAACACTCCGTTGATCGTAGCCGCCGACAGTGGCGCGCCCGTTCGTTCATTGCGCAGACCTTGCAGATGGCGTTTAAACGCGCGCGCCCTTTCTGAATGGAACGCCCTGTAGTCCTTGCCCTTGAGCCATTTATCATAGATGGCAATCGATGCTGCGGCTTTGTCGATCGAAGATTGTGACAGCCCCTTTGCGTCCTTCAGCCAGACAAGGTGTTTGCGCTTGATGCGCAGGTTATCCGAGGTGTGTTTTGGCATGGGTCTCGGGCTCCTCTTTCAAGGTCACTTTTGAATGGGGTTCGGTACAGGACACTAATCTTGGGGAGGCTTGTTGACGTGTGACCTCCAGTTTGGCCTGAATGGCTTCCAGATCTGAACGGCGAATGATCTTGTTCATGACCGCACCACACGTCGGACATAGGGCTGTTACGCGGCCGCTGGAAGCTGTTTCCTGAACATAGTCAGCGATCTTGCCGTCGGGTTCGCGCGGACCTCTGCAGCTGAGGCAGTAGCAGTGATGCAATGCCAACTTGCACCGCGCCTTGCGTTGTCTTTGTCCGAGGAAGTCCTTGAGCACATGTCCTTCGATCAACCAAGGCTTGCTGCTGGTATCAGCCGCAAGTCCGTTGTTCCCAATCCAGCGAATGACGGTCTGGCGATGACAGCCCAAAACGTCCGCCACCTCCCAGACTGTGTAGACAAGGTGCGATTTGACTTTGTATGAGGGGAAGGACTTTGCCATTACACACCCTCCCCGGAAATCGGTCCGCATGTATTCTGGCAGACCTGCGCCTCCTCAAAGGCTTCGATCACGCCTTCATCGTATAAAACGCGCGCGCCGATCTTCAAAAACCTGGGGCCCTTTCCGAGCCAGCGCCACTGCTCCAGCGTCCGCGGCGACATGTGCCACCGCTCCGCCAGCTGATCTTGTGTCAACTTGGGCATATCAACCTCAATTGCTCACTGCGGCACGAGGAAGTTCGGTCCGCTTCTGTTGAACAAAGTGAGAGTTCGGATCTCTAAAATCTGTGGCCGCCGCCAATAAAGGCGTGACACATGCCAGGGCTAAATCATTGATATTATGTGACTTGAATCAGAAAGGTGTGACCCATCCGCAAAATGCGTGACCTTGCCATCCGAATCGCAGGGAGTCAGCGGCTGCAAATGACCCGAAAGCTGACGTTAATCAAAAGTGCTTGGAAGACTGCTTCGAGCCCATTTTAACGGATTCTGCGCTTTGCACGAACGACCAGTTTTACTGCCGATCAAGTGCGAGTTTCACTCCGAGCGCGACAAGAATGCTTCCTCCAATTCTGTTTGCAATGCGATTGGCCGACGACGAGGCTTTGAAAAGCGTGGTAATCTTGTCCGCGAGAATAACGCAGATGGCGTCCGCGCTCGAAAACATAATGTTCACGATCGTCCCCAATATGAGCAGTTGCACCCAAATCGGAAGTACAGCGCTCGGATCTGAGAATTGAGGAAGGAAGGCCACATAAAAGATGGCGGTCTTTGGGTTCAAGACTTCAACCGAAACGCTCTCCCAGAAAGCACGTCTCGCACTTTTTTGACCTGCGACTTGTGGTTGGGTAGCCGTTTCCGCTTTGGTCAAGAACATCGAAATGCCAAGCCAAATCAGATAGGCTGCGCCGGCAAATTTGAGCGCAAGGTACAAGATAGGAATTGCTCGGAATAAGATCGCCAGCCCCACCGCCGCTGCCACGACATGGACGTATCCGCCGATATGTATGCCTAGCGCAGCGAACCAACCTGCGCGACGTCCGCGCGCTATGGTTTGCGCTGCGGCATAAAGGGTAGAAGGACCAGGCATATACGCAAAAATGCTTGTGGCGATCACAAAAGCGATCAAGATTTCAAACGATGGCATAAGTTCAGGACCTTCTCGCAAAATCATATGAAGTTACGTCGAAACGCGCAGCGATCCTAGCGCAAAAAACCTAAGCAGCCTTTCAACATGTGCCTTCAGAAGTCCGCTTCGTCTAAGGTTTGTGGCTGCTGTCAGCGTGAGCTGCAGCGGCGATAAATCTGACAAGGAGGAAAGCGCGGGCAGATTTCGGTGCTATGGGGATTGTGGCT
>NZ_LQBP01000002.1 GCF_001507545.1 Ruegeria profundi
ACTACCACGTCGGGCTTTCGGCTATTTGCCGAGATCGCTGGATAGGTGTGTCCGGTAGGTCGCTGGCGTTGGCTGTTCTAAATGTTTGCGACACATCCCTTGACGATCCCCCTACAGCGGTTGGCTGAAAGCTCAGCGCGCCGCGACCACTATGAACTCCACCAGATATTCGGGGGTTGCCAGTCTAGCCTCACCGCAGGCACGGGCTGGCGCGTGCCCCTCTGGCACCCAGGCGTCCCAGACAGCATTCATTGCGGCGAAATCCTTCATATCGGCTAACCAGATTGTTGTCTGAAGAATGCGTGTCTTGTCACTTCCGACCTCGGCGAGCAACGCATCGATCTTGTCGAGGCAATCCTGCGTCTGCTGTGCGACCGGTGCACCGGCGGTGCCAACCTGACCTGCAAGGTAGATCGTATCACCAAGTTCAACGATCTGGCTCATGCGCGTGGCGGTATGATGTCGAGTGATGTCTGTCATGTTTTCCTCGTGGTCAGGGATTGAAACGACCCGGATCAAGCGCCCGAACGATGTCAGGCTGCAAGCCGAGATTGGAATTGCAGATCAAGGCAGCAGTTAAACGAGCCAACGCCGGGGCGGTTTGGACACCATAACCACCCTGCCCAGCCAGCCAGTAAAAACCTTCGGCCTTCGGGTCATATCCGACAACCGGCGTGCGATCATTTGAAAAAGTACGCAGACCAGCCCAACTGGTTTCGACGCGCGTGACTGGAGTGAAAACGGCTTGTTCGAAACGATGCAGCCCCTCTGCCAAAACCATGTCGTCAACCCACGCGTCATGGGGGTCGACAGGGTCCTCATCTGCCGGGCTGACCATCAGCTTGCCCGCTTCCGGTTTGGCGTACCATTTCTCGGTCGCGCTGGCGAAAAGAGGCCAATTCCGGATTTCGTAACCCAGGGGTGCTGGTAACAACGCTGCCGAGCGACGCATTGGCAACAAACGAAGGTCAGTCGCTTTTGCCATCCGGGCTATTCCTTCAGCCCAGGCTCCCGCGGCGTTGATCACTATCGGGGCCTGATAGCATTGGCCACCGGCCTGCACGGTCCAGAGGCCAGAGCTTCGGTGTAGCCCTGTAACTGGTGCATTGGCTTCGACCTTGCCACCGCGTACCTTCAGCAATCGGACATACCCTGCAAGCATTCGGTCGACGTCGATATCCTGCGCGTCCCACTCAATCACGGCACCTGCGATAGCGTCTTTTCGCAAGATCGGGACCAGTTCGACCGCTTGAGCAGGTGTCAGTTTCTCAAGCCCGGTTGACCCGGTTTTGTAGGCGTCGAGCGCATCGAGCTCTTCGTCTGTCGCCACCAGCATCTCACCACGAGGCGACAGAAGGCTTTGTTCGCTCACTCCGTCGGGCTGTTGCAGAAACGGAGCGGATTCCGTGTTTAATGCGCGCAGTGTCTCGTTGCCATAGTTGCGAATAAAAATCGCGGCAGAGCGACCCGTCGCGTGGTAGCCGAGCTGGCTTTCGGCCTCAAGAACAAGAACAGACATATCGCCCGCAAGCTCAGCCGCGGCACTGATCCCGGCAATTCCGCCGCCGATTACAATGGCATCTGCCGTTTTCACGCCGCCTCCTGAAATCCGGTTAGAACCCGTATCAGGTTTTCGCCCAGGCTATCGGACAAATAGCCACCTTCCTGCACGAACAACACGGGCAGTCCTGTTTTCGCAAGAGCTTTACCAATGCGCGCAAACCCGTCTTGGGTTACAGCCAAACCCTTGAACGGATCGTCGATCGATGCATCCAACCCGAGCGCCACGACAAGGGCGTCTGCACCAAAGCTCTGAACCCGTTGCAGGGCCGTATCCAGCGTCTCCATATAGTCGTCATCGCCGGTTCCCCGCTCCAATGGCAAGTTGAGGTTGTAACCCAGCCCGCGCCCTTCCCCACGCTCTTGCGCGTGGCCCCAAAAGAATGGGTAAAAGCGCGCCGGATCAGCATGGATCGAAACCGTCAGCACGTCGTCGCGCGTATAGAAGATGCCCTGAGTTCCGTTTCCGTGATGCACATCAACATCCAGTATTGCTGGTCGAAGGCCCGCCGCCCGCAAACGTTCCGCAGCAATACCGGAGTTGTTCAAAAAGCAAAAACCGCCCGCCAGATCACCAAACGCGTGATGCCCGGGGGGACGCGAAAGCACATAAGCTGACCTTTCCTCGCCCCTGATCAAGTCAGCCCCCGAAATCGCCGATTGAGCAGACCAATAAGCAGCCTCCCATGTCCCTTCAGCGATTGGGCAAGCGGTGTCGGCCTGATGAAACCCGGCCTGTCCAACAGCAGACTTGGGATACCCATCTGTCCGGGCCGCAGGATGAATGTTCGGGATAACTTCCTCACCTGCGTCGGGAATCCTACGCCAGCGTGAATAGATATTTTGCAGGAAAGTCAGGTATTCCGCCGAGTGCAGTGCCGCAATCGGCCCAAGCCCTGCGTCACTTGGAGCATAGAAAACGCAACCTGCGGCCTCCGCTCCGGCCATCAATACTTCGATCCGCTTTGGCTGTTCCGGATTGGGTAAGATTGCCCCGTTCGCCATGAAATGTTTCGGATCGTGTCGCCACTGCCGCGCGTCAAACACCGCTTTCATACTTCACCTTTCAGGGCCGCACACCCGGCCTTGTCCAAGATAAGTTCGATTTGCCCCTCAAGGGGCTCAAACCCCAACTGGTCGTAGAACCGTCGAGCGTTGAGGCTGTCATCATACACGCTGAGCTTGATAAAATTGGCGCCCCACAATTCGACCCCATCTGCCAGAGCTGCACTTAACAGGCGTGCGCCAAGTCGCCTTCCACGCACTTTCGGAGCAGCCCATAAATCAGAAACAAAAATCCCGGCACCGCCTCGCGTTGTCGAAAAAACCGGGGAATACAGCGCCACGCCCACGATCTCATCTGTCTCGGCAAGTACGGCGCGAAAGCCCGGCATATCCGCCCAGCCCACGTTTTCAAGGTCCGCCGCCCGAGCGGTATGTTCGTCATTCAAATCGTCCGACAAGCGCCGCAGTGCCGTGTTTATGCGCTCGGCATCACGTTGTTCGGCGACACGCAAACTAACCTGCATCAGAAAGCCGTCCTGTCTGCGCCTTTCAGACCCAGCATTACCCGCGCTTCGGCCGGGCTAGCCACCTCTCGACCAAGATCTTCGACAATTCGGCGGATTTTCCGGACCTGCTCGGCGTTCGATTTAGCCAGTACCCCGCGCGATATCATCAGGCTGTCCTCCAGCCCGACGCGGACATGGCCGCCCATTGCCGCCGCCATCGTGATCAGCGGCATCTGATGGCGCCCTGCTGCCAGAACAGAATAGTAATAATCCTGCCCAAACAGTTTGTCTGCTATCAATTTCATATGTGTCAGGTTTTCGGGGTCCGGCCCAATCCCACCCAGCACTCCAAATACGAATTGAATAAACAGCGGCCCCTCAACCAAGCCACGGTCGACGAAATGGTGCAGCATGTAAAGATGGCCGACATCATAGCATTCGAACTCGAACCGCGCACCGCGTTCGGTGCCCATCTCAGCCAGTATACGCGCCATGTCTCGCGGTGTATTCTTGAAGACAAGGTCATCTGAATTGCGCAGAAACGGCTCTTCCCACTCGTGTTTCCACTCGGAAATACGGTCAGCCGCCGGATAGAGCGCAAAATTCATCGTGCCCATGTTCAGGCTGCACATTTCCGGTTCAGCCCGCTTTGGAGCAGCAAGGCGGTCGTCAAGCGACATCACTGCGCTGCCCCCGGTGGAAATATTCAAAACGGCATCGGTGGATTGCTTGATCCGTGGAAGAAAACCCATGAAGTCGTCGACACGCGCGGACGGTTGTCCGGTTTCAGGGTTGCGGGCGTGAAGATGCAGGATTGCGGCCCCAGCCTCTGCCGCTTCGACAGATTGCGCCGTAATCTCATCGGGCGTGACTGGCAGATGCGGCGACATTGATGGCGTATGGATCGAACCCGTGATTGCGCATGTGATCAGAATTTTGGACATGTTACGCTGCCTTTCCAGCGATCTCGCCGGAAAACTGGGTCAGTGAAGCATCGAGACCTTCGATAATTTCGTCCAAATTCGTGTCAGACGTGATCAGCGGCGGGCACACCAGAATATGATCCCCTTCTATCCCGTCCCGCGTACGACGAGAGTAGACGATAAGCCCCTTTTCATACGCAATATCCACAACTCTCTGATAGGCATTCCACTCTTTGGGCAACGGGGTCTTTTTGTCCCTGTCAGCCATCAGTTCAAAGGCCGTCAGCAGACCTTTGCCACGTACATCCCCGATCATGTCATGCTTTTGCATCAAGCCATGCAGCCGCGCGAGCAGTTTTTCCCCTATGCGGGTTGCATTTGCACACAGACCCTGGGATTCGATTTCCTCGACAACAGCTAATCCGGCGGCGCAGGCCAGCGGATTACCGGCATAAGTATACCCATGTGCAAACCCACCAGCATCCAGCACGGCTTCGACCAGGTGGTCATCTGCAATCATTGCGCCCAACGGCACGTAACCTGATCCAATACCTTTGGACATGACCAGAATATCAGGGCGGGCAGACCAATGATCCGAGCCCAGAAAGCGACCTGTGCGCCCTGCCCCGGTCATCACCTCATCAGCTATCATCAGGATGCCATATTCGTCGCAGATCTCACGGATACGTTCCATGTAGCCAACCGGCGGAACCAATGCTCCAGTTGATGCCCCACCGATTGGTTCGACGATGAAAGCCATCACACTTTCCGGCCCTTCCTCATCAATTTTTGCGGCCAGCATGTGGGCATAGTAGCGACCGGTTTCCAGATCATTGGGGTTCAGGCCATCTAGATACGCTCGCGGTGCCGGGATCTTGGGCATTTGCCGCATCATCGGCTCGAAAGGCGCGCTCAGCGGTTCATAGCCAGTCACGGCAAGCGCCCCCAAAGTGCTGCCGTGGTATGAGGGCTGCCGTGAAATCACCTTCCATCGACTGCCCTGCCCGACGGCCTTCATATACTGCCGCGCAACCTTCAGCGCACTTTCCACGGCCTCCGAACCGCCCGAGACAAAGAAAACCTTGTTAAGCCCCTTGGGGGACAGTGCGGCCAACCTGGCGGCCAGTTTCTCGGACGCTTCGGTTTCGAAATGAAGGCGATAGCCGAAGGTCGATTTCTCCATCTGCTGCCGCATCGCGGCCAGCACGTTGGGATTTGAATGCCCTATGTTACAGACCATCGCGCCTGATGAGCCATCCAGATAGCGTTTGCCATCCTTATCCCACATATAGACACCTCGGGCCTGATCCAGAACGGGTTTGCGACCCCGGCCTTGATAGAACAGATGAGACATCTCAGCCCCCCTGCAGCGCCGCGCAGTCCTGCGGGCGGAAACCAACTGTCACCGCGCTGCCCTCGGCAAACGGTGTGTCGTCGATCATATTGATAGCCTGCAACTGCGTATCACCCACGCGCACGAAATAACGGACCGTCTGACCCTGATAGTCGACTGTTTCAACGCGCGCGGGGGCAGTAACTAGCCCATCGGTTGCCGTGCTTTCGTCAAACAACGTCAGCTTTTCCGCGCGCAGCACCAGCTTGGCCGGCCCCTGTTGAACCTGGCCGGCTTTGTCCGATGGTACATGGACTTTTCCAAAAAGCGGTGCATCCAGAACAACGCCTTGCGCGTCCTTTTGTTCGCAATGCCCGGCCAGAATGTTGGATGCCCCAAGGAAATTTGCCACAAACTCACTGGCCGGGGTGTTGTACACGTCAGAAGGCGAGCCAACTTGTTCGACACGTCCCGCGCTCATCACGACAATAGTGTCGGACATGGCCAGTGCTTCGGATTGGTCATGCGTGACGAACACTGTCGTCACTCCAATCTGGTGCTGAATACGCTTCAGTTCGACCCGCATGTCTTCTCGCAGGTTGGCATCCAACGCGGAAAGCGGCTCATCCAGCAACAGTACCTCAGGTTCGACCACTATCGCCCGCGCAAGAGCGATACGCTGTTGCTGACCCCCTGACAGAGCCTTGGGGTAGCGGTCGCCGACATCCGGCAGTTGCACCAGATCCAAGGCCGCCTGCACCTTGCCCGCAATGTCGGCCTTGGGCACATCCCGGTACTTCAGCCCGAACGCCACATTCTCAGCCACGGTTTTATGCGGAAAGAGTGCGTAGTTCTGAAAGACGATGCCCAGGTTTCGCTTGTGGATTGGCACATCGTTAACGCGCTTGCCGCCGATCAGGATCTCTCCCTCGGTCGGGTCCAGCAGGCCAGCAATCATCCGAAGGTTGGTGGTTTTACCGCAACCCGATGGCCCAAGAAGGGTAACGAAGGTCCCTTCGGGAATTTCGAGGTTGGTGGGGTGCACCGCCGTGAACGATCCAAAGCGCTTCACGATGTTTTTCAGTGTGACGGAACTCAATGGAACATTCTCCGGATCGATGGGTGGTCCCCCGGGCAATGCCGGGGGAGCGATAGGTTCAATAGCCCTTCTGGACGCGACCAAAGGTCTTGGACCAGTCGGCCTCGTGACCATTCCAGTAGTCGGGCTTGGCGAAGGTCAGTCCCGACAAAGTTCCTGTCGGATCAAACGCGGGCAGCGTCGGTATTTTACCACCTAACTCGACCTTCGTCGGATCGAGCGCCGGCGGATAGTTCTGTCCCTCGGCAACCGCAATCGACGTTTCCGGCGCCAGCATAAAGTTCAGCAGTTCCTCGCAGGCCTCCATCGGCGATCCCTTGATCACGAACAGGCATTCCTGCCAGCCAAACCCGTTGGGAGGGTCCATGTAACCGATGTCATGACCTTGCTCTTGCAACGCATAAATGCGCCCCGACCAGCCTTCGGTCACATAGATTTCTTCTTCGGCCAGCAAGCTCATCAACTCAGCGCCAGAGGTCCAGTATTTCAGCGCCAGATCACGGTGCGCACGAACCGCATCCCATGCGGCTTCTTCATCCGTTACCCCGTTCGGATCCTGACCGGTTTGCAACGCCGCGTACCACATCCGGGTGCGCCAATCGCTCCATCCGCCGATCTTGCCTTTCAGGTTTTCGTCGATCAGGATTTTCGCGCCGATTTCCTGCATCTGATCATCGCTGACATACTTACGGTTGTAGGCCAGCCCGGTTGTTCCGTAATCGTAGGGAACGCAGCTCAGCTTGCCGTCTGTTACCCCACGGAACACATCCACCAGTTTGGGGATCACGAATTCCAGGTTCGGGATGTTGTCTTCGTTCAGCTCCGAAGTCAGCTCAAGCCCGTGATAGCGCGCGTAGTCGAAAACGCCGGACAGGTGGGCAATGTTGTACTCTCCCGGTTGGCTGGCCTTGACGCGGCTCAGGTATTCGTCGCCTCCCCCAAAGGTTCCGTCGACTACGGCAATGCCGGTTTTCTCGGTGTAGGGATCGAAAGCGTGCTTGCGAAACGCCTCGGAAACGACACCGCCCCAGCCGTCGAAACGGACTTGATCAGTGGCGGCATGCGCATACTTGGCAAAAGGCGTCTGAACACCGTAGGCCAGGCCCGCCGCACCGATCAGCCCCAAAAAACCGCGGCGGTCGATGTCTCCGTTCATATAGCGTTCGCGAAGGCGTTCGTATCGGGTGGTATTGTCCATTTTCTTGGTCATTTATCTCTCCTTGTCGGGTGTTCAGTTTTGAAGGTGGCGGTTCTTATGTGCCGCTCTTTTTGGCCAATTGCCGTGCGATCCCGACCCCCAGAAGGGGCAGTCCAACGGTCATGACAATCATCACGGTGCCAAGCGCATTGATCTCGGGAGAGATCGAATTCCGCAACATGGCAAAGATCTGGGTGGGGACGGTTTCAACACCACCGGGTTTCCAGAACAAAGTGCCGGTGATGTCGTCGAAGCTGATCGTAAAGGCGAACAGTGCTCCGGCCAGAACCGCTGGCAACATTAGCGGCAGGGTGATCTGAAAAAAGGTCTGAACCGGGGTTGCGCCAAGGCTCATCGCCGCTTCTTCGACATCGCGTTTGATGCTGATCAGCCTGGCCTGCACCACCAATATCACGAAAGGCAGGGTGAAAATCACGTGACCAAACAACAGAAGGCCAAAGCTTTTGTTGATGCCAAGGAAGTTCAGAAACAACAAAAGGGCGACAGCCAGCACAACCTCAGGAACCAGTATCGGCGCAATCAGCAAGGTCGAGATGGTATTGGCACCCGGCACCCTGTAGCGCACCAATGCAAGGCTTGCCAAAACCCCAAGTGTGGTCGAGATCATCGCGGTCATTAGCCCCAATACGATCGACGTCCGGAAGGCCCGCAGAATTGCCTCATTGTTCCACAGCTCAACAAACCAGCGAAGCGAAAATCCAGTCATCGGGAAGCTGCCGAATTGCGAGGCATTGAAGCTGAGCAGCACGACAACGGCCACCGGCAGAAACATGAAAATGTAAACACCAATTGACCATGCCCGGATCAGGTTCCATCCCATTTTTCCACCTTCCATCAACCCAGCCCCTTCATCAGCTGAGCCATGCCCAGATACCGGTTGTAGATCATCACCAGCGCCCCCAATACAGCCAACAACATCAGGCTCAGTGCGGAACCAAGCGGCCAGTTGAGTTGGGTGATAATGGCTTCGAAAACGAGGTTCGCGAACATGGCATCCCGCGGTCCGCCAAGGACCAGTGGCGTGATGTAAGTCCCCGCCCCCAAGACAAAACACAGCAACCCACCGGCGGCTAACCCGGGCAGCGATAGCGGCAAGGTGACTTGCAGAAACGCTTCCCATTTGGTTGCACCAAGCGAGTTTGCGGCGTCTTCCAGATTGGTATCGATCCCATCGAGACTGACATAGATGTTCAGGATCATGAACGGCAGGAGGAAGTGCACCAGGCCCAAGATGACCGTCGCTTCGTTGTAAAGCATCTGTATCGGTTCAGAGATAATTCCAAGCGACAACAGCAGCGAATTGAATGCACCGGACACGCCCAGAATGTTGATCCAGCTCATCGTTCGAATGATGTAACTGATCCAAAACGGCAGCATCAAAAGCAGCAGCAAAATTGCCTTGTTCCCCCTCGATCTGGCGATGAAATAGGCTGAAGGGTATCCCATGATCGCACAGACAATGGTTGTGATTGCAGCAATGCGAAGGGTGCTGATCAGGATATCGCGATAGAACGGATCGGTCAGTGCTTCGTTCCAGTTATCCAGATAAAATCCGACCTGATCCGCCCCCGTCGCCGTGCGAAGCCAAAAACTGTAGACCACTATGAACATCAAGGGCACGAACAGCAGCAATGCCACTGCGGCAAGTGCTGGTGAAAGCAAAATCCACGGCTGTCGCGCTTCGCGGGTTTCGATTGACATTTCGGGCCTCGGGTAAACACTTGCCCTTACAGTGCTAATGCTACAATCATAGATCAAATAGATAATTAGAATTCTGAGTATAGTTGCTATCTATGACCGACTTAGTCAGCCAATACGATCCCGACCGAGTAGCGCGTGAGTTGGATTGGAACCTGCTGCGTACCTTTGTTGTTCTTGCGGAAAGTCATTCTATTACCGATGCCGCCAATCAACTTGGGCTTCGTCAGCCTTCCGTTTCTGCGGCTTTAAAAAAACTCGAAGACCGAATTGGCCGCAAACTGCTCGACCGATCACCGGGCCGATATGCGCTGACCCATGCCGGCCGCCTGCTCTACCATGAAGCTGTCGAGATCAACGGATCCGTGTTGCGTCTTTCGACCTTGCTACGAGACTTGACGGACGAGGTTCAGGGCAACATCAAGATTACAGCTGCCAGCCACGTCGTGTGTCCTGTACTCGACGACGCTCTGGCGCGTTTTCATTCAAACCATCCCAACGCGAGTTTCTCGATCGAAGTACATTCCAGCGCCGATGCCATTGCCGAGGTCGCAGCGAAACGGGCATCCTTTGCGGTTTGCCTGGTGAAGGATCACAACCCCAAACTCGAATACCGCCGCTTATATCGTGAATACTTTGGGCTGTTCTGTGGCCCAAATCACCCATTCTTTGGCAGAAAAGACTTAACTGTCGCGGATCTGGCGGGCCAAAGCTCTGTAAGCTTCGAAACGGACCGCCTCCAGGATGTACTGCGGCCGGTCACTGTCATGAGGGCTCAAGCCGAATTGGGACAGAAGATCACCGGCGTCTCTAGCCATTTGGAAGAAGTCCGGCGCATGATTATCGCCGGGCTTGGTATCGGCCCCCTCCCCCTGCACGTTGCGGCCCGGGATGTCCGCGATCGGCAACTTTGGCAGGTTCCTCCATATGACGGTCTACCGGCTATCGATGTTCACGTTGTCTGGAACCCAGCCACGGTCAAGAACCGAGCAGAGGAACTGCTGCTGCAGGAAATCCTGACTGCAATTGAGACAACACCAATGGAAGTACGCACTTACCGCTGAGTTTTGCACTCAACCGTATTGCTGCAGTCGGGAAATCGTTTCTTTTGGGTGAGCGTTCAACAAAGCGAGCAGCTTATATGCTGGACCTCCGGGGCGGCGCGTTTCCTGCTCCCACATCCGATAGCCAAATTCGCTCATCCCGATAAGTTCGGCCATTTCCGATATGGTCAAGCCGACCTTTTCGCGCACCTCAAGAGGTGAGGCTTCAGCGAATGAACTGGTCTTTTCTTGAGCACCTTGCGCCGTGTCAGCGGGTAAAAGACTGGGGTCCGATTCTGTCATAATCTGCTCCTTTCTTGTTGTCCTTTGACGCATGACCGTATGCCATACCTGAAGTTCGCAATTGCGCAGAAATCACGTTCTGCCGCGCAGGCGTTTTTCTACTGTGCTCAGTCCGCGCGTCGCCTGTGTGATATCCGCCTGAAGGCTACGGAGCTCATCTAGGATACCCCGCATGTTTTCTGAGGCCAACGAAGCATCGACGGGGTAAGGAGCACCTTCTCCCTCACCGCTTAGAAGCCAAACCAGAGATACCCCAAGAATGCCGGAGATCATCTGCGCTTTGTTTGCACGTGGCTCTGTTCGGTCTTCCTCCCATCTCTGGACGGTCCTCAGCTTAACGCCCAACCTTGAGGCAAGTTCATTTTGCGAATACCCCACGGCTTCGCGCGCGGCGAAGATCCGGTCTCCCAAAGTTGCGTTTGCTTTACCGCTCGGCTTCTCATTTGATACGGTCGTGTCTACGTTCATTCCACACTCCCACTTTTGCAAATATTTAGAGGCGCTCCGGCCGCAAGCTCAGAGCGATTATTCCCCAAGCGGATCGTCACCAGGTTGCTGTTTTCGTGGCGGCGAAAAGGCTCCAGCGCCTGGGTGATGAAAGGCTGGATATCCATCCGTGACCGCTGCCACCTCGCAAACCGACGGAACAACGCCCAGTTCCGCTTGTCGTCTGATGGAATGACGGTCTGAACACGGGTTACATCGGCACATACGTCCCGCCGCATCACCTGCCCCAGCATGAGCGAGGCAAGCCCTTTTTCAGCTTCACCCTCAGATACATACACTTGCCAGATAAACAGAGTTTGCCGGTCATAGGGCGGAATATAGGCCAACATCGCGCCGACCGTTTCCCCATCAAGTTCAGCGATGATTGAGAATTTATTGTAACCCTCGAATTTCGCGAGTTCGCCCAGCAAGTTTCCGATAGCTTTCTGATTTACGCTTACGGCCAACGAAGCTACTGCCATACTGTCTTGCGGCAAGAGGGTACGTAATACCGGAAATGGTTGTTCGAACAATTCCAAAGAATGCTGCATACAATGCTCCGTCATTAAACTTTGAACTACTAACTATCACAGGGAAGCGAAATTTCAAAAAAGCGAAATCTAAACCTATAATTCTGCCATGCAACTTCTATTTATGTTTCGCTAAGCTAATAAACTTCCAGCGCGATTCGACTTGGGCTATCGACACGGTTTTGGCAATCTCGTGCCGTTCGAGCCAAGAGTAGATACATGCATCTTATCGACATCAACCTTGTCGCCTCGCGCCAAGTTCTGCGTGCCGCCAAGATGTCTGGCCCGAAATTGGAGAGGGTCGCCACGATGCTTGACACCCAAGACCTTCAGAGCGATGCAAATCTGACGACAGGTGAGTTTCAAAAACCGGAATGAAAAAGGGCCGGAGCGGCCGGCCCTTTCGTCTAGCTTCCCTTACACCTTATCCGAGAACGGCTTTTACGGCCTGTACCGTCCCGGCCACCACCTGATCGGCCTCTTCGCGGGTCAGACAGAAGGGCGGCGCAAAGCCCAGGATGTCACCTTGCGGCATGGCGCGGGCGATGATCTTGCTCTGCTCCAGCAACTTGGCCGAGATTTGCGGACCGATTTTGTCGGCCGAGTCGAAGAAGGTGCGGCTATCCTTGTCTTTCACGAATTCCACCGCACACAGCATCCCTTCGCCACGGACATCACCGACATGGGCATGATCAGCCAGTGCCTCAGTCATGGTTTGGTTCAGATAGGTGCCCAGTTCACCCGCATTCGAGACCAGATTCAGTTCGTCGATCAGTTTCAGGTTGGCCACGCCTGCCGCAGCGCCGATGGGATGCGCCGAATACGTCCAGCCATGGCCGATCGGGCCGTTTTCGTCCGTGCCTTGCTCCAGCACCTTCCAGACTTTGTCTGACACTATCGAGCCGGACAGCGGCGCATAAGCCGATGTCAGACCCTTGGCGATGGTGATGATATCGGGTTCGATCCCGTAGTGATCAGAGCCGAACATGGTGCCAAGGCGACCGAAGCCAGTGACGACTTCATCAGCAACCAGCAGGATGTCGTGTTTCCTGAGCACCGCCTGAATAGCCTCCCAGTAACCTGCAGGCGGGGGCACGATGCCGCCTGTGCCCAGAACCGGCTCACCGATAAAAGCGGCGATCGTGTCTGCGCCTTCGCGCTCGATCAAAGCTTCCAGTTCGGCGGCGCAATGGGCGGCGAATTGCTCTTCGGTCTGGTCCAGATTTTCACGGCGATAGTAGTACGGGGCCTCGGTATGGATCACCTGCTCGACCGGCAAGTCGAATTTCTTGTGAAACAGTTCCAGCCCGGTCAGCGAACCCGTCACCAACCCCGAGCCGTGATATCCGCGCCAACGTGAGATGATCTTCTTCTTCTCAGGACGGCCCAGAATGTTGTTGTAGTACCAGATCAGCTTAACGTTGGTTTCATTCGCGTCCGAGCCGCCGAGGCCGAAATAGACCTTGGACATGTTCGCAGGTGCCCGGTCGAGGATCATTTTCGACAAGGTGATCGAGGCTTCGGTGCCGTGACCCACATAGGCATGGTAATAGGCCAGTTCCTTGGCCTGCTCACCGATGGCCTCGGCAATTTCTTGACGGCCATAGCCGACATTCACGCAATAAAGGCCGGCAAAGGCGTCCAACAGTTTGTTCCCGTCACGGTCTTCGATAAAGACACCGCTGGCGGTCTTGATTACGCGGTTCGGACTTTCACCACGCGCGTGCTGCGCCAGATGGGTCGAAGGGTGGAAAAAATTTTCGCGATCCCACTGGTCGAGTTGGTCATTCTTCAACATTAGCTTTCCCTTTGTGTCACAGCAACTTTACACTCGATTGCGGCAGTCAACAGTCTCGGAGAAAATTGCCTGTGACAAACACTCCGCGCCCTTCATTGGTCTGGGAAGGGCGCAAGATCAAGAGTGGATGGTGTTTCAGACTTCGGACAAGTGCAAACCATGCGATCTATGGCCAGGCAAGCTTCTTTGACAATGCCCGTCCACGCACCACCGCCTGTTACCTATCGCGAGCTAAGTGCCCTGATCGTGCCGCATACTATTCACTCCTATACCACGTGGTGCTTTCGTGGGTGCCGTTACAGACCAGCCTTGCGGACGCATCTTGAGATGTTAGGTGATGGGGGTCATGCAGCCTTGTCAAAGTGGGTCATTGCAGACTTGGTGATCAACTCCTCATGCAACGCAACGATTGCGTCACTGGCTGCATCGCGCGGAACAACGAATTGAATGTCCACATTGCGCGTGGTTTGTTGCGCTGCAATCACGTCAATATCTGCTTTTTCCAGCGCTTGCAGACCCGCACTGAAAGACTGCAAGCCGGACAGGTCACGCCCTATTGCAGAAACGACGGCTACGGAGCGCGCGCTAATGTCGGCGGAAGGAAAAGACTTCTCCAAATCTGAAATAACCCGACGAACAGTTTTCAACGAAGCCTCTACATAATGAGTGATCGTATTGGCATTCGAAGACTTCGAAGCAATGCGTACATTGTGTCTCCGCAATGCTTCCAGCGCTGTAGCGTCATAACCTTTGACCCCAACCATGTCCTGCTCGAACAACTCTAGCGCCACGACATCCAGACCCGTTATAATCTCGACAGCCGGGGATTGTGCTGGCTGATCATCAACCAATGTTCCGGGGTCCTCCGGATCAAAGGCATTGGTCACGCGCAGCGCGACCTTTGACTGGCGAAGGATCTTGGCGGCTTTTGGGTGAATTGCCTCCATGCCCATGTTGGAAAGCTGGTCAGCGACATCATAGTTTGTATGCCCCAGCTTGCGCACAGCTGCCTCTCCCACCAGTGCGGGATCGGCGGAGGAGAGGTGAAATTCCTTGTGAATTATCGCTTCTTTTGCCTTGGTATAGGCAGCAATATTGGAAAACGTAACCTCGGAATAACCGCGATCATATTCGCGCATCAATCCTTCACGGCACTGCGCATAGCCTGTGACGATGGGCATTTCACAAGACAGGTCCACATCGCCAAAGCCGCTCGCGATCCGTTCCTCAAGTGACCGTTCGATTTCATCCCGCCAACCGCTGAGATCAACGAAGCGTGCATTAACGCCTTCGCGTTGCAACATCAGCGTGGTAACAAAGGCCGAGTGCGCTTCACCCAGCCCGGACAAAAGCTCACGCACGATCATCATTTGGCTGGACAGGCGGAAATGCCCGTAGGAGCACAAACGTTGCAGGTCGAACAGGCAACTCCGGGCACCTTCAATGCGCTCACGAACGAAATCCTCGGCCAAGGCGCGATCTCCTTGGTTTTCCAAAACCGCAGCATGCGCTTCGGACATTGCTTTTGCGACCCGTGAAAGGGCATCAAGCCAGCCGTGATCGCTGTCATCATTCGCAAAGAGTGCATAAACACCGGGTTCACCGGTTTTCTTGTGTTCTAGCAGTAAGTTGGTGATGCCGCCAAAAGCTGACACAACGAAAACGCGATGATACAGGTCAGCACCGTTGCGGTCACCGATGAAAAGCGTGTCGCGCAACTCCCGGACGCGACTCATTGATGTTCCGCCGATCTTTTCGACGGTGTGTTCGGGGAAAGTCACAGGTAATTCACCCGGCGCAAACCGGGGCCTCTTTAACAGGTTTCCAGTGCGTATGAACCATCTTCGCGGTGGACTTCAGCCCCGGTGACAGGCGGGTTGAATACGCAAGCCATCACAAGTTCTTCTTCGGCACGCAGGACGTGGCGGTCATGCTTGTCAAGCGCGTACATGACACCGGGCTTGATATAATGCTTCTCACCTGTTGCAACATCTGTGATCGAGCCCGACCCCTGCATGCAGTAGACGCTTTCAAAGTGGTTCTTGTACTCGAACGTATGTTCGGAACCCTCTTCCAGAAAGGTTATGTGGAAAGAGAAACCCATGCCGTCTTGAGCAAGCAGCATTCGCACCGAGGACCATTTTGCGTCAGAGACTACTCGGTCCGGGTCGTTTTTTATAATGTCATTGAAGTCGCGTACAATCATGATGTTACTCCGCCGCCATTTTGTAGGTTTCCATTACGTTCCGGGACGCGTCGATGAGGATAGAAAGCCCTTTTCGGAAGGTTTCGTCCGGTGTCGTCAGTGGGGCAAGAACCTTGACCACCTGATCATCGCTACCGGATGTTTCGATAATCAGCCCTTCTTCGAAGGCGCGGCGGCAAATCTCGGCGGCCAACTCGCCAGACTGAACGTCAACGCCCTGCATCATCCCGCGCCCTTTCAAAGTCGCACCCGGAACCCTTTCTGCCACCTCGGTCAGAGCCGAGGTCAAAACAAGAGCCTTGGCGTTAATCTCTTTCTGAAACATCGCGTCCGACCAGAACTTCTCGATCGCAACTCGGGCCGTGACGAAAGCGTGGGTGTTCCCACGAAAGGTTCCATTGTGTTCAGCCGGGCCAAAGACGTCGTGTTCGGGGCGCACCAGCATGAGAGCCATCGGCAGACCGAACCCTGACACAGATTTCGCAAGCGTCACGATATCCGGGACAATCCCCATTTCTTCAAACGAGAAAAACCCACCGGTTCGACCGCACCCCGCCTGAATGTCGTCGATGATCAATAGCGCGCCGTGTTCCTTGGCAAGTTCAGCTACGCGTTTCACAAATTTTGGCCGTGCCGCGTTCAGACCGCCCTCACCCTGCACGGTTTCAAGCAGGATTGCTGCTGGGGCATCAATTCCGCTGGATCTGTCTTTAAGCATGGCGTCCAGGAAATCGGCGGCATCGTGATCACCTGGAAAAAAGCCGTCATATGGCATTCGGGTTACGCCATTCAGCGTCGTACCAGCACCTGAGCGATGATACGAATTACCGGTTGCCGCCAAAGCCCCAAGAGTGACGCCATGAAATCCGTTGGTGAAGGCAATGACATTGTCCCGACCCGTCACCTTGCGCGCCAGCTTCAAAGCGGCTTCAATCGCGTTGGCGCCTGTTGGCCCGGTGAACATGACCTTGTGATCCATACCGCGCGGCTTCAGGATATTGCGCTCGAATACTTCGAGGAATTCAGCCTTTGCATCGGTGTGAAGGTCAAGCGCATGGGCCAGACCATCGGACGTGATGTGCTCGATCAATGCAAGCTTCATATCCGTGTCGTTATGGCCGTAATTCAAAGACGAACAGCCCGACAAAAAGTCGATGTAGGTATTGCCGCTCGTATCGATCAATTCCGAACCCTGCGCATGGGCAAAGACCGTATCGAAGTTTCGACAATAGCTGCGCGCCTTGGATTCGCGACGTTTGAATACAGAGATTTCGGCTGACGTATCAGTCGGCATATCAAGTCCTTTTGGGATTGGGTAAGTGAAAACAGATAAGCGCCACATAAAGTCGGCACCTCTTTAGGCGGCTAGTCTAGTTGCTTCCGACAAGTCGATCGTGACCATGTATTCCGTGCTTTGACGGTCGCGAAAATGCTGCGTTTGGGTGAAATGGGCCTGGCTTTTCAACACAGCACCGCGCGCTTGGGAAAATTTCCGGAACAAGGCCCATGAGGCCATGTTGTCGCGCGTGATCGTGGTTTGAAGGCTTTTAATGTCTCTGCAAGCATCGCGTCGCAAAAGGGAGCTGAGCATAATAGAGCCCAATCCTGTTCCCCGCGCCGCTTCAGACACAGCCACCTGCCAGACAAACACGGTGTCAGTGTCATAAGGCAGAACATAGGCAGATATCCAGCCAACCACTTCGTCATTCAGCTCTGCCACCACACAGGTGTCCCTGAAGTGGTCACACTGGATCAGGTTGCAATACATGGAGTTTTCATCAAGCGGTTTGCATGAACGCACTAGGTCCCACACCCGGGGGCCATCTTCGGCTTCGGGCTTCCTTAAAACGGGAAATGCCTTGCGAGAAAAATCTCGTGCATGTCGCATTGATAACACTGCCTCCATTTTGCTTTGGTAAGCTAAGTAACATCAGTCAAATATGCTTTCAAGTCGATGGCTAACTAAAAGGTCAGTTTCCGAAATTTGCCAAAATTTAGCCAACCTTTGTAACGTTATGGAGAAATTTTTGTTTTGATCATCTAATAAAAAATCAAAATTCTCCTCTGTTGATCTTCTCGCCCCCGTCTGACAAAACCGAAAAATGAATAGGATTGACGCCAGCCTTGTTGCCTTGCGCCGAATACTACGGGCAACGGACTTGTTCGGCCGCGAGCTGGCACAGTCCGTAGGATTGACGGCGGCCCAGTTCAGAGTCTTGCAGATCATTGCTGAAACAGGACAATGCACTGCAACGGCAATTTCGCAGCGCATGCGCATTTCACAAGCAACAGTGACCTCGCTTGTCGACAAACTGGTTCGACAGAACATGGTGGTGCGTGAGAAATCTCAAACAGACAGGCGGCAAACCAACATCGTGGTGACAGAAAAAGGAAAACAGGCCATTTCCGATGCCCCCGATCCTTTGCAGCAAAGGTTCGTTCGAAAATTTGATGCCTTGGAAGATTGGGAACAAGCCGCGTTGATCGCCTCACTAGAACGTGTGGCCGCGATGCTGGATGCGGAAGATATTGATGCGGCCCCTGTTCTGGATACAGGCGAGTCTCTTACACCTTCGTGACACTATGACTTAGGGTCAGGATTCATAACCAATAGATGACTGTAGCTGCGAGTGCGATTGCGGAGAGGAAGACTTTGGGACAGCGATCATAACGTGTTGCTACGCGCCTCCAGTCTTTGAGCCTACCAAACATGATCTCAATACGGTTGCGCCGTTTTTATCGGCGCTTGTCATATTTCACGGTTGTCTTGCGTTGCTTTCGACCAGAGATGCAGGCGCGTATCCCTTTGTCTTTTAGCGCATCTCGAAACCAGTCCGCATCATAGCCGCGATCCCCGAGCAGCCAGTCGACATCTGGAATACTGCTCAGTAGCGCTCGCGCACCGATGTAGTCACTGACTTGGCCAGCGGTGACAAAAAGGCTGATCGGCCGCCCTTGGCTGTCACAAATAGCATGCAGCTTGGTATTCATGCCGCCCTTGGTTCGGCCGATCAGACGGCCACGCCCCCCTTTTTCACGGCCATGCTGGTCGCGGTACGATGTACTTTCAGATAGGTCGCGTCCACTGCCCGGCAGGGCATTGCATAGCAATGTCCCGAGAGGGGATCATCACGGTCTTTTCCTCGCCGTATTCGGCTGCCAAACCGACCATCATCCGAGCGAAGATACCTTTCTCACTCCAACGCTTCCATCGGCTATAAAGCGTTTCCGGGGCTTACGCGGCCCCACTGGGGCCACGGTCCCCTTCAACTGTGCGGTCCGTATTCTTTGGGAGCGTCACGCTACCGCAACCCATTGCGATTGATGAAGATAATCCCGCTCAGCACCCTCTTGTCATCGACCCGTGGCTTACCACGCGACCGCGGGAAGAAAGGGGAAAGTTTGGCCATCTGCTCGTCAGTCAGCCAGAAAAGGTCGCTCATATCACCGCTCCGTTTTCCGAGCGTGAATCATGCAGCGCTTTGAAAATCAATGCATCCTGACCCTAAGGGCACCGTGACATTGGTGCAGACATGGGCTCGATCAGAACCCACATCGGGCGGATCCAAACTGCACTTTCGATGCCCGATGTTTCCACGCTGCAATACGGAGTTGACCCATTCAATGCTCGTTTTTCAGCCCTTTTGCACATCATATCCGGTTGCGGGAATTTCCACGCTCATTCTTGATAAGTATCTCTTATCATATATGATTGATTTCGCCGTAAAATGGGCGCAGAATGTGCCCCATGACGGCCCCTGCCCCCTATCTGCCCAGCCCCTCCCCTGCCCTGTCTCAGGCGGATCAGGACGCATTGACCGATCTCTATATCCGCGGCACCCCCGGCAATACGCTGCGGGCCTATGAGCGCGACCTGCTCTACATCACCGCCTGGAAGGCTGCGCGGTTCGGGGTGGCGCTGGACTGGCCCGAGGCTGAGGCTGTTGCGCTCACCTTCATTCTCGATCACGCCCGTGATCTGAATGACGCAGCAGATGGCGACGTCGCGCGTCAGGCTGCCGATGCGCTGATCGCGCAAGGGCTGCGCAAGACCCTCGCCTGCCCTGCCCCGTCGACGCTGGATCGGCGCATTGCGTCCTGGCTGGCGTTTCATCGGATGAAGAATCTCGCCTCGCCCTTCGAGGCGCCGCAGGTGAAACAGGCCCGGTCCAAGGCCCGCCGCGCCGCGGCCCGCCCCCCTACCCCGAAATCGCAGCACCCGATCACCCGGGATGTGCTGGAACAGCTGCTTGCGACCTGCCAGGGGTCGCGCCGCGATTGCCGCGACCGGGCGCTGCTGATGCTGGGCTGGGCTTCGGGCGGGCGTCGGCGGTCCGAGATCACCGGGTTGCGGCGAGAGGATGTGTCGTTGAAGGAATTCGACAAGGAAGGTCTGGTCTGGCTCTCGCTGCTAGAAACCAAGACCACAGCCAAGGGCGAAACCCCGCGACTGGTGCTGAAAACCCGCGCCGCGCAAGCGCTGGTGCATTGGATCGAGATCGGGCAGATCACGGAAGGACCGTTGTTTCGGCCGGTCTCAAAAGCGGATCGGGTGTTGAAACGTAGCCTCAGCCCGGATGCGGTTTCCCAGATCGTCAAACATCGGCTGGCGCTGGCCGGTTTACCCGAGGACTTCGCCACGCCGCACGGGCTGCGCTCCGGCTTTCTAACCCAGGCCGCGCTGGACGGTGCCCCGATCCAGGCCGCCATGCGCCTCTCTCTGCATCGCTCCATGGCCCAGGCGCAGAAATATTACGACGACGTCGATATCGCAGAAAACCCGGCAGCGGATTTACTTGGATAAAAAACGCCGGGCTATGAGCCCGGCGTCTATCCCTTGTAATTGGGTGAAAACCTTACCCGTGGGTAAGATCGTCCTCTTCCTGAAGATCCTCAAGCATTGTGGCAATCGCCTGCTCTAGCTTGGCCCGATCAACCCGAGTAAAGTCAAGGTCATAGCGAACTTCGACCCGCCCACTTGAGGCCGCGCATTTCGCGACCCCTGCCCGACCCGACACCTGGAACGTCGTTTTTGCCCGCCGCGTTTTGCCACCACTTGTCGCTGTCGGCTTCTTGGGTGCCACAGCATCAGGTTCGACAAAACGGCGAAGGAGCGCCACTTCGCGCGCCGCATCGCGGTCAGGCTCACTCATCACTGCAGTACTGATGTGACGCACCAAACCGGGATCGGCATCAATCTTGCGCTTAAGTTCCACCCCTAAATTCCGGGGAATGTCATTAGGATGCATTAGAACCTTGTCCAGCATCATCAAAAGACTCGCGAATGCCCGGATATAGCTGCGTTTGGTGTAGCTGGCAGACTTGAACAAAATCGCAACCGCTTTGTCAACGCTGTCGCAATCATGCGACGGATTCTCTGCATAGGCACGCGCCAAAGCGCCCATTTCGGCAAAGGAGATATCCTTGCGGATCAGGTTCTCATCCACCATCCGACGATAACTGTCGCTCACATCGGTTGCCGCTGAAATCCCTGCAGGGATTTTGGCGTAACGATCTTCGCCCGTTTCCTCATACAACGCCCGATAAGCGGATAAGCGGCGCATGCCCTGTATCAGATCGAAGCGACCGTCCGAACGACGCTCTAATCGGATCGGGTTCGACAGGCCAATATCGCGGATCGAATCCTTAAGCTCGTCCAGCTCTGGGTCAGGACCCGGCTTACGGTCACGCGTCAGTTTCTCGGTGACGACATCCGACAGGGCGACATGTTCAGTCACAAGACCTTCAGAGCGCAGGCGAACCAACTCATGAGCCAATCGGTCGTTTTCGGCGCGAATGGTATCTTCGGTAGATTGTTGATTACGTAGGGCGTCGGCGTTCTCAGAGATTGCAGCGGCCATTGGACCACGTCGCTTTTCTAGCACCTTATCAGGAACTTTCCCAACCGGTATATCATCCATCACCGGCATATCGATGTCGAACATTCTGCGTTTACGGCTCATGCGTCATCCTCCAGCTGGTCCCAGGCCGACAGCATCACGCCCCGGAATTCTTCGTACACGTTGTCAAATGTCGACCGGGCGCGGCGCCAGGTCTCGCGCGTCATCTCGCGGTAATCCATCTCATAGACTGAACTTAGAAAGCGGCCGGATTGTTCAACGGCTCGCGTCATCTCAACCGGATGCTCGGCAACATGATCACCGAACACCTTCTTGAACGCATCGAACATGGCAAGGTGCAAGGCATTGCCGGGCTCGTATCGCGTCAACAAGAAGCGCAACTCGCAAAACGTCTTGGGAAGGCTGATCTTACCCGTGGGTAAGGTTTTATCGAAACCATACGCAAGATCCTCAAGCGCCTCGGCCAACTGTCCAATGAATGAGGTCGTCGAGTCATATTCCCAGTATCCGGGGCCAGACGGAACATAGAGCATGTCAGCCGCAAAGACCGCGTTCATCGATTGATAGCCGATCGCTGGCGGACAATCGAAAAGGATCAGGTCGTACGCATCGTCGGGTATCTGGTCCAGATACCGCGACACTGCTGCAAAGAATGACCACTCTGGATTCAGGTGACGGTACTGCGCCGACGCGAACTCGACAAATGCAGCGTTGGCGCAAGAGGGGATGACATCAATGGTCGACCACGAGCTTTGCTTGATAAAATCCGCAATACGCAGATCCCCCAACCCCATATCTGTGATTGAGGGCGGCAGTTCGCGGCGGGGCAGGGCGGTACCGGATTCAGCAGCAGCAGGGCGGTTGTTCATCCTCTCGGTCTCACGGATCAGATCGCGGGCCATGATTCCCCATACGGTAAAATCCTCTGCCACATCGGTCAGACCCATCGAATGGCTCAGCGTCGCTTGCGGATCAAAATCAACCACCAGCACGCGGTAACCGTCCAACGCGGCGGCGTGCGCCAAATGCAAAGCGACAGTCGACTTTCCCGCGCCACCCTTAAAATTGGCCACCGCAGCGCGGATCGCACGTTTCCCCACGGGGCGAGGCGGCATCAGGGATTTGCGGTTCACCCTGAGACGGCGGCGCAGCTCGTTTACCTCTTCCAGACTGAACCAGCGTTGGCGGCCTTCTGGCTCAACCTCACCACTGGGTAAGGTTGGGTCTGCCGCCAGCTTTCCGCGAAAGGTCGATTGGTTGACGCGAAAGATCAACTCGGACACCTCCCAGCTGGAAAACCGGCGAAGGGTCTTTTCCATCTCGGGGCTGAATGTCTGCTGGCGGATCCAGCCCTGAAGTTTGAGGGACTGATTGCGCAATGCGTTCAGGTCTTCGTGCGTGTACATGCCTCGGGTCTCATCGTTTGGGACGCTATTTTCTATGTTTTTTCTATTTACGCTTGATTTGCACTTTACGCAAAAGAAAATATGATCGACGTTGAAACTTACCCACGGGTAAGAAAATAGGGGTTTCCGGGGCTCGTATCGATTCGCAGGACGGCTGACAGCGATCCGAGGCCCGGCACAGTTAACGACCCCCGATTTGGGGGGTCACTAAGCACCGAAATACCCCATTTAGGGGGACACAACAGAGAAATAGGGGGACAGCCACAACGTCCCCCATCACCATTACTTCACCTATTTTCTTATTTTGGATTGAGCCGGGATTGCGGCACCATCGCATCAAACTCAGACTCCGCTTGACAGAATCGAGAGTTTGGACGCTAATCAGCACATCGAAATGAAAAGCGTTGGCAAACAGCGTGACACTGGTGGTATACTCCACCTAGGCAGACAGAGCAGTGAGAGCAGCAATGCAACTTGCAAAACCGGTTGGGCGAAATGCGTCCGCTGTAAAATATGATATATTATCGGCTCTGACCGTTCACGCCCTGTCTGGCGACAAGCACCTTCAGCGCAGTGTACTGCGAATAATCGTCCTGATCACCACCCGCTACAATTGGCGAAACAACGAACTTTCAATCGGGCGGCAAGAGATCGCGCGGCTTTGGTCGGTGAATGAACGCACTGTTAAACGTGAAATGGCGAAGTTTCGAACGATGGGATGGATTGCTGTAAAACGCCCGGCGGCACGGGGCAGGGTCGCGGTCTACGAATTGGATCTGAAGCAAATGCTGCTGGACACCTCTGAAAACTGGGCCACGATCGGACCTGATTTTCGTGATCGGATGATGGACGAGCCCGAGTCGGATACCAATATTGTTCCGTTCCAAGCCAAACCCGCGCCGCCTGATGCAGAGGAAGGGGATGTTTGGGCGCAAGTGCAATCGATCCTGCATGGGCGCGACCCTGAACTTTGGGCCAGTTGGTTCCAGCATCTGACCGAGCTGGACAGGGTAGGGGGAGTCGCGATTCTGATGGCTCCATCCCGCTTTATGGCCGATTACATCGCGCAGAAGTGGTCCGGTCGATTGTTGGCAGCGTACGGCCGCGTGGACCCTTCGGTGCGCAGCCTTCGTTTTGAGACAGCAGAATAGCGGCTTGTGAACTATCCAACTCATTTCTCCATATATAGGTAATAGGCAAAAACACCATTTTATGACCATTACGCAAGTAAGACTATTTTGAATGTGGACAGTTAAAGCGATCAGGGCTGGTCAATCATCGCATGGCTTAATTCCGGCCAGCGCCTACGCCTTGCAGTGATCGTGCTGGCGTGGCTTCACGTCGTCATGAGATGGTCTATTGAAACCTCGGAGAAATTAGTATACCGCTGCATACAAATTTAGACCGGGCTTCGCCAAGCTGCCGTAAACCCGATCCAAACCGCCACCAATAGCAAAAGCCGGAACAGCCATGAGTCTTTACACAGATTACCTAAGCGAGATCGAAAACCGCAAAGAGCAGGGGCTTCACCCCAAACCTATCGACGACGGTACCCTTGTGAAAGAGATTGTCGATCAGATCAAGGAACCCGGTAACGAACACCGCGCTGAATCGCTGAACTTTTTCATCTATAATACACTGCCGGGCACAACCAGCGCTGCGGGTGAGAAAGCAAAGTTCCTGAAAGAGATCATCCTGGGGGACGTCGTCGTCGACGAAATCTCAGTTCCTTTCGCATTCGAATTGCTGTCACACATGAAGGGCGGTCCCTCGGTTGAGGTTCTTCTGGATCTGGCGTTGGGTGAAAACGCCGAGATCGCACAGCAGGCGGGTGAGGTGCTGAAGTCGCAGGTCTTCCTGTATGATGCTGACACGGACCGGTTGAAGCAGGCTTTCGAGGCCGGCAATGCGGTCGCAAAAGACATTCTGGAAAGCTATGCCAAGGCCGAGTTTTTCACGAAACTGCCCGAGATCGAAGAAGAGATCAAAGTCGTGACCTATGTCGCTGCGGAAGGCGATATCTCGACCGATCTGCTGTCACCGGGCAATCAGGCGCATTCGCGGTCTGACCGGGAACTGCATGGTAAATGCTTTATCTCGCAAAAGGCGCAGGATGAAATCGAGGCGCTGAAGCTGCAGCATCCTGACAAGCGCGTTATGCTGATCGCCGAAAAAGGCACCATGGGAGTGGGGTCATCGCGGATGTCGGGCGTCAACAACGTGGCGCTGTGGACTGGTAAGCAAGCAAGCCCATACGTACCGTTCGTAAATATTGCACCTATCGTCGCGGGCACCAATGGTATCTCGCCAATCTTCCTGACCACCGTTGGTGTGACAGGCGGTATCGGGATCGACCTGAAGAACTGGGTCAAGAAAGTAGATTCCGAGGGCAACCCGATCCTGAACAACGATGATAGCCCGATCCTCGAGCAGAAATACTCGGTGGATACCGGCACTGTCCTGACCATCAACACCAAAGAGAAAAAGCTTTTTGACGCTGATGGCAAAAAGGAACTGGTCGACCTTAGCGCTTCATTCACGCCGCAAAAGTTGGAGTTCATGAAGGCTGGCGGGTCGTATGCCATCGTCTTTGGAAAAAAGCTTCAGACATTTGCCGCGCAGACACTGGGTGTTGAGCTAAAATCGGCTTTTGCGCCATCAAAAGTGGTTAGCCACGAAGGTCAGGGTCTGACCGCGGTTGAAAAGATTTTCAACCGCAACGCGGTTGGCGTTCCGGAAGGCACAACCCTGCATGCCGGGTCGGATGCGCGCGTCAAAGTGAATATCGTCGGATCGCAGGACACCACCGGCCTCATGACCTCGCAAGAGCTTGAGGCGATGGCCGCCACCGTTATCTCGCCCACTGTGGACGGCGCGTATCAGTCGGGTTGTCATACCGCCTCGGTCTGGGACAAGAAAGCGCAGGCCAACATCCCGCGCCTGATGTCCTTCATGAACAGGTTTGGTCTGATCACCGCGCGTGACCCCAAGGGCGAGTATCATTCCATGACCGACGTTATCCACAAGGTGCTGAACGACATCACCGTGGATGACCGGGCGATTATCATTGGTGGCGACTCGCACACGCGGATGTCCAAGGGTGTGGCGTTTGGTGCGGATTCGGGCACCGTTGCGCTGGCGCTGGCGACCGGTGAGGCCACGATGCCGATCCCGGAATCGGTCAAGGTGACATTCAAAGGCAAGATGGCCGACCACATGGATTTCCGCGATGTGGTGCATGCGACCCAAGCGCAGATGCTGAAGCAATTCGGAGATAACGTTTTCCAGGGCCGCATCATCGAAGTTCATATCGGCACCTTGCTGGCGGATCAGGCGTTCACCTTCACGGACTGGACGGCCGAGATGAAAGCCAAGGCGTCGATCTGTATCACACAGGACGAAACCCTGGTTGAATCGCTTGAGATCGCAAAAAGCCGTATTCAGATCATGATCGACAAGGGCATGGATAATGAGGCTGGCACTCTGCAAGGCCTGATCGACAGAGCCGACAAGCGAATTGCCGAAATCAAATCGGGTGAAGTTCCTGCACTGAAGCCGGATGCGGATGCGAAGTACTTCGCCGAAGTTGTAGTCGATCTGGACGAGATCAACGAACCGATGATCGCTGACCCGGATGTGAATAACGAGGACGTCTCAAAACGGTACACCCACGACACGATCCGTCCGGTGTCCTACTATGGCGGTGAGAAAAAGGTCGATCTTGGCTTCGTTGGCTCCTGCATGGTGCACAAGGGTGATCTGATCATCGTGTCACAGATGCTGAAAAACCTTGAGAAGAAAAACGGCAAGGTCGAATTCAAGGCGCCTTTGGTTGTCGCAGCTCCCACTTACAACATCATTGATGAGTTGAAGGAAGAGGGCGAGTGGAACACTCTGCAGGAGTATTCGGGCTTTGAGTTTGACGACCTTTTCCCGAAAACCGCGGCGCGCACCGAGTACGAGAATATCCTGTACCTGGAACGTCCGGGGTGTAACCTGTGCATGGGCAACCAGGAAAAGGCAGCCAAGGGCGATACGGTGCTTGCGACCTCGACCCGCCTGTTCCAGGGCCGCGTGGTCGAAGACTCAGCCGAGAAGAAGGGTGAATCTCTGCTCGCCTCAACGCCGGTTGTAGTTCTGTCCGCAATCCTGGGTCGAACACCGAAGATCGATGAGTACAAAGAGGCCGTCGAAGGCATCGACCTGACCCGCTTTGCACCGGCCGCGACACCGGAAAACACGAAATCGGCGCATTTTTAAAGCCGGTCCTCGGCTGGCTCTCATCAGGGGGCCAGCCCATTCGTTTCTGCGCAGATAATTTGTTACTTCTCGCGTGTCCGTGTCGAAACGTGACCGCGTGACATGATGTTCTACAGCGCTTCTTCATAGACTGACAAATTTACAACCTTACAAAGGTTAAGTGACCCGATCAGTAAACTCTGGATTGAATCTCTTCGTCTCGTACCCCTATAAGGTAGGGCGTCTTGCTACGGTCAGAGTAGAAAATGAAACTTCTTGTTGTCGACGATGATCCAACTTTTACCGAGCTGATGGTGGCAGAATTGTCGCTGCTTGGACTGGATAGTGTCGATGTGGTTCATTCGGGGCAAGATGCGTTGGACTGCATCTCCGCGTCACAGACGCCCTATGATTGCTATTTGGTAGATGTGGAAATGCCCGGCATGAACGGAGTTGAGCTGTGTGAGAGGATTACGACAAACCCTCTGACCAAACGCGCGCCCGTGATCATGGTCAGCTCAAGCGCGTCGCTCGAGCATATTGATGGCGCTTTCGCCAAAGGTGCCACGGATTATCTGAACAAACCCCTGCAACGGCGTGAGCTGCAAGGCCGTATGCGGATGGTTCAGGCGTTGGCAACGCAGACATCCAAACCGACCTTCACCAGCGACAGCAATACAGACGCATTGGATGCGGTCAGCCTGTCCGAGATCCCAAATTGCATCGATTACCTTGCGATGCAGAACTATGTCCTCAAGCTTGGGTCGTTGCGGATCAACAGTTTTATCGCGTTTGGCATCCATATCGTGAACCTGTCGGACGTGTTTGCTAATAAAGACCAAAGTGGCCAAATGGATGCGCTGATGGACGTTGCGGAAATGATCAGCGAAAGCTTCGGCGGCGCAGAATTTTTAATGTCATACGCGGGGCAGGGCGATTATGTCATATTGTTGCCGCGGGCGCGCGGGTTCGACAAAGACGCGTTCGAGGATCAATTGGAGCTCAAGTTCAGTGAATTGACCGATTGGTACAAGAGCGCGGGTGAAGTGGGACCGGTGGTCCAGATTGGGACGCCGATTTATCGCAACCTTCTCTCATTCAAAGCGCCGGACGATCTACTGGATATGGCGATAACCGGAGCGAGAAGCGCGCAGCACGACACTACCGTGAGCGCGTCGCCCAAAGGCGGGTTCGTGTGAGACGACAGATGTATAGCGAATGACCCAAACGCCGGAGAACATACAGATATACGAGCGCAAACTACAGATATTGCGCCAAAAGTTCATTGAGGGGCTGCACACCCGCATTCTGACCCTTGAGCAGTATGCAATCGAATTCAGGACGGGTGAAAACAATCATGAAGTACTGGATGCAATCCGGCGCGAGTGCCACAAGCTGGCAGGTGTCGCAGCGTCCTTCGGGTTTCCCGATATCGGTTCGCGCGCAAGTGAAATCGATACGGCCATAACTTCGGGTACGATGACGCGGGACGGGGTTTCCGAGTCACTCGAGGATCTCATGAACGAAATGGAAGACTTGCTGGACAACGCGCAGACCAATAGCTGAAACGATCTTTCTTGGACTGCGCGCCACGCACGGAAAATAGTCGGAATTACAGGATGTTCGGCAGATGATTATAGCATCAGGACACAAAAGCTCGGCCCGGCGCCAGTTGCGAATTCTGACAGCCATTTATTCGGGCATCATTCTGATCGCGATCGCGTCCTGGTTCATTCTGGATCGCGCCTACGTTTCTGCCTCCCGCAAGGCGCAGCAGGAGTCCATGCAGCAGCTTGTGGAAATGGTCGGGGTGCGCGCGGACGAAAGGTTGCGTGGCTATGGGCTGATCGTTGAAGGACTGGTGAACATTTTGGCGTTTGACGGGCAGCTTAGCCAGGATGACTTTAATGCTCTGGCGGATATCGTGATCCAAGACAACCCAAGCATCATCAGTGTTGTCCGTGCGCAAGACTATGTGGTTACCGATGCCTATCCTACGGCTCACAACTCCGCCCTTGTTGGGGTGGATTTCCAGGATCTCCCCGAGGTGAAGGAAAGCCACGATAGGACAATCGCGTCAGGGGAATTTGTCGTCTCAGGCCCTATTGATCTGATACTAGGGGGGCGCGGTTTGATTTTTCGTCGCGCACCCATGATCGGTGAAAATGTAGTTTACTCCATTGTCGTTGATTTCGAGTCCTTTCTAAGCGAAATCGGAATTCGACTTGACGACACCAATCTGCAGTCACTCAGTACCGTTCGAAAAACGAATGCCAAGGGGGGCAGCTTGGATCATGTTTTTGGCGACCCTTCGGTATGGGGGCATGATCCGGTTGTGACAGATATCTCTTTGGGTGAGATTTCCCTTCAATACGGAATGGCGCCCGCAAATGGATGGAAGGCGACGCTCCAGGGTCGGCAAATCATTGGAACCCTGATCCTTATCCTGGCTTCAATCGGAATGTTCGGCGTCAGTTACGCACGTCGCCTGATCCGGGACCGGTCCCAGGCGCGGCGCCAATTGATGACAGCCATAGAATCCATAAGAGACGGGTTTGTCATCTATGATGCGAATGATCGCCTGTTGATGTGCAATGACCAGTATTTGAACTATTACGCTGAGATGGCTGATCTGATGAAACCCGGCGCCAAGTTCGAGGACATAATCCGTGCTGCTGTTGATCGCGGACTGCACCCCGAGGCGGTTGGAAACGAAGAGGAATGGGTTGCCCAGCGTATCGAGCGTCACAAGAATCCGGGTGAACCGTTTGAACAGCAACTGAGCGACGGTCGCTGGCTCAAAATGGCCGAAGCCAAGACCCGCAGTGGTGAGACTGTTGGCTTCCGGGTCGATGTGACTCAGCTAAAAAATGCGCAGAAAGCTGCTGAAACGGCGAACAAGGCAAAATCTGACTTTCTCAACAACATCAGTCATGAATTCCGTACCCCGCTGTCGGTTATCGTGGGCTATTTATCATTCCTGAAAAGCAACAACTATCTACCAAGCTACAAGACTCTGGCCTTGGAACTTGCCGACAATCCCAAGGCGCTGGCCGCATTGGAAAAATTCTCGGACGAAGTTGCAACATTTTCGGGGAAGGCCGAAAGATCAGGAAAGCACCTTCAGGATCTGATAAATTCGGTCCTTGATTGGGCCGTGGTTAGTGAGGACAGTGTGGAACTGAATCGGTCTCGCTTGAACTTGGAGCAACTTCTGGGATCGCTGGTTGAGGACTTGCAGCAAAAGGCGCAGGAGAAAGGCATCGAACTGCGGGTATCCTTGTGCGAGGTTTGGTTAGACGGGGATGAGCTACGCCTACGGCAGGTATTTTTGAACCTGCTGTCGAACGCGCTGAAATTCACCGAGGTTGGTTGCGTGTCCGTATCCATGACCAAAGTGGCGGACCGGGCCTATGTGACGGTTCAGGATTCCGGGCCCGGGATTCCCGAAGACCAGAAAAACAAGATTTTTGAACGTTTTGCGCAGATCGACAAGTCATCACGCCGCAACCACGCAGGAACGGGTTTGGGGTTGGCGATCAGTAACAGTTTTGTGAAGCTTCATGGTGGTCACATAGATGTTCGTAGTAACCCCAACAAAGGTAGTATCTTTACTGTGGGCTTACCGTGCATAGACGTGCAGGACACTGAAATCGCCGAGAGTGCCGCTTCAATCAGTGCAGAGTAAGCCGGGAAAGCCAAATTGGAAAACGCGAAAGACGATCAATGGGCGAACTAAGAACCATCCTGCACGTTGATGATGATGACGATATTCTCCATTTGGCCAGAATGGGGTTCGAGATAACAGGCGGATTTAGTGTTCATCAATGCCGGTCCGGGGCCGAAACGCTTGCCAGTATCGGGTCTGTAAACCCAGATCTTTTGTTGCTGGATATGATGATGCCGGATTTGGACGGCATCATGCTGTTGTCAAAGATCAGAATGATGCCTGCGTTTGTGAACCTGCCGGCGGTTTTCATGACCGGTAGCGTTGCATCAGGCGGGCAGGGTGCCACAGAGTTACCCGGAGTGATCGGTTTTATCATCAAACCGTTCGATCCCCTGACAATCGCGGACCAGCTCAAAACGATCTGGGCCGAACAGGGCATGGGGCGGACCTGAGCAGTCTTGAAAATTAGCCTCGTGGCCTGTCAGCAGGTTTGCGGGTGGTTCAGGAACCGAAGACAGGGCCAGACGTCGGCAGTTCGACGATAAATGTTGTGCCGGGGCCGGTGTTCTTGGTGTAGGAAATCGAGCCGCCCAAAGCATCCATGATACGCATCGAAATATTCATCCCAAGGCCAGTACCGCCGATCTTGCGTGTGTCCGATGCATCGATCTGAGAAAAATGGTCAAAAACAATTTCATGATCCTCTTCTGCCAAACCGATCCCGTGGTCGCGAAACAGAACACGGGCCTTGCCATCCCCTTCCTGCAGCGAAACCAAAACTGTACTTTCCGGTGGTGAAAACTTTGCGGCGTTTGCCAGGATGTTGGCAAAGACCTGTTTCAACCGGATTTCGTCGACATTCACCCAAACCGGGGTCTGGTGTGGGTCTGTCTCAATGGCCACACCCAGGGAGTCTGCAAAAGGCTGATTTTCGGCAACAGAGTCCGCGATAACGTCCACAAGGTTGGATTTCTCGCGTGAGATTTTCATTTTTCCACTTTCGACGCTCTGAAGATCAAGTATTTCGTTAATCAACATCAACAGCCGGTCGCAGTTTCGCTGGGCCACGTCGAGGACAAAGCCAACCTTGTCCGGCAAGGCACCCAGTTTCCCCGAGGCCGCCAAATCAACCGATCCCTTGATTGAGGTTAGCGGCGTGCGCAACTCGTGGCTCATCGTCGAGACGAATTCGGTTTTTGCCTTGTACGCCATTTTCGATTTCTCGTGTTCCTTGCTCAGGCGGTCCATTTGGCCAAGTTGCGTGCGGTAAAACCCAAGATAGCTTCGGGAACTGTCAAGAACGAAGGTCAGTACAAAGAGGCTGGTAAAGAACTGGGCCCAAAGTTCGGATTTGATCGGCGCGTCGGTCAGAACGATGTCGCGCAGTGGAATGAACAGGAAGGCGGCTGTAAAAATCACCAGTCGTATGATGAGAACCGACAGCAAATGATGGCTGTGCATGGCTGCAAACAGCGCGCCGGAAAACAGAAAGAACAGTGACATGAAATGCGTTGTCGGGCCTTGAATGACCGCGATCCCGATCGAGTATGTCACGATGATGGCAGTATTGATCAGCGCGCCTGCATACAGAAATGGTAACCGCTTTCGCGCCGAGGCAACATCGCCCGGATCAAGTTTTAGAACTCGTTTAAAAGACCAAAAATCAAAGATCTCGGATGCGATGACAAATAGCGCAAGAATACCGGCAAACTGTGCGTCATAGTAAAATGCGGCAAGGCCAAGGGTCGCGACGTAGATGATCTGCCTTTGCCACACGAGTTTGACGCCGACGTGGCAGTAGTCTCGCATTTGTTGCACAAGCAGGAGGGATTGGTTTTCTTCTACAGGCTCTTTCACGGCCGGATGCAAATTCGTCAAACGCCACGTCCTTTGTTTGCCCGATAGCAATTCGATAACCTGTGCTGCTTGGCTGCCAAACCCGCAAAGGTTGAAATGTTCGGGCTCAGTATATCCGGAAAAGTGGTCAGGGGTAGGGTAAAAACCTTGCACAAATACTACATTTAGAACAAGCGGCACGGTCAATCTGTTTGTGCCCGGTGCAAAAGGCTGTTCGGGGCCATCTAAACTGCGATAGGAAAACGGTTCACTTATTCAATATCGCGTTTAACTGATCCGGAAGGGCGATTGGATCAAAGGGTTTTGTGATGCAATCCACCTTGTGCCATCCGACAAGTGTTTCCTTAAAGGCCTGATCTGTTTTTGCCGTCATAAAAACCGCAGGTGTTTCCTTGTACGGGTGAAGTTTCCGCAACTCCCGCAACAGCTCAACCCCGTCCATTTCCGGCATCATTACATCAAGCAGAAAAAGATCCGGTTCCAGCCCGGTCAGGTTATCCAGCAAAGCCCGGGCCGAGTTGAACTGCGCAACGTCGAAACCCCCGACGACCTCAAGCGACATACGCGCAATCGAGATGATGTCTGCGTCGTCATCGACATGCACAACTTGCGCTTTGCGTTCCATTATAAAAACCTCGGTTGTTTGGTCGGGTTTGCGGCACCAAAATAGTAACCGTCAAACTGCACGATGTCAGTGAGGCTTTGGCCAATATACCGCAAATCCGCTGATTGGGTCACAGCTTAGGTCGACACTGCATCAGCGACGATTTTGCGGAGGAGAAGAAAGCTTTTAAAATGTGGCATTCACAGCAGGCAGGGGAGTGTGGCAAAGGGGCAAGGTCTTTTACCAACTTGCAAATGTCCCGCCAAGGGCGCTGTCGCAGCTAAGGGTTCGCCCCCGGCTTTATGCGCAAGTCATCGATGAGCGAATGGAATGTCTCAGGATGTTCGGTGGCGCGGGCCAGTATGATGCCACCTTGTATTGTCGCGACAATCCTGCGGGCCTGGAACAGGGCGTCTGAAACTGTAGGCTGCAGCCTTTCAAGGCACGCGGCAAGGGATGAAATCCATCTGTTAAAATATGACCGGACCGCATCAGTAAACTGATCCCGCGTCGCGTCCAGCGCAAAGGCGCCGACAAGGCAAATCCGGTTGCCACCTTCGAAATAAGCCGTAACCGCATCCAGCATCTTGTTTATAGCGGCTGGCGGCGGCAGAGAGTCCAGAATGGTGAACACATTTGTTTCAAACCACTGCGAGACATGCGTCAGGACCGCGGTCGCCATTTCCTTCTTTCCACCGGGAAAAAAGTGGTAAAGGCTGCTGCGGCCCAGTCCCGTGCGGGCAGAGATGATGCCGATGCTTGCCCCTTCGTATCCGTGATGACGGAAAACTTCGGCGAGAACAGGAATGACGTCATCTCTTTCCGCGACGGTACGTGTCATTTTCCGGACCCTTGTGGATATGCCTGTCCACTCAGCCGATGAAAGAAACTCGCCAGAATTACAAGAACTATTGACCCAGAGAGAACGGGAAATACCAGAAAAAGGAACCCTGGGTCGGCGGCGAAAACGACCAGCGGGTTGGCGCCTGCCGGGGGATGTGTCACGCGCAAGGCAACCATAACGGCAATGGCAAGACCTACGGCAAAGGCCAGGGCCCACCATTCGTCAGGCAACCAAAGGCGCATGAGCAGGCCAACCAGGCTGGCCGCGAAATGGCCGCCAACGACATTGATGGGTTGGGAAAACGGGCTTGCCGGAGCGGCAAACAAAAGGACGCAGGTTGCGCCGAAGGGTGCCATAATCAGCGCCAGATGGGCGCTGTCGGTCAAAAGCCGTAGGCAGGCTATAGCCAGAAGCCCACCCACGCCTGCAAGAACAACGAGCCTGACACTTGGCGTTGGGAGGCTTCTTTCAAAGTAACGATGCATAGCATATCCTGTAACGGTCATTCCAAACTGTAATGATCGGTACAGAGCTGGCCGGATCGGGTCAATCGCGTTCGATTGTGTTGACGTTTTTTTGAAAAGGTCGAGATCAGGGTCGCCAATGATCAAACCGTTCTAAACGGTGTCACGTCGGCGCACACTAGGTTTCCTCAGTGTTGCTGGCTAGTAGATAGTCAAGGCTTGCTGGCATCAGGCGCCGGTCTAGGTTTGTAGTCACGAATGGTCGGGTAAAAACTTGGCCAGCGATTTGAGCGCTCATGACCGGGAGATTTAATGATGCGGCTGCTTTTGCAACGGTCATTCATAGTAGTTTTGTGGTTGCTTGCACCCGTCACTGTCGTTGCTGAGGACATCATGATTGAGAATTTCAAGGCGCAGCCAGAGACGCGCTGGCGCTTTTTTACCGATGATGTGATGGGCGGGGTTTCTACCGGGACGGTCGCTTTTCTGACCGAGGGCGACACGACTTATGCGCGCATAACTGGCAGTGTGAGTACCGAAAACAACGGTGGGTTCATCCAAATCCGGATGGATTTGCCTGATGGGGCGCCAGAAGATGCAGCCGGTGTGCGCATTGTTGTGCGCGGCAACAGCCAACGGTATTTTGTGCATCTTCGCACCAGCGGAACCGTGCTTCCATGGCAATACTACCAAGCAGGTTTTGATGCAAAAGAAGGCTGGAGCGAATTACGCCTTCCTTTTGAAGCATTTGAACGATCTGGACAGCTTCTTCGCGCTGTACCCCGTGCGAGCAGTCTGAAATCAATCGCCGTTGTCGCGTTTGGCCGGGACCACAACGCAAAAATTGATGTCAGCGAAGTTGGGTTCTACTGAAAAGGCGAAGCCCCGCACGAGAGGGGTCGCGCGGGGCAAACGACCCAGGGTCTAGCTGTCGTTGGTCTTGCGCAGCGTCGGACGTTTGTCTTGGTTCTGAGCAGGCTTTTTGCTGGCTTTCGGGCGTTCGTTTTTTTGCCCGTTTTCTCCATCGTCAAGGATGGCTTGCTTCATGTCGGTCAAGTCCGTGCTGTGGAAATACTTGAGCCCTGTCATTTGATACATCTGTGGAAACATGGGTTACCTCTGCGGGTGTGGGGGCTGGTTCGGGTTCATGGCGCTCAGCGTGCGCAGAAGCCCGTCGTAATGTGACATCTGGTCCTTCAGCTTGAGCCGACGGCGTTTGAGCTGTTGCAAAGATATGTTGCAAGGCAAAGGCCGCTTAAGCTCATCCGCGATCAGCTTTTTCACTTCGCGGTTCTTTATGTTGAGTTCAGCCAGACGTGTTTTTAAGGAGAAGGTTTTGACACGGGCAGTTGTGGGCATCTTGGTCTCCTTTCGCTGTTGGTGTTCGAGGGTGCATGGGTCAGCTTGCCATGCGGTCTTTTGATCAGGGGCGCGTTTGCCGCTGCCTTGATCAGATATGGGTCCAATTGAACCTTGAAAAAGATGATCATATATGTGGGATTGATCGGAAAAACCTATTTAAAGGAGATGTCGTGGCAAGCGGGGTGACGTTGAAGCAATTGTCTTACTTCGTGGCACTGACCGAGGCTCAGCACTACCGGCGCGCGGCCGAACGCCTTGGCATCAGCCAGCCGTCGCTAAGCCAGCAGATTGCCGGTTTGGAAACGACACTTGGCGTCGAATTGGTTGAACGTGGCCAGCGTGGGGCCATCCTGACCCCCGGCGGGCGTGAAATTCTTGCGCAGGCGCGGCGCGTTTTGGAAGAGACTGAGGCGCTCACCGCGTTGGCCAGGGATGCCAGTGCCGGTGTAAGCGGGACCATAAGGTTGGGGACATCGCCGACGCTCGGGCCTTATTTTTTGCCTCATGTCATGCGGCGTCTGCGAACGTCTTATCCGTCGCTCAAACTTATTGTGCGTGACGCTGCCCCGCTTGTTTTGCAGGAAGAGCTTCTTTTGGGTCAACACGATCTGATCCTGACACAGCTTCCGGTTCGATCGGCTGACGTAGCGGTTGAACGCCTATTTCGCGAGCCTCTGAAATTGGCCGTGGCGCAGGATCACGCGTTGTCCACCAAGTCGCAGGCGCGCGATGCCGATCTGGCGGGGCAGGATATTCTTGCGCTGACATCAAGCTATGCATTGCATAACCAGATTGTTGCCCTGTGCGAGGAGGTGGGTGCAAACCCGCGGCAGGACTATGAAGGCACCAGTCTGGACGCGTTACGGCAAATGACGGCCCTGAACATGGGCGTTTGTTTCTTGCCTGCGCTATACGTGCGGTCCGAGGTTTCGCCTGACACGGGCGATGTCGCAATTCTATCGTTTCGAAAGGACCGTTTCACACGCTCTGTCGGGCTTGTCTGGCGCAAACGTTCTGCGCATAAGCGGACCATTGATAGCATCGCGTCAGTTATCCGCTCAGTCGCGCGTGACAAGTTTGCCGGTTTGGTAACGGCAGTGTGACCACTTGGGTGTCCTTCTGCAGGGTTAAGAACGCCGCCGCCGTTATTCAGCGGCAAGCGAGACAACGGCGTTTCCCGTTGCGCCGGGGTTTTGGCTGGACAGACGCTGTTTTTTGAACCGTCCGCGGTAGACCAAGGCAAAGACCGGTGGCGTGAAGTAGAATGTCACGACCGTCGACAACAAAACTCCGCCAGCAATGGCCACGGCAAAAGGTGGCCAGAAGGCACCGCCGTCCAATATCAGGGGAAGGAATCCGCCAAATGTCGTCACAGTGGTTGAGATGATGTGGCGGCTTGATCCGGTGACTACCCGTGCCATGGCATTCCTGTCGCCGCGGCTTGCCTGGGCGTCTTGCTGCAATCCGGTCAGGATGATGATGGCTGCGTTGATCGAAACACCAATTGACCCGATGACGCCGATTATGGCTTGGATACCAAACGGGAATTGCATGATGGCCAGGGACAGCATGGACAGCCCGGCTGACAATACGCAGACCACCAAGGTGACAACCGTAAGCCGGAAAGAGTTAAAGGTCAGCACGATGGTTGCAATCGAAAGCGTTACGATCAGGCCGACCGAAGCCATCAGATTGCCAACCGTACTCGACCGCGCATCGCTGTCGCCGCCCAATGTCATCGTGTAGCCATTGGGGAGAGTGAAGCCTGACGCGTCAAGCGCCTGCAACACGTCCCGAAGGGCTTCTTCGGGCAAAACTCCCGGAACGATGAACGCCTGAATCGTGTTTTCACGAATTCCATCCGTGCGGGTTATCACGCTTTCGGCTGGTTCAATTACGGGTTGGGCCAATTCCGAAAGCGGCACTGCGGGAAACACACCCGTGGCCGAGACAGCAGCCGCGTTTGGCAACAGGATTGGCATGCTCACAATCGTGCTGAGATCCGAGCGGACCTCATCCCCAAGCCGTACACGGACAGGCAGTTGTTCGGTGCCCTCGATCAGCGACCCTCCTGTCACACCGACCAGCGCGGTATCCAGTTGGGCGGCAATATCGGCGACGTCCAATCCAAGAAGCCGGGCTTTGACCTCGTCAATCTCGAACCGGATCTGAGGATTGCCGCCGTTGACGCTGGCCCTGGCCTGTGTCACCAGATCAAGGTTGGCCATGATTGACCGGATTTCATCGCCAAGGTCCCGTAGAACGGTGATGTCTTGCCCTTGTATCTTGACCTCGACCGGCGCGGCAACCGGCGGGCCCTGCACCAGATTGCGCACGATGATCTGCGCATTGGGGAAATCTATGTCCAAACGGGTTTGCAGGTCGGCGACAAGACGGGCCGCGTCGTCAGCGGTATGGGTCGTGATCATCGCTTGCGCAAAGGCTGGCTCGCGTGAGCGGTCGCCAACGATATTGTAGTAAAAGGCTGGCCCGGATTCTCCGATCGTCCAATAGACACTGCTTACGCCCTCATCAGCCAACAGCATCTGGTCGATCTGCATTGCCGTTGCCTGCGTTTTCGTGATTGACGTACCACCCGGCATGTCGACCTCGATATAGAACTGATTGCGGTCCACGCCCGGAAAGAACTGCGCCGTAAGTGTTGGGAATGCGGCAAAACCCAGCACCGGTAGCACCAGTGCTAGTGCGATGGACCGGACCGGATTTGCAACCGACAATCGGATGGACGCTTCGAAAACGCGGGCGAGGGGAGGGATGCTGATGCCGCGGCTCAGTACACCTGCGTCGGTTTTATCTGACAAAAGCCAACCTGCAACCGCCGGTGTCACGGTCAGGGCAACAACCAACGACCACACCAGCATAAGAACCACGGCGATTGCGATGGCACCAACAAAATCACCGGCAGGCCCCGGAAGAAGAATCATCGGCATAAAGGCCAGCGCCGTTGTGACGGTGGACGCCAACAAGGGCGCAGCCAGCCGACGCACGGCATCCTGCACGGCGGTTACGCGCGCCATTCCGTCCTGTAGACGACGCCGGATTTCGTCTGTCATCACGATGGCCGCGTCAACGAGCAAGCCCAATGCGACGATCAAGCCGGTGACAGACATTTGGTGAATGGGCAGGCCGATCATGTTTATAGTCGCCAGTGTCGCCAAGGACACGACGGGCAGAACAAGGGCCACGATAGCAGCAGCCCTGAAGCCTAGCGTTATAAACAGTACGCCGACCACAAGCGCCACGCCAATTGCCATGTTCTTACCAACCTCGGTCAGGCGATCCGACGTGTATTGGCTTTGATCAAAGAGCAATATCTCCTGAATTCCCAACGGGACCATGGCAGCGCCAGCCTCAAGTTCCTGACGTAAGAACCCGGTCCAACGGTCGATCTGAACACCGTCTTGTGCCAGCACTCCGACCAGTACGGCGGGCATTCCATTGGCAAAGGCGAGTGCAGATTGCGGGTTTCGCGCGCCACGATCAACGCTGGCAATGTCACCAAGCTGCACCACGGCCCCTTCGGCACTTTCGCGCAGAACGATGCTGCGCAGACGGTCGAGTGTTTCGATCTCGCCGCTGATATTGATCGTCAGATCCACGTCGGATTGCAGTCGGCCCGACTGAACCTTGCCATCAGCTTCGGCAATCCGCTGTGAAATCTCGGCCGCGCTCAAACCCAATGCCGCGGCCTTGTCCATGTCAACGCTGACCAGAACCTCTTCTTCGGGCTGTCCAAAGTAATCCACCGCGCGTGTGGCGGGGATTGTGCGCAACCTGTCACCCAAGGATTCGGCGTGACGCCGAAGGAGAGTGACCGGATAGTCTTTGCTGTCCGCCGACACGGCGATAACCGCCGAATAGGCCGAGATACCTTCGGCGTCGAAATCCGGTGTCAGAACACCGGCAGGGAAATTCTGGCTGGCATCGTCGACGGCATCACGGGCTTCGGACCACACTTGTTCAATGGTGGCTTCGTCCAGTGTTTCAAGCAGTTCTACGGACACGACCGATACACCGGATCGCGACACCGAACGGATTTCATCCACCTCGGCTATTTTTCGAAGCTCTTCTTCGATTTCTGCGGTAACAAGCGCTTCGACCCGCTCGGGGTCAGCGCCCGGAAACTGCGTTGTGACCGTGGCAAAAAGATTGGTGATGGTCGGATCTTCCTGACGTCCAAGCGACAGGAAAGACGATAACCCGGCGGAAACCAATACAAAGATGATCAAAGCGACCAGTCTGGGGTGACGAAAAGTAAGCGTTTCCATGGCCAATCTCCGTCACTCGGTGGTATCGAAGGTGACGCGCTGACCAGCGGTAACGCGCTGTGGCCCCTGGTCGATCAGGACAGTGCCATCGGGAAATACACCCCGGACAAAGACGCGTTCATCCTCGGCATGCAAAACCTCAACGCTCGCCACGCGAACGGTTTTTTGCGCATCTGCCACCAACAGCGTCCACTGTCCGCGCGCGCCTTCTTTCAGGGCGGTGGTCGGCACCCAGGTCCCGACACTTTCTACCGGATCGTGCACGTGGACGCGCGCCGTCTGTCCAAACGCAACGTCGAGCCCGTTCTTGAGATCAAACAACGCCGTGCGGGTTCGGGTAAGAGGGTCGATATCCGGTCGCAACGTTGCAAGCTTGGCTTGGTAATGCGCATCGGCAATTTCAATTTCAACGTTCGACAAAAGTGACGGGTTCACATCAAGCGGTATGCCTATCCGAACCTGGGGCGAAAGAACTTCTACCATGCCCAGTACCATCTCACCTGATTGCAGCGTTTCGCCCCCATCTACATGCCGTGAGGTTATCCGGCCCGCAAAAGGTGCTTCGATGCTGGATTTTTGAATTCTTACGGTTACGTCGCGCAGGGCTGCGTCCAGCTCTCCGATCCTGGAAAGCAACTCATCTTGTTGTGCGACGGCCTCGTCAAGACGGGCCTGACTGGTAAAGCCCTGACCAATGAGCTTGGTATTCCGTTCGACTGTCTTTTCGGCAAAAGCAAGCTGGGCGGCGATGGCATTGCGTGAGGCAGTCAAGCGATCCTGTTCAACCTCAAGCAGCGCGATATCAAGGGTTGCCAGCAACTGACCTTTTGCGACCTCTTCCCCTTCATCCACCAGAATCTTGTCCAACCGGCCATTCAGTTCGAATGAGATATCGGCGGACCGCTGTGGTTCGACCTGGCCGATGAAAATGCGGTCAACGGTGAAAGATGTTTCCTGCTTGATCGGAGTCACTGATACAGGCGTGACCGCGGCGGCATCTGGTGCCGGTACGGCATTTGCCCGACGCGTCAACTCGGACGCCCCGAAATATACCGCCCCCGCCGCAAGGGCGATGACACTGACGGTCAGTCCAATCCGAACCGTGCCGCGCAAAAGGCGTGACAGCAGCGTCGGTCTTTTTGGCTCGGTCGGGCTTGTGTCTGGATTCGGCATATCGGAACCTCGTCAAGTTAGTGCCTCTAACATATGTTAGAACGCCTTACTTTGACAAGAGGTACGTGATCTGCGACATCTTGGATCATGACAAGCACAAAAAATCTTTTGACCAAAGACAGAAAAACGCGGCCTGAAACCGCGAGCAAAAAGGCCTATCACCACGGTGATCTTCGCGCGGCTTTAATAGACGCAACCCGGCAGTTGGTTGAAGAAAAAGGGCCGGACAGTTTTTCGGTTTCAGACGCTTGCCGCTTGGCAGGTGTTTCTACGGCAGCACCCTATAAACACTTTAAAGATAAGACAGAAATGCTTGTGGCGGTCGTACTTGAGGGGATGGCGCGGCATCGTGAAAACATGCTTGCCGCGCTTGAGGGTATCCCAGAGGGATCACCAGAACGCATTACGGCGATCGGGATGGAATATGTTGCCTTCGCGCTAAATGAACCCGGTATTTTCCGGTTGAAATTTGGCGGGTTCACGGATCGTATTTCTGACCCCCGCCTGGATGAAGGAGGTCAGCAGAGTTTTGAGATTCTACTGACCGAGGTCGCCAAATGCCTGGGTGAGTCGGAAATCACCGCAGAGGTGCGTCGGCGTGGTTTTTTACTGTGGAGTTTTGTTCACGGTCTTTCATTCATCTTGCGCGACCATGGTCTTGCTGAAAAAGGTGAGGAGTTCGACTTGCAAACTCTTCTCGATGATGTTGCGGAACGAATGCTGAATTGATTGCGGCTGGCTACGCAGCTTTTCGAAGTCGCTTTATGGCGGCCTGAGCTTCCTGATTGTCTGGCAGATCCCTTAAAAAGTGCGACAGGTCTTGTTCCGCCACCAGCTTTGCGGCCTGGTCGGGCGTAAACCAGTCACGGGTACGTTCATCCTTTTCTTTCCAGCGTCGCTTTAGCTTTTCAACGACCATGGGGAAAACAGTTACACGACAGCGGACGTCACTTTTGTCTTCGTACTGTTTGTCATAGAAAAAATGACTGATTGGTCGTTTCGAAACAACGCCAACCGCACCTGCTTCTTCCAATGCTTCGATTTCAGCGGTTCGCCAGGGCTTTTTACTGTCCACCACCCATCCTTTCGGAACAACCCACCGTCCCGTATCACGTGACGTGACCATCAGAACGCGTAGATTTCCGCTCTTGTCCCAGCGCATCGGAAGTGCCGCAATCTGCTCTGTCCATTCATTCTGGCGCATGTATTCCTACGTTTCTGCCAATCGCTTTATAGCCAACCCGACATGAACGAGCCCGGTGCATACGCCGGTCGGTTGACTTTCCCAATGTGTTCCACCTGATCATGCTCGCTTAGCTGAACAGTGATTTCGGTCTGTCGAACTCTCACATTCAATGAGGGTTATGCAACAAAAAATATTGCAAAATGACCGAAAGCCCACAAAAGTGAACAAGAAATTTGGTCGAGCCATGGGATGCCCGAAACAAAACCGCGCATTTTGAAACCTGAAAAGCCTCAGGACCGGGTCAAAAAATCCGACCGGCGCCAGCAAATTTTGCTGGAGTTGAAGCTGCGCCCGCATGTTCGCATCAACGAATTGGCGCAACGCTTCAATGTCTCGACCGAGACGGTGCGGAGGGATTTCGAAGCCCTGTCCAGTGACGGCCTGATCGCGCGCGCCCATGGGGGCGCATCGGCCCCGACGCAAGGCCATTATCCAAGTCTGGATGAACGGACCAGCGCACAGGTTGAAGAGCGTGAAAGAATTGGGAACTGTGCGGCTGGCCTGGTTCAGGATGGCGAGACGGTCATGATCGATTCTGGCTCGACCACCATCGAAATGGCGCGTGCGCTGGCCTATCTTGGGACCGAATGTACGGTGATTACGAACTCCATTCCCGTTGCAATGACCCTTGGCCAAGGCGCTGTTCAGGTTCTGCTGTGCCCGGGAGAATACCTGGCATCCGAATCCGCAACAATCGGAACCGAGACGCTGGAGTTCCTGTCCCGTTTCCACGTCGACCGGTGCATGATCGGATCCTCGGGGTTTTCAACAGAAGGCCCGTCAGAAACCGTTCGGGGCTTTGCCGCGGTCAAAAGGATGATGCTGACGCGCGCCACGAAACGCCACCTTTTGATTGCGTCCGGGAAATTCGGCCGCAAGGGACTGACCTTGGTTCAGGGCTTTCCCGGGTTGGATTCGATCATCACCGACGCAAAGCCGAAGGGCGAGTTGCTCAGGACGATCAACAGTGCCGAGGTCGATATTCTCGTAGCTGGCAAACACTGAATTGGAAGATTTACAGCGGCCTGCAAAAAAACCGCGCAAACCTGGGAGGAAAACATGAAAATTGACATCAAACTACTTATCAGCGCCTCGGCAATTTCGCTGTTATCGTTGGCTGGGACGGCTTCAGCACAAGACTGCCCGCGCGGTGACCTGGATGAGCGGTTTTGCGACGCTGACGGCGATCTGATCGCAGATATTCCAACGGATCCTTCGCAACTGATTGACCCTGAAACGTTGATCTTTGCATACACTCCGGTCGAAGATCCGGCCGTTTACAAGACTGCGTGGTCTGACTTTTTGGAGCATCTCGAAGCCGAAACCGGCAAGGAAGTTGTCTTTTTCCCTGTTCAGAACAATGCCGCCCAGATCGAAGCGATGCGTTCGGGCCGTCTGCATATCGCGGGTTTCAACACGGGCTCCAACCCTTTGGCGGTAAACTGCGCCGGGTTCCGTCCGTTTACGATCATGGCGTCCAAAGACGGTAACTTCGGTTATGAAATGGAGATTATTACTTATCCCGGGTCAGGGATTGAAAAGGTCGAGGATATCAAGGGCAAACAGCTGGCGTTCACGTCGCCCACCTCAAATTCCGGGTTCAAAGCACCTTCGGCTATTTTAAAGAGCGATTTTGATCTTCTGCCCGAGCGTGATTTCGAACCAGTTTATTCGGGTAAGCACGATAACTCGATCCTCGGGGTGGCAAACAAGGACTACCTCGCGGCGTCTATTGCGAACTCGGTCAAGTCGCGGATGATCTTGCGCGATGTGATCAAAGAGGATGACGTCGTCACCATCTATAAATCGCAGACTTTCCCGACCACTGGTTTTGGCACCGTTTACAACCTGACGCCCGAGTTGCAGGAGAAAATCCGCAACGCGTTCTTCAGCTTTGAATGGGAAGGCACAACGCTTGAAGCCGAGTTCTCGAAGTCGAACGAAGGGCAGTTCCTTGAAATGACGTATCAGGAGTTCTGGGACGTGATCCGCAAGATTGACGCGGCAAATGGCGTCTCATACGCCTGCGAGTAAAATCTATCAAAGGCGGGCCTGAGGGGCCCGCTTTCCACCCTAAGCAGGGGCAATACATGCTGCGTCTTCAAAAGCTGACGAAAACATACAAAACCGGGGATCAGGCGCTTAAGGCAATTGATCTTGAGGTGCCAAAAGGGCAGGTGCTTGCGTTGATCGGGCCGTCTGGCGCGGGCAAATCAACCATGATCCGCTGTATCAACCGCTTGGTTGAACCAACAAGCGGTGGTGTCCTTTTGGACGACGTGGACCTGACCCGGCTGGGGTCCGGTGCATTGCGGAAAGCGCGCCGCGAGATGGGCATGATCTTTCAGGAATATGCGTTGGTCGAACGGCTGACCGTGATGGAAAACGTCCTGTCGGGGCGGTTGGGATATGTCGGTTTCTGGCGCAGTTTTCTGCGGCGGTATCCGCAGTCGGACATTGATGAGGCCTTCCGCCTGCTGGATCGGGTGGGGCTGCTGCACATGGCCGACAAACGCGCAGATGAATTGTCAGGCGGCCAGCGTCAACGGGTCGGTATCTGCCGTGCCCTGATTCAAAACCCGAAACTCTTGTTGGTTGACGAGCCGACAGCCTCGTTGGACCCGAAAACCAGCCGTCAGATCATGCGGCTGATCACCGAGCTATGTCATGAGCGCGGTTTGGCAGCGATCATCAATATTCACGATGTGGCCCTTGCGCAGATGTTTGTGCCCCGTGTCGTGGGTCTTCGGTTTGGAGAAATTGTTTACGATGGTCGCCCGACAGGCCTTACCCCGGACAAGCTGACCGAGATTTACGGCGAAGAAGATTGGGAAGCGACCATTGAAAAAGTGGACGATGACGAAGAAGTCGAGGCCGCAGAATGAGCCACAGAGAACTTGATGACATGCTGGGAAAAGGCTGGCGTAAACCAGCCTTTGTCAAAAATGCGTGGCTCCGCTGGGCATTGAGTGTGGGCTTTGTCGCCTATCTGATCGCAGCGTTTCTGACCATCGATGTGGACTGGGGTCGGGTTTACGAAGGACTGGACAGGGGCTGGGCGTTTGTTCTGGCTTTCACAAGCCCGGATTTCATTTCGCGCTGGGGCGATATCTGGAGCGGCCTGCTTGAGAGTATCGTGATGACCGTTGCTGCATCGGTTGTGGGTATCTTGATTTCGATCCCAATCGGATTGGGCGCAGCACGCAACATAGCCCCGCTGCCGGTCTACATCGTGTGCCGCGGCATCGTTGCCATCAGCCGGGCCTTGCAAGAGATCATCGTCGCCATTTTGCTGGTGGCCATCTTTGGGTTTGGCCCGCTGGCAGGGTTCCTGACACTTTCCTTTGCCACTATCGGGTTTCTGTCCAAGCTTCTCGCCGAAGATATCGAGGCGATGGACAAGGTTCAGGCCGAGGCGATCAAAGCCTCTGGCGCGCGTTGGATGCAGTGGATCAACTACGGGGTTCAGCCGCAGGTCATGCCGCGCCTTGTCGGGCTTTCCATGTACCGCATCGATATCAACTTTCGCGAAAGCGCGATCCTCGGGCTGGTTGGGGCCGGTGGGATTGGCGCAACACTGAATACCGCGTTTGATAGGTATGAATACGACACGGCTGCTGCAATCCTCATCCTGATCATCGGGATCGTTATGGCGCTTGAATACCTTTCAGGCATTATCCGAGCGAGGGTCCAGTAATGCCCGTACTTGAACGCGACGATGCGCATATCTGGCGCAGGCGGACTACGGGCCAAAGTCTGGTTCGCTGGTTCGGGTGGCTGTTGGGCGTGGCGGTCTTTGTCTATTGCTGGCAGCTGATTTCAGAGTCTACGACCTGGTTCTTTGTTTGGGACGCACCCCGCATTGCCAACGACATTTGGACGCGAGCGACACCGCCTAAATGGGATTATATCACCCAGTTAGGCCGCCCGATCTGGGATACGCTCAACATTGCCACGCTTGGAACGATCATTGCCTTGATCCTGGCAGTGCCCGTGGCGTTTCTGGCCGCGCGGAATACAACGCCATCAGCGCTGTTTATCCGACCGATAGCCCTGTTGGTCATCGTTTCGACACGCTCGATCAACTCGTTGATCTGGGCGCTGTTGCTGATCGCAATCATCGGGCCCGGCGTCTTTGCGGGTGTCATTGCAATCGCTATCCGGTCGATCGGATTCTGCGCTAAGCTGCTTTATGAAGCTATCGAGGAAATCGATCACAGCCAGGTCGAGGCCATAACGGCGACAGGCGCGTCGCGGTGGCAGGTCATGGCTTATGGGATCGTGCCACAAATCCTGCCCGCCTTTGCTGGCATTGCGGTGTTCCGCTGGGATATCAACATCCGCGAGTCCACGGTTCTGGGGCTGGTTGGTGCTGGTGGCATCGGGTTGCAATTGTCGGCCTCGCTTAATGTTCTGGCGTGGCCGCAGGTCAGCCTGATCCTGATTGTAATTCTCGTCGCGGTCATGATCAGTGAGTGGGTTTCGGCAAAAGTCCGAGGAGCGATCATTTGACCGGTGTCACAACTCAGGACGCTTTTGACGCTTACGAAGCTGTGCGCCACCGGATGCCCGAGGTCGCGCCGGCTGAGGTGACCTATCGACACGCCGATACGCTGGAGGATATCGCGGATGAGTTCGACGTGTTCCTTCTTGATGCGTTCGGAGTTCTCAATATCGGGGAAACCGCGATCCCTGGAACGCCCGAGCGCGTCAAGTCGCTGCAAGCTGCTGGCAAGCGCGTGTTAGTTGTGTCAAACGCTGCGGGATTTCCGCACGCGACCCTTATGGAAAAATACACACGGCTTGGTTATGATTTTGCACCGCGTGATGTGATTACCAGCCGGGCCACGCTGCTGAGCGAACTTAATGGTCAAAGCGGGCTGCATTGGGGTTTGATGGCGACACCAAGCGCGGGTCTTCGGGATCTGGAAGGTTTGAATCTGACTTATCTACAGGATGATCAGCACGCCTATGACGCCGTAGATGGGTTCTTGCTGGTCGGGTCGGCAGCTTGGACCGAAGCGCGACAGGCAATGTTGGAAACCGCCTTGCTTGCGCGACCGCGCCCGGTCTGGGTCGGAAATCCGGATATTGTTGCGCCGCGCGAAGATGGCTTTTCAAAAGAACCCGGTCTTTTTGCGCACCGCCTGGCTGACCGGACCGGAGTTGTCCCCCAGTTCTTCGGAAAACCTTTCGGCAATATCTTTGACCTCGCGTTCCGGCGGCTCGGTACTGTTGACAAATCTCGCGTCCTGATGGTCGGCGACAGCTTGCATACAGACATTCTGGGCGCGCGTGCTGCCGGTGTGGCGTCGGCGCTTATATCAGGCTTTGGGTTTTTCGCAGGGCATGAGGTAGGGCCCGCTATCGAGCGGGCAGGCATTGTGCCTGACTTTGTTGTCACCCGCCCCTGAACGCCTCGGTCGTTCCAATTTGCGCAGTGGCCGTAGGGGCAAATGCGATATATGCGGTCTCAGTTGTCGCTTTTGATAGCTTCCGTTTCGATGTTGATAGTGACTTCGTCACCGACGAGCCCGTTGTCAACGCCGTAGGTCATTCCAAAGTCGCTTCGCATAATCGACGTATTCAGCGAAAGCCCAAGCACCTCACGGCCGTGTCCGAACGGATATTCCGCAACTTTGTTGAGCGTTGCGTTCAGGGTCACTGGTCTGGACTGGCCAAGAATGGTCAGATCACCGGTGACAGTACCAGAGTTTGTATTGGTAGGATTACCGCCATTTGCCGTGAACGTTATTTCGGGAAAGGTCGACACGTTCAAAAAGTCGCGGTTGCGAACATGGCTGTCCCGCGCGTCTTGGAAGGTCGTGACGGATTCTGCTCGGATGGCGACCTGAACATCGCTAAGTTGCTGAGTTTCCGTGTCGTACAGAAAACTGCCGGTGACCTCGGTGAATACGCCAAGGGTCTTTGCATAGCCGATATGATCAATCGTGAAATAAACCGTCGTGTGATCGGGGTCGAGGTCGTATCGAGCCATATCGGCCAGAGATGCCGTTGCGAATATTCCGAAGACGGCAGTGGTGCAAAGGATTTGCTGAATTGGTCTTCTGCTAAGCGCAAACTTTGGTTTTTGTGTAATTCTCATCGCCTGCGGCCCTCCGGATAATATATTCAATAACTATGATATAGATTGACCAAGGATAAAGGCCGAAAAAAAACATGAGCATCAAAAAAATGTGCTGCACGACATCGAACAGTCATCGCGCAACAGGTTCGGTTGTGCTGCTTGATGCGCCTGAAACAAGCCTTGCTCCCATAAACCTTGTCAGCGTCGCTGCGCTTTGCGGACGGACCAACGCGAACAAGACTTTGGGAGGGTACCCGTAATTGATTGTTGTACTAGGTTTGTTATCAAAGAAATTTGGTGAAGTGCATGTTTGACAGTGATATTTTTAATAACGCAAGGACCGCTGAGGTAGATTCACCGATAGTTGGCCTGAGTATTTCAAGTGGTTTTCTCGCGCTCGGCATTGTCGGCGCCGCGCTTCTGACCAATGGGTCCGCGCTGGTGCCGTTGTTGATTTTCGGGGTAGCTGTGGTCCTGGTGATGCGCGGTTTGCGGTACTCTTATCCCCACAATATATTCGGGTTGTGCAACGTCGTGACCCTTGTGCGCGCTGCGATGGTTGCGTTTCTTGCCGGTGCGGTGATCGACGCGACCGTATCAGGCTGGCTAGTATTCTGGGTCGCGGCTGCTGCGTTTTCGCTGGATGGGATCGATGGCTGGTTGGCAAGGCGGGCAGGTCTGACATCTCAGTTCGGCGCAAGATTTGACATGGAAACTGACGCGCTTTTGGCTGCTGTTTTGGCGATGTGGCTTTTGGCAACGGGCACGACGGGCCCTGAAATCCTCGTCTTGGGGTTCATGCGATACCTTTTCTGTGCCGCATCCTTTTTCGTGACACCATTGCGCGCTGACCTGCCCGTGTCGTTTCGGCGTAAAGCCATCTGCGTGATACAGATCGGCGCGCTGATTGCTTTGCTGTTCCCAATGACACCAGAGTTTTTGGCAGCGCCGGTATCAATTTTTGCCGCAATTCTGCTATGCTGGTCATTTGCAGTGGATATCAATTGGCTTTTAAGGCGCGCAACATGAAGCAAGCCCTTATCCCGGCCCTTGGAGCGGCAGTTGTTTTTGTTGTGTTCGCACTGCCCAATCATCCTGATGCGATGGGGTGGGGCGCATTCATGCGTTGGCCGTTGGAGTTGCCGGTTCTGCTGCTGTTGATGGTGCTATTGGGTCGGCGCGCGGGTGTGACGCATCTGGTGGCGTCGGTGCTTGTGATCCTCACTGTCTTGAAGCTGGCCGACTACGTGATGTTCATGGCCTATAATCGGCCATTCAACCCAATCGTGGACGGATCGCTGATTAATGCCGGGTTTGAATTTTCGCGGGACAGTCTCGGGGTCACCTGGGTTGGTGTCGCGTTGGTTTTCGCCGCTTTACTGCTGGCTTTGTGGTTTCTGGTTTTGCTCCGGAGTTTGGTCTCTTGGGCGGAATTGAGCCCGAGCGGAAAGACCACGCAAGCCGCAGGTGTGGCCGCGCTGGGATGTTTCGCGTGGGCGGTGGCTGACGCCGGGCACCATATGAACTTCTGGAAACTCCAAGCCAGCCCCCCGGGAACCACATGGACAACACGTTTGGCGATTGACCGTGTGGACCAGATGCAGAGGACGTCGTCGGACTTGGTACAGTTTCGCGAAGCGGCTTTGTCAGATGCTTATGCCAACCGCAGAGGGCTGTTGAACCAATTGGAGGGGCGCGACGTTATCCTGATCTGGATCGAAAGTTACGGTCGCGCGAGTTTCGACAACCCGCTTTATGCGCCGACGCATTTGGCCACTTTGCGCACCGCACAGAACGACTTGTCCGACCTGGGGTTCGCCATGAGAAGCGGCTGGCTAACCTCGCCAACTGCGGGTGGACAAAGCTGGCTGGCGCACGGGGCGCTTGGCAGTGGTTTGTGGACTACGGATAATGGCCGGTATCAGGCAATGATCGACAGCGGCAAGAAATGGCTGTTTCACATCGCCCAAGATACCGGTTACCGCACGACGGCAATCATGCCTGCGATCACACGCGATTGGCCCGAAAGCGACGCGATGGGGTTTGACTTGATTTTTGACAAGTCAGCTCTCGGGTACGAAGGTGATGCCTTCCGATGGGTAACAATGCCTGATCAGTTCACCTTGGCCGTCTACCCCAACCTTTTGCCGCCGGACCCACGACCTGACTTTATCCAGATCGCTTTGATATCATCACATGCCCCATGGACGCCAATCCCCGATTTGATCCGGTGGGAGGATGTTGGAAATGGGACCGTTTTCAACGAAATGGCGGCCCGCGGACCAGAGCCGGAGGTGCTGTGGAAAGACAAGGACGCCGTTCGGGATGCCTACCGCAGATCGGTGGACTATGTCCTGAACGCTGTCTTTTCCCACGTCGCACAATTGGCTGATGACGCCCCATTGATTGTCGTGGCTGGCGACCATCAGGCAGCCGGGTTCGTATCGGGCAGCGGCAACATGGATGTCGCGGTTCACATGATCGGTCCACAGCACGTTCTGGACCGGATCGAACACTGGGGTTGGACGGATGGTCTTGTACCCGGTGCGGACGTGCCGGTCCGTCGCATGGACAGTTTCCGGGATGAATTTGTTGCCGCATTTTCCGGGGCGACCTCGACCGCCATGGTGGCGAAATGACGCGCTATTGGATCAGGTTGGCTGTTTCGATCGGTGTCATTTTTGCGCTGTTGTGGTGGACCGATGCTGCCAAGGTTTCAGAGCATTTGATGTCATTGCATCTGGGATGGATTGGCATCTCACTCCTTGCGGTGACAGGTGCAACCTTATCGATGGCTCTGCGATGGCAACTGACGGCACGCGCCTTGCAAATCCAGTTTGATTACCCGTTTGCATTGCGAGAGTACTATATTGCACAATTGACAAATTCGGTGCTGCCGGGTGGGGTCACCGGGGATGTTGCCCGCGCCTTCAGGACGCGCCATCAGGCAGATCTGCTGCGTGCGTCGCAATCTGTTCTTGCCGATCGTTTGTTAGGGCAGGTCGCAATAATTTGCGTTCTTTTCGTTGGGTTTTCTGTTGCGCTGATGTTTCCTCTGGCGGTCGACATGTCTGTGCTGAGCTGGACGGTCGTCCTGACGCTTGGATGTGGCCTGATCGCCGTTGTCGCTTTGTCGCGCTTTAACACAGCGGTTGGCAGATTTGTTTCGTTCCTTCTCAGGCTACAATCGCAAACCGAGTTTCTTTTGTTGGGCGTTGTAAGCTCTTTCTGTCTCATCTTCGGGTTCTACACGTCTACCCGCGCCGTTGGGGCCGATATACCCATTGAGAGCTTGGTAACTGTCATTCCGCTGATATTGTGTGCCATGATCATACCGCTATCCATCGGGGGCTGGGGTTGGAGAGAGGGGGCGGCTGCCGCTCTTTTCCCGATCATCGGGCTAACCTCCAGTGAGGGCCTTGCATCCAGCATCACCTATGGCGCCGTTGTTCTGGTTGCTACGCTGCCTGTTGTTTTTGCTGTGCTTTGGCCAAGAATTACCGGATCTCATTCATCAAAAGGGAAGGCAAGTTCACAATGATCAAACCTGTACATCTGACACGTCGATTTTTCTTGCAAACCAGCGCGGCAGGATTTGCTGCCTCTGCTACGGCTTTGCCCGCGCTCGCGGCCAATCTGCAGCCGGTGACCTTTCAGCTGTCGTGGTTGCATTCTGTTCAGTTCGGCGGCAGCTACATCGCGATGAAGAACGGGTATTGGTCCGATCTGGGTTTGGATGTCTCACTTGCACAAGGCGGACCAAACGCGCCGGTCGAACCGCCAGTGGTCTCGGGAACAGCTTTGGTTGGAATTTCTGCCGCCGACTACACAGCTGCCGCGGTAGAGCAGGGCGCCCCCTTCAAAATAATAGCGGTTGCGATGCAACGGAACCCGTTTGCAATCGCGTCATTGAGCGGCAATCCGGTGAATGAACCTGCTGATCTGATCGGGAAAAAGATTGGCATGGCGGTGGCCAACACACCGGTTCTGCAGGCGCTGTGCACTTTGAACGGCATAGACATAAATCAAATTGAAATCGTTCCTACGCAATATGACCCTGCACCCCTGGTCAGCGGGCAGGTGGATTGTCTTTTGTGCTGGGAAACCGATTTACCTGTCGCCATGACGGTGCAGGGCGTGGAAAACACCACTATGCTCATGGCGGATTACGGCTATGCCGTGCATTCGCAAACCTACATCGCCACCGAAGAGTCATTGACCGAAAGACGCGACACGCTGGTCTCGTTGCTGAAAGGTGAGGTGATGGGGTGGAACGACTATTACAAAGATACGGATGCTGCGGCCGCACTTGCCGTAGAAATGTTTCCCGATGCCGGGCTTGATCCTGAGGCACAGAAACTTCAAGCCGCCCGGCAGGTGCCGCTTATGTTCTCGGACCTGACGGCCGAACATGGGTTCGGTTGGTTCACGCAAGACACAGTTGCTGAGAACATCGAAACCCTGGGCTTGTTGGGGCGGCAGGTTACGGCAGACCTGTGGGATCGCTCGGTCCTGGAAGAGGTTTATGGCTGATCCGAGGATTGGCTTGTGACCAGGGCCGATATCCACTGTGACAACATCCAGAAAAGCTTTGGCGCTGTCGAAACAGTGTCGCAGCTTTCGATTGTATTCAAATCCGGGCAGACAACAGCATTGGTTGGTCCGTCCGGGTGTGGAAAATCAACCATCCTACGCATGATCGCAGGTCTGGAAACGCCCGACACGGGAAGTATCCGAATAGGGCAAGAGACACCCCGGCAGGTCGCCCGCCGCGGGGGGCTGTCGATGGCGTTTCAGGATCCCTCTTTGTTGCCGTGGCGCAGTGTGCGCTCCAATATCGCGCTTGGTGCCGAATTGGCGCGCAAGCCCGTGGACCGAGTTGATGAATTGATCGACCTTGTCGGCCTTGTCGGATTTTCTGATCATCGGCCTGCCGAATTATCTGGCGGTATGCGTCAGCGCGCTGCAATTGCACGCAGCCTGATTTCGGCACCCGATGTCTTGTTGCTGGATGAACCTTTCGGCGCCGTCGATGCAATCACCCGTCGGCGGCTAAACCGTGATCTTCCCCCGTTGTGGCGTGAACGCAAGACGACCACGCTGCTTGTGACACACTCGGTGGAGGAGGCTGTGCTGCTGTCCGACCGCGTCATCGTGCTGTGCCCGCGGCCGGCGCGCGTTTTGGCGGACATTCCCGTTGACCTGCACCACAATCGCGCCTTGCCAGAAACAAATGCACCGGCTTTTCGGGACCTTGCGATGCGCGTTTTGACTGCGTTGGAAGAGGCCGCCTGAATGGCCGTTGGTCGTTTCATCGTAACTGCGGTTGTGTTCGCCTTGGTTTGGGAGTTTTTGGCGCGCGCTCAAACGGGCAGTATGATTATCAGCGGGCCGGTCGCCATTGCCGAATACCTGACCAACAACTCAGGCTTGATTGTGAGGGCAGCCACCGAAACAACCACCAACGCGGTGCTAGGTTTTCTTTGGGGCAACCTGGCGGCCATGATGCTGGCGGTTATCGTTACCTTGCTGCCCCGGTCCGAATGGACCATTTCAACGCTTGCCCTGCTCGTGTTCTGCATACCCCTGATCGCAAGTGGTCCTATTCTGCGCGTGTTGTTCGGACCGGGGCCGGGACCGCAGATCACGCTGGCTGCTTTGGCGGTGTACTACACGACGTTTCTGGCATTTTTGGTCGGCCTAAAGGCTGTTTCGCAGAATTGGACGGACTTGATGGGCGTCTATGGCCGGGGTCGTGTCGCGACGTTGTTCACGGTGCGCCTCAGGGCCAGTGTGCCTTATCTGTTTGTCGGGTTACAGATCGCAGCCCCAGCCGCCTTTCTGGGCGCCATGATCGGAGAGTTCACCGGCGCAGAGCGTGGTCTGGGTGTTCTTACCCTTCGCGCCATGCGGGGGCTGCAAACCGATGCAACATGGTCCTTGGCTTGCGTTTCGGCGGGGATTGCAATGCTTGGATATGGATGCCTCGGAGCGCTGAGGCGAAAATTCACGCCGCACGCACCGGTGATATTGTTCTCACCAAAGCGTTTGGATCTTGGGCGGTCCATTACGATCCAGCTGATTGGTTTCGTATCCGTCGTAGGTCTGGTTTTCGTTTTATGGCAAGGCGCGATGGACGCATTTGGTCTGAACCCCTTTTTTGCAAAACGGCCCGGCGACATCTTTAGATTTCTGTCCGAACCAGCACATCTGAATACGTTGCTGGCGGCGCTTGGGGCGACTTTGGCCTATGCTGTTCCGGGGTATTTGGCTGGTCTGGGCCTTGGGGCGGGGCTTGCAATCTTGCTCATGCTTTGGCCGCCAGTCGCACGGGCCACTATGCCTATCGCGATTGCTCTACGCGCTGTTCCAATCATAACCACCGCTCCGCTTTTGGTTCTTGCCTTTGGACGCGGTTTTACCGGAACGGTGGCGATCGTGGCCGTCATGATTTTCTTCCCAACTCTTGTCGCATGCCTTCAAGGGCTGCGTCAGACCCCTGCGCAAATCGTGGACCTTTTCGAAAGCTATGGCGCAAGCCGATTTCAATTGCTGCGCTCTGCACAGATACCAGCCATGTTGCCAGCTTTGTTTGCGTCCGCCCGCATGGCCGTGCCGGCGGCTTTGTTGGCTGTAACAACGGCTGAATGGTTGGCGACCGGTCGGGGTATTGGTGTCCTGATGGCGCTGACCTCCAGCACGTCAGACTACAATATGCTGTGGTCGTGCGTCGTCGTGCTTTGCCTTGTGGCGGTTGTGTCTTATGCGTTTGTCGCGTGGTGCGAGAAAAAGGTCCTGGGGATATATGCAAATGAGCAATTGGCATGACTGAGGCGGTCTTCGCAATTCCCGGCGACAAGGACCGGCGCACCGGGGGATTTATCTACGAGGCCACGGTACTGCGCCTGTTGAACGAAATCGGCTGCGAAACCCAGCATCTGGAACTGCCCGACAGCTTTCCTGAACCAACGCGGCAAGATATGGCTGCCACGATCAAAGCCCTTTGCGCCGTACCCGAGACACGCCCGATTATTCTGGATGGCTTGGTGTTTGGATCAATCGACCCTGACGGGCTCGCGCAGGTCAAGGCACCGATCATAGCAATGATCCACCACCCCTTGGGGCTGGAAACCGGGTTAACGGCTGAGCGGGCTGCATTTTTGATGCTCAATGAGGCGGCGGCGCTTCGGCATGCGTCTCGTGTTGTGGTTCCAAGCCCCGAGACGGCTCGGGTCCTTGTTCAGAGTTTCGACGCCAAACCGGATCTGATTGCGATCGCCGCACCGGGTTTTGATCGACCGAAGGTGAACAGGCAGCCAGTTCAGCCGCCATTGGTTTTATCCGTTGGTCTTCTGGCGCGCCGAAAAGGGCATGACATATTGCTGGAGGCTTTGGCGGGAATAAGGGACGTTCCGTGGCAAGCTGTGATTGTCGGGAAAGAACATGACAAGCCCACCGCCAATGACCTGTATGAACAGGCACGTGTGTTGGATCTAGACACGCGGGTGAGATTTGCGGGAGAATTGGACCAAGATAGCCTGAACCGGTTGTTCAACGCGGCAAGTGTCTTTGCGCTTGCCACACGCTATGAAGGATACGGCATGGTTTTAAGTGAGGCCATGCTGTTCGGGTTGCCAATCCTGTCCTGCAATGTGGGCGCGGTCCCGGAAACGGTTGGAAACGCTGGTATTTTGGTGCCACCCGATGATCCGGATGCCTTTGGTGCTAAATTGCGTTTCTTATTGGAAGATGCAGGCGCGCGAAAAAGGCAGGCCGACTTGTCGTTGGAAAAATCCAGTTCCTTGCCAACATGGTACGATACTGCGGCCAATTTTGCGTGGCTGATCAGATCATTGCAACCTCCGGGCCATCTTTAGAAGGTTTGTAGCGGGCGGAATTCGGCTCGAATCAAGCTCAGCCGGCGCGTTTGACGGTGTGTGTTTTCCTGCCCAATCCCCGCCATATGGGATGCGTAGCCAGTTCAGTGCTAGAAAACGCCGGCTTCTGTTTTAGTTCATGGGCAGCAACAAGGTTAATCTTAGACAGCAGCGGGTACTGTATGACATCGCTTGAAATCGAGAACGTGCAATCCTATCCGCGGCCCCCGGTTCTTGAGGCTGTGCCGCACACCGTGCGTATTGAGTTTGGCGGCGATACGATTGCTGAAACGGATCGGGCGTTTCGGGTGCTCGAAACTCATCATGCTCCGACATATTACCTGCCGCCTGACGACATAAAGGCATGTCTTGTTCCGGTTTCTGGACGAACATTTTGCGAATGGAAGGGTGTTGCGCGGTATTGGGACGTAGAATCTGAAAAAACAAAAGCGCCAAAATCTGCGTGGAGCTATTCGGAACCCACCGCTGCATTCGCAAAAATCGCAGGCTACTACGCCTTTTACGCAGGCTTGATGGACGCCTGTTTTGTTGGTGCCCATCGTGTTCGCCCTCAACCCGGCGATTTTTACGGGGGCTGGGTTACAGATAACCTGCGCGGGCGTATCAAGGGTGCGCCCGGAACGGAGTTCTGGTGATGTTTTGTGAATTCTCGGGCATCGCCCACACTGGAATAATACCAAACTCTGTGGGCACAAACTGAATGACTGGGCGCAAACCCCTTTCCGGCCCGGTGGCGGTACCAACAGGCCGATTGGTTCGAATTGCAGGGCTGGGTGGTATGACCGCGGGCATAGCTGGAAACGTGGCCGCGCAGGCTTTGGGCCAGGTACGACGCGGGTCGCGGCCGGATATGCGCAGTTTGTTGATGACTCCGGATAACATTCGGCGGGTTGCAGATCAGCTTGCCCGCATGCGCGGGGCCGCGCTGAAAGTTGGGCAGCTCATGTCAATGGACGCCGGCGATGTGTTACCGCCCGAGTTGGCAGATATCATGGCACGACTGCGCGACCAGGCGCATTTCATGCCACCCAAGCAATTGCAGCAGGTGCTGAATCGAAACTGGAAACCTGATTGGCTGCAATCCTTTCAGAGTTTCAATGTAAGGCCAATCGCTGCGGCAAGCATTGGCCAGGTGCATCGGGCCACTTTGAAAGATGGGCGGGATGTCGCGATCAAAGTGCAATATCCCGGCATCGCGCGAAGTATTGATAGCGATGTTGCCAATGTTGCGGCGTTGGTAAGAATGTCCGGCCTCGTTCCAAGAAACTTTGACCTGAACCCCTATGTTGAAGAAGCCCGGAGCCAGCTGCACGAAGAAACGGAATATGAAAAAGAGGGCGCCCACCTAAGGCAATTCACGGATTTGCTGGACGGCGCGGATCAATTTGAAATCCCAAGTTTTTATGCCGATTGGAGCACGCCCGAAATACTCACGATGTCATTCCTCGAAGGTCTGCCCATCGAAACGCTGAGCGATATGCCAAGCGATGCACGCAACCATGTTGCACAAGCGCTGATAGAGTTGACTCTGAAAGAGGTCTTCGAGTTCGGCGTGACGCAAAGCGATCCGAATTTTGCCAATTTCCGCTACAATCCCGTGACGGGCAAGACCATACTCTTGGATTTTGGCGCGACAAGAACCCTGGATTCGTCAAGCATTGATGGCTATCGCCGCCTGTTGCGCGCAGGCCTGAAGGAAGACTGCGAGGGTTTGCGTGACGCGGCGGTTCAGATGAAGATAATTGAGGGCGACAGCGCATTTGACACTCAAATACTCGGGATGATCCGATCGGTTTTTGGCGCGATCGTCTCTAGAGAAGAATTTGATTTTGCGGATCGATCTTTGGCTGAACAGTTGCACAGGGAAGGTGTCGCTCTGGCCGAGGCTGGGTATGTTCCACCGCAGATTCCGATGGAAATACTCTACCTGCAAAGAAAATTTGGCGGAATGTTCCTGCTTGCAACCCGATTGAAGGCGAAACTGCCGTTGCGATCCTTGCTGACCAAATTTGCGAACTAAGACAGCCGCTGCCCGTACTTGGGGTTGGAGTTGTGGCAGCAGCACCAACCTTCCCAGGTGCGCGTTCAATTATTCCTTAAACTATTCATGGGATGTGGCGGGAGGAACAGACAAACAGGATCGAGATTAGAAAATGGGCGTTAGGTTTGGGACGATTTCGGCAAAGCTTCTTGCGGCCACTACCATCGCGATTACCGTACTGATGCTGTGCTTCACGGCATATGCAGCATTTGAGAAATCCAAAGAAGTAGAAAAGGAGGTGTTGGATCGCGCCACTGGATATGCCAACGAGCTTGCTCTGAAGCTCTCGACAGAGTTGATCGAGGCAAGTTCAGCCGCCGCTACGCTGGGGGGTGCGATTTCGGGGTTGGTAGATGACGGAAACGCCACCACGGATGAGGTCATTAACCTGATGGAAGGCGTGCCCGAGCGATACGATCTGGTGTTTTCATCCTATATGAGCGGAATTCCCAACGGCACTACAGAGCAGTTTATTCTGGGTCTTGAAGGCCGAAATGATGACGGAGTGTTTACGCCCTATTGGACCAAATCCAAATCGGGTGAGCTGACTTTTGAAACATTTACTGTGAGCCCAAATGAAACCGGCGAATGGTACCGTCTTCCGATTGACACCGGTGAAAGCGCGATCACCGAACCCTATCTGTCAGAGGCGGGGCGCTTGCTGACATCCGTTTCTGTTCCGGTTTTTGCCCAAGACCAGATCATCGGCGTTGCTGGTGTCGACATTCTTTTGGGTGAATTGACGCAGCTGGTAAACGACTTTTCGGTGTACGAAGGCGGCAATGTGATGCTTATTGGGCAGGGTGGTAAATTCCTGGCTCATCCCGATGCCAACATGTTGACCAAACCCTTTGAGGGTGAGGGACAGGCGGCGTATCGCGCCGCGATGGAGACGGGTGAAACGCAAGTGTATTCGGGACTTGAAAGTGGCGCTGTACGTCTGTTCCTGCCGTTTACGGCATATGGGATGAACAAGACTTGGGTTGTCGTTTTGGAAATCCCGCGTGACGTATTCGTCAACCCGGTACGCTGGATCGTGGCTGAGCAATTGATCACAGGGTTCTTTCTGCTGGTGCTGACCCTTTCAACTATTTTCTTTTCGGTACAGGCGTTGGTAAGCCGCCCGCTGGGAAAACTTCGGGGTATGGTTGAAAATCTGTCTGCAGGAAATGTAGACGAACCCATTGATCTGCAATCACGCCGCGATGAGATCGCCGATATCTCTGTATCCGTCGAAACGTTGCGACAGGGCTTGAAACAGAAAAAAGCCTTGGAAATCGCCAGACAAAACGAACAGAGCGAACAAGCAGATGTTGTGCAATCGCTGGCTCAGGGTTTGCAACAGTTGGCGGCAGGTCAGTTGGAAGCGGAAATTCACGAGGAAATGCCGGGGCGTTACGAAAAGCTGCGTCAGGATTTCAACGCGACCGTTACCACACTTAAACACACAATTGGTGAGGTTGTTGACGCCGCTGGGTCAATCCGCGATGGCTCTGTTGAGATCAGCCAAGCCTCTGACGAGCTATCGCAGCGCACCGAAAGTCAGGCGGCAACGTTGGAGCAGACGGCAGCCGCGCTTGATGAACTAACCGCCTCGGTCAAATCTGCTGCTGAAGGTGCCCGCAACGTAGAAAGCTCTATGGTTGTTGCAAAGAGCGAAGCCGAAGAAAGTGGCGAGGTTGTGCAAAATGCAATCGAGGCCATGCACGAGATCGAGCAGAGCTCAAGTTCGATTTCCCAGATTATCTCGGTGATTGACGACATCGCGTTCCAAACTAATCTGCTGGCACTTAACGCCGGTGTCGAAGCGGCGCGTGCGGGTGAAGCTGGCCGCGGGTTTTCGGTGGTTGCCTCTGAGGTAAGAGCATTGGCACAACGATCGTCAGAGGCGGCGAGAGAGATTAAGTCTTTGATCGGAGAAAGTGCGCAAAACGTCCAGCGAGGTGTTGTTTTGGTTGGCAAAACCGGAGAGGCGCTCAACAGCATCATGGAGCGTGTTACTCATATCTCGAAATTGGTCTCTGACATTGCCGAAGGCGCAGCCGAGCAGTCCGTTGGATTGGGTGAGATCAATTTGGGCGTCAACCAACTTGATCAGGTCACGCAAAAGAACGCGGCCATGGTCGAAGAAGCCACTGCCGCCGGGCATATGCTCAAAGGTGATGCAGAGCGGCTTACGGAGATGGTCAAGCACTTCACCATTGATGTCCACCGTGGCACGGATACGCACGCCGAGCTGTCCGGTTCTGCGACGCATGGCAGAGACTGGTCAGATGAGGTGCCAAAGCATCAACCTATGGCGATGGCGGTAGGGGATGCGTCCTCAACACGGATTTGGCAAGAGTTCTGACCCTGAACGCCAGTAAGGGTTAAAGAGTACACGAGCCGGCCATTTGGAATGCCGAGCAGAGCAAGAAGGCGAGTAAAACTGGTGACTGGCCGCAGCAGGGCAGACCCCTTGCGGACTTGACCCAACCAAAAAACCCGAGCGGTCCAGGGCGCAAAAAAAGCGCTTTGGGCCGTTTCCTCGTGTCAATAAAGCCCAGGGTAGGCGTTACTGGCTCAACCCGGCAAATTTTCAGACCCAAGAAAAGACCGTGAGACACGTTCCGTTTGGAGTCTGCCTTGAAAAGGAACTGCTCTACGAACCTTCAATAGACACCAAGCGGTTTGGATCGAGTGACTGTACTTTCTTTTCGCGCTACGCAAACGGTCTGCCTTTTCACTTGATCTCCGCAGCGTGCGATCTTTCAAGATCTCGGTTTTTTAGAGGGGAAGTATGGGCTGCATTTATGTAACTTTTTTGGGCTTTAGTTTTAAAGGACAGGGTTTCGGTGCCAGTGTCCGAGGACGGTTGTGGTGAAAGAGTTCGTGATTGAAGGAGCAGTCCCTTGGATGAGAAACAGGATCACCACACAAAGGCGCGAGGCTACCGCTAGGCGTAGGCATGAAAGCGCATGACCAGAACCAAGCCGAGCCATGGTGAGAAGGTGGCAAAGGACATTGCCGTGCGACTTGCAAACAGGATTCCGCAGACGAAAAGATCAGGATTGTTCTGGATGGCCTGAAGGGTGAGGACAGCAATGCCAAACTCTGCTGCCGTGAAGGTATTGCACAAAGCCTCTACTACAGTTGGTCCAAAGAGTTCCTGAAGGCGGGCAAGAAGCGGCTGGCAGATGCTTGGGAGAGTGGCGTGTTTAACGCAACGCAGAAAGATCACAAAGCGGTGTCGGGAAGATCCCACAGGCAGGCAAGCAAACTCAAGTGGTGATCCCAAACCGCCGTTCTGAAAAAACGTGGATAAGTCCATACCTATGCCGCAGAAAGCTGGGTTTCAGAAAAAAATGTAAAAACAGCTAGAATGGACAGCTTTGAGACAGTGTTTCAGCTGCAAACCACCGACCTAGCCAATTCAACCGGATGCGCACTGGTTTGGGTAAAAAAATCAGTAAAACAATGTCTTAGGCAATGGTCGCAGGCAAACAATCTCGGAGGGACTAAGTTTTAAGGCAAACTTGACCTGACAGTCGCCGCAGTGAATGTGGCTGACAGTCAGGTCAGATCGAAACCCCTTGAACTTATCAGTCAGTCCTTGGCACGGCAGTTACTTGATCGGCTTTTAACCCTTCTCTGCCTGTAGGTGTTGTTCTTCGGGATACTCCAACCGATCTCGCAACGATTGCAGTTTTATCTTTTGGATTGCGGTTTGCAGGTTTGGTTCTGCCTGTACCGCAAGGCGCTCGAATACTTCTTCCAGCGCGGCAAGTGTTTGAACCATAAGGTCCAAGCTTTGCAGCGTCGTTTTCGTTTTTTGCTTTGATGATGCTGCCTGCTGAGAAGAAAAACCTTCCAGGATCATCTCTTCTAGGTTCAAAGCCTGTTCGCGAAGCCGTTTCATTTCCGGCGAAAAACGCGCAAAGATTTTTCGCTCTTCCGTCGTAACATCCCTCATAGCCGGCCCACCACCTGCTCGATACTTGTTTTTAAAGACGATACAGTAAAAGGTTTCTTAACGAGGTTGTTCATTCCCAATCGGCGTCCTGCATCCAGAATTTCTTGCGTCGGCTTGCCTGTAATAAGTATAAAGCCAATTCTTTGTGTGACCCTTGTTGTGCGCAACGATTTCAAAAGACCAAGGCCATCCATACCCGGCATGTTGTAATCAGACAAAACCAAATGTACTGGGTTAGCAACAAGCTTCCGCAGCGCAGTTTCCCCCGAGTTTTCTACAAAATAGTTCGCAATCCCTATTTCATCCAGCGCCTGGGTAATGACGCCACGGCTGGTCGACATGTCATCAACGACCATCACACGCAGACTCGATTTTAGGCTCATTTTGATATTCCTTCTTTTTTCACTCAGACCTGTTCTCGCCCCGGTCATGAAATTCGTTGATACGTGGTGATGCCGGTTCCTCTGAAGCGTTGAAGCGCCGGGCCTGAAAGCCTTTCAGAGTGTCCGAGGAACAGAAATCCATCCGGTGTCAGAGCGTTAGCGAAAGCCATCCACACGTTTTGTTGCGTCTCTTTGTCGAAGTAAATGGCGACATTTCGACAGAAAATCGCATCGAATTTGCCAGAAAACGGAAACGGCTTGATAAGGTTGAGTGTTCCGAACCGAACGAGGCTGGTCACTTCATCCGGCAGGCGCGGCGCAAGACTGCCGCCACCCGTTACAATGTTGGCGTAGATCTTGGGAATTTGGGCCAAGTCTTTCGGTCCATACTCTGCGGCAATCGCCTGACGTACAACAACCGGGTCGATATCTGTTCCCAAAACCTTGATATCCAGCTTGTGTGCGTTTGGGCATAGAGCGTGCAGAACGATGGCAATCGAATAGGGTTCGGGTCCTGTAGAGCACCCCGCGGACCAAATTCTCACACGTTTACCGTTCTGTGCGGCATTCAAAAGTGGTGGAAGAACCTCATCCCTGAGCGTTTCGAAATGGTGCGCTTCTCTGAAAAATTGCGTGACGTTGGTTGTCAGCAAACACAGCAACTCGGTACGTTCTTCTGCCGAACCCGCGTCATCCAGAATATCAAGGTAGTCTGAAAACGACCCGATCTGCAGACTCCGGAGCCGTCTTGATAACCGCGAACGAACCAAAGGTTTCTTGTTGTCCGACAGGCTGAGCCCGAAATGCTTTTTTGCGTAGACTGCAATCTTTGCGAACTCTCGATCACCAAGCTGAACTTCCTCGGTCGCGTTCGACGCAGCTGTTGATACAGATCGCATCAAACCTCGTCCTTGTCTGGAAATCCGACCGCGTTCAGGTTAACGATACGGATCATTTGATCATTCTTCGAGATGATGCCCTGAATGAATTCCATCGTGTCTCGACTATCGACTGATGGCGTGTCTTGGATTTCTTCTGGATTGATCGAGATGATTTCCGAAACAGCCTCGGCTAGCAGCCCCAAAAGGTTGCCATCCAAGTTGACCACGATGACAACATCACGCTCACTCGCGTCGGACCGCGCCAAACCCAAGCGCGACGCCAAATCGTAGATCGGGATCACAGCACCGCGTAGGTTCATGACCCCCAGCACATAATGCGGGGCATGCGGCAAGATCGTAACCGGGGACCAGCGTCGTATCTCGCGAATCTGATTGATCCTGAGACAAAAGACCTGATCTGCCACAGAAAACGTAACGTATTCCTGAACGGCGCTGTGTTGTTCTTCTAGTTGTACCTGCATGTGAAATCCTCCTTTCACATTAAGCCAGAGCCTTGGCAGCCGGAGCCTCTGCCAATATGCTTTCGGGGTCCAAAATCATTGCGATCTTGCCGTCTCCGAGTATTGTGGCCGCAGCCACACCGGCAGTTTCGCCACAAACTCCGTCCAGGCTCTTGATTACCACCTGCCTTTGGTCATGGATTGTATCGACCGCCAACGCACCGCAGCCTCCCATTTGCGTTTCCACCAACAAAAAGACGGCGTTCAGGGGATCGCGGCTTTCGGCGCGCAGGCCAAGCACTTGGGCAACATCGAAAATTGGTACAAAGCTGCCCCGGACCGAAAGCATGTTCTCTTTTGGACCAAGACAGTGAACTGCGCCCTCGGTTGCTCGGATTGTTTCGATGATCGAGGTTATGGGAACAACCATCGTTTGATCCGCAACGGACACCACCATCCCATCCATCACCGCCATCGTTAGTGGTAAAATGATGGTAAAGACCGTGCCCGCACCAGGTGTCGACGAAATGGTGATGCGACCGCCAAGCGCCATGACAGAGTTTCGCACAACATCCATCCCAACACCGCGCCCGGATAAATTTGAAACCTCTGAAGCAGTAGAAAATCCCGGCAGAAATAACAGGCTGTCTATCTCGCTGTCGGAAAGATCGGCGTCTCTGGGAATAAGATTCTTCTCAACGGCTATTTCCCGGATTTTCTCGCGGTTTAAGCCCGCTCCATCGTCTCTGATCTCTATGGAAACGCTTCCGGACCGGTGCGACGCCGTCAGGCGAATTTCACCATCCTCGGATTTACCTGCGGCTAGCCTTGCCTCGGGTTTTTCGATGCCATGATCCACTGCATTGCGGAGGATGTGGGTCATCGGGTCCGTCAGACGCTCGATTACGGTTTTGTCCACCTCGGTGGCGTCACCTTCTGTTACTAGCCGCGTTACTTTACCGGTCGCCGCTGAAGCCTCGCGCACAATTCTGGCCATGCGCTGAAACAAGGGTTTCACAGGTTGCGCACGGATGGCCATAACGCATTCCTGAATTTCCCGCGCCAGCGATTTGAAAGCTTCAAGTTCGTTTTCTACCGCGCGTAAGTCGTCTACATCCAGGTTGTGAATTTGCTGCGCAAGCATCGAGTGATTGATAATCAACTCTCCGACAGTATTGATAAGCCGATCCACCCGTTCAAGATCCACCCGGAGCGTCGAATTGGCAGCCTTGGCGTCCGGTTTCGCAGAAGCCTTGGCGTTGGGCGTTGAAGTGTTCGACGACTGTTTGGTGTGTTCCGAGGAATTGTCCTTGACAGATGATGCATCAACAGAAGTATCTAAACCCGGGTCTTCTTTTGATCCGGCGACTTCTTCTGAGATTTCCAGATCGCACAGGCCGTGGACAAACTCGAAAACAGAATCGACGACGGCCTCGGACTTGTCTGTTGTGAGTCTGATCTCCCATGAAAGATATGCTTCTTCATGGTCAAATGATTCCAGCTTTGGCAGCCGGCTTTCGTCCAAAGTGACGTCGATCTCGCCCAATTCGGCCAATGCCTGGAACAGAAAGAGCGGCTCATTACCGCTGTCGTATAATGTCGCATGCGGACGGAAACGGATTAAAAATGAGGCTTGGCTTGGCTGATCGTCTGTAAAACCAAGGTCCAGCACCATCGGTTGAAAATCCGACAGGTCAACTTCTTCGCCAAGCCCTTCAGCTTCGAGGTAAGCTTGCAGCTCGTTTGTCACTGCACCGTGTGTTTCCGGATCTGCAGGCTTGCCGCCCCGCGCTTCGACCACCAGATCGGATAAATTATCGCTGGCCCGTAAAAGCAGTTGCGCCAGTTTCCCATCGAGCTTCTGGTTTTCCGAGCGCAGGCCGTCGAACACGGTTTCAAACGTGTGGGCAAACCCCACCAGCTTATCGAGCCCAAAGGCGCCGGCCCCGCCCTTGATGGAATGAACGGCGCGAAAAACGGCGTTCACCGTCTCTCCGTCCCAATTTCCGTCATCAATGGCTGTAAGACCCTCATCAATCGCTTCGAGGAGTTCTTCGCATTCTTCAAAAAACGTGTCTTGAATTGAACTGCTCATGTTAACCCGCCATTCCTGCCACACGTTTGATGGCAAAGATCAGAGATTCGTCATCGAAGGGTTTACCAATCCAGCCTGTTGCGCCTGCGCCCCTCACACGGGCTTTCACCTCAGCCGAGCTTTCGGTAGTGAGCACAAGAATCGGAACCCGCGTTGCGATTTTCTTGCCGCGCAACGTTTCGATCACACCGTATCCGTCCATTCGAGGCATGTTTATGTCCGTGATCACGACATCCGGCTTTGTTTTTGCAAAGGTCTCTACACCTTCTTGACCATCTTCAGCGGTGATGACCTCGAAACCGGCCTCAGAAAGCGTCTCGCTCAGCAAGGAACGGATGGTTCTGGAGTCGTCAATCGCAAGTACTTTGGTTTTCATCAGATGCCCTCGAATTGAAATGTCGTTTCGCTTACGCCAAGGGTGCGCAGCGCATGTCGGCATTCATCGCCGACGCCTGTAAGAATGAAGCTTTGTTCGGCCTCCGCCCAATGGCGGCGAGCAGCAAGCAGGATTTGCAGGCAGCGGGTCGGAATGTGCCTCAGGTCCGAGCAATCAATCGAGACCGGTTGGATCGCCCCGATTTGCAGAAACTCGACCATCGGCCCAGTGTCGCCGGACGCTTCTGACTGCGTTAATTCATAAGTTCTAACAGGTTTGCTCATCTTAGACCGCTCGCTTCCGAATGCGTGCCAGAGACAACAGGCACTTCGAAGGTGATTAGCGGCCACGAATTAACATTTGCTTTCTCAAGTCCGAAGAAATGCGCAACTCACGTCTCTGACGTCGTGGTATCTCTTGCTGCCAATTGGTCCCTTTCCGGAACCAGCGCAATTTTGTGGCAAAGCAACGTCAAACTATTCGAGAGGATGGCGAATTTGATGACCATCGCAATCTCTATGGTGGAAAATCCTGTTGTTCTGGCTCTAAATAGGGCCGGATTTTCGCCTATCGTGGGAACTGTGGCATGCAGAGTGTTCTTATCACCGGTTCGGCCGGTTTTATCGGCTTTCACCTGAGTAAGCTGCTGCTGGCGCATGGCTTCCGAGTGGTGGGTCTGGATGACCTGAACGACTATTATGATGTTTCTCTGAAAGAGGCCCGCCATGACATGCTGTCCCGTGAGCCTGATGGTGAAAACTTCACTCCGGTGATTGGCAAAGTTGAAACCCCCGGTTTGCTGATGGATCTGTTCAGGGATCACGGGTTTGACTATGTCATCCACCTCGCGGCGCAGGCGGGTGTACGCTATTCGATCGAAAATCCGCGTTCTTATTTGGAAAGCAACCTGATCGGAACATTCGAAATTCTCGAAGCGGCGCGTGCTTATCCTCCGAAACATATGCTGCTGGCTTCCACGTCTTCGGCCTTTGGGGCCAATACCGAGATGCCCTACAAGGAAACACAGCGCGCGGATCACCAGATGTCGTTTTACGCCGCGACCAAGAAATCGACCGAGAGCATGGCGCATTCTTATGCGCATCTGTTCGATCTGCCAGTCACCATGTTCCGTTTTTTTACCGTCTATGGCCCCTGGGGACGTCCGGACATGGCGCTGTTCAAGTTCACCAAGGCGATCCTCGCGGGCCGTCCGATCGACGTGTACAACCATGGCGATATGAAGCGTGATTTTACCTATGTCGAAGATTTGATTGAGGCAATCCGACTGTTGATGGATGCGATCCCCAAGCGCCCCGTGGATGGGCTGATACCGGAAGGGGACAGCCTGTCGCCCGTTGCCCCTTATCGGGTGGTGAATATCGGCAACAACGATTCCGTCCATCTGACTGCGTTTATTAAGGCCATTGAAGCGGCCACTGGCATTGAGGCAAAGAAAAATATGCTGCCGATGCAACCCGGTGATGTGCCCGCGACTTGGGCGGATGCATCGCTGCTCAGGGATTTGACCGGGTATCAGCCCAAAACGTCGGTGGAGGAGGGCGTTGCAGAATTCGTGAAATGGTATCGCGACTATTACCGCCCAAATGCAGCAGGCGCGGATCGGGCCAACGGATAGGGGCCGTTTGCCAAGCGCTTGAACCTCGATCGAACGGGTGGCGAAACTTGGGACTGGTCGCCTTTGCACCAGCTTTATTTAAAGTAAGCACGCCAATCTGGTTGTCTTTTGCTCTGTTTCGCCCTAACTACAAGCCTACCTCGGGGTGCGCGGTCTGCCGTGCTGAGACGTCTTTAACGAACCCGTAGAACCTGAACCGGCTAGAACCGGCGGAGGGAAGGTTACGGTTTCATCCATCCTTGCCCTCTCGCCGCAATGGAGGATGATATGAAACATCTGATGATTGCTGCGGGAATTCTGAGCGCAACTTCGGCTATGGCGGCCGATACACCTCAGCTGACCGTTTATACCTATGACAGTTTTGTCTCGGATTGGGGTCCGGGGCCGAAAGTAGAAGAAGCTTTCGAAGCCCAATGCGACTGCGACCTGAACCTTGTCGGCGTCGAAGACGGCGCGGCGCTGTTGTCGCGTGTTCGGCTTGAGGGTGCGAACTCGGACGCCGATGTGGTACTTGGGTTGGACACCAACCTGATCGCAGCGGCGAAGGAAACCGGGTTGTTTGCGCCCAGTTCAGTACGTGCCGAATACGATTTGCCGATCGAATGGGCGGATGACGTGTTCGTACCTTACGATTGGGGCTATTTCGCGTTTGTACATAATGCGGATGCGCCGGCACCGGCCAGTTTCCGCGATCTGGCCGATAGTGAGGCCAAGATCATCATACAAGATCCACGTTCATCGACACCGGGTCTGGGGCTGCTGTTGTGGGTCAAGGCGGCCTACGGGGATGATGCACCCGAAATCTGGGCCGGACTTGCCGACAATATCGTGACCGTTACCAAAGGCTGGTCCGAGGCTTATGGTCTGTTTCTGGACGGCGAAGCCGACATGGTCCTCAGCTACACCACGTCGCCCGCCTATCACCTGATCGCAGAAGAGGATGACAGTAAGGCCGCGGCGGCCTTCGACGAAGGCCACTACATGCAGGTTGAGGTTGCTGCGAAACTGGCCGGAACCGATCAACCTGAACTGTCGGACCAGTTTCTGCGATTCATGGTCTCAGACACTTTCCAGCAAATCATTCCAACCACGAACTGGATGTATCCGGCTGTAATCCCCTCGACGGGATTGCCAGACGGCTTTGACGCATTGATCACTCCGGAAAAATCCCTGCTTTTCAGCGCTGATGAGGCGGCTTCTGTGCGGGATGAGGCGCTTACGGAATGGTTGGGCGCGCTCAGCCAGTAAGCACATGGCCGGGTGTTGGCGCGGCCGGGCTTGTTGCCGCGCTCATCCTTGGCACCCTTGCCGCAGTGGCCCTGCGTGCAGAAACGGCGGGCGGTTTCGGCCCCGCTGACTGGTCCGCGTTGCGGTTTACGTCGGTCCAGGCGGTATTGTCCGCGGTGTTCAGCGCGGCACTTGCAATCCCGGTTGCGCGGGCGCTTGCCCGACGCCGGTTTCGCGGGCGGCGGGTTCTTATTACCTTGCTGGGTGCTCCGTTCATCCTGCCGGTCATCGTGGCGATCCTTGGGCTGCTGCAGGTCTTTGGGCGTGCCGGCTGGATATCGGATGTCTTGGGGCTGGTTGGGTTGCCTCCGTTACGTATATATGGGTTACACGGGGTGGTGCTGGCCCATGTGTTTTTCAATCTGCCGCTGGCCACGCGTCTGATCCTGCAGGCGTGGCAAGAAATCCCTGCTGAACGATTTCGTTTGGCCGCGCAACTGGGCTGCGACGGTGGCACCATGTTCCGTCTGATCGAGCTTCCCATGCTGAGGCGCATTTTGCCCGGTGTTCTTGCCGTGATCTTCGCGATCTGCCTGACGAGTTTTGCGGTGGCGCTGACCCTCGGCGGAGGACCCCGGGCAACGACACTTGAACTCGCTATCTATCAAGCCTTTACATATGATTTTGACCTTGGCCGTGCCGCACTGTTGTCGGCCTTGCAACTTGCCTTGACGGTTGCCGCCGCTTTGGCCGCGTTAAGGTTTTCGCAGCGTGACGGTTTCGGCGCAGGTCTGGACCGTGCCATCCGTCGCTGGGACGGTGGTGCCCCCGTACGCGATGCGTTTTGGATCTTTGCGGCAGCTGCGTTTCTTTTTCTGCCTCTGGCTGCCGTTTTAATCTCAGGTCTAGCTGGCCTGTTTGAGATGCCGATCCAGGTTCTTCGCGCCGCGCTGACCTCGGTGCTTGTCGCCTGCGTCAGTACGGTCGTGTTTCTGACGCTGGCGCTGCCGATGGCCTTCGCTGTTGCTGCCGGACGCTATGGAATAGTCGAGCTTAGCGGGATTTTGGGGCTGGCGGCTTCGCCGTTGGTTATTGGTACAGGTCTTTTCATCCTTATTCACCCGGTGGCGAACCCGTCCACGCTGGCGCTGCCAGTGACGGCGCTGGTAAACGCGGTTATGGCGCTGCCATTCGGCCTGCGTATTCTGGTGCCAGCCGCTCGGGAAGTGGTGACGCGGCACGGGCGACTGGCCCTTTCGCTGGACATGAACAAAAAGACCTTCTTCACTCTTGTTCTGCTTCCCCGCATGCGGCCGCAAATCCGGTTTGCCGCTGGCCTGTCGGCTGCTTTGTCAATGGGTGATCTTGGTGTGATTGCGTTATTTGCCGATCCACAGATCGCAACGCTTCCGTTGCAGATCTACAGGCTGATGGGCGCGTACCAGATGCAAGCAGCCGCCGGAGCGGCGTTGTTGCTTTTACTGCTGTCGATGGGTGCATTCTGGCTTTTGGATCGCGGAGGGCGGCATCATGCTGAAACTTGACAACTGCGTTGTCCAAAACGGAAGCTTTTCGTTGCAGGCAGATTTCAGTGTTGAGACGGGTGCAAGCGTGGCCATTGTCGGCCCATCAGGGGCAGGCAAGTCGACGCTGATTGAGGCAATCGCAGGGTTCCGCGATCTGACGCGCGGGCAAATTTTTTGGGACGGAGAACTGATATCCAACCTATCCCCCGGCAAACGTCCGGTGGCGATGCTGTTTCAGGACGGAAATCTCTTTCCCCATCTGACGGTCGAACAGAATATCGCACTCGGTCTGCGTCCAAATGGGCGTCTTTCAACCGAGGAACAAGCAGAGGTTCAGAACGCTTTGGATCGTGTTTCCTTAAGCGGACTGGGTGGAAGAAAACCTGCGGAGCTGTCCGGCGGTCAACAAAGCCGGGTGGCACTGGCCCGGGTCCTTGTGCAACGTCGTCAGCTATTACTGCTGGATGAACCATTCGCGGCTTTGGGGCCTGCACTGAAAGCTGAGATGCTCGATCTTGTAGCCGGGTTGCTGGCTGAGACCGGAACCACTTTGTTGATGGTCAGCCATGACCCGCAAGACGCCCGCCGTATCACTCAAGAGACAATTCTTGTGGCCGAAAATCACGCGCATCCGCCTGCGCCAACATCGGACCTTTTCGACAATCCGCCACCCAGCCTACGTGACTATCTTGGGTAGGGACAAAGGGTGTTCTATTGCGCCAAAGGGGAGCGGTGTCAGCATAACCTAGGTCTGACTGATGTAGCATCGCCCAAGTGGGCTGCTTTGGCATTCCCACGCGTACATAGCACAGCGCTTCAATCTGTTTTCTGGCTCGCCAATCTGTCCAACACCAATGGGTCAAATTCCGGCACGCGCACACGCCGTCGGTCCGGCTCGACGTTGCGCAACGGATCAACTGGAACAACCTCATCCGCTGCCCGGCGCGCAAGGTCCTGATAAACACCAGTCCCACGGGTCTTCCAGTCGATTTCGGCCTCTGTCAAAGGTCGCAAGACCCGCGCGGGTGAGCCTGCGATCATCTGCCGTGGTTCAAAGACGGATTTTGCTTTCACAAAGCTGAGCGCGCCGACAATGCACTCCTGTCCGATCCGCCCCTCGTCCATGATGACGCTGTTCATTCCGATCAGAACGTTTTCTTCCAGATGGCACCCGTGCAGAACGGCCCCGTGCCCGACATGGCCGAACCGTTCAACGACCACATCTCGCCCTGGAAAACTGTGCAACACGCAGGTTTCCTGAATATTGGCGCCTTCTCCAATGACAATCCGCCCAAAGTCACCCCGAAGAACGGCAGCCGGACCGATATAGCAGCCCTCTGCTATGATCACGTCTCCGATGACAACGGCATCCGGATGCACAAACGTCGACGGCGCAACGACAGGGACGACACCATCAAAAGCGTAAAAACCACCCATTCCTTTACCCCCTTATCGATCAATGGCCGCGGTTTTGGCATGAAAAAAAGCTACGACCGGCTGCGCTTACGCTGGCCGCGAACCTCAGCAATTGTCTGATGCAAACCGGCTGTCGAAAGCTGATATGATCTTGGCTTAACAAAATGTACATTTCCAATCTCGGGTCCCATCGTATACGGCTGTTCAAAACCACTGTCCCGGATGCAGCATTTTCACTGAAGCAATTGATAACTTGTAGCGGCAGAAGACGGCTTCCCGCTTAAAGCTTTTGTATCCCGTGGACAGTCAACGTGCAGACCAGATTGGCATAGTCTTCGCGCGCCTTGGTTCCCGCGCCGGTGTTCCACATATAGTACCAGTTCAGCATCCCAAAGACGGACATCGTGGCGCCACGCAGCTTAATTTTGTCCGCCCCCAGGGTCTCAGGTGCCAACTCCCTCAGAATCTCGCGGATGAAGTTGACCATATCAAGCTGATACTCGCGCAGTTTCTTTTGCTGCTCGTCCGTCAAAGCATTCATACCGCTGATTTGGACCCGGTGTTCGTCATCGGCGCCTTGGTACGCAAAGAGGATTTCGCGTACGGCTTTTCGCAGTTTTTCTTCTGGTCCCAGCCCGTCAAAATCCACATTGCAAATGCGGTCGCGCAGCTCACGAAGATAGGTTTCAAGGATGTCATACAGGATGGCATCCTTACTATCGTAGTAATGGTAAATGTTCGCCTTGGAGATCCCGCATTCTTTTGCCAGCAGCGTCATGGAGGCGCGGTCAAACCCTTGGTCTGCAAAGATTTTCGCAGCTCGAGTGAGAATCTGTTCCCGCTTCTGGTCGTGGTCTTTGGCAATTGTCCGTGCCACGGTTCAATCCTTATCGCGGTTGTCAATGACGCGCTTCGCCTTGCCCTGAGAGCGTTCGACGTCGCCTGGATCACCTACAACAATTTCCGTTGAAACGCCAACCATGTCCTTGATGCGCTTGGTCAGCATTCGGGCTGCGGCCGTTTTGGACATCTCGTCGGTCGAGTCTGTCGACGCTTCGACAAACACCCGCATCGCATCCATGCGACCGGACTTGTAAAGCTCGATCTGATAGTAGGGTGCCAGCCCGCCGGTCGCCATGACCTGCTCTTCGATCTGGCTCGGGAAAACATTTACACCCCGCAAGATCATCATGTCGTCACTACGGCCGGTTATTTTTGCCATCCGTCGCATGGAACGCGCGGTGCCGGGCAGCAGGCAGGTCAGATCGCGCGTGCGGTAGCGGATCATGGGCAAACCTTCTTTGGTCAAGGTCGTAAACACAAGCTCGCCCGTTTGGCCGTCCGGTAGAACTTCGCCAGTGGCGGGGTCGATGATCTCCGGAAGGAAGTGATCCTCCCATATCACAGGGCCATCCTTCGTTTCGACGCATTCGCTTGCGACGCCGGGGCCCATGATTTCAGAAAGGCCATAGATGTCGACAGCATGCATATCGAACGCAGCTTCGACTTCAGCACGCATGGCGTCTGTCCAAGGCTCAGCGCCAAAAATCCCGACCTTGAGAGAGCTTTTTCTGGGATCGAGCCCCACTTTGTGAAACTGTTCAAGGATATTGAGCATGTAGGACGGGGTCACCATGATCCCATCGGGTTGGAAGTCCGATATCAAGCCGACTTGCTTTTCGGTTTGACCCCCGCTCATCGGTACAACGGTCGCGCCCAGGCGTTCGATCCCGTAATGCGCGCCTAGGCCGCCAGTAAACAGGCCATAGCCATAGGCGTTGTGGACCATATCGCCCTTTCGCAACCCTGCCGCGCGCAGCGAACGCGCGACCAGATCTGCCCAATTGTCGATGTCGCCCTTGGTATAGCCCACCACTGTCGGTTTACCGGTCGTGCCTGATGACGCATGCAGCCGGATCAACTCACTCCGTGGTACTGCAAACAGACCAAAGGGGTAGTTGTCGCGCAGATCGTTTTTGTACGTGAACGGAAACTTGGACAGATCACTGAGCTGTTGGAGGTCATCGGGATGCACGCCAGCTTCGTCAAAGCGCTGCTTGTACATCGACACGTTTTCATACGCGTGCCGCAGCGACCATTTCAGGCGTTCAAGCTGAGTCGCTCGGATTTCATCAATCGAGGCGATTTCTATCGGGTCCAATTCGCCTTTGTTCGGGGACATGTCATCCATTGCGTTGCTCCTCCTGCGTCGTTCTATTCGTCAAAATTCTGACCGCCGATTGCACGGGACATTCCGCGGAATTCGGCGATAGTGATGTTGTCCTGATTGGTGATGCGCACATCATAGACCCCGCTGCGACCCGCCACGGCGGTTTCGGTGGCCGTCGCAGTCAGATGGTCACCTCGTTTTGCGGGTGCGAGATAACTCATCATCGTGTGTTGTCCGACGGTCGCCACGTTTCGGCTGTTGCAGGCAAAGGCAAAGGCGCTGTCTGCGAGGGCGTGCGTGACACCGCCATGGCAGATACCGTGCCCGTTGCAATGATGAGGCGCGACAGTCAGCGCCAGAACGGCGCGACCTTCGTCGACATCGACAAGGTCCATACCGAACCACTTGCTGGCTTCGTCATTGGCCCACATCACAGCGGCTGATTTGGCGGCGCGTTCTTTCGGGGTCATCGTCATTTTCCCTGAAACCGTGGCGCGCGTTTTTCAAGGAAGCTGGATACGCCTTCGGCATAATCCGCGCTTTCCCCACAGATTTTCATAGCGTCAGCTTCGATTTCAAGATGATCCGAAAGGGTGGTGGTCGCAGCAGCCTGAATGCACTGTTTGGTCTTGCCCAACCCAAGGGTCGGACCTTCGGCGAATTGACTTGCCAAAGTACGGGCCTGGGTCAGCAATTGCTCATCTGGCAGCGCTTTCCAGATCAAGCCCCAGTCTTCCGCTTGCTTCGCGGGCAAGGGTTTGGCCGTTAACGCCAGCCCTTTGGCTCGTGCCTCACCCAGCAGGCGAGGCAGGTGCCAGCTGCCACCAGTGTCAGGGATCAGGCCGACCTTGGCGAAACTCTGAATGAATTTGGCACTCTCACCGGCCAACACCATATCGCAGGCCAATGCCAGATTGGCTCCAGCACCGGCGGCAACCCCATTAACGGCACAAATGACCGGGAAGTTCAGTGAGCGGATCAAACGCACCAATGGCGCATAATAGGTCCTTACGGTCTTACCCAGATCAGGAGGGCTGTCCATTTTTGATGGGTCACGGTCGCCAAGATCCTGCCCGGCGCAAAAGCCACGCCCTGCGCCTGTTAACAAGATCGCGCGCGCACCGTTGTCGCGTGCGGATATCAGCGCATCCTGAAGCGCTTTGTGCATCTCATCGTTGAAGGAATTCAGCTTGTCGGGACGATTCAGGGTGATTTCAACCCAGTTTCCGTGATCTTCCACAAGAATCGTATCGCTCATAACCGTTCTACCTGATGTCGTTATAATTTAATCATTGCATTAACCGAACGGTTGGTCAATATATATACGAGTTTCGAATCTGAACCGTTTTAAGGGCATGGCAATGTCGCATACGTCACTTGTGGCTGTTGAATTTAAAGGCGATGTTGCGTGGGTGACCATCGACAATCCGCCAGTGAATGCAACGTCGATTGGTGTTCGACAGGGATTGGCGGACGCAGTTGCTGCCGTTCAAGGCGCGCGAGTAGCGGTGTTGCGATGCGCTGGTAAAACTTTTGTCGCTGGCGCTGATATGACCGAGTTCGATAGGGCACCGGTCGAGCCGCATTTGCCCGACGTCCTTCAGCTGATTGAGGACAGTGAAGTTCCGTTTGTCGCCTGCATGCACGGAAACGTTCTGGGTGGCGGTTTCGAAGTGGCTATGGCATGCGCATGGCGGATTGCGGCACCAGGCACTGGATTTGGATTGCCGGAAGTCAAAGTGGGGCTGATCCCGGGTGCGGGTGGAACGCAACGTCTGCCGCGCCTTGTGGGGATGGAAGCAGCGATTGACATGGCCTGCACAGGCAAAGTTCTAAGGGCTGAGGCTATCCAGCAGCTAGGCGGCGTCGATCTGGTGGCTGAAGATGTTGAAGCCGCGGTTGATAGCTTTGTTGCTGACTTGCCGGAACGCCCGGTGCCGGTTAGTCAGCGCCCTGTTCCCGAATTCGCGCCTGATCTAATTGAAACCTCTGGCGAGGCATTGAAAAAGCGCGCCAAAGGACAACAGGCGCCGCTGGAAGTCCTAACCGCGCTAAGCTGGGCCACTGAGCCGTTTCCCGAAGCACAACCGAAAGAGCGCGCCCTTCACCTGGCGCTGCGCGATAGTGCGGAGAGCCGGGCTTTACGGTACGCATTCTTCGCCGAACGAGTCGTGTCCAAACCGTCATTGATCAAAGACATCGATGCGCGTGAAATCCGTCGCTTAGCCGTTGTTGGCGGTGGTTTGATGGGTGCTGGGATCGCCACCGCTGCCTTGAGCAGCGGTTTGTCTGTCACGTTAATCGAACGCGACACTGAAGCCGCATCAGCGGCCCGCGATCGGGTTGAAGGCTTGCTGAAGGGTGCGGTCAAACGCGGAAAGATGACCGAGTCCGAATTGCAGAATGGCTTGTCCCGGTTTCGCGCCGTTGACAGCTATGCCGATGCAGCCGACGCACAATTGGCGATCGAAGCGGTGTTCGAGGATATGACGGTGAAGCAGCAGGTCTTTGCAGAACTGGCGCAGAATATGGACGCCAATGCCATTCTTGCTACCAACACCTCTTACCTCGACCCAGTCGAAATATTCGCAGGCATTGAGAATCAAGCGCGTTGCATCGGTTTGCATTTCTTCAGTCCGGCCCACGTCATGAAGCTGCTTGAGATCGTGCATACCCCGCACACGGCACCCGAAGTCGTGGCCACCGGATTTGCGCTTGGCAAGAGGTTGCGTAAGGTGTCGGTTCTGTCGGGCATTTGCGACGGGTTCATCGGAAACCGAATGCTGTCCGCCTATCGGCGTGAGGCAGACTATCTGCTGGCAGACGGGGCGCTGCCTTACCAAATAGATCAGGCGATGCGGGACTTCGGAATGCCAATGGGGCCGTATGAGCTGCAGGATCTGACCGGGCTACAGATCGCTTGGGCCAATCGCAAACGCAACGCGACCACGCGCGATCCGAACGAACGTTATGTCCCCATCGCGGACCAATTGTGCGAGATGGAGCGATTTGGCCAGCGTGCAGGCAAAGGTTGGTATCGATACGAAAAAGGGGACCGGACACCGATCCGAGATCCCGAAGTTGAGGCTTTGATCGAAGATTATTCTGCGGAACAGGGTATAACCCGCCGGGTCTTCTCGGCAGAGGATATATCTTCTCGCATGCTGGCTGTGTTGGCCAATGAGGGGCGCCTGATCATTGAAGAAGGCGTCGCCGAAAACGCCGAAGCTGTGGATATGGTTCAGGTTCATGGCTACGGTTTTCCACGCTGGCGCGGGGGACCAGTGAATTACCAAAATGAAATCGGTGATAAGGTGTCTCGTGCAATGATGGATATTGTAGATGCTGAAAGTCCTGGCTCATGGAGGGTTGCGCGAGGAGACTGTTAAGGCGCTCAACTCACTTACTGCATTTAAGCCCGGTTCATGGGCTTTGAACTCAAATTGCCATAATCAGGGAGGATCCAATGGCTAAGTTTACAAAACTCACTTCGCTTCTGGCCGGTGCGACACTGGCGTTGACTGGTTCTGCGGTTTTTGCCGCTGACTACACGCTGACCATTTCCAGCTGGGCACCACCAACCCACGGCATCAACGCCAAGATGTGGCCGAAATTCGTCGAGATGGTGGAAGAGGCCACAGATGGACAGGTCACGGCCGAATTGAAGCTTGGCATTGCACCGCCGCCTGCGCAGATGGATCTGATCATGGATGGCGCGGCGGACGCTTCGATCATCTTTCATGGCTACCAGCCGGGTCGTTTCGTGACCACTAAACTGATCGAATTGCCCGGTTTCGAGGGGTCGGCCGAGGCGGCATCGGTTGCCTATTGGCGTGCTTATGAGAAGTACCTCAAAGAAGCAGATGAGCATCGCGGTGTGAAAGTTATTGCCCTGCACACCCACGGTCCGGCCCAATTGCATACCAGCAACGCGGTAACCTCATTGGACGAGGTATCGGGGCTGAAGGTTCGCATTCCTGGCGGCGTTGGAGGTGATGTCGGTACGGCGCTGGGTGCAACAGGTATCCAGGTACCGGCCCCGAAGGTGTACGAAACTCTGGCTTCGAAGGCGGCAGATGGTGTTGTGATGCCATTTGAATCCCGCAAAGGCTTTAAACTGACCGAAGTGGCGCAGAACGTTTACGAAGTTCCGGGCGGCCTATATCGCGGGTCCTTTGCCTTTATCATGAACGAGGATACTTTTGCCGATCTGCCTGCCGATCTTCAGCAGGCGCTGGAAGAGAATGTTTTCGGAGAGCCGTTGAGCCGCGAAATCGGGAAAATCTGGGATGAGATTGATACGATTGGTCGCGAAGAAACTGAAGGCACGGAAGGCAATGCAATCAACACGGCATCTGCGGAAGACCTTGAAAAGTTCAATGCGATCGCCGTCGATGTGCGCACCAAGGTCATTGAAGAAGTCAACGGAGCTGGCATCGACGCTCAGGCCGCATACGACATGATCGTACAGGAAATGGCCGCGCAATAACGCGGCCCGGGTGGCGGTATCAAACCGCCAACCCTTTCGCTCCGACGGGGACTCAAAATGCAATCTCTCGTAACACTTGCGCGCCGCATTAGTGTTTTTCCAACGCTGCTGGCTTGTGTGGCGCTGTTTATCCTTATGGTCATGACGTTTTGTGACGTTATCCTTCGGTCCGTGTTCAACGCGCCGATCGAAGCGGCGACCGAGCTGACGCGCATTCTAATGGCGATCCTCGTTTTCTCGGTTCTGCCGATGATCTCAGCTGGTAAGGGCCAAATTGCGGTCGACCTAACGGATGGAGTGTTTTCCCGACTTCGTCTAAGCCGTGCACGGGATGCAGTTGTCTATCTGATCTCGGGCATCATTCTTTTTTGGCCCATTCAAAGGGTCTGGGTTCTGGCTGAACGGGCGCGGGACTACGGTGACGTTACCGAGTATTTGGCGATCCCCGTTTTCTATGTCGGCTGGTTCATCGCTGCGTCCACCGCAATCACGGCGGTCGCGATGATTGTGACCGGCCTTCTGTATATCTTCGCCCCCCACACTTTGTCGGAGCACCACCAATGACTGCCGCGCTGATCGGTTTTGCCCTTGTTCTAGTTCTCGTGCTTCTGCGCTTGCCGATTGTTTTCGCAATGGGCCTCGTCGGGACGCTGGGTTTTGCATATGAGCGTGGCGACAGCATTTTCTCGGAGCGCGGCTTAAAGGCAGCAATGTCCATGGTAGGCCGCCAGATCACCGACACAGCGCAAGACTACGGGCTTTCTGTTATTCCGCTGTTTATCCTGATGGGATTGTTCGTGAACAAGGGCGGGCTTGCCCGCGAACTTTACGCCGTATCGAACGCTTTTCTGGGGCATTTCAAAGGTGGGATCGCGATGGCTACGGTCGCAGCCTGTGGTGGGTTCTCGGCCATCTGCGGCTCGTCTCTGGCAACGGCTGCAACGATGTCCAAAGTCGCCATGCCGGAAATGCGCCGCTATCGGTATTCGGATGAGCTTTCAACTGCGTCAATAGCTGCCGGAGGTACGCTGGGTATTCTGATCCCACCGTCCGTGATCCTTGTTATCTACGGTCTGTTAACCGAAACATCCATCGGCAAGCTGTTTGTCGCGGGTATCATTCCCGGTGTGCTTGGCATCCTGCTGTACCTGTTTGCCGTCCGCTGGACCGTCTGGCGCAATCCAGAATCCGGCCCGGCCGGTGAGAAACACGGTTGGGGCGAACGGTTGTCAGCGTTGCGTTCGGTGTGGGCGGTTTTGTTGCTGTTCTTCTTGGTCATAGGTGGGCTTTACGGTGCCTTCGATTTCCACCCTTTGAACCTGACGTTCAGCCCGACGGAAGCGGCCGGCATGGGAGCCATGGGGGCCTTCTTGATCGCTCTGTCGCGTGGCGGGTTGAGCCTGTCTTCGACTTTCGAGGTTCTGAAAGAAACAACCTATACTGCTGCGGCCTTGTTCTCGGTTGTGATCGGGGCTCAGATCTTTTCGAACTTCATCAATCTTGCAGGTTTGCCCGAGGCGCTGATCGCATTGGTTACGGCGTATGACGTGGAACCTTTCGTGGTGATCCTGATGATCCTGGGCATCTACATCATCCTGGGTTGCGTGTTTGAATCGTTGTCGATGCTCTTGCTGACCGTTCCGATCTTTTTCCCGCTGGTGACGTCGCTGGGCTATGATCCGATCTGGTTTGGCATCGTGGTTGTTGTCGTGACCGAGATCAGCCTGATCACACCACCTGTTGGTCTGAACGTGTTCATCCTGAAAGGTGTCGTTGGGGATGTTTCGACCGGAACGATCTTCAAAGGTGTTACTCCGTTCTGGATCGCCGATATCTTCCGCCTGGCTTTGATTGTCCTGATACCGTGGCTGGTACTGGTCCTGCCCGAGCATATGGGGGCGATGGGTCACTGATGTTCTCACTGACTTCGCTTCCGGTTGGGTTTCACGAAGACCCTTATCCAGCCTATACCGCCTTGCGCGAAGAGACACCGGTTTGCCCTCAGCCCGATGGCTCGGTTATCCTGTCGCGTTACGAGGATCTGGATCTGGTTTACCGGGATACGGCGCGGTTCATTTCGGACAAGAAGGCGGTGTTTGGCCCAAAGTTCGGGGTCGACAGTCCGCTATACGAACACCACACCAACAGTCTGGTGTTCAACGATCCGCCTCTGCACACCCGCGTTCGTAAGGTGATGGTCGGCGCGATGAATCCGCGCGCTTTGGCGCAGATGGAACCGGGCTTGATCACGCTTGTCGATAGCTTGCTGGACCAGATTCAGGCCAAGAGTACGGTCGAGTTGATTGAGGATTTCGCGGGAGCGATCCCGATTGAAATCATTGGCAACCTGTTGGGTATTCCCAGATCCGAGCGCGGGCCCCTGCGGGATTGGTCCCTTGCCATACTCGGCGCGTTGGAGCCGGAACTGACGCCGGAACAGGAAGAGTGGGGCAACCGCGCAGTCTCGGAATTCAAGGCGTTCCTGCGGCATATCATTGATGACCGAAGATCCAATCCCGGCAACCCCGAGACGGATGTTCTGACACGGCTGATACAGGATGACTCGGATGGTGGTCTGACTGAGGTCGAGCTGTATCAAAACTGCATCTTCATCCTGAATGCAGGGCACGAAACCACAACGAACCTAATCGGCAACGCGCTGGAGCTGCTGGATCGGCACTGCGACAAACGAACCGAGTTGCTGAGCAGTCCCAACCTGATCTCCACGGCGGTGGATGAGTTCTTGCGCTTGGAAAGCCCGAACCAGTTTGGGAACCGTTTGACTACTGAAGATGTAACGTTTCACGGTTTCACCATTTCGGCGGGCACGGATATTCACCTGTGCATAGGGGCCGCCAACCGCGACCCACGGCAATTTGACCGGCCCGACGATATGCTGTTGGACCGCCGTCCCAACAAACACCACGCTTTTGCCGGCGGTCCGCACACGTGCGTCGGTCTGACTCTGGCCCGGATGGAGGGCAAGATTGCGGTCAGCCGGTTTTTGGACCGCTTTCCAGATTATCAGATCACCGACGGAGCCAAACGCGGAGGGCGTATTCGATTTCGCGGGTTCGCCCGTCTACCCGCGCAGGTTTGAGGTGGCCAAGGCAAGAAAAGGCCGGTCAATTTAATGACCGACCATACGGTGGATAAAATGATTATGATGACCGCGCGCATAGGGCCGCGAAGATCATCTCAGGACTGAGGAGAGACTCATGACGATCCAGCAAATTTCAAGTTTCGCGGCCGGTGAGTGGATCGCGCCGGGTGAAGGGGCCCGCAATATTGCCAGTGCCGTGACAGGCGAGGTGATTGCCACTGCTGGCAATAACGGTTTGGATGTGCAGGGCATGTTGGACTACGCGCGTAACGTCGGTGGACCGGCGTTGCGCAAGTTGACGTTTCACCAGCGCGCCAAGATGCTTAAAGCGCTGGCGCAGCATCTGGGTCAGAACAAACAGGTCATGTACGACCTGTCCTTCAATACGGGCGCGACACAGTCGGATCATCTGATCGATATCGACGGCGGGATCGGCACAATGTTCGTGTTTGCCTCGAAAGGCCGACGCGATATGCCGGATGGTCACGTCTATCTGGATGGTGACGTCGAGCAGCTTTCGCGCAATGGTACGTTTCTGGGTCAGCACATCTGCACACCGCTGCGTGGTGTGGCAGTCCATATCAACGCGTTCAACTTTCCGGTTTGGGGCATGTTGGAAAAGCTTGCTCCGACCTTGCTGGCGGGTGTGCCGGCTATCGTCAAACCGGCGACCAATTCCTGCTATGTGACGGAACTGTGCGTGCGGCTGATGCTGGAGTCAGGCATTCTACCCACCGGAGCGCTGCAACTCGTTTCAGGTGGACTGGGTGATATGCTGGATCATCTGACCATGCAGGACGTGGTCAGTTTTACCGGCTCGGCTGATACTGCGCTGAAACTGCGTTCTAACCCTGTCATTCTGGAAAACTCCGTGCGTTTCGTAGCGGAGCAGGACAGTCTTAATTGCTCGGTTCTGGGCGTTGATGCGGAGCCGGGAACGCCTGAGTTTGACCTGTTCGTCAAGGAAGTCCAGCGCGAGATGACCACGAAAGCGGGTCAGAAATGTACCGCAATCCGTCGGATAATCGCACCCGAAACCCATGTGCAGGCGGTGATCGAAGCCCTTTCCGCACGGCTTGAAAAAACAGTCATTGGTGACCCGAAACTTGAAACCACGCGCATGGGTGCTTTGGTCTCTAATAGCCAGAAACGGGACGTACTGGAAAAGGCGGCGATCATTGGCCAGGAGGCGGAGCGCGTGTTTGGCAACCCGGACGTGTTCGACGTTGACGGCGCTGATGGTGACAAGGGGGCTTTCTTGCCGCCAATGCTGTTCCATTGCGCTAACCCCGATACGGCAAAGCGCGTTCATGACACCGAAGCCTTCGGCCCCGTCAGTACCATCATGGGCTATCGGGACACGGACCACGCGATTGAGCTGGCGAACAAGGGGCAGGGCTCTCTGGTCGCTTCGGTCATTACCCGAGACGCAGACGTGGCGCGCAGTTTTGCATTGGGTGCCGGGGCTTTTCACGGGCGGCTTTACTTCAACAACCGCGACTCGATGAAAGAGTCCACCGGCCACGGATCACCCTTGCCGCATATGGTTCATGGTGGTCCCGGTCGTGCTGGTGGCGGTGAGGAAATGGGTGGTGTGCGTGGTGTGAAACACTACATGCAGCGCACGGCCACTCAGGGTTCACCCGACCTGTTGACGGCGATTGGGTCCAAATGGGTTCCGGGCGCGACCGAGATCAAGGGTCCTGCCCACCCGTTTACCCGCCGGTTCAATGATCTGGCCATTGGTGAGACACTCCATACAGAGCCGCGAACAATAACGATCGACGACATCCAGCATTTCGCGGACTTCACCGGCGATACATTCTATGCGCACACCGACGAGGCCGCCGCGAAACGCAACCCGTTCTTTCCGGGTCGTGTCGCGCATGGATATCTTCTGTTGTCGTTCGCAGCCGGTTTGTTTGTCGAGCCGAACGAAGGACCGGTCCTGGCCAACACGGGCTTGGACGGGTTGCGCTTCATGAAACCCGTCGTGGCAGGGGACAGCATCAAGGTTCGCCTGACCGTCAAGTCAAAGACAAAACGAAACGATCAGTATGGCGAAGTGCGCTGGCACGTCACCCTGACCCAGCAGGATGATGAACTGGTTGCAGAATACGAGCTGCTGACAATGGTGGCATACTGATGATGACGGGCCGGATGGTAATTCAATCCGGCCCGCTTATACTGGGCCCATGAAAGACGCTGCCTCAGACTGGTTCGACACGTGTGTCAGTCATTTAACGTCCGAGGGTTCCCTGCGGGTGTGGTCGGTGCTTGTCACGATTTTTGGCGATCTGGCGCAAAACAAATCGGATCAAATAAGCGGGTCACTGATTACGGCGTTGACAAGTCTTGTTGGTATCAAGGCCGAAGCGACCAGGGTGGCATTGCACCGATTGCGCAAAGAGGGCTGGATCGAAAGTACGCGTGTTGGACGGGCAAGCGTTCATCGTCTTACCGAATATGGCCGTAATCAGAGCGCGACTGCCGCGCCGCGAATTTATGCCCGCGAAGCAAGCTCGCCAGAAATCTGGCATGTGCTAATTTCAAGTAGCTCGGATTCATCCCGAAAGGAACTCGCAGATCTGTTGCTGACAGGGGACTACGTATCATTGAATCCCGCAACGGCGATGGCGTCGGGACCAATGCCGGACGATCTTGAAGACTTGTTGGGTTTTGAAACCAGTGCGGTTTCTGTTCCCCAATGGTTACAAGACTTGTTCGGGCCAGAGCAGTTGAAACACGCATATGATGAATTTTGGAAAACAACTTGCGCTATTGATGAGTCGTTGCCGCCGGCCGGGGTGGATGACCCGATGAAAAGGGCAATGCTGCGCGTTCTTATCGTCCATAACTGGCGCCGCATCATACTGCGGCATCCGGTTTTGCCAGCGGATTTTCTGCCGACTGACTGGAATGGTCCTGCCTGCCGCGAGTCCGTATCCAAGCTTTTGGAAAGGTTGCCGCGGCCAGAACTTGCAGCTCTGGAAACAGAACTGAGTAGCTAGGTTCTGACAAGATTCCCTTCTGATGTTGAGGAGAGCGCAGGTTTGGTTTGTGCGGGAAAACATCGTGGCAAGCTGATCATTTTACATGTTACGAAGTTAGGCGAATTAACCATCATCTGGTAACATGACACTTGCTTCGAATCAGTCGCGACTCTATAAACCGACCATACGGTCTATGAATGAACGTGAACGTACGGGAGAATTCACACATGGATGCATTCATTTGCGACGCGACGCGCACTCCGATTGGTCGGTACGGTGGTGCTTTGTCGTCGGTCCGCGCGGATGATCTGGCGGCCATTCCGCTTGCTGCTTTGAAAGAGCGGAATCCGCAAGTTGATTGGTCCAGTGTGGACGATGTTGTTTATGGGGATGCGAACCAGGCCGGTGAAAGCAACCGGAACGTGGCAAGGATGGCGGCCTTGTTGGCCGGGTTGCCCGTTGACGTTCCGGGAACCACGATAAACCGCCTGTGCGCCAGCGGAATGGATGCGGTTGGAATGGTGGCTCGGGGTATCAAGGCGGGTGACTATGACCTGGCGATCGCAGGTGGCGTAGAAAGCATGTCCCGTGCGCCCTTCGTGATGCCCAAGGCAACGTCTGCGTTCATGCGCAGCAACGCGGTTTACGATACCACCATTGGCTGGCGTTTTGTGAACCCCAAGATGAAACAGGAATACGGCATCGACTCGATGCCGCAAACCGCTGACAATGTGGCCGCTGATTATGGCATCAGCCGCGCGGATCAGGACAGTTTTGCCGCACGCAGCCAAGCCCGTTGGGCAGCGGCGCATGAGGCGGGTCTGTTCGCGGACGAAATCACTCCGGTCTCGGTTCCGCAGCGCAAGGGCGATCCGATCGTGATCGACACCGATGAATACCCCCGACCGGGAACAACGGCAGAAAAACTGTCGGGTCTCAAGGGCGTCAACGGACCGGACAAGACTGTTACGGCTGGAAATGCGTCCGGTGTCAATGACGGTGCGGCAGCCATTTTGATGGCGAATGAAGCGTCGGCGGAAAAGAACGGTCTTACCCCGATTGCTCGGGTCGTGGGGATGTCGGTTGCCGGTGTCGAACCGCGCATCATGGGAATTGGCCCTGTTCCCGCCAGTCGCAAGGTATTGGCACGGGCCGGACTGACTATTGAACAGATGGATGTGATAGAGTTGAACGAAGCATTTGCGTCTCAGGGGTTGGCGACGCTTCGGGAATTGGGTCTGCCGGACGACGCGCCACACGTTAACCCCAATGGCGGTGCCATTGCCATTGGCCACCCTCTTGGCATGTCCGGGGCGCGACTGGTGTTGACTGCGGCCTACCAACTGCGCCGGACAGGCGGGCGGTATGCGCTGTGCACAATGTGCGTGGGTGTTGGGCAGGGCGCAGCTTTGATTTTGGAACGGGTTTGATAGGCAGATCACAGAGTTGACCGCGCACATTGGTTCAATTCTGGCTCAGCCTGAGAGGAGGAAATACGATGTACGCTCAAATGGTTAAGTCCGAGGCCACGAATGATGACCCCGAAAAGCTTGCCGAATTTCAGGCAAAGATTGACGCGGACATCAAGATTGAGCCGAAGGATTGGATGCCGCAAGGTTATCGCAAGACCCTGATCCGCCAGATTGGTCAACATGCTCATTCCGAGATTGTAGGGCAATTGCCTGAGGGCAACTGGATCACCCGCGCACCCACGTTGGAGCGCAAGGCGATCCTGCTGGCCAAGGTGCAAGATGAGGCCGGGCACGGGCTTTACCTATATGGCGCAGCGGAAACACTGGGCGTTAGCCGGGACGAGTTGACCGAGATGCTGCTGGACGGTCGGATGAAATACTCGTCGATCTTCAACTACCCCACACTGAACTGGGCCGATATCGGCGCAGTTGGCTGGCTGGTTGATGGTGCCGCTATCATGAACCAGGTCCCGCTGCAGCGGACCTCGTACGGGCCGTACTCACGCGCCATGATCCGCATCTGCAAGGAAGAAAGCTTCCACCAGCGTCAGGGGTACGATGCCATTCGCAAGATGGCCGAGGGCACGCCTGAGCAGAAGAAGATGGCACAAGATGCCCTGAACCGCTTTTGGTACCCTTCGCTGATGATGTTCGGGCCTTCGGATAAGGACTCGGTGCATTCTGCTCAATCCATGGCTTGGAAGATCAAAATAAACACCAATGACGAACTTCGTCAGAAATTCGTCGATCAGACGGTGCCGCAGGCCGAATACCTTGGGCTGACCGTCCCGGACCCGGACCTGAAATGGAACGAAGAGCGCGGCCATTACGATTTCTCGGAACCGGACTGGTCCGAGTTCTTTGATGTCATCAAAGGCAACGGTCCATGCAACACGGATCGTTTAACCGCACGGAACAAGGCCTGGGACGACGGGCAGTGGGTCCGTGATGGATTACTGGCCCACGCAAAGAAGAAACGTGCCCGCCATCTGGCCGCTGAATAAGCCTGACCTGAGGAGGAAACCCGATGAAAAACGAATGGCCCCTATGGGAAATCTTTATCCGCGGTCAGCATGGCATGAGCCACCGTCATGTCGGTTCGCTGCACGCCCCAGACGCGGAAATGGCGATCAAGAATGCGCGCGATGTGTATACGCGCCGCAACGAAGGCGTATCGATCTGGGTGGTCGAAGCGAACAACATCTCGGCCTCGTCACCCAGTGACAAAGGCCCGCTCTATGAGCCCAGCGAAAGCAAGGTGTATCGTCACCCGACATTTTTTGACATCCCCGACGAAGTGGGGGCGATGTGATGACCCAAGACGAAGCTTTCCTGCAGTTTCTGCTGAGAATGGGTGACAACACGCTCATCCTTGGTCATCGCGTGAGTGAGTGGTGCGGCCATGCGCCAGTACTCGAAGAAGATATCGCGCTGGCCAACACCGCGCTGGACCTGATCGGCCAAACCCAAATGTGGTTGGGCCTTGCCGGTGAAGTAGATGGTGGCCAAAGCGCGGATGATCTGGCGTTCCTGCGCGATGCTTGGGATTTCCGCAACGTTCTGATGGTCGAGGTTCCGAACGAAGATTTCGGCCGGACCATGATGCGTCAGTTCCTGTTTGATGCGTGGCACTCGATCATGCTGGGGCGTCTGATCAAATCGTCAGACGAACGCGTTGCAGCAATTGCGGCCAAGGCCAGCAAAGAGGTTGCGTATCACCTGGAACGCTCAAGCGATACGGTTGTCGGATTGGGCGACGGAACAGCTGAAAGCCATGATCGGATGCAAGCGGCGCTGGACTACCTGTGGCCTTACGTTGGTGAGATGTTCGCCAGCGACGAGATCGACGCCGAGATGGCAAAGGCAGGCATCGCGCCTAACCCTGCCGATCTGCGCGCCGAGTTTGACGCTTTGGTCCAGCGGGTATTGGCGGATGCAACGCTCACGATCCCGGAAAGCGAATTTGCACACAAGGGCGGGCGCAACGGGAAGATGCATACTGAACATCTGGGGCACTTGCTGACGCAGATGCAGTGGCTGCAACGCGCCTATCCCGGCGCAAGCTGGTAAGCCAAAATGAACCAGGTGCCGACAGACAAGATCTGGGAATGGCTGGATGCCGTTCCGGACCCCGAAATTCCGGTCATCTCAGTGGTTGATCTGGGTATTGTGCGCGATGTCTGCTGGGATGGTGGCACGTTGAAGGTGTCGGTCACACCGACCTATTCCGGCTGCCCGGCGACGTCCGTAATCAGCATGGACATCGAAACGGCGCTGCGGGATCACGGGATAAAGGATCTGCGGATCGAAACCAGTATCTCACCCGCGTGGACGACCGATTGGCTGAGTGAAAAAGGCCGCGCACGGCTTGAAGAATATGGCATCGCCCCGCCGCAACCGGCGGGCGGTCCGGAACGTTGCCCACATTGCGGCAGCAAGGCGGTTGAGAAGGTCAGCCAGTTCGGCTCGACCCCGTGCAAGGCGCACTGGCGGTGTACCGACTGTCTTGAACCTTTCGACTATTTCAAGTGCATCTGAGGAGGAGCACCGGATGGCACGTTTCCACGACCTGAAGGTCACCGATATCCACAAAACGATCCGTGATGCGGTGGTTTTGACGCTGGAGCCCGTGAACGGTGCGGCGGAAGAATTTGATTTCACCGCTGGTCAATACCTGACATTCCGCCGCGATTTTGATGGCGAGGAACTGCGCCGGTCCTACTCGATCTGTGCGGGCAAAGACGATGGCGTATTGCAGGTCGGCATCAAGCGGGTCGAGGGCGGGGCTTTCTCAGGCTGGGCAAACACAGAACTGAGCGTCGGAGATATCGTACAGGCCATGCCGCCGATGGGCAGTTTCCACGCTCCGATCGATGCGAGCGCCGAAAAGAAGTATCTTGGTTTTGCCGGAGGTTCGGGCGTCACACCTGTTTTGTCGATCCTCAAAACGACCCTCGCGCGGGAACCCCAATCACAGTTTACGCTGATCTATGCCAATAAAGGCATCAACACTATCATGTTCCGGGAAGAGCTGGAGGACCTAAAGAACCTCTACATGGGTCGTTTCAACGTGATCCATATTCTTGAGACCGATGCGCAGGACATCGACCTTTTCACAGGGTTGGTCACACAGGAAAAATGCGCAGAATTGTTCAAACACTGGGTCGATATCGACAACGTCGACACGGCCTTTATCTGTGGCCCCGAGCCGATGATGCTGGGCATTGCCGCAGCCCTTCGCGAACACGGGCTTGATGACAGTCAGATCAAATTCGAACTGTTTGCCAGCGCTCAGCCGGGTCGCGCAAAACGCAAGACAAGTTCGGCGGATGCTGACAGGAAAGACAATCAGACCAATGCATCCATTACGCTGGATGGGTCTACGCAGTCGCTGACGATTCCCAAGAACCTGTCCATTCTGGATGCCGCTTTGGAAAATGCAATGGATGCTCCTTATGCCTGCAAGGCGGGTGTATGTTCGACCTGTCGCTGCAAGGTGCTGGAAGGAGAGGTCGAGATGATCGCCAATCACGCGCTTGAAGACTACGAAGTTGAGAAAGGCTATGTGCTGAGCTGCCAGGCCTATCCCGTAACAGACCGCGTGGTCGTGGATTATGATCAGTAGAGGAGAGGCCGACATGACCGACACTATGACCCTCGACAGCTATCTTGCCGCAGGTGGCGTGCTGACCAACCCGTCGAATGTACCGCCGCGTTATCGCGCTGAGCTGATGAAACTGATGGCAACTTTTGTAGACAGCGAACTGGCCGGGGCTGCAGGCTTTGCTGACATCATAAATCTTGGGCCGGGGATCAAAGAACGTATCGCTGCGGCCAAGATCGTGCTTGAGAAAACGGACCATGCACACCGTGTTCTGAACATCATGGGAGAGTTCGGAGCAGACACGGACCGGTACGCCAACCATCATCCCTGGACGGCGCGGCTAGGCCGCGATGCGGATATCGGAGCGACACGTTCCGAGCATGACATGCGTTTGGCCGTATTCAACTATCCTTTCTCGGGCTGGACGGACGCTGTGATCATGAACTTACTCATGAGCCGAGCCGTAGCTGAACAATTGGCCGAGTACTCAACGATTTCCTATCAACCCCTGGCCGAAGCGTTCCGTTCGATTGCCCCAAACGAAGCGCACCACGGCGATTTGGCCCTGGAAGGCGCGACGAAGCTGATCGAAAACGGCGAAGACCAGCATATGCAGGACTCGGTGAACTACTGGTGGCCTCGCGTCGCAGTGTCTTTCGGAGGCGACGATCCGAAACGGTTCGAGTTTTTGAAATCTCTTGGCCTGCGGCGGAATAAAAACAGTTCCTTGCGAGATCGCTGGAGCCAGACAATGGCTGAAACGCTAAAGAGCTTGCGAATGAAAACGCCCGAACAGAACGTATGAACAGATAGGACTCGGGCCAGTCCGCAAACTAAGACGACAGGCCCGATTACGCAGGAAATACAGAAAGGCGGTGCCTTCCTACCCTCGGGCTCGGGGGTGTTTCTGTGCGAAAATTGACGGGCAAATCGAAAAGAGGTCAGCTTTTCTTTGCAGCCTCCAGCGCCTGTTTCAGTGTTTCCCGCTCTCCGATGTGATTGGACAGGATAAGGATGAGACGAGAGTTCAGCGCCTCGCTTTCCTCATCCGACAACCCTTCATGCGCGGCAATGAGGTCTGCGTAAAAATCATCCGGTGAATACAGGTTGGGTTCAGTAATCAGGGGCATCGGCTTATTCCTTTCCGCAGGCTTTCCGGACTGCTGAACGCAGTGCATCCTCGTCGTATTCACGCCAGCGCGCCGTGACATGCTGATCAGGGCGGATGAGATACACCGCCTGGCTCTCCGAACCAAGGTAGCGTTCCGCCAGAGCGCCAGTAAGATCATCAGTGGTGTTCAGGGATACGCTTCTGACGTTGATCCCGTCGATATCGACGCTGTTCGGGACATCGGTGTTGATCGCCAAAATTGCAAAGTCATTTCCAAGCTGATCAAGCAGGAAGCCATGACCAACCGGCGCGTCTTTGCATGGAGACCCCACCCGGGACGTAACAGGACCTCCGGGAAGATCGTCTGCACCATTCAATGGCGAGTGATCATAGGTGCAAGGCACTGACAAACGTCCCGAATTCACCAGAGGCCGCGCAAATGTATAGCGTTCTGCAAGATTGAGGACAGCATCCCGAAAATTCTTGCTCACCTTTGATTTCGGAGTGATGAAATCGGTTGATCGGGTCGAATTCAGGATGTTTTCATCCGCGCCGTAAATCCGTTCGTCATCATAGGTGTCCAGCAGACTTTCCGGGGCTTTGCCCGAGATCACAAGCCCAAGCTTCCAACCAAGGTTATCGACGTCCTGAAACCCGGAATTCGCGCCACGCGCACCGAAGGGCGACACTTGATGCGCGGCATCACCAGCGAACAGAACACGCCCATGGCGGAACTTGTCCATGCGGCGGCACTGGAAGGTGTAAATAGACGACCAGACCATTTCATAGTCAACATCATCGCCCAGCATCGCATCCAGCCGCCTGCGGATGTTTTCCTCTTTCAGTTCCTCTTTGCGGTCGACATCCCAGCCGATCTGGAAGTCAACGCGCCATACGTCGTCGGGTTGTTTGTGCAGAAGGGTCGAGGCGCCGGACTTGAAGTATGGTTCGAACCAGAACCAGCGTTCTGTAGGAAACTCGGTACTCTTCATCTTGATGTCGGCAATCAGGAAACTGTCCTGAAACACCCGGCCTTCAAAACCCAGACCAAGCATGTCACGCGTTGGGGAACCAGCGCCATCGCAGGCGATCATCCAGTCCGCCTCAAGCTGATATGCCCCGTCTGGGGTGTCGACGGAAAGAACGACATGGTCGTCTTTCACATCTATGGCATCGACCCGGTTCTTGCCACGGATCTCGATCGGTGCGCCTCGTTCCTGTTCAGTGCAAATGGCGTCGAAAATGAACTTTTCAAAGTATGGCTGCTGAAGGTTGATGAATGCAGGGTTGCGATGTCCGGATTCGGGCAACAGGTTGAATTCGTAAACCTGCCGGTCATCCTGAAATACTTTTCCGACGTTCCAGACCACTCCTTTGTCGAGCATGGGTGCGCCGCAACCATAGCGGTCTGCGATTTCCAACGTCCGCTTGGCAAAGCAGATGGCACGGCTGCCCATGCCTATTCCTTCGTGGTCGTCCAGAACCAATGCCGGGATGCCCTGCCGACCGAGATCAAGCGCTGTGGCCAGACCGATAGGGCCACCACCAACGATGACGACCGGGTGTCGCACCGCATCAGGCTTGTCCTGATCCTTGGACTTTTTATACGGGTAAAGCTTGAAGGCGAGGGAATATCGGTCTTGAAACATCGTCGTACCTACCTTGCAGAATATGGCTGAGATGATCTGGGATCACCCTTGCAGTTGTTCCCACATTTCGAGATCCCGTTTGTCGGTCCAGATGCGTGGGTGCCAGATACCGCGCGCTTCGTCATATGCGCGCGAGACGTTGAACGGCAGGCAGTGTTCGTAGATGGCGTAGTCTTTGAACTTGGGGTCGCAGGCATCGCGGACCGCGTCCCAAGCGTCTTTCAGACTGCCGCCTTTCATGGCCACCTTCTTGGCGGGTTCATAGGTTGAATTGACGAAGTCGCGGGTGCTTTCGATCGCGCGCTCGACCGCCTCTTTGCCGATCAGCGCACCGCCGCGGCCCGGGGCAATGGCGTCGACGTCATAGGCTTTGATATTGTCCAGCGTCTGACCCCAATCTGAAAAGTAACCGTCGCCGCAATAGCAGGCCGAATGGTCCTCGACGATATCGCCGGTAAACATAACATTCTGGTCGGGCACATGGATCACTGCATCGCCTGCCGTATGGGCGCGGCCGATCTGTTTGATATCGACGCGGCGGTTGCCGAGATAGACAGTCATGCTGTCGCTGAAGGTGGTGGTCGGGTAGGTCAGACCCGGAATGCTTTCATGGCCCTCAAACAGGCGCGGGAAGCGTTGAAATTCGCTGTCCCAGTCTTCCTGCCCGCGCTCAACAACCATCGAACGGGCAACATCGGACATGATCACTTGCTGTGCGTTGTAGGCCGAGGCCCCCAGTACGCGCACTGCGTGGTAGTGAGTCAGCACGAGGTGGCTGATCGGCTTGTCGGTAACCTCGCGCACCTTCTCGATCACTTTATTTGCCAGACGTGGGGTGGCCTGAGCTTCGACAATCATGACGCTGTCATCGCCGATGATGACGCCCGAGTTCGGGTCGCCTTCGGCAGTAAAGGCCCACAGGCCATCGCCGATCTCATCAAAGGTGATTTTCTTTTCGGTCAGGTCGCCTTGCGACGCAAATGCCTTTGCCATGTGGTTTTATCCTTCTGACGTTGCGCCGGTGGTTGGATCGCGAAGCCTCCGGCGTGGGTATTCTTGAAACGCGTATAATCAGACCGTCATCTGCCGTATGGATCGTCGAGCGCCGGCAGAACCTGCCCTGTGCAGTCACCGAACCCGATTGTGTAGCCATCGCCTTTGGCTGCGCCTGACAGGGTCAGGGTATCGCCGTCTTCGATGAAGCTGCGGGTCTCGCCGGTGTCGAGTGTAATCGGCTCCTTGCCTCCCCAGCTGAGTTCCAGAAGGGACCCCCGGTTTTGCTTTTCCGGGCCGGAAATCGTGCCGGAGCCCAGCAGATCGCCGGTATTCATCGGGCAGCCGGATGTGGTGTGATGGGCCAATTGCTGCGCCGCCGAGTAATACATTTCATTATAGTTGGTCCGGGCAATGGTTGTCGCTGCCTTTCCCTTGGGGGCTATCGTGATCGACAGGTCGATGTCATACAGCATCGGGCCGCAATCTTGCAGGTGATCCAGCAACTCGAACTCCCGCGCAGGGGTGTCGCAGCGGAACGGCTCAAGCGCAGCTTTGGTCACGATCCAGGGGCTGATTGAGGTTGCGGTGGCCTTGGCTTGAAACGGCCCCAGCGGCTGGTATTCCCAGGCCTGAATGTCACGGGCGGACCAGTCGTTCAGCAGCACGTATCCAAAGATGTTGTCGTCGGCTTGCTGAACCGAGATCGGACCATCAGACGGGGTACCAACGATGGCGCCCATCTCAAGTTCAATGTCGAACCGCTGCGACGGAGCAAATCGGGGCAGTGCGTCGTTTGGTCCCTTCAACTGACCCCAAGGCCGGCGAATATCCGTGTCCGAGACAACCACCGATGAGGCTCGCCCGTTGTAGCCGATCGGTATATGCAGCCAGTTTGGCGGCAGCGCGTTTTCCGGACCGCGAAACATTGTGCCGACATTCTGGGCGTGATGACGACCCGCGTAGAAATCAGTGTATTCGCTGACCGCGAAGGGCATATGCATCTCGGCATCGTCTTGTGCGACAAGCAAGGGCTCAACTCTAGTTTGGTCTTCCGAGCCTTCTGCCAACAGGCTTGTCAGCCGGTCTCGCAACGCGGTCCAGACAGCCGGGCCTTCTTCCATCAACGGGTTCCAGAAGGGCAGATCGAACAGGGGTTCGTCGCTCAGCGCAATCAGACCTTCGGCCTCGGCAGCGCAGACGTCCAGGATCATGTCGCCAATGGCCACACCGCAACGCGGCTCGGCACCTTCGGTCGAAAACACCCCATAGGGCAGGTTGTTCAGGGGAAAAGGATGGGCCGCATCATTGGCTGAGGTCAACCAGGATTTCATCAAAGGCATTATATTTCCTGACTTTTAGCACGAGAGCGGGACTCTTCGATGCCGTCATGTTGCATCACTTCTTTCCGGGCGTGCCGTCGAATTTCTTTTCAATATCCGTCCAGCAATCGATGTAATCGTCCTGAAGCGGCGCCTCTTTCGCAGCAAACCCGGTGAGGTGCTGCGGGAAGCGCGTTTCGAACATGAACGACATGGTGTTGTCGAGCTTGTCCGGCCCTAGATTGGCATTTGATGCCTTCTCAAAGGCTTCTTTGTCCGGCCCATGTGGAAGCATCATGTTGTGAAGGCTCATACCGCCCGGAACGAAGCCCTGAGGTTTCGCGTCATACTGGCCGTATATATTGCCCATCAACTCGGACATGATGTTCTTGTGGTACCATGGCGGGCGGAAAGTGTCTTCCATCACCATCCAGCGCTCACGAAATAGGACAAAGTCAATATTGGCTGTGCCGGGATGGCCCGAAGGCGCGGTGAGGACGGTAAAGATCGACGGGTCCGGATGGTCAAAAAGGATCGCTCCGACCGGGCAATAGGCACGCAGATCGTATTTGTACGGCGCATAATTACCGTGCCAGGCCACGACGTCCAGCGGGCTTTGATTGATCTTGGTGACGTGGAACTGGCCGCACCACTTCATTGTCACGGTCGAGGGGACTTCGCGGTCTTCATAAGCGGCCACCGGGGCCTTGAAATCGCGCGGGTTGGCCATGCAGTTGGCCCCGATCGGGCCGCGACCGGGAAGTTCGAATTTCTGGCCGTAGTTCTCGCAGACAAAACCCCGGCAAGGACCTTCCAGCACCTCGACCCGGTAGACAAGGCCGCGCGGGATTATCGCTATCTCTTTCGGTTCTACGTCAATAATCCCCAGCTCGGTCGCAAAGCGCAGGCGGCCTTCCTGCGGAACAACCAGCAGCTCGGAATCGGCCGAGAAGAAATAGTCGTCCACCATAGACGTGTTGACCAGATAGACATGGCTGGCCATGCCCACCTGCGTGTTCACATCGCCTGCCGTGGTCATTGTGCGCATGCCTGTCACCCAGGTCAGCGGCTTATCCGTGTGTTCTACCGGGTCCCACCGGTACTGACCCAAAGAAATGACATCCGGATCAATACAGGGGGCCGATTTCCAATAGGGCAGGTCAATCTTTTCGTATCGATGCGAGTGCTTGACCGATGGGCGAATGCGATAGCACCAGGTGCGCTCAGGCGGATTGGCGGTAAAAGCCGTACCGCTGAGTTGTTCGCCGTACAGGCCATAGTTACATCTTTGCGGGCTGTTCATTCCGATTGGCAATGCGCCGGGCAGGGCCTCGGTCTCAAAATCATTTGCCCAACCGGGCATGTAGCCCTTGGAAATAGCGTTTCCATCATCGGCGACAGTCAATCCGCTGTGTTTCATGAGTTCGTTCATCTGGATCTCCCACTCACTCGATTCGGTAGATTTTGAGCTTGCGGTAAATATTTGTTGCATTTGCAACGTTGTCAATATTTTTGTTGCAGATGCAACGAATTTCTGACTTCAATAGCTTCGAAAGGATATCGATGCATGAGCACCAAGGACTTGCCAGAATTCGATTTGGAACGGTTTTTGCCGTACCGGTTTACTGTTTTGGCCGCGCGTTTGAGCGCGGAAATGGCGCAGCACTATAAGCACGAATTTGGCATTTCGAACCCCGAATGGCGCGTTCTTGTGAATGTAGGATATGCGGAAAACCCGTCAGTTCGGGACATCGAGAAAAGGGTCAGTCTGGAAAAGTCCAAGGTCAGTCGGGCAGCGGCACGCCTTGAAGCCCGCGGCCTGATTACAAAGGTCGAAGATCCCGATGACCGGCGGTTGGTCAAGCTCGATCTGACAGAAAAAGGCGCTGACCTTCTAAGCCAACTGGTCCCAATCGCGTTGTCGTTTCAATCCAGCCTCGAAAACAAACTTGGTGCATCCGAGGCGACCCTGAATGAGGCGCTCGATTTGCTGTTGGAAGATTGAATGATCAAACTTTATGACTATTGGCGCTCATCGGCCAGCTATCGCGTTCGGATCGTCCTTGGCCTTGCCGGCGAGAATTGGGAAACCGTCATCGTAGATCTGCTAAATGCAGAGCAGCGTTCCGAGGCACATCTGGCCAGAAATCCTCAGGGCCTTGTGCCAGTGCTGGAAATAGATGGGCACAGCTTCACCCAGTCTCTGGCACAGATCGAATACATTGACGAGACCAGAGGCCTTGGCCTTTTACCTTTGGACCCCGTGAACCGTGCTGAGGTGCGCGCTTTGTCTTACGCGGTGGCGATGGAAATCCATCCGGTTTGTAATCTACGGGTTGCGAAATGGGCCGTCGAAAAATCAGAAAAACAGATCACGATGGAAGGTTGGATGCAGCATTTTATCGGTGAAGGGCTGATGGCTTACGAAGCCATGCTTCAGGGCGGCAGGTATTCTTTCGGTGACCGTGTAACGCTGGCCGATGTTTGCCTGATGCCGCAGCTTTACAATGCGCAACGGTGGGGTGTTGATCTGGCTGGTCTTCCCAAGATTGCGCGGATCAAGGAAAGTTTAGATCAGATTCCGGCCTTTCAGGATGCTCATCCCGATAACAGCCCGCACTAACCGTCCATTTTTACCTTATCCTGCCCATATTCAACAACAGCCCGTTGAAGCGCGCGAAGCCCTTCTTTTAGCTTGCTTATGTCTTCATCGCTCATGTGCTCCAGGATCGCGTCAGCACAGCTCTGAACGGCCGGAAAAACTTGGTTGAAAAGCGATCTTCCCGCCTTTGTACAAGTGTACTGGCGCAACCGCCGGTCATTATCTGCCACGGCACGGGCAATCAGGCCTTTGTTCTCAAGTCGTGTCGCAGCGCGGCTGACCTGCACCTTGTCCAACGTGGTACGCTGCGCCAGTTGCAGTGAGCTCAACTGACCGGCGCTGGCCAGCAAGAACAATAATCGCCATTCTTCACGCGATAAACCGAAAGTGCGGCCATAGACCTGAACAAGCTGGCGCGAAAACGCTTCGGCAGTCGATGCAAGCTGATAGGGGAAATATGTTTCAAGCTTCATTGGAATGCCTCGTTTACCGACATCATATCTCGTTGCATATGCAACGAGATGATCTGAATCAAATTGAAATCGAAATGTTGATGATTGTGCGGTTGATCCCGATCAGTTTGCCAAAGCTCTACCGGCGCCACGCCTCTTGTAAGTATAAGAGTTCTTTGAGTTATGTCAGTGTCATGGTCGTTAAGTTTGACCCGGATTCTGGGAGAGAACACTGTGACAACGGATAGGGTGATCTACATCCAACGCAATAGGGTAGCCGGCCACGCGATGGCCGACGGGGAAGCCTCTGCCCAACTGACACGCCGCGTAGGTACTATGGATTGACAGTTTCCAAGCTCTCACGCGCCGATTGCAGCGTGTTCAACAGAATATCGATATCCTCATCGCTGGTGCGCCAGGAGGATACGCTTATCCGGAGCGCTGGCTTTCCGTTCCAGACTGTGGTGCCGAACCACACCTTGCCCGAGCGTTCCACCAGTTGCTGAAGCTCTTTGGTCTGGTCCACAGTGGCACAACGGAAAAGAACCTGATTCAATACTGGGTCGCACAGCAGTTCAAACCCAAGAGAGGGCAGAGCCTGTGCGACGCGGTCAGCCATCGCGCAGTGCCTTTCGATCAGGTCCGCAACGCCGGTGCGACCCAAAGTGCGCAACACTGCCCAAATCGGTATGCCGCGGGCACTGCGGGAAAACTCGATGCCAAGGTTCTTCTGACTCTCGGGCGATGCAGTGGAATACACCGCGTCACTGTTCATGGCAGCCGCCATTGCATCGCGGTCACGACAAATGCCAGCAGCACCGTCATACGGGGTATTGAGCCATTTGTGGCCGTCAGTCGTCCAACTATCCGCACCGTCGACACCAGTGGTAAGTTCACGTTTTGCCGGAGCCGCGCGCGCCCACAACCCAAAGGCACCATCAACATGCACCCATGCGTCGGCTTGTTTCGCTTTTTCAATCAGTGGAGCAAAGGGATCAAAGCTGCCTGTATTAACCTCGCCCGCCTGTAGGCACAAAATGGTCTGCGCATCCAATGCAGGGAGTCTTGCCGGATCGATGCGACCAGCGTTGTCAACTGGTGCCTTGATCAGACGGGCTTGGCCGAAACCAAGAATTCTCAAGGCCTTGAGAACGGTAATATGTGCCAATTCAGATACGACAACCTTGATTTCCGGCGCGCCCTGCAACCCCATGGCATCAAAATCCCACCCGCATTTATTCAACAACTCGCGCCGCGCGACGCTGAGGCAGACAAGCGTACTGGCGGTTGCCGATGTTCCAAACGCCACACCGCTTTCGCGCGGCAGGTCCAGAATTTCGAGCAACCACTGCGCGGCCACCTTCTCAATCTTGTCGGCAACCGGCGAATTTACCTGAGAGGACGCGCATTGATCCCAAGCCAAAGCAAGACGCTGTGCGGCGGCGGCGATTGGTAGCGTTGCGCCGATCACAAAGCCGAAATACCGGGGTCCGTTTGATACCGTAGTCGCTGCTGAGCCGGTTTCATCCAGCAGCGCAAGTGTGTCTTTCGCGGATCCAGCGCCATCGGGCAAAGGTTCGTCAAACCGCGCAAGTTGCTGCAAAGAAGCGCTGTCGGGAAAAACAGGCATGTCTTCCACTTTGGAAATGTAGCGCGCGGCTCTGGCCTCTGCATCGCTGAGTAGCTGCTGTTCTTCCAATTTAGGCCCTTGCATTGTGCACTTCCTTTCTGAAAACGCTACGGTCTTGATAGCAGATCAGGCGATGGCGGGTATTGAATACCGTGTTTCGGCTGAGTTGCGCGAATTCTGTTTTCCACTTTTTGTTTCTGCGAAGGGAAAAGCCCAGAAGCAAACTCATGCTAAGCACCCGGCGTTTAAGTACTTGTGATGAAGTCGGACTCGATACCGGACACTGCGGCGCATCATCCGGGCGGCAGTGTCCGGTATCGGGCAAGGTCCCCAAACCGAACGTTATTGCGGAAGAGGTCTCTCATACCGCGCATTAATACCGATCCATTTGGTCATTCGATGTGGAACTGCGGCCTTTCAGAGAACAAGGGTAAACCGGTTTTAAGGGACGCAAACAAAAAGTCAGGAAGAAGCAATACGTGTAGGTCTTTTGTATCTGCGGTTTCAACACTCGAGAAATTGTTTGTAAGTAGGGTCAGGGCACCAAGACCGCTGCCCCCTGCAAGCGCCCCGCACGCAGATCGTCGATTGCTATGTTGGCGTCGATCAACGGATATTGTTGCGTCTGCGTTCGAATGCCCGCCGCTTCGACGAGGGAAAAAAACTCTTCCCCATCTTGTCGGGTCAGGTTCGCGACCGACAGGACATGTCGTTCACCCCACAGATCGCGGTATGGAAAGGCAGGGATATCGCTCATGTGGATGCCTCCGCAAACGACCCGACCTCCTTTTCGGACGGCTCTGAGAGCAATTGGAACAAGCGCGCCGACGGGTGCGAAAATTATCGCGGTATCCAGCTCTTTTGGAGGCAGTTGGTCGGAATCGCCTGCCCATACCGCCCCGAGGTTGCGCGCAAAGCTTTGTGCTTCAACATCCCCGGGCCGGGTCAACGCATAGACAGTTCTGCCTTGCCAGATTGCCAGTTGTGCCAGGATATGCGCCGCGGCGCCGAAACCGTAGAACCCGATTTCCTGTGCATCGCCCGCCATACGTAGACTGCGAAACCCGATCAGACCTGCACACAGCAGCGGTGCCAGCGCAACCGGATCAGCGGACTCCGGCAACGCAAAAACATATCGCGCATCGGCCACGCACGCTTCGGCAAAACCGCCGTTCCGCGTGTAGCCGGTAAAGAGCGGCGCATCACACAGGTTTTCCTGCGCGTCCCGGCAATAACGGCACTGCCCACATGTTGAACCAAGCCAAGGTACGCCGACACGCTGGCCGATTTTCAAATCCGTGACCGCTTCGCCTTTGCGCAGGATGCGCCCGACAATTTCATGCCCAGGAACCAATGGAAGCTCGGGGTGTGTCAGGTCACCATCTAGGATGTGCAAGTCAGTGCGGCAGACACCGCAGGCCTCAATCCGGATGAGTACATCATGGGGACCAGTTGTGGGAAGTTCGATGTTTTCTTGACGAAGCGTGCTGCCATCGCCCGTAAAGACCATTGCAAGTGTCATCCTAGTGCTCCCCGTGAATGACCGCTCAACCTCAACTTAACCCCAATTCACCATAGCACGAGGCCACAGGATTCAGGCTTGATCCATCGCAAAGCCGTCGATTTGGCCGCACGTTAGGGTCTTGTCAAAATCAACCACCTGGAAAAGCTATGAAGCAGAGTTCGCTTATTTATTTTGCTCTGGCTGCGCTCGTGATTACGGGCGGTATAATGTATGCCGTCATTTCCACGAATGGTGACCAGTTGCCGGAGGGTTTCGTTCAGGGAAACGGACGGATCGAGGCCGAGCAGGTTGAGATCGCCCCCACGATCGCGGGACGTGTCGTGAATGTATTGGCGGCCGAAGGTGATATGGTCGCCACCGGGGACATTCTGGCCGAGATGGATGTTGATGAATTGTCGGCGGCATTGGACAGGGCCAAGGCCGAGGTGGCGTTGGCGCGTCAGACCAAGGCAGAAGCCGAGGCGCTTGTTCTGCAACGTCAGAGTGAACAGCGCCGGGCCGAGCAGGAGCTGGATCGCGCAACGGCGTTGCTGGCCGGGCAGAACATCTCTGAAACCGTTTTTGAAGAACGTGAGACCATTCATCAGGTTGCTGAGGCTGTATTGGGAGCGGCCAAGGCCCGTGTGGCAACCGCAGAAAGCCGTATTGCAGCCTCTGAGGCCGAAGTGCGCCGGATCGAGGCGCAGATCGAAGATAGCCTCCTGCTGGCACCGATGCCCGGTCGCGTGCTTTATCGTCTTGCAGAGCCCGGTGAAGTTGTCGGCGCGGGTGAGCCGATCCTGACTCTTCTCAGCCTCCAGAAGGTGTACATGGAGGTATTTCTTCCAGCTCGCGAAGCCGGACTTTTGCCTATCGGAACCGAGGCGCGGATCGTGCTCGATGCGTTGCCGGACTATGCGATACCTGCATTTGTCAGTTTTGTCTCACCCGAAGCGCAGTTTACACCGAAACAAGTTGAAACTCTGGATGAACGCGAGCAACTGGTGTTTCGCGTCCGCGTTCGCATACCTGAGGATCTGGTCGAAAGCCGGATTGAGCATGTCAAAACCGGTCTTCGCGGCGTAGCCGTGATCCGGGTCGACCAGAGCAGCGCCTGGCCCGAAGCCCTTGAACGGCGCATACCTCAAGAGCTGTTCGAATGAACGCCAAGGTCACTGCGTTGGAAATCCACGTTGCCGATGTCACGCACAGATATCGAAAGCAAATTGCATTAGAGTCTATTTCCCTGAATATTCCGACCGGCAAGCTTGTTGGTTTCATCGGGCCGGACGGGGTCGGGAAATCCACTTTGCTTAGCTTGATTACCGGCGCAAAAAAGCTGCAATCGGGGTCAATCGACGTTCTGGGCGGATCAATAGACGCACCCGCACATCGCCGCCGCATTTGTCCGGCAATCGCATTCATGCCGCAAGGGTTGGGGCGCAACCTCTATTCTGAGCTTTCGATACGCGAGAATCTGGAGTTCTTTTCGGGCCTTTTCAGCCAAGGGCAGGATGAGCGTGATGCCCGGATTGAGGCGTTGCTATCAGCAACCGGACTTGCGCCTTTTGAGGATCGCCTGATGGGCAAACTCTCTGGCGGGATGAAACAGAAGCTGGGCTTGTGTTGCGCACTGATTCATGACCCGAAACTTCTGGTCTTGGACGAGCCGACAACCGGGGTTGATCCGCTGTCGCGGCGACAGTTCTGGGCTTTGATAGACGCGATCCGGTCCGAAAACCCAAAGCTCTCGGTTCTGGTGTCGACTGCCTACATGGAAGAAGCAGAGAGTTTTGACTGGATCGTCGCGATGGACGCTGGCCGGGTCATCTTTCAAGGACAACCGGGCACGTTGAAGGGGAACGAAAAGGACCTGGAAACCGCGTATCGACGATTGCAGGCACAAGGCGCACCTGCCATTACGTTGCATGAAAGTCCAGCCCGCCAGATTGAAACAGACCCGGTGATCACCGCGCGCGGGCTGACACGGCGCTTTGGCGATTTCACGGCTGTCGACAGCGTGGATTTCTCGATTAAGCGGGGCGAGATTTTCGGGTTCCTCGGATCGAATGGATGCGGCAAATCCACAACGATGAAGATGCTGACAGGTTTGCTGCCGGCCAGTTCAGGTGAGGCTCTGCTTTTCGGCAAGCCCGTTGACGCCCGCGATCGGGAAATGCGGCGGCAGATCGGATACATGAGCCAGGCCTTCTCGCTTTACGGTGAATTGTCGGTGCTTCAGAATCTTCGGCTGCATGCCCGCGTGTTCGACCTATCTGACCGAGAGGAGCGTATCGCGGAATTGACGGATCGTTTTGGACTGACCACCCATCGCGATACGTTGGCGGCCGCGTTGCCGCTTGGGATCAAGCAGCGCCTGTCGCTGGCGGTTGCCGTTATCCATTGCCCGCGTGTGCTTATTCTGGATGAACCAACGTCAGGTGTTGACCCAGCGGCACGAGATACGTTTTGGGCTTTGCTTGTTCAGCTTGCGCGCGAAGATTCGGTTACGATATTTGTGTCCACCCATTTCATGCCCGAAGCAGAGCGGTGCGACCGCGTTTCCTTCATGCATGCGGGACGGGTTCTGGCAGAAGGCACACCAGCAGACTTGATCGCCACTGAGGGCGCGGAGAACCTTGAAGAAGCATTCATTTCAATTCTTGAAGCAGAGGAAAAACCAGCACCAGTTGTTGCGCCAAAAGTGAAGATGAGCGCCCAAACCAAACGTGCACGGGCAAGCTTTGGCTGCGCCTTTGCGTACACGCGGCGTGAGGCCGTCGAAGTTGCCCGTGACCCGGTTCGGCTTGCCTTTGCCTTTCTTGGGTCTGCAATTTTGATGTTGGTCTTTTGCTTTGGCATCACGCTTGACATTGATGAGCTTGATTTCGCAATTCTCGACCTGTCTCAGGGGCCCGAAAGCCGGGCCTATGCGGCAGAGTTCGCAGGATCATCTTATTTCAAACCCACACCTCCCCTGGACAGCGCTGCGGAAGGACGTAGCCGGTTGCAGGCCGGAGACGCCTCGCTTGTTATTGAGTTGCCGCCTGACTTTGGCCGCAAGTTGCGGGCAGGAGAAACAACCAACGTCCTGGCCACGGTCGATGGGGCCATTCCGTTCAAAGGTGAGACGGTTGAAGGTTACGTTGCCGGGCTGCACCAGACATTTCTGGATGAGCAGGCACGCAACACTGGCAAAGCCCCGGTTGAGATTGCCAGCATTGAACCTCGGTTTCGCTACAATCAGAGCTTTGAAAGCATAGCTGCAATGGCCCCGGCGATGCCTGCAATCCTGCTTATCATGCTGCCAGCCGTCCTGATGGCGGTCAGTGTCGCGCGAGAGCGGGAACTGGGATCGGTCGTTAATTTCTACGTCACACCAACGACGCGGCTTGAATTCCTGGTCGGCAAGCAAATCCCATATATTGTGATTGGCTACGCAAATTTCCTGCTCTTGGTCGGGATGACGATTTTCATCTTTGGCGTGCCACTTAAGGGGGACCCCTTTCCCTTGGCTATTGGTGCGTTCCTGTATGTCTGGGCGACGACATCCTACGGATTGGTGATTGCGACCATGACCTCCAGTCAAGTGGCCGCTACATTTGCGACGGCCATTGCCTCGGTTGTGCCAACCATTCAGTTCTCGGGCCTGTTGCAGCCTGTTTCAACCCTTGAAGGGGGCGCGCAGGTGATCGGCTCATTCTGGCCGTCATCCTATTTTTTGCACCTGAATGTCGGTGCATTTACTAAGGGGCTGGGTTGGGAGGCGCTTGCCCCGGACATTCTGGCGCTGGCCTGTTTCGGGCCGGTGCTGACGCTGATTGCCGTCCTCTGCCTGCGTGCGCAGGAGAAGTGAATGCAGCGCATTTCCTGCATATTCTGGCTGGGCCTGAAAGAGATGATGAGCCTGCGCCGTGATTGGGTCATGATGGCGTTGCTGGTCTGGTCGTTCACGCTGGCGCCGATCATGGAGGCGACGGGTGTTGCAAGTTCAGTGAACAATGCCTCGATCGCGTTTGCGGACGAGGACAACTCACCGCTCTCCCGCACGCTTTCCACTGCGTTTTTCCCGCCAGAATTCCAGCAGGTTGTTCAGATCGAACCCGGGACCGGCCCTGAGCATATGGATGCGGGGCGCTTTATCTTTGTTGTTGCCATACCGCCGGGGTTTGAGAAGGACCTGCGCGCGCGGCGCCAACCAGAGATCCAGGTACTGATCGACGCCACGGCCATGGAGCAGGCGGGCATTGGCGCCAGCTATATCACCAACATACTGAGCGCCGAGATTTATCGTTTCGCAGCCGGTGTCGATCTCGTCGACGCGCCTCCGGTAGATCTTATCCTGCGAAGCGCCTTCAACCCAAACAGAGATACAGTGCGTTTTGCGGGTATCGTGGCCCTGATCGGCCAGATCATGTGGCTTACGACGATCCTGACCGGTGCTGCTATGATCCGGGAACGAGAGCAAGGGACGATAGAACATCTTCTGGCGCTGCCCTTGGCCCCGTTCGATATTGCAATGGCCAAAATCTGGGCCAATGCGGCGGTTGTGCTGATCGCGGCAGGGGTGTCGCTTGTCTTTATCATGCAGGGTGCGTTGGACATCACCATTGCCGGATCGAAGCCCTTGTTCCTGTTAGGTACAGCCCTCTTTCTGTTTACAGCCACCGCATTGGGGGTTTTCCTTGCCACCATCGCACGGTCAATGGCGCAGTTTGCGCTTTTGGTTATGCTGATTGTCCTACCCATGCTGATGTTATCAGGTGGCGAGACGCCGGTTGAAGGTCAACCTGCCTGGCTACAGGCTGGTACGCTGTTCCTTCCGTCGCGCCACTATATGTCGGCCAGCCAGGCAATCGTTTTCAAGGGCGCCGGGATTGAAACCGTCTGGCTGGAATTTGCGTCGATGGCGGCATTGGGCCTGGCCTTGCTGATCACAAGCCTGGTCATGTTTCGTAGGTCGATCGCCCGTATGAGCTGACATGATCCGACGATCTGCGAGCGCTCCGTAGTGGGCTGAGCTCTCGGTCCAGCTTTAGCGCCGCTTTCAGGTTTGGTGCACGTAGCTGCCGGGCGCATCAGGCAGTTTGTTGGCGCTTCGCCGTTCCCCGCCCATGAGCGGAGGTTTGGCCTCACCCGTTGAGTGGAGTTTCAACCAATCAGCCATAGCGGGCCACCACGAACCCTGCCGCACCTTGGCATTTTCAAACCATTCATCAGGAGATATGTACAGCGCATCAGCCGCCCTGTGATCTTGCCGATAGTGCCGATTCTTGTGGCCCGGCTCGCTCAGGATACCGCCGTTGTGGCCGCCATTGGTCAGCACAAATGTCAGGTCCCCATCCGTAAACAGCCTGATTTTGTAGACCGACCGCCACGGCGCAATATGGTCGGATTCTGTACCCACCACGAACATGGGAACGCGAATGTCCTTCAGCGCGACAACGCGACCTTCAACGGCAAACCGCCCGGCGCTCAGGCGGTTTTCCAGAAACAGACCCCGCAAGTATTCCGAATGCATTCGCGCAGGCATGCGTGTAGTGTCGTTGTTCCAAACCGTCAGATCCGTCGGTAAGTCCGCCTCGCCCAGAAAATAACGCCGCACCGCGCGGGCGTAGATCAGGTCTTCGGCACGGATGGTCGTAAACGTGCGCGCCATTTGCGGTCGATCCAGACAGCCCTGCAGCCACATAAGATCTTCGACAAACGCAACTTGACTGTCGTCGATGAAAAGCAACAACTCACCTGCTTCGGCAAAATCGACTTGCGCGGCCATAAGGGTGATGCTGGCCAGCCTGTCATCTCCGTCGCGTTGCATAACGGCAGCGGCAATCGCCAAAAGGGTGCCGCCAAGACAGTATCCATTGATGTGAATCTTTTGACCCGGAACGAATTTTGAAATGGCATCAATCGCCGCCATGACGCCGTTCAGGCGGTAATCCTCTAGGCTCAGATCGGCCTGATCAGCCGTAGGGTTTATCCACGAAATCATAAAAACCGTGAACCCCTGATCAACAAGATAGCTAACCATCGAGTTTTCCGTCGACAAATCAAGCACGTAATATTTCATGATCCAGGCGGGTACGAACAGAATTGGCTCGGCCTGTACGCTGTTGGTGGTAGGTGCGTATTGAATCAACTCGAACAAAGCATTGCGGTAGACGACCTTTCCGGGGGTTGCAGCAAGATCTGTGCCAAGCTCGTATCCTTTCGGCGGAAGGTCGTGCTTTTGCGTCACGGCGTGCGTAAAATCTTCTAGGAAATGCGCGCTGCCTTCGATCAGATTGCGACCGCCCGTTTGCATGGTACGCCTAATGATTTCAGGATTTGACCACGGGAAATTCGACGGGGACACTAAATCAAGGGCTTGCCGAACCTGAAACTGCGCACGTTCTGCGTCGCGGGGCGCGATACCTGGCATGCTGTCCGTCGCAGCCTGCCACCAGTCCTGCGTGCTCAGAAAAGCTTGTTGCCACAGCGAGAATGGGGCTTTCTGCCAGCCTTTGTCGCTGAAGCGGTGGTCTTGTGTTCGGGTTTCAAAGGGTGGGGTGGGTTTTGATCCTGCTGCCAATTTGCTGGCATATTCCGAGAGCTTGGCCGTATTCTTTGCAGCATGTTCCACCAGTTCGAACTGACGTCCCGGCGACCGGCTGAGATGAAGGGCCCAATCCATCCAAGTGGCCATGATCGAATGCGGGGAAACCCCTGCTGTGGCACGCGCCATTGCCGCACGCATTGCGCGGTCAAGTTTCTCATACGGGTGGCCCCCGGTGCCCGGATCAGGCGCCGCCCGGGTCGTCTTGTCTTCAGCAATCGGTTTGCCTGGAGGCAATTCAGTCATCGGGTTTCTCCGTTCTGGGTCTTGCGCGGTGACACAAATTTATGAACTGCGACCGGTACAATAATCCGCTGCCTGCGTGGTTTTCGTCGTAAAGCACGATTCTCTGGCTTTGGATGAAGACATGTGACGGGAGTGTGCCAACAAATTCTCGCTGGTGAACTGACCCATGTCAATTACCCGTGAAAGCGCCTTAAGCGGTCATGGAATGGACCGGAAACAAGGCACACAGCGGACGACCTGGCGTCTTGTGGCCAACGGTTCTGTGTTGATCTGCAGAGTATTACAAAAGTGGCGCATCGGTACTGAGACTGCCGCCGTCAAAACCGCCTTAGAGTCCGCCGCCTTGCGAATACCAGGCGCATGGCGCCGCTTTCATCTCACCCATGGAAACGTGATCTTCCGTTTGCCCGATTTATGGTCCCTTGCGGCCACATGCAACCGTTGGAGATGATGAAGAGAGACGGTGCTGGCTCGCTAACAAACGTGGTCAAACTCACAAAGCTCAGACGCCATACACGGCCCCGTCAGCTACCTCTACCAAGGCGGCTAATGGGAACTGCCGAGCAAAGTGGAGAGTCAGAAGGGTCAGGAATCGTGACTAATAAATGACGTTTGCTGCGAGTGAGAATGCTGTCGGGAAGACCTTGGAACAGCGATTATAGGGGATCGCAACGCGCCGCGTGTATCAGCGTTTGTCGTATCGGAAAGGGTTCCTTCGCTTTTTCGGCCTGACATGCCAGCGCGTACACCCTTGTCTTTCAGGGCATCTCTGAACCGATCGACATCATGGCCGCGGTCCCCAAGCAGCCAGTCGAAATCCGGCAGACTGCTCAGCAATGCCCGTGCCCCAATATAGTCACTGACCTAGCCAGCGGTGACGAACAGACTGAAAAGCCGCCCCCGGCTATCGCACACAGCGTACAATTTGGAATTTATACCGCCCTTGGTTTGGCCTATCAGGCGTCCACGCCTCTTTTTTCGCTCCCATGCTGCTGTCGGGATACATCTCGACCAAAGCTTCCGCTCGATCAAAAGGGTACACTTTCATCAACGCAAGATAGCTGCTTTCATGGTACTTCGATCTGTTCGAGCAGATAAATTTGCATTGCCGTTGAGGTGGGTGGCCGCCCCCTCAGCGGTTTTTCTTTCACTTTTCGGCGGAAACCAGACCTCAAAAACAGAATAATCTGGACAAAATCCGGGTGTGCTGCGGCAATGGCGCAGTTCATTCGCATTTAACTAGTTGATTTTATTGGTCGGAGTGAGAGGATTCGAACCTCCGACCCCTGCCTCCCGAAGACAGTGCTCTACCAGGCTGAGCTACACTCCGACCGTGGCGGGTGATCTATACCTGGGTGTTTTGATGTGCAAGAGGGATTCTGAGGGCTGAGACAGGAATTCTTGTAGGTCCGTCAGTCCGCGAAGCCTGTCGTTTGGCGAGCCGTCACGGTAAAGGATCAGTTCGATACAGCCGGATTTTAGTACCGCCATGATCGACAATTGGACCTGCGGGCAGCAAGGGCAGGCGTGTAGCGCGCGCCAAAGATTGACTGCTGGTTACAATGCCCACCCTCCATCCTGTGAAACGCGAGAGTAAAACCTTGCCAAAACTGCCATAAAGCGAGCGCAGACGTTTTTCGTCTCCTATCCTTGCACCGTAGGGCGGGTTGACGATGACAAGCCCCGCCTGACCCGGTGGTGGCTTGATGTCGCTGACAGATCGGCAGAAAAACCGGGTGTTTGCAGCTACCCCAGCGTGTTCGGCATTGGCTTTGGCCGCTTCAATGGCTCCGGCGTTGCGGTCTGATCCAACAAATACCGCGTCAATCTGCGCTTGAGGACTGCCGTCTCGCATCTCAGCCCATCGTTGTGCGTCGAATCCACGCAGATCTTCGAACGCAAAATGGCGTGACCGACCGGGGTTCAGCCCCATCGCCATCTCGGCTGCTTCTATTACGAACGTGCCTGAACCGCACATCGGGTCCAAAACAGGCTCGGACCCGTCAAAGCCACATTCACGCAGAAACATTGCTGCCATTGTTTCGCGCATTGGTGCCTTTGCCACAGCCAGCTTGTGACCACGCTTGTGCAAAGGCTCGCCAGAGGTATCGATCGAGAGGGTGCAGATGTCCTTTTCAATACGCAGCAACACACGCAGACCTGCCTCGGGTGAAATTGGTGCCCCCAATGTTTCCGAGATCGCCGTCTCGATCCTCTGACGTGCAGCCCCGGCGTGGTAGATGCGTGACTTTCGACTTGTGGCTTCAACCTTCACCGGTATGTCGGGCCGCAAGAAATCAGACCAAGGGACCTTACGTGCCCGTTTGTCCAGCTGGGCCAGGTGCACTGCGGGAAAACTGGCTATTCGTACCAGAACCTTGTTGACCCCGCGAAGACACAGATTGGCGCGCCAGACCTCTGGCCAGTCACCGTGGCACGTTATTCCACCCGGAACGCGTTTCGCACCCGCGAATCCCTTTTCGACCGCCTCAGCAAGCAAAGGAGCTTCAAGCCCGGGGGTTGCCACCAGAAAATATTCAAGATCGTGCTTTTCGTCCATTGGACGTGCTTACACCGGAAGCAACCCGGGCGCGACATGCAATTTTTTTGTGACAACATATAAGGTATTTAAGGAAATTGACACGGAATGTTCGATTTTGGCGGTAACAGGTTTGCTTTCGGCATAATCCCCGCGTAAAGGGGCCACAATCAGGATTACGCCCGCGGATCACAGACACCTTTCGGCGTTTTTACGGCGACTGTGCAGAAGACCCGCGTTATTGTCTGACCCTAACAAGGTGTCGGCAAAGCTGGCGCAGATAAAGAGGCTTGGAAGACCGTAGCGACATGCAAACTTTCAAACTGAAAAAAGGGTTGGAGTTACCGGTGCTGGGTGCGCCTGACCAAACCATTCATCCGGGACCGGAATTCACGACCGTTGGCGTCTTGGGTGGCGACTACATGGGTCTAAAGCCCCGCATGCTTGTGCAGGAGGGCGAGACGGTACAGCGAGGTACGCCGTTGTTCTGCCACAAGGACGCGCCAGAGGCGATGATGGTCGCCCCGATGAGTGGTAAGGTCGTGGCAGTTAACCGTGGCGCACGCCGTGTCCTGCAGAGCGTTGTGATCGAGGTATCAGACCCCAATGATGCAGGGCTTGATTTCTCGGGTGTGGGTAATTCGGACAGTGCTGAAGATGTTACCGAGAAATTGTGTGCGGCGGGTCTGTGGACGTCGTTCCGCACACGGCCCTATTCGAAAATGCCCGAGCCGGGCAGCAAACCGGCAGCGATTTTCGTAACCGCCATGGATAGCGAGCCGCTGGCCGCCGACGCGGCCGTGGTTATCTCGGACGCGGAAGAGGCCTTTACGACCGGTCTTGGCGCAATCACCAAACTGACCGAGGGCAAAACCTATCTTTGCCACAAGGAGGGTGACAACGTTCCGGGCGCAGATGTTCCTGGGGTTGAGGCGGCGTCTTTCTCTGGTCCGCATCCCTCGGGGTTGGCTGGAACGCATATTCATTTCCTCGAACCGCTGACCGGCGACAAAAAGGTCTGGACCATTGGCTTTCAGGATGTGATCGCCATTGGCCGTTTGATGTTGACCGGGCACCTGGATCCAAACATCGTGATTGCGCTAAGCGGTCCGGGCGCGCGGCAACCGCGCTTGATCCGAACCGCGATGGGTGCTTCGACGGATGACCTGACGTCTCACGAAATCAACCTCGATGGGACACCTCGGATCATCTCGGGCTCGATCCTGTCCGGAACGCAGGCCGAAGGTCCGACGGCTTTTCTGGGTCGCTTTGCGCGTCAAATCTGCATCATCCGCGAGGATCACGATCAGATCCCGATGGGTTGGATTCGCCCAATGCCGTCGAAATTCTCGGTTCAGCCGGTTCTGGGTTCGGCCTTCTCGCAAAAGCTTTTCAACCTGACCAGCAATCTGAACGGTGGTCGACGGGCCATGGTTCCAACCGGTACGTTCGAGCGGCTGATGCCGCAGGACTATCTGCCGACGCAGTTGCTGCGCGCGCTGCTGGTCATGGATACCGACAGCGCCCAGGCACTCGGTGCGTTGGAACTGGACGAAGAAGATTTGGGTCTTGTCGGCTTTGCGTGCCCGGCAAAATATGAATACGGGCTGGCGCTGCGCGACTGCCTGACAAAAATCGAAAAGGAGGGCTGATCCAAATGGGTTTGCGCAACTTCTTTGATCGGATCGAGCCGAACTTCACCAAGGGCGGCAGATACGAGAAGTATTTTCCCATCTACGAGATGGTCGAAAGCTTCATTTACACTCCGAAAACCGTGACCACGGTCGCGCCTCATGCGCGGTCATACATCGATATGAAGCGGATCATGACCTATGTCGTGATCGCGACGATCCCCTGCATCCTGTGGGGGATGTACAATACCGGTTATCAGTCCAATGCCGCGATTGTGGCACTTGGTCCGGATTCGGCGACGGGTTGGCGGATTGCGATCCTGCAAGCGTTCGGTATCCCGCTGGATCCCGGTAACGTCTTTGCCAACGTCATGCACGGCTTGATGTACTTCCTTCCGATCTACATCGTGACCCTTGTTGCAGGCGGTATTTTTGAGGTGATCTTCGCAACCGTGCGCGGGCATGAGGTAAACGAAGGTTTCCTCGTTACTTCAATGCTTTATACACTGATCATGCCGGCCAGTGCGCCGCTCTGGCAAGTCGCGTTAGGCATCATCTTTGGTGTTGTGATCGGCAAAGAGGTGTTCGGCGGGACAGGCAAGAACTTTCTCAACCCCGCTTTGGTGGGTCGGGCCTTTCTGTACTTTGCCTACCCGGCGAATATGTCAGGCGACACGGTCTGGACCCCCGTGGATGGGTTTTCTGGCGCGACTGCACTGTCGGTGTCAGCGTCCCAGGGATATCAGTCTCTGGCTACCGAGGGTCTGACCTGGTGGAACGCGTTTTTTGGCTTGATGCAGGGCAGTTTTGGCGAGACGTCGGCACTGGCCTGCCTGATTGGACTGGGCTTTCTGCTAATGACGCGTATCGCCAATTACCGCCTGATCGTTGGGTGTCTGGCAGGCACCATTGGCTTTACGCTTCTGCTGAACCTTATCGGTTCGGATACAAACCCGATGTTCGCAATGCCGTGGTACTGGCACCTTGTGGTCGGTGGCTACGCGTTTGGGTTGGCATTCATGGTGACCGAGCCGGTCTCGGCCAGTCACACCAACATGGGCCGCTATATCTATGGCGCGCTGATCGGCATCATGGTCGTGATGATCCGCGTCATCAACCCGGCTTTCCCTGAAGGCATGATGCTGGCCATTCTGTTTGGCAACGTCTTCGCTCCGCTCATCGACTATTTCGTGGTTCAGGCCAACATTAAACGGAGGGCGCGCCGCCATGTCTGATACGCAACCCCACGAACCCAAGGGCGCGATCGCAAGGTTTCTGGCGGCCTCGCCGGATTCGGTTGGTAAAACGATTTTCATCGCCGTCGCCGTCTGTCTTGTTGCGTCGATGGTTGTATCCTCGGCAGCGGTCAGCCTGCGTCCAGTGCAGGAAGCGAACCGCCTGAAAGACAAACAGGTTAACGTGCTGCAGGTCGCCGGCGTGTACGAGCCCGGCATCGACGTATCCGAAGCCTTCGCCGCATTCGAGCCGCATGTGCTGGAACTGGCGACCGGTGAGTTTGTCGATGACAAATTTGATCCGGCCACCTTTGACGATCTGGCCGCCGCCAGTGACCCAGAGCTGAGCATGGCATTGGAAAATGATCCGGCAGGCATTGGCCGCAAGTCCAAGTACCGCGTGGTCTATCTGCTGCGCGATGAGTCTGGTGACTTGAACAAGGTGATCTTGCCGCTGCATGGTTATGGCCTGTGGTCGACACTCTATGGCTTTATCGCACTGGAAAACAACGGCAACGATATCTTCGGTCTGCAATTCTATCAGCACGGTGAGACGCCGGGCCTGGGGGCCGAGGTCGACAACCCACGCTGGAAAGCGTTGTGGAATGGTAAAAAGCTGCGCGATGACGAAGGAGATTTGCAGATCTCGGTCGCCAAGTCGCAACCGGCTGCTGGCCCTGAATATTATGTCGATGCGCTGGCCGGCGCGACGCTGACTTCGGTTGGTGTCGACAACCTTGTGAAATTCTGGATGGGTGATGAGGGCTACGGCCCCTTCCTGGCCAAATTGCAAGCAGGAGAGTTCTGATGTCCCAGACCAAGAAAGAAATGCTGGTCGACCCGCTTGTCGACAACAATCCGATCACACTGCAAGTACTAGGCATCTGTTCGGCGCTGGCGGTGACGTCGTCGCTCCAAGTGTCCATCGTAATGGCACTTGCGGTGATTTTCGTGACGTCGTTCTCGTCCTTCTTCATCTCGTGCCTGCGCAATCAGATTCCGGGTTCCATCCGGATCATCGTTCAGATGGTGATCATCGCCTCGCTGGTGATTTTGGTCGATCAGATCCTAAAAGCCTATGCCTTCGAGATTTCGAAAACCCTGTCGGTTTTCGTTGGCCTGATCATTACCAACTGTATCGTTATGGGGCGCGCCGAGGCGTTCGCCATGAAAAACCCGCCGGTCGCATCTTTCATCGACGGTGCTGGCAACGGTATGGGCTATGGCCTGATCCTGTTGCTGGTTGGGTTCATTCGTGAGCTGTTCGGCGCTGGGTCGCTGTTCGGTGTCACCATCCTGGAAACGGTCAACAATGGCGGCTGGTACGTGCCCAACGGCATGCTGCTGCTGCCCCCATCGGCGTTCTTCATCATCGGTCTGATCATTTGGGCCTTCCGCACATGGAAACCTAAACAGGTAGAAGAACGCGAATATAAAATTCAGCAGGTAGAGGCCCACTGATGGAAGGTCTGATCTCACTGGCTGTAAAGGCCATCTTTGTCGAAAACCTTGCGCTTAGCTTTTTCCTGGGGATGTGTACTTTCATCGCCGTATCGAAAAAGATTTCAACCGCGCTGGGGCTGGGTATTTCTGTGATGCTGGTTCAGGCGATCACCGTGCCGACCAACAACCTGCTGCTTACCTATCTGCTGAAACCGGGCGCGCTGGCCTGGGCGGGGTTTCCGGATGTGGACCTGACCTTCCTTGGCTTGATTTCGTATATCGGCGTGATCGCGGCGATGGTGCAGATTCTGGAGATGATCCTGGATAAGTACTTCCCGCCTCTCTACAACGCACTGGGGATCTTCCTGCCTCTGATCACGGTGAACTGCGCCATCCTGGGTGGCTCGTTGTTCATGGTGGAACGAGACTACAACTTTGCCGAGGCTACGACTTATGGTCTGTCTTCGGGCTTTGGTTGGGCACTGGCGATCACCGCCATGGCGGGTGTGCGTGAAAAGCTGAAGTATTCTGATATTCCAGACGGTTTGCAGGGCTTGGGCATCACGTTTATCACCGCAGGTCTGATGGCGATGGCCTTCATGTCCTTCTCGGGCGTGAAACTGTAAGGAGGCGTCGATGGAAACCTTTAGCCTTGGCGTTGTCCTTTTCACTCTGATCGTTATTGCGCTGGTAACGGTTATTCTGGCAGCCCGATCCAAGCTTGTCTCGACCGGTGACGTGAACATCACGATCAACGGAGAAAAAACCATCTCAGTCCCGGCGGGCGGCAAGTTGCTGCAAACGCTGGCAGCCGAGAAGCTGTTCGTGCCGTCCGCCTGTGGCGGCGGTGGGACCTGCGCACAATGCCGCGTGCGGGTACATTCCGGTGGCGGATCAATCCTGCCGACCGAGGAAAGCCATATCACCAAGCGTGAAGCCGCCTGCGGAGACCGCCTATCCTGTCAGGTCGCAGTCAAGCAGGATATGGATATCGAAGTTCCCGAAGAAGTCTTCGGCGTCAAAAAGTGGGAGTGCACCGTTCGTTCCAACGAGAACGTGGCCACGTTCATCAAGGCGCTGACGCTGGACCTGCCGGAAGGTGAGGATGTGGACTTCCGCGCTGGTGGCTATATTCAGATCGAAGCGCCAGCACACCAGTTGAAATACACCGATTTCGACGTCGAAGAAGAATACCGCGAAGACTGGGATCGCTTTAATCTCTGGCAGTACGAGTCCGTTGTAAGCGAGCCAATCGAACGCGCTTATTCGATGGCCAACTATCCGGATGAGAAGGGCATGATCATGCTGAACGTCCGGGTTGCCTCACCTCCTCCGGGCTCCGAAGGTATCCCCCCGGGGCAGATGTCGTCGTACATCTTTAATCTCAAGCCGGGCGACAAGGTCACGATCTCGGGTCCGTTTGGCGAATTCTTTGCCCGCGACACCCAGAAAGAAATGGTTTTCATCGGCGGCGGCGCTGGTATGGCTCCGATGCGCAGCCACATCTTCGACCAACTTAAGCGTCTGGAAAACCGCGATCGAAAGATCAGCTTTTGGTACGGTGCCAGGTCTAAGAAAGAAATGTTCTTTGTCGAGGATTTCGACCAGCTGGCCGAAGAGTTCGACAATTTCGAATGGCATGTAGCGCTGTCGGATGCGCAGCCCGAGGACGATTGGAAAGGCTATACCGGCTTCATCCATAACGTCCTGTACGAAGAATACCTTAAGAACCACCCCGCACCAGAGGATTGCGAGTTTTACATGTGTGGCCCGCCGATCATGAACCAATCGGTTATTAACATGCTGCTTGATCTGGGCGTGGACCGCGAAGACATCATGCTCGACGACTTCGGTGGGTAAGGCGGAAAAAAACCGGCGCATCAGGCGCCGGTTTTCATTTGAGGCAACAACGCCTAGTCTAAAGCCTAAGATCGCTGGCCTCGCGCGGTAGGCAGGATTTGACGTCAAAGACCACGCTTTTGGGTTTGCCAAAGGCGCGGAACTGCGCAGGGTCGAGCGTTCGGTATTCCTGATGTGCGACGGCCAGAACCACACCGTCATATGTTCCGTTCTCCGGCTGCTGGATCAGGGACAGCCCATACTCGGATTGCGCCGCCGCAGGATCGGCATGCGGGTCATGCACGTCGACTGTCACCCCGTAGCTTTGAAGCTCGGTTATAATGTCCACGACGCGCGTGTTGCGCAGGTCGGGACAGTTTTCCTTGAAGGTCAGGCCGAGTACCAGAACCCGTGCAGCACCCACGTTTATTCCGCTGCGTGTCATCCGCTTGACCAGTTGCGACACGACATAGCCACCCATACTGTCATTCAGTCGCCGACCCGCCAGAATGATCTGGGGATGATGTCCAACGGCTTCGGCCTTATGGGTAAGGTAATAGGGGTCAACACCTATGCAGTGCCCGCCCACCAAACCGGGGCGGAAGGGTAGAAAGTTCCACTTGGTGCCAGCCGCCCGCAACACGGCTTCGGTGTCGATATCCATCCGCCCAAAAATCATCGCAAGTTCATTGACCAAAGCGATATTCAGGTCGCGTTGCGTATTTTCAATGACCTTGGCCGCTTCGGCCACACGTATGCTTTCAGCTTTGTGAGTACCGGACGAGATTATACGAGCATAAAGCGCATCTACCAGATCAGCCACTTCGGGAGTCGAGCCGGATGTAACCTTGCAGATATCGGAAATTCGGTGCGTCTTGTCACCGGGATTGATACGCTCGGGACTGTATCCGGCAAAGAAATCGGAATTGAATGTCAGCCCGGAGACATGTTCCAGCACGGGCACGCAGTCATCTTCAGTCGCTCCGGGATAGACTGTGGATTCATAGATCACCAGATCGCCGGGTTTCAGTAAACCACCCACCATTTCGGAGGCGCGGAGCAGAAGGGACAGATCAGGCTGCTTGCCCACGGTGATCGGGGTAGGCACCGTTATGATGTAGGTATCGCAGTCCGCCAGATCGTTCAAATGAGCGGTGAACACCAATCCGGAGGCTGCTGCAAAATCCTCGGGCTCGACCTCTTGCGTTGCATCGAGACCAGCGCGCAGGGCATCGATCCGGTTTACGTTGATATCATAGCCCAACACTGGGCCAACCTTGCCGAAAGCCACCGCCAACGGCAGGCCAACATAGCCAAGGCCAATCACCGCAATACGACGCGCGTTTGGATCGGACTCAATCATCAAAGCACCGTGGACAATTTGCCCGCACCTTTTTGGCGTGCGAAAGCTTCGTCGGATTGAACCCAATTGATCACTTGGTGCCTGTTACCGGAGCACATTATTAGCATCCCTCGACCTCACTGCAGCCTTTGACGCCTCAGGGATACTGTCGCAAGGGCAAGGTCAAGGGTGTTTTCTGCGAAACCACTTATCCAACGATCATCTGCTTCATGCGAAGGGCTTCGTATTCCAACTCTTTCAGGCGGAAATGAACAACGTCGCCAATGGTAATCACACCGCATAGATTGCCATCACGCAGGACCGGCATGTGACGAAAGCGGCCTTCTGTCATGGTTTTCAGAACATCGTTCAACAGGTCGTCCGGCGTGCAAGTCTTTACCTCGCGCGTCATCAGGTCTTCGACCGCTTGCGGCAAGGTCTGGCCGGGCGTATCCGCCATCCGTCGGACGATGTCACGTTCGGACAGAATACCGTGCAGGGCACCGTTCTGATCAGTCACCAGAACTGCACCGATACGTTTTTCTTTAAGCGTGTTGACCACGGAATGGATCGTTTCGTTGGGCCGCACCGAAAACACTGCGTCGCCTTTGCCTTCCAGCAGTTTTGCCACAGGCGTTTGTGAGTGCGACAGGTTTGACTCCGTCGATTGGCTGTACGTGGTCTTGTCTTCCTTGTCGCCGCGCATCGGAGCCTGGTAAGAGCTTGGAGCCATAGGCAATCTCCTTTTGGTCTTGCAATGCCTTTCCCTTTCACCTTAGCGCAGCTAAACGACCTGTATAGGGTGCAATTGCGTTGATAGGCAGAATCCCGGACCTGAACAGGAGGCATAAGCCTTTGAACGATTTGTATCTCACCCCACCTGTGGCTGCCCTCATTTTTTTCCTAGTGGTTGTCTGTGGCCACAATTTCCGCATGTTGTGGAAACAACAGCCGACGGGGTGGCGAAAACGGGCGTGGCTGTTCGGTCTTCCTGCCGGGATCGGCCTATTGGTGCTGGGCTTTTTGCCTCTGAAGCTGTGATGTCGGTTTGACTCTGGCCGGGGTGGCTGGCATATGCCGGACACCGATTTTCAGGAGACCGCCCCATGCGTATTGCGCCTGTTCTGGCCCTTTGCACAGTTCTGTCCGGCTGCCTGTTCGACACAGAGCCAGAGGTGGTTCGACTGTCGGGCGAGACGATGGGAACAACCTTCAACATCACGGCAATCGGCGAGGATTTGGATCAGGACGCGTTGGCCGCCGCTGTCGAAGAGACGTTGGCGGAGGTCAACGCCAAAATGTCCAACTGGGATCCGAACTCCGAAGTCTCAACCTTCTCAGCCGCGACCAGCACGGACCCTATGCCAGTCTCTGCCGAATTCGCATATGTCATGGCCGCCGCGAATGCCGTTCACGAAAAGACCGGCGGCGCATTCGATGTTACGCTAGGCCCGCTGATCGAACTGTGGGGCTTTGGGCCGCGCACGCCCGAAGACCCGGTGCCTTCGGATGCCGAGATTAGGTCAGCACTGAACAGTGTGGGACAGAACCGTTTGCTGACCCTCGATACTGAGTCAGAAACGCTTGCGAAATCCGATCCCGATGTCGGTATCAACCTGTCCGCCATTGCCAAAGGCTATGGTATTGACGCGGTGGCTGAAACGCTGCGCGCGGCGGGTATCGAGGACTATCTGGTTGAGATCGGCGGCGATCTGGTCACAAGCGGCCAGAATGATCAGGGTGAAGCTTGGCGGATCGGTATCGAAAAACCGCAAGTCGGTGCACAGTCGCCGCAATTGATCGTATCGGTAAGCGATCGCGGCATGGCAAGCTCCGGTGACTACAAGAATTTCTTTGAACAGGATGGTGTGCGCTATTCGCATATCATCGACCCGACAACCGGGCGTCCAATCACGCACCGTACAACCTCTGTCACTGTTTTGGCCGAAAACGCGATGATGGCAGATGCCTGGGCGACCGCAATGCTGGCCTTGGGGCAGGAAAAGGGTTTGGAACTGGCCGAGGAGCATAAACTTGCCGTGTACTTCATCTCTAGGGATGTGACAGGCGGCGAAGATGCGTATATCACAGTACAAAGCACCGCGTTCAAAGATGCACTTGAACCCAACTGATCGGTAGGAATCACAATGAGTACCTTTATTCTGGCCTTTGTCTTGCTGGCCCTGGTGATGGTGGGCATGTCGCTGGGTGTCATGCTGATGGGCAAAACCATCAAAGGCAGTTGTGGCGGCCTCAATGCGATCTCGGGTGCGGACAAGTGTTTGGTGTGCCACAAGGACGTTGACCCCGACAGCCCACTGCGCGATCAGCTGCAGTGCAAGCGCGCCAAAAAGATGCTGGAACAGATGGAGCGTCAGGCCTGAGTGCAGAATATGCTTCGCTGATCGCCCGGAATTGGCTAACTAGATCCCTGACAATATCGGGGGCGTAACCTTGGCCAAAGCCAAAAACATCCTGTTTATCATGTTCGACCAGCTACGATGGGATTACCTGAGTTGCTATGGTCACCCACATCTGCACACCCCCAACATTGACCGCCTTGCCGCGCGCGGTGTGCGGTTTAACCGGGCTTATATCCAGTCCCCGATTTGCGGCAGTTCACGCATGTCGACCTATACCGGGCGCTACGTGCATTCGCATGGTGCATCCTGGAACGGTATCCCCCTGAAAGTGGGTGAGATGACGATGGGCGATCACCTGCGCAAGGCTGGAATGGGATGTTGGTTGGTCGGTAAAACCCACATGCGCGCCGATGCCGAAGGGATGGCGCGGTTGGGTCTGGAGCCCGACAGTCTGATCGGCGCTCGTGTGGCGGAGTGCGGGTTTGACGTCTTTGAACGCGACGATGGTATGCGCCCAGAAGGTCCAGACGGATTTTATGACCCGGACGGAGCGAAGGAATACAACAAATACCTGACCGAGAAGGGGTATGAAAGTGACAATCCCTGGCACGACTTCGCCAATTCTGGATTGGACGCGGACGGGAACGTGCTATCCGGATGGTTTCTGAAAAACGCGCACGAAGCCGCAAATATTGCCGAAGAAGACAGCGAAACCCCATATCTGACCGGTCGTGGTATTGAGTTCATGGAAAGCCATGAAGGCCCATGGTGCTGCCACCTGAGCTTTATTAAGCCGCATTGGCCCTACATCGTGCCAGAACCTTATGCCTCAATGTATGGACCAGAGCATGTGTTGCCTGTCGTGCGATCCGAGGCTGAGCGCCAGAACGCCCACCCGGTACTGCGTGCGTTTATGGAAACAAAAGTCGGGCAGGCATTTTCACGTCAGGATGTGCGCGAGGCGGTGATCCCCGCCTATATGGGTCTGATCAAACAGGCCGACGACCAAATGGGACGTCTGTTTGACTGGATGGAAGAAACCGGACGCATGAAAGATACGATGATCGTGCTGACCTCGGATCATGGTGATTTTCTTGGGGATCACTGGATGGGCGAGAAAACGTTTTTCCACGACGCCTCGACCAAGGTTCCGCTGATTATCTACGATCCGTCACCTGAATCCGACGCAACCCGAGGCTCAGTCAGTGACGCGCTGGTCGAATCCATCGACCTCGCTCCGACCTTTGTCGAGGTAGCCGGGGGTGAGGTGGCCTCGCACATTCTCGAAGGGCATTCCCTGTTGCCGATATTGCATGGGCACAAGGATGAGACACCCCGCGAGGTGGTGATCTGCGAGTATGACTATTCCGCCTCACCCATTGCCGATGCGCTGAATGCCTCGGTACGGGATGCGGTGATGTTCATGGTTGCCGACACGCGTTGGAAGCTGATCCATTGTGAAGGCGACCACCGCCCCCTGCTGTTCGACCTGGAAAACGACCCGGACGAATTGCATGATCTGGGGGAGAGTGACACGCATGCTGACGTCATCGCCCGAATGTACGACCACCTCTTTGCATGGGCCCGACGCCCGTCGCAGCGCACGACACGTTCGGAACAGCAATTGATCGAGATGCGGACCAAAAGTCGGGGTAGGGGTGTAGTAGTCGGTGTATATGACGAAAACGATGCCCCGCTTGAGCTGACGGTAAAATACCGGGGACGGAAAGCCCGGCCTTTTGCCGACTACATCGGCAAGGATAAGCCTTCCCGTCATTAAATCTGGCATCACGAGGCCGAAAGGCGGTTCACCCGCCGTGGGTCAGGCGATAAAAGACCGTCCAAGAGCAGAAACCCGGAGTTCAAAATGACCGTCCCGAAACCTGTCGTCCTTTGCATTCTTGATGGTTGGGGACTGTCAAACGAAACCAAGGCCAACGCGCCTTACCTGGCCAATACGCCCACTTTTGATGCAATGATGGCCAACGGGCCGCATGCCACTCTGATCACCCACGGACCAGATGTTGGCTTGCCTAGCGGACAGATGGGCAACTCCGAGGTCGGCCATACAAATATTGGCGCAGGGCGTGTTGTCGCAATGGATCTGGGTCAGATCGACCTGGCAATCGAAGATGGCACATTTTTTGAAAATGATGCTTTGCAGGATTTCATTGCCCGCGTGAAAGCCTCTGGCGGGACTACCCACATGATGGGCTTGGTATCGGATGGCGGTGTGCATGGACATCTGAACCACATCGTTGCTGCGACCAAAGCGATTACCGACGCGGGTGTGCCTGTCGCGCTTCATGCGGTGACCGATGGCCGCGATGTGGCCCCAAAGTCGGCCTTGAGCTTTGTGGCCGAGCTTGAAGACCGTCTGCCCTCAGGCGCGCAGATCGTAACGGTCTGCGGGCGCTATTTTGCAATGGACCGTGACAATCGGTGGGAGCGTGTAGCTAAAGCCTACAAGGCGATGATCGACGGCAAGGGCCGAGCCGCTTCATCTGCAAAGGAGGCAATCGAACAGGCCTACAACAAGTCGGAAACCGATGAGTTTATCGAACCCACGGTTCTGGATGGCTTTGACGGTGTCGCGGATGGCGACGGGTTTTTCTGTCTTAACTTCCGGGCTGACCGCGCACGTGAAATTCTGCGCGCGATTGGCGAGCCCAGTTTCGCCGAATTTGATACTGGTCCCCGCCCACAGTTGTCGGCATTGATTGGAATGGTGGAATACTCGGATGGGCACAACGCGTACATGACCACCGTGTTTCCCAAACGGGACATCGTCAATACGCTGGGCGAATGGGTTGCCAAACAGGGATTGCGCCAGTTCCGTCTGGCCGAGACCGAAAAATACCCGCATGTCACGTTCTTCCTGAACGGCGGCAAGGAAACGCCCGAGACGGGCGAAGATCGCTACATGCCGAAATCCCCGAACGTTGCAACTTACGATCTACAGCCCGAGATGTCCTCGGTCGAAGTAACGGACAAATTTGTTGAGGCGATTGAGGCCGGGTATGATCTGATCGTCACAAACTATGCCAACCCGGATATGGTTGGCCATACCGGAGATTTACAAGCCGCAATCAAGGCTTGTGAGGCTGTGGATCAAGGGCTGGCGCAGGTCATGGCTGCGCTTAAAAAGGTTGGGGGCGCAATGATCGTCACCGCCGACCATGGCAATTGTGAGGTGATGGTAGACCCTGAAAGTGGCGGGCCGCATACCGCGCATACACTGAACCCCGTACCTGTGGTTTTGGTCGGAGGGCCCGAGGGTGCCGTGTTGCGCGACGGGCGTTTGTCCGATCTTGCCCCTACCTTGTTACAATTGATGGGACTGGAACAACCGCCTGAAATGACGGGCAAGAGCCTGCTCTCATGACCCTGCGCGCGTTTCTGTTTGCCGCGTTGTTCGCATTGCCCGTCGAGGCCCAGACTGACCCGTCCAAAGCCGCCCTTGATGCGGTGCAGATGCTGGAAGAGGCCTCGATCGCGCTAAACAATGCCGAAAACGCCCGTGATCGGGTGCGCGCTCTGACAGAAACAATCCAAGCCTACGAGGCCGGTCTGGCCGCCATGCGCGAAGGGTTGCGCCGCGCCGCGACGCGCGAGGCGCAGTTAAACGCAGAATTGCGCAGCCGCGAAGATGAAATCGCGCAGCTTCTGGGCGTGTTGCAAACCATAGAAACGACCGCGCCATCCGTTTTGATGTTGCACCCATCTGGTCCGCTTGGCACAGCCAGGGCCGGCATGATGCTATCCGAGGTCACGCCCGGCCTGAACGCCCATGCACAGGCACTGGCCCATGACCTGCAAGAGGTTCAGACCCTCAGGCAGCTTCAGCAAAGTGCTGCGGAAACCCTGACCGAAGGCTTGACTGGCGTTCAATCCGCCCGCACTCAACTCAGCACCGCCATTGCTGATCGAACCGACCTGCCGGTACGGTTTGTCGAAGACCCGGTGCGTACGGCGATCCTGATCTCGTCAACAGAAACGCTGGACGGTTTCGCGCGCGGTCTGACAGAAATTGCCAACGGGGAAATCGCGGCAACGAATGCGGATGTGTCCAGCCGCAAAGGCAAGATCGCCCTGCCTGCACAGGGTATCCTGCTTCATCGCGCCGGCGAAACCGATGCAGCGGGTGTCAAACGTCCCGGAATGGTGCTGGGTACCCGGCCACGCGCGATTGTTACATCGCCCACGGCAGCCACGATCCGGTATCGCGGTCCACTGCTGGATCTTGGGAATCTGGTCATCCTTGAACCTCAACCCGGGCTTTTATTCGTGTTTTCGGGGCTCCAAGAGGTATATGGAAACATAGGGCAAGTCATTCCCGAAGGTACGCCTGTTGGATTAATGCCGGGTGAAACTCCGGGAATCGGCGCTATTTTGTCAACAAGCGGTGATGGCACTGGAACTGATCGGTCAGAAACGCTCTATATAGAGGTAAGACAAGACAACAGCCCCGTGGACCCGGAATCTTGGTTTCGGACCGGCAAGGATGGATAAGAACATATGAAGAAATTTGTGATGGCCGCTCTGGCCGGAACCGTGGCAGGTGTAATAACAACGACTCAGATCGCAGGCCCGTTGCTCGCCCAAGAGGCCGCGAACAAGGCCAGCGTATATGAACAACTTGATCTTTTTGGCGACATTTTCGAACGCATTCGCGCACAGTATGTCGAAGAGGTTGAGCCCGAAGAGCTGATCGAAGCTGCCATTGACGGCATGCTGACTTCGCTGGACCCGCATTCCAGCTATTTGTCACCCGACGATGCGGAACAAATGCGCGTGCAAACGCGGGGAGAGTTCGGTGGACTGGGCATCGAGGTGACGCAGGAAGAGGGTTTTGTAAAAGTCGTATCGCCCATCGATGACACCCCGGCAGATGCTGCGGGTATCGAGGCTGGCGATTTTATTACCCACGTCGATGGTGAAAGCATTCTGGGCCTGACGCTGGATAAGGCAGTCGAATTAATGCGCGGTCCGGTCGGGTCTGAGATTGTGATTACCGTCGTTCGTGAAGGTGAAGCGGACCCGTTCGATGTCACCATCATTCGTGACACGATCAAGCTCACAGCCGTGCGCGTCCGGACCGAAGGACCCAGCGTCGTGCTGCGTGTCACCACATTTAACGACCAGACCTTCCCCAACCTTCAAGAGGGGATGAGAGAACAGATTGAACAGGCTGGTGGCATCGACAAGATCAATGGATTTGTTCTGGACCTGCGCAACAATCCCGGTGGTCTGCTGACGCAAGCCATCAAGGTGTCCGACGCGTTTCTGAACGAAGGCGAAATCGTCTCGACCCGTGGCCGCAATCCGGGCGAGGGTGAGCGCTTTAACGCCACAGCCGGAGATCTGGCCGAAGGCAAGCCGATTGTGGTGTTGATCAATGGTGGTTCTGCCTCGGCGTCCGAGATCGTGGCGGGCGCTCTGCAAGATCACCGCCGGGCCATCGTTGTCGGCACCAAAAGCTTTGGCAAAGGCTCGGTGCAAACAGTGATGCCGCTGCGTGGGGATGGTGCGATGCGCCTGACCACATCGCGCTATTACACGCCGTCGGGCCGCTCGATTCAGGCGCTTGGTGTCAGCCCCGACATCATTGTCGAACAACCTCGACCGACGCCCGCCGCAGATGACGAAGAAACGGACGCTCGGACACGCTCAGAGGCTGACCTGCGCGGAAGTCTGAACAATGACAGCCTGAGCGAGGACGAAATCCGCCAGATCGAGGAAGACCGCGCACGTGCGGCAGCCACGGCCGAGCTGCGCGAAGAGGATTATCAACTGGCTTATGCGATCGATATCCTCAAAGGTCTGTCCGCCTTCAATCCAAGCGGACCGTCGCAGTAAAATAAAAGGGCCGTCCCAATGGGCGGCCCTGTTTTTATGTCGCGATCAATTCTCGACTTTGTGCAGTTTGTCTTCGTCCAGCAACATGGCCAGCACAATCCCTACTGAAACGGACAGGGTCGCAAAGATAAACGCCATGTTCATTCCTGTATCAAAGGCAGAGGCGATTGCGTCTTTGACTTTTTCAACCTCTGGGCCGGTCAGTTTTTGCATGACGTCGCGGGCTGTCGCGGTGGTCAGAGTGCCGCCATTGATAGCCCGCTGATCAGCATCAGACATATCAATCCCTGCGGCGGTAAGCTGCTCACCCAGACTGCGCAGGCTGACCAAGAACATGATTGCCGTCGCGCAGGCAACCGAAACGGCACCGTAGACCAGATGGGTCATAAAGCTAAGTCCGCCGACCAAGCCAGCGCGCTCCGGCTTTACGGCGCAGACGGCAGCAGTGCCCGAAGGCCCGACTGTCAGCGTGGCCCCCAGGCCGATCATGGCCATACCGGGCAATATCTGCCAATACCCTAACGTTGCCGGCATCGCGACGACGCTTGCCGCGCCAATGGCGGCGCAGAGGTATCCCCAGAACAGCAACCGCTTGGGGCCGAAATCATTGTATAGCTTGCCGGACACGATTGAGCCTACAGCCAACAACACCGTCAAAGGCGCCAAACCAAAAGCTGATTGCAGGGTCGACCACCCCAGAACCTTTTGCATGTATTGGGGGAAATACATCAATCCCACAAAAGCGGCAGACACGTTAAACATGTTCAGGCCCAGCGTGATACGAAACTCTCGGTTTGCCATCATCTGCGGCAGAAGCAGGGGCTCTTTCACGCGTTTTTCCACTTTGGGGAACAGAAAGAAAAGCCCGGCGCTGAGCAAAAACAACATCAGCAATGGGGGTGAGCGCCAACCCCAGTCCGCGCCAACATCCAAAGCATAAAGCAGCAGCAGGACGGCAAAAGACAGAATGCCCATACCCGCGAAATCGATATGTTCACCCTGTTTGTGTTGGGTTTCACGTTGCATCAGCAGCAAGGCCGTGACCATCGAGATGGTGGAGAACACGACGTTTGCAAGGAAGAACAACCGCCAATCCCCAAGATTGACAACTGTCCCACTTATCAGGGGACCAAAGACATTGCCGCAGGTCACACCTGCCAGAATCAGACCCATGATCATGGCCCGATGTTCCGGGCGTGAAACCTTGGTTGCACCGAAGGCCAGCGTGCATGGCCAGACACACCCTGCTCCAATTCCTTGCAGCGCGCGGGCGACGATGAGGAAATCCAATGTTGGTGATAGGAAGCACATGATGGAAGAGAACAAGAAGATCGAAAGCCCGATCAGCATCATCTTGCGATGCCCATACATGTCGCCCAGACGACCTCCGGCGACCATGGTCATGGCGAAAAACAGGGCATAGATGTTAAGGACCCACTGTGTGCTGGTAATATCGGTGTCGAAACTGTTTTCGATTGCCGGAACAAGGATTAGTGCGCCGGTGAAGTCGATCCCGATCCCGAACCCTGTCACCATCAGCGCAATGATTTTGATGATACTGCTGCGGTCCATGAGCTTGTCCAGATTATTTTGGATCGCTCAATGATGCACGGAAACGGCGCAAAAGATAGGAATTTGCCGCGCGCAGATCATTCGCTTGCGTTCTGCGACCGTCGAAATGCCCGCTTTAGCATGTCCAGTTCGGCGCGCAGCAACTCGACCTCGGCGCGTAGATCATCCGCTGCTGGTAAGCCCGCGATAACCGTGAAATCCCCCAGTTTTTCTGATGTTTCGGCGTTCTCGATCACAAAGCAATGCACCCCATCTGACAAGGCCGCCTGTGGTACAGGAATTTCCACGGACCATCCGCCATCTGAGGGCGTAACGCATACATCCGTGAGGGGTTTGCCCAGATACTGTACGCGAACCTTCGGCTCGGCTTCTGCCTCTATGTGCCCGAGCCAAAGGCCGTTTTCAAAGCGGATGGGTGTCAGTGTTGGTGACGTCATGCCAGAACTCTCACAAATCAGCGCGGTGGTGGCGGCAGAAGGTCAGATCACGTAACGAAACGCAGTTCATCTGTGGATTCTCAAAAATCAGGTCCAGCCATATCTTTTCAATCCGGGCCTCGTTCAGGGGTAAGTGAGCGAGGTCGAAATCGACCGAGTGGGACTGCGCAGATGGGTCCAGCGTGCGCAAAACCTGATCGGTGTTTGGGCCATGAAGAATGTTAAGGCGCGCAAACAGCTCAACCGGCAGTTCTGCGTCAATCAGAACGTCAACACGCATCAAGTGCTGTTTGGTCAGGTCTTTCGCGGCTTCAGTGGGCAGATCGACTGACAAGGACAGGAATGAACCGGCAAAGCCGAACACCTCAACCTGCAGCGCAAAGGCGGCTAAATCCTGATCTTGGCTGTTTCTGGTTTGCCGCATGCCGATCTCAGCCAGAGAGCAGTCGTGGAACAAAGTGACCTGCCGATCTATCTGCGCCCTGCGCGGGGCCGAGGCGACACCCGGGCGTGCCAATGGTCCGCGCCACAAGTCGGGCCGCCAACACCAGTCCGCCCCCAAAGGCTTGGGGATTTGGCTAGAGCCTATCCTGGGGCGGGCAAGCCGTGTTTCGGCCTCATGTAGTAACATATCCAGATACAAGCGTAGCCTTCGCGCTTGGTCGCGTTGACGGCGTAGCAAAGGTTCGGGCGATTCTGACGCGCCGCGCACGGCCTTGCGCCAACGCTCAACGACCTTGCGGTGGATATAGCGATCCAGAAGCCTGCCCATGTCCCCATCACTTGGATTGTGCTTCTGTTTAGTCAAAAAACGCAGAGGGTTTAAAGACAAATAAGCGAAACCTCGGGTCAAAAATCGCTAATTCGTGAAGGCAAAGACGGATGGGCAAACCCGGCGAAACCTGCTAGCTGCGCCATTCTTGCAATCACGCGGGTCAGTGCGTACCGTCTGCACCTGGTCGCAAGGGGTTATTCGACAAACGCATCCACTTAATTTGAGACAAGGCCGGGGCATGGAACCCACTCTTTTTGCTTTCATCTGGAAATACTCAAAAAAACAACAGCTTGTGTTGTTGCTGTTGACGGTTTTGTCATTTCCGTTCCTATACGCCTCGCTTGAATTGCCTAAGCAGATCATCAACGGGGCCATCGGTGCCCCCAGTGATACGGTGACAACTTTTGGCGTTACCGTGACACAGGTGCAGTATCTTATGATCCTGTGTTTTGCGTTTCTGGCCACAGTCATTGCCAGCGGGCTGATGAAGATGCGCATCAACACGATGAAGGGCATTTTGGCCGAACGCATGCTGCGCCGGTTGCGGTTCACTATGATTGAACGCACCATGCGCTTTCCGAAATCTTACTTCGCCACAACCAGCCAAGGTGAGCTGGTGTCGATGATCACTTCTGAGGCTGAGCCTATGGGCGGACTGATGGGCGATGCGATTGCGCAGCCTGTGTTCCAGTTTGGGCAGATGATGACCATCGTCACGTTCCTGTTTATGCAAAGCGTTTGGTTCGGCCTCGCCAGCATTGCGCTGATCCCGTTACAGGCCTGGCTGATCCCTAAACTGCAACGCCAGATCAACCTGCTGAACAAAGAGCGTATTCAAGAAGTCCGCAACCTCAGTTCCGAGATTGGTGAAAGCGCGGCGGGCATTAGCGATCTGCGCACCAATGGCGGTTGGCGCTACAGGCTGGCGCAGTTCAGTCACCGGTTGGGGCTTTTGTTCGATATCCGGTTCAAGATCTACAACAAAAAATTCTTTATGAAGTTTCTGAACAACCTGATTACGCAGATGACACCGTTCCTGTTCTATTCGGTCGGTGGCTATCTGGCGATTACGGGTGAGGTGACGGTCGGTGCGCTTGTCGCGGCGCTTGGTGCCTATAAGGACCTGAGCGGCCCGTGGAAGGACTTGTTGACCTACTACAATCAGGTTCAGGATATGTCGCTGCGGTGGGAGGTGGTGACCGAACGCTTTGCGCCCTCGAACATGATCCCGGAAGAGTTGTTTGAAGGTGAACCCGAGGTGATCCCGCATCTGAACGGTGAGATCGAGCTGCGCAACGTGACGGTGCGCGACGATGACGGGAAGACCATACTTGAGGATATCGACTTAAAAATCCCCAAGGGCGCGCGGGTGGCGATCAAGTCTACCAATGCCGCGGAACGCAATGCGTTGGCACAGGTATTGACGCGTGAAGTTCTGCCAGCCCGGGGCGAGGTAATCATGGCTGGACACGACCTGAAAGACCTGCATCAGGCGGTAATCGCTGCACGGATCGGCTATGCCTATTCGCGGCCCTACCTTTTCAGCGGTACGTTGGGCAGCAATCTTATGATGCCGCTGCGCACCCACCCGCAGCAAGGAGCAGAGGCTGATCCAACCCGGTGGCAGATCGAAGCCGCCCGCGCGGGCAACTCGACTGATATGCTGAGCGAGGAGTGGATTGATCCGGGAATAGCTGGGCTTGAGGATATCGATGATATTCGCGCGTGGTGGTTCCAACTGGTCGAAGCGATGGGAATCGACGAATTCATGCTGCGGCGCACCTTGCGGACGCGCTTTGATCCTGATCTGCACCCCTCGCTGGCGGAAGATATCGTCAAGCTGCGCGACACCGTTGCCGAGCGACTAAAGGAACGCGGGTTGGACCGGCATGTTTACCGCTTTGACCCTGAGCGTTTTAATCCGGCTGTTCCGCTTGGCGGCAACCTACTGTTTGCAGCACCATCGCGGGATATTAACCCGGAATCTTTGGCCGATGATGCCCGTTTTAAAAAAATGTTCGGGATGTATGATCTGGCCAACGACGCAATGGCGATGGCCAACGCTGTCGTGGAAACGCTGGATCAAGCCTTTGGCCGCGACGGGACCGATCACCCCCTGTTTCTGCGTTTGGGCATGTCGAAAGAGATGTTTCATCGCCTTTTGGACATCAAGGATCGCCGCAAGTCGAAGGGTGAGGGTGGGATAAGCGAGGCAGAGCGCGCCTTATTGCTGACGATTCCGTTCTTGCTGACGGCCGAACAAATCGGACCGGATTTCCCGGAAGAATATAAGGAAAAGATCCTCACCATCCGTAAAGAGCAGGCTGAAAGGCTGCGCGGGGCGCTTGAGGGCATGTTCGTGCCGTTGTCGCCAGATAGCTATATCCCAAGACTCACGGTTATGGAGAACGCGCTTTATGGCCGGGTTTCGCTGATGGCGGGCGCCCACGCAGACGAGATCGAGGATGTTGTTGCCGAGGCGATGAACGAGGCCGGTCTGCGCCGCAGGGCTGCGTCCACCATGTTCGATTTGCCAACCGGGCTGGGCGGAAACAACTTACCGACTGTGTTTCAGGAACGTGCGGCGTTTTCCCGTGCTGGTATCAAGCGCCCTGATATTCTGATCCTCGACAAGGCGTTGGCAAGCCACGATTCCGAAAGCCGCCTGCGCACGCGTCTCCGGTTGCGAGAATTGTTGCCCGATTCAATAATGATTTTCATGGAAGATCATTTTGCACATCCAGAAGCTTATGATCTGTTTGTCGAAATCAAGGAAGGTCGCATTGATGGCGTTTCACGTACGCGGACCCAGCCGGAAGTCAGCACGACGGCTGACCTGAGCAACAAACTGCGGATCATCTCATCGACCGAGTTGTTTTCCGGCATCGACGCACGCAACCAGCGGCTTCTGGCGTTCTCGGCACAATGGTACGAAGTCGCGGAAGGCCAGATGATCTTTTCTCGTGGGCAGGCGCCAGATGCTGCCTACCTGTGTATAAAAGGGAATGCCACGCTGGAATGGTCGGATGAAGACGGACGAAATCGCGTGATCTCCACCATTGAACCCGGTCGTCTGATTGGCGACCTTTCGATTATCACGGGCGAGTTGCGTCAACTGGACCTTACTGCAACCACGGACTGTATCTTTCTGCGCATTGGCGCCGAAGAATTGCGCGCCGTGATCGAAAGCGATGTTTCGGTCGCGGTTCAATTGCTGCAAACTGTGGCCGGATATTTTTCAAAACTGTCCAACAGGATCAACACGGCCCAGAACCCTTCGGACCTTTTCCCAGAGGCACCGCAATCCATCCAAGGTGAGAGCACAGGCAATAATGCGTGACACCAGCGCCTACTCCGCCCACGAACAGCTTGTTCGCGACGCCCGCGCGCGGCCCGAACTTTGGCGCCTTGCGGTGGGATTGGCCGTAGTCGTTGTACTGTATGTGGCGCTCAATTCTATCCTGTTTGCGGCCATCGGCAACATGTTGCAACCGAGTCAGGCCGAGACCCTGCTGCGCGGCTCCTCAAGCCTTGCAACCCTGGTTCTGCTGCTAAGTTTCGGGTTCCTGACGCTGGGCGTCGGATTGGCGGCGCGCCAAATGCAAAAAAGGTCATTGATCGGGATTTTAGGCCCGCGCGATCTGTGCCTTCAACAGTTCTGGCGCGTTCTCAGGGCCTTGGTGATTCTTGGGTTGGTGTTGATGGCCCTGCCACCCTATGGGATGGGTGAACCGCTGACGCAAAACCTGTCCTTTTCAAAATGGCTCTTGTTGCTACCGCTATCGCTGTTTGCGGTGCTGATCCAGACCAGTGCCGAAGAAATACTGTTTCGCGGCTATCTACAGCAATCCCTTGCGGCGCGGTTTAGGTCTCCGGTGATTTGGATAGGTGTCCCTTCGGTTTTGTTTGCCGCGGGGCATTATGCGCCAGGTGTGAGTGGTGAAAACGCGCTGCTGGTCGCGCTCTGGGCGTGTATTTTTGGCGTTCTGGCAGCAGACCTGACTGCAAGGGCAGGGACGCTCGGACCCGCTATCGCGATGCATTTCCTGAATAATACCGTCGCGCTGGTGTTTATCTCGTTGCCCGAAACCCTCAGTGGCCTGGCCCTGTACCTGTTGCCCTACGATATGTCCGGGACCGGCATGCTGCGCCAATGGCTGCTGGTGGATTTCGTTGTGATGATCGTAAGTTGGCTGACTGCGCGTCTCGCGCTCAGGCGTTGATTGCAATTCCTTCCCCAGCGTTTTATTTGACGTCAATGCCGCATAACAAGGTTCCGACATGAACTGGATCACAAACTACGTCCGCCCCCGGATCAACTCGATCTTCTCGCGCCGCGAAGTGCCCGAAAACCTATGGCACAAGTGCGACGAGTGCGGCACGATGCTGTTCCACCGCGAGTTGGCGGAAAATCAGAACGTCTGCACACAGTGCGGTCACCATATGGCGATCACGCCGCGCGAGCGGTTCAGGCACCTGTTTGACGGCGGTATTTTCACCGAGGTCAACGTTCCTGCGCCGACGGCCGATCCGCTGCAGTTCCGGGATCAAAAGAAATACCCGGATCGCATGCGAGCCGCCCAGAAAAAGACCGGCGAGAAAGAAGCGATGCTTGTTGCCACCGGCGAAATCGGGCGCACCCCGATTGTGGCGGCGGCGCAGGATTTTTCGTTCATGGGCGGGTCGATGGGCATGTATGTCGGCAACGCGATTATCGCCGCCGCGCAAGAGGCGGTAAAGCTCAAACGCCCGTTGATCCTGTTCTCAGCCGCAGGTGGTGCGCGGATGCAGGAAGGTATCCTCAGCCTGATGCAGATGCCCCGGACGACTGTGGCCGTTGAGATGCTGAAAGAGGCCAATCTTCCCTACATCGTCGTCCTGACCCACCCAACCACAGGCGGCGTGACTGCGTCTTATGCGATGCTGGGCGACGTACATATCTCGGAACCCAATGCGCTGATTTGCTTCGCCGGACCCCGCGTCATTGAGCAGACAATTCGCGAAAAACTGCCCGAAGGATTCCAGCGCGCCGAATACCTTCTGGATCATGGCATGCTGGACCGCGTAACCAAGCGGACCGAGATGCGCGATGAGTTGATAACCATCACGCGCATGCTGCTCAAACAGCCGCCTGCGGTCAAAGGCGATTTGCCTGCCCCGGCACCCGAAGACACCAAGGTCGAGGCGCCGGCCGAAGACGCAGCCGAATAATGACTGGCCAGACATCTGACCTCATCCTCGACAGGATGATGGCGCTGCACCCCAAGATCATTGATCTGACCTTAGATCGTGTTTGGCGTTTGCTTACGGCCCTTCACAATCCGCAGGACAGTCTGCCGCCCGTGATCCACATTGCCGGGACCAACGGCAAGGGTTCGACCCTGGCAATGATCCGCGCCGGGCTTGAGGGGGCAGGGCTGTCGGCCCATGCCTATACCTCGCCGCATCTTGCTCGGTTCCATGAACGCATCCGATTGGCGGGAAAGCTGATCTCGGAACCCGCCCTGACCGCCGTTCTGGATGAGTGCTACGCTGCCAATGATGGTGAGAACATCACCTATTTTGAGATTACAACCTGTGCGGCCCTGCTGGCCTTTGCCCGAGAGCGGGCGGACTACACGTTACTTGAGGTCGGTCTTGGCGGACGCCTGGACGCAACCAACGTTGTTCCTCAACCTGCCGTGACGGTAATTACCCCGGTCTCGATCGATCACGAGCAATTTCTTGGCAACTCTCTGGGAAAAATCGCAGCAGAAAAGGCGGGTATCATCAAACCCGGCGTTACCTGTGTCGTTGGCCCTCAAGAAGATGAAGCACTTGAGGTTATCGAGTATACTGGCGCGCGTCTGGGGGCACCGTTGTTGATCCACGGGCAGCATTGGCATGTGCATGAAGAAAACGGGCGCTTGATCTATCAGGATGAGACTGGCCTGCGCGATGTGCCAATGCCGAGCCTTCTGGGCACACACCAGATTCAAAACGCAGGCTCCGCGCTTGCTGTTCTGCGCTACCTGAACCTCGGCGATGATGCCTACGAAGCCGCTGTTTCCAAGGCAGAATGGCCTGCGCGGATGCAACGCCTGAAAACCGGTCCGCTTATCGAGGCCGCACCGCAAGCCGAGTTGTGGCTGGACGGTGGCCACAATGCCGCCGCCGGTCTTGCTTTGGCAGACGTGCTGGCAAAATTACCCGAACGTCCAACGCATATGATCTGCGGAATGCTCAACACCAAAGATGTGACCGGCTATCTGGCACCGCTAGCCAAACAGGCCGAAAGCCTGACTGCGGTCTCCATACCGGGTGAGGCAGCCACGCTGAGTGCGGAAGAGACCGCAGCTGCCGCTGCCAAGGTCAACCTGCCGGCAACAACCGCGGATAGCGTTACGGATGCGCTCAAGTCGATTGTTGCACAAAACCCGCAAGCCCGCGTTCTGATCTGCGGTTCGCTGTACCTTGCGGGCAATATCCTGCGCGAAAACGGCTGAACCTATCGGTGGCGGAGCGGGGCAGATATCTTACTTTCCCCAATCCTGATCCTGCATTTCGCGCAAGCGCGAGGCGGTGCGCTCAAACTCGAACGTGCCTTCGCCTTCAACATAGAGCATTTCAGGCTGGGCAGCGGCAGAACAAATGAGGCGCACCTTTGCCTCGTACAGGGCATCTATCAGCGTCACGAACCGCCTTGCCTCGTTGAAATTGTTGCGTGACAGGCGCGGGATATCCTCAAGCACCAGAACTTTTAGTATCTCTGCAATTGCCAAGTAATCTGCTGGCCCAAGCATCCTGCCGCAAAGATCATAGAACGATGCGCGGGCGACACCGTTTCGAAATGCGGGCAGCTCAACCGTCCGTCCCTTGACCTGCAACATCAAAGGCTCCGCCGTGCCGCCTGAAAGATCGTTCCATACGCTGCGAATGGCCTGCCGCGCTTCAGGCCCGATCGGAGTAAAGTAAACAGGCGCGCCCTTTAACCGGTTTTGCCTGTAATCAGTTGGCGAAACCAGTTCCCAAATCTGAAGCTGTTCCTTGATATGGGCGATGAAGGGCAAGAAAAGCTGGCGGTTCAGCCCGTCCTTGTACAGATCATCCGGGTGCCGGTTCGAGGTGGTTACAACAACCACGCCGCCCTCATGCAGCATGTCGAACAGACGTCCGACGATCATAGCATCGGTGATGTCGGTGATCTGCATTTCGTCAAAGGCCAGCAACTTGACCGATTTTACAACCGTTTGTGCGACCGGGGCTAAAGCATCCTCGACCCCGTCTTGACGTGCCTTGTGCATGCCTGCGTGAATTTCCTGCATGAAAGCATGGAAATGCACCCGCCGGACTGGAACGTCATCCATCGCGTCAACGAACATGTCCATCAGCATGGATTTTCCGCGCCCCACACCCCCCCAAAGGTATAACCCCTTTGGCGGTGGCGGCGCCTTGCGAAAGAACCCTCGCTTGACCGGGGCCGACAGCTCTGCCCGGATACGCTCGAACTGGGGCAAGACAGCCTCTTGCGCATCATCCCGCGTCAGGGATCCTTCGGCAATGCGAGCGTCGTAAAGCGAAATCAAATCCGTCATGGGGCCGAGCCATACCGCCCGCGTTGCCCCTTGAAAAGCGGGCATTCTCACTGACACATCAAATTTCCTTATCCTTGACCTCAAATCTGTTGAATTGACCGGCAGTTCAATTTCGCTAACGTCCGTCGAAGCATAACTCCGGGGGCCCAATGCCGCATACAGCACGCCTGCTGAACCCGATCCTGATCGTTGGATGTATCATCATAACGGTCAGCTTTGCCGTGCGCGCTTCGTTCGGGGTGTTCCAGATTCCGATTGCCAGCGAATTTGGTTGGCTCCGCACGGATTTCTCGCTGGCAATTGCAATTCAGAACCTGGCCTGGGGGATCGGCCAGCCAATCTTTGCTGCGATTGCCGAGAAAATAGGTGACCGGAAAGCGATTATTCTGGGAGCTTTGACGTATGCTGCCGGCATGGTCTTGTCGGCCTGGTCGATCACACCGTTCGGGCATCAGATGTATGCTTGGCTGGTCGGGTTCGGTATCGCGGGCACCGGCTTTGGCGTTGTGCTGGCCGTGGTCGGGCGCGCCTCGTCCGACAAGAACCGCTCAATGTCCTTGGCGATTGTTACAGCGGCGGGAAGCTTTGGGCAGGTAATCGGTGCACCGACAGCCGAGTGGTTGCTGACCTTCCTGCCCTGGCAACAGGTTTTTATTGTCTTTGCTGTTGCGGTTCTGGCTCTGGTCCTGACGCTACCCTTCATGCGCGCGCCACAACCGGTCAGCAAAGCCGAGTTGGAAGAGAGCATGGGCCAGATCATAGGACGTGCCTTCCGCGACCCGTCTTATGCCATGATATTCCTTGGGTTCTTCAGCTGCGGATACCAATTGGCCTTCATAACCGCCCATTTTCCTGCCTTCGTGACCGAAATGTGCGGCCCCATCCAGCCCGGGGGCGTCCTGCATTCGCTGGGCATTACCACCACCTCTGCATTGGGTGCCGTGGCAATATCCTTGGTCGGCTTAGCAAATATCGGCGGCACCCTCTTGGCGGGCTGGGCCGGAAACCACTTCCCGAAGAAATACTTGTTGGCGGGGATCTACACGTGCCGAACCTTTGCGGCAGCGATCTTCATCATCCTGCCAATCACACCGATGTCGGTTATCGTATTTTCGATCGTGATGGGGTCGCTCTGGCTGGCGACGGTGCCGCTGACCTCAGGCCTCGTCGCGCATCTTTATGGCCTGCGCTACATGGGAACGCTTTATGGGTTCATCTTTCTTAGCCATCAGATCGGAGGATTCCTTGGTGTCTGGCTTGGCGGGCGGATGTACGATATCTACGGCGACTACACGATGGTTTGGTGGATCGGTGTGGCCGTAGGTGCCTTTAGCGCCATTGTTCACCTTCCTATTCGGGAAAATCGGACTGCTGCAATTCCCGCCTGACCTATCTGGCCTCTTCCGAAGTCAACAACCCCTCGACCACCAGCCGGTCCGCCCAGCCTTGCGGCCCTGTGAAGTGATGCGTTTGCCACCCCCGCTTGCGCGCGGTCTCGATGTTATCGATCCGATCATCCGCAAACAGCAACGCCTCGGGTGGCACACCGCAATCGGCCTCGACCATCTCGTAAATCGGTGGATGCGGCTTCACCGTTTTCATTCGCCCCGAGACGTAGTGCCGGTCAAACTCGTTCAGGAACGGATAGATCGTGGTGGCGTAGTAAAAATTCTGTACGCCGAAATTGGTTAGTGCAAAAACGGGAATTTTCTTAGCACGCAAAGCGCGTTGGAGACGGACGGAGTGTGGGATTTCCGGTGCGGCCAACTCGATCCACTTATCATGCCACATCCTGATCTCGTCGCGCCAGTCGGGGTATTTCTCGGCCCAGTTATAGATTGTGTCGGTGAAGTGATGGCCCTGATCGACCAAATCGTTCATCCCGTGCAGATCAACCTCTGCGAACATGGCGCGGCGACGCTCTGCGCCGATTACCTTGTCATAATAGCGTTCAGGCTGCCATTCGATCAGAACATTTCCGACATCGAAAATTACGGCTTCAATTGGCATGTAGCGCCCCTGTTCATTTACCTTTGCTCGCGCCGACTGAACCAATCCGGGACTGGATTTACAAGACGGAACCGCAGCGCGCAGCGCTGCCTCGCCCAACGGGAGGCGATGCATCTTTGATGCGTCACCGACGGGCGGGAGTACTACCCGCGCCGCGCCGCACGCAACTCGCGTTCCAACGCGTCCAGAAAGCGCGAGCGATCCGCCTTGCCAAAAGGTTTGCCGCCGCCACCGGACCCCAAGGGGTTGGCTGCGCGCAGGTCCGCCATCAGGTCACGCATGGCAAGCTGTTGGCCGATATTGGCGGCTGTAAACGCCTCACCATTCGGGCGCAGGACTCGTGCGCCTGCCTCAACACATTTCGCAGCCAATGGAATGTCCGAAGTGATCACCACATCGCCTTCCCCGCACCGCTCCGCGATCCATTTGTCCGCCTCGTCGGCACCCTCGGATACGACCACGACCTGCACCAGAGGGTTCGGTGATGGCCGCAACCCGCCGTTCGACACCAGCGCCATCGGCACCTTGTGTCGTGTGGCTACCCGTTCGGCCTCGGCCTTGACGGGGCAGGCATCACCATCGACATACAGCGTGGTCACGCCTTCTTTGCCTCTTTCTTTTCAGATTCAGCGGGCTTCTTGCGCACCTTGAACTCCTCGGGGATTGGCATTCGGTTGAACGCGTCCAAACCGGCGATCTTGTAGGCTTCGGCCAAGGTTGGATAGTTGAACGTATTCTGGACGAAATAATCCACGGTGCCTTTGAGGTTCAGCACGGCCTGCGCAATATGGATAAGCTCTGTCGCGCCTTCACCAACAATTTGCACGCCCAGAACCCGGCGGGTTTTCAACGAGAACAGCATTTTCAGCATGCCGTGCTCCAACCCCATAATGTGACCGCGCGATGTCTCGCGAAAGCGCGCTACGCCAACCTCGTAGGGGATGCCGCGCTCTTGCAGCTCTTCCTCTGACATGCCGCAGGTCGAAATCTCGGGCACCGAGTAAATGCCATAGGGATACCACGGGCTTTCTGGCAGCGTCGGCGTTTCCAAGGCGTGACAGGCAGCCACTCGCCCCTGTTGCAGCGACGTTGAGGCCAGCGAGGGATGCCCGATTACGTCCCCCGTCGCATAGATATGCGGCACAGAGGTCTGATAGGTCTTGCGATCCACCTTGATCCGATTGCGGTGGTCCGTCTCAAGCCCGACCGCATCCAGATTAAGCGCCGAGGTTGCACCCATGCGTCCGGCTGCAAACAACAGCATTTCCGCCCGAACATGCCGCCCGTTGTCCAGGGTTACTTCGACATGATCGCCCGCATCGTCGATTTTTTCGACCGCCGATCCCAACCGCAGATCGACACCGTTTTCGCGAATTTGATGGGTAAAATCGTGGATGAGCCGTTTGTCGATGAAATCCAGAAACGTTTCGCGCGGCTCGATCAGCGTCACCCGCACGTCCAGTGCCGAGAACATGGTGGCGTATTCCACCCCGATCACACCGGCCCCAATCACAACCAATGACCGCGGAATCTCCGCCATTTCTAGAAAATCGTCGCCGTCGACCACGGTCTTGCCGTTGAAAGGTACATAATCCGGCCGGTAGGTTTTGGTGCCCGTCGCGATCAGAAACTTGGCCGCCGTCAGGCGGGTTTTGTCCCCGGCATCGGTAGCCACCTCAACCTCATGCGGGCCAACAAATTTTGCTAGACCATTGAGGGTTTCCACGTGATTTCGGTTGAACTGATGCTCCAGCACGTCGACCTCGTGGTCCAAAGTCATATGCAGACGCGCCTTGAGGTCTTCTGCCCGGATCTGATCCTTGACGCGATATGAGCGCCCATAAAAGCTGCGCTCGCGCCAGCCGGACAGGTTAAGAACGGTTTCCCGCAGGGTCTTCGAAGGAATAGTGCCCGTGTGAACGGACACGCCGCCGAATCTGTCCTTACGGTCGATGACCAGAACGCGCCGTTTTAGCTTGCCCGCCTGTATCGCTGCGGAACGTCCCGACGGGCCCGACCCGATGATGATCAGGTCAAAGTCGTATTTGCTCATCCGTTAATCCCCATACAGCGCTTCGGCGTGAAAGGTGATGTGGTCTTCCATGAAGGTCGACACGAAGAAATAGGAATGATCATACCCCGGCTGGAGGCGGTAAGTGGCCTGTTGGCGTCGTTCAGCGATTGCAGAAGCGAGCGCCTCGGGGCGCAGAAGGTCGATGAATTGATCATTCGCGCCAGTGTCGATCAGGATCGGGCCATCAAAACCCTTTTCTTTCATAAGTAGCGCGGCGTCATGCTTGGCCCATGCGGCCTCGTCATCACCCAGATAGGCGCTTAGCTGCTTGCGGCCCCAATCCGCGCGTGTCGGGTTCGAGATTGGGGCAAAGGCTGAAACGGATCGGAAACGCCCGGGCAGGTTCATCGCCAGCGTCAAGGCGCCATGGCCACCCATCGAATGCCCGGTGATCGCCTGTCGATCCCCGTCGATGGGGAAGTTTTCCTTCAGAAAGCCGGGCAGTTCCTCGGCCACGTAATCCCACATTTTGAAATGCGGCGCCCAGGGCGCTTGCGTCGCGTTGACATAAAACCCTGCACCCTGACCCAGATCGTAGTCTTCGTGATCCGCGACGCCTTCACCCCGCGGAGAGGTATCGGGAAACACAACGGCGATGCCTTGTTCTGCCGCCCAGGCCTGCGCACCTGCCTTGGTCATGGCGTTTTCATGGGTGCAGGTCAGACCGGACAGATACCACAGCACAGGCACAGGGCCGTCCTTGGCCTCGGCGGGTAGAAACAGACCAAAGGTCATATCGCATTGGCAGGCTGAGGAGGCATGGCGGTAAACGCCCTGCACACCCCCGAAACAGGCGTTTTCAGAAAGGGTTTCCATCTGGCAAAATCCTTCACTTGGAGTTGCGACATGGCTAACGACCCGCGGGCGTGGCGTAAAGACCACCGTCCGCGGAGGCACATATTTTTTGACCGTCAGTCTTCAGAGTGCTGCGAGCCAGGCGATCACCACGGGTACGGTCAATATGCTGGCCGCGGTCGACAACAGAATTGCCGCGGATGCGCGGTGGGGGGCCACGCGGTAATGGGCGGCCAGCATATAGACATTGCCCGCAACCGGCAACGCGGCGGCAGCGATGGCGACCGAGGCTGGAAATGACGCAACCGGGATCAGCCAGATCAAGGCAATTGCGACACAGGCCGGATGAATGACCAGCTTGCAGAAGCTCAGCCACGCCGCGATCTGGACCCGTTCGGCGGATTTGGACGCCAGCGATGCCCCGATTGCGAACAATGCGCCGGGCGTTGCAGCCCCGCCCAGAAGGGTCAGAAAATCGTTCATCGGGTCAGGGACCGGGACCTGAAAGGCCGACCACAGCATGCCCGCAGAAATTGACACGATCATAGGGTTCTTCACCAATCCTAAGCCGATAAGACGCAAAGTGGCGAGGCTTAGGCGACCGTCGCGACCGGCATGGATCAAGATCACGATGAGTGAGGAAAACACCACCAGGTCAACCGCCAATACCAGCATGACGGGTCCGATGGCCGCTTCGGACAACAGCAGGGCCAGCATTGGCAGACCTAAAAAGCCAACGTTTCCAATCGCCGCGCATTGCGCCTCGACCGCCGCAGTGGGGATATCAAGCCCCCGAATCCACGCCACAAATGTGGCCAACAGGTAGACTGCCATGGTGCCCAGCAGATAGCCCAAAACCAGCCGGCCGTTGAAAATTTCGGCAAAAGGCAACGTTGCGGCAAAGCGGAACAGCATCGCTGACAATGCAAAATAGAAAACAAACTTGGTCAGATAAGCCGTCGCGTCTTCGGTAAAGAAGCGGCTGCGCCCGGCCCAGTACCCCAGGCCGATGATCGCAAAGAACGGAAGCGTGCGCAGAAAAATCTCGACCATGGGCAGAGTGTTAGCATTGTTTTGCCGCGCAGCAAATCACCTGAAATCAAAGCGCCCTATCGTAAAAACAATGAGTGATTATTAGCCATTTCCAAACAAAACTGCGCGAATCGTTGTATCTGAACTGATCGGTTTATAGTTTGTTGGGATCAGCAACCCAAGGAGAGCCCATGACTCAGACAGCCGCCATCCTTCGGACGGGCCGCAAATTCGATCAGGTGCTGCGCGGCGCCCGAGAGGTTTTCCTGGCGGATGGGTTCGAGGGCGCAAGCGTCGATGACATCGCGCGGGCGGCTGGCGTTTCGAAGGCAACGTTGTACAGCTATTTCCCAGACAAGCGTTTGTTGTTCACCGAGGTCGCTCAGACCGAGTGCAAAAGACTGGCTGAAAACGTCATTTCGATGATCGACGATTCCAAACCCGCGCGCGAGGTCCTGACAATCGCGGCGACACAGCTGGCCGCGTTCTTGGTGTCCGATTTCTCGCAGCAGGTGTTCCGGGTATGCGTCGCTGAACGGGATCGGTTCCCGGAACTTGGCATGGCTTTTTTTGAGGCCGGGCCGCAGAACGGTCAGCGCCACATGGTAGAGTACCTTGAGAAGGCCGTCGAAAAGGGTGAGCTCGCCATCGAAGATGTGCAGATCGCGGCTGAACAGTTTTCAGAACTGTGCAAGGTCCGCATCTGGACCAAGGCAGCATTGGGCATTCAGACAAGTTTCAGCAAATCGGAAATCGACGAGATCGCGTTACAGGCCGTGGATATGTTCATGGCGCGATACGGTGTCTGACAAAGAGGGCACGACCAAGATTTGAGCAGCCACGAAAGCGTTTGCTGAAACAAGGCCCAATGGCGAAATTGATGTTTGACAGGTGGCGCGTTCTGGAAAACCATCAGCCGGATAAACCGAAGGCCCTGTGATCCTTGACCCGTGCGACTGCCAGTTTTTCCCGCCGTCTGAGCGACTTGCTTGTTCAGATCTATCCTGAACACGATCAGGCTATCCTGGCGCAGCAGATCACAGATGCTTTCTGGCCCGCAGGCACGCATCGGCGGAAACAAGGCCGCAAGCCCGGCAACAAGCTTTGGTCGGAAAAAGACAGCGTCCTTATCACCTATGGGAACTCGATCGAAGATCAGGCCCACAAACCGCTGGACCTATTGCACGATTTCCTGATCCGACATCTCAGAGGTGTCGTGAATGGTGTGCATATCCTGCCGTTTTTTCCTTTTACCTCGGATGACGGGTTTGCGGTCTCTGACTACTATAGCGTCAGTACTCAGCTGGGCGATTGGCCCGACATCACGCGGATCGCCAACGACTTTCATCTGATGTCCGATCTCGTGCTGAACCATGTGTCCAGTCAAGGCGCGTGGTTTACCAATTACCTTCAGGGAAAATCTCCGCACGACCGGTTCTTTGTCGAAGCCACGCCCGAGGATGATCTGTCCCAGGTCGTGCGCCCCCGCACCACGCCGCTGTTGCGGCAGGTCGAAACCAATAGGGGCGAGAAATACGTTTGGTGTACCTTCAGTCACGATCAGGTCGATCTGGATTTTTCAAATCCCGAGGTATTGCTGGAGATGTTGCGGATCATCCGCCTCCACATAGACAAAGGGGTGCGGATTCTGCGGCTGGATGCGGTGGCTTTTGTCTGGAAAGAGATCGGTACCAACTGCATCCACCTACCGCAGACCCACGCTATCGTTCAGTTGTTGCGGCTGCTCTGCGACTTTACAACGGAAACACTGGTCCTGTTGACCGAAACCAATGTTCCCCGAACTGAGAACCTCAGCTATTTCGGCAACCGGAATGAGGCGCATGCCGTTTACAACTTCCCTTTGCCGCCGCTGATCCTGCATGCGATGCAGTCGGGGACAGCACAATACCTGCGTGAATGGCAAGCTGCGATGCCTCCCGCACAGTTGGGATGCGCCTATCTGAACTTTACGGCCAGTCATGATGGGATTGGCATGCGCCCTGCCGAAGGGGTTCTGCCGCCTGATGAAAAAACACGCATGATCGACACTGTCCGACGTATTGGCGGGTTGGTTTCAATGCGGGCACTGCCGGACGGGCGCGAGGAACCCTATGAGTTGAACTGCGGGTATTTCGAGGCGATGCGCGAAACGTTTGACGGAGAGGATCAGTACCATCTGGCGCGATTCATCTGCTCTCAGACGATTGTCATGTCGCTGGAGGGGATACCGGCGTTCTACATCCATTCCCTGCTGGCGACGCCCAACGATCATGAGGGGGTCGCTCGACGCGGCATGAATCGGGCAATCAACCGACATCGCTGGCATTACCCAGAGCTGCTGGCGCGATTGGCTGATCCGGGATCAAATCAGGCCTTGGTGTTGTCGGAACTGTCGCGACGCCTCCGATTGCGCGCACAGCAACCCGCCTTTCATCCCAACGCGACGCAATTCACCTTGCGGTTGGACAATCGTGTCTTTGGCATCTGGCGGCAGAGCCTGGATCGCAGCCAGTCGATTTTTGCTTTACACAATGTCTCGTCAGAGCCAGTGAATGTCAGCCCGACCGAGTTTAACATGATTGCCGAAGAAACCTGGACCGATGCCCTGACTGAGGAAATCCTTGCAACCAACGGCCCGGATATCGTGCTGGCCCCGTATCAATGCCGCTGGATCACGAATGCGGGGTGAATTCTGCAAGATCGTCGGACACCGCCGCCTTGAGTCGCAGCAGGAACTCAGGGTCCGCTGAATGGACACGGTTCCAGGTCGGGATGAACGGCGTTTCATGCGGGTTGTCCAGAAAAACCTGACCGGCGCGGATGATGTTTTCGGCAAACAGCTCGATTGATTTTTCTTCCTTGTGGCGATCCAGTTCCAACCCGTTCATCCGTGCATCGGTGTAGTAGCTTTCAAGCAAATCCAGCGCTGAGCGGTAGTAGGTTGCCTTCAGAGTGCGGAACGTATTCGGGGTAAAGACTGTCCCATCTGCGGCAAGCTTGCGGAAGATTGCCTTGCAGATGTCGGTGGACATACGGCTCAGACCCTGATTGGCGTCTTCTGGCGAAAGGTCCTGGTGCTTATGATCGTAGTTGTCGGCGATTTCGACCTGGCAGACGGATTTTGGCGCCAGATTGCGCCAAGCCTCGGACAGAACGCCAATCTCCAACCCCCAATCTGACGGGATGCGCAGATCGGGCAGGGTAGGGGTGCGGATTGCGAACTCGCCCGACAACGGATAACGAAAGCTGCGCAGGTAATCGAGGTAGTCCCGATCTCCGACCACCTTTTTCATTGCAATCAACAGCGGGCTGACCAAAAGGCGCGTGACACGGCCGTTCAGCTTGCCATCACCAATGCGCGGGTAGAAACCCTTGGCCATTTGGAACGGAAAGGTAGGGTTCACGACCGGATAGACCAAACGGTCCAGCATCTGTCGGTCGTAAGTCACGATATCGCAATCGTGAATCGCCATAACCGAACTGTCTGCGCAGGCCAAGAGATATCCAATGCAGGACCAGACATTCTTGCCTTTGCCGGGTTCCTGCGGGGCGAGGCCCAAATCGTTCAGGTGCGATTGCAGTGCGGTCAAGCGCGGGCTGTCATTCCAGATCACGGTGTGGTTTTGCGGCAGCTTTGCAAAAAACGCGCGTGCATGACGGTATTGCGTCTCGTCGGCCTGATCCAGCCCGACGACAATACGGTGAAGATAGCTCACCTGCGCCAACTCATCCAAGATACCCGCCAGCGCCGGGCCTTCCAGTTCGGAGTAAAGGCACGGCAGGATCAGGGTGATTTTGCGGGTCTCGGCATAAACCGAAATTTCATGGGCCAGATGTCCGGCAGGCCGGCTGCGCAGGTTGTGCAGGGTGGTTATGTTACCGTTCTGATGAAAATCCGCCATGCCGAATGCCTTTTGTGATCAGAGGTCCGCAGTCAGGGTCAGGATCGCCTCTGACCAGCCCTGCGGCCCGCTATGTGTTGTTCTCAGTATCTGTGTTTCTATTTCTGGTGGAAAAGGGGGAATTGACGGTCCATCAGGATTGGCGACAACAACGCCCTGATCAGCAGTTTGGATCATTTCAGCATCGTTTGGTGCATCACCCAACGCAATAGTGCGGATAGGTTCAAGGTGCCGGATCACCTCGTCCATCGCGTCAGCTTTGGTTCTACCAAAGGACAACGTCAGAAATCGACCACCTTGCCGAGCCGTCACTCCGTTACGTGCCGCTTCTTTCAAAAATTCCTGCAAGCCTGCTTGAGACCCCGTCCAGAGACCGGGTTCACTGAACCTGCGTCGGCGTGCAAGTGTCGCTTGCGCCGGACTGAGGCCCGTTTCCCGCGCGACGTCGAGATCTGTCATGTCTCCGAACCCAAGAAACCCCTTGGGCAGCGTTTCAAGCACGGCGCGCAGGCGAGTATAATCGTCGTCATCTGAATCGGGTTTGCCGGGCCAAAGGATGCCTGCACCGTTTTCGACGATGGCCGGCATGTCGGTCACGCCCATCTCTTGCTGAAGGACTCGAATTTCTTCCGCCGTCTTGCTGCTGGCCAGAACAAGGCCGGCCCCCAGGTCTCTCAATCGCTCAAGGCCGGGTTTGGCCGCGTCCCAGCCATAGTCGTGATGATCCAATAGCGTCCCATCCAAATCAGAAAACACCAATAGGGGCAGGGCATGTGCGGCAGAGTCGTTCATTTGCCTGAAAGTAAAGGATCGTGGATGCACATTGTAAATGCGGGCTGACGAATTTCCGGTCAACTCCGGCGTGAACGCCTAATTATTAGGCGCATTTGTTGCCAGGCGACATCGGGTGCTATGGCCGTTTGAACACGCGGCGCGCCGCCTCAACTTTAGCGCGCACAAAGCATTCCTCTGCGTGATCATTAATCAACCCCATGGCCTGCATGAACGCATAGACCGTTGTTGGCCCCAGGAATTTCCACCCCCTGCGTTTTAACTCTCGTGCAATTGCCTCGGATTCCGGGCTGGTTGACCGGGACTGCGGCGGCGCGAGATTTTCAGGTCGCGGTTCGTAGCGCCAGAAAAAGCTGGCCAGTGATCCTTCGGCCTCAACCATTTCAACAGCACGCCCGGCGTTGTTGATCACCGCAGCGATCTTGCCCTTGTGTCTCACGATGGAGTCATCAGTTAGCAAACGATCTACGTCCGCTTGCCCATATGTTGCAATCTTCCGAAAATCGAACCTGTCAAAGGCGGCGCGAAAGCCCTCGCGCTTGTTCAGAATCGTCCGCCAGCTCAACCCCGATTGGAAGCTTTCTAGGCAAAGTTTTTCAAAGAGACGGGTATCGTCTGCAACGGGAAAACCCCATTCTTTATCATGATAGTCGAAGAATTCGGGTGCGGCACCAGCCCACTTACATCTTGTGCGCCCATCAGGCCCAACAAAAAGCGCGTTCATGCTGCGGCGCCTTTCAGAAACGCCAACCGCGCGTCAGTTCGGCCGGGTGCGACCTCTTGAATGTGGGGCGTCGCAATGCCTTCCGCAACAAACGGGTCAGCGGCCAACCGTTCTTCAAGTTGGGCCCGGTTATTCGCCACGGCAAGTATTGCACCCCCACCCTGAGGTTTCAGTCCGCCGACAACAAGGAAAGCCCCGTCGTCGAACCCTTTTGCAATCCACGCGTTATGAGCAGCCATGTACTCGGCCGCTTTGCTTTTCTTTTCTGTCAGGTTGAGGGTGATGATATACATGATACTTCCGTCTAGGTTTTGATAATTGCGCCATCGGCCACCGCATCAAGCCAGGCCAGCATTTGTTGCACTTCTTGTTCAAGGAACGGCTCGTCGGGATAGGCGTTGGCAAGGGTTGCCGCACCTTGGCTTCGCGCCAGAATATGCATGGCCAGCGCATCGGCATCGTCTTCTCTTCCCATTTCCTTGAACCTCCGAGCCAGCCAGACTCGGAATAGATCGAACAGATCGCGTGCACCGGACTCGCCGGGATGGTTCAGCTTTGACAATTCCAGAAACAACGTCCCGACGGGGCACCCGTAGGAGCGGATCTTTTGGTTGTTCATCAACAAGATTCGGATGAAGTTGGCGACGCATTGCTTTGGGGAATGGCCGGCTTCGACCCATCCTCCCAGCATCTTCGACCTGTCGCGAATTCGACGCTCGATAACAGCATCCAGAATCTCATCCTTGGTCTTGAAGTGGTAATAGAAGTTGCCGCGCGAGATTCCCACGACGCTTGCAATATCTGCGAAAGACGTAAAATCGAACCCGCGTTCATAGATCAGCTTGTCCGCGGCGGTTACAATCTTTTCGCGTGTATCCGATGCTTTCATGCCCGCGTCCTTCCAAGCTTGACCATATTACCATCTGAACCGAACTTAGGTCCTGTCGTGGGTATTAGGTCTACGGTCCTAAAAAGTCAATCGGTAAAAGTATTGCAAAATATAGCTTTACAATATTAGGACGCTTGACATACTTAAAATATAGGACAACTGACCTAAGAAAGATAACCATGAAACCCAACTTGTTCTCACCCATCCAAATCGGCGATCTGAAACTTCGCAATCGAATGGTAATGGCACCGTTGTCGCGTAGCCGCGCAACCCCCGAGGGCGTCCCCACCCCCCTTATGATCGAGCACTATCGGCAGCGCGCATCAGCCGGTCTGATCATCACAGAGTCTGCACCTATATCGCACCAAGGGGTCGGATACCCATGCACACCCGGCCTGTACACGCCCGAGCAAACCGCAGGATGGTTGCGTGTCGTGAATGCCGTCCATGCGCAAGGCGGCCGAATTTTTGCGCAGCTGCAGCACTGCGGTCGAATTTCGCACAATAGCCATCAACCCAACCGCTGCGTGCCCGTCGCACCATCTGCTGTCTTGCCGGATGGCGTTGCGTTTACCGCGACGGGATATCAACCCTTTGAAACACCACGGGCTTTGGAAGCCGGGGAAATAAAGGATGTTATCGCGCAGTATCGGCAAGCAGCCGAGAATTGCGTGGCGGCTGGCTTCGATGGAGTCGAGGTTCATGCCGGAAATGGCTATTTGATTGATCAATTCCTGCGCGATGGCACGAACAAACGCGAAGATGCCTATGGGGGAAGCACCGAAAACAGGATGCGTTTATTGAACGAAGTTCTTGATGCTGTGACTGACGTCTTACCGGTAGGTCGGGTTGGTGTGCGACTGTCTCCGGAAAACACCTTCAACAGCATGTCGGATTCTGATCCGCAACGGCATTTCGAGGAAATTGTCGACAACCTCTCTGGAAGAGGTCTGGGGTATCTTCACGTACTGGAAACCAGCATGGATTTTGGCGGGCATGTTGCTGGCGCATCCAGGACTGTTGATTACGGCAAACTGCGCAAGCTTTTCTCTGGCCCCTATATCGCCAACAACGGCTACACCAAAGAACGTGCGGAAAAGGCCATTCAGAGCGGTCATGCCGACCTGATCTCGTTCGGAGCCGCGTTCCTTTCAAACCCGGACTTGGTACGGCGCTTTAAGAAGGGGTTGCCGCTCAACAAAGTTGATAAGTCGACTTTCTATACGGGCGGGGCGACCGGATACACCGACTATCCACAGTTTTCTGCGGAATTCACAGACGCAGCTTAGCCGTTCAAAACACCAAGAATCTGAGCCGGGACACCGGCTCAGTATCCGACTGCAACATAAGTTCCGTCTGGTTCATGATGTGCGTTTCACGCTGCGGACGGCCAGGCCTTCTGGCAAGAGGGTGGGCGCTGGAGGCTTCAGCTTTGTCGAGGGTTGTTGGCGGCATGGGCGCTGATCCTGCGCACGCTCCATTCGACGGCATCCCGCATGGTTCTACCCAGAGCGTCGTCAAACGCCTTGACCAGATCCGGGGTTTGGTCGCTGGCCGAAACCACATACTCGCGGAACGAGTTGGATGCGATGATCTTGTCGTCAAACTCGTCAATGATCTTGATATTGATGCGAACTTCGACCCGAATGGTCTTGGTGCCTTCGGTCTCATTAACCACCAGCCCCTGGAATTCCCGAATATCAGGCGCGATGACGTAGTCGGGGCGCAAACCGACCGTTGAACGGCCCACGGCTGCCACCTTGCCACTGTTTTCATAGCTTTCGACCAGCAACGCCTGAACGATCAGCGGTGCGCGATCCACCCAGCGGGCGCGCGGCAGATATTGCACCTGAAACGGGGTCGGCTGGATTGCGATCTGATCCGTGTTGACCGCAGCCGTCGCCGTGGGTTCCTGTACCACAATCTGCTTTTGAACACGCGGCAACGCCGAAGAAAATGTGCTTTTGGGCGTCAGAAGATACAGGTCGTTCGGCTTGGACGCCTGCCGCAATGTTCCCAGACCTGCGCATCCCCCAAGCGACACAAGGGCAAGGACCACAAGAAAATGCCTTATCATTGGCCAAACTCCGATGCTTGTGTGCCCAGAAGGAAACGCGCGGGATCACGTTCAACTCTGTCGACCAGGCGATCCATATTAATGACCAGCCGTTGCGACTCTTCGATAAAGCGGGTGAATTGCGGCAGGCCGACCCGCAAGAAAGTCGATAGCTGGCGTCGATTGTCCTGCACTATGCCATCTATCGTTCCCAACAGTTCTGAGGCAGATTGTGAGGCGCTGAGTACATCGGCCGAGATGTCATCCAGCCGTTCGGTGACATTCTTCACGGTCGCTGAAACCTCGTTGGCCGCTGTTCGGATATCGTCCATCACGACACCGACATCTTCGTCAAGAATCCTGTTGGCTGAGTCAAATGCGCGCTCGGCGGCGCTGAGCGTGCCTTTCGTCGAGTCCATCGCAACCGTTATCGAACCGAGGGTGCTGTTTGCATTCTCGAATGTCTCGGTAATGACGGCCAGCGACATCTCGGCCTCATCCGTCAGCACGTTCAGGTTTTCAGCCAGGGTTGAGGCCCGGTCGATGAATGGTTTTACATCGTCTTCTATCACCTCACCCGCGCTTTCAATGACAGTTTTTGCACTGTCCAATGCCGCTGTGGCGGAGTCAGACGCTGCTTTAACGCTTTCCAGTGTGTCGTTGCCTGTATTCAGTGTCGTTTCAGCGGTCTGGACCAGATTATCCAACCCATCCGTGAAATCCCCAATCTTCTCGGCAGCGCCGCTTAGATCCCCGGATAGGCTCTCAAAATCAGAAAGTGTCCTGTCCAACCGCCCCGAAGCTGCGCCGAGGTTGTCCAGAATGTTATTGACCCTCTGGCGGTTTTCTTCGTCGACGACGGCATTCAGGTTTTCCAACAAGGTTACAGCCTCATCCAGCACCTTCGGCGCGCCTTCGAACAACGACTGGATGGCGCTGCGTCTGCTTTGGATGACACTGTTCTGGGGCAATCGTTCACCGCTGGCCGACCCGCCGGTCAATTCCACATAACTGACGCCCGTCACACCAAGGGATTGCAGCTGTGCAATCGTGTCCTCGGTCACCGGGATTTCCGCGTCAATCTCAAGCCTGACCCGCACTTTGGATGGGTCGTCATCGTCGAGGGTCAACGAAATGACTTGCCCAACCGGCAGGCCGTTAAAACTGACGCCGCCGGCTGCTGAAAGCCCCGAAACGTTGTCGAACAAAACGTCATAATACGCGTATTGCCGCGAGACCTCGAATTTCGCGAGCCATAGAAAAAATCCGAATGCCCCGAGGATACCCGCAAGGGTGAAAGCGCCGATCAGGATGTAATTCGCTCGGGTTTCCATGATCTCTACCTATCGTGCCCCTTCTCTTGCGCCGCGCGCGCCCGGGGGCCGGTAAAATATTCTTGCACCCAAGGATGATCGACTTTGGTCATTTCTTCAATCCGTCCCTCAACCAGCACGCGTTTTTCTGCTAGCACCGCAACGCGGTTGCAAATGGCATACAGGCTGTCCAGATCATGTGTCACCATGAAAACCGTCAATCCTAATGCGTGCTGCAATTCACCGATCAACTCGTCGTAAGCAGCGGCTCCAATGGGGTCCAGTCCGGCGGTGGGTTCGTCCAGAAATACGATTTCGGGATCCAGCGCCAGCGCGCGCGCCAGCGCAGCACGCTTGCGCATGCCACCGGACAGCTCAGATGGAAATTTCTCGCAGCTGAGTTGCGGCAAGCCGACCAGGCTGATCTTCAGGCTTCCCAAAGCCTGCATAAGCTTTTCGCTCAGCCCGGTATGTTCGCGTAACGGGGCCATGACGTTCTGCAATACCGTCAGAGAGGAAAACAGCGCCCCGTCCTGAAACGCAACGCCCCAGCGTTTTTCTATCCTGCGCCGCTCCTGTTCGGGGCCGTTCAGCACATCGACACCCAACACCTCGATACTTCCAGCGGCGGGTTTGTTCAGCCCGACAATCGTGCGCAATAAAACCGACTTGCCTGTGCCCGAACCGCCCACGATGCCCAGCACCTCACCCCGCCAGACATCCAAGTTTAGATTCTGGTGCACCACCTGCGACCCGAACTGGTTGGTCAGGTTGCGCACACGGATCACTGCCTCGCGCTGAGCGTCGGTGTCCGAAGTCTGCTGCAGCACGGTCCCGTCCATGTCAGATTTCCAAGGTCGCGAAAAAGATCGAGAACAGGGCATCCAAGGCGATGACCATAAAGATTGATTGTACCACCGAGGCTGTTGTCCTTTGACCAACGCTCTGGGCCGAACCTTTGACCTGCATCGCCTGCCAGCAAGCGATTACCCCGATGACGACAGCGAAGAACGGTGCCTTGATCATGCCGATGGCGAAATGCCAGATGCCTGTGCCTTCCTTCAAACGGGTCACAAACATTCCGGGGCTGATGTCGAGGTCGATCCAACTCATCAAACCGCCACCAATCAGGGCGGCCATATCGGCAACAAAACCAAGGATCGGTAGCATGATCAGCAAGGCCACAACACGCGGGATCACCAGCACTTCGATTGGGTCCAGACCCAGCGTGCGCATGGCGTCAATCTCTTCCTGCACTTTCATCGAGCCGATGGATGCGGTGAATGCAGACCCAGAGCGGCCGGCGACAATAATGGCGGTCAGCAGGATACCCAATTCCCGCAACACCGAGATCGAGATCAGCTCAACCACAAAAATTTCGGCTCCGAACTGCTTTAGCTGCGTCGCGCCCTGAAACGCCAGCACAACGCCGATCAGAAACCCCATAAGGGCAACGATGGGGATGGCTTTTAATCCGACCTCTTCCATCTGCGACACCAACGCAGCCTGACGCAGTCGCCATGGCATCACGATCGTGCGGGCCAACCGATGCAACGTCAGACCCAAAAAGCCCAGCATGGACAGGGTGTCCTTCCATGCTCCGGCCGTGCGTTCACCGACGGCAGCTACCCAATCGACAAAGCTGCGGGGTTGGACCTCGGTACCCGGTTCGTCCGGAATATTCTCGGCCACTGTGCCGAGAAGGGCGGATTGCGCAGGGCTTAACCCTTCAAACCGGATCTCAGCGCCCAGTTTCCGCGAGCGTCGCGCCAGATCGGCAATCAGCCATGCGCCGCCAGTATCCAACGCCTCGACCTTGGATAGATCAAACGTAATGTTGCCCCCTTGCGGCTGAACTGCGTGAAACGCCTGTTCGACGGTGTCCAGCGATTGGGTCAGCATCTCACCCGAAATACGCAGGCAGACGCCATCTGCGTCACTGTCCGAATGTATCATGGGTTGCGTCATGGGTGTATGTGATGTGAAACAGCGCCTTGCTGCAACGCATTTTTAGAATGTTTGAGGATTCGTCGCCGCGCATAAGCGGTGGTGTAACAATTTGTGCCCGGTCCATGCCTGTTTAAACACCCGTTTCGACGGGGCTGTTTTCCGAAGGGCGCAGAGTTTAGGGTCACCCAAAACTCAGCACACCGAAACGCTTGTCGAGACCAGAGAACCAAGACAGGGTTTGCGGCAGGAGCACAGTTTTAGAATCAGAGTTGGCAGAATGCAGAAACCGGGAAATATTCTGTTCATTATCATTGATCAGTTGAGGGCGGATTGCCTGCACGGTGCTTTGGCTGATCATGTCGATCTGCCAAACCTGCGCGCGCTTCGGGGCGAAGCCGTCAGCTTTGACTGTCACTATTCCGTCACAAACCCTTGCGGGCCTTCGCGGGCCTCGATCCTGACCGGGCAGTATGCGATGAACCATCGGTCCGTCCGCAATGGCACGCCGCTGCGGCACGACACGCCCAATCTTGCAACTGAAATGCGCAAGGCCGGTTACCTGCCTATGTTGTTTGGCTATACCGACACCTCTGCCGATCCCCGCGTGCATGATCCGAACGATCCGGTTCTGAAATCTTATGAACAACCCATGGCAGGGTTCGATGAAATTGTCGAAATGCGGTTGGAGGAATCCTATCCTTGGCGATCGCATCTGATGAAGCGGGGCTACCGCTTTGACACCTATTGGGATGTGCACAAACCGACCTCTCCTAACGGAGACACGCCGCGCCTGAATGATCCGGCACTCTACAAGGCCGAAGACAGTGATACGGCCTTTTTGACGGACGCGTTCCTCAGCAGTATTGCAGCCTACAAAGGTCAGAACTGGTTCGCTCACCTAACTTATATCCGGCCACACCCGCCGCTTGTCGCGCCCGCGCCTTACAACGATATGTATGATCCAGCCGCGCTGCCTGAGCCGGCCGGGTTTCCTGATGAGGTCAAGGAGCGGGCCATGCATCCCTTCTTTGGCCCGGCAATAGACAGGCAAACGGCTGAGGATGTCGTCTTGGGTTTCGAAAGCGTTGATCCCAAGGTTGAGAATATCCAGATTCTGCGATCCGTTTATCTGGGGCTCGCGACCGAAGTGGATCACCATATTGGGCGTATTATCCAGTTCCTCAAAGAAAGCGGTCAATACGACGACACGCTGCTGGTGGTTACGTCAGACCACGGAGAGATGCTGGGTGATCGCCACAGCTGGGGCAAAATGACCGTTTATGACGCGGCCTATCATACGCCTTTGATCATCCGGCTGCCAGGTAACGAAGCGCAGTCAGGATCGGTGGTGACTGCGCCAACCGAGTCGATCGACATCACTCCGACTATTCTGGAATGGGTCGGTCAACCTGCCCCGAACGCAATGGACGGGCGGTCATTGATGCCCTTGTTACAAGGCGAGGAACTTGAAGACTGGCGCGGCTATACTTTCAGCGAATTGGATTTCGCCGATCCTGAAGCCCCGTCGGTGTGGCAACAAAAGCTGGGAACAGGCTTCAGCGAGTCGTGCCTGGGCATTCTGCGTAACGAACGCTTTACACTGGTCGAGTTCGCCGCTGACCTACCGCCACTATTGTTCGATCATGAAGGCGAAGGAGAATTGCAGAATGTTGCGGACGACCCGGCCTATGCTGCGGACTTGGCGCGTTTAGGGCGGCAGATGCTGCGACATCGGATGTGTAATATGGATCACACGTTGTCGCTGCATTCGCTAACGCCGGACGGCGCAAAATCCAAACCGCGTTACTAACGCAACCTGCGGTGTTCTTGCCCCCTACACCCTCGATTAATCCAATGCTACGCATAACTTGTCTGGAGGGCGAAGTTGGACATTACAGATCAACAGATAAAGTCTATGACAAGCGCGGGCCTGAACCTGATCGGACAGGCGCTTTCGATCTATGACAGCCAGCTGCGTCTGGTGGTCAGTAATCGCCGCTTTCAGGATATGTTTGATCTGCCGGATGAATTGGTGCGGCCCGGTGCGTTGTTCGCTGACACGATCCGTTATCTTGCGTCACAGGGTGAATACGGCACAGATATCGACGTAGAAGACGCCGTCAATCAGCGCGTTCAGCAGGCGCTGACGTTTGAGCCGCATTACTTGGAGCGTGTCCGGGCAAATGGCTGCGTGATCTCGGTCGAAGGTGCGCCGCTACCCAAGGGTGGATGGGTGTCCGTGTATACCGATATTACAAGCACCAAAAAGGCGGAGGCACTGCTGCGCGCACGTTCAGAGGTGCTGTCAGGGCAGTTGCTTGTTCGGGCCGAGGAACTTGCCGCCGCCAACCGGAAGCTTGCCGCAACAAACACAGCCCTGGAGGAAGCAAAACGCCAACTGATCGAGATCGAAGCCCGGACTCGTATGACGACCGAGATGATGCCGGCCCATATCGCCCATCTGGATGCCGACGGGCGGTATGATCATTCAAACCGCCGTCTCAGCTCGGTCATGCCGGGCCGACCATCCGAAATTCTGGGCATGCACATCTCGGAAGCACTGGGCGCTTCGGCTTTTGCCCGCGTCGAACCCCACTTGCAAAAAGCCTATGGCGGCGAAACGTCGGTGTTTGAGTTTACGGAGGATCAGGATTCGCGCCGTATCCGCGTGTCGTTTTCACCGGATGAAGAGGGCGGCGTTTATGTCATGTCGGTCGACATCACCGAGGAAACGCAAGCACGGGTTGCCCTGCAACAGACGCGGCGCCGGGCAATGGCGGCGCAAATGACCAGCGGATTGGCGCATGATTTCTCGAACCTTCTGACTATCATTTTGGGCATGCAGTCCCGACTGGAAAAAATGGACCTGCCCTCAGAGGCGCATGAACTGGTTGCCGCGACCCAAAAAACCGCCCGAAGGGGTGGACAATTGCTAAACCGGATCGCGGATATGACCGGAAACCGAACGTTTCAGCCCAAAGCAACCGATATGCGCAGCCTGTTGGAAGATTTGCGTGTTCTCGCCTCACCTTCTTTGCCGCGCGGTGTCGGCCTTTCGATGGTGAACACCCTGCCGGACGAGGCACTATTGTTGGATCCGGGCATGGTTCAGGACGCGCTATTGAACCTTGTTCTGAATGCACGCGATGCGTGTGGCGGGTTCGGACAAGTCACAATCAGTGCGCATAAGATTGGTGACATCTGGATCGAAATCTCGGTCTCGGACACGGGGCCGGGGTTTTCGAAGGAAGCGTTGGAAAAAGCGCTGAACCCATTTTTTACGACCAAGGGCAGCAAGGGCTCGGGGCTGGGTCTGCCGATGGTGTACGACACAGTAAAACTGGCGGGCGGCGACCTGAGTCTACGTAACACGCCCTCGGGTGCGATGGTATCGATGCGTTTGCCGTATCGCCCTGCTCCGCCAATTCAGGACGGGCTGGTTCTGCTGGTCGAAGATAATGACGATCTGCGCGGGCAGTTCCGTGATATGCTTGTGGAGCTTGGGTTTTCCGTGATCGAGGCCACATCCGTCGACGAAGCACTGGCACTGACAGCCGATATACAGGATATCGCATTGGTGTTGTCGGACATTCGGCTGGAAGGGCAGGGAACCGGCCTTGAGTTGCTGGCACAGCTTAAACCGGGTTTGCCGTGTATTTTAATGACGTCTTTGCCGTTTTCTGACCCGTTGCACCAGCAGGCGCTGACTCTGGCCCCGGTCCTGAGTAAACCGTTCACCCGTGCGCAACTGTCTGCACTCATCCGTACCGAGGCCCCCTCATGACGCAACCGTTGATCACAATTGTCGATGACGAACCCGAAATCCGTCGCGTTCTGACCGATGCTTTGGAAGAGGCAGGATTTCGTACCCAAAGTTTTGCCCGGGCACGGGAGTTTGAGGCCGCGCTGAAACGTGTCACGCCGGATGTGTGCCTGGTTGATCTGTCTTTGCCCGATACGGACGGGCTGGCGCTTGTGCACCGGCTGGCATTGGAACGAGGGGCCGCCGTGATCATCATCTCTGGCCGGGCGCAGGTGCAAGACCGCGTGACAGGACTGGAGCTTGGGGCAGATGACTATATCACCAAGCCGTTTGACCCGGCTGAGGTCGTGGCCCGCATCCGTGCCAGGTTGCGATCCCCCAGAATACAGAACTCTCAGTCGGACGTGGCCGGTTTCAATGGCTGGACTGCGCATTTTGACCGATATGTTCTTATTGATGGCGACGGCAATGAAACACCGTTTAGCCATGCCGAAGGTGAAGTTCTGCGGCTGTTCCTGGACAGTCCCAAACGTCTGATCAGCCGGGCGCAAATGCAAGAAGCGCTGGGGGGCGCTGCTGGAGACAGCTTTGATCGGGCCATGGACGTTCGCATATCTCGGTTGCGGACCAAGCTGGGGGAAAATCCGAAGAATCCGCGCCTGATCAAAACGATCTATGGGGCCGGATATATTTTCCTGGGGGATGTTGAGTGGCGATAAAGCGCCTATAAACTTTCGTAGAACAGCTAAACATAGAAGCCAAAAAGATGAGTTTTATATTAAAAGACAATATATTAGTGTGAAACAGGATAAAGCCGCCCATGCCTGATGTTTGCTGAGATACAGCGCAGAGACTATCTGGGTTCGGGCTATGGATTCTTGGCGCGCTGGGGCGTAACAAGCGGCAACTTGTCCATCCGCCGCAGTTTGGTAACCGAATAAGGCCATTACTGTGCTTGGGAAAAGCGTTCAAAAGGTTTTGGAGAATAAAATGATCAAAAAAACCTGGGCCAAATGGCAATCAGGCCATATTGGACGCCTGCTGGGGGAAAGTTTCCGCAATCAGGGTTGGCTGTACGGAATCGCGATGATTGCCATGGTCGTGGTCGCCGCGACCACGGCTGGCACCGCATGGATGATGGAGAACATCGTCAACGCGATGACCGAGCCCGAGATGCGGGGTCAAGTCTATCTGATTGCAGCAGCCGTGCTTGCTTTGTTTTTTGGCAAGGCTGCCGCGTCCTATGTTCAGGCCGTTTTCTTGGCACGGGCCGGCAACCGGATAATTGCCGTTCAGCAGGAACGCCTATATGCGAAACTGATCAAACGCGGTGTCGGCTTTTTCTCAAAGAACGAGTCATCCAGCCTATTGATGCGCGTCACACAAGGTGCGCAGGCAGCGCGACGATTGGTCGATGTGATTGTCACCAGTTTCGTGCGCGATTTGCTGACATTGATCGGCCTGGTTTTTGTAATGATCTATCAGCAACCGCTGCTTTCGGTGTTGTTTTTCATTGTAGGCCCAGTGGCATTGATCAGCGTACGTTTCCTGCTCAAACAGGTTCGCTCGATCATGAAGTCCGAGATGAAGTCACTGTCCGAGATCTACAAGGTCCTGCAAGAAACCTCTGGGGGCATCACGATCATCAAGGTCTTCTCTTTGGAAGACCACATGGCCGGACGTATGAACAACGCTGTCCGGTCAGTTGAAAAGCGCGCAAATTCAATTGCGAAACTCCAGTCAATCGCAAGCCCGCTGATGGAGTTCCTCGCAGGTCTTGCGATTGCCGCCATACTAGTGATCAGCACAATTGGCTTCGCAGGCAGCGAACCTACGACCGCTGGCCAGTTGATGTCCTTTATCACCGCGCTCTTGATGGCGTATGAACCAGCAAAACGTCTTTCCAAGATGCGCGTTGTCATAGAAACGACTTTGGTTCCCATCGACATGATGTTCTCATTGCTGGACGAAGAAGAACCGATGCGGGAAAGCCCTGACGCGAAGCCTCTGGCCCCTGGCCCTGGGGAAATCCGCCTTCGGGATCTGAACTTTGGATATGCGGGAAAACCTAACGTCATCTCGGACATGAACCTCACGTTCCAAGCTGGGAAAACCACGGCACTGGTCGGTCAGTCCGGTGGCGGTAAGTCGACAATATTTGGCCTGATCATGCGGTTTTATGATCCAGATAGCGGGGCGGTCGAAATAGATGGCCAGGATCTGCAAGGCGCAACTTTTGAGTCGTTGCGCCAAAAAATTTCCTATGTTGGGCAAGAGACATTCCTGTTCTCGGCCTCGATCATGGAGAACCTGAGGTTCGCACGTCCAGATGCGACAGACGACGAAGTGGTGGAAGCGGCGCGTGCGGCACATGCGCACGAATTCATCTGTAAGATGGAATATGGTTACGACACGCAGGTTGGCGAAAACGGGGCATTTTTGTCCGGCGGGCAAAAACAGCGGCTCGCCATTGCCCGCGCGATCTTGCGCAAATCCGAAATCCTGTTGCTCGACGAAGCCACCAGTGCACTTGATGCGGAATCCGAAACGCTAGTGAAAACGGCGCTGGAAAAGCTGACCGAGAATGTAACAACGATTGTTATCGCTCATCGGCTGTCGACGGTGCTTGAGGCGGACAAGATCGTTGTCATTCAAGAGGGTGCCGTCATCGAAGAAGGCAATCTGGACACCCTGATCGAGAATGATGGTATGTTCCGGCAATTGTTCGACAAACAGTTCAGGCAACCAGCCTCCTAGGGGAGCAATCGTTCGGAGCACAAGGCTCCGTTCATTTGCCGCGCTAGAACGGGTTCCAACCGCTTCTCTCTATTCACGCAGGGCCCTGTCTTTGATTTTGACAACCGGTTGAAGCAGATACTCCATAACCGTTTTCCGGCCTGCCAGGATGTCGACTTCTGCAATCATTCCGGGGATTATTTCTACGGCCAGTCCATCGGCGTCCAACATCGAATTGCTGGTCTCAATCTCAACAACGAAAACCTCTTCATCATTGCGCTCGGATCGTGTGATCGTGTCGGCGCCGATACGAGTGATCTGACCGTCCAATGCACCGTAACGTGCATAGTCATAGGCGGTTATCTTGACCTTGACCGATTGTCCGGCATGCAGAAAAGCGATGTCATCCGGTCGCACATAGGCTTCGACAAGCAGAGTGTCGTTCAAAGGAACAATTTCCAGTAACTCCTCACCGCTGCGTGCCAACCCCCCGATCGTGCTGCGATGAATGCGGTTAACGATGCCGCGGACCGGAGATCTTATCTGCGCCCGTTCAGCCCGATCGCGCAGGGCGGGCAAAGCTGGCTGCAAGGCAGCAAGTTCCGTGGTTGCCAGTGCCAGATCGGTCAAAGCCGCGCTCCGAAACCGGCTGCGGGTTGCGCGGATGCGGTCGTCAATTTCCTCTAGCCCGGTTTTCAGCCTGTTGGTCACGGCGATAGCTCGGGTACGGCGACCCTCCCATTCGGCCTCACCACGGCGAAGGGTCAGAAGCGTCGTGGCTGGCTCCATGCGCTTTTGGACCAACGGCTCCATCATAGCGCGTTCTTCGGCTAGCAAGCTGAGCGTTTGATCAGCGGTGACACGGTCCACAAGGCCTTCTTCGTATTCCTGTTGTCTTTGCTGCCGTTGACTTTGCAGAATGGCGATTTCTGCTCTCAGTTCAGCTTGTCGCCCCTGATAGAGTGCGGTTTCTGATCGAACGACCTCAGGAGCGCCTTGGACCAGGGCCGCCGTAAACTGAAGGTCAGTACCATCAATCTCGGCCTGCAAGCGTTGAGTGCGCGCCATCAAGCCAAATGCGCGCTGCTGCTCCTGGCCCAGTTGGCTGTCGATTTGGGTTGTCTCAAACTCCATCAGCAATGCGCCTTTTTCAACCACTTGCCCCTCACGTATCTTCAATGATTGCAGAACGCCGGGTTCAGTGGCTTCAATCACCTGAATGTCTGCCGAGGGGACAATTCGGCCGTCAACGCGGGTCACGTCGTCCAGCTCGGTCAGATGCGCCCAGAGCCCCAGTGCGCCCAAGCAAGAAGTGATGACCAACAAAAGCAAGGATCCACGTATGGGTGAGCGACCGCGCATTTCACGGGCGAGCGTGGCAAGGTCAGGATGCCGCGACATTCAGGTGCCTCCGTGATTTGCGGGCATGTTGGGAAAGCATGCTTTTCGGTCCGTCAGCGCTAATGCGTCCGTTCTCGACCACAATGACACGGTCGACCAGTTCCAACAGGGTGGTGCGGTGTGTCACTATTACCATTGTTGTGTCTTGCGTCGCTTGTTTAAGGCGTTGGATCACGTTTGCTTCGGTTTTCACGTCCATCGCGCTGGTCGGTTCATCCAGTAGCAAAACCCGAGGACGCCCGACTAACGCTCTGGCCAATGCAATGGCTTGTCGCTGCCCCCCTGAAAGGCCTTCACCCCGCTCTGTTATTTTCTGGTCATATCCACTGGGTGTATTGGCTAGAAAGTCTTCAACCCCTGCCACCTTACCTGCATGGATCAGGTCCCGATCACGTGCTCTGACAGCGCCGCTGTTTATGTTTTCGCGTACAGTGCCGGAAAACAGCCAGATATCCTGTAGCACGGATCCGATATTCCTACGCAAATCGCCGGGATCAATCTGACGTATATCTGCCCCATCCAACATGACCGACCCCGCGCGCGCTTCGTAAAGCCCAAGCAACAGGCGACCAATAGTGCTTTTCCCGGAGCCGATTGGTCCCAAGATCGCGACTTTCTCACCCGGTTCGATCGAGAATGAAACTCCGGCCAATGTGTCGTGGGGCTGATCCGGGTAAGCAAAATGCACATCCTTGAAGGTGATACGACCTTCGCAACCGTCCCGACTGACCCATGTGCGACCCGGCGGTCTTTCGCTTTCGGCCTGCATCAGTGCATTGAGGCTACGGTAGGCACTTCGCGCCTGATTGACGCGTGTCAACGTCTGTGCAAGTTGGCCCAATGGGGCCAGGGCGCGCCCCGTCAGCATCACCGAAGCGACCAATGCCCCCATACTGGCCTGACCGTCCGTTATCAGAAAAACGCCAAAAAAGACAATCAGAACCTGCGCAGCCTGTTGGGTGAATCCAGTCAAATTCAATGCGAACTGCGTCACCGTCCGGCTGCGAATGCCGTGAGAAGATTGGCGTTCTATCGCGTTTTCCCAGCGTGTCCTCATTTGCCGGGCGGCTGAGGTGGTTTTGATAGTCTCAAGCCCTGATACGGTCTCTACAAGGACGGATTGTTTGGATTGACCGTCTGAGAAACTCTTTTCTGCTAGGCGCGACAACAGGGGCTGTATTGCGACACCGGTCAGCAGGACAAACGGAACAGCGAGCGCCGGGACAAGCGCCAATGGTCCGCCAACCAAGTAAATGACAAAGACGAACAGGGCAATGAATGGTAGATCAACTAATGCAACGAGTGTTGCCGAAGTGAAGAACTCTCGCAGCGTTTCGAACTCACGAACGGTACTTGCCATGGCGCCGGTGGATCCGGTTCGGGATTTCATGCGAATGTTCAAAATTTGATCGAACACGCGCCGTCCCATCAGCAGATCGGCCTTTTGTCCGGCGCGATCAATGAACCCTGCACGCAAAAGTTTCAAAACGAAATCAAACCCGAGCGCGAGGCCGACCCCGGCCGTCAGAGCGATAAGGGACTCGGTGGCCTCGTTTGGCAACACACGGTCATAAACAACCATGATGAAGATCGAGGTCGACAGGCCCAGCAAGTTGGCAAGCGCTGCGGCAAGGCCCACCTGTGTATAGGACCATCGGTTCGCAGCCATTGCCGACCAGAACCAGTGGCCAGAAACAGGGGCGTCGCCAGTTGCCACGTCTTCTTGATGATTGCGACGAAACAATATGGCATATCCGGTGTATATTTGCTTCAGCTTGTCTTCCGAAACTTCACCGATTCCATCACCAAGAGCCGGATCAAATACTAAGAGGTGCCCATGTTTTGTGCGGCCATGGTAGACAATGGCCTTTTCATCTTCCAAAACCAATAACGCAGGTGCCAAGTTTGCATCAAAATCCCCTAACTTGCGTTTGCCATATCCGGCCTGCAAACCCGCTCTCTGAGATACCTCGATGGCGTCGCGGAGGGTAAGCTCTCCTGCCGGTCCAGATTGCGCGGCAAACAAAGTTGCAAGTGTTATCGGGCGGTCAAGTTGGGCCGCGACGTGTAAAAGGCAGGCTTCAAGAGGCGAAAGCTCAGCGCCGTGCGAAATGGTTGCTGGCTTTGTCATGGGCCGTCCTCACGCCATTCGATTGTTGAAATGCCCAGCAAATCCAGAATATCGCCCGTCAGGCTAAGCGCAGCGTAATTGGTAAGAAAAAAGCTCTGCTCGGCCAGGATCAGTCTTTCCTGCGCGTTTACGTAGTCTCTTTGGGCATCAAGGATTTCGATTAGGCTACGCCGTCCAATTGTGAATTGAGCCCGCACCGCAGCCACACTGTCGGCGTTAGCTTGAACTGCAACCCGAGCGGTCTGCAAACGAACCGCGCCTGCCTGTTGATCTGACCGAACGAGTTCGAGTTCGCGGCGGATACTCCGAATGACCGAGTCACGGGCGAATTCAGCCTCTTTGACCTGCGCTTCGGCGGCAGCGATGGTGGCGCGGCGCTGGCCTGTGCTGTCGATTTCGTAGTTAAGCGATAGATCGACACCGAAATTTGCATCACTGCTGTTGTCCATGTCGGCAAAGGCTGCCAGCTGAACCTCAGGTTGGCGTCGCGCAAGGGCAGCCGCTTGCGCCGCCTTCGCAGATAGCAACGCCGCGTCTGCCCGGCGAACCTGTGGGCTGTCTAAGACAATCTGCGCATCGGTTCTGAGCAATGTGGGTGCGGCGACAGGCGGCGGTAGCGTTGTCGGGGTGGAGCCAAAAAGCTCACGAAACTGCGCATTCGCGCGATCCAGACGCGATTGGGCATCTGCCAGCCTTGTCCGTGCGTCAGCCATACGCGAACGGGCTGTCAGAACATCGGCGCTGGACCCAACACCCTGTTCTGTCCGCTCCGTAATCTGCTGCTCTAACTCTTCGTGAACCGTGACATTTCGGGCAGATATTTCCAAGATTTTTCGCCTGTCCAGAACCAAGACATACGCTTCGATCGCCGAAAGCGCGAGTGCTGCAGCGGTTTGCAATTGATCGCCATGGCTTTGCAGAACACCTGCTTTCGCCGCAGCCAGATCATTCGATGCAGCACCGCCGTCATAGACAAGCTGCGAAATACGCAGGTACGGAGTAACGTCGGCTGTGTTTGTGTCGATTCGCTCGGACCTGGCATTTACGCCTAAGGAAAATTGCGGCAGGAAAGCGCCTTTGGCGGCGTCTTCATTGGCTGCAGCTACCTCAAGTCGCGTGGCACTCTGTGCCAATTCGGGACTCGACTCAACAGCGGCCCGAACACGCTTCCCAAATGCGCTTTGCGCAAGTTGAGGCGACGGAACGCTTGCCCCAACGCCGACAGATCCACGGGACAGTGACATTTCAACCCCGGTCAGGTCTGGCGTGGATGTGCACGCCGAACACAGAGTGGCAAAGCCGATAAAGAGTGCAAAACTAGCATTGCGGTTGCTTATTAGCATAGGTGCTTCACACCCCATTGGTTCCGAGAAAATCGTCAGTCGGCGCGTTAGCCATGGCGTGAAGGAAACTGGAAATTTCTAAATTTTTAGTATATTTTTCCTGCGATTTTTCCTGCCATAGTTGTTTCTGCGCCTGTGCTATCCACCCGCAATGCGCAAGGGAAACCTGATGCGCGTGGATCAATTGCAACGCCCCAGAATCGACCAGCCTAAGTTTTTCAGCTTGTGTCAAAGTGCTTAGTCGCTGTGCCGACACTGCAAACGTTCCGGGGGCTAAGTCGATCCCGTCATATGCAGCAAGTGGTTCAAACAGCCCAAGCTTGTCCACCATTTGACAAAGGGCTTGGGTTGCCGCTCGCGCAGCTGCGCGAGCACTCAAAAAGGCTTGTACTTCTTGTAGGGCGGGTGACAAGGCACCGGTCTTGTCAAAGAACGTTTCGTCGTTTGGATCGTTGCTGATTAGGCCTGATGCTTCATCTACACATAACCTGAACATCGATTTACTGTCTGACGAATCTCGCCCAACCGGTTCAGCCCGAAATGGATAGCAGCGCAAATCTGATGGAACATAGGCTGCCATCCATCGTCCATCTCGGGATACGAAAGGGGTGGGCATGTTCGCGAAGAACGACAATATAACGTGCGGCTCGAAACCCGCTTGGTCTTTTTTGAAAAAAATTGGGAAAGCCGACGCTGCCTGCAAGACTTCTTGAAGGACAATTGCGCAATCAGTGCGGTCCATCGCGAAATCGTAAGAGGTGAAACGTCTCCAGTACATACGCCCATGTCGGGTGAAAGTAACTGGAACGTGGCCATTCTGCGCCATGTTGTTTCCCATAAAAATAATTGGCTGCCGTTCAGGTTGAACGGCAGCTGATTGAAATGGTTAAGCAGTTGCGCCGGTGGGGTCTGTATGAAGGATGTTGTCCGCACTTAGACCATTCAAGTCATCAAGCCCGCTAAAATGTGCAATCGTTTCGACCGACGCAGAATCCGCGGTAGTGTAATCGACCTTGAACAGGGCACTGTCCGACCCGTCTGTAGCCATCACAAAAAGCTCATCACCGGCCTGAATTCCAGCGAAGTTTTCAACGGCGGTTTCGATCGTGTTTTCGGACAGATCGCCTAGGACCGTTGTCAGGCCAACGAATCCGGTATCTGCACCAACTGCGTCTCCATCGGCTAGGCTTTCAAATCCGTTTCCGTTACCACGCAGGTCCTCTGAGTTTAGCCCACTAAACATCAGCCCATCAGTCACATCGTTTGCGCCGCCGATTGTGAATCCCGTGATGGTATCAACACCGTTTGCAGCCGGATCAGCTTCGAACACAACGAGGTCGCGCCCGACTTCCGAGAGGTCAATCATATCATCCCCGTCTTGTCCGCGAATGACGGTGTCGACGGCGGTTGCAACCAACGTATCGTCCCCATTTGTACCGATCTGGAAGACGGATGGCCCGCCTTCGGGGGTGGTGATCGACAGCTCAATAGGCTGACTGGAGTCAACTACGGTCATGTCGAACGTCACCAGAGGCTGACTGAGGTCAGTGAAAGTTGTTGCAGCGGCACCGAAGCTGATCATCGAGCCACCAATAGGGTTGGATGTAAACAAGTCGAACGACGCATTGCCTATGTCCGATCCGGCGTTAAAGGTCACAACGGATGGGTCAAAGCCGAGGTCAGCCGTAAAGTCTAAGCCGGTCGATATATCACGGTCAGCATCGGCGTAGATTGCGAATGTCAGGGTGTTTCCGCTCATACCTGTCTGCGCAATCACATAGGCCGCCGATTCATGCGCCGCATTTTGATCTGACGCAGGCAGCGGATCCGGGCCACCGGACACCGCGGCGTTCGCGGTGAAGTTCAGATCATCGCCAGCATTGATGTTGGTAAACTCTGTGTCCGGGACCGCCAGAGACCAGGTTCCATCGGCGCCAACAGTCGCGGGGCCGACCGAATTTCCGTTCAGTGTAACATCCACCATCTGACCTGCACTTAGCCCAAGCGAGGTACCGGAAACCATAACACCCGAAGCCTGTGCGTCGGTCAGCGAAACCGCATTGTTTGTTCCAACAGCGTTGATCGTCAAGATCGGGCGAAAATCCGTGGTGAACGCGGTCGCGGCCAGTATCGCCGGATTCCCTGCGAGATCAGACACGTTGGCCGAGATCGGATAGCTTGTACTGTCTGAGAGCGTGGTCAAATCAGCTGATGGCACAGTTGTGGACCAGACTCCGCCGGAAGCGGTTCCGGTATAGCTTTGACCGTTCAAAGTAACAGTAACAGTTTGCCCGTCTTCCGCGCTGGTTGTCCCCGTGATCACGAGGTCACTTGCTTGCTCGACCAAGTCCAGCTCTGATCCAACGGGTAGGGGGTCTATCGTAACGGTTGGCGCGGAAAAATCCGTGCTGAAACTCGCAGTACCGACCGCGCTGTTGCCTGCTGCATCAGACACAGAAGCCGCGACTTCATAAGCAACACCGTCCTGCAAAGCGCTCAGATCTGCGGCCGAGGCGGTGTAGGCCCAGCCGCCGCTGCTAACTGTTGCGGTGCCGCTGACGTCAACTGTCCCGTCGGGTCGGGTGATTTCGAATGTGATGACAGTGCCATCCGGGGCATCGGAAAGACCAGTGACAATCAGGTCTGTCCCTTGTTGCGCAGCATTCATGACAGCGCCATCCGGCACGCTTGTGATGCTAATCGACGGTGCGGTGAAGTCAGTGTCAAAGTCGCCTGTGGCCTGAAGCGCAGGATTCCCTGCCGCATCTGACACGTCTGCGGTAACTGACACAGTCGCCCCATCGGACAAAGCAGCCAGGTCAGCTGCAGGTACGGTGACTGACCAAGCCCCGCCGGACACCGTGGCTGTATAGGTGCTACCGTTCATCGAAATGGTCACTGTCTGACCGTTTTCTGCAGTGGTAGACCCTGTGATGGTGAGATCGGTACCCTGCTCAGTCGCGTTCAAAAAGGCACCCCCTGAGAAACTGTCGATCGACAGGGTCGGAGCGGTGGCATCTTTGGAAAGAGGCACACTGGCTTGAGGTGCCACTAGCCCGTCAGCGTCTGAGACGTCCGCGGTGATGGAAAAGCTTCCACCGTCCGCAAGCGCCCCTAGGTCCGCAGCGGGTACAATCACGCTCCAGTTGCCGCTTGTGACTGAGCCGGTATAGGTTTGACCGTTCAGGGTGACAGTAACTTGCTGTCCGTCTCCTACTTTGTCGGTGGTTCCTGAGATTGTCAGATCCGATCCAATCTCGACAGCATTCAGAACTTCGCCGACAGACAGGGGGGAGATCGCGACGGACGGTCCCGTCAGGTCCACCGGCACCGAGGCTGAAACAGGAACTGATATGTTGCCGGCCGCATCGCTTACCGAAACACTGATCGCCGCAGGGACACCAGTCGATAGACCTCCAAGATCGGCGGTTGGGACTGTCACGCTCCAGGCACCGCCAGACGCCATCGCGGAATAAGTTTGCCCGTCGAAGACAACCGTCACCGGCTGACCGTCAACCGCATTGGTCGATCCGGTAAGGATCAGGTCGCTGCTAACGTCGATCAGTTCAATGGACCCGCCCGCAACCGGGTCGAGTGAGATGGTGGGGGCGGTGAAATCTGTATCAAAGCTGCCATTGGCCTGCATTGCGGGGTTGCCGGCTTGATCCTCGACGTCAGCCGTGACAGCAACGGTTGCGCCGTCTGACAGGCCAGCCAGATCGGCGGCGGGAACGGTAACGCTCCACGCTCCTCCGGAAACGGTGCCCGAATAGGTCTGCCCATTGATCGTAACCGTAACGCTCTGTCCGTCTTCGGCATCTGTTGTACCGGTTACCGCGAGGTCGGTAGACTGCTCTGAGGCGTTCATCACCGGCCCATCGGAAAACCCTGTGATGGTCAGGGTCGGAGGAATTGTATCGACGTCGAATGTAAACATCTCGGTCGCCAGTTCCATGCCTTCGGAGTCGAGATTGCGAACCGTCACGGACTGAACGCCTTGCGGCAGGCTGGCGGCTTCAGATGGGCTCAGCGAAATGGTCCACATGCCGTCACTATCGGGTGTCACAGTCTTGGTGATCGCCCCGATGGTAATTTCGATAGTGTCGGTATCTGCTGGCGCAACAAAGCCCGTGCCGGCACTGCTTAGGGTATTGCTTTGCGCGCCTGCAAGGTTGAGAACCGGATAGGTCGGTGCGGCGACTGTTGTATCATCGCCGCCTCCGCCACCGCCACCTGCGGCAGCAGCTGCGGCTCCGGCAAGGCCAAGACCACCCAGAGCCACCGTTGCAGCACTGACGCCCCCGGTGGCAGCAGCGGCTACGCCACCAGCTTCCGCCAGGCTCAATTGCGCAATCTCGGAGACTGCCCCTTCGGCAATCATGATTGCGCCGCTGTCCAGCACTTGCACATTTTCGGCCGCGACGATCATCTTTCGGCCGTCCGCCAATTTCAAAACGACATCTCCGTTGTCCAACAGCTTGACCGACCGCACACCTGGAATGGTCTCGGCAAATTGAAATGCATACAGCTCCTCAATCGTGGCCTGCGCCAATGCCGGCAGCGCCAGAATCGTCGAGCCAAGCCCACCTGCAATGCTGCGCCCGGCCCATCGACGCATCTTGCCGTCGATCCACTGACGGATTTTTTGCTTACGCTCGAAATCAGGCTGAACGTCATTCGGGGTGATCTGGGTTTCAGGTGCTTTGGTCATCTTGCCCTCACGTGTGGTGTCCGCATTTGCCGGATGGAGTCTGGATTTTTCATCTGTCTTTGCCTTCTGAGGCTCATGCGGTCCGAGTAGAAAATTTGAGACAAACTGAAGCCGAACTTCTCGTTTTTTCCACAATCCAGCTTTGGTTTCGCGCTGCGCATCAGATCATCCTTGAGTCGGTGTCAGGTGTGGTGTGGAGTAATTGAATATGATGCTTCAGTTCGAAGGTGTGGTTGCAACGGGGAGCGCAGCGCTCGATACAGGTATCGGTGATACGGCTTTAAAAACGTTTAATGGCGAAACTTACCTGTATGGGGTGACCGGCCCGGGGGGCGGAATTGCGGTTTGGAAACTGGTCGAAGGTGCTCTGCCGCAGCTGCAGGATACCGAGTATTTCAGCGGTACGATCACGTTTCAGGTTGGTGAAATCGGTGTACCTGTTTCACTGACCGGACGTGATCTGCTTGCACTGGATGTACGCTTGGCGACCGGATTGGTGGGGTATGAAATGAATCCCGACGGAACGTTGGGTGCTTTGACGGAGGTAGATTCGTTGCCCGGCGGTGGGGATATCGCGGCAGTTGCTCAGTTCGGAGACGTGCTGACCGTTGCACATGAGAAAACAGGGCAGGTCGCAACATACACAATTGGCGCCGACGGCAGTTTGACCCTGGCAGCATCTGTAACAGCAACGGCGGATTCAGTGCAGGTTCTTGGGGCAGGGGCGGATCACTATGTGATCGCCGCAGATGGCGTAAGTAACGTGATCAATACGTTCAGTGTTGATCAGACGACCGGGGCCATTGCAGTGGTGGACAACAGCGATGCCCTCTCGACCTTGGGGATTGCAACGCCCACGGCGGTCGAAGTGGTTCAGGCCTACGACCGGTCATGGGTCGTGGTGGCGGGGGCGGGTAGCAACTCGCTTAGCGTAATGGAGCTTCGCAGTGACGGGCGTCTGGTTCCCACGGACCACGTACTGGACTCGCTGCATACACGTTTTGAGTCGGTGCAGGACCTTGCGGTCGTCGAAGCAGACGGGCATGTGTTTGTCGTTGCTGGCGGGGGCGACGATGGCGTATCCCTTTTCACACTGACGCCCACGGGTCAGCTGGTGCATTTGCACAGTTTCGAAGACACGGTGCATAGCGGACTGCAAAATGTCGAGACGCTGAGCGTTGCCCGAGTTGGGAACGAACTGCAAATTCTTGTAAGTTCGCAGCAGGATGCAGGGCTGACGCAGCTTAGCGTTTCAATCGCAGACCTTGGTATCGTCCGCGAAGGGTTTGGTACGATAATCGGAACGGCGCAGAACGATATGCTAAGCGGCAGTTTCCTCGACACCACCCTTTTTGGCGGCGCAGGAGATGACATTCTGATCGCTGGCGTTGGTGCAACCACCATGAACGGGGGTGCTGGCGCAGACATTTTCGTAATGAAATATGGAAGCGATCCAACAACGATCAACGGGTTTGAAGCTGGCATTGATCGGTTGGATATGTTCGACTATCCGCTGCTGCGCACACCGGGTCAATTGTCGTTCACAGCCACGGCCAAGGGTGCACGGATCGAGTTCTTCGACGACGTTATCATACTCAATTCATCATCTGGCCGCCCGTTGACCAGTGCCGAAGTGTTTGGTGCCGGGTTCGGAGGGCCGGATCACGTCCCTGTCGACTTCGGGGATTTTGGCGGATTGGACCCAGGCAGTTCGAACGGGGTGCTTGGTGACGTATCAATCAACTCTGAGACCGGAAATGCCGGGTTGTCAGATGCTGAGATCAGGTTCACCCCAGATGGCGGCGGCACGATCAGCGTTCGAGCTGACGAAGATGGCCGGTTTGATCTTGGCCTGCCCTCAGGGACATTCGAGGGCGAGTTGGATATCGTCAAAACCTACTCAACAGCCAGTTCGAAAATCACAGCGTTGGATGCCTTACAGGTTCTGCGAATCTCGGTCGGACTGGACCCGACCTGGGGGCCAGCGACGCCCGAAAATCTGATTGCAGCTGACATAACGCAGGACGGTAGGGTTACGGCCTTAGATGCATTGGTAATTCTGCAGACCGTTGTTCAACTGCCGACGGCATATGATGCGAAATGGGTGTTTCTGGACGATGATACGGACCTGTCTGGCATAACCGCGAGAAACGTGCGCTATGAAACCGGAACTGATGTCACCGTTATGGACAATATCCTGACCACGGACATGACCTCAATCCTACTCGGGAATCTGGAACCCGGCTGAAGCCGCGATCAAGACTACTCGCGGAAGGCCCGGTTGAAGTAATCAGTCATCGGTTTGACCAGATAGGACAACGGTGTTCTTTCGTCCGTCTTGATCATGGTCTCAACTGGCATGCCCGGCAGCAAGGCCTGGCCTTTCAGGCGATCTATCTGATTTTCCTCGGGCGCGACCTCGGCGCGATAATAGGTCTGCCCCGTGAGATCATCGGTAAAAGTGTCTGCCGAGACAGTAATAACCCGCCCATCAATCTCGGGCGTTTCGCGTTGGTTAAAAGCAGGAAAGCGCAGGGAAACGGGCTGACCTATGTGCAACTGATCCACATGGATTGCATCCACGCGCGCGGCAACCAGCAAAGGGGTGTCCTGCGGTACGACATACATCATTGGCTCGGCAGGCTGAATTACGGATTGCAGCGCAAAGACCTGACTGCCATAGACCGTGCCCGCGACCGGCGCGCGAATATCCAACCGCGACAGCCGCACGTCCAGGGACAAGCGACGTTCAGCCAGTTCCGAGATTTGTGTCTGAACGTCCCTCAACGCGGTGATGGCCTGCTCGCGACGGGTTGCTGTCAACTCAACAATCTCGATCTCGGTCGCCGCAATCTGGCCCGCCAAACGCGCAACTGCAGCTTCAAGGCGCCCGATTTCACCTGTGAGGCTGGCTTCTTCCCGCTGCAGGGCCGACACGCGGCTGGCTGGGGTCAAGCCGCGGTCAAACAGGCTCTGTTGGTCTTTGAGTTCGTTCTGGATCAGGTCAACTTGACGGCGTAGCGAGACAAGTTGCGCCTCAGTACCCTCAATCTCACTTTCAATTTGAATCAATTGCTTGCCAAGCTGTTCCGTTTGTTGGTTCAAGGTGTCCAATCGGGCTTCAAAAAGACGTTGTTGACCAGCGATCAGGTCAGGGTCCACGTTTTCCTGCTGCTGAATTTCTGCCAGACGAGCCGCCAATGCTTTGGGGTCGACCCCATCGCGCTCTGCCTCCAATCGGGCTTTGCGCGCCAGCAACTCGAACAATTGAGTTTCAACGATGGTTTTCTCCGACGACAAAAACGTGTCGTCCAGGCGCACCAGCAAATCACCATCGGAAACTGCATCTCCGTCTCGCACATAGATTTCACCAACAACACCGCCGTCAGGGTGTTCAACCACCTGCCGGTTGCTCTGCACCTCAATTACACCTTGCGAGATGATCGCACCGGCCAACCGGGTCTGCACAGCCCAGATGCCCAACCCTCCGACTAAGATCACTAGCGCCACAAATCCTATAATAGCTGGGACCGTAATGCGCCAAACCGGTCGCGTATCAAACGCCGCACTATCCTGCATTTTTGTTCACCTGGCTGAAGCCTCGTTTTATGGCACCGGCGTTTTGTACCATGGCGGCTAACACTTCATCCCGGCTGCCGGATTTCACGACTTGCCCGTTTTCGACAACTGCAAGGTCGTCGCATTCCGAGATCGCCTGAGGTCGATGGGTCATAATGATAGCAGATTTACCGGCGGATTTCAGGTCACGTATGGCAGCGTTCAAGGCCTCGGTCCCATCGGCATCAAGGGCTGAGTTCGGCTCGTCAAGGATCAGCAGAACCGGGTCCCCGTATAAGGCCCGGGCCAGCGCGATGCGCTGTTTCTGACCCCCCGAAAGCTGGCTGTCATTGCCCTCCAAAAACGTGTCATAGCCTTTGCTAAGGGACAGGATCAACTCGTGTGCGTTTGCTTTCTTGGCCGCAGCAACTACGGCCTCTGGATCAGGATTTTCCGACATGCGGGCGATGTTTTCAGCCACCGATCCGTTGAACAGGGTGACCTCTTGCGGCAGGTATCCGATATGCTGGCCCAGATCGATGGGGTCGTATTGATCCAGCGTGGCACCCCCCAACCGGATTTCTCCGGCCGCTGGCTTCCACAGACCTAACAAAGCCTTGGCCATTGTCGATTTACCCGATCCGCTTTTGCCGATAACACCAAGCGCCTTGCCGGGTTCAACGCGCAGCGTGACATTGCGCAAAGTCGGTTTGTCTGCACCGGGCGGGATAACCGTCAGGCCCTTGGCCGTCAGACTGGCCGCAGGGACTGGCAGCTTGGTGCGCGGCTGTTCGGGCGGGGTTGCATCCAGAAAACGGTTCAGCGAGAACCACGCCATCCGGGCGCGCTCGACCATTCCCCATTGACCGATAACCTGTTCAACCGGTGCCAGCGCCCGCCCCAGCAGGATTGACCCGGCAATCATCGCGCCGGGCGTCAGCTCATTGCGCAGCACCAGCCACGCACCAAGAGCCAGCATCGCCGATTGCAGGAACAGCCGTAGCGATTTGGTCAAAGAAGTAAAACTGCCGGTCCAGTCGCTGGCAGCAATGGTCTGGCGCAGGGCACTGATGCGCCGACGTTGCCAGCGTTGGGTAATATCGCCCTGCATGCCTTGAGACCGGACCACTTCGGCTGCTTGCCTTGCATGTTCGGAGAATGCATTGGCCTGCGCTGCAGCCTTTTGCGCCTCGGCCACCTTTCGGTGCGTCAGCCACTGGTTCAAAAGGGCGATCAGGATCAACAAAGTTCCACCTGCGACGGCTAACCAGCCAAGCAGCGGATGGAACAGGAATATGGCCGCCAAAAAGACCGGGGTCCATGGGATATCCATCACGGCAAGCAGAACGGGCGAGGAACACAGGTTTTGAATGGACTCCAGATCCCGAAGTGCCGTTGCCGGGGCCGACCGCACCTGCGGATATAATGACCGTCGCATGGTGGCATCGAACACACGTTCATCCAGTTGCGATTGGAACCGTGCCCCGAACCGAGCCACGATTCTGCCGCGGGCAAAATCCAGCATTGCCATAAGGGCGTACAGGAGTGCGACAAGCAAGAACAGCGCCGTCAGCGTCTCAACCGCACGCGAGCTAAGAACCCGGTCATAGACCTGCAACATGAATAAGGGCCCGGTCAGCATCAGAAGGTTCACGAAGATGCTGAACAGAAACGCCAGCGCCAAAGACGTAATTCCCTTACTGCCTACAGCGCGTAGCTCGTGGCGGCGCGGTATCATCATGCGGTTTTCGTTAGTCACGTTAAGTGCCTTTGGTGTCCAATTTTGAGCGCAGCAAGAATCCTTGCACTTAGCTGTATTCTAAAGTTTTGGAGATACTCATAAAATGCAAGATTTATTGGATCAGCTACAAGCCTCTGGCTGTCAACGACCAAAGCACGGCTGCGCCAGTAGTGCGCTCAAAAATATAGGCTCCTAACTTGTTTGACAGCAGTATCCCATAAGGGCCGTACCCGTCTTGACCCGGAACGACCCATTGACGGGCTAGGGTGGGTTGCTGGAAAACACCACCTTGGGCGACGCATCAGTCAGACGGTTCAGCCGGGCTGGATATTATGATTAATCCTGAACAGGTTATCCGGATCGTATTGCCCCTTGATCTGCGCCAGTTTCTTGCCGTTAGCGCCATAAGCACCGGACATATGGTCGGCCTCATCCGCCGGCATGAAATTGACATACGCGCTTCCCGTTGAATGCGGCGTCATACGGTCATAAAGTGCGCGTGCCCACGCGATACAGGCGTCGTCCTTGGCGGGGTCTTCCCACCGAGTGTGCACATTCATGATGAAATGCGCCGATCGTTCCGGATACGCCGTTGCATCGGGGGCTACACGGGCCATTGCACCGCCGACATGAGCGATGAAAACCTCGGATGCCGGATCAGGCAGGGTCGCAATCCCTTCAAGTAGCTCCGAGATCGCTTCGGCGGGCAAGGTGCTGAAATCATGACTTTTCCAATAGTTCCGCGCGCCCTCCGTCAACAGCGGGTCAAACGCCGCCTGCCAGTCGACAAACGCATGGGGTGAGATCACATCCGCGATTGGTTCGCCAAGGCTGCGCAAACCTGCAAGGGCCGCTTCGCCATCTGCTATCGGGCCTGCATAGCATGCCGCAAAAATCAGCACCTCGCGCCCGTGCCATTCTTCGGGCAGAAAGGGGAGAGGAGGGGCTTTTCGCATCACGCTCCAGACGGTCAGCTCGTCTGGCGCAGTGTCGGCTATGCGGGCGTATTCCACCAGCAGGCCGGACGCTTCCTCAATCGGGTGGACCACAAGCCCCGATAGGACCTCGGGTCCAAGCGGGTGCAATTGAAACTCAAACGAGGTCACCACGCCAAAATTACCGCCCCCACCGCGAATGGCCCAAAACAGATCAGGGTGGCTGCTGTCTGACGCAGTCACAATGGATCCGTCTGCCGTGATCACTTCGGCGGATATCAAATTGTCGATGGTCATGCCGAATTTGCGAGTCGTCCAGCCGAATCCCCCGCCAAGGGTCAGGCCCGCGATCCCCGTGGTGCCATTGATCCCAACCGGCACCACCAACCCATGCGCCTGTGTTTCGCGGTCAACATCGGCCAGTACAGCACCAGGTGCCACGCGTGCCGTTCTGGTGTGTGGATCAACATGAACCGACCGCATATGCGACAGGTCAAGCATGACCGCATCATCGGCAACAGCGTGACCTGCAATCTGGTGACCACCGGACCGAACAGACATAATCAGCCCGGTCTCACGAACGAAATTCACTGCCTTTTGGACGTCGCTGGCACCGAGGGCACGGATAACAAAACCTGGGCGTCTGTCGACGATACTGTTCCAGGTTACGCGCGCTGCATCATAGTCCGGGCTGCCGGGCAAAAAGACCGACCCTCTGAGCGATGCGTCCAGCGAGTCCAGAGCGGACTGGTTAACGGTGGCCGAGTGACCATCCAACGTTCTTAGATCAAACATGAATGAAAACCTTCCGTGAATAGGGAGGATTTCTTGTCCGACTGCCTCACTACGGTTGCATAGGCTTAGCGCTCACCTGTTTCCGGCGATACCGCGCAGTGACCGCGTCAGGCAAAGATACCTGGGTCGATCTTGTCCACGGGCGTGATGACGTCCGCAGGTATATTGAGCCGCTCAGCTGCCCGTCGCAGGCTTTCTTCATCGGGCGCTTCATAGAGGCAGTAAGTCTTGCGTTTATCGGCGCTGAGAAATGAGAAAATCCATTCAACGCCAGTGTCATCGTTTATTTCTTTGATGTGAATCTTGTCGTCGTCGCTGATATCAAGCTGTTCGGCGAAATTCCGTTCTATAATATACCTAGGCATATGCACCCCCCAGAGCATGCAGACAGGCTGTTAACTCACCGGTCCTTCTAGTTTTGACCTTAGGGAAACCATACCCAATTTCTGTGCTGTTGCCAACGCATCTGCTTCCAGAACCAGCGCTTGCTCATGATCCTGCTTGCGACCCCGCTGTCTTAAAGCCCGCGCAAAGGCCGCTTTGCTGTGTGCAATCCAGGGCGGGCAGACCATGGCTGTGTCGATCTCAATGGCTTTTGTGAACATATGTTCGGCGGTTGGCCAATCACCCAACACGGCAGACAGACTACCCAGCCGCCGTGCGGCCGAACCTGTGCATACGGTCGTCGCCCCCGCCGTTATCGTCATATCCTCGAACGGCGACAGCATATCCCGCAATGTCTGTGCATGTGGCTTATTGTCAACAGCAACGCAGATATCCGCCAGATAAGACAATGTTGTCGAATACATCGCATCAAGTGGCAGTGTGAAACCATTCTCTGCAATCTCGTTCAGAATACGTTCTGCGGGCTCCTTATAGCCAAGTTCAGCCGCAATCAGGCCGAAACCGGGTCTCCAGGCCTGATCCCCTGGGCTGTCGGACATGAGTTGCTTGATGACGGGTGCAACCTCGTGCAATCGGTTCTGTTCGCGGCGGATGGTGAACATCTGAACCCCAAAAACACCCTCGACATGTTTGCCATGCGTTTGCCTGCCAATTCGGACAGCCTCATTTGCGAATTTTTCGGCCTGCTCGAACTCGCCATCCATGATCGAAACCATTGCGCGCGCGTGGGTCTGTACCCAGTAGAGATGCCTGTGATTGTCCTTTTGAGAAATCTCGGTCAGCAAGTCCAACGAATTGTCCATCAACGCTCTGTCGGCCATTTCTGCACCAACAAACAAGCTGAGCGTTCGATCGCGGCCCTGATCGATCGAGCCCAGTTTTTCGGCCACCGCGTGCATGGCTTCAAGGTTTTCACGCCAATTGCGTGCCTCATGTGCGCGACGTGCGATAAACGGCGCACCAAATTGCGTCATCATGACAGAAAACTGGGCCTTGTTGTCACCGAGCCGCGCAGCCAGCTCCATCGATTGCTGGCCAAAACGCGCGCCTTCAGCGTGCTGACCTATGAACATGCAGGCCCGCGCCAGTTGACTTAGAAGCCGGCATTTTCGAACCTCATCCCGTTCGGGCAGGTTTTGCAACGCGTCCATACAAAGATCTATGGCTTCGCTATGCCGTTGACCTGACATCATGCAGGCATCAGCAAAGTATTCGGCGACATCTGCTGCCAATTTCACATTTCCGATTGCACGGGCGGCGTCTGATGCCTTTTTGAGAATGCTGATCCCTTCTTGCAGCCGACCAACGCTGTCCAGGCTTCGCCCGATCAGAACTTGCCCGCGGATCGATTCAACCGAATTCTCACCCCCCAGTTTTCGTGCCGCGTTCAAGGCTTCTTTTGCATTTGCCATCGCTTCGTGACTTGCAGAGCGCGCCAAGGCCATTTCGGTGGCAGATTGCCAGCGTGGAAAGGCGGCTGCCCAATCTTCGGCCTGCGTCAGGTGATGCGCAACAAGTTCCGGGCGGCGCGCAATCTCGGCCCCGCGCAGGTGTATCAAGGCGTTGGCCACTGCCGCATGCTGTGTGCGACGTGTGCTGCTGAGCATCGATTGATAAGCGGTATCGCGGATCAGGGCGTGGCGAAAAACAAAATGATCCTTGTTGTGTCCGCTTTCAAATATCAGTCCGGATTTACAAAGTTCATCCAACCCGGCTTGCATGGTGGTCGCATCGGCACCCATGGCAGCTTGCAGCAATGCAGGTTCAAACTCACGACCGATTACGGCCCCTGTCAGAGCAACTTGTTTGGCTCCGGATGAAACGGCGTCCAACCGCGCCATCAAAGCACCTTTAAGTGAGGAGGGCACAGCGATCTGCCCTCGACCGTCCGAGGCCATGACGGCGCGAGTCAGCTCTTCGACAAACAGGGGTACGCCATCTGTCTTTTCGACAATCAGATCCACCAGATGATCGTCAGGCTCTTTCCCCAAGATGTTTCGGATCAAATTGGCAACATGACCCGTATCGAACCGGCGCAAATTCAACGTCTGTACGTGGGCATCCCCGTCGCCACGTTCCAGATCCCATCCCGGGCGATGCGTAATCAGCATCAAGAGGGGCAAATCGGCACATATGGACTTAAACCGATGCAGCAACGCACTGGTTGAAGGGTCAATCCAATGGGCATCTTCGACACATAAGATAACTGGACGAACGACCGAGCGCGCTTTGACTGCGTTGATCAGGGTCTGAATTGTCATGTCCCGCTGTTCCTGTGGCGACAGGCTTAGCACTTCTTGCGCCAACTCACTGCCGGGGGCGACCAGTGCTGCAAACACTGGCAGCACATTGTCCAGCTCGATCCCCGGTCGGGTTTCCAACATGGCGCGAACATGGTCCAGAACCTGATCATCCTCGTAGTCCGGGCCAACACCGGCATCCTGCGAAATACGCTCCGCGACCGGATGAAACGGGCTGCTGGTCATGTAAGGCGAACAATTCAGCCGTATGATGTCTGCCTCAGCCTCGATTTCGGGTTCCGTCAAAAACTCTTCGGTCAGACGTGACTTGCCGATGCCGGCCTCGCCCGCAAGCAATACAACTTCACCAAACCCACCCTTTGCGCGTTGCCAGATCTGGTGCAGAATGCCCTTTTCAGAGTCCCGCCCGATCAGAGTGCTGCTGGCATCATCATGATGTACGGCGCGAAAGCGGCTTTCCGCGCTCCGCTCTGCCACGACCTTCAACAGGGTACGGGGGCTGTCGAAGCCTTTCAGCGAAACGCTTCCCAAGGATGAGAACTTGAAAATGCTGTGCAGTGCAGCTTCGGTTTCTTCTTTCGGAACAACAATCGTGTTTGGTGCTGCTTTTTCTTGTATCCGGGCCGCCAGGTTCAGAATTGGCCCTGTCATTGCGCCTTCTTCATAGGTGTTCTCACCGATCGTATCCCCTACGACAACATCGCCGCTGGCAATGCCGACCCGCGCAGAAAGAGGTTCGCCATCAGGGGTATGCAAGGCCTTTACCCGCTCTACCGCATCCAGCGCCGCCTTTACGGCGCGAATGGCGTGATCTTCGTAGGCCCGGGGCCAGCCGAAGAAAACCAATAATCCGTCGCCTAGGTATTTTGCGACGTAGCCGCCGTATCTCGTAACCGCGCCGGCCACTGCATCTTGATAACTTTGTAAGAGAACACGCATGTCTTCAGCGTCAAGTCGGTTCGTCAATTCGGTCGACCCCACCAGATCGGCGAACAGAACGGTCAGATGGCGACGTTCCGCAACCGAAGAGTGCTGCGTCTCTGGGCGTACGGACGTATTGTCAGCCTCGGTAGGCGAGGGCGAATCGACATCAAAACCCTGCAACGCGGCCAACAGGATTTTTCGGTGCCCCAGCGATACACCGATTTCGCGCAGGTCATCATTGGTCAAAAGGGGCAGCACACGCGCGTCGATGTCGTTGCGGGCAAATGCGTCCGCATATTGCTCCAACCCGTGTTCTTTCAGCCAGTCTTCTACGTTAGAACCCATAAAGGGATCATGCGAAGGAATGGGGTTTGGATCAAGGTCAGGCAAGTCCATACGCAGGGTCGGACTTCCTTAGTGATGGTTCGGACGATCCAGATCGTGCCGAACTCGGGCATAGGCCTGGGCCATGGCGGTCAGCGTATGGGGCGGGCAGCCAATCGTCTGCAGGCACGAGGCGTCGATAACGCGCAGCCGTCCGCTAAAGGCAGACTCGACAACATCGTCAACGCCGCTGTGATCGGCACCCAACGTCAGCCTGTGGTAATGAAAGCCCTGACCCGGTGCCGTTTGGCCCAGTTTAGTGCGAACTCCATGAGCAGTAAGCCAATCCTGGAACTGCCGAAGGGTTGGGTCTGGTTCTTTGTCCAGCGTTGGTGTTGCCTCGGTCTGGCTGGCCTTGGGGCAGTGTCGGAACTGTACCTGGGTCTTCGGAGTCCACAGACGGATCGGTTGCACAAAGTCGAATATCCGGCCAATCCGCCGCCCGCGGAAGTGCGGACCCAGCCCGAAATTTGTCGTTAGCAAACTGATCGGGGCCTGCGAAACCGCATAGACCGAGGCAAACAGATCGCAGCGCCCGCCGTTCTTCATCGTGACGGTCAGAGCATTGAAGTTCCCGTTGTTTGCATAGCTGTACGTCGGCCCAAGAATACGGTCGAGCCGGAAGCAGTTTATGGTGTACGGAGCGTGATCGCGAAATCCGATCTCTGACACCTCTGGGATGCTTCGGGCCAAGGCGGCGGCTGTTCCCAGGACACCCGCTGCCAGAAACACGCGTCGTGCAAGCACCTGGGTGCCTCCGCCAAGGTCGAGGCGCAGGTAATCTTGTTCAGCTTCGATCTGCTGCACGCGGCCGGACAGAACTTCGACACTCGTGATCTCTTGCAGGCGCTTTTCGATGGCTAGCGCCATGGCGTTTAGCTGACTGTCCGGCGCATCCTTGGTTCCAACCAGCAGGCGAGGGGCGCTGGCTTCAAAATCGCTATCCAGGCTTTTTTGTTGCGTACCACCTATAACCTCGAGATCCGCCTGAACTGCATCGCACGCAGCTTTGTAAGCTTTCCAGGTTTTCAGGAACAGGCTCTGGCCCCATGGGTCGTCGCTGCCGTAAACTTGCAACTGCTTGCCCCAGTAGTTAGCCAGACCACCCACCTCGGCGGCGGCATACATGGGGGGTGCATCACCGGATACCGGTAAGCGATCCGCCAAACAGGCCGGTTTTTGCCGCTCAAAAGCCACTGAAACTACTTTTGCAGGGCCGCCCTTTAGCGGGTCCGGCGTCGCGCCGGTTATGACAGCCACCGACCCCGAGAAGCTCCGTAACGCGGTCAGCGCGGCGTACCCCGCCGGCCCTGCGCCTATCAATGCAACATCAAAAACGCGCATCGCTTAACCTATTGCCCCTACAACTGAGTCGCCTGGTCACAGTTGTGATTGCGGTTCGTTCATTACTGGGGTGAAACGGGGCATATCTGATTGAAATCAGCACCGGACAAGCGCGTTTTGGTAAAACCGAAGCAATATTTCGCATTCTGGACAAGGATGTTTGGGACCGAACCCGGCGGGCTGAGCATCTTGTTTTTTGCATTACAGACAGAGACCCTCCGCCAATATGACCCCGGATACCGAGGTCCTTATGAAAGCATCGACACGAATTCCCCGCCGGATGCGAAATTAGCACTCGGGCTGAGCAGGATAAACAAACGCACACATCCCCAAAACAGATAAGACGCAGCAACTGTAGTATTTTGTTCCTATTTTGACTGAGTCCAGCACAAAATTACGCCAGCCCAGTTGCACTGATCAAGCGTAGGCTTTTTTTCCTGCATTATCTTGCCAATTGACCAAGATATGACCGTTCATCAAACGCAGTCTCGTGCAAAACAGGATTGTGGATGAATTGTTTCCGGTGGTTTTGGAAAAGACTGTGGCCGTTAGGTTCGGTGATCCGAAGGACACCGAGGCCCAGTTGGATTGCATGAATCATGGCGATGCTACCGAGCTGTGCGGAAAACGTGTCTTCAGGGCCGGTATCCTGCGCCTCGTGCATCCATCTTCGTCGACAAGGTGCGGCATAACAGCGTGCTGGTGATGGATCAAAGTTAGCGCCATCCTTCGTTGGCCGCGTGACGACGCCAGGGGTATGAAAATATCGAACGGCACTGAGTTGCGCCGGTCCTCGGGTGTTTGCACCAACGATTTGAACCGCGGGCTTGCCTGAAACAACAACCTGCGCGTCTGATCCCGGAATATCTCGGAACAATCCGGCCATCGCGTCGAAATGTCTCCACCCGGCTACATAAAAAACAGTGGTGGTAATCCCAAAGAGGGCGTCCTTGAGGCGATGAAACTCTCAACCAGCGGAAAAACCGATTCCTTGGCCACACCGGGTCTGAGTCCCGGCAACCGTCATCTATTGACTATGAGTCCTGAACCTTACACGGCTGGATATTATTCTATTCATGGTTGATAGGATTGTTTGCAAAGCCAGGTCATCCACCTTCCACTTATCGGAGTCTCTGCCTTAAGCATTTTGGTTTTCTCATTTCGTGTTTTATTCCTATCTGTGCTAATGTCTAAAATAGTGTATATTTTCAGATATTCATTTAAGGTAGTTGACCCGGTGGAAGACCAGTCTGATCGCGTATTCAGGATGCGCCCGCTAGAAAAGGCCGATTTAGAGGTTATCTCTCCTTGGTTTCAAGATATTGAGGATCTTGGCCGATTTGACAGAACATCAAGGGTTCCGCTCAACCTCGCGCAGACCGAGGACGCTTGGCGTGATGCTTTCAATCCCTCTGGCAACAGTGGCAAATGTTGGTTCGTCGTTCAGTCCGAAAGCGGTGAAATTCTGGGAATGAGCGGGCTTGAGGCCATTTCTCCGATCAACCGTGACGCTGTAATTGCGATGTTTGTCGCGAAATCAGCGCGACGGCTGGGTCTTGGGATCAGGGCCACGGCACTGCTTGGGGACTTTGCGTTTCGCCAGCTTGGTCTGAACCGATTGACCTCTTATTACAGGCAGGACAACACGATCAGTCGCGACCTCGTAGAGCGCATGGGATGCCAGGTTGAAGGGGTCTTGCGTCAGGCGTGGTATTCAGACGGAACATTTCACGATATGGTCGTGGTCGGCCTTCTAAGACAAGACTGGATGGACCGGCGCTTGACCCTGGCGAAAGAGCTTAAACCGGACACGGTAGTAACATTCGGGTCATACGGGTGCCCGCTCTGGTCTTGGCCACCACAGGTTGATAAGTTTGACTAAACAAGTTTGACATTATCAAATGCGGATATTGGGGTGTGATTTTGCTCTCAGAATGCAAAAGCACTTTTTGATACAAATTATCGTAGGGTTCAATTGCACCCCCTGAGGCGAGTTATGAATGTGAACACCACGAGTCCGAACTCTTCCATGACGCAGAAACTGGGCGCAGTCTTGTTTGCCGACGTCGTTGGATATTCGCGCCTGATGAGCGAAAATGAGTTGGATACATATAACGCGCTGAAATCATTGATTTCACAACTCGAACAAAGCTGTGCTCGTTTCCAAGGCCGGGTGGTCGAGGTGCGCGGCGATGGCATCCTGGCCCTGTTCGAAACCGCCACCAGCGCCGTTGAATTCGGGATTGAGCTGCACCGCATCGCCAGCCAGCACAACCAGACGCGCCCCGAAACCCAGCGAATCAAGTTTCGTGCAGGCGTCCATTTGGGCGAAATTCTGATCGACGATCGCGGCATTCACGGCGACAATGTAAATATCGCCGCCCGCCTACAGGAAATTGCCGAACCTGAACGGGTATATGTCAGTTCTGCCGTCTACGACCAGGTCTGCAACAGGTTGCGCTATGGCTATGAGTTCCTGGGGCCAAAACAGCTCAAGAACATTCTTGCGCCTGTATCGACCTATTGTGTCCGCAGCGAAGTCGCCGGGGCCACCATGGCGGGAACCATGCGGCCCGGTATGCCCGGCGATATTCTTGAACGCCCGGATACACCTTCGGTCGCTGTATTGCCATTTGCCAGCCACGGCGGGGACGAAACAGACAGCTGGATCGCCGAAGGTCTGACTGATGACATCATCATGAACCTGTCCAAATTCCGCAATCTGTTCGTGATTGCTCGGAACTCATCTTTTTTCTTTAAAACACAGGCTATGCCGCCGAAAGAGGCCGCGCAAAAGCTGAATGTGCGCTATGTCGCTCGTGGCAGCGTGCGCCGTTCGGCCAGTCGCATCCGAATCACCGCAGAACTGGTCGATGCCAGCACTGAGCGGACGATCTGGGGCGAACGGTTTGACCGCAAAATTGACGATATTTTTGATATTTTGGACGAGGTGACGGAATGCATAGTTGCCGCAACTGCAGTGATGATCGAGTCACATGAAAAGCAACGGATGATCCAGTCGGCTCCATCCGACCTTGAGGCATATGGCTCTGTCCTTCAGGGTCAACACCACATTTTCAAATACACAAGAAACGATAACCGAAAGGCGCAGGATTTCTACAAAAACGCGCTTGAACGAGATGAAGGTTATGCGCGCGCTGCAGCCGCTCTGTCACGCACGCTGAACATCGATTGGCGCTATTCCTGGACCGAGGACCCCTCGGACGCCCTCAACCAAGCCTTGACCTTTGCACAACGTGCGATCGAACTCGATCCGACCGATGCACGTGGTTTTGGAGAGTTGGGCTATGTGCACCTTTACCGCAAGGAACATGACGCCGCGATTCAATCGTACCAGCGGGCTTTGGCGTTGAACCCGAATGACGCGGACATGCATTCGGACTTTGCTGATGCTTTGGCGCATTCCGGAGACAACGAAACGGCGATCACGCATATCCAGCAGGCGATGCGCCTGAACCCGTATTTCCCTGACCAGTACCTGTGGCATCTGGGCGGTGCGTATTACAATTTGCGCCGGTACGAAGACGTGATTGAAACCGTCAACAAAATGAACAACCCGACCGAAGGTCAGCGGATGTTGGCTGCCAGTTACGCGCAGCTTGGTCAAACAGAGCTGGCCCGGCAGATCGCAGAGAAACACCGGGCTGTGCACCCCAATTTCTCGCTCAAACGGTGGGGTTCGGTTCTGCCCGACCGGCTCGAGGAAGACACCCAGCACTTTGTCGAAGGTTTGAAAAAGGCCGGATTCTGACAACCCACAAAAAAAGGCGCGTCAATCGCGCGCCCGTTTCTTTTGCTGCGAAGGCCGGGTTCAATCGCCACCGCGCGCCTTGGCACCGCTGACTTTTGCGCCGCTTACCTTAGCGCCACTGACTTTTGCACCGGAAACTTTTGCTCCGCTCACCTTGGCGCCCGAAACCTTGGCTCCGCTGATCGCCGGGCTATCGAAACCGAAATAGATATCCAGCAAGACTTGCTCGAACTGACCGGTCATAACGTCCATACGCATTGTCTGGTCGGCTTTGTCATACCGCCATACCCTGATGTCGTCGGCCATTTGATAATCCGCTGCTGCCACGCCGCCCAAGCCGGGCTCTTGCGGCGCTCGGGAGGCGTGATTGGGCGGTTCATTCGTTTTGGCGACTTCTTCTCCGATGCCATGCACCATAAAAATCACGGGCTCAGGCAAATCGTAGTAAGTGCCCTCAAACGCGAATCCGTAAATCTTTGCAAATCGAGGCTTATCATTACCCTGAACCGCAAACTGCTTATCCAAATGTTTGTTATCGCCCTTACCGCCTTTTGGAACGCGGTTGTAAGTCAAGTCTGATAGCTCACGTCCGTAAATCAGCACTTCAGAAAAACTGAGTAATGTCTCTGCCATAAACTCATCTCCCATCTGCGGGTTCAGCAGTTTGGTCACTGAACCCCCCCTCAATAAGACCCAGCTGTAAACCGGATCAGAAAATCCAAAAAATCATCCCGTTACTAGATGCCATGAAACCGCTTAAAAATAAAGATTTTTCCGTTTCAGTCGGGCACTTGCGTTCGGACCGAATTCGAATGGCTGTCCTCATTGGGGTCGGGCAGGCGCGGACCTGCCGTTGTCAGGCCGATATCGCGCATACGGAAGTTACCTTCGATAATGCGGCGAAAAGCGCCTCCTGTGACCTCCTGATCCACGGCAAGCAAAGCCTTTTCAACCCCGAAATAGCTGAGCATATCCGCGTCCAGCATTTCCCACGCATCTGCCAGATACGACCCAAGGAAATCGCGCGCTTCAAGCAGCGCAATGCGGAATCCTTCAGGATTTTCGGCATAACGCTTGTCAAAAATGCCCTGCATGACGCGGCTGTAATCAGGCGAGCCTTCAAGCTGATCCGACAGGTCTTCTTCCTCGGCGGTGATCAGACCGTGCACCAGTAGCCGTTCGTGATAAATGTCGACAAACACATCGAACATCGCGCCGGTCAAGGGCTCAGAGAGGTCATGCTCGCTGGACCATCCGGCGGCAAAATCCGAAAGTGGGCGATCATTGGCCGCAATGCGTATTTGGGCATTGTCTGAAAGCTCGGCAAATCGGCTAAGGCGATTGAACGTGTAGAGGTTCCCTCGCGTGTTTTCCAGCAGGGCGTCAATCACCGATCCGAAATGCAAAGACGCAAGCAGCGCCACCAGATCTGCTGCGGATTCATGAAACCCATAATATTCGCCCCCGGCATCTCCGTCTGTTGGCATCCCGATCACGCTGTAAACTATGGCGTGGCCGATCTCATGCGCGACGACATCGAAGTTCAGGCTATACGGTCGGTATTCGTTGCCGTGCTCATGTGTTCCCCCGGTTTCCAAAAACCCCCAACCGATATGAGCGTTGTCGAGGCTGGGCAGAAGCGACAGTTCAAGACGGTCGAAGTCACGGGCGAAATGCCATGGGATCGGGCGGTCAAAATATCCCTGCCAGACATCCATCGTGAAATGCGCAGAGCCAAACAGATGCGCGGCCTCAAAGGCGGGGTCTGTCGGGTCGATATGGATAAAATTACCGAACTCATCCGGCATGGCGGGGGGCTGGATATAGCCATCCCAAGGCGGCAGATACATTCCCGGGCCACCCGGTCCCGGCACGATCGCGCCATAGGGTGTCGATTTGCCAACGGGGTTGACCGTGTACATTCGCGGCCCCGATGGCCCCGGCCCGATACTGCCCTGTGGTGCCGAGATTTCGACCAATTCCAACGGGGCATCCGGTTCCAAAAAGGGCGATTGCGGGTAAAGCAAGAACCGGGTTCCGGGTTCTTCCTGTTCGATTTGTTCGGGGTTAGTCACTGAACACCCTCCCGTTGCGTGCCCGTTAAAATCCCTTGCCCTTATTCTGCGGCTCCGGCATCGACACCTTTGTTAGAATACAAAAACTCTGCTTCTATCAGTTCAAACAAGGCGTCGCGCCCAGCCAAACCGAGCGCTTGCGCGTATGCGTCCAAATCATCGGGCACTTCTTGGTCAAGACGATATTCAAAGTACCACATCAGCGCACGAAGACGATCCACCCCCGGCGACCCAATCGGACGTACTGAGCCTTGCTTGCTGGCGGCACGATCCCGCAAGTTTGAGTATTGGCCTGTCCGGCGTAACTCTGACAAGAGTTGCTTCTCGAGTTGACCCGTTCGCGACGCGACAGCGGCCTCGACCCGCGCGGTGTCGGCAAGCATCTCCTCATAGCTTTCGGGGTTCAGGTCGTTTGCCTTGATCCAGCCCATCAGATCTGATCGCCGCGACAGACCTGTATCCGCTCTGTGATCGGTCATCAACCGGACCAAATCGTCGCGCGTCGGAGTATATTGGCACCTAGCCGCATCCTCGCGCGCAAGCACAGCCAGGGCCGCGCGATCCCGGTATCGGGCGTACAGCTCGGGGTTTAGTCGCAACTCGTCAATTACCGATTGGTCAGAGTCCGGCTCACCGGCATCCACCCGTGCACGCAACTCTTTCCACATCAGTGTTGGTTCGGTGCGCGTTGGTTTTGGAAGGGGCAGGGGGGAGGTACTCAGATGGTCGGCCATTCGCGTCAACATTGCACGGGCATCCTCGGCCTTGGCGTCGATACGACCAGTAGGCAACCAATCACGGAATTCCGCCACGCCCGGCAAGTCCTTTACCATTGCGATAATCTCGGCCCAGATACGCTGGCGGTACTGTATCGTTTTGGCTGTGCGCAATATCTCTGCGGCCGTATTAGCTGGCAATAGCCCCGACACTTGCGCCTGTGCCACCGTCGCACGGATCGATACCATCGGTTCGCTAAGCGGCTGGAATCCCAGCTCGGCGGGGCTGTGCAATACCGCGACCTCGTCATCATCCTGTAGAACGCCGGTGTGGTAATCTTCGAAGATGCGCCCAACTCCGATCATCCCGAAATCGGCCAGTTCAGCGGCGCGCAGGGCACCCATGCTGGCGCTGCCAAAAACAGGTATTTCTTGCTCTATGGCCCATAGAATTTCCTTGTGCCAAACCGATGGGACGCCTTCGAAATACCCGTCTATGATCCCAATGGCGGACGGGTTTTGCTGAGCTATGCGGTACACATCACCCTGCCGGACGGGTGGCAGAATAGTCGCGTCCAGATGGCCTGCTACAGTTTCGGGCGAAAGTGTTGGGCCCACGAAAACCACAGCAGTCATGCCAGACCTTCCAGAATACGCAGCGCCCGCGGGCCGGGGACATAGTCCGGATCATCATGCGGTGCCTCAAGCCCGGGAATAACGGCCCGGACCACGGCGACGTCGTATTCCGGGCGCGATAGATCAACTGTCACAACTTGCGAAAGATTCGCTGAGGAAAGGCGCTCCAGTATCAGACCCAGGTCACTTTCAAAGGTCTCGGTCACGTGCGATGGGCAATCGCGAAAGTTTTGATCAGCTTGGGTGCTTTCAATCAGATCACGGACATAACGGCCCCGTTCCATTTTGGCCTGATCAGTGAATTCTTTGGGGTCGAGATCGTCCCGCGCGCCCGAGATATAGGTGAGCCGCGTCTGCGCTGCCTCCGTCAAGGCCCGTAGCAAGGCGATGGCCCGATCCGGGTGGCAACCATCCCCGATGCCAATATGGCCGAATTGTCCACCGCCCTCGCAAATCACGCAGCGAAAGCTGGCGATGCTGATATCCGATGTCGTGTTCCAAAGCCCAATCTCCAACCCGGCTGCGGCCATCATTTCCATGGCCTTTTGGCAACGCGGATCATCAACGCTCGCCGGATCAAGACGCGATTGTTCCGCGCGATGATGCCAGAGCGTTGTCGCATCCCGTTCGATCAGTTCACAGATGGCATGGCAGCTAGCCTCAGTCAGGTTGTTCCCCGAGGCCAATCCGTTGGTCGTGCGGGGGAAGGCCGACTGACCGCCAACCGGAGCGCTGGTATAGTCGGTATCGACCATTTCAAGCGGAACCCAGCACGCCGACCCTGCGCACAGATCGTGCCCCTGTACCCACAACATATTGGCATGCGGATCAAACTGCCGACCTGTCACACGCGGCAGTCCTGCTACGTCAACTACGGTCGTATCCTCGGAAAGCTCGGCATATCTGGCGAGGCGCTGCGGTAGCCGTACGCGTTCTGCATGCCACGACTCGATTGCCTCCATCACGCCCGAGGCTTCAGCGGCGCGCAGGGACAGGCCCTTACCCAAAGAAACCGCAACCGACCGGGAATTGGGTCGGGCGACCATCACCGTCGGTAATCCGATCCGATCCAGACCGGTCAGATTGGCAATACGTGTGATGCCCATTTCCTTCAGAAACGGTTTTACGATTTCCAATGTCTGCTCGGGATCGCGCAACCGATGCGTGTCCAGCACGTATTGCTTTTGCGATCCATCGGGCATGCTACGGGCCTTGTGAATTAATAATTGATCCCGACGTGAAAATACTATCGCCGGTTCAGTCTGTTAGCGTTCAAGATGATGGAACATACCCGTTTGGTCAACTGTTGCGGTATTCAGCTTGGCGACCTCTGGACGTTCTGCGCGTCGCAACAAGACCGTTTCTTTTTCAGATTGGGCGAAGGTCTACTGTCCGATTTCGACTTCTGCGTGCTGCTGATTAGCATGTTCCACACATATTAAAGAGATACGCCTTCAAAAAATTAACATAATCTTCCTTATGAGCAAAAATTTGAAGCAGCAATTCCAAAATCTCAGCCATGAACAATACAGCAGTGTCACTCTGGTCTGTAATTGTAACATGCAGAGAAATCGAGCGTGGGATGGGCGATCGCCTAAAGGTAAACGTCGAAATACATTCCAGAGCCAGCGAAATACCCTTGTTGATTGCTCCGGTTTGGCTGGATCAGCCAGTCAGACGTCAGTCACATCTAATGAAACTGAGTATCTCCTGCATTGTTGGACACAGTCGTCCCTTTTTCTCCATTCACCGCCGCGGGCACATCGGCCAACGAACAGATGATGGCGCGGCCTCCGGTAGCCCTTGCAAAATCTTGTGCCGCCTGAACCTTTGGACCCATGGAACCTGCCGGGAAATCAAATGCGTCAAGTGCATCAGGCGTGATGGATTTGATGCCTTTTTGATCAGGTGTCCCCCAATCCAGATAAACCGCGTCAGTATCTGTGGCGATGACAAAAAAGTCGGCTTTGAGGTTTTGGGCAAGCAGGCAAGATGCAAAATCCTTGTCTATAACGGCTTCGACACCCACCAGTTTTCGTTCACCACCTTTTTCGTACATCGTCGGAATCCCACCACCACCGGCGGCAATCACCGTCGCACCTTTTTCCAGGATCCAGCGGATCGGTTCGATTTGAAAAATGCGTTTCGGTTTTGGTGAAGGCACCACACGGCGCCAGTAGTCTCCGTCCGGCTTTACGGTCCAGCCTTTTTCGGCTGCTTCTTTCTTGGCTTCGGCTTCGGAATAAACCTGGCCAATAAACTTGGTCGGGTTGTCAAAGGCAGGATCGTCCGGGTCGACCTCGATCATTGTCAGCAAAGTGGCAATATGATGCTCGAATGGCAGGATGTTGCCCAGTTCCTGTTCGACCATGTAACCGATCATACCCATCGTTTCACCGACAAGCACGTCAAGCGGGTATTCCTTGATATCAGTATACATGATTTCCTGAAGGGCCAGCATCCCGACCTGCGGCCCGTTCCCGTGGGTGATGACGGTCTCATGCGCTTCGCATAGGGGGGCAAGGGCCTGGGCGGCAATCCTAGCGTTCTTGCGCTGATTGTCCGCTGTCATTTCCTCACCCCGCTTGAGAAGCGCGTTGCCGCCCAGTGCTACAACAACGCGTCCCATGGATCAGGCTCCAAGTGTGGCGACAAGGATCGCCTTGATGGTATGCATCCGATTTTCAGCTTGTTCAAAGGCTATGTTCATGTCGCTTTCAAAAACCTCCTCGGTCACTTCCATTTCCGAGATGCCGAATTGCTCATGGATGTCCTGACCCACCTTCGTCTCAAGGTTATGGAATGCAGGCAGGCAATGCATGAACTTGACGTTGGGGTTGCCGGACTTTTTCATCAGATCCATATTGACCTGATACGGGCTCAGCAATTTGATGCGCTCGGCCCAGACTTCTTTAGCTTCACCCATCGACACCCAGACATCAGTGTGGATGAAATCCGCGCCCTCAACCGCCGACGTGTCGTCGGTGATGGTTACGCGTGCTCCGGATTTTTCGGCTCTCTTCATCGCCAGTTCACGCACATCATCATGGGGCTGTGTTTCCTTCGGCGAAATCATGCGAACATCACACCCCATCAACGCGCCCAGCATCAGCAACGAGTTGCCCATGTTAGAGCGGCAATCACCGGAATAGGCGTAGACGATATCCTTGCGTGGTTTATCCGCGTGCTCGATCATGGTCAGCATGTCGGCCAGCATCTGCGTCGGATGCCAATCATCGGTCAAGCCATTATACACGGGTACGCCAGAGTATTCAGAAAGCTCCTCGACCATTTTCTGTCCAGCACCGCGGAACTCGATCCCGTCGAACATGCGTCCAAGCACACGGGCTGTATCCTTCATGGATTCCTTGTGGCCGATCTGCGACCCCGACGGATCAAGATATGTAATGTTCGCGCCTTGGTCATAGGCAGCTACCTCGAAAGCACACCGGGTACGGGTCGAGGTTTTCTCGAATATCAGGCAGATGTTCTTACCGTTCAACGACGGCTGTTCGGCTCGGGCGTATTTCGCGCGTTTCAGGTCGCGGGCCAAATCCAGAAGGTACAACATTTCACGTTGGCTGAAGTCCGCGATTTTCAAATAGCTGCGGCCCTTTAGATTGAATGCCATTTTATTTCTCCCTATCGAAAAAGGTGACGCACAAACTGGCGCCGAATTGAAATTCAATACGCCGGGTCGCGGTCGATCGGGCAGGTCATGCAATGCCCCCCACCCCGGCCACGGCCCAATTCTTGACCCGAGATCTCGATCACCTCGATACCCGCATCCCGCATCTTGCCGTTCGTAAACGTGTTGCGCGCATAGCCCACGACAACGCCGGGTGACAAAGCAACGACATTATTGCCATCGTCCCACTGTTCGCGTTCGGCCTGAAACTCGTTGCCGCCGGTTGAAATCACTTCGAGCGAATTCAGGCCCAGAGCCTCTTTGTAAACGTCGAACAAATGACCCTTTTCGACACGGATATCCAAGTCTCCACGCTCTCCGGGCCGGATCGAAATGCAGGTGATCTGATCCGCAACTTCCGAAAATGCAGTTACCTTGTCGTGGTCCAAGCAGGTAAATACCGTGTCCAGATGCATGGCGGCCCGGCTTTTTGGCATGGCACATGCAACAACACGCTGTGCCCCGCCTTTTTCGAACAGAGATTTGGAAACCTGAGCAACCGCCTGCCGGGTCGTGCGTTCCCCCATGCCGATGAACACGGTGCCATTACCAACGGGCTGAACATCGCCGCCTTCGACCGAGGCATGGGCAAAATCTTCGTCGCTGTCGCCCCACCAGATTTCAAAGTCGGCTTCCTTGAACATCGGGTGGAACTTGTAAACCGCGCGCATGATCAGCGTTTCCGGCTTGCGAGCTGGCCAGAACATCGGGTTCGTGGTCACGCCGTTGAATATCCAGCAGGACGGGTCACGCTGGAACTGCGCATTCGGGATCGCAGGCAGGATGAAATCGCCTAGCGAGATAAGGTCTTTGAATTGCTCGTCAATCATGCCCTGCGGTAGGTCCGCGAAGATGATGCCGCCCAGCATATGCCTGGCCAGCAGCTTGGCATCCATCTCGTTTAGCCAGGCACGCATCTCGGTAGAAAAGCCCAATCCTACCATGTTGGGGGTAACCAAACGATCCAAAAGAAAAGCGCGTGCGGCTGGATCTTTCGCGATGGCCTGAGCCAACAGATCCTGAATGTCGTAAACTTCGACCCCGCGTTCGCGCATCAACGAGCAGAACTCGGCATGGTCCTTTCGGGCCTGTTCGACCCAGATGACGTCATCGAACAACAGCTCTTCGCAGTTGCGTGGTGTCAGGCGGTCATGCGCAAGGGATGGGCGTGAAACGATCACCTTGTTGAGCTTTCCGATCTCGGAATGAACGCCGAGTTTCATGGCTACTCTCCTTTTGAAACTGAATTTTTCTGCATGTCTTCCAAACTTTTGGCATGGCTCCAGCGAACCCAGACGTGGATAGGGACGCCCGCAAGAAGAAGGACCGAGCCCAGTAAAACAGTTTCAGCACCGGACCCGATGAACGCCCAAACCGAGTAGATGAACCCAAGCCCGCCCAGTACGACGACTTTTGCCAACTCCGGGCCGCGCAGAAGTTCCCCGCCATTGAGACGGATCATGATTTCGGCAACCGCGCAAATGGCATAGGGAAGAAGGCTGGCAACTACGGCCAGCAAGATGACAAAGTTGAAAGCCGCGACCAGACCCTGCGCAAAGTTCAGGATAATCAGTATGGATGCCAGCACATTCGACAGGATCAATGCGTTGGCCGGGGTGCCGAATTTGGATTTTTGACCCAAGGCAGCAGGAAAAACACGATCCAATGCCGCGCCATATGGGACCTGCCCGCTGAGAAGTGTAAAGCCGTTAAGGGTGCCAAAGGTCGAAATCACTGCGCCACAGGCTACGAGGATGCCGCCGAGCGTTCCAAACATCACCTCGCCGACCGCAGCCAGCGGTGCTGCCGAAACGCCCAGGGTTTCCGCTGGAAGGACCCCCATCGAAACGGCCGTAACGGATATATACACACATGCGGCAATGATGACGCCGATGACGGTGGCGCGTGGAATGGTTTTTTCGGGCTCAATCACATCGCCGGACGGTACGGTCGCGGACTCGAGCCCCAGATATGCCCAGAGAGTTAACGCCGCAGCTGCCGATATCGCAGAAACTGCAGTTGTCCCGCTCTGGTTGACCGGCAAGTAGTTTTCGGGATTGATCCAAAAGATGCCCAGCGTACCAATCAGGATAAGCGGTACAAGCTTGAGCACGGTGGTTACAATCTGAACCAGGCCGGCCTCCTCGACCCCACGAATGTTGATCAAAGTCAGTGACCAGATAGCGACCAATGCCGTTGCGAGTCCGTACATCGGAACTTCGGCGATGATCGGAAACAAGAACCCTAGGTATCCCACCAAAGCCACTGCGACAGCGGCATTTCCGGTCCATAGCGCGATCCAATATCCCCACGCGATGATGAAGCCCGCAAAGTCGCCAAAGGCTTCCTGAGAGTATGCGTAGGGACCGCCCGGTTTGGAGACGACACGCGACAATCGGCCAAAGATGATTGCCAGAACCAGTGCCCCTGCCGAGGTCAGAATCCACCCGCCTATCGCAATTGGACCAAAAGGCGCGAGAGATGCCGGAAGCAGGAAAACTCCGGACCCGATCATGTTTCCCACCACCAGCGCGATGCAAGCCGTCAGCCCGAGTGCTCCGGAGGTTGAAGTCGTTTCTGGGAGGGGGCGATCGGTCATGACGCCAGCTCAGTTCGCGATGGTTTCAGACGCCTCTGTCGGGGGTCCATCAATGCCCGGGTCAGCCAACGCTCCAACCGTGAGTGCGGCGCAGATGATGACCGCAAGTATTACCAACAAGGGGAATACAAACCTTAGCCATCGATCATAGGAAACCCGCCCGATCGCTAACCCGCCCATGACCACGGCGAAGGTTGGGTTGAACAGGTTCACCCATCCGTTGGCCGATTGATAGGCAGTCACCACAAGGTCGCGTCCTACTCCGGCGAAGTCTGCAAGGGGCGCCATGATCGGCATCGACAAGGTCGCAAGCCCCGACGACGAAGGAACAAGGAACGACATCAAAACCTGAATGCCGAACATGGCGTTGATAAAGGCAAACTCGCTTAGGCCAGTGACAAAGCCTTCGGCCCCGGCAAGGATCGTGTCCGTGATCTTACCGGCGTCCATGACCACAACGACACCCCGCGCGACACCGATGATCAGGGCAACCCCAAGCAGGTCCCGAGCGCCATCCACGAATGTTTCCACAAACGTGGCCTCATCCATACGCGAGCCTTCGTCGAATTTTCCGACCCACCAGACAATGATCGACATGACAAGAAACAGGCCGGACATTTCCCCCATCCACCACCCCAGGGCGACCACACCGTAAATCATGATGGCAAACGTCAAGCCAAACAGAGCCAGCAATACGGACCGCGTCGACGTCATTTCGGGGAAGGCATCATCGCCTTCAGATCCTTTCAGAAAATGCGTTTTGTTCTCTTCGGCCTGATCCGCGACCACCGAAGCAGATGGATCAGCCTTCACCCGGGTCGCATAACGCATGACATATGCGATACCCGCGGCAAGGCACAGCACCAGGATGATGAACCGTAAAACGATCCCATCAGTAAACGGGATACCGGCGCCCTGAGAGGCCACGACAGTCGCGAACGCATTGAAGGTCGAGCCCAGCGTACCAATTCCTGCGCCCAGCAAGATCACAGCCACACCCGTAAGCGAGTCGTAGCCCGCACGTATGAAGACCGGAATGATCAAGGCATAGAAAGCCAGCGATTCTTCCGCCATGCCATAGCTGGTACCGCCAAAGGCAAATGCGGCCATTAGGATCGGGATCATCAGGATTTCGCGACCAGCGAGTTTGTGCAGCAACCATCCGATACCAGCATCAATTGCACCGGTTTTGGTCACGACCATCAGAAACCCGCCAATTATCAAAACAAAAAGTGCCACATCAATTGCGGCGCTAGACGAACTGCCAAGAATTCCTGGGTCGTACATACCCGCAATTGGAGCAAGAATAATCGATGTAATTCCTTGGGGGTTAGGCTCCACTTCGCGATAGGTGCCCGGCACGGGGGCTTCGCTGCCAAGTGCCTCGTTCATCTGACGTTCGTATTCGCCTGCAGGTATAATCCATGTCAGAATTGCAACGACGGCTATCAACACAAACAAGATTGTAAACGCCGTTGGAAACTTGAACTTGGACATGACGACCTCGAACGGGGTTTTAAATTTGTCTAGTCATATTTCTTTGCATTTTTATAAAATGTTTTATCAATGTGAAAAGTTCCCGAGGATAAAGTCAACATCTAACAAGATACTCAGAAGGTTGGTATTGCTGGCCTCGACCCTTGATCCTTGCGGGTGGTCTGCCCTACCCTGACGCCCGACGATCCTGCTATTTGTGAAAAGAAATGCCTTAATCGCTATCGGCAGGGTGTTGATGCCGGCTCGACAGTGCCGCCAAACACAATGCTGAACCTCTCTGCCCTTTCCCGGCTCAAGGGATTGGTCGGTTGCCTTTGGTCGTCGGCTATTCGGATTGGGACGGGCCCGTGGGTTTTTGCGGTAAATCGAGCTCCAAACCGCCGCAATTCACGGTTGCAGCCACCAAGGCTGGATCAGAGGGTATTCACATCATTAGCGCCCAGTTGACGTGGACTTTGGCCGTTCAGGTCTTTGCCATAATCCCGCGTCAATTTACCGGAGGAGGACACGTCCAAACGCCAATCGGCACGTGCCGTCCGCGTAGCATGTGTTCACCGGTGTTCCGCATCCCAGCATTGACAGCCCAAGACCGAGTTTCCGGATTGGCCTCAACAAGCGCATTGGAAAGTGCTATTGCCGCCTTTTGGGATTTTGCAAAGTCTTGCAGGCGGCTGGCTGTATTGACGACATCGCCGCTCACGGTCACTTGCCTGTGACGTCTGCCACCGACAACCCCGGCTTTGACGGGTCCGCTATGTCCACCTACGCGCAACCCCAGTCCAGGCCACTTGGGGCTGGCACGAACAGCGGCGTATAAGGCATCAATAAATCGCAACGCCTGTATCGCATCGTTTGGTTGGGGGTCTGGCAGCCCAAACACGACCATGGCTCCGTCGCCGGCAAAATACGCGATAATCCCGCCCAAAGAGTCTACGGCCTGTTCGACAAGTTCGTGAAAGACGCGCAAAAATTCAGCTGTTCCTTCTGGTCCGAGGCTTTCTGAATGCGCGGTAAAGCCCTCGACATCGACGAACAGGACAACAGCGGGTCGTGCCGTCGCCTCGAAACGGGGCTCGGACGTACTGGCAAGCCGTTCAACAATCAAAGGCGATTGGTACAAAGCCAGATTGGCGGCCCGTCGCCGGTGCTGCAATAGCCGGAGCCCGCCACCGCAACCGACGCCAAGAAAAAGGGAAAGAAAAACCGTGGTCGCATCCAGCCACCACCCGGCATTGAATGCGGCTTGCAAGACGATCATGATCGCCAAGGCCAGGGAACCGGTTGCCACGACCACAAACCACGGTCGGTCCATCCCTGCGGTAATGAAGCCAAGAACAGCTGCGGTAAGCGCCAAAGCGATATCCATCATCCACGAGGTAGCATCGCGGCGCAGAAAGCTTTGTTCGATAATATTTGCTGCCAGCGTCGCATGCAGCTCTGCTCCGGGAAAAGCTGAATCGAAGGGCGTCGCGTGCCTGTCCCCGAACCCGGTCGCTGATGCACCAAGAAACACCACCTTGCCGTCCAGCTCTGCCTCGTTGACAGCCGCGACTGAAAAGGTCGGTATCGTGCCTGCCTTGCCGTAATACACCAAGGGAATTGCGCCTTGTCTGTCCAGTTGAACGAAAGTGTCACCGACAGACAAAAGCCCGCCAGTGCGGAACGTTCGCAGTTGCAAGCCCGATTGATCAGCCGCTTTTGCGACGGCTGCAACTGCAAGTGAAGGGTGCCAAGAAGTGCCCTTTTCAGTCAGAAATGGTGTTGCGGCGTCAATTCTGCGCACTGAGCCATCGGACTCATGCTGTATGATCACGTGCCCCAGTGTTGTTTCGCTGCGCAAGGTCTCTGCCGGCACCAGCGCGGGTAATGGATTACGATAAGCCGAATTTACAAGTACACTGAAATCGCCACCATCGAGATCTTGCAAGGGCGTTCCCGAATTTGCTTCGGCAACAGCCAGTATCGTATCGGTTTCCGACAAAACTCTGGCAAGATCCTCGTCGCCCTCACGTGGTTCCACCAACAGGAAATCCAAGGCAATCACCTTCGCTCCGGCTTCGGATATATCTGAAATTGCCGCTGCCAGCGCTGTGCGCGTTGGTGGAAACTTGCCAAGTTGAGAAACCGCCAGGTCGTCAAACGTAACTATGGCGACAGTCGGCGGGGATTTCGTTTCCCCGCGCCAAATAAACCGAGCGTCGAGCAAGCGCCCTTCTATCCCCTGCCAGAACGCGTTCCGATCACCCGGATGCCAAAGGGCAAGGGCCAAGCTCAACAGCGTCACAAATGCGCCGACAATGCGCCTTTCGAACGAAAACTTGTCGCGCCCTACCAATCCGAGCCAAGCAAAGCATCAAACTGATCGATGCGCGCCTGCCCCCAAGCTGTGACATTTCCCATCGTACCAGACGGCGCCACATCTATCCCTTCGCCCGGGTCAAGTCGCTTGTTTTCCCCATTAGCGAAGACAAAGACGATACCTTCGCGCGCAAAAACTGCACTCGCTCGGTCCTTCACCTGCATAGCCCACTCCGTAGAGCGCACGGCCGCGACTGCCGAGGGCGTGCGTACCTGCACTCCGTTTCCGGCATCGCTGGAGAACAGAAAGCCAGCAATACCGTCGATTAAGCGTAGGCCAAATGGTCGCGATCCCCCCGATAAAAGGCCAAACACTTCTACTTCGCTATCAGGGCCCAAAACAACCTTTAGACCGCCGGAACAGCTCATTGTTATACGCGCACCGGCCTCGGTGCGTAGTATTGCGTTTCGCCCCAATCCCAGCCCGACAGATGCAGGGCGCGCATTTGCACCTCGGTCCGATACCTCTGTTATGCCGTCGACATGCTGCACGACACAAACACGTGGGTCTGGCGCGACAGTCTGCGCAACGACAGGAACCGCGCTCCCAATCGAAACTGCCACAAGAATGGTGGACAACAGGCTACGAGTTTGCATCTTGGCCCCTCAGTTACAGGCTTGTTGGAAAGATGAAGAGTGGTGGGCGCGAGGTCAACTGCCTGTGATCTTGAGATCGGCTGGCGCGGTCCTGTTTCATGTAGCCGCAATGGGGATAAACCCTGACCTAATGGCCGTTCCTTCACGGTACGGGGATCATACTTACGCCTCTTAACACGCTACTCTAACAGACTTAGCCGACAAGCCCGATTTCGCGTTGTTGAGAACTGCTTGTCGGGCAATGTCGTTGGCAATTCGGTCGGCTGCAGTGCCGCTATACAGCATCAGCGCATGCACGTCGTGTCGGATCTGGCGTGGTCACTGGCTCGGACCTGCGTGACCTTTTTGAAACCCCAACCCCCGACGACCGCGCCGCTGGGACATTCGATGCTGAGGGTCGCGTAACTCCAGAATAGCTGGCCGAAATACCCCCCATCGGAATGGTCGGTTATTATCTTTTCATACCGAATGGATTTGCTTACATCCCGACCGGACTGTTTCATGGCCAAGCCATAGCGGTAAAAGCCGATGGCTTAAAAATGCTGCGCTGAAGCCGTTTTCCAATCTGCAGCAAACACGTCTGGGACTGGACCGTTCAGCAAGACGCCTTCGTCAACAAACGCATAAAGGTCGGCATAAGACCGTTCCGTTTCATCCGCCGTGCGACGGTGGATGTCGCCCGGATGAAGGTCCGCGACCTTTTCCTTGCCCATGGCCCCAAGGAGCTCACGAAAGCTCTTTAAGGTGGCGTCATGATACCGGTGCACCCGCTTACGCTTTTGCGGCACATTCACCGCCCGGCCCCGGATGGGGTCTTGCGTTGCCACACCCGACGGGCAGCGGTTCGTATTGCAATGCAGCGCCTGAATACAGCCCACAGCAAACATCATTGCACGTGCGGCATTGCACATATCGGCGCCAAGCGCGAATTTCTCAACCATATCATAGCCGGTCGCCACTTTGCCGGAACAGATGATCCGGATCTTGTCACGCAGACCCACGCCGCGCAGGCAATTGTTGACGAAGATCAGCGCCTCGTTCAGCGGCATTCCAAGTCGGTTGGTGAACTCAACCGGTGCTGCCCCGGTCCCTCCTTCCGCACCATCAACAGTGATGAAATCGGGTAGGATTCCGGTTTCCAGCATTGCCTTGCAGATCGCCATGAACTCAGAAGACCGGCCGATGCACAGTTTGAACCCGATGGGTTTCCCGCCTGACATTTCGCGTAAGTGCTGAACGAAGTGCATCAGCCCCGTTGGACCTTCGAACGCCGAATGGGTGGGTGGCGAGATAACATCCTGGTTCACTGGCACACCGCGAATAACGGCGATTTCCTCATCAACCTTGGCCGCAGGCAGCACCCCGCCATGAGAGGGTTTCGCGCCTTGTGAAAGTTTGATCTCAATCGCTTTGACCACGTCCATTTGTGCTCTTTCAGCGAATTTGTCCTTGTCAAACCCGCCCTCTGGCGTGCGGCATCCAAAATAACCGGTGCCGATCTGCCAAATGATATCACCACCCTCGGCCAAATGATGCGGCGACAGACCACCCTCTCCCGTATTATGGGCAAAACCGCCATCCTTGGCACCGCCGTTCAACGCACGGATCGCGTTCGCGCTGAGTGCGCCGAAACTCATGGCAGATACGTTCAGGCGCGAGGCGTTGTAAGGCTTGGTGCATTGCGGCCCACCAAGTATGACACGTTCCTCACTTTCCGGCACGTCCTTGGGCGCGAGCGAGTGGTTCGCCCGGTGATAGCCCGCTGACAGGATATCGTACTGGGTGCCAAAGGCCTGCGTATCCATTTCCCCTTTGGCGCGGGAATACACAAGGCTACGGATGATCCGGTTGTAAGGGCGGCCATTTTCGTTGGTTTCCACGAAATACTGGCGGATTTCTGGGCTGACGAATTCCAGCATGTACCGGAAGTGGCCCAAAACAGGATAATTGTTCAGTACATTGTGCTTGGTGGTCAGCATGTCGTACATGCCAACTACGGCGTAGGGGATGAGAACAACCAAAAGCCAGTAGGCGGGCGACCAGTAAAACCCCAGCAGCAAGGTCAGCGGCAGACAAACGAAACTTAGAAAGTAATAGAGTCTGCGTACAACCATGTTGTGCTCTCCCAAGGTGTTGCCGGATTGGCTTGTGACAAGCGTGGATCAAATCGGCGTTTGATTGCAAGCATTTGTGTCCGGCAATATGCGATTGGGCCGGTTTGCGATATGTCCACGGATATTGACCACTGTTGATCCGCCGAGCGGCAGTATATATGCCAAAACAACGACGAATTTGGGCAGGATGATTGACCGTGACACAGACCTCACCCACCGTCCGGACCACGGCTATCATGTTTGCCGCCGTCTTTGTGGGTGGCGCAATAGGATCGCTGCTGCGCGAAGCGTTCTCGGCACAGATTCCCGGCGCTCCGATCCTGACGGCGACATTTGGTATCAATGTTGTCGCCTGCTTCATCCTCGGATGGCTGTATGCGGTACGGCATCGCGTACACGCGCATGTCGTTCATCTTGGGGCGGTTGGTTTTTGCGGCGGGCTGTCCACGTTTTCGTCCTTTGTGGCTGAATTGGAACGCTTGGCCATTTCGAACCTTTGGGGTGCTGTGTCTGCTGCAGGGTTGGAGATTGCCATCGGCCTCGGCGCCGCGATGTTGGGTGAGGGTTTGGGGCGGCGGTTGCACGACCAGCAGGTGCCGGAATGAGCCAATTTTATCTTCATGCCATGTTCGGGCTGGGTGGTGGTCTTGGCGCAGTGCTGCGTCATTGGATTGCCTTGCGGGTCCGGCATGACCTGCCTTTTGCAACCTTGATCGTGAATGTTCTGGGAAGCCTTCTACTGGGACTTTGGGTCGGATATCTGGGCGGGCCAGTCGACATGGGCGAAGAAGAAAAGCGGCTGGTTTTTGGTTTTTGTGGCGGGTTCACAACGTTCTCAAGCTTTGCATACCAGTCGCTTGAACTTAGGCGTCAGCGCACGATTATGCTGGCTGCCGGGAATATTCTGCTTAGCCTTGGTTTGTGTTGGTTTGCGTTTTGGCTAGGTCTCGTAATGATACGCTAGGGAGTAGACCAACCGTTTGCGCTTCGGTACGCGGCCATTTGCAGAGAGTTGGCGGAAGCCGCGTTTTGAAAGACAGCGAATGCCTGCTCTGACGCGTTTTGTTACATTGGGTAAGTATGCATACGTACTGCCAGATTTCCCATGATCCAGACAGTCCCGAGTATGATGATTAGAAGGACCAGCACCGAGAACAGAATCAGGTCAAGGTCTTCACGGCTGCTGCGGCGACGGTCGATATGCAGGAAATAGACCAGTTGCACGACCAGTTGCGCCAACCCTAGCATCGCGATGGCAAGGTAGACGCCTTTGGTCTCAATCCCGAATACGTAGGCGATTGTAAAAACCGTTCCAGTCAGCAGAAGAGAGCCGCCATAACCGATCACATAGCGCCGTTGCTCGCGCCGATGCATCTCGCTGCGCTTATCCATAGGTTAGACCTCCGAAGTAAACGATGGTGATGATGCCGATCCAGATCAGGTCGAGGAAATGCCAGAACAGTGCAAGCCGCACGACGCGCGACATCACAAGGTCGGTCAGACCAAAAACCCGCAGCTGAATGCCAAGAACGACAAGCCACAGGCACCCCGCAGCCACGTGCACCCCGTGCAACGGAACCAGACCATAAAACGCGGACAGAAACCCGCTGCGCTGAGGGATGCCTCCCTTTTCGGCCATGTCCATGAAATCGCGGATTTCCAGCACCAAAAAGCAAATTCCCAACACCAGAGTGACGCTGAACCAGAACACGATCCGCCACCGGGGCAGATTGTATTTCAGTGCAAGCATCGCGAGGCCCACGGTCAGGCTGCTGGTCAGCAGGATCAGGGTTTGGGCAAATATGCTGGTCATGTTGAACAGATCATGTGGGCCGGGCCCGCCAGCCTGCGCGTCGATCATGGTGATGTAGATCGCGAACATCAGTCCGAAGTAGACCAGATCGCTCATTAGAAAGACCCAAAACCCGAAGGTGACGACTTCGCTAGCCTTGTCGGCACTGGCATGACGTCGCCCGAGGTTCAGGCCCGGGTAGCTATGGGTTGGTGCACGCTTCATGTCACCGCCTTCAGATCAGGCCGGGCGAGACCGCGGTTTTCCGGGGCGGTTTCATGGTCGCGGTCTACCGGTTTGGCGCTGTTTACCAAATCCAGCCAGGCCTCATGCTGTTTGCGAACCTCTTCGGCGGGAATGACCTCTTCGGTATCCAGCCGGAAGGTCCAGAGGATGAAGGATAAAAGCATCAGCACCGTCACCAGCGCGGCCAGCCACCAAATCCACCAGACCAACGCGAACATCCAGATACCGCTGAGGACACATATAGCAAACCCAATCCCGGTGTTGCGTGGCATCGAAATGTCTTCGTACTGGTCGGGGCTCGGATAGGCTTCGCCCCGCTCTTTGGCGGCGGCGAAGTCGTCCCGGTCTGTGATCTGCGGAATAACAGCGAAATTATAGGGCGGCGGCGGTGCCGGAATTGACCATTCCAGCGTGCGCGCATCCCAGGGATCGCCAACGGGTACTTGGGTTTTCTCGCGGTCGCGGATGCTGACCCACAACTGAATGATCACTGAAAACAGGGCTGACAGGATCACGAACGCACCGATAAAGGCGACGATCATGAAAGGGTGGAAACTGGGGTCTTCCCAACTGTACGACCTGCGCGGCATACCCATGAGGCCAACAAAATAAAGTGGCAGGAAGGTCAGCATGAAACCGACCGTCCACAAAACGACCGAAATTCGGCCCCAAGCCTCGTTCAGACGAAAGCCGAAAGCCTTGGGAAACCAGTAGTTGTACCCGGCCAGTAACCCGAACAGCACGCCGGGCAGCAGAACGTTATGGAAATGGGCAACCAGGAACAGCGTGTTGTGCACCTGATAGTCAACCGTGGGGTTGGCAAGGATCACACCTGACAAACCGCCAATGACAAACAGCATCAGGAACGCCAAACCGTACAACATAGGAACCGAAAACCGGATACGACCACGGTACAGGGTCGCCATCCAGTCATAGACCTTAACGCCTGTGGGGATGGCGATCAGCATGGTGGCGATGCCAAACACTGCGTTGATCAGAGCGCTTTGGCCCATGGTAAAGAAATGGTGCAGCCAGACGGTAAATGACAGAACGGCGATGCACATGGTGGCGATGACCAAAGAGTTGTAGCCGTACAGTCGCTTGGCCGAAAACGTGGCAAAAACCTCGGAAAAAATACCATAGGCAGGCAGGACAAGCAGGTATACCTCGGGGTGGCCGAACAACCAGAACAGGTTGGCATAATTCATCATGTTACCGCCCAGGTCGTTGGTAAAGAAGTGAAAATCTAGGTACCTGTCCGCAGCCAGCATCAGCGCCGCCACACCAAGCGGTGGCATGGCAAAGACGATCAGGATCGAGCTGCTGATGATCGTCCAGCAATAGATCGGCAGCCGCATGAACGTCATTCCGGGTGCGCGTAGCTTATAAATCGTAACCGCAAAGTTGATCCCGGTCAGCGTGGTTCCGCTGCCGGAAACGACGATGGCCCAAATCCAATAGTCCGGACCCACTCCGGGGTTGAATACCGCGCCCGTGTAAGGCGGATAGGCCGTCCAGCCACCGGTCGAGAATTGCCCCACGACCAACGACACCATCAGCATCATGCCAGCCGATACCGTGAGGCCAAGACTGATCTGGTTCATCACCGGAAAGGCTACATCCCGCGCACCAATCATCAGTGGTATCAGAAAATTCGCGATCCCAAAAACGAAGGGAACAGCGACAAAGAAAATCATGATGGTGCCGTGCGTGCTGAACAACTCGGCGAAATGTTCTGCCTCAAGGAAACCCTCGCCCGGACCTGCCGCCTGTTGGGCACGCATGACAACGCCCTCCAGCACCCCGCGCGCCAGCATGACAATGGCGAAGACGATATACATGATCCCGATTTTCTTATGGTCTGCGCTGGTCAGCCAGTTGCGCCATAATGGCCCCCACAATCGGAACCAGGTCAGCAACCCTACGACTGCGATGACCCCAACAATCATAACGCCTGCGGCTGCGTTTGCCACGATCTCATTGGCATTGGGGTCTTTCATCAAACCAGCAATCGGGAAAGAGTCCCAGGTCAGGCGGCCAAAGAAACCGGTTTCGGTCATTGCGCGCCCTTCTTGCCGTACTGAGCGGTGCCCGGTTGCTGATCAGCCGGCAGCGGCTGCCCTCCGTGATAGCGGTGAAGGATGGACTGGAACAGATCACCATCTTCAAGCGTAAAGTATAACGCACGCTCTGGCATTTTTGCGGTCCCAAGCGCGGCTTGAACCTCATCCCGGTCGGTGCGCATGGCAAGGGTCCGATAGGTTTCGGCGGTAAGGGGAATACCATTGGCACGAACCCCTTCGACCCAGGCATCGAACTCATTGGGTTGCATCGCAAAGGTCTGAAACTTCTGCTTGGTAAATCCGCGCCCGCTATATTGCGTGTTTTCGCCCTGCATCGTCTTGGGTGTGTCCGCAACGAGATGCAGTTTGGTCGTCATTCCCGGCATGGCGTAGATCTGACCGGCCAAGGCGGGGATCATAAAGGACTGCATCACCGTATCCGTGGTCAACGTCATCGCGACCTGTTGTTTGATTGGGATGCCCAACTCACCGACACTGGCAATGCCAAGATCCGGGTAGATGAACAGCCATTTCCAATCCAGACCGACGACTTGAACATCCAAAGCCGGTGTATCACCAAAACCGCTTGAGTATGGGTCCAGGCGGTGCGTGGCCTTCCATAAGTAGAACGACAAGAGCGCCACGATGACGACCGGTACACCCCACATTACAAATTCCAGCTTGGCCGAGAAGTCCCACTTGGGCCTGTACTGTGCAGACCCGCCCCGACGCCGCCTGTATCGCATGGCAATCAGCGGCACCAGAACCAGTACCGGGATCACTGCAATCAGGATGAGGGCGGTCGCCCGCAGCAAATGCGTTTTCTGGGCCGCAGCAATCGGCCCTTGAGGGTCCAAGAAACTGTCACTGGCCCATGAGACCTGCCCGGAGACGACCACAAGCACAACCGCAGCCGATCCTGCCCATAGCCATGCTGAAGGTCTGAGTAAGGCCACGCCAATTCATCCTCTGAAGCCTTCGTTTCTGCCAACTATCGGCAGGGACGCCAGTTTTCTCAAGGTTTTTCCTGACGTCTCGGTTTTTCGCGCACGCTGTGGGGCAGCCCTTGAAGAAGCGAATACTTAAGAGCGTGCCAATGACGCGGTTGACACACCCTCATAGTCCAATGACATATTCCAACAATGCGTTGGATCGTTTTCGCCTTTTGCCTGACATGCCTTCTGACAGACGCGCGCGCACAGGATCGTTCTGCGGTTGAGGGTCAGTTCCAAATCTGGCTACAGGAAACGGTCTGGCCGCGGGCCAAGGCCAAGGGCGTTTCTCGGCTGACGATGCAGCGGGCCTTTGAGGGCGTGACGCTCAACTGGAAGTTGCCTGATCTTGTACCGCCGGGGTCAATTGCCAAAACGCCCCAACAGCAAAAACAGGCCGAGTTCGGAGCGCCTGGGCGATATTTCAATGCAAACTCGATTCAAGGCGCTACTGCGGTTGGTCGGCAAATGGCCCGGCGTCACGCGAACTTCCTTGCGCAGGTCGAGGCGGAAACGGGTGTACCCGGAAGGATCATTCTTGCGATTTGGGGACGCGAGAGCGGCTATGGCCAAGTAGCCATTCGGCATGACGCCTTTCAGGTGTTGGGTACAAAGGGATTCATGAGCACCCGGTCGGCTTATTTCACCGAAGAATTGATCGCAGCACTGCAGATCGCGCAGGCCGGACACGCACCGCCGGGAAGACTCAAAAGCAGCTGGGCAGGCGCGTTGGGTCAACCGCAATTCATGCCATCGAACGTTCTGACCTACGCAGTGGACGGGAACCGGGACGGGCGGCTCGATGTCTGGCGTTCGGCTGAGGATACAATTGCATCCATCGGGAATTTTCTGTCGGCGTATGGTTGGGTTGCCGGAAGGGATTGGGGGTTTGAAGTATCGGTTCCTGCTCACGTTTCCTGCGCTTTAGAAGGACCGGACCAAGGGCGGCCCATTCAGGACTGGGTCGACATGGGAGTAACCCGCGTCTCGGGTAAGCCGTTTCCAAAGCACGAATTACAAGGTGAGGGGTATCTGATGATGCCCGCTGGACGCTATGGGCCAGCCTTTATCGTCACACCGAATTTCTATGTGCTGAAAGACTACAACAAAAGCGATCTTTATGCGTTGTTTGTGGGTCATATCGGCGACCGCATTCAATTCGGCGTCCAGGACTTCAATACGGGCTGGCACAACATCGGCACCCTGTACCGATCTGACATCGCCGCTATGCAAAAGTCGCTTGAAAGCCGAGGGCATGATGTCGGCGGTGTAGATGGGTTGCCCGGGTACAAGACCCGACGCTCAATCGGGCGGTGGCAGGAGGGCAAAGGGCAACCGCCGACCTGCTTTCCAAAACAGGGTATGAAAGCCGCCCTCACACAATAGCGATTCGCCCGTTTCTCTTGTTTTTGCCGACCATCGCTGCATTTCCCTCGGGTCAAGTTTGAACATACGCCTTCACGAAAGTGTCACGATCAGGTCAAGTTTCCTTATTTAATTTCAGCACTAACGCCGGTTTCGCTCACTATCCACCTATAGTTGCTTTAATTGCAGGCAGCATCTTTATCCCGATTTGAAATAGTGTCACCTTCTGCGCCAGTGAGAGGCGACTTTCGCAAACACGTTCCTGACTGCAAACCAAATGACTGTGATGCGGTGTTCAGTGCGATCTGAAAAAGCGAAATCTGAATCCGGGTCAGTCCTGTTCAAGGTCGGACAAACATGGTGGCAGCGGCCATCCTGAATGGCGCGCGCTTTGCCACCTAAAAAATGGGAGACAAAAATGAACAAGTACATTCGGACATCTCTGGCGGGGCTAATGACCTCGACCATGATCACCGGTGCCGCCTTTGCCGCTGGCACTCACCCGGAAACCGGCGAAGCGCTGGCCGAAGACCAGACCTTTATCTATCGCCTTGGGGATGAGCACAGTTCGGTCGACCCGCAGGTTGTCGAAGATACCTACGGTGCCGAAATCACACGGGATTTGTTCGAAGGCCTGATGAATCAGGACGAAGACGGCAACCTGGTTCCGGGCGTTGCCACAGGCTATACAACCAATGACACCAAGGATGTGTACACCTTCACCCTGCGTGACAACGCCAAGTGGTCCAATGGCGACCCGGTGACCGCTGGTGATTTTGTCTATGCATGGAAACGTGCCGTCGATCCCGAACTGTCGTCACCCTATGCCTGGTTCATGGAATTGATGTCGATTGAAAACGCCGCCGAAATTATCGCTGGCGAAAAGCCGATTGACGAGCTGGGTGTCAAGGCAATCGACGATCACACACTGGAAGTCACGCTCAGCGCACCGCTGCCGTATTTCCCGCAAATGACCACGCATTCTACCACTTTCCCGGCTCCGCAGAAAGTCATTGAGGAACATGGTGACGCCTGGACCCGCCCCGAAAATATCGTGTCGAATGGAGCCTACATCCTGACCGAGCACGTGCCGCAGGAACGTTCGGTTCGTGAACGGAACGAAATGTACTGGGATAACGAGAACACAATTCTCGACAAGGTGGTCGCGCTGATCATCAATGACGAAAACGTTGCCCTGACGCGTTATCTGGCTGGTGAATTGGACCGTACCGAAGTTCCAGCAGGCCAATTCCCCCGCCTTAGCCAAGAGCATCCGGACGAAGCGATCAGCTTTCCACGCCTGTGCAACTATTATTATACCTTCAACCTGACGGAAGATGGCCCCGAGGCCTTCAAGGACCCGAACGTACGTCAGGCCCTGTCGCTGGCGGTGGATCGTGCAATCATCACTGAAAAAGTTATGGCCGGGGGTCAGCCGCAGGCCTATACATTCGCGCCCGAAGCAACAGCAGGGTTCACCGTTCCCGAGGTTGAGATGGCCTCAATGACCCAAGCTGAACGGGATGAGCTGGCCAAGGAATTGCTGGCCGGTGCCGGGTATGGCCCGGATAATCCGCTGAGCTTTGAAATGGTCTACAACACCAACGAAGACCATAAAAAGGTCGCAGTTGCTGTTAGCCAGATGTGGAAGCAGAAGCTGGGTGTGAATGTCGAACTGGCCAATATGGAATGGAAAGTGTTCCTGGAAGAGCGCGGCAACCAGAACTTCGAACTGGCCCGTGGCGCATGGTGCGGCGACTATAACGAAGCTTCGACCTTCCTGGACCTGCTGCAGTCGGATTCCGGCTATAACGACGGCAAGTTCAGCAATGCCCGTGTTGACGAGCTTTTGGCACAGGCCAAAACTGCTGACGATCCGGCGCCTCTGTACACCGAGGTTGAGCGCATCATCGCACAGGAAACTCCTGTGATCCCGATCTACCACTATGCAGGTGTTTACATGATGGACACCGATGTCGGGAATTGGCCGATCAACAATGTCGAGCAAAACTGGTACTCGAAAAACCTCTACAAGCTCGCTGATTAATCGTCTTTGAACCACGCCCTGTCCCGGAAGCATCCGGGGCAGGGCCAATAAAGATGGGGGCATGAAATGCTTGCCTATAGTCTGCGGCGACTGCTGGTTGCCATTCCGACGATCCTGCTGCTGATCGTCGCCTGTTTCTTTCTGATGCACTTTGCGCCTGGTGGGCCATTCACGTCTGAGCGACCTCTGCCGCCGGCGGTTCTGGCGAATATCGAGGCGCGGTACGGGCTGGACCAACCACTGTGGAAGCAGTTGTGGGACTACCTCTACAATATCGTCGTGCATTTCGACTTTGGCCCGTCCTTCAAGTTCAAGGACCGGGACGTCAATGACATCATCGCCCAGGGCTTTCCGATCTCGCTGACTTACGGGTCGCTGTCGTTCCTCGTCGCGACGTCCGTTGGTGTCGGTCTAGGAATTGCCGCGGCGATCAAGCACAACAGTTGGATCGACTATTTCGCAGTGGGGCTGGGCATCGCGGCTCAAGCGCTGCCGAACTTCATCATGGGCCCGATCCTGATCCTGACCTTTACCCTATGGCTGGGATGGCTGCCGGGCGGTGGATGGAACGGCGGGCAATGGCCGTACCTCATTATGCCCGTAATTGCGCTTGCGACGTCTTACATGGGATCTATCGCACGGATAACGCGATCCTCAATGCTTGAGGTGCTGAACTCGAACTTCATCCGCACCGCGCGGGCCAAGGGTCTGCCAACCAGAACCGTGATCTGGCGTCACGCGTTGAAACCAACGCTGTTGCCGGTCGTTTCATACCTTGGTCCGGTTTTTGTTTATGTGCTGACAGGTTCGGTTTTCGTCGACATCTACTTTTCCACCGGCGGGCTGGGGCAAGCCTATGTCGGGTCAGCCCTGTCGCGCGACTATGCCGTACTGCTGGGGGTCACGATCCTTTATGGCGCGTTGACTGTCGTCGTGAATCTGCTGACGGACCTGGCCTACGCCTGGTTCGATCCAAAAATTCGGTACTGAGGGGCGAACCAATGCTAGGAAAATCACAAAAAGCCGCCCATCTGGCCGAAAGTGTCACCGATTACACGGTTATTCAAGGGCGCTCGCTGTGGCAGGACGCTCGGATGCGGTTTGTTCGCAACAAGGCCGCAATGGCCAGCGTTTTTGTTCTAAGCCTGATTGTTCTGTTCACAATCATCGGACCGTACTTCGCCGTTTGGGACAATGAAGAAATCGACTGGAACGTCATTGGGGACGTGCGCGGGATGGGGATGCCATCCCTCGAAACCGGGCATTTTTTCGGTGTCGATGATCTGGGGCGTGACCTTTACAGCCGCGTCATTCAGGCAACGACCACATCGCTTTTGGTTGGCCTGATCGGGGCGGCCACGGCGCTGATCGTCGGCACCTGTTACGGCATCGCCGCCGGTTACATTGGTGGGCGTGTCGACAGTGTAATGATGCGCTTTGTCGATATTCTTCTGGCGATCCCGGCAACCTTGATCATCATCCTGCTGCTGGTCGTGGCGGGGCGGTCATTTTTCATGTTGTTTCTCGCTCTTGGCGCGGTCGGCTGGCTGACCATGTCACGGATCGTTCGAGGGCAAACTCTGACGCTGAAGAACCGCGAATTCATCGAAGCCGCACGCGCCGCCGGCGTCAGCGAATTCACGATTATGTATCGTCATATCCTACCCAATCTATTGGGGGTGGTGATCGTCTATGCCTCGCTTCTGGTGCCTGAGATGATCCTTACCGAAAGCTTCATCTCGTTTCTGGGTCTGGGTATCTCAGAGCCCTACACGTCATTGGGTAGGCTGATCGCCGAAGGTGCCGGGACGATGGCCTATGGAACCTTGTGGCAGCTTATGTTCCCCCTGACATTCTATGTCGCAATCATCATCTCGATGTTCTTCATCGGCGATGGTCTGCGTGACGCACTGGACCCGAAGGATCGCTGATATGAGCCTGTTTTCCATAAAAGACCTGAGCGTCCAGTTCGAAACTCCGGACGGCGTTGTCGAGGCTGTCAAAGGGATCAGCTTCGACATCAACCCGGGCGAATGCCTTGGCATCGTCGGCGAAAGCGGATCGGGCAAAAGCCAGACTTTCATGGCCGCGATGGGGCTGTTGCCGCCAGCGGGACGGGCCGAAGGCTCGGCCATGCTGAACGGGAAGGAGATCCTGAATCTGCCCGTTGGCAAGCTGAACAAGATCCGTGGTTCGGATGTGGGCATGATCTTTCAGGACCCGCTAACCGCTTTGACCCCGCATCTGCGGATCGGTCAGCAAATGCGCGAAGTTCTGCAAGTGCATGAAGGGCTACAAGGCTCTGCCGCGCGACAGCGATGCCTTGAATGGCTTGACCGTGTGCGTATCCCCGAGGCAAAACGGCGTCTTGATCAATACCCGCATGAGCTTTCGGGCGGGATGCGCCAGCGCGTGATGATTGCCATGTCCATGCTGTGCAATCCAAAACTGCTGATCGCGGACGAGCCAACCACTGCGCTCGATGTCACGGTTCAGGCCGACATTCTGGACTTGATGGTGCGGTTGCAGAAAGACGAAGGCACCGCGATTGCCCTGATTACACATGACATGGGCGTCGTCGCACGGATGTGTGACCGGATACAGGTCATGCGTCTGGGTCAGTTTGTCGAGGCCGGAGACGCGCGCGAAATCTTCCGCGCGCCTAAGCACGAATACACTCGAACTCTGCTTGAGGCGATGCCGCGCATTGATGCAGGCGATGCGCCCAAAGCGCTGGAGAAGACCGAAGAACCTCTGCTGAAGGTCGACGACGTCAAAGTCCATTTCCCGATTCATGTCTCGGGCGGGCTGTTCGGCCACAAGGTCCCGTTGAAGGCCGTGGATGGCGTGAGCTTTGACATCCGCAAGGGTGAAACGCTGGGCGTTGTGGGTGAATCCGGTTGCGGCAAATCCACCCTCGCCCGGGCCGTGCTGCAACTGATTGAACCCAGTGCGGGGAATGTCAGCTGGCTGGGACATCCTATCGTCGGGTTGAAACGAGCCGAACTGAACAAATACCGCAAGGACCTTCAGATCGTGTTCCAGGACCCGCTGGCTAGCCTTGACCCGAGGATGACGATTTCCGCCTCGATCGCGGAACCTCTGAAAACCTATCGCCCTGACCTGACGGATCGCGAACGCAAAGACATGGTCGCGCAGATGATGGAGCGGGTGGGCTTACAATCCAACATGATCAACCGATATCCGCATGAATTGTCCGGCGGGCAGAACCAAAGAGTCGGCATTGCCCGGGCAATGATCAACAAACCCAAATTGATTATCTGCGACGAAGCGGTTTCGGCGCTAGACGTGTCCATTCAGGCGCAAATCGTGGAATTGTTGCGAGAATTGCAACAAGAGTTCGGGCTGTCGATGATTTTTATCAGCCATGATCTTTCTGTGGTGCGGGCGGTCTCGAACCGGATCATGGTCCTTTATCTTGGTCGGATTGTCGAACTTGGGGATGGCGAAGTAATTTGCTCTGATCCGATCCACCCCTACACCAAGTCCCTGATCTCGGCCGTTCCAATACCGGACCCCGACGTCGAACGCACGCGGCGACGGTTGAAGCTGCCTGGTGAGCTGCCCTCACCCATGGATCCCAGGGCTGCATTGCGGTTTCTGCCCAGTCGTTTAGCTGCGGGTCAGTCCGATTATGTCCCCCAATTGAGCGAGGTGAGACCGGATCACTTTGTGGCCGAACACGATCCGCTGGATGCCATTTTGAACGGTGTTTGAGCGCCCTGCCCCGAAGCTAATTTGCACAGCTTCGGGGCGTCTTCGGTCCTGCTTATAGAACAGTAGTTAGTGGAACGGCCTCGGTCCGCCGGAACTTGATGCCTTCTTTTGCCGCATATCGCAGCAAAACACCGCTGGGTTTTCGTGGTCGAAACGTGATCGTTTTGACTTCTACCCCCTTGGGTGGCACCATCTTTGGGAAATTTGCACGGGTTGATTGTGGGCGTTGATTGTTAGCAGTGCAGCCCCTAAGAGGTCCGCGTGGGACACTAACCAACGACACTGTTCTACTAGCTTGAGAGGTCATATGGTACGCAAGGTCACAAAGGCGATCTTTCCAGTCGCAGGGCTTGGCACCCGGTTCCTGCCCGCTACGAAGTCCGTTCCGAAAGAGATCATGACTTTGGTCGACCGCCCACTGGTGCAGTACGCTATCGACGAGGCTCGTGCCGCCGGCATCACCGAGTTCATTTTTGTTACGTCGCGCGGCAAATCCGCACTGGAAGACTATTTCGATCACAACCTGGTTCTTGAACAGGAGCTCAAAGCCAAAGGCAAAGATGACCTGCTGGAGACATTGAGCGCCACCAATATGGAAAGCGGGGCAATTGCATATATCCGCCAGCACAAGGCACTGGGATTGGGCCATGCCGTTTGGTGTGCGCGCCGGCTGATCGGTGATGAACCCTTTGCCGTGATGCTGCCCGACGACGTGATTGCGGCTGAAAAACCATGTCTGCAACAGATGGTCGAAGCCTATGAGGAAACCGGCGGAAACATGGTCGCAGCTATGGAGGTCCCTTTGGAAAAAACCAGTGCATACGGTGTGCTGGATGTGGGTGAAAATATCGGCCCTGTCGTACGCGCGCGGGGCATGGTCGAAAAACCAAAACCGGAAGAGGCGCCCTCGAACCTTGCCGTTATCGGTCGCTATGTGCTTGGTCCGTCGGTTCTGTACAACCTGAACCAGATGAAAAAAGGCAGCGGCGGAGAGATACAGCTCACCGATGCCATCGCCGAAGACATCGGCAACGGCGTACCGGTCTTTGGATACAAATTCGATGGTCAGCGGTTCGATTGCGGCTCGAAATCCGGGTTCCTGCAAGCAACTGTTGCATTTGCTCTGGCCCGCAGTGACCTACGCGACGACCTGAGCCAATATCTGCATGATATTGTCGCCACAGGGCAAGCTGCTGAGTAACACACGCATTCTCCACCGCAAACGCTTGTTTTCGGCGAATGTGGAAAAATTACCGATAGGCTAAGGCGTTCTGCGACTTGGCCTATTTTTTGACCTGCAAAAGAATAACAAAAGGTTCCAAAGGCGTGCGTTCCGGTCAGGCGGGATTCATCCATCGCCTGGCAATGTGGCGCGCAATTCAATTGTCGCACCAAAAGCCACTGGAGGACGCCTTTGTCACAGAACTCACCCCGATTGAACCTACCGTTTCTGCAACCATCGCAGGCACAGAAACACGTGACCCATAACGAGGCATTGCGGCAGTTGGATCTTGTTACCCAACTTAGCCTGGCCTCGACAAACGCATCGACCCCGCCGGCCGTTCCTGATCAGGGTGAGGTTCACGCACTCGGTTCTGCTCCGACCGGGGATTGGACTGGCCAGACCGGGATGCTTGCCGCGTGGCTGGACAACGCCTGGCATTTTGTCGCCCCCCGCATCGGCTGGCGCGCGTGGGATGAAACCAACGGGCAACTGACGGTCTGGGATGGCAGCGCATGGACTGAGCCTCCGGTTGCGACGCAGAATCTTGATGGCGTGGGTATTGCGGCCAGCTTTGACAGCACGAACCGTCTGTCCGTGAGGTCGCCAGCGACGTTGCTCAGCCATGAAGGCGGTGGGCATCAGTTAAAAATCAACAAGGCCAGCGCAGGCGAAACAGCGTCTTTGCTGTTTCAGTCCAACTGGATCGGTCACGCCGAGATGGGTTTGTCAGGCAATACCGGCTTTTCGATCAAGGTTTCGCCTGACGGCGGCACGTGGACCGACGCGCTCAGCTTTGACCCGACCACGGGTGCCGCAAGTGGTGCCGCGGTTCAGAACAGCCCTGACGACACAACCGTTGGTCGCCTGATGCGGGCGGATTTCGGCTATGGTCCGGGTAACCTTGTCGGTCTCGTATCGGAAAGCGGCGGCGCGCCGACCGGTGCCGTGATTGAACACGGGTCGACTGCTGATGGAGACTACGTACGCTTTGCAGATGGAACACAAATATGCACTGCAAAGCTGCCTGCAACGGGATGTGCAAATGCTGATGGGGCGTTGTTTACAAGCGACGCCGCAGTCTGGGTTTTCCCGATTTCTTTCGCATCCGGCCCGGCAGTTTCGGTTAGCGGCGGAGGTGGGGCAAGCACCCGGTTTATCGGCTTTGATGCCCCGACCGAGACAGAGGTGGGCTTCAAGGTCATGGCAACCACACTTGATACAACAGCACTGGCCCCAACGGGCGTCGCAATAGGCCGCTGGTTCTGATCTCAAATTCTGCCCGGGCGCTTGTCCGGGCAGTTACTTGGCCCGCAGATCCGCATCTGCCTGATCAAGGAACCAGGCATAAGTTTCTCGAATACCGTCTTCCAACCCGATGCGCGCGCGCCAACCCATCTCGGCCAGACGGGACACGTCCATCAATTTGCGTAGGGTGCCATCTGGTTTGCTGACATCCTGCGTAATGCGCCCGGTAAAGCCGATCGTTTTAGCCACCAAAGCCGCGAGTTCCGCAATAGAGATATCCTCACCACAGCCCACATTAATGTGGCTCAGCATCGGCTGGGTGTTTGCTTCGTAAACGTCGCGCGGAAGGTCGAGCACGAACAACGATGCCTCGGCCATGTCATCCACATGCAGGAATTCACGGCGGGGTTTGCCAGTACCCCAGATCACCACCTCTGCCAGTCCGTCCCGCTGTGCCTCGTGAAAACGGCGGATCAGGGCGGGCAGGACGTGGCTGTTTTCAGGGTGGAAATTGTCGCCGGGACCATACAGGTTCGTCGGCATGACCGAGCGGTAGTCGACCCCATGCTGCCGGTTATAGCTTTCACACAGCTTGATCCCAGCAATCTTAGCCACTGCGTACGGCTCGTTTGTGGGCTCCAGAACGCCGGTCAGCAGAGCGTCTTCTCGCATCGGTTGCGTCGCAGCGCGCGGATAGATGCAAGAGCTGCCCAACTGCAGTAGGTTCTTTACCCCCGCCGCAAACGCCTGATGGATCACGTTACATTCAATCATCAGGTTGTCGTAGATGAAATCCGCCGGGTAGGTGTTGTTTGCGTGAATTCCACCAACCTTGGCGGCGGCAAGGATCACCACATCTGGACGCTCGGCCTGCATGAAGTCCCGCACGGCGGCCTGATCTGTCAGGTCCAATTCAGCATGGGTGCGGGTTATCAGTTCAAGCGCGTCACCCGCAGACTGACGATCCTGCAAACGGCGCAGAATTGCACCGCCGACCATCCCGCGGTGGCCTGCTACATAGATCTTGCGCATGGCGATCTCCTCAACCGTTTTCCAGGCTTACCGGCAATTCATACCCATGCTCTTTCAACAGCGCATGGCGTTTGGCGGTTTTCAGATCCTCGACGACCATCTCGGCGCACATTTCCTGCACCGTCAGCTCGGGCTCCCATCCCAACTTGGTTTTGGCGTTCGACGGGTCCCCCAGCAGCGTCTCAACCTCGGCAGGGCGGAAATACTGCGGATCAATGCGCATGATCACATCCCCCGGTTTGAGCGCCGGAGCATTTTCACCCTGGATCGCCTTAACGGACGCAATTTCATCGACGCCCTCGCCTGTGAATTCCAACGTGATACCAAGCTCGGCAGCCGACCATTCGATAAACTGCCGCACCGAATATTGCACTCCGGTCGCGATTACGAAGTCTTCGGGATTTTCCTGCTGCAACATGAGCCACTGCATCCGTACATAGTCTTTTGCGTGGCCCCAGTCGCGCAGACTGTCGATATTGCCCATGTAAAGACAGTCTTCCAAACCCTGTGCAATGTTTGCCAATCCTCGGGTGATTTTCCGGGTTACAAAAGTCTCACCTCGGCGCGGGCTTTCGTGATTGAACAGAATACCGTTGCAGGCATACATGCCATACGCTTCGCGATAGTTCACGGTGATCCAGTAGGAATACAGCTTGGCAACCGCGTAAGGCGAACGTGGGTGGAACGGCGTTGTTTCGCGCTGCGGAGTTTCCTGCACCAGACCGTAAAGTTCCGACGTCGAGGCCTGATAAAACCTTGTCTTTTTCTCCAGCCCAAGAAACCGGATCGCTTCCAGCAAGCGCAATGTGCCAATTGCATCGACATCTGCCGTATATTCCGGAGACTCAAAACTGACTGCAACATGCGACTGCGCACCCAGATTGTAGACCTCGTCCGGTTGTACTTCTTGAATGATGCGCGTCAGGTTTGAGGTATCGCTCAGGTCCCCGTAATGCAGATGCAGTTTCGGGTTCGGAACATGCGGGTCCTGATAGATGTGGTCGATCCGCTGCGTATTGAATGAAGACGCCCGGCGTTTGATCCCGTGAACCTCGTAACCTTTCTCAAGCAAAAATTCTGCAAGATAAGATCCGTCCTGCCCGGTAATGCCGGTAATCAACGCCTTTTTTGTCATCTTCTTTTCCCGCGGAATCCATTTTGAAGCATTGCCATCTCAAAAACAGCAAGACGTCCCAGAATGCAACCCAAGGCTATGAACACCACGAGTGTCAGCGGCTGTTTCCTGCCTGTAAACCCATCAAGAAATTTGACCTATAAGATGGCTTTCACAAGACATGAAAGGACAGGCCGGTTCGGCCTGCACGGTCGCTCAGGGCGTGTCAGGTCCCTCCGTATAACGGGACAGCGTTTTTTGCACCATCGGCCAACGCTTTGCTCTGATCGCGGCGCACCTGTTCATACAAGGCCAGTGACTGCTCTGAAAACAGTTCTTGCGGAGGGTCAACCGCCACAAAGTTCGACTGCCCGTCCCGACCACGTGCCAGCATCGCATAGTCGCGATCGGCAACCAATTGCCTCGCATTCGGGTTGAGATACCGGATTGCCAAACCAATGCGGCGGTCATCGGACCGGTTGGGCCCCGACCCATGGATGGTCAACCCGTGATGCAGCGACATTTGACCAGGTGCCAATTCAATATGGGTTTTTTCCTCTTCTGCGACCTCAACAGCAATTTCCTGCCCCCGCGATAACAGGTTTGTGTCAGAATACGTGTCGGTGTGCGGAAGGATCGGGTTCTTGTGGCTGCCCTGAACGAAATCCATGCATCCGCTTGCGACCGTGGCGGGCGACAGCGCGATCCAGGCTGTCACCTGATCCGGAGTTTCGCCCATGCCCCAATAGGTCAGATCCTGATGCATGCCCACCGTGTGTTCGGTATTGGCTTCTTTGACAAAAAACTCGGCGGACCAAACCATGATGTCAGGTCCCAAAATGTGCTCAACCACGTCCAGAACCCTTTTATCCAAGGCGATCTGTGCGGCCAACGGTATCACAAGATGAGCATTGACGCGTTTGTACGTGTTCAGCGGCAGCGGCAGATTGGCAGACAGCCAGTCACGCTCAAGCTGTTCGAATTCTGCACGAATCTCAGCCGCTTCTGCATCCGAGAAAACCGTCAAGGGAAATAGATAACCGTATTCCCAGTACTGCGCGGTTTGGTCGGCTGTCAGGGCGTGTGAAGATTGAGCAGTTTGCAGCATGGTGAACCTCATGAAATCTGGTCCACCCAGCATAAACCGAGATAATTACAAAGCAGCGTGGCACCTCTTGCCGGTAAGGCTAAGTTCAGCTTAGCCTGCCTGCATGTCGTCCCGTATCCCTTCCCTCAACTGGCTCCGCGTATTCGAGGCTGCCGCGCGGACCGAAAGCTTTGCCCGAGCCGCCACGCAGTTGAACATGTCTGCCGCAGCTGTCAGCCAGCAGGTCAAAGCGCTGGAATCCCGGCTGGGAACGCCGCTGTTTCACCGTCACGCACATGCGGTAACCCTGACCGAGGCTGGCAGGGCTTATCTGCCGTCCGTTCAACAATCCCTGCTCATGCTGGAAACCGCCACCACAGGCCTTTTCGGGGAAACCCGCGAGCAGCGGCTTTTCGTGCAATCCGTTCTGCTTTATGCGCATGGGGTTCTTGCCAATGGCCTGCCCGATTTCCGCGCAGCACATCCGCAGATCGGTTTGTCTCTGACCACTGGTAACCTGGTATCGGATTTCGCCAACCAATTCACCGATTTGCAGATCGTGTTCGGGAACCCGACCCTATTTGGTGCAGAAAGCGATCCATTGATGCACGAGCGCTTGTATCCTGTTGCTAAACCAGATGTCGCCGCGCAGATACGTCAGCCCCAAGACCTGTTCCAATTCCCTTTGATCGAGGTTTCGACGCATCGTGCAAGTTGGCCGCATCTGTTCGAAACTCTGCGTATGCCCACCGGTCAGGCGCGGTATTTTTTCGCCGACAATTCGATCATGGCCACCGAGCTATCAGCCAGCGGAGGAGGCATCGCCCTGGCCCGCGCGCCTGCATCGGATCGGATCATGCACCTGTCCGGCCTTGTTCCCTGCCTGCCCGACATTCACGTTGCAGGGCAAGAGGCGTATCACTTGGTCTACCCATCCCGCACAGCCTTGCGACCACCCGCGCGCGCCTTTCGCGACTGGTTGCTGGATCACAGCGCGGCGGTCCAAACCCGGTAACGTCCCTGCCCCGTCACCTCACGGATCAGGCCGCGTCGGGTGAAACGGTCAATGTTGCGTTGCACTGCTGCACGCGACGCCTTTGTCAATTCTTCGGCCAACGGTGCGGACACCATCGGCCACGCCGTTAGGACGTCGATCAACAAGGGCGGTGTCTTGCCGCTAAGTCCAGCGGTTGCCGCGCGGGCGCGCTGTTCCCATGCGCTGACACGATCCAGGTGCATCAATGCCGCCAAAGCTGCCTGCCCCGCCCCGCGAATCCACGCAGCAAGCTTTTCGTTAACCTCGCCCACTCCGCGCAAAGCGCCCGGGCCAGACAGCGCCAAGGGCATGAATTTTGCCCCGCCCCGCCCCATGGAGGCCGCGTGACGCGCCGCAATAATCGCCGCCTCAGTATCCTGTCCAATCCCCGGGGACAGGGCACGCCAGGCGTGAAACCCGATCGCCGCCTGCGTGACCGGGTGCAACCCTTCGGCATTTCGCATCACCTCGGCCAGATCGGCCACGGCTTCGGGGATATCGTCGATACCTTGCGCGAGGCGATCCAGAAAGGCAGTAAGCCCCGAGTCCCATCCCCCGTCCGAAGGGCCAGGACCGGATGTCAGCCGACGCACCGCCCATCCCGCCCGGAATAAAGCCTGAACGTCGTCTCCGGTTGCACCGATCCGCAAACCGGTCCACAGGGCAAGACGGTCCACGCTGATCCGGTCGCCCGTCCACCAGCCCAGATCGGATACGTCCATAAGGGCCAGTCGATGGGTCCATCCATCTGGCCCGGCCCTTAGCCGTTCATCCAAAGCGCCAAAGATCGCCGCCAGATCCGCCAGTTCGAAAGACAGTTCCGCCTGCGCTGCGCGCCAGTCTCGGGGATCGAATAGCAAACGCCGATCAGCCATCGGACCGGGAGGTTGAAAATCCTCGATCCGCTCTTCATCCTCGGGCGGCAGAAACCATAGATCGTCGTCTTCTGGCGGATCCACATCATAAATACTGCGAGGGCCGATGTTATCGACCTCTTCGTCCGGATCAGGTGTGACGGGCTTGATAGTCATGGCCCTATATTTCGGGGATTTAGGCTGGTTCACAAGGCGTTTTTGCCGACCATTAGGAAAGGGATTGTGTCAAAAATTCCCGCTGACAACATGCCGTGTGTCGTTCGGATGACCCGCACATCGCCTGTCCGGTCAGTCAATATCAGGCGAAGTCTCAGGAATGATCACGTATCTTATGGAAATCTTGTTCCCTTTTCCCGTCCCGCCGCGTTATCCGTTGTCGCGCGCACGGCAGAGGAGGTGTAGAGCATGAGCGAGACTGTCAAACTGACATTGGATGAAGTTCGGGCGCTCAGCCTGTCGATCCTGACCAAGTCCGGGTTTGGGCCCGAGCATGCCGCAGCTATCGCCGATACGTTGACCACCTGCCAGACCGACGATTGTCAGTCTCACGGTCTGTTCCGTCTGTTCATGTGTCATGACACCATGAAGTCAGGCAAGGTCGACGGTCACGCTGCCCCGGTCCTGAAGCCGTCGAACAATGCCATTGTTCGGGTTGACGCAAATGCGGGGATGTCTTTGTTGGCGTTTGAAAAGGCGCTGCCGCTCTTGATTGAAAAGACCCGCGCCAATGGTATTGCCGCCATGGCGATCAACCGTTGCTTTCACTTCTCGGCCCTTTGGCCCGAGGTGGAACGCCTGTCCTCGGTCGGCCTTGCAGCGATGGCGATGGTCCCCAGCCATTCCTGGGTTGCCCCTGCAGGTGGCACGCGCGGTAGCCTTGGCACCAACCCGCTGGCCTTTAGCTGGCCGCGCAGTGGCAAAGATCCGTTCACCTTTGATTTTGCCACCAGCGCCTTTGCCCGCGGTGAAATCGAACTCTACCGCCGTGCTGGAAAGCCCCTGCCAGAGGGTGTCGCCATTGACAAATACGGCAATCCCACCACCGACCCAAAAGCGGCAATGGATGGCGCGATGCTGACGTTTGGCAGCTATAAGGGTTCGGCCTTGTCGATTATGATCGAGTTGCTGGCCGGCCCGTTGATCGACGATCTGACCAGCCTTGAAAGCATGGAGTTTGCCCAAGGTGCAGGCGGCGCACCCTATCACGGCGAAATCATCCTTGCGTTTGACCCTGCGCAATTCAGCGGTGGCCGGGTGTCCGACAACGATGCCCGCGCCGAACGTTTGTTTGCCGACATTACCGATCAGGGGGCCCGCTTGCCCTCGCAACGGCGGTTCGCTGCGCGGGCGCGGAATACCGAACGCGGATATGTCGAAATCGCCAAAACCCTGCATGACGATCTGCGAGCATTGGCCGAAGACGTCCGGGCAGTGTAAAACCCTCTTTCCCTTGGTGATGCGGCTGGCTAAGAAGTGCCTCCAGTCATTTGCAGGAGGCCCCCTTGGACCGCATCGCCCGCACCATCGCCACCGAGATCAACGCCCGCCCGGAACAGGTCGGTGCCGCGGTGAAACTGCTGGACGATGGGGCCACCGTGCCTTTTGTCGCCCGCTACCGCAAAGAGGTGACAGGTGGCCTCGACGACACGCAACTGCGGACGCTGTCTGATCGCCTGACCTATCTACGGGAATTGGACGCGCGGCGCGAAACCATCCTTGGCTCGATTAAAGATCAGGGCAAGTTGACCGACGAGTTGGCCCGGTCCATCGCGCAGGCTGAAACCAAGGCGCAGTTGGAAGACATCTACCTGCCCTACAAACCCAAGCGGCGGACCAAGGCGATGATCGCGCGGGAAAACGGGCTGGAGCCGCTGGCCGATTCCATTCTGGCCGATCGCTCAGCCGACCCCGAAGTGTTGGCGCAGCGATATGTTACCGAGTCTGTGCCAACAACCAAAGACGCACTGAACGGTGCACGGGACATCATCACGGAACGTCTGACCGAGAACGCCGCGCTTTTAGGAGAGCTGCGCAGTTTCATGCAGCGTGAAGCTTTGCTGACATCCAAGGTGATCGACGGCAAGGAACAGGAAGGCGCGAAGTTCAGCGACTATTTTGCCCACTCAGAGCTTTGGACCAAGACCCCCTCCCATCGTGCGCTGGCGATGCTGCGTGCGTCGAAAGAAGGAATAGTCACGCTCGATATCGCGCCAGAGCCTGAGACTGGAGCCGCCCGGGCCGAGGCCATCGTTGCGGCCCATCTGCAAACGCGTGGTGACGGGCCTGGCGATGTCTGGCTGCGCAAAGTGGCTGGGTGGACCTGGCGGGTAAAGCTGTCTCTGTCCATGATGGTTGAACTTATGGCCGATCTGCGCAGCCGTGCGCAGGAAGAGGCCATTCAGGTTTTCTCGCGCAACTTAAAAGATTTGTTGTTTGCCGCGCCGGCGGGGGCACGGGCGACATTGGGTTTGGACCCCGGCATTCGAACGGGTGTCAAAGCCGCGGTTGTCGATGCCACGGGCAAGGTTGTTGCGACGGATACGCTTTATCCCTTCCAGCCCAAGAATGACCTTCGCGGTGCACAGGCGACCATTCTGAACCTGATTGCCGCACATAAGATCGAGTTGATCGCAATCGGCAACGGCACGGCCAGCCGCGAAACCGAGAAGATGGTGGCTGACACACTGAAACTGTTGCCCAAGGCCGTGACCGCACCGACCAAGGTTGTCGTGTCCGAGGCCGGTGCATCGGTGTATTCTGCCTCGGAACTGGCAGCGCGCGAGTTTCCCGATCTCGACGTGTCATTGCGCGGGGCGGTTTCGATCGCGCGCCGGTTGCAGGATCCGCTGGCCGAGCTGGTTAAGATCGAACCTAAATCCATCGGGGTCGGCCAGTATCAACATGACGTGGATCAGCACAGGCTTTCGCAATCTCTTGCCTCTGTGATCGAAGACGTGGTGAACGCGGTGGGTGTCGATCTGAATACGGCGTCTGCGCCCCTGCTCTCGCATGTCTCGGGCCTTGGGCCGGGGCTGGCCGAGGCCATCGTGATGCACCGCGATACGAACGGTGCTTTTCAATCGCGCAAAGAACTGCTCAAGGTGGCGCGCCTTGGCCCGCGCGCCTTTCAGCAATGCGCAGGTTTCTTGCGCATTCGTGATGGGCAAGAGCCGCTGGACGCATCGTCGGTTCACCCTGAGGCTTATGACGTCGCGCGTCGGGTTGTTTCTGCATGCGGCCGCGATATCCGTCAAATCATGGGCCACGAGGGTGCATTGAAAGGCTTGCGCGCTGAGCAGTTTGTTAACGACACCTTTGGCCTGCCAACTGTTCAGGACATTTTCGCAGAATTGGAAAAGCCGGGCCGTGATCCGCGCCCCGGTTTTGTCACCGCGTCTTTCACCGATGGCGTCGAGAACATTACCGATCTCAAACCCGGGATGGTGCTTGAGGGCACTGTGACAAATGTCGCGGCCTTCGGTGCGTTTGTCGATATCGGGGTGCATCAAGACGGGTTGGTACATGTAAGTCAACTCGCGGACCGGTTCGTCAAGGACCCGCACGAGGTAGTAAAAACCGGCCAAGTGGTGAAGGTAACCGTTGTCGAGGTGGATGTGGCCCGCAAACGGATTGGCCTGACAATGCGCAAGGACGGAGGGAGGTCCGCGCGCGAAGACCGGGCAAGCCGGGGCGCAAAAAAGAATGTCTCGCAGTCAAAACCCAACAGGCCACGGCACGCAAAATCTGAAAACACGGCGCAAAACAATGCAATTGCCGATGCGTTGAAGTCAGCACTGAAGAACCAATGATCTGTTGCAAAGTTTTACCAAGAACCGTCTAAGCTTACACGGGAAATCCGCGCGTTCCGTCAACTGGGGGGACGCGATCTTAGCCCTCCCCCATCCGTGCTTTTTTTACCGTCGCGGCGCAGAGCGCAGGACGCAGCAAGACGGCTGACACTGATCAAAGGTTTTGGGCCTTGTGGTTCGCATATTGCGCAATTCCATTGCCCAACGACCAGTTTTCTTTTACCCCCTCCACGATGTTGATGAAAACATCCTCGGCGCGCATACCGGGGTTTTGGCAAAGCAGTTCAACCGTCCTCGCGTACAAAGCCTTTTTCTGCTCGGGGGTCCTACTGTTCATTGCACTGATCTGGATAAAGATGACATCATCACTTCGAGCGATGTTCAGGTAACTCGCGCCGTAGCGAAAGTTTGATGGACCGTGCTCTGTGATCGTCATGAACTGATCATCTTCCGGCACGCTGAACGTGTCTCGCATCGCTTGGTAAACGCCATCGAAAATAGCTTGGCGGTAATGATCGGACTTCCCTTTGCGAAGCGAAATGTGAACTAGCGGCATATCTGTTCCTTTCTGCGTGCAGTTTGTTGTTTCGGCTTGGGAGATTTTCACGCGGCGATGATCAGAGTTCGATCGTTGTGACATCAATTGGATGGGACTTGATTTTCGCAATTGCAGGGTATGAAGCACCAATCATGTTTCAGGTCACTTTTGTCTCGCGCATCTTGTTGGGGCACTCATCGTCTCGATAATCTCTGGCCCATAGGATCAAGAGCTTATACATTAAGAAACGCGATCCATAATAATAACAAAGATAAGTGTAGGAAATGATAGAACGCCGCCTTGATCTCGATGCTGTGCAGGCATTTGTGTACATAGCCGAGCTGGATAGTTTCACGCGCGCAGCCGACGCTTTGAGCACGACGCAATCAGCAGTAAGTTTGAAGCTTAAGCGCCTGGAAGAAAGACTTGGCTGTCGATTGATCGAAAGATCCCCCCGTCACGTGCAATTGTCACCGAAGGGAGAGGCATTCCTTTTTCATGCCCGCGAGCTTTTGGCGGCCCACGACCGCGCCTGCGCAGCCTTTGCCGAGGCCAGACAACGGATCGTCATTGGAATAAGCGATCACGTTGCAGGTCCGGAACTTCCGACATTGATTGCAAGAATGAACGCACAAGACCCTCGGCTTTTGATCGAAGTACGGATCGGGTCTTCAGGCGATCTGCTACAGAGTTATGACCGCCGCGAACTTGATGCGGCGATTTTGCGCCTGCATGTCGGACGAAGCGACGGTCAGGTTATTGCCCAAGAAAAATTCGGCTGGTATGCGGCACCAACTTGGAAGCGCCGCGCGGGAGAGCCGCTGCCCCTTGCAACGCTGGCGGAACCTTGTGGCGTCAGGGTCTTGGCAGGACAGCTTTTGGATGATGCAGGCGTTCCCTGGACCGAGGTTTTTGTTGGGGGCGGCGTAGCTGCCGTTTCAGCCGCCGTGACAGCCGGGCTGGGTGTTTCAGCGTTGGCGAAAAGGATGTTGCCGTTGGGCGCAAAAGATGTCGGAAGAGAACTGGGGCTTCCGGAACTGCCGCGCTTGCCCGTCCTGCTTCACTCCAGACTCAAAGATGGCAAGCCCAAAGAAGCGATCGCGGCGCTTGCTGCAGCTTTTCGAAGCGTGGTGCGTGATTAGCGCATTGCGGCATCCTGTGTGTCGCGTTAAGGCCTTGGGGGGCTAGCCAGAGGTGGGTTCTACTGGCCTGAGAACAAAAAGATGGGCGAAGGCGGGAACCGCCTTCACCCTGTGTCAAAGCATTTGCTTATTTAGGGACCAGAACCGAGTCCACAACGTGAATGACGCCGTTGGACTGGTTAACATCTGCAATTGTGATCTTTCCGGCGTTGCCGCTTTCATCGTACACAAACAGAGTGTTTCCCCGCACCTGCGCTGACAAAGCATCACCTGAGAGGGTGTCCAGATGCACAAAGCCGTCTTGGCTTCGCTTGGCCATTTTCATCAGATCAGCGCCCGACAATTTGCCCGCAACAACATGGGCGGTCAGTACTTTAGTCAGGGTGTCTTTGTTTTCGGGCTTCAACAGCGTTTCGACCGTACCATCGGGCAACGCATCAAAAGCGGCATTGACTGGGGCAAATACGGTGAACGGACCTTCACCCATCAGAGCGTCGACAAGACCTGCTGCCTTCACGGCAGCCACAAGCGTGGTGTGATCGGCGGAATTAACCGCGTTTTCGATGATGTTCTTGTCTGCAAACATGGTTGCGCCTCCAACGTTTGGATTGCCGTAAGCATTGAGCCGCAGGGCGGTTCACCCACCGGAGCACCAACCGGCGCCGTCATCGCAGTAGGAGCGTTGCAGGATGTATAATCTAGTCTCAGCCATTCTTTGGGTTTGCATAGGTGCTTTGCCGGTTACGTCCCATGAAATGTGGATCGAGGCCCCCGCCAAGACTTCGCCTGAAGGCCAATATACAACACCCGTTGTCTTCATTGGTGAAGAACTGGAAGGGAAACGCTATGTCTTTGATCCGGTCAAGTTTGAACAGGCCATCTGGGCCGGACCAGAGACAACAAGTGATTTACGTTTAAACACGCGATCACAGGGGGACGTGCGACTTGATGCATTTGGGTATGGGCTGCACATCCTCGCATTGCAAAGCTATCCGGGGAAACACTTGTATCCGACCGAGAGTGCGTTTTTGAAGTTTGTCCGATCTGTCGGGCTTGAAGGCCGTGTGAACACAGCCCAACCAAGCGTCACAGAGGACGGGTACGTTCACGAAACTTACCAGCGCTATGCAAAGACGCTCGTACGTTTCGATGGCAAGAACCAGTCTGACAAACGCGTAGGGCTGGAAAAGGAGTGGGTGCGCGAGCAAGTCGGGTTCCGGCTCTACTCTGGGCGAAAGACTGTCGAAAACCAGCCTGCTTGGCTGTATTGCCGCCCGTCAGACGGCGGAGAGGTGAAAACAGCCCTGCTGGAAACTGACGATACTGGCCTCGTACATGCTGAGCTTCCTGCGCAGTCTCAGTGTTTGTTGAATGCGGTCATTCTCCGCCAACAAGCCGATGGCAGTTGGTTCAGCGAATGGGTTTCGACCTTCTTTGATACCAAATAACGGATTGTGCAACCTGCATCAGGACCGCTGGCGCGTTGTATGACGACGCACCCGCCACATAGGGCGGGCAGAAGATGGGAAACGGCCGCAGAAGTGATCCTACTGGGCTTTGGCCCGTCACGAAGTCCATACCGAACAAGAAACTCAGAAGCCAGTTGCGCGATATTCGAAATTCAAATTTCTGAAATTGGAAGGACCCATTTCTAAAATTCCGACGGCGACCTTACCTATGGTGTGACGCATTCGAGGTCAAACCGCTGCACAGGGGTTTGTGACCTCGCCCGCGATGCGACTGTAAAAGAACCCCATCTTGAGGGAGTAATGCACCTTTTGAATTGGTCGAAGATTGTGTCAGTTTGCGCTGCCTACGCAGAGGGTCGCGGAACCAACTTTGAATCTTGTACCGGCGCTAGATTATTTTGCATTCTATGGCTTGCAACTGACAAAGCCTTTCTGTCCGTAGCCTTGAACGCCGGTAGTGGCAACAGATACGCAGCTGGACCGATGCGTCCCTTTGGGCAGTGTTGCGCTTGATGGTATCAGAACCTCAACCTTCTACAGGCTTTTCACGATCAGGGTCGTACATCCGAGCAGCGATCTGGACATTGCTGGGCGCGCTATTCTTTGCCTTGATGAATGCGGCAGCCAAACATCTTGGCGTTTCAGGTCAGCAATCTGCATCAGAGGTCAAAGACACGATGCAGACGATACCCGTTTTCCAGATCACCTTTGCACGCTATGCCGTCGCGGCCTTGGTCATGCTGCCGTTGATGTTTTTTCGGCCAACGCGGTTCCGTATCGTGTCACCATCGCGGTATCTTGTCCGGACTATCGCGGGATTTGGGGGGATCGCACTCATGTTTGCAGCGATTCAAACAATCCCGCTCGCGTCTGCGACTGCGATTGGTTTCACCAGCCCGATCTTTGCGATGGTGTTTTCCGCTCTTTTCTTACAAGAACGTGTACCGAAACTCAGGTGGTGGGCAGCAGCTATCGGGCTTGTTGGCGCATTGATCATCGCGTCGCCGGCTTCCGGTGTCGCAATCGGTGGGGCAATCATCGCGCTTGCTGCGGCGGCATTTATGGGCGCCGAAATCGTCAGCGTGAAATGGTTGGCTCAAACGACGGACGGGCCGGTTACCATATTGTTTTTCAGCAATCTAACAGGCGTCTTAGTTTCGGCGGTGTTCATGCTTTCGGACTTTGTTTGGCCCGCGCTGGATCAAGCTATTGTTCTGGTGCTGCTTGGTTCAGTCGCGATCCTTGGCCAGGCCTGCTTTATCCGCGCGGCAAAGCTTGAGGACGCAAACTTCCTGGCCCCGTTCTTCTACGTCTCTCTGTTCTACGCGGCAGTCATCGGATACGTCGTATTCAACGAAACACTGTCGTGGCCCGTTGTCAGCGGGTGTCTGATCATACTGGCAAGCGCCGCTGTCATGCTGATGGCCGGGAAGAAAACTCTATCCAGATAAACAAGTTTGCTATCACCCCCTCAAGCCTCTGAGATTTCATGGGCCTCTGCAGCATCCGCACGAATTTCACATCACCCAGCCGAACACATACCCCGCCAGAAGTGATCCCAGAACCGCGAGCAGAAGGTAAAGCAAGAACGGTTTAGGCTTGAGAATAGGCGCAATCGCCAGTGCCCCCCAAATACTGACAACACCGCCCGAGATCAGGAAGGCCATGGCGGCACCGGGTGACATTCCGTTGTCAAGCAATCCACGCGTCAACGGTAACGCCGCGTACCCATCCACATAGGCCGGGGCACCGATGAAAACTGCAACCGGTATCGACCACCACTGATCCTCACCCACATAATCAGCAAGCGACCCCGGGGTCAGCGCCGCGTTCAAAGCATACTCAGCCGCGAACGCGGGGATCAGACAGATCAGGATGAGCCGCGTCGTCGCCCGGATTTGAACAAAAAAGGACCGTTGGCGCGTCTCTCTTCGCCAAACCCACGGATCAAAGGTTTCTTCGCCGCCACAGCGCGCAGCGCTGAGTTGTCGCGCCAGACCGTTGTCGCGCAGCGCGTTCAGCGCCCACGGCGATCCGGCAAACAGTCCTGTTATTGCGCCGCCGAACAAGCCCAACCCTACCGCCGCAAGGGATTTGCCAATTGCAAAGCTCAGGCCAAGGGTCGCAGCCGTTGTTGCAAGCATTGCTGGGTCTGTTATCGGAGAGGACAACCAAAACGCCATAATCGGGGCAAGCGGTACACCTGCGGCCAACAACCCTGCCATCAAGGGCAATACAGTCACACCGCAGACGGGTGTAATGGCACCAATAATGGATGCGGCCACCACGGTTCGAAACGTCTTTCCCTCAAACGCTTTGGATATGTGTGCATCGGCTCCGCTGGCGATGATCCATGCTGCGACAAGAATTCCCGGAATGACGATCGGGGCGACGACAACAAGGCTCCAGAAAACGAATCTTGCAACGCTCCCGATGTGGTTCGGCCAAGTAAGGCCAAGCGCCGCTAAAAGTACAATTGACAGGCCCCAAAGGACATATTTCCTTGGCGATTTCTTGAAATCAGCAGTGATGTCGGTCATTGGCTTCCCCTTCGGCATTGAAAAGTAGTAACGAGACTGCCATTTGAGAAACGCATAATTCTAATTTCGGCTATCGAGAAAATGAATGGAGCATCTGGACAGCGATTTATTGCGAACCTTTGTCGCCGTGGCGGAAGCCGGCAGTGTTACCGACGGTGCCAGCCGTATTTTTCGATCTCAATCCGCCACCAGCCTTCAGATAAAGCGTCTTGAGGCCATTCTCGGGCAACCGGTCTTTGAACGACACGGGCGTGGAGTTTCTCTGAGCGATACTGGCCGTCAATTGTTGCCGGTCGCGCGGGATGTGACAGAACGCCTTGACACGCTGCTGCAAGAAATCTCGCTCAATGCGGTAACCGGTAAACTGCACCTTGGCATACCGGACGATCACGGCAAGGCGAAGCTGACCGAAATCATAGCCGCATTCACCCGGCAGCATCCGAAAGTGGAATTAGAAGTAACTTGCGCATCAAGCACCGGATTTCCGGACGCGCTGGCGAAAAGATCGCTGGACCTTGCAATTTATGAAGTGGAAAATCCGGCACAGAATGAAGAGGTTCTATTCGAAGACCCGACGTCCTGGGTATCATCTGTGCATAGGGACTTTACCACAGAGTGCGTCCTGCCGGTGGCCTTGTTCGACCACGCCTGCTGGTGGCGTGACGTGGCGGTAAAGTCCTTGAATGAAAGGAAAAAACCATATCGGGTGGTGTATTCAAGCCCAAGCGTCCATGGCGTCATGGCCGCGGTTGAAGCGGGGATTGCGGTCAGTCTGATGGGCCGATCCGCGCTTCATCCTGGTCTTTCCACTGTAAGCAATTCGCTGGGCTTCGGTCAGGTGCCGACATCGAAACTTGTCATGGCGGCAAGCAACTCGCAGGATACCGGGCCTCGGGACGCCATGAAAGCAGCTATTCGCAACACATTCATGGCTGCCACTTAAAAAGTAGTCGCGGCGAAGACTCCGGTATCACTTTGTTTGGAGCTCCACCGAGTGATCCATTTGAAATGAATGCGATAACGCGAACAAGGTCATGGGCCAACCGACCCCGTCGCACGGCCTTACATAACCTGCCGCAGGTCGTATTCTTTTGAACAAGGTTGTCTCTCTACGTGTTTTAGTCGTCGATAATTCATCTTTGATTGGCTTTGCACCTATTGAATGCCGGGATACAGCGGTCCTCGATTTCTTGACAGGAATAGTCAAGTTGACTATCGCAACGCCTGCAAACAAAGCCAGTCCAGTATTTAGGCAAGCAGGACTTGCAGGGCCCACCGCACATTTGGCAACAACGGTGATGTGGTCGATGGCGCGAATACATTCAGCACATCTGAGGTGAAAAGAGGGGCACGGCAAGTTATGATAGTCACAACATGGGCGCGCTCAATGGTTGCAATCGCGGTTCTGTGCACGGGCGCTGCGCATGCCCAGGAAACTTCTGTCTTGCCCACGGAACAACAAGTACCACCTGAGGTGTCCCTAACAGAGCAGCCCAAAGCTGTAAATCCTGCGGAAATTTTGATTAATCTGGGTGAGGATGCGACAGGGGAAACTCTGACACAAGACAATCAACAGCAAGTTCCGAGTGAACCTGTTTTCCAAGCTGAACAAGCCGTAAAGCGGATGATGGACTTCCTTCGAAACGGTGGCCCGGCGATTTGGGCCATTTCCGCCCTTTCGGTTGTTACGCTTGCGCTTATCCTTTGGAAAACCTGGCGATTGGCGCTTGTCGGCGCATGGTCGCACGGCAAGGCGATCGATGCGGTCGAAGCCTTTGAGCGGGGGGACAAAGCACAAGCGCTAGGGTTTGTAGAAGGACGCCGCGGAATTCGGTCGCGGGTTGTGGAAACGACACTCAAGAGTTTCGAAGGCCTGCCCGAAGACAGCGTAAGAGAAGAAACCGCACGTGTTGCCAAGCGAGAACTGGCATCCGCGAGGGTCGGCTTGGGTGCACTGGAACTGATTTCGACAATTGCACCGCTATTGGGCCTTCTGGGCACAGTGCTTGGCATGATTGCTGCGTTTCAGGCGCTGCAGGCAGCAGGGTCGCAAGCTGACCCGGCATTGCTGGCCGGTGGCATCTGGGAGGCGTTGCTGACCACCGCCGCTGGCATGGCTGTGGCGATACCCGCATCTGCGTCGCTGACATGGTTTGAGGCAGTCATCGAACGTATGCGAAGAGATGTGGAAGACAATGCAACGCGCATTTTTATTGCGGCCCGCCCAGACAAAATAAGTATAGCGGCAGCGTGAGTCATGAATCTTACCGAACCCGCTCGTCCCCGGCGCAAACCCAGCCTGACCCCCATGATCGACGTGGTCTTTTTGCTGTTGGTGTTTTTCATGTTGGCATCCCGTTTTGGCGTTGAAGCGATGTTGCCGCTGCCCTTGGCCTCGTCCGGAGGGGCAAGTTACAACGGTCCGCCCCGCCTTGTGGATATTTTGCCGGATGGTGTGATGTTGAATGGGCAGCCGGTTGCTAACCTGCCTGAGGCACTTAAGCCTTTGACTACGCAGCCCACGGACCTGATCATCCTACGCGGAAAGGACGATGCGACCCTGCAGCGTGTGGTTACAGTCACCGAACAGCTGCGTGCGGCGGGGTTCACATCGCTGGTATTGGTGGAATAAGCGGGATGGATCTGAACGAACCACCAAAGAAGCGACGTGCCGAATCCATCGTGCCGATGATTAACGTGGTTTTTCTGCTGTTGATTTTCTTTTTGATGACATCACAGCTGTTGCGCCCCGAACCATTCGACGTCACCCCGCCAGAGGCTGCCACCCAGGCCGAGGTGAAAGCCCATCCGATTTTGTTTGTCACCTCTGAGGGGCGGCTGTCTTTTGACGGCGCCGAGGGCGAGGATGCAATTGCCGCCATCGCCGCGCAAAGCCGTGCATCGGATGTCATCCAGATTCGTGCTGATGCAAATCTAAAAGCCGCTGCGTTTGCGCGAATTCTACAAAACCTTGCTGCTGTCGGGCTGTCCCGCGTTGAACTCGTGGTGTCAAAGAAATGAGCCGGGGGATCGAAATTGCCGTTTTTGTCGCCCTTGCGCTGTCCATCCACGTCATGTTGTTCGGCCTGAGGCCCACAGGCGGAGTTGAGGCCGGTGGCGTCGATGGTGATGCTACTATCTCGATCGAAGGGGCTACATCCGCCATAACAGAGATGGTCGAACAGTGGGAACGCCCTGTTCCCCAAATTCCACAGCCGACCAATGCACCTTTTTTACCTGACCCTTTGGAGTCCCTCCAGCCTCCCAATCTTGAGCTTCCCGAAGCTCCGCGCGCTGATCTGAAAATTGCTGCATTGCCTACGCTTGAACCGGATGAGTTGAGTCTTGATATTCCGCAACCACCTCCACCGCCGACCGAACCCCAATTCGAAGTTGAAGAAGCCGCAACACAACAGCCTGACCCACTTTCGCCCCCACCCAAGCGTGGACTATCGGAGCTTGCTCCTGAGTCGTCTCCGAGGCCGTCCGAGCGGCCCGAACGGCGGGTAAAAAAGGAACCTGAACCGCAACCTGAAGCGGCAGAGAAAGCCGATCAACCCAGTGCGGGACGCGCAGCCCAAAAAGCCGCCGGGACAGGAGGTGGCGCCCAAGCCGGCAATTCCGGCTCGGCGCAGACAACAACTGCATCAACTGGAAAGCAGAAAGAGCTTGAGGCAATCTGGGGGGCTAAAATTCGATCACGGATTGAGCGGGCCAAGCGCTATCCACGCGGCGCGCGCGAGCCAGGCCAAGTCAGTTTGACAATATCCATAGGCAGCGATGGTCGTCTTTTGGCTGTCAACGTTGTCCGGTCGTCAGGAAACTTAGAACTTGATCAAGCCGCCGTGGCCGCAGTTCGGCGCGCTAGCAGATTCCCAGCTGCACCAAGGGGACTGGCGGGCGACTCGTTTACATTCAGTTTGAGTGTCATGCTCCAGAGGAATTAGGTCTGGCAAAAAGGTAACCTGACCGACCGAGTAATTTCCGACTCAACGATGGAAGGTGAACCGATAGCGGCCGAAGACTTTAGAAGCCAAAGCATTGGTGAACCACCGTTCCGTGACAGCCTAACCATCGCAACCTTCTGATTTAAATATAATAACGTTGCTGGGATTGCAGGACCATTCCCCTCAACTCACCATTGGTCAAACTGTTTTAGGGCCTGTGATTGACAACATTAATCGTTTAAGTTAATTCACCAAAACTTTCCCGGCGCAGGTCGCCTATGATGAAGGCAAACAGTTTAACCGATGAAGTCCACCTCAGACCCTGCCCGACGGATAAAGCTTGGCGACATCGCTCAGCGCCTCGGCATATCGACTGCTGCGGTCTCGATGGCGTTACGTGGCGGCTCGGGCGTCTCTCAGGCGACAAAACAGCGGGTCGAAGCGGTAGCGCAGGAACTGGGCTATGTCTACGACAGGGGCGCAGCGCGTCTGCGCACTGGTCAATCAAATACCGTTGGGGTCGTGATTGGGACGTTGTCCAACAGCTTCTTCGGTGAGCTCGTTTGTGGTGTCGACGAGATAATCGGCGAAGCGCGTAAAATCTCGTTTCTTCTGAACACCCGCGAAGACGCAGAGCGTCAAAAAGAATTACTTGTCAGGATGCGTGAGCAATCGGTTGATGGGCTGATCCTGTGTCCGGCCCCGGGAACACGCAGCGACCTTCTTGAAACGATGCACGACTGGGGCATACCTGTCATTCAGATGCTGCGTTCTGTTTCTGACACCAAGGGTGACTTCGTCAGCGCGGACTACCAAACCGGCATCGAGACATTGTGCGCTCACCTGATCCGACTTGGCCACAAGCGTATCGCATTCCTTGGCGGAAACCTTGATCACTCGGCCACGCGCCAGCGCATCAAAGGCTTCAAGGCCGCGCTCGACCGTGCTCAACTGCCTTCGGATCTGATCGTGAAAACGGCAAGCGACAGTAGCGGAGGGCGCGACGGCGCGGCCAAGTTGTTGAGTTCCGAGAACCCACCCACGGCCATCGCATGTTTCAACGACCGTGTCGCACTTGGCGCAATGGCTGCTGTGCGTGCAGCGGGCCTTGTACCCGGGCGCGACATTGCAGTGACAGGCTTTGACAACATTAATGCCGGTGCCGAAGCATACCCCGCCCTCACGACTGTCGAAACACATGCGCGTGATATCGGGCGTGAGGCCGGGCGGCTTCTGTTGCGTCGCATCGAAGGCCCCACAATGTCGAATGAAAGGATCATCGTGCCCACACGGCTGATCATCCGAGAGTCCTGCGGCGCGACGCTTGCCTCCAGAGACATTGAGGGAACAGGCGAGACCTGATCCAGACCGACACACCGCACTTTCGCTTAGGCAATAACGCCAATCCACAAGTAGGGAGGACCCACTGTGAAATTATCCAAGAAACTCTCAATGCTCGTTGCGAGCGCGACACTGGCCTTTGCCGCTGGCAGCGCCAGCGCGGCCGACCTCACGCTGCGATTTGGCCATCTTGGTGCCGAAGACACGGCATACCAGGCCGGTGCGCTGGAGTTTAAGCGGCTGGCCGAAGAGTATTCGGATGGCGCCATCGAGGTCCAGATCTTCCCAAACGGCGTTCTGGGTGGTGAAAGCCAGATGTTTGAACAACAAATGGCAGGTGCGCTTGATGTCTCGGTCATCAACCCAGGAAACATAACGGATTTCGCACCAACAGCGAATATCTTTACGTTTCCGTTCCTTTACAAGGACGAAGCCCATTGGCAATCCGTTCTTTCGGGTGAAGTTGGCCGCGACATTGCCGACATTTTGAAAGAGGAAAGCAGCGTTCAGGTCATCGGGTATTTCGGTGGCGGTAAGCGGCAGGTCGTGTCCAACCGTCCGCTCGAGTCGCTTGAAGACCTGGCTGATATGAAACTGCGGACCAACCCGACCGACCCGCTAATTGCGTCCTGGAGTGCTTTGGGCACCCGTCCGACCAACTTTGCCTGGAAAGAAATCTACACAGGTCTTCAACTGGGCTCGATCGACGGGCTGTTGAACGAAGCCGAGTGGATTCACCGGATGCGGTTCCACGAAGTTGCACCGCATATCGGGTTGTCCGAACATGACATCACTGTGCGCCTGGTTACATTCTCGGGTGCAACCTGGGACCGTATGACCGATGAACAGCGCGACGTCGTCCTGCGTGCAGGTGCCGAAGCGTCCGCCCTCGCCCGCGAGGTTCAGCTTCGCCAGGATGCCGAAGCCATGGAGCTTTTGAAAGCCGAAGGCGCAATCCTGTACAAAATGGATCGCGAAAAAATGCAGGAGATGGTTCGCCCCGCAGTGCTCGACGTAGCCGGACGCATGGGGCTGGCGGAACTTTATGATCGGATTCAGGCAAGCGCGGCTGACGACGCAAGCGGCAGCTAAGTCGCCCTGATCTTTCGGGCCAGCCCCAGATGTGGGTTGGCCCACTTTTCACAACATCGAAACTTCGCGGACGTCTGCACATGCAGATGACAAGGAGGGTGCGTCATGCTTCGTGGTCTCGACGCCTTTAACAAACGGCTGGAAAAAGTCTTGGAGTGGGTTCTGCTCGGCCTGCTGGGACTGTTTCTAAGCCTCATTCTCTATCAAGTCGTCAGTCGCAACCTGCCAGTCCTGCCTACGATCTATTGGACCGAAGAGTTTTCGCGCTTTTCTTTCCAATGGGCGATCATGTTGGGCACGGCGCTTGGTGTTTATCACTTCGACCACTTTGTGCTGGATGCTTTCCCAAAGAATTCGCGGATTGACAGGTTCACGCGGTATTCACGTGAAGTCGTACTTGTCATCATTGCGGTCTTTTTCATCTGGTCCGGCTGGGAATTCGCCGAAACCGGCTGGCGGCGTCGGTCTACTGCGGCACAGCTTCCGATGTTTTGGGTCTATGTCTGCTTTTTCGCATCCGGCGTTCTTATGGCTTTGTTCTCGCTTCAAAGACTACTGACGCTTGTGACCAAAGGATTGGACGCGATGGAGCATGAGCTGAACGCGTCGCCAACAGAAGAAGTGGCGTTACAGGAAAGCGATACAGTCCCCAGCATTGCCGTTGACACTCAATCAGAGGATCGCTGAGATGTTGGGTCCTGACTTCTACTTCATCTTTCCATGGCTGCTTTTTGGCCTGCTGTTTCTATACATCACGCTTGGTATTCCGATTGCCTTCAGCCTTGTGCTTGCCGCGATGTCCATGGTGTTCCTGGATGATCGCGTCACCGCCTGGGTCGTGTTTCAACGGATGTACAACGGCATGGACAGCTTTGTCCTTCTGGCCGTTCCAATTTTTCTTTTGGCCGGAAACCTGATCAACAAGGCCGAAGTTACCGACAAGCTCATCCGCTTTGCCCTGAACATTTTTGGCAGGTTCAAGGGTGCGCTTGCGAATGTGAATGTCGCTGTTTCGATCATGTTTGCGGGGGTCTCGGGCTCGTCCACCGCGGACAGTGCCGGGGTTGGCGCGATCCTTATTCCGTCGATGAAACGCGAAGGATACCCCACCCCATTTGCCGTTGCGGTAACGGCCGCTTCTTCGGTGATCGGAATTATCATACCGCCCTCAATCAACATGATCGTCTGGGGCGCGTTGACCAACACGTCGATCGGCGGGTTGTTCCTGGCTGGAATTGTGCCCGGTCTCTTGCTTGGGCTATCGCAATTTGCCGTGAATTACTGGTTTGTCGGCAAATACGACGTCCCGGTTCACGAACCAGCACCCATGCGCGAGGTTCTGTCGTCGGCGCGCGATGGCCTGCTTGCTGCGGCTATCCCGGTTATCATCATCGGAGGTATCCGGATCGGTATATTCACCCCGACCGAGGCTGCCGTCATCGCGGTTCTCTATGCGTTGTTCCTGGGCTTTGTCGTGTACCGCACCTTAAACGGGCGTAAGGTTTTGGAAGCATCCAGTGCAACGGTACGGCTGGCGTCGCTCTCGCTTTTCAGCTTGGTCGGAGCGTCGGTCTTCGGCTACCTGATTTCCTTCTATCAAATCCCCCCGATGCTGATGGGTGGCATTGAGATCGGCAACCCAACGGTTCTTTTGATCGTCATGGCGCTTGTCATGTTGCTGATTGGAACCTTCATGGACAGCTTGCCTGCCATGGCAATCTTGGCACCGCTGTTTCTACCACTTGCCCTGTCTGCCGGGATTCACCCGGTCCATTTTGGCATCGTTGGTGTCATGGCTCTGGGCTTCGGGCTGATTACGCCACCGTACGGCCTGTGCCTGATGATCGCTTCCAAGATCGGGGGTATCGCCCTGCTTAAATCAATGGGGCCGACATTGGTGTACCTGACCGGCATGCTGGTTGTTTTACTTGCGATCATCGTTTTCCCCGAGATCACGCTGGGCCTTCCCCGTTGGATTGCACCTGAAATGATTGGACTGCGCTAATGTTAATGCTCCGCTCACCATTGCAGCCGCCTCAGATCACGGATGAAATCCGCGCGCGCTTTGATACGCGTGACGAGGCCGAGGCCTTGGCAATGCCCGAAAAAATCACCGCAGTTGCAACCAAAGGTGACATCGGGTTGCCGGGCGAGGTTATGGCGCAATTCCCCTCGCTGCGCATGATTGCGGTTTATGGAGTAGGTGTGGACAAGATTGACCTTGCCCAGGCACGGGATCGGGGTATCGCAATAACCACGACACCCGGTGTGCTGACCGACGCCGTGGCCGAGCAGGCGATTGCGCTGATCCTTGCTGCAACCCGGCGCATCGCGGAAGGCGACCGCCATGTCCGGACAGGGGCCTGGGCCAAGGGGAAACTGGGTCTTGGCTACAGCATCCGTGGGCGCACCTTGGGTGTGCTGGGCTATGGCCGTATCGGTCGGCGCATCGCTGAACTGGCACGGGCCATAGGGATGGACATTTTGTACACCGATCTTCAGGCGGTTGAGGGGGAAGAGGATGCCTTTCGATCCAGCCCTGCCGCGCTGGCGCAAGATAGCGATATATTGGTGATTGCCGCAGCTGGCGGTTCCGGAACGGACGGGCTTGTCGACCAAAAGGTTCTGGCGGCACTGGGTCCAAACGGCCTTCTGGTTAATGTCGCGCGCGGCAGTGTCGTGAACGAAGAAGATCTGATCGCCGCGCTGAACACTGGTGGCATTGCTGGCGCTGCGCTTGATGTGTTCCAGAATGAACCAAACCCGCGCCCCGACCTTTTGAAAATGCCAAATGTTGTTCTAACGCCGCATCTGGCATCTGCGACCATTGACGCGCGGCTTGCAATGGGACGGCTGGTTATTGACAATCTGGCGGCGTTTTTCCACGACCGGCCGCTTGTTACGCCTCTTGAGGTGCTGTCATGAAGACAGTGATCGCCATTGGGGAACCCCTCATCGAATTCACCCAGTCTGACGCAGACGCAGATATTTATCGCCGAGGCTTGGGCGGGGATACTTTGAACACCGCCGTCTATCTCGCGCGGCTGATTGGGCCCGGTGCTGTCTCGTACATGACACGGCTCGGCAAAGACACGCAGTCCCGTTGGATTATTGAGACGCTGTCCCAAAATGGCGTCGGTTGCGGCTTGCTTCGTCAGTCAGAGACCGGCGCGCCAGGTATTAGCATGATAGAATGCGACGCGACCGGAGAGCGTTCGTTCACCTATTGGCGCAGCCAAAGCCCGGCCAGACAGATGTTCGCCCTTGATGATGGAGAGGACCTTGCACTGGACAAGGCTGAAGGGCTTTTTGTGTCTGCTGTGACGCTTGCCATAATCGAACCGGCAGGTCGCGAGCGGCTGTATAACGCCATGAAACGGGCCCGTGCACGCGGCGCGGACATTTGGTTGGATCTCAACTATAGACCGCAGCTTTGGAACTCCGCCAGTGTCGCGCGCGAGACTATTGCGCGTTTCATTAAGCTTGCCTCGACGGTTCTTCCTTCTTTCGACGATGTTGCAGCGCTTTGGGGCGCAGATACACCAGAGGCGGGTTTGGAAGTACTTTCGTCCCTCGGTGCAACAGAAATTCTTCTGAAAACCGGCGGTGGTCCTGTCTATCACCGTGACCCTGACGGCACCCTGAAAGTTCCCATGCTGCGCAATGAGAGACCCGTCGACACTACCGGCGCAGGTGACAGCTTTAACGCAGGCTATATCGCCGCAAGACTTACCGGCAAACCCGTTTCCGAAGCGATTGAGCTGGGGCATGAGTTGGCTTCGGTCGTTATTTTGCACAAGGGGGCAATCATCCCGCGTGCCGCCATGCCCGCAATGTCAGAAGAAAGTGAGGCTGTGTGATGGATCGTATCAGATGGGGCATCATTGGATGCGGAGACGTAACCGAGGTTAAAAGCGGCCCGGGATTTCAAAAGGCCTCAAATACGGCGCTCACGGTGGTTATGCGGCGCAATCGCGATCTTGCGGCGGACTACGCAAACCGTCACGGGGTTCCCGAGTGGACGGGCGATGCCGAGACGCTTGCATTCTCACCCAATGTGGATGCAATTTACATCGCAACTCCGCCAGACACGCACCTTGCGCTCACGGAACTTGCAGCACAGGCAGGTAAGCCGATCCTCGTTGAAAAGCCGCTTGCCAACCGCCTTGCCGATGCCGAGCGCATGGGAGAGTACTGCGCCGAACGCAGAGTACGCCTGTTTTGCGCATTCTACCGACGGGCGCTGCCAAGATTTCTGAAGATCAAGGACTTGCTTGATACAGGGGCCATCGGACAACCCAAGTCCTTCAAAATCATGCATGCAAAAGCCCCGCCGAGCGAAGAAGAAGTCGGGTGGCGTCATGCACCGGGCGCAGGTGACGGTGGAATATTCATGGACATGGGGAGCCATGCGATTGACCTTACCCAGTTTTTGCTGGGGCATCTTACCGAATGCAGAGGTATCGCGAAAAACATCTCAGGGCAGTTTGATGTACCCGACGAAGTGACAGCCTCATTTCAGACAGAAACGGGTGTGACAGGCACCGGTGAATGGGTATACCACAAACACGCCCACGCTGACCGCATCCATATAGAAGGCGAGGCCGGATCACTTGCGTTTTCGGTGTTCGACTCCGAACCGGTTCTGTTGACTTCAGCGGACGGTACGCGCCGGATCGAGGCGGATCTGCCGCCGCATGTGCACCAACCGATGATCCAAGCGGTCACGAACGCCATCGCAACTGGCGCTTCCAGTCCAAACGATTTCTCGGAATCTATACGCACGTCGCGTTGTCTGGATACGATCCTTTGTGGGTGCCGCTGATCCTGAAACCCAATCGGTAGGGAAGAGGAAATGACTGAAGTGAGGTTCGGGCAAGACGACCCCGAACCCCGCTGGCGGTGTTTTCGCAACCCTCAGACATATCGCCGAAGCTACGTAACGGAACGGTGGTATGCCAACGGTTCCTGTATTTTAGATAGTCTCAAAGTTAAAGCCGGGGCTGGGCCGGTGCGATCGGCCGGGGGACGTTATGTTTGGAAAAGCGATAGGGATTTTCAGTGGCGGTTTTGTGGGTATCGCCGTGGTTTTGGCGGGCTACCTGCTGCTTTTTCCGCCGGATCTTTTGCGGGTTGGAACGAACTATTCGGCAAAGATTGTTTGTTCCAACGTATTCATCGCCGGACGCGAACCGGATGAGGTGCTATCCGTTGACGTTCAGGCACCGGGGCACCCCTTGCTGAAACAGATTTCTATCGACGTTGACCGTGAGGCGCAAATCGTTGAAGCACGGTTATTCAAGATCTTTGCACCTGCCATTTCGCAATACCGCGAAGGTCTTGGGTGCACGAACGTGCATTCAGCCGGGCTAAGCAATCAAACGCTGGCCGCCTCACCTGATTTGCCAGACGGGATTTGGCCCCTGGGCAATGATGTCGAACTGTTCGAAAACCCACGGATTGCCGAAGCACTTTCAGATGAAGCCCTTTTAGGAGAAGGCTACCGCGCGATTGTCGTTGTGCGAAACGGCCGGATTGTCGGGGAACGCTATGCACAGGGCTTTGATGAGACGACACCTTTGCTTGGATGGTCGATGACAAAAACAGTGACCGCCAGTTTGATCGGGACGCTGGTTCAGTCGGGTGAAATGAGCCTGGGCGAAAGCCTGGTCGAAAGCTTTCCGGATTGGGCACAAGACGGGCGCGGCGACATCACCGTCGCAGATATGTTGGCGATGTCGAGCGGGCTGGAGTGGAACGAAGACTATGGCGATGTCTCGGACGTTACGAGGATGCTCTACTTAAAAGACGATCAGGCGGGTTTTGCGTCGGAGCGTCCGGCGGAAAGCGAAACCGGACGTGTTTTCAACTATTCGTCTGGCACATCAACAATTCTGTCGCGTGTCTGGCAGGACAAGTTGAACGATGGCGGTTTGAGCTATCCAAAAGAGGCGCTATTCGAGCCTTTGGGCATGACATCGGTTGTGTTGGAGACGGACGCCACCGATATCTTCGTTGGCTCAAGCTATATGTATGCTGCCGCACGGGATTGGGCGCGTTTCGGTCAGTTTTTATTGCAGCAGGGCGTTTGGCAGGGTCAGCAAATCTTGCCCAAAGGTTTTACGAACTGGATGTTTGAACCTGTGGCCGAGTCAGACGGAAAGTACGGCAAGGGGCATCTTTGGATCGAAGCTCCCGGTGATCTGCCACCATTTGAGGACGCTGTCTGGCTACAAGGTCATGACGGACAATCAATCGGGATTTTCCCCTCGTACGACATGGTGGTTGTCAGGCTTGGATTGACGCCGTCGAAGCTAGGCTACTCTCCGCTCCCGTTGGCGAAGGAACTGATCGCGGCGTTTGAAAGCCAATAGTCGCGGCGTTTGCCCGAGCGTTGAGTGATTTTAAACACTCGGGCTAAGTTAAACTGCTTACGACCCCAGCCTCGCAAAAGCGTAAAAGGTTTTGGATCAAGCCATCAGCGTCGGGCTGGTTATCGGACCCACCAAGCACCGAAATCCGCCAGTCCGACGTACACAGCGCCAGCATCGAAGACACGGCGAAGACCAACGCCCCGGCAACCCGTACCGGATCAGCCTCTGGGTGCTTCTCACACAGTTTTTGCACAACCAGCGTGGCGACGGGGTCGAAATGCGCCGCGGCCAATGAACGACAACGCGTGTCAGCCGAGATGATTGCCACGATACGCGCATAGGCCAGCCATTGGGGGTCTTTGCCAAAAGCGCGCGTTACGAGCGGCAGCATGAAAGCGGACAAGAGATCACCAACGCTCCACTCGCCCTGCGCTTCCAAAAGCCTGATTGCGTCAATACGTTCCTGCGCCAACACCGAAGCGCGTCGCGCAACGATGCGTTCGAACAATTCCTCTTTTGGCCCGCCGTGAAAATTCACGTTGGCCTTCTGAACCCTTGCCCGTTCGGCGATGTCCCGGATTGAGGCGCCGTCGAATCCCCGCTCGGCAAAAACCTGTTCTGCGGCGTCAAGGATTCGCTCTCGCGCAGCGATGGATCGCTGCGACGGTGCTCTTTTTCGTTCTGTTACAGCATGTTGAGCCATTTCAACAACTAGATTGCCTTATTTCGAACGTTCGTTCAAGATAAACAGTGCCGCAGGAGGAGAGACGTATGGAGCAGGGGCAGGTAGGAGCGGGCCAACCGATCACGGTGAAGGCCCGCCCACAAGAGTGTTTTGCACTGATAGGTGCCGGGCCTATGGGTCTGGCCATGGCAAAAACACTGATCGAACAGGGCGTGCCATTTCAAGGGTTTGAATTGGCGGATGATGTGGGGGGGCTGTGGAACATCGACGCGCCGCGGTCCACGATGTACGAGACCGCCCATCTCATTTCCTCGAAGCGGATGACCGAGTTTGCAGACTTCCCGATGCGGGACGAGACGGCGGAATATCCCTCACACCGAGAAATGAAGTCATACTTTCAAGACTTTGCCAACGCGTTCGACTTGTATCGGCATTTTCTCTTTGGTGCCGAAGTTCTGAACACCAAGCCGCTACAAGACGGTGGCTGGGAGATAACCTGGCGCGACAAGACAGGTGCGCAGCACACCCAAACATTTGCAGGACTTCTGATCGCAAACGGCACCTTGTCAGAGCCGAACATGCCAGCGTTCGAAGGCCAATTTTCAGGTGAGCTTATCCACGCGTCGGAATATCGGTATCCGACCCAGTTCACAGGCAAGCGTGTGCTTGTCATCGGTGCGGGAAATTCCGGGTGTGACATCGCCGTGGATGCAATCCATCACGGGGTGTCGTGCGACCTGTCTATGCGACGGGGCTATTACTTCGTGCCAAAATATGTGTTTGGTGTTCCCGCCGACACGATGGGCGGGAAAATCCGCCTGCCGATGTGGCTGAAACGAAAGATCGACGGGCTAATCCTCAAATGGTTCGTAGGCGATCCGCAGAAATACGGTTTTCCGAAACCGGACTATGCGCTCTATGAGTCGCACCCTGTGGTCAATTCGCTGATCCTGTTTCATGCCGGGCACGGAGACCTGCAAGTACGCCCGGACGTTGCGCGACTAGACGGGAACACTGTTCACTTCCAAGATGGCAGCTTGGCCGACTATGACATGATCCTAGCCGCCACAGGATACAAGCTGCACTACCCTTTCATTGACAAAGAGCTGCTGAATTGGAAGGGCGACGCACCGCATCTTTACCTCAACTGCATGCACCCTGACCGAGATGATCTGTTTGTGCTTGGCATGATCGAGGCTACGGGTCTGGGGTGGCAGGGCCGCCATGAACAGGCCGAAATGGTCGCCCGATACATAGCCGGATTACGTACTGGCAATGCGGCGGCCAATTCAATCCGTGACGCTAAGTCGAAAGGCTACAAGAGAGCGACTGGCGGCATGCACTACATCGATCTTCCCCGCATGGCGTATTACGTCGACAAGGCGACGTACAGGAAGCAAGTCACTGACCAGATCGCTGCTTTGAAGGCAGCCAAAGGATGAGCGGGATTGATGAAGTCGCGCTGAACTTCGACGCCGGAAACCTCAGAGTGTTAAATGCCATCCTTGCAATCGTCATGTTTTCGATTGCCTTGGATCTGCGCATTGACGATTTCCGGCGTGTCTTGCGCGGGCCCAAACCTTTAATCGTTGGGCTTTTGTCCCAATTTCTGGTTCTTCCTGCGCTGACGTTTGCAATGATTGTTGCGCTCAAGCCCATACCCTCGGTTGCGATGGGCCTTATTCTCGTAGCAGCATGCCCTGGTGGGAACATTTCAAACTTCATGACGCACCGCGCAAAGGGCAACGTCGCCCTGTCAGTTTCGATGACAGCTTGTGCCACGGTTGCCGCCATTATCGTCACACCGGCAAATATTGCCTTTTGGGGCAATCTTTACGGCCCCACGCGGGACATCCTTCGGCGAACAGAAATCGACCCGGTCGCAGTGGCGATTACGGTCGGGTTCATGCTGATCTTGCCGCTGATTGTAGGAATGGTCGTAAATGCACGCTACACGCCTTTTGCTGATCGCATTCGCAGACCTATGCAATGGCTTTCGATGGGCATATTCGTCGCGTTCATCGTGCTCGCGCTGGCTGCGAATTGGGGCAACTTTCTTCAGTTTGCCGGGGCCATTATCGGATTGGTCGTTCTTCACAACGCGCTCGCATTTCTTGGCGGGTACGTGACCGCAACTCTGGCCGGTCTGCCCGATCGGGATCGCCGGTCCGTCACAATGGAAACGGGGATACAAAACTCGGGCCTTGGGCTGATCCTGATCTTTGCCTTCTTCGGCGGGTTGGGCCGAATGGCCGTCGCGGCGGCGTTATGGGGCATCTGGCACGCCATTTCGGGCATTGCGCTGGCAAGTTTCTTTGCACGTCGGGAAATACAAGAATGACCAGAATACTGATCACAGGCGCAGCCGGAGCCGTGGGAACGGCGCTTCTTCAACTTTTGGGCCAGCGCACCGACCTTGAGGTGATCGCAACAGATATCCGCGAACCTTCAAATCTGCCGTCAAACACGCGCTTTGCGAAACTGGACGTGACCAGCGACGACCCACAGAGCGTGATCTTGGCAGAGCGCCCCGATACAGTCGTGCATCTGGCTTCGATCGTAACACCCGGCCCCATCTCAACGCGGGATTTGGAGTATCTAGTTGACGTAGAGGGTACGCGCAATGTCCTTGGCGCTGCGATTGCAGGCGGAGTACAGCGATTTGTCGTAACGTCGTCTGGCGCGGCATATGGCTATCACCCCGATAATCCGGTTCCTTTGTCCGAGACCGACGCCCTGCGGGGCAATAAGGAGTTTGCCTATTCATGGCACAAGCGATTGGTCGAGGAGATGTTGGCAGAGGCCAGGGAAACCGCCCCGGACTTGGAACAAGTTGTTCTACGCGTGGGCACAGTGCTTGGTGAGAAGATCGAGAACCAGATCACGGCCCTGTTCCACAAACCAAGACTGCTTGGCCTGATGGGTTCAGACAGCCCTTTTGTGTTCATCTGGGATCAAGACCTTGCACAGATACTGGTTCGCGCTGCTATTGACGGACCGGCAGGTATTTACAACGTCTCAGGTGACGGCGCGCTGACTGTATCACAGATCGCAGCTGCGATGGGCAAACGCGTTCGATGGCTGCCGCCTGGATTGGTCAAAATTGCCCTGAAGCTCGCCCGACCCTTGGGTCTGACGCGATACGGCCCAGAACAGGTGCGCTTTTTGCTGTATCGGCCAGTGCTGGACAACACCGCCCTTAAATCCCGCTTCGGCTATCACCCCAAGCTTTCAAGCTCCGAGGCATTCCAACGTTGGTGGGAGCACGCACAATGAAAAAGACAGCAGTCATAACCGGGGGTGCTGGCGGATTGGGGCAGGCGCTATCGGCCGCGCTGTGTGAGCAAGGATGGCACACTGTGCTGATCGACCTCGCCGGGCCCGAGCTCGATAAGTTGGCCAACGGGAAAAATACCAGCGTTTATGCCTGCGATCTGACCCAGCCGGATCAATGTGCTGCGACATGCGAGGACATAGTACGCAACAGACCATCTATTGATCTGGTCATTTACAATGCCGGTGTTTCACATATTTCGGCCTTCGCTGACAGTGACATGAAAACGCATCGTGACCTGTTCGAAATCAATTACTTTGCGGCAGTAGAATGCGCAAAACACTTTCTACTTCCGATCCGGTTGTCGAAAGGCACGCATTTGGCAGTGTCTTCTGTCGCTGGGTTTGCCCCTTTGCTCCATCGAACGGCCTATGCTGCCAGCAAACACGCGCTTGAGGGGTTTTTCAAATCCCTCCGGGCAGAGGAAATGGCCCACGGTGTTCATGTGACCATTGCAGCCCCTTCTTTTGTTGCGACCAATATTGGTCGGCCTCAAGCGGCTGAAAAAGGCTTTGTTCGACCGGGATCCGCGACCGACGGCGTTGACTATATGGAACCAAAGGATGCGGCACGCATTATTCTTGACGGCATTCGAAAGCAACGAGACTTCATACCTGTTGGGCGCATCGCCACGCTGTCCAGTGTAATGAACCGCATAGCGCCTAAATTTTACTTTCGGCAGATGATGCGCACAATTGGAAAGGATTGATCCGCAAGATATCCCACCCATCAAAGCTTGTCTGTCCGCGCCGAACTGAGTTTCGGCACAACGGGCATATGTATGCTGTTGTTCGATCCACAGGTCTGGATTATCGCAGCTTTTCCAAAAATTTGTCTAATTTGTTGCACAGCTTATGTGTAGTAGTACAAGCAAGTAGTGTGATTGGGTAAAGAATGAAAACACTTGAATGCAATTACCAAAGAAAAGTTGACCTGCCGGATCTGAAGGCCGCCCTTTCAGAAGGCTGTTGTGATCACTGTGGGGTAACCGCTGTGGAATTGGCGCAACAAGGAGAAATTCTTGAAATCTGCGGGCAGGAATACTGCTTTGATTATGAAACTGGCGAGGCCACTGAAACTCCGGTTGCGTTATGTCCCGCCTGCCATGCGGCCAACCACCTTGACGCGAATCAGCGACACAATCCTTGCCACATTTCTGCGCGACGCAGTCGGGAAAATCTCGAATAAGCGAATAAGTTTTTCGCGCTGAAACCCTGAGGTACAAGCAGCGTTACTCCGGTTCCGCAGCGTCATGACGTGCGACTTACATTCGGCATAGCCCGGCATTGGTGTTCAGCAGAAACTGTCTGAAAATGGGACTGCTCGCTGCGCCGATACCGCGCGCGTTTTGCCCAACTGCACCCGCCTCAACGACCGGAGGGATCAATCCGCGCTTGTCCTGATTGGCAAGATAGCGGCGCACGCGCGCGACCAGTTCCTCGCGCACCTCAGACGGGAATGCGCCGTCTATAAATATGGCCTCAAAATCGATGACGGCGCAAATTGACAAGGCAGCCTTGGCAAGCTCCTGCGCCGTTGTGCCAATCCACGGTTCGACATAGCGGGAAATGCTGCTCCAATCCTGCGGTTTTCGCCACAGAATACCCCGGTCAACGCCTGCCTCGATCAACCTGTCTTCCAGTAGGAATAAAGAGGCGACATCAATCAGTTGCTGGCTTTCGCCCAAAGGACCCGTGGTGCGCATTGCACCCAAGGCTCCAGCGTTACCTTGGTTGCCTTCGAAAACAGTGCCGTTCAATGCGACACCTCCGCCAATCATCGAACCGATGAAAAAATAAAAATAGTCACGGTACTCTGCCCCTCGCCCATAGAGATGTTCAGCGTGACATGCCGCCGTGGCATCGTTGACCACAAAAACCGGAAGGTCACTGAACTTGGCGACCTCGGTGAAGAAATTCACATTCTTCCAGGATCTGAATTTCTCTGCCGCAAGGCCCGAAAGATCGTGCCATTTCCAAAGTTCAAAAGGTGTTCCGATTCCGATGCCGCAAACACGATCGCGCAGCTTTTGCGATTCAGGGGCCAGAAGTGTGTCCAGCCCTGATTTCAGGAATCCAAAAACGGCTTCTGGCAGAGGATAGTCATAGGTTGTGGAAAGCTGCCGACGTGGCTTGCCCGTGAAATCGATCAAAAGAAGATCAGCACTGCGCCGGCCGATCTTCATTCCGACCGAAAGGATACCTTCGGGGTTCAGCTCCATAGGAACCGATGGTTTGCCAACCCTACCGCGCAGTGGCGTCCCGCGCTTGAGAATCTCATCTTTTTCGAGCTTGCGAAAAATGATTGAAACGGTCTGAGGAGAAAGTCCTGTCAACCGTGCCACATCCGCCCCGGCTGCAGGCCCATGGCGTTGTAAAACAGTCAAAATCAAGCGCTCATTGTGGTCGCGAACCCCACTTTGACTGACACCGCCAGTCAGCATTTTCAGCGCTTCTTTCTCCATTGGGTTAAACATAAACACCTCTTTTCGCTATGAAAAGATACTCGATTGAATTAATAAATAAACTTTATTTATTTATTGACAGCGGTGGTAGAATCGATTTTTGTTCAAACAAGTGTCTGCATTGTAAGATGCAGGTGGGTCCGGTCCGCAATCAGGGCTGGGCAGAAATTAAAACCGGGAGGAAATGATGAAACATCTACTGAAGATTGGCGCGTCCGCTGTTGCGCTGACCATGGCTGCTGCATCCGCGCAAGCCGCCGGCGAAACTGTCTGCCTGATCACGAAGACGGACACCAACCCATTCTTCGTAAAAATGAAGGAAGGCGCCACGGCTAAAGCCGAAGAACTTGGAATGACGCTGAAGGCCTTTGCCGGAAAAATTGACGGCGATCATGAAACACAGGTTCAAGCCATTGAAACCTGCATCCTTGATGGCGCAAAAGGAATTCTGCTGACGGCATCTGACACAAGTTCGATCGTTCCAGCTGTTCAACAGGCGAGGGATGCAGGCCTTTTGGTTATCGCTTTGGATACCCCGCTCAGCCCGATTGATGCGGCTGACGCAACCTTCGCGACAGACAATTACAAAGCCGGCCTGCTGATCGGACAATGGGCCAAGGCGAAAATGGGTGATGCTGCCGCCGACGCAAAGATTGCGACGCTTGATCTGAATGTCAGCCAGCCAACTGTGGACGTTCTGCGTAATCAAGGCTTTCTGGACGGCTTCGGCGTTGACTTGGCTGACCCCAATGTCATCGGTGATGAAACCGATGAGCGTCTCGTTGGCAGCGATGTGACCGACGGCAACGAAGAAGGCGGGCGGCGCGCCATGGAGAACCTTCTTGCCAAGGATCCAACGATCAACGTCGTGCACACGATCAATGAGCCGGCTGCGGCGGGTGCCTACGAAGCATTGAAGTCTATCGGACGGGAAAATGACGTTCTGATCGTCTCGGTCGATGGCGGTTGCCCTGGGGTGCAGAATGTACAGGCGGGTGTAATCGGTGCGACCAGCCAGCAGTACCCACTGTTGATGGCATCGCTTGGTGTTGAAGCGGTCAAGAAATGGGCCGACGAAGGCGTAAAACCCGAAAATACGCCGGGCAAAGACTTCTATGACACCGGCGTTGCACTGATCACGGATCAGCCCGTTGATGGTGTGGACTCGATTTCGGTCGAGAAAGGTCTGGAGCTCTGCTGGGGCTAAGGCCGCAACAAAAGGTGGGGCGCGGGTGCGCCTCACCAATCGTTTCACCAAAAACCAAAAACTTCCTGTAAACTAACTTCGTGACTGCAAGTTTGGCCGCGAAAGGGAGAGATATGTCTGACGCAAACCAAGGCGCCGAGGAATTTGAATCTGCCGCTCGTCCAACAGAAACTGTTGCAGAATTTGAGAACCATCGGAGCGGTATTTTAGGGAAGTTTCAGCATCTTCTCCACGTCAATCCATCGTTTGTTCCGCTCATCGTCCTTGTGGGGGCGATTGTGATTTTCGGCCTGCTCCTTGGCTCGAAGTTCTTTTCACCCTTCGCAATGACATTGATCCTTCAACAGGTTCAAATCGTTGGCATCGTAGCCGCAGCGCAAAGTCTGGTTATCCTGACAGCCGGAATTGACCTGAGTGTCGGCGCGATCATGGTTTTTTCTTCTGTCATAATGGGGCAGTTCACCTTCCGCTATGGTATCCCGGTACCGATAGCCGTTATGTGCGGTCTTGCTGTTGGTACGCTGATCGGGGCGGTCAACGGTTGGCTCGTCAGCCGCGTGAAGCTTCCCCCATTCATCGTAACGCTTGGGATGTGGCAAATCGTTCTGGCAACGAATTTCCTGTATTCCGCGAATGAAACAATTCGTAGTCAGGACATCGAGACCAACGCTCCGTTCCTGCAGTTTTTCGGCACCAAATTCAGCGTCGGCGGCGCGACCTTTACAGTGGGCGTGATTTTCATGCTCGTTTTGATCTTTGTCTTGGCCTATGCGCTCAAACATACAGCTTGGGGGCGACATGTTTACGCGGTCGGCGACGACCCCGAGGCTGCGGAACTGTCCGGTGTAAACGTGCACGGAACACTTATGTCTGTGTATATGCTGTCCGGTTTAATCTGCGCCTTCGCAGGCTGGGCCTTGATCGGGCGCATCGGATCCGTATCGCCAACATCCGGCCAGTTGGCAAATATTGAAAGTATCACTGCTGTAGTTATAGGTGGCATATCCCTGTTCGGCGGCCGTGGTTCCATTTTAGGAACACTGTTCGGAGCGCTGATCGTTGGCGTGTTTACTCTTGGGCTCAGACTGCTGGGGGCGGATGCGCAGTGGACCTACCTGCTGATCGGGCTTCTTATCATCGCAGCCGTGGCAGTGGACCAATGGATCAGAAAGGTTTCGGGCTAATGTCAGACACAACACCAATCGTCCAGGGCCGTGGCATCGTCAAGCGATACGGGCATGTCACCGCCATCGACCATTCCGATTTCGAGCTGCGCCAGGGTGAAATCCTTGCGGTCATCGGGGACAATGGCGCAGGCAAATCTTCAATCGTCAAGGCGATTTGCGGTGCAACAATCCCGGATGAGGGCGAGATTCTGATCGAAGGGAAAAAGGTCAACTTCACCTCTCCGATTGACGCCAGAAACATGGGGATCGAGATCGTTTATCAGCAGCTGGCAATGTCCCCTGCCCTTTCGATTGCGGATAATATGTTCATGGGGCGGGAAATCCGCAAAAAGGGCTTGATGGGCAAATACCTGCGTCAGCTTGATCGGCCCGCCATGGAGCAATTCGCAAGGGAAAAGCTGACCGAGCTTGGCTTGATGACAGTACAATCAATAAATCAGGCAGTTGAAACGCTGTCGGGCGGTCAGCGCCAGGGCGTTGCGGTAGCACGCGCTGCAGCCTTTGCCACGAAGTTCATCATCATGGACGAACCGACGGCTGCTTTGGGCGTCAAGGAAAGCCGAAAAGTTCTTGAGCTTATTCAAGATGTACGCGCACGCGGAATTCCGATCATTCTGATCAGCCACAACATGCCGCATGTGTTCGAAGTTGCCGACCGCATTCATGTGCATCGATTGGGGAAACGGCTGTGTACCATCGACCCGAAGGACTACACGATGTCTGATGCAGTTGCGTTCATGACCGGCGCCAAAGAGCCTCCGAAAGAGGACGCGGCGTGATCGAACAAGACGTAGAACGCGTTTGTAACTTGATAAACACGCGCACGCAGGTTGGGGGCCGGACGATTGTAGCAATTGCTGGCCCGCCTGCCTCGGGCAAGTCGACCTTGGCTAAGGCCGTTGTGGAAGCCCTAAATTTTCAACAACAGTCAGCAACCCCTTGCGCCACCTTGGTGCCGATGGACGGCTATCATCTGGACAACACTGTGCTTGAAGCGCGGGGCCTGTTGGCGAAAAAGGGCGCTCCGGAAACGTTTGATGCGTTTGGATTTTGCAACGCGGTCAAAAACCTTCATGTAGCGCGGCACGAAAGTTTTTTTCCCAAGTTCGACCGACAGAGAGATTTGGCGATTGCCAATGCAATTCCGGTTCACCCTGACACACCCGTCGTCGTTGCAGAAGGCAACTACCTTTTGATGCAAAGCGATCCATGGTCGACTTTGGCCGATATGTTTGCCGTTACGGTTTTTGTTAACCCAACGTTGGATGAGCTGAAAACCCGGCTGCAACAAAGGTGGATAAATCACGGGCTTGATCCGGCAGCTGCGCTTCAACGTGCGCTTGGGAATGACCTGCCCAACGCTGAACGTGTTTTGAAGAACAGCCGAACTGCCGATCTTACGCTCAACCAGAGTTACACAGACATTGGCGCAAGCAACACGTTGCCAGCCCACACACCCAAGCGCACGTGAGCAGGGTTAAAGCTTGTGCTTTGTCTGCCATCCCACAAGGCTGAAACACGCGAACAATATCGCCGCAACACAGACAATCGACGGACCTGCTGGCGTGTCGAATACGTAAGCGGCCCGTAACCCGGCTACGGCGGAAAACGCGCCGATTGCAGCAGCGATCAAGGCCATCGACTCGGGCGATCGTGCTAAGCTGCGGGCAGCAGCCGCCGGAATGATCAGCAGGGCCGCAATCAACAGGACGCCCACGACCTTGATCGCCACTGCGACGGTAACAGCCAGAGACAACGTCAGGATCAATTGCTCGCGCTTGGGGTCGTAGCCGCTGGCATAGGCCAGTTCTTCATTCAACGTCGCTGTCAAAAGCTGCGACCATCGCCATATGATCAGGGCCACGACCAGCGCGGCGCCACCCCAGATCACAAGCAGATCAGAACGCGAGACTGCCAGGATGTCGCCAAAAAGATATGCCATCAAATCAATACGAATACCAGACAGAAGTGAAACGGCCACAAGGCCGAAGGCAAGCGCAGAATGCGCCATAACGCCCAGCAATGTGTCCATGGCGTAGCCGCGCCCAGACAACAGCGTGACCGTCATCGCCATAAGAAGTGCAACTGCCAGCGCTCCGGTAAAGACCGACATCTGGAATGTCAGTGACAGCGCAACACCCAGAATTGCCGCATGTGCTGTTGCATCGCCAAAATAGGCCATCCGGCGCCAAACGACGAAACATCCAAGGGGCGCTGCGGCAAATGCAACGCCAATGCCAGCAAGCGTGGCGCGTGTCATAAAATCATCAAGCATTATTCAGCAGCTTCCCGCGAGTCTTTACTGTGATCATGTTCATGATCGTGTTCATGGCGATAAAGGGCCAGCGCACCACCGGTGCCCGTACCGAATAAAGCCCTGTATTCCGGGGCCGAGGCCACGACTGCCGGTGACCCCTCGCAACACACGTGGCCGTTGAGGCAAATAACCCTGTCCGATGCGCTCATGACCACATGCAGTTCATGACTGATCATCAAAATGGCACAGCCGGTTTTACGCCTGACATCTTCGATCTGATGATAAAAGGCTGCGGACCCCGGTTGATCGAGGCCCTGTGTCGCTTCGTCTAACAGCAAGATGTCGGGCCGGTTGATCAATGCGCGTGCCAACAGCACACGTTGGAATTGTCCCCCGGACAATTGTGACATCTGCCGCGTTAACAGGTCCGGCACACCAGCCGTTTTCAGCGCCTCAACGCAGTTCTTTCGCGAAACGCGATTGGTAAGGCGCATGAACCGTTCAACAGATATCGGCAGCGTCGGGTCGATATGCAGCTTTTGCGGAACATAGCCGATTTTCAGTCCCGGTTTCAGCGTCACCTGTCCAGCAGAGGGTTTGGTCGCTCCGATTATGGCCCGCAGCAGGCTGGTCTTTCCCGAACCGTTGGGGCCTACAATCGTGACGATCTCACCGGCCTCGATCACCATGTCGACATGGCGCAAGACAGTGTTTGCGCCATAAGACACGCTAAGGTTTTCAACAGTAATGAGGGTCATTTCTACGCCTTTTCGGTGCAGTCCGGGCAGATTCCCTCGGCTTCTACTACCGTTCTCTCAATCTCGAAACCCACTGCGCGCGCAGCGGCCCCCAGAATACCCTTTGCCGGAGCAGACTTGGCTTCGGCCACGGCGTCACACTTTCGGCAAATCATAAAGGCCGGGGAATGTTCAGCGCCCGGGTGTGAGCATGCAACGAATGCGTTCAATCGCTCAATCTTGTGGACGAACCCATTCTGAACAAGAAAATCAAGCGCACGATAAGCAACCGGTGGCTGCGATCCAAATCCTGCATCGCGCAACCGGTCAAGAATGGCGTAGGCGCCAAGTGCCCTATGTTCCTGAAGCAGCATTTCAAGAACCTTGCGCCGGACGGGCGTCAGGCGGAGACCATCCTGTTTGCACTGAGCTTCCGCCGCCCCCAGGGCGGTCTGGACGCAAGTGTCATGGTCATGTTTGTGGAACCCGACCGGGGCCGTTGCGTCGACCGGAATGGGGTGCGTCTCACTTGTCATGTTATTCCATATCATGTATGCCGCTCGTAACGTTATAAAATCACACAGAGGGTCTGATGTCCAGAAAGCTTCTCCCACTATCGATCACCGCTGTATTACTAGGTGGAACGGCTATGGCGGATGTGCCGAACGTAGCGGTCGACATCGCGCCTGTTCACTCGCTTGTGGCGCGGGTGATGGAAGGTGTCGGTACACCAGACTTGATCGTCCCGCCGGGTGCTTCCCCGCATGAACACAACCTTCGCCCGTCAGAAGCTGCTGCGCTGCAAGAGGCTGATTTGGTATTCTGGATCGGCGAGGACCTGACCCCGTGGCTGGAAGGTGCGGTGGAAACGCTCAGCGAAGGCGCGACTGTCACGACCCTGCTTGAAGCCGACGGTACGGTTCTTTTGGACTTCCGGGAAAACGCCCTGTTCGAAGCACACGATCACGGAGATCAAGATGATCACGGACATGACGACGACCATGGAGACGCGCATGCAGACGAGGCGGCGCATTCACATGACGACGAACACGGCCACGATGATCACGATCATGACGAGCATGCTGAAGCAAAAGGGCATGACGACCATGGGCATGATGAGGAACATGCTCATGACGATGAGCATGCCGACGATGCGCACGAAGAACACGCCGGACATGACGATCACGAAGACCATGCCGATCATGGCCACGAGGGTCATGCGCATGGCGAACATGACCCCCATGCTTGGTTGTCGCCAGCAAATGCAGAGACTTGGCTGAACGTAATTGCGGCACAGCTATCGGCCGCCGACCCGGACAACGCTGGCACCTATTTTGCCAATGCCGCTGCTGCGCGCGAAGAAATGGTCGCACTCTCTGCCGAAGTGGCACAGACACTCGAACCCGTCCGTGGCGGCAGCTTTATAGTGTTCCACGACGCGTATCAGTATTTTGAGAATGCGTTTGATTTCCCGGCCTCGGGTGCAATTTCAGTGAGTGATGCGACGAACCCAAGCCCGGCCCGCATTGCAGAGATTCAGGCGCGCATCAAGGACGAAGGCGTCAATTGCGTAATGGCCGAACCGCAGTTCGACCCCGGGATCGTTGCCACTGTGCTGGATGGTACCGAGGCAAACACAGGTGTCATAGACCCTCTTGGGTCTGATCTGGAACCCGGAGCGGCCCTGTACCACCAAATGATCCGGAACCTGGCCAAGACATTGGCTGAGTGTCTGTAGGCTAAAAACTACCCGGTCGAAACGCAGTTTTCGGCCGGGTTTTGCACAGCGAGAAATTATATTTCTGCATTTTCTATTTACTGGCTCAACTTTAAAAGAACTCAGTCAGTACCGAGGCCGGTTTCAGGACAGGTTGTCTTTCCTTGAAATGTTATGATATTACATTATCAACTAAGGAGAGAGCAGTGATTTCCCAAGCAGCAACTGGCGTCGAACCCACCAAAGACCGGCGTATCCCCGTCACAGTTCTGACAGGCTTTCTTGGTGCCGGGAAAACAACATTGCTGAATACTGTGCTGGCGGAAAGCTCTGCTGGCAAAATCGCGGTTATCGTCAATGAATTCGGTGAGGCAGGGCTGGATCACGAACTGATCGCATCCGTTGAGGACAAAGTCATTTTGATGCAGTCGGGGTGTCTTTGTTGTTCAATTCGCGGAGATTTGGCCGGGACAATTTCTGATCTGGTCGAACGCCGTGATGACGGGCTTGTCCAGTTTGATCGGATCGTCATCGAAACCACCGGGCTTGCTGACCCCGCCCCGATTTTGCAGACGCTTTTGATCGACCCGGAACTGGCGCGTACAACCCGTATGGATGGGCTGGTCACGATTGTCGATGCGGCCAACGGATCCGAGACCCTGGACGCGCAGTTTGAGGCGGTCTCGCAAGTTGCCATGGCTGACCTGATCCTTCTCAGCAAAACGGATCTGGTTTCTGACGCTGCAGCCGTGGCCTTTTCGAAACGGCTGAGCGGCCTGAACCCCACAGCGCGGATTGAACGGCCGGTCGCTGGGCGGTTCAACCCCAAGAAACTCTGGGGCTTAAGCGGCCTTCGCAAAGGTGTGGCACAGCAAGACGCAATCGCGTGGACCACGAAGGTTGCCACTCCAAACACCGACCCGCTGGCCAACCTCTCTGGATTGTCCAAGCCAAAGCCAGCACCTTTTGCGCCGACGCCTCACGATGCACGTATCAGTTCCGCGTCAATCGTCCTGGAGGACCCAATCAAGGATTCAGTTTTTGACCTTTGGCTGGACACCCTGATCGCCCTGAAAGGACCGGACATTCTGCGCGTTAAAGGCATTGTCTTTCTTGAGGGCATTGACGTGCCGTTCGTCTTTCACGGCGTGCAGCACATTTTTGACCCGCCCGTTCCACTAAAAAACTGGACCGGAGATGACCGTCGATCACGCATTGTCGTCATCGCCCGTGACCTCAGCCGACCCGATTTGCAACGCAGCCTCGACATGCTGCGCGCGCATCAACCTTCCAACGCCAAGAAAGAAGAGTTTCTGAGCGATGTCTGATAATCGTCTTCCCGTCACCGTATTGTCCGGCTTTCTTGGGGCCGGCAAAACCACTCTGCTGAACCGTGTGCTGAATAATCGTGAAGGACGACGTGTCGCAGTTATCGTCAACGATATGTCCGAAGTGAATATCGATGCCGATCTGGTACGTGCTGAAACCGAGTTGAGCCGCACCGATGAAACGCTGGTCGAAATGTCGAACGGCTGCATCTGCTGCACCTTGCGTGACGACCTACTGGATGAAGTGCGGCGGCTGGCGGCAGAAGGACGGTTCGACTATCTTCTGATCGAGTCCACTGGCATATCCGAGCCATTGCCCGTCGCGGCGACCTTCGATTTTCGCGACGAAGCAGGTGAAAGCCTTTCGGACGTTGCCCGTCTCGACACGATGGTTACGGTTGTGGATGCCGTAAACCTGCTTAACGATTTCTCAAGTCACGACTTCCTCCATGACCGTGGCGAAACCATGGGAGAAGAGGACGAACGCACGCTTGTCCACCTGCTGACGGATCAGATCGAATTTGCGGACGTGGTTGTTCTTAACAAAGTCGACGACGCAGGACCCGAGCGCACGGATGCGGCGCGCAAAATCATACGCAGCCTGAATGCGGACGCGAAGATTATTGAAACAAACCACTCAGAAGTCGCCAGCGACGACATTCTTGACACCGGTTTGTTCGATTTTGAAGAAGCTCATAAGCATCCCATGTGGGTGAAAGAGCTTTACGGCTTTGCCGATCATGTTCCGGAAACCGAGGAATACGGCGTTGCATCATATGTCTATCGGGCACGTCAGCCGTTTGAGCCAGAAAAAATCCTGGCGGTGCTTAACGGCGAATTGCCTGGCGTGATCCGTGCAAAGGGGCATTTCTGGATTGCAACACGCCCTGAATGGGTGGCCGAGTTCTCTCTGGCCGGTGCCTTGTCCAGTGTTCAACCGATTGGTACGTGGTGGGCGTCCGTCCCGGATACCCGGTGGCCGGACCACCCCTCGGTGCTGGATTACATCAAACAGCATTGGATCGAACCATGGGGCGACCGGCGGCAAGAGATTGTTTTTATCGGCGCTGGGATTGACTGGCCAACGTTGAAATCGCGGCTAGACGCCTGCTTTTTGTCAGAAGATGCAGCGCCCGGGCCAAACTCTCTTCCAACCGATCTACCCGATCCATTCCCGGTATGGCGAAAGGTGGAGGATGCCGCGTGAGCATTATCCGCACTGAAATAAAGAGCGCCGCCGCGGGTGTCGGCGTCACCGACACTCCGGACGGCTTGGCAAAGATCAAGAGGCCGGAGTGCGCCGCCACAATCTGGCGACGGCAGCTGTCTCCAGAGTTTCAGACATGGATTGACGGGCTTGATCCCATGCACCTGCCCAAGGGGCGGCTTGTTTTGCGACCCACCGCAGTCCGCGATGCAGTCGGGCATCTCTGCGATATCGCTGGTATGGACGACACGGTCCAACGCAGATGGCTGGAACACGATATCGCTGATCTGGCCACGCGCTTTGCCGACTTCATGCGGGTACCTTATCTGCGTGTTCGGCTGGATGTAATCAGTACGAACGCTTGCCGAAAATTCCACATCGACGCCATTCACGCGCGCCTTATCTGCACCTACCGGGGTACCGGCACGCAATATGGTGTTCCAACCGACGGTGAAGACCCAGAACGCGTATTCACTGTCGCGACCGGAGCTCCGATGGTCATGCGCGGCACGCTCTGGCCGCAGAACCCGCCATTGGGTCTGCGACATCGCTCGCCCCCAATCGCCGGTACGGGTGAAACGCGGCTTGTTCTGGTGCTTGATCCAATTTTTGATCTTGATGAGGCCGACTGATGGGCCGAAACCTTGGTCAGACAAAGCTACGTAAACGACGTCGCCGCGAAAACCCCATGCGCGAATTCGATCGTCTTCCACCGATCTTGCGGTCTTGGGTTTCGCAGGCGGCCTTACCCTGGAGGCCACGTTCCGTTCTGCGGGCCTACAACACTGCTTTGGCCAAGACAGGCGATCAAAGTTGTGCGTTGGAAGAGTTACGGCGGCTTGAAGCCGTTCAACTGGCGAAGGACACGCAGATAGAAACTGCTGTTTGACAGCGCCTTTCGGCTCTGGGATGTCTTGGAGGTGGTTTGATCACGCGCAGACAGGCCGCGGCGTTAGCCTTGGCGTCTCTGCGATTTGTATCCCGGTTTAGGTCCCGTCACTCCAAGGCCCATGAAAGACGCCGGGTTTATCGACACGCGCGACCCCGTGGCGGCCGAAAAAGTCCCGTTGACCTTGTATCAAATCGGCGGTTCCGCGCGCTTGGCTCATTGCGTCCAACCAGCCTAGGGCCGCCATCATGACCGGAACCGGCTGGGCCGCGGCGATAGCCGTGGTGACGATCTGGCGCAGCGCGGGAAGACACAACGCAAGCTCATCCGCAAATTCAGGGCAGAAGGCCAAAGTGTCATCCCGGTCACGACCGCGCAAGGCGGTAGCTATTTCATCCAAAAGATCTGAACGGATGATACAGCCCGCCCGCCAAATCTCGGCACAACGCGCGAGGTCCATAGCCCAGTCGAATTCGCAAGACGCAGCTTGCAACAAATCGAAACCCTGACTGTGGCAGACGATACGCGTCGCAAGGACGGCCTGATGCAGCACCGCCGGGTCCAGATCGACCTTGGCGCGTGGCTGTGCAAACAGCGCAGCACCTGTTGCCCGGCCATTGCGGTCCGCTGACCAAACCCGCGCGCCAACCGCAGCCTCGATGGTTGACACCGAAACACCCTGGGTTAGGGCTTCAATAGCCGTCCACCGGCCAGTTCCTTTCTGGCCGGCACTGTCGACGATCAGATCCACAAAGGGCTGGCCGCTATCCGGGTCATGGGTACGCAGAACCGTGGCGGATATCTCCATCAGATAGCTTTTCAGGACACCCTTGTTCCAATCGTCGAACAGGTCCGCAATCTGCGTGGTAGACCACCCCGCCCCGTGACGCATCAGCCCGTATGCCTCGGCGATGAGCTGCATGTCGGCATATTCGATCCCGTTATGCACGGTCTTGACGAAATGGCCCGCGCCGTCAGGGCCAACCCGATCAACGCACGGTTCACCCTGGAAATCTGCGGCAATCGCTTCGAGCATCGGACGAACGCCGTTCCAGACGGCCTCGGTTCCGCCGACCATCATGGCTGGACCGGTTCTTGCTCCGTGCTCGCCGCCGGAAACACCCATACCCAAATAGGCCAGTCCCTGTTTCTCGAGCATCGTTGCGCGGCGCCGCGTGTCGTGGAAATTGGCGTTCCCTGCGTCAATGATCACATCACCGGGTTGCAGATACGGCTGCGCCTCGGTGATCGAATCGTCCACCGCCTGCCCCGCCGGTACAAGCAATATGATCGCCCTTGGCGACGGCATTGACTTGACCATGTCCGCGAGACTGCGGTGGCCGGTAAAGGCATCCCCAAGACAGTCCGCACGGGCCAGAAACTTGTCCGTATCTTCAGCTACAAAAGAGGCGACATGCAGGCCATAGCCCTTTTCGGCAATGTTCAACGACAAGGCCGAACCCATCGTGCCCAGACCATAAAGGCCAAAATGCGTAGTGCTCATTTAGGGGTCTTTCGTCTTATTCCCGGGTTGCCTAGTGGATTGCGATGCCGGGGAACAGGATCAGCAAGCCGACTGCGGTGATCTGAAGCATGATGAACGGCAGCAGCGCGCGGAAAATCTCGCCCAGACTGATATCAGGTGGCGCAACACTTTTTAGGTAAAAGGCAGCTGGCCCAAAGGGTGGCGACAAAAAGCTGACCTGCATGTTCATGGCGAACAGGACACCAAACCAAATCGGGTCATAGCCCAGGCTTGTCACGATTGGAACAAAGATCGGCATGGTCAGAAGAGCCACCCCTACCCAGTCCAAGAACATGCCAAGCACAAACAGGATCAGCATCATGAACAGGATCACAACGGTCGGGTTGTCAGAAATCCCCGTGATCAGCGCCTGCACAAATCGGATGCCACCCATCAGGTTAAACACACCCACCAGGGCCGATGCTCCGATACCAATCCAGACGATCATTCCGACGGTAGCCAGCGTTTGACGCGCAGCACCCAGGATCAGGGAAAATGTGAACTCACGCCGGATCATGGTCGAAAGCGTCACACCCAACACACCCACGGCAGAGGCCTCGGTCACGCTGGCGATACCGCCATAAATCGAACCCAGAACAAAGATCACAACCAGAACCGGCAGAACCAGCCCCTTGAGCAAGCGCAGCTTTTCGGCCGTAGAAATTTCGTCCGGTTCCGGAATGGGCGCAACTTCGGGGTTGGTATAGGCACGGAACAGAATGTAGGCGGCATACATGCCGGCGAGCATCAGGCCCGGCAGGAAGGACGCGGTGAACAGGTCGCCGATTGATACGCTGGCGGTCAGACCATAAATGATCAGAACGATCGATGGCGGGATCATGGTGCCCAATGCGCCACCCGCGCAGCAAACGCCGATGGCCAGGCGTCGGTCGTAGCCCAGCCTCAGCATCTGAGGCAATGCAATCACGCCCAAAAGCACGACTTCGCCACCGATGATGCCGGACATCGCCGCAAGAACCACTGCGACCAGCAAGGTCTGTATCGCCACGCCGCCGCGCAAGCGTCCGCCGACGATACGCATTGCATCGAACAGATCGCGCGCAATGCCGGAACGGTCGAGGATCGCCGCCATCAGAACGAACATCGGCACTGAAACAAAAACAAACGAATTCACAAAGCTGAAGATTCGGCTGACGATCAACGGGATCGCGTTTGGTCCAAACCAACCCAGAGCAAAAATCAGCGCCACCAGCAGCGTCACAAAAGCAAGCGGCATGCCGGTCAGCAGCAAAAGCAGAAGCGAGCCGAACATCAACAGCGTCGCGGTTTCGATCCCAAGTGACTTGAGATCGGGAATCAGGGCAAGCAGCTCGGTCATTTCCGCCTCAGGTAATTTACGGCAAGAACAGCGAATTGAACGGACATCAGGATCAGGATGCCCATAAGAAACAGTTTCATGAGACCCGGTGTTGGCGGATCCCATGCGGAACCTGAGGTTTCAAGACGGAACTCACCCGCCGGCGTCCAGACTGCACGCTGAACAACGAGCCATGCAGCCCAGGAAAACAAGGCTGTAGCGGTCGCACAAACAAGCGAGATGCCGATGTTGAAAGCGCGCCTAAGCTGTGGCGTCAAAAGGTCATAGATAAGAACGACGCGAATGTGCTTGTTGGTCGCAGCCGCATACAGGCCACCGAACACAAAGGTAATCGCTGTCAGGAAGATCACCGTTTCATGCGCCCATTTGGTCGGAGCGTTGAAGCCGTAGCGCATGACCACTTCGAAAATCAAGGCACAGGCGGACAGGACGATAGCGATTGCGAATACATCGCCCAGACGCGTTACCAGACGACCCAAAACTCCGGCCTCGGGTATCGATTCCTGCCTGTTTTCTTTGGCTTCGGTCTGATGTGCCATTTGCTTTTTCCAACTTGAAGACCGACCCGACGGCTGTGGTCGGGTCGGCCCAATGTTACGTTAGGTCGGGGTTATTCAGCCAACAGCCCCTGTTCGACCAGATATGCTGACAGTACGTCGTATACGCGCTGCGCGTTATCCGATTTTCCTGCGATTTCTGCCCACTGCGACTTGGCGATCGCGCGGAATTTGGCGCGCTCTTCCGCGGACCAGTTGTGTACGGTGATGTCAGGATCGGCGATGGCTTCGGCCACGGCGACCGCGTCTCGCATGGCCAGCTGGCTGGTCATGTCACGCGCAAAGTCACGCACCGACATTTCAAGGATCGCCTGAAGATCCGGCGACATGCTGTCCCATGTTCCCTTGTTGATCGATACTTCGACCAGCGGCATTGAGTGGAAGCCGGGGTAGACCGGGTGGCCTGCCACATCATGCATGCCCTGCTGGTGGTTGGTCGAGAATACGGTGTAATCCGCCGCGTCGATGACGCCCTTGTCCAGCGACGTGAACACTTCGGACCCCGGCAGGTTCACAGGAGCGGCTCCCGCAGCCAGGAACACATTCTGCACCAGACCTTCGGGCGCGCGCATCTTCAAACCTTTCAGGTCATCAACGCCATCAAGCGGCACTTTCGAGATGAATGCCTCAAGGCCCGGTGTGGTTGCGCCGATGAACTGCAGACCATAGGGGTTCAAGAGATCATTCATGAGCTCTTTACCGCCGCCGTATTCGATGAAGTTCAGCATCTCGGAAGGCGAGCCATAGGCGCCAACCGGGTTTGCGATCAGGCTGAAAGCAGCATCCTTGCCCGCGAAGTACGACGTGTCAGTCACGTGCCCATCAATGATGCCCGAGGCGACAGCGTCCTGTGTTTCGGTATGCTGAACAATGGAACCCACCGGCAGCATCTCGACCGTGACGCGGCCGCCGGTCAGAACGCCAACCCGCTCGGCCCACTGCTGCTGCAGCACGAAGTTGGGGTTGCCCGATGGGTCCGAAGACTGAAAGCGCAGCGCAAAGTCTGCGGCCAGTCCGGCCGTCGCCGTGCAGGCCACAACCGCAGTGGCGGCAATGGTTTTCAGAAATGTCATGGTTAGGTCTCCTCCTGTTGAATTTCCGTCAGGCATGGCCCCCCGTCGTGGGTGGCCCGATTAAGTTTGGCTAAAACGTCATCGACGATGCGGCCTTGGCTTAGGCTGGCATCCAAGGCGATGTGATCCTCGGCCGTTGTCGGCGGTTCCAGATCGGCAAGCTGGCTGTCCAGCAACGTGAGCGGCATAAAGTGGTTGGTCCGGGCCGTCATGCGCTCGGCTATAACGTCTCGCGGGGCAGTCAGAAAGACGAATTTCGCGTTTGGCAAATCTGATCTCAGGATGTCACGATAGGATTGCTTGAGCGCTGAGCAGGCAACAACGATATCCTTGTCACTATCTGCCTCGTGCTGTTGTCTGACCTCACGAGCGATCCCTCTGAGCCATGGACCCCGCATCGCGTCGTTCAATGGCACGCCACGCCGCATGGCCTCAATGTTCTCTGGCGGATGGAACTCGTCGGCCTCGACATAAAGCCCTGACATGCGATCAGCCAATGCCCGCGCGACCGAGGTTTTGCCGACACCGCAAACCCCCATCACGACCAAAGTCAGGCCACATTCGCCGCTCATTCACGTTCCTCCTGCTAAGCATGATCATTAATGATTGCGCAATCATTTTGCAATCAGATTTTTCTGATTATATAATTTCCTTTAAAAACAGGGTCAGAAGCGATGACAAAGCCAACTTTGGTAGATGTTGGAAAAGAAGCAGGAGTTAGCGCAATCACGGTGTCGCGCGCGCTTCGCTCACCCGAGAAGGTGTCCGACTCGCTACGGGCGAAAGTCGATGCGGCGGTGCGCAAGCTGGGTTATGTACCCAATCAGTCTGCGTCAACGCTGGCATCGAGCGAGACCAACTCTATCGTCGTCATGATCCCGTCCATTTCCAATAATGTGTTCACGGATGTTCTGCGCGGAATTGAGGATGCGCTTAAACATACGCGCTTGACCCTACAGATCGGCAACACGGGTTACGACCCGATCGAAGAAGAACGCGTGCTGCGATCCTTCCTTAATCCGGCGCCAAAAGGGGTTATCCTTGCCGGTATCGAACAGACGAATGAAACCCGGCAGATGTTGGCCAATGTCGGGGTGCCGGTGGTGCAGATCATGGACCTAAGTGACGCGCCGATCGATCAAATCGTGGGGTTTTCTCATGAAGACGCGGCTTTTGCGGCTGCGAACCATTTGATCGACAAAGGCTACTGCAACATTGGGTTTTTGGGCGCGCAAATGGACCCGCGCTCGCAAAAACGCCTCGCTGGGTTCCGAAAGGCGTTGCAGAACGCCGGTATGTACGATGAGCGGGCTGTCGTGGTCACCAACCGGCCGTCCGACGTGAACATCGGCGCCATTCTCTTTGGCAAGCTGACAACCCAGTACCCGGAATGCGACGCAGTGTTTTGCAACAATGATGACCTTGCGCTTGGCGTCTTGTTCGAATGTCAGCGTCGCGGCATCAGGGTTCCGACCGAGCTTGGGATCTGTGGATTCAATGATCTTGGTGTGACGTCGCAATGCGTTCCCACGATCTCGACCGTACGAACACCGCTTTACGATATGGGCGCCAAGGCCGGGAAAATATTGGTCGACGGCGGCGCGGGCGCCAAGGACAGGCAAGTCGACCTCGGCTTTTCACTTGAAATTCGAAACAGCTCGCTCCGCTAATTTGCAAATTACCGTTGATGAGCTTGCAACCCGATAAGCCCGCTGACCTCGTTCAGTATTCCGGTGGTCGGCGCGACCCAGCCAAATCGAAACACGCAGGCAAGGTAAAGCGAGTGCACCTCAGCCCTGCCTACGGTTATCGCACTGCCAAGCCTTTATTGCGACGTCCACCCACCATCGACGGGAATAGTTGTTCCCGTCACGTTATGCGCGATCGGATCACATAGCCAAAGGGCCAGCGCGCCGATTTCAGAGGGGTCAGATGTGCGGCGCGACGGTTGTTTTTCCGCAAGAAGGTCGGCAATCCCTTTTTCGCGATCCCCACCGAACTGAGCCGCACGAGCCTCTACTTGGGGTTCTATGATCGCTGTTTCAGTCCAACCCGGAGCAATGCAGTTGACCGTCACTCCACCGCTTTGTTTGTTACCGGCACGTGCATATTCCAACGCAGCCACTTTACTTAACCCGACGATCCCGAACTTGGAGGCAACGTAAGGGGCCTTGTTTACCGAGGCGACAAGCCCGTGGACCGATGCAATGTTAATCACCCGGCCAAAGCCACGTTCACCCATCGTTGGCATGGCAAGGCGCATCGTGTGAAAAGCACCAGACAGATTGACTGCCAATACAGCGTCCCAAGTGGCGGCGTCGGCCTCTGCGAGGCCTACGGTCTTTTGGATCCCAGCGTTGTTGACAAGTATGTCTGCCCCGCCCCAATCCGCGACATCACTCATCATCTTTTCGATCGCAAAAACGTCGCGCATGTCTGCGTCGAAGAACCGGACCTCTGGGCTGCCGGCATCTTCCAAAACCTGCGCTGTGGCGTCGACGTCATCTGCGCTTGCCAAGCCATGAAATGCGATGCGCGCCCCGGCACCCGCAAGGGACTTTGCGATAGCAAGACCAATGCCTTGGACCGACCCCGTAACAAGCGCAGTTTTTCCCTTAAGCTGACTCATTAGATTGCATCCTTCTGCAACGTGGCGCGTAGTTCAGTTTTCAGTATTTTGCCGTAGTTGTTCTTGGGCAAAGAACTGGTAAAGCGATAGATTTTTGGCCGTTTGAAGCGGGCGATCCGATCCAGGCACATTGCGTCCAGATCATTTTCGTCCACTTGCTCGCCACTACGGCAAACAACAAAGGCAACAACGATTTCACCCCATTCGCTATCTGGTTGGCCCACAACGGCGACCTCTTGCACTCTGGGATGTGAAAGCAAGACTTCCTCAACTTCGCGCGGATACACATTCGACCCGCCGGTGATGATCATGTCCTTGGAGCGATCTTGCATGGTCACATAGCCGTCTTCATCCATGCGGCCCATGTCACCGGTCCATAGCCAGCCATTGCGTATAGCTTTTTGCGTAGCTTCCGGATTTTGCCAATAGCCCTTCATAACCGTACGACCACGAACCACGATTTCGCCAATTTCCCCAACAGGCACCTCGTGACCCTCTGTATCGACGATTGAGACCTGAACCTCGGCTTGCGCATACCCCACGGAATTCAGGCGTTCGCGCCAGCGTGGATGCGTTCTGTCCGACACATCCCCCCGCGGCAACACAGAAATACCCATGGGACATTCACCCTGGCCATACACCTGCACAAAACGGGACCCAAGGACTTCCGTCGCCTCAAGAATATCTGCCTCGTACATGGGACCGCCGGCATAAACGATGGTCCGCAAGCCTTCGCCGGACTGCCCGGACGCGCGCGCGGTATCGACCAATCGCTTTACCATGGTCGGAGCCGCAAACATGGACACTGAACCAATCTGCGAGGCAAGACCAAGGATTTCAGCCGCATCAAACCCACCGCTTTGCGGCACCACATGCCGCGCACCTCGCAGCACGTGCATGAAGTTGTAAATACCTGCGCCGTGGCTCATCGGTGCGGCATAAACGATCGCATCTTCAGGCCGGACTTCATCCACATCCGCGAAGTAGGTCAGCGTCATTGAGGTCAGATTGCCAGCTGTGATCATCACGCCTTTGGGGCGACCGGTCGTTCCAGACGTGTAGAACAACCAGATAAGATCGTCGGCGTCCCGCAAAGTCGGAGCGTCGGACCCCGACATATTTCGCAGGTTCTGGAAAGTAGCACTGTCGAAAGACAGGGACACGACATCATCCGGCAGACAATCGGCCAAATCCTGGGATGTTTTCTTATCGACAAAAACCATGCGCGCGCCCGAGTCCGCAATGATCCAGGCGGCTTCTTTTACGTGCAGCTTGGCGTTGATCGGCACCGCGACCGCCCCCAACCACCAAATGCCATAAAGCGCCTCAAGATACTCGGTTCGGTTTCCACAGAACAGCGCAATCCGGTCATCCTTTCGAATACCCTGCGCTTTCAACGCTGCAGCCAAAGCCGCCGCACGTTTGGCAAACTCTGCGTAGTCTGCCACGCACTCGTCGGCACGAAACAGCGCCGGTGACTGGGGCATCCGCTTCGCCGTTCGTTCTAACCAGATCGCCGGGTTCATGCGACGGCCTCCAGGATTGAGCAATAGTTCGCCACGCCCGAACCGCCCATATTGAACACAGCCGCCAGTTGCGCACCGGGAACCTGCATGGCGTCGGCAGACCCAGTGACTTGCCGAGCAGCAAGAACATGCATCGAGACACCCGACGCACCCACCGGATGCCCCTTGGCCTTTAATCCGCCCGACAAGTTGACAGGCAATCGCCCACCGCGTGCCGTCACCCCGTCTTTGACCAGCCGCCCGCCCTGCCCTTTGGGGGCAAGGCCCATGGCTTCGTAGATAAGCAACTCGGCGATGGTGAAACAGTCATGAACCTCGGCCAGATCAAGATCTTCCACGGAAATACCCGCCTCAGCAAACGCAGCAGCAAAGGTGTGTTTCGCTGCGGTCAGTTCAGTCAGATCACGTTGCGACATCGGAAGGACGTCATTCATCTGAACGGCCGCCCGAAACCCGACTGCGCGAGGAAAGTCGCCGACCAGATCGTCGGCAACCATGACCATTGCAGCAGCGCCATCACTGACCAAAGAACAGTCTGTCATTCGCAGCGGGGATGCGATCATCGGGTTTTTATCCGAAATCGTGTTGCAAGCGGCAAACCCCAGATCTTTTTGCAAATGCGCCAACGGATTGTCCAATGCAGCCTTGTGGTTCTTGGCTGCTATCCCCGCCAGAGCGGCAGACTGATCGCCGTAGGCCTGAAAGTAAGACTGAGCAAAGCGCGCAAAGATTTGCGGAAATGATACTCCGGCCTCTTCGGCCTGATAAGAGGCGCCGGCCAAGGCTTCGGTAACACCTTTTGTATCTCGATCAGTCATCTTTTCCGCGCCGACCACCAGCGCCCGGCGCACGCGCCCAGACCGGATGGCATCGCGCGCAGCATAGATCGCAGCAGAGCCGGACGCACAGGCGTTTTCAACCCGCGTCGCTGGAATGAACCGCATAGCTGGATCAAGTCCCAACACCAGTGACGACCCAAAGGCATCCGGCACCAGCCCGTTGTTGAAATGCCCCAGCCAAATTGCGTCAACGTCCCCGGGGGACAGCCCCGCGTGATCAAGCGCCTCGCGCGCGGCGTCGATGATCAGGTCTTCAAAGCTTTTGTCCTTGAGCGCACCAAAACGGGTGTGGCCCCAGCCAACGATCTTTGCATCCATGCTTGCCTCCCTTATTGCGGCAATGAATACTACGTGGATCGGGGCTACGCCAATTCCGGTAAAATACGTAAAGGATATACATGACGGGTCTGGCTGACATCGCTTTCGAGAACGCGCCGGTCGGGCTGATCTATTCCGAGGACAGGATCATTCGGCGCTGCAATCCCAGTTTTGCGGAGATGTTTGGCTATCACCCGGATGAGTTGCACAACACCTCGCTGTCGCGCCTTTACCCGTCAGTTGCTGAGTTCGACCATATCGGAAGAGTCGGGCTGCGAAAAATGGTGGGGGGAGGTCGTTACGCTGATGAACGGATCATGCGGCGCGCTTCGGGAGAATTGTTCTGGTGCCGGGTAAGGGGCCAATCGCTGACACCCGATACACCGTTCAACAAAGCAGTCTGGACGTTTTCAGATTTATCAGAGGTCCGCCCAAGTACAGGTCTGACATTACGGGAAAGGCAAGTTGCAAAGCTGATGATTGGCGGCGTCACGACCAAGGAAATCGCACATGAATTGGGAATTTCTCCTAGAACAGCCGAAGTGCACAGGGCTCGGCTGTTAAAGAAAATGGACGCGAAGAACGGCTTGGAGCTTGTTGCACGCCTTGTTGGCATCCCTTTGTGAAAAAAGCCCACTATTAACACGAGGACGTTTTTTCTGGGTAACAATAGTGACCGGGTCAGGGTGTATCGGTATCTAAGCGCTGGCCTTTGGTGGGCATTCGACTTGTGCCTAAACTTTATTAATTCAGATGCTGGCCGCGTTGGTTTCTGCTGGATACGAGATGAACGCGCGAAACGACCGTTCTACTGTTGGCAGACTGGCGTCATCTGTAGCCAGCCATCCGGTTTCTTTTTCACGCGAAAGATTTGCGCCAAAGTAAATGACTCTTTAAACTCACTTTGGGCTTAGGGGTTAAGAGGACTCAATCGAGACAGGGGAATTCTATGGGGTTGGTCATCACCTCGATTTTCGTGCCTCTTATTGATGAACGATGCTAACCTGCAAATAAAACTTAGTTCTCGTTAGTATCGTGTGCGCAAGTCGACCTCAAAACAGCACAAGCTGACTTTTTTGAGGCTGAGCCGCTTTACGATTTTCCTCATCAATCGCGGGATATTGGTGACTTGTCACAAACACCTGCTTCACACGTCCGCTAGCAGGGTGAAACCGAATGCGCCGTGCTTTGTTTCCGCCAACCGATGACGAAACACACTCAATCCCTTCTTCGGTTAAGTACCTTTGAACGAAGTTTGTATTTTCCGCTCCGACATCGGGTAGATTGGGAAGCATGTTGCCACCGCCAAAGATCTTGGCACGAAGATTGCTGCGTGTCCCACCGAGTTTCAGGATGCCATTGACCAAAAGCTCCATAGCGTTGATACCGTAGCGGCTGCTTTGATCCTCGACCGAACCTGCGGCAAGAAGAAAGTGGTTCATTCCACCAACTCCTTCCCTCACGTCATACAAGCACGCTGAAATGCACGATCCCAATATCGTAGAAAAGACTACGTCGGCCTTGTGAGTCACTTTGAACTCGCCCTGCAGCACGCCAACTGCGGGCGCTTTTTCGAGATAGTCCGTCAATGCAGTTCCTATTCTCATTTTTGAATTGAGCTTGCGCCCAACAGCGTTTACGCCATTCGGACAAGAGGCACCTGACGTTGGGCTGCCCCAAGCTGCCAGGCAGCGCGCGGCATACCATAAACGACCGAGCTGCGCTCATCCTGAACAAAGGTGGCGGCACCCGCCCGTCGAAGCGCCAGTAACCCTTCGGCCCCGTCCCGCCCCATGCCTGTCAAAACGGCTGCGACCACTCTTGAAGCTATGGGGCGAGCGGACAAGAACACTTTATCCACGGAAGGAACATGCCCTGACACAGGCGGTCCTTCCGTCAGTCTTGCGCGCAGTGGCGTGCCCGAGCTCAATTCAAGATGTTGCCTGTAGCCAGCAGCAATGCACACCAGACCGGATTCCAAAACCAAACCGTTTTGGGCCGCAACCACGCGCGCGGGGCAAAGCCGCGACAAAAGGTCAATCAACCCCCCGCCAAAGTCTTCACCCGTGTGTTGAACAATGACTGTCGGTGGGCAATCGGCAGGAAAACGTTTGAGGATCGTACTCAGTGCATCTACCCCGCCCGTCGAAGACCCGATGATAATGATCTTGGAATCCTTATTACTTTTCGACGAGTCTTTGGGACGTTTCTTGTGCGTCGCGTTTTTTGCTTCTTTGATCCACGACACGTACGAGGCGGCTGTGTCGCTTTTGCGGAAAACCCGTGGACCTGCGGACGTTTTGGCAGATCCTTTTTCTCCAACGTATACGCAAACGGATTTTAACTCATGAAACAGTGTCTTCATAGTTTCGAACTCTGGAATATCTGTAAATCCCTGCTCGATAATGACAGCCGAAGGCTGCAGCTCCTCACTCGTTGCGTAGGCCGCCATAAGATTGTCCACTATGAGAATCCGAACGCCGGGCGCCACTTCGCCGAACTGACTTTTCAAGCGCGTCGCCCAAAAGGGATCAGTGCTCACGACCAAGATATTTTTCACTTTCAAACACCCACACTGCATTTGGCGTCAATGGCCCCTTTCGCCCAAAGCGCGGGGAAAGGGGCCAAACAATTTCAAAACTCCTGCCAGACCTCAGGGCCGTCCAATTGGCCATTGACTGCGATTGGCCGTGCTTCCACTTTGGTGTTCGGGCCCCAATCTGCACCGTGGGCCGTTGGGCGCTTGATCTCGACAACTGTGGACTGTGGGTCATCAAATTCAGTTTCAACTCGGAACCGGGCCACAAGTTCAGACAGTTTTGCCGCATCCGAATTCAACAGGTGACTTGAAGCAGAAGACTCTTCAACCATGGCAGCGTTCTGCTGTGTAACTTCGTCCAGCTGAGTTACACCGATGTTAATCTCACCCAGCCCTGTGGACTGTTCCGCTGCACCATCGGCGATTTCCGACACCATCTGAGAGATGTGACCGACCCTATCCACAATTCTATTGAGCGCGTCCCCGGCCTTCCCGACAAGATCCACGCCACGTTCAACCTGCTTGGAGCTATTGCCGATGAGTGTCTTGATTTCCATTGCAGCTTCGGAACTGCGCTGCGCCAAGGCCCGAACTTCAGAGGCGACAACCGCGAAGCCACGCCCCGCGTCGCCTGCGCGTGCAGCTTCGACCCCGGCGTTCAAAGCCAGCAGGTTAGTTTGGAACGCAATGTCGTCAATGACACCGATGATCTGGCTGATATGGCTTGCGGATTCTTCGATTTCCGTCATCGCTGCGACAGCGTTCTGGACCACTGCCCCACTGTCTTCAGCTTCCTTGCGCGACTCTGTCATCGTCACCTCGACCGACTTTGCACCTTCAGCCGCGGATTTTACGCTTGCAGTCATTTCATCCAGTGCGGCTGCAGTCTGCTCGAGCGTTGCAGCCTGGCTTTCCGTCCGGTGTGAAAGGTCTTCGGAAGCCTGCGATATCTCAGCCGCGCCCTGGCGGATACTGTTAGACGTGTTGATCACTTCGACCACGGTTGCATTCAGCGTTTGCATTGTTGTGTTGAAGTCTTGACGAAGCTGTTCGTGGTCGGACCGGAACGGTACCGTGATGGGTTGCGAGAAATCGCCAGCAGACAAACGTCGCAGACCTATACTCAGTTCTTTGACCACTTCTTCTTGCTCACGCTGATGCTGGTTACGTTCCTCTTCGGCCTTCCGAGCTTCACGCAGGTCATCGCGCATTCGGACAAGTGTCCTTCCGATCGTTCCAAAATCGTCGCGGCGCGTTGCCTCAGGCACTTCGACATCAAGATCGCCTTGGGTCACCTGTTCCATTGTATGGCGAAGCGAATTGATGGGTCCGGTAATTGTACGGGCAAAAAGCCAACCGACCACCGAAAGAACTAGTGCGCAGGCAATTGAAACCAAAATCTGGAAATTTCGTTCCGCCCTTACAGGCGCCAGAATTTCATCCAGCGATTGCTCGGCAACCAAAGCCCAGCGGTTGTTGTGAAAAACGATCGAGGACACATAAGAGGCAACTCTGTCGCCGTTGATACCGGTTGCATTGGGGAAAAAGCTGGTGTTGCCGCTCAACGCGAATTCAATCTGCTCGCTGAACGGCACTTTCTCCAGAACCTTCACACCATTCTCAAATCGTGACGCAATGCGTGTATTGTAATCTTCTCCGACAAGAAGGACTTCACCGGTTTCACCTAGACCAACCGGGTTGTTAACAATGCCTTCCAACATGGCGATTGGCACCTGAATGACCAGAACACCGACATAGTCGCCGTTTTCGTTGATGACCTTCGTCGCGACAAAACTGGACGGAACGTTATTGCTTGGCTCGTAAGGAGACAGGTCTGAAAAGTGAACAGTGCCGGGTGCGTCGGTTGCCGCATCCCTGAAGACTTGCCCAAGCCCCGAGTCCCTGAAACGCCCGTTCAGCAAATTGGTTGTAAAGTCTTTTTCTTTTTTTACCGAGTAAACAACATCCCCCTGCGGGCTAACCAGCAGAACATCATAGAATCCCTTGGAATCAACGATCGACAAAAAGGGGGGATGATAACGACCGTGGTGCATGTGGTACACTTCAGACCCTTCGGCTTTGCTCAATAACTGACGCTCGCCGACGGGATATGGGTTTCCTGAAATGTAGGCTGTGGTCAGGGCTTGCCTTGGGTCGCCCTCTGACGCGCTCCAGGTTGCTGAGAACCATTCCAGAGCCGTCGATGTAGAAGGGACCGCCGCCAAGGCCAAAACATCCGCATCCAAGCCTTCCAACCAGCTTTGCAACGTTGCTTCACGTTCCAAAACCAACGTTTTGAAGTGTTCTTCGACGTTTGTTAGGGCTGTATCCCGAAATCGGAGATCGCTTAATGTCACCAACACAACGGTAACCAATGCGCAAAACCCTACAATCGTGAGTGGAAGTTTCAACGCCAGTTTTGGCGACAAAATCATCTTCATTTTGTTCTCCAACAGTTATCGCGCAGGGGTCTGCCCGCCGCATTTCCTCCTTTTTTCAGCTCAGGTGTTAATTTATCGCTTAACGTCGTCCTTTGGTTTGATCGGAAATTGATTAGACTTTTCTCTTTTTACTGACTTCAGGTTAGTTCACTTCGCGCTTTGCCGATCGGCGACGGCGCCTTTGCGATCCTCTGCGACGAGGTGAAGTCACTGACGAGCCCTGACAACCAATCTGTCCCGCCTCCGAAGGCTGGTTACGAGTTGCTCATAGCCATAGCCGAACTATCTCCCGTGGATGAAAACAAACTCGTCAGCCGCCAAAGACGCCCGACTGCTGTTGATTTTGGGCGATCAACTCAGCCTTGATATCTCCTCTTTGCGCGCCGGAAAGCCTGACCGTGATATTGTCCTCATGGCAGAGGTGCAGGACGAAGCGAGCTATGTCCCGCATCACAAAAAGAAGATTGCGTTCGTGTTTTCCGCCATGCGTCATTTCGCAGCCGAATTGGAAGACGCTGGGTGGTCGGTGAGATATGTAAAACTGGACGACCCCGACAATAGCGGCGATCTGCCCGGTGAACTTGCGCGCGCCGTGAAAGATCACGGCATCGACCATGTGCTGATGACAGAGCCGGGAGAATTTCGACTGAAGGCTGTATTGTCGGATTGGTCCAAAGACGCGCAGACCGAACTGGAAATGTTGGATGACGACCGGTTTGTAGCCTCTCATGCCGAGTTTCGCGACTGGGCCAAGGGGCGCAAGCAGTTGCGGATGGAATACTTCTACCGCGAAATGCGACGCAAAACCGGGCTGTTGATGGACGGAGACGCTCCGGAAGGCGGCAAGTGGAACTATGACAGCCAGAACCGCAAACCCGCCCAATCAGACCTTTTCATGCCGCGGCCGCTGGAAACAGAACCCGACGCCATAACAGAAGAGGTCCTGAAACTGGTCGAAGACCGGTTCGACGATAATTTTGGAACCTTGCGCCCTTTTTGGTTTGGCGTGACGCGTGCGGACGCGCTGAAAGCACTGACGATGTTTGTGGAACAGGCCTTGCCGCGTTTCGGCGACTATCAGGATGCGATGTTAGAGGGCGAGCCGTTCCTGTATCACTCGGTTCTGTCGCTTTACATCAATGTGGGGCTTCTTGACCCGCTTGAAACCTGCGAACGCGTTGCACAGGCCTATCACGACTGTGATGCCCCGTTGAATGCGGTCGAGGGCTATATCCGCCAAATCATCGGATGGCGCGAATATATGCGCGGCATCTACTGGCACAGCGGGCCAGAGTACACGCAACAGAATTTTTTCGGGGCAAAGCGGCCATTGCCGGATTTCTATTGGACCGGGCGCACAGACATGGCGTGCATGGCCGCCGCGATCGGACAGACAAAAGAAGAAGCTTACGCGCACCATATTCAGCGCCTGATGGTGACCGGGAACTTTGCCATGTTGGCCGGTATCGACCCGCACGAAGTGCATGAATGGTATCTGGCTGTTTATGCCGACGCCTACGAATGGGTCGAGGCACCAAACGTGATCGGAATGAGCCAGTTTGCAGATGGCGGATTGCTGGGTTCAAAACCCTACGCAGCCAGCGGAAACTACATCAACAAGATGTCGGATCACTGTGCCAACTGCAGCTATGATGTGAAACAAAAGACAGGGTCCGACGCATGCCCGTTCAACCCGCTCTATTGGGATTTTCTGTTGCGCAACGAAGATAAGCTGCGCGGTAATCCGCGCCTTGGTCAAGTGTACCGCACATGGGACAAAATGGATGAGGACAAGAAAAAAGAATACCGTGACAGCGCGCGGGCGGTATTGGACAGGCTTTAGACCGCGTAATCTAAAGACCTAAGAATAGTGGGGATTTTCTTTTTCAGGCCAAAGAAGCCGCGCGTCGCGTGTGGCCACGCCAGGCTGTCATAGTCCCGACGAATTTGACACAGCGTTAGTCCGGCACGGTCGAGTCGCGCATTCTGTAGTTGCGTGGCGACTGGTCCGACAGGTGCAAAGCCGGTGACAACGGTTTTTACACCTGCCGTTTCGGCCGCTGCGATTATCTGTTCAGCCCAGCTTTCATCTTCGGCCCCAACCGCACCAACGGCATCCGAGACCGCGCCCGCAGCAAAGGATTGTACAATTGGCTCGATCGCTAAAGGTGATCGTCGTTGCGTGGCAAGTAGCCCGATCTCTGCTTTGGGTTGGCGCGGCAAAGTTGCACCAATTTGACAATCGTCTTCAGTCACCAGAAGCAGAAAACCTTCGTCCGGCATGGCATCTGGCGAGGGCACTGGAACACGAGGATGCGCGTTCTCTTCCGTCAAAGGCTCTGCCGTCTTAGCCAACTGTCCCTCGGGGTTGAACCTGCCATTCGTGTATTTGGCGATGTTGGACGGCCGGGCGAGATACGTTTTCCCCTTGGTGTGCAAACCGGCAACCCAGCGCCAGCTCAGCGTGTTGGACGCAGGGTCGCCGTCAAGCAGATGACGCAGGAAGAAATCGGCGCCCAGTTCCCAGGGCAGACGCAATGTGAACACCCAGATCGAAGCGAACCACATCCTTGTATGGTTGTGCAGATACCCCGTCTTGATCAGTTCGCGGACCCAGTGATCAAAACAATCGATGCCTGTTCGCCCTTCGACGGCGTCGTTGTAATCGGTCGTTCGTGCACCGTCGTCCAGTGCGCGTTGAAGTCCCTCGTTGTAGGACGTCCAGACACTTGGTTGCTGCTGTAACCAGCCTTTGAAATAGGTGCGCCAGAAAACTTCTTGAACGAACTTTTCGGCCGCTAAATATGAGTGGCGCGCCAATGTTGCGTTCAGAACCTCCTGTTCTGTGATCAGACGGTGCCGTATCCACGGGGACAGAGCCGAAACGTTGCTGCGTCTGTCGGGACCGAAGTCGAAATTGCGTTGGCTGGCATAGTGCTTGCCTGTACGCGCAGCAAACTGATCCAACCGCAAAAGCCCGGCCTGTCGTGTGGGTGAAAACTCTGCAGCCCTTGCATGATCGGCCTGTGTTTCGAACAAGTCCCCGGTAGTCATGCGGCACGCCTGCAACGTTTCGAGCAGTAGCGTACTTCGTCCCAAACTTGCGCCCATTTCTTCCGCCACGTGAATGGTCGACCGCAGGTCACGCAGATCTTAGTGGGCAGATCTGATTTCTTCCGCATTTTCATTATTGATCCTCGAATGGTAGGGACATTTGGGTATCTGGTTCCTTTTTCCGGCGTCCACCCCGATTGCGTGTTGAGCTTTTTCGGCTGGCATGTTTGGACACTATGGCAGCAGCTTCCACCCGAAAGCCTTCGCCTTTTCGCACAGCCCAGATCGCTTCTCGCGCTGCGCGGGCGGCTGCGATATGGTCGACGATTGGTTCCGGATAAGCCTTCCCCAGCACGTCCGCGGCATTTTCCGCCTTCCACGGTACTTGCAGAAACCTATCGGGGATCGCGGCCAGTTCGGGCACCCATTTTCTGGTAAAGCGCCCCGTTGGGTCCTGATCGTGGCCCTGTTTCACCGGGTTGTAGATCCGAACCGCGTTAATCCCCGTGGTTCCGGATTGCATCTGAACCTGGCTCCAATGAATGCCAGGTTCATAATCGGTGAAGCTGCGGGCAAGGTGCAGCCCCGGAGCGCGCCAATCCAGCCAAAGGTGATAGCTTGCAGTTGCCATGACCATCGATCGCATCCGGAAATTCAGCCACCCCGTTGCGCGCAGGTACCGCATGCACGCATCCAGAAACGGCAAACCGGTTTCACCCTTGGCCCACGCGTCCAGCTTATCTTGATCCGGGGCAGATGGGCGGATTCCCTTGTAGCCGCGATGCAGGTTCTCATATTCAAGTCTCGGCTCAGACTCGAGCTTTTGGATAAAATGACAATGCCAGTGCAGCCGTCCGTTGAACGAAGTCAGAGAGCCGCGCCAAGATGACTTTCCTTTTGGCGGAGTGTCCCGCAGCGCACGTTGCCGCGCCCATGTCGCCTGAGCGACTTCGCGCACCGAGAGTGTGCCCCATGCCAGATGCGGTGAAAGCCGAGAGCAGGCTGTTTCGCCCTCAACCGGCGACGACATCGCGCGACGATAAGGTTCGCCACGCTTTTGCAGAAAACTGTCAAGCAGGCTTTGCCCGTCTGCTCGCCCGCCTTTTTGACGCAGCGGGCAGTGATCAGGCGCAAGACCAAGTGTTTCCGCGGTCGGAATGTCACCTACATCCAGTGACAGCGGTCCAAGATTCGGAGGGTTTGTTATGGCCTCTGACATGAACGCATCCCAGCGCTCGGCCCATCCATTTCGGGATTTCATTCGCCGGACGACGCCGTGATTCTGAACCTCGTTCCAAGGGATGCTGTGCGCGCGGCACCAGTCTGCGACACGCAGGTCGCGCTGAAACGTCCAATCATTACCGGTTTCTTCATGTGACCAGAGCGCGGTCAGGCCGTGATCCCGGTGAAGGTCGCTTAGGATTTCAACAATGTTGCCGGTGCGTACGATAAGAGGCTGACCCAGCTTGTGCAGGTCGGCGCGCAGTTGGTGCAACGTTTCTGCGATAAAGCTCCATTGCCGACCAGACATGTCGGGCGCGCGCCAGAGCTCAGGCTCGGCCACGTAAAGCGGCAAAACCGCGCCATGCGCGGCAGCCCGCGCCAATGCGCGGTTGTCTTGAACCCGTAGGTCGCGCTTGAACCAAACGACGTGCAACGTCACTCCTCACATCCGATTTCTTTCGCTCTGACGTAAGGCGATTTTCGTTTGTCTCAATTCTGAATGTTGGCCCGTGATCCGGAACCAGCATTCCCGCCGGCTGTACGGCGTGTAAACATCTGTTCAAGATCGACGGTGCCGGGTAAGGCGATAGTGGCGCTGCGACTTCCTAAAGGACTCACACATGATTCACGGCAACCCCGCTCTGATAGACGCAATCCGAAACCGGTTTGCACATGTCGAAAACTGCCCGTTTCAAGGTAAGCGGATCTTTTTCGAGAACGCAGGCGGTGCGTTGACGCTGAAGACAGTGGTCGAGACTTCGGCCTTCTATGCCGCTATTCCAGACAATCCGGGGCGCATAAACCCAGCAGGCCAAGGCACGCAGAATGTAATCGATAAGGCCAAAGCGGATTTGGCAGTGTTCATGAACACCTCGACTGGGCAGTTCTTCGCCGGGGAAAGCGGTACTGAGCTTCTGTTCCGCTTGATCCGTACCGCTTGCCTCGCCGCGCCCAAGGGGGCCAAGGTCATCGGCTCATCGATCGAACACCCCGCCACCCGCAGCGCCGCACGCCGCTGGGCCGAGATTGCCGGTTTGGACTATGTGAACGTTCTGCATGACAACGCAACCGGGTTGGTCACGGCCGAGGACTACACTGCGCAAATGACCCCGGACGTGGCGGTGGCAACGATCCTTCACGCTTCGCCCGTGACGGGTATGGGCATGGATGTAGCTGCGATTTCCAAAGCGATAAGGGCTGTGGCGCCGGATTGTATGATCATTGTCGATGGCATCCAGCACGCAGCCCACGGACAGTTGGATTTGGATAGCTACAAGGTCGATGGCTACGTGATTTCACCGTACAAAGTGTTTTCACGCCACGGATATGGCATCGCCTGGATTTCAGACCGAATGGGCAGCATCCCGCATGATATGCTGATTGACGCGCCAGCAACGGCCTGGGAATTTGGAACGCGTGACGCTGGTTCATACGCCACGGTGTCAGATGTCGTGTCGTATTTCGACTGGCTGGGCGGAGAAGTCTCAGGCGAAACCGACCGGCGCAAACGAATCGAAGCCGCAGGGCATGCCATCCGTGACTATGAAACCCATCTGACCAACACTGCAATCAACGGCACCGGTAACCTGCCGGGACTGAGAGAGATGAAACACGTCACAATTCTGGCTGGGCCCGATAATCCCGCGCGAGAAGGGCTTGTTTCCATCGTGGTCGAGGGAAAAGCTTCGGAAGATGTGGTGGAAATTTTGAACCAACAAGGTATCCGAACCCATACGCGCAAAGCCGACCACTACTCCGGAAACGTCCTCACACCGCTGGGCTTGTCGGATTGTATCCGCATCTCCTTTTGTCATTACAACACTGAACAGGAAATCGCGCGCCTTCTGGGCGCGATCAAAGTGCTGGGCCCCGACGATTGACTGCGGTCGCGAAGCTTTGGACGCGTTGTGATCCAGCCCGTGTTCAAAGAGTCTCGTGATTTAAACATGCGACGCGCGTTCAGAAAAAAGGCGCCCGGAATTGGGCGCCTTTCGTTTGCCTTTTGGCTTACTCCGCCGCGATGGCTCGGTCGGCATCCAAACCGGTCTGGATCGGAGACCATTTCAAGTCGCCATCGTAACGCCAGGACAGCTTGCCCTGATCGTCCATTGCGATCAGGTGCAACCATCCATTGTCGAACAAAGCGCGCACCTCGGCGTGGCGCGACAGGATGTCGGACATCGCCTCGCGTGGGGCTTCGATGATAACCGACAGGCGCAGTGGATCGTGCTGCAAACGCTCGCCATCATGCACCGACTGCCATGGAAGGCCCGGACGCGGGGCACCACCATTGCCTTCAAGCACTCCAATGCCGCCAACCACGTTGTGCAACAGCTTGTTGCCCCCGCCGAACAGCTGCGGTGCAACGGTAGACCCGTAATATTGCAGGCTGATCCAGCTTACGACGACGACAGGTGCGGTCATGATCAACTCCAGCACACCGAACCCGTCATCTTTGCGCCAATTGTAATTATGCAAAAAAGCCTGCCCCTCCAGATCCGCCCCATCGGTGCGGTTGCGGGGTGCGGCAATGAAGGCGCGACACCCTGCCAGACCCCATTCGGGGCGGGTTTCGGCCCAGTCCTGCGCGCGCCGCTGAATATCGGTGGACTTGTTCGCGCGCGGCAGACGGGCCGCACGTTCGGCGCGGGTGAGCTGCCCGGCGGCGGCAAGCCAGTTTTTCAACTGCTCCAGATCGCTGGACCAGTCACCCTCGGGCAGGTCCTGGTCGAACAAACTGACCCTGTCAGTCGTGGTGTAATGCATCGCCGGCAGGAAAACCGTGTCGGCAGGGATTTCTATCCCCTGCCCACGCAATCCGGTCCTTACATCAGCATCGTTCAGTAGACCTGCCAAAAGCCGCGCGTTGACGTCGCCTGCATGTCCACCGCAAGCCCCGCAGTGCAACGCGCTTTCGTGCGGGTTGTTGGTCACGTCCGCGCCATGCCCCGCCAGCATCACGATCCGTGCGAAATTTTCCGTCAGTGACATGGCGTTCAGGACCGTCTTGGCCATACCAATACGGGTTTCAATATCCAGGCTCGGGTCCAGTTGCGGGGCCGGGTCTGTCTTTGTTTTGCCAACCAAACCCAGCGCGTCACGCATCAGCTTGCCTGCGTATAAAGGCCCGGTTGCTTCGACAAACGCAAACGAGGACACAGCCGCCAATTTGAACCGCCCCCAGGCCCGTTTGGCCCGCGCAGTATAGCGTCTTGTCAGATCAGCCTTTTCAGGCTCAGCGGCGTGCGAGCAAACGCCGGGCCGCAACAGAACCGGCCCGTGCTGTTCAACAACGTCCGACCCAGCAGCCCTATGAGCGCTGGCAAGGCCGAAGAACCCCGCAAAACCTAGGGTTTCAATGCCGCTGTCCTGCGCTTCAAACGCGCGGCGGAACACCTCGGACCGGACGTCGATGCAAAACGCAGCCTGCACCTGCGGGCGATCTGGGCCCTTGCGAACGGAACCCGGCAGCAGCCGCGCGGCCAGCTTGCGCTGCTGCGCACGCTCGGCGGCCTCTTGCAGCACTGCGTCGATGACAAAATCGGTGGTAGGCGTAACCGGCGCTTCATGCGCGGCGACAACATCGGCCCATTTGTCAGCAATCTGGTCTTCATAAAGCTCGTACAGCGCCTCATCGAATACCATTCGCAGGGCCAAAAGCTCGGTTACAGTATTGTCTTGCTCTCCCTTCAGTTCGGCGTCCCATAGGAGGTAGCGCGCGTATTGCGCCCACCCGCCCATTGAGCTGAGCCAACGATGATACGCCGTAGCTGAGGCTTCGGTGCTCAGGCCCAGCCGTTCGGAGGCCCGGCCAATCGCGCGCCAATGCGAGCGGTTCGTATCGGCCACAAAGGCACCAAACCCTTTCAGACCATGAATTTCCGGCGTCAGGTCGCGCGTTGCAAACTCGCGCCACGCGCTGAACGTCCCCCCGGCCCGCGCTTGCTGCCACAGCGCCTGCCCTTGATCGAAATGGCTGGCCGCCCAAACACCGATCCGGTCTTCGATCAGACCGGGCCAGTCTGTACCCGACACGTCTGCCGCCAGCTCGGCCACGGTGGGCAGCGGTTTGGGTTGCTCTGCCTGCTGACGCAAAGCGGCAATGACATCGTCAAGACTGGGGGCGTTGAACTTGCCTTCCAGTCCGGACAATGCATCCAGGATGTCGACCTCGGTGATGTCACCAGCGTCCAGCTTCTCTGCCCAATATGACCGATCTGGCGTGATCCGCGCGCCCGCAACCCGTGCCAAACGCGCCGAAGTTACAGCCAATGGCTCATTGGCCTGTCCAAGGAACGGGTTCACTGCAACATTCGCAGAAAGTGGAAAAAGCGGCGGGATTGCCTTGGCGGCTGATTTTGCTTCGGCCACCAGTTCCAGCAGCGGCGCCGGGTAAGATTCGAGTTTGGCAAACATGATTTTGTCCCTTCTCAGGCTGCGGACCGCTTGGACCAACCGTCCAGCAGCTTGTCGAAAATCGCGTTGGCATATAGGCCATTGGACAGGTGTACCCGCAGGCCCGCAGCCGCAGGGTGCGGTGCCCAGAGCGGGAAGGTCGCTTGCGCCACTGCGACAAGGCCAAAGCTGATCAAGGCAAGTACGATCAATGCCCATTCCAACGGTCCCGGTGCGGGCGTTGCAGGCAGCGCACCGGCAGTCAGGTGAAGGGCGATAACCTGCAACGCGAAGTAGCTGACCGACGTCACCAAAGCATAGACCACCGTGCGCTGCGTCAGCTGGCGCGGGGCCGCGTCTGCAAAACCCTGGGCCAGCAGGTAGGCAACACCAAAGATCAGGATAACGCCCAACGCGATGGCTTGAACGGATTTGCCGTCAAAGCCCAGAACCGCGCCAACCAAGGCATAGATGATGATCGCAGTGGCAAAGGCACGCAGAACGTTGCTTGCACTGGGCACCGCGATCGGGCCGGGCCGGTGAATGGCCGCGACATTGCGCACGGCTTCACCAGAGCTCAGGAAGGCATGGGCCTTGTACAGGGAATGCGCCACGATATGCAGCAGCGCCAAAGGAAACAGCGCAAGGCCACATTGCATCACCATGAAGGCCATCTGGGCAATCGTTGACCAAGCCAGCGATGTTTTCACCGCAGGCTGGGTCAACATCACAAGGCCGCCAAACAACGCAGTGAACCCGCCCAGCATTACCAAAAGGGCCATAACTCCGGGCGCGACCAGCATCACATCGGCAAAGCGGATCAACAGGAAGCCTCCAGCATTGATCACGCCCGCATGCAGCAGGGCCGAGACAGGCGTGGGTGCTTCCATGACCTCAGTGAGCCAGCCATGCACGGGGAATTGAGCCGAGGCCAACACCGCGGCAACAGCAACAAACAAGGCCGCTGTCAGCACCATCCAATTGGCCTGAACCGTGGTCAGGATCGTGTGGATATCGGTTGTGCCTGTGGCAGCGATCAGCAGGATAACGGCAGCCGCCAATGCCCCCTCGCTCAGCCGCGCCACAAGCGCTTTCTTGCGGGCAGCGCGTTGCGCAGTTGCGCGCTCGGGGTAAAACAACAGCAGCTTGTTCAGGGCAAGACTGGTTGTCGTCCAGGCGACCAGCAACTGAACCAGATTGCCCGACATGACCAGGAACAGAACCGAGGCAAGCGTCAGCACCATCCACTGGGTGAACATGCCCTGCCGTGCTTCGCCATCCATATAAGTTGCTGAATAGCGCAGGACGATCCAACCGATAAAGCTGACCAGTACCAGCATCACTGCGCTGACCGCGTCCAACCTTACGGAAACCCCGACACCGAACGCGCCGATCAGGGCCGAGGTGCCGGGCCCCAGGATCACAAGACAGACGGCCGAGATCGCGGCCGCTATAAATGCCGCAAATGCAGCCGCTTCGGCCCATTGCGGCACGCGACCCGGACGAAGACCCGGATTGCGCCCTGCATAGATCGCAGCGGCGAACAGGATCAGCGGGCTCAGCAGCGGAAGAAAAAGGTATAACATGGTGGCGTTCCCAGCGTGGTAGGTTTGAGCCAACCAGTTAAGACAGATTATTTGACATTAAAAATTCATTGTTCTTTGGAAATCGTTCACTTAAATAGAACAATATGCCTTTGAACTATCATCACCTGCGGTATTTCTGGGCCGTCGCCCACGACGGTAACCTGACCCGTACAGCGCAGCGGCTGAACCTGTCGCAATCGGCCTTGTCTGTGCAGATCAAACAGTTGGAAGAACGGCTGGGGCACGACTTGTTTGAACGCCGGGGACGACAGCTTTACCTGTCCGAGGCCGGGCGCATCGCACTGGATCATGCGGATGCGATTTTCTCGACCGGGCAGCAACTGGTTGCGACCCTCACCGAAACCGTTCAGATCCGAAAAGCGCTGCGCGTTGGGGCGCTGGCGACCCTTTCGCGCAACTTTCAGATCGGATTTCTCAGACCAATTCTATCGCGTATGGACGTCGAAGTTGTCTTGCGCTCGGGCAGCCCGACCGAATTGATGGAGGGTTTAGAGACGTTGAACCTGGATCTGGTGCTAATGAACCGGCCGCCCCCGGATGACAGCCTGACCCCTTTTGAAACCCACCAGATCGCTGAACAGTCTGTCAGCATTGTTGGCACGCCCGACCGGTTGGACCCTCAGAGCCCGATTAAAGAGTTGCTGCGTACCCAACCCTTCATCCTGCCCACCACTGACAACAGCGTGCGGTCGGCCTTCGATGCTCTGGCCAGCCGGTTGTCAGAGCGACCACAGATCGCAGCCGAGGTGGATGACATGGCGATGCTGCGTCTCATGGCGCGCGAGGATATCGGTTTGGCCCTTGTGGCCCCGATCGTCGTCAAGGACGAGTTGACCTCAGGCCGATTGGTTGAGGCGCAAGAACACCCACGCATCAAGGAAACCTTCTACGCTGTGACCTTGCGGCGCCGCTTTCCCAATCCGCTGGTGCATGATCTGCTATCCTACGATCCTGATCCCATGCTTCTGCCCTGACCTTGTGGATTGGTCGCAAAGTTGCTCATACCATCGCAGTCCATGGGTAAATATATTGATTTTCTTGAATGTTTTTGCCTATCCTGCCGGTGGAGCAAAAAACTGAGGGGTGCATATGGACGCTTCTATTCCCGACGAAGCCCTGGCCCGACTGCCCTTTTGGGTCACACCACCGGGAGAGACCGATGGCTTTTTGATCACGGTCGGCATCCTGCTCGTCCTTATCCTGCTGGGGTTCGGGGCGCTTTACTTCACGATCCAAGCCATACCTGACCGAATGGCAGCAGGCGCCCATAAAGTTCAAATGCAATTGGTGGGAGTGTTGGGGCTGATTTCCCTGTTCACCCTAAACAACGCCTTCTGGATTGCTGCCATACTCATAGCTGCGGTGCCCTTGCACGAGATATTCCCGTTGCAGCGCGAGTCTGAGACACCCGATGCTTGAGCTTATCTTCTCAGCCTTAATCACGATCATCCCGGATTACCTCTATCGCCGGTACAAGCAAGGCAAGCGTTGGGGCAAGGAAATAACTCTGTTCAATGTCTGGTACGAGCTGCGCTGGGGTCTTACCGCTTGTGCAATCCTTGCGGTGTCCCTGATCACAGTCATCTTTTACTTCCACCCCTCTACACAAAATGTATCCGCAGCTTTTCGCACCGTCACCATATTGTCGGATCGGCCTGGCCGTGTGGCCGAAGTTTATGTGGCCAACAATGAAAACGTTACTGCCGGGCAAGCAATCTTTCGGCTGGACACATCAAGGCAAGAAGCCGCCGCCGAGACCGCCCGCCGCCGGATAGAAGAAATCGACGCAGCTCTTGGCGTGATTGAAACGGATGCTGCGGCCGCTCAGGCGCAGCTGAACGCGGCCGAGGCTGATTTTCGTCAGGCCGTGGACGACCTCGACCGCCGCCAATCCTTGGCCGAGCGCAATAATGCCACCGTCAGCGAACAGGAGTTGGAGCGCTTGCAAACCGCGGTCTCTCGCACCGACAGTCAACGCGCCGCCGCTGCTGCGGCGTTGGACGGGATTAAACTGCGCCAAACCACTCTGCTGCCGGCACAACGGGCCAGTGCCCGTGCGGTTTTGGCGGAAGCCGAGACCGAAATCCAAAAATCCACCGTGTTTGCCGAAGTCGATGGCACCGTCACACAGTTTCTGCTCAAGCCGGGCGACATTGTGAACCCGATCCTGCGGCCCGCTGGCATCCTTGTGCCCGAGGTTTCGGGTCAGGGGCGTTTCGTGGCGGCGTTTCGCCAAATCTCGGTCAGTGTGATCAAGCCGGGTATGCTGGTCGAGATCACCTGCCCGGCCAAACCGCTGGTCGTCATTCCGATGGTGGTGGATGAGGTGCAAGACGCCATTGCAGCCGGGCAGTTCCGCCCCGGGGATACGCTCATCGATCAACAGGATCGAGCGCGTCCCGGTACAGTAACGGCTTTCCTTGCCCCGGTTTTCCCTGCGCATCTTGACCAGATTCCGCCGGGCAGCGCCTGCGTTGGGGTCGCCTATTCCAATCGCTCCCAACAACTTGAGAGCGGAGAGATCACCGGCTTTTCAGCGTTCCTCACCCGCATCGTTGATGGAATGGGCATTGCAAACGCCATTGTCCTTCGGGCGCAAGCCATACTGCTTCCGGTAAAATCTCTCGTGTTCAACTGACGCCATCTCTTGACCAATCACCCTTTTGGCCCGTTGAAACAGATTTCAACCGCACCGAGCACGCTATCCTACGTGCCCCGTTTTTCACGGAGCCATTGTTTTCCCAACATCTGAACGACTTGAATACTGCTATCCCTAGTACTATTGTCGGGAATTGTACAAGCAAGCAGTCCCACATCATGATGCAGGCAATCGGTTTCTCAAACACGGACGACTTTCGCGCCCCACCTTCTCCGCAATTGGAGGCGCGGACGATGCAGATCATAAACCATCTGCGGATGGTTGCACTGCGATGCCGGTCTGCCGCACGGGTAGATTTGGATCAGGCTTGTGCTTTGCTATTGGCTGATCCGTCAGATGAATGGATGCGCCACGCCGAAACACTGATGCGGGGATTTCGTCAGGCTGTAGAAAAGCGGCCTGTGTTCTATCGTCCCGGAGTTACAGAACTGTCTTTTGACGAGGCATGGCTAGGTCGGCTGTTCGAAGCGGTTGAGCAAAAAGATCAGGACAGTTTCCGCTTTCTCATCCGGTCGCGCGTGCCACGTTGGACACAGCGGAATTTTGCCTTTCTGGTTGGGTCGATTTCCAAGAATTTTAGCCTTTTTTAGAATTATTCTAAAAACCTCTTGGAATTTGGCTGCGATCCCCTAATTTAGGGATCAGAATATTGATGTTGCGGCATTCCGGCGCGACGAAAATTAAGAACCAGGGAAATATTATGACGCAAACAGCCATCGACCTGACACCCGATTCCCGCGCTGCGATTGCCGAGGCGCTGAACCAATCCGTGGCCGAAACTGCCGTCACCACGATGCTGGCGCAGAATTTCCATTGGAACGTGACCGGCATGGCCTTTGGCCCATTGCACGATTTGTTCCAGAAAATCTACGAGGATCACTTCCAGGCGCAGGATGATCTGGCCGAGCGTATCAAAGCTCTGGACGCCCATGCCGAAGGCACGCTGGCTGGTATGCTAAAGCGGTCGAAAGTGGCTGAACATGACGGATCCGCCACTGACAAGGACATGGTCAAAATGATGCTCGACGCTCAGGAAACCCTGGCCGCGACCCTGGCCGGAGCGGGCGAACTTGCCGCCAGCCACGGCGACGCATTGACCGAGGATCTGTGCATCAGCCGCGGCCAAACCCACGAAAAATTCGCGTGGTTCCTGCGTTCACATCTGCGCTGAGCTAACCTTCCAAGGTGATTTTCATCTTGGCTTTTTTCTTCCTCAGCTTCTTCAGATAGGCCGGTCCCCAATGGGTGTACCGGCCCATTTGTTTCTGCTGACAAACCAGCATCTCAACAAATGCCTCTTGCTGATCGGGGCGTTTGATCGCCTTGAACAGCTTTTTCTGGCTCTTTGTCATGGAACACCCAATGCAATGTCCCGCGCGGCGGAACTTGCACACGTCAATGCAGGGGCTAGGAATTTTTTTGCTCATCAATGACTCTGGTTGATGCAGATTTCTGGCCTTACAAATTGGACCTGCCACAAACCCGGAAAAGAGGCCAAAGCGTCGCGGCCAGGTATTTTCAGGTGGATAAACACCTCTAAACCCGTCAGCCGAGCCTCGGTGGGTTCAGAAAAACATCACCGAGACGTCGTGGCAGAAAGGCGGCGACACAGAAAACAAGGCCGCAACGCGTGTCCAACGGGTCGGTGAACCCGAACATATTGGATGGGCCCGCGTGCAGGTAAGAGTTTTGTTTGGCAGAGCTAAGCTGCTTCCGGCTCATCTGATTCAGCAGCCCGTTTAACCCTTTTCGGATGAGGTCCTCGTCCAATCCACCCACAGAAGCATCGCAAAAGCACAGCCCAAGGCAAGGACCGCGGCCGACAGACCGAAAATCAACAAACCCGAAACCTGGTCAATCTCCATGACGATCAGTTTTCTGACCACGGCGAGGATACCGATCATCAAGACAACCCGGACCTGTTCGTAACCCTTGCTGCCCTTAACCATCAAATGCACGGAGTGGGCCAGTTCCAAGGCTATAATCGCCCCCAGGAGCAGGGCAAAAAGCTGTTGCAGGTCCTCGTATGTCACCCCGGTGCCAGAGGCCATCACAACGGCTGCGGTTTCCCGAAGGAAACTGGCTGTCGCAAGCAGAATGACAATCAATGTTCCTGCCAACAGCAAGACGGCCATAGCCGCAGAAAACCAAGCATAAGCCTTGTCAATCGTTTCGCGCATCTCGAAGAAGTAAATCGAAATACGCAGAAGTCATCTTGAAACTGCCGAGATTCAAGCGCCGATAGTGTACCGCAAAGGTTCAGTCGTAGCGCAGCTCCGTCGCCTTGCCGCGAAAGATCGTATATGACAAGACAGTGTACCCGGCGATGACGGGCAACACAAAAATCGCGCCGATAAGGATGATGAACAGGCTTTCTGGAGCACTGGCCGCCTCGTAAATCGTCAACTGCTCGGGGACGACGTATGGGTAGAAACTATAGGCCATCCCAAAGAACGCCAGCGTGAACAAAACAATCGACGCCGCAAACGGAAACCAGGCCCAACTGTCGTTCCTAGTCGGAAGGTGGCGTAAGGCGTACCACAGCAACGTGATCAAGATCCCGGACATCAGAGGCAGCGGCAACAGCAGGAAAAACTCGGGGAAGGTGAACCATTTCTCGAAGATACGAGGGCTGACTAACGGTGTCACCAATGAGACGGCACCGAGCCCGATAATAAGCCCCCAGATGCCCCCTTTGGCCCATCGAACGGCTTTTTCCTGTAGTTCTCCGTCGGTTTTGAGGATTATCCAGCAGGCACCGATGAACGAATACCCAACAGCCAGAAAAACAGCCGTAATCATCGCAAAGGCCCATGTGGCCCAACTGCTTTCCAATCCCATGATGTACTTACCCAGCATGAAGCCCTGCGCCAGGGCGGTCATCGAAGAACCCGCAAAAAAGGCCAGATTCCAGTAGTATTTGTGATGCGAGGGCGCTTTAACCCGAAACTCGAACGCAACGCCCCTTAGGATCAGACCGATCAGCATGATGGCAACTGGCAGGTAAAGCGACGTCAAGATCACCCCATGGGCGGTTGGAAAGGCCACCAGCAAAATACCGATGGCCAAAACCAACCATGTCTCGTTGGCGTCCCAGAACGGCCCGATCGAGGCGACCATCCGGTCTTTCTCCGCGTCATCGGCGAAGGGGAACAGGACCCCTACGCCAAGATCGAAGCCGTCCAATATCACATAGACCAGGATCGACACCCCCATGAGTGCCGCAAAGGCAAGCGGCAGCCAGTGGGTTGGATCACCAAAAAGTTCCATCGCGTTTTACTCCGCCGGTACCGCTTTGACGCCCTGGGGCGCCGAAACGGGATCATTTTGCTGCGACAGGTTGGTTTTGGCCGCTTTACGGGCGAGGTAAAACAACACTCCGACATAAGCAGCCAGCAGCAGCGCATAGATCATTAGATAAGCCGCCAAAGTGGTTCCAACCATCGGGGCGGGAACGTCCGCCACCGCCTGTTCCGTCGTCAACACGCCATGCACAAGCCACGGCTGGCGACCAATTTCGGTCGTGTACCAACCCGCCAGAGTGGCAACCCACCCTGAAAAGGCCATCGGCACCAGCACCACCTGCATCAGCTTTGGCACCCCACCCGGCCCGCGGCCCCGCCGCATGAACCAGAGCGCGGACCAACTGAGCAAAAGCATGGTAATGCCTGTGCCCACCATAACGCGGAATGACCAGAAAACGGGCGCAACCGGCGGATGAAGAACGGTGCCATCCTCGGACACGAAATCGTTCAGGCCCGGCACAACACCATCGGCCTTGTGCGTCAGGATGATCGAGGCAAGGTTCGGGATGCTGACCTCATGGTGGTTTTCCCGCGACTCCTCGTCCGGTAAAGCAAACAACACCAACGGGACGTTGGATTTGGTCTCCCAGTTGCCTTCCATGGCTGCCACTTTCTGGGGCTGATACTCCAGTGTGTTCAGGCCGTGCAGGTCGCCCATGTAGATTTGCACCGGGATCAGCAGCGCGCCGAGCCACGCCCCGGTTTTGAACGTGGCTCGCACGTCCGAACCACGGTCTCCGACCAGCCAGCGAAAAGCTGACAGGCCAAGGATCAAAAACGCCACTGTCAGGCCACTTGCCAACAGCATATGGGTCAAACGGTATGGCATCGAGGGGTTGAAAATGATCGCCCACCAATCTGTCGCGAAGGCCACGCCGTCGCGCATCTCAAACCCTGCGGGCGTGTGCATCCAGCTGTTCAGAACCAGAATCCAGAACGCGGACATGGTCGTACCAAACGCCACAAGAAAAGTTGCGGTCGTGTGCAGCCAGTTCGGCACCTTTGAAAAGCCAAACAGCATGATGCCAAGGAACACGGCCTCAAGGAAAAACGCGGTTAGAATTTCGTAGGCCAGCAACGGCCCTGCGATGTTTCCGACAGCCTCCATAAAGCCCGGCCAATTGGTTCCGAATTGGAAAGACATCGTAATTCCGGAAACGACACCCATCGCGAAGGACAAGGCAAAGACCTTGACCCAGAAACGATAGGCTTGCATCCACTTCTCATCCCCGGTTGCGTTGAAGCGCAGCTTGAAAAACAGCAGCACCCAACCCAATGCGATCGTGATCGTCGGGAATAGAATATGAAACGATATATTCGCCCCAAATTGAATTCGGGACAGCAGTAATGTGTCCATCTCACACCTGTATGTGGTTCGTTTGATAGACAGTTAGCGTTGGTTATTGAGGGTAAAAGACACCCTGCGACAGCCCGTCATGCGGCACAGTATCCCATGCGAACTACGGCCCATTCATACCACTGCTATGAATGCGATTTTTCGAATTGATGGTGAAAAATCCACCTCGTGTTGGGTTGCTCAGCTGACTGACCCGATCAACAGTGCGTCCGAGAACAGGCGACCACCGATCTTGAGCGCCGTTTCCTCCGAGATTTGCTGAACCAGGGCCGGGTTTATGATACTTTCTGCGAACAGTGCTGCCGAACCTTCAGCCGTCAGTTGAGTAATCAGGACTGCAACGTCTTGTGCCGAAGGTTCAGCCTCGGTATCAATGGCGACGGGTGCGAGGAAGTTCATGTCGTAAGCATCCGACAAGCCCCCAACGTGTCATGCGCGGTCACACCACGCGCTGTCCGCAGGGTCGGGGATCAATGACTTGCAAGTCAACGCTTTCCAAATCTTTCCGAGGTCTGTGCCCAGTGGACGATCTTGGGACGGCTTTCTGCCTACGGTTGCGGGGACAGCTTTGGATTTGGCCAGATCGCTGTACCAAATTCCATTCTTCTTAGCACGTCTCGCGCATGGAACCACCGCGCCTTATGCGCTTCAAATCATGCGGTCGGTCAGGGTTTTTCAACATGAGAAGCAGATTATACCGCTGGGACAGGGCAGTTGGCTTCTTTTTTACGCGGCGTGAGGCTGAGTAGAGTGATTTTGGCCAGAACCACTTGCGTTAGACAGCCAGGCACGGGCTGGGCGTATTGGCACGGATTGCCGCAGTGGGCACCTTAGCCCCTTATCCCGTCCTCATAGCGTTTGCGTTCAGCGTCCGCGGCCCTGCGCCATTCGGTCCGCAACAGATCCATGCGACGTGGGATTGGCGTATCAAGAACTTCCGCTTCGACGATCCGCTCGGTCCGGAAGTAGCGAAAGCCTTGGCGCAACTCGCACCACGCGGCAATGATCCGGCTGGTGTCTCGATAACCCAGAAGAACTGGCCAGATCACCCGGCGCGAATGTCGACCTGTGAAATCTGTATAAACAAGAGAAATCTTCTTGCGGTGCCGAATGGCCCGGCGGATGGATGCAGCCCCAAGCGTCTCCTCCGGCTGGCCTACCGGAGCAACGCTGACCACTGGCTCTAGAAACGAGGTTCGGTATTTTGCAGGCGCAACGGTTTCCAACTTTGTGATCAGCTTTTCAGCGGCCACCGCGAGTTCGGGTTCACCCCGTGTTTGGACCCACATGACCCCGAGCATGACCGCCTCGATCTCATCCGGTGTCAGCATCAGCGGCGGCATGTGGAAACCCGGCTCAAGGATATAGCCGACACCGGCTTCACCGGTGATTGGCACACCCTGCGCGATCAGAGCGGCCATATCCCGGTAGACCGTACGCTTTGTGACACCCAATTCGGCCCCAATAGACTGGGCCGAGATTGGCGCCTTCGCGCGTCTCAGAATTTCGATGATTTCGAACAGCCTGTCACCGCGTCGCATATGGGGTCCTTTCGACATCGAAGGCGGTTGGTTCGCCATCGTGTCTCGGGACCGGTACGCACCCGGGGCTGAGCCTGGGTCAGGCGCGGTTCCCTATCTGCAAGCTGCCGATCTTGAAGTGCTTCAATCCCGCGTCGTGGCAACCGGTGCCGCAGCACCCGAAATAATCAAAGAGCCCGGTATCCACCTTCTCAAGATCACTGATCCCAACGGCCAATTGATCGAATTCTTCAAGCTGACCGGCAAGTGACGACAGCGAAAAACACAATCGGACACGCTTAAAAAAGGAAATTTACAATGCAAATGAACTACTGCGTTATCGGGACGAATGACATGGACGCTGCGACACGGTTCTACGACCGACTTTTCGATCGTTCCGGAATGAATCGCGTCTCGCCCAGTGAGAGGATGACGTATTGGTTGGGCGAAGGTTCTGCCTTTGCGGCCGCCATCCCTTTTGACAAGCAGCCCGCCACCAATGGCAACGGCACCATGGTCGGCTTTAGCGTGGGATCACCCGAGGAGGTCGAGAGGCTCTACACTCTTGCAATCGCGTTAGGCGGGACATGCGCGGGCGAGCCGAAACTGCGTGGCCCACGATTTTCAGCATATGTACGGGATCTCGACAGGAATAAGCTGTGCCTTTCGGATTAGCGTATTGAAACTCCGCTGGTCGACTAGCAATCAGGTAAAACGCGACCGGACGTCCGATTGCCGTCGTCTCCTTTGTATCATCACGTTGGCCACAGAGTGCACGGCGCGCCCGCGAAACGAAACAATGCGGCGTCATATCGCATCGTTTCACAGTGGTTTTTTGGTCCCTCGGACTACGTTCTTCCCGGACTGAACTGATAACTTTCAGGAAGAAAAACCACATGCCCAAGGATGACGATCAGGCGGTTCGAAAGCAAAACACTTGCGGAGCAAATGACACGGCCCCGCAACGTGCCACTGTGTATTTTGATGGCTCCTGCCCGCTCTGTTCCCTTGAAATAGGGTATTATGCCTCTTGCGAAGGCGCAGATGGCTTACGGTTTGTGGATGTTTCAGACCCTGACGCACAGCTTGCAGAGGGGCTCTCGCAGGACAAAGCAATGGCAAGGTTTCACGTGCAATTGCCTGATGGAACGCTTGTGTCCGGAGCAAATGGGTTTGTCGCCGTTTGGCAGGCGTTGCCCAAGTGGCGGTGGCTTGCGCGTGTAGCTCAACTTCCCGGCGCGGTGCAGGTGATGGAGGTTGCCTATCGCATGTTCCTTCCCCTGCGACCGATACTGTCACGGATCGCCTCGCGATTGGGGGCTAAGCCGAAGAAACACTCGGATACCACCGTATGACCAGTCCAGGCGATGGTCATTTAAAGCGATTGGTCAGGCTTGCAAGCGGTGCATTGAACCCCGAACCGGGCGCTGGCCGGATCATGTTGGCACTTTGTTTTGGCGTTGTTACCCATATCGTTTTTGCACTGGCGGTTGTCGCTATGGTCGTCGCGATGTTCTTCGGCATGAGCGAAAGCCTTGGCACGGTGCCGTGGCCAGCCGCCGCACTTACCAACGCGCTGCTGATTTTGCAGTTTCCTTTAGCCCACTCTCTTTTGCTGACCGGCCGTGGTATGAAATGGCTGGCCCGTTTTGTCCCCGGCCCACACGGTGCAACTCTGGGCACGACAACTTACGCCATGATCGCTTCACTACAACTTCTGGCTCTTTTTGTTCTATGGACCCCAAGCGGTATTGTTTGGTGGCAGGCGGAGGGGTGGGCATTTTATCTTGTCACAGCATTGTACGTGGCGTCCTGGGCATTGCTGATCAAAGCCAGTTGGGACGCGGGTGCCGAAGTTCAGTCGGGTGCTCTGGGCTGGATGTCCCTGATGCAAAATAAAAAGCCCGTGTTCCCTGACATGCCGACAACAGGCTTGTTCCGCGTGATACGGCAGCCGATATACGTTGCCTTCGCATTGACGTTGTGGACGGTCCCAACGTGGACCCCTGACCAGCTTGCCCTTGCAATCGCGCTTACGACCTATTGTCTTGCGGCGCCGATGTTGAAAGAGCGTCGGTTTGAAAAACGTTTTGGTCGCCGCTTTGAAGACTACAAAAAAGACGTCCCCTACGCCGTTCCAAAGCTGAGATTCACGGGCCGTTCTTCGGCGCTGGGTCTTCGGCGTCCCGCTTCCAAGAATTAGAACAGGGAAAGTCTGCACATGCTTGAATTTGCACTTCTTGTCACCGCTCTGATGTTTGGTGGGACGACGCTCTATTCCTTCGGGTTTGCCGCGTTCGTTTTCACGGCTCTCCCGGCGGAAACGGCGGGGCCGCTTATTCGACGTGCATTCCCGTATTTCTACTTGTTCGTGCTGGCAACCTCGGCGGTGGCTGCCATCCTTCTGATCGCCAGAGACCCGATTTCCAGCGCATCCATGGGTGTAATTGCGGTGACGACGGTTTTCGCACGGCAGGTTCTGATGCCCGCGATCAATGCTGCAACGGATTCAGGAGATAAAAGCCGATTTAAACGGCTTCATACTTTGTCCGTAGTGATAACATTGGCGCATATCGGCTGCGCAGCCTTCGTCATAATACGTCTTGCCGGTCAATCCTGATTGTTTTCATCACACAGGGTTCTGGGCTCCGGCAAAAAACATCAACTGCCCCTGTCCATCGTAAATTGGGCGGATGCGCAGACGGTTTACGAATGGCGTTCCGTCTTTGCGATAGTTCAGAATGTCGATTGTAAATCGTGTTTGCGCCTTAAGCCCCATACGGATGGCTTCGATTGTCCAAGGACTGGTGTCAGGTCCTTGCAGAAAACGGCAATTTCGCCCCAAGGCCTCTTCAACGCTATAACCCGTCTGCTTTTCGAATTCGTCGCTGACAAAAATCATGGGATTGTCGGGTTGCGATGGATCGGAAAACACTACGCTCATTTCGACTTCATCCGTTTCCAAAAGGGATCGCATGTAATCCGTATCTATGTCGCGATGGGTCATACTGTCATCCTTCATTCAAACATCTGTATTTTATAGACTTCCCGATACAACTGATCAACGGCGTCGGTTAAGCGTCGCATAGAGGTCGTCGCAAACGAGTTGTGCGCCGCTTCGTCTCGGTCACTCGGCAAACCCACCACACTGTTGCAAGTCTTATTCGCCGAAATCCCTGTCCCAAGGCGGCAAATCCCCCCCGAGATGTTCCAGTATGAAGTCGATGAAAACACGCACCTTCGCAGGCAAATGACGACGCTCTGGATAGATGGCATAAAGCGTCTGTGACGGTAGTGGACATTCTGGCAGCACTCTTTCCAGCCGTCCCGCCACAAGATCTGGCCCTGCCGTGAAGGTCGGCAATCGTCCGATACCCGTTCCGCCAAGGATCGCCTCACGCAGGGCATCCCCGTTATTCACTCTGTAGCTGCCGGTGGGGCGAAAGGTTTTGGTCTTGCCTCCGAACTGAAAAACCCATTCCTGGAAGTCCCGGCTGTAGGAATACTGCAAGCAGTTGTGGCCGTTCAGATCACTAATCGTTTCCGGCCTTCCATGCCGCTCCAGGTATTCTGGTGAGGCCGCCAGAACATTGCGTAAAGGTGCGATTTTACGCGCAACAAGCATCGAATCTGCCAACGTGCCGCCGCGCAAAGCCAGATCAAAGCCGTCAGCAAACAAATCGATCACCCGGTCATCCATCACCATATCGACGGTCACGCCCGGATACCGCCGCAAAAACGCGGACATGAGCGGCGCGATGTGCAAGCGCCCGAAAACCATTGGTACGTTCACCTTCAGGCGTCCTTTGGGCGAATCCTGAAGGGCCAGAACGCTGTCTTCAGCCTCACGCGCCGCATCAAGCGACCTGACTGCATGCGAATAGAAATGCTCGCCCGCCTCGGTCAGGCTGACGTTGCGTGTAGATCGGTGAAACAGCTGCGCGCCCAGTCGTTTTTCAATCTGCGTAACCCTTTTGCTGACTGCGGATTTCGACACCCCCAGCCGACGCGCCGCAGCAGCAAATCCTTGCGTTTCGGCAACCGCCACAACAACCGGGATATCGCCCATTCCTTCCATCGTCCCTCTCCAGCTTTGGGTGATTTTTTCTCAACATTCGGTTTCATAATAGCCGGATTATCTGCGTCATGGAAACCGATTAGATTTACAGAGCCATCCAGAAGAAACCATGCGGCAGTGCAAAACCGTGCCGCAGATTGTCCCTGTTTTTTGGCACCCACCCAGGGACGCCCTGTGAAACCTGAACTGGAGAAATCCACCATGAAACTGTTCTCAAAACTTGTTATGGCAGCGGCTGTTCTGTGCTTGCCCGCGCAGGCCTTTGCCAACCCAGAAGACACCGCTGGCGTGTTGAAACTTGAATACACCGATGGGCGGGCCGCAACATTTGGCGTGGAAGACGTGAACGCAGTGCTGCAAAGCGTCGGCGTCCGCGTCAGCACTGTCGCGATCCCGGAACAGGCCTTGCCTATACTTGAAGCGTCACACAGCCGTGCAATCACAGCCGAAGAAGAAGAGCAGCTGATTTCTGATTTCGAGCTGACTCGTGCGGACCTTCTGGCCGAGATCAAGGCGGCTGGTCGCATGCCGACGGTCGAAAACGGTGGCTCACTTACCACGTTCGAAGAGGGGATGGCACCGTACCCCAAAATTTACGACATGAACAAGATGGACGCCGAAACCCGTGCATGGGTTCACAACAAGTTCGGCCCATTGCACGTCAATCACACGGATGAAGGTGTGGGCATTGACGAGGTTATGACGATTGTCTCTGGCGGACCCTGGGTTTGGTTTTTCGAGCTGCCCGGCGATGTGATCGGCAAGCTGACACTCGGCTATGTCGGCCTGGACGGAGAGGCATGGCGCATCAGCTATCCGGGTATCAAGCCCCATGGCGGGTTTCTTGACCCCGAATTCGGCCTCGTTGTTGCGTATGCCCATGGTCCCGAACAATTCGAGATGCGGTTCGACGCGGACAATATTGCCGGGTCACGCCTGAATGGGACAAATGCGTGGATAGATACATCCGGCAGTAAACCCTTGCTTCTGAACACTCCGCTGAAGACCAACTAAACACCCAAGCGGCTGCGGACGACGGACCTCTCGGCAGCCGCTTTTTCAATACCTCTGTACATCGTGGAATACGGTTGTGAACTCTCCTGATTGACCAAGCGTCAGTTCAGGATCAACCAGCTGAAACTCCGATGACAATTGGGTGCAATGTGAAAAGGATTGCAAAAAGAACAACGCCCGCGATCAGGCGCAACAATACCTGCCGCCATGATACTGGCTTGTGAAACAGCGGTGCACGATTGATCTGGGCTACAACAGCCCCCCAATTTTCCTCACCCAAGTCACGACGTTTGCGCAGGTCAATTATTTTGCGTCCAGCGACGGCAAAGCAGCCCAATACGCCAAACAAAAGAACATGCGCAAGATCGCCATTCGGCAGCAGGTGCAACCCGGCCCACAATGCCAAAGCCAAAAGGATCGGATGTCTTGTAAAGCGCACGATCCCAGGGTGTTGCGGGTCAAACCGTTCGTTTCGGCGACCGCCAAAAGACAAGGGATTGGGTCGACCGATACTCAAGGCCAGGATCAGGCACACCCCAAGCATACCGATCTGCACCATGTGGCGGTGCCACGGATGCTGGGGCCAAAGCTGCACATATGGGGCCTGACCTGCGGACCAGATCAGCAAGGACAGCATCGCAAGCGACAGGATCGAGTATCCGATACCGAAACCCGCCGAGCCCGTCTGCGCGACGATGCGGGCTTTGACGGCCGGGCGCACCGGGATCGAATGAGTAACGAAAAACGCGGCAAATATCGCCGCAAAGCCGGTCCAACTCATGCCCCATCTACCGTTTTGGGTCGCATCAGGGCGGGGCCGTAAGCCCAGACAAACCCGGCGAATGCGACCAACCACAAGCATCCTGAGATATGGATCATCTCTGGCCAGACAGACGTCAACAGTCGAGTGAACACGGATCCGAAAATGCACAAATACACCAGAACGGTCATTCGATTGGCCCTTAGTTCTTGCCCCGTGTGACCCAAAGTGGCCCGGGTCATAACAGACAGTGTCATGGTACCGATCGCACCAGCCATCCACAAATGCTGTGCTCCTGCAGTGTTGGGGCTACCTAAAATCCGATCAACCCCGATCGCCAGCGCACCCAGCGGGATCAATAGGTACGACGCGTGTAAAACCCAAACCAACGGTTCGCCAAATGTCTGATGTCCCTGCCATCGAATAAGCCGAACGAAATGCAACACACCGAGTGCGACCAAAGCTATTGCTGTGAGCAGATCAAAGGGCCTCAGCGTCCAAAGGCCCAAGCCAATAAGGCTCAGCAGAAGGACAGCTTTGTCAAATCTCTGCATCGGCGGAGCGGGGCGGGCCGGGTTGTGCTGGCGAACAAGCCAGTTGCGCGTGAATGAGGGCACGATGCGGCCACCTATGACTGCGATCATTATGATGGCGGTGGCAACGCCAAGTCTTAAGCCAACCCCTTGCGCCGCATAGCCACCGGAAAGGGCTTCGTAGTGGAAAATGGCATTGGCGAGGGTAAAGACCGCCAGCAGAGCCAACACGATCAGGTTGCGCCAGTTTTTGCCTGCAACGATCTCACGAAGGATGACCACGCCAAGAACAACCGAAAGGGACAGGTCGACAATCGGGGCCAACCAGATTGGCAGGGTCGCTGAGAACAGGATTGCAAACCGCCCGATGACCCAAAGCGCAAACAGCCCTGCTAACCGCAACCCCACAATCGGCAATCGCCCGGTCCAGTTCGGCACTGCAGTCAGCAGAAAACCGGCTAGCACAGCACCCAGGTAGCCGAAAAGAAATTCATGCGCGTGCCATGAGATGCTATCAAATCTTGTTGGTAAGTCCACTGCGCCCCCCAGCGCCGCGAGCCAAAGCAGCATTGAAACAACCGCCCATACAGCCGCAAACAGAAAGAAGGGCCGAAATCCAAAGCTAAAGGGTGCCGGGCCTTTCCAGGCGCGCATCTGTTCAGCAGAAGTTTGTGACATCATCGTCCTCCTTCACTGGCGGAAAGTACTTCAAGCTGTTGCCAAGGTGCGCGACACGTTTAGGTCGGACGCCACACGTATCGGTCTTCATCTTTGAGTTCCAGTGTCTGCAACATCCATTGGGTTGCGGATTGCGCCTGCGGAATTGGCCCGTCGAAGGTTTCGGCAAATGCCAGTGACGCGAATAGTACGGCGACGCAAAATAATAAGCTGCGCATGTCAGGTCTCCTGTGTGAGTGTTCGGTAGATTTCCGGCAGCGCCCGCGACAGGCGCTCGGGGTTTGGCAAAAGCGTGAAATCACCGCACCCAAAGATTTGCGCAAACCAATCCTGCCCGTCTTCGTCGATGATCACGCTATGCAAACTCTGGCCGGCGGTCCGGGCTTCGCGCACGGCCATATGGCTGTCTCCGATACCGTGCTGGCCCTCGTAGTGATCAAGATCGTTGGGTTTACCGTCCGTCAGCACGATCAGCAGTTTGCGGGCGCTTGGCTCCTTGGTAAGCTGTGTACTGACATGTCGGATGGCTGCGCCAAGACGGAAATAGTGGCCGGGCTTCAACGCCCCGATCGCGCTGGTCACATTGGTACCCATCTTTTCTTCAATCCCCTTGCAGCGCGTCAGAAACACGCGATTGCGCCGCAGAGACGAAAACCCCCAAATCGCTGAGCGGTCCACCTGTCGCGTGGCTTGCCAGATACGATCAGCCCCGCGTCCGGTGGCCAATAAATCCGCGCGCGCGGTCAGCAGGGCATCAAGATCAAGCTCTTGCCCATTAATCTGGCGCGGTTGAAGCACCCGCCGCGGGCGAAGCGCCTCAAACTGCCGACGCACAGCGCGAAAATATCGGTCATTCGGGGCAAACTGTGGCCGTTCAGACTGTATCGGCCCCTCAAGAACCCGGCAGTGATCCTGCATAAAGCTACGAGTTCGGTGGTTCCATTCCGGGTATGTATATTCGCCCGCCAACGCTTCGTGATCTGCATCGGCGGGCGACAGATCAAGATGCAGCCTCAGGCGTGTCGCGGTCTTTCGGCTGTGCTGGTCCTGATCTTTCCGCTCGCCGAGCTTGCGGCGACTGAGTGACGCCGATGGAGCCGGCGCGGGTTGCTCTGTATCTGCCTCAGGCGCAGCGCTTCCGCCTTGTCCCGGAGCTTCAACTCGCAACCAGATTGGCACTGGTGCAAATGGCATGAAACTGCGGGTTGTGCTTGCAGTTTTACCAAAGTTCAGCACATCACCGCCCAGCTGCATGCGAATTGCCTTTTCGATCGACGTTTCTTGTGCGGGTCGATGCAAATCCGGTCGCGTCTTGGCGCAATAGGCCGCCATCTCTGCATAGTCTGCGCGCAGACCCGGGCAACTTTTAAAAACGGCATCCGCCGCTTGGGCGTTTGCGTGGATCTGAGCATAATCCTGGGCTGGTCCAGCACCTGTAAGGTCCAAGGTCGCAAGCTCGGTTTTGGCGGCAAGGGCAGTCAGCCAGAAATACGCCGCGCGGTTCAGCCTGGGGTCGGGAAACGCATCCATAACCGGAGGAAGGTATAGCTTTTCGCTATCGTATTGTGCCACATATTCAAGGTCACGTTCTGCCCCCAACTTACGCTTGGGTGGCTGCCGATGTCGCACCAGCGTCGCGGCAGCCTCTCCGATTTCAACCCCGCCAGAGCCACCAAGTGCACGGAAAAGAACCGCCAGGCTGGGGCGCACAGATGCCAATTCCACACGCGCCGAGGGAAAGCGCGTCTCAGTTCCAATCCCACTTGCCATATCGTGCCAGAGGTTGCCGATCGTTCCCTCTGGCTGCATGAGATCAACGAGACGCATCCGACCTATCCGTAGACAGCCAGAACAAGATCACGCAACGCCTGCTGTACATCTGGCTCGTCGCTCAGCTGAGGTTGGGCTGCGATGCCGTTTGGTTGCGACTCGATCCAACCTTTCAGGATATCAAAGGCATCTTCGGGACTGTCTTGAACGCCCCACGGGGTCATGACGTTTTCGAGTTCGGGCGCTAAATACGCGCCCTCTCCGTGGAGGCTGTGGCAATTGATGCAGGAGTGTATTTCCCAAATGTGTTTGCCGTGAACGACCACATCACTCAACTCCATCCCCGAGGTTGACGTGCTGACGACATACCGGTGGGATTGAACGGTCAGGGTCACGAAAACCACGACAAAAAAGATCGAGCCTCCGTCGCAAATGTTGTGCGCGCACGATTTCGTTAAGATTTCCGCCATTAGCTTACCTTTGCGGGCAAGGAATGGGGAATAATTAGCCGGTGGCAATCGGACCAAGTTTGCGCAAGCGCAATGTTCTGATGATTTCCTTGCCCAAGTATTCGACAAGGAAGAGAGGTCTATGCACAACCAAGCTTGGAATATTCCGATCTGTTCTTGGAAAGTATAATGCCGTGCCGTCCGTAAACAGTTGCCTTGTTCATGCGGCATTCGACGCTGTGTGTGCTGTTTGATAAGTCCCTTTCAAACGAACGCTGAAGCGCATTGCGAATACGCCGTGAATGATGATGCGTTTCTGCCCGAGTTATGGGAAGCAACGGAACTCTACTCTATTCTGGCCTCACTGATTGCGGCCAAAGCACGCGGATCAAGAACCTTGATCCTTTTTCGGCGGCTTTCAACCATCCCCTTCTTTTCCCACGCACTAAGCAGGCGACTGACAGTATGCAGGGTGGTTGCGGTCATTTCCGAAAGATCCTGCCGCGTGATCGGAAAATCGATCTCGATCCCGTCAGGGACTTTACGGCCGGTCTGATGGATAAGGCGCAGCAGCGCACTGGCGACGCGTTGTTCAACCTGCAAGGTTGAGATTTCGACAACCCGATTGTTTATCTCACCCAGACGGGTTCCAACGGTCTTGTAGGTTTCGGTCGAAAAGCCTTCATATTCTGCTGCGAACGTTTCCCAAAGCCGCATGGGCCAACTCAACGCGATGCTTTCGGTTGCCGTTATCGCCGTCGCTGGATAGGTCTGCCGCCCAATCGCCTTGGCAAAACCCATCAATTGTCCCGCTGGAATGTGTAGTGCAGTGACCTGTTCACCTGTCGGCGTAACCCTGACGACGCGAACATATCCATCAAGCAACAAATAAAATCGTTCGGCCGGCGCATCTTCTTCAAAGATTGCGGTACCAGGTTCGTATCGGCGTGAGCTTGCCTGATCAAGGATCGTGCGCAGCTGTCGGCGCTCCAGTTTTGAAAAGGGCGGCAGATGCGTCAGCAGGCTTTCGTCAAGCTGCGGCAAGGTCTTGCGCGTCGGTAGGTCGTTCATGAACCGCCTATGCCACAACATCCGGGCTAGTGGCCACTAAATCTCACCGATCCCACCCGGGCATGACGCCGCAAGACATTTGTTCCAGAACAGTACCCGCTTGCGAAAATGCCTATGGATCAGCCCGAGAAGCCACAGCCAAAAAGTTACCACAGTGTTTATGACAGCTTTGGCAAGTATCTGGTTTGTTGCATCTCTGCCAAGCGTGCCATTTTGTCACCGCTTGTCTCAACGTTGAAGGCGACCAACGCCGCCTGGACAAAGCTCTATATGCCGACCTCACCTAATCGGCGCGCACGTCAGACGTTTGAGACAGCGCAACCTGATTTTCAAGGCTTATCGCAACTTCACGATTGACAATTCGCAGTAGATACAGTCAATTTTCGCGCGTTCTGGTCCGGGTGGGATTCCATCCGGATAATAGGGAACGGGGTGCGGCCATTGCGCCAATTCCTCGACTGCCCCCGCAACTGTAAGCGGTGAGCTTTGCCGGCACATGCCACTGTCCTAAAAGGGATGGGAAGGCCCGGTTTGGCGTCGATCCGAGAGTCAGGAGACCTGCCAGAGCGATCACCCTGTCCGGACGCGGGGCGCGTCTTTGGCAACGGTCTATCCGTAGCGGTGACATTTCGCCGTCTGCGGAGGTTGTTTTCCTCCAACGACAACAACCAATCAAGACACCGAAAAAGGTGTCTTATGCCCTTTCTCCGGAAAGGGGTCCGAGGGACAAACAATGAAGAAAACCGCCTTACTGAAAGCGTCAGCCGCGACAGTTTTTGCAGTTGCCACGTCTGCCCACGCGCAAGAAACGATTGATATCGGAACAATCGTGATTTCCGGGGGCTTCACACCCATTGAAGAACAGAAATACGGCCGTGCAGCCAGTGTGATTACCTCGCAGGAGATCGAGCAGCGTGGTATCACGACAGTGCAAGACGCCCTGCGGGCTGTTCCGGGTGTGTCCGTCAGCGGATCAGGTGATGCCTTGACGCAAGTTCGAATCCGGGGCGCCGAAGCCAACCATACGCTGATCCTGATTAACGGCGTTCCGGCAGCCGGCGGTGACGGAGAATACATCCTGTCCGGCATTCAGACGGCCAATATTGAACGCATCGAGGTTTTGCGCGGCCCGCAATCCGTTTTCTATGGTTCGAATGCTTCGGCTGGTGTGATCAACATCATCACCAAGCGAGGCGGGCTGGGTCACGAATATGGTGGCACGGTTGAATTTGGTGACGGGTACAACGCGTCCGCCCGGTATTCCTATCGTAACGATAAAGGCGGCGTCGCTGTCGGTATCGCGCGGCTGGACGATGACGGATATGACTACTCCGGCAGCAATGGGGAAAGAGACAGTGTTGACCGCACCACGATTGACCTGACCGGAGATTATTTTGTTGCCGAAGGTCTGAAACTTGGGTTTGTGTTTCGCGACTCAGATGAAAACTATGACTTCGACAGCACAGACTTCCTGGCCACCACCCCCGAGGGCTACGTCGTAGACGATCCTACCCAACGGTCTGAGCGGAAGGAGCGGCTTGGTCAAGTCTACGCCGAATACGAGGCACGAGGAGGTCAAATGGTTCACCGTTTCAGCTATGATCGGACGGATAACGAACAATCTACCAATGGTGGCACACCGACCGAAACGGATCGGGACTCGGCCCGCTATCTTCTCAGCCTCGGCCTGGATGGGCGCGCGACGGTTGACAGCAACCACTTGCTGAACGGAATTGTGGAATGGGAAGAGGACAGCAGTTCCTCTGATCCCGAGTTTGAGCGCGAAACAACATCATACGCGCTGGAATATCGGGGATCGCTGCAGAATGGGCTGAATGTTCAGGCCGGCATCCGGTACGACGACAACAAAACGTTCCAGAATGATTTCACCTGGACACTGGCGGCGTCTTACACTCTGCCTCAAGGCGTACGTTTGCATGGATCGGCCGGGACAGGCATCGTCAATCCATCTTACTTCGAATTGTTTGCCGACTCTTTTGGATTTGTCGGCAACCCGAACCTGAAACCCGAGAAAAACAAGTCTTTCGATCTGGGTGCCGAAGTGCCGTTTTGGGCCGGACGCGGATTGGTTGATGTGACCCTGTTTCACGACGATCTAACTGATGAGATCACGGCGGTCTTCGATCCGGTTTTGGGTAGTTCGACCTTCATCAACCAAGCCGGGGACAGTACTCGCCGCGGGGTCGAGGTTTCGGGCACGCTTGAGGCGACAGACACGCTCGATCTGCGTCTGAGCTACACCTATATCGACGCGGAAAACCCGGATGGATCGGTGGAAGTTCGCCGCCCCCGGCACGAATTATTGCTGACCGCAACGCAAGAGTTCCTGCAAGGGCGTGGGTCTGTAACCGGCGATATTCGTTATGTGGCGGACAATTACGACACGCAGTTCTTCGGTAGCTTTGAAACGAAAAAACTGCCCGACTACGTAACCGTTGATGTTGCGGCGCAGTATTCGCTGACCGACAACGTTAAACTGACTGGTCGTATCGTTAACCTGTTCGACCGAGAATATTCCGACGTCTGGGGTTTCGCCAAACGCGGGCGCACCGGTTATATCGGCCTGAGCGCGGCGTTTTAATCATGTGGCTGCGGTTGATTACTGTTTGTGTTCTGGTCAGCCTGACCAAAATGGCCTGGGCGCAACCGCAGCGCGTGGTCTCGATAAATGTGTGCACCGATCAGTTGGCCATGATGCTGGCCGCCCCTGGCCAACTGATCTCGGTGTCTTATTTCGCGCGCGACAGCCGCGTGTCGGCCATGACCACAGAAGCCATGCGCCACGGGGTCAATCACGGTCTCGCCGAAGAAATCTACCTGCAACGGCCGGATCTCGTGATCGCAAATCGCTTTTCTGCACAGGCGACGGTGGACATGCTCAGAAGGCTGAGTGTTCCTGTCGTCGTGTTCGAGTCCGCCCGCTCGCTGGAGGATATCCGCACCAACATCCTGAAAATGGGAGAGGTCCTGGGCCGTCAAGACGCTGCGGACAAGCTTTTGCAGGACTATGAGGCAGGGCTTGCAGCACTCACCGCAAATGGGGCGCATGGACCTCGTGCCGCGATATACTCAACGCACGGCTGGACATCTGGTGATCAAACCCTGTCGGGCCAAATTCTGACCGCCGCAGGGCTGCAAAATATCGCGGCAGAGATGGGCATGACCGCCGGGGGCGTTTTGCCTTTGGAACAATTGGCGCTGTCCAACCCGGACATCGTGATCACCGCGCAACCCTATCCGGGACACAGCCGGGCCGAAGAATACTTGCAGCATCCCGTGGTCAAACAGCTACAGGCGCGCTCGGGTCAGGTACTGGTGTCAGATCGCGACTGGGTTTGCGGTACTCCTTACGTCGTTCGCGCGATTGACAACCTCAGGCGTGCACGCGAAGACTGGCAACGGGGCATTGAATGACGCGCCTTATGATCGTTCTGCTGTCCTGCGGAGTTGGGCTGTTTCTGTTATCTCTGACCATCGGTCCGGCGGGTATCCCCGCCAGGGACAGTCTGGCTGCTTTGTTCTCCGCAGATTACGGGCCGCTGACGCTGGTGATGCGCGAAATTCGTCTGCCGCGCGCCATTTTGGCGATTTTTATTGGCGCAGGGCTGGGCCTTGCAGGGGCCGCGATGCAGGGTTATCTGCGCAACCCGCTGGCCGAACCCGGGTTACTGGGTGTTTCCGGGTCTGCGGCCTTGGGGGCTGTGCTGGCGATTTACACCGGTCTGGCCGCAAGCAATGTACTGGCCCTTCCTTTTGCCGCTCTTGCCGGAGCTGTTATTGGCGTCACACTAATCATGATCCTTGCGGGGCCGCGCGGTGGGTCTTTGACGCTGATCCTTGCCGGGATCGCGATCTCTGCCCTAGCCGGCGCGCTGACCTCGCTGGCGCTGAATCTCTCGCCCAATCCCTTTGCGGCCAATGAAATCGTGTTCTGGATGATGGGATCTTTGTCAGATCGGTCGATGGTGCATGTCTGGCTGGCGCTGCCCTTTTTCCTCGTCGGTGCAATTATGATTGCTGTAACGGCCCGAGGGTTGGATGCGCTGACGTTGGGCGAAGAAGCAGCCGAAACGCTTGGCATCAACCTGTCCCGTCTGCGTATCCTGTTGGTGCTGGGAACGGCAAGTATCGTAGGGGGAGGAACGGCCGTTGCCGGAGCGATAGGATTTGTCGGCCTTGTGGTCCCACACATCTTACGGCCAATGGTCGGCGCCAGCCCGTCCAGATTGCTTTTGGCTTCAGCGCTTGGTGGCGCCGTCATGCTGCAACTGGCTGATATCGCGGTGCGGATTATCCTGCCCGACCGTGATCTTAAACTGGGTGTTGTTACCGCCCTTGTAGGTGCGCCACTCTTCCTGCACCTGATCTACAAGACGCGGAGAGACATGCTATGACCGCCTTTGAACTGCGCGATCTGGGCGTCACCCTGCGAAACCGAGAGGTGTTTCGCAGGGTCAGCCTTACGATTTCTGCTGGTGAGATGGTGGGGCTAATCGGCCCCAACGGGGCAGGCAAAACCAGCCTGATGCGGGCGGCCCTGGGGTTGATACCGCATTCCGGTCAAAGCTCGCTTGCGAACCTGACCGCCCGTGACCGGGCCCGGACAGTCGCATGGATGCCGCAAGCGCGCGAAATCGCATGGCCGGTCACCGTTGAGCGGCTTGTTGCGCTTGGACGCCTGCCGCATCTATCACCAACAGGTGCGATACCTGAAAGGGATCAGGCTCTTATTGACCAGGTCATCGACAGAATGGACCTGGGGGCGCTACGCCTGCGTGCTGCATCCCGCCTTTCGGGCGGTGAGCAGGCCCGTGCGCTGATCGCGCGGGCCGTGGTACAAGACACGCCCATCCTGATGGCAGATGAGCCCACCGCAGGTTTGGATCCTGCACATCAGATTTCGACCATGAAAGTGTTCCGTGATCTCGCCGATGAAGGCAGGGCTGTGCTTGTGTCCTTGCATGACCTTGGGCTTGCCGCGCGTCATTGCACGCGGCTGATCCTGTTGGCAGAGGGCGGAGTGATCGCGGACGGTCCTCCGGCGCAAGTCCTCTCAGCCAATCTGATGGCGCGCAGCTTTGGCATTTCCGTCTGGCACGAGAACACCGTCTCTGGTCCCGTGTTTCAACCGCTTGAGGTCGTCGGGTGAACGGTCTGACATTGAACGCCCCGTGGCTGAGATTTGACCTTGGGCAGCAAATGGCAGTGCTGAGCTGGTCAGTCAACCGGCCCGGTTTTGTTCTGGCCTCACAGATTCTATGGCGTGAGGTGCGCAACGCCGATCTGCCCCAGGGAATGGATGTGCGCATGTGGTTGGCAAACGAGTTGAAGCGCCGCAACAGCGAGGATGCAGTAGCCCTGTTGACGTCACGGGCGATCAAACATTTCGAGTCGCGGACTGCCGAGGTTGGATCTGTGGTGGCGCAGGCCGTGGCCACGGTGGGCCTGTCCAATGGTGAAAGGGTCGGCCAGCGTGTCGACTACTCAAACCGTGATTGGGGCACCATCAACGTGGCCGTGCGCGTCGATACCGGGCTAAGCCAAACCGGTCTGATCGAATCCATGAGCATCGCCGTGCAAGCCCGGACCGCTGCCGTGATGGACGCCCATTTTAACCTGCCCACGGGGGTCGCAACTGGCACGGGTACGGATTGCGTTGCCGTTGCGGCACCGATCGGAACAGTGGACTTTGCCGGGCTTCATACAGATATTGGTGAAGCTGTCGGGCGCGCCGTCTACGATGCAGTTGCTGCCGGGATGACCGCTTGGATTTCGGAACGAAAGGAACCCACGCATGCTAGATCTGGCCTTGGTCACGCAACAGGCTCTGACTCAGGAAGATAGCGGCTGGAATATGGGGTCTTTCGGTGCCATTGCCGAGTTCCATCATGTCGACGACGATCCCTCCCCCGGGGATACGAAAGAGCATGTGCAATTCACGTCACGTGGCGGTATCCGTTTGGATAGCTTGGAAAATGTCGTTCCCGTTGCCTATGAAACCCTAAGCCCGAAACCGCATCGCTGGACCCAGGCTGTCTCATTGTGTTTGCCACAGGAAATGGCGGCCATGAACCAGCGGGAGGTGCTGACGGAACTGGGGCCGGACGCGGACGCGATCCGCGTCGAGGATCGCCAAGGCATCCTGTTCGACATGGGTCTGAACCAGTTCCAGGTGGATTTCTGTGTCCGCACTTTGGATGGCGACCTTTTGAAGATCCTGCGGGAAAACGCAGGAAGGTCGCTGTTCGAGGTTGGCAACCCTGCGATGCCTGCGATCCTCGCCGCCCACCCGCATCGCGTCGCGCTGACACGGATTGGGCGCGTAGAAGTCTATCAAATGATCGGAGGTCCGGACACGGGCGGCAAATCGCCCGAGGGACCGCACACCCATGTCCTGCCCAAACTGCTGCGGGCAGGACGCACGCATTCTGCCAATACACCGATTCCAGCCGGGCTGACGCCATGCGGAGCGTTGCACCCCGAGAATCCTGTGATCGGACGATTGGGCGAGGATAAACCTTTCAACCGGGCCGCCTTTGACGCATTTCAAAAGCTGCTGAACGCCTGGGCACCCGAAGATTACATTACCGCCAAGCAAGACGCGTGGCGCCTGTTGGAGCAGGGTGTGCCCGCCGCTGAAGCGTCCGAGCCAACCACACGCGTTGGCCGTGCGGGATGGCGTAACGGCATTCGACAGTGGCGTCTGTTGCACGGCAACAGCCCTCTGCTGGATGACTGGGCATCGGCCTTTGATCGCGAAGCCGCGCTGACAGAACCGGAAAACCCCGGCCATTAGAAAACGGCAGTCAAGCGCGATAATCCAACGAAACCGTGTTTGGTCGAAAGTGCCGGGTCATTGGAGGGACGCGTATAAGCCGGGCTAAACCTAAGCTTTTCCCAAATATGTCCAGGTAGGACCGGCAGTTTCACCTGATCCGTCTGGCAACGGTATGCGCATGAGTTTTTGTGCCAGCGATTTCATGATGTACATCGTCGGCACCAAGTCACGCAAAGCGCTCTTGTCCGTGTTGAAAGCAGTCTCCAAGCCGTCAAGCAAACCGGTCCAGGCGGTATTGAACTCCGCAGAAATTGCCGCAACTTCCGGTGCGCGCGCATAATTGCCTTCGCACGGATCATCCTGCATCGGAGAGACTGCGCTCCAATCGACAATCAGATCACCGCCTGTCGGAGGTTCATCTACCGCGTCATCGGGATGGTAATATCGACTGTGGAGAATTTCGTTGAACTTAAAATAATGCGCGACGTCTTCTCGGCCTTCGGGTCCCGGAATGATGTCTTTGTCCCCTGCCCTGTGGCCCAAATCAGCACCTTCACCTTCTTCCATGATTTCCGTGATCGCGCGCATCGCAGAATTGCGGCGTTGTTTCGGGGTGCCGACCACTTCGATCACCTCACCCCCTGCCCCGAAATAATCGTCGTTTGAGATTTGCCGCTTTTCATCACCGATGAAGATCGCGTCATTGCCGAACGTGTCACAGGCATTTTCAAGCTCTTGCTTGATGTAGGTGTAGAACCCTCCGATCGTGTGATAATCGCCTTTTTTGGCTGGGCCTGTATCTTTTGGAGCCGTCTCGATCAGGCGAAAGCTTTTGACCTGCTGAGGGGTAAACCGGCGCAGGTGTACCTCTGGCCCGCGACCGTCCAACAGTTTCGTTGGATAGGTCGGCAACTGGTCCGGGTCGTTCAGCTTTGGATGACCTCCGATGCTATTCAGGACATTTGCCACCAGCACCATGTGCAACATTTCTTCGACCATGACCTGGCGGATCACCTCGATGGGTTCGGCATTCACTATGGTAGGCTCAGACCGGTCGTATTGCCCCTGCTCCAAAATCGAATAACAGGCCGTCGCATAGGGCGGTATTGTGGAAAGTTCGAGTATCAGCGCTTTTTGAAGCAGACCACAGAGTTTTCCCCGCGTTTTCTCAAGCGTGTCGTTTGAAGTCATTTCGCACCCCCTTCCCGAACGGCCGCAGTAATGGCCCTGGCGGCTCTGTAAACCATGGCTGACAGAGTCAGTGTCGGGTTTGACGTGGCGATCGTGGGCATTGAACCTGCGCCGACCAGCCAGAGATTATCGTGATCCCAAGACCGCATCTGATCGTTGGTCACCGAATTGGACTTGTGGGTGCCGATCCGGTGCGTACCGACCAGATGACCTGCCCCGAAAAAGGTGTAGCCTTTGCCTTCGTAGGTAAAGTATCCCGCATCCGACGGCGAATAAGCCGTGTGGTTTTTGATGCCCAACCTCTGGAATATCCGCACGCAGGCCTCATAGGCCGCAGCCAGCCCGGCGCGCGAATAATCGTCCAGATCATAGCTGATCACTGGGCGGTATTCGCCCATGGGCGTGCGATAAGCCGGGTCGATTGTGATGCGGTTTGTAGACCGGGGCAGTTGCTCGACCAGTGTTCCAAGGCGTACCTGTCTTTGGACGTCGTGATACAGCTTGTCACGCAGGGCACTGCCGTACAGGTTTTCCTGTTCAACCAGCCGCGCAACGTCTGAATTTGGCGACCCGGCGGCAAAGTTCCAGCCCCAGTTGCCGATCTCCAGCCGAAATGCTGCCGTTTTGTCGCGAAAACCCCCATCGCGGAAATTCGCATAGCTAGATGTCGATCCCGGCCCGCGAAACGGCCCTACGGGTTCGGGGGCCGCGCCCCATGTCATCATATAGGGGTGGTCCATAAGGTTGCGCCCCAACTCGTCACTGCTTTTACAGATCCCGGACGCCAGAGCGAGCGTGACGTTTTCGACAGCACCGCCCGCAAGGACATAGTGCTTGCCCCTCGCGCGGCGTAATTCGTACTGCGGAACACCGGGGAACGGATATTTCTTGTATGTGATACCGGAGACCCGTCCGTTTTCATCCAGTTCAACCTTTGACGCGATCGCCTGCGTGATGGTCTCCATCAGGCTCTTGCCGATGTGATTTGCATCTTCCAGGGTCTTCATCGCGTTGTATTTGGCCTGAATTGGGCAGATTGGAATGCAGCTAGAATTCCCCTCGCACCGCTGACCCATATAGGCGAACGGACCGGTCGCGCCGCGCGGTTGAAACTGCTTTCGAACTTCATCACCAACCGGAATGCCCTGGCCATTCTTCGGGCTGCGCGGTGTTGAGTTGCGACCCTGCGGCGTACGTGAAACCTTTAGGTGAACGGTATCGCTTGCATCCTCGCCAACCTCAATCGCCATGCCATCGGCTCGGGCAAAGAACTCGTCTACATAAGATGAAGGGATCGAATGCATCGGATAATCATAATCCTTTGCAAAATAGTCATTGCTGTCCTTCGGACCCGAAGTCTTGATCCCAAGTGCCTTGGGGGTCTGTTCAACGGCATCGGCAGAGACTCCGATCTCCCACTCGGCGCGCTCGTAGTCTTTCTTCAGGTCGTCGTATTTGAAGGGCCAGTCGACCCCCAGCCCAAACCGGCTTTGCATTTCAAAATCGGCGGGCATCATCCGAAGACTCGTGCCCAGCCAATGCAACGACGTGCCGCCATAGGCCATCAGGTAATTGCTGCCGAACGGCAAAGGGCCACGTTGCACGAAATAGCCGTTGGTGTCGGGCTCTGTCCCGCGAACTGCGGTGATGTCCAGAACCGAAGGCGACGGCAGGGTAGGCAGGTTCGGATAGGGTGAATTCGGCGTTTTTGCCAAAGACAGATAATACTGATCCAGATAAGACCTGTAGGTTTCCCATGTCTTGCCATGATCCTCTCCGGCTTCGAGGATCAGAACGGAGTGACCCTCGGACACAAGCTCTTTCGCCAGGATACCACCGGCAAACCCTGCGCCCACGATCACTACATCATAGCATCTTTCGTCGTCAGGAATTGCGGTCATCGGCCTGCCCTCTCTGTTTGGGGGGCTCAAGGCTCCACGCTCCAAATCCCTGTTGCTTGGCCCCCTGCGGATGTGCGCCGATGGCGTCCCAGACCAAACCTTCTTTGTACGCCCTGGTTGAGATGATCTTGACCACGTCAAAGCGCGAGGCTCCGTAGTTTTCACGCCATTCCTGCGGTAGCGGCACCCATTGCCCGGTATACCAAAGCTGGATCAGTGACCGGGCCACCGGACCAAGACATCTGTCAGGCAAGTAAGACTCGCGGATGATCTTGTCGTCGTCTTTTTTGCCCAGCCTCGGTGCAGGGGACAGAAACTTTTTCAGAATGTCCTCGGGCAAAACCTGCTGCACATGATGCCAGTATTCTGCCGCGCAGCCAGTCGCCTGCAACTCGGCAGCGTTGTACCCGGTCAGTGCGGCGCTGACAGTCAGAAAGGCATCGTAGGCGATGGTATCGTCATGCGTGGTCATGGCGGTCCCCGTCTATTGCGTCGACGTAAAAGCCTCGGGGTTCAAAACACGCCGGTGGGCTTTCAAAAACCTGCACGGCAACCGGCGTCTTGTCTGTAAACAACCTGTGCATGTCGCGGGTCATCGGAAAATCATTCCTGCCCAGCTTCAGCTTGAACGATTTCGCGATTTTCTTGCCTTCCTTTGTCGTCAGCATTGCAGTTTCAAACAGGCCTGCGATGGTCCATCTTGTCCAAACCGTGCGGCCAAGCCCGGTCGCAAATTCCGGGATCGGAGTGCAATTCGTCAGGGTCCATTGATCGCCTGACAGTTTGCCCAGATCGGCATCCAGATCGTAGACAATGGTCTGGGGATCATCAGGGTTAACCAGTTGTATCCACCAAGCCTTCGGTGAAACCGGGGGAACGCCTTTCATCTTGGCGTTCAGCGAAGGCACTTTGTAGTTAAACTGCCCAAGAAATTTCGGTTCGCCAAAGGCTTGCCGCCCCGCCTTGACCGCCATCGCATTATCGGCAGCCACGTGAACGCGCAGATGACCAATTGTCTTGGTCTGGTCCCGACCGTGCAAATATTCGGTCAAGGTCATTTTCGGGACACCCGGCACCCGGTTCGAGGGGTAGACCAGAAGATTGAATTCGACCTCGTTCACGAAACCCAATGAGTTGTCGTAATGCGCCGTATAGCGTTGGAAGTTCAGCAGAATGACAGCCTTGTAATCACCTTTCTCGTCGGGAAATTCAGCAACACAGAGGCCAGTGCCTTTGACAAACGGTTTCGCGGCTTCGATTGAGGTGTACCAATACATCCATTGGCATTGCAGCGAAGCATAGTAGAAGGGGAAGGTATCAAACTGCTTTGGCAGCTTTGGCATGACGCCGGTAACATCGGTTTGATGACACCGATCATTCTTGGCTTTTTTTGTCATATTGGCTGTGTCCTTCTGACTGGCTGCGACAGATTTTCGATCTCAGTTTTTGCCCGATGATGCCTCCGGAACTGCTGTCTTAAGTTTCTTTAAAATGGCATCCACCTCGATCAGGGCGGGTTTGTGCGCCTTGGCTGCTTTCATCGTTTTTTCAACGGTCCTGGCCACTTCGCTCAGGCAATCTGATGAAGACTTGAGGTTCGACAGTTCCTGAACCACGCGCAGCAACGGACCATAATGCCCAAGCTCAAGCGCCAGCATCGCGGCCTTTTTGAAATGCTCAATGGCTTTGGTTTCATCGCCATGTCCAAGCGCCAGCCTGCCCCGCAGGCGGGTCAAACCAACGATCCAGAACTTTTCTCCGCTGTCCTCGGCAAAGCTATCGGCCTGATCCAGAAGGTCTTCGGCCAGATCAAGCCGTCCGTGCAGAATGGCGGCATCCGCGTAGAGGTACAGAAAAAAGCTCAAACCCAGCCGACAACCGGTATCCCGCCATTCCCGCAGGCCCAATTCGATGTCTTCCAGCGATTTCTCACCATCCGTATTGCGGCGCGCCCATCCGTTCATCACCCGTGCCCAACCGCGCCAGAATTGAAAGGAATACTCCTCAGACAGTGCAATCAACGTGGCCGAACTGTCCTGCACCGTTGTCTCATCGCCGCGGAACTGTGAAATCCATCCCAGGAAGGCATGCGCAAAAGACTGGCTGAATGGGTGCGCGGTTTCCTCGGCGTGGACCAACGACGCTTTGATCGCCGCCAATGCGGTGGCTTCATCACCTGACAACCAGCTCGACAAAGCCCGATAGCCTTGAAGCGCGACCGCCAGATCAACGACGTCGTAGTCAAGCCCCACGAAACGGTGCTCGATTGAAAGGTTCACGCCAATCCCCGCATCCAGATGCGTCAACGCCTCCAGCGGATGGCCCAGATATGTATTCAGCGATCCATGCGACCGTTCAGCCGACGCCAATACCAACGGGCTCTTCAGGTCTTCACAGAGCGATACCAATCTGTCCGCATTCTGTTTGGAAATCGCGTATTCACCACCCAGCATTGTGGACCGGAACTGCCCATAAACCACCTTAAACAGCCGTTCAGTTTCACCGTATTCGCGGCACAACGCCTGCGCCCGAGAATATGCCGCCAAAACCGATTTGTGCGCATACCCGCGCACGAACGCCAGTGGAACGGCAATCATGATCTGAAGATCGATCTCTCGGCGGTCCCGCTCTTGCGAGGCTGGCAATTCCTGCAGGCAGTCCAAAGCGTGCTTCAAATGCGTGATCGCTTCGACATTGGCGGAATGATCCAGGGCCTGCCGCGCCGCCATCATAAGCTTGCCTTCGGCAGCAGCGTAGTTTCCCGCGCGCCAATAGTGATGGCCCAGGATTTCAGGCTCACGGGTAACAGTTTCCTTGTAGTGCTCCTCAAGTATTTCGGCAATCCGCCCATGCCATCTTGAGGCCGTAGATCGTAACATGGACTGATAGGCCGCATCCTGTACCAACGCGTGTCGGAACCTGTACGCGTCCTCTGCGCCGGGTTGCCCTGCGGGGACTATAAGTTCGGTCTCCAATAGCTGCTCAAGGGCGTTCGAGATGTCAGCGTCGCTCCAATCCAAAACCTCGGACAGCAGTTTCCGTTCAAAATTCCGCCCGATTGCAGCAGCAACCTGAACGATCTCACGACTGGCAGACAGCCGATCCAACCGTGCCATCAGAGAATCCTGCAAGGATTCAGGGATCGCCATGGAAAGCTCGGCCTGACTTTGCCCCCGGCTGACCAGCAGACCCGACTCCATCGCCATCTTGGTCAGTTCTTCGACAAACAAAGGGACGCCGTCGGTGCGGTCCGCCAGTTGGCTCAATACCTCCTTGGAGGGACGTACACCCGAGATACTCTCGACCAGCTTATAAATGTCGCGGCGCACCAGTCGGTTCAGCTCCAAACTGGTGACATGAGACTGATTGCGCCAAGGCGATTGAAACTCCGTGCGGGCTGTCATCAGGGTCAGGCAACGCCGATTGGCCAACTGCTCAACCCAACCATTTACGAATTCCAGCGTAGAGGCATCAAACCAATGCACGTCGTCAAGCAACAGCAGCAGTGGCCGGCGTTGCTCTAAACCTGCACACAATTGCAGCAGCGCTTCAATCAACGCGCCTTTCTCACGTTCGGGGGCCATCCGCTCGGCCGACGAGGTGCTGTTACCAAGTCCCATCAAACGCAGAATTGGGGCTGCGCAGCCATCAGCAGACAGGCCCAAATCGTTCAGAAAACCGAGTACCTTGTTCCGACTGTCCTCCGGGTTGGCGTTCGGGGACATCCCTGTCAGTTTGGTCAGTGCATTTTTGATTGGAAAAAATGCGCTGCTCTGATGCAGCGGAGAGCCGAACAAAGTGAGTTGGGCCGCATCTTCGTCTGACAGCTCATCTTTCAATCCAAAGGCAATTTTGGACTTTCCAACGCCGGCATCACCGGTCAGAAGCAACACCTGCCCTTCCCCGTCCAAAGCCCCTTCCCATCTTGACTGAACCAGCGCGATTTCTGCGGCTCTTCCAATCGTCGGCGTCGTGTCATGCGAAAAGTCCTTTCGGGCCGATTCAAAGCCTGAAACATTTCGCCGAACGCGGTAGAGCTGCATTGGCGCACTGACACCCGCCAGCTGTGGGCTGCCGATGGAGGTGAAATCCAACCGCTCACCAATTAACCGGCGCGTTACCTCGGACACCACCACCTCACCAACGTCGGCAGCGGCCTGAATACGCGCAGCAACGTTTGGCGTATCCCCGAATAACCACACCCTTTCGTCCGTTGAGGAATTTGCCGCAGTACCGACAACCACCGGGCCCGTATGTATTCCGATACGCACGTTTGTTGACACAGGCTGCCGCGAAAAGCCCATGTCCTGCGCCGCGCTTGCAATTTCCAATGCGCAGAGCGCTGCCGAATAGTGGCTCAGCTCTTGTGCGGTCGGGTAACCAAAAATAGCAACCACACCATCACCGGCATAATTTGCGATCTCTCCGCCAAATTTTGCGACGTTGTGCCCTACCAGATCGCGATATTTCGTTATGAGTTCACGGTAGTCTTCGGGGTCGAGTTTCTCGGACAGCGCCGTGGACCCAACCAGATCACAAAAAACCACTGTCAACTGGCGACGCTCAGCAACATTTTCAGCGGATTGTTTTGACTGGGACGCTTGCTGGGTGGCTGGTTGCGCGGTGTGCGCCGGTTCCTCGGGTACACCCGACAAAGCCGAGCCACAGGCCGTACAAAACCGCGCGTTCGCCAACGCGGCCTCACCGCAGACCCCACATGCAAACGTCAGCGCGTTTCCGCAGCTGTGACAGAATTTTGATCCGGCAGGATTGGCCGCACCACATTCCCTGCAATTGACGTTCGGACTCACCAATCTGGCCGCCTTTATTCGCTAGGAAATCCCGGGTTCTGGAAACAAAAATTACAAATTCTTCCTATTACGTATCATATTATTAATATTACGTCGCCTACTATTCGACACTTGCATATACGCAGACACAGCGGCCATTTCAGCTTACGTTTATACAGTTCAGACCACGCACAGCGGGAGCGTATGAATAAGGGTGGCATTCCTGATCTGCAAAAAGAGAGGTTCGTTCCTGCCGCAATTTTTAACCCAGACCCAGCGATCTGCCCAAACTCTAACAACCGCGGAGTTTCCGGATGGTACGAGGTGGTGTGTTTATTTTCTGAGCCCGGACAACGTCCACCGCACGATTACTCACTGTCGGATCATAGAAAATGTCAGAGCCAGCAAAAGTGAGGATCGGCAGTGCGTCGATCTACGCTTGCTGCCCAGGATCACGGGATTGAATTAGTCGAGGCGGCTTGAAAGCCTGTGGTGGAACAAGTGAACCGATCATTATTAGTGTGAAAGGGGCGATTGTTCCGCGTGGACACCCCTTTGAAAACCGTATTCGTTTAGTCTTGCGCAAAAAGATCGCGCGCCGTGATGATTAGAATCCGAGCATGATTTTGTTTCGCTGTCCGTATGACCAATAAAACTCTCTCAATCGGATGATTTATGCCGTTTTGGGCCCGTTGGGCGGGGCGTCGTCATTCATCCGGAGGGACAGGGCGATACAGGTACCGCAAATTCAGCAATTGAATCCTGTATTTGAAGGAACCATATGAACAATGACTTCCCACCTGGTTGAAAAACCGTCAAACCGGTCGAGACATGAATGCCTGGACTCAATCCGCCAAACACTTTCAAAGGCCGAATGAGTCGGACCATCAATATGACAAGTGACCCATCGAAATCTGCGGCGCCGACTGTCGGCGCAACCGATGTTTTGGTGGGCAGCTTTACCCCCGAGCTTCCCAAGGCTTCGGTCCTTGTCATTGATGATGAACCCGGAATGAGGAATTTCCTGTCAAAGGCGCTAGTGGGGCACTGCGCCACTTTGGACGTCGCGACCAACACCGAAGAAGCTGCCAATCTGCTTGATGCGAACAGCTATGACATTGTCTTGTTGGACAATGTGATGCCAAAGCAAAACGGGGTTGAATGGCTGGCGGACCAACGGCGCATCGGTCTGTTTTCGGATGTCATACTGATGACAGCGTTTGCCGACCTCGATACCGCCATTGCGGCAATCCGGGCCGGGGCTTCGGATTTTCTGTTGAAGCCGTTCCGTGTAAACCAGTTGTTGAACGCAATTGCACGTAGCCTGGCGCGCGCGCAGCTTTTACGACAGAACGCGGTCCTGCGACACGAGGTAGAAGCGGGTAAGGATCTGCTGCACAACAGCGATGCGTTGTTGGGATCTTCGAATGCAATAAAATCGGTGCGCGCAGCAATAGCAAAGGCCGCGACGACGTCTTCACATGTTGTCATTCGTGGCGAAGTCGGGTCTGGCAAGCAGATAGCAGCGCGCATGTTGCACTCCAATTCCTCGCGGGCTGAAAATCCATTTGTCTGGCTGCAATGCAAGGGGATGAACGAAGATACACTTCAAACAAGGCTTTTCGGACGGATCGAGTCGAACTCGGATGATCACTGGCAAGAACAAGACGGCATGCTGCGGGATGCTGCGGGCGGGATACTCTATCTCGAAGACGTCGAGATGCTGTCGCCCGGTTGCCAGAATCTGCTTGTGGAATTATTGACCACAGGTCGTTTTCGGCCAATTGGGGCAAAACGCAGTGTAGCAATTGATGTGCAGATCGTTTCTTCCAGCACGCAATCCTTGCAACAGGCGGTAAATGACAACAGGTTTCGCGCCGACCTGTTCTATATGTTGAATGTCATTGAAATCACCCTGCCGCCACTGCGCGAAAGGGGGGAAGATATTGTTGAGCTGATCCGGTATTTCTCCGAAAGCCTGTCGGCGCGGCTTGGGTTGTCGCAACCCGCCCTGCCGCCGGTGACGCGCCGCCGAATGCTGGCGTACCGGTGGCCCGGCAACGTGATGGAACTACGCAACACCGTTGAGCGTGCGCTGATCAATGGGGGTTACGATCCGAGATTAGGAAAAACCGCTGCAACGGGTGAAATTGAAAGTCTGGCGGCCGTTGAGCAGCGTCATATCCTTGAGACGCTGGATGCCTGCGGCGGAAATCGGGCCGAGGCCGCCCGCCGATTGGGGGTCGCCCGTAAAACGATTGACCGGAAATGCCAGGCTTGGGGGCTCTGAGGCCGATGCGATCGGTGCGGCTGCGGCTGCTTTTGCTAGCGCTGTTGCCTCTGGTCGTTCTGCTGCCACTTCTTCTTGGCGTAACCATGGTGCGCTGGATCGACAAGTACGACCAGCTTCTCCTGGCAAAAGTCGCGAGTGATTTGCGCGTGGCAGAGCAGTATTTTGGCCGGATAGAGGCAACGCAAGCCGCCGAAGTTGCCGCACTTGTCCAATCGGTTCGATTTGCCAAAGCCCAGGCAGTCGGAGGAGAGCATTTCAAACGGTTTCTTGCGAAAGAACAGTCCAAAATGGGTCTCGACTTTCTACTTTTCGACCAATCGGACGAGTCTACAATGCCTACCAGCCTGCGAAATGCAGCGATTGCGGCCTCTCGTGGAACCACAGGAGCTGGGCTGGCGGTTTTGAGTGCGCAGGACTTGACCAACATATCACCAGACTTGGCAAAGCAAGCCAGCCTTCCACTGGTACAGACAGAGGCCGCCCGCAGCATTGAGCGATCTGTGGAAACCCGTGGCATGGTTCTGTTGGCCACGTATCGCGATGCGGTTGGTCAGGACCTGTTGATTGGCGGACTTCTGTTGAACCGAAATCTATCTGTTATCGACAGGATGAACGCTCTCATCTACCGCGAGGACGCGGGGCATGAAACGCGCACTGGCACCACCACATTGTTTCTGGATGATGTGCGCATTTCAACGAATGTGCGCCTGTTCTCTGAGACCCGGGCTTTGGGAACACGAGTTTCCGAGGTTGTCTGGCGTCAGGTCATGGGCGAGGGGCATCCGTGGTTGGATCGCGCTTTTGTTGTAAACGATTGGTATATCTCGGGCTACGTGCCGTTGTCCGATGTAACCGGACAACGCATTGGCATGCTTTACACCGGTTTTTTGGAAGAACCTTACAAAATGCAGCGAAACGCCACGATCGTTACGTTGGTTCTGGCGTTTATTGCAGTAATTGGGCTGTCGGTGCCGATCTTTTTGCGGCTTGCGCAAGGCGTCTTTGCTCCGTTGGAGAAAATCACAGCCACGATGGAGCGCGCAGAGCAAGGCGCCCTGAACGCGCGCATCGGTGTCGTGGAGGCCAAGGATGAGATCGGTGCGGTTGCACGCCATCTGGATCGTTTGCTTGATCAGATTCAAGACCGCGATGAGGCGCTCAGGGATTACGCTGAAAATCTGAACGATTTGGTTGAAAAACGTACCGAACAACTGAGCGAGGCAAATCGGAAGCTCGAAGAAACGTATGCACAGTTGGTGATGTCCGAAAAGCTGGCCTCTATCGGCGAAATTACCGCAGGCGTCGCGCATGAGATCAACAATCCTGTCGCGGTGATCCAGGGCAACTTGGAAATTCTCAGGGCCAGTCTGAGCCCGCAGGATCAGACCGCGCTGAAAACCGAGCTTGATCTTATTGACGATCAAACCCACCGGATAAACATCATTGTGGGCAAGTTGCTGAATTTCACACGGCCCGGTGAAATGTCGGATATTGCGACTCTGGTTGATCCGCAGAGTGCCGTTGAGGATGCGCTTGTCCTGGTTTCCGCCGACCTGCGCAAACACGGCATTCAGGTTACTCAGTGTCATGCACCAGCGCCTTCAGTAAGGATCGTGGAAACCGAGTTGCAGCAGGTTTTGGTGAACCTGATCATTAACGCGACGCAGGCTATGAACGACACGGGGACGCTGTCGATCAGCACGGGGCCCGCGGACCGGGATGGGGTGGCCGGTAGTCAGATTTCGGTTTCCGACACTGGCAAAGGCATTGCGCCTGAAAAGCTAGACAAAATTTTCGACCCGTTCTTTACCAGCAGACATGCAGAAGGCACCGGATTGGGGTTGTCCATCAGCCAAACCCTTATCACACGGGCAGGTGGCTTGATCACAGTAGAAAGCCACGAAGGCCGGGGAACAACTTTTTTTGTGTGGTGCCCTGCCGGAGACAATTCGTCCTGACTGGCCATTTTTCCTCTTTGGAAACTGGACAATTTGTCCCTGCGCTCTCCCGTGCTGCGGCTGGAACTGGACATTTTGACCATTTTGCAGTGCAGCAAATCTCCCTTAACCATTTGTTAACTCACAACATTTTTTGTTGACCAGCCTCTTGCCCAGTGATCATACGGCAAAAGCGCGCTGTCTACCGTCGTAGACCAACGACACGGGTGCAGCCGTTCCAGGGATGGAGGCGTCCCGCATTTCGGAGGAGAAGTAATGACAAACTCAGCAGCCGGACCTCTAGGGTTTCTGCGCAAGGAAAACATCGTCGCACCAGAAGGTTACAACCGATGGCGAGTACCGCCGGCCTCAATTGCCATCCATCTTTGTATCGGATCGGTCTACGCGTGGTCCGTTTTTAACCCGCCTCTTACGCGCCAGCTGGGCGTAGTCGCCTCTTCAGGAAGTGACTGGTCTCTGTCATCTGTTGTATGGATCTTTTCCGTCGCCATCGTGGTTTTGGGCCTTACGGCTGCTGTCGGCGGCAAATGGCTTGAAAAGGTGGGACCCCGCTACGTTGGGGTTGTTGCTGCAATCCTGTGGGGCGGCGGCTTCATCATTGGCTCACTTGGGATCGCGACCCATCAGCTGTGGCTATTGTACCTTGGTTACGGCGTCTTTGGCGGCGCAGGGCTGGGCCTTGGCTATGTCTCGCCTGTATCGACCCTGATCCGGTGGTTCCCTGACCGCAGGGGCATGGCAACGGGCATGGCCATTATGGGCTTTGGCGGCGGCGCCATGATTGGTGCTCCGTTGAACCAATGGCTTTTGTCGACGTTTCAGAAAGCGCCCGAATTCCTGGGAGCGGAAAACACGGTAAACCTCATCACGGAAGGTGGTCGTCGTTTTGCCGAAACGGCAGCCGGGAAAATTGAGGTTGTCGTCGCCTCGGCCCAACAGGCCGCGCAGTTCGGCGGTGAGGCAGGTGTATATGTGGTCGGCACTGGCAATACAGGCGCCGCAGCAACATTCCTGACACTGGGAATTGTCTATTTCTTCGTCATGATGTTCGCCGCCTTTCAGTACCGTGTTCCGCGCGAAGGTTGGAAACCCGCAGGGTGGGAACCCAAACCGTCCGCAAAACGCATGGTGACGCAGAACCACGTGCACATCGACCAGGCCATGAAGACACCCCAGTTCTGGCTGCTATGGGTGGTACTGTGCTTTAACGTGACCGCAGGAATTGGCGTGATTGGTGTGGCCAAGACGATGATCAACGAGATTTTTGGTGATCTCGCGCTTGTAACGGCCGCCTTTGCCGGAACTTACGTTCTGATGATTTCGGTATTTAACATGGTCGGACGCTTCTTCTGGGCGTCGACCTCGGACTATATCGGACGCAAGAATACGTATCATTGCTTCTTTGTTCTGGGCACGATCCTGTACTGCACGATCCCGTTCTGGGCAGCGTCCGGCGGAGTAACGGCCTTGATCGGCTTCTACATCGCGACAATGATCATCTTCACGATGTACGGCGGCGGCTTTGCCACCATTCCAGCCTACCTGGCCGATATCTTCGGAACGATGCATGTGGGCGGAATCCACGGACGCCTTCTGACGGCTTGGTCAGCGGCTGGTGTGTTGGGGCCTTTCGCAATCACCTACCTGCGGAGCCTGTCCAAGGAAAACGCGATTGCTGACCTTGCCGCGAAAATTGATCCAGCAGCCTTTGCTGAGAAATTTGGCGCGCCGATTGCACAATTGAACGAATTGGTCGCCGCCAACACGGTCACGATCGCAAAATTGATGGAAATCGCGCCTGCGGGTACCACTGACCCGACCGCGACGCTTTATAATACAACTATGTACTGTATGGCTGCGTTGCTGGTAATCGCGTTCTTTGCCAACGCGATGGTGCGTCCGGTTCGCGAAAAACATCATGTGGAGAATACCCACTCGGATGTCGTTCCCGCCGAATAAAAAATCTCTCGCCCCGCATGACCTGCGGGGCGAGCGCACCGGTACCAAATAGCGCCAGAGTTATGCGGGCAAAAATGCCGCAAAACTCTGGCGTCATTGTATTCTCCAAGCAAGTTACGCAGGTTCTCCCTGAAGAAAACAGACCACCTGCAGCGCCACATTTTTTGCCTATCCTGCGTTTAGCTCGGCCGGCGGCACCTCTTCCCGTTGTATCGCCAACCGACCGTTCCGGCGGATTGGGGTTGCAATCGCCTCTCCACGACCCGCCTACCCGTCCATGCAATGGCGAAACGCACAAATGATGTCAAAACCCGGGTTGTCGTTGAAGATAAAAAAAGTAGAAGAAAAGATCTGGCTTCTTTACCGTCTCACTAACCTCAGCTCGGTCTGATCCCAAGCAGAAAAAGCGAACCTATTCATGAATACATTCAAACAGCGCATGGCCTCGGGTGAGGTACTTGTCGGAACATTTCTCAAGACCCCGGCGCATGAGTTGATCGAGGTTCTAGCGAAATCAAAGCTAGATTTTGTCTGCCTTGATGCCGAACATGCACCCTTTGATCGGGCGCGCATGGACATCTGTATTGCCATGGCGCGAGCGCTGGATTTCCCCGTGCTGGTCCGCCTGCCAGTTGGCACCCCGGTTGAGGTGCTCAAGGCGCTCGACAGCGGCGCAGTTGGTGTCGTCGTACCTCATGTGGACAGCGTAGAAAAGGCGCGCGACATCGCTCGTGCGGCGCGCTTTGGGGAAGGCGGGCGTGGCTATGCCGGCTCAACCCGATGGGCGGGTTTCGCGACCCGTCCCATGAAGGACGTGTTGCAACAAAGCGTGGATGAAACCATCGTCATAGCCCAGATCGAGGAACCGGCGGGCGTCGAAGCAGCAGGTGACATCGCATCGGTCGACGGGATTGACGGGCTGTTTGTGGGACCTGCTGATCTGGCGGTCTGTTACGGCAAGACCGATATGTCTGACCCGAAAGTGTTGGACGCCATGCGCTCTACCGGAACAGCCGCCGCAAAAGCCGAAAAGGCATTCATGACATTCGCCGCCAATGCGGACGCTGCACCAGAGTTGCTGGACATGGGGGTTACGATGTTTTTCATGGCGTCCGAACACGCCTTTATGCTGCGCAGCGCGAATTCCGAAGTAAACGCCCTGCGCGGCGCAGCCGACAAGCAAAAGAACGGCTAAAAACCTGTCGGATGTATTGCAGATGTCCTGCCCGTGAGGGCTCTAGTTTTGTGCATTTGGACGCCGAAACACTGCGGTGGTTAATGGGCTTCGGAAAAGCCGTCATTGCATGTGTTCAACCTGACATGCCGCAGGAAAGACCTACCAACGCGCGACAGCGGGCGGTTCTCGCTTGAGACGAAGGCTGTCGTGAACCTGATCCGTGCGGCAAGTCTTCGAAACACGAGGTTTTCGCCGGGGTAAAGCGCCGACGGAAATGGGTTTATGATCGCAATGCCTACGCCGGCACGTACGAGTTCGGTGGCAAGTTGCCATGAATCAACCTCGAAGACAGGCGGTTCGTGGATATTGGCTTCGGCCAGGATCTGATCAATCTTGCCACGGCTGACGTTGTTGCGGGTCAGGGCTATCAGCTTTTCGCCAACAAGGTCGGCCGGCTCAATCAAATCCCGTTGTGCCAGATGGTGATCCTTGGGCAACGCGCAAACCGCGGGAGATCGCCTGAAAAGTGTCGTTCGCAAGCCCGAACGCGACATCTCATCGCCAATCAGGGCAAGATCACAGCTATGCTGAAGCAAGTGCCGCGGGATGTCATCGTGGGTGCCCACCAGCAAATTCATACTGAAAGTTGGGTTTGCCTTGATAAAGCTTGCGCTCAATTCCACAAGGTACTTTTGCATATAGCTGGGCGGCGCAATCAGTGACAGGGTTTCGCGCGTGATTTCAGACGGTCCGTCTATGCGGTCAAGGGCTTCGAACAGTGGATCCAGCCGCCGGTTGAGCTGGATCGCCTCTGCGGTGGGGCGCAGGCGGCCGCCGTCGCGTTCAAACAGAATACGCCCGGTGCGCGACTCCAGATTGGCGATGGATCGGCTGATGGCAGACTGCGACAGCCCAAGCCGTGTACCGGCCGCAGATGCAGTTCCGGTTTCCATAAATGCCCTGAGCGCCTGATACTCGGGCAGGCTGTGCCAAGATTTACGCGCCAAAAAGTCGTTACCTGAGTGCGTTCCAGCTTAACTGGTAGCTCTATGAGATTATGGAATACAATTCCGGATTGTCTATTCCTTTTTCGCTGATAGCCTGCTTCTCATGAATTCCAAGACGTCAAGTGTGCGACCAACCACTGCGTTGGATATGACACGCCCCCTTATTTTCGACGGTCACAACGATCTGCTGTTAAAGCTGTTCCGCTCTGGTGGCCTTTCGGCGCGCGGGATGTTTGAAACCGGAAGCGATGGTCACCTGGACATTGCCAAAGCGAAAAGTGGCGGGTTTGCAGGCGGGTTTTTCGCCGTGTTTGTCCCCTCTCCCATGTCGGAAGAGCGGGATGAGGAAAAGATGCAGAATCCGCCCTATGACGTGCCCCTACCTGATCCGATCAGTTGGGAGGACGCAGTGCCTGTTGCGCTGTCGCAGGCGGCCATCCTGCTGAAACTTGAGGAAGACGGCCTGCTGCGCATTGTGCGCGCATCCGGCGATATAGAAACAGCTATGACAGAGGGCAGGATTGCCGCGATCCTACATATGGAAGGCGCCGAAGCAATCGACCCAGAGTTTGAAACCCTGCACGTGCTTTATGCTGCCGGGCTGCGGTCGCTTGGCCCCGTTTGGAGCCGCCCGACGATTTTTGGTCATGGTGTTCCTTTCCGCTTTCCCTCGGACGGTGACACGGGACCCGGCCTGACCGATCACGGTCTGCGGCTGGTGCGGCGCTGCAATGAAATGGGCATCATGATCGACCTGTCCCACCTGAACGAAGCCGGGTTCTGGGATGTCGCCCGCCACAGCACCAAACCGTTGGTCGCCACGCATTCGAACGCAAACGCGGTGACGGCCTCGGCCCGCAACCTCACCGACAAACAGCTTGCTGCGATTGCCGAGACGGACGGCATGGTTGGCTTGAACTTTGCCACCGCCTTCCTGCGCGAAGATGGGCGAATGGATGAGGATACACCGCTTGAGACGATGATCCGCCATCTCGACCATCTATTGGAAAAACTGGGCGAAGATCGCGTCGGGCTGGGGTCCGATTTCGACGGGGCAAAAGTACCGAGTGAGATTAAGGATGTCTCGGGCCTGCCGAACCTGCGCACAGCTATGCGCACGCACGGGTATGACGAACAGCTCATCGAAAAAATCTGTAATCGCAACTGGATCAGAGTGCTGCGGTCCAGTTGGAATGAACAATAATGCAGCCGAAGCTTAAAAAAATGAATGAAAACACCAACAGGAGATTCAATCGATGACCTATCTCGCCAAGCTCTTGACGTCAGCTGCACTGGGTGTGGCAGTGGGGTTCACCGCCCTGCCCGCCACGGCGGAAACACCGGACAACATATTGGTTATTGCTAACCGTATTGACGATATTACCACGCTTGACCCGGCCGAAAGCTTCGAGTTTGCGGGCGCGGACGTTATCCGCAACATGTATGGCAAGCTGGTGAATTTTGACCCGGCCAACCTTGAGGCCGGATACCAGCCGGACCTTGCGGAAAGCTGGGACGTCTCAGAGGACGGCAAGACAATCACCTTTACCATGCGCGAAGGCGTCACCTTTGCCTCGGGCAACCCCGTGCGCGCCGAGGATGCCGCGTTCTCGCTGCGTCGCGTGATCCAGTTGAACAAGACGCCAGCGTTCATCCTGACCCAATTCGGCTTTACGCCTGAAAACATCAACGAAACTATCAAGGTTGACGGCAACACAGTTTCGATCACGACGGACAAACCCTATGCCATTTCGTTTGTTCTGAACTGCCTGACAGCCACCCTAGGCAGTATCGTGGATGAAAAACTGGTGATGGAGAACGAAAAGGACGGTGACCTTGGCAACGAGTGGCTCAAGACCAACTCGGCCGGATCGGGTGCCTATGTTCTGGGCGCTTGGCAGCCCAAGGAAAGCGTCATGCTGAACGCCAACCCCGATTTTTATCTGGGCGCTCCGGCGATGGAACGTGTGGTGGTTCGCCATGTACAAGAAAGCGCGACCCAGCGCCTGATGCTGGAACGTGGTGATATCGACGTGGCACGGGACCTGACCCCGTCTGATGTTGATGGCCTTGACGGCGTCGAAGGCGTAAAGATCATGCGCGAGATGCGCGGGCGCCTGATGTATGTCTCGTTCAACCAAAAGCACCCGGAACTGTCAAAACCCGAGGTTCGCCAGGCCCTGAAATACCTGATCGACTATGAAGGGATGGAAAACAGCTTTCTGAAAAACTGGTATGTGACCCATCAGAACTTCCTGCCACGCACCTATCTTGGTGCCGTGGATGAAAACCCGTTCTCGCTGAATGTTGAAAAGGCCAAGGAATTGCTGGCCTCTGCCGGTGTCGAAAACCTCGAAGTCACGATTGGCGTGCGTGAGGCGCAGGAACGGCTTGAGATCGCGCAGTCGCTGCAAAACACCTTTGCGCAGGCAGGGATCAAGGTAAACCTTGAGGTAGGAACAGGAAAACAGGTCCTGGCCAAGTACCGCGCGCGCGAACTTGACATCTACCTTGGGGCATGGGGCCCGGATTACCCTGACCCGCAAACCAATGCCGGTACTTTTGCCTATAACCCCGATAACTCGGACGAAGCGAATGCAACCGGGCTTCTGGCCTGGCGCAACAGCTGGGATACCGGTGGTCTGACCGAGCAAACCGCAGCAGCCGTGGTCGAAGGTGACACATCGAAACGTGAAAAGATGTATCACGACATTCAGGCCACATTCCGGGAAACCGCACCATTCGCAATCATGTTCCAGCAAACAGAACAGGCCGGGATGAATGAAAACGTCGAGGGCCTGACTTTGGGCGGCGCCATCACGGCGATTTCGTACTGGCCGGTTACGAAGTAAATGGCGCTGGTTGAAAAGCAACGGAATGGGCGGATCAAACCGCCCTTTCCGCGTTGGGTAAATACGACGATCACAACGCTTGCCTCTGTTTCAGTAACTATGCTGGGGCTGTTGTTTGTTACCTTCATCATTGGCCGCGTTATGCCAATTGACCCTGTTCTGGCTGTGGTTGGCGAACGCGCGTCTCAAGAAACCTATGATGCGGCGTACGAGGCGATGGGACTGGACAAGCCCCTTCTTGTTCAGTTCGGGTATTACATTTGGGACGTATTGCACGGAGATTTTGGTGAATCGCTTCTGACGGCCCGGCCCGTCGGCGAGGATATCGCGCGCGTCTTTCCGGCAACTTTCGAACTGGCGACGCTAGGAACGTTGATCGGAATTTTTGCAGGCGTACCGCTGGGTGTCATGGCCGCCGTTCACCGTGGATCGTGGATTGACCAGATTGCCCGGGTCGTTGCGCTGGTTGGGTATTCCATGCCGGTGTTCTGGATGGGCCTGATGGGGCTGCTGGTCTTCTACGGTATCTTGGGATGGGTGGCTGGCCCCGGACGCATTTCTATTTTTTACGATGGAATGGTCCCAACCGTTACAGGCATGATGCTTGTGGACGCGGCAATTGATGGCAACTGGACGGTGTTCCGGGATGCTTTCAGTCACATCATACTGCCGGCGTCGATCTTGGGATATTACTCCTTGGCCTATATTAGCCGAATGACCCGTAGCTTTATGCTGGAACAGCTTTCAGCGGAATACATCGTGACCGCACGGGTAAAGGGCATGTCGGAACGTGCAGTGATCTGGCAGCATGCGTTTCGCAACATCCGCGTGCAGCTTATCACCGTGTTCGCCCTAAGCTATGCCAACCTGTTGGAAGGGTCCGTGCTGACGGAAATCATCTTTTCATGGCCCGGCATCGGATCTTACATCACCACTGCCCTGTTGTCGGCCGACATGAATGCCGTTCTTGGGGGAACCGTGGTTGTTGGACTGGTTTTCATCCTTCTGAACATCTTCTGCGACCTTCTCTACAAGGTCCTTGACCCGAGGGCGCGATGACGACGGAGACCACAAATTCACGACGCAAAGAGTCCCTGCGCGACTGGCTGTTAACAGATACGCCTACGTCGCGCCGCCACGCAAAACTGGCCTCAGCTTACAAGAGCTGGCTGCGGCTGCGGTCCAATCACATGGCCATGTTCGGACTTGGTATTCTAGTTTTGCTGGGCTTTGTTGCAGCATTCGCACCATGGCTGGCCCCCTATGATCCGTACGCCCAGGTGCTGTCGGATCGTCTTTTGCCAATCGGCAGCGAAGGGCATCTTTTGGGTACAGATTCTCTGGGCCGGGATATTCTGAGCCGCCTGATCTACGGCTCGCGGATCACACTATACATCGTGACCCTTGTCGCCCTGATCGCCCCGGTTGCCGGGTTGATGGTAGGAACAATCGCGGGTTATGCGGGTGGATGGACAGATACGATCCTGATGCGGATCACCGACATTTTCCTGGCCTTCCCCAAGCTCGTGCTGGCGCTGGCCTTCGTTGCAGCCCTTGGCGCGGGGATCGAAAATGCGGTTCTGGCGATTTCACTGACCGCATGGCCGCCCTACGCGCGCCTTGCGCGAGCGGAAACGCTGACAATCCGGTCCTCTGATTTCATCAGTGCAATCCGTTTGCAGGGGGCGGGACCCGTCAGGATAATCACCCGTCATATCTGGCCACTTTGCATTTCGTCGCTGATTGTTCGGGTGACGCTGGATATGGCAGGCATCATCCTGACTGCGGCGGGCCTTGGTTTTCTGGGACTAGGGGCGCAACCCCCCTCACCGGAATGGGGGGCCATGATCTCTGAGGGCCGGCGGTTCCTGCTGGACCACTGGTGGGTTGCCACGATCCCTGGCTTGGCCATTTTCACCGTCTCGCTCGCGTTCAACCTGCTCGGTGACGGGCTGCGCGACGTGCTCGACCCAAAGGATGGCGCATCATGAACCTTCTCGACGTCGAGGACCTTTGGGTCAAATTTCCGACCAATACCGGCGTATTCGACGCGGTCCGGGGCATATCGTTTTCACTTGGGCGCGAGAGGCTTGGAATTGTCGGCGAGTCCGGCTCAGGTAAATCGATGACCGGCCGGGCGATCCTGAAACTCATCCGCCCACCGGGCTGGATTGAGGCCAAGCGCATCGACTTGCAAGGGCAGCCGCTGTTGAATGCGTCTGAAAAGGAAATGCGCTCGGTCCGGGGCTCGCGCATTTCTATGGTCATGCAGGACCCCAAGTTCTCACTGAATCCGGTGATGACCGTGGGCGATCAGATCATCGAAGCCTATCGGCTGCACGAAAAAGCCACGCATCGCACTGCCCGTACACGGGCGATTGAAATGCTTGAGGCGGTTTCAATACGCGACCCCGAGCGGGTCATGCGGGCCTATCCGCACGAAGTTTCCGGCGGCATGGGCCAACGGATCATGATTGCAATGATGATGATCCCCAATCCGGAGATTCTTATTGCCGATGAACCTACATCAGCCTTGGACGTTTCCGTGCAAGGGCAGGTTCTTAACATCATGGACCGGCTCGTGCAGGACCGGGGCATGGGTCTGATATTCATCAGCCATGACCTGAACCTAGTGGCCGAATTCTGTGACCGTGTGCTGATTATGTATGCCGGACGGATCGTCGAAGTTTGCGATGCCGACAAGCTACACGACGCATCTCATCCCTATACTCAGGGATTGCTGAACTCTTTGCCGCGACTTGATGCGCCCAAGACCCGCCTTGAGGCGCTGGTGCGCGACCCTGAGTGGCGCCAACAACCCAGTGTAAGTGGTTTGCTATGAAGTCTCTTTCTGTCAGAAACCTGAATGTCTGGTTTGGCGAGGATCGAAACCGCGTTGACGCCGTCAGAGCGGCATCATTTGATGTGCCCAGCGGCGGCAGCTTCGGTCTTGTGGGCGAATCCGGCTCGGGCAAGTCGACCATCCTGCGTGCGATCACGGGGCTTGTGCCCACATGGTCTGGCGAGATCGAAATTGACGGCGCGCATGTCGCGCATAAACGGGGGCGCGAGTTCTACAAGCTTGTGCAGATGGTGTTCCAGGACCCTTACGCGTCGCTGCATCCGCGCCATTCAGTGGACCATGTCTTATCGGAAACACTGCATTTGCACGGGTTTCAGGACATTGACACGCGGGTCAACAACCTACTTGACGATGTAGGTCTTGGCCGCTCCTTCCGATTTCGTTATCCGCACCAGCTATCCGGTGGACAGCGACAGCGTGTGGCAATTGCCCGAGCCTTGGCCCCCGAACCGGAAATCCTGTTGCTGGACGAGCCGACATCCGCGTTGGACGTGTCTGTTCAGGCTGAAATTCTAAACCTGCTGAGCGATCTGCGCGCCGAACACAAGCTGACATTTGTTATGGTGTCCCACGATCTGTCAGTGGTTGGTCATATGTGCGACAGTGTTGCTGTAATGCGCGACGGGGAAATCGTTGAAATCCTGAGCGTCGAAAAAATGCGCAGAATGGAACCGGACTCGGCCTACACCAAGCATCTCTTGGACGTTTCACTGAATTACGCTAGCGCACAGGCTTGAATCGGGGGGCCAAAGCACCGCGCCTGTCCGTTGGCTAAGTTCGCGATGCGTTCAGAATCTTCTTTCCCCGCCTCCCGCTGTCGCTGGACCGAATCCGTCAGTCGACATCCTCTATCCATGTCTTGGCAGCAACCGCACGAGGAAGCCCGAGAGGGCCGATTGCAAGCATCGCGACCTGCATGATGGCACTGTCTTCGATACCTTCGGATTTTGCGCGGCGGGTGTGGGAATGAACCGCACCTTCTGAACCTGCACCTATTGCCAAGGCCAGTTTCACAAGGCGCTTTTCACGATCTGTCAATGGTCCGCACTCGGCAGTGGCTTTGCCGAGGGCTGAATAGGCGTCCCAAATCTCGGGGTTTTGCGCAGCAAGATCTCCGGCAGCGCCGGGCATGTTTTCAGACATATGATTCTCTTACGTTGAATAGTCGTCGATGAGAGGACTGGGTTTTGCGAACTTCTCCAAATCCTTTTGGTCTGAGATCTTCACATGATTGCCGTTCACACTCACACCGTAGGATTGCAGGCTCTTGATGGACCGGCTCAGGTTTTCCGGTGTCATACCCAGCAGAGAGGCGAGCCGGCGCTTTTCGATCGGCAGCTGGAATTCAGCGTTGCCGTTTTCGCGCTTTTGCTGGCGCAGCAGGTAATTTGCCAAACGCTCAAGGGACGTACGCAGCTTCAGATCCTTGGTGTTTTTGACGACAGATCGGTAGCACTGTGCCAATTCCGTAACGATCGCGCGTGCGAAATGGGCGTCGACATCAAATACGGCCCGCACATCCTGGCTTGGGATCATGGCGATACGGCTTTTCTCGAGCGTTCGCGCCGACATAAGATAGGGCGCGTCTTTTATTGTTGCCGCTAGTATGAAGGTTGAAACAGGTCGCACGGTCGCCACTGAGGTTTCCCGATTGTTCCAGCTTGAGTAAAGCTCGACTGAACCAGACAAGACAACGTGCAGAAAATCGCTCGGGTCACCTTCTTCGATGAGGTCGACCTGCGGCGGGAAGTTCTGAACATAGGCACCCCTCATGAGCGCCGTGAAGTATTCGCCGCTCATCGCTGCAAACAAATGCAGGCTCCGAATGTCCGGATAGTCTCGCTCGGGCATCCCCAAAAACACCTAGCTGCCTCCTCATAATATTTCTCGCATTGTGACTTGATAAATGTCAAATAACAAGCTGGAAATCTTTGTCTATTAAATTGATGCTGCACTGCAGTCGAAATGACAAATTTAGTTTCGTCATTTATTTCAATCTGTTACCCAATCCATCTTGATACAGATCAAGAAAGTTCCGTTTCAACGCGTTCAATCAGGTCCCGACACGCAAGCGCCCATTTCCGGGCGTGCGAGAACGGAGGGACCTATGGAAATCATGCTTGCGTATGACCATTCGCGCAACGCGCGGATTGCGCTCGACGCAATTCAGCAGATGTTCGGGCCGTTGAAACCCAGCGTTACGCTGGTCTCGGTTGTGGAAGATATCGGTAGCGCAACTTCAGGCGCGGACGAGCTATTCACAGAACAGTATCAGGAACAAAAAGCCGGCGCCGAGGCTGCGGCCGCCGAATTGATGGCTGCAGGCTATGAAGCAAAAGTCATGCTCGCCGAAGGCGATGCACGCAAGATGATCCTGCGCGCGACAGAAGAACGTCAGCCAGACCTATTGGTCATGGCGCGTCATTCGCATCAGGCCGATGGAGGCGCATTGGGTTTCATCACGCGCAAGCTTGATGCCATCGCCGAGGAATTCGACCACATGACGTTCGGGTCAGTGTCGGCCTTCCTCGCCCGCCGCGCAAAATGCCCAATCCTCATTATTCCAACTCACGTCCCCGCATCTTCGATGCAGGCGGCCGAATAGAGCCCGGGGAAAACAACGATGAAAATCTCAACACTCTTTAACGTCCAGGACCGCTCGATTCGGGCGCTACACCTGACCTGGATCGCGTTCTTCATTACCTTCTATGTCTGGTTCAACATGGCACCGCTGGCATCCTCGATGCTGGCCGCTAATGATTGGTTGACCAGAGATGACATCAAGCTTTTCGCCATTGCCAACGTGGCGTTAACGATCCCGGCCCGCATCCTTGTCGGCCTCGCGCTCGATAAATACGGACCGCGCCGGGTGTTCTCGATCCTGATGGTGGTTATGGCCGCGCCAACGCTTTTCTTTGCGTTCGGCGACACAAAAATGCAGCTGTTTATCTCGCGTCTGATCATGTCCTCGGTTGGAGCAGGGTTCGTCGTTGGTATTCACATGACTGCGCTGTGGTTCAAACCCCGCGACATCGGTTTTGCCGAAGGGTTCTACGCCGGTTGGGGTAACTTTGGTTCAGCCGCCGCGGCGCTGACCATTCCGACCATTGCACTGAATATATTCGGTGGCGATGACGGCTGGCGCTATGCCATTGCCATGTCGGGCGTCATCATGGCCGCTTATGGTGTGTTTTACTGGTTCGCCATCACCGATGGCCCCAATCCGGACACCCATAAAAAAGCCAAAGGCTCGGCTCTTGAGGTTTCGACCTACAAAGACCTCGTGATGCTGGTCGTCTTTACCGTGCCGTTGATAGGTATCCTGTCGATCCTCATCTACCGTGTGCAGATGATGGGGTATATCGACGGCTTTGTTGCAGCGATCTGCTATGCCGCTGTCGTAACCCTGGTGGTCTACCAGGTATGGCAAGTTCTGCGCACCAACCTGCCGATCCTGCGCCGGGGCGTACCTGAGGATGACCGCTACCCGTTCAGCTCGGTGGCTGCGCTCAACACCACATACTTCGCCAACTTCGGTGCAGAACTTGCTGTCGTCTCGATGCTGCCGATGTTCTTTCAGGAGACCTGGGGGCTGACACCTGTGGTTGCGGGTCTGATTGCGGCATCCTTCGCGTTCATCAACCTCGTGGCCCGTCCTATGGGTGGCCTGGTGTCGGACCGCATGGGCAACCGCCGTTTCGTGATGCTGGCCTATATGCTGGGTATCGCCATCGGCTTTGCGCTGATGGGGCTGCTGAACAGCTCGTGGCCGCTGATCATCGCGATCGTAATCACCATTGCATGCTCGTTCTTCGTGCAAGGTGCCGAAGGCGCAACCTTTGGGATCATCCCTTCGATCAAACGCCGGGTGACTGGCCAGATCGCAGGCATGGCTGGTGCATACGGCAACGTCGGGGCGGTTTTCTACCTCTTTATCTTCACCTTCGTCGATACGCAGACGTTCTTCTTCATCATCGCAACTGGCGCGCTGATCTCGTGGGTTGTCTGCTGGGTCTGGCTCAAGGAACCGGAAGGTGGCTTCGATGAAGAGTATGTCCTCAGCTCCGTAGACCAGGCCATCGCGTCCGAGGCCAAGCGTAAGCAAGAGGCCGAAGCACAACTCGCGTTGATCTTCGAAGGCTCTCAAAAGGTCGCACTGGCCGAGAAAGGCAACGGTCTGACGGTCACGGCCCGCTTCAAGGATCTTGACGATCTCAAGACCGCGTTGGCCCGGCTGGGCCCGGACAGTGGCCAACAACCTGCTGAATGAATGTATGGCCGGCTGAGCGACACGCTTGGCCGGCCCCCCGAAACGCCAATACGGGAGGTTTTACCCATGGCGATCTCTGACACCTCAAATGGCAACAGCCGTCACGTCCTGACGGACTGGCGCCCCGAAGACCCCCAGTTCTGGGCGGAAAAGGGCAAGGCCATCGCAACCCGTAACCTTTGGATCTCGATCCCGAACCTGCTGATGGCCTTTTCGGTCTGGATGGTGTGGTCGGTCGTCGTGGCCAAGATGCCAGCCATCGGCTTTGACTTCACGGTTTCACAACGGTTCTGGCTGGCCGCGCTTCCGGGCCTGTCCGGCGCTACGCTGCGCATCTTCTACAGCTTCATGATCCCGATTTTTGGTGGACGGAAGTGGACCGCGATTTCAACCGCATCGCTGCTGCTGCCGGCACTGGGCATCGGCTTTGCTGTCCAGAACCCCGAAACATCTTATGCCACATTCCTGATCCTGGCGCTGCTCTGCGGCTTTGGGGGTGGTAACTTTGCCTCCTCGATGGCGAACATCGCCTACTTCTACCCGAAAAAGGTAAAAGGACAGGCGTTGGCGATGAACGCGGGCCTGGGCAACCTCGGCGTGTCGGTGATGCAGTTCGTCGTCCCTGTCGTGATCACCGTGGGCGTCTTCGGCGCGATCGGTGGTGAGCCACAGCAACTGTCTGATGGTGGCCAGCTCTTTATCCAAAACGCGGGCTTCATCTGGGTGCCGTTCCTGCTTGTAGGTGCAATCGCCGCATGGTTCGGCATGAATGATATCGCTGATGCGAAGGCGTCGCTCAGTGATCAGCTGTCGATCCTGAAACGCCGCCAGAACTGGATTATGTGTATACTCTACACCGGGACATTCGGTTCGTTCATCGGTTATGCTGCGGGCTTCCCCCTGCTGATGAAAACTCAGTTCCCGGATGTTGACGTGCTGTCCTATGCCTTTCTTGGCCCGCTTGTCGGCGCGCTGAGCCGCGCGGCAACCGGCTGGATTTCCGACAAGTTCGGCGGTGGGCGCGTGACCTTCTGGGTGTTCCTGGGAATGATCGTCGCCGTATTTGGTGTACTGCAGTTCCTGCCATCCACACCCGAAGCGGCAGATGGCAACTTCTGGGGCTTCTTTGCCTGCTTCATGGCGCTGTTCTTCCTGACCGGTGTTGGCAATGCCTCGACCTTCCAGATGATCCCATCGATCATGAAACAGGAAATCCCACGCCTGTTGCCCGAGCTAGAAACAACCAACATGCAGCGGGCGATCGAGCGTGAGAGCGCAGCAATCATCGCCTTCACTTCGGCCATCGCGGCCTACGGAGCTTTCTTCATCCCAAAAAGCTACGGCACCTCGATCGCGCTTACGGGTGCACCGCACGGCGCCTTGTGGGCCTTCCTCGGGTTCTACGCGCTCTGTGCCGTGATCACCTGGGCCGTCTACAGCCGCAAGAACGCGCCTGTTCCCTGCTGATCCAACGACCAAGCCCTTGCGCCGGATTTGCCCGCGCAAGGGGTAGCCACTAGGAGACAAATCCATGAGCCACCTGCTCGACAGATTGAACTTTCTTCAGTCCAACAAACTGGAAGAGTTCGCCAACGGCCACGGTCAGGTCACGAACGAAGACCGCGGCTGGGAAGATACATACAGAAACCGCTGGCGCCACGATAAGGTCGTCCGTTCGACCCACGGGGTAAACTGCACCGGATCGTGCAGCTGGAAGATCTACGTCAAATCCGGGATCGTAACCTGGGAGACGCAGCAAACCGACTACCCGCGCACACGGCCCGACCTGCCGAACCACGAACCGCGCGGCTGTGCACGCGGCGCGTCGTACAGCTGGTATCTGTATTCTGCGAACCGGGTGAAAAACCCGCTCATCCGCGGGCGGCTCATGAAAGTCTGGCGCGAGATGCGCAAGACCAAAACACCAATCGAAGCCTGGACCGCGATCCAGAATGACCCGATCCTGCGCAGCAGCTATACCTCCAAGCGTGGCTCTGGCGGCTTTGTCCGCGCCACCTGGGACGAAGCGACCGAGATTGTCGCGGCTGCCAACGCCTACACTGCTAAAACCTATGGCCCCGACCGGATTTTCGGCTTTTCACCGATCCCAGCCATGTCCATGGTCTCATACGCGGCGGGATCGCGCTATCTGAGCTTGATGGGCGGCGTCTGCATGTCCTTCTACGACTGGTACTGCGACCTGCCGCCAGCCTCGCCGATGACATGGGGCGAGCAGACAGACGTTCCGGAAAGCGCGGATTGGTACAACTCCAGCTACCTGCTGCTCTGGGGCTCCAACGTACCTCAGACCCGGACACCGGATGCCCACTTCTATACCGAGGTGCGGTACAAGGGCACCAAGTCGGCGGTGATCTGCCCCGACTATTCGGAAGCGTCCAAATTCGCCGATGTCTGGCTGAACGTGAAACAGGGTACGGACGCGGCGCTGGCAATGGCATTCGGCCACGTCATCCTGCGCGAGTTCCACATCGACCGCCAGGCCGAGTATTTTGAGGAATACTGCCGCAAGTATTCCGACATGCCCATGCTGGTTCGTCTGGACGAAAAAGACGGCAATCTTGTTCCCGGCCGCTTCCTGCGGGCCGATGACCTTGATGGCAAACTGGGCGAAGAGAATAACCCAGAATGGAAAACCGTCGCCATTGATGAACAAAGCGGCACGCTGGTGTCACCCAACGGGGCCATCGGGTATCGCTGGGGTGAGAAGGGTGAGTGGAACCTTGAAGAGAAGGCTGCCGGAAAGGATGCCACGCTTCAAATGTCGCTCATTCTTGATGATGATCATGACGACATTCGCGGCGTGGACTTCCCCTATTTTGGCGGCGCTGCCACCGAGGCCTTTACCACCGGAGACCAACGCCCGGACGTTTTAACCAAGAACGTCCCGGTCAAGCGTGTTCAAACAGCCGATGGCGAGGTTCTGGTCGCCACGGTCTTTGATCTGTTCTGCGCGAACTACGGCGTGGATCGCGGGTTTGGCGGTGAGTGGGTGGCGACCTCTTATGATGAAGATGTCCCCGGCACGCCGAAATGGGCTGAAAAGATCACCGGCGTACCTGCTGACAAGATCATTCATGTTGCACGCGAGTTTGCCGACACTGCCGAAAAGACGCAGGGCAAGGCTATGGTCATCATCGGCGCGGCCATGAACCACTGGTACCACATGGACATGAACTATCGCGGCGTCATCAACATGCTGGTGATGTGTGGGTGTGTCGGTCAGTCTGGCGGTGGCTGGGCGCACTATGTCGGGCAGGAAAAGCTGCGCCCGCAAACCGGTTGGCAGCCGCTGGCCTTTGCGCTCGACTGGGGCCGCCCGCCGCGGCACATGAACGCGACATCGGCCTGGTATGCACATACCGATCAGTGGCGGTATGAGACGCTTGAGGCGAAAGAGATCCTGTCACCAACCGCACCGGAAGGCGACTGGGACATCAGCATGATCGACTACAACATCCGCGCAGAACGTATGGGCTGGCTACCATCGGCGCCGCAGCTCAAGACCAATCCGCTGGACGTGGCAAAGCAGGCAAAAGACGCGGGAATGGAAATTCCGGCCTACGTTGCCCAGCAGCTCAAGTCCGGTGAGTTGGAAATGTCCTGCGAAGACCCGGACGATCCGGCAAACTGGCCGCGCAACCTGTTCGTGTGGCGTTCGAACCTGCTGGGTTCCTCCGGCAAGGGCCACGAATACTTCCTCAAACACCTGCTCGGCACAGAGCACGGCGTCCTGGGCAAGGACCTGGGCGAAGAAGGTCGCGCCCTGCCGAAAGAGGCCAAGTGGCATGAAAAAGGCCCGGAAGGAAAACTGGATCTGCTGGTCACGATCGACTTCCGCATGTCCACCACCGCGGTTTATGCCGACATCGTTCTGCCAACTGCCAGTTGGTACGAGAAAGACGACCTGAACACGTCGGACATGCACCCGTTCATCCACCCGCTGCAGGCCGCAGTGGATCCGGCATACGAATCCAAATCGGACTTCGAAATCTTCAAGGCCATCGCCAAGAAGGTGCAGGAAGTGGCGCCGGAAATCCTTGGCAAGGAAACCGATATCGTCGCCCTGCCTCTGCTGCACGACATGCCGACAGAGCTGGCGCAGGATCAGGTTCGCGATTGGAAAAAGGGCGAATGCGATCTTATCCCAGGCAAAACGGCACCTGCCTATGTAGCGGTCGAGCGTGACTATACCGCGATCTACGACCGCTTTACCGCAGTTGGCCCGTTGATGGATAAACTGGGCAATGGTGGCAAGGGTATCACTTGGAACACCCAGGAAGAGATCGACAATCTTGCCGATCTGAACGGTGTGAAACAGGACGGGGCGGCGAAAGGACGGCCCAAGATCGAAACTGCGATTGACGCCTGCGAAGTGATCCTGATGCTGGCCCCCGAGACCAATGGCAACGTTGCCGTGAAGGCTTGGGAAGCACTGGGTGAAAACACAGGGCGCGAACACGCGCATCTGGCCGAGGGCGAACACCACCAGAAGATTCGCTTCCACGACATTGCGGCGCAGCCCCGCAAGATCATCTCGTCGCCCACATGGTCGGGCATCGAAAGTGAGAAGGTCAGCTACAACGCGGGTTACACCAACGTGCACGAGTTGATCCCCTGGCGAACCCTGACGGGGCGACAGCAGCTTTATCAGGATCACCTGTGGATGCGCGCATTCGGTGAAGGTTTTGTGTCTTACCGTCCGCCGGTTGACCTCAAGACCATCACCGAAGAGGTCAATCACGACGCCCGCGACGGAAGCCCGCACGTTGTGTTGAACTTCATCACACCCCACCAGAAATGGGGCATCCACTCGACCTATTCCGACAATCTGTTGATGCTGACCCTCAACCGTGGTGGTCCGGTGATCTGGATATCAGAGAATGACGCCGCAAAGGCGGGTATCGCCGATAACGACTGGGTAGAGCTGTACAACGTGAACGGTGCGCTGACAGCCCGGGCCGTTGTGTCACAGCGGATCAAGGACGGCACTACGTTCATGTATCACGCACAGGAAAAGATCGTGAACACGCCCGGCTCGGAGAAAACCGGTAAGCGCGGGGGCATCCACAACTCTGTGACCCGCGCGGTTCTGAAACCCACCCACATGATCGGCGGCTACGCCCAGCAGTCTTATGGCTTCAACTACTACGGAACCGTGGGCTGCAACCGGGATGAATTCGTCGTCGTGCGAAAAATGAAAAAGGTCGACTGGCTCGACCAAGAAGCGACCCAGAAGGAGGCAGCAGAATGAGAGTTCGTGCGCAAATCGGCATGGTGCTGAACCTCGATAAATGCATCGGGTGCCACACCTGCTCTGTGACCTGCAAGAACGTGTGGACCACACGGGATGGGGTCGAATACGCCTGGTTTAACAACGTCGAGACAAAGCCGGGAACAGGCTACCCGACCGACTGGGAAAACCAGGCCAAGTGGAACGGTGGCTGGAAACGGACCAAATCCGGCAAGCTGCAGCCGAAACAGGGTTCAAAGTGGCGGATTCTTTCCAACATCTTCGCCAACCCGGATCTGCCCGAAATCGACGATTATTACGAACCGTTCGATTTCGACCACGACCACCTGAAGTCGGCCCCAGAGATGGAGGCGTTCCCAACGGCGCGCCCCTATTCCAAGATCACCGGCGAACGGATCGAAAAGATCGAGAAAGGCCCGAACTGGGAAGAAATCCTTGGCGGCGAATTCTCGAAGCGGTCCGAGGACTACAACTTTGAAGGCATCCAGAAGGAAATCTACGGAGAGTACGAAAACACCTTCATGATGTATCTTCCCCGGCTCTGCGAACACTGCCTGAACCCGGCCTGTGCTGCATCCTGCCCATCTGGCGCGATCTACAAGCGTGAGGAAGACGGCATTGTTCTGATCGACCAGGAAAAGTGCCGCGGCTGGCGGATGTGCGTGTCCGGCTGCCCTTACAAGAAAGTCTACTACAATTGGGAAAGCGGCAAATCCGAGAAATGCACCTTGTGCTACCCCCGGATTGAAAGCGGCAACCCCACCGTCTGTTCTGAGACCTGTGTTGGGCGTATCCGCTATCTTGGCGTGATGCTCTATGATGCCGACAAGATCGAAACCGCTGCGAATGCGCCATCAGAGCAAGAGCTCTATGACGCGCAGCTGGACGTCTTTCTTGATCCCTTCGACCCGGTGGTCATCGAAACTGCGCGGGCCGACGGCATTCCCGAGGATTGGATCAAAGCCGCACAGGAAAGCCCGATCTGGAAGATGGCGATGGAATGGAAAGTGGCCTTCCCGCTGCATCCCGAATACCGGACGCTGCCGATGGTTTGGTACATCCCACCGCTCAGCCCAATCCAGAACGCGGCCGAGGCTGGCAAGATCGGAATGGATGGCATGATGCCCAACGTGCAGGATCTAAGGATTCCGGTTCGGTATCTGGCCAATATGCTGACGGCAGGCGACGAGGCCCCCGTTGTCAGCGCGCTTGAACGCATGATGGCCATGCGCGCTTATATGCGGTCGAAAACCGTGGACGGTGTGATCGATGAGGCAATCGCAGCCCGGGTTGGACTTAGCGGCCGAGTGATCGAGGATATGTACAAGATCATGGCCCTGGCCGATTATGAAGACCGGTTCGTGATACCGACAACCCATCGTGAGCAAGTCGAAGAAGCGTATGACCTTAAGGGCGGCTGTGGATTTACGGACGGGAACGGATGTTCCACCGGCACCTCGAAAGCGTCGCTTTTCGGTAAAGCAAAGAAACCCCTGAAAATGCCGGAGGCGATGTGATGCCCATGGATCGTACCCTAAAAGCGCTGTCTTTGGTCCTGAGCTACCCGACGCGCGAGTTGCAGCATGCCATGCCCGAGATCGGAGGCGTCCTGGCCTCGGACACGCGATTGACAGCAGCAGCGCGTCGGGCGTTGCGCCCGCTCGTTGGGGAGCTGAGCGGGCGCGACATCTATGACCTACAAGAGACCTATGTTGGTCTTTTCGACCGGTCGCGCACCCTGTCGCTCAACCTGTTTGAGCACGTCCATGGCGAAAGCCGGGACAGGGGTGGCGCGATGGTGTCGCTGGTCGAGATGTATCGCGACGCGGGTTTCGACCCGGTAACTTCGGAACTGCCCGATCACCTGCCCATGCTATTGGAATTCCTGTCCACGCGTCCCTTTACCGAGGTACAGGAAACCTTGGCGGACGCGGCCCATATTCTAGAGGCTCTGAACGCGCGGCTTGACCGCCGGGAAAGCCCCTACGGTGCCGTGTTCGCCGCTTTATTACAGCTGTCTGGCGCCAAGGCGGACAAAGCCGCCGTGGCCGAGTTGCTGGAAGAGCCGGAGTTGGACCCCAACGACCTCGAGGCACTCGACAAGGTTTGGGAAGAATCCGAAGTCCGCTTTGGCCCGGATCCCAACGCTGGCTGTCCGCAAGTACGCGACATGCTGGCACGCATGGATAAACCCATCACCCCCGCGCCGCAGCAAGCGGCAGAATGACGGAGGATGCAATGAACCAATTTCTGTTCGGAACCTTTCCCTATATCGCGCTGGCGATCGGGATTCTCGGGTCAATTGCGCGCTATGAGCGCGACCCGTTCACATGGAAATCTTCGTCGTCTCAGATGTTGCGACGCAAGCAACTCATCGTCGGTTCGGTACTGTTTCACGTCGGCGTGCTGGTGATCTTTTTTGGGCACCTCATCGGTCTTTTGACGCCGATCTGGATCTTTGATGCCATCGGCATCAGTCACGGTGCAAAGCAAACGCTTGCGGTCGTGGCGGGTGGCATTGCGGGTGTTGCGGCCCTAGCCGGGGGCGTATTGCTGTTCCATCGCCGCTGGACTGATCCAAGGATCGCAAAAAACTCCAGCTTTTGGGACAACGCGATTCTGTTGATGCTGATCGCGCAACTTGTCCTCGGCCTCGGAACGATCTTCGTTTCGCTTGGCCATCTGGACGGGCACGAGATGGTCAAGTTCATGTCTTGGGCACAGGGTATCTTCACCTTTGATGGCGCTGCGGCAAGTTACATCGCCGATGTGGCGTTTATCTTCAAGCTGCACCTGGTGTTGGGTCTGCTGATCATAGCGGTCTTTCCATTCACACGGCTGGTACACATCCTGTCAGGCTTTGCTGCCCCGTTCCGCTATCTTCTGGGTCGGACCGGTTATCAGGTGGTGCGCTCACGCCGGAAAGAGGTGCTGCCCGCGAATATCGGTGCTGTACCTATCGGTCGCAAAACGCAGATGCCACAAAGCAAGGGCGCAAACGCGTCCGACGCAATGCCGAAGCCAGCGGAGTAATACCAATGAACGCGCTTTTTCCTGATCTCGTTGTCAATGGTGAAACGGTGCCATCCGCAAGAATCGCGGCAGAGACCCAGAACCATGATGGCCCAAAAGGCAAACCCGGCATCGTGTGGCGCAAGGCGGCAAACGCCTTGGCGGTGCGCACCCTGCTTCTGCAAGAAGCACGGAAACGCGGGATCGAAGCGCAGGTTCAAGAGGTCGGCCCAGGCCGGTTTGAAACAGATGAGGAGGCCCTGGTCAGGGGCCTTCTCGAAGAAGCTGTGATTGTGTCGCCGCCATCAGAGGACTCCGTTCGGGAAGAGTGGGAAAAAGACCCCTCTCGCTTTCGTAGCCCACCCTTGTGGGAGGTTTCGCACATATTGATTGCCTGCGATCCCAAGAATGAAACCCTGCGCCAAGAGGCACATGCCCGCGCTATCGATCTGGCGACGCAGGCTTTGGAAAACCCGAAAGGCTTTGCCGACCTTGCTGCCCGCGTCAGCGATTGCGGCTCAAAGTCAAGCGGTGGTGCCTTGGGTCAACTGAGCCCCGGCGACACCGTCCCCGAGTTTGAGGCTGCGCTGCGCGATTTGACAGAAGGGGGCATCACCGAAGCACCGGTGCTTACCCGATATGGCTGGCACATCATCAGGATGGATGCAGTCGCAGAAGGCGCAGTCTTGCCCTATGACGCGGTCAAACAGAAGATTTCCGATGCCATCGAAAAGGCTTCGTGGGCCCGTGCGGCCAAGGAGTTTGTGCAGTCCCTCGTCGCATCCGCCGAAATCTCTGGCGCAGATCTCCGGCCAGTGATGCCCACCAAGGCAAGGTCATGAAGCGTATCATCTCAGACCTGCTGACGACAGACCGTACGACACTTGACGGTCCCACACGGATCAAGCGCCCGTCGCACCTGTCGGATATCCGCAGCCACAGATCAACAAAAGCATGACAAGAAACGTAAGGGTCCGAGGTTCATCATGACATATCTTCCAAGACATCTTTCGTCAGGCTGTGGCTGCGATGACCTTTCGGTAGCCGCTGGTGTGATAAGCATCGATCAGGCTTTACAACAGGTCTTGCAGCATGTGACGCCGGTTGCGCGGACTGAAAACGCGCCGATCCACACCTGCCGCGGACGTGTTCTTGCGGCTGCTGTGCTTGCACATGCAGACATGCCCCGTTTCGATCATTCTGCAATGGATGGGTATGCGGTGAACAGCAAGGCTTTGGCCGGTGATGGACCATGGCTATTGCCCGTCAACGGACGTGTGGCAGCGGGTGACGCAGCGGACACGCCGTACGCGGCAACGGATGCCTGTCGGATCTTTACAGGCGCACCCGTTCCACACCCTTTTGACAGCGTGATCATGCAAGAAAAGGTCGAGCGGCTCGGAAACATGATCCGGATCAACACGCGACCGAATATCGGCGAAAACATACGATTGAGAGGGGAAGAACATCAGCGCGGTGCCGAAATCCTTCCGGTTGGAATGAAGTTGATACCCCGCGCAATTGCAGCCGCTGCAGCAGCAGGACACGGGGTGGTCAATGTCCGATGCCGCATCCGCGTAACCCTGCTTGCCTCGGGGTCCGAAGTTGCCGCTTCGGGAACGAAAAATCTGACAGGCGGTCAGATTTGGGACGTAAACACGCCGATGCTGCAATCTTTGCTGTCCCGTCCCGACGTCGATTTAAAAAATGTCATCAAGGTCGATGACAATAAGGACAGCATCCGCTGCGCACTCCAGTCGGCGGCAGCGACCTCGGATTTGATCATCACAACCGGCGGTGTCTCGGTCGGTGATGAAGACCATTTGCGCACTGCGGTCACAGCGGCCCGAGGGGAGATCTTTTTTGCCGGAGTCGCAATCAAACCGGGCAAACCCGTCGCGCTTGGAAAAATTGGCGATGCTGTCTGGCTCGGGCTACCCGGTAATCCCGGATCTGCCTTCGTAACGTGGTCAGTCATCGGCCAAACCGTTCTGAATACTCTTGCGGGCAACGCTCAGGTTCATCCTGAACGCCGTCACGTGGTTCTTGGACACAGTTTGAGCCGGAAAGCAGGCCGGTGCGAAGTCCGTGCAGCGCGGATTGTCGGCGTAGACGGCTATGGCCGTGATATCGTTGAATGCCCATCCAATGTGAACTCGGGTCAGGTGTCGCTTCTGGCGACCTCTGACGGTTTGTCATTTCTTCCCTCTGAAACCGATCATTTTCCCGAAGGGGCCTTGGTCGAATTCCTTCCCTTTAGCAGCAACTGAGTCCCAATATGCGTATCGCTTACACAATGGCCCCCGGCAGGGGCGACACCGATCTTGTCCTGCATCAGGTGGCGCAATCAGTCATTCAAGCCGGATACTGTCCGGCAGGAACGGCACAAATCAACACAGAGCGCGCGGATGCAGGACCTTGTGACATGGACGTTCTTGTTTTGCCTGATGGACCAAAAGTACGGATTTCGCAAAGCTTAGGGCGCGAGGCCCGCGGTTGCAGGCTGGACCCCGAGGCTCTTGAGTCTGCAGTCGGAATAGCCTTGGCGAGGTTGCCAGTCAGCGACTGCCTGATTGTAAACAAGTTTGGCAAACATGAAGCCGAAGGCAGAGGGTTTCGTTCCGTCATTGCTGATGCGCTTGCACTCGACCTGCCAGTATTGGTTGGGCTGAACCAGTTAAACGCGGATGCATTCCTTGAATTCAGCGGAGGGATTGCACAACAGCTACAACCTGACGCAGCCGAAATCGAAGACTGGCTTTTCGCAAGTATCGGCGCAAGAAGGGAAGTGGCGTGATCGGGTAAAAAGATTGGGCCTTGTCACTTCTTCGCCCCCGGGTGGTCCTGTTGAAGGCATAAGGGGTTTGCGCGGGGATCGAAAGCCGAGAGCCTTCCAGCGAATAACTTGGGGGCTATCTGGGGGACTGGGCGAAACGCCGAAACATCAAGCCGTTTGTTTTCAGCGCCTTACGTCTGTAAAGTGGTGCGGGTGGAGGGACTTGAACCCCCACGCCTTGCGGCGCCAGAACCTAAATCTGGTGCGTCTACCAATTTCGCCACACCCGCAGTACCGACTCTGAGTGCCGGATTGATGCGGTCAATAACAAAGCCTGCGATCAAGTGCGAGAGGGAAATTGCCTGATATCAAAGATTATTGGGCGTGATGTCGAAACAATCCAGAGATCTGCCTACGCTGCAGCTGCTTCATGGTCGAGAAGGTTGTTTGTGTCGGTGAAAGATAATCACTAATTTTCATATAGTTTTATTTATTAATACATAAGACTTAAAGCCTTTTACGATCACTATGGCCCGTTGAACTCGGAAAATTGCCTTGTGTTTAATTGTTTCGTTATCGTGCACATTAAGTGAAAGATAACCTAAACTTTAACGCGTTTAAGCTGAGCGGTAGGGGCTGCATACTGATCACAGTGGATGCCGCCAACACAATCTGGGATCCGCAAATCTAGGCTTCGTTGCCCTGGTCAGGCTTTGAGGGGGTGCAGTTACGCAATTGAAAACCAAAGATTTCAAGAGTTCTTTGCCCCGACTGAGAAGGATTTTGCCGCCTGTCGCCGCACCGATGAAGCTGTACGACTTGCGTAACCGAAAATCCGCTCACTCGACCACGGGTTGAGGTTCGGCCTGAAGGCTTGATCTTATTTGCGCCACATTTCAAACGCCAAAAAATCTTATTCGCGCCAAAATAACACCGCCTTGCCAACAATGATGGAGAGTGGGTGTTAACGAGTCTTTTTTGCCCCTGGGCCTAGTTTAGATTTTTTGCTCAACTCGAATACAAGGGTCTTAGCCGTGACCAATATGATAAACTCTGCCGCTGCTGAGCAAGACGCCGTTGGTCTTGCCCGCGAAAGTTTTCTTGGTGAACTGAAGTCCCTCAATCGGGACCACCCGAACACTGGCTTTGGTCTGTCGCTGCGCACGCACTCGGGGGGGCACTACCTTCTAGCCAATTCCCGGATGCCGCTGCCCGAGACCAAATCAAAAGGGTTTCCTACCGGACGCCGTCTGGCGCTGTTGGAGAATAGTGAAACATTCAGCTCTATCGAAGTGCTAGCCGATTCTGGGGCTTACGAGTCCATCTCACCCGGTGATGAGGCCGCGATCCTTGGAAATGCGCTGAACCTGATCGCAAGGATCGACACGATGACCAGTTCTTCTGACGGTCAGGAACATCATCATATCGCCGCTACTGGGACCGGAGGTTGATCATGGCCCGAAACGACCACCTTCTGTCCGTAGGAAACGAAGCGCTGTCGCCGATGACCACGGCCATGGCTTCGCTTGCGACCCAGATCGACCAGTTGACCGAAGTGGCAGATGCCCGGTCCTCGGCGCGGTTGGCGACACTTAAGACGCGGATGGAGAACTTCACGGCCAGCGTGACGCTGGTTGGACAGGTCAAAGCAGGTAAATCTTCGATCGTGAACATTCTGGCGGGGCGCCCTGCCCTCCTGCCGTCGGACGTAAACCCGTGGACCTCGGTGGTGACCACGTTAAACATCAACACGCGCACCGAAGGCGACAAAAAGGCCAAGTTCACCTTTTTTGAGCAGGAAGAGTGGGACAATCTGATGGTCGGCGGCGGTCGTCTTGGTGAGCTGGCCAACCGTGCCGGTGCTGATGACGAAATGGATGATATCCGGCGTCAAATCAGTGAAATGAAAGCCAAGTCCGAAGCCCGTCTTGGCCAGCATTTCGACCTGCTTCTAGGGCAGAGCCACCAGTATGAGTATTTCGACGAAGAGTTGATTCAGCGCTATGTCTGCCTGGGTGACGAGGACGACCCGGATATCAATCCAAAGACCGGGCGCTTTGCCGATGTGACCAAGTCGGCGGAACTGTTCATGGACATTCCGCAATACCCAATCTCGCTAAAACTGTGCGATACGCCCGGCGTCAACGATACCTTCATGGTGCGTGAGCAGATTACCTTGCGCAGCCTTCGCGGTTCGGAAGTCTGTGTTGTTGTATTGGCCGCAAGCCAGGCGTTGACCACCATGGACATGGCGCTGATGCGGATCATCGCGCAGTTCGAAAATCGGCAGATTATCCTGTTCGTGAACCGCATCGACGAATTGTCCGATCCGGTCAATCAAGTGCCCGAGATTCGTGACCGGATCAAAGACACGCTGAAACAGAATAACATCGACACAAACACAAGCGTTGTGTTCGGCAGCGCGCTTTGGGCCGAGGCTGCCCTGACCGGCAATCCCGATATTCTGACAGAAGAATCACGTCGGGCGCTCAACACCTTCTATCTGGCGGCCGGATTCGGAGATCAGGCCCCCTCGCTTGACAAGATCTGGGCGCTGTCTGGCCTTCCTGATCTGTTGCTCGCAATGAATGAGCGGATCGCCGAAGGGGCTGGCACCCGCCTGCTGGACCGTGTGCGTCATCGCGCCCGCAACATCGCCAGCCAAATTCGCGCGACAGCAGTGGCCAAGACGCTGTCCAAGGGGCAAGGCGTTGTGCGTGAGATGGACGGGGTCGCACCCGAAGAGGCGGTCGCCAAGGTGACCGAAGAATATGAAAAGAAGGTGGCTGAACTGACGGCCTCATTGCGGGACAAAGTGCTGCAACGTCTCAAATCAGCCGAAACCAGTTTTGTAAAACGCGCCACGGATTCGTTGATCGCACATCTTGAGAAGAAAGGTGAACAGGGTACCTGGCAGTACGACCCCGCGGGCCTGCGGACGCTGCAAAAGGCGGCTTACTTCAGTTTCGCACGCTCAATGCGCAAAGAGGCTGGCGCGCTTTACAGCGCGGCTGCAAATGATGTCGAGGCACTGTATCAAAAGCTGCTGGGAAATCATCTGGGCGAATTCAGCATCGAAGCGCCTATCGTGCCCCGCGTCCCACCGCCATTGGGCATCGGGCGCACCATCGCACTGGATTTGCAAAGCACATGGTGGCGTCGTTGGTGGCAACGTCGCAAAGGGTTCGAGGCATATGCCGCAGACTACACGCGCCTGATAGCGTCCGAGGCGAACTCGATCACAAAGGACCTTGAAGAAAACCAGATTGCGGCGGTTCTGGAAAACGTTCGCGCAGGTCTGACCGATTTCCTGCGCGAGCAGAGCGAGACCCTGCTGAGCATTTCGGCCTCGGCCGAGCAGGACCCAAACCAGGCCGCCCTGATGGCGGGCATGACGCCCAAGAAGTCACGCGACGATATCCTGGGCGATATCCTGAAAGATCTTAGTAACGAGGCAGCATAAGTATCGACATGGCAAAAGACACACAAACCCGCTTCGTATCTCCTAAGGCATGGGAACGCATCGAGCAGTGGTCCCGGCGCAAACCGATTTTTGCACTGATGGGGGAGTTCAGCGCCGGAAAATCGACACTGATGAACTTCTTGCTGCGCTCTCACGCATTGCCGACCCAAGTCACTGCCACACAGTTGCCACCCGTCTGGTTCAGTTGGGGCAAACAGTCGGCTTACCTTCAGCGCGAAGACGGCACGCAAGAGGACATCACTGTCGATCAATTGCACGCCGTGGGAGTGAATGACGCCCAATTCGTGCGCATTTTTTTTGAATCTGATATTCTTGAAGCGGTCGACTTAATCGACACCCCCGGTATCTCGGACCCGAAGATTTCAAGCGATGTTTGGCGCCGCGCGGTTGGACAAGCCAATGGCGTGCTGTGGTGTACGCACGCGACCCAGGCTTGGCGGGAAACAGAGCGGGCGACATGGGTATCGCTACCCGAACGATTGCAGCACAACTCGCTTTTGCTGGTCACCCGGGCTGACGCGCTTGGGGCCAAAGACCGCCAGAAAGTGCTGCGCCGAGTGAATCGTGAGGCGGGGCATCTGTTCAATCGGTCAATCCTTTTCTCGGCCCGCGACGCCATCGTTGCGCGGGACAAAAGCGGCGATGCCGAGCTTTGGACACGCAGCGGTGGCGGCAAGATGGTCGACAGCTTTCTTGAAATCACCGAACAGATCATGGATCACCGCGCCGATATGCTTGCGCGGTATCAGATCGACAACAGCTTGTCCGACGAACCCCGCATTCAACCGACCCGCCCGAAGCGGAAATCAGAACAGGGTGACGATACGGCCCCATTGAAGCTGGTGAACCCGGTTCCAGACTCTGGAGCGGCACTTGCAGACGAAGTTGTCACCAGCTTCCCCGTCCGTCCGACCCGTGTTGAGCGCCGAAATGAAGACTCCGACCGCGACGAGCGCATCGACGCGGCCAAGGCAGAGCGTTTGCGTGCCGAAATGGCTGCCGAAACACAGGCGTCCCAACCGGTTGAGGCCAGCGAGGAAGACGAGCTGCGCGCGTTTTTCCGGGACACGCCGAGCAACGGCCTGAGCCTTGCCGATCACAAGGACTTACCAAACAACGATGATGCGTTGGACTTGGCAGACGACGATGAGCTGGACGAGGACGACGCCGACGACCTGTTGTCCGACGTACAAGCGGAAGATCCTGCGTCAAGCACATCCGATCCAATCATAGGTTCTTCCGAAGATGAACCCGCTGACGTGTCTGAGGCAGTTGATACGTCGGAACCCAACGAAAAGCGCGCCGAGCTTTCGGTGTCGTCCATCACCGCCTTGTTGGCCGAGCAGTCGAAAGGCGCTGAGGACGAGTATGAGCCCGAGCCTGAATCTAACGGCCTTGTCGACATGCAGATTGTTCCTCTGGCCAACGTAACAACTGCCGACGACTCCGATGCGCCAGACGAAAGCCGCAAGACGCTCAAAGACGTGCTGAGTGTCACAAGCGAAACTGCACTCAGTGCCGCGTCCATGTGGCGCGAAATCTCCGCTGACGACGACTTGCCGGATGACGCTGAAGGGATAAAAAAGGTTTTCAACGATTTCCTCGAAGAATTCGACCAGATCGCAGCCGAACACTACGCCCGTCAAGCCAAAGAACCGGTGCATCCTGTTCCGAGTGCGTCGAAAAACGGTGGGGCGGAACGCCATGCGCTGTAAAAGGAGACACAGGTAGCAAGCAATGACAATTGAAACCGCACTCCGCTCCGCGATGGAAACCATACCCGACTGCATTGCAGCCGGGTATGTCGACATGGAAACGGGAATGTTGCTGGGGATCAACACCTTAGACTCTGACAGCGCTGAGGTTCTGGACAGTCTGGCCCTTGCCGTGGCTAACCTGTTTCAGGGCCGGGGAATCAAAGCGTTTGAGGAACTGCTTCGCTCGGCCAAGGCAGAGGACTCGGGCAACCCGGGATTTGGGGAAATCGCGGTGTTTTCGAAGGATCGGCTAAACATATTTCTGCGGACTCAGGAATATCCTGATCACGTGGTCTGCTACATTTGTCGCAACAGTGCCAACGTCGGGTTGGCGCTGACGAAATCGCATCTCAGCCTGGGGCCAGTCGCGGCCGCAGTCTAGACCGGCCCAGAGGGGGGTCACGGCATGATGGATACGGACATACTTGAGATGCTCAATGAAATCGGGCGCTCGTCTGTTGCCCGCCTGAATCCGGCGGTTACTGTGCCCGGTGATACCGCTATGGCTCGGCGCGAAAAAGTGCTGCACGCCATTCGCGGTACAATCCTGCCCCGCCGATTGGAATTTACCGCGGCCAATGGCGATTGCCTTGCCATCGAAGTGAACAGCTCTCGGGTAACTGACGTGTTCCGGGTCCCGTCCGGTGTAGCCCCGGATTTCGAAACGGAACTGCGCCAGGACCTTGCAGTCAAGCTGGCGCAACTGGTGACCGATATCGCTTGTGCACCTGCTCCGCTCCAATTGATTTCTCTTCAACCTGATACCGCGCTTGAAGCGGATGACGTTGGTATCACCTTCAGCGAGATCGAAGCCTCCTGCGCGGATATGGAGCAGCCGGTAGAGCCGGTCATATCCATCGTTGACGCCAGTCCTGAAAGTTTGAAGCCCACAGAAGAAACGCCAGAGGCTGACAGCACAGATACTTTGGCACAGCGTTTTTTTGATGGCGCAGAACGGTTTGCCCAAGGGCGGGTACTGATCACGGATGGCGCCGCGCTGCTTGCGGATGGTGCCTGCAAAGACGGAGAGCCCCTGCACCCCAAACCCGATTTGTTGGCCAGTTTCGCCCGCGATCTTGCGAGATGGGATGACGACACGGCCAACACAATGGACCATCCGCAGCTTATTGTCATACGGCCGTCTGGCGGCAAAGGCACCGGGTTGGCCGTTTTGAACGATGGCACAAATGCCGCTCTGGCCGTTCACGAGGCACGCAAGTTGGGCGCGGTCGTCAATCTGTGGGCAGCTTTAAAAAGGCCGGACGGATGATTGCGTCCGATACAATCAGTTTTTCGGCGCGTTTGGCGCGCTTTTATATGTTGCCAGGGTAAAGTTTATGAGTGAAACCAATCGTCGCGAGTTGATCCGTATTGCCGAGGACATGAACGGGATCTCAAACGAAGAGACCCGGCAATTCATTTCGCGAATTGTCAGTGATCTGAAGAACCTCAAACCCTCAATCGCCTTTGTCGGACAGATCAAGGCTGGCAAATCGCGCCTGATCAATGGTTTCACGGGGCAAGCAGAATTTCTCCCTTCGGATGTGAATCCTTGGACAACGGTGATTACCGACATGCATTTCGGGCACCCGTCTGGCCGCACCTCGGGGGCTGAATTCCATTTCTTCGACAACCGCCAATGGCAGGCGCTGATCGCCGAAGGCGAAGAGTTGCGCAATATGTTCCCCGATGATGAGGACAGTTATAAGCGCGAGATGATCGAAGAGCAGGTCGAGGCAATGAAGACCCGCGCCAAGCTGCGTCTGGGGGAAAGCTACAAACACCTGCTCGGCCAGCATCATGACCTGGACAGCCTGAACTCGGACGATCTGGCGCGCTATGTCTGCGCAGGCGACGATCCAACCGATGAGGGTGCGTATGATCCAGGGTCGGACCGGGGACTGTACAGCGACATCACGCGCAAGGCCGAGGTTTATTTCGACATCGGCCACTTCCCCTACCCCTTGACCGTGACGGACACGCCCGGTGTTAATGACCCGCTTTTGATCCGCGAGGAGATCTCGCGCCAATACCTCAAGGAATCCGACTTTTTCGTCGTGGTACTGTCTGCACATCAGGCCCTTTCGCGCGCCGACCTGAAACTGTTCCGTCTGATGCAGGCGCTGGAATTGGGTCAGATCGTCGTCTTCATCAACCGCGTTGATGAACTGGGCGGCGGTGCCGATGATGCGACCAAAGTTCGGGCCGATGTTGTGGACGGTCTCGAAAAGGCGCTTGGCAACTCAGACATCGACGTGCTGATGGGTAGCGCACAGTGGGCGCACTATGCCCTGACCGGGGATGAGACTGGTATTAACCATGATGAGGTTCTGGCATGGCTGCGTGCGCATCCGGACCAGATGAAGCAATATCTGGACGGCGTGGCAGAGATCAAACAAGGGTCCGGCCCGATCAGCCGTGAAGGCGTATTGCGCTTTGCTGCAATGGTTGCCTCGGGCTTGCCTGACCTGCGCCGCCACGTGACCAGTGCCCTGACCGAGGGCCCGCGGAATGAGCAGTTGCGGATGGCGTGGCAGCACCTCAATAGCTTTGCCCAAGGTGAGGTTGAGCGCAGCAAGGCCCACATCCGCGCCATCGAGGAAGAAAGCGGTTCGAAAGCCGAAACCGGCGACGAAAATCACAAGACTCTCACAGACCTGCGCAAGCTTGTTGCCCAGAAAACGACCGAGATCGTCAACGATATGGATGACGTTCTGGCCAACCTGCGCGGTGTCATGGACGATACCGTGGCCGAAGCGGTCGCAGCCGTGGTGCGTGGGCCGAATGGTGATTCACCATTGTTGGCGAGCGGTGGCGAGACCGAGCTGAACTTTACCCCGCTGCGCGACCGCATGCGCGAATTGGTTCAGGGCGCGACACAAGTGGTTCGGCAGCGCATGCTGAGCGAGCTGTACTCGATCGACATGCAAAGCAATGCGGCCCTGCGTTCGTTGCCGGGCTGGCAGGATTCCTCTGACAACCGCATGAACACAAGCGCCGTTCGATGGTTCCGCCCAGATACCAAGGCTCTGACGCGGGGCATAACGGTTGAACTCAGGGTCAGCTGGCTTTCGCGACTGATTTCGCGCAAAAGCGTTGTTGCCCGGGCCGAACGTATGATTGTGCAGGAATTCGAGATGATTGGCGACGATCTGGTGGATACCGCGCGCAGCGATTTACTAGAGCGGCTGAACACGGTTCTGGATCACTACCTCGCATTGTTGGCCGGACATCTTGAACACCGGACAGGTAGCGGCGAAGCAAGTGAACGGGCCGAAGCGCAGGCGGCATGTGACTACGCGCAACACATTTTGGAAGAGTTGGGCACCATTTACGGTGCAGATGACGTAGACAAAATACTGGCAGAGGCTGCTGAATGATTGAATTTCCCGGAACCGAACAGGAAGTAGCGCAACTTGAACGCTTTCTGAACGCGACCGAAAACCTGTCTGCTGACGCAGAGTTGACAGGAATGCGCGACCGGGCGCTGGCCCATGCCGAACGGCTGTCCAACGCCGTCAATATTGGATTCGCCGGCGAATTCGGCGCGGGCAAGTCCAGCCTTGCCAATATGCTGGCCGGGGCCGATATTTTGCCTACCGGACCTCAGCACCTGAAATTGCCGCTTGTGATCGTGGCTTATTCCGAAACGCCGGAAACCACGGTTGGGTGGTGGGACCGAGAACCCAAGGTTTACTCCGGGATTGCGCTGGAAAAGGCTGCTGCGGATGACCCTGACTTCATTTCGGTTGGATTGAACACGCCTGCGCTGCAGGAAATCTCGTTGTTTGACCTGCCCGGTACCGGCGCATTGGACGACACGTACAAGGCAACACTCGATCTGCTGAAGTTTGTAGACTGCGCAATCTGGTGTACCAACGGAACAAACGCCTGGCGCGAGACGGAACGCCATCTGTGGTCGCAGGTCCCGCAAGCCTTGCGCAGCAATAGCTTGCTGGCTGTCACCCACACCGACCTGCCGCATGTAAATGACGCCTTGGATCGGGTGGTGTCGCGGCTTAACAAGGAAAAAGGCGATCTGTTCCGCGCTGTTGTGCCGATTGGCACCCCGGTCGCCGTGCGCGCCATGGCACAAGAGCCCGAGCCCGATTTTGACCTCTGGGAGGATTGCGGCGGTCAAACCCTGGCGGAACAGGTTCTGCAAATTGCCTCGGACCGTCGCCTTGCCGATCTAGAGGCTGCAAGAGCAGATCTGAAACAGGATTTCCTACCCTATCTGGAAACGCTGGACAGGCCCGAGAATGAGCCGCAAAAGCCCGATGCCGCTTCGATGCATGCCACGCTGGAAGCCGCTTTGCCACCGCTCGAAAACCCGATCCTCGAAGACTGGCTGGCCGCGATTGCCAGCATCTATGAGGACTTGCGCGAGTCATCCGATATCGAACCTGTGGCATTCTTGCATTCGTGCCAGGAAATCGTCGAGGATTTTGCCGAGCGCCTGGAACAGGGGGGCGAAATTGACCCCTCGGCAGATTGGATACCAGGTGAGTTTGAAAAGGCCACCGACCTATTGCTTCTGCTGCAATTTGAAAGCGGTGATGCGCCTCTGAATGACGCAGTCAGCATTCTGGCCCAGCTCAGCGATAACCTTGCATGGGCGGGCAGTCGGATAGACTCGGTCGAGCCGAAGACTGGCACCTGATAACTTCACGCAAAAATTGATCCGTCATGCACCGATTCGAGGCATTGAGAATCAGGTGCCAAGCGCGACGGGTCCGTTGCGCAGGCGGAGACAAAACACCAACTAGCCTGCATTTTGTGCAGCCCCTTTTTCAGCATAGTGTGTCGAAGACGGCGGCGCACACAACATGTCGTGCACCGTCCGAAATGATCCATAGTGAAGCCATGTGGCGGCCCCAATAAAGTCAAATTTGAAACGTCTAACCGTCTTTAGTGTCCTGCGGTTGTGTTTGGTTGTGAGTACGGGATCAGTTTTTCCCAGTTGAGTTGACCGCAAAACGAAAAGAACGGGCGGAAAGAAATGAGCCACAACCAGGCTGTCGGTGAATCGCACGACGAACCTAAAATTGAAGGACTTCAACCCGGCGCCAAGCTGTTGCGCGGGCAGTATGAAGTCCTGCGTTTCCTCAGCAATGGCGGGTTCGGCATCACCTATCTGGCACGTGACAGCCTTGAGCGCGACGTGGTGATCAAGGAATGTTTTCCAGGCGCAATGTGTCTTCGCAATGGCGATATGGTCGAGCCCTCGAACCCTGGATACAAAGACGATCTGCGCTCGATCATCGACCTGTTTATTCAAGAGGCACGCAACCACGCGCGTCTGGTGCATCCCAATATCGTCAACGTGCATCAGGTCTTCGAAGACAACAACACCGCCTATATTGCGATGGATCTTGTCAAAGGGTGCGACCTGCTGGACTACGTGGAAGATCCAGACACAGATACTGGCCCTGACTTTATCGTACAGATGACCGAAAAGATGCTGTCCGCAGTGTCTTTCATCCATCAAAGCGGCATGCTTCACCGCGATATCTCACCCGATAACATTCTGATCAATGAAAACGGTGATCCCGTTCTGATCGACTTCGGGGCCGCGCGGGAACAGGCCGCGAACCAATCGGCGGCGCTGCTGACACTACGGGTGATCAAGGACGGCTATTCCCCACATGAATTCTATGTTCGCGGTGCTGAACAAGGGCCAAGCAGTGATCTCTACGTTCTTGCTGCCACTCTGTACCACGCCATCAGCGGCGAGCGTCCTATTGACGGGCAGACCCGCCTGAACGCCTTCAACAACAGTCAGAAAGACCCATATGAGCCGCTCGCCGGGCGGTTCAAGGGCTATCCTGACGGTTTCCTTGAGGCGATCGACAAGGCGATGGAGGTTCACGTCACCGACCGCCTGCAAAGCGCCCTGGATTGGCTGCGGATGTTCCGTGGGCCGGGTGTCATGTTTGATACGTTCGATTACCGCCCCGTCTCGGTCATTGTGGCGATGGATCGCAAGGATGAGGCCGCCGAAAAGGCCCGTATCAAGGCTGAGAGTGAAAATGCCGAAGCGGTCGTGACGGCCCTTTTGGCTGGTAACGCTGACCTGACCCTTGGAAACGAAGACAAAGACGACGACGACCTCGCCAAGTACACACCGAAAGAGGAAGCGCCAGCAACAGTAGATACCATTGTCAAAAGTAGGTCAGAAGGCGGCGGACGATTGATTGCAGGCATTGTGATCGTCGTCGCTGGTCTGGCCGCGGCCGGGTACTTTTTGATGTCTGGTGAAAAGGTGATTGAGCCGGAAAATGACACCGTCGACCTGACAGCACCTGCCGAAGTTCCTGAAACAATCGAGCCGCCAGCCCCAGTTGAGCTGGTGACCGAAGCCGAAATCGCGCCGGAACAGGTAGACCCGGAACCCACAACCGTTGAACCCATTCAGGCCCCTGTCGAGCAGACACAGGCCCCCTCGGCTGAACCAGAAGTGGCCCAAGCCCCGGCAGCCGAACCCACTCCCGCCGCCGATGTCCCGCCTACGTCGGGGACACCGGCGGAGGTGCAGGTAGCTTTCTCGCACTGGGATGTTGAAATTCCATTCCAGATCTCGCGGCGTCGCGCAACCACAGGCACCGTTATCGCCGTGACCGGCGTTGATCCCTCGCGGGATATGTCAGTCATCGGAGACTGGGTGGAACGCGGTGCTTCGATTTATACATTGAACGGCGAACCCTTCGGCGAGGATGCAAGTTTCGCCGCGCAGGCGCTGGACGATCTGTCAATAGATCCCGATGGCTATATCCGCGTGACTGCACGCTATCGGTCATTGGGTCAAACCCGGGCACAGAACGGGCTGTTGGCGCTGCCCGCCTTCCGGATGGTCGGCTTGGAAAACGGTTACGGCTTCACTGTGCGAAACACGGAAGGCGAAGGTTGGAAGACAGTTGTCACGACGGTTCCGCCCGAGGCCAAAGGTGATCTTCAAAAAGGCGATATTCTGATGTCCGAGTCTCAGACCTCGGTCGCGATGGATAGGCCGGAGAGCATCGATGCCGTGCTTCAAACCCTGGTCGCCGAAGGCCAACCCCACGCGCGTCTGACCGTATTGCGAAACGGCACGGAAACGGACGCAGTCATGCAGCTAAAGCAGGAGTAGTTTGACCGGTTCGAAAGTGACCTGCTGCACAGTGAGTTCTGAGGGTGGCGCCTGGAAATCCGCCACTCTTCACGGTTCGGTCCGGACCGGCAGATGAGTTTGATCTGATTTCCAAATTATCCGTGCCTTTGCGTCAAAGCGCGCAGCGGCAAGTAGTAGCCCCGCAGGACCAAATGCCTGTGCTGAAACAGTAAAAAGGTGTCGACACCATGTTTAAATACAAAAGCCCCCTCAGCCGGCTTCTCGAAGGTGCCGGCAAGGTCAAAGAAGCCCAGCCTGAAACCGACGTGGAAGACGCAGTCGAGCCCGAGGCCGAAAAAACCCAACCGATTGCGGATTTCAACGCGCTGCGCAACGCTCTGGCGGGCGGCAACGCGTCGGCGGAACCCTATGAAGACAGCGACGAGTTGATCCCGGAAGAGGATATGCCCGCGTTTTCTGACGATGCGGACGAGACAGTCGAAGACGAAGCCGAAGCGCCCGATGACGCAAAAGAAAATATTTTCGAGTCGGCTGAGGCGCAACACGGGTCAGAAGAGCCGGTTGTCACTTTACACATCGCCACCGACGAAGACTCCGAGCAAACCGATGCTCAGGACGAGTCCGTTGTTGAGGTCGTCGTTGAAACTGTTAACCCCGCGCAGGCTGAAATAGTTGAGCCCATCTTGGACGATCCTCATATTGAAACTGCACCCGAACTGGAAGCAACGTCTGAGCCGGAAGTAACGCCGGAACCGACGCAAGCGGCCGCTGCTCCCGTGGCGGATGACCGTCGCGGCCGGGTCAAGACAACCTTCCTCGGGTTTGAGCGCGCAGACACGCATGTTCAGGATCTGATCGAAAGCTCGGACCCGGTCGTCAAGACAACAACCGCAAAAGAAACATTCCCCGTTGGTTGGCTGGTTGTGACCGCCGGACCGGGCCGTGGTTCTTGCATCACCCTGACCGAGGGTCTGATGCAGATTGGCCGCAATGATGATCAGGCCATTCAACTGGACTTTGGTGATACTGGCATTTCGCGCAGCAACCACGCCGTGATCGCCTATGACCCCGAAGACCGGAAATGCTACCTCGGTCACGGAGGCAAGGCCAACCTTGTTCGTCTGAATGGCAAGCCTGTGCTGAGCACCGTGGCGTTGTCCAGCGGCGACCTGATCCGGATCAGCGAAACTTCGATCCGCTTCGCCGCTTTCTGTGACGACGATTTTGACTGGCGGGATGACAGCTAAATGCTGGCCCAACCGGCATATGACATTGCCCTGATCGTTGACCAGGGTCAGCGCGGATCACAGGAAGACGCGGTTGCCACGCGCATGTTCGATGCAGCCAATGCCGGATATGTGGTTGTCGCGGACGGTATGGGTGGGCACGCTGCTGGTGACGTGGCATCGGACCTCGTGATTGGTGCCTGGCGCGACGCATTGGACGCCGAGCTTACGGGCGCAGCGCCGTCCGAAAGCTCTATCGCCGACGCCCTGCCCTTGGCGGCAATGCAAGCCAATGCCTCTATCGCTGCACATTGCGACGAAATGGGCGGCAATTTCAAAATGGGGTCAACCCTGTTGGGCGTGCTGCTGCTGGGGCAGCGCGTGTACTGGATCTCGATCGGTGACAGCCCGCTATATCTGTTCCGCGACGGAGTTCTGCATCAGATCAACGAAGATCATTCGATGGCTCCGGTCATAGATGCACAGGTAGCCAACGGCACTTTGACCGATGCCGAAGCGCGGGGTCATCCGGATCGTAACCAGCTGACATCGGTGATTATGGGTGCCGCAATTCCAAAGGTGGACTGCCCTGAGGAACCGCTCAGCCTGACGGCATCAGATGTGCTGATCCTGGGCAGTGACGGTTTGCAATATCTCAGCGATGCAGAAATTCAAGCCATCGTGAAACGCAACGCGCATGCGTGGGCACAGGACATCGCCGATGCCTTGTTGCTGGCGCTTCACGCCAAGGGCGACCCGGATCAGGACAATGCCTCGATCGGTGTCGTGAAACTGACAAGAAACTAATCAAGGCAAGGCTACAGGACCCATGAAACCCCATCTTTTCATATCCAGCCTGGCACTCGCTGCCGTGGCCGGAGCCGCCTCGGCGCAAGAGGCCTGCTCGACTTACGAAATCCAGCGCGGCGACAGCCTGCGGGAGTTGACGATCGAAGTGTACTCGACCGAGGATTTCCGCATCATATTTGAAGCCAACCGCGACGTGATCGGCAATAACCCGAACGTCATTCGTGTGGGCGACGTGCTGACCCTGCCCTGTCTGGAAGATATCGGGCGCGCGCCTGAAGTTCCGCAAACCGAAGCCGAAGCCATGGCAGCTGAGATGGCTGCTGAACTGGTTGCGGCCGCAGAAAAGCGGGCCGCAAAAGCCATTGCAGACGCCGAGGCGCGTGTCGCTGAAGCCAAGGCTGAGGCCAAAAAGGCCAGCGAAGAAGCTGTAATCGCGGCCAAGGCTGCGGCCCGTGAAGAAATTGAAGCGGCCCGCGCCGAAGGGGCTGCGCTGATCCGCAACGCAGACGACAGTGAAAGCCCAGCAATCCGGGATCGTCAGTTGCTGCTGATCACCGGAGGCAACTACGCGCCGTTTACGGATGAGGCTCTGCCCTATCGCGGCCTCTATACCAACCTCGTCGAAACGGCGATGCTGCGGGCGGCGCCCGAGCAGGGCTATAAGATACAGTTCGTCAATGACTGGTCCTCGCATCTGGACTTGTTGATGCCGACTCTCGCATTTGACGCGACCTTTCCCTGGTCACGCCCGAACTGTGAAACTGCCGAAGCGCTGTCGGAAAACGATCGTAATCGCTGCGAGACCTACGATTTCTCGAACCCATTTTACGAGGTGGTAGACTCATTCTTCGCCCGCGAAGGCTCAGGATATGAGCAGACGCTGACCTATACCGACTTTGCTGGCGCCACGATCTGCCGCCCCGAGGGTTGGACAACGTCGCACATGGATGCTGTGGGCCTTTACGAACCCGCAATCTCATTAATGCGCCCGGTCGCACCGGATGATTGCTTTCACGCGGTCATGGACGGCAGTGCCGATATCGTCGCGATTGAGGCCCACGTGGCCGTCGAGGCCATCGCGCGGCTTGGGTACAAGCACCGCATCATTGAAAACCCCAACCTGGCGGCCATCAAGCCGCTTAACGTCATGACCCACAAAGACAATCCGGATGGGGAAGCGATTCTTGAGACGCTTAACCAGGGTCTGGCGATCATGCAGCAATCGGGTGAATGGCGGGACATCGTGTCAACCGCCCTGCGCCACCAAATGGAAAATGGCTAAGGCCCCAGCTGGCCTGACAACAAAAAATTCTGGAGGAAGTGAAGATGTTTGAAGTCAACCTGAAGAAAGTCGTGATATCGACCATAGCTGCCACCGCCCTAAGCGCCGGAGCTGCCGCCGCCCAAGAGGCCTGCACCAACTACACCGTCGTGGATGGCGACACGTTGGCCACAATCGCAATTGCCGCCTATGGCACATCGAACTACCAGCCGATTTTCAACGCGAACCGCAACACGATCTTGAACCCGTCAAACCTTGAGCCGGGCCTGGTCCTTGCCTTGCCGTGTGAAGACGGGAGCCTGCCAAACGGTCAAAGCGCGCAAGACCTTATCGCCGCGGAAGAAGCACGTAACGCCAATAACAAAGTGTCCAACGTATACGAACCGCCGATCAAAATCGTGACCGGCGGCAACTATGCGCCCTTTGCCGACGAAGATCTGACGGGCGGCGGCTTTCTTGTCCGTCTTGCTTCGACGGCCCTTAACCGGGCGGGAAACAACCGTGAATTCTCGGCAAGCTTCGTGAACGATTGGAGCTCTCACCTGGATACTCTCTTGCCGCTGGGTGCGTTCGATGTGTCACTGGCCTGGTACATCCCCGACTGCAGCAACCGCAGCTATGAGTGGTCGCCGGAAACCACGAAGCGTTGCACCCAGTTCGATTCCACCGTCAGCGTTTACGACACCGTAATCGGGTTCTACACCCTGCCCGACAGCGACTATGCCACGGCCCGGTCGTTTGAAGATTTCAAAGGCGCGCGTCTTTGCCGGATGGAAGGTTGGTTTACACACGACTTGGAAGAGAACGGCGTTTTTGAACCGAACGTGACAATGATCCAACCTGTCACAGCGACTGACTGCATGGATGCCGTTCTGACCGGTGTGGCAGATGTTGCTTCTTTCGAAGTTCAGCTTGCGGCTGACGCCATGAGCGATCTGGGTCTTTCCCATAATGACATCGTTGAAAATCCGTTTGTGAACACTGTCGCAGGTTTGCGGTTTGTCACGCACCGGACAAACCCATATGGCCGTCAATACGTGGCCATGCTGAACGCAGGCCTGAATGAGATGCGGGAATCCGGCGAATGGTATGCCATCATCTCGGACACCCTCCGCGAGCATAATGAGAAACTGATGGCAGCTTCGAACTGATCCCTCGGTTCAGCTGAATACACTGGGGCTGGTCTTTGAACCGGCCCCCTTTTTTTCGAGCAGCACTTTGCAGCGTATTATCACAGCAAACGGCCTTTCGTGCCTGATGCGTTTGCCATACAGGAATTCACCAATATTCGGATTTTTTATTTGATAGTTTGACTACAGCTATACCGGTGAGGCTCTACCTCGCCACTCACTCAAAAAGGGCCGACTTTGGGGGTCGGCCCTTTTATCATTCAAGATACCCATTTACTCAAATAAAAGCCACGCCATCAAACGTGGCTTTTGGCCTTCAGCCGATGATGGCATTTAGGGTCGCGCTAGGGCGCATCACCGCAGCGGTCTTGGCTGGGTCGGTGTGATAGTACCCACCAAGATCAGCGGGGGCGCCTTGTGCGGCAGCCAATTCGCCCAGGATCTGCTGTTCTTTTTCAGCCAGCTCTTTGGCAATCGGCGCAAACTCAGCTGCCAATTCAGCATCTTCGGACTGCGCTGCCAACGCTTCGGCCCAGTAGCGCGCAAACCAGTAGTGGCTGTCGCGGTTGTCGGGCTGACCTACCTTTCGGCTGGGCGATTTGTTGTTGTCCAGAATGCCCTGCGTTGCCGCCTCAGCCGCGGCCCCCAGAACGCCGGCTTTGGCGTTACCAGCGCTGTCGGCCAGGAAGTTCAGCGACTCACCCAAAGCACAGAACTCACCCATCGAGTCCCAGCGCAGGTGGTTTTCTTCTACCAGCTGCTGCACGTGTTTCGGCGCCGAGCCGCCCGCACCAGTTTCGAACAGACCGCCACCCTGCATCAACTTTACGATCGACAGCATCTTGGCCGAAGTGCCCAGTTCCAGGATCGGGAAAAGGTCGGTCAGATAGTCCCGCAGCACGTTGCCGGTGATGGCAATCGAATCCTTGCCAGCGGTGATGGTCTTCAGCGACTGACGCGTGGCCTCACGCGGGGCCATGATCAGGAACTTGTCAGCCACGCCAGCGGCCGCAAGCGCCGGTTTGACGTAGTTAATCAGTTCAGCATCGTGGGCGCGATTCGCGTCCAGCCAGAAGATCGCTTCGGAACCCGTCAGGCGCTGACGGTCCATCGCCAACTGAATCCAGTTCTCAATCGGCGCTTTCTTTACGGTGCAGGCACGCCAGATATCGCCTTTTTTCACAGCATGTTCGTGCAACGTCTCGCCGTTCGCAAGAACGATGCGGATGGCACCATCTGCCGGTGCTTCGAACGTGGTGGGGTGGCTGCCGTATTCCTCGGCCTTCTGGGCCATCAGGCCAACATTGGCCACTGCTCCGGCGGTGGCCGGATTCAGCGCGCCATTGGCTTTGAAGAAATTGATGGCCTCATCGTAAACCGGGGCGTAGCAGCGGTCAGGGATCACGCAGTTCGTGTCACCCTTTGCACCGGTCTCATCCCAGCCCTTGCCGCCCGCGCGGATCACGGCAGGCATCGAGGCGTCGATGATCACATCGGACGGTACGTGCAGGTTTGTGATGCCTTTGTCGCTGTCGACCATGTACATGGATGGGCGGTCACCTTTCAGCGCATCAATGGCCGCTACGATCTCGGCGTTGTCTTTGACGCGCTCCAGCAGGTCACCCAGACCCGAGTTCGGATTCACACCCAGCGCGCTCAATTCACTGCCAAATTTCTCGAACACAGGGGCCAGCCACGCTTTTACGGCATAGCCAAAGATGATTGGGTCCGACACTTTCATCATGGTCGCCTTCATATGAAGCGAGAACATGGTGCCGTCTTTCTTGGTGTCTTCAATCGCATCCGCAAGGAACGAGGACAGCGCCTTGACCGACATGAAGGTCGCGTCGGCCACGGTACCTTCGTCCAGCGGCCAGCCATCTTTCAGAACTGTGACGCTGCCGTCTTTGCCAACAAATTCGATCTTGGCGTCACCTGCCTGGGCAGCGGTGATTGTAGCGGATTTCTCGTTAGCGTAGAAATCGTTGTCGGACATGGATGACACTTTGGTCTTGCTGTCAGCGGCCCACTCGCCCATCGAATGCGGGTTCTTTTGTGCGTAGTTCTTGACTGCCTTTGCCGCGCGGCGGTCACTGTTGCCTTCGCGCAGAACCGGGTTCACAGCTGAGCCCTTGATGGTGTCATACCGTGCGCGGATCGCTTTTTCTTCGTCGGTCGAGGGCTCTTCGGGGTAGTTCGGGATATCGTAGCCCTGCGATTGCAGTTCTTCGATCGCCGCCACCAACTGCGGGACCGAGGCCGAGATATTCGGCAGTTTGATCACGTTTGCCTCTGGCGTCTTCACCAGTTCACCCAATGCGGCCAGATCGTCGGTGATGCGCTGTTGGTCAGTCAGGTTCTCGGGGAAGGTCGCGATGATGCGGCCTGCCAGCGAAATATCTTTGGTTCCAACGCTGACACCAGCCGCCGAGGCGAACTTGCGAATGATGGACAGGAACGAGGCGCTCGCCAGCTCAGGCGCTTCGTCTACAATGGTATACAATATATCGAAGTTCGATTTTTCTGCCATATTCTTTTACCTTTTTTAAGCCTTTCGGGGCGTGCGATCCAAGAGTGTGCCACGTCTGTGTGGCCTTAAACGGGGCGCGTGTATCTTACCGCCCCAATGGTGACTCTGATTTGACAGGGCCTCCCATAGAACAGGTTGGCCTTCGGATCAATCGTCTAGTGGGGGCGCAAATTGACACGGGAAGGTGTAAACCGCCAATTCACCCTATGATTTTACGCAATTCAGCGCCCGGCACCCCACGTGTCACTTAACCTGTAACCGTCAGGCCAGGGATCGTCCGGGTCCAACATATGCTGGTGTATGCCGGTAATCCAACCACGGCCTCTGATTTCGGGGATGATAGCCGGGCGGCCCGCAACACTGGTTTTATCGATGATCTGGCCGGTGAAGCGCGAGCCGATAATCGAGACCGCCTCGAAGGTTTGACCAGCTTTCATCTGACCCTTCGCCGTCATCAGGGCCATACGCGCCGAAACCGCAGTACCGGTCGGCGACCGATCAACCTTGCCCGGCTGGATGGCGACAGCGGATGTCCCGGTGAACCCGGTTTTGGTGGCCTTTACCGGGCCGCAAAAAGCGCAAAAAGAGATATGCGTCCAATCCGGGTTTTCGGGATGGGAAAACCCAAGCTGTTCATTCGCGGCATCTGTGATCGCCACACCCATGCGCGCAATATCCCGCGCCTCGTCCTCGACAATCTGAACGCCAAGCGCGGCTGCATCGACAACGACGAAACTATCACCGCCATAAGCTGTATCGACAGTCAGAGTACCTAGGCCCTGAACCTCCAAGGGAACCGATATCTTATCGGCGAAACTGGGCAGGTTTTGTACGTAAATCCGCTCGGCCTTGCCGTTTCGGCAGTCGGCGCGGACCCTTACCAAGCCGCCCGGCGCTTCAAGATTTAAACGAGTTTCCGGCTCTTGCATCGGGATGATCCCGCCATCCAGCAAGACTGTAGCCACACAGATCGCGTTCGATCCGGACATGGGCGGTGTGTCTTCAGGCTCCATAATGATAAAGCCCGCGTCTGCATCGGGGTGTTTAGGTGGCACCAGCAGGTTCACATGCCGAAACACACCACCGCGGGGTTCATTCAGAACAAAATTGCGCAGGGTCCGATCTTGGGCAATGAAGGCGCGCTGCTGCCAAAGCGTGTCTCCGGGCGGTGGAAGCACGCCACCCACGATGACGTCCCCAACCTCGCCTTCTGCATGCGCTGATATCACGTGGATGGTTTTGCTGCTGCGCATATCGTGTCCTTAGAATCGGGTGGCCGAAAACGAGGTCAAAGAAATCTGTGGCGACTGCCCATCAATGATAGCTCCGACAAGCTCTGCCGTGCCTGCGGATTGGGTCAGACCAAGGTGGCCATGCCCAAAGGCATAGATCACATCCGGCGTCTGCGTCGCAGTGCCAATCACCGGTAGGCTATCCGGCAGTGAGGGGCGAAAGCCCATCCATTGCGTGCCACCGTCTGTTTTCAAGCCCGGCAAGAACTGCTCAGCCTTCCTAAGCAACGCATCCGCCCGGCGATAGTTTGGGGGCAGTGAAAGCCCGCCCAATTCAACCGCACCACCGATCCGCACACCGTCGTTGATCCGAGTGGCAACAAACCCGTGGTTTGGAAATGTCAGGTGCAGGCGCAGGTCAAACGCACCTTGAGGAAGCGTAGTGTTATAGCCACGCTCAGTCTCAAGCGGGATGTGATCACCAAGTGTATTGGCAAGGTGATGCGACCACGCGCCAGCGCATACAACGACCTTTTGCGCTGTCGCTTCTTTGGTCGCCATCCCGATCTGCACACCCTCCTCGACAGGGGACAGCGTGCGAGCCTCTCCGCGTTCGATCCGCCCACCCCGAGTCTGGAAGACCTTCGCCAAATGCTCGACCCATTTTTTGGGATCAACGACATTCATCCAGTTCGGCGTGAACCCTGCATGTGTAAAACGCGGACTGAGGCCGGGTTGAATTTCGGCAATCGCCTCGCGGCTTTCCAGCAAATCAAATTCAATTCCGTATTGGCGCCGCAATTCCCATGTGGGCAAGCTGGCGCGGTATTCTGGCTCGCCTTCATACAGTTGCATCTGACCGTCACGCTGAAGCATCCCTTCTGCGTCGATATCGGTGATCAAGCGGGTCAGCGCCGAGGCGGAATGCGTCATCATGCTGGCTTGTGCGCCCAGAAGGGTCTGATACTTCGCCGTATGGCTGGCTTGCCAGAATCGAAACAGCCATGGCGCGATCTTCAACGCATAGGCAGGCGGGATGGAAAGCGGCCCCAGCGGATCAACCAACCATTTCGGAGCCTTTCGCATAATGCGGGGGGTCGCCAATGGCTCAATCTCGGGAAACGCAAACGCACCGGCATTTCCCGCCGACGCCTGAGCTGCAACGCCATCCCGATCCAGAACCAGAACTGAGTGTCCCCGACGTTGCAATTCCAGCGCCGTTGTGATGCCAATCACGCCAGCACCGATCACAACGACCTGTTGTGTCATAGCTCGATGCCCGCCCTGAAAGGATCGTTTTCATCAAAAACCAGTGTCGCTTCGGACATGATATGGGCTTGTCCGGTGATTGAAGGGATGACACCTTGGTTCGGACCGGGCTGGTAAGACAGGCGATAGGTACTGCCGATGACACTTTGCTGAGTTATTTCCTCGCCGGGTTCCAAAGCTCCATCTGCGGCGAGACACGCCAGACGCGCCGAACTGCCAGTACCACAAGGTGACCGGTCGTAGTTGTTATCCGGGCACAGCACGAAATTACGGCTGTGGAATTCAGGATTTGGCGAGGCATCTTGAAAGATCACGTGGTCGATTGGTTCACCTTGCTCTCCCCCTATGCCGCAGGTGATCGCGGCTTCACGGATCGCAACCGTCATCTCGGTCAGTTGCCGGATATTGGCGGTTTCGACCGGTATCGGGCTTGGGTCGACGATGAAGAACCAGTTCCCACCATAGGCCACATCGCCCGTCACCGCGCCATAGCCCGGTACGTCCAATGTCACGTCACGATGAACCCGGCGGCTTTCGATATTCGTGACCGTAACGGTATGCGCATCGTGCAACTCAACCGTCACAACGCCCGCAGGTGTTTCGATCTTATGGTGGCCAGCGGAAATTCTGCCTTGATACGCCAGTGTAACAGTCAGTCCAATGGTGCCGTGTCCGCACATTCCCAGCACGGCATCCACGTCGAAAAAGATCACCCCCGTCACACAGGTGGGATCTACCGGCTCAACCAGCAGCGCACCAACCATTGCTGGCTGCCCACGAGGCTCCAGCATAACCGACCGATAAAACCCCTTGTGTTCTGTGGCTAATTTCCTTGCACGATCCGCCAACGGACCTTTGCCCAGATCAGGGGCACCACTCAGGATGACCCGTGTCGGCTCACCCCCGGTATGACTGTCGATCACATGCATTCCGCGATCACTCCGCCCTGTTTGGACCAGTTGGCGAACCACGTGCGGAACAGGTCGTACTGCTGCTCGCAATAGTTTCGTTGCGCATCGGTTAATTCATCCGTTTCATTGAAGTGCAGCCGGTATTCCTGCTCTCCGTTCAGCACCAGTAGATGCTTGTAGTACAACACCAGATCCGGGCCTTCATCAAAGCTTGACAGCACATGGATCGCCTCGGTCAGCTCCTGTGCGCGCTGGCGGGCCTCGGGATCACCTTGTGCCGCCTTCCTGGATAAAGCGGCCAGCAGCAAAGCCTCACGCGGAAGGGCCGTACCGATGCCGGTGATTGACCCTGTCGCACCGCAATTGACGATGCCGTGGTAAACCTCGGTATCCACACCGACCATCAGGGTTACATCAGCGTCTTGGCTGGTGATGGTCTCAGCCGCATAGCGCAGATCGTCCCTGCCCCCGAATTCCTTGAAACCGATCAGATTGGAGTGTTCGGCCCGCAAAGCAAAGAACAGATCAGCGCGCGTAGCGAAACCGTAGTACGGGCTGTTATAGATAATCGCAGGAACATCTGGGGCGGCAGAGAGGATCGCCTTGAAATGGTTCTTTTGCGCGACTTCAGAGCGGCCCCGCGACAAAACCCGCGGAATAACCATCAGCCCAACAGCACCTACCGCCTGCGCATGCGCCGCATGGGCCACAGCGGATTTTGTGTTGATGGCCCCTGTCCCGACCACGACGGGTAGCCCGGCTTCGACCAGACGCGCGACCCCCTCCATTCGCTGATCGTCGGTCAACAAAGGCCAATCACCCATTGAGCCGCAATAGACCACTGCCGACATGCCCGCGTCGATCATCTGTTTTCCCTTGCTGACCAACGCATCGAAATCTGGTGTCCGGTCATCCTTGCAAGGGGTCATCAACGCAGGCATGGTGCCGGTGAATATATTGGTCGACATCAGAACTTTCCCTCCAAAAAGTAGCGCGGGTGTGGGCGGAAAGATCCCGTCTGACCCACTGTGCCGGATGTTGGATAGAAAATTCCCAAAGGTCTATGCCCAAAAACGCGCCAACCCGTTAGATCGACGCGCAAGTTCTGGTTCATTGTCCTTGAGTTACCGGAACCGCAGACCGCTTTCAGGATCAAACAGCATCACGCGATCTGGGCGAAGCTGCACCCCGATCCGGTCCCCTTGTCGGCTGCGCTGATCGTCGCGCTCTTCAATGACCAGCTTGTCGCCGTTTGGCGCCAGAAGGTAGGAATAGCTTACCCCACCAAGCGCCTCGGTCAGGTCGACTGTGCAAGCCTCACCCGTGCGATCAATTTCGATGTGTTCTGGACGGATACCCAAGGTTACTTTCGTCATGCCTGCAGGCACATTGGCCGATACCGCCAGCGGCTCCCCAAGCGCCGGGTGCGAGACCTTGCCGTCGGCATAATCACACTCAAGAAAGTTCATCGCCGGAGAGCCAATGAAACCGGCCACAAACCGGTTGTCAGGATCGCGATACAAGTCCATCGGCGCGCCGACCTGTTCGATCCGACCATCGCGCAGGACTACGATCTTATCGGCCATGGTCATCGCCTCGACCTGATCATGGGTCACATAGATCATCGTCGCGCCGATCTCATTGTGCAAACGGGCGATTTCCACCCGCATTTCAACCCGCAGTTCGGCATCGAGATTTGAGAGGGGTTCGTCGAACAGAAACACCTCGGGTCCGCGGACAATAGCGCGCCCAATGGCGACACGCTGGCGCTGACCCCCGGAAAGGGCCTTGGGCTTGCGCTTGAGGTACGGCTCCAGTTTCAGGATGTTCGAGGCTTGCTGAACCTTCTCGTTGATCTCGGACTTGGCGACGCCGTTCATGCGCAGACCAAAGCCCATATTCTCGGCTACTGTCATATGCGGATACAAGGCGTAGGTCTGGAAGACCATCGCAACCCCGCGTTTCGCGGGGTCCAAATGGGTTACTTCGCGTGCGCCGATGTGAATCTGCCCTTCGGTGGTCTCTTCCAGTCCCGCGATCATACGCAGCAAGGTGGATTTGCCGCAGCCGGATGGCCCAACGAAAACACAAAATTCGCCATCCTCGATTTCCAGATCAATGCCGTGGATGACCTGCGTCTCTCCATACCGCTTGATCGCCTGGTTCAAAGTCACACCGGTCATGTCGCTTGCATCCTGTTTGTATTGGCGTTCGGCCGGGTTTCGGGGAACCGCCAAGCCTGTGCTTCGGCTCCGATCTGTTCGGCCACATGGCGAACACGCGGAACCCAGGTTTCCAGTTGCTTGAAATCCATTCGTTCGGTCGAACCTGTTACCGAAATCGCGCCCAGCATCCGCCCGCCCGATGTCAAAATAGGGCACGCGATGCAAATGATGCCGGGCTCATGCTCCTCATCGTCGATCGCGTATCCGCGGCTGCGGATCAGATCGAGATCGGCACGCAGCGCCGCCTCGGAGGTCAGCGTTTTTTGGGTAAACCGATGATAGCTTTGCTGCGACACCGCGCGGGCCAGCGCCGCCTCTTCCAAATACGCCAGCATCGCTTTGCCCACACCGGTACAGTAGGCCGGACCAACCTTGCCAGCCTGCGAATACATCTCGACTGGTTGTGCGGCATTGCGCTTGTCGACATATAGAACCTGGCTGGAATCAAGCTGCGCCAGATGCACCGTTTCCCCGGTCTCTCGGCTAAGAGCATCCAGAAACGGCCGCGCAATAGGTGCCAGCGAGTTTTGTGTCCAAGCCGCATGCGCCAGACGGACCAATCGCAATCCCGGTGTATAGGTCTGGCGATCCGGGTCGTATGACAGCATTCCCTGATTGGTCAGAGTTTGCAGAAACCTGTACAAAGTTGCCTTGGGAAAATCACTGCTTTCCAACAGCTCAGCGAACCGCACGGGGCGCGCAAAGGCTGCCACTTGCTCCAGCACATCACATGCTTTTCCTATCGTTCCGTCACCAGCCACGGGTGCCTGTTCTCCTCCCATCAACTCATCGCGTTCGTCACGAAGGTCTTGACAAGACTAACCGAGTTGATGTGTAGTTTTCAATATATAAAACACAGTTTCATTATTTGGAACACGATGGAATCTAAGGGAGGACACCATGCATTCCATGTTCAAGCGCACAGCGGCCGCGCTGGCGGCCAGTGTGGCACTGGCTGCACCTGTTGCAGCCGAACTGACCGGCGAGCTGCGAATCTTCCTCGACACATCGAACCCGGCGCCGCGCGCGACGATGGAAGCGATGATCGAGCGGTTCGCAGAACAACATCCAGGGCTGGAGATCGAAACCACGGTCATCGACCGCGAAGCGTACAAGACGCAAATTCGAAACTTCCTGACCGCAGACACACCGGACGTTGCCACATGGTATGCGGCCAACCGCATGAAGCCCTATGTCGAGGCTGGCCTGTTCGAGGACGTGTCTGACCTGTGGGCCGAGCCTGAAATCGCCGACAACCTGGCCTCCACCAAGGGCGCACTGACGATCGACGGCAAGCAGTGGGGCGTGCCCTATACGTATTACCAGTGGGGTGTTTATTACCGCAAAGACATCTTTGACGAACTGGGTCTGACCGAACCTACGACCTGGGACGAGGAACTGGCAAACTGCCAGAAAATCGTGGAGTCAGGCCGCGCTTGTTATACCATTGGCACCAAGTTCCTGTGGACCGCCGGTGGCTGGTTTGACTACCTCAACATGCGCACCAACGGATTCGAGTTCCACAACCAACTCGCAAACGGTGAGGTCAGCTGGGAAGATGAACGGGTCAAACAGACCTTCGCCAATTGGAAACAATTGATCGACATGGGCGCATTCATCGACAACCACCAGACCTATAGCTGGCAGGAAGCCCTGCCGTTCATGGTCAACGGCGATGCCGCCGCGTACCTGATGGGTAACTTCGCTGTCGCCCCCCTGCGCGAGGCTGGTTTGACCGACGATCAACTGGACTTCTACCAGTTTGTTTCGATCAACCCTGATGTTGAGCTGGCCGAAGACGCGCCGACCGATACGTTCCACATCCCGGCCAACGCGTCGAACAAAGACGCCGCGCGCGAGTTCCTGCGTTTCGTAGTCTCGGCCGACGAACAGACCGAGATCAACAATGGCGCGAACCTTGGCCAACTGCCCGTGAACGCCCAGTCAGCGGTTGATGATGACAAATTCCTGCAACAGGGATTTGCGATGTTGTCGTCCAACAGCCCCGGCGGGGTCGCCCAGTTCTGGGATCGCGACGCACCCGCAGAAATGGCCAAAGTGTCGATGGAAGGCTTCCAGGAGTTCATGGTCAAGCCTGACAACCTGGACCGTATTCTGGCAAAACTGGAACGCGCCCGCGAACGCATCTACGAAAACTGATCTGGTCAGGCCGGGGAAAAGCCCGGCCTGCACCTTGTCAAGCGTAAGGCGGGTGCAGCCCGCCTTACTCCTTATACCAAATCCCCGAGTATCCGCATGTCTGTCGTCGACGTCTCAGATCAGGAAAGCTGGTTCCACAAAAACCAACAGCGCATCGCACCGTGGCTGTTTCTGGCCCCCGGTCTGCTGTTCTTCATGGTCTATGTGATCATTCCGGTGTTCCAGTCTTTTAACCTGTCTCTCTACGAATGGGATGGGCTTGGCGCGGCCGAATATGTCGGGTTTCGAAACTACGAAGACCTCTACTGGGAATGGGTTGACCGGGATGCCTTTTACACCTCTCTAAAGAACAACCTGATTTGGTTGCTTTTGTATCTGGCGGCTATTCCGGCGGGTCTTTTCATTGCCCTCTTCCTCAATCAGACGGTCTGGGGTATTCGGCTGTATAAATCTCTGTTTTTCTTTCCATTCGTTATTTCCCAAGTCGTCGTGGGCCTTGTCTTTACCTGGTTTTATGATCCGACCTTTGGCCTGCTGAATGAATTTCTTAGCCTTTTCGGCCTCGGTCCGCTGAACGTGCTGGGCGATGAACGGTTCGTGACCTACGGCATTATCTTTGCCGGTCTGTGGCCGCAGACAGCCTATTGCATGATCCTTTACCTCACCGGCTTGAACGCCGTCGACCCCGAACAGATTGAGGCCGGACGTCTGGATGGCGCAAAGGGGTTTCGAATGCTGTGGCATATCATCTTGCCCCAACTGCGCCCCGCAACCTTCATCGCATTTGTCGTCACCATCATCGGTGCGCTGCGTTCTTTTGACCTGATTTCTATCATGACCCAAGGCGGCCCGTTCGGGTCATCCCGCGTGCTGGCCTATTACATGTTTGAGGTCGCCTTGTCTGAATACGGTTTCCGCATGGGCTATGGCGCGGCCATCGCCGTGGTGCTGTTCCTGATCATGCTCTGCTTCATCGCCTATTTCCTGTGGTCGATGTACCGCGAAGAAAGGGGGCACTGAGATGTTTCCCAAACCCATCGAAAAACAACCCCGTGCGGCACAGATCACGTATCAGGCGATGCTGCCTCTGGCGCTGCTGCTGTGGTTGGGTCCGCTATTGGCGGTTGCGCTGTTCTCGGTCAAACCGGCCGCTGACTTCACCAATGCCAACTACTGGGGGATGCCATCCAGCTTTGAGGGCGCGTTCAACTACGGTCAGGTGTTCTTCAACTCGGACATGCCGCGCTACCTTCTGAACTCGTTCATGATCACAATCCCAACAGTGATCGGCGCTGTTGCACTCAGCTGCATGACTGGCTTTGCGCTGGGTATCTACAAGTTCAAATCGAACCTCTGGATCTTCTTCATGTTCGTCGCGGGCAATTTTGTCCCGTTCCAAATCCTGATGGTTCCCGTCCGCGACCTGACCTTGCAACTGGGGCTTTACAACACCAAGACCGGTTTGGTTCTGTTTCACATCGCCTTCCAAACCGGTTTCTGTACGCTGTTCATGCGCAACTTTATCCGCGCCCTTCCGTTTGAGTTGATCGAGGCCGCGCGGGTCGAAGGCATCAGCGAATGGCGCATCTTCTGGTACGTGGTTCTGCCGCTGATGAAACCCGCCATCGCGGCGCTGAGCGTGCTGATCTTCACATTTATCTGGAACGACTATTTTTGGGCTGTCGTACTGACCCAAGGGGCAGAAAGCCAACCTGTCACTGCGGGCATCACCAGCTTCAACGCCCAGTTCCGCGCCGCCTATCAGTTGATGAGCGCCGGTTCCATCGTCGCGGCCTTGCCGCCGGTGGCCATGTTCTTCCTGATGCAAAAACACTTTATCGCCGGCCTAACACTTGGAGCGGTGAAATGACGTCAAGCCTAGGGTTTGCAACATGACAAAAATCACCTTTATTGGTGCCGGTTCCACAATTTTCATGCAGAACATCGTGGGCGATGCGCTGCTGACACCAGCGCTTCGCGACAGCCATTTTGCGCTGATGGACATTGACCCCGAGCGTCTGGCCGAAAGCGAAGCGGTTGCCCGCGCCATGATCCGCTCGGTCGGTTCGGGTGCGTCTGTTTCGACCCATACAGATCGGCGCGCCGCTTTGGACGGGGCAGATTTTGTTATCACCGCGTTCCAGATCGGCGGGTATGAGCCGTGTACTGTGACCGACTTTGAGATTCCAAAACAGTACGGCCTGCGTCAGACCATCGCCGACACGCTTGGCGTCGGCGGCATCATGCGCGGGCTGCGCACGGTTCCGGTGTTGTGGGACGTGGCACGGGACATGATGCAGCTTTGCCCGAACGCGACCCTGCTGCAATACGTGAACCCGATGGCCATCAACACATGGGCGCTGGCCGAGCAATTCCCGGCGCTGAAACAGGTCGGTCTATGCCACTCGGTACAAAACACGGTCGAAGAACTAGCGCATGACCTCGACCTGCCGAAAGACGAAATCCGCTACAAGGTCGCGGGCATCAATCATGTCGCCTTTTTCCTGCGGCTGGAGCATCAGGGCTGCGACCTGTATCCCGCTTTACGGCAGGGATACGCAAGTGGCCAAATCCCCAAGGCTCCTCTGCTGATGCCACGTTGCCCGAACAAGGTTCGGTACGAGGTGATGGATCACCTGGGATATTTCTGCACCGAAAGTTCCGAGCATTTGGCCGAATATGTGCCGTGGTTCATCAAGGATGGGCGAGAAGACCTGATCAAGCAGTTTTCCATCCCGCTGGATGAATACCCCACCCGATGCGTGGAACAGGTTGCAGATTGGAAAGAACAGGCAAAGACCCTGACGGATGGCCGCACCATCAAGGTAACCCGCAGTCACGAATTCGCCGCAGATCTGATGAACGCCATAGTCACCAATACGCCTTACGTAGCCTACGGAAACCTGCCCAACACCGGCCAGATACCGCAACTGCCGTTGGGGGCCGCCGTTGAAACCCCTTGTCTGGTCGACGGCAACGGCGTGCAGCCTTTGATCGTTACTGACATTCCACCGCAACTGATCGCGTTGATGCGGAGCCAGATCAATGTACAAGAGCTTACCGTGCGAGCATTGGTCGACCAGAACCCGGAACACATCTATCACGCTGCCATGATGGACCCGCACACAGCCGCCGAATTAGACCTGCGCCAAATCCGCAGCCTTGTCGATGACCTGTTAATCGCGCATGCCGACTGGCTTCCGGATTGGTGCAAACCTGCAAAAGCCGCCTGAACCAAAGACTAGAAGGCTAACAAAAATGACAAAGAAACGCCGTTCTCAACACTGGTATGGAAAACTCGACAAAGACGGGTTCATCCACCGATCCTGGATGAAGAATCAGGGCTTTCCCGATCACGCTTTTGACGGGCGTCCGATCATTGGCATCTGCAATACATGGTCCGAGCTGACACCCTGCAACTCGGGCCTGCGCGACCTGGCCGAGGGCGTCAAACGCGGCGTTTGGGAGGCAGGCGGTTTCCCGGTTGAGTTTCCGGTCATGTCTCTGGGCGAAACCCAGATGAAGCCCACCGCAATGCTGTTCCGCAACCTTCTGGCAATGGATGTTGAGGAATCGATCCGCGCCTATGGCATCGACGGCGTTGTCCTGTTGGGCGGTTGTGACAAAACCACGCCGGGGCAGTTGATGGGCGCAGCCTCAGTCGATCTGCCCTCGATAGTGGTGAGTTCCGGCCCTATGCTGAACGGCAAGTATCGCGGCAAGGATATCGGGTCGGGCACAGATGTCTGGAAATTCTCCGAAGCTGTCCGCGCCGGAGAAATGACGCTGCAAGACTTCATGAACGCCGAATCCGGGATGTCACGTAGCGCGGGTGTTTGCATGACCATGGGCACCGCGTCGACCATGGCCTCACTGGTCGAAGCGATGGGGATGAGCCTGCCTACTAACGCAGCCCTTCCAGCCGTCGATGCCCGCCGCATGGCTTTGGCGCATCTGACCGGGAAACGGATCGTTGAAATGGTGGACGAGGACCTAAAGCCTTCGGACATTTTGACCAAAGAAGCCTTCGAAAATGCCATCCTCACCAATGCCGCCGTAGGTGGATCGACCAACGCCGTTGTTCATTTGCTGGCTTTGGCTGGTCGCGTGGGTGTTGATCTGACGCTCAAAGATTTTGAGATCGGGTCGGGAATACCCCTTCTGGTGAACTGCATGCCTTCGGGCAAATACCTGATGGAAGATTTCTGCTACGCGGGTGGTGTGCCCGTGGTTCTGAATGAGCTGAAACCTTTCCTGCGCCCTGCCAAGACTGTTCTGAACAAGGATATTTCGGCCCATTACGAGGGCGCCGAATGCTTCAACCGCGACGTGATCCGTCCTTTCGATGATCCGGTGAAACCTGCCGCGGGCCTTCGCGTCTTACGCGGAAATCTCGCACCCAATGGTGCCATCGTAAAACCCTCGGCCGCGACGGACGCGCTGTTGGAAACAGAGGCAGACGCCTATGTTTTTGAGAACATCGAAGACCTGAAAGCCAACATAGACCGGGATGATCTGCCAGTGACGGCAGACACTATTCTGGTGCTCAAGGGCTGCGGGCCAAAAGGCTATCCCGGCATGCCAGAAGTCGGCAACATGCCAATTCCAGCAAAGCTTGTCAAAGAGGGTGTGCGCGACATGATCCGAGTTTCGGATGCGCGTATGTCCGGCACAGCCTTTGGCACTGTGATCCTTCATGTCAGCCCCGAGGCACAGGCCGGGGGAACGTTGGCGCTGGTCAAAACCGGCGACCGCATCCGGGTGTCCGCCAGCAAGGGTGAGTTGGAACTGCTGGTTGATGAGGCAGAACTGGCTACCCGCCGCGCGGCGTGGCAACCGGACGACCCGCACTATACCCGCGGTTACGCAAAACTTTATATCGACCACGTCCTGCAGGCGGATCAGGGCGCCGACCTTGATTTTCTTGTCGGTAAAGACACCCGCCTTGTGACCAGAGAGAGCCACTGATGGATCATCCAGCAACTTTCCACGATTTGAACGGCGCGTCTGTCTTTATTACTGGTGGCGGCTCTGGCGTTGGTGCAGCGTTGACGGACGGATTTCTGGCCCAAGGTGCCAACGTGGCCTTTATCGGTCGATCGGACGCCAGCGGATTTGTCGCGGAAATGCGTGACAAACACGGTCGCGCACCGTTGTTCATGCAAGCCGATATGACAGATACCGCATTGCTGCACGCCACGATGCAAAAAGCATCTGATGCGCATGGTCCCTTGAACGTACTGATCAACAATGCAGCTAACGACCAACGCCACTCGCTTGAGGAAACCACGCCCGAGTTTTGGGACTGGATGATTGAGGTCAACCTCAAGGCTTATTTCTTCGCCTGTCAGGAAGCGGCACGCCAGATGCAAGGAGAAGGCGGGGCCATCGTCAACTTTAGTTCGATCAGCTACATGATGGGCAATGCCGGCTATCCAATCTACACGACCGCGAATGCCGGGATCACCGGGATGACCCGATCCCTTGCGCGTGAGCTTGGGCCGAAGAACATACGTGTGAACGCGCTGGCCCCGGGGTGGGTTCTGACCCAGAAACAGTTGGATATGTGGGCCACTCCCGAAGACCTTGCGGCCCATATGAACCGCCAATGCCTGAAGGAACACCTGACGCCCGAAGATATGATCGCGCCGACCCTGTTCCTGGCCTCCAATGCCAGCCGTGCAATGACCGGGCAATGCATGGCGGTTGACGGCGGCGTTGTCGTAACGGGGTAGAGACATGAATTCTGAATGGATCGCTGTCGATTGGGGAACGTCGCATCTTCGCGTCTGGGCGATGCGGGGCGATACCGTGGTTGATCAGGCTCAGTCTGACAAAGGCATGGCCCGCGTCGACAGGGATGAGTTTCAGGCCGCCTTGTTGGAACTGATCGAAGGCTGGTTGGGGGCTGAACCCGTAGATGTGATCGCATGTGGAATGGTGGGCGCGCGGCAAGGTTGGGTCGAGGCACCATATTCGGCCGTTCCCTGCGCCCCCACGCCCGTCACCCCAATTCGCGTTCCCAACACTGACGCGCGCATTCGCGCCTTTGTTGTGCCCGGTTTGAAGCAGACCTCTCCACCAGATGTCATGCGGGGCGAAGAAACCCAGATCGCGGGATTTCTGGCCAGTCGCCCAAACTGGGACGGTGTGATTTGCCTGCCCGGAACCCATAGCAAGTGGGTTCAAGTCAGCGCAGGAGAAGTCGTCAGTTTCCGTACCTTCATGACCGGAGAGATGTTCAACCTTCTCAGTGGCCATTCAGTGCTGAAACACTCAGTCGGCACTGGTTGGGACGATGCAGCCTTTGTCGATGCCATGGCTGACACGTTGTCAAAACCGGAACAGCTGGCGGCGCGGCTGTTTGGCTTGCGCGCCGCCGATCTGCTTCAGGGACAAGATGGTAGTATCGCCCGGGCGCAACTTTCGGGCTTTCTGATTGGCGCTGAACTGGCAGCAACCCGGCCCTATTGGCTAGGTCAGCGATTGGCGATCATTGGGGCTACTGGTCTCTCTGAGACCTACGCCAAGGCCTTAAAAACTCAAGGCGCCTTTGTGGAAACCGCAGACAGCACTGAATGCACATTGGCCGGCCTTCTGCTGGCTCGCAACCTGACGAGGCAAACCGCATGAACCGTCCCCTCATTGCCATCCTGCGGGGCCTGACACCGTCGGCTGCATTGGCCACCGGGCAAGCCTTGATCAACGCCGGGATCGACAAGATCGAAGTCCCGCTGAACTCGCCCGATCCGCTGGACTCTATTGGCCGTCTGGTCGAGGAATTCGGCGACCGTGCCTTGATTGGCGCAGGCACCGTTCTGACGCCGGGGCAAGTGGACGACGTCGCCAGGGTTGGCGGTAAACTGATCGTATCGCCGAATTGCGACCCCGAGGTGATTTCACACACTCACAGGCTGGGCTTGGAAAGCTGGCCCGGCATCTTCACACCGACTGAGGCTTTCGCCGCCCTCAAGGCTGGAGCTTCCGGGCTGAAACTGTTTCCCGGCGCGCTGGCCGGTCCGGCAGGTCTGTCGGCACTGCGCCCTGTGCTGCCCAAGGGTACGCTTGTTTATGCTGTGGGCGGCGCGGGACCTGAAAACTTTGGCCAGTGGATCGCAGCCAGCGCAGATGGGTTCGGCATCGGATCGGCCCTGTATAAACCCGGCATGACTGTATCTGAGGTCGCAGCCAAGGCGGCACAGATCGTCGCAGCCTATGATGAGGCCGCAGGATGAGCACCATCTTCGACAACCGCCCTTGCGAGTTGGGCGAAGGTCCTTTGTGGCATCCCGAACGCCAACAGATTTTCTGGTTCGATATCATCGGTAAAACTCTGATGACGCAAAAGAGCGGCGAACCACGCGACTGGCAGTTTGACGAACATGTCTCAGCCGCTGGGTGGGTCGACCGGGAAACGCTGCTGATAGCTTCTGAAACGGGTTTGTGGCGTTTCAGCCTCAAGACTGGTCAAAAAGACCTTGTCACGCGTCTTGAGGCAGAGAACCCGATTACCCGCTCGAACGACGGGCGCACTGACCCCTGGGGGGGGTTCTGGATCGGAACGATGGGCAAAGCAGCGGAGCCCCACGCCGGTGCGATCTATCGGTATTGGCAGGGCGAATTGCGGCAGGTGGTGCCGAACGTCACGATCCCGAACGCGATCTGTTTTGCGCCGGACCGCTCCTGCGCTTACTATACCGATACTGTGACAAAACAGGTCATGCGCCGGCCTCTGAACCCGGAAACCGGCTGGCCCGAAGAAGACGGATCAGTGTTTCTGGATTTTCGGGTCGATGGCCTGAATCCCGACGGTGCCGTGGTCGATGCCGAAGGGAACATTTGGATCGCGCAATGGGGTGCAAGCCGCGTAGCAGCCTATACACCATCCGGGCAATTTATAACGGCCAAGACTTTTGATGCCGCGCATACGTCGTGCCCTGCCTTCGGCGGTGACGATCTGACCACGCTTTTCTGCACGTCGGCCCGCGAAGGGTTGCACGCTGAAACACTTGCGCAACAACCTACCAACGGCATGACCTTTTCCGCTTCTGACGCAGGTAAAGGGCTGCCCGAATACAGAGTCCTTTTATGAAACCTGAACTTGGCGTTTGCTACTATCCCGAACACTGGCCCGAAGAGATGTGGGCCAAAGACGCCACCCGCATGGTAGAAACCGGGCTGACCTGGGTACGCATCGGTGAGTTTGCGTGGAGCCGGATGGAACCAACCCCGGGCGATTTGCGCTTTGACTGGCTGGACCGCGCGATCGAGGTCTTGGGATCCGCAGGGCTCAAGGTTGTTCTGGGAACACCCACGGCGACCCCACCGCGCTGGATGCTTAAGAAACACCCCGATATGCTGGCTGTTGACGCACAGGGACAGCCACGCAAATTCGGCTCGCGCAGGCATTACTGTTTTAGCCATCAGGGCTATATCCAAGAATGCGCCCGGATCGCCCGGATCATGGGTGAGCGTTATGGCCGCAATCCGCATGTGGCGGCTTGGCAGATCGACAACGAATATGGCTGCCACGACACAACGATCAGCTACAGCCAAGCCGCCCTGCGCGCATTTCAACATTGGCTAGAGGCCCAATACGGCTCGGTCGACGCATTGAACACGGCTTGGGGCAACGTGTTCTGGTCGATGGAATACGGCAGTTTCGACCAGATCGACCTGCCCAACTTGACCGTGACCGAACCAAACCCAGCACATGTTCTGGCGTTCCGGCGGTTCAGCTCGGATCAGGTGGCGATCTTTAACAAAGCGCAGGTTGACGTACTGCGGCCTCTGACGGACGCGCCGCTTTTGCACAACTATATGGGCCGGATACTGGATTTCGACCATTTCAAAGTGGGCGAAGACTTGGATATCGCCACTTGGGACAGCTATCCGATCGGGTTTCTTTCAGACCGGCTTGAGGTGGACGAGGCGCATAAAACTGCGTTTCTGCAACAGGGCGATCCGGACATGCAGGCCTTTCACCACGATCTTTACCGCGCCGTGGGGCGCGGCCGCTGGTGGGTGATGGAACAACAACCCGGCCCGGTAAACTGGGCACCGTTCAATCCCGCTCCACTGCCCGGTATGGTGCGACTTTGGTCGCTTGAGGCCGTCGCGCACGGGGCCGAGGTGGTCAGCTATTTCCGCTGGCGGCAGGCACCGTTTGCACAAGAACAAATGCATGCCGGACTTTTGACGCCAAACGACAAACCCGCCCCCGCCTTGTCCGAAGTGCGGCAGACAGCCGATGATCTGGCGCAATTGGGCACGGTCACGCAGACCCGGGCCGACGTGGCCATTCTGTTCGATTACGCCTCGGATTGGGCGTGGCAGACACAACCGCAGGGGGCGGGGTTCAACTATTTCCGGCTGGTTTTCTCAGCCTATCGCGCGTTGCGGCGGGCGGGTCTTTCAGTGGACTTCCTATCCACACGAGATATCCCGGAACCCGGATACAAGCTTATATTTGCTCCGGGGCTCGCGACGCTGGACAGCGACCTGGAACACCGCCTTCTACAGGGCTGCGATCTGGCAATTCTTGGCCCTCGTAGTGGCGCGATTACGCGAGACTTCCAAATCCCAAAGGCAGGGCGTCCGGGTCTGTCAGGGCTGAGTTGCGATGTTGATCTTGTCGAAACCTTGCCCCCAAACGTGCATCGAACTGTCGACGGAGGTGGTGCCGCCCGGCATTGGATTGACCGTTTGTCCGGCACTGCGCCTGACTTGTTGACGTTTACCGATGGCACGCCAGCACTAAAAGGGACTGATGGGCTTTGGTATCTTGCAGGTTTTCCTGATGAACACCTGTGGGTTTGGGTCGTCGAGATGGCTGCAGCCAAGGTCAAATTGGACATCCACCCCCTGCCCGAAGGGTTGCGGCGGCGCGAGACGGATCAGTATGTATTCCTGACGAACTACACCGCCGCGCCAATCAATTGGAACAACCACGATATTGCGCCCTGTGATGTCGTTATCCTGAAAAAGAACGCGCCCCGGAAAGGTTAGATTTCCGGGCGCGCATCTTTTGAGTTTCGAACGGTTCCGTCAGTCATTTTGCAGGCTGTTCGGATCAAAGGCGCCGCCGAACCCGTCGTTGCTGGATGGCGGCGTCTCGGACTGAGGTTGTGTTTCCTCACTGTCGCCGCCCAAGGTGTTTGGAGCGAATACATTGCCAAAACCGCTGTTGTTCGACGGCCTTGGCGCGGATTGCGCGCCACCCTGCTCGGCCTCTTCCGCCTCGCGTTGTTTGCGCTGTTCCTCGCGCTGCTGGCGCAGTTCCTGAATGCGTTGTTCCGCCTCAAGCCGCTTCTGTTCGCGGACATTGGCGACGCATTGAGCCGGGTCATAGGCGGTCGCAGTGCCGACAACCGTGATCGTTGCAACGGCGAAGATAACAACCAATACCGCGGCCGCATTGCCGGCAAAAAAGCTGGGAAGCTTGATTTTGCCTGCCAGTTCCTCAACCGTCGCGTTCTTACGTACTGCTGCAACCAGTTCCTGACGCTTCAGTTTGGCCTCGTTCAACAGGGCAAAGAACACAGTCAATGCCACGATGATAAAGGCCAGTGCCGAGATCGAAGGTGTGATGCCATAGCGCACCTTTTGCGCCAGTTCGATGGTCAGCGTCGGATACTCACCAAATGTAAAGGTGGTTGTGTTGTAGTTCTCGAACGAGGCGAGGAAGGCCAGAACCGCTGCCGAAGCGATAGCGGGCCGCATAAACGGCAGAAGGATCTTCCGGAATGCCTGCGCATGGGTTGCGCCAAGGTCAAGCGCTGCTTCGGTCAGCGCCACGTCATAGCGTTGCAGACGCGCCACCAAAACCAGCATGCAATAACTGGCGATAAAGGTGGATTGGCCAATCACCGTCAGGAATACGCCGTTCGACAACACACTGTCTGCGCCCAGCCCCAGCATGCGGTTGATCCGATCCCAAAACACCAGTGTCGAGATACCCAGAACCACGCCGGGTATCAGGATCGGCGCGATGATGACCGTGTAGTATGTGGCCCGCAGTTTGGGCCAGATCTGCGTCAGCATCAGCGCCCCCGCCAGACCCATCGCCACTGACAGAACCACCGTCCCGGCACCAATGATCAACGAGTTTTTGATACCATTCAGAATGCGCTGATCCCGAAACAATTCATCAAACCACTGGAAAGTCAGGCACTCCCACGGCGACATCCTTGGAAAGGCCGATGAGTTGAATGCCGTAACGGACATGATCACAAGCGGGCCTAACAGGTACAAGAAAAAGATAACGAGGTAGGCCCAGATGCTGACACGAAGGAAGGACCCGCTCATTTCCCGATATCCCCCATGTTCACCTTGAACAGGCGCATCACGGCCAGAACGAACAGGATACAGGTCACCAGAAGAACGATCGCGTAGGCCGCGCCTTGCGGCCAGTCATTGTTATCATTGAACTGTTGATAGATCAGTTGCGTGAACCACAACGACGAGGGCCCGCCCAAAATCTGCGGTGCGGCCAGCGCTCCGGCGCTGAGCATGAACACCATCGTACAGCCTGAACTGATCCCCGGCTTGGCATACGGAATGACTACCCGCCAGTGAATCCGCCACCATGGGGCGCCCAGGTCCCGCGCGGCCTCAATCTGGTTATGATCCAGGCTTTCGATCACGTTGTAGATCGGGAAGATCATCAGCAGGATATACGCGTATCCCAGACCCGCGTAGAGCGCGATATCGTTGCGGATAAAGTCGAACGGCGTATCGAAAATCCCCAACCCAACAAACAGGGTATTCAACACGCCGGTCTCGCCAAAAATGATCCGCAATGCGAAGGCGCGCAGGATTTCGTTGATCCAATAGGGGATGATCAACATGATCGCGAAGATGCGGATATGGCTGCCCTTTGATTGCCCAAGATAGTAGGCGATTGGATAGCAAATGATCAGGTTGAAGATCGTCACGCAAACAGCTGCAATCAAGGTTCGGAAAAAGACCCTGAGATCAACGGCGTTATAGTCCTGACTGCCGCCTTCGGGGCCGTAGATCAGGTATTTGTAATTCTCTAGCGTATAAACGTCCTTTGGCCCGCCTATCTCTGGCGGTGGAAGGTTGGGACGGAACGAGAAGTCCAGCATCGACAGTTGCGGCAATATGATCAGGCCGATGGTCCAGAACAGGACCAAACCCAGGATCGCCAGCCCCATGCCGGTGCCGTTCCGATTGAAAAACTCTTTCAGAAATTTGGGCATCCGTCAGTCCCTCTTATTCCGCGGCCAGCTCACCCGCTGGAACCAGAACCGCATTTTGGGTCTCGTATTCCAGCGTGATGCTTTGCCCGGTATGGTCCTGGAATGACTGGCCGTGGTTCGGAATTGACACCTTGATTTCCTTGCCACCGTCACCTTGGGTGAAGATGTTGAAGACGTTGCCCTCGAACTCTTCGTGTTTGACGCGCGCCGTTACATAGTGATCTCCGGTCGCGCCATCAGGAGCGATTGCCAATGCCTCAGGGCGGATGAACAGCATTGCATCGTCGCCCTCTTTCATCTTGCCTTGATTGGCTGTCGAAATCCGCGCCACCAAATCGCCCGAGCGGTTGGTCGCGATCATCGCCTCAGTGCCCATGACTTGTTTGATCTTGCCCCGAAACACATTGTTTTCGCCCACGAACGATGCCGCAAAGGCCGTGTTCGGGTCATTGTAGATAGTCTTTCCTGTCGCGATCTGATCAATCACCCCGTCCCGCATAACGGCAATATTGTCCGACATGGTCAACGCCTCACCCTGATCATGTGTGATGTAGATAAAGGTGATGCCAACGCGCTGTTGTATCTCGCGCAGTTCAGTCCGCATATGCTGGCGCAGCTTGAGATCAAGCGCCGAAAGCGGTTCGTCCAGTAACAGCACATCGGGTTCTGCGCATAAGGCACGGGCAATGGCCACGCGCTGACGCTGCCCGCCCGAAAGCTCACTGGGTAGCTTGTCGCCCTGCCCCGGCAGCGCGATCATGTCCAACAGCTCATCCGCACGCTTGCGGCGTTGCGCGGCACTGGCTCCTTTGATCTCCATCGAGAAGGTGATGTTTTCCCAAACTTTCATCAGCGGGAATAGCGCGAGATTCTGGAAGATCAGTGCAGTCGGCCGCTTGTTAGGCCCGATGCCCAGCATGTCTTTGCCACCGATCAGAACCCGCCCCTCGCTGGGATCCAGAAAGCCGGAAACAGCGCGTAGGATCGTTGTCTTGCCACATCCCGAGGGTCCGAGAAACGAAAAGAAATCCCCGCCGTTTATATTCACATTGGCATCCCTCACAGCGACGAAATCGCCGAAACGAATCCACAGGTTTTCCAGATCTACACCGACCCCTGCACTCATAGTTGGTATCTCCGTCTGGTGCGATGGCGGACCGCACCGAAATGGTATCCGTCACGCCGAAACGGCGCGCAGGTGAAATACCCCCCGCGCCGCGGCGGAGGGCATCGTCGCAAAGCGATCAGGCGCTTTTGAATTTGTTGACGAACTCGGTCCGGGTTTCAGCATACCAAGGTGCTTCTGCCGGCCACGGGTTGAGGTTGGCCAGTGAGTCGCCCGGATACGCTTCGGCAAAATTCTTTTTATAGGTGTCGCCGGAATACTGATCAGCCCCCAGAACTGGCGAGTTGTATCCGTGGCTGTCAATCGCCACGCCAGCAGGTTTCGCCTGATACGCGAAGTCAATGAAGGCATAGACTTGATCGATATTCGTAGCACCGGTTGGCATCGCCATACCGTCGACCCACGCCATCGCGCCCTCAATCGGCGCCTGGTAGTGTACCGGCTCGCCAGCGGATTTCAGCGCCAGTGGCGGTCCGTCCCATGTCTGGCCAACCACAACGCCTTCGTTCAGCAATCCGTTTTTCTGGGTGTCAGCATCGTTCCAGATCAACTTGATCCGATCTTTGCGTGCCACGCACCAATCGGTGATCTGGCTCCAGACCGTGCGCATAGTTTCTTCGTCGTTATACGCGGCCCAGACAGAGCCTGGCTCCATCTCGCCCGAACGCTCCATAAATAGTCCCGCACCCAGCATCATCGAGTGTGCACGGCCCATGGTTTTTCCGGCGTTTTCTTCAGACCAGACGTCACCATAAGACGGTGCATCACCTGCCGGCAGCCACAGGTCGGTCCGATATGCTATGCCTTCGGTACCCCAGATATGCGGCAGCCAGTGCACGCCGCTATCGGCAAAGTTCCAGGCATCCGTACCAATCGCGGCCATCGCCGGGTTTACCAGATCAATCGGAACTTTGCTCATGTCGAACGGCTGAAGAAGTTCCAGCGGCTCCCATTGAAGCGAGCGGTTGTTGGTGGGCGAGACGATGTCAAAACCCTGACCGCCTGTGGCCTTCATCTTGTTAATGATTTCTTCGTTCGAACCGATGCCAGTGTAGTTCACCTTAATTCCAGTTAGAGTCTCGAACTCTTCGATGAATGACGGCGGCAGGTAGTCCGACCACATCAGAATGTTGATCTCACCCGAGGAGGCCAACGCAGATTTACTGTAAAGCGGCGCGGCCAAAGCAGCCGCACCAGCCCCTTTCAAAACCGAGCGTCTGGAAATAGTTTTCCGGTAAGTCATTTTTACATCTCCCGTGATTTGGACTCTGTTGGATTTTTTTATTGTTTGCACGCTAGAGCTTTGTGCCCGCCCTGTCAGCGCAAAAGTGACAGTTATCAGTTTCGATAGGTCCAGTTTGTTGCCGCACCCGTCAAAACCTATGCAAATTCAGTGCTCCGCTTGGCTGCGGTCAATGGGGCTAAACCTGCGCGGCCCAAACCCATGCAGATAAAATATGGAAAACGTCGAATGCGTCCATTGCCAAGATTTCTTTCCGCCCGCGTTGTCTTGCGCAGTACTTTTACCGGTAAAAAAGTCACTGAAAACGTCACTCAACTCGCATATGGTATCGCTAACGGCTAGAATGCAGCAACCTGACCTGCTAAGTGCCAGATCGACCGGTCCAAACAGGTTCTGACGATGAAATACAACCGTTCTGATTTCCCTTCGGATTTCCTTTTTGGTGTCGCATCCTCTGGCGAACAGGATTTCGAACTGGTGCAACGTACCGGGTTTGACTGTTGTTCGTTCCAGATTGACTGGGTTCGTGTCCTGCCCGACGGGCGTGGCACGGTGAAAGAGGCTGGACTGGACGTGTACGACCGCCTGACCGATGCGCTGTTGGCGCGTGGAATTCGCCCCTGCGCTACGCTCCATCACGGGGAACTGCCAGCGGTGTTAATGGATATGGGCGGGTGGCGTAACCGCGATGTCGCCGGGTGGTTCGCAGACTTTACCGACTTGGTCATGAGTCGGATTGGCGATCGGATTTTCAGCGTCGCGCCTATTAGTTTCCCGTCGCATGCAGTAGGAGCCCATAGTGGCGAAAGCCATGCGCCCGGTCAACAAGACGCCCGCTCCGCCACCCGCACGATGCATCACATGATGCTGGCACATGGCAATGCCATCAACGCGATGCGTGGACTTGGCATGACCAATCTTGGGGCTGAAGTCGGCAATCCAATCAATGACAATCGGCCGTTGTGGGATTGCATATTCAAAAAGGCCTATCCAGATACCTTGCTAAAGCGTTTAGAACCCCACCTGCCCGTCGGGTGGCAAGACGACTTGGGCATAATTGGTGCCGCGTTAGACTGGTGCGCGCTCGGCTACACCGTGCACGATCAGGTCAAACCAGCCGACCTGGAGTGTGTCCAACAGGACTATACTCGTGATCTGCCGGTCTACGTTTTTGATAATCGCACAGCCAACTCATTGCACCTGCAGCATGACGATTGGACTCGCGACGTTGACCTTCACCTGACGGCAGTGCACGACGCACTGGAGAAGGGTGTTCCGATCAAGGGATACTTTGCACGCGCCGTGCCCGACATTGACAAGGCTGGGCCTCATAACTTTGCTCCAATGCTGAAAACCGTTCTGGCAGGTGGCTCTGTGTCATTGCCTTTGGCGCAGCCTGTTGGCGCTATGCATGCGCATTGGAACCTTGTGGCCGATATCGGCGGCACCAATACGCGGCTGGGTGTGGTCTCGGACGGCAAGGTGACAGACCTGCGCAAATTCCCGACCGGAACTCTGCCCGAGTTACTGGAGGCCTTTCAGATCCTGCGCGATGAGATTGGCACCAATCCGCGCGCCGTCGTTGCCGCAGGTGCTGGGCCGGTAAAAGACGGGACGATCAGCCTGACGAATGCAAAGCTCGACCTGTCCGAGGCTGATATCGGCAAGGCTACCGGCGCGCAGCATACATTTGTGATCAATGACTTCACCGCAGCCGCTTGGTCGGTGGCCGAGATCACCGGTGATGATGTCGAGGTGTTGCAAGGTGCCCCGACCCCACCCCAAGGCACCCGTCTGGTTGTGGGTCCAGGTACCGGCCTTGGTGTTGGCGCGCTGGTATTCTCCGAAGGCCGCTACCACACCGCCTCTGGCGAAGGTGGCCATGTCGGATTGGCACCCCGTCATGAAGATGAGGTCGAAATATTCCGCGCCGCTCGCCACATCGCGCCAGATTGTTTTTTTGACGACACTTTGGTGATCGAGGCAGAGATGTTCCTAAGCGGTACGGGTCTGCCGATTCTGTACCGGGCTGCCGGTATCGCCGCAGGACATCCAAACACTCCAATGCGCAGCGCCAAGGACATTTTGCAGGATGCCCGCATGCAGACCGATCCAATCGCCGAAAAGGCAGCATATATGTTCACCACCCACCTGGGCGCGGTGATGGGAGACCTTGCCGTGGCCTTGATGCCGACGGGTGGCGTCTTCCTTGTGGGCGGTGTTGCTGAAAAAAACCGTTGGTTGTTCAAGGATACGTTCCGTGAAGCGTTTAATGCGGGTGGTCGTTTCACGGGATTGCGGCGGTCGATGAACTTATACGTATCGGAACAGGATGAATTTGGCATTGTTGGCGCTAACAACTTCTGCAAAAGTGCGCTTGAACGCTAGAATGACCCCATGCACCAATTTAAGCAGAAAGGACCCGGCATGATCCTGTGCTGCGGCGAAGCCCTGATCGATATGATCGCCACGCCGACCGTTTCGGGCGGTGACGGGTTCGTGCCCCATTCCGGCGGCGCTGTTTTCAACACGGCCATTGCACTGGGGCGATTGGGGTCTTCGGTTGGAATGTTGACTGGTCTCTCGTCCGATATGTTCGGGGACCAATTGGCACGCGCATTGAAAGACAGCCATGTAGATACAAGTCATGTGATCCGATCGGATCGGCCCACCACACTGGCTTTTGTGCAGCTGAAGGACGGGCACGCCACCTACAGTTTCATGGACGAGAATTCTGCCGGGCGCATGCTCACCCCCGAGGATATGCCCGTTCAACTGCCCGCCATATCGGCCTTGTACTTCGGCGGGATCAGCCTGGCGTGCGAACCCTGCGCCGATGCTTATGCCGCGTTGATGAACCAGCATGCGGCGGATCGGGCCGTTATGATAGATCCAAATATCCGCCCTGATTTCATCAAGGATCAAACCCGTTATCGCAGCCGTCTGAATCGCATGATTGCTCAGGCCGACATCGTCAAGGTCTCGGACGAAGATCTGGATTGGATTGTTCCCGGCCCGGAAAGCACGGACGAGAAAGTGCCGCTGCTGTTACAGGCTGGCCCGGCCATAGTCATCGTGACGCGCGGCAGTGACGGCGCATCAGGCTATCTGGCGGACGGTTCCACAACCTCGGTCCCGGTTCAGCCGGTGGATGTTGTCGATACCGTGGGTGCCGGTGACACATTCAACGCCGGGGTCCTTGCCGAACTTGATCGCAGCGGCCATCTGACCAAGACCGCCTTGCGGTCCCTGCCGGCGGAAACGTTGCGCGCCGCGCTTTCCAAGGGCGCAGCCGTCGCCGCCATCACAGTATCCCGCGCCGGGGCGAACCCGCCCTGGGCGCACGAGCTTTGACCGCTGAGAGAGTCCGATGAAACGTTCTGAAATCAATGCCATCAAATCCGAGGCCGAGGCCTTTATCCGCTCATTCGGTGCTGTCCTGCCACCCTTTGCGAACTGGTCCCCCGACCAGATGCGCAGCGATAAGGCCGCCGGTATTCGCGACCGTGGCCTTGGATGGGACATTACCGATTATGGGCAAGGTCGTTTTGACGAACTGGGCCTGTTCCTTTTTACCCTGCGCAACGGCGATGTGAGCGATCTGAACAGTGGCCGGGGTATGCTCTATGCTGAAAAGCTGCTGGTGTCGCGGGACGAACAGTTGTCACCGATGCATCGCCACATCGTAAAGGCCGAGGACATCATCAACCGTGGCGGCGGCGATCTGGTAATGGAGATGTATGCCTCAGACGCTGATGGCGGAGTCGACCGCGACACTCCCGTTATTGTGCCCAGCGATGGTTGTCCGGTGACGATCAAACCCGGTGAATTGCTGCGTCTGAAGCCGGGTGAAAGTGTCACCCTCATGCCCGGCGTTTGGCATGCGTTCTGGGCAGAACAGGGTGATTGCCTGATCGGCGAGGTCTCAACCGTAAATGATGATCGCACCGACAACGTATTTGAAGACCCAATCCCGCGGTTCGCGACAATTGAGGAAGACGTCGCGCCCGATTTCCTTCTGGTGGCAGACTATTTCAGCTAGGGCGTTACGCTTCTTTTCTTAAATCGGAAAAACGCATTATCATGGTTCTCGACAACAGGCTGGGGTCTATGCCCTGGCCCTGAGGGCACACTTGATGTGAGAGGACCGGTTGGATGGTAACGAAAGCCGAACTAGAAGCCGAGGTCGCCGACCTGCGCCGGCAACTGGCTGAGCAGACCGCAGCCACGAAGCAAGCGGCTGCGCCAGAGACGCACGGCTCAATGGCCGACAGGATAGCCGAAAATATCGACGACTGGGCCGGGCAGCTAGAAGAAGCGCTGAATGAACTGGAAGACCTGCCGCAAAAGAGGCCAATCCTGTTTGCCGTTGGTATTTTCGCGATTGGCTATCTGCTGGGCCGGTCCGGTAGGAGCTGAACCATGAGCCGCATTTCCCGTAATATCTCGATCATTCTGCGCGCCGAACGGCTGATAGCCCAACGTCACATCGCCGTGGCCGCACGGCGGACCGGGTTCTTTGCCGCGGCGGGGCTGGCTGTCGGCCTTGCTGTCATCATGCTCAACGTGGCCGGTTTCTTCTGGCTGTCAGCGAGCCTGTCCAAACCATTGGCGGCATTGATCATGGCTGGGGTAAACCTGTTGCTTGCCGTGATATTAGCCCTGTTCGCCAACATGCAAGACGCTCAGGCCGACACGACAGCGGCGGTCGAATTGCGTGATATGGCATTGCAAGACATCGAAACAGAGATCAAGGACACCCTTTCTGACGCTCGCAACACCGTTACGGGTATCCGGCGCGATCCACTTGGTATTTTGACCCCGGATGTCATCAGTGCCGTTTTGGGAATACTGATCAAGTTCGCCAAGCGCAAAAAAGACAAACCCGATCCCTAACGCCTATTGCACCATTCGTGCCGCTGCGCGAGCGATCACCATCTCTTCATTTGTGGGAATCCTGAGAATACGGACCCGGCTGAAATCTGTCGACAGCACTGTGCCGTTATCCGCGTTCCTGTTCGGGTCGATCTCAATTCCGATCCAGCGCATCCCTTCGCACACTCTGCGACGAATCTGGGCTGCATTTTCACCAATTCCGCCCGTGAAAACCAACGCATCCAATCCTTCCAACGCAGCGGACAGAGCCCCAAGTTCACGGCGAACGCGGAATACATAATAGTCGATGGCCCTGCGCGCCTCGGGCGTTTCAGCAGCAAGCAATTTACGCATGTCCGACGAAAGCCTTGACAGACCAAGCAATCCGGACTTGCGGTAAAGGGTATCGGCGATCTCATCCGCACTCATGCCTTCTTGCTGCATCATGTAGAGGACGACGCCCGGGTCCAGTTGGCCGCTGCGCGTGCCCATCGGCAGCCCGTCAAGCGCGGAAAAGCCCATGGTCGAGGCGACAGCGCGCCCACCCGACACCGCGCACATGGAGGCACCATTGCCCAGATGAGCGATGACCACGCGACCATCGTAGAGGCTTGGGGCAATCTCTTTTAGTTTTTGCATGATGTAATCGTAGCTTAGGCCGTGAAACCCATACCGACGCACACCCTTTTCATAATAGCTTAGCGGCAGGGCAAAAGTATCGTTTACCCATGGATGGGTCCGGTGGAACGCAGTGTCAAAACACGCCACCTGCGCTGTCCCGGGAAACGCATCGATGGCAGCACGTATACCGGTAAGGCTGAAGGGTTGATGCAGCGGTGCAAAGGGAATGAAACCTGCCAAAGTATCCATAACCTTCTGATCAACCAGAACGGGTTCGGAATAGACCGCCCCGCCATGCACGACCCGGTGGCCCACAGCGCGGATGTTGATATCTGGCAGTTGTTCGCGGGCCATCTCAAGAAACGCACGGATTGCTTCATCATGGCTTTGAGTTTTGGCAAGCGGCTGATTGATCGTCTGCCCATCTGTGAATTTCGCCAATAGGCGCGGCGCGTCACCCAGACGCTCGATCTGACCATGCCAGCGCACGCACGGGAGGTTGTTCTCGGCCAGTTCATACAACCCGAATTTCAGTGAAGAGGAACCGGCATTCAGCGCAAGAACATGGTCAACCATGTATTTTGCCCTTGTTCGCCTGCGCATGCAGGGCCGCCACCGCGCAGGAGGCCAGCCGCGAAGCATCGTCGTCTGCCCGTGACGTCAGGATAATCGGTGCAGCGGCACCGACGACGATCCCCGCCGCCTCGGCATGTGACATATAGGTAAGCTGTTTCGCCACCATGTTCCCCGCTTCGATATTCGGAGCCACAAGGATATCCGCCGACCCGGCGACCTGAGACGTGATGCCCTTTGTGCGTGCTGCGTTCAGGTCGACCGCATTGTCCATGGCAAGCGGCCCATCAACCATTCCGCCAGTGATCTGCCCCCGCTCGGCCATTTTTGACAGCAATGCTGCATCCACCGAAGATTGCATATGCGGGTTGATCGTCTCGACCGCCGAAAGCACTCCGACCTTGGGCGTTTCAATCCCGATGGACTGCGCGAGGCGGATGGCGTTTTGCACGATATCGGCCTTTGTCTCAAGGTCGGGGGCGATGTTGACGGCGGCATCCGTCACCATGATGGGTCGTGAAAACCCCGGAACATCCATAACAAACACGTGCGACAAGCGGCGACTTGTCCGCAGACCCCTTTCGCGGCGCAGAACCGCGTGCAGCAGGACATCCGTGTGCAAATGACCCTTCATCAAGGTTTGCGCCCGGCCTTCGACGACGAGGTCCACCGCCTTATGCGCAGCGACTTCGTGGCTTGTGGCTTCGATCACTTCGATTCCCGACAGATCAGCCTCCAGCGCTGCTGCGGCGGCGGCAATCTTTTCAGGATCGCCCACAAGGATCGGTGTAATGATATCTTTGGAATAGCCCAGCAAGGCACCGCCCAGTGCATTCGGTTCTTCCGGTGCAACCACGGCAGTTGGCATGGGCTCCAGTGGCTCAGCCTTAGCTATCAACGCATCAAAATGCCGATGGCGCTGGACGATAAGGCCCGGAACCTCGACCGAGTCAAAGGCCATGTGCTTGGCCGGGGGCGTCACCTGCACCTCACCGCTGAGGATCAGGGCATTGTCACTTACGCGGCGTACTTCGGCGGCGCAGCGGAGATCGCCGTCAGCAAGCTTTTCAACCACGGTGACACCTGCGGTCAACTCGTCACCAGCGATCACAGGAACATGAAAGGACAGGTTCACCCGGCGGGTCTGCGTTCCCGCACCCGGCAGGATATTGCCCAGAACCGCAGCGATCAGACCAGCGGGCCAAAGCGCAGGCGCGACCGCCTCGGGGCGGCCATCGCCATCACCGTCATAGCCAGCAAGGTGCAAGGGGTTATGATTGCCAGACGCTGATGCAAACGCATATAGATCGTCGATTGTGCAGAGTCGCGTCAGCTGCGCTGTTTCCCCGACCTCTACCTGAGCGAAAGTGCGGTTTTCCCTAATCTTCATTTTGACTTGGCCTTGTTTTCAGTCATGTCCTCGCGTTCCTGCGGGTCGGATGCGGGTTTGGCCGGAGTGTCGGATTTCTGTTGGCCCTCAGCAAGATCGAGTTTTTTGTAAAGCGCATGCGCCATCTCGACAAGCTTGGCTGAAGGGTTGGGGATATCGCCCAGGATGCGTTTGAGCAGATCAACCGCCTGTTGCCTGTCCGATGTCGACGGCAAAAGATCGGTTAGCGTATCCATCGCGCCTTGCTCGTCTAGGGTGACAATCACAGTCTGTTCGCGCAGCATGTACTGACGCTGCTGCACCGTCAGATCCTTGAAAGGGGCCTCATTTTTGAACACATGCGCCCAGCGGTGCAGAATTTCAGATTTGAAACTCTTGTTGCTTTTGGCCAACAGAACCAAAAGACGTATGACAGCCTCGGCCAGCCCACCTTGTCTCATATGGGCCAATTCGGCTTCAACCTCGGGTAACGCTTTTAACGTTTCGGGATCGGGCAAGGTACGCAACGCGGCATTTTTCTTTCCGAACCACGCAGCCAATGGACCGCCCCATAGAGAGAAGAACAGGCATTCGCACCAGGCATCCCGCAGATCGCGGTTCAGGTCCATCATCTGCTCAATCCAATCGGCTGTCTGCTTCTCAAGGACAAGGAATGGGTTATCCGGGCTGACTGGCGCACGCTTATCCCGCACAGCCTGTGCCAACGGCTCAACGCCCTTCAACGCAGGGTTTGACGATGACATCACCGCCCGCTGAACCCTCAGGGGATGCAGGTTTCGCAGGGCATTAGCCCCAACCGGAGTAGACGTAGACCGAACAAAGGGACGTCCGAAGGTTTCGTAGATGTTCGCCTGAACCTCGGACATATGCGCCACAGCTGCAAAGCTTGCCTCGTCATGCTGGCCGTCATCCAGTGCGGCCAGATCATCCATGGTCCGCTCATGGAACCGAACCTCGAACCGCTTGTCCTGGCCTTCGCCTTCGATGTTTTCGATCACCATCTCATACAGCCCCGGAGCCATCGCTTCGACCGTTTCGAGGGTCGAGGCCAGCTCGGTATGCTCTTTGCGCGCCACTTTGGACGACACGAAAATACCAAGATGACCGACCTCGTCATGCAGCATGTAGATGATCCGCTGACCGCGTATCCGGATTTCCTCTTCATCCGCATAGGTCGCAGCGATCCAGTTCAGCGCTTGTTGCGGCGGGGTGATGTTGTCACCCTGGCTGGCAAAAACGAAGATAGGTCCTTTGACCGCCTTGATGTCGATAGGCACGCCCGGTTCCAGCTGCGCCGTGTTCTTGACCAACCGGTTTCCGACGAACAACTGCTCAACGATCCAGTGGATTTCAGCCTCGTTCAAAAGAAAATAACCGCCCCACCAACGTTCGAAGTCGATAAAGCGTTTCCGTCCCCCGTCTGGTTCGCGGTAAAGATCGAAGTACTTCCCAAAATAGTTCCGGCCAGGGTTCAGCTGTTCGAAATTCATCACCAGATTGGCACCGTCAAATTGGCCCCCGCCTACGTCTGACCAGAACATCGGCTGCCACGTTCCACCCAGTACGCCTGCGATGTAACGCATCGGGTTGTCGCCCACTTCGCCCGACCAGGGGGCGATCGGCGCTCCGTTCAGGATCAGCGGCCCGGTCAGATCAGGATTGCAGGCTGCCATCAACAGTGTAGCCCATCCACCCTGGCAATTGCCTGTCACAACAGGCTGAGGGCTGTCGGGATGGCGCGCCCGAACGGAGCGGACGAACCCGGCCTCGGCATGCATCACATCAGCAAGTGTCTGGCCCGAAACAGGGTCGCGGCCGAAGCTTACGAAATAGACAGGGTGCCCCTTGGACAAGGCGACACCAACCTGACTGTCGTACTTAAAGCCGCCGATACCCCCGCCATGTCCCGCCCGCGGGTCGATGATGATGTAAGGACGGCGCGTGTTATCAACCTCAATCCCATCGGGGGGCAGGATGCGCAGCAACTGATAGTTACAAGGTCGTTTCAGGGTCCTGCCGTCAACAATCACCTCATAGTCGTAGACAAGGACCGGAGGGCACCCCTCGGCCTCATGCTCTAGGAATACGTCTCCCCGCTCACGCAGCGTGTCCATTGTCAGCACTACACGCTGTGCGGCATCGTTCAGGTAGGCCGCCCAATCATCCAGAACCGAAGCCGAGCTTGCGATACGGTGTGAGACATCTGTTAAGCCTTCCATCAAATCCCGCGACCGCGCGGCATGGGTTTCGGTCATCCTTGCCGATTGCAACTGGGCCGATCGGGCCAAAAGGTTCCATTGGACACGTGACCGATCCGTTAGACGGGCCGCAATATCAGCCGTTCGGTCAGTTACTTCGGCCGCGCTTTCAACCATTTCAGAGCCAAGTTTAAACGAGGTCTTCTGTGCATTGGAAATCATGAGCCTCTCCTCTACCCGACGATGTTGTAACCGCCGTCAATCAGGTGAATACCGCCGGTGACATTGAACGCCTCGGGGCTGGCAAGGAATGCGGCGTAAGCCCCGACATCCTCGATCGTCGCCAGATGATGGGTCGGTGCCCGCGCGGCGGCATCATCCAGAAGGGCGTCAAAGTCGGATAAACCCGAGGCAGCCCGTGTCCGGAGCGGTCCGGGTGACAGCGCGTGAACGGATATTCCTTTGGCCCCCAACTCGCTTGCGGCATAGCGTACCGACGCCTCGAGCGCGGCCTTCACTGGACCCATTATGTTGTAGTTTTCGATGACGCGGGAGGCCCCAAGAAACGACACAGTCATGCACGTACCGCCCTGCCCCATCAGCGGTTCTGCCAGTCGTATCATCCGCAGGAAGGAATGCACCGAGATATCCATGGCCAGCGCAAACCCCTTAGGTGACGTGTCGATGACACGCCCATGCAGATCGTCGCGCGAGGCAAATGCGATTGAATGCACCAGCGTATCCAGCCGACCCCAACGATGGGTGATCTCGTCAAACAGAGCCTTTGCTTGGTCCGGGTCACGCACGTCCAGCGGCATTACAATCGGCGCGCCGATCTGTTCGGCAAGTACCCGCACATGAGGCTCGGCCTTTTCGTTCAGAAAAGTCAACGCGACTTCTGCCCCCTGCGCGTGCAAGGCGCGCGCAATTCCCCACGCGATGGACTGGTCGTTGGCGACGCCCAAGACGACAGCTTTCTTGCCTTCCAGCCTGAACATTCCACCCGTCCTCTGCAGTTTTCTGCGTCGCAGCATAGCTTGTTTCACAATGATACTCAATTTTATTGCTGCAACGCCGCATAGCAGCGAAATGTAACATGTAAATTTGGACAGATGGTCTAACGACAATTAGCATCGGTTCATTACAGACGGGCACGTTTATTAAACTAAACTCCTGACCCAGCCCTCCGATCCAGCACCAAACCTTCGCCGCCTACATCGCGTTTGGCAGACCTTTGCGAAATGTGGTCGGGGTCCGGCCAAACTCCGCCTTGAAGGCCCGCGTCATCGCGCTGGCATTCTCGTACCCGCAGCGGCCTGCGATTTCCGCAATGGATTGCTCGGTCTCTTCTGTCAGCTTTCGCGCAAGGTTCAATCGCAACCGCCGGTACAAAGCTTGCGGCGTGGTGCGCAGCTCGGCCCGAACCCGCATCTCAATCCGTTTTTGAGAACAGCCGATTTTTCGGGCAAGGCTTGCAATCGACAAAGGCGTCTCAAGGTTGTTCTGCATAACCGCCAGCGCGCGGTTTACTAGGGTGTCTTCGGATTTCAATGGAAGAACATAACGGTCTGCGGCGTTGCGGCTCATCAGCAGATGCGCGACTTCCATCGGCAGCAGCGGGCCATGGTCCCGGCGTATAAGGGCCAGAGCCAGATCAAAAGCCGCCATCGCGCCCGTACAGGTCAAGCGGTTGTCGTCGATGACAAAACGTTCTTGCACGGCATCAACCGATGGAAAGGCTTCTTCAAACCGCATCAACTCATCCCAATGGATTGTCGCGCGGTGATCATCAAGAAGGCCCGCGCGCGCCAGCAGCCAGCTTCCTGTGTCCAGCCCGGCCAATTGCGTATGGCGCCGGGCAGCCGCAAGCAACGCCCGAACAGTTTCCCGCGTGTCCAGTGCCAAGTAACCGTAGGAGGGCATAACAACCAGCACATCACCACTCTGATCGCGCAAGGTCCCATGCGGTGAAACTTCCAACCCGCTGGAACTTTGGACCGGACCACCGTCCAGAGAACAGTAGTGCCACGAATACAATCTCTGCCGCGACAATGTGTTTGCGGCACGCAGCGGTTCAACCAAGTTTGCAAGGCAATGGTTCGAGAAGCCGTCAAAAAGCAAGATGTTGTAGCGGCAATTCATTTTTTCCAACTCTGCACGGAAATCGACCAATACTGCATGTCGTCAGCTTGAGCTTTGACGTTTCATTCGTCAACCACAAACCCAGGAAGATGCGCTATGCAGTTTGGTCTGTCAGAAGAACAGGAAATGATCGTTTCGACGGTCCGTAGTTTCGTCGAAAATGAAATCTACCCCCACGAAGACGCTGTTGAGCGCAGCGGACAGGTTCCGCATGAACTGGGGGAACAGATCAAGCAGAAATGTATCGATCTAGGCTTTTATGCCTGCAACTTTCCCGAAGACGTCGGGGGGGCGGGGCTGTCCCATCTAGATTTTACGTTGGTCGAACGTGAATTGGGACGCGGATCTATGGCGCTGACGCATTTCTTTGGCCGCCCGCAGAACATCCTGATGGCTTGCAACGAAGAGCAGCGGGAACGCTATCTTCTACCCGCAGTGCGGGGTGAGAAGATGGACGCCCTCGCCATGACCGAACCGGATGCAGGATCGGATGTGCGCGGAATGAAATGTCAGGCTGTGCGCGATGGCGGCGACTGGGTCGTAAACGGCTCAAAGCACTTTATCTCGGGCGCCGAGCACGCAGACTTCTTTATCGTCTTCATTGCAACCGGCGTAGACGAAACTCCGAAAGGCCCGAAAAAGCGGATCACAACCTTTCTGGTGGATCGCGGCACGCCGGGGTTCGAAGTGCGCGAGGGGTATAACTCGGTCAGCCACAAGGGCTACAAGAATTACATCCTTTATTTCGATAATTGCCGCCTGCCCGATGCGCAGGTCCTGGGCGAGGTCGATGGCGGCTTTGCTGTGATGAACGAATGGCTTTACGCCACGCGCCTGACAGTTGCGGCCTTTTCGGTCGGGCGCGCGCGTCGCTGCTTTGACTATGCGCTGAACTATGCCGCCGAACGCAAGCAATTCGGCCAGCCGATTGGCAAGTTTCAGGGCGTCGGGTTCCAAATTGCCGACATGATCACCGAGATTGACGCGGCTGATTGGCTGACGCTGTCCGCGGCATGGCGTTTGGATCAGAAACTGCCTGCAAACCGTGAAATCGCCTCGGCCAAGCTTTATGCCTCAGAGATGTTGGCACGGGTGACAGACACGACGCTGCAAATCTTTGGCGGCATGGGTTTGATGGATGACTTCCCGATCGAACGGTTCTGGCGTGATGCGAGGGTTGAACGCATATGGGATGGGACCAGCGAAATTCAGCGCCATATCATCAGCCGTGATCTTCTGCGTCCGTTGGGCGCCTGAACATGAGCAAAGACTTAACCCGGCTGCTGCGCCCAAATTCCATCGCTGTAATCGGCGGCGGGGCATGGTGTCAGCAAGTCATCTTACAAGCTGAACGATTGGGATATGCCGGTCAAATCTGGCCGGTTCATCCCAAGGCACCTGATATCGGGGGGCACGCGGTGTTCACCCGTCTCGAAGACCTGCCCGAAGCCCCGGATGCCGTGTTCATCGGCATCAACCGGCACGCCACAATCGAGGCGGTGCACGCACTGTCAGCCATGGGCGCTGGTGGGGCCGTCTGTTTCGCCTCGGGCTTTTCCGAGGCGGTGGCCGAAGACACCACGGGCGGTGACCTGCAGGATCAGCTGATTGCCGCCGCGGGGGACATGCCCATTCTCGGCCCGAACTGCTATGGCTTTATCAACGCGCTGGACGGGGCACTGTTGTGGCCGGATCAGCATGGCGCAACACGGGTGGACAAGGGCGTCGCGGTCCTGACCCAAAGCTCGAACATCTCGATCAATCTGACCATGCAGAAACGCGCCCTGCCCATAGCTTATATGGTCGCCTGCGGAAACATGGCACAGACCAGCCAGGCTGAGATCGCATCAGCCCTGATCGACGACCCGCGCGTGACAGCCGTTGGTCTCCATATCGAAGGCTTCAAAAATATTCGCGAATGGGAGGCACTGGCTGCAAAGGCGTATCAGAAAGGTGTGCCACTGGTTGCCCTCAAAGTTGGCGCGTCAGAGCAGGCGAAAGCCGCTACCGTTTCACATACTGCGTCGCTGGCAGGCAGCGATGCAGGCGCGCAGGCTTTGTTGGATCGGTTGGGAATACCGCGTGTGACGGCCCTCCCCGACTTTTTGGAAACGTTGAAACTGCTGCATTGCTACGGCCCTCTGCCAGGTGGCAACATTGCCTCGATCAGCTGTTCCGGGGGTGAGGCCAGCCTGATTGCAGATATGGCTGTCGGCAGCGGCCTGACGTTTCCAAGCCTGAACAATGATCAACGAACCCAACTGCGCGCGGCACTTGGGCCAATGGTTGCGTTAAATAACCCGCTGGACTATCACACTTATATCTGGCGTGACGAAGGTGCGATGGCGCAGGCATGGGCCGGAATGACGGGCGACAACGTTGATCTGACCGTATCTATTGTTGACTATCCCACCACCGACCCTTCGGATTGGGTTTGCACAACGCGGGCTGCCCTTAATGTACACGCCAGCACGGGCGCGCGATTTGCAATTGCCGCCACACTGCCAGAACTCCTGCCCGAAGACATCGCGCAGGAGTTAATGGCCGGGGGCGTCGTTCCCTTGATGGGATTGCGCGAGGCTCTGTCCGCGATCCGCGCCGCCAGCCAGGTTTCTGCACCAGTAGACGACCCCGTTTGCCTTCCGGGCAGGGCCAAGGCATCCACCACTCTGACCGAGGGCGAGGCAAAGCAGGCACTGGCGGCATTTGGGTTATCAGTCCCGCGCAGCCAAACGGTGCGCAGCCCGGCAGCGGCTTTAGCCTCTGCGCAAGAGATGACGGCGCCTTTTGCTATCAAAGGCGTTGGGCTTGCCCACAAATCCGAGCATGGCGCGGTGCGCCTGGGGGTCTCCGCCAAGGATGTCACGGATGTGGTCGCCGATATTGGAACGGATGAGGTTCTGATCGAAGAAATGGTCACTGGCACCGTGGCCGAAGTTCTGGTTGGAATTGTCCGCGACCCGGCACACGGATTTGTCCTGACCCTTGGGGCGGGCGGTGTCCTGACAGAGGTGCTGCGCGATACCGTGTCTTTGTTGGTTCCCAGTTCGGCGAGCGCGATCCGAGCGGCCCTGACAAAGTTGAACATTGCGCCTGTTCTGGCGGGCTATCGCGGTCAACCCGCGGCTGATATGGATGCAATCGTTGCTGCAGTGCAGGCCATTCAAGCCTATGCCATTGAAAATGCCGACACGCTTGCCGAGCTTGAGATTAACCCGCTTCTTTGCACGCCGGACAAGGCCGTCGCAGTGGATGCACTCATTAGAAAGGCCTGAGAAATGGACCCGATCAAAACCCGGCGTGACGGCGCCATTCTAGAGGTCACGCTGGATCGACCGAAAGCCAATGCCATTGATTTGGCGACCAGCCGCATCATGGGAGATGTCTTTGCCGAGTTCCGCGATGACCCGGAACTGCGCGTTGCCATCCTGACCGGTGCGGGTGACAAATTCTTCTGCCCGGGTTGGGATCTGAAAGCCGCCGCCGATGGCGATGCGGTCGATGGTGATTATGGTGTCGGTGGATTCGGCGGTCTGCAGGAACTGCGCGACCTGAACAAACCGGTTATTGCGGCGGTCAATGGTATCGCTTGCGGCGGCGGCCTTGAACTGGCTTTGTCTGCTGACATGATCCTTGCCGCAGAGCACGCCACCTTTGCCCTGCCCGAAATCCGCTCAGGCACGGTTGCCGACGCGGCCAGCGTCAAACTGCCCAAGCGCATCCCCTATCACATCGCAATGGAGCTGCTGCTGACCGGGCGCTGGTTCGACGCGGAGGAAGCCAATCGGTGGGGGCTGGTGAACGAAATCATCGCCGCTGATCAACTGATCGACCGCGCGTGGGAGGTGGCCCGTCTTTTGGCCTCGGGTCCCCCACTGGTCTACGCGGCGATCAAGGAAATCGTCCGCGACGCCGAGGATGCCAAGTTCCAAGATACCATGAACCGCATCACCAAACGGCAGTTGCGCACGGTCGATGCCCTGTATGCCAGCGAAGACCAGACGGAAGGGGCGCGCGCCTTTGCGGAAAAGCGCGACCCGGTCTGGAAAGGCAAGTAATCGATCAGCGTTGCGGCGGTGTTAGCCACTGTGCCGACATGCCATAGTTGGTGCTTTTCAGTTCTTGTTTCGCAATGGCTTGCAAGTGCACCTCATCCGGCCCGTCGGCATAGCGCAGCGCCCGTGCCCATGTATAGCTATCGGCCAATGGCGTATCGGGTGTCATCCCCATGGCACCAAATACCTGCATCGCGCGGTCAGTGACGGTCGCGTGTACATTGGGTGCGACAACCTTGATCAGCGAAATCTCACGCCGCGCCGCTTTGGCGCCCACCTGATCTATTTTCCAGGCGGCCTGTAACGTCAACAAACGGGCCTGTTCGATCTCAAGCCGCGATTTCGCGATCCATTCGCGGATCACGCCCTGTTCCGAGAGTTTCTTGCCAAAGGCCGTCCGCTCTTGCGCCCGTTCAACCATAAGCGACAGCGCCATTTCCGCCGCCCCGATCGAACGCATACAGTGGTGAATGCGGCCCGGACCAAGCCGCGCCTGCGCCAAGGCAAAGCCGCTGCCTTCTTTGTCCAACAGATTCCCGGCAGGTACGCGTACGTCCTTGAACAACAGCTCGGCGTGACCTTCGGGGTCATGCATGTTCAGGATTGTTGGGTTGCGGATAATCTCAAGACCCGGCGTATCCCGTGGAACAATGACCATGCTTTGTTGTTTGTGGCGGTCGGCGCTGGGATCGGTCTTGCCCATCACAATGAACATCTTGGTATTCGGATGGCAGGCATTAGTGATAAACCACTTGCGGCCATTGATAACGTACTCATCCCCCTCGCGCCGGATCGAGGTCGTGATATTAGTCGCGTCCGAGCTGGCCACATCGGGTTCCGTCATCGCAAAAGACGACCGAATTTCACCGTTCAGCAGCGGCACCAACCAATCTGCGCGCTGCTCGGGCGTTGCGAACATATGCAACAATTCCATGTTGCCAGTATCGGGCGCATTACAGTTGAACACTTCTGACGACCAGCTGACCTGACCCATCAGTTCGGCCAAGGGCGCATATTCCAGATTGGTCAATCGCGTACCGGGCTCATCATCGCGCAGCGACGGCAAGAATAGATTCCACAGCCCCTCGGACCGCGCCAAAGCCTTCAGCTCCTCCATGAAGGAAACAGGGAAGATACCCTCTTCGATCTGTTCTTTGTGATCGCGGATGCGCGGATAGATATGCGCTTCCATAAAACCTTTGAGCTGGTCGCGGATTTCCACGGCGCGCTGTGATGGGGCAAAATCCATGACGGTCCCTTTTCAGACTGGTGCAACAAGACGTTAGCTTGCCGGTACCCTAGCCGCGTCCCTTGCTTTTGTGAAATCGACTTATGCAATCTCAGGCTAAAAAATTACATGGAATCACTGTGTCGGGAAAAACCCTTTGAGTTCCAAGGTTTTATTTCCGCAGTTTTTGAATGAGAGAGCCAAGCGAGTACACAAAATCGCTTTTCAGGAAATCGTGTGTGGCACCCAGACGATCCGAACAAAGATCGCAAGAAAGAACAGCACGCTACCCGTCAAAACGAACACATGCCAAATAGTGTTATGAAACGGCAACCGCTCCAGCAAGTAAAACCCAACGCCCGCTGTATACACAACGCCACCCGCGATGATCAACCAGACTACCGTGGGTGAAAGCTCGGCCAGCATGGTTTGCCCGGCCCAGACAATCGCCCATCCCATCATCAGGTATAGAAACAAGCCAAACCACCGGAAACGGCTTGGGTCGATCAGCTTTAACACCGAACCGATCGTTGCCGAAGACCATAAACCGACCAACAGCCCCGGAGTTTGCCCTGCTGATAGCAGAACAAACGGCGTGTAGGTGCCAGCAATCTTCACGTAGATGCCCGAGTGATCAAGGCGCCGCAACACATCAGACCATCGATCGCTTTCCACCATGTTATAAAGCGCCGAAAACGTCAGCATCATAACCAGTGTCGCGCCATATATCGAGACGCCCAAAACAGCCTCGGGCTCGGTCCTGAGAAAGGCGGTGATCGTGATCAGAACCGGCACGGCCATAAGCGCCAACGCCACGCCTAATATGTGCACAACCCCGTCGCTGACACGTTCTGCGCGGGTATAGGCCGGACGGATGTCTGTGAAACGCCACATACTTTAAAAGTAGGCCCGGAAACCGACGCGGGCAAGTTCAACGCGGGTGAATACAGGAAATCGGATTTTTTACCTGCTTGGTCAAACCTGACTGTCTGGACCAGTTTCTTTTTCCAGAGCAGTTCACAGATGCGGTCCCCGATTGCCGAGGTCATCGAAGTCAGCGTGCGAATTGCCGGGATAGACATACTTGAAACGCCCTATCCGCAGGCGTGACATAGCTGGATCGTTCGGCCAAAAGCCGTCTAGATCGCCTTCCAGCTATCCCCCATCAGGCTGTAGGGTGAAAACTCAAGGAACTCCGCCCGGAACGGCAGCGCGTCATAGATGCGCAGCCCATGGTCCAGATGAAACCGCCAGCCCCTGTTTGCACCTTTAAAGCCCGCGATATCGGGGTGGCCATCGGCCAAAACCTCTACAGTGCCCGTCAGCATCAGGGTATCTCCGGTCTGATAGTCCGGAAACAGCAGACCTGCCTTTGGGTTCAATAGAAAATTGCCCAGAGTATTGAAAAAGTTGTTGCCGGCAAAGTCCGGCACCAGCAAGCTGTTGCCCTCAACCTTGACGAACCCGGCCCGTCCACCCCGGTGCGAGACATCAACGCCTGCCTGATCCGGCGTGTTTGCGTGGCTTGCGACATAGAATGAATTGGCACCTGCAATCGTATCCCGCGCCTTCGCATCCAATTCAACAAAGCGGTCGTTTGCAGGGCGGTCTATGACGGCCTTTGGATCGCGGACGAACGAAACGTCATGCGTTTGAATATATTTTGGGCAATTGCCGAAGGACTGAACCACATCCAGCGAAAACCCATGATCCCCGACCGTACCCACAGTCGCGGTGGCTCGGTTGCGACGGCGTGTGGACAGCTCAATCCCAAGAACACCGATCGGTGCTCCGGCCTGTAATGCGGCATTGAGCGGGTCGTCCGCCAAGGGTCGCGCATCAAGGTCCAGGCGTCTTTCGTGTGGCGTCTGTATGAACCCCGAACGGCCCGAGATCATTGACGCCCACGGCCAGCCATCGGCGTCGACGCTGCCTAGGACCAGAAAGGGAAGCTTGCCAAAGAACTCTCGATGCTGGTCGGGCATGAACGGACGAATGAACTTGCGACCGAATTCCTCGATCCTGTCGCGCCTACCGACGCGGGACTGCATCTCACGCTCGCCAGCATGAAAAGGCGATGTCATTTCAGTGGCTTGATCGTTCATGGCAGACCTCTTGTGTTGTGGGATTGAAGGCCAGTCGCGGGTGCGACTGGCCAATTGCATAGCAGGATCAGGCTGCGTTCAAGCCAACTGCGGTGCTTGGCATGGGGACAAATCCATCCAGCGCCTCGACATTGGCCAGAAGGCGACGCACATTCGCATAAGGCTCAAGCGAGATGCCACCCTCGGGCGCGTGTGCTGTGTAGCTGTAGATTGCAACATCCGCGATGGTTGGCGCATCACCGACCAGCCAGTCGCGGCCCTCCAAGTGGTCATCCAGCTTTTTCAGAACATTGGCCGCAGTGGCGTGGGTAAAGTCCATGTTCAAGGGTGCGTTGAACACGTTGATCAGACGCGCTGCGGCAGGGCCGAACGCAATCTCACCCGCAGCGAGGGTCAAAAACTTCTGCACCTCGGCTTCACCGGCAGGATCAGAAGGCAGGTAGGAAGGCGCGTATTTTCGTGCCAGGTAGACCAGAATGGCGTTGCTGTCGCTTACAACCACGTCGCCGTCTTGCAATACGGGCACCTGACCCGCCGGGTTGAGCGCCAAGAACGGCTCGCGCTTGTGCTCACCACCAGCAAGATCCACGTCGATAACGTCGTGTTTAATCCCGGCAAGGTTGGCGAACAGACGGACCCGGTGCGAGTGACCGGACAGAGGGAAGCTGTGAATTTGGATCGTTTCGGACATCTGGAAACTCTTTCTCTGATTGAGGGGTTAGGCTGTTGATCAGCATCTGTGCCACAGACATAGTTTGCTTTCACTTGGGCGATAATATACCAATTTGGTGAATTACTATGAACGTGGCGTAGACAATGGATACGATTCAAGGCATGCGAGCTTTTGCGGCGGTGGCAGCACATTCGTCATTTACAGAAGCCGCAAAACAGATCGGTATCAGCACCAAACTGACCAGCAAATATGTTGGCCAGTTGGAGGATCGTTTGAATGCGCAGCTTTTCAACCGGACCACGCGAAGCGTCACCCTGACCGATACTGGGCGATCTTACTACGAACGCTGTCTGCCCCTGCTAGAGCAGTTCGATGAACTGGAAAGCCTTGTCCAAAAACGCCAGACAGAATTGGCGGGGCGCATACGGATTACTGCGCCGACGGGCTTTGGTTCGGCTGAATTGATCCATCTGCTGAAACCTTTTCAGACCGAGCATCCAAAGGTCTCGATTGAACTGCACCTGTCAGATCATCATGTTTCGATGGTTGAAGAAGGCTTCGATCTGGCCATTCGGTTCGGCGTTTTGAAGGAGTCGAACCTTGTCGCACGCAAGCTGACGGACATGCGGATTGTATGCTGCGTATCACCCGAATACCTGGCACTGCACGGGACACCTAAAGAACCGGCAGCACTGGCAACCCATAATTGCCTGCTTCAGACCACCGGCAGCTTTTCTGACCACTGGGCGTTCAAAGCAAAAGGTCGAGAATACACGGTTCCGGTTTCGGGCAACTTCCGCGCAAACTCACCGCGTGCGGTTGCACATATGGCTGCGGATGGACTGGGGATCGGGCGGATTCCGCTTTATACGGCGCAGTCCTTTTTGGACACAGGAAAACTGCAACTTCTATTCGAAGAGCAAGAGGCTTTATCGCTGGGCCTTTACGCGGCCTACCCGCAAAACCGCCACCTGACCGCACGTATTCGTGCGTTGATCGACCATCTTGCGGCGCAGTTTCGCGGGGTTTGAAAACGGCGTTTCGATTGTAACCCTTCGCATCGGTACTCAAATCGCACCGTAGGCAGACATTTTCACCAAGCAGTTCACCGGCGTGTCTGTTTCAGAACGGAAAATGTCGCAAGTATTTCAGCGCCGGATTGGGCTTGAAATAACTTACGGCCACGAGGTGCCGCCATTTGATTCTCAGGTGGCGGAGAATTGGGAAGCCGGTGCAAATCCGGCACTGCCCCCGCAACGGTAACGAAGGTCAGGCTCAGCAATCAACCACTGGGAGGAGGATCCCGGGAAGGTGCTGAGACCGGGCGCAAGCCCCTTCCAAGTCCGGAAACCAGCCTCGCTGATATGTCAAACTGCGGGTGGCGGTGGGGGCACGGGTTTCGGACGCGATCCTCACGCGCCTCCGGACTGGTCCCTCTTGTCATCTGCCCAAGCAATGCCGCGGGGCGCGGCAGGAGAGCCCGAAGTGAACAGAATTCAAAGCCTGTTGGCGCGTCGAAATCCGGCTTATGCCCTGGAACAGGCATTCTACACCGACCCCGAGATTTTTCGGACCGACCTTGAAACAATCCACTACCGCGACTGGCTGTTTGCCATTCCGGCATGTGAATTGGTCAAAGCAGGCGACTATGTCACCTATAACGTCGGTGCCTATCGCGTGATCATCGTGCGCGGTGCAGACAATCAAATCCGGGCGTTTCATAACACGTGCCGTCATCGCGGCTCGGTGATCTGCAAAGCGTCCAAGGGCAATACGCCCAAGCTGGTCTGCCCCTACCATCAGTGGACTTATGAACTTGACGGCTCTTTGCTGTGGGCGCGCGACATGGGTGCTGATTTCGACCCCAAGCAGCATGGCTTAAAGACAGTGCACTGCCGCGAGCTGGCCGGTCTGGTCTATATTTGTCTGGCAGAGGACGCGCCGGACTTTGATACGTTCGCCAATATCGCAGGAGCCTATCTCGAGCCACATGACCTGGGCAATGCCAAGGTGGCTTTCGAAAGCTCGATAATCGAGAACGGGAACTGGAAGCTGGTTTGGGAGAACAATCGTGAGTGTTACCACTGCGGAGGGAACCACCCCGCGCTGTGCCGCACTTTCCCCGATGATCCGACCGTAACCGGCATCGAGGGGGGCGCTCTGCCAGCGCATTTGCAGACCCATTTCGACCGCTGCGAAGCCGCAGGGCTGCCGTCACAATTTTACCTGCACGAGGATGGGCAGTACCGTCTGGCCCGGATGCCCCTGAAGGAAGGGGCCCAGAGTTACACGATGGATGGCAAATCCGCCGTGCGCCGCTGGTTGGGCCGATCACCCTTTGCTGATGCGGGATCGTTGTTGAAATTCCATTATCCGACCACGTGGAACCATTTTCTGGCGGACCATTCCATCGTTTTCCGCGTGACACCAATCAGCGCCACGGAAACCGAAGTCACGACGAAATGGCTTGTTCATAAGGATGCCGTCGAAGGCGTGGACTATGACCTGAAACGCCTGACCGAAGTTTGGGAAGCGACCAATGATGAAGACCGCCGGGTGGTTGAGGATAACCAGCAGGGTATCAACAGTCCGGCCTATGTGCCCGGTCCCTATTCTGCGAAACAGGAATCCGGCGTTTTACAGTTTGTCGATTGGTATTGCGCAACTCTGACGCGCCGATTGATCCCTGACGCTGTAGCTGCGGAGTGACGGTTATGGACGTTGTGACCTCGGCAGCAGCCGTCTGGCAGGACAGTGAAAGTTTGGAATGCGTCTCGGTCGTGCCCGAAATGCCAAATACTGCCAGCTTTACATTTAGGGCCCCTTCTGGCGCCCTTTTCAGCTACGAGCCCGGACAATTCCTGACGCTGGAAATTCCGGCACCGGGTCAGCCGGGCGGCGTTGTTCATCGCACCTATACAATCTCGTCATCGCCTTCACGACCCAGATCGATCACGATTACGGCCAAGGCGCAGTCCGACAGCATCGGCACGCGCTGGATGCTGGACAACCTGCAACCCGGCATGCGGATCAAAGCCATTGGCCCGGCAGGTTTGTTCACGAATGCCAAGAGTTCCTCTGGCAAATACCTGTTCATCTCGGCCGGTTCAGGCATCACACCCTTGATGTCGATGACAACCTGTATGTGGGATGAAGGGCGCGCGCTGGACGTTGTGTTCATCAATTGCGCCAAACGGCCGTCAGAAATCATCTTTCGCCAGCGGTTAGAGCAAATGGCCAGCCGGACACATGGGCTAAACTTGAAATTTGTCGTCGAGGAACCCGACCCGTACCGCCCCTGGACCGGGTATCAAGGCCAGTTTAACCAGCTGATGCTGGGTCTGATGGCACCGGACTATCTGGACCGCGAGGTTTATTGCTGCGGCCCCGAGCCTTTTATGCAAGCCGTGCGCGATGCGCTGGCCGGTCTGGGCTATGACATGGAAAACTACCACCAAGAGAGTTTCGGCGCACCTGTAGAGACCGAGGCGCAGCAACCGGAACTGGATGATGTTGTTCCCGACGACGACACCAGTGCCGAAATTCTTTTCGCAAGCTCAGGCGTCACGGCGAAGGTGGCCGAAACCGATACGGTTCTGGCGGCTGCACGGTCTGTTGGTCTGAATATCCCATCAGGCTGTACGTTCGGTGTATGTGGAACTTGCAAGGTCAAAAAGCTTAAGGGTGACGTCCACATGGTCCACAATGGCGGCATTTCAGAAGGTGATATTGAGGCCGGGTACATTCTGGCCTGCTGCTCGAACCCGATCGGAAAGGTCGAAGTCGAAGTCTGACAAACAATAGTAGCGCGGGCGTCTTGAGACGCCTCCGCCAATTGGCGTTGCCCGAACTGTGAATACCGCCTGAGAGCGGGATCGCCCGCAACACGCCAGCTCTGCGACTGCATTCCCAAGCCGAAGCTGGTGCGCGGGTTACAACCACTGCTGCGTTCATCACCTGTGTTACGGATGCACTGCGAACAGCTTAACGTGCGCCCAATTCACGCGAAAACGCTTACGCAGCGTTTTCTTCGCCGTAATTGCGCGCCTTGGACATTTTACCAATCCCCGGGTTGAACGAATTGGTCGGATCGCACCGTTTGTAATGGGCCGCCAGATCGGGCTTGGCCTCGTACAGGTGGCCAACATTATGTTCTGCCGGGTATTCCGCTCCGCGTTCATCCAGAATTTTGAGCATAGCAGCCTTGATCTTTTTAGGGTCACATCCCTTTTTGACGATATAATCCTGATGCATCACATGGCACATCAGGTGGCCGTAGTAGACTTTGCCCAAAAGCTGATCCGTGATCTCGGCGGGCAGAGTTTCGAACCAGTCACGATCATTGCGGCGCAGCGCGATATCCAGCGCCAGGATCTCTTCGACCTCAGCCGCATGAACATGGCCATACCGCACGGCGGCACCAGCGGCGGCAAACCGATGCAATCCAGCAATCTTGGCTTCGCGCGGCGTGCAGGTGACAAACTTTGCACCGCGGTTTTCGAAGAAACCGGGCAGAAACCCAGATGCCTCTTCGATACCGCCATCGTGCATTTTCAGGATGAGGTGGTGTTCGTACTTGTCACGAAACTCATGCAGGAATTTCGGCAGATGCTCGGGCCATAGACGCGAGGCAATCTGCATGAATTTGTCCGTAAACCCTCGGGTCAAGGCGAACTTGTTCAGACGCGAGTCCACCGCGCCCTTTAATGCAAAAAACATCGGAAGCCGGTCGGTTCCCAGCTTGTCGATCATCACCAGCGTGTCCTTGCCGTATTTCGCGGCGATGTCGAAACACTCGCGGTGTACGTATTCGGCTGAAACCGGCAAGGTTTCGAAGTTTTTCAGGATGTGACGCCGCAATTCTGTCAGGTCAGCGGGATCGTTTGTTCCGATGTAGAAAACCTGCTCGCGGTCATAGGTCGGGAATGTGTCAAGCCGGACTGCGAAAACCGCCAGCTTGCCCGCGCAGCCGGACGCCTCAAACAACAGGCGATCATCGTTGTTATAGCGCGAAGGTGTATCCGCATCGACATCTCGCAAGATCGTGGTGTAATCCGGGTCCGAGGCATTGCGGCCCTCGGGCGTGGGGGCGTTCTTGTCGAAATCTCCAGCTTCAAGCCGCGTCAGGATTTCCTCGGGAGAGTTGCCCAGATCCAGACCCAGATGGTTCACCAGCGTCAGTTCGCCCTCTGCGGTAATCTGGGCGAACAATGCAAGCTCGGTATAGCTGGGGCCGCGTTCGCATAGTGAGCCGCCCGAGTTGTTGCAAACCCCGCCCAGAATCGAAGCGCCGATGCTGGACGAGCCGATCACGGAATGAGGTGTCCGCCCCAACGGGCGCAGCTGCTTTTCCAGCTCAAACAGTGACGCGCCCGGAAAACTAAGCACCTGCTGCCCACCTTGCAAAAGGTGCAAAGCATTCATTCGGCTCACGTTGATTAAAACAACGTCGCGGTCATAACCGCCTTTGGGTGTGGACCCTTCTGTCAGGCCGGTATTTGAGGCTTGCATGATGACGATCTTGTCGGCTGCGACACAGGCCTGCAGCACCTTCCACTGTTCCAGCAGGCCACCGGGTTGAACGACACACAGCGCCTGACCCGCGCCCGAGCGAAAGCCGCGCCGGAACCTTTCTGTGGCGCGCTCTCCCGTCAGGACGTGGCGCGATCCGACGATCGAGCGAAAGAGTTTGATCAATGCGTCATTGGTCATTTCGGCTCTTGCCTCTGACTAGGTTGTTCGAAAGCGGATATTTTCGCGGCTCAGTTGGTCGACGCTGGTGACGCCCATAAGTTTCATGTCGCGTTCAATCTCGGCACGCATCAGACCCAAGGCCCGCTCTACCCCCGCCTGACCTGCCGCAGCCAAAGGATAAAGATAATGCCGCCCAACGCCAACTGCTTTGGCCCCAAGCGACAGTGCTTTCAGAACATGGGTTCCGCGTTGCACACCGCTGTCCATCATCACGTCCAGCTTATCACCAACCGCGTCCACGATCTCGGACAGTTGATCAAAAGGCGTGCGTGACCCGTCAAGCTGACGGCCACCGTGGTTTGAAAGGATGATACCGGTGCACCCAATCTCGGCTGCACGCTTGGCATCTTCGACAGTCATGACACCCTTCAGGCAAAACTGTCCATCCCAATCGCGCACCATCTGGGCCACATCATCCCAGTTCATCGACGGGTCCAGCATATCGGTAAAATACCCACCAATAGAACTGGCACCACCGCCCATATCCACATGCTCTTCCAACTGCGGCAGGCGGAATTTCTCATGCGTTACGTAGTTGATCCCCCACATCGGCTTGATCGCAAACTGAATCATGCCGCCCAGCGTAAGGCGGAACGGGATCGAGAAGCCGGTGCGTAGGTCACGCTCGCGATTTCCACCAGTGATACTGTCGACGGTCAGCATCATGACCTCGACCCCGGCCTCTTTCGCGCGTTGCATCATGGCCGCGTTCAAACCGCGATCCTTGTGGAAATAGAATTGATAGACCTGCGGGTTCTTGTGTTTTTGCCGAAGTTCCTCAAGCGAGACTGTACCCAACGAGGAGACGCCGAACATAGTCCCGTACTTCTCGGCCGCTGCCGCAACGGCGCGCTCCCCCTGATGGTGGAACAGGCGTTGCAATGCTGTGGGCGAGCAATAGACCGGCATATCCAGTTTCTGCCCCATCACGGTAACGGACATGTCCACATCCGACACCCCACGCAAGACGGAAGGCAAGAGATCGCAGCGTTCAAACGCGTTGGTATTTTCGCGGTATGTCACCTCATCATCCGCGCCACCGTCGATATAGTTGAAAATTGGCCCCGGCAGCCGCTGCTTGGCCAGTCGCCGAAAGTCGTGGAAGTTATGGCATTGGCTCAGACGCATATTTCACGCTCCGTAACAGGCGACCCAAGGCAGCCGACTGGCAAGGAATGGCAAGAGAAGGGCCAACGCCAAACCGACCAACTGCGGCACCACCAAGGGTATGACGCGTTTTTGCACACGCATCAACTTGATCCGGTGCTGGCAGAGGCATTTCACCAATAGTGACACAAAGCGAACCGGCCGCGCTTGCGACTTGATCCGTTGCTGTAAAAGTCTGAGACAACAATCTGCGCGGCGTCAGTCAATTGTCTCGTAAAAATTCGACATATCAGTGTGATTTGACAAACCACAGTTGCAGGGTAGGCTGGTGTCACGAAGGCCGTTGTACGATTGATTTTGTTTTGCGCCTCTTCAGAGGCTTGGGTGTATAGATGAATCGCATTGAACTTGCGGAGGTCGCGTCCCGCGAATGGGATGTGATCGTTGTCGGTAGCAGTTTTGCTGCAATGTTTTTTGCACATGCTTTGCCGCTGGATTTGGACGTGCTTGTCATTGAAAAAGGTGCGTTTCGTTCTCACGAAGCGCAGCTTCGGGATGGCTGGGGCGCCAGGGAAACAATCGCGCAACGCAACACTTCGGGTTTTGAAAAAAAATGGCTGAGTTTTTCAGTCTTCGGCGGAAATTCCAACTATTGGCATGGGGACACGCCGCGATTTCACCCAGATGATTTCCAGATGAATTCACTGTTTGGCGTCGGGATGGACTGGCCATTCGGTTACGATGATCTTAGCCCTTATTATGAGCGGGCCGAAACTTTGATGGAGGTTGCTGGCGGCAAATCAAACCACATTATACCGCGCGCCAATCCGCATCCCTATCCGCCGCATCCAATGTCCCGTTCCGACAAGGTTCTGCGGAATTACAGCCCGTCGTGGGTTCCGCTGCCGACCGCGCGCGCGAGTGGTGGAACGCGGCCAAATTGTTGCGCGAACGGCGTATGCCGTATTTGCCCGGCAGGCGCAAAGTTCACGATCCTGAACGGTTTTGATCAGCTTGCACATCCGCGGGCCAGCTACGTCTTGGAAACAGAGTTCCGGGAGTTGGTGATCGAAGGTGGTCGGGCAACATATGGCATATTGCGTGGACCAAACGAGCAAGAGATCAAGGTCAAAGGCAGCATGTTCGCGCTGGGGGCCAATGCCATCTTCAACACTGCCATTCTGCTACGCTCCGGTGTGACGTCACCGGCGCTGGGACGGTATCTGCATGAGGAAGCCTCTCAGAGGGTGGTTGTCGATACGGCCACGATCAAGAACTACTTTGGCGGCACCTCTGAAACCAGCCACGGATATCATTTCTATCACGACACCGACCGATCGGAAGCCGCCGCTGTGCTGATCGAAAGCACGAACGCGATGCCCGACATTCGCGAAGAAGTCGGCAAATGGACCAACAGGTTGGTTCTGACCCTTGCGGCCGAGGATTTGCCTCTTGCCGAAAACAGGGTTCTACTTGAAAATGACGTTCCGGTCGTCGAGTGGACGGGCCACCATCCTTATGCATACAAGGGATTGCAGCGCGCGTTGGAGGGTCTGCCGGGCATCATTCCGGACACTCTCGACGGTATGACAGTCAGCGGCATTTTACCCAGCCAGGCCCACATCCAGGGCACGCACCGCATCAGTACCGACCCTGCAGAAGGGGTCGTGGATGAATATCTAAAGCTGCACGAGGCTCCGAACGTCTTTGCTTTGGGCGCCGGGGCGTTTCCGACCTGCTCACCGGCAAATCCGTCCCTGACTCTGTCTGCATTATCCTTACGCGCGGCGGAGGTAGTACGATGATAATTTCAAGACGTAGCGCATTGCTTGGAGGCGTATGTCTGGCAACCGTGATCGGCGGGCTTCGGTTTGCCCTTCAACCGGGCGCGATCAAAGCCCACGCGCAGCAGGTCATCGCGCGCGTTTATGGCCCGGAAATCGCCGAAAAGCCTGCAACTGAGGAGTTCACAAGCGCCTATGAGAGCTTTTTGATCAACAAGGGTATGCCCGGTCACGTTGCCAATGCAATCTTCAACCTGAAGGGGGGAAATCTTCCCTACGTGGATGACGAAAAGGCGAAACTGGATAGAAGTATTGTTGTCAAATTCGCGACCTCAACCAATGTCGTGCTTTCAACTGAGACCGGATCTGACCTGGAGTTTTTCGGAATTTTCCACCCAATCACGAATAGCTGCATCAATCAATTGTCACACAATGGACTGGTCTGGGCAGAACCGATCGCACAATCCGGGTGAGCTCCGCCAGATTGCGGGATGCTCGGTCAAGGCCATATCTACGCGGTACTGTCGAGAAGGTTCGACAGTATCCGCCACATCGACAAGAAACGGTGGAACAATCGGACTGCAAGCAAATATGCAGCGTTGAAAGGACTACCGAGTATCTTCGGAGTTTTCGTCCCCTAAACTCCGCCGCATAAACTCCGCATGTCCTTGGGGCCATCCGCACAGTCAAGAACCACCTTATCCACAACATGAAAACAGACGCTCAGGAAGAGATCGAGCTTATGTACAAAACGTTCGCTCTGGCCGCATGAAACCTATGAAATCGGAAACCACGCGACCAGAACGCGTTCACGTAATTGTCCGGATTAGTCAAAGCTTGGCTTTTTGGTTCTACCCCGAGACAAAGCACGCCAATGCTGTCGCAAGCTTTTCTGACCGCTTGATGTTTTCCACGTCAGAAATGATGAACTCGCTGACCAATGCCTCGATCAGGGCCAGGCCCGGCAACGATGAGGAGGACAGGACAGGGTGTGCGGCTGGGGCGAGAAGCAGCTCGCTGCAGTGCGGAACAATCGGGGCCACCCTTGCGTCGGTCAGGCCCAAAACACGCGCGCCGTTTTCCTTGCAATACCGCGTTAATGGCACAACGTCTGCGGAATACCGGGGGAAGGTGATCGCAATCAGAAGATCAGACTCTGAAACTGCCACAAGCCGGGCTGCGGCGGCCTCGGTTCCGCCAAGGTCGACCACGCTGTGCACGCCTTCACGATAGGGTTGCAGCCCGAGACTGAGTATCGCAGCCAGATGTGCGCTCAGACCAAATCCCATCACCCAGACCTGCCGCGCATCTGCGATCAACTTGCACGCGGTAGAAATGGCACGAAGCATCTCGGCATCAGTTAGCAACTGCATTTGCGCATGGGCCGAGGCCAGGCTTTCGCCAGCTGCCCCCGGACCCGGACCCGGCGCGCTAAACCTAAGCCCAAGCTTCGACACCGGTACGATCAGCTCATGCACGGCTTCAGCGACTTGGGCGCGAAACTGGGCATAGCCGTCGACGCCAATCTCCTTCACATAACGGCTGATCGTCGCGGCCGAGATTCCTGTCGCCGCCGACAAATCTTCGATACCGCGCGTCGCAACAAAGACCGGATCTTGAAGGATCAGGTCCGACAGCCGACGCTGCGACGCCGACCCTTCGGTCTTTAGCACCGTGATGCGCCGCCCGATTTCAGACTCTGCGAACTTCTGGTCAGCAGAGACCGACCAGGCTTGAGTTGACATTTTTTCTTTCATTTTGTATTCGATGAAAAATAATCAATCATACTATAAACCAGCGACCAATGGCACTCAAGAGCCGACGCCTGGTGGATGCGTACCGTAGTGGTGCCATCAAACAGGGCCTCAAACACGTAATCAAGACAATGGGCACCCGCCATGCGTATGCAATGGCGCTCTGGCAGGGGTTAGCGGACGTAACGCCTGCGCCCGTTGTCACAACGGGGTCACTTTGGGCGCGGGACGACTGGAACCATCGCCGCCGGGCGTATCCCGGCTACTTAAGGGAGAGAAGACCGTGACAACTACCATAAATATCATCCAGATGACCGGCCCTATGGCGCGTCGCAGCATTCTGGCAGTCGGCCTGGCCGCAACTGCGGCCCTGGCTTGGATGCCTGCTGCGCCTGCCTTGGCCGATAGCAATTCTGGCGGCGGTCTTTTACTTGTCGGCGGCGCGCTCCGCGCATCCAACACGGCCGTTTACGAGCGTTTCATTTCGATGGCCGGTGGCGTTGATACTGCACGTATCGGAGTGATCCCGGCCGCATCGGGCAAGCCTTATCGCAACGCTCGCAAATTCCTGGATGAGATGGCCGCGTTGGGTATTTCCGAGGACCGGCTGACCCTTTTGCCAATTTCCGTCAAAGACGACAGCAAAACTGACGAGGACGAATCAACTTGGGTAGACAATGGCGACAACCCAGAGGTCGTGGCCCAGATAGACGGGCTAAGCGCGATCTGGATGATCGGCGGGGACCAGATGCGTTTGCGCCAAACGCTTCTGAACGCCGAAGGCAAAGCACGACCCGCGGCCGAGGCGATGTCACGCGTTCTGGCACGCGGCGGTGTGATCGGCGGCACCAGCGCTGGCGCGGCGATCATGAGCCAGGCTATGATCGCCTCGGGCGACAGCTATTCCGCGCTAACGGTGGGTTTCGCCGATACCTACGGGTCATCCGCGGAACAGGATTATGGCCCGGTCTGGCTTGATACCGGTCTTGGCATCTTTGAACATGGCGTGATTGACCAGCATTTCGACCGCCAAGCCCGCTATGGCCGTCTGGTTGCAACCACCTACAAGCACCGCGACACCACACCGCTTGGGTTCGGGATCGAGGAGAACACCGCACTTGTCGTGACCGGCAACACCGCCGAAGTGCTCGGCAGCGGCGGAGTGCACGTGATCGATGTGCGCGGCGCTGAGCGCAGCGAGGATGGCAGCTATAACAACGTCCGCGTCAGCTTTTTCCAACAGGGCGACGGCTGGACCTTTGGCGAAGGCTTTGTGAACACCTCCGGGAAATACGATACAATTGGTGGCGACGAGTATTTCCAGACCCCCGATCCGGCCGTCTCTGGCGTTTTCAGCCGCAACGCCACGCTGAAGCACTTTGTCTCTTATGACCTGGTAGACAACGCCTCAGCCAGCGAAGTCGTGACGTACCTGTTCAACCCACGGATTTCCGACAAAGGGTTCGAGCTGCGCTTTAGCCAGGACGAGAGCACCAAGGGCTATTGGAAGGCGCTGGATGGACAGGCCGACAGTTATGCCTACACCAATGTGCGTCTCGACATCACGCCGGTCACGGTCGCGATCTCAAAGTAACCACGCAGGACCCCGGAGGCTAATTCCCGTCGCGCCGGGGTCCATCCCAAACCTTTTCGGGTTCGGCAGATCACTATGAAACAAGTCGGCTTTGCTGCACACGCCAAATGACGCTCTCAGCGCGTTGCCAGTAGCAGACGCGCGATGCTATTTGGACGAAAGCTGCTTACCCGCCACCATTAGCCGTTCCGCGTAGTCATTCTCCAACTCTTCGGGTGAGACAAGGAAAGACGGCCCACCGACGTTGAGGCCGTAGATCGTCGAGCCATCCAGCGACGTCACAGGAACCGCGATTGCGTTGATCTCTTTCTTCCAGTCGCCAAAGCTGCGCACATAGCCAAGTGTTTCATAGTCGCCTACGGCAATATCGACACTCGCCTGGATGCGGGCCTTTTGCTCCGGGAACTCCGCAGCCCCTAACGAAACAGCCGCTGCCCTTGCGTCTGGCTCAAGGCGGGCAAGTATGGCCCGTCCAACAGCCGAGTAAAAAAGAGGCAACCGCGCGCCGACATAAAGCGACAATGTCACCGCTTGGGTAGACTTTTGCGTTGCAACATAAATCGCTCGGTTTCCCACCTGCTCTGCCAGAGCAACGGTGACGTAGGGGTTGGGCCCGACGCTCAGCGCTTCCATTTCAGGCAGATAAAGTTCGCTGACACTCATGGCGGAAAGCGCACTGAATCCCAGTTGCAACACCTTTGCGCCCAGCCGGTATTCCCCGGACTCAGGGTTACGAACCAAATGGCCGGTTCGGGTCAAAGTGTGTGTAAGCCGCGACACGGTAGGTTTCGCGAGGCCTGATCGCGTGGCCAAAGCCGAATTCGAGAGATAACGGCTTTGGCCATCAAAGGCGGAGAGTATATCCAGCCCGCGCGCCAAGGCGGTCACAAATTGCCGATCAGTTTCAGCGTCGCCCTCAAATTTCTCCATACAACTTTTCTCCCAAATAATCGCGCCATCATTTCGCTATGCGAACCATATGTCAACATTTAGGCGCTGTTCATTTGTGCATCAGCAAAAAACATTGACTGAATTGTCATTTTGCGAAAGATACGTTCGCATAGCGGACCCAGTTCGCGCTCGAGGAGGATCAATTCTATGAAGTTTCTGACTGCCGTGGCCGCCGCCGCATTATTGGGTGTATCTTCAGCCGCAAGTGCTGCTGATCTGGATCTGCCGAAGCAGCTTTCCTGGACGGCCTACGGCACGGGAACCGCTGGCTACAATCAAGCTGTTGCCATTGGCGCTGCCCTGCAAACCGCCACCGGTACCAACCTTCGAATCTTGCCGGGGAAGAACGACGTGTCGCGGACAGAACCGTTGCGTCAGGGCCGGGTGCAATTCTCAGCCACAGGCGTAGGCGGCAGCTTCATGGCGCAAGAGGGCGTCTTCCAGTTTGGCGAGCAGAAATGGGGCCCGCAGCCCATACGCGTATTATTAGCCAACTCCGGTGGTGCCATTAACCTTACGGTAGGAGTTGCAGGTGACTTGGGAATTCAGGAATTCTCTGACCTCAAGGGCAAGCGTGTTGCCTGGGTTACCGGAGCGCCGGCGCTCAACGCAAACACGACGGCTTATCTGGCCTACGCCGGTCTGACTTGGGATGACGTCGAGCGCGTAGATTTCGGTAGCTACTCCGCATCCTCGAAAGGCTTGATCGAAGGTCAGGTTGATGCCGCTTTTGCTTCAACCAATTCGGGACCCGCTTACGAAGCGGCTTCTTCACCGCGCGGACTATTTTGGCCTGAAATTGATGAGAACAACACAGAGGGTCTTGCGCGCATGCAAGAAATCGCGCCGTTTTTCCAAACGAACACGGCCAAAGTTGGCGCGAATATCGACGGAACCGACGGTCACAAGGGCGCTGCGTATGCGTACCCGGTTCTCGTAACTACGGACGCGCAAGAAGATGCTCTCGTCTACAACATGACGAAAGCAATGATCGCCCTTTACCCAGAGTATGACGGTAAAGCGCCAGGCATCGGTGGCTGGTCCATCGACAACCAGAACTTCGAATGGGTTGTTCCATATCACGAAGGTTCCATCCGCCTTTTCAAAGAGCTGGGTGTATGGACCGACGCGGCCCAGGCGCATAACGACGAACTCCTGCGCCGGCAACAAGTTCTGCAAGACGCGTGGAACGAGTTGAAGGAAACAGGCGCTGACGACTGGACAACCGCGTGGGAAACCAAGCGTCGCGAAGCACTCAAAGCAGCCGGACTTCAAGTCGTTTTCTAATCGATCAGACTGTATCTGCCTGGCCCGACAGAAAAGCTGGGCCGGGCTAAAACAATTCTCTGCGGCGCGCTGAACGTGCCGACAAAAAGGTCTTGTTATGCAAGAACTCGAAAACGAAGCCGGAATAGCTGAAACCTACGATACCGGGCGCAATCTGGCGCTGATCATCGGCACAACTGGCGCAATTCTTCTTGTCGTTCACCAGTTGTTCAACATTCAGCTGTTCGGGATCGTTCTTTTGGATGGCAGGTATCTTGCCCTTCTCGCAGCCATCTTCCTGTCGCTGAGTTTTCTTGTCTTCAATCGTCGCGGAGAGCGCCTTGGGCCGGTCGCCTTTTATGACTGGATTCTTGCGACCCTCGCTCTTGCCAGCGGTGTCTATCTGGCTTGCGTGGCAAAGCTCAATCTGTCCGAAGGCTGGGAATACGCAGCCCCCCAAACAGCCCAATGGGTCGCCTATGTGTTCTTTGCCCTGGTCTTGGAAGCCACACGCCGAGCCGGGGGAAAAGTCCTGTTCGCAATCGTGGCCCTCTTTTCGCTTTACCCAACCTTCGCAGGACATGTGCCAGATCCGTTTTCCGGATTTCAGAGTACATTATCGGAAGCGATTGCCTATCACGTCTATTCCTCTGAAAGCATCTTTGGCATTCCTATGCGCGCGTTTGGGGGTGTGGTGATCGGCTTCATAATCTTTGGCGCCGTGCTTCAACACACGGGCGGCGGGCAGTTCTTCAACGATCTCGCCCTTGCCCTTGTCGGCCGATACCGCGGTGGTGCCGCTAAGGTTTCGATCTTTGCCAGCGGGTTCATGGGTTCGATGTCTGGCAGTGTGATTTCCAACATCCTGACAACTGGCGCGGTATCGATCCCGGCAATGCGTCGTACTGGCTTCTCAGCGAAGACAGCCGCAGCGACCGAGGCCTGCGCCTCGACAGGCGGTGTTTTAATGCCACCGATCATGGGTGCGACCGCCTTTGTCATGGCCTCTTTCCTGTCGATGCCTTATGTCGAGATCGCCATTGCCGCCGCGATACCATCCCTGCTGTTTTACTTTGGGCTTTTTGTTCAGATTGACGCCTATTCCGCACGCCTCGGTCTGCGCGGCATGTCCGGGCCCGATCTGCCTCGACTAAATGCAACCTTGCGGGAAGGTTGGCCCTATGTGCTGGTATTTGCAGTTTTGATCTTCATGATGGTCGTGCTGCGCCAGGAAACTGCTGCACCTTTCTATGCGACTGTTCTGCTGCTGATCGTCAACCAGATTTTCCCCCGTCACCGTCTTACGGTAGCTGGCCTGATTGACGTTCTGAAACAGGTCGGAACCGGTTTGACCGAATTGACGGCAATCATTCTTGGCGTCGGATTGATTGTCGGCTCTTTCTCGGCCACCGGCCTTGCAGGTACGTTGGTCAACGAACTGCTGGCCCTCGCGGGAGATAACGTCTTTATCCTGTTGATCGCCGGTGCCATGACAGCCTTTGTCTTTGGCATGGGTATGACGGTAACCGCCTGCTATATTTTCCTGGCTGTGGTTCTTGCCCCAGCACTGGAGGCTGGCGGCCTCAACATACTCGCTGTGCACCTTTTCATTCTTTATTGGGGCATGGTCAGCTACATCACACCTCCTGTGGCGCTTGGCGCCTATGCTGCGGCGACCATGGCGGGCACCAGTGCGATGAAGGCCGGATTGGAGGCCATGCGACTGGGTGGAGTTATCTACATCGCGCCGTTTTTCTTCGTGCTCAATCCTGCGCTCGTTGCGCAATCCCCGGCGATCGAAGTCTTTATCGCTGTAACCTGCGCCCTTTTGGGTCTGGCTTTGATCTGCATGGCGCTTCAGGGTTACGTTATCTTTTTAGGACCGCTTTCCGGCGCAGGCGAGTTTCCGTTGCGCATTGTCCTTTTTGTTGCGGGGTTTTTGATTGCCCTGCCAGAAATGGACTATGTGGGTATACCCTTCGGACCAAGCCTGATTGCTGGTATCCTCCTTGCGTTCCCACCCCTTTTCGTGGCCCTGCGGCGGCGCAGCACAGAGTTTGCAGGAGAAAACACCTGATGAACCGGATCCACGAAATCCTGACTGCGGCGGATCAAAACGCTATTGCCCTATCGGATTATGACGGTCGAGCCTACACATATGGCGAACTCAATGAGATGAGCCAGCAGGCTGCTGAACGCCTGATGGACCATGGCGTGCGTGCCGGAGACCGGGTGCTGCTTATCAGCGAAAACTGCGCGGCCTACCTTGTAGCGATCTTTGCGCTGAGCCGCCTTGATGCTTGGACGGTGCTGGTCAATGCACGCCTAACGGATACTGAAATCCTGCGACTTTCTGAACTGAGCGAGGCACGCTGTGCTCTGTTTACGCCGGATGCATCGCCAGCATCCGCGGCGCACGCTGATCGTATGGGCCGGGTTGATCTAAAACCTCTGGCTTGTGGCTCGCTTACTGTATCCGCTATCCGCGACGCACCGGTCGAGCCCGTCGAGCCTGACCGTTCGCAAACCGCGATCCTGATCTATACGACCGGCACCGTGGGTGAGCCAAAAGGCGTGATGCTGACTCATGGGAACCTTTTATTTGTATCCCAACTTTCTGCCGACGCCCGTCGACTTACGCCAACAGATGTGATGCTGGCGGTGTTGCCGGGCACGCATATCTTTGGGCTTTCTTCTGTTTTTCTTGGTGCTGTTCGTGGCGGGACGCGCCTGATCGTGCGCCCCCGTTTTGACGTGGATGATGTGATTGAGCAGTTGAAGACGGCGACGCTTTTCCCTGCCGTTCCCCAGATCTTTGCCGCAATCAACAAGCGTCTGCGCGAGCAGAAGGTCGAAAAAGCCGATCACAACCTGCGCTACATTTATGCTGGTGGTGCGCCTTTGGACATGGCGCTGAAAACGCAGACCGAGGACCTTTTTGGCCTGCCGCTCCACAATGGTTACGGGCTTTCGGAATGTTCACCAAGCGTGGCGCTTACACTGATGGACGCACCGCGCAATGACAGCGCCGTAGGCCCCCCGCTGCCGGGTGTTGAAGTCCGCCTTGAAAACCCAAATGACGACGGGGTCGGCGAACTATGTGTTCGCGGCGAAAACGTCATGAAAGGCTATTTCCGCAATCCTGAAGCCACACGCAAAGCCATGACAGACGACGGCTTTTTCCGCACCGGAGATCTGGCCAAGCAAGAGGAAGACGGCACACTGCATATCGTGGGCCGCGCGAAAGAGTTGATCATTCACTCTGGCTTTAACGTCTACCCGCCAGAGGTCGAGGCCGTATTGGCCGCGCATCCCGCCGTAACTTTAGCCGCAGTTGTGGGCCGCGCCCACGACAGAAACGAGGACGTGATCGGCTTTGTCAGCGCGCATGCAAAAGTATCTGAATCAGAGCTGCGTGATTGGGCCCGGGAACGCATGGCAGCCTATAAGGTGCCGGCGCGCGTGATCGTCTCTGATGCCCTGCCGCAAGCTGCCACGGGCAAAATCATTAAGCACAAACTGTTGTCGTACTTTGCCGATGTCTTGGACCGCGCACCCAATGCGGAGTGAATTTCAAAGCCAACGGACAGTGGCGCGAAAGGACATGAAATGAACCTGGATTACTCAGATACGGAACAAGCCTTTCAGGCCGAAGTTCGCGCCTTTCTGGCAGAAAACTTGCCGAATGATCTCGTTGCAAAAACGAGCTCGGGCCGAGAGCTGACAAAAGAGGATATTGAGCGGTGGCACGCGATCCTGAACGCGCGCGGTTGGCTCGCGGCGACTTGGCCAGAAGAATATGGCGGCACCGGCTGGACCGTTGTTGAACGCCACATCTTTGCGGAAGAATGCGCCCTTGCTGGTGCGCCACGTCTGCTGTCTTTTGGGCTTGCGATGCTGGGCCCTGTTCTGATCCGCTATGGCACAGACGAACAGAAGGCCGAATATCTTCCCCGTATTCTGGATGGCCGCGATTGGTGGTGTCAGGGCTTTTCCGAGCCGGGTGCCGGTTCGGACCTGGCAAGCCTAAAAACCCGCGCCGAGCGTGATGGCGATCATTACGTGATCAATGGTCAGAAAACATGGACAACCCTTGGTCAACACGCCAACCGCATCTTCTGCCTTGTGCGCACATCGCAAACGGCTAAGCCTCAGGAAGGGATCAGCTTTGTCCTTGTTGACCTGGACACGCCCGGCATCGAAATGCGCCCGATCCGTCTGATCGACGGTAGCCACGAGGTGAACGAGGTCTTTTTTACCGACGTGCGCGTCCCTGTCGCGAATATCGTCGGCGCGGAAAACGAAGGCTGGACAGTGGCGAAATACCTGCTGACCCACGAGCGTACCAACATAGCCGGTGTCGGCTTTTCGGCGCGTGATCTGGACCGCTATCATCAGATGGCAACTGATGTGCGTCGCGATGGCGTGTCTTTAGCAGAGCACCCGCTTTATGCGGCACAAGCAGTCGAACTTGAGGCTGATCTGGAAGCTTTGCGCGTGGCCAATCTGCGCGCCCTTGCGCGGACGCGGGATAGCGCAGCAAGCGGTATCGACAGTTCGCTGATGAAAATCCGCGGTACTCAGGTACGCCAAGGCATCCTGAGCCTCTATCGCTCGGCCCTTGGCCATGCGGCTGCGCCAGATGCAGAAAGCCTGTCAGACAATCAGATCGCCCTGCCACCCGAAGCCACCCGCGCAGCCCCCGTTTATTTCAACAACAGAAAGCTGTCGATCTACGGCGGCTCTAATGAGATTCAGCGCAATATCGTCGCAAAGACACTGTTCAGGGACTAACCGATGAATTTTGAACGCAGCGAAGATCACGCCATGCTGGCCGATATGTTCGGCCGGTTCTTGCAAGAAACCAGCACACCAGAGCGGCGCAACGACACGGCCTGGACAGCGCCTTTCTTTGATCAAACAGCCTGGTCGGAAATGGTTAAACTGGGGATACTCGGCGCATTTGTTTCAGAAGACCTTGGCGGATTGGGTGGCTCCGCCGAAGATGTTTCGGTGGTCTTTGAGGAAATTGGCCGTGCACTCAGTACCGATCCTTATCTGGGTACTCTTATGGGTCTGCGTCTTTTGGCCGAAAGCGGCGAAACCGATCTTGTCAAGCAGATCATGGCCGGTGCCCGCCGACCCGCCTTTGCTGTTTTTGAGCCGGAAATCTCGCAGGATCTTTCCCTAATCGGCACGGTCGCAGACGAAGATGGCAAGCTGACTGGCCGCAAATCCTCGGTTTACGGCGCACCGGGTGCCGACCTTTTGTTGATTGCTGCCCGAAACGATCAGGGTCTTGGCCTGTACCTGATAGAAGACGTCACTTCTGTTCAAGTTCTCGCAGCACCTATGCAGGATGGTGGCGGTATCGCTGACCTGCTGCTTGAAGGAACCCAGGCAAGGCCTCTAAAAGCAGCCAGCGAAGAACGTATCGAAGATGTGCTGGACTTGGGTCGCATCGCGCTTTGTGCCGAGGCCGTGGGCGCGATGGATGCACTTGTCTCAATGACAACAGACTACCTGAAGCAGCGCAAACAATTTGGCCGTAACATTGCCTCGTTTCAAGCCTTGCAACATCGTATTGTGGATATGACCATGTGGGTGGAACAAGCCCGGTCGATCACAATCCGTGCCGTTGCAAGCTATGGGACCGGAGATCAGCGTCGCCATACATCGATGGCAAAAAACCTGATTGGGCGCGCGGCCGAACTCTGCGCCGAAGAGGCTATTCAGCTACACGGCGGCATCGGTATGACGTGGGAATACCCGGGCGCGCACTACGCGAAACGCCTGATCATGCTGGATCACCAACTCGGTGGGCGTCACGATCACGCAATGCGTCTGATTGCCATGAAAAAAGAGAATGCGGCATGAACACAGATGACGAGTCCGCCGCACAAAGCTTTGTTGGCTATGAATCCAGCGTCTTCGGCGAAGGCAGCGGTATCTGCGCGCTGAACATTGGACCGCAACACCTTAACAGAGTGAACGTTTTGCATGGCGGTTTCGTAGCCATGCTTCTGGATAATGGGTGCGGTCTGGCCGTTCGAAATGACAGCGGCGATCCCGATCGCGCGGTTCTCACCATGTCGCTGTCGGTGAATTACATTGCCCCTGCACGCTCTGGCCGGGTGGTTGCCACGGGCAATGTCACAGGTGGTGGCAAAAGCACCAAGTTTGCTTCGGCTGAACTGCGAACCGAGGATGGCACTTTGCTGGCGACGGCGTCGGGTGTTTTCAAACTGCTGCGAGAGTAAAACATTTTCACGCCATTGCGGCACATCAACAGGACACACCATGACCTCTGTTGTCTCTTATGACATTCAGGACGGTATCGCCGTCATTTCAATCGATAACCCCCCGGTGAATGCGCTTTCACAGCCCGTGCGTGCCGAGTTGCAGTTACTGGCGCGAAAAGCGTCCGATGAAGCGGCCGTTCAAGCCATTGTTGTGGCTTGCGCGGGCCGCACCTTTGTTGCCGGCGCTGACATTCGCGAATTTGGTAAGCCTCCCGTTGAGCCGTTGCTCCCGGATGTCATCAACGCGTTAGAGGCCATTCCCAAACCAACCGTTGCAGCCCTGCACGGTACGGCCCTTGGTGGCGGTCTGGAATTGGCGCTTGGGTGTCATTATCGCGTCGCCACCGCAAAGGCACGCTTTGCCCTGTCCGAAGTGACGTTGGGCCTTCTGCCCGGCGCTGGTGGCACCCAGCGACTACCACGCCTTGTTTCGTTTGAGACGGCGATCGAAATGATCACAACCGGCAAGCAGATTGGCGCTAAGGAAGCCGCCGCGCTTGGGCTTGTCGACCTCGTCACCGACGCGACAGATGTGACCGCCGCAGCCATCGCATTTGCAAAAGACCTGGTGAAGGATGGCAAAGGCCCGCGCCCCGTCTCGGCCCTGGACGTGACACGCCATGATCCGTCAGTCTTTGATACTGCGCGCGCCAAACTGAGCAAAACCCGTGCGGGGCAGCTTGCCCCCCTCGCCTGCGTAGATGCATTGGAGGCTGCGGCGAAACTGCCCTTTGCCGAAGGTCTCAGTGCGGAACGCAAGCTATTCCGAAAAATGATGGAAACGGATCAGAGAAGCGCACTGATCCATGCTTTCTTTTCGGAACGCAAAGTTGCAAAACTGCCGGACCTCGAAGGCGTTGACCCCCGGAACGTGGCACAGATCGGCGTGGTTGGTGGCGGCACTATGGGTGCCGGTATCGCAACCTCAGCCCTTCTCGCGGGTCTTAATGTCACTCTGATCGAACGAGATACCGAGAGCGCTGAACGCGCGCATCAGACTGTCGCGCGCACGCTGGAAGGTTCTGTAAAGCGTGGCAAGATTGATCGGGCGACGTTTGAAACGCTGATGTCCGAACGGTTCCGCGCTGAAAGCGACTATGCGGCCCTGTCTGAAACAGATCTGGTGATCGAAGCCGTTTTTGAAAGCATGGAGGTGAAGAAAGATGTCTTCACCCAGCTTGATCGTATTTGCAAACCGGGCGCTGTACTTGCCAGCAACACCTCGTACCTCGATATTAACGAAATCGCCCAAGTGACAAGCCGCCCGCAGGATGTCATTGGCCTTCACTTCTTTTCTCCGGCTCATGTGATGAAACTGCTAGAAGTTGTCGTCGCAGACCAAACGTCGCCAGTGGTCACCGCGACAGGCTTTGCCCTTGCAAAGACAATGCGCAAGATCGCAGTACGGGCGGGGGTCTGCGATGGGTTTATCGGCAATCGGATTTTGTCGCATTACCGAAAAGCCGTTGATGGCACCGTACTGGCAGGTGCAAGCCCATTTGCCGTTGATCGTGCCTTGAGGGAATTTGGCCTCGCCATGGGACCCTTTGCCGTAAGTGACCTTGCAGGTTTGGACATCGGCTGGGCCACGCGCAAACGCCTCGCCCCTACACGCGACCCGCGCGAGACCTATACCGAATTTGCCGATCGCATCTGCGAAGCAGGTCGTTTTGGCCGCAAGACCGGCCGTGGGTTCTATATCTACGGTGAGGGCGGTCCAACACCTGACCCTGAAGTAGACGTCATCATTGCGGAGGAACGTAAGGCCAAGGGCATCACGCCGCGCAAGCTGGGTGACGGCGAAATTGTGGATCGCTTTATGGCGGCGATGGTGAACGAAGCAGCACGCGTTGTCGCAGAAGGCATCGCCCGGCGTCCACTTGATGTGGACGTCGTCTTGCTCAATGGTTATGGGTTCCCCCGCTGGCGTGGCGGTCCTATGCACTATGCCGATGCTGTTGGCCCGGCAAAAATCCTTGAAGACATCCAAAGGTTTGCGAAAGAAGATGCGTTCCTTTGGCAACCTGCCCCCCTACTGGAAAAGCTTGCCTCCGAAGGCAAACTTTTTTCTAGCCTGAACGACTAAGGACATTTCCATGAAACAAGCAGTCATCGTCTCAACCGCCCGGACCGGTCTTGCAAAATCTTATCGTGGCGCCTTTAACGAAACCCACGGTGCGACCATGGCCGGCCACGCAATCGAGCATGCGGTAAAACGTGCAGGCGTCAATCCTGACCTTCTGGAAGATGCGTTCATCGGCTGCGGCTACCCCGAAGGCTGGACTGGCAGCAACATCGCGCGGCAATCCGTTGTCCGTGCGGGTTTGCCTGTAACCGTGGCCGCCACAACAATTAACCGTTTCTGTTCGTCGGGTTTGCAGGCCGTGGCGATGGCCTCTCATGCTATCGTTCAGGAAGGTGTACCAGCCGCAATTGCGGGCGGTGTGGAAAGCATCAGCCAGATGCCACCGTCCAGACCACCGCAAGCGCAGGAAAGCTGGATCGTCGAAAACAAGCCCGAGCTTTATTTCAACATGATCCAGACTGCCGACATCGTTGCCAAGCGCTATAACGTCAGCCGTGATGCGCAAGATGCGTTGGCCTTGGAAAGTCAGAAACGCACCGCTGCCGCGCAAGCCGCGGGAAAGCTGGAGGATGAGATCGTGCCGATCACTGTCACCCAGGCCTTTAAAGACAAGGAAACAGGCGAGGTCACCCGCAAGGATGTGACCTTCAGTATGGATGATTGCAACCGTCCAAATACCACGCTCGAGGGTCTTGCAGGTCTCGCTCCCGTGCGCGGCGAAGGCAACTTCGTCACAGCGGGCAACGCGTCTCAGCTGTCTGATGGCGCGTCTGCGCTTGTTGTGATGGACGCCGACGTGGCCGCTCGCGAAGGCATTGAACCGCTTGGCGCGTTCAAGGGATTTGCCGTTGCTGGATGCGAACCCGATGAAATGGGTATTGGCCCTGTCTTTGCCGTGCCGCGCCTTCTGGAGCGTCATGGCCTGAAGGTGAGCGACATAGACCTCTGGGAATTGAACGAAGCCTTCGCAAGCCAAGCGCTGTATTGTCGGGACCGCCTGGGAATCGACCCGGAAATTTGCAATGTTAACGGTGGCTCAATCTCTATCGGTCACCCTTTTGGCATGACCGGAGCCCGCATGACAGGCCACCTGATGATCGAAGGCAGACGTCGCGGTGCGAAGTTGGGCATTGTCACTATGTGCATCGGTGGCGGTCAAGGCGCTGCCGGGTTGTTCGAGATTTTCTGAACGGGCATTTCTGGCGGACTGTTGCACTGTTCCGCCGTAAGACTCTGGTCCGAGCAAGAAAGGCCTCAAATGACCCGTTAGCCCGCGTTCCAAAGTCAGCGTTTTCCGGCTGATGTCTACTTCGGGCGCGGGCAGACCATTCTGAAACATCGGGAAAAGATCAAACGGAGGACAATCGTATCCAGGCGCTTGCTTCACTGCAAATCCGCAGCATAGTCGGACCAATCGGATGGGCCGCAGCTTGTCGTCGAAGCTAATCGTAAAGGCGAACAGTGCACCGGCCGGAACCGCTGGCAGCATCAGAGGCAGGGTGAAAACCCGGTCATCGGGAAGCGTTTCTGCAAGTCACCTTACCGCTATCGCTGACCGATGCAGGCCGCTTGCTTTATCGTGAAGCTGTCGAGATCAACGAATCCGTGTTGCGTCTCTCGACCTTGCTACGAGACTTGACGGACGATGTTCAGGGCAACATGAAGATCGCAGTTGCCAGCCACGTCGTGTGCCCCGTGCTCGATGACGCTCTGGCCCGTTTTCATGCAAACCATCCCGCTGCAACTTTCTCACTCGAAGTACATTCCAGCGCCGATGCCATTGCCGAGGTCGCGGTGAAACAGACCGCCTCCTGGATGTACTGCAACCGGTCGCTGTCATGAGGGCTCGAGCCGAATTGGGGCAGAAGATCACCGGCGTCTCAAGCCATTTGGAAGAAGTCCGGCGCATGATTATGGCCGGTCTTGGTATCGGCCCTCTCCCCCTGCGCGTTGCGGCCCGGGATGTCCGCGATCAGCAACTTTGGCAGGTTTTTCCTTACGAAGGTCTGCCCGCCATCGACGTTCACGTTGTCTGGAACCCGGCCACGGTCAAAAACCGAGCTGAGGAATTGCTGCTGCAGGAAATCCTGACCGCAATTGAAACAACAGCGCGGGTGAGTTGCCACGTTAAGCGTCGTTCGATTGCTCCTGTTTTTATTTGGACGTGGGTGGCATCGATGAATTCATCGTCCATCAGCTATAAGAGGCACCGGTTTCCTTCTCAGATCATTGCGCAGGCGGTGCAGCCCCATATCTGACCATGTCAGCAGTTCCGTGTCTGGCTTCCCTGATCACGAAAAAAGTCGGCGTATCGAATCCGGACACGAACTAACTCATACCTTTTCTGACCAGGCGTCTTCGACGAAAAGAACGTCTATTCGATCAGGTCGCGAAGCCGGGATTGCTGCTGAAAATCTGCCCACGCACCGTCGAAGCCGTCCAACGGCCAATTCAGCTTACGAGACACACCATGCCTGTCGCGAAAGTCAAACAGAAAAGCACCGCCTTGTCTCATCTGACCGATCAAGTCATCGGCGTCATCTTCGTAGAAATCACACCCAAGCCCGGTGAGGCATCCGGGCCAACGAGTGCGCCAAACGGCCTCTCCTGCCCGCTCGATGCGAAACCCGTTGGGATGGAAAAAAGTCCCTGGCTCTATTCCAAATTCAACCTTGTATCCTGTGTCTTCCGGAACAATGAAGATAAATTGACCCGCGAAGTTTGGACGTGGCGAGAAGACGTCGACCCATCTTATGTAACATCGTTGAACAAGCTCGCCATATTCTACCCGCTCGTCACATATTGAGTTCCAAATGCCAAATCTGGCGTGATGCGTACCCTTCCAGTTGCTTGCAGTGTCATTACCCTGCAAGTCCTGAGCAGATGTCGCGGTGGCTGCCAACAGCAGTATGGCCAAGAGCTTTTTCATGCGTGTTAGGTGTCGTTGCGCGTCCAAATTATCAATTCACGATCATGAGAGGGCGTATCGCGAATTATCTCGCGCGTAATTGCCTTTTATTTCAATGACTTAAACGACTACACAAACAGTCGAATTCAATTTCATCGATCCAGCGGCCACCGCCATCTTCCGCATCCGGACACACCGCCAGCCGCAAAGCCTAATATCAAACCGGAATTATCGCACCTCGAAAACCAATAATTCTGCGCGCCAATTCGTGACCCTGATCAAGCGCCTCTGACTGGGACCGCCCCGACAGTTTTGCAGCCAGATAACCCCCGTTAAATCCGTCGCCAGCTGCTGTAGTATCCACTACGGTTCTCGCTGGTTCAAAGGAGGATGTGGTCGTGACTTCGTTGATGGATTTTGGCCCCAAGACACCCCGTTTCAACGCACCAACACAGCCCGTATAGCCGCTAAACCGGGTGAGGACTTCAGCCTCGTCTTTCTCGTGAAATACGGCCAACTCATCATCCACCGAAGGCAGGGCAAAGTCGCATCGGCGCCACGATGCCCCGATTATTTCGCGTGCTGCATGTTCCGACTCCCAGAGCTTGGGGCGATAGTTCGAGTCGAAGGCAAGAAGCCCCCCGCGCGCGCGATAGCTGTCAATCCAGTCCAGAAGGCAAAGCCGGACGTTCTGCGGCAGGATGGCCAGAGTAATCGCGGACAGGTAGATAAGATCGAACCCTGCAAGCATGTCAAAGCGTGGCTCTGCCTCTGCCTGAAACAACTGCCGTGCTGCTGAGTTCTGTCGCCAGTACTGAAAACTCCGCTCACCTGCTTCATCGGTGCTGATCGCATAAACTCCGGGGAGTTTATTTCTCAACTGTGTCAATCGAGACGTGTCGATGTTCTGCTCGGCTATGAACTTGACAATGTCATCGGACAGGCGGTCATCCCCCAGAAGGCTGACAAAACTCACGCTATGGTTCTCGGGCAACATACGACGCAGGTAGATCGCTGTGTTGAGAACATCCCCTGCCACCCCGACCTGCGCCGGCCCGGGGACCGTGGACACTTGCAATTCAAGCATCACCTCACCGACACATGCAATTTTCATGCCGCTCATAACTTGCGATCCTTTTTGAACGTAAGGTGGACTTTTATGGCCTGAGTTCTGTCCCCGGCAAGATCGAATGCCGCAGTGGCATCTTCGATGTTGAAGGATCGGCTAATTATTGGTTCGACGTTGATTTCACCACTGTCAATCAGCCGCACGGCCTCGGCAAATTCGGGATGAAACCGATGGGTGCCGACCATTCGGATTTCTTTGCTTACGATTACGTTCAGGGGCAGGCTGACCTCTCCGGCGACGCCAACCAATATCATGGTTCCACGTGGTCTGAGCATGGTCAATGCAGCGGCAATGGCAGCAGGCGATCCGGTACATTCGAACACCACGTCAAACTGCCCTTTGTTCTGGCGGAAAGGCTCCAATGCCTCGGGTCGATCGGCAACGTTGATTGTTTCAGACGCACCCAGCTTTTTTGCGACTGACAGAGGAAAATCGTGAAGGTCCGTCACGATCAAGTCGCGCGGATTTTTTCGAGCAACAACCGAAGTCATCAGTGCACCGATCGGCCCCGATCCGGTAATCAAAACGGTTTTTCCGCGAAGACAATCGGCCTGTGCCTCGGCATGAAGACATACAGCAAGAGGTTCCGTACAAGCGGCCTGATTCACGGGTATCGGATTGGTGAAGCGGTGCACGCGCGAGGCGGGTACAGTCAGGATTTCGCGAAACATCCCCTGCTCGTGCGGCATTCGGTATGCAGAGCCCATGAACTGCATTTCTGTACAGTGGTTGAACTCGTCCCTTTTGCAAAAGCCGCATTGCCCACATGGAAGGCTAGGGTTGATCGCAACCAGATCACCTGTGGCAAACCCGGTCACGTTCATCCCGACCTGCGTCACGTGACCGGCCGCCTCATGGCCGACGATGATCGGTTCCCGCACCCTGATCTGACCAATACCCCCGTCGTGATAGTAGTGCAGATCGGAACCGCAAATTCCCCCGGCGCCAACCGCGACCTGCACATCGTCCGGCCCGAGGTCAGGAACGGTCTGACTCTCAATCCTCAGGTCATGGGCCGCATGTAGCCGACAAATTCGCGTTTCCATGATGCACCTTATGGAAGGATCTGATTAGGCAACCAAGTTGCCAGTGCCGGGATGTAAGACACCATCAGCAGGACGATCAGGTTGCTGAGAAGGAACGGAAAGATTGCACGCACCACCGGCGTCAGGGGCAATTTGGCGATTCCGGCGCATACAAACAGGCACACGCCAACCGGCGGGGTCGTCAAGCCGATCATAAGATTTAGGACCGCGAATGTCGCAAAGTGCAAAGGTTCGATACCGACAGCAGTGGCCAGCGACAGCAGAGGTACAAACAGGATGATCAGCGCGGCAATCGTCTCCATGAACATACCAACGAACAGCAGGAGGATGTTGATAATCAGAATAACCAGAATGGGGTTTTCAGTAATCGTCAGTACGCCAGATGCAATAGCTTGCGGGATGCGTTCCGAAACGAGGATCCACCCGAACACATTGGCAAATCCGACCAGCGCCAGAATGGCCGCGGCAGAGATTGCGCTGTCCGATATGATCTTGGGCACCAGCCGCACCGGCAGCTCACGATAGACAAAAGCGCCGACAACAAAGGCATAGACACTTGCAACAATGGCGGTTTCCGTTGGTGTCGCAATGCCACTGAGCAGCCCATAGAGAATGATGCCGGTCATTGCGAGGGCCCAGAATGCACCGCCAAACGCTTTTCCGATTTCACTAAAGCCCTGCCACTCTTGCCGTGGAAAGTTTTTGCGCACGGAAATGATGTAGCACGTTGCCATCATACCCAGACCCATCAGAACACCCGGGATCGCCCCGGCAAGGAACATCTTGCCGACTGAAATACCGGACAAGGCACCGACGATGATCATCGGGACACTCGGCGGAATGATGGGGCCTACGGTTGAAGACGCGGCTGTGACCGCAGCCGAAAAATCAGCCGGGTATCCAGCCTTTTTCATGCCGGGGATCATTACGCCACCGATTGAGGCCGCGTCCGCTACCGCTGTACCCGTGATCCCCCCGAACAGCATGGACGCACCGATATTGGTCAGGCCCAGACCGCCGCGTATCCATCCAACGAGTGCATTTGCAAACCGAATGATGCGTTCGGTAATCCCGCCGTTGTTCATCAGGTTTCCGGCAAGAATAAAGCCCGGGATGCTAAGCAGAACAAAGACATCCATGCCCGCATAGATTTTTTGTGGCACTACAACCAGCGGAATATCCGCAAGCAACAGATAGGCCATCGAGGACAAGCCAAGTGTGATGGCGACGGGAATGCCCACCATCAGTCCGACTACGAAAACCGCGAATAGGACAAAGACTTCCATTATTGTTCTGCTCCACTGGCGCTTTGGGGCCGGTATTCGATTTTTGCCCAATCAAGGACGAAGCGCAGGGCAGCAAAAGCCGCGAGGAGGCCCAAAAGTAGCAAGACGCTGAAGTGCACAAACTCCATAGGCAGCGCCAAGGCAGGAGAGCTTTGCAATGTGCCAATCTTTACGTACTTCACAGCACCGGGAATTAGGATGATGCTGAGAATGGCCGTCGCAGCAGATGCCAGCATCCTCAGCTTTCTGGGCAGATCTCCGGGAAGTGCATCGCAAATGACATCGACGTTCACCAAATCTCCGGTCATCAGTGCAACACCGGTACCAAATGCAGTCAGGTAAATAAGGGCAAAGCGGGTCAGCTCTTCGGTCCAGACGGGCGAGTTGCCGATGGTGCGGCCGATGACCTGAGTGAGCACCGCGATGATCAAAACCGAAAAGGCGACGAGCGCGCCGATCCTGCATATCAATGTCATAGAGTGATGGACACGCTTCATCACGGCCTTTCCCCTTTAAAAACATCTGCCGCTGATCAAACCAGCGGCAGATGGGTTTGCTGATGACTTAGTTCTGGCTGTTGAACAACTCTTCAACGATCGGCTTGATCTCATCGTTGACATTGGCCAGCACGGCGTCTTTTGCCTTTGCCGCATAGGCCGCGCCGTCGACCTCGACGAAGGTCATGCCGTTTGCCTCAAGATACGCCCGGTCGTCCGCCAGGCTGGTGTCCAGCAATCCGCGCTCATAAGCCTGCGCACGCGCGGCTGCCTCCATCACATGGGCCTGATCCTCTTCGCTGAGCGATTGCCAGGTGGATTCCGCAATTGTCAGATAGATCCATGAACGGACATGCTGCGTCAGGTTCACATGGCTTTGGACTTCGTTGAAGTTAGCCGAGCGGATCAGGGCAAGGGGGTTTTCCTGCGATCCGATGGTGCCGTTTTGAAGGGAAGTAAAGACTTCCGAAAACGCCATTGGGGTCGGGTTGGCGCCAAGAGCACTCCAGACGTCGACAAACAGCGGAACGTTGGGAACGCGCATTTTCTGGCCATTCAGGTCATCGGGATGCGCGATCGGACGGTTCGAGGTCAGGTTGCGAGGGCCGCGCGCGAAATAGGCGATTGGGCGGATCTGAGCCTTTTCGACGATCTGCGCTTCGATCTGATCACCGATCTCACCGCTGGCGACCTCATCCATGTGTTCGGTCGAGGCATAGGCATACGGAACCGCTAACAACGCGGCCATCGGCGCCCAGTTCTGCAGGCTTTCACCGGTGATTGTCATATCAACCGTGCCCAGCTGCATGCCGTTGATCAGGTCGATTTCCTTGCCCAGTGATTCATTGGGAAAGATTTCCACGGCAATGCGCCCGTCGGTGAGCGTATTGAGCTCATCGCCGAATTTGACAGCAGCAAGGTGCCAGGCGTTTTGCTCGTTTGCCAGATGGCCGAGTTTCAGCGTGACTTCCTGCGCAGAAGCCACCCCGCCGATGAGTTGAGACAGCAGCCCTGCGACCACCAGGTTTTTGAGCCTAAACACCATTTTTTCCTCCGTTTTGGTGACTATGCGTCAATCAGTTCGGGGTCGAACCGATCAAAGAATTCTTTGTTCTCGCGAACAATTTTCGGCAGATCATTGATCAACCTCCGCAGGTGCTTGCGCATGGCGGCTGAGGCCTGCGTTGCATCCTGACGTTCGATCTGATCCACTATTTTCCCGTGCTCTTCGACCAGTTGCTCGGCTGGGAATTGCCCAAGACTGAGGAAGCGCACACGGTCCATTTGACTGTTGAGCCCTTCCAGGAACTTCCAAGCGATTTCTTTTCCAGCTGCTTCCGCCAAGGTTCGGTGAAACTTCGTATCTTCGTTGATGAAATCCGGGCGCGATGTTTTGGCGACCTTCAACTGGTTCTTCAGCTGACTGCGAAGGTCTTTGATCAACGCCCTGTCGGCTGAGCCCGCCAACTCCGAGACAATGTCAGCCTCGACTGCCTCACGCACGAACCTGGATTGCAACACAGTCGGAAAGTCGATCTTTGTGACCTGCGTCTTTCTCTGCGGCCGCACAATCACAAGACCTTCCTCCGAAAGCTTTATGAAGGTCTCACGCACAGGTTGGCGGCTGATTTCATAGTGCCGCGCAAGCTCTGGCTCAGATAGTTTGGAGCCCGGCGGCAGATCGTTCTTGATGATCCGTTCGCGCAATATCCGATAGATCTGCGGTGTTATCGCCGCGTCGCGATCGAAAGCATCATTGATAACGACTTCATGCACCACGTTGTCCTCCTGCATGTTGTTTCTCGTAAACTTCCATACAAGTCAACAAGAATGTTGACAGACTTTCCCGGATGGCAGAAAAAGCAAACGCAAGAATTCGGGAGGAAGGCACAATGCAAGAGACTTGGAGATGGTTCGGTCCACAGGATCAGGTCTCTTTAAGCGATGTCACACAGGCAGGCGCATCTGGGATTGTCACAGCCCTTCACCACATACCGCCCGGTGTGATCTGGCCACTGTCTGAAATAACCGAGCGCCGGGACTATATTGCGGAAAACTCGGTACGTTCTCAGCGTCCGCTTAAATGGTCAGTTGTTGAAAGCCTGCCGGTTTCAGAGGATATCAAAAGGCAAACAGGCAGTTGGCGCGAGCATGTCGAACACTACAAAACCAGCCTTGAAAACATTGCTTTAGCCGGTATCGAGGTCATTTGTTACAATTTCATGCCGCTTCTCGACTGGACCAGAACGGACCTTGCATATGAGGTGGACACAGGCGCCACCTGCATGAGGTTCGATCTTGTCGACTTCATCATGTTTGACGTCTTCATATTGAAGCGCCACGGTGCGTCTGAAGGACATGATGACGAGCTTGTCACAGAAGCACACCATCGGTTCCAGTCGACAAACGAGACATACAAAAAGCGCCTCGTTGACAATATCGTTTGCGGGTTGCCAGGCGCTGCAGAGCATTTCAGCCTTGATGATATAAAAGAGCAGCTGGCGATTTACGCAGCTTTCAATCACGATCAATTGGCGCGCAATCAAACTGATTTTCTTGAAGAAGTCGCACCAGTTGCCCAGAAACTGGGGCTGCGGCTCTGTTGCCACCCCGATGATCCACCAGTGCCGTTGTTGGGCCTGCCCCGGATCATGTCGACAGAAGCCGATTACAAACGGCTCATCGAAGCGGTAGATATTCCCGCCAACGGGATCACGCTCTGCTCGGGCTCATTGGGGGCCCGGTCCGACAATGATCTGCCGGGCATGATGGATCGATTGGGTGACAGGGTTCATTTCCTGCATCTTCGCAACGTCCGCCGCGAGCATGATGGCGTGTTTGGATCATTTCACGAATCCGAACATCTGAGTGGTGATGTCGACATGCCCAGTTTGGTTGCCGCGATCCTTCGCGAAGAAAACCGCCGCAAATCTGCTGACCGCGCCGACCATTCGATTCCGTTTCGGCCTGATCATGGTCAGGACATTCTGGATGATCTGACGCGCAAGGCTCAACCGGGTTACCCGGCGATCGGACGCCTCAAGGGTCTTGCAGAGCTGCGAGGTTTGATTGATGGATTGTCATATGAAAGCGGCCGATGACCAGCGCTTAAGTGGGCGTTCACTTTCAAACATTTGTCGCAACGTGGGACGCCCCGGGTATGATCCCACCGCGCACGGAACGGGGATTGTCCACATAGGGCTTGGGGCGTTCCATCGCGCACATCAAGCGGCATATACTGACACCGCGCTGGCAGCATCTGGTGGGGACTGGCGCATTGCTGCAATCAGTATGCGCTCAACTGAAACCGCGCAGAAGTTGGCCGAACAAGACGGTTTCTATACTCTGATTGAAAAATCACCGGGTCAAAGCTGTGCTCGGATCATTGGTAGTATTTCCACGGCTTTTGCACTGCGAATTCAACGTGCCCAAATCATGGCGCTGTTGACATCCCCGGAGGTCAAAATCGTCAGCCTGACCGTGACGGAAAAAGGGTATTGCTATTACACACGCGATAATAGGCTGGATTTGGACAACGCAACGATCCGTCACGATCTTGCCGAGTTCGACCAACCGATCAGCGTTCCGGGTCTTATCGTCAAATCTCTGAGTGAACGCCGCAATCTGGGATTGAAAGGGTTCACTCTGCTCTGTTGTGACAACCTTCCCAACAATGGTGAAATCACAAGACATGTTGTGCTGGACTTCTCTGACAGGATTGACCCGCATCTTTCGAACTGGATCAAAAACAATGTGACCTTCCCATCAACGATGGTGGATAGAATAACGCCCGAAACAACGGATGACTTTGTCGAAGAAGCAACGAAAACCGTGGGAGTTTTTGATGCGGTTCCTGTACAGACAGAGCCATTCAGCCAGTGGGTGATAGAAGACGACTTCAAATATGATCGCCCTGCCTGGGATGCCGCCGGAGCGATTTTTGTCGAAGACGTTGCTCCGTATGAAAAGATGAAGCTGCGAATGCTTAACGGATCGCACTCGCTTTTGGCCTACGCCGGACATGTGGCTGGGATAAAAACCGTCAGCGAATGTATGAGTACCCCAGAGCTTCGCGAACTTGTGCAACTCCATTTGGCCGCGGTCAGCACGAAATTAACGCCACTGGCCGGGGTTAACTATACAGCCTACTCACACAAGTTGATCGAACGCTTCGAGAACCCCGACATCCAGCATGCGACCTACCAGATCGCGATGGATGGCAGCATGAAAATGCCTCAACGTATTTTTGAACCCGCAGAAGAAGCGTTGGTAGAAGGCGCATCCATCCAGACCTACGCATTCACGACAGCGGTCTGGTTCCGATACCTACTGGGAAAAAGCGAAAACGGAAATCGCTATAGTCTTCGTGATCCGAGAGAGCGGGAAATCCATGAACTATTGGCGGGAAAAAAAGACGCAAGGGCAATCTTCGGTGCTTTGAAAATGGCAGACGGTTTGTTGCCCCAAAAGCTGTTCGCGAATGAAACATGGGCAAAAACAGTCATCGATAGTCTCGACCAAATCTTGACTGATGGGGTTCTTCGATCTGCAGCCTCCGCTGTTGCATGAAAGCCACCTCAAGGTCTGGTAGCGGGGTGGTCGAGGAAAGGGAAATGCCATTGGAGGGTGGAACATCAGCTCGTCTTGGACGTCTCGGTTGGCATCAATGGCCTGCAACAGCCAATGTTTCACTCCGTTGATCGAAACGACGAACTTGTCCATGTACCATATGACAGCTGGCCGGAGACGATAGCACCGGATACAAGCCGCGAACTTGGGGGCCGAACCAGATCACCCAGGGACGGATAGACTTGCGGCTGATGGTGGCGCCGCGTTCGGTCCGAAAGTTTTCGACATCCGCCGTGCTTAGTGCAAACCGATGATATGTCGACACCGAGTAAGCGACTTCTTCACGGGCAAACCAAAACCCTTCAGACGTGGCGTGCAACGATCATTTCCCAGTACCGACGACCTCAGAGACTCCCTTACGACGGCGCAGCGCAGGCGCAGGTGATCTGGATGCTTCGCTTTGCAAATGAAGGCCAATTTGTTACACAGATGAAAACGAGGCGGCATTTCAGGGCCGCGTTCTGCTAGCATCACCGTGACGGTGTACGTGTTCCCCCCCCCTGAAATGACCGGCTCTGGGCAAAGGAGGGACTTTCTATTGTTTAAGCACATCATGGTGCCGGTCGACCTTGCGCATCCTGACGCGTTGCAGTCTGCGCTGAAGGTCGCGGCAGATCTGGCCGGGCACTACAGCGCGCGAGTGTCGTATGTCGGTGTTACGGGTCCCCAACCAAGTTCGGTGGCCCATAACCCAGAGGAGTTCGGCGCGAAGCTTGCTGACTTCGCCGCGGCTCAGAAGGCCAAGCATGGAATTTCGGAGACGGCTGCACACGCCGTCACGTCGCACGACCCGGCCGTCGAGATCGACCATGTGCTCGAAAGGGCAGTAAGCGATCTCGATGCCGACCTCGTCATCATGGCCTCGCACATTCCGCGCCATTTCGACCTCGGCTCTCACGGTGGACGGGTCGCTTCGCACACGAGCGCATCGGTGATGCTAGTGCGCGCATGACGCCGAACCGACGCCGCAACAAACGCCAGAACAGGGAACGTAACGATGACCGACCAAAATTATACCGAAGACGTCGACGCCCAGGGCATACCCTCCCCTGAGGGCGACCATCACCTTATCAAGACGGACTACGACATCGGGCAAGACAACGTGGAAGGCAATGTCGGGCCCATCCCGTTTGACATCCACAACCCGGTCTTCGCGATCTCGGGACTTGTGGTGATGGCCTTCGTTTTCTTCACTCTCGCTCTGCCGGATTTTGCCGGTACGGCCTTTTCGGCCATGTTCTCTTTCGTGACTCAGACCTTCGATTGGTTCTTCCTGTCGGTAGGTAACCTCGTCGTTCTGTTCTGCCTCGCGCTGATCGTGCTACCCCTCGGATCGGTAAGGCTGGGAGGTGCTGACGCGACCCCTGATTATGGCTATGTCGGGTGGTTCGCGATGCTTTTTGCAGCTGGTATGGGCATCGGGCTGATGTTCTATGGCGTAAGCGAGCCGATGAGTCACTTCGCCTCGTCCCTTGGAGGGACAACTATTGGCGAGGACGGTTTGCGAACCGACTGGGCTCCGCTCGGCGGCGCGGCCGGGAACGAGGCCGAGGCGGTGCGCCTTGGCATGGCCGCGACGATCTACCATTGGGGCCTGCACCCTTGGGCCATGTATGCCGTGGTTGCGCTTGCCCTGGCGCTTTTCACCTACAACAAGGGGCTGCCACTGACGATCCGCTCGGCCTTCTACCCGATTTTTGGGGACCGGGTCTGGGGCTGGACGGGCCATATCATCGATACGCTTGCGGTGTTCGCAACTCTTTTCGGACTCGCAACGTCACTCGGCTTCGGCGCAACGCAGGCGGCGAATGGGCTTACGGTCCTCTACGGCTCTGGTGTCGCGGAGGAGGGAACGCGGAGCTTCTTGGGGCTGCCTTTCGGCAACACAGAAGACTCGGGGACGATTGATAGCGGCGCACTGCTCGTGATTCTGATCACCGCAATCACCATCGTGGCACTGATCTCTGTCATCCGCGGTCTCGACGGCGGGGTCAAACGCCTGTCCGAGATCAACATGGGGCTTGCCGTACTTCTCTTGCTTTTTGTGCTGCTGGTCGGCCCCACATTGGCGCTTATCTCGGGCTTCTTCTCGTCGCTGGGCGCATATTTTGAGTATCTGCCAGCGTTGATGAACCCGTTCGGACGCGAGGACACGAACTTTGTCCAAGGCTGGACGGCCTTCTACTGGGCGTGGTGGATTTCCTGGTCGCCCTTTGTCGGAATGTTCATCGCGCGCGTCAGCCGTGGTCGCACGGTGCGAGAGTTCATCATCTGCGTTCTGCTGATCCCGTCACTCGTCTGCGTCCTGTGGATGAGCGTTTTCGGCGGTACGGCAATCCAGCAGTTTCTCGTGGACGGCTACGAAGGTGTCGTAAACGCACCGCTGGAACTGAAGCTCTTCGAGATGCTGTCGCAGCTTCCGCTGGCATCCATCACTTCGCTTGTGGGTATCGTTCTCGTGATCGTGTTCTTTGTCACCTCATCGGACTCAGGCAGCCTCGTGATTGATACGATCACGGCAGGAGGCAAGATCGACGCGCCTGTGCCACAACGGGTGTTCTGGTGCACCTTCGAGGGCGCGGTCGCCATCGTGCTGCTGCTTTCGGCAGGGGGATTGGCCTCGCTGCAATCCATGGTGATCTCCACCGGCTTGCCGTTTGCGGTCGTTCTTGTGCTTCTGTGCGTCTGCATCGTCATGGGATTGCGCACGGAACGTGCAGCGGTCATGGCACCCTCATCGGCGAAGTAGAACGCCAAGCCCGTTTGGCCGGTGAAATTTAATGCCGTAGCTCTTGGAGCGCCGCCGAAAGTCAATCGGCGGCGTTTCCGTTTTCAACGACTGAGACCGCAACCTATCAGCGCGGCAACGACCGAACGGCGTAAGCTTGATCGCAGAATGGCGCTGCAGTGGTGAACGTGGACGGACACCGTTATCGAGAATAGAACAGCGTTCAGTCCAAATTCTGGGCTGGCCGGCTCGTGTTGCAGGAAGCTATGTCGCAAATCAACGAAAATAGGGGGTTATGGTGATGACAGGGCATCTCGTGTCGGGCGACGCTTCAGAAAAACCTGGCAACGGTATGCACTTCACGTTGATCGGACCGCGTGGGCGGGGGGATCGAGACGGCAGGAATCTGGTCTGCCGAACAGGGTGAAGGCGTGGAAGACGGTGATGGCGAGAACGGCACCTGAGGGTTCCTCTGCGATTTCGGTCAAGGCAATCCGCGATGCCACGACAGCTTTGGGCTGCTTTGTCCACATGATATACCTTGGCTTTTCGAAAAGTTGGGTCTGCTACTCACGCCTAAGCAGTCAACGGACAGAAGGACGCGGATGATTGCGTTGAGCCCTTAGCGGTCGAACACACATTGCTTCAGTTTGGCGGTTGAAGCGACCGGCCGGCAAACGGATGAGATCAGCTTCCGGGCGCTTGGTATTTTCCAACGATGTCGTTGGCGGTATTCGCCATTTCTGCGAACTCCGCTGAAGTCCAGGCCTGCACAGTTTCCACGTCGCTGATGGAACCAGAATGCACTGCGACCATAATTGCGGATACCGCGCTTTCCATATCCGCCCCTTCAGTAATCATAACAAAATCGTTGCGACCTGTTGTTAGGTAGTAAGAGAGAATTTTGGCGTCAACGGCATCGGTAAGAGCCTTCAAAGCGGGCATGCGGTCTTCCGGTTTCGCCATCAACCCGTCAACACCAGACTTGGTCAAGCGACCCGTTGTTATGAACTTTGGCATGAGTATTCCCCCCGATGTTACAGGGCTGACAAGGTATCATATCGGCTACTGTTATGCACCATGAGAGTCATCGCACTAAGTCTTCTTGCTGAGCCAAACGGCGCAATCAGCAAGGCTTTAGCAGGTAAAAAGATTGCCTATACATCCAAGATGGCGTTCTTTTGTTCGATCTAATGGTTCTACATCAATGCGAACGGCTGCTCTTTCTAACACAACAAACATTCCGTAGACTTTTCCGAACGCCTACCCCGGACCAAAACTACCGAACGCCACGTGGGACACGAACGGGAGGAACCCGTTCTAAGCTGCCATTGACCGAACTGACGTCGACCCCAAAAAGCCGTTTTTACTTCTATAGCGTGCGATACCGCTGCCTGTCATTTCGGACGTTGGCTGCATTTTTAAAGCAACCCGCCGGCTTACGTGCGGCGCCTCTGGTCAGGACGCAATTTTCTTTGCCTGTTCGCGCAAAGCAAATTTCTGGATCTTCCCGGTCGAGGTCCTTGGTATCGACATGAACACAAACCTGCCGGGAACCTTGAAGGGCGCCAGACAGCCGCGACACCAGCTGCGCAGAATCTCTGCATCGGCCTCCTGCCCCTTGGCCAATTCAACAAATGCACAGGGGGTTTCGCCCCATTTCTCGTGCGGCATTGCCACCACGGCAGCCACCTCAACCGACGGGTGGCGGTAAAGCGCCTCCTCGACCTCGATAGAGGAGATATTCTCGCCGCCCGAGATAATTATGTCCTTTGACCTGTCTTTGAGCTGAATTTAGCCGTCGGGATGCATGACCCCCAGATCGCCGGAGTGGAACCAGCCACCGGCAATGGCTTCCTCGGTGGCCTTGGGATTGCGGAAATAGCCCTTCATCACGACGTTTCCGCGAAACATCACCTCGCCCATAGTCTGGCCGTCGCGCGGCACCGACTGCATGGTTTCCGGGTCCATCACGTCCAACTGCTCCAGCGGGAGGTAGCGTACGCCTTGGCGCGCCTTCAGCGCGGCTTGCTCGGCGGGCGGCAGATCGGCCCAGCTGCGATGCCAGTCATTGACCACCGCAGGACCATAGGTTTCGGTCAGCCCGTACAGATGGGTCACCTCAAAGCCTGCGGCTTTCATATCCTCCGGCGCTGATGTCAACAGCGACATCACCTTGGCAAAACAGGCTCGTCCGCCGTCAGCAGCCACGCGTCCAGCAGTCATCTTCTTGAGGTCATGACCCGCGCAATAGGCCGGGCCGTTTGCCGCCAGAACTACAACGCGCACCTGCGGGTTTTCTCCCGCTTCGGCAAAGGCTTCAGACAGAACCGCCAGCATTGCCTCGGAAAGCGCGTTGCGGCGTTTTATGTCGTTCAGGGTCAGGCGCAGGATGCCAGCGGCATCCAGATCGCGCAGCAGGATGCCGCTTTCTTACACGGATCAGATTCTTTGATGGAGATTACTTGATGTTGATTTCGACCGTGTCCGCCAACGTGTTGGCGATGAAGCAGTAGCGATGGGCGCGGTGTTGCATCTCGGCCAGCTGCGCGTCGCTGACGTTGAAGCCGGTGTCAAAGCGCACCACGGGGTGCAGGTCGATCCGGATGACGGACATCTGACCCTTGGGGTTCTTGCCCAGATGTGCCTCGGCGTAGTCGTGGTAGCTGGCCACCGGCCAGCCAGCCTTGGCGCAGAGCGCGAGGAAGGTCATCATGTGGCAGCTCGACAGGGCCGAAGCCAGTGCCTGTTCGGGGTTGGTGTTGGCCGGATCTCCGCCCCAACCGGGGGCGGAGTCCACTTCTACCTCGTGGCTGTCGTTGAACTGAACCCTGTGCGCGTTGGAGTATTTGCCGGTTTGCAGGACGGGTTCGGCGCGGTGCCAGTGCAGTTGGATCGAAAGATCGGACATGGTTCAGTGCTCTTCTTTCCGGACGCTCTCAGGCGGCGGCGATTTTCTTTTTCGGGTCGTAGAAGGGGAATTCGACCATGGTGGCGCGGGTCGGGCCCGACTTAGTCACCACTTCCACATCCGAGCCGAGAACGGCGTGATCCACAGACACCATGGCCAGCGCGATGTTCTGTTTCAGGCGCGGCGAATAGATGGCGGACGTCACCTTGCCGATGGTCTCGTCACCGTTGTTGATCGCCCAGAACGTTGTGTTCGGCCCCTCCAGCGGATTGCAGTCGATGATCAGACCCACCTGTCTGCGGCGTACGCCTTCCTCTTTGATACGGCGCAGCGCGGCCTTGCCGATGAAATCGGCCTCGGTGTCGAGATTGACCAGCCGGTCAAGGCCCAATTCGAACGGGTTGGTGTGGATGTCGGCATCGGCGTGATAGGACAACATTCCGCCTTCGATCCGGCGGATCGAAGAGGTGTGGCCGGGCTTGAGGCCGAATTCCATGCCCGCGGCCATGATCCGCTCCCACAGCGCGTCGCCATGGGTGCTGTCGCGCAGGTAAAGCTCGTAACCCAGTTCGCTTGACCAACCTGTGCGGGACACGACAAGCGGAATGCCGTCAAGGTCGACCTCGCGCAGCCAGTAATACTTTAGATCCATTATGTCGTCGCCAAAAAGCACACGCATGATTTCGCCCGACTTCGGCCCCTGCAACTGCAGCGGCGAGACATCGGGTTCGACGATGGTAACTTCCATGCCGGAATTCACCGCGACGCCCTGAGCCCAAAGCAGGATGTCGCTGTCTGCCAGCGAGATCCAGAAATGATTTTCCGCAAGGCGCAGCAGGATCGGATCGTTCAGGATGCCGCCTTCGGCATTGGTGATCAGGATGTATTTGCACTGGCCAATCGCCATCTTCGACAGGTCGCGCGGGGTCAGCATCTGCACGAATTTTGCCGCATCCGGGCCGGTGATCTCCACCTGACGCTCGACCGCTACGTCGCACAGGATCGCGTCATTCACGAGATTCCAGAAGTTCTGCTCTGGATCGCCGAAATCGCGCGGGATGTACATGTGATTGTACACCGAGAACCCCTTGGCGCCCCAGCGGACGGTCGCGTCAAAATAAGGGGATTTGCGGATCTGTGTACCGAAACCGAAATCGTCTGATTGCATCATGTCTTTCACCCTTTGCACCGGTGGCCCCATCAGCGGCAGACCACTTTAACTGGGTGCAGGATTACCCGTACACGCAGACTGAAAGCGGACTGATAAAAAGCCTCAGACAGACCGAACGGACTAATTTTCATCAGGCTTGCAGACCGCTCAGACGATTTTGGACAACTACCGGACACGACCGCCCGGCCAGAGAGATTCGGGGGTCGGATTTGACTTGGCGCGTCACAATGCAGGTCATCTAGCTGCCAATCCCCAGTTTGGTCGCCAACACTGTTTCCAGCACCGCCTGAAAGGCGGCCAGACTTGATGTGAATACCCAAGGGACGCACTCCAAGCCACCGCCTCATCGCTTGGCGAGTGACCGCAGATTCGGACGGTGAAACGGATTTTCTAGTCCTAAGTCTTAATGGAATTCGTGGTGTAAAGCAGTCCGCACACCTCGGGTTAGCTTTGTTACACAAGCCAGATTGTGAGTGTACTCCCGATTTCACGGAGGGACTTAACCTACGGTCTCTGCGACTGGTATGCCAGGGTTGGTATACCAATTGAGCACGGCAATAAGGACCTGGTATTTTGCGGCCCGCACAGCTTCGTTTCGCGCGATAGCTCCTGCTGTGGTTGGCTTCCAAAGTTTGGCATTTTTTCGCGGCGGGATGATTGCAGCGGCATCCCGTGCGGTAATCACATTGTGGCATTTGTGCGTGTTATAAGCCCCATCAGCGATAACCTTGGCAATTTTTGGGATCAAACCAGATCGATAGGGAACCGCGCTGCTTCAGCGCCGTGTTGTACGAAGGCCTGTTCCTGGTCTTGTACTTCGCAAGGGCCGATCTGCTCATGACCGCCAGCTACCACGCTGGATTCACACAGGGAATCCCTCGCGCCATTTGCGCAACGAAGCCCGATGCGTCTGCGATCATAGGTTCGCGCAGACCCATTCAGTGGTTTTACATTTGTTCACAACATCATGTGGAAAAATTCATATCATCTGCAAGAATGTGAAACCATACAAGTGTTTTGCAGTTTGACATGGGCAAACTTGCGAACAATCGTGCGTCTGAGTTCGAAAAGTACTTGTTTGTATAGAAGCTGGTTAATGGGACCAAAACAGGTGTTTTGCCAGCTCCAACTTTCGAGGATATCATGCCCATTGAACACGCCCCTTTCAGCAAAGCGGAATATGACCGACGGATCGCCAAGACCCGCAAGGCGATGGCTGCGGCGGGTATCGACGTGCTGTTTGTTACCGATCCCTCAAACCAGGCCTGGCTGACCGGGTATGACGGCTGGTCCTTTTATGTGCATCAAGGTGTGATTCTGGGCATGGAAGGCGAGCCGATCTGGTGGGGACGCCATATGGATGCATTGGGCGGGTTACGCACATGCTGGATGTCCAAGGACAATATCCGCGGCTACGCGGACCACTACGTTCAATCAACCATTCGCCATCCCATGCAGGACTTGGCTGGCCACATCCGCGCGTTCGGGTTGGACGCGGCCCGGATAGGGGTTGAGATGGAGAACTATTACTATTCTGCAAAAGCTCATGACGTATTGGGTAAGGAATTGCCCGACGCAACGCTGGTGGATGCGACGGCATTGGTAAACTGGCAGCGTCTGATCAAGTCTGATGAAGAGATTGCCTTTATTCGGAAGGCGGCCCGGATATCTGAAAAAATCGTCCAAACGGCCATTGATCGCGCCGCGCCGGGAGTACGCAAGAATGATCTTGTTGCAGATATTTTCCATGCCGGAATTACCGGGGTCGGGGATGATTGGGGTGATTACCCGGCCATAGTCCCTTTGACACCCTCGGGGCTGGATGCCACAGCCGCTCACCTGACATGGAATGGCGCGCCGATGAAGAAAGGCGAGGCAACGTTTTTCGAGCTTTCGGGATGCTATCGACGCTATCACGCTCCGCTTTGCCGCACTGTATATCTCGGCACTCCGCCACAGGAAATGCGGGACGCCGAACAGGCACAGATCGAAGGGATCTCGGCAGGTTTGGAAGCCGCACGGGCTGGCAACCGGACCAGCGATATCGCGAACGCCTTTCTGGATGTTCTTGCCCGTCACGGTATCGAACGCGAGGGGCGCATGGGGTATCCGATCGGCCTGAGCTATCCGCCGGATTGGGGCGAGCGGACAGCATCGATCCGCACCGAAGACAAGACCATTCTTCAACCGGGGATGGTGTTCCATTTCATGCCGGCGCTGTGGATGGATAGCTGGGGGCTGGAAACAACAGAAACTATTCTTATCATCGAAAACGGTCCCGCCGAAGCCCTATGCAATGTCGAGCGTAAGCTCTTTGTAAAGGACTAAGCCTTGAGCGTCCTTGAAGATACCAAGATCCTGCTGGGGGAGCTGATCAGCTTTCCTACTGTGTCGTCAGACAGCAATCTTGACATGATCAAACACCTCGCGGATCGGCTATCCGCCTGTGGGGTTGAGGTTGAGATATGGCATAACGAGACGGGTACCAAAGCCAATCTTTTTGCCACGCTGGGACCAAAGCGCGATGGCGGCATCGTGCTGTCGGGACATTCCGATGTTGTGCCAGTTACTGATCAGGACTGGTCCTCTGACCCGTTCGAGATGGAGGAGCGCGACGGCAAGTGGTACGGGCGCGGCACCTGCGATATGAAAGGTTTTATCGCTGCTGCCGTGGCCATGGCCCCACATTACGCGCAGCTTGATCTGCAGCGCCCGGTGCATTTCGCTTTTACCTATGACGAGGAAGTCGGCTGCTTCGGTGCCCGTGCGCTGGCCGACACGCTGCGCGAGAAGGACATCAATCCCGCCGTGGCGATCATCGGTGAGCCCACCTCAATGCGGATCATCGAAGGGCACAAGGGCTGTTATGAATACACCACTCATTTCATCGGGCTTGAGGGGCATGGCTCTGGCCCCGACCGCGGTGTGAATGCGGTGGAATATGCGGTGCGCTATGTCTCGAGGCTGCTGGAATTGAAGATGGATTTGCAACAGCGGGCACCGGCCAATTCGCGGTTCGAGCCGCCCTGGACCACGATAAACACCGGCGCGCTGGTGGGGGGAGTTGCCCATAACGTGATCCCCGGCAAGGCGCGTGTGGAATGGGAAATGAGGCCCGTGCAGAAGAGCGATGCGGATTACGTCAAGGACGAGCTGCACAAGTTCTGCGCCAACACACTGATCCCGGCCATGCAGGCCGTCCATCCCGATGCAGCTATCGAGACCGAGGTGATCGGCGAGGTCGACGGACTGGAACCTATGGATGACAACAAGGCCCGAGATCTGGTGATGGAACTGACCGGTGCCAACGGAACCGATGTGGCGCCTTTCGGCACCGAGGCGGGCATTTTCCAGGATTTGGGCATGAGTGTTGTTGTCTGCGGCCCTGGCTCAATCGAGCAGGCACATAAACCGGATGAATACGTCTCCGAAGATCAGATGGCCCAGTGCCTCGACATGCTCGGACGGCTGTCCGCGAAACTAATTTAGCCGATGACCTCGTCGCGCGCGACCTCAATGTGCGGGACGGGCGTGCCGGTTCTGTCTGTGCTGATCTGGGCGGGCGGTTAAAGCTTTGCCGAGCTGGATTTGCATTATATCGAACCGTTGACCGTGCTGGCGATACGCTCTGGCCTGGTTGATCCTGAAAGAGCCCGTCACCTGGCACATCGCCTTCGGCTTTGTTCTCTGTCTCGCAGGGGTCTGTATTGTGCGGCAATCCAAGGTCTGACATTGTGAAAATTCCCAAACCAATCAACTCCGATTTCAAGGCGCGCGACCGGTTCGAGCGCATGCACCATGAAATCCGCAACCGGATTTGCCTGCTGGACTAGGCCCCTTGAACGCGCCGGACGGAAACGGAGCTAGCCGAAGAGTTCGACGTATCCCGCACGCCACTCAGGCGCGTACGGGTGCGCCTTGAAGGCGAGGGGTTACTGATATCGGTGCAAGGGGTCGGCACCTTCGTAACCGATTCCGAGATCGATGAGTTGGAACGGACCTATCGACTACGTATGGAACTTGCGGAACTGACTAGCATTCTTTCACCACGAGTGCCCGACACTGCTTTCATGGTAGAATTCCGGGCCATGTCTGTCAGATCAAAGGCTTTGAAAGACGCGCCCGAGCCTCGCGCATTTGCACAGCTCAAACTGGACTTCTTCCTTACGCTTCTGAAACTCGCCAACACCGAACCATTGCGCGAGATTGACGACACGCAAGCCGCAGCACTGATACAGCGGGCTCACATCTCGATCAGCTACACTCGCATGCGACAGGGGCAATTGCTATGAAGTACGGCGATCCTTTTGTGGTGTGGTCGCGTTTAATTCCGACGCTTCAAGAAATACGGATGCTCGGATTTCAAGCGGTTTGAGTGGCCGCATTCCAGACGTCACATGCCTTGAGGCGGTGATATCGGATTGTTACGGCTGAACGGCGACGCGCAGGGAACCAGAAGCAACTCTGAATGGCTGAATGGGTGGAAACAAGCCTCTGCAAACCTCCTGTAGACCGATGGCCCTGCATCGTCCGTTCCCGCTTTCGGAAGGAAAGATGGCTGTTTTCAACCCGGTTACTGGGGCCTTCGTGCGACCGATGATCCAGACCCGAGGCGATTTCCCGCTGACCAACTGCATCTGTGTAGATGCCCGCAGGCTCGAATTGAAGCGAACATAGAGCCACACCATGTGCGCGATGATCTGAGGAGGAAACCAGTGACGCGTGAAGCTGACGGATGATGAATTTATCGATGCCACCGACGACCAGATTTAAACAGAAGCATCCCAACGACGCTTTCCTGGAATTGAACCGGTCTGGTATGACAGACGAAGACGTCGCGGCGGCGACAGGATCGAAGTGGCACGTATGATCTGCAAGGACCTGCTCATACCCGGACTCTGTCCTTTCAAGCAATTCGCTGAGCTGGCCAACTAACCCAGGAAACAAAGCTGAGAACGTTTGGCTTGCTCAAAACTATGCAACAAGGCCCTTAAATTCAGCTGCTTAAAGGCGGTTCAAGACACTAAATTGCGATTTCCCTGCCTTCGACAAGCAAAGCCTAGTCGCCGATATAGGTCCAACGATACCCGGGCGGCGTTGGACCTTTGTTGCGTCCGCCTTCCTGACACTGTTCCCACGCATGGGCCAGAATACCAACCGAACGCGACAGGCAGAACAACCCTCGTGCAAGGGGTGGTGCAAACCCAAGCTCTGCATAGATAACCGCAGTTGCACCGTCGATATTCATCGGGATCGGGCGGGCTTTGCGCTTTGAAAGAGCGGTCTCAACGTCCTGTGCAATGCGCAGATAGTTACCTTCGCAGGCTCCGTTTCCAACAGCCTCGCGTACCAACTCCATCAGGCGCGGCGCGCGCGGATCGGTCGGCGTGTGGAACCTGTGCCCAAAGCCAGGGATGATTTTGCCACGCTGCTCAATCCAGTTATCCAACGCTGCGTCGATGCCATCCGCGTGCGCCTGGATGTGGTGGTACAATTCAACGGCCTGTTCGCCTGCCCCGCCATGCACATCGCCAAGCATGTTCACAGCACTGGCCATGGCGTTGTTAAGAGGCAGCCCACAGGTGACAGCCATTCGCGCGGCGGCAATGGAAGGAGCTTGGGGGCCGTGATCAACTGCCGATACCAAAGCCGCCTCGAACAACCGGGCTTGTGCCGATGTGGGACGGTCGCCGCGCACCATCAACCAGATCATTTCTGGAAAAGTCACATTTCCGATCAGGTCTTGAATCGGGTGGCCACGCAGGTGGATCTTACCTGGCTCCATGTCGATGATGGCAGTACGCCACCAGTCGGAAACGTCGCTCATAGTATACCCTCATCTTCAAGTGTTTTGATCTCGCGCTCGGTCAGTCCGAGCTCGGCCCAGATCGCGTTGTTGTCGGCCCCCAGTTCAGGCGGCGGCGTTTGCGGCATGGGCCGGAACCCATTGGCCACAACCGGGCTGCCTGTCAGGCATAATTCCTCACCCGCCACTTGCAAGGCACCAACCAATCCACGACCCGCCAGTTGTTCATCCGCCAAAGCATCCGCCACGCTGAGCACCGGGCCGGCGGGTACGCTGATGGCATTCAACTCTGGCACCCACTCAGCAGCAGGACGGGTGCGCAGGACATCTTCCAACTCGGCCCGCAGGCGGTGCCGGTTACGCTTGCGGTCTTCGCGCGTTGTGTAGTCAGGGTGCGACAGCAAATCGTCGCGCCCCAAATATCGCGCCAATGCCTGCCATTGTTCATCCCGATTGGCGGCGATGTTGATGGGGTTGTCTGCGGTGGCAAAAGTGCCAGAGGGGGCCGAAGTGGTGTTTTCATTGCCATGGGCAGCCGGAATTACGCCCCCGATCAGGAAGTTCGAAACCACCCAGCCCATCGTGGAGATCACCGCCTCGGTCATTGAGATATCCAGGAAAGTGCCACGCGGCTTAGCGTTAAGGGCTGAAGCAATGGCAAAGGCCGCTGTCAGCCCACCCACCGTGTCCGCTAGAGGGTAACCAACACGGTTCGGTGCAGTGTCAGCCGTACCGGTAATTGACATCACTCCGCTGATACCCTGCACGATCTGGTCATAGGCCGGGTCGTTCTTGCGTGGTCCGTGCTGCCCGAAACCGCTAATGGCGGCGTAGATCAGGTTGGGGTTCTCGGCGCGTAGCACTTCGTATTCCAATCCAAGCCGCTCCATCACGCCGGGGCGAAAGTTTTCGACCAGCACGTCGGCGGTTTTCAGCAATTGTTTGAACAGCACCTTGCCGCGGTCAGACTTCATGTCCAGCGTAACGGATTTCTTACCGGCGTTCTGTGCGAGAAAGCTGATCCCCATCCCGGCCTTGTTGCGCATTGGGTCTGCGCCCAGCACCCGCGCCAGATCGCCGGTGCCAGGCCGTTCAACTTTGATGACCTCGGCGCCCATAAGAGCCAGATGATAACAGCAATATGGGCCAGCCAGCACATTGGTCAGGTCTAAAATCCGCGTACCACGCAATGGTTGGGTCATCTTTCCCCTCCGTCAAAGGGCTGACAAACAAGTGGCGCGTCTCCGGTTTTGGTATCAATCGCCTTCGGCAACGCCCTCCTTGCGGGCTTTGGCGCGGCGCGCGCGATAGCTGGGAATGACAACCAGCAGCACCGCGATCACCAGCAGACCCAGGGTCATCGGGCGGTTGAAGATGAACCCGATCCCGTCATAGAGCTGCATGGAGCGTGCAAAGTTGTCTTCCAGCATTCCGCCAAGGATAAATCCGATCAACAAGGGTGCCAGAGGGTAATCCGCGAATTTCAGAACCGTGGCACCGATCCCCATGCCCACCAGTATGAGCAGCTCGGTCGCGTTGTTCTGGCCGATATAGCTCCCCATCAGGGTGAAGAACAGGATGAATGGGATCAGGTAGTTGCGCGGGATGGCCAGGACTTTGGCGATGTAGGGGATCAACGGCAGGTTCAGGATCAACAGCACGAGGTTCCCGATATACATTGAGATGATCACAGCCCAGAAGATTTGAGGGTTATCGATCATCAGGCGCGGGCCCGGTGTGACATTCAGAGCGATCAACGCACCCAAAAGGATCGCCGTGGTGCCAGAACCAGGGATGCCCAGCGTCAGCAGCGGCACGAACGAGCCGGTACAGGCGGCGTTATTGGCAGTTTCCGGCGCGGCCAGCCCTTTGATAGAACCCTTGCCAAATTCTTCCTGCTCTTCCTTGCTGGCGATGTTGCGCTCAACTGCGTAGCCCAGGAACGAGGCAATTGTGGCACCTGCGCCCGGCAGTACCCCGATGAAAAAGCCCTGAACCGACTGGCGCCCGATGACAGGGGCAATCTTGCGGCCCTCTTCGCGGCTGATACGCAGGTTTTCGATTTTGCCACTGGAGCCTTGCGCGCTTCGAGCGGGGTTTAGGACCAGAAAAAGTGCCTCGGGAAGCGCGAACATGGCCATCGCCAACGTGATAAAGCTCAAACCGGACTGCAAGTCCATCAGCCCCATTGTGAAGCGCGGCATGTTGAACAGCGCGCCTTCGCCTACCGTGGCCATGATCAGCCCCACAAGGGTCATCAATACTGCCTTGGCCACGTTTCCAGTTCCGGCGAATGCGGCGATGGCCGATAGGCCCACGACCATAAGCGCGAAATATTCGGCCGAATGGAACAGCAACGCCACGGTCGACAGCATCGGCGCAAAGACCATCAACAGCAGCGCCCCGATCGAGCCGCCTGCAAAAGACGCGATCGCGGCGATGGTCAGGGCCTTTCCAGCCTGCCCTTTTCGGGCCATCGGATAGCCGTCAAAGCTGGAAGCTACCGTACCTGCAACGCCGGGGGCATTGAGAAGGATCGACGAGGTCGATCCACCGAAGATGGCGCCATAGTAAACTCCGGCCAATAGGATTATTGCGGCAGAGGGATCACCGATTGTAATCGCGACAGGGATCATGATCGCGATGATCGACATCGGACCGAGACCCGGCAGCATGCCGATGAATGTGCCGATCAGACAACCGGCGACCACCATAAGCAGGTTTTGAATAGAAAATGCGGCGCTCAGACCGATCAGGAGTCCTTCAATCATCTTTCAACTCCTTACAGGAAAAACGGCCACGGGCGCAGGAAGATACCCAGCACTTCGTCAACCAGATACCAGACAACGAAACTGGCGAAAGCGGCGACGGGCAACAAGACGATTAACTTGCGCTCACCCAGGGTGACAGACCCGAGCACAAGGAACAGGAAAGTCGCACTCAGGAACCCTGCTGGACGTAAAACCAGTGCATAACCCACCATCAGCGCCAGAAGTCCCAAAGCCTGCGATAGGTGATAATCACCCAGACGGCGATAATCAATGTCCGGTTCCTTGCCGTCATCCTCGGACTTTTCCAGCCCCAGAAGGATGAACAGACACGTGATGATGGTAAGGACAGCCAGAACCTTGGGGAAGGTGCTTGGCCAGATCGGATTGCGCTGCATAAACGGTGGCAAAAGCGCGTCCATGGTGAAAAATGCAGCGTAGCCATAGGCCATGGCCGCGCACAAAATGACGAATGCGACCCAGCGGTCCAGTGCCATCTTTCCCCTCCCTCGGATAAGAAACAACCGGCCCCGTGATGGGCCGGCTGCGTTGCGTGACTAGGTTTTAGAGAAAGCCCAGTTTCTTCATCAGGTCGCCGATGACCTGTTCCTGACCTTCCAGGAATGTTTGAAAGTCGTCACCCGAATTGTGGATATTGACCCAACCGTTGCGGGCACGAACGGCTTCCCATTCGGGAGTGTCATACATTTTGGCGATGACCTCCTGATAAGCGGCCAGCTTTTCCGCGGGCAGGCCCGGGGCGGCAAAGAACCCACGCCAGTTGACGAAAGTTGTGTCGATGCCCTGTTCTTTCATGGTCGGGGCGTCGGCATAGGCATCCACGCGCTCGTCCGAGGTCACACCAATGATCTTGACTTCACCAGCTTCTGCCAGTGCCACGGCTTCGGAAAATCCGGTGGACAGGGCCTTGATCTCGCCCGAAAGCAGCGCGGCCATCGCTTTGCCGCCCGCATCGTAGGGGATGTATTTCAGGGCCAGCGCATCCTTCCCGGCGGCTTCCATCGTCATGGCGGCCACGAGGTGATCCATACCACCCGGAACCGAACCACCACCAATTGCTGTACCCGAAGGGTCGGCGTCAAAGGCCGCAAGCAGATCGCTCATCGAATTGATCGGGCTGTCCTTGTTTACAACGATTGCGGCGTAGTCGCCGATGGTGCCCGAAACCAGTGTCAGGTCACGGAAGTTGTGCGGAAACACACCTGTCAACGAGCGGATCACGATAGGGGTCGAGTTGACCATCAGCGTGCCATGCTGGCTGTCTGCGTTCTCGATGAGATAGCCGATGGCCTTGCCGCCACCTCCGCCCGACATGTTTTCGTAAGAAGCGGTGCCGACCAGACCAGCGCCGGTCAGCGCTTCGCCTGTTCCACGGGCCGTTCCGTCCCAGCCGCCGCCAGCGCCGCCGGGGATCAGAAAGTGGATGCTGTCGACCACCGGTTCGGCCGCCGCTGGCCCGGTGATGGCAAAGGCCGCTGCGGCAGCAAGAATGGCACGACGGCCTAATGAGAATGTCATGTGTTAGTCCTCCCATTTGACATTGGCGGCTCATACCGCTCATGACTCAGAAAGCTGACGGGCGAAGCTGACACAAAGCTGACACGGGTCAAAAAAGTGGCAAATGGAGTAAAAAGGGAGCAATGAGGTTCTTATTGATCGAAGACAACGTACAACTGGCAGGGGCGGTGGTTGACCGGCTTGTGCTTGACGGTCACGTCGTCGATCATGCCGCCGATCTGGAAACAGCGAATGATTTTGTTGCGACAACCGGTTACGATCTGATTTTACTGGATATTATGCTTCCCGATGGGGATGGCCGCGGTTTTCTGTCGCGGCATCGAAAGCAAGAATCCCAAACCCCGGTGATCGTGTTGACGGCGCGGTCCGAAGTCGCAGACCGGGTCGGTCTTTTGGACCTTGGCGCCGACGATTACATGGTCAAGCCAATTGATTTTTCCGAGTTAGAGGCCCGTTGCAGAGCCGTGCTCCGACGCCGCGGTGGCGCAGCACGGAACCTGTTGCCATTAGGCGACCTGCAATTCGATTCGCTTTCGGGTACACTGAAATTCCCCGATGAGGATGTGCAGTTGCGCACCCGAGAGTTGCGTCTTTTCGAAGTGCTCGCAAACGCGCCCGGGCAGGTGTTTTCGAAAGCGTCCTTGGTTGACCGGCTGTTTTCGTATGACGAAGAGGTCTCGGAAAACGCGATTGAAGTCTATGTTGGTCGGCTCAGACGGCACTTGCAAAAATCGAACGTAAGGATCACCACGATCCGCGGGCTCGGGTACAAGCTGGAAACCGAATGAGCACGCCGGTTGCCCATGGCTCCATTCGCCGCAGGCTCTTGCTGTCTTTGTTGGTCAGCGCAGCGGTATTGGCTGTGGTGGTGTATTTCATGGTGCAATCCGTGGCGCGGCAGGTCGCACAGGAAAGCCAGGACAATGTGCTTGCCGCGTCGGCGCTTTCGATCCTTGACAGCGCCCGCTTTAGCGGCGGGCAGATAAATGTCGACCTTCCCTATTCTGCGCTGTCGATGCTTGACAGCATCTCGGATGAACGCGTTTTCTATGCCATTCAACTGGGAGATGAATTCCTGAGCGGTTACCAGAACTTACCCAGCCCAGAAAGCACGCCTGGCGGGGGGCCAGCGTTTCTGTCGGCTGAGTTCCTCGGCGAAGAAGTCCGGATTGCCTCGGTCCAGCGTCGCGTGTCGACCGACATTGGTCAGAGCTTTCTTCAAGTATCGGTCGCGCAAACGCTGTCAGGACAAAAACAAGCACTGGCCAGGATTTCGAGAACATCCATGGGGATAGGAGCAGGGTTCTTTGCAATCTCTGTCCTGTTGGCCACCATAGTCGCCCGAAGCACGATCCGCCCGCTGGACCGGTTGACAGCTTCGGTTTCGCGTAGGGGTCCCAAGGACTTGCGCCCCGTCGCCGCGCCGGTCCCGACCGAGATGGTTCCATTGGTCACCTCGCTGAATTCCTTGATGCGCCGATTGCAGCATTCCCTTATGCGGTCCGAGGATTTCATAGCCGAAGCGGCCCATCGCGTCCGTACCCCGCTGGCGGTTGTGCGGACCAAAGCCGAAATTGTTCAGCGTAAATCGGATGACCCCGAAACCCGCGCTGCGCTCAAAGAGATGATCCACGCAATCGACGACAGTTCGCGAACTGCAGGTCAGCTTTTGGACCATGCAATGGTGACCTTCCGTCTGGATCACTTGCTGCGCGAGGAAGTCAGCCTGCTGCGCATGGTTCATGACACCGTTGAACGCCTGCGCCCTGTGTCCGACCTGAAGGACATCGACATCGACGCGACAGGCACTGAGGACATCATAATCGACGGAGACCCGATCCTACTGCAAAACGCGCTTCATAACCTTCTCGATAACGCGGTGAAATATGCGCCTTCGGGGGCGCAAATTACAGTCAGCCTCACCCAACGGGAAGGGGCCGCCAGTATTTCCATTACCGATACGGGGCTCGGTTTTCCCGAAGCGGAGCTGGATCACCTCACTGAACGTTTCTCGCGTGGCGCAAACGCGCAGAATATCGTTGGGTCCGGGCTTGGCCTGACTATCGTGAAAGAGGTTGTCGAAGCTCATGGCGGCAAAATGCAGATCGGCAACAACACCGGAGGCGGCGCATGCGTCAGTTTGCTCTTTACATTGTCCTGATCTTCACAGCCGGATGGGCCACTGCCTTCGAGACCGAAGACTTCGCGCGCTTCGGCCCAAGCGATAGCCAAACGGTGCTCAAAATCGTCTCTACCGCCGATATCCGGTTTTTCGAGCCTATGATCGCATCTTTCCTCGCGGCGCAGCCGGGAACTGCCATCGACTATACCGTCGTCAGCTCGACCGAGTTGCAAAAGGCAATTGTCGAAGAAGGCGCGGCGTTCGACATCGCAATCTCCAGCGCAATGGATCTGCAGACGAAGCTGGCCAATGATGGCTGGGTTCAACGATACGAGATCAGATCAATCGATGCACTTCCGGATTGGGCCGTCTGGAACGACATGCTGTTTGCCTTCACCCAGGAACCAGCTGCGATCGTGGTTTCCAAATCTGGGCTGGGGAATCTGCCCATTCCACGCGACCGCCATGATCTCATCAACCTGCTGAGGCAACATCCAGACGTTTTCCGCGGCCGGGTCGGCACCTATGACGTGCGGCAGTCCGGCCTAGGCTATTTATTTGCGACCCAGGACACCCGTGCGTCTGAGACGTACTGGCGCCTGACCGAGGTGATGGGCGCGCTCGAGGCGCAGTTATATTGCTGTTCTTCTGATATGATCGAAGCGGTGAAGACCGGCGAATTGCTTATCGCCTACAATGTTCTGGCAAGCTATGCGTTCAACCGCGAAGACCGCGATGATTTCGCGATCATTCTGCCCTCTGATTTCACCACTGTCATGCTGCGAACAGCAATGATCCCGCGCAACAGCCAGTCCTCTGAATTGGCAGGCCTGTTCGTGGATCACTTGATGATACGATCGCACGGCAGTGAGTTTAAGCTTTTGACCCACCCGGCGCTCAACCTGAACCAGATCGAAGTTGCCCTTAACCGCATCCGAATTGGCCCCGGCCTTTTGGTTTACTTAGATCAACTCAAGAAACGTGCATTTCTGTCAGAGTGGGAAAATGCCATTGTGCAAAATTAGCAGCAATGTGTTTCGGCGGCTCTGTTGCAGATGCCGGACTTGCAAAGATCGAAAAGGCGCTCCCTGCGGGTAAGGTGAAGGACCTTCGCACGTTTCGGAGAGGACTACGAAGAAAACGGTTTGTATTCTGGTTGGTGCCGGTTGCCAATTTGCGCCAGCTAGAGCTTTCATGGTGGCGCAGGTATGACTTTTTCTCGCTGCAGTACCAGCAACATGTCGATGATCGTTGACGGGGCGACATCAATAGAGCCGCTTAGCAAAACGCCGAGGCCACCATCTCCGATTTCTCGCGGACCTCCCTTTTCATAGATGGGATCGAGAGAGGCAAGTTCTGCGGGCAATTCCGGGCAAAGAGGTGTTTCACTCAAGACGAGATCTATCGCCGCGAGAAGAAAGTTTTTCACTTCGGACAAAGTATTCTCCTGCAACAACCTGTCTTTGGTTGACTCCGGACCGCTCAAGGTCAGATCGGGTAACTTCAAGTAGGCACAGTTGTCGCGCAATTCGACAGACACAACGGTGGATAATTGCGCCGAGAAGCTTCCCAACTCATCGCCGCGCCTAAAATCCTGCCTGCTTATGCGGCCGCAGTCGAAACGCGTTATCCCCAAAAGGCTGTCAAGCGAGATGGTGTCCTCATCAGCAAGGATAGAGAGGTCATTAAGCGTCACTTGCATTCCACAGCCGTCGACAAGCGCATTATCCGCCAACCGCTCAGGGATGATCTTTTGCACTTCCCTCAGATCCAGCAGCGCATCTACCCCGACGCGGGTAGGTGCCGTGGCGCTCAGACCCAAGTTGAGTTTGTAAGGCAGTTCCAGATCACCCGCCTCAAGAATTTCATCGAAAACGAAGTCAACCTGTTGTGCTCCGGACGTGCGTGCAGCAAGACAACAAATCGTCAGACTTATCACAAAAACCCAGAGTTTCATTCCGCAAACTCCAACACTCCACGTTCCTGCAAACCGGCAAGCAGCTTTACAAGAGTTTCTGCACTTACATCGACTGAGCCAACTATGGCGCCTCCCATTCCACCGGGCTCAATTTCGCGCGTCCCGCCGCTTTCATAATTAGGATCAAGCACCGAGAAGCTTTCAGGCAATGGGGGGCATATGGGGTTCGCAGCCAGTACCTCCCCGGCTTTTTCAAGGACGGCAGTTTTGATACGGTTTGTAATGCCAAAGATGTTGGCGGCACCTCCGATGAGCCCACGAGGATCGAGATCGAGTCCATCAAGTGTGAAATACAGGCATTGGTCTCTTACTTCTGCCTTGCCAACAGCCACCACATCTACGGTTACTCCAAAATATCTTAGCCCCGGTTCTTCATTGCGGTTACATCTTGAAAACTGCGCGCGTGTCGCCCCTTCGACCCGCACATTGTCACCTTGGGCAGCAATGTCACTTACCTCCAAGTATATCTGACGGTTGCAGCTTTCTTCCAGTGGCCCTGTCAGGATGTCCGGTGCCTTCAATTGCAAATCGCGAAGGTCCACAAGTGCCCTAAGGCGCAGCCGTGTTGGACCAGCTTCCTGAAGTCCGGCATAAACAGGGATCGAAACAGGGGTGTCGCGAAGAGAGATGCTTGAATCCAATTTGACCTGTATGCGGCCAGCGTAGGTGCTCGAATCTACCGCGGCGACTTGCGTAGCCGAAGCATCTGCAGCTTCACTATGTCCTAAAGCCCCTGCTTTGCTTGCTCGATCCTGAGCATTGCCGCCGCATCCGGGCATAACGGCAAAAAGAGTGCCAAGTAAGATCGCGTGAATCTTTAAACCGGATGTCATGCGACGTCTCCATATTCTCAGACTAGAAATGGCAGTATGGCCCTACTTTTCAGAATGCGTCAGACCTGACGGAGGTTACCGCAACGCATTAAGATGGCAATCACGAAAATGAATATGTTGATGGTGCAATTTCTGTCAGAGCGGGAAAACGCCATAGTGCAGTATTGGCAGCGATACGCTGAGGCTGGACTGACTGCGCCAAGATCAACGAATTTTTCGGTGAATCCGCAAGGGAATTTAGGCCTGCAGTGAGTATCGGTTTTTTGTCGAAAACCACTTGGTATAGCGTGGAAATCGCGGGTCTTTTGTAAAAAGACGACGCTCAAATTCCTTGGATGCCGGCATGCAAACGGTACTGAAAAATGAGGTGACGTTGTATCCTGCGGTTGCCTGTGATGTTCCCGCGGTCGAGACACACTCAAGCTCCTTGTCCAAAAACATGCCGAACCATTCGGGCCATTGATTTTCTTGACGCGCGCAAAGATTATGTAAAAGTACGAAAAGAGCAAGATAGCCATGATCGGCAGGCAGATTGGTATGACCAAGATAAAGAATATGGAAGAATTCGCAGCCCTCAGCGGTATATCGCGACCCACGGTGTCTAAATACTTCCAGGATCCCGACAGCGTCCGCCCAACGACAAAAGCCCGCATAGAAGAAGCTCTTGAACGGTTTGATTACCGTCCGAACATCTATGCTGTGAACCAGAACCGGAAACTGACCAAGAATATCGGCATCGTGGTTCCCTATCTGGCCGATCCGTTCTTTGCCGAAATTGCGCGCTATCTGGAGCAGAGCTGTATTGCTGCTGGGTATCGCCCATCCTTGTTCAGCTCTCATGGCGAACAAAAGCTGGAAAGTGAAATATTGGATGGTTTGCAATCTATGAAGCCCGCAGGGGTTCTTTTGGCCCCATTAGGCCGGATTTCGGACCGCTCAGCGATAGAAAAATTCTGTGCCAATGTTCCCACTGTCTTGTTTGACAGCAACATTGAGGGTCTGGGGGCTGCATTCATCGGATCCGACAATTTCAGCTTTGTGTCGCAGACCGTGGAATACATGACCCGGACGGGCGAGCCCCCATCATTCTTTGAAATGCGTACGCCTGCGAACCCGAACGCCAACAAACGCAGGAAGGCCTATGTTGAAGTGATGGAGCGCCTGGGGTTTGAGCCACACATCATCAAGGTAGACGGCAAAGGTTGGGCGTTTGAAGAGATCGGGCACAAGGGTGCGCTGAAAGTATTGGAGGAGCGTGCTCTGAGAACGGATTCCGTTTTGTGCAGCAATGACCGGCTTGCCATTGGCTTTCTTGCTGCCTGTTTCGAACAAGGGATTCGGGTCGGTCGGAAAGAAGATTGTACGCTGCGCGTCGCCTCGAATGACGATCATCCGTTCGCAAAATTTACATGCCCTTCGTTGACGACGGCTGCGCATGACTATGACAACGTCGCCGGGCGAAGTGTCGAAACCCTATTTGAACTTATTGAAAATGGTGGGAAATTTGAGTCTCGAACCGAGACGCTGTTCCCAGCAAGGCTCGTTTTAAGGGACTCCGCATAACTCCTTTTTTTAACGCGCGTAAAGTTTTTATTGACTGCGCGATAATTTACACCCTAGGCTAACAGCACGACATCCAAGCTCAGGGAGGACAGGGATGTATCTGAAGCACGCACTTCGTGCGGCGACTGCAATGACTTTCGTCGCCACGGCAGCAGCCCACGCGCAATCCATCACCATCGCCACCGTAAACAACGGCGACATGATCCGGATGCAGGGCTATACCGACAAATTCACCGAAGCGACGGGTATCGATGTCGAGTGGGTGACACTTGAGGAAAACGTGCTGCGTCAGCGCGTAACCACCGACATCACGACCAAGGGTGGTCAGTTCGACATCATGACCATCGGCATGTACGAAACCCCGATCTGGGGCGCGAACGGCTGGCTTGTTCCGCTTGATGGCATGTCGGCTGAATATGACGTGGACGACATCCTGCCCGCGATGGCGGGTGGCCTTAGCCACGAGGGCACGCTGTATGCCGCGCCGTTCTACGGCGAAAGCTCGATGATCATGTATCGTACCGACCTGATGGAGGCAGCAGGTCTGGAAATGCCCGAGGCGCCGACCTGGCAATTCGTCCGCGAAGCCGCTGCGGCCATGACAGACCGCGACAATGACATCAACGGCATCTGCCTGCGCGGCAAGGCGGGCTGGGGTGAGGGCGGTGCCTTCATCACCGTGACCGGAAACTCCTTTGGCGCACGCTGGTTTGACGAAGATTGGAAACCCCAGTTCGATCAGCCCGAATGGAAAGAGGCGCTGACCTTCTTCGTAGATATGATGAGTGAATCCGGTCCGGCGGGCTATGCCACCAACGGTTTCAACGAAAACCTGTCGCTGTTTCAACAGGGCAAATGCGGTATGTGGATCGACGCGACCGTTGCGGCGTCATTTGTGACAAACCCCGACGATTCAACCGTGGCTGACAAGGTGGGCTTTGCCTTGGCGCCAAACTCGGAAGGCGTCGACAAGCGCGCCAACTGGCTTTGGGCCTGGGCACTGGCGATCCCAGCCGGTACGCAACAAGAGGATGCCGCGAAGCAGTTCATCGAATGGGCCACCTCGAAAGACTACATCGAACTGGTGGCCGAAAACGAAGGTTGGGCCAATGTGCCTCCGGGGGCGCGGACCTCGCTTTATGAGAACCCGAACTACAAGGAAGTCCCCTTCGCCAAGATGACGCTGGAATCAATCCTGATGGCTGATCCGCAGAACTGCTGCGCCCAGCCGACGCCTTATACCGGAATCCAGTTCGTCGCGATCCCCGAATTCGCAGGCATAGCCACACAGGTGAGCCAGGAATTCTCGGCGGTGTATGCCGGACAGCAAACGGTGGATGAAGCCCTTGCCAAAGCGCAGGCTTTCACCGCTGAAGAAATGGAAGCCGCAGGCTACTGAGGCATCCTCCCCGGCGGGCGGGCAGCGATCTGCCCCCCGCTCAACCCTTCCACAACTCGCGTTTTTCTCGCAGGCTGAGTTATGCCTGAACAGAGAGGGTTTGCGTCATGGCAACTCAACATTCCCGATCCGTTGCTCGCCTGATGATGGCACCCGCAGTGGTCCTGCTGCTTGGCTGGATGCTCGTGCCGCTGACGATGACGCTGTACTTTTCGTTCAAGAAATACCTGCCACTGCGCGGAGGTGATCTGGGCTGGGTCGGCTTCGACAACTACGTCCGGTTCGTTTCCTCAAGTTCCTTTTGGCCCGCAGTTCAGGCGACGCTGGTGATCGTTGGCGGGGTTCTGGTAATCACGGTCATTCTGGGCGTGCTGCTGGCAATGCTGCTGGATCAACCAATGTGGGGGCAAGGCGTTGTTCGCATCCTCGTGATCGCACCATTCTTCGTCATGCCCACCGTGTCTGCGCTGGTTTGGAAGAACATGTTCATGGACCCGGTCAACGGCCTGCTGGCCCATCTGTGGCGCCTTTTCGGGGCTGAGCCGATTTCATGGCTTTCTGAGGCGTCAATGACCTCGATCATCATGATCGTCTCGTGGCAGTGGCTGCCTTTCGCAACGTTAATCCTGCTGACCGCGATCCAATCGCTGGACAGTGAACAGCTGGAAGCCGCCGAAATGGACGGCGCGCCAGTCCTAAAGCGTTTCTACCACATCATCCTGCCGCATCTGAGCCGCGCGATTACCATTGTGATCCTGATCCAGACGATCTTCCTTTTGTCGATCTTCGCAGAGATCTTCGTGACCACCGGCGGCGCATTCGGCACCCGTACGCTCACCTACCTGATCTTCCAGCGCGTGCTGGAAAGCCAGAACGTTGGCCTCGGATCCGCAGGAGGTGTCTACGCAATCATCTTAGCCAATATTGTCGCCATCTTCCTGATGCGCATCGTCGGCAAGAACCTGGACGCGTGAGGAGGTAAGACAATGGCCCGCGCAGTCACAACCCGCCGCAAATCGCTGAATACCGCCCTCGCTTGGGCCGTTGGTTTGCTGATCTTTTTCCCGATACTCTGGACCATCCTGACCAGCTTCAAGACCGAGGCGCAGGCGATCGCCAGCCCGCCGCTGTTCCTGAACTTCAACTGGACGTTGGAAAACTACGCCATTGTGCAGGAACGGTCCGACTATATGCGGTTCCTATGGAATTCGGTCATCATAGCCGGGGGTTCGACTATTCTCGGCGTTATCATCGCCGTCCCCGCCGCATGGGCGATGGCATTCGTGCCATCCAAGCGAACCAAGGACATCCTGCTATGGATGCTGTCCACCAAGATGTTGCCTGCGGTCGGTGTTCTATACCCGATTTACCTGTTGTTCATCCGACTGGGCCTGCTGGACACGCGCGGAGGGCTGGTCGTCGTGCTGATGCTCATCAACCTGCCGATCATCGTTTGGATGCTCTACACCTATTTCCGCGAGATTCCGGGTGAAATTCTGGAAGCCGCGCGGATGGACGGTGCGACGTTGAAAGAGGAAATCCTTTATGTCCTGACACCCATGGCCATTCCCGGCATCGCCTCGACCGTGCTGTTGAACTTCATTCTGGCCTGGAACGAAGCATTCTGGACGCTCAACTTGACAGCCGTGGATGCTGCACCGCTAACGGCCTTCATCGCCAGCTATTCCAGCCCAGAAGGCCTGTTCTTTGCCAAGCTCAGCGCGGCCTCGACCATGGCGATTGCGCCGATCCTGATCCTTGGCTGGTTCAGCCAGAAACAACTTGTCCGCGGCCTGACCTTCGGCGCTGTGAAATAAGGAAGACTTCTCATGGGACGTATTCAACTCAAGTCCGTGACCAAAAGCTTCGGCGATGTTGAGGTCATTCCTCCGCTGGACCTGACCATCGAGGACGGTGAGTTCACAGTCTTTGTTGGACCTTCGGGTTGCGGCAAGTCCACGCTTTTACGCTTGATTGCAGGGCTGGAGGATATCACTTCGGGCTCTATCGACATTGATGGGGCAGATGCCACCGACGTACCCCCCGCAAGACGTGGGTTGGCGATGGTGTTCCAGTCCTACGCACTTTACCCGCATATGACGGTACGCAAGAACATCGCGTTCCCTCTGCGCATGGCGAAGCTGGATCAGGCCGAAATCGACAAACGCGTCGAAGGCGCGGCAGCCGTTTTGAACCTGACAGACTATCTTGACCGTCGTCCTGGCCAGTTATCCGGTGGCCAGCGCCAGCGTGTTGCCATAGGTCGGGCGATTGTTCGCGAGCCCGCTGCGTTCCTGTTCGATGAACCGCTGTCGAACCTCGACGCCGCACTGCGCGTTGGCATGCGGTTGGAAATCAGTGAATTGCATGAGCGTCTGGCGACCACAATGATCTACGTGACCCACGATCAGGTCGAAGCCATGACCATGGCCGACAAGATCGTCGTGCTTCAAGCCGGAGTGATCGAGCAAGTCGGCAGCCCGCTGGAGCTTTATCGGACGCCGCGCAACCTGTTTGTCGCCGGGTTCATAGGCTCACCAAAGATGAACTTTATCGAGGGACCCGAAGCAGCAAAACACGGGGCTCACACCATCGGAATCCGGCCTGAACACATCGCAGTTTCGGAATCCGAAGGTGACTGGTCCGGGGTCGTCAGCGTTTCGGAACACCTTGGATCTGACACGTTCTTCCATATTCACGAAACCGGTCTGGCAGAAACGATTACCGTCCGTGCCGATGGCGAGGTCGGCTTCCGCCACGGGGACCGCATTCATCTGACACCACGGGCCGATGTAATCCATCGATTTAACGCGAAAGGCTTGCGGATCGAATGACACGTCTGGCAGGCAAAACCGCCCTGATCACAGGGGCCGCGCGCGGCATCGGGTTCGCCTTTGCCAAGGCCTATGTGGCAGAGGGCGCGCGCGTCGCGATAGCTGATATCGACATCCAGCGTGCGCGGGGTGCGGCCGCAGAGATTGGCGAGGCAGCATTCGCCATCAAAATGGACGTGACCAATCAGCAAAGCATCGACGAGGCCGTAGAGAAAACAACCGACCGTTTCGGACCCATCGACATTCTGATCAACAACGCTGCTATCTTCACTGCCGCACCAATCGTTGAGATCGAGCGTGCCGACTACAACCGCGTTTTTGACATCAACGTCGCTGGCGTGCTTTTCACAATGCAAGCGGTCGCCCGCCACATGATCGCGCAGGGAACAAGAGGTCGGATCATTAACATGGCGTCGCAGGCCGGACGGCGGGGCGAGCCTTTGGTTGCGGTCTACTGCGCCAGCAAAGCGGCAATCATCTCTCTGACACAATCGGCAGGCCTAAACCTGATCTCTCATGGAATAAACGTAAATGCCATTGCCCCCGGTGTAGTCGACGGCGAACACTGGGACGGCGTTGATGCGTTTTTCGCGAAACATGAAGGCAAACCCCCCGGCCAAAAGAAGCGCGAAGTGGCAGCAGCCATTCCCTATGGCCGGATGGGGCGCGCTGAAGACCTGACCGGCATGGCGGTATTTCTCGCCTCGGATGAGGCCAAGTACATCGTCGCACAAACCTACAACGTCGATGGCGGAAACTGGATGAGCTGATGGACCCTGTGGCGAATGCAAAACCTCCGGTGCGGCTGCGGCGTGACAACCTGTCAAACCTGCCAGCGACTGTCAAAGTGCCGACGTACCAGGTAACGGATCTGAGTCCGGGCATAGTACACATCGGACTAGGCAATTTTCATCGCGCACACCAGGCTTGGTATATTCACCAGCTATTGCAGCATGGACAGGCCCATGACTGGGCAATCATCGGGGCTGGCGTACGAAGTTATGACGCCGAGATGCGAGAAAGACTGCTTGCGCAGGACTGTCTGACAACGCTCATTGAACTGGATCCGCATGGGATATCAGCCGAGGTGATTGGTCCGATGATTGACTACCTGCCGATTGAGGCGGGCAACGCTGCTCTGATACGGCAGATGGTTGATCCTTCCATACGGATTGTGTCGCTGACAGTAACCGAGGGCGGTTATTATCTGGATGCCAACTCCGGGATCTTGGACACTGATCAAGAAGATATTCGCCATGACGCGGAAAACCCGAACCAGCCCCGCACGGCCTTTGGCGCCATAGTTGCAGCGCTAAAGCAACGCCGGGCCGGTGGTATCAAACCATTTACGACGCTGAGCTGCGACAACCTTCAGGGAAACGGCGCAATTCTGCGCAACTGCGTAGTTGGCCTGGCGCGTATGTCCGACCCGGATCTGGCTGATTGGATTGACGAAAACAGTGCGTTCCCCAATTCGATGGTGGATTGCATTGTACCCGCGACGACAGACCATGTCGTCTCGCAATGCCTCGCGCTCGGCCTCGACGATCGTGCTCCAGTTTCACATGAGAATTTTCGCCAATGGGTGATCGAGGATGACTTCTGCGCCGGGCGTCCACCCCTCGAACAGGTCGGGGTAACGCTGACCCACGATGTTCACAGCTATGAAGCTATGAAACTTCGGATATTGAACGGGGGCCACCAGTTGCTCGCAAATGTCGGGGAAATTCTGAATGTACCGACGATTTCAGGCTGTATGCACGACCCAGATATCGCGGCGTTTTTCCAGAAAGTTCAAGCTGAAGAAATCCTGCCCCATGTGAAGGCTGTCCCCGGAACGACATCGACGGAGTATCTTGGGCTGGTTGCAAAGCGATTTGCCAACACCGCGATTCACGATACAACGCGCCGGGTGGCGTTTGACGGATCTGCACGGCATCCCGGATTTTTACTGCCATCCCTGCGCGATGCACTTGCGTCAGGGTCATCCACAAACGGGCTCGCATTGGCCGCGGCGTTCTGGTGCCGGATGTGTGCGGGTGTCCGTGAGGATGGTTCTGAAATTGCCCCCAACGACCCCCAATGGGAGAGTTTGCAGAAAACCGCGCTGGCGTCCAAAGCTGATCCAGCCCTTTGGGTCGAACAACGCCAATACTATGGTGACTTTGGCAGCGAAACGCAGTTTTCTAGGGCCTTTGCCCACTGGCTGAACTTGATCTGGGAAAGTGGCAGCCGGGCGGCTTTAGCTGAATATGTGGTATTGCCAAGTTGTTGACCAGGTTTGATAAAGCTATGTCAGTGCCGTGAGAATATCGACCAATTCGCCGCGCTTCTGAACACGGCACTTGTCGAGATCCTGTTGGCAGCGCGGGGTGTGATGGTCATTTGGGAAGCAATCCGGCTGTGGCGGGCGATCGACGCAAATGGAGGTGTTGTCGATATTCTCGTGCAAACGCGCAGGAATGCAAAAGCCGAGAAGCGGTTTTTCAAAGACTGGTTTCGCAGTTTGGCCAACTATGGGTCGTGATCACCAACAAATTGCGCAGCTATATTAAACCAATCAAAGCTCTGGCCCCAGACACTGACCGCCGCGCCCACAAAGGTCTCAACACCGCGATCGAAGTATCGCACAGACAGGCCCACAAACGGGCGAAGATGTTCGGTTGGTTCAAATCCAACTGGCTAGCTCAGAGGTTTCTGTCCGCGCATGACCGGATCGATCTGATCTTCTGCCCCTGCCGTTATCAACTCACCGCCGCCTCATACCGCCACGCCCGCAACGATGCATTTAACCTCTGGGCCAACTACACTGCCGAAACAGCAGTATGAACCAGTCTGTGCCAATTTTTCAGACACTGCAGAAAACAACTTGGCAATGCCGTTGGTCCATATCTGCCTATGGAAATTGGATACAGCCGATCATGACCATAGGTTGCTTTTGAAAGTGGATCAGACAATCTGCACCAATACCAGATGTGATTGCACGGGCGCTTCTTGCGCCATTGTGCCGGACGATTTTATTTTTCAGTGTCCTGCTCTTTTGTCACGCAGGTCTGACGTTGTCTGCCAACCAGTTCTCGTACCAGCGCATCAGGCAAGACCTAAGGGTGGCGTAGTCCTTCGTGCTGAGTTTTTGGTCGGTTGCGCGTTGCATTTCTTCGGCCACGTTCTGAAGAACATCGTGCTCGTCGCGACCACATGTTTCTCCGTCTACAACTGCCAATGAACCGCCAGTGTAAACCTTTTGGATGTCCGTAGACTTTGCACTGCTCACCAGCAGCTCAACCGGATCAACATGCTCGGCCAGCCAAGGTCCTTTCAGGCGGTTCAGGTTTACAATTTGAAAATCGGCGCGTTTGCCAATTGAGAGGCTGCCAATGTGTTGATCCATACCCATCAGGCGCGCGCCGCCCATTGTTGCCATGTCAAAGACGTCTTGTGCGCTCAGGTCCGGTTGTGTCGGATCGTCAGACCAATAGAGGTTCCGGGCCAGGCGCATCTCTGCGAACATGTCATCATCATTTGCCAGGCTCGTGCCATCCATCCCAAGCGCAAGATTTATCCCCAAACTCTTCATTCTTGGTGCGCGCGCGATCCCACACCGCAACCGCAAATTTGAACTGGGGTTGCAAACGATATGAGCCCCCATATCGGCAACACGGTTCAGATCTTTGTCATCGGCCCAGACCATGTGCGCCAACGACAGATTTTCACTTAACAAGCCGGACTGGGCCAATTCGCTAATGGAAGTCGGAAAATCAGCACCCCCAATGGTCCGATGTTGCAGTAAGGACTCTTCCGCGTGGGTTTGAACGCGCACACCTTTTTCCCGTACCGTTCGGCCGATGTCGCGCAAAAGCCGTCGCCCCGTCCAGTGGGGTGCCGTTGGCCCAAACCAAATATCCACGGTATCCGTTCCCCGGTATTCTTCGTGTAATCGGGAAATCAGGTTTACGTAGTTTTCCGGTTCCAAGCGTTTGCGAGAAATGTGTTTGCGCTGCAGCGTTCCTCTTAAGCTTTCAGGCAATGACGCAAGGAAAGCTTGATCCTGCCCATCGGGGTGCACCAGCCGATTTTGCCAGCGTTCTCCGGGTGCGACTGCGCAGGCAAGACCCAGACTCGAAAATACTTGGATTTTTTCCCTGATTTTACTTTCGGAAAGCGCCACGGTCTCTGCGGCTGTACAGCAATCCACAACGGCCGTTACCCCGCTTTTTAGTAGCCGTAGTGAGGCGTATTCTGTGGCCGTTCTGGACGAGATGTCCGCAGCTCCGGCAGCGGACAAAATCCAAGGTTCCAAGACATCGTCAAAAATCCCTTGATTCACCAGATTCACCCCAAAACAATGGTGGTGAGCATTCACGAAACCCGGTGCGATCACGGTACTTTCGTCTTTGTGCAGCGTTGCTTCAGGGTAGCGCGACCTTAGTTCCGGAAACGGTGCAAGGTCGCAGATTTTTCCCTGGCTGACATAAATCGCGTGGTTCTTATGACTGTGAAACGCATCAACAATGACCCACTTTGCCGCGAATATGGCTCTACTATCAGCCGGCATTTACAACAAATTCCAACGAGCTGGGTGTACCTTCATCCCCATTGACCGGTGTAATGTCCTGCGGACATGCAGACATGACCGCATAGACCGACATCTCTGCTTTGAAAGTTATCGTGTCGCCTGGCTTGGAAACTGGCGGCGCCCATTGAAGTCCGCCTTCGACAAGGACCGGAACGTTCATCCAAAGGTTGAAGGGCGCAGGCACAACGGGTGCCACTTGCCCAATTGCAATCATTGCTTGCCTGAGATTGTCGGCACAATTGTCATGATATTCCGCACAACCAAGCTGTTTGTATCGATTGGCGTCGCAGGCTGCGATAAGCGTGTCGTGTACACCAGGTGAGCTGTCTTGGATCACGGTCAACAAAGGGTTGCGCAGATTGCTGACCAGTTTGTCACCCACTTCGGGAGAGATGGAAAGAAGATCTGTATGAACGTGTGGCATCGACATGTATTCCTGAGTATCACTCGCATTAAACGCCCAGAAATCACAGACTTGCCAGCCCGTCGGATTGGTGATTGTCAGACTGTGCCCTGCAGCCAAACGAACTGCCACACCACATCGCGCGGGAACAACGTAGTGCTTTGAAAGCACCGGGACGCCGTCATCAGAAATGGCGCTTTTCATACTTTTGTTAAAGCCATCGGGTTGCGACGGGATATATTGCTGCATAAGCGGAAACTCCTGTTTGAGAGTCCAGAAACGCATGCTTTGGCACAATTGAGAAATGACAAAAATTCAACCGATGGATTAGATCGGTTTTGCGGGTTCAGTCCTCGAAAAACCTCTGGCCCACTGCACTGTCGCGAAACTCGTCCGCCTGATCCAGCAACCACTCACGGAATACCCGCACCCGAGCGCGATTGGCGTAAGTTTCAGGGCAAACAAGGTAGTAACTCTTGTTTTCCAGCGACGTGTCAAAAGGTGCGACCAGCATTTCCTTTTCCAGAAAACGCGCGGCGGCCAAAAGGCTGACCAATGCAACCCCATGGCCGTCACTAGCGGTCAATAAGCAGATATGTTCTTCAGAGTAAGTGACGTAGGGTTCGACGTTGCTGTCCTTCAGCCCGACAACATCCATCCACCGCTCCCAGCTTGGATCCGCCTCGGAGTACCCACTCCACTGATATTCTATCAGCTTTGCCTCCAGCAAATCGGCAGGCGACGTCAGTTCTCTTGCCTTTTCAATGCTGCAAACGGGTGCGACCCGGTCATTCAAAACCCAGACGACATTACTGTCAGGATAGTCACCAAACCCATAGCGAATAGCAACGTCTACGTTACTTGACTTGAAATCCACCAATTGATCGCTGGACAAAACGCGAACCGAGATTTCAGGATATTCCTCGTAAAAACTGCGCAGCCTGGGACTAAGCCAATTGGCGGCAAATGAACCAGTCGTTGAAATGGTCAAGGTCCCACCCAGCACGTCTTCCTCAAGGGCGAGAGAGCCGGCCTCAATACTCTTGAAAGCGGCGATTATGTAAGGAGCGTAGTTGGCACCTTCCTCCGTCAGCTTCAGCGCACGCGTCAACCGGTGAAAAAGAGATACGCCCAGTTGTTCTTCCAACGACTTAATTTGATGTGACACGGCTGTCGGCGTCACGCACAACTCATCTGCGGCGTCCTTAAAGCTCAGATGTCGGCAAGCGGCCTCAAAGGCCTGAATGCTCTTCAATGACGGTATCCTCGCCATGCTGCGCGGCCTTCCTTCTATTTCGTTCAGACTCAATAACATCATACCCTAATTGCCATTACGCGTATGCGTGAAATTCTTGGAAATGAGGTGAATTGAGCTAACTTGCTCCGTGTTCGGCGTTAGAGTTTTGGGACGAGTTCACGCGTCGAATGTATGTTGGCGCTCAGCGGATATACGAAGCCGCAACAGAATGTCAGGAACTTGGCGATAAGCGCCACACTGCCTTTGTAGCTAATGCGAAAGCTGATGCACACTTGTTGCTCGCGGAATAGTAGCAGAATAAACAATTTAGTAAGGCGGATTCGGTATGCCAAAGCGACCCCCGCCCTAAGACCAGATTTTCAGGGTTCGGCAAGCCCGCTGACAAAATTTAAGAGGACCAGTGTCCGTTTTGGCTGACTGTCGAGCCATTGTTGGCGGCCCAATTTTTTCGGCACATGGCACCGTTACACTGTCACTATATGAGTGCATCCATGGTGATTAAATCCCACAACCTCACCAGGAAATTGTGTTCCTCCATCACGGAATTCCAGATTGCGATTTGCCCTTGCCGGGTCTCGTAACTACCGCCTTCGCGACGTTCGCCGGGTAAGTAGACGACGTTGCCAAAGGCATCATGTATTTTCGAAACGGCCGGCTCTCCGCCATACCAGAAATTCCATTCATTGACAGAAAGGTTTTTGCGTACCGCATCCGGAGCAACCATGTATGCGCCATTGCGGGCCATGATTGCACCAGCCGGGCCCGACAACCACCAGTTCAAATAGGCGTATGCAAGCTCTTCCGTGCGCTTATCCATTTTCTGCGAAAGCGCCATACCTCCGCACCATCCCCGATACCCTTCCGAAGGAGAACACATCCGAATTGGTATGCCTTTTGCCTTTTGAGACAGATAGTTCGACCACCACATTGTCGACAGCGTGGCGCCGTTATCGGGGCTGGGTGTTCTGTCAGTCCAGAAACCAGCAAAATGACCCGCAAGTTGATATTGCTTGACCAACCGGATGAAGCTTTTGATTTCGTTTAAGGTCAAATTGCCGGGGTTGTCACAAAGAAACTCACCCCGCGCACGCAAAGCCAGTAGAAGGTCGGGCACACCAATGGCGGCGTCTGCCTGAATAGCGACGCGACCGCGCCATTGTTCAGATAAAAGATCTCCCCAACTGGTAGGTTCGGGTACGGAGCTTTCTCCTACGATTGCAAAACTGTCGGCGTTGTAGACTGTCGGCAGCATCGAAATACGCCCAGAGACAGCGCTTCCTAATTCGCCATTTTCCTGCACATAAAGCCGGTCCAGAGGTGTTCCGCTTGGTACATGGCTGTTTGGCTCGGGGCGCAATACAGCCCAGTTGCTTACCTGGTCCCAACACTTGATCCGGGCCACATCAATCGGGCGCAGTGACCTTGCTGGCCATACCAGGTCAAGATCGTGAAACCACTGATCGTAGATATCAAAACTGTCTGGCGCCAGCACGCCTCGACGTTGTGACTTGATCCCATCCAAAGCGGTAAACTCCAGACGGATCCCCAGATCGGCCTCGGCAGAGGCATGAATCGTATCGATCAGCGTCACGCCAGTACCCAACACGCGAAGCACCGCCGGAGTGGTGTTCACAAAGGGCGTTGTCACTGGCTCAGACATTCTTCACTCCGCCCGTTACGATACCTTTACGTTCAAGAAAGCTTCGAAAGAAGCGCGCAATCGAACCATATCGAGATCACGCGCAATGAATACGAGGTGCGACTTTTGATTGGAAGCGATTTCACTGTCAAGATGACGCGGGTGATGCAGCGTGTGTCCAACGCCATCAATCAGAACAACCCCTTCTTGCGTTTTCAACAAGCATTTTACGCGCAGAAGATTGGCACCGTGTCGTTGGATCACAGCAGACAGCCAGACTACAAAAGATGTCCAGTCCAGTGACGTGTCAAAAGTCAGGCCAAGGGTCGCCGCCCCGGTACCGTCGCGATGGGCCGACCCGGGAAACTGCAGGCTGTTCAGGTCGATGCTCGAACTGGACGTAATATCAGCGAACGTCAGATTTTGCTGGGCGTCCAGTTGTCGTGCGACCGGGTTGATCAAACTTAGCCGTAGCTGCAGGTCCGGCAGTAAAGCTTCCGGAACAAGATCTGTTTTTGATATCAGGATCGTGCTGGCTGCGGCCACTTGCGCGACCCATTCAGGCTGATCAGCATGCAAAGATGCACCGTTCATTACGTCGACCACGGTAACAACATCCTGCAAGACGACCTGGTTATGCAGCACTGGGTCGAAAGTTAGCGTGGAAAGGATCTGTGATGGATCGGCCAGCCCGGTGGTTTCTATTACAATTCGGTCAAATTGAGGGATTTCGCCGCAGTGGGCCCGAGTTAACAAATTCAGAATCGCGTCTTTCAGTTCCCCGCGAATCTGGCAGCAGACGCACCCTGAGTTGAGCAGCACAGTGTCCGGCGCAATTTCCCCGACCAATATGTGATCAATGCCAACCTCACCAAATTCATTCACAAGAACTGCGACCCGGTCGGCAGTTTCACTCTGCAACGCAGCTGAGAGCCATGTCGTTTTTCCTGCACCCAGAAAACCTGTCAGAAGAGTGATTGGAACAAGAGACCGTTGGCTCATTTCCCATCCTCCGCACAAGGGAAGTTCGCTTCGTCCAATGGGTCGAAGCTGTTACCGAATTCTGTCTCCAGCGCGGCCCATACTTCTGTTACGTTGCTGACAATGGCCGTATGGCCGGTCATATTTCGTAGGACGTAACTTTGACCCTGCCAATCTGAAAGTTGAATGCGTCTGTGGGCCAGCATCCGATTTACTGCGGCAATTCGATCAGCACGATCTCGACGCCGTTGCACCGGATCTGCCGAAGCGCCTGTTTCACGCCCTGCGGCACTCCAGTGATTGTCTGTACCAAATATTCCGCATAATCCGCACATATTATGGTCCTCTGTACCGGACAGGCGGGTCGCGGTCCCGCCTGCCCGATTTGATCACGACTTGCGTGGCGCTCGTGCGTTGTAGTCGTCAGCGATCTCGTCGAAGGTGGCCCATTGCACGCCCTCGTGGCTGTTGATGTATTCGATCAGCCGCTCATGCATCAGCAGAACCTGTGGACGGCCCGAAACATCAGGGTGAATGGTCATGGTGAAAACGGCATAGTCGTTTTCGCGGTAGACGTAATCGAACTGATCCTTCCACATTTGCTCAATATCGCGCGGATTGACGAAACCGTGGCTGTTCGGCGATTTTTTAATGAACATCATCGGCGGCAGATCATCCAGATACCAGTTGGCAGGGATTTCGATCAGGTCGGTTTCCTCGCCCCGCTCCAGCGGCTTCATCCAGCTATCGGGATGCTGGCTATAGTCGATCTTGGTCCAGCTATCGCCGACCCGCACCCGGTAGGGGTGAAAATCATTGTGCATCAGCGAGTGGTCGTATTTGATCCCGCGTTCCAGCAGCAGTTCGTTGGTGACATTCGAGAACTCCCACCACGGTGCAACGTAACCGGTCGGGCGTTTGCCGCTCAGGGCTGTTGCCAGCTCAATCGACTTGTCGAGGATGGCCGTTTCCTGCTCTCGGGTCATCGCAATTGGGTTTTCATGCGAATAGCCGTGTATGCCGATTTCGTGACCTGCCTTGGCAACCGCGGCCATTTCCTCGGGGAAGGTCTCAATCGAGTGGCCCGGAATGAACCAGGTTGTCTTGATGCCATATTTTTCGAACAGTTTCAGCAATCTCGGCGAACCGACTTCACCCGCGAACATCCCGCGCGAGATGTCGTCAGGCGAATCCTCACCGCCATATGAACCGAGCCAGCCGGCAACGGCATCGACATCCACGCCATAAGCGACAAAAATTTTCTTTGTCATTTCATTCTCCCTTACGTGTTTAAGATTGGATGGGTAAGTGCGGGAACGAGCCGTTCGGCTTGGGACAGCAGCCCATCGTCATTTCCGGACGCGGCCGATAGCAGGATCGAACCCTCGACCCGGCCACCCGCGTCGCGCAGCGGCACAGCAAGACCGGGCCAGTCCAAAAGGCTGCCGACCATTGTGGCGGCCAGCAATCTGGCGTTCAGTTCCTGTGCCGCGTCTGGGTCGTTCTGGTAAACAGGTAATGAATGGCGCAGCGAGGGTACTGTAGGAAAGGCGAGCAGCCTGTTCCCGATCTCGGCGCGGGCGGCAGAAATCAACTGTTCCCGCTTGTGCAGGTAACCGGCATATTGCGCGTCGCTGAGAACCGGTGCTTGCTCTAGCCGCGCGCGGATCATCGGATCAATCTTATTGGCCTGTGCGCTGGCAAGCAGATCTGCATATTTCCGCCTAGCCTCGATTGCGACCAACGGCCCCTCAGAGGCGGTCAAGACACGCAGCTCATCAACCGATTTCAGACGCGCAGGACGCACAGTCCATCCAGCCGCTGTGATACGGCCAAGCGCCGCCTCATAGGCTGCAGAAACATCCTGCCCCCAAGCCGGCCCTAAGGAATCTGAAAGGTCCAGTATTTCGGTCTTCGCTGCGTCGGGTTTTGGGGTCGGTTGGATGCTCAGAACTTGATCGGCCGAACGCAGCACGTCAAAGGACCGCGCCAGCGTGCCAACGGTATCAAGAGTCCGGGACAGCTCGTGAACACCAGCTCTGTCATAACGGTTCGAACTGGGTTTGAAGCCATAAATGCCGTTCAGCGCCGCAGGCAGTCGGATGGAACCTGAGGTGTCCGTTCCGACCCCCAGATCAGCCAGACCAGCCGCAACCAGAACTGCGGATCCTGACGTTGACCCCCCCGGCAGCAGCGGGACCGTCTCCGATAAGGCCGATGGTGGCGTGCCGAAATGCGGATTGATGCCAAGGCCTGAGAAGGCGAATTCCGACAGCCCGGTCCGTGCAAGAGATACTCCTCCGGCCGCCTCAAGTAACGCGACACAACGCGCGTCCTGCATCGCCGGTGGCGCAGATTTGCGCAGCTCCGATCCGCAAGTGGTCACCTGCCCCTTCTGATCTATGATGTCCTTCCAAACGACACGCATCCCGTCCAAAGGCCCCAATGACCGGCCATGAGCGGCCCGTTCCTCAGCCTGCGTTGCCAGCTTCATCGCGCGATCTGCCGTGATGGCGGTGCAGGCGCCTGAGACCTTCCAGCTTTCCAGCGCCCGCAGCGCAGCGACGGTCTGGTCGGTCGCCGAGGCTGTCTTTGCCTCGGCTGGGTGATGTTCGTGAAATACTGTCATGATGTTCTCCATGGGCGGGTGTGGTCTGCACCCGCCCGGATTGACCCGACTTACAAGTCTTCGCGGGCGACCGCATCCGCTGGAATGTCCGCGGTTCTGACCCGCTGCATTCCGCTTTCCGACGTGTAGACCCAGTTCATGTTCACCGATGTCGCAAGGTATTTCTCATCGTCCGGGTCTTTGATCTCGGCCTGATCATGACGCGGCAGAATCCAGACTTTCATCAGTATGAAATACACAACCATCGCAGTCGGGAAGCCAACGACATAGGCGTATTGGATGAAATACAGTGCCAGTCCACCGCCAACGACCCAGGCAATCAGACCCGCCGGGTTCCAGCCGCCAAAGTAACGGAACTGGCCGTGTTCACGGTACAGTTCGGGTACGTTAAGGCGGCGACCCCGGATCAGGAAATAGTCGCAAACCATGATACCACCCACTGCAGAAAGCATTGCCCCATACATGCCAAGATAGGTGAACAGATGGTTCAGGATGAGCCAGGGCATAGTGAGTGTGCCAACGATACCCGCAATCAAGATACCCATCGCATAGGTGATACGCGGTGCGCCAGCGTTCACGAAGGTCAGCGCGGCAGGGATCAGGTTTGCGCTGGTGTTGGTGGACCATTGCGCCAGGATTACCATCACCAGCAAAACAATCAGCGTTATCCCGGTCCCCTGCTCCTGAATGACGTTGATCGGATTCCAGTCACCGGTCGCGATAAATGAAACTGCCCCGATCAGCGCGATCCAACTCTGCGCCACCGGCAGCGCGATGAACTGCGCCATGAAAATATTGCGGTTGCGCCGAAAGAAGCTTTTCTCGCCACCTTCAGTCTTCAAAAACCGGGTAATATTCGGGATATCCACTGCAAGCGGCGACCAGAATGCCATGTTGGCCACGAAGAGCGCGATAATGCTCATTTCCCCATCGCCGGCAAAGGTCCAGATGTTGTGTCCACCTGCCGCAGCAACGTTCTCGAGGGTGAAATACATCCAGATCGAAATCGCGATGATCGCGGGCGCCGCAATACTGGCAAGCAGCTGAACGGCCCGGATACCCATAGCGGTATTGATGATCTGAACCAGTCCGAAAACGATATACCAGAATACCCAGCTGTCAAACCCGCCGAAGTAGGACACGATACCGTTTAGCGCGAGCGCTCCGAGGTAGGTCTGAATGCCGAACCAAGCAGCCGCCACGATCCCTCGTGTGACCGAAGGTAAATGTGTGCCAACAGTGCCAAACGGTGCCCGCAGATAGACAGCAAAGCTGATGCCGTGCTCGGTGCCAATATCCGCCGTGAGCGCCATTACCAGACCTAGCGTAAGGTTAGCGAGAAATATCGTGGCGATCACCGTTGTCAGGGGCAGCCCGGCGACCCCGCCCGCACCCAACTGGAACGTTGCGATGATCACCGCCATACCAATCCAAATCCACACATATCCCAGTCCACCAATCGTCCGCTGATTCAGCCAGACCGGTAGAATGGACTCCTCTAGTAGATGCGATCTTTCATCTGAATACGGGTTCTGCTCCGTCGCTTCGGAAAGTGCCATTCTGTGTCCTCCAGCACATTAATGATTTTTCGTATTCATAAGATCGTTTTTTAAAAAAGAGAAGTCTTTTGTTTTGTGATCTGGCCCCTTAGGATATTGAGCGGCGAGAGGCTTAGCGCTCTGCAAGTTCCAGCCGACGGCCAGAATTTCAGGGCAAAACGCAAAGGTTTGGTAAGAATTTGTCGATAATTCCCAGATACATATCGATCTCTCAGGCAATCAGGGACGCCATCAAAGCCGGTCGGCTGGAGACCGGTCAAGTTCTGACCGAAGAACCTTTGGCACGACATTTTGATGCCAGCAGAACCACCATCCGAAAGGCGCTAGCCGAGCTTCACACGACGCAATTAATCACGCGTTTCGACGGCCGCGGCTTTCTTGTCGGAAGTGATTCTTCCGCCCCTCCGCGCCGAGATTCGATCGAGCGGGCCTTGTTTGACTCGAAGACAAGTGGCACGATCCCACGGGCCGTTTCCAACACTGACCAAATGCTGCCAGTCCTGCGCGAAGAACTGATACGCGCCCTACCCTTTGGCCCTTTGCAAATTAACGAAGTGCGGCTAACCGATCGTTTTTCCGTCAGCCGGTCAGTCGTCCGTGACATGCTTTCCCAGCTTCGTAGTTCCGGCATTGTCGAGAAGAGTGAGCGCTCAAAATGGGTGCTCCCGGTTTTGACCGCTTTAGATGTGCGCAACCACTATCAATTGCGCATCTTGCTTGAGCCTGTCGCCCTTGCAGAGGCCGCGCCGCGGATCGAAAAATCACACATTGATAGCGCCCTCGCCTTTGCCAAGGAACTTAACAGCCAGGAAGCTGAACCAAGCGCGGCTGCCCTTTCGGAATTAGAGAATGCGCTGCATGTTCAGGCGCTGTCCGGCTGCACGAACACCCATCTGCTCAAGGTCCTCCAAAAATCGCGCCTGGTCCTGGCAATCAATGAGATGTTTCGCCTCCTTCTTGGCCGGTCTCCTGCAGCAGGCCGTCTTATTCAAGAACACATCTCGGTTCTCGAAGCACTAGCGCGCAACGAAACGGCGAATGCAGCTTCACTGCTGGAACTTCATCTTCTGGAAGCACGGGAGCGGACATGCAGAAGGCTACAAACTCTATCTGTTTTGCCGTCGCCAAAACTGCCAAGCTATCTGACCCAGGGAACGGTTTCGATAAACCAAACAGCATTGCTTAAAGAGAAATAGGTTTATTTTCTGCTTCGGATCGCAAGCCGATTTCCATCAGAAACGATCAACTTCTCATTCAGGCGTTCGGGGAAGACCATTTTCGCCGGGACCGCTGCAATAGATTGAGCAGATAGCAGCGTGCCTGACGCTCTTTTGTTTCAGGCGATACCCATCGGTTCCAGATGGAAGGCGGCGTTGCCGACCCAATCAGCCAAAGTGGTCCGGTGAATTTCGATGCCTGCACAAATCAGGATCCGGGATTGCCTGTAAAGCGGACAGTGATCCGCATATTTTGACACCCATTGACCGGCAGGCGATTTGGCAAAGCCAAATCTGCCGAGGGGACACATGCGCAATGGTGGCCTCGGTCGGCATCCCACATGGGATCAGGTGCGCCGGAGCGGGTGCTTGGACGATGCCTTCTTCGCAGGAACGGCAGGCATATTGCGGGCGGCGGGTGACGACCACGCGGAGCTGGGCGATTACGACATCAAGCCGCTCGCTGACATCCTCGCCAATCACATGCCGGTCAGCGCCAAAACAGCACACCGTGCTGACCAGCTCGGTCACCTCTTCGATGCGCGGCAAATCTTTGGGCAATGATACCCGGTTGGACTTGCGTGGCGTCGGGGTTCGCGTCCGCGTGACAAGCGGATTGGCTTCGCCATCGGCCTCGACCCGAGCAATCCCGGTTTCGATGTCTTCCAGAGCGCACTCGAACCGGTCTGGATCAACCTTTTAGGATATGCGGCCATAAACTTGCCACGCAACCGCGGATCAAACCATGTGCAGCGCGGTCCACTTCATACTCTTCAGGGTTTCCCGCCGACAACCTGGAGCTCTGGAGGTCGCGCGTGGTCCTTGGAGGCATCCTCTGCGGTCGCATACTTTTCTTTTCTGGTGACCTGGAAAGACCCAACAAGCTCAGCGAGCATGCTTACCTCCTGCCGCATTGAAAGAGCTGCAGCCGTTGTCTGCTCGACCATTGCAGCATTTTGCTGGGTAACCTGGTCAAGCTGCACAACACCGGTGTTAATTTCGGAAAGGCCTGTCGATTGCTCCTGAGCGGAACTCGCCACATCCCCGGTCAGTTCCGATGTCCGTTTGATGTCAGCAACCATTCGATCAAGGGCGCTCCCTGTTTCATCGACAAGAGCCACACCGCTTTCCACATGCGCCGAGCTGACATTGATCAGTGTTTTGATTTCATTTGCCGATTCAGTCGTCTTCTGTGCGAGCGACCGCACCTCCGAGGCCACGACGACAAACCCGCGTCCGGATTCTCCAGCACGAGCGGCTTCGACACCTGCATTGAGTGCGAGCAGATTTGTCTGGAAGGCGATATCATCAATCACGCTGATGATCTGGGAAATTCTGCTGGATGACTCCTCGATCTCCTGCATCTTCTGGATTGCATTTTTGACCACGTCGGTGCCTTGCTCAGCGTGGATGCGCGTCTCAGAGACGGTCCGGTTGGTTGCCGCTGTTGCTTCCGCTGACGATCGCATGCTTACCGTGATTTCCTCCAAAGCGGCTGCGGTCTCTTCCAGAGTGGCTGCCTGAGATTCGGTGCGCTTGGAAAGGTCCTCCGCCGATTGCGCAACCTCATTCGCAATGACGTGCAGGCTGTTGGCAGTGTCCTGGACCGAGACCATAGTCTCGCGCAGCGTCTGCATGAGCCCGTTAAAGGATTCCCTGACAGGGTTGAACCGTTCGGGGAAGTCGCTGTCCTTAGGAGAAGGAATAGGTGCGGTCATATCCCGTGCAGCCATCCGGCTAATGCCGTCGATAAGATGCCGGAATGCGGCTTCTTGCTCTTCCCTCTCGGCTGCAAAATGCGCATCCAATATGATGTGGGTATCCAGTGCAAAAGCACGGGTCAAAGCGGTCAAAATTGCTGGCAGGTTTCTGTATCTCCATGCTCCGCTCAGGCCGCCGTATTTTTTCAGCAACAGCTCCTGGATATGGGAGGTCACGTTCGCATAGCCAGACAGATAAAAGAGAAACGGCAGGCCGATCTTGGGGTGGATCCGACCAATGCGATAGGCTGACGCAAAATAGGCCTCGCTGAATTCTCCGGACAGAAGCATCTCCCAGTGCCGCTGCTGCCCTGCCTTGGCGCGTTCCATCAGGGCTTTGTCGGGAAAGAACCGTGCCGTTTCCGGGTCTTCGGTAATAATGGCGTAGAAGTGATCCAGAACCTCCGGCAGCAGGGGGACAATTAATTCCCCGCCCTTGGTCAGGTAGCCTCTCGCCTCGCCATTCAGGCCAAACTTCGAGAGAACTTTTGCGTGTTCGGGTGACATCTTCTTTCCTTCCAAACGTAAAACGCAGTTTCGGCGTTTCGCTCTCGTAAAGCGGAAACGGTAAAAGACTGGTTTCAAATGTGGGATTTATTTACTGGGTACTGCCAAATTGTTCTTGCTTCGTCGTTGCGATAACAGCGACCAAAGATCGTACCGGTTTCCGTGTCTCGCCTATAATGCTTTTGCTTCCTGAGTGAGATCATCGCCTAGGCCGTCTGGGTCCATCAGCAATTCAACATGAGCCTTCTGATATCGAAGGCGTTCTTACCGAGCGCGAGGTCGTTGCAAGTCGTGAAGCGATCCTGCTTCGGGTCAATCGTTTTCGCCGACACTTTGCGGAAAGCACCAAGAGAGATCGGTTTTCGCCTGGGAATAGATGGCGCTCAGCCCTCAATTGTTGGCCGGGTATACCTTCATGTGGGATGTGTTCAATACGTCGAGCCTCGACACACAAGAGCGGCAGGTCGTCTACTTAACTGCCAACTTTAAGAATGAATGTAACTATTGTGTGCCTTGGCACACTATTCTGGCTGAGCAGGCCGGTTGAAGTCAAATGACGTTGACGCCCTACGAGGTGGTGGAAAGCTGATAGCGGCGCGGGCGAATGACGGTGTTGATCTGATCTTGGGCAGCCAGAAGTCTCTGTGCTTGTAAGGGAGATTTGAACCGTCCCATCAGCTTCTCGCGTTTTCGTGTTGGCATGTGCGAGTCTTCGATCTGGTTGTTCAAGCCCCAATGCGCGACCGGCATACGGCGGCTGACAAATGGCAGCTGGATGAATTCATCGATGCTCCCTGCGTCCTAACCCAGGCAAAAGCAACCGAACGGCGGTCAACGTGACAAGACCCATTCAGTGGCTGTGGCCCTCATCAGCACTCGCCGGTACAACCAAAACACTTGGTGCCGGAGCTTCCAGGTCATGACCGTCTTGCCCAACCTCAGGGATTTCGATCCAGTGTCGCTCGCTGTTCGCGCATTCCTGGATCGCGGGAATGTAGAGCGTTTCGTCTGCAGAAACACGGTCGCTAATCCAGGCGCGGAATACGAACTCATCGTAGTAAGCGTTCAGAAGCTCTCCCGACCATATGATTTCCTGCACACCTTCCGAGACGGTACTTCCATAGTATTCGTAGCTGTTCTGGTACTCGCCGGTAACTGTTTCAAGTGTCCATCCGGCTTTGACCATCGGCTGCGCCGCGATTAATCCCTCTGGAATTTGTACACGGACGCGCAAGGTTGCCTCGTCTCCGCAGCCATGGGGAATGCGCAGCGTCAGACGCGTGGTTTCCCCCTGCACAGCCTCAGTTTCTGCAAGGGAAACATGCGCATGCGCCTGGGATGCGAATATCAGCAAAGAAGTAATCGCAGTGAATGAAGTGATTTGTTTCATGGGTTCTGTTTTTGCTTTGCGTTCTGATTCAGTTGGATTTCGAAACGGGGCTGGGACGCGGGGTGTTTTTCGAGCGGGTCTTTGTTCAGGCTGGGTTTTTGAAAATCCTAGGATGTTTCCGGTCCAGAGGAATTCGGCTGTCCTGAGGATGATCTAAAAGTGGCGCCTTGTTTGTGAACAAGCTCGCCTCCAAGTATACCGCCGCCTGCGAGGGTTCTAATTGCAGTCAAGTCTAACAGCAGCACCCAGACCGACAATACATACCACGTGATGCAGCACTGCCTCTGGGGTCTGCTCTGCGCCCAATTCGACATATGCTGCAGGCCACTCAGATGTCTGCTCTTCTTTGGTATGCAACTCCCGCCTGGGCATCCGCTTTGCTTCTTTGGCCCGCTACTCGATAATCTCGATCTGACCTTTCATGTGCGGGTGGAAAGCACAAAAATAGGACAATTCCATAGCTTCAAACACCTCGATTGAAGCCGTGTCGTTCCGTTCCAGGGTCTCAGTCTCCCACCCAAACTCATCAGCGGTTGCCGTGTGAGGAGCAATGTCCTTGTTGGTCCATCGTATGGTGTCGCCAATGCGTACCTGGACCGCGGCAGGAAGATACTCGAATGATCGAATCTCAACTTCGTGCACCACCGGCGTTTCGGCCATAAGAAGCTGCGGAATCGGAGCGGCCGCTACTGCAGCCGCTCCAACAATCACGCCCCTGCGCGTTGGTAAATCCCGCCTCACTGCAGCGATTTAACCATCATTTCGGCGTGACCTTCATGGGCCTTGAATATTTCAAGGCCCTGCTCGAACAGCGCCTTTACTTCGGCATTGTCGATATTCGGGATCATCGTGTTCTCGACCAGATCGTTCACTGCCTTGTGGTAGGCGAGTTCGTTGGCTGCATATGCCGCGTCAAATTCTGCGCCGCGCAGTTTTACGAAGCCATCAATAATCTCGTCTGCATTTGCATTGAGCTGCTGGCTGAATGCATTGTCTTGCGCCGATGCACCAAGCTTGTCGAGAAGACCCAATGCGGCTTCGTTTACCGCTGTATGGTCGCGGATCATTGTGTTTGCAAACTCATGGATGTCGGGATTGTTCGACAGCGCAAGCGCCAGATGCGCGTAGCGAATATCGATGTTATCAGCCGTGTAGGCGATATGTGCGTATTCAAGATCATTCATGTCAGCAACATCTTGTGCGGACGCCTGAACACCTGCCATGGACAGAGCGATTGCAACCGTGGTCAGAAGCTTTTTCATGCCGGAAATTCCTTTGGATTGTCGATACCATATGAGTACCCACAGGATTTGATGTGTTTGAATGCGCGAACGTTCTAAATGTCATGCAGATAGTTCAGACCTCTGTACACGTTCGCTTTGGGCCGTATGGTTTTATCATGCTTGATCTTCTGAGTGACATCCTGACCAGCCTTTCCGTGCGCGGAACGATCTATTTTCGCGCATCATTCACAAGGCCGTGGGGCGTCGCAGTTCCAAGCTGTGGAAACGTTGCGAGATTTCACTTCGCGCATCGCGGCAACTGTCTTATTCGCGTCGATGGTGTCGATGAACCCATTAGTCTAGCGCAAGGGGATTTGGTTATCATCCCCGCGGAACAGCTCACGTTCTATACTGCGGCCAAGATCCCAAAAACACGATCCTGCCGCTCGATACGGTTCCGGGTGATGATGCAATCACCTTTCACGATATAGGCATTGTTCGAAGTACCTTCGGCCACAAGGCCGTCAGCGACGAGCCAGGCATCGTCGCAGCCTTCTCCCTTTGCTTCCATCTTTGCAAGCGAGGGATAGAGAAGCTGCACCGTCTTGATATCTCGCCTCGCCCATCGCAGGTCTGGCAAAGTTTTGACCTTAAGCCCAAGCTGCTCGCTCGGGATGTCGGCGATCCCAGGTTTTGACTGCGTGAACATTACAACCGACTGATTTGGCCCCTTTGTCTTTCCGCCAAGAACGCCAGTGATCTCATAAACGGCGTCGGCAAACAGGAAACCGCGGTCAAAAACCGATATCTTTGCTTACCGCTGTTACCCGATTGCGGCTGAGGCAAGCTCTCCCCAAATGGCATTTACGGTGGTCAAATCCTGCACACCCAACCCCGAGAGGCATGCGACAGTTGTTGCCTTCCTGTTCCCGCTTTCCCGCGAAATCACGGATCCGATTTCGGTAAATGCGTCTTCGGTCAAGACATTTGCCGAGAGCGCGCGGGCTGTTGCCCCGTACATTCGAGCCGTGGCCTTTGCGTCGACAAAAACCTCTGAGTCTTTCAGGATTTCCGGATCAATCTCGCATTTGGTGGTGTCGTCCGACCCGACAGAGGTGATGTGCTGGCCCGGTCTGAGCCAATCGGCCTGTATCAAGGGCTCTTTTGCTCCGGTCGCGGTTACAATCACATCGGCTTGGGCAACTGCAGCCGGCAAGTCATCAACCACTTGCACGGACACCCCGGTGAGACGCGACTCCAATGATAAACATAGCTCACTGGCTTTGGCGCGATCCCGCCCCCAGATCTTAAAGGTCTTGATTGCGCGCACCGCAAGCAAGGCCTCAGCTTGCAACCGCGCTTGCGTCCCGGTTCCGACGATCAAGGCGGATCGGGCCGATTGCGGAACCAACAGTCTTGCCACCAGCGCACCTGCCGCCGCGGTCCGGTAATCCGAAATCAGATGGTCGTCTTGCAGGATGGCCAGCGGCTTGCAGGTTTTGCTGTCAAAAACCGCAATCATACCACTGGATGCCGGTTCGCCCCGATCTGCAAGGATCTGGGACCAGCCCGCCATCTTGACCGTAAAAATCGGACACCCCGGCAGAGACGCCGACTTGACATGGATGTCGGCCAGATCATTGGGATGCAGAACATAAACGGGCGATTGCGCCCTGCCGTCCGAGATCGCCTGGAATGCTAACTCTGCGGCCGGGATCAATTGCTCGATGCTTAAAAACGGGCGGATGGTTTCTGAGCCGATGACTGGGATCATGGCGCAATCACTTCACCGCTGCCGACATAAGCGACTTCGCCTGCGACCGTCACTCTTTTGATGTCGTCTGGCGTTCCGAAGGGCGTCACGATTATCTCGCTCGGCCGCCCCATAAAGTGACCCTGCTTCAAAGGAAAACTGCGGCCCGATTCCGCCAGTCCATGTTTCAAGGCATAGGCTCCAACCACGCCAGCGGCGCTGCCGGTTGCGACATCCTCCATGACCCCGTCATTGTTCCAATGCCGCCCTTCAAATGTGTCGACATCGAGCAGATATGCAAACTCTGCCCCGAAACGTTTCAGAGACTGCTCCAAATCGGGAACTGTGATCCGCGCGTCCTTCAACCCTCCCAAAACCGGAACAACGAGGTATTTCAAACCTGTTGAGATGACGTCCAGCGGAAAATCAGCAAGTTGATCCAGGTTAAAAGCTCTGGCAATGTCCTGCCGTTCTTGCGCGTCGACCGTGCCGATTATCTCGGGCCTGCCTTGATCAAGTGCGCCGAAATAGTACCCATCCCGGTACTGCGTCGAAACACTGACCTCTCTTCCGCCCTGCAAGCTGATCGTCCACCCCCGCGAGCCTTCGGTGCCCGCTTCTCTATGCAATGTGCAAGCAGCACCGATAATGGAGTGACCTGCAAATGGTAGCTCCTCAAAGAGATCAAACACTCGCGCAGAGATTTGACCATTGTTCTCACTCAGGAAGATCGACTCAAAGTGTCGCATCTCCTGGGTAATGGTCAGCATTTGTTCGCCGGTCAGCCCTTCAGAATCTGTAAATACGGCCAGACTATTGCCGCAATAGGGCTTGGCCGCGAAAACATCGCAGTGAATGAAGTTGAAGGTCAACTTAGGAGGTGGCATAAGGAACCTGCATAGCAAATGATCTATATAGATAGGTATCTATTCAGTGGATGTATATGTGTCAACAGCCCAAGCACTGCGCGCCTTGGCCCATGAGAACCGGTTGCGAATTGTGCACTGGCTATCAGAGCCCGAAAGTCACTTTCCGCCGCAGGTCGATGGTGATTTGGTCAAAGACGGGGTATGCGTCGGCTTCATCACGGAAAAAATTGGCTTGAAGCAACCGACCGTGACCAACCACATGCAAATCCTGCAAGAAGCTGGCTTGGTCGAGAGCAAGAAGATTAAAAACTGGGTATTCTACAAGTTGCGACCAGATCAGGTCGAAAATGTACTTCGAAAAGTCGGCCAGATGCTTTGAAAACGGTCACCCAAACGACCTGAGGCAAAGGAACATCTTCACGACAAAACTTATTAGCCGGTTGGAGGCGACCGGTTCTGGACTGAGTTGCAGCCGCGTATACTTTCGTCCTCTAAACATCTTGGAACCAATTGGCGTTATAGCCAAGATCTTCGAGCAACTATGAGACCTTTGGCAAGCTGCTGAGCATCCTACCGTGGCCGTCGTAGATAGCGTGCAGCTTTTTCTACCACCCTTGGCTCGACCGATCTCGCATCCACGCCCCCATTTTCTAAACCCATAGTGGTCGCCATTCGATAAGCTATGAGATAAATTGGATCGTCCATCACGGTCTTTTCTTCAACATGGTAAGCGGCCAAACCGACCATCACGCGCGAAAAGATGCCTTCCAGCTCCGGCGCTTCCTCCAGCTGTAAAATGTTTTGTTCGGGGCGCATTCATCTAGCGCGTATCGCCGACGCAAACGGTTGTGATTAATGAAGATAATGCTACCGAACGCCAACCAATCATCGACGCTCGGCTAACCGTAGGGCTTTCAGATGAGGGGTTTCTAACGCCCTGTTTGCGAGTCGCTCAAGCAAATAGATAATTCGTGCCACCGCTTCTTATTCGAACCATGAAACAACCCGCTAAACAATTAAAAATGCATCCTGATTTTGATCAGAGCGTTTCACTGCTGATTTGAGAACCAATGATGATATTCACAGATCAACTTTCTCGATAGTTTTCTTGGATCATCGAACGAAGGTCGATTAGTTTGCGACGCCAACGAATTTTGGGAACTTTTCCTCATTTACGCTGTGGATAATCGAGAAAAGGCCCGGTATCTTCACGCTCTCGTGATCAATAGGCAGAAAACCAATCCCGTGTTCGACCTACCCGCGCAGCGTGCGCACCTTTCCGAAAAATATGATCTTGCACCGTCGCCCGAGCTGGCGGCGAGCATGAGTGAAATTTATAGCCGCATGTCCCGCGTAGTGTCGCCGATGGATTGGGCAATCTACGCGCCTTACATCAAGGCGATCAACGATCTGAAGGCCGAGCGCAATGCGGTCATTCTGGGCCACAACTACATGACGCCCGAAATTTACCACGGCATTTCGGACTTCGGCGGCGACAGTCTACAACTGGCGATCAAGGCCACCGAGGTCGAGGCGGATGTGATCGTCCAATGCGGCGTGCATTTCATGGCAGAGACGTCAAAGATCCTCAGCCCCGAAAAGACCGTGCTTATGCCGGATATGGAGGCGGGCTGCTCACTAGCGGAATCAATCACGGCCGAAGGGATCGAGGAAATGCGCCGCCGTTATCCCGGCGCGCCGGTTGTGTCCTATGTAAACACCACGGCCGAGGTCAAAGCGGCTTCTGACATATGCTGCACCTCATCGAACGCAGCGCAGATCGTTGCAGCAATGGACAGCGACACGGTTATCATGACGCCAGATCAGTACCTGGCGCAGAACGTGGCCCGCGACGTGCCGCAAAAGAATGTGGTCTGGTGGGAAGGCTCGTGCATCGTACACGAACAATACCGTCCTCAGGACCTGCGCGATTTTCGCGAATGGAACCCCGGCACGCGTCTGATCGCGCATCCCGAATGTCCACCAGAGGTGGTGGCCGAGGCCGATTTCTCTGGATCCACCAGTGGTATCATCAAATATGTCACCGATGAAAAACCTGAAAAGGCACTGCTGATCACCGAATGCTCGATGGCGTCGAATATCGCGGATGCCTTGCCCGAGGTCGATTTTGTCGGCCCCTGCAACATGTGCCCCTACATGAAGAAGATCACGCTTGAAAAGGTGCTGTTCGCGCTGGATACCATGACAGGTCAGATTGAGGTTAATACCGAGGTCGCCGCCAAGGCGCGCCTGTCGGTGCAGCGCATGATCGACCTTTCGCGCCAACTGGGTATTTGATCAGCAACATGAAGATCGCTGAAACGCCGCGTGTGGTCATCATCGGAGCCGGGCTGGCGGCGGTTTATACCGCGCTGAAACTGGCCCCTTGTCCGGTCGTGATGATCTCGCCCGAGCCGCTGGGGTCCGGCGCAAGCTCAGCCTGGGCGCAGGGCGGTATCGCTGCGGCGATGGCCAGGACGGACAGCCCCGAAGCCCATGCCGAGGACACCATGCGCGCGGGCGCCGGGTCGGTCCTGCGCGAAGTGGCCGAGTTCGTCACCCAAGCCGCACCGGAGCATATCCTCGACCTGTCCGACCTTGGCACTGGCTTCGACCGCACCGCCGATGGCGGCTTTGTGCAATCGCGCGAGGCGGCGCATTCCGCTGCGCGGGTGGTGCGGGTCAAGGGCGATCAGGCCGGTGCCGAGATCATGCGCGCGCTGATCGTGGCTTTGCGCAGAATCGCATCCATTCAGGTCATCGAAGGGGCTTTGGCGGTTAGGTTGGAAAGCGACGGTGCGCAGGTTAGCGGCGTTTACTTGGCCGATGCCCATGCACCGAACGCACCACAGGTTCTGCTGCGCGGGTCGGCGCATGTGCTGGCAACCGGGGGCTCTGCGGGCTTGTATGCCAATACCACCAATCCCTCGCGCATCCGGGGTCAGGGAATTGGCATGGCCGCCCGGGCCGGCGCGCGGATTGCGGATGCCGAGTTTGTCCAATTCCACCCCACCGCAATCGACGTCGGCGAGGACCCCACTCCGCTGGCGACCGAGGCGTTGCGTGGCGAGGGGGCTATTTTGATTGACGGAAATGGGCATCGGTTCATGCTCGACATCCACCCCGATGCCGAACTTGCACCGCGCGACACGGTTGCCCGCGCTGTATTTATGCAGACGCATGCGGGTCGTCGTCCGGCATTGGACACGCGAACAGCAATCGGCGCGCGAATTTCGGATCATTTCCCCGCAGTGACCAAGGCCTGCCTGCGCAATGGCGTTAAACCTGTGCGCGATCCGATCCCAGTCACTGCCTCGGCGCACTACCATATGGGCGGTATCGAAACAGATTTGGCGGGCCGAAGCTCGCTGAAAGGACTTTGGGCCTGTGGCGAGGCCGCTTCAACCGGGTTGCACGGCGCGAACCGGCTGGCGTCAAACGGACTGCTTGAGGCGCTGGTATTTGCCCGCACATGTGCGCGAGACATTGCGGAGTCTGTGTCCGTCGGTCACGTGCCAGAAGTTGACCTTGCTCTGACTGCGGAAGCCCAACCGGCAAGGAACACGGATTTGGCCACCCTGCGTCGTATCATGACCCAGCACGTGGGCGTGATGCGTAATCGGTTAGGCCTGAACCGTGCCCTGACTCGGATCGCGGCTCTTGAGGCCCGGCATCGGGCCTCTGACGTGTTTTTGAATATGACGGCCACGGCCACCCTGATTGCCGCTGCCGCGCTGCTGCGTGAAGAAAGCCGTGGTGCGCATTACCGATCAGATTTCCCTGACCCTATCCCCGGCCCCGGCCAACGCTCTGCCCTGACGCTGAGCGAGGCTGTCGCCCTGCGGGACCGTATTACAAAGGACGCAGCATGACCCTTCCAGCCTTACCCGACATGATCCTCGAACCTTTGGTCCGGTCGGCCCTGATCGAGGATCTAGGTGCCTATGGTGATATCACCACCCAAACGGTGATCGCGCCGGACGTCACTTATGCCGCGCGCCTGAACGCCCGTGAAGATGCGGTGGTATCGGGATTGCAGGTCGCTGCCATGGCATTCCGTATGTTCGATCCTTCGCTGAAGATTGCCACACTTATCGAGGACGGCCAGCGCTGTACCAAGGGCGATACGCTGATGGAGATAACAGGTAAGGCGGCCTCGATCCTGTCGGCTGAGCGCGTGGCGCTGAACTTTGCCGGACGCCTGAGCGGCGTGGCCACCGCAACGGCGGCACTGGTGGCTGAAACCAGGGGTACAAAGGCGCGCATTACCTGCACGCGAAAAACCACCCCCGGCCTTCGTATCGTTGAGAAACAGGCGGTTCTGCACGGCGGAGGATTCAATCACCGTTTTTCCTTGTCCGACGCAATCCTGATCAAGGACAACCATATCGCGGCGGCTGGCGGCGTACGCGCTGTTCTTGAGGCCACGAAAGCTCGCGCCTCGCACATGATGAAGATCGAGATCGAGGTAGATACGCTGGAGCAACTGGCCGAAGTGCTTGATGTCGGCGGTGCCGATGCTGTGCTGTTGGACAATATGCCGCCTGACATCTTGGCCAAGGCGGTTACACTGGTTGATGGTCGGCTGATCACCGAAGCCTCGGGCAATGTCACGCGGGACACAGTTGCTGCCATTGCGGCCACCGGCGTGGATTTCATTTCATCCGGCGCATTGACCCACTCCTATCGCACGGTCGATCTGGGTTTGGATTTCTGACGCTATTGCAAGGGCATGATAACCCAACAAGCTGATTGAATACCCGCCCGCACTTGAACCCATTCGTTCTGCATCTCAACGTTCGACCAATCTGGAAAGAAATCACTGTGATCAACATAAGTGTAGTCAGTGCCGAATAGAAACGACACATCGCGCTTCCGGTCGGCCGCCTCCCGCAAACGCGGGCCTTTGGCAGGGTCGCCAATGCCCAAACCCGCAACCTTTGACCGTGATGGATTTTTCTTCCTGCGTATCATGGGATTGGGATGTGTCGCAAACTTTGGGCCTGGATTGACGAGCATAGAGATTTCGACTTTAGGTATCCGCGCATTGTTCTCCAACAGGTTTCAGCATGATTTCCTTGAAAGGCTGCCATTTTCCCAAGGATGCGGTTTTGCACGCCGTTTACTTCTACTTGCGGTACACGGTTTCTTATCGCGATTTGGAAAAGATCATGGCTGAGCGCGGTGTGCGAGTTGACCACGCGACATTGAATAGGTGGGTTGTGAAGTTCTCGCCGATGGTCGCAGCTCGCGCGCAATCAAAGAAGCGCCCAACTCAGAGTTCATGGCGCATGGACGAAACCTACATTCGTGTGCGCGGGAAGTGGATGTATCTCTATCGAGCGGTCGACGAACACGGCGAGACCCTTGATTTCATGCTGTCTGAGCGACGAAATCGTCCAGCAGCCACACGGTTCTTTGCCAAAGCACTGTCGTCAAACGGGATCCCAAACAAAATTGTCATAGACAAGAGCGGCGCAAATGCAGCTGGCATTCGAGAAGTGAACAGGATCCTGAAGCGGTTCGGCTGCCCAGCCAAAGTACAAACGATCAGGTCCAAATATCTCAACAACCTGATTGAGCAGGATCACAGATTCATCAAGCGACGCGTGCGGCATATGTGCGGGTTCAAGTCGTTCAGATCCGCGTCGGCTACTTTGGACGGCATTGAGGTCGCCAACATGATCCGCAAGCAGCAATTCCCCAGCACTACCACGTCGGGCTTTCGGCTATTTGCCGAGATCGCTGGATAGGTGTGTCCGGTAGGTCGCTGGCGTTGGCTGTTCTAAATGTTTGCGACACATCCCGCCAGGGTCTGAAGATCGATTGGGCTGTCGATCGCGATGACGTTCTGGCGTTTGACGGTAATGTACTCGGCATAGCTGCCATGGCGGTCAAACATCATACCGCCCATGGCCGTAACAACCTTTTGTCCTTTATCAAACTGTCCAAGCGGATCGTGATCAACGATGCCCGCCGCTTCGATCCCCAGAGCCCACTTTCCCGAAAAGGCCCCGTGGTTGCCGCGACGGTTATAGGCTTCTGCCTTGTTCAGAGCGAACGAGCGCACTCGGATGCGGATTTCGTTTTCGGTGGGAATGGGTTTTGCGACATCGAGAATTTGCAAAACATCTGCTTCACCAGGCTCAATTGCGATGGCAGCTTTCATTTGGTCAGTCATAGTGAGTTCCAATCATGGCGAGAGTGGGCACGCGCGTGCTACGCGTACCGCTGGGTGAGGTTTGAGAGGTCGTGAAACCGGGGAGGATCTGGTCTTACGTGTGCTAGCTGACCAGCGACACGGCATGCGCCCTTGCTTCAAGCAGGGGATCTTCGCTGCTGGTAGCGAGGGACAGCACCATCGCGCCTTGCAGCAGCGAAATGAGCAAGTTAGGCGTCAGCACCGTCGTGCTGCCCTCTAACGCCGTGGCAGACCATGCGCCTAGCCGGTCATAGAACGTACGTACTTCGTTCGACGTTTCATCCGGCAGGTGCGAAACCACCGATCCGAGCACAGCGCAGAGACAGGTCGACGATTCCACCCGGTAGCTTCCGATATAGGCGTCCGCTAGTCTGCCAATCCGGCTGGCCGCGCTTTCACTGGGATCAGTGGGCGACCCGAGACCATCGATGAAGCTCTCTGCGTACCGCTTTGTGACCTCGGCCCCCAAGTCTGCCTTGGTCGGGAAATGATAGTGAACCGAGGCGCTTTTTACGCCGATCGCGCTTGCGATGTCGCGGAAGCTGACACCATCAAACCCGTTTTTGCGGATTTCGCGCTCGGCATAATCAAGAATTTCGTCTGCACGCGTTTTCGACATTCGGCTTACTCCAGTATATATCTATCACTAGATAGTTAATCTTATTCCAAATGCAAGTTGCTAATTTATCTATTAGTAGATTAAGAAGCGCCTGCGGAACACGTCGGCCATGCTTGCAACAAGAGTAGACTCAGTATGTCGACAACGACGAAAAAACATCGATCGTCGAACAATATTTGTGCCTCGGATCGCTCAGAAATCGTCGAGTTTTCAGCGCTGGATTGTCAGCCGTGTCATTCAAAGGAACGGCTAGTCGATGGAGCTGTCCATGATCTCAGAGGGGCCGCTGAAGTAGTTAGAGTGGATGTCCATAACGAGTCCGAGGCGGCGGAGCGGTTTAAACTCCGATCCGTGCCAACAGCTATCGTTGTGGAGGATTGCAAGGTGACCTCGCGATTTTCGGGATTGATTGACCGGGACTCGTTGGCGTCCGCGGCGTCCAGCCATTGAAGTAAAACGATGGCCAAAACGGTGTTGGCCATCGACATTGATTTCGAAAGAAAAGATGACGGGCGCCGCAGCGTCGTTCCTTATCCGGCGGGTTCTATTGCATTCAGTGCTTGCAAGCGGTCCAAGGCGTTTTCTGCCGCTTCAAGCGCACCTTCGAGATAGCCACCAAAGTGCTGTGCGGTCTCTGTTCCGGCGAAGATTACCCGCCCATCCATTAGATCCGTCATGGCGTCGGGCATTCCATAGCCCGGATGTGCGAATAGGGGCTTTTGGTCTTCCGGCGTTGCTGCGAAAGGGTCAAAGGCCCAGTCCTTGATCAGCAATTGCGCGGGCTCAGCCGCCTCGGGGCCAAATAGACGGGCAAGCTGAATGAGGATCTGTTGGCGCAACGCACCTAGGTCCTGGCGCGCAGACGGCGGGACACCGATGAAACCGAACAGCGCCCCAGAACGACCATCAGCAGGCGAGGCATCGTGGATTTCAACCATGGGACCAAAGCGGCTCATGGCATCACCAGACAGGCCTTCGGCGCGCCAAAAGGGAGTTTCGTAAATAGCCACCGCTTTCGCTTGGCCAGCCATCCAAGTTGCAACGTTTGACATCGCCAAATGCGTGGGCTCTGGCAAAGCGGGATAGAAGCGGACTGTTTCTGCGACCACCCGCGGCGGCAAGGCCAGTACGACTTGCTTGGCGTGGATTGCGCTACCATCAGCGAACGTGGCTTTGAGGCCGGTATCCTCTTCGAACAATTCCACCAGCGCCGCATCCAGAGAGACCCGGGCCTCGGGCAAAGTTGCGGCCAAGGCCTGCACAAGGTTTTGGAGCCCTCCTTCGAGACGCCAGGAACCTTGCATGGAGGCAAAGCCCCGTCCTCTTTCCACTCGTCCGGCCTCGTCTTCAAAGCTCAGCGCGCCTTTGTAGTGCTGTTCGAACCTCTTGAGACCAAAGCGGTCAATCAACGCAGCAATCCGCGGCTGCCCATGCCAGAACCAAGCCGGGCCCAGATCATAGGAGCCTTTAACCGTTGTCTTCGTTAAAATACGACCGCCCAAGCGGTCGCGCGCCTCGACGACGTGAAAATCGACATCAGCGCGATTGAGTTGATCTGCTAATGACAAGCCGGACAAGCCACCGCCAATAATCAGGACGTCGGTCTGCATCTCAAAATCCTTCGCTTGCAGGTCGCAAATCAAGCTCATGCGTCCAGGTGGATTTAGGCTGACGCGCAAGCGCCACGTAGGCGGCAGCAATGTCGTTGGGGCTCATCATCTTAGTCGGGTCCAAGCTGTGTAGTACACGCGACCTTTTTGTGTCGATGATCCCGTCAAGGATTACATGAGCCACATGGATACCCGCGGGTTGATACTCGCGAGCAAGCGATTGTGTAAGTCCGCGCAGTGCGAATTTTGCGCTGGCAAATGCCGAAAAGCGCGCGCCTCCTCGTAGGGACGCTGTCGCGCCAGACACGATGAATGTACCGCCTCCTGCCCGGGCCATGGGTTGCATCACCCCTTGCGCGAGCAGCACAGCACTTTGCACCATCGAAGCCCATGTGCGTTGATAGTCGTGCAAAGTGGTTTCGGCAAAGGGAGCTATGACAAGCTCGGCCGCGTTGTGAACGACGATCTGCGGTGCGCCATGGGTAGCGATGAGGCTGCCAATCAGCTCCCTCATTTGTACTTCATCAGACAAATCGGTTTTGTAGAAGGCGCCAATCGTCGTGTCCGGGCGCGTCCGACCGATCCCGACCGGCTCGAACCCGGCCTCTTCGAACGTGGCAAGGAGGGACTGGCCAAGGCCAGCCCCTGCCCCCGCAACAAGGGCCAATGGTTTGTGATCTGCCATGGATCAGACCACCGGCGGCTTGGCATAGGGCAAGTGACCGGTTTTGACCCAGACCTTGGCCCCATTTGGCCCCGCGACAGCGTTCAGAGCCCCGCCTTCGGGGATTCGTAGCCAAGAGCCCTTGCGCAGCGCATCGCCGCTTTCGGTCATCTCACCGCCGATCATGAGTGCCTCGATGCCACCTTCCGCTGCCAGTTCAAACGTCGCACCGGCATCGATATGATGGTACGTCACAGTTTCACGATCATCTTTATGCAATACTGCGGTCGCCACACCGTTGACTGGTGCCGCGAGTTCATCCGCCATGTTTTTCCGGAACTGGGTCCGGTCATCCATGTCGAATTGCCAGAGCTTGACAAAGATCGTCGTGCCCGGCTCGGACCCGGGCGTGTGCGCCGTGGTCGGTGGGTTACGCACGTATGTGCCTTCGGGGAAGTCGCCGTGCTCGTCCTGAAATACACCGTCCAGCACGATGAATTCTTCGCCACCAGTGTGGGTATGGGCGGAGAACTTGCTGTCGGGGGCATAGCGGACGATCGTGGTTGCGCGGGCAACCTCACCGCCGATGCGGTCAAGCATGCGGCGGTCTACGCCCGGCATGGGGGAGGCCTGCCACTCAAGCGTATCAGAGTGGACAACAACACGTTGGGAAAAATCTGCGTTCAGTTCCATTTAGTTATTCCTTTTGGCTTGAGTGGCTATCGGTCTTAGGCGGCGATGCTGGGCCGCGAGCTGACCTTCTCTCGCCAGGCTGTCAGGTTGGTCAGGTTGGCCGGGATGTCGATCTTGGCAAAATCCGCAAAAGCGAGGCCCGCAAAGACTGTGATGTCGGCCATCGAGAACGTGTCGCCAGCAACATAGGCATTCTCGCCGAGCACCTCGTCGAGATACGCCATTGTTTTGGTTGCGACTTCTTTCTGTTTCAGGCCCCAGTCTTCGTTCTGGTACACCTCAAGATCCGGGCCGAGGCCTTCGGTTGCGTGGTGGAAATAGTTGCTCACCGCATTCAACAAGCCGTTCTCAGCGCGCAAGTTCATCATGCTGATATGGGCCCGCTCTTTCGGTGTTTCGCCCGTTAGGGTCGGACCATCCGAATAGGTGCCATCGATGTATTCGGTGATCGCGTTGCACTGTGAAATATGTGAGCCGTCTTCAAGCTCCAAGCAGGGCACCACGGCGTCCGGGTTCTTTTGGCGGAATGCTTCGGTGCGGTGCTCTCCGCCCATCACATCAACCGGAATGAACTCGACCTTGTCCTGAACGCCTTTTTCAGCAAGTGCGATGCGCACACGTGCCGGGTTTGGGAAGCCTTCGACATCGTAGATCTTCATTTGGTTTTCCTTTCTGGCTCTCTTCAGTGTCTTATGAACAACTATCTATCGATAGGTAAGTATTTTGCAAGTCTTGGCGAAAGATTTTTGATCACAGATGCGTGAGCGGAGGTCGCGCCAAGGGAGATCACGCCAAAATCTCAATCAGATCGGTGGGTTGCGATCCGAGAAGCTCACCAGGTTATAGCGATGCGGAAATGCGGCCGCAGTTCGCGATACCTCTTCCACGTGGATGGACACAAGATTTCCAGTGTACTCCTCCTGATATTTGGGCAGATCATGCAGCGCGGCGTGCCCGCGTATGTTCAGGAGGTCGCCGGTTTCAAAATCCGTGAATTGCACGTCGACGCGACCATCCTGCGCGATATTTCCCAGAGTATTGAAGAAGTTGTTTCCCTTTTAGTTCGAAAACTCGATCGTGTATGCGTCTTGAACTCTCACAAAGCCAGGCGCCCCCCATGGTGATTGATATCAACGCCCGTGCGCGGGTCATCGGAAAAAAACCCGGAACGCGACGCGATAAAAAGGGAGTCTGCGCGTCGGATCTGAGCCGCGGCGACGGAGTCCAGGGCTGGCAATTACTGCGTCTTTGCCCGGGCTGCGGGGCCACCGCTGATGCGTTCTCTGACTTGGATGTATTTCGGACAGTGTCCATAACTCTGATCCACATGCAGGAAAAGCGCATCATCACGAGCAACTTTGACCGTTGCATTGTGGCGGTTGCGTCGTTGTGTTTCATATTGAACGCCTACGACACTGATTTTTGACCCCACATCGAAGCGGACACGCTTCAGCTCCTCTGGGAGGGGCGTGGACCGGATCACGAGCGTCTTGTCATCCGGCGATGTCATAAACCCAGAGAGCCCGACGCGTGTTAAAGCTACCGGGTGCACGAATAACTTCGTAGAACAAGATCACGGGTTCTTCTTACGACAAACCCGCCTGATCCTTGGCTTCAAGTCCTTTGCATTACCATCTGCAACTCTTTCAGGTATCGAAGTTGCGCACATGATCCGCAAAGGTCAGTTCACGCTCGCACTCTCTCCTTTTCGACGGCTCGAAGAACTGACGGCCGAATCCATCGGCGCAAAAGCGGGTTTTCGGACAACCGCAAACTTTGCAACGGAGTCGGTCAGAGGTGGTCGTAGCGCATACTTCTTCTTTCAATGCGCAGCAACGGTTTGTCGTAGCGCATTGGGCGTTGTACCGACACGTGCTTTGAACGTGGTTGTAAAATGGCTTTGTGAAGAAAAGCCGCATTCAAACGCGATTTGCGCGATTGGCCATTTGGTTGTGATAAGTAAGTGTCGAGCGTGTTCGACACGGCGTTTCAAGATGAATTGGTAAGGCGCCAGGGTTGTGGTCGCTTTGAATTGGCGGGCAAACGCGGCTTCGGGCATGTTGAGGAGGCCCGCCAGCCGCTCATTGGTAAGCGGTTTGTCTAAATTGGCATCCACAAATTCGGATATCAGTTTTATGTCATGCCGGGGGAGCTTCCCGACTTTTGCAAGCGTACTAGAAAGAATTGGAGATTTACTTCGCAAGATGTCGGAGACTATTGCGTTGACATAGTTGTCAGCATGGTGAGCATCAAAAGCATCTGGTTCGTTTAACGTGGAAAAAAGAGTCGCCAGCAAGGCTGACGACGCCAATGCCTCAAAAATCGGTTTTCCGCGATACACGTCAGATTTGCGATCAGCATGCTGTGCTTGCAGCGCTTGATCGAAACGAGCCTGTGTCAAGACCACGTATTCAAACTCCGACGCTGAGGTCGCGAGCGACCGAAACGAGGTATTCGGTGGCACAACTGCAACCTCACCGGCATGCACGGTGCGCGTTTCAAGCCTGGCATCGCCGAATTTTCAGACAGAACTGTCATAAGACTTCAAGACACGGCCAATACTCCAGGCGGGGATCGAAGTTCCACGATAGTCATCAGGTTGAACGGTCAGCCGGACGAAGCTGAACTCTGCGGAGTGTAGCTGAACGCGCTTGAACAGATCTGGTGCCTCTTTTTCGTCGCACGAATTCATCTCCCCAACAAACAATGCGGGAATTACATTCGCGCTAAGTGGCATCGTCCCTTCTGATACTGTCTTTCTCCCGTGGCTCATACCCCAATCTACCTACTTTATTCGCATTCAGCGAGTATTGCTCTAATCAGCATCCAAAACTTCTTGACCCAAGCTGAGTGCGGGCGCTTAAATCAATTTTCTTCTCACTTCTTCATGCGGGAACTACGGTTTCATTTGTCATTGATGATAGGGCACTGGCGTTCAGAGTCTTGCGCATTCCAATCAGAGTTTTTCAAATTCCGCTCACATTGCAGATTTACTCGGTACCTACTGTCGACTTTCGCTGCTTTGGACTTAAGCTTTTGACCATCTGCCCAAACACTGGAGGCGCATGTGTATTGTTCTGATCAAGCCTGCTTTGCCGGTCCGGCGAATATGCTGCCGGATCTCGCGTCATTTGGCGCGGTCGGTTCGCATGGGGCGGAAATGGTGGAACTCGCTACCTCCCGCCGGTCGGTCACTGTAGACCCGCACCGAACACTGTACATCTGCACCTTTCTGAGCGGGCGGCGGGCTCGCTACCGAATGGGCGGGCGCCTGATCGACCGCGAGGAATTCGGCGCTGGTGAGGCTCTTGTGCAGCCCGTCGGCGTCGACTTCAACTTCGAGATGATGACAGAGACGAGAAGCCTGGGTCTGTTCGTGCCACAAGACATAGTGCGCTGCACGCTTGGTGAAAGAGTTCTGGACTTGGACAACGCCTTTGACCAGCTGGTCGGGGTGCCTTTTCGCTCATCCGTGTCACTGTCTTTGTTGGAACGTTTGCGTGGGGACGTGGTGAATGCCTCACCCCATGGGACATTTGTGGGCGACGAAATTTTGCGCGCGCTCGTGGCGGAACTCTTCACGCTTGCGCATCGCGAAACACCCGCATCTCGGACTGTTCGTTATGCGTTGTCCGACAAAACTTGGGACAGTGTGGAACGATATGTCCGCACGCATCTGGAAGAACGCATGACAATAACAGACTTGGCGCACAAAGCCGGATTGCCTGCGGCCGAATTTACGGCTTCGCTCAAAAAGGCCAAAGGCCTGACACCTTACCAATTAATTTTGCAGATCCGTCTGCAGGAAGCACGGGGCCTGATTGTACAGCGAGATCTTTCGCTCGCGGAGATCGCATATCGTTGCGGGTTTTCATCGCAGAGCCACATGACGACTGTGTTCTCGCAAAAGCTCGGTGTCACACCAGCCGCGATCCGGCGGGCGGCCTGCTAGGTCACGATCGATCGCGCGCGAGAATTTGCAAACCTTTTTTCAGAATTTGAAATAGCTAGCGACGTCGCATTGGTAACTTCCTCTCAGACCTTAACGAGAGGAACAACTATGACACAGAGTATACGCAAAGTGTGCGGCTGCCACAGTGTAGACGACGTGGACACGATGCGCCGCCGCCTTCTGGCAGGAGCAACCGCAGCAGGAGCGGTTGGCCTTAGCGCCGGCGTTGGAACTGCAGCGACGCCAGAAGCGAAGGCACTTTATGCGGACCCGGAAAACCCGGGTCTTCCCTCGGTAGACATGGAAATTGATCTTTCCCGTACAGGCCTACTAGTCGTCGACCCGCAGGTGGACTTCCTGTCGGAAGACGGCGTGACATGGGGTGTTGTAGGCGAAAGCGTCACGGAACAAGGCACAGTCGATAATATAGAGCGGCTCTTTAAAGCGGCGAAAGAGATTGGGATGCAGACCTTCGTCTCACCGCATTACTACTATCCGCATGACCATCAGTGGAATTTCGAAGGTACGCTGGAAAAGACCATGCACTCCATTGGCATGTTCGACCGGCCTGGCCCGCTTGACCTGACGGGCTTCGATGGTTCGGGCGCGGATTGGATGCCGCAGTACAAACCATACATCGAAGACGGCAAAACGGTCGTATGCTCGCCGCATAAGGTCCACTCGCCCGCGCAAAACGATTTGAATTTGCAGATGCGTAAGCGAGGCATCGACAAAGTGATCCTAGCGGGCATGTCCTCGAACCTGTGTGTTCAGGCACATCTCTATGAGCTTCTGGAACTTGGCTACGAGGTTGCCGTTGTGCGTGACGCAACAGCAGGAGCCAAGGTGCCGGAAGGCGATGGTTACCTCGCTGCGCTGATCAATTTTCGAATGGTCGCCAACGGTGTTTGGTGGACCGATGACGCGGTCGAAAAGATGATGGCCAGCGTTTGATTTTTTGAACCAGAGCAAAGCTTTGCCCCAGCTTTGCTCAGGGCCTTCCCCGGAAACGCCTGTCCCCACATCTTGGTCGCTGGGGAAGGCCCGCCTAAAGGAGCTTTCAAATGCAACGATATGTAAATGTCAGTGAAAAGGTTGCAGGGGGTGGTTTGCTTCACCGCCGCACTTTGCTGGGCGTTGCGGCGTTCGGAGGTGTCGCTGCTGCCGGAAAAAGCTTGGCTGCGCCGCTGGCGGTGCCTGAATGGTCCGAGGTGCCCGGCCTGCCCATGAGCGGTTACGGCCAACCCTCGCCTTTTGAAGCGCATGTGCAGCGACCTGTGTTGGGGCTCTACCCCGAGGGCACTGGTGACGGGGCGGGTGTGTCCTTCACGCCGCTGGAACACCTCGAAGGCACGATTACACCGAACGGTCTATTCTTTGAACGCCACCATTCCGGCATTCCCGAGATCGACCCGACCCGGCACGAGCTCGTCATTCACGGTCTGGTACGACAGCCCCGTGTCTTTACGTCCGAGGATCTGGTTGGGATGCCGCTCATCACTCAGACAGTGTTTCTGGAATGCGCGGGCAACAGCCTGTTCAATTCCTTAGCCGAGCCGCAACAGCGTAGTGCCGGAGAGATCCATGGCCTGATCGGCGCCGCGGAGTGGACAGGCGTGCGTTTGGCGGATCTGCTGGATCTGGTGGGCATCGATCCGCGTGCCACCTGGATATTGGCAGAAGGCGCGGATGCGGCCAAGCAAAGCCGCTCGATTCCCTTGAGCAAGATCATAGATGGCGATGCGATGGTCGCGCTTTACCAAAACGGTGAGCGGCTCAGGCCCGAGCAGGGCTACCCGATGCGACTGGTGCTGCCGGGCTGGCAGGGCTCGATGCAGACGAAGTGGCTACGCCGTATCAAGCTTGTGGATGGACCAACGCAGACCAAAGACGAGACTTCGAAATATTCGCTATCGCAGAAGGATGGGCGCGCGCAGCAATTCATCTTCGAGATGGGGGTGAAATCGGTCATCACGCGCCCATCGCCGGGTATCGCCCCGACGCGTCCGGGGCTCTATCAAATCTCCGGTCTTGCCTGGAGTGGGGCAGGTCGCATCGTTCGAGTGCAGGTTTCGGCCGACGGAGGGACATCATGGGCCGATGCGCTGCTTGATGGTGACGCACGGCCCAAGATGCTGACACGCTTCCGCCTGCCTTGGGATTGGTCTGGTGAGCCAGCGCTGCTGATGAGCCGCGCCACCGATGAGATGGGTGCTGTCCAACCCACGCGTATGGAGTGGTACGCACCCTGGGCCCCCGAACAGCTTTATCACCAGAATGCCATTCAAGTGTGGTCGGTCGCGGCCACAGGAGAGGTGCAAAATGTTTACCTTTGACGATAACACGCGCCTAACAGTTCTTGCGACGTCGATCACGCTCGCAATCTTGAGCAACAAAGCCGAGGCGGACGTGCCCGGTCGTCTGATATCGGAAAGCGAAATCGCTGCTTGGGATATCAGTATCCCACCCTCCGGCGCGGGCTTGCCTGAAGGTAGCGGAAGCGTCGCAGATGGGGCTGAGCTATACGCTGCACAATGCGCTTTCTGCCACGGCGCGACAGGTACAGAAGGCCCAGCGGACAGGCTGGTTGGCGGTTTCGGATCATTGACTTCGGACGCGCCGACTAAGACTTTGGGCAGCTTCTGGCCACATGCGACCACTGCCTTCGACTACATCCGCCGCGCCATGCCCTTCTACGCGCCCGGCAGCCTGAAAGACTCTGAGGTCTATGCAGTGACTGCCTACCTGCTGCATCTGAACGGCATCCTGCCCGAAGACGCGCGCCTTGATGCCCAAAGCTTGCGTGCTGTTACCATGCCGAACGCAGCCGGCTTCGTCGCGGCATACCCCTCCGACAACTGACCTGAACTTAGCGAAAGGATCTCCTCCATGACCCTGAAAAGAGCCGCCAGTCTTACAGCCCTCACTGCCATGCTCGCCTTGCCTGCCCTTGCAGCAGACGAATACAATTCCTCTTCAGGCGTCACCTATGCTGGCTTGCCGCTGGGTTTTCACGGGACGGACCCGGTTGCCCTTCTGCAAGGCACCTTGACCCAAGGTGTCTCAGATCACACAGCCGTCCATGACGGCGTGTCCTACTATTTTGCGACAGCCGAAGCCGCCGCCGCATTCACAGCTAACCCGGAAGCGCACCTGCCTCAGTTTGGAGGCTTTTGCACGCTCGCGGTTGGGCTCGGCAAAAAGTTCGACGGCGATCCACGCTATGCTGATGTTCGTAACGGCAAGCTTTACGTTTTCGTGAACGAAGCAGTGTTTCAAACCTACCTCCAGGACCCGGACGGCACAATTGCCAAAGCAGAGGCAACATGGCCTCAAATCCGTTCCACCCCGGCGCTTGATCTCTAAGAAAGGACCGAAAGATGGAAAACAAGATCAGTCTTATCATTGGTGGCACCTCAGGCATGGGCCTTGAGACCGCGTTGCAGCTTCTTTCCGAGGATCGCCGCGTGATGGTCGTGGGACGCGAGGACAGTTCCATGGGAACCGCTCGGAAGACAATCACGGACCAGCTTGGCGCGGATGCCCTGGAACGTGCGCAAATCGTGGCGTGCGATCTAATGGACCGCACGCAGGTCACGGATCTCGGCCAGCGCATCAATCAGATGTCGGAACATATCGACCAACTCGTCAATGCCGCCGGAGTCTTCAAGCCGAAACCTTACCTGGAGCATGACCAGAACGATTGGGATTTCTACATGGAGCTCAATCGCGCCATGTTCTTTCTCACCCAGGCCGTCACGCTGAACATGGAACGGCATGGCGGGGGATCCATCGTCAATATCGGGTCTATGTGGGCGCACCAGGCGATCAAGGCGACTCCGTCCTCCGCATATTCGATTGCAAAGGCTGGTATGCACGCCATGACGCAGCACCTTGCGATGGAGTTGGGCGAAAAGGGTATCCGCGTGAACGCAGTTGCTCCAGCCGTTGTGGTCACGCCAATTTACGGTGCGTTCATTGAACCAGACAAGGTCGAACAGACCCTCACGGATGGCTTTGACAGCTTCCATCCCATTGGGCGTGTGGGCCGACCTTCGGACATAGCCAATCATGTGACGTTCCTGCTGTCTGACAAAGCCTGCTGGACCACAGGCGCGATCCACAATGTCGATGGTGGTGTTATGGCCGGTCGAAATTGAACCCATACTGGCCCGGAGGTTACTCGGGGCCTCTTTACCTACAAAATGGAGCTTCCCATGCCCAAGATGTCTCGCCGTACGCTTGTCGCTGCGTCTCTCGCCGCACCTGCGTTGATCGCAACCGGAGTCTTTGTAGCGCCTGTGCGCGCCGCGACGGCTGTCGCACCACCCCCAGTCGCGCGCCGCAAAGTCGGACGCTTTACCGTGACGGTGCTGACCGACGGCTATCTCGATGTGCCTTACAGCACTTGGGTCGGAATTGAAGGTGCCGATCTCGAGGCTATGGCGCGCGCCGGTCATGCCCACCGCGCCCATGGTGGTATGCGCTTGTCGCTCTCGACCTGGATTGTGGATGACGGAGATCGCAAAGTACTGATCGACGCTGGCCCTGGCGTCTTTGCCGAGACAACTGGGCGCTTGCCCGGAGCCATGGCTGCAATTGGTATCGCGCCAGAGGAAATCGACGCGGTAGCGATCACCCATATGCACTTCGACCATATCGGCGGCCTGCTGGACGGCGATCGTGCTCGCTTTCCGAATGCTGAGCTGTATATCGACCGGCGCGACGTAAGTTTCTTTACGGATCCGGCGGAAGAAAACGCAGCACCAGACTTTCGCAAAGTCAGCTTCCGGACCTCCGCAAAGGTTGTCGCAGCCTACAAAAGCCTGCAACAGATCGACGGGGAACGCGAGATTTTGAAAGGCCTCTCTTCCGTCGATCTGACCGGTCACACACCCGGCCATATCGGTTGGCGCATCGCGGATGCGGGCGATAGCCTGACAATTGTCGGCGACATGCTTTTTAACCCGGTCATTCACCCGGTGCGGTTGGATGTGGGCGTCGCGTTTGAACCCAACGCTGACGCGGCAATGCGCATGCGGCGATCTTTTATCCCACAAGCCGCTGAAGAAGGCGGATTGCTTGCTGCGACCCATATGCCGTTTCCGGGGCTAGGGAGGATAGTTCGCGATGGCGACAGCTATGCGTGGCTCCCAGCGGAATGGGACTTTGACGCATGACGCCTCTCTAAGCATTGCTTCCAGGCGCAGCGACCAATCTGCCAATACGCGCAAGATCATCGTTGTTCTGTGAGCGATACTTGAACCGAGTCTCCTCTTCCTTTTGAGGGTAGGGGCGTTTGCCCATCTCTTCCATCATCTTCTCACGGAACAGCTCAGTAGGCGTCTTCCATCCAGTCGAAGAGCATCTTCTTTCTTCTCTGCGGCTTGGTATTGCATGGAACTGCGCGCAAGGCCGACCACCTTGCAGGTGCGACGCTCTGATGTGCCGCGCTTCTGGCGACCATAATTGACGGCCCGGCGAGGTTGGCTCGTCGTCAGGCTCTCAGTTTTAGGTAGCTCTGACTTTCCTTGAGGATCACCTTGTCCAGTTCCAGGGAATCTCAGCCATGAAAACTCTTCTCACGACAATCGCTTTCATTGCAACCGCTCAGATTGCGCAAGCTCAATCATTGGTTTTTGGGGCGGGTTTTGCCGATTTCTCTAGTGGAGGCGCAAAAGATCGTGCCGCATTCTCTTTAGAATACCAGCATCGCCCATTCTATGAAATCCATCAGATTGCCTTTGCCTGGGGTATCTCCATTTTGGTGGATACCACAGGCGATTTCTACATAGGCGCTGGTTTGGTTGGCACATATGAGATCGCCGACAGATGGTTCTTGGAAGGCAGCGTAATGCCGGGCTTTTATGCATTCGGCGATGAGGCGAACGATCTTGGTGGCGACTTCCAGATACGTAGCCTTGTAGGTGTCGGGTATTCGTTGGCTAGCGGCAACAAAGTATCTCTGGCGCTCGCCCACCTATCGAACGCAAGTACAAACGACGAAAATCCTGGCGCCAATGCCATTTTTTTACGCTTCCACAAGGCATTCTAATTCAGAAACTCTGTGAAGCAGAGTTGCTAACCGAACGCAAAATACCCAAAGGATTCACCGACATGATCACGTGCTCTTTCGATGCATCGCCGTAGGCGCTCACTAGTTTTCGCTAGGACCGATTAAACTATTCAATTCACTGCAATCACTGTTTCCGCCCGCCTAAACAGTCCAGAAGTCAGGCCTTGCTGCCATGGCCATTGCGTAGCTACGCCTCGGTTTCAAAATCCCGTACACCTGTGGAAACTTTTTGCTGAAGTCAAAGCGTTCAAAATCCGAAAAACAAAAACTGAAAGTTGCAAGACGTGGCCTGAACTGAATGTCAAAAAAGTAGCAAAGGTGGTTCTTGGAGGTGAGCGGCGTCGCGGTGAATAACGGTGAGCGTCATTTTCCATCAAGGGCTTTGATTCCTTTGTTCGGGCCACGTCCGGACATCTTGATGAGCGTTTTCAACGAGCAATCCCATGACAGACAAGAGAGCACAAACACTCCGAACGCTTGATACGCAACCGACGGCTCAAACAGATCGTACGCCTGTGAGCAAACTCGAAGACGGGATCCGCCAGACTTCTTTTCCTTCAACAGTATTGGGAAAATCGCAAATCGGATCGTTAGGAGTCTCTGCCGCTCGCGGCCATTTGCTCAAAGGAGAAGGACGGCAGGTAATTTCCACCTACTCTGCTCTCTATTTGCACGGCTCGCCCGGCCGCCTCGCGCTCGAGGTTGAGGGCAAGGAACGGCCGCTTCACGAAGCACTGCCAGGTGAGATCACAGTGCGTGGCGCAGGCGTTCGTTGCGAAGGCCGCGTGCTTGCGCCCAATGACTTTACGGTCTTTGAAATGCCAACTACCCTCGTCCGGAAAGTTCTTGGCGATCCAAAAGCCGACTTCGCAGACGCGCTCGCAAGCGTAGAGTTCAGACCAATAACGTCGATACTCTTGAGCCAATTGGTCCGCGATTTGGATCGCGTGTTGTTCGAAAGCGGAGTGTCCACGCCCATTGCCACGGAAACACTGTATCAAACGATCTGTTTGGAACTCTGGCGGCTGGTTAAGCGGGACGTGCAGCCCGTCGACGCGAACGCAAGGCCTATGCGTTTATCAGCCAGCGTGTTGCGGGATATCAATGATTACGTGGACGCGACCTGCGCGCAGCAAGTAGATCTGGACGCCTTAAGTCGACTGACCAGCCTGAAACACTCGTCCATCTCCCAAGCGTTCAAGAACACGGTCGGCCAAACACCTTACCAATACATCCTCACCCGTCGCATTGCGCGCGCACGATTTCTTGTCGAGACCTCGAAGCTGCCTCTTAGAGAAGTCGCAGAACGCTGCGGATTTGTCTCTCAGTCACACCTGACGACGACGTTTCGCGACAAGGTCGGATTGACGCCCGCGTCATTGCGCGAAATCGTTCAGAGTTAACTGCCGTTGCGCAATTTTGATGGTGTGACCCTGGCTTTCATCCGGAAGGTGTCCGTCATATGCGCCTGAGAAGAAAACCCTGAAAGATACGCGATCTCGCTCAGAGGTATGTCGCTGGACAGGATCATTCTGCGGGCGAAAGCAATCCGGCAACTGATGATGAACTGGTACGGCGTTTGTCCGGTGACATTGTATAACGCCTTTGAAAACTCAGCATTCGCCATTCCAAGAAAGCACTCAAGGTCTAGCGTTGTCACTTTTTCCTCAAGGTGGGTTTCGACGTACTTCGTAAGTCGTTGCATGTCACTGTCGCTTATCGTCGGCGTGCTTGGCCGCTCGGTCGGGTGCGCGCAATGAACCAGCGCGTTGGTCAGTGTTCCAACCAGCACATCCGCATAGTCTGGACCAATCGGGTCGCTTGAGGCAGCTTCATCGCACAGCCTGCGGACCAGACTTTCGACCAAAGGCGCGCGAAACGGGGCTTCGGACAATGATTCAAGTACCCCGGGACGAGCGACAAGTGTGTTGTCTAATACCTGTTGAGGCAGGAACACGCACAGGCTTTCAGCCGTCGTTTCAATGTCTACACACCATTCGCCACCTTTTGTTACGAGCACAATATCCCCGACTGCAAAATCGAATGTGTCATAGACCGACCCCGCGATGCGATAGCGCGCGCGGCGCGGCCGATTAATCAAAGAAATGAATAGACTGGGTGAATTAGTGACTTCGAAACCCGCTGGGTCCGTACAGAACCGCGCTGCCTGTGCGCCAAATGAGCCCAGAGTGTTCAACCCCGTCAGTTGCGCCGCGATTTCAGGCGGGCCAGCGAATGAAACAAGCGACAAGTCGGGCTCTCCTGGCAAGGTTTAGTTAACCACTGTCCTGACATAAGCGTTTGCAGACCAGTGGGCTCAATGGGCTCGATCTTCATGCCCGGCATAGGCCGCGCGGAGCGCCTCATGCTCAACCCATAGTGAGTTCAACAATTGCTCGGCTCTCTCGGAATGCCCAACCGCGGAGACTTTGCGCAAAAGATCAATGTCATCGAGAATGAGGCAGTGTCCTTGCGCAAGTGCGGCCACGGGCGCCATGTCCTTAGCCAGATCAATCTCCGACGCGAGGGTTGCAAGTTCGGACAGAAGTATCGGCGGGCATCCCTCTTCCGAGACAATCGTGCACCCGATGTCGTCCGTCATTTCCGCCAGACGAAAAAAATCTGCCTGCACCAACTCACGAAACGGGACGTCCGGTCTGCGCCAAAGAAATGTTCGCGCCATGTGTTCCAAGGCAACGTGATCCGCGAGAAGCCGTTTCAAACTGCCGATCAGAAGGCCGTCTACAATCATAACAACACCGAGCGCAGTTGAGCGCGGCGAAAACGGCGAAATGGGATAAAGAAGAGCTTCATCTGAACAACGTGAACCGTGTTGGGATCAAACGATTGTACGTTGCAGGCATGGCCTACGTCTTCCAGATTTCAAACACGCATTTTCAGATTTGTGCACCTGCCGGATGTCACATCGTCGACAGCAAAGGGTCCCTAGGTTATCACCGTTGGCCAACTGTCAAGCTCGCAAACTCGAAATTGGCTCAGGTGTTGGTCTCCAGGTTCGGGTGGTTTTGCACAAACGCCTCAAAGTACTTTGCAAACGTTCCAACGACTGGTGGGAGTTGTTCGTATGGGGGGTAGTACAGCGTAAGCCACAACGACGTGATAGACCAATTTGGCATCACCTGCTCGACTTGCCCGCTAGCCAACCCCTTGTCAGTAATGAAATCCGGTAGAACACATATGCCGTCTCCCGCGACCGCAAGAGCGTAGAGGAAGTCTCCATTGTTGGAGACTATGTTTCGGCCAGCTTGAACTGAAACGTTGCTAACTGCATGAGAGAAATCCCATGTTTCAGAGCCGCCTTGTGCGCTGTATGACATTAGAAAGTCTGGGTTCAGATCGCGCGGATGATCAGGCCGGGGTATGCGTTCAAACAGAGACGGCGCAGCAATCATATGCCGCGGAACTTCGCATAATTTGCGCCAAATTGTCGATTTATCGGTCGGCGGTCCGGATACGCGTACAGCAAGGTCGCAATTTTCCTCGATCACATCGAGTAGAGTATCGGTGAAGTTGATCTCGACTGAAATGTTCGGATAGGCAAGACGAAACCCGGAGATCACTTGCGGTAGCAACGTGACGCCCAGTGATACCGGCGCGGTCAGTCGCAGATGGCCTTTGTCAGGTTGATTGGCCCGTTGAAGACTTCGTGTGACCTCCTCAAACCTCTCCAATAGCGGTCTGTACTGCGCAAGCACAGTTGCTCCGGCGCTGGTTAGTGAAACTTGCCTTGTCGTGCGCACCAAAAGCTGTGTGCCCAGGTCTCTCTCAAGCTGCGCTATGATGCGCGTTGCTGATGCCGGCGCGATGCCCAGTTCGCGCGCTGCCAGTGAAAAGCTTTTCAGGTCTGATACGGCTCGCAGGACGCGGATGGGCTTAAGCTCGATCATCTCAGTTTAATAATTCCGTTTTTGACAATAATAAAGCCACATAGTTGTCTATTCACTTTAATAATTGATGCGCCATCTTTGATGCAAGTTGAACACTCGCCCGGGAGCGGAACATGATCAAAGATATCAAAGGGCTGCACCACGTCACTTCGATGGCTGCAGATGCCAGCACCAACAACGCTTTTTTCACCAACACCCTTGGCATGCGCCGGGTGAAAAAGACGGTCAATTTCGATGCGCCTGAGGTGTATCACCTCTACTACGGGGATGAGGTTGGAACGCCGGGTTCGGTTATGACCTATTTTCCTTTTGGTCAGATGCCAAAAGGACGCAGAGGCGCCGGCGAGGTAGGTGTGACCGAGTTTGCCATCCCTACAGGCGGTGTCGAATTCTGGAAACAACGTCTTGCATCTGAGGGCGTGACTGGGCTGGCCGATGGCACGGTCTTCGGAGAAAAGCGTCTGTCTTTTGACGGCCCCGATGGCGATAGCTTTGCATTGGTCGAGTCTGATGCGCGAGGCCGGACAGCCTGGACTCAGGGCGGTGTTCCCGATGAGGCCGCGATTCTTGGGTTCCGGGGCGCTCGGTTCTCTCTGAAGGATGTCGATGCGACGGGTGAACTGCTGACCTTCATGGGATACCAGAAGGCTGAAACGGAAGGTGACGTCACTCGCTATGTGATCGAAGGGGGCAACGCTGCAGACACGATCGATCTGCAGCAGCTATCGTCAAGCACCCCGACCGCTGGTCAGGGCGCTGGGTCCGTTCATCATATCGCTTTTGCCGTCGAGGACCGCGCCGCGCAACTGCGTGTTCGGCAAGCTTTGCTGGATACAGGCTATCAGGTCACGCCGGTTATCGACCGAGACTATTTCTGGGCGATCTATTTCCGCACGCCGGGTGGTGTGCTGTTTGAGATCGCTACGAACGAGCCCGGTTTTGACCGCGATGAAGACACGGCCCATCTGGGTGAGGCGCTTAAGTTGCCTACCCGCTACGAGCCACATCGCAGCAAGATCGAAAGTCTCCTGCCCACACTTGCATCATGATTTCAGAGGTTGAAATGTCCAAAGATCTCTATCAGGCGCTTGTGCATGCGCCGCAACCCGCCCGTCCGCTTGTCTTTGCCTTTCATGGCACCGGAGGGGATGAGCACCAGCTTGTTGAATTGGCCGGCACTCTTGTCGCTGGCGCCGGGATCGTATCACCACGCGGCGATGTCTCTGAGATGGGGGCTGCGCGGTTCTTTCGCCGCACTGCCGAGGGTGTGTATGACATGGAGGACCTTGCCCGTGCGACGGACAAGATGATTGCGTTCATCGAAGCCCATCGCGCATCGCATCCCGGTCATCCGCTTTATGGCTTCGGCTATTCGAACGGGGCAAACATCCTGGCGGCGGTCTTTCTCAAACGCCCGGACCTGTTTGAGCGGGTCGGCCTTTTGCATCCGATGGTCACGTGGGAGCCGAACGCACATCCTCAGCTTGTGGGGCGGAAAGTTCTGGTGACCGCCGGACGACGCGACCCAATCACGCCATGGCCAATGACGGAACGCCTTGTCAGTTGGCTGTCTGATCATGGTGCTGAGGTCACTTCGGACGTCCATGAAGGCGGACACGAGCTGCGAAACTCTGAACTGACGGCGCTAGCCTCCCACTTCAACGGGGATGTCGGCGCCGGGTGAAGGTTCACGCATTGCATTCAACGTAGACAAGACGGCGGCTTCTTTGCGCGCCCAGGACATGAACTCACGAATATGCTCTTCACGTTCCCGGCCCGGGTGGCAACATATGAAATAGCTGAACCCGGTTTCCACCACCGGACCGAATGGGCAAACAAGCCGTCCGTCCGAAAGCGCGGAATAGACCAGCAGCGACCCGCAGAGCGCGACACCCGCGCCTGCGATCGCGGCGTCCACAATCTGACCGCCCGGAGGTCTTTCGAACCGCATGGCTTTCGAAGGATCAACTACATTCGGAAGCCCGGCGTGTTGGCTCCAAAGAACCCAACTGGGAACCGACCCGTCCAGCATCGGCGTTGTATCGTAAAGAACTTGCGCGGCCTTGATGTCGGCAGGGGACTTTATGTCGAACGTATCCAGCACGCCTGGGCTGGCGACCACCAGCATCAACTCCCGGTGAAGCAACTCCGTATAACGGTCCTCAGGTGGTTCGCTGTTGTATCGAATTTCGATATCTGCGGTCGCGTGGGTTTTGTGGTCAGAAGGGTTTTCGGACTCAATATGGACCTGAACATCGGGGTGGTCTTTGGTGAACTTATGCAGCCTTGGCAAAAGCCACTTGCTGATCAGCGCATTGCTGGAACTGATGCGCAGTTTGGGCGTCTTCTTGGGCCGTACTTCATCGACCACCTGACGGATTTGCAAGAACGCTTCGCTGATCGTTGGCTGCAAGCGCTGCCCTTCGGGTGTCAAATGGATCGCGCGGGTCTTTCGAACGAACAAAGCCACCCCAAGGTCAGCCTCCAGCGCCTTGATCTGCTGGCTAACCGCACCCGGCGTCACCGAAAGCTCATAGGCCGCTTCCTTGATCGAGCCACGCCGCGCGGCGGCCTCAAAGGCGCGCAAACTTAACAAGGAAGGCAATCGGGACAGCGGCATGGCAAGACAGAAAAACAGTTTAGCCTAACTAATGCATACCCGCAGAACTTCTGCTTTGTCGAGTTCAAACTACACCCCACATCAATGAACAACAGAACTTGGAACTGAGTGAAATGATCAAGATCCACGAAAAAGCATCGCGGGGACGCACGCAAAACGGACGGGTGTATGGGCGCCACGCAGCCTCACGCCGTTGGTGTCAGCACCGAACCCATGTCGGCGTCGCTCGCTCAGAAGGCCCTGCTGTCATTTCAATCGAACCAGAATTGCAAGGAGACCCGACGTGACTTGGCAACCATATCTCATATCGCTCGCAGCGGGCCTCGGGATTGGGGTCATCTATGGCCTGATCGCAGTCCGCAGTCCCGCCCCACCAATCATCGCGCTTTTGGGCCTCTTGGGCATGCTCGCCGGAGAAGCTGCGGTGCAATGGATCCGGGGTCATTCCGACGCTGTGTCACAGGCCCTGCATCTTAAGTCTTTCGCCGTAACGCAGGCGGAAGAGACGAGCCAACCAACCAAACCCAAAACCCTTTAGCCCCATCTAACCTCAACAAAGGAATGAAAAATGTCCAAACTTGAAGTCCTTACACCTGAGAACAGCCAGATCATCTTCATCGATCATCAGCCACAGATGGCATTCGGCGTGCAGTCGATTGATCGTCAGACACTGAAGAACAACACCGTTGCCTTGGCCAAAGCCGCCAAGATCTTTGACGTGCCCACTATCATCACCACGGTCGAAACGGACAGTTTTTCCGGGCACACCTATCCTGAACTCTTGGACGTTAATCCTCAGGCGCCTTTGCTGGAACGTACTTCCATGAACTCCTGGGACGACCAGAAAGTCCGGGATGCACTGGCACGAGGAGCTGCGGAAGGTCGCAAGAAAATCGTTGTCTCGGGTCTTTGGACCGAAGTCTGTAATATCACCTTTGCGCTGAGCTGCATGGCCGACACGGACTACGAAATTTACATGGTTGCTGACGCGTCGGGCGGTACGTCGGTTGATGCCCACAAATACGCGATGGACCGGATGGTTCAGGCCGGAGTCATCCCCGTGACCTGGCAGCAGGTTCTTCTGGAATGGCAGCGGGATTGGGCACGGCGCGACACCTACGATGCTGTCATGGACTTGGTGCGTGAACACTCCGGCGCTTACGGCATGGGCGTCGATTACGCTTACACGATGGTTCACAAGGCGCCATCGCGCAGCCGCCACTCTGGCCCTACGCTGGAAGCGGTGCCCGCCGGAAAAGTCGCCGCAGAGTAGTCTGCCGCGCCACGCCCGCTCGGTCCCTTCATCCCTCCCCATGAAACCGAGCGGGAGACTTTCCAAACCTCTCTCAATCTGTGCCCCTCCGGTGGGCACCGACCACCCCCGCTTTGCCAAAGGATGCGCACCATGGCCGCCCCAGACAAGATACTCTTCAACGGCAAGATTACGACGATGGATCCTGACAGGCCCGAAGCAACCGCTGTGGCCGTTTCAGGGGATCGGATCACCGCCGTTGGAACAGACAAGGACATGCTTGGATTTGCGGGACCCGAAACCGAGACCATTGATCTGGGCGGCCAGCGTGTAATTCCCGGTCTGATCGACAGTCATACGCACATCATCCGACAAGGCAACAACTTCGCGATGGAGCTGCGTTGGGACCACGTTCCCTCGCTTGCTGACGGTCTGCGTATGCTGAAGGCGCAGGCAGAGCGTACTCCTGCCGGGCAATGGATCCGCGTGGTTGGTGGTTGGTCCGTTGATCAATTCGCCGAAAAGCGGTTGCCGACGATTGATGAGATCAATGCGGTCGCGCCGGATGTGCCTGTCTACGTGTTGCATCTCTATGATCGGGCGTGGCTGAACAAAGCCGCCCTGCGTGCAATCGGCATCGACAAACACTTCTACGAGCCCTTTGTCTCAGGGCGTCTGGAGCGGGACGATCAGGGCAACCCGACAGGCCTCGCGATGGCGCGCCCCAACGCGCAACCGCTTTACGCGTTGTTGGATATGGCCCCCAAGCTGGATTTCGAACAGCAGGTCACCTCGACCAAGCACTATTTCAAGGCGCTGAATGGTCTTGGATTGACCTCGGCTTTGGATTGCGCGGGTGGGTTCCTGAACTATCCAGATGATTACGGCGTCATCACCGAGTTGAACAAACGCGGCGAGCAAACCGTGCGCATCGGCTATCAGCTTTTTGCGCAGCGTCCGATGTTTGAGCTGGACGATTTCAAACGCTGGAATGACATCGTAAAGCCAGACGAAGGCAACAACTACCTGAAATGCGTGGGTGCGGGCGAGATGCTGGTCGCGTCGGCCTATGATTTCGAAGACTTCAGCTACCCCCGCCCCGATCTGCCCAAGCGAATGGAAGGAGACCTCAGGCCGGTTCTTGAATTTCTGTTCGAAAACCGCTGGCCGATCCGCTTCCATTGTACCTACGAGGAAAGCGCCCACCGGTTGCTAAGCCTTATTGAAGAGGTCGGCCGTGACAAAGGGCTGGAAGAGCTGAACTGGATCTTCGACCATGGCGAGACGATCTCGGAATCCACCATGGAGTGGGTTGCCCGTTTGGGTGGCGGCATCAGCTACCAAAACCGTATTGCCTTTCAGACCACAGCCTATCGTGATCGCTACGGCGAAGACGCCCTGCGCGAGGTTATGCCCGTCAAAAAGATGATGGCGTCGGGCGTGCCGCTGGCCGCTGGTACGGATGCGACGCGAGTATCCTCATACAATCCGTGGCTTGCCATTCATTGGGCGGTATCGGGCAAGGGCCGTGGTGGTGATGTAATCTGGAGTGCAGCGAACCGTTTGGATCGGCACGACGCGCTGCGTCATTGGACCGCCGCTGGCGCTTGGTTCAGCCGGGAAGCGGGTAAGAAAGGTCAGATCAAGGCGGGGCAATGGGCGGATATCGCCGTGCTCGACCGGGATTATTTCTCGATCGCCGAGGACGAGATCACCGAGATCGAAGCCGACCTGACACTGACAGGCGGCAAGATCGTGCACGCCAAGGCCCGTTTTGCGGCGCATGCACCGGCCCCACTGCCGGAGCTTCCCGAATGGTCACCTGTCCCTATTTTCGGTGCCCCCGGCGCTACGGCGCAACGCCAAGGCAGCCTTGCCGCGGAATAGCGGACAGACCTCAGGAGATTTCCCATGTTGGACGACCAAAAGCTAAAAATCACCTACAGCGAAAGCGACACAAAAGCACGATACGGCGCTTCGGTGTCCGGGATCGTGAGCGAGGCCGAACTGACGCTGTCGAAAGTCACGCCCACCCTCGTTATCGCCGACCACACGTTTGTCCCGGATGAGTTGCGCGGACGCGGCTTGGCGCGGGCCTTGGCTGCACAGCTTGTAGCGGATGCGCGCGACAAAGGGCTGCGCATAGTGCCGCTTTGCCCATTTGTGCGGTCCTACGCTGAAAAAAATCGCGAGGAGTTGGCAGATGTCATCCAGTGGTAGCATCGCAAAACCTGCACCCGCGGCATCAAACTCGGCCTGGGCCCCGTTCAAACATCGGGCCTTTGCGCTTCTTTGGGTCGCGACCCTGATCTCCAACGTCGGCACGTGGATGCACGATGTGGGCGCGGGGTGGTTGATGACGACGCTCAACTCATCTCCGGCGGTGGTCTCTCTCGTGCAGGCGGCGACAACCCTGCCAGTGTTCATCTTCGCTTTATACGCCGGTACGCTGGCGGACCGGTTGGATAAGCGTAAGTTGTTGATCACAGTGAATGTTGTGCTTCTGGTGCTTGTGTCGGTGCTGACCGTGCTTGTTCAGCTCGAATTGGTAACACCGACGCTCCTGATCCTGTTCACATTGGCCATCGGAACTGGCACCGCCTTCATGGCTCCGGCCTGGCAAGCGATCGTGCCAACTCTTGTGCCGCGTGACGCGTTGCAGCCAGCCATCGCGCTGAATTCAATGGGCATCAACATCAGTCGCGCGATCGGCCCTGCCTTGGCGGGCGTTTTGATTGCATCGGTCAGCTTGGCGGCCCCTTTTGCGGTCAATGCGGTCAGTTATCTCGTGATCATTGGCGCTCTGTTGTTTTGGAAACACGAAGGCGGTGTATCGAAGACATCTCAGCCTGTTTTTAACGCGATGATGACCGGCATGCGGCATGTTGCACATAACGGCCCGCTCAAGGCCACGTTGATCCGATCTTTTGCCTTCTTCATCTTTGCTTCTGCCTATTGGGCTCTGTTGCCACTGGTCGTCCGGACAATCGAAGGTGGCGGGGCGACGCTGTATGGTTTGTTGCTGACTTTGATCGGTGCCGGGGCTGTTGCGGGTGCTTTGACACTTCCGCAGTTCCGCGCGAAGCTTGATGCGAGCACGACAGCTGCAGGCGGCACCATCGGCACTGCCGTTGCCATGGCAATTCTTGCAACGGCGGCAACGCCTCCTCTGGCCTATATCGCCGCACTGTTAGGTGGCTTTAGCTGGATTGCCGTTCTCACCACGTTCAATGTGTCGGCGCAAACCGCACTGCCAAATTGGGTCAGGGCCCGAGGACTGGCCGTAAATCTGATGGTCTTCTTCGGGTCAATGGCGTTTGGATCAGCATTCTGGGGTCAGGTGGCCACGGTAACATCTGTTTCGATCACCTTGCTGATCGCAGCAGGCGGCCTGATCGTCGGCTTGATCCTGACGCGCAAATTCCAGCTTGGTCAGGGCGAAGATCTGGACCTGACACCCTCTATGCATTGGCCAGCGCCGCAAGTTGCCCTTGAAGAGGACGGATTGGCATCCCGCGGTCCTGTTATGGTCGAAGTCGAGTATCGCATTCGACCCGAGGATGAAGCTGCGTTCCTGTCCGCCATTCAGGAATGGTCCGGCGAGCGCTGGCGCGACGGAGCTTATGATTGGCGCGTTTTCCAAAGTGCAGAAGAGCCTGAGCTATGGGTCGAGGCCTTCATGGTCTCATCTTGGGAAGAACATCTGGCCCAGCATGAGCGTGTGTCACACCAGGATCAGGATCTTCAACAGGCTGTTGCAGCTTTCGATACCCGCGAAAGCGGCCCCGTCGTTCGCCATTTGATCGCGCCGTGATGAGGGTGCTTGAGATGCTATCGACATTGGTCACCAAATGGCGCCTTCTGTTGGTCGCGGTCTTTGCAACTCTGTTCGGGTTTCACGCGTCTGATCCCGCATTCGCTGGAGGTACAGAGTTTGAAGGCCGTATCGAAGCGGTCGAAAGGTCTGACGTTTACAGTCGGGCAGAAGGCATTGTCGAAGAAGTGCTGGTCGAGCAAGGCGACTATGTCGAAGCGGGCACACCATTGCTGCGGCTCCGAAACGATCTGGAAAAACTGGCCATCGATAGCGCCAAAGCCGAACTGGCCAAAGCCAGCGCTATTTTGCTTCAAGCCCGCGATAGACTGGAACGCGCCGCGCAACTCTCTACGCGAGGCACGGCGACCGAAGTCGCTCTCTTCGAGGCTGAAACCAATCTGACACTGACTGAGGCTGACAGGTCTTTGGCCGAGACAGCGCTGGAAATCGCGCAAACAAACTACGAAGACACGCTCATACGTGCGCCGATCTCGGGGCATGTTGAAGACCCGCGTGTTGGACCGGGTTCCCTGGTTGAGTTCAACTCGGGTGACCCGCCTTTGTTTCAAATCGTAAATCTGAATCGCCTGCGCGTTGTTTTCGAAATTCCGTACACCCAGTGGATTTCCGGGATGAACGGGGACAATTCGCGCTCAGATGCGTCATCAGAAGCCAGCGCATTTAGAGTTCAAACTGAGACCGGTCAGGTTCTACGGGATTCAATACCACTCACAGGATCGGCGGTTTGGTTCGACGAACAAAATGGCAAAATTCGTGTCTGGGCAGATCTGAAAAACCCCGATCATACGTTAAGGCCAGGAATGAAGGTCGTCGTCACGCCCATACTGACCCCGGGCACCGCCGAAAAAGATCACTCCATTCGGAAATGAAACTCAAAACAACCCATCAACATCAGGCATCACAAGGACGGTTCCAAATGATCAAATTCGAATTGAACGGCCGACCCGTAGAGGTTGATAACCCCCCTGACGAAATGCTGCTGCTGGTCCTTCGAGATTCGCTCAAACTCAAGGGTACGAAATACGGATGCGGTGCTGCCATGTGTGGGGCCTGCACGGTGCATGTGGATGGTGTGGCGAGCTTTGCATGTCAGATGTCGGTCAGCGACGTGGAGTATGCGCAAGTCACGACGATCGAAGGATTATCCGAAGACGGCTCGCATCCTGTTCAGAGGGCCTGGATCGAAGAGCAGGTTGCACAATGCGGCTATTGCCAGTCAGGTCAGATCATGCGCGCGGCGGCACTTCTGGCGGACAATCCATCCCCGACGCGCGAAGAAATCGTCGATGAGATGAGCTCGAACCTTTGTCGCTGCGGAACGTATAACCGAATTTTCAAAGCCATCGAACGCGCAGCCAAGGAGGTTTGAGATGACAATGACCATGAACCGCCGCGGGTTTCTGCAAGGCGCTGCTGGACTGACATTTTTCATCGGTTCGGGTGGCATCTCATCCGTCCGGTCCGAAGCAGCGGCCGGCACACTGGATGTCAATCACTGGTTGACGATCCGGGCTGATGGCACCGTTCAAATCGTCCATCCGTCCACAGAGATGGGCCAAAGCAGCTATTCTACGTTGCCGCAGATTCTGGCCGAGGAACTGGACGCTGCTTGGAATGACGTAGAAATCGAACAGTTGAATGCGGATGATCGGCGCTATGGAAACAAGCTGTTTGGCGGTGTTTTGTATACGGCTGGCAGCACCGGAACGCAGTTCTATTTCGACCCGATGCGCAAGGCAGGCGCGCAGGCGCGCGACGTGTTGCTGCAAATCGCAGCGCGCGAATGGGGTGTGGACAAAGCAAGCCTCAGGACCGAACCCAGTGTTGTTTTAGGGCCTGATGGCCAACAGGGCAGCTATGGTGAACTGGCGGCGCTCGGTTTGACAGATGTGACGGTGCCAGACGTTGAAACCGTGCCGCTGAAAGACTCATCCGCGTTTCGGATCATCGGGCAAGATCTGCCGCGTCGCGACGTTCCGGCCAAAAGCACAGGTCAGGCTGAATACGCGATAGATGTGGATGTGCCCAATATGGCCTATGCTGCTGTTCTGCGCGCACCAGTCGAGGAAGAGGTACCGCTTTCCATCAACGACGTTGCCGCACGCGAGGTACCGGGCGTCATCGACATCGTGACCGTACCGGACGGTGTCGCCGTCGTCGCGGAAAGCTTGTGGTCTGCCTTGGGCGCACGGGGTTTGCTTGAGGTTGAATGGTCCACCACCTCACCCTTCCGGACGTCAAACAGCGAGCAGACGCTGGCCGAATACGCCGCCGCTGTCAGCTCTCCTGACGCGTCGGGTGCAACCTGGGCCGAGAAAGGCGACGCCCCTGCAGCCATTGGCAACGCTGACCGTCAGTTTTCGCAGGTCTATCTTTCGGACTATGCCTACCATGCTCAGATTGAGCCGATGGCGGCCGTCGCTGATGTCGATGCGGACGGGCAAGGTGCTGAAGTTTGGGCGGGCACGCAAACGCAGTCGTGGACTGCGCGCACCGTTTCCGAGGTACTGGGCATCCCCGTCGAAAACGTTCGTCTGAACATGATGACAATGGGCGGAGGCTTTGGTCGACGCACAGCCCTGATGCAGAACTATGTGCGCGATGCGGTGCTGTGTTCGAAAGCCGTTGGACGTCCTGTCAAAGTGATCTGGCCGCGTGAAGACGACGTGAAGCAGGGCACCTTCCGCCCCGCTGCGGCCCAAAAACTTGAGGCCGGTCTGACAGCGGACGGAAAGCTCGATGGGTGGTACCACAAGGTCGCGACACCAACGGTCATTGGTTTTTTCAACCCGCTGCGTTGGGACGCGGTGAACCCGAACGATGTGATTTCAATGCGGGGTGCGGAGAGCAAGTTCTATGGGATCAAGGATTTCCGCGCCGATCATCTGATCATGGACCGGCATGCCCGCCTTGCGCCCTATCGCGGTATTGGCGCGTCCTACACGGCCTTTGCGGCAGAGTGTTTCATGGATGAACTGGCAGAACAGGCCGGGAGGGACCCATTGGAGTTCCGGCTAGATCTTGTTTCCGAAAACCCGCGTGGGCGACACCTGCTTGAGAAGGTGGCCGAGATGTCCGATTGGCACAATCGGGGTGATCGAAACTTAGGGCTTTCTTTTGCTGGCTACAGCTCGTCCATGGCCGCAGGTGTGGCGGAAGTCGAAGTTGACGCGGAAAGCGGAGAGATCCGGATCACCAACTTCTGGGCCGCGATCGACGCGGGCCTAATCGTCACGCCGGACAACGCACTCAATCAGATCGAAGGTGGTATCGTGTTCGGTATCTCGATGGCTCTTTCTGAAAAAATAGACATCGAAAACGGCGAGGTGGTGCAGAGCAACTTCTGGGACTATGAGATCACACGCGCGTCGCAGATGCCGGAAATTGAAATCTACGTCGCAGAGGTCAATGCACCGCCGGTTGGTGTTGGCGAGGTTGGCACTCCGATGGTGCCTGCGGCCATTGCAAATGCATTTTACGCCGCGCAAGGCAAGCGCCTGCGCCACATGCCCTTTACACCTGATCGCGTCACCGCCGCGCTGGAAACGTAAGGGCCAAAGGATGCTGCCGGTCATTTCCTTTGACCGGCGGCGCATTTGCCAAGACCCAACTACAGACAAAGGACCCAATGCATGAGTTGGAACCCCACGCATAAACCTGAGTGCCCAAATGCTTCGGCAGACAGTGTTGAAACTCTGATTATTCCGCGCGCCCGTGATCTTGGTGGGTTTGAAGTTCGACGCGCATTGCCGGCGCCCGAACGCCAGATGGTAGGACCGTTTATATTTTTCGACCAGATGGGCCCGGCCGAGTTTATCACGGAAGGCGGCATAGACGTTCGCCCACATCCGCATATCGGTCTTGGAACAGTAACCTATTTGTATGATGGCGAGTTTGAGCATCGCGACAGCTTAGGCACTCATCAGATGATCTACCCAGGCGAAGTGAACTGGATGGTCGCGGGCAAGGGCGTCACGCATTCCGAACGCACCAGTGCGGAAACACGGGCCAAGCGCAATAGGTTGTTTGGTATTCAGACCTGGATCGCGTTGCCAAAAAACCGCGAAGACATGGCACCGGACTTTGAACACCACAAGAACGCGGCGCTACCGGAGCTTCAAGATACGGGCGTTCAAGCAAAGCTCATACTCGGATCGGCCTATGGCAAATCCAGCCCCGTGACGATGCAGTCCGAGACGTTTTACGTCGATGTCATTCTTGCGCCGGGTGCACATTTTCCATTGCCGGACGATCAGGAAGACCGTGGGATCTACGTCACTGAAGGGTCGGTTGAGGTTGCCGGCGACGTCTTCGAAGCCGGGCAAATGATGGTCTTTCGACCCGGTGATAAAATCAGCGTTCGGGCTGGTGAAAAGGGTGCGCGTCTCATGGCACTGGGCGGTGCAACTCTGTGCGAGGAGCGTTATATCTGGTGGAACTTCGTTTCATCGTCCCGAGACAGGATTGAAGACGCCAAAGAGTCTTGGAAGGCGGCGGATTGGGCCAATGGCCCCTTTAAACTGCCACCGGGTGACGATGCCGAGCATATCCCGATTACGCCAGAACTTGAACAAACCTTGCCCAATAGAGATAACGAGCCTTCGGCCTGACTTTTTGACCGGTTTTTTGGGTTCCTTATGGTGCGCAAACCCCGTCTAGAGGCCCAGTATACTTCGTGCCTGGGCCGCTGTTGCAACTGGGCGATTGTATTGGTCACAGATCTCTGCAGTGCGCGTTACAAGGGCTGCATTTGATGGTGCAAGCGTATTGCGATCCTGTCACTGTACCCTAATTAATCAGAATTTGCGGATTCACGGCGTTCCGGGGCGTTTTTGTACCCTTAATTGCAATATACCCACAGGTTCCGTGGCTTATGACTTGACCCCACTTGAGCGCTTCCAGATTGTATCGGCGCGCATCAGAAGCGCTTGACGATTTGCGTCTGCCCCGAGCTCTGAGATGGCCTGACGAGCGGCCTGCAAAGCGCTCTCCGACACTCTTGGGCGGCACAATCCATGTGCTTCATGCCCGGTTGGATGCACTGTTTCAACCAATCTAGGAAGCGGTCGACCGAGGTCCTGCGACAATCCACGGATCCGCTCGATCATCTCACGATGTTCAGGAAATACGCGGCTCAACTCCCGGGCCGCCGGGTCGTTTCCTCGCAGTATGATGGCGGCACCCAACAAGGGACGGGTCGTGCCGATACCGACCGCCGCAAGCGCCATTAGCCTTTCGCGCTTGTTCCCGGAGGTGAGCGACCAAAGACGCCCGATCTTCAGCACCGATATGACTTGCAGGGTCAGACTGATCCGGTTCAACCGCGCGAGATCGGTCATGGCGGCAGCCGTCTTCAGAACTTCCGCGCCGCGCAAAGCGCGTGCATGAAGTCTGCGTGATACATCTTTGGCTGGATTCTTGGGTTCCAAGGCCTGGCCGCAGATTTCGCAGGTCATCGACCATGCCAAGCGCCAATGTCGAAGCACCAAATCGGGTGATTTCGCAACACACCCCGGGCAATACTGGAAGTCATGCCGGGACACGTATTGCACATCATGATGTATTGAATCCGGAAGAGCCATGCTGACGATTTCATCCGGGGACCGCTGAACCGCCCCGCATAGCATGGCCCAGTTCGCCGTCTGCAGGTCGCTTGCACATTCCGGCACCCTGCCCTGCCCCAAACCCAGATAGCCACAAAGCTCTTCAACCGAACAATAATTGGCCTTCGCCAAGCGACCTAACCAGCTCGACAGAAGCTCATCACGCAAAGGTGGCGGTCGAAACGGTAGCGGTCTGACGGTCACCCGAATGCAGCCGCGGCCTGTCGAGGGATGTTCCAGGCATGCTTGGTCCAAACCGGTTGCCAGGCTTGAACCGCTTCGTCCGTGATCCGCTCTTCTCCGGTCTCGATTGCATCGATAGCCAGGGATTTGATCATGATGAACACGCGCGAGGTGACGCCGCCGGTCACTTTCAGGATCGTCCGAAGCGACGCCACCGTAAGGCCTGAGCGTTGCTCAAGTGCCATCGCCGCGATCAACGTCTGGATCAGGCGAGAGAACTCCACATCGTCTTCCCAAAGCGGCAGGTAGTGTTCGTCCAAACGTCGGGCCAATTGATCGTCTCCTCGAACCGCCTCCAGCGCTTCGTTCACACCGAAGACGACGAGCGAGGCGCAGAGATCGTTGGCGAGGAACCGGAGCATGTTCAGGAAACGGCGTTGCTCACGGTAGCTGCCAGCAAGCAGGTTATGCACTTCGTCGATCATAAGCATCCTAAGGTCCATGTCCCGAAGATGACTGAGCGCGCGCACCTCGAGCTCGGACACAGTATGTCGACCCCACATAGGCGCCCCGATTGTCGCCAGGATGTGCTGATAGAACCGTCGTTCGTCCGGGGCCGGCGGGGCCTGGACCAGCAGGATGGGTGTTTTTGTGACACCCAGTTCAGCGTTGTACTGCGTTGGATATTTGCTCGCCATCCGCTTGGCGATCATCGTCTTTCCGATGCCGGAACTTCCATAAACCATCAGCCCGGGCATCCGGCTTTGCTGTGGCATTTCCATCAGGGATGTCAATCGGTTGAGAACGATGGTGGCACGGTCAAACGCGACCCAATGGTCGCCGCGGATACGGTCAATTCTTTCTTCTGAGGTCATTAAACTCATCAATCTCATAGGTAGGCAGATCAGGGTTGCCTGTATCAATCGCAAACATTTCGCGCGACGGATCACGGCGCGGTTGGTGCCGGGGTAGCCGCGCGTCTCTTTCGTTTTCTAACCGGGCAATCCGCGTTGTTTGGCGCGCCGCCTCAGCCAGCTGCCGTTGCGCGTCAATTAATTGGAATAGGACCCGCTCGTTGATCCGGCCACCATGCTTTTCCTGCCAATCTTTCCGCGCCCGCCGACTTTCCCAAAGCGATATCCGCGGGTGGCTGAGATCCCGGTAGCGCGCCGGGATCACGCGGCCATCACTGGTGACGACCCAGACCTGCGATAAGTCTCGCGGATCGTATTTCACCTGTACCTTGCCCTGCCCTCGTCCGACCAACGATGCAAAGACATCACTCCAGTAATTAACCCCGAAGAGCGTGATTCCGGTGCGCCCGAGCTGGCGCCGCTCGAAGGGCAAGAAACTTGTCCTAAAAGCATCGACATCGACAACCTGCCGTCCCGCAGTATCCCCACCCATGTCAGCCCATGCTGCGAGCGGGGTTCGTCCAAGAGCTTCGTGAACCGTATTGTGGTAGCGGCAGATTTCCAGATGAAGCCAATCCTCGAACTCGGTCAGCGTCAGGGCCGCGTGCTTCTCGCTGTCATAGTCACCCTTCTCAACGATTGAAGATTGCGTTGTCCCGGGCAGCACATGAACAGCCCCCATAGTTGTTCCGATCAGCCGTTCGACATGGCCGCCGTAGTGTTTGCCGCCAAGCGGACGATACTCAACAGCAATGCCCCAATCTTCGCAGGCCATTCTGAAGGCGTCGCTGTGGAACTCCTGCGCATTGTCGACGTGGATCGCCTTCGGGATTCCGGCCGTCGGCCAAACCACCTCTTCCATTGTTCCAGGGACGTGCACCGATTTCCGGCGCACGCAGTGATCGAGACATAGGGCGATCGACAAGATAGATGGCTCGTCGAAAGTGACATAGACGGATGTGTCGCAAACTTTGGGCCTGGATTGACGAGCATAGAGATTTCGACTTTAGGTATCCGCGCATTGTTCTCCAACAGGTTTCAGCATGATTTCCTT
>NZ_LQBP01000003.1 GCF_001507545.1 Ruegeria profundi
TCCGCAAGGCGCAGCAGGATCGGATCGTTCAGGATGCCGCCTTCGGCATTGGTGATCAGGATGTATTTGCACTGGCCAATCGCCATCTTCGACAGGTAGCGCGGGATTTACATGTGGTTGTTAACCGAGAACCCCTTGGCGCCCCAGCGGACGGGCGCGTCAAAATAAGGGGATTTGCGGATCTGTGTACCGAAACCGAAATCGCCTGATTGCATCATGTCATTCACCCATTGCACCGGTAGCCCCTTCAGCAGCAGACCACTTTAACTGGGTGCGGGATTACCCGTACACGCAGACTGAAAGCGGACTGATAAAAAGCCTCGGACAGACCGGACGGACCGAATTCGACCCCGCCACGGCCAGTTTGGGCGCGCTACGTCATTTCGTGCCTTGTTTGACCAGTTTAGCGACATCGGGCGGTTGCGATTTTATTCTACGGGTCGCGATGTAGGTCATGTAACGATCGATACCGATATCGGCGGTCAGCAGGGTGTCCATCAGGTTTTGAAAGGCGGAAAGACTAGGGGTGAATACGTGCATCACATAGTCCATGCCACCGCCTGTGGCGATGCAATGCGTGATCTCGTCCCTGCCTTTGATCATGTTTTCGAAACGGTCGAAATCAGCCTTGCGGTGATGTGTGAGCGAGATCGTGACAATTACCAACGTAAAGTCGACAACCCGGTCCAGCGCGATGTCGGCGTGATATCCCAGGATAAGCCCAGCTTCTTTCAGTTTGGTCAGACGTGCCCAGCAAGGCGTCGGCGACAAATTTACGATCTCGGCCAGACGGCTTTTGCTGAGCTGACCATGTCTCTGGACCGCGCTGAGTATGCGGATATCGGTTGCATCAAGGCCAGGTTTCTTCATCCAGTCAGATATTCCATCATGTCGTTGGGCTGTATTCGCTGACATTTGCATGGCTGTATTGGATAGTTCCAGTCTAGTTTTTGCGCATTGCGCAACAAGTCGTCCCTCAGGCACCTTCAGTACAATCGAAAGGCACTCACGATCTGTAACGATTGCCGTGCAACAAGCTGAAAACTTATTTGAACCCGAGAGATCCGCATCGAAAGTAAGAACTCGAAGGGGTCTTGTTCGAAAAACCAGCCACTGAGTACACCGCTTGGCGAGCATACTGAGTGTGTAAAGCGGGTGAAGCTGTTTGTTCTGATCCCGACGCGGGGGCGGGGGGCAAGATTTGCGGAGGGTCGGCTTGGTTGATCAGATGGCAATGCTTATGTTTACCTTTGGCGCACTTCATGCCGGGCCTGAATACGCTGCAAAGACCTTGAAAGCAGCCAGTCGTTTCACGGAATAACGGGGGACGGGGATATTTACCCGCCCAGCGACCGAATTGAAATGCGCGGGTGCGCCTTTGAAACACAGGTTCCTGATCGAAGATATCGCGCGCAGGACCGGGAACGCCATGCTGCGCGGCCTCTTCTGTGCCATCGTTGCGGCGCATGTGCTGCTATTGATGTGGCAAAATCCACCTATAATAGGAAGAATAGTGTGATGTTCGGATCATCATCTCGTGACACAAGCCCAAGATATAAGCCCGTTTTTCAAGCTGAAAGTGGTCGTGCAACGCATTGAAAGTTGAAAGAAATGCGAGGGTGTCAACTTAACCTTGCCGCCGCCAAATTGTCGAAAGCGGCAAGGTTGTATTAAGACTGAGGGCGAATATTCTGGTTGAAACAGAACCGGTTTTGCGGATCATACTTGGTCTTTATCTCAACCAATCGCGCGAAGTTTTCGCCAAACGAGGCGCGGGTTAGGGCATCGCCGTCTTCACCGTGCCCCGGAAAATTTAGGTAGGCCCGTCCCTTGTGCCCAAAAGGCGCAGCCGCATCCCATCCGTCGCGTGACCACGCAATATTGCTGGCATCGTCCTTCGGGTCTGACCAAACGCTGTCGAGCGAATACATCCATCCCATAGACCGGTCACCGAATGCTGTGGCGTCGGCTGCGACATTTGTCGTTGCGCCACCAAAGTTCCATAGGGACGAGATTGAAGCGTCGGATGGGGCCGTCAGCGCATTATTCATTGCCAGATCAATCATCTCGTCGGACAGATCGGATAGATAACGGGCCTTCCAATAGCACCGGAATTCGCCCGCAGGCATCAGCGTGTCAAAGATTTGTTGCAAGTCGCAATAAGTCATACGCCCCGAGAAATCGACCACCATGTTGTCCAACTCGCGCAATGGCTGCAGCAGGGTTTCTCCGTCAGCGGCATCACCGTTGTAGACACAAGCTAAGGTATAGACTTTTTTTCCCCACATCTCTTGCGGGAAATCCTCGCCTCCGGCGGTGGAGAATTCGCAGAGTGATCCGACCAGATCACCGTGTTTTTTCATTAAATCACGCCAGGCGCGAATTGGGGCAGGGCCGTCGTCAACGGCATAAACCGGTGCGGCAAACATCACCTCGGGGCCAATAGGATGCAAAGCGAACTCAAACTGTGTGACGACGCCAAAGTTGCCTCCGCCACCTTTGAGCGCCCACAACAAATCGGAGTTTTCCTCCGCACTTGCCCGGACCAAACTGCCATCGGCAGTCACTACGTTTGCAGCGACCAGATTATCGATCGACAGACCGTGTTTTGCCCGCAACCACCCAATGCCGCCGGAAAGTGTAAGCCCCGCGACCCCTGTATCCGATATCAGGCCACCGGGCGTGGCCAACCCATGCGCCTGGCTGGCGACATCCACATCCCGCCAAAGTGCACCGCCTTCCACACTGGCTATGCGTGTTTCGGGATCAACGGTAACGCCACGCATCCCGCTCAGGTCAATCATGACGCCATCGTCACAGACAGCATGGCCCGCAACATTGTGCCCACCACCCCGGATCGAAATCGGCAAATCCTTAGCCCGCGCGTGATTGACCGCAGAGATCACATCTTCGGTGTTCTGACACTGCACGATCACACCGGGGCGCCTGTCTATCATCGCGTTCCAGACTGCGCGGGCACTGTCGTATCCCTGGTGTCCGGGTCGAATGACCTTTCCCGCGATGCCGTGGATGTCGTCTTCATGGTTCAAATGTAAACTGTCCATGTCTCAACTCCTATCTGCAGGTTTCCTAAGACTATGCCGCCGAAGCGCTCTGGGTCAGTGGCGATTTTGCCAGGTAGGTGGCATACTGGACAGGTAGTTATGGGATAATCGCCAAAAGCGTGCCGAATAGGACAGGAGAGTTCATGTCTTCCCATCGAAAACCTAGCATCGCACTCCTTGCCGCGCCTGAAACCTCTGCGTCAGTTCTGTACGGTCTTTACGATGTGCTGCTCTCTGTGGGCGCAGTGTATCCTGATATGGTAAACGGCGTGCCGGGCGATGAGCTGCTGGATGTTCGGATCGTTTCTGCAGATGGCAAACCTTTTCACTGCATCGGCAACATCCCGGTCGAACCTCATGCGGCTATTCACGACGTAAGCACGCTGGATGCGATTGTAGTATGCGATATGTACACGTCGATCTACGACGTGCCAAAAGGGCGCTATCCGCGCGAGGTTGAATGGCTTGAGCGCATGCACGCGTCAGGCGCTTTGATAACGTCCGTCTGTTCGGGTGCATTGCTATTGGCGGAATCCGGGATACTAGACGGCCACGCTGCCACTGCGCATTGGGCCTATCGCGATATGTTCCAACGGCACTTTCCAAAAATCACGTTTCGCAATGCGTCGGTTTTGTGCCTTGCAGCGGAATCCGATCGGATTGTAACGGCTGGCGGTGTCAGCGCGTGGCATGACCTGACCGTTTATCTTATTGCGCGGTTTTGCGGGTATAGAACGGCTATTGAGACGGCCAAGGTTTTTCTGATCAGCGGCCATTCCGAAGGTCAGTCGCCATATTCAGTGATGACGCGCCCCATGGAGTGCACTGACAGGTCGATTTCGGAGTGCCAGCTTTGGATTGCCGATAATTACTCAACGGTTAAACCGGTCGAGAAAATGATTGAGCGGTCGGGACTGAAATCACGTACTTTCTCTCGCAGGTTTCGGGCGGCGACCGGATTTACTCCGATTGAATATGTTCAGGCGCTGCGGATTGAAGAGGCCAAACAAATGCTTGAGACGGATCAGCTTTCCAGTGGCGATGTGGGCTCTGCCGTTGGCTATGACGATCCGGCGTCGTTTCGGCGCATTTTTAAACGGGGCACCGGCTTGTCTCCTGCGGCATACAGGAAGAAATTTCAGCGTATCTCGCAGATTGCGAAGGGAAATTAGCAACATGTTCTTCTAGCGTATGACAGGTTTCAGCAGAATGCGAATGAGTACCTGATTCAACGAAACAATATTCAAGGGACGGCGAGGCGATGGTGGTTGGTATCAACACTCAAGAGCAGCTTGCGATGCAAGGTTTGCGACGGTCCTTTGATATCTACTATCGGGATCGCAAACGTACCGCGCGTATGGACAAGTTGAATGCCGCCTTTGTGGGGCGTGGTGCCACTGTCTTTGACATCGGAGCCCATGTCGGCGACCGCACAGGCAGTTTTCTGCGTCTGGGGGCCGAGGTTGTGGCTCTGGAGCCTCAACCGCTTATTTTCCGCGCCTTGCGACGGATCTATGGTCGATGCCCCAGGGCGACGTTGCTTCCCTGTGCGGTTGGTGATCAGACCGACCATCTGGACCTGTTGGTAAATCCTTCAAACCCGACGGTCGCGACAGCCACGTCAGATTTTGTAAAGGCGGCCTCTGGCGCGCCCGGTTGGGAGGATCAGGTGTGGGATGTCAGTATCAAGGTCCCCGTCACGACGCTTGACGCCCTCATCGATGAATACGGCCAGCCGGACTTTGTGAAAATCGACGTTGAAGGCCATGAGCCAGCTGTTCTTCGAGGGCTTTCCAAGGCAATTCCACTTCTGTCTTTCGAGGTCACGACGATCTACCGCGCAGGGGCGCATGACTGCATCGACAGGCTGTCATCGCTTGGGCGCTACGAATACAATTTTAGCGTGGGCGAGGAACACGCGCTGCAATACCCGGATTGGGTAAGCCCCGACACAATGCGCACAAGGGTCGATAACTTGCCGCTCTCCGTGAATTCGGGCGACGTTTATGCGCGGCGGTGCGATGGGCGTTTCTAACCTTTGTTGTTACAGCTCACCGCGCACCGTATTCGTTTAGTCAAGAAATCCCTGCGCGGAATGTGCGCATTGCATGGATGAGCAGGGTATCAGCCGCGCAACAGGGGGCTTACAAAGCCATCGGGTTTCACCGCAAGGACCGGGCATTCAAGGCTGTTGATGATGTCCTCAGCCGTATTGCCGATAAAAACACCGCTCAACCCGGTACGTGCCACTGTGCCCAGCACAACGACATCGGCACCAACTTTGTGGCTCTGTTCGTGCAAGACAATTTCCGGGCTTCCTTTTGAAAGGCGCGGAACCAGACGGGGCCGCGGGCCGATCTCGGCGCGAGTTTGATCAAGGAATCGATCCATCGCCTGTTGCCGTGCATTCAGAATTTCGTTGACACAGCGATCCGCTGACATCCGAGAGTCGCTGCCGCTGGAGAATGCCCAGATCATGCTTTCGCCAATCGCATTGCAGGCGTGAAGAACGGTGACCTCGGCGTCGGGTGTGTTTGCAATCATGCACGCGGCATCGACAACCCGCCGGTTCAGCGCTGCAAGCGTCTCGGGTATCAAGATCGACTGCGGCCACAATACGTTTAGGGTTTTGTCTTGCATCCGATGTCTGAAGCCAAACAGGGCAGGGGCATTTACGCAGCAAGTGCTGGTCGGTGCTTGCAAACATAAAACGTTCCATGCCGACCAGGGGTTCCGCCTTTTTGACAACGAAATCGCAATGTGACTTGGCAACGTCTCTGATGACCTCAAGATAGGTTTTGCCGACTGACACACGCAGATTGATCTGTCGGTCATGTGCAATCGCCGCCAACCTGGTGCTGACCTTTTGGCGCGTTGTTTCCACGGCTTTTTCCATCAGCTTGTCGGGGTCTGCGCCCGAAAGGCGCGAGAGGATCGACAAATCATGCGGAGCCTCAATACAGGCGATAACCTCAACCGACGCGCCATGCGTATCGGCAAGGGTTATCGCGCTCTGCAAGGCAGCCTGCGTCTCGCTCGTGTCCGCTACTGCCAGAATTTTTTTGGGTTTTAAGGTGCTCGTAATCATGCTGGCAGTTCCTTCTGACCGTCCGGGTCCGCGACAACGTGCTCGGGCGCTTTTGCATCACCCGCAATCATCCGGGCCGCGGCGAATGATGCGTCGCGATAGGGCATCAGAACCAGATCAGCGTGTTTACCTTTCAACTTATCCGCGGTTGCGTCCAGTTGCGCCGCGACCGCAATTTTTCCATCAAAGCCAAGATCGCGCACGACCCTGAGGAGAGCATAGCGCGGATCGTCGTGCGTTAGTCCGGTGTCGTGTTCCGGCACGGCCATAACCAGCCACTCTGCCCGCGCAAGGGGCAGGTGGGCCAGAAACTCAGGGTCGGTCGCATCGCCAAAGACAACATCATACCCCTGTGACCGGGCATGGCGTACCGCTTCAGGGCTGAAGTCGACGCCAAGGACGCGCTTGCCGCCATCGCGCAGTTCCGATGCGATGCCCAAGCCATAGCGGCCAAGGCCAAATAGAATGATCTCATAAGCGCGGGCTGCATCGGAATTGCCGTCATCCTCGGCCCTTGGGCGGCGGCGCTCGGCGAAGCCCAATACCGGTTCAAACCAGCTGTAAAGCTGATGGGAATATGTGATCATATAGGTCGATGCGGCGATGGTCACGAGACCCACAAGGGTGACAAGCCCAAGGGCGTTTTCAGCCACGTGCCCGATCGAAACACCCATCGCCATGAAGATCAGGGAAAACTCGCTGATCTGCGCCACGGTCAGCCCGGCGAGAAAGCCGGTGCGTTTGCGATAGCCCATAGCCCCCATGATCACGAGAACGATCAGGGGATTGCCGATCAGCACAAACAGCGACAGCACGATGGCCGGGCCGATGCTGGCCCCCAGAACCGAGAGGTCGAGCGAAGCACCCAACGCAATGAAAAAGAAAAGCAACAGGAAATCGCGCAAAGAGGCCAGTCTCGCGGCGATCGCCTCGCGGAAGGGCGTCGACGCAAGCGAAACACCGGCGAGCAACCCGCCGAGTTCCTTGCCGAACCCCAGGTAATGCCCGACCGCTGCCAGAAGCGCAGCCCAACCGATGGCGAATGAGACCAAAAGCTCTGGCGCGCGCGACAGGCGTTCTACCAGTGGGTCGGCCACAAAGCGGATGAAGATCACCACGAAAACCAGCATCGCCGCGCCATAGCCCAGCACCCGCAAGACCTCGGTCACCGCATTATCGCCTTCTGCCGCGGCACCGCCCACGCCAATGGCTGACAGGGCGATCATGGCGACCACTACCACAATGTCCTGCACAATCAGAAATCCGAGTGCGATCCGCCCGTGCAACGCATCGATCTCACGCTTGTCGGACAACAATTTCACGATGATGATCGTTGAAGAGAACGTTAGTGCAATCGCGACGTAGATCGCTGTACGGGCGTCCAATCCAAGGGCAAGTGCGATCAGGAAACCGAAAACGGTTGTGAAGATCACCTGCCCAAGGCCGGTAACAAGCGCAACCGGACCCAACGTCCGAACCAGGTTGAAATCCAGCTTGAGCCCCACAAGAAAAAGCAGCAGCGCGATGCCAAGTTCGGCAAGAAGGTCAATCTGCTCGTCGGAATGCGCTATGTTCAGGACTGAGGGACCTGCAAGAATTCCCACGGCGATAAAGCTGACAATCAGCGGTTGACGCAACATCAGCCCGACAAAACCGACACCCGCCGCCAGCACAAGAAGCGCCGCGATTTCGTAGAATATGTAACCCTCGATTGCTGTGATCATATCTCGTGCGTCAGGCCGGTTTTTTCGGGTCACATCGTCATCACGATGCGACCGTCGATCCGTCCTTTCTCCATCTGTTCGAAGATGCCGTTGATGTTGTCGAGCGCGTCAGTGGCATAGTGCGAGGCTACTTTCCCTTCGGCCGCGAAGGACAAGCTTTCTGCAAGATCGGCGCGCGTACCAACGATTGAGCCGCGGATCGTCTTTCGGTTCAACACCACGTCGAAGATGTTCAGCGGGAAGTCGCCCGGGGGCAGGCCGACCAAGCTCATCGTGCCGCCGGGTGCTAACATACCTACACCCTGACTGAACGCGGTGTTTGAAACGGCAGTGACCAAAACCCCTTCGGCTCCGCCGAGCCGAGCCACTTCATCCACCGGATCCTGTGTTGTCGCGTTTATTGCGGCACCGGCACCCAGATCGCGCGCCAACGCAAGTTTGTCTTCGGCAACGTCAACGGCGATGACATGCAGACCCAATGCCCGCGCATACTGGACCGCCAGGTGACCCAAACCTCCGATACCAGAGATCACTACCGTCTGGCCCGGCCGCAGGTCGCATTCTTTCAGCCCTTTATAGACCGTCACACCGGCGCAGAGGATCGGGGCAGCGGGCGCAAAATCCAGATTGTCAGGCAGGTGTCCGACATAAGTCGGGTCGGCCTCGACATATTCGGCAAACCCGCCATTGACCGTGTAGCCGGTGTACTGCGGTTCAGTGCGGCACAGCGTCTCCCAACCCGTCACGCAGGCGGTGCAGTGCCCGCAGGCATGGTGCAGCCACGGAACACCAACACGGTCGCCTTCCTTTACCGAAGTCACGCTGCGTCCGACCTCGGCCACGATGCCAACGCCCTCGTGGCCCGGAATGAAGGGCGGTTCAGGCTTGACGGGCCAGTCGCCCCGGGCCGCGTGCAGATCGGTATGGCATACACCGCAAGCCTCGATCTTCACAAGAATCTTGCCGTCTTTGACCGTTGGTTTTCGGACTTCCTTAAGCGTTAGCGGCTGCGAAAAATCCGTCACAACGGCGGCTTTCATCGTGGACATGAATGAACTCCTTTCAGGTAAAGGCAGAGTGATTGGTGGATGAGCGTGTCGGTACACGCCGCAGCACCCTTTTCTCCAACTCGAGAATAACAAGCAGCACGGGCCGCGTGCTTAGAACGGCGCGCAGCGACCGGGACGTCGTGTTGAGAAACCGCACCGAGAACAGATAGAAGATTTCCATGACTACCAACGTGTTGACAGCGATGGTGCGCGCTTCTTCCAGATTTGCCCCCTGAGCCTGTGCGAAAGTGAACATTCCGAAGATCCCGGCGCAGAACAGCAGTGCGACAAACCCGACCCGCCACAAGACAAGGCGAGACAGTATGGGCTCATCCGCGCGGAGCGGGGGGCGGCGCATGATGTCAGGCTCCGGCCCCTCAAACGCCAGTGCCATGGCAAGCACGACCGAGCTGACCATGTTAACCCAAAGAATTTGCACTGGCGTGATTGGAAGCGTCAGGCCCAGCAACAGCGCAAGGATCAGGGCCAGCGCCTCTCCTCCGTTCACTGGCAGAAGAAAAACGATGGCTTTTTTGAGGTTGTCATAAACGGTCCGACCTGCACGAACAGCTTCGGCGATGGTGGCAAAGTTATCGCCTGCCAGCACGATCTCGGCGGCATCTACCAGCTCATGCGGTTCAGGCCCGTCGATCTGCGTACCTGTCAGGACCTCTTGCGCATTCTCCAGCCCCAATTCCCGGGCAATGGCTGAGGCTGTTCCCGCGTGATTGCCGGTGATCATCTTGACGCGGATACCGGCGGCACGACACTCGGCCACTGCCGCAACCGCTTCATCGCGGGGCGGGTCGATCAGACCCAAAAGGTCAAGCAAAACAAGATCGCTGTCGACGTCGTCAAACGTCAGTGTTTGCTTTGTCGCCGAAATCTTCGCATGTTGCACTGTCATGACCGATTTGACTCTGGGTCGCTCTGCCAGCTTGGCTCACGCGTCGCGTGTTCGTTGACGAACGCCTCAAGGTCCTTGACGGCCACCCGGAATTCCCGGCCGAGTTTTACTGCGCGCAGCTCTTGCTGGTGAATCCAGCCGCGAACCGTTTGTTCGCGAACCTTCAAAAGCTCGGCGATCTCATGAGTTGTTAGAAACGGCTTGCTGAGCATGCGCACTCTCCCGTTGCGTGGGTGAGTTTACTATACATATTCAAATAATATGTTACAGCTTCAAGACATCTCAGAACAGTTCAAAAGCGTTGAATAATCATCAGATATGTTCGGTTTTTTTGAGAAAAGCTAATCTAGTCCTCTCTTCGGTCCACCACGTTTCACCGTCGCCAATCGGGAAAGAGGCAGATCCGTCTGTTCCCGAGGCAGAGGTTCAAAAACAGCAGGGCCGCATCCCGCTGTTGACTGGCTACTGTACCTCGGCTTTTGTTTTCGGCAGGGCGATCTTCGGTGGCCGGCTTTCCCCCAAGGTAATGGAGGATAGACATCGGCCTGAATTCAACCCTCGCTTTTGTTCGTCCTAAACGTAAGATGTGAGGACCTTATTGTGTTTGACACTTGGTTGCCGCTGCTCGGCGGTCTCATCCTGTTGATCGTTGGCGGTGAGTTCCTTGTTCGTGGTTCCGTGCAAGTAGCAACCGGGATGGGTGTCTCACCCTTGGTTATTGGGTTGACGTTGGTGGGGTTTGGCACCTCTACGCCCGAGCTTGTAACCTCGGTACAGGCGGCGCTGTCGGATGCGCCAGGTATCGCCTATGGCAATATCGTTGGATCAAACATTGCCAATACCCTTTTGATCGCTGGCGTTGCCGCGCTTCTGTGTCCAATTGCCGTGGCATCGTCTGCGCTCAGGCGGGACGGGTTCGTGATGTTGGCTGCCGTTCTTGCTTTTGCCGCTATCGCTGCTGTGATGCCGATGGGTCGCGCCGTTGGTGCGATCTTTGTCCTAACGTTGGCCGGGTACATCTTTGTTGCCTTCCGACAGGAACGTGCCAGCCCCTCGCCAGATCACGGGGCGGTCTACGAAAAAAGCATCGCCTTGCAAGAGGCTGACCCCGCGCTCGCACCACCCGCACCACCGCAGTCGTCGCTTCTTGTCTCGGCCCTGATTGCGACTGCTGGATTGGTTCTGGTCGTATTCGGCGGTAAATTCCTAGTTGAGGGTGCTGTCTCATTGGCACGTGGCCTGGGTATTTCCGAAACGGTGATTGGCCTAACCATAGTTGCGGTCGGCACCTCGATGCCGGAACTTGTCACATCTGTCGTGGCTGGATTGCGCAAACAGGGCGACGTCGCCTTTGGCAATATCGTCGGTTCAAATATCTACAATATCCTTGGAATAGGCGGCTTTACTGCGCTGATCGCGCCGGGAGCGGTCCCGGTTGAAATCGTCAGTTTTGACAACCTTGTCATGATTGGCGTGTCGTTGGTACTGGTCGGCTTTGCCTGGACCGGTTTGCGCATTGCACGGTGGGAAGGCGCGCTGTTGCTTACTGGGTACGTCGCGTATGTCTACGTGCTCTGGCCGTGATCAAGCGTAGGCAGCTTGGCTCCGTGTCATCTTTGCGCGTTAGTTCCGATCCCCAGCGCTGGAAGACAAGCTTATTTCAGCGCGTCTTTTTCGGCAGCCAAACCAGGGCTACCGGGTGTTTCAACCTGATTCATTTTAATGGAAGTCGAGAGGGACTGGATGAGGGGGCAACCAGCCCCTCTCGGGAGGGGGTAGCGAAAAAACGCTTCTTTCTTCAATGAACCCGCTTGAATAAAGGGACTCCTGTGGTCTGACTGCAACTGAAACAGATAATTTCTAATTTGGAAACAATGAATCACATTAAGAATTGGACACAATTTTGCCGCAATGTCATCCTGACACTCGGGTGGTGTGGCTTAATTTTAGAGTTTTCTTGTCTTTATGACTTGACTGAGGGGGTTAAACGGTACGTCACACCGCCTACATTACCCCACGTAATCAAGTGTTTATATGGTCTAACACTGATCAAAACTAGATCATGTTCTAACACGTGTCTCGGCACCTAAGGACGCGACGTTCGCGTGTGGTAATGGCTGATAACGCGTTGAAAGGCATCAGCCAAAGTGCCGTATCCACTCTTATCCTGTTCCGAATCCTGTCTCCTGTAAGGCTTTTCAGGCAAATGCAGGGTTTCTGCGACCTACTTCTGAAGTTTAGCTTTTGCGATCATCGGACAGAATCACCGACCCCTTCTGCAGATGGATGGGTGTCATATTGTAACAAAATGCACAGGCAGTTGATGTCAGGGTCCAGCGCAGAATCCTGCCGCTAGTTTTCAATGTTGAACAAAACCGACTGGCTTGCGGTGCCGTCTATCGAGAATTTGGCACCAACAGGCGTGGCGTAAACGCCCAGTCGTCTGGACCACCGCGCCCAGACAGCAGGGACAATTCCCAAGATGCTTTTGGCTCCACCGCGTTTTGCGGCAACTGTCATTTGGTGAAAAAGTTCACGCTGAACCAAGAGCCTGCGAGAGGCCGATACGCTGTCTGTTACAAAAAACCGGGACGCCTCCCACACGGTTGGTTTTACGGGGGCTTCAAAAAACAGGATATCGGTGGGCATTCCTTCTAGGATGCCCCTTTGCGCATCCCTCAGCATATAGGAGTATACTCCACATTGCGCCGTGCTGGGAAGCAACCGCACACCGCCAAAGACTTCGCCGAATTCATGAAGAATGATCCATTGGCAGGCTGGGGTATCGTACTGGTCGAACTCCATTCCATCAGCTTCGCAAATCTGCCAATTCAATCTGTCGATAAAAATGGATTTTCGTGTCTCAAGGTATTTAGTAAGCAATGTGCCATGTTCGTGGATATTGCGAAAGCTCATCGCTGTCGCGCGTATGTTGCCAAGTTTGCTGCGAGGCGTTGAAAGGGCACGTTGGGGCGCACGATGTTTGCGCTGCGCCAAAGCCTTCGGCGCAGTCACAGAGTCGTTGGCAGGACTCAGGTCCGGAAAGGTTTCCGGCGATTGGTATGCCTGCTGGTACCTGAGTGGTCGGTCCATACTTTTCTCATAATTTCGGCACACTTATGACAAGATTTGAACTGGCTGGTCTACAACCTAATCAAGTACTTTGTGGATTTATCGAACAAGTGTGTCTAATTGACATCCCTTTGATAGAGACGTCGCTTGTTCCTGTAGATCGTTTCAAATGTTCCCCTCTTTTAAGAACGCCCAAAAGGGGTCTCCGCCTTGCGGTTCGCCTGGCAAGATGTTGTTTGGATTAAGTTATATTTTCGGGCTACCATCCCTTTACCTGCAAGGGCGTGGCCTTGGGAAACAATTCAAAACGTTTTGTGCCACGGCCTGAGACTGAGCGCGATTCTAGTCCTTCGGCCTATGAACCTCCAATCCGATCCACACGATTTCTGTCAAAACATTGTGCAAACAAAAAAATGATGCACAGACATAACGAGGCCCATCTTGGGTCAACCTTTTGCCGCCTTTCCTCGCCATTCTGACATAGTCCTGAGATTTTCATGCACCCGGGCCAGTCGCTGCTCACAGTCTGCGACGCCCAGCGGTTGGTTCGGTGCAAAAGGTTGGTGAAAAGATATGCGTATACTTGCCGTAGACGACGACCCTAGCATCCTGGAGTTGTTGACCAGCGTACTTGCTGCATTCGGTTACAAAGACGTCGTTACCGCCCGCAGTGGTCGGGACGCGCTTGATATCCTGTCTGACCCGTCAGAGGTGTTCGACTGTTTGCTTTTGGACGTACAGATGCCCAAAATGAACGGGATCACGCTGTGTGAGGAAGCGCGCAAGCTTCCTGGCTATACTTACACGCCCATCATCATGGTCACCGCCATGGTTCAGAAGCAGTATATTGACGAAGCTTTCGAAGCAGGTGCTACGGATTACGTCACAAAGCCATTCGAATTCTCCGATCTTAAACAGCGCCTTTCAGATGCCTACCGGATGGCAGCAGAGCGGAGAGCTGCAATCGAGGTTTTGCAGGCCGATGAAGACGCGTGGCAGGACTCAGAGGTATACCCGGACGTCCGCATCAGCGACCCGCAATATTTTGGTGGCTTGCCGGGATGCATAGGGCTGGCCGAGTTCGAAAACTACGTGGTTCAGGTTGCCACCATGCATTCCGCAGCCGCAAAGATTCTGGCTGTCAGGGTCACCAACGTCGAGGAAATCTACAAGCCCAGTTCCACAAGCGAGTTCCGGGAGTCCATGGCGTCAGCTGGTGCCGCGCTTCTTCGAGCCACCAAGGAAGGGCGCAAGGTGGCGACATATTGGGGAAATGGTGTCTTTCTGTTTGTCTTCGACCAGCAAGACAGTGCGCACGCGGAACGTCTGCTGAAGCAGGGGCCAGAGATTGCGGATGGTGTCATGCTGGGCAGCCCATTGGTGTTCCAGGTGGGCGAAGAAATTCCCCTGGAAGCCAAGACAAAAATGGAAGCGTTGTTTTTAATCGACAAAGCTGTGGAGCTTGCCGAACTGCGGGGCAACCAAGCCGCTCAGTTCGGCTGACTGGCCGTATATCCGCAATCATTATGAGGTTAGGTCTCTCCCAATAGACATGGGAGAATACCAGCCTTCAGAATCCTGTTGATGCGCGAACAATTCGGTCAGTTATTCGCCCCAAGACTGGCTTGTGAAAGATCAGACACAGCTTTTTGGTAGGTATCCAAATATGTCCCGGCAGACGGCTTGTGGGCGAGCGTCGGGAAAATGACGCTTTCCATACCAAGGCCGCGCAAGGCTTCGATGGCGGTTGCCGGAGGCTCTGCTTCCCAAATCAGAACCTGCGCACCTGTCCGCTCTGCAATTGAACTCAGTTCGGCCAATTGTTCGGGGGTCGGGGCTGCACCGGCATCCCATTCCAGCGAAGTAATCGAAAGGCCATAGCGACGCGCAAGGTACTGATACCGGGGGTGCGTTGCGATCAGTGCAACGTCCCGAGTGTCTGAGAATGCGCTTTGGGCCGTTTGGTCCATTGCTTCCAGATCGGCGCGCAATTCCTCAAGGCGAATTGCGACGTCATCTGCCGATGCAAGCTCGCGCGCTGTGATCGCGTCTGCGATAGCCTCAGCTTGGGCAATTGCCAGTGTCGGATCGAGCCAGAGGTAAGATGCAACTCCCTCATGCGAATGCTCGCCCCCGTCGCCGTGGCTGTGGGTTATGCTTTCGGTGACGATGAACTGATCCTCAATTGCGGCAGACGTGTTGACCAACCGGGAACGCGGAAGGGTCACGCGGTCGACCCAAGTCGCAAAGCTGGCACCATTCAAAAGGATCAGGTCCGCCGATTGGATCATGCTGATATCGGCAATGGAAGGGCGCCAGAAAGACGGATCGACATCGTCCGGGACCGGAAACTCAACATCTCCAGCGTCGCCCAAAAGACGTTCCGCAAAATACTGAAGCGGATAGTTTACCGTGACCACTTTGGGCCGATCCTGTGCTACGGCAACGGTCGCCAGAAAAAGCCCCAAGGTGGTAAAAACAGTACGCTTGAACAATCGCTGCATCGTCAGCTCCCGCATTTGCGCGCGATGTCTTCGGGTGTCACGATCCAATAATTGTCGTGACCACCTGTATCGACCTCGATCACCAAGCCTTGGGAATGGTCCACGCTGGACAGGGGAATATGGACCGTGCCATCGCTTTCAAGTTGCAGCGTTGTAAGCAGGGAGTTTTCCCCGTCCAGCACGCGCACCTCACCTTTCTGCGCGACTTTTCCGTTCGAGAACTTGGCCTCGACGGTCACTGCGTCACAATCGACCGAGGCGAACACAACAAGGCTATGAGCCGCTGCTGCCAAAGGAGCAGCGGCCAATAGCGTCGCCAGACCAACGGCCCGGATCACTGTCCCGTCCACTCTTCAAAGTGAACCCAGATGACAGCACCCAGTTCAACAGCCTTTTCCTCACCATCCTGAGGCAAGGTATAGTCCGCCGTATTCAGCGCCGCGAAACCCCACCATCCGTCAGACGGTGCAGCATAGGTGAACACACCATCCGCGTCTGCCTTGACCGTTTGGGTGATCATCAACTCATCGGGAGCGGTCGCGCTGGCACCGTCGTTGAAGAACTCTACTTCAACCTCGGCATAGGGTACGGGTTCCCCATCCATTTTGACGATCCCCTGAAACACGTTGTGTTCCCACAAGCCAAACGGTTTCGAAAGGGGGACGATCTCGGTCTTAAGGCCAAGCTCGGTATCCCAACCTTCGTCATCGCCATAGGCCGTCACATAGGTCTTGGTGTAATGGATGATGAACGCGTCCTCTGCCGGTTCCCAATAGGGCTTGGGCTCCATCGCAAAGATATAGGTGCCGGGGCGTTCCAGCGGGAAATCGAGCGTATAGCCCTGATCATCCATGACAGTAGCGTCCTGCAGATCACCCAGCAGGTCCGTGGTTGCGCCTTCATGGGTCACGGTAAACGCCTCGGGCTTTTCAAGCATCATCCCATCCATTTCGAACGGGTGTGAAAAGGACATGGTCAGGGACAGGCTGCGTCCGTCTTCCTGGCTGATCATCGGGTCATTTGGAATAATCATACCATAATGCGCCAGCGCCGGAGTGACCGCGACAGTGCCCGCCAATGCTGCGAAAACAATATGTCGTTTCATAGTTCTCCCTTTCTCATGCACCGAGCGAGAGCAGCCAGCCCACCCAAGTCTCGGCATTTCGTGAAATCAATGCGGCGCCAACTGCCGCGATACACCCTGAAAGAAACAGCAGGGTGACTGTCTCTGCCGCCAGCAGGCGCAAGACCATGCCGCGCCTGGCGCCCAGTTTCACTGCAGTCGCGATTTCGCGCGCACGCAGCCGGTAACTTAGAAAGACCGCAAGCCCAACGGCGGCAATCGCTGCAATCGCAATAATGGCTGTCACGCCATCCAAAAGTGATTTGATCCGAAAGATACGGTCAACCAGCCCCTGGATGACACCCGCCGGTTCGATCAACTGGCTTGGGTTTTCGCTGTCCAGATAGCGACCCCTTAGAATTGTGCCTGACCTTTGGTCGTTTGGCACAACGATCACCGCTGTGGCAGGAAAGCTGTTCTGTGACCCGTGAAAGTGGAAACTTTCGATATTCTCGGGGGTGATGCGCTGGAATTGCACAACGGCAGCATTGGCAAGCGCGTCAGTTCCCGTTGCAATGTCCGCTGCGGTCACGACATCCTCATGCCCGTGCCCGATCCCTTGGATCACCCAAGCCGTTTTTATATCAACGAAAATCGCCTGATCGTCCGGCGTGTTCGTGGGGGCAAGGACGCCGACAATGGGCATCTCCAATGGGTAGACTCCGTCAAGGTCGAACAGGTTTTCCGGCGACGAAACAAGGCTATCACCAACGCGCTTACCAAGCTGCTGAGCGACATCCGCGCCAATCACCGCATCGCCTAGCAGCGACAGACCGCGCCCCTCTGAGAAATCAAGGTCTCGGAAATCAAAATAATCCAGCGTCGTGCCGACGATCCTGAAGCCCCCCGATGAAAATGCGGTATGCACGGGAATCGGTATCGCCAAACCGCTGTCCCAAAGCGTCTCCACCTCTTGCATTGCAATTGGGGCAGGGCGTTCGTCGGAAAAGTAGAGCGCCGCCATCGTCAAATCCAACTGCGACCCACGGCTACCCAGAAGCAGAGGCGTTGTTTCTCCGCGCGCGACCAGAGCGGTCTGGCTCGTCGACAACAAAATCTGTGTTGCGACGGGCACGAACAGGATAAGCGCTGCGACGACGACAAGCACGAGGCTGCGCGCCCAGTGAAAGCGTAGATAGGCATAAGCAAGGTATAGCGCATTCATGCTGCCGCCACCTCGCGATACTGCGCGAAGTCTATTACACGCTCGAAACGCGGTAAAAGCTCGTGGTCATGCGTCACGGCCAGCACGGTCGCGCCGACATCTGCGGCTTGCTGGAACAGCAAGTCCAGGATACGCCCTTTGCTTTCGGGGTCGAGGTTTCCGGTCGCCTCATCGGACAAGATAAGCTTGGGCTGCGTAACCAGCGCACGGCAGATAGCGACCCGCTGCTGTTCACCCTGGCTCAATGCAGCGGGGTGCCTGTCAAGCTTGTCGCCTATTCCGCAGGCATCGGCCAAGGCTTCGGCACGGCTGCGGGCGTCGGCATCCAGCTTTAGCGCTGGCGTAATCCGGTAGGGATACAGGATGTTCTGCCGCGCCGACAGGTAATCAAGCAACGCAAAGTCCTGGAAAACAAATCCTATGTGACTTGCCCGGAACTGCCGGCGTTCGGCGTCTGACAACCCGGTTACATCCGTTCCGTCGATGTCTATCCGCCCGCTCTTTGGCAAGAGGATACCGGCAATCAGATTTAGAAGGGTTGTTTTTCCGCTTCCACTTGGCCCGACAATGGCAAGACGTTCCCGTTCTCGCAGCGACAAGTGCGGGATATGCAACCGAAACCCGCCTTCTCCATATTCGAACGAGACGTTTTCGACGCTAATCATCGTGTGACTCTTCGGAAACTTCGAACATTTCGCCTGCCATGTCCCGGATGACCTCACGCAGCGCAAAGTCGGTTATCCGCCAGGCACCATCGATCGGAGAAATCGAAAGATCGGCACTGTACGTATTGCCCCGCACGTGAAGATGTTCTTCATGGCCCACAGTTCCAATCACCTGCCATGTCGCATCAATCGTCAGCGTTGAACCTTCGGTTGTGACGATGCTGTCCAACATCTTTATTTCGTGAAGCGTCTGGTCGGCTTCGTGCAAGCCGCCACCAGCCATTGCGCCAACCCTATCCAGATACAGATACTCAAGCGCGGCGCCGTCGGACACTTGCGCGAGCGTGTCGTAGATTTCATCTTCCTGTGTCTTTCCGAACGCTTCGTACACGACAGCCAACAGGGCGGGTGTCAGCTCGTCGGATAGTTTGATCGCTACGGGAACAGTCATTCGCGGTTTTCCAGGGACCGAGTACGCCTCAACCCCGTCCGTGCGGCTTAACCCATCTGATGATGAGAGGTGCACGCCAGCAACGATGCTGACGCCCAGAAAAAATACAATGGCTAACACTATTTCTTGGCGCACTAGCTTCGGTCCCAACTTAACAGATGTACGGAGCAAAACGCGTTTTGGATCAACCCTTGGTTCAATTCTGTGCAGAACCCAACGCAGAAGCAATAAGAACCGCGCTGTTTGCAGGGCAGCGCGATATGCCTCTGGTCCTGCATCACGTTTTAGGATGGCTGCCAAGGCCTGTGCATTCTGACAATACCGATGCGATCTTGGAAAAGACATCCGATCGCGTCATCAATTCATCATGTTTCATGTCCAGCTTGTAGAAGTGCTTGTCAGTTAGGTGCGTGTCCAAAGCATCACCAGCGGCCAGCGATGGATTGCCCTGTGACAAGAAAATATGCGCAGGTTTATCCAGCCGAGGGACACGAAACGCTCTTACCGCAAGCTCATGCGCGATTTCTACGCCTCTGATGCGTAACTCTTCGGCGTCGGGGCGTTCCGCAATGGCGCACTTGATTTCCGGTACGGTTCGTTTTGATCTGAACCGCTGTTTCCAACCTTTAATGATGTATCTCCATCGCTTGTACGTACGAAAATATAAAGGCTGCAACGCTGGTTCCGCGCCTATCATCTTGAAAGGTGGGTCCAGCAGGATTAGGCCGAGTATGTTCTGCTGACCCAATTGTCTTGCCATTTCTAAGACCATAGGGCACCCGGCTGAATACCCGCAAAGGACGAAAGGGCCTGAATTTCCAGCCTGTTCCATATGCGCGATTGCCTCGGCTGCAAGGTCGTTAAAGGACCTGCCAAATGGAACGGGGGTGCCCTTTGTGCGATGGCTGGGAATATGCACAACAGAATGATCCGGGCCAAGGCTGCGCGCCATATACCGGCTGAACTGAACAGAGCAATGCGCAATCACCACCGTGGTTTTTCCCGGACCCGGGTTGGAAATCTGTACGGTGCTATCGTTGCCCAGGAATACGTCGCCCGCGCGGCGTGCCGTTACGCGCTTGGCCAGTTCTGCGACGGTGGGGTAGCTGAAAAGATCTATGGGCTCGAACTGTATTCCTTGATCTTGACCCAATGTATAGGCCGCAATGGTGGACAGGCTGTCGCCCCCAAGGTCAAAGAAATTGGCATCTCGGGTTTTGCACGTGGTCTTGAGCGTTTCCGAGAAAAGGGCCGCTATCTGTTCTTCAAGGGTATCTCTTGGCGCGTCTCCGGTCTGAGTACGGGATTGCTGTAAGATCATGGACTTCAGGGTGTTTTGATCCAGCTTTCCATTCGGAAGCACGGGAAACTTTTCTATTCCGACCACCAATCTCGGGTGAAGCGGGTCCGGCAGACTTGCTTCGATATGGCGCGCCACAGCGTTGCACACAGGGTCATTGGCGGGGCATTCCACGGCCAAAGCGATTGTTTTGGCGCCAGTGTCGTCCAACGCAAGGGCGGCAACCCGCCGATCATTTGACACAACCTGCGCTGTAGCTTCAATTTCCGACAACTCAACGCGATGCCCGCGTATTTTGATCTGTTTGTCCTTGCGGCCCAGAAACGTGATGCAGCCTGATACGTCAGCCGTGCCAAGATCGCCCGTTCTGTAGGCGCGTATGCGCTCTGGTCCAATTTCAAAGAACCGGTCTTTCGTTTGCTCGGAATCGCACAGATAGCCATCCGCTATCGTCTTGCCCGCAACGACTATTTCACCCACCACGCCAGGATCCGCGGGGACACCATCACTGTCGAAGATACCGACCCAGGTTCCCGGAATGGCTTTGCCGATTGGCACGAACTGATCACCGTCGAATGATGTTGCATCAAATGACGTGCACCAGACCGTGCCTTCTGTGGGACCATATTCATTTACCAGAGTGCAGTTGGGCAGTACCCGTTGCAAGTCGCGTGACAAGGCGGGGTAGAGGGCTTCTCCAGCTGCAATGAGAACCTTGAGACTTTGCAGATCCTGCGGTGGTACAGAGGATAGCATTGCTTGCGCGAGACCGGGCAGGCACAGTGTGTGCGTTACACCATGACGCGAAATCAACTCACCTAATGCGGCGGGTCGCTGTTCGGCGTTCTTTGACGCAATCACCAAATGCCCGCCAGTGCAAAGCGTCCAGTAGATTCCGGCAACCGAGCTGTCGAAAGCGAGCGAGGACAACAGAAGATATACCTCTGGCGCCGTACCATAGACCTTATCCCGTGCTGCTGTGGATACTGCCAACGCTGCCTGAGAGATTGCGACGCCTTTGGGTTTGTTCTCCGACCCTGACGTAAACATAACGTAGGCGCGCGGGCCGAGTGTAACTTCGGTCAGGGGAATTGCCTTGCCGAGCGCTTCAAGCAGAACAAGCTTTGCAGACGTTTCTGGCAGGCTTGAGCGTGACGCCTGCGCCGAAATCACAAGGCGAGGTTTGACGGTATCCATGATCTGCGAAAGGCGGGCTTGCGGGTAATCCAGATCCAATGGAACGTAGGCAGCGCCGGACATCATAACACCCAGAAAGGCTGCAATTGCATCGGCCCCACGTGGCAGTGCAATTGGAACGATGTCACTTGGTTGGATACCGGCCTCTCGCAGCAAAAAAGCGATTTGACGCGCGCGCGCGGCAAGATCGGAGTAAGACAGCGTTTGTTCGGCGTCGGTTATCGCTGCTGCACCCGGCGCAGCTTTGGCGCAGTGCAAGAACCGTTGGACGACTGTTTCAGCCTTGGGAGCGGGTGATACCTGAACTGATCTTGCTCGGTTTTTCATGACGTCGTTGATCGGCTGCGACGGGTCAGCAGTGATGGCGGACAAGACCTGCTTGTAGACCGCAATACAGGACCGAGCTGTTTCGGCATTCACTCGCGCCGGGTCGTAAATGACTTCGACCCCAAGTGTCCTGTTCGGCGTCACCAAAAGCGACAGCGGATAGTTGCTGAACTGCGCAGTTTTAAGGTCCTTGACCTGTATCTCACCAAATGTGCTGTCTGTTGGTTGTACGCCTTCGTTTACAAAAAGGGTGTCAAAAAGGGGCGTACCCTTTGGAAACGGGGAGCAGTTCTGAACGTCTGCCAGCGCGGCGTATTCGTGTTTAAGCCGTTCCATTTCGGTGCGAGCATGATTTTTTAAAAACACGTCAACGGGCTGAGAAGGATCGATTTTTAACCGAACGGGTAACGTGCTGACAAACGCGCCGATTGTGTCTGAGATATTCGGAATCTCCGCTGGTCGTCCTGCCGTTGTCGTCCCGAATACCACATCATTTTGCTGTCGCTGCCTGCGCAAGACCAAGGCCCAAGCTGCTGACAGAACAGTATTAGGCGTGATTTTTAAACTGGCTGCGACGGCTTCAACCTGTTCCATCAGGTCCTGGCCCAAAGACTCTGAATGTGAAACCTGCGTCGTGGCCTGACCGAGTGCCTTCGGCTCGGGCAGCAAACAGGGCTCGTCGAGACCTGCAAGATAATCTGTCCAGAACGCAATATCCGTAAGCGGGCGCTTTTTCTTTAGCCAGGCAAGATAGGTTTTGAAGCTTGGAATACTCGCATCGTCTGGGTTTTCACCGTTGTAACGCGCGAAAATTTCTTGAAACGCAACGCGCGTTGACCATCCATCACTTATCAGATGGTGAATCGTCCAAACAAACCGCCACGTGTCCTGTGATGTTTTGATCAGAGTGACCGCCATCAATGGGGGCTTTTTCAGATCAAACTGGCGCAGTTGTTCACGCTGAAGAAGGTCGTCGGCCTTGTGCTCAATATCTGAATGCCCGGTCCAGTCCAGTTCGGTCCACGGTACGTGTACCTTTTCCTGAACAACTTGAACGGGTTGCTTCACACCCTTCCACACGAAACCAGCGCGCAGCGCGTCATTTGAGGCGACCAGTGACTCCATCGCGGTTCTTAGGCGCTGTGGGTTTAGCGGGCCATGCAATGTGCAACTGACAATAGCCACGTATTGCCCACGAGACTGCGTCTCGCCCTCAACGTGGAAAAGCATTCCTTTCTGAGCCGAGGACAGTGGAAGAATATCAGCTATACCCTGAGGATACCCCATGCTAGCTCAGCGCCTCCGTGATGCTCGCAAGATCATCATCGTCCAGGTCCAGAAGCACATCGTCCTGATCTTTGTCTGAAACTGCCGAGGGTAAGTTGCTTGCATGTTCAGCCAGCGACCGGATGGTCCGATATTCAAACAGCGACGTTGCGGGCAACGCAAAGCCGTTTTCGTTGGCCTTAATCGCGATTTCAATCGCCGCCAGACTATCCACGCCAAGGTCAAAGAAATCCTCGGTCACCCCAATCTGATGCACGCCCAACACGGCTGCCAGAATTGCAGACAGCTTTTGTTCCGCGTCGGTTGCTGGCGCTACGATACCCGTGCTTTTTCTGCTCCGTCTGCGGGTTTTGGGCAGTTTGTCAGTATCAACCTTCCCATTGGCGCTTAGCGGCATATCGGTCAGGATAATCACGTCGTCAGGAAGCAAGTTTCGGGGAAAATGCGCCTCCAAGGCCTGCCAAACGTCCTGCTCCGTGATGTCGTGGCCAGCCACATACACGGATAAGCGTTGTGGGTGCAGAGGTTCGTCAAACCCGATTTCTTCAAGAATCTGCTCGACGCGTTGGGTGTCGATATCGTCATTCAACTCGTCCAGGGCCTGCTCGCGGGTTTTGTGACCCATGCGGACATCCCACGAATAGGGCAGGGCGTAGTTGTGAAAGCCTTCGCGTGACTTGTGCAGATGGATGCCCGCGTCGTTGATCAGGCAGTTGGTCGATCTGCCGGTGTCCGAAGGTCGTTGCCATGCAGTGTGCTTGTCGAGAAACTCGTAAATCTCGGAAACCGGCACATCAATGTACCGGTAAATGTCAAGTACCTCGACCTTGTCCAGGAAACGGCCGTCCTTTAAATCATCGGTTTCCAAAAGCCGCGAAAGCTCATCATCCTCAGCGTGATAGGCTTTGCGGGCCTTTGTAACCAAATCGTCTAGCTGGGCGCATGTCGGGGCTGCGTTGCGGAACAGGTCAGGGGTCAAGCGGGTTTCAAAGAACTGTCCCCTGGACAACCCCGTCACCAGCATTGGGGCGCCTTCGGACAGGGCTGTACGAAAGGCCAAAGTGTAAAGTGCTTTGAAACAACCCTGGCAGACGTTTGAGTGCGCTTTCAGGCTATCGACGAAAATCCGGTTCATCTTACCTGTGCTGAGATACCGGTGATCCCAGCCAAGATCGTCTACAACCCGTTGAATATTCGCTTTTGCCTGATCAGAGATATACCCATTGTCCAATGTCACCGCGAGGACACGCGAGGTGTAATCAGCCAGACGGTAGGCGGCGTATGTACTGTCTTTGCCACCGCTCAGCATCATAACCGCGTCGTAGTCGCCTGTGCTTGCCTGCTCTGCACGTGCGATTTGGTGCTTAAGATCGGGTTCGTCACGAAAATAGGCTTGAGCCCGATCTTTGTAGTTGTCGAACTCCGCACAAATCCCGCAAAGATCGGGTTCGTTGAATTCTACGCCTGGAACGGCGTCTGTAATCCCGCATTTTCGACAGGCTTGCTTACTCTCGGCCGTAGGTGAGGCAGAGCCGAAGGCAACGTGTACGGCGTTCACGTTGGGGATTTGGCGCAGAACGCGATCAATTTCTGCAACTTCGAAACGGACTCCGCCGATTTTAACCTGCTGGTCTGCACGACCAAGGTATTCAACGCGGCCATCCTGATTGATGCGTCCAATGTCACCAGTCCGGTACACTCTGCCCTGAGCCTTGGCTGGATCTTCCAGAAACTTCTCTGCGGTCTTCACCGGGTCGTTTAGATACCCCTCTGCCAACCGACCGCCCAGAACGATTTCTCCGGTTACACCTAGCGGGCAAATATTCATACCCTTGTCGCGGATGCTGAGTGATACTCCGGTCGCTGGGCGACCAATCTGAACAGAGGCGTCGGTATCTTTGTCAGGGCTATAGACGTGATGCATGGCCCCCACGACGGCCTCTGTGGGTCCGTACTCATTGACCAACTTTAAGGAAGGCGACAGCACCTCGATCGCCTTGCGGCATAGTTGCGACGTCAGGTTCTCACCCCCGAGGATAAGCGTCTGAATACGCTCAACGGCGTGACCTTGTTTGCACGCCAACGCAAGGTGAGAGGGGGTCAGCTTCACTACGTCCACAACGTCTTCGGCAAATACGTCCAGCACCGCAAGGTCAGGGTCCGAGCGTTCGAGGTACACACGGATTGATCCGCCTGAAACAAGCGGCGCGAACAAAGAAGTCAGTGTCAGGTCGAACGAAACCGACGAAAAGAACGCGTAATGCGCTGGGCGATTGGCACTGAACGTTTCCGCGGCCCAGTGGATGTAGCGTGACAGGTTTTCATGGCTAACCTGCACCCCCTTTGGCGTGCCGGTTGAGCCAGATGTAAACAGGACATACGCCAGATCCGTCCCCACGGGCTCAGGTTCGGACAAAGGTGCATCCGATGTGGCAGGGGGCAGGGTCAAACGTTTGCATGAAAAGGCGCGGTCATCGTCAGGCGTCACAAATACCGCTGCCGCGCCGGAGGTCCTGACGATCTGGGCGGTGCGTGCATAGGGCGTATTTGATGCGATCGGTACAAAGCTGCAACCGGCCTTTAGGATTCCCAGCATGATCAGGACAAATTCCATCGAGCGCGGCAGCGCCATCGCAATTGACGATCCGCGCGCAATGCCAAGACCTTGCAGGTAAGCAGCGATCCGGTCGCTTTGTTCATCAACCTCTTTGTAGGTCATCCGGTTTTCAGCACATGAGAGGGCCAAAGCGTCCGGGGACTTCGCTGCTTGAGCGGTAAACGGGTCCAGCACCGTTGCGGGGGTGTCGTCGCTTTCGGTGCGCCCAAACAGAATTGACCGATCTTGTTCGCCCGCGGATATATCCAGAGCCGTTATCGGTGTATCTGGGGCCTCGACCATCGCTTGCAGAACGCGCAAAAAGTGATGCCGCAAACATTCCTCTGACACGGCTTGCAGAATCTCGTCATGCACATCCAGAGAAAGCTGTGTTTTCCCTCTGCCAGAGAAATCCATGATGTGAAGGCGCATGGCATGCGTGACATCATGCGCGCCGCTGTGAAGCCAAGTCGCGGTTGCAGGACGACCGGCAAAATTTTGAAACTCCGCTTGAATGAAGTTGCACACAGCGCTGATACCGGATGTATCCATGGCCGCCACAGCACCCGGTTTGGCTTGCCTCAAAAAAGCACTCAGCCCTGATTTGACCTTTTTATGAATGTCCAGAAGCGTATCGTCAGCGTTAATTCGAACACTAAACGGAAGCACTTCGACGAACAGCCCAAGCGTCTTTTTATCGATGCCGGACAATCTGTTATGGGATGGCAATCCGATCGTGATCTGTTCATCACCCGTAACGCGGTGGAGATAAGCCAGATAGGCCGTCAGGTAGATCGCCAGTTTCGACAAATCCGGGGTGAACAAGCGAAGGGCTGGTTGGGTAACAGCGTGCGCCAGTGCATCAGTTAATTCCTGCCCCATCGGCACATCGAGACGCTTCGAAAAGGCCGCGCGTCTCGCTGTGGTTCCGTATGGTGGCGAAGAGGGCCGGGGTGGTGCGACAGGCCCGGGGTTCGATGAGGGAGCTTGCACAGCGGAGCTTTCAAAAAAGCTCGGTAAAGGCTCGGCTGTGTCGTATTCACCCTGTTCGATTGCAAAATAACGGCGCGCGACCTGGTTAAAAAGCACAGCACTGGAGTGAGCATCACAAACAATATGGTGCTGGCAAACGGCCCAAATCCAATGGCTGTCCGATGCTTTTATCAATTGGCTGCGTATCGTTGCGCGCGTTATATCGAAGGGGGCTTGAATCCATTTCTCAAGGTGTTGCTCCAAACTCATGCCCGGATCAAGTGACTGACCAAGTTCAGATATTTCGAGAAGGTTTTTCGGAGCGTCTGAAACAAACTGCTCTGGCGCACCGTTTTCGTCATGGAATACTGTGCGCAAAATTTCATTGTCTTGAACTATCTGGAAAAACGCCTTCCGAAACACTTCTGGATTCACGTCGAAGTGCAAATCGAACCGCCAGGCCGTGTTGTAGATTGGCACATCCGGATGAAGTTGATGGCCCTTCCAGAACCTCAACTGGCTTTCAGACAATGGATGCGAAACCCGGGTCATTTCAGGTATCCCCAAGCGGATTGTCGAAGTGTTTGGGGGCTGACATCAACAACTGCCCCGCTGCGAACGTCTGAGGCCAACGTGCCTGCTCCAAAAACACGGTGCTCTTCATCACTCAGCCACCAGCGCAAGCGTTTCACCGATCAAAGGAAATCCGATTGTCCGTTCATAGAACCAGAACATGGCAAGCGCGATCAGCGCGATCGAACCCAGCTGTAATCCAACCACCCGATACACAGTCAGTCGGCGTAGGACGAAAAAGACGGGGAACAATAGCATTACAACGGCAAGCTGGCCGATCTCGATGCCAACATTAAAAGTTGCCAGCCCAAGTAACTTGCGCTCCGAGTCCAAGCCCAGCGGTTCAAGAAGATTGGCGAAACCGAACCCGTGGAACGCGCCAAACAAAATTACAACCAGCCATAGTATGTTGTGAAAGCGTGGAACCAGATTGACAACCGCCACGGCTGCTATCGACAACGCAATGACCGCCTCTACAAGCGGCACGGGCAGGGTGATGATTTCGAACGTCGCAAGGCCAAGCGCGATCGTGTTTGCGACGGTAAAGACCGTTACGATTTTAACGGTCGGCCAAAGACCTTCCCCGATACTTTCAGACGGAACCCAGCGTTGATTTTCCACCCGCATCACGGCCCCCAACAACAGGGTTACTAAAAATAGAAGGTGGTCGAACCCGCGCCAGATATGCCAGACGCCGTATTCAAAAAAACCTCGGGCGATACGTCTTGTTGGCTCGTCGTTCAGATACAGGCTTTTGACGCCATCGCCGGGTGAGAAGACAAGAGAGATATAGGATTCATTCTCGCCCATCCCGTTGCGTGTGTTCGTTGCGATTAGGGCAAAACCCCGATGGGTCGGGTCGATATCCGACTGCAAACCGTCAAAAGACATGTCAATCGTAGTAGGGGTCTTTTCTATACCCAGCACGTTAAAATGAAGCTGAGCGAAATTGCCAACCGACGTGTTGAAGAACGAGATATCGTCGAACTGCACCCAAAGTGGTTGGCCGCCCGAGTAGAGCTTCATGCGGTCATAAAAGTATTCAAAAAATCGCTCTTGCAGCCCAAGCACGTCTTCCTGCGTCATCGGTTCAAGGACCTCGGCAGAGCCTTGATGGATGCGGGCAAGGTCCCGGACAGTAATTTCGACACGACCACTCAGACTGTCGTCGGTCACGTCGAAATACACGTAGCTTTCATTGAACCGATGGGCCTGAACCGGAGTTGATACCAACAAAAGGATCAACGCGCACATCCAAAAGAAGAATCCTTGAATGCTCGTCGCCGAATGAAGGGCGATTGCGGCGCAGCGGGCCGGTATTTTAGATGCCATCGACCCAGGCCCCCATGTTTTTACGCTCCGAGTTCTGGTCAAACTGAAGGCCAACGCGGTTGAGTTGGTTGTTCGAAGTGAGGGGCGTTGCTCCACCAACGGATACGTGTTTCTTAACCCGGCTCACCCTTACGACCCGGAGGTGACCGATCGCACCATATTTTGGGACTGCGCCGCCTCCGAGGTAAAGCCAGAGAGTTGAAGCCGCACGCCTCAAGCCGAAAAAGACCATTTGAGCGCGTATCAGGCTGTTATCGAGAAAGTATCCCGCAATACGGTGCAGGCTGTGTCGGCAATAGCGATTGATATCGTACGTTTTCGTATTCACTGTCGTGTCTTACTTGGTGTCTGTAATATGCTTACGCACGTGTAAGGCGAATGGATCATAATATCAAAATTATAGAATGAATTAATTTAGTCCACCCCACGATGTCGGTGTCAAACATGCCGAGGTACCGCGTTGTCGGCGCAGCGTGCGGTCAAGAAGCCTTTGAATCAGCTACGCTATCCGCCCTTCGGGTTAGTTACCCGTTCTAGAAAATCGGCCAGATCCCTGGTGGCCTTTTCGCGGTGGCAAGCTGACTGCATTTTCTCGCAGTTTGTCTTGTATTTCGGGTTGGTCAGCAGGCTGCGGATGTCAGCTTCGATCTGGTCCGCGGTATCCGTTCGGCGCCCGGCGCGTCCGATGCCGTGAAACACCGCGCGGGCCGCACTGCCTTCCTGATCGTTGACATGTGGGTAAAGCAACATTGGCGTCGCTGCTTCGACCGCTTCCAAAAACCCACCGGTCCCTCCGTGCATGATGGCAAGATCCGCATGTTCCAGAACCTGTTGCTGCGGGACCCAGGCGACGACATCAACGTTTGGTGGTACGTCGAGTGAGCTTATGTCTTCCCAGTTTTTCCCGGCGGCGAACAAGAACGTCCAGTCCGGGTTTCTTCGGGCCACAATCCACAGGTTGGCAAGCAAATCGCCCTTGGGTTTCATCATAGAACCAAACCCTACAAAAATTCTGCCACCTTCATTCTTAGCCGAACAAAACCTTGCAACCTTCGCCCGATCATATGGTTTTTCGGGCCGGTCCTGCAAAATCATCGAGCCAAGATACCAAAAATCCCGATAAGGGCGTGTAGGAAGGTCAACCGCTTGTGGTACAAACAGAACCGTGGGGATTTTATAGGTCCACGGCATTTGCCAGCAGACCAGTCGCAACTTTTTCGCTATCGGCACATCATAGCGTCGTGCCAATTCCAGAAGCACCGTAGAGTACTCTGCACCAGGGTACTTGAGCTTGTTTCTCAGCGCTTTCTTCAACTTCCAAAGCAGGAAGCTGATCCAAAGCAAGGAAACTCCGACCCGGCTACCGCGCAGACCAACTTTGGGATAGATGCGCTTGTTCAATGGGGGCGCGCGGGAACTAGGTGGTGACAGGAACATATTGCTGAATTGCAGCACAGGCAAACCCAGTGACAGCCCGACAATGATATGCGCATGCAGTTCACAATCGACAAAGACGGCATCGGGTTGAAAACGGGACAGGGCTTCGGCGAATTCATCCGCGCCTAGGGCTTTGATTGCAGCATCAAGGCGATCTTTGGGTGAAAGAGCCTGCAATTCTTCATGACTGAGCAACGGTGCAAACGCGTCCAAGCATGGCATTGGAAACTCGCAGTGGTCCAAGCCGAAATGTGCAATCAACTCGGCTGAAAAATTGGGTGCGAACAGCCGAACCTCGTAACCGAGAGACTTAGCCTGCTTGGCGAATTCCAATGCGCTGCTTAGCGGGCTGTTCAGTCCGCTCGATACTATCGCCAGTCGTTTCAACATTACCCGCTTCAGTTGGATTAATCGCTCACCTGGTCAAGGCCATCATCAAGAGTCAGACCTAGATCTTCTTGCACCGCCAGAACATAATGATAGCGGCATGATTGCGGATAAGAAAACCGTGGGTCGTAGATAAAGCTTTGGAGTCGAGCACCAATTAGACTTAAAAATAGGCGCTTCGCCAAGATGTGCTTGGTGGCTGTTGGCGTTTGACTTGAAAACTTGGAATGGTTCGTCAAAATCCTCATATGAGTGAATATTTTGATGAGATGTTGAATGACGATGGATCTCTGCGAGACTCCTATGAAGAAATCGGCCGCTGGTTTAATGCACAGGATGTTTCAAGGTTAAGAGCTAAACAACGCGAAGCCGAAGAGGTCTTTCGGCTTACAGGCATCACGTTCAACGTTTACGGGAAAGCTGAGGCAGAAGAGCGGTTGATACCTTTTGATATCGTGCCGCGTGTGATTTCAGGGCGGGAATGGCAGCGCCTGGAACGTGGTATCGAACAACGGGTCCGGGCGATAAATGCTTTCCTGCATGATATCTATCACCGACAAGAAATTGTGCGTGCAGGGCGCGTGCCCATAGAAATGATTTCGGAAAACGAGGCGTTTCTGCCGCAAATGCTTGGCGTATCGCCGCCCGGTCGAGTTTACACGCATATTGTTGGCGTCGATCTGGTGCGAACTGGACCTGATGAGTTTTTCGTTCTGGAAGACAATGCGCGCACGCCGTCAGGTGTCAGCTATATGCTTGAGAACCGGGAAACCATGCTGAAAATGTTCCCCGAGTTGTTCAGCGCCACAAATGTGCGGAATGTATCAGACTATCCGCGCAGTCTAAGACGATCTCTGGCCGCCTGCGCGCCCGATTGCGTTGAGAACGAGCCTACGGTCGCGGTACTGACGCCCGGTATCTATAACTCAGCCTATTACGAGCACGCTTTCCTTGCGGATCAGATGGGGGTGGAGCTTGTAGAGGGGCACGACCTGCGCGTCGTCGAGGGGCGTGTGTGTATGCGCACTACGCGAGGATACCGGCCGATCGACGTTCTGTATCGACGGGTGGACGATGACTTTCTTGATCCGCTGAATTTCAATCCCGACAGCGCGCTTGGGGTTCCGGGTATCCTGGATGTCTATCGCGCCGGGGGTATCACGATTGCCAACGCGCCGGGTACCGGTATTGCCGATGACAAGGCAATCTATTCCTACATGCCTGAAATCGTTGAGTTCTATACGGGTGAGAAACCTCTGCTGCAAAACGTGCCGACCTGGCGATGCAGCGACCCCGAGTCTCTTTCCTATGTTCTCGACAACTTGTCCGACCTTGTGGTGAAAGAAGTACACGGGTCGGGGGGCTATGGGATGCTGATCGGACCGACCGCGAGCAAGAAAGAGATCGCGGCCTTTAGGGACAAGCTAAAATCAAGACCTGCAAACTACATCGCGCAACCAACCTTGTCGCTTTCGACCGTTCCGATTTTCGCGCGGTCAGGATTGGCGCCACGGCATGTTGATCTTCGCCCGTTTGTTTTGGTCTCACCCGAAGGGATCAATATCACGCCCGGCGGGTTGACGCGGGTCGCCTTAAAGAAAGGGTCACTGGTCGTGAACTCAAGCCAGGGCGGCGGGACCAAAGACACCTGGGTTCTGGAGGACTGACCATGCTGGGAAAAACTGCTGGCGGTCTGTTCTGGATGTCCCGTTACCTGGAGAGGGCGGAGAATACGGCGCGATTGTTGGAAACCGGCCAGAGGATGGCTTTGACCCGCACCAAGAACTCGGCAGAGGAATGGGGGTCTGTGTTAAAAACTGCGGGCGTTCTGGATGGATACCTTGCCAAATATGATGAGGTCGACAGGGACAACGCGGTGGATTGGTTGCTGCGAGATGTCGATAACCCATCCTCGGTGAAATCGGTCATCAAGCAGGCCAGACACAACGCCCGTCTGGTGCGTACGGCACTTACCTATGATGTCTGGGGCGCAGTAAACGCCACGTGGATGAAGATCGACGAGGCCACGCAGCGACGGGTAAACCAACGGGATTTGCCCGCCGTACTGGAGTTGGTGCGCCAACAGGCCGCTTTGGTCCGCGGCGCAACCCTTGGCACAATGCTGCGAAATGACATCTTCGATTTCATGCGTATCGGCACCTTTGTCGAGCGCGCCGACAGCACCGGGCGCATACTCGACGTCAAGTACTACGTGCTGTTGCCTACGGCGTTCGCGGTCGGTTCGTCTTTGGACAATATCCAGTGGGAAAGCATCCTGCGTTCGGTCGGCGCGGGCGGGGGGTATCAGTTGACATACGGTCAACGGACAACCCCATCCGATATCGCTCAGTTCCTGATCCTCGACCAGCGTATGCCCCGAAGTCTTCATTTCTGTTGCAGGAAAATTCAGGAAAACCTGTCCTATCTCAAGAAAGACTATGGCTTTGCTGGCCCGTCATGTGAGGCGTCGAATACGCTGTATGAGAAGTATCTGAACCGGCGGATTTCTGATATCTTTGACTTTGGCTTGCATGAGTACATTCAAGATTTCTTGAATGATCTTGGCGGCTTAAGTCGTCAAATTGAGGTTGATTATCGGTTCTATGAGTAGCCTATGAAACTGCATATAAGACACGAGACGCGATACGATTTTGATGCACCGGTCCCCTTCGGACTGCAGCAACTCAGAAAAACGCCAAAGTCCTTCCGCAATCAAAGTGTCGTAACTTGGAACACTGAAATTGTTGGTGGATCAAAAGAGCTGAGCCATGAGGATTACCACCGCAACACGGTGGAGCTAATCAGCTTTGACGCGAATACCCAAAGTGTTTCCCTGATCTCTGACGGCGTTGTCGAGATCGAGGACAACCACGGAATTCTGGGGCGTCACGAAGGTTCAACACCGTTGTGGCTTTTCAATCGCAGCACGCGCCGAACGAAACCGGGTAAGGGGGTTGCAGATCTGGTCCAGTCTTTACCCGAAGGCGAGCCGCTTGAGCAGATGCACGCCTTGTCCGATGCCATTCGTAAGCGTGTGCAATACGAGGTCGGAAGCTCGCACCCAGACTGGAGCGCAGAAGACGCCCTTGAGGCTGGCAGCGGTGTTTGCCAGGACCATGCCCATATATTCATCACCTGTGTTCGGGAAATCGGGCTGCCCGCACGGTATGTCTCGGGCTATCTCATGATGAACGACACACAGTTGCAGGATGCGACCCACGCCTGGGCCGAGGTGCATGTTGACGGGCTAGGTTGGGTCGGGTTCGATGTTTCGAACGGCATTTCTCCTGACAGCCGATACGTACGCGTCGCAACTGGTCTGGACTATGCACAGGCCGCGCCGGTAATAGGAAACAGGATTGGGGCGGCGGGCGAGCAATTGACAGTACAGTTGCAGGTCGCACAGCAGTAACGGAGCAGACAATGACATACGCTGTGGGGATGCGGCTGGACCGCGGGCTGGTTTTCATGTCCGATACGCGCACGAATGCGGGCGTGGACAACATCTCGACCTTCAAAAAGATGTTTAACTGGACGGTCGAGGGCGAGCGGTCGATCACCCTATTGGCAGCGGGAAATCTGGCGACCACGCAAGCCACCGTCAGCTTGCTGGAAGAGCGCACAAAAGCCCCCGAAGATCGATCACCATCAATCCTTGAGGCGCCGACAATGTTTCGGGTTGCCCAGCGGGTCGCTGAAACCCTGAAGGATGTGATCGAGCGGCACTCACGCTCGGGGCAGGAGGCCGACAGTTCATTTCACGCAACGCTTATTCTGGGTGGGCAAATCAAAGGCGGGCCATCGCGTTTATTTCTGATCTACCCGGAGGGAAACTTTATCGAAGCGGGTGACGACACTCCTTTCTTTCAGATCGGAGAGACAAAATACGGGCGCCCAATTCTGGTACGGGCCTATGATGCCAAGATGAGCTTTCCGGAAACCGTGAAACTGTTACTGGTCAGCTTCGATTCCACAATCAAGGCCAACCTCTCCGTCGGAGCACCGCTGGACCTGCTGCTTTACGAAGAAGACAGTCTGACCTCGGGAACTCGGTCAAGGTTTGAAGTTGATGATGTCTATTTCCGCACGATTTCTGAAGGGTGGAGCGACGCGTTGAAATCCGCCTTGTCCAAGCTTCCGGATTACAACGTGACACCTGATTCAAGCGATTGAAGAACCGTTCGACGCTCAGGGTAAGGGCAGTGCTTGAGTTACCTAACATCGTTTTACACGCGGGGGGCTGCGGGGCAGAATGGTCATGCCTTCGCGTTCGCAAGAGCCTCACGCAGGCTGCTGACCGGATTGGCCCACTGTAAGGGTTCCACCTGTCACGACCTCGACATAAACGCCCATATCCATGTGGCCCAGGTGTTTTCTAAGAAGATAAGGAAGGTTCAAGTCCCGCTCGGCCGTTTCCGGGTTTACCTCGGTCGCGGCGCATCTTTTTGTGCGGGATAGTATTTGGAACTGAACATCGCCAAACACCAAGGTTGAGCCGATGGCGTCCAGTTCCGAAAAGGGCGGCAATCCGTCAATCTCAATATTCGCGCGAAACCGGGCAGGGTGGATATCTGCGTTCAGCTTTTTCCCCAAAGCCCTAACAGACGCACGATTCAACAAAGATATCGCATTCATCATTTTGGGAGAGACGACCGATACGTCGGTGAAACGATGAGGTGCAGAGGATACAAATTTCGGTGGTTCAGGGTCCTTCAGGCCAAGGGTGGTGTAAAGGAACCTCGCCGCATCGAGTTGACCTTCAGGATCGCTCATGGCGAAATGATGGGTTCTTTGGCCGACTTCAATTTCAAGCACATGCGTGTCAGCGTCGAAACCTGTCTTGAGACCGGCCAGCCCCGCTTGGTTCAAAAGAACAACAAAGCGGTCTTTCGGAAGCGGGCTGGGGTTTAGCGGGTCGAAACCGGAGTTATAGCGCGCAAATCCGAAGAGGCGGTCACCGGGAATACCTTCGCCCGCGCGCAATTCTACAGAGCTAAGCACCTCGGAGCTTAAACCCTTGATCGGGTATCGGTTCATTTGCGCAATAGTGAGATCGGTCATGCCTTGGTCCGTTATTTGACAAATGCACCCCTGACCTGACGAACGTCGCACAAGCTTTTTAGCTGCCGGTCAGATGACTGCGGGAATTGCAGGCACAGATCAGCAAACTTGGCGACCCAAAGCTACCGCTTTGTGGGCCTGCCAGGCCGAATTTCGCGTGTCGGTTTCTTTGTGTGCTCCCCTTTCTGAGAGAGTCCTCAGAAATGAATTAGATAAAAACAATTTAAAAACAATGTGTAAAGGTATTTTTTTGAAGTTGTTCGCAGAATAGTGAGGTACGAACCTCAGAAAATCCTAGACCTGAGGTGCGTACCTCAAATACCCTTGGGCATATGCCGCGATTCGCACATCCTCGATTGACGGCGCAAAAAAGGGAGGAATGGATGACTTACTTTAAACTGGCTTCGGCCAGCGCAATGGTCCTTGCCGCTACTACTCTTTCTACCAGGGCAAATGCTGAAGACCTGACGCTGTGTTGGGCAGCATGGGACCCGGCCAACGCGCTTGTCGAGCTTTCGAAGGAATTTGAGGCTGAGTCTGGTCACACGATGAATTTCGAGTTTGTGCCCTGGCCAAACTTTGCGGACCGGATGCTGAACGAACTGAACTCTGGCGGGAAGCTGTGCGACCTGTTGATCGGCGACAGCCAATGGATTGGCGGTGGTGCTGAAAACGGCCACTACGTGAAATTGAATGATTTCTTCGATGCTGAAGGCATCAGCATGGATGATTTCGCGCCTGCTACGGTTTATGCCTATTCAACGTGGCCGAAGGGTACGCCGAACTACTATGCTCTGCCCGCGATGGGCGACGCAAACGGGTGGTTTTACCGGAAAGACTGGTTTGAGGACCCTGAAATTCAGGCCGCTTACAAAGATGCCACCGGGCAGGACTTACGCGAACCTCAATCCCAGAAAGAACTGCTGCAAATCGCGCAATTCTTCCAAGGTCGCGAAATTGACGGAAAAACCGTTTACGGCGCGGCGATCTTTACCGAGCGTGGCTCGGAAGGGATCACAATGGGTGTGACTGGCGCGCTTTATCCATGGGGCTTCAAATACGAAAACACGCCGGGTTCCTACGATATGGAAGGTGCCGTGAATTCACCCGAGGCGGTGGAGGCGTTGGAGTTCTATAAAGAATTCTACGAAACCGCGACGCCACCGGGCTATACCAACTCCTACATGGGTGAGAGCCTGGACGCCTTTAAATCTGGTCAGGTCGCCATGGCGATGAACTGGTTCGCGTTTTTCCCGGGTCTGTACGCTGATCCAAATACGGGCGGCGACAAGATCGACTTTTTCGTCAACCCGCCGCAAAACCAGCCGGGGTCTACGCTTGGTGGGCAGGGCATCTCTGTAGTCAGCTATTCCGACAAACAGGATGCCGCGCTTGAGTACATCAAGTGGTTCGCACAGCCAGAGGTTCAGGCAAAATGGTGGGAACTGGGCGGGTATTCCGCACATAACTCGGTGTTGGAAGATCCCGGATTTGTGGATAGCCAGCCCTTTGCCGGTGACTTCCTGGAAGCGATGGCAGGCGTGCAGGACTTCTGGCAGGAGCCAGCCTATGCGGAACTGCTGCTGGCAATGCAAAAGCGCATCCATGACTATGTTGTGGCCGATCAGGGCACAGCACAAGAAGCGCTTGATCTTCTGATCGAGGACTGGACGGAAGTCTTTGAAGACGAAGGCAAGCTGTAATCAGGTAGCCGGGTAGGAGCGGGCATCGTCCCGCTCCGCAATCACCCGTGCGCCCGAAACCGACAAGAACTGGTAAAGATATGTCTGACAGGACGATAGATCGCGTTGCGCAGGCAACGCCCGTGCGAGTTGCGCGAAAAATTCGGGGGTTATCCGACCGCGCAATCGCCTGGATATTCATCTCTCCAACGATTTTCCTGCTGCTTGCGATCAATATCTTTCCGTTGATCTGGACCATCCAGCTTAGCTTTACCAACTACAAGGCCAATCGTATCGGGCGAGAGGTCAAGGATGTCGGGCTTCGGAACTACGAGCGTATTCTGACAGATACCGACACCTGGCTGAATATGCAGGCCACAGCGCATTTTCTTTTCTGGACAATTTTCTTTCAGGTCCTGATCGGGTTCACCTTGGCCTGGCTTATCAACAAGAAGTTCAAGGGCAACGACCTGTGGACCACAATTATCGTGCTGCCAATGATGCTGTCTCCGGCCGTTGTGGGGAACTTCTGGAAGTTCCTCTATCAACCGCAGATCGGTCTGTTTAACTACATCGTATCGTGGTTCACCGGCAAGGAACCGTCGAGTTTCGAGATGCTGGGATCGGTGACATTGGCACCATGGGCGATTGTGATCGTCGACACGTGGATGTGGACGCCGTTTGTGATGCTGATCTGTCTGGCCGGGCTGCGAAGCATACCGGACTATATCTATGAGGCCGCGGAAATTGATCGGGCCAGCAAGCTGCGGCAGTTCTTCACGATCACCATCCCGATGGTACTGCCGTTCCTGATGCTTGCCGTCCTGTTCCGTGGGATCGAGAACTTTAAGATGTTCGACCTTGTGGTTCAGTTGACGGGTGGCGGGCCGGGTTCTGTTACGGAACTGACTTCGATCAACCTCAAACGCGAAGCCTTTGAGAAATGGCGCACGGGCTATGCCTCGGCCTATGCGATCATCCTTTTTGTCACCGTGTTCGGCCTTGCGTCGATCTATGTCAAAGCCCTGAACAAGGTGAAGCAGAGATGAGCAGCTTTTCCGTCACCGAACCCTCAAACCGGTCCAAGTGGATCGCCGGTGCCCTGGTGATCGGCTACGCACTGATCACGATGATCCCTTTGGTCTGGATCCTTCTGACCGGGTTCAAATCTCCGGCCGACGCCATCAGTTACCCGCCCAAGGTCGTCTTTGAGCCAACTCTGGAAGGTTACGTTAATCTGTTTACAACAAGAACGCGTCAAACGCAGGAGTTTCTAGACGCGAACCCACCGCAAAACTGGGCCGATGAAATCGTCCGCCAATACGACATGGTGATCGTTGGACCATCCAAGTTCGGTGAGCGGTTCATGAACTCGGTCATCATCGGGTTCGGTTCGACATTCCTGAGTATCTTCCTTGGCACTTTGGCGGCCTACGCGTTCAGCCGCTTCAAGGTGCCGCTGAAAGACGATCTTCTGTTCTTTATCCTAAGCACGCGGATGATGCCCCCTGTCGCCGTTGCGATCCCGATCTTTCTGATGTTCAGAAACCTTGGGTTAAGCGACACGCATCTGGGGATGATCCTGCTGTATACGGGCGTGAATATCTCACTCGCAGTCTGGCTTCTGAAGGGGTTCATCGATGAAATCCCGCGGGAATACGAAGAAGCAGCTTTGATCGATGGCTACACCCGGTTTCAGGCCTTCTACAAGGTGGTTCTGCCACAGGCTGCGACGGGCATAGCCTCAACCGCGATCTTCTGCCTGATCTTCGCTTGGAATGAGTATGCGTTTGCTGTGCTGCTAACCTCTGCGAATGCGCAGACGGCCCCGCCGTTTATTCCAACCATCATCGGTATCGGTGGCCTTGATTGGCCTGCGGTCGCGGCTGGCGCAACGATCTTCCTGATCCCGGTCATGATTTTCACCATCCTGATGCGCAAACACCTGCTGCGTGGGATCACGTTCGGAGCTGTACGCAAATGACCAAGTTTTTTTCAGGACTGATGCGGCTTCGCCGGGGACCATGGGAAATGGTGGCGACAATACTGATCGCGGTCGGCGTCTTCATGCTGATGCAGCCGTTTGTCCTTTGGGCGTTCACCTATTCCTTCATCGTCACGCTGATCGGAACCGTCATGTTCATCATCGTCAGCCACTTTCCGGAGTAGAAATGGCCCAGATCGTAGTCAAAAACGTTAAGAAAATGTTTGGCGATTTCACGGCTGTTCGTGAAAGCTCGTTCACGATTGAAGATGGTGAATTCTTCATGCTGCTTGGGCCGTCGGGGTGCGGTAAGACGACAACCTTGCGGATGATCGCGGGGCTGGAGCTTCCGACCTCCGGCGAAATCTACCTTGATGGTGAGGAAATCAGCCAAAGGCCGCCATCGGAACGAGATATTGCCTTTGTTTTCCAAATGTTCGCGCTGTATCCGCATATGAATGTGCGCAAAAACATCAGTTACCCGTTGATATCGCAGGGTATGCCGCGTGCCGCCGTTAAGGCCAAGGTCGAGGAAGTCGCGGGCATTCTTGGAATAAAGGACATTCTGGACAGCCCCGTAGGCGGGCTTTCCGGTGGCGACAGGCAGCGCGTGGCCCTTGGGCGTGCGATTGTCCGCGAACCAAAAGCCTTCATGATGGATGAACCCCTTGGAGCCTTGGACGCTGAGTTTCGCGAGCATATGGCCGAAGAACTGCGCGCGCTGCATGATCGCATGGGCGCGACCACGGTTTACGTCACGCATGACCAGCTGGAAGCGATGCAGATGGGTGACAAGATCGTCGTGATGAACAACGCGGTGATCGAACAATTCGGCACGCCTCAGGAAATCTACGACAAACCGGCGACCATGTTCGTGGCCGACTTCATTGGCTCGCCCTCGATGAACTTCTTGCCGTTTAAGGGCACTGTAACGCCGGGGTCCGAGATGGTCCGACTGAATGGACATGACGAGGCCGTGCCCAAAATGATCGAGGGGGCAGAGGGTGATCTGGTCTTTGGTGTTCGCCCCGAGCATGTCTTTTTGTCAAATGAAAGTGGTTACCGGGCCAAGGTTCTGGCGGCTGAATACCTCGGGACGACGCAGATCGTGACCTTGCAAAGCCCGAATGGTGAGTTGAAAGCCCGGATCGATGCGCGCGAAACGGTCAGCCCCGGCGAGACGGTTGGTTTGGAGTTCCGCTCTCCGACCATCACCCTGTTCGAAAAGTCCACAGGTAGGGCTCTGAGGTCTGTTCTGAACGATGAGGTGCTGGGCAATGGCTGAGGTCGTTCTGGAAAATATCTCAAAGTCCTTCGGTAGCGTTAAGGCGGTCGACGAAATCTCGATGACGATCCCGGACGGTGCGTTTGTGGTGCTGCTTGGACCAACGGGCGCGGGGAAAACCACAACGTTGCGATTGATTTCTGGGCTCGAAAAGCTGGACTCAGGATCTATCCGGATTGCAGGTCGGGATGTCGGGCTGGAAACGCCAGCTCAACGCGACGTGGCGATGGTTTTCCAGCAGTATTCGCTGTATCCGCACATGACCGTGCGCGAGAACCTGTCTTTTCCGTTGCGCTCGCCAATCCTGAAAACGCCTGAGGATGAGATCACCAGAAAGGTGAACGAAACCGCCGAAATCCTTCAAATCCCTCACAAATTGGACAACAAAGCCACTGAGCTGTCTGGCGGTGAGATGCAGCGCGTCTCAATCGGGCGGGCATTGGTCCGCGATCCACAGATATTCCTGATGGACGAACCGCTCAGCTCACTGGATGCCAAGCTTCGGGCAGATTTGCGTGTGGAGTTGAAGAGGATTCAGGCCGACCTTGGGTCCACGCTTTTGTACGTGACACATGATCAGGTCGAGGCCATGACCATGGCAACACATATTGGCGTATTGGAAGAGGGCAGACTGGTTCAATACGGCACACCGCGGGACATCTATGAAAATCCGGGCAGTGTCTATGTCGCCAGCCGCTTGGGCTTGCCGCGGATCAATATCCTGCCGTCCGAATTGTTCGGTGGCGATCACAAAGGTCCGCAGATTGGTCTGCGGCCAGAAAACATCATCGAAGGCGAGGGTAGTGAAGCGCGCGTGATACGTGCTGAGCATTTGGGCGATCAAACGCGGTTGCATCTGGAGTTACAGGGTCACCCGGTCGTGACCTTGATTGATGTCCATCAGGACTATCCATCTGGAAAGATAATAAAGATTCGCCCTCGCAATCCTTTGTACTTTGACGCGTCCGGCGCACGTGTGAATTAAGGAGCATAAGCATGGCCCAGTTCCTCAATACCAAAGAAACCCTTGTGACAGAGGCGATAGATGGTCTTCTGACCGCAACTGGCGGGGCGCTGACCCGCCTGGATGGATATCCGCATATCAAGGTTGTCTACCGGTCGGATTGGGACAAATCCAAAGTTGCGCTGGTCTCGGGTGGAGGGTCCGGTCACGAACCCGCACATGCCGGGTTCGTTGGGGCCGGTATGCTCACGGCCGCTGTGTGCGGAGAGGTTTTTGCGTCGCCCTCGGTTGAGGCTGTCCTGGCAGGCATTCTGGCCGTGACAGGTGAGGCGGGGTGCTTGCTGATCGTGAAAAACTACACGGGCGACCGGCTGAATTTCGGGTTGGCTGCCGAACGGGCCCGCGCCTTAGGGCGCAAGGTGGAAATGGTGGTGGTCGATGACGACATCGCCTTGCCAGACCTTCCACAACCCCGCGGTGTGGCGGGTACGCTGTTCGTGCACAAGATTGCCGGTGCGCTTGCCGAGAGTGGTGCCGATCTGGATACCGTGACGACTGCCGCAAAAAATGTCATTGAAAAAGTTGTCAGCATCGGCATGAGCTTGGATACCTGCACCGTTCCGGGGTCTCCGAAAGAGGAAAGGATTGCGCCGGGCAAGGCTGAGCTTGGTTTGGGTATCCACGGCGAACCGGGTGTCGAGCAGGTGGATTTTGCAAATGCCATGACCGCCATGTCCACCGTTGTTGAGAAACTGAAACAACGTGTAGGTTCAGGTAACTGCGTGGCGTTGGTGAACAACCTTGGATCGACCACCCCCTTGGAAATGGCCGTCCTGACACATGCTTTGGCTGAAACCGGAATCGCGCAACACATCATTGGGCCTGCACCGATGATGACCTCATTGGATATGCATGGGTTTTCGGTTTCAATCTTGCCAGTCACCCATGGCGATTTGTCGGCACTTGAGACCCCAGTTGAAATGGCCGCCTGGCCCGGTGTCAGTTCTATCGAGCCGGTAAAAATTGCACCCCTGCCTGATGGGCTGACCCCGATTGATCCCATTCCGTCGAACAACCCTAAGACCAAAGAAACGATCACTCGGTTGTCCGAATTGCTTATCAGTGCGGAAAAGCATCTGAACGAGCTGGATGCCAAATCCGGTGACGGTGATACAGGCAGCACACTTGCCACTGCGGCCAAATCATTGCAGGGCAGTCTTGACCGAATGCCCCTGGCCGATCTGACACAGCTTTTCCCCGCGCTGGGCAATGAACTGAGCCAGACAATGGGCGGCTCTTCTGGGGTCATCCTCGCGATTTTCTTCAACGCAGCAGGGGACGCCTGTGCCAGCGGGGCTTCGGTATCCAAATCTCTGGTGGAAGGCCTGAACCGCGTCAGTCAGGTTGGCGGCGCCAAGGTCGGTGACAGAACAATGATCGATGCGCTTGCACCCGCGCTTGCGGCGCTGCCCTCGGGGCTGGCGCATGCTGCGAAGGCAGCCCGTGAAGGGGCTGACAATACGGCAAATATTCACCGTGCGAAGGCCGGTCGCGCAGCTTATGTCCCTGAGGAAAACCTAATTGGGCATAACGACCCGGGCGCTGAAGCCGTCGCCTTGTTGTTCGAGGGATTGGCGCACGAGATTGAAGGCTGAAAGACGCGTGGAAGACCATAAGCAAAAACTAGAAGTGGTGGAAAAGCCAACTGTCAACGACATCGCACGCGTTGCAGGTGTTAGTCTGGCGACTGTTGATCGCGTTCTGAACGGACGTCCCGGTGTTCGCGCCGTGACTGTTGAAAAGGTACAAAAGGCGATTGATGACTTAGGGTATGTGCGCGACACCGCCGCCGCCAATCTGGCGCGCAAACGCGTTTACAACTTTCTTTTCGTACTGCCCGACGCCGACAACGAGTTTCTTGAGGCGTTGAGCAAGCAAATCGTGGAACAGTCACGCGATCAGTTTATCGAACGTACGCGTCTGAAGATTCAGCGCGTTGCGCCGTTTGAGCCGCAGGACATCGTCGACATACTGGATGCCGTGGAAAGTAAAGAGGTCGACGGCGTCGCCGTCTTTGGCCCTGAGACTCCATCGGTACGCGATGCTGTCAAAAGGGTCAGGGACAAAGGTATACCCGTCGTTGCCCTTGTGTCCGACCTGCCCAGTTCGGACCGCGATCATTTCGTGGGAATTGACAACGTGTCCGCCGGGCGGACAGCGGCGCAACTGATGGGGCGGTTCGTGCATAAAAAGGGCAAAGTTCTTGTCCTGACCGGCTCGCGCTTGGCGCGTGATCATCTCGAGCGGCGCCAAGGCTTTGATCTGGTTGTCGCCGAGGATTTTCCGCATCTTGAAGTCGTGGCGTCTGTCGAGGGTCGCGATGACCCCGACCTGATTTACAAGATGATGCCTGAGATTTTTGAAACCTATCCCGATCTGGTCGGGATATATTCTTCCGCTGCGGGCAATGCGGGCCTGATCCAGTTTCTGTCCGAAAGCAAGATCAGCAAGGATCTGGTGATCATAGCCCACGAGCTTACGCCGCTCAGCCGTGAGGCTCTGACCCGCGGCACCTTTGACGCTTTGATCTCGCAGGACTCCGGGCATTTGGTTCGGTCTGCCGTCCGTCTGCTGCGCGCCACATCAGACAAGGTTCCGTTCAATAAAGCCCAGGAACGCATTCGTATCGATATCTATCTAAAGGAAAATTTGCCGCCATAAAGGCATTGAATTTGGGGAGGACATATTATGAAGACGATCAAAGGCCCGGCTTTGTTTCTGGCGCAGTTTGCCGGGGATGAAGCACCTTTCAATTCATGGGATGCAATCACGAAATGGGCGGCTGAGTGCGGGTACAAGGGCGTTCAGGTTCCCAGTTGGGATGGCCGACTGTTTGACCTTGAGACCGCCGCGTCCAGCCCGGGCTATTGCGACGACTTCAAGGGTAAGGCCAAGGAGAACGGCGTTGAAGTTACCGAATTGTCCACACACCTTCAGGGGCAGCTCGTGGCCGTTCACCCGGCTTATGACACAGCGTTCGATGGGTTTGCGTCCGAAACTGTCAGGGGAAACCCGAAAGCCCGGCAAGAATGGGCGGTGGATCAGGTCAAAAAAGCGCTTTCAGCGTCAAGAAATTTGGGAATTTCAGCGCATGCGACGTTTTCGGGCGCGCTGGCCTGGCCATATGTCTATCCTTGGCCCCAGCGGCCCGCCGGGCTGATAGAAACCGCTTTTGATGAGCTCGCGCGCCGTTGGGTGCCGATCCTGAACCATGCAGAAGACTGCGGCGTGGACGTCTGCTACGAAATCCATCCGGGCGAAGACCTGCATGATGGGGTTACGTATGAGATGTTCTTGGAGCGGACGGGCAATCACGCTCGGGCCTGTATGTTGTACGACCCGTCGCACTATGTTCTGCAATGCCTCGACTATCTGGACAACATTGACATCTACAAGGATCGCATCCGGATGTTCCACGTCAAGGATGCCGAATTTAACCCAACGGGTCGGCAAGGCGTTTATTCCGGGTATCAAAGCTGGATCAATCGGGCAGGGCGCTTCCGGTCTCTAGGCGACGGGCAGGTGGATTTCGGGGCCGTCTTTTCAAAAATGGCGGCAAACGACTTTGACGGTTGGGCGGTGGTCGAATGGGAATGCTGCCTGAAGCACCCTGAAGATGGCGCGCGCGAAGGTGCCCGGTTCGTGTCGGATCATATCATTCGTGTGACCGAGAAAGCCTTTGACGATTTCGCAGACAGCGGCACCGATGAGGCAGCCAATCGTAAAATGCTGGGGATAGACTGATGGTAACGGGACGTAGCGAAGAAACCTCGGGGCGCATTCGCCTTGGCATGGTCGGTGGCGGAAATGATGCTTTTATAGGGGGCGTGCATCGCATTGCAGCGCGATTGGACGACAGATTCCAATTGGTTGCCGGAGCGTTGTCCTCAACGCCAGAGAAATCCCGCGAAAGCGGGCAGGCGCTGGGTCTTGAACGTGTTTATGATGATTTCAAGCAGATGGCGATCAGAGAGGCACGGCTGAAATCAGGGATCGAAGCGGTTTCGATTGTCACGCCAAATCACGTGCACTACGCCGCCGCGCGTGAGTTCCTGAAGCGCGGCATTCACGTGATTTGTGATAAGCCTCTCACCGCAACGCTGAATGATGCGAAAAAGCTCGTCAAAGCAGCAGAAAATTCAAACGCACTGTTCATTCTGACGCATAACTACACCGGCTACCCCATGGTCCGGCAGGCACGTGAAATGGTTGCCAGCGGCCAGATCGGCAATATCCGGGTGGTTCAGGTTGAGTATGCCCAAGATTGGCTGACCGAGCAGCAGGATTTCAAACAGGCAGAGTGGAGGACTGATCCCGAACGCTCAGGCGCTGGCGGATCGACTGGCGACATTGGAACCCACGCCTTTAATCTGGCTTGCTTTGTTACCGGCTTGAAAGCCGAAAGCCTTGCCGCAGACATACAAGCCTTTGTTCCGGGGCGCCAAGTCGATGACAACGCGCATGTCCTTGTTCGTTTCGATGGCGGAGCGCGCGGAATGCTGTGGTGTTCACAGGTCGCACCCGGCAACGAAAACGCCTTACGACTCCGTGTTTACGGCGAAAAGGGTGGGCTGGAATGGGCTCAGGAAGACCCGAATTATCTTTGGTTTACCCCCTATGGTGAGCCAAAGCGTCTGATCACCAGAAATGGACCCGGGGCAGGGGAAGCCGCCAATCGGATAAGCCGCGTACCACCGGGACACCCAGAGGGGTATCTGGAAGGTTTCGCGAACATCTACGGTGAAGCCGCCGAAGCCATTCTGGCTTTCCGAGATGAAAAGCCACCAGAGGCATCAGTCGTGTATCCAACGGTTCACGATGGGCTGGAGGGTGTCAGGTTCGTGGCCGCTTGCGTGCAAAGCTCTGCAAGGAATGCGGCGTGGGTCAAGTTGGACTAAATCCTTGAAGTTCTGGGGTTGCATGGCACGAACAGCGCCGTGAAAAGGTCGCTGTGCTAAACAAATACTGAAGAGGCGCGCATGTATCTTGGATTGGATTTGGGAACGTCAGGTCTCAGAGGGATTTTGATAGATGATGCCGGTCGCGTGCTGTGCGATGCCGAAACCAGCATTCCAACCTCAACACCAAAACCCGGCTGGTCCGAGCAGAACCCGTTGGATTGGATCAACGCGTGTAAGGAGGTTGTCGAGAAGCTTCGCGCGCTTGACGAAACCGCCTTTTCAAAACTGCGTGGCATCGGGCTGAGCGGACACATGCATGGTGCGACTTTGCTGGACTCTGACGGCACAGTTCTCAGGCCGTGTATTTTATGGAACGACACACGGTCAGCGGATCAGGCCAGGATACTGGATCAAACGCCGGAAATGCGCGCGATATCCGGGAATATCGTATTTCCGGGGTTCACCGCGCCGAAACTTGAATGGGTGCGCGCGCATGAGCCTGATGTATTCTCGAAAACAGCCAAAGTGCTTCTACCGAAGGATTATTTACGCTTTTGGCTGACTGGCGAATACATCTCGGACATGTCGGACAGTGCGGGCACGTCTTGGTTTGACGTCGGACGGCGACAGTGGTCGGATGCTGCGCTTGCCTTGGGGCACATGCGCGTGGAACAGATGCCAAGTTTGATCGAAGGGACCGATCCGGGTGGTGACCTAAAGGCAGATTTGCTGCGCGAATGGGGGCTGTCCGGACCCGTCGTCGTGGCGGGCGGTGCTGGCGACAATGCGGCGGCCGCCTGCGGTATTGGAAGCATACAAGACGGCGCGGGGTTTGTTTCGCTGGGAACTTCGGGCGTTCTGCTTGTTGCCAGAGATGCATACGCTCCGGCTCCGGAAACTGCGGTGCACTGCTTTTGCCATGCAATTCCAGACACGTGGATACAAATGGGGGTTATTCTATCGGCCACCAACAGCATGAACTGGCTATCGCGAAACCTCGGACAGCCGGTGGACAAGTTGGCCACAGCGCTGCCTGACGCGGTCACTGGCCCGTCTGGGATCACATTCCTGCCCTACCTTTCCGGGGAACGAACGCCCCATAACGACAGCCGTGTCCGAGGGGCGTTTATGGGTCTGGATGTTTCTTCCGCCCCCGCAGACCTAACCCAGTCCGTTATGGAAGGCGTGGCCTTCGCCATGCGAGATTGCCTGGAAGCCTTGAAAGGCACTGGAACATCTCCGCAGAACCTGATGGCTGTCGGAGGGGGCGCGCGATCGAGGTTTTGGTTGGAAACCTTGGCAACAGTTCTGCAGGTCCCTCTGAACCTTCCCAAAGGCAGCGAATTCGGGGCGGCCATGGGGGCCGCGCGCCTGGCCATCTGTGCTGTGAACAACGCAGAGCCAGCCGAAGTGATGTCGCCACCAGAAATTGAGGATAGGATTGAACCCCGCAGCGATCTGATTGACGCCTACGAAACTGAATACGGCAGATACAGGCAATTCTACACAGCGCTGGCGCCGCTGGCCGCAACGTGACAACTGAGGCTGCGAGTAGTTCCCGAACCGAAACCTTGATCGTTATGAGAGCATGCGTACCCCCGGCCGCAAAGGCCGGGTTTGCGATCTGAACGCCCATAGCAAAGGATGTTTAACATTTAGGGTGTGTTCGCTATGAGCTCCCTCACTTTAAGGATCGAAACTTGTTCGATCCCATAGGCCGCAGCGCCCTTGGCCCACATCAGGTCGCCCCAATGGTGAACCTTGATTTCGGGCAAGGCTGCGTCGACATTTACAACGCCACTGCGTATGCGGGCCAAAACCTTGTCCGTGCAGAGATGTTCAAAGCTTTTTTGCGTGCCTGACACGATAATACACTCTGGGTCGAACAGGTTAATGAGGTTGGATACCCCAAGACCGAATATCTGACCGGCGCGGGAAAGAACCGAAGCGGCCCTTTGATCGCCCGATTGCGCGCGATCATGTATGTCTGCAACGGTCATTGCTTCGTTTATCTGACCTGTGACCGCCATTTCACGGATCAAAGCATAGTCGCCGACATAGGCTTCAAGACATCCGCGTTGGCCGCACTGGCACAAGGCACCGTCAAGTTGAACCTTGGTGTGCCCAAACTCGGCACCGCATCCTCTTTTGCCACGGTAAAGCTGGCCATCCAGAACGATCCCAAGGCCGACACCATGTTCGACCGTAACGACGAGAAAAGTCTTTAGACCTTTGCCAAGTCCAAACAACTGCTCGGCTTTCGCAACCAGGTTGGCGTCATTGTCCATAAAAGCAGGGCAGGGCACATGGCGTGATAGCAAGTTACTGAAATCAATGTTTCTTTCAGTGATAGACGACGACCAGTACACAAAATTCCTGTTTGCGTCCACAAGGCCGGCCACTCCGATTGAAACGCCGGCAAGATCTTTGGCAGAGCGGCCAATTTGCGCGCAGGTTTCGTCAAGAGCGCTGCGGATGGACGCTACGAACTCGGATGGTGACATTCTGGGTTTTTCCAGCGGGTGTTTGTACGACGCGGTTTCGCTACCTTCAAAATCGACCAAAATGACCGAGATACCTTGCCGCGCGACTTTTAGACCTGCAACGATGTAGGACTTGGCATCCAGCTGCAGCAAAACCCTTGGTCTGCCTCTTTTGCCGGGCGCGGATATCGCTTCGCTTTCAATCTCTTTAATTAACCCGGCTGCGATCAGATCTGCAGTGGCCGCCGTTACGGTTGCCGGGCTGGTTTGCAATGCCGACGCAATATCAATCCGCGAAACGGCACCCTTTGTCCTGATATGCTCCAGGACCCGCAGACGGGTTGCGTTCCGTTGTTCCAAGGAAATCAAAGAGGCTTTGTTTTTCAGTCTCTTGCCCTCGTGAATCTTACTGTGAATTCAATTTAAAGCAATTTTGGCGCCGCATATAGGATAATATTTTACCAGATAAAATAAATATGATATTCAAACTTAAAGGTCGGGAATCGAGATAAGGCGGCTTAAAAAATAAGAGGTTATCCTGCGAAATCCTAGGCGACGTTGCTTTTGTCTATGAAAGCCCGCTGTCCCGCGCCTACGAGGGCGTGATGCATGGGAATAGCGCGCAATCGCATATCGAGCATGGCTAATCCGATGATGACGCATTGTTCATGGATAACCCCACTCAAGCGCCTGGATTGCCTGAATTTCTAGGCAATCTTTGGTTGATGATTATTCTCGGCAAGCAGCCAGTGCGGAACCGAGGGGGAGGGAAGTCATGACAAGTGGATTTTTCGACGGGATTGAGAAAATCCAGTTCGAAGGAGCAGACAGCAAAAACTCTCTGGCCTTCCGGCACTATGACCCAGACGAGATCGTGATGGGGAAGCGGATGGAGGACCACCTTAGGTTCGCAGTGGCCTGGTGGCATTCTTTCGCGTGGGAGGGCGGAGACCCCTTTGGCGGGCCGACATTCGAACGTCCGTGGCACCCACAAGACGATATGGGGCGGGCGCGGATGAAGGCGGATATTGCGTTCGAAATGTTTGAAATACTGGGTCAGCCTTTCTTTTGCTGGCACGACGCTGACATTCGGCCAGAACAAGGCAATTTCGCCGAGAACCTTAAGACCTTGGAAGAGATCACCGACTACATCGCTGAGCGGATGCAGCTATCTGGTACTAGGTTGCTTTGGGGAACGGCCAATATGTTCAGCCATCGCCGGTGGATGGCCGGTGCCAGCACAAACCCAGACCCGGACGTTTTTGCGTTCGCGGCGGCTACGGTAAAATCGTGTTTGGATGCAACGCAGAAGCTGGGCGGTGAAAACTATGTTCTCTGGGGTGGGCGCGAGGGGTACGAAACCCTGTTAAACACCGACCTGAAGGCCGAGATGGACCATATGGGTCGGTTTCTGAACATGGTTGTGGATTATAAGCACAAGATCGGGTTCAAAGGCACAATTCTGGTAGAGCCGAAACCTCAGGAACCCTCAAAGCATCAGTATGATTATGACGCGGCGACTTGCATCGGATTTCTTAGAAAATATGGATTGGAGAATGAGGTGAAGCTGAACCTTGAACAGGGGCACGCGATCCTTGCCGGGCATAGTTTTGAACATGAAATCGCCGTCGCCGCCGCTGAGGGTATGCTGGGTTCGATTGATATGAACCGCAATGACTACCAATCGGGGTGGGACACGGATCAGTTCCCAAACAATACGCCAGAGGTCGCGTTGGCCTATTACCACATTCTGAAGGCGGGGGGATTCACGACCGGGGGCACAAATTTCGACGCCAAAATACGCCGCCAATCCCTTGACGCGAAGGATCTGGTCGCGGCCCATGTGGGCGGGATGGATATCTGCGCACGGGGTCTGAAAGCCGCTGCGGCAATGATTGAAGATGGCGGCTTGGAGCGTGCTCTGCAAGAGAGGTACTCGGGTTGGGACACTCCGCAAGCAGCGTCCATGTTGGATAGCAGTCTGGACGAGATTGCCGCACGTGTTCTGCAAGAAGATATCAATCCGAAGCCACGCTCGGGACGACAGGAAATACTCGAAAACTATGTGAACAGGTTTGTCTGAGGCGGGCGAGGACAACAAACGATTCATACAGTGTTTGCAGAGTGCCTATTCCGATCCTTCAAGCCCATCTAAGACGCGTGAAGAATTGTCAGACAGCACTGTTAATTGGATAGTCTAAGGAACAAAGCCGTCGGGCACACCGAATATCGGTGTGTCCACGCTCGCCCCCGTTAAAGCGTGCAAGAAAGAAACAAGGCTTTGGACTTCACGGTCGCTCAACGTGACCGGCTCAATATCGATCTTGTTTCGTTGACGGTCCATTTCAAAACGGTCGTCCCAAACCACGAAATCTGCTTTTTGAAGCCACGGAACATTTGGCAGGGCGGCCATTTCAGGCGTCCAATTTGCCAGACTTTCCTGCGGGTCCATGTGATGGCGGATCATGCTTTCCAGATCGGGAAAAGCCCCGTTATGTCCATATGGCGCGGTAAGAGCGACATTGCGCAGCATCGGGGTACGGAACCGGTACGCATCTTCCAGACGGTTGCTTTCACCCATGCGCCCAACGTCTCGGACGAAGGGGTCCCACTGTCGGGTTCGTCCCGGACCGAAGGGTGGCAAACCCAAGGCGTGAAAGTTTTGGTCCGATAGTAATGGGCCTGAATGGCAGGTGGCGCAGCGCGCTTTTCCGTAGAACAGGTCCATCCCGTCCTTTTGGGCGGGTGACAGGGCGTCGACTTTTCCGGCGAGGTACTGATCGAATGGGCTGTCTGTGCTGCGCCATTCGATGGCCATAAAGGCCGCCAAACTGTTGGCAATATGTGTGATTGTAATGTCTTCAGGCGTCTCAATATCGTCGAAAGCCGCTGCGATCGCTGGACCATAAAACGGATCGGTACGTACACGTTTGGCCAGGATCGGCCAGCCTTTGTCGATCCGGTCATGGACCGCACCGGTCACTTGGTTTTCGGCCACATTGCCCGCCATTTCGAATTGCGAGGTCAACGGAAACAGCGCTTGCGCCGCCAGCAGTGAGTTCAACCCATCCGGCAACCATTCCTGTGCGGGTGAGTTGAAGCCGTTGTTGTATGCGTCAGAGGTACTCAGGCGACCATCGTGGAAAACGGTGTGAATCTCTTTGGCGCCAAGGTTCCATAGCCCTGGTGAATTGCGGGGTATGCGTTTGCGAATCTTGTCGGCTCCAGAACCGGGCGTACGGTCAGGCCCCAAACCTTGCCCGCCTTCGCCGATGCCCAGCGACAGACCATCCGAGGTCCCAAAATCCGGGTGATGGCAATGCGCGCAGGCGATGTTTCGATTGCCCGACAGAATTGGATCGTAAAACAGTTGATGACCGATCGCGGCCTGTTCCATATCAAAGGACAAAAAGTCATCATCCGTCAGCGGTTGCGGCAATTCTTGTGCGGCAACGGCTCCGGCCCACAGGAGACCAATCGCCCCATGCGCCAGTTTGTTTTTGCCCTTTGTTTCCTTGCCACCCCTACGCTGGCCGAATTGGAGCGGGCTCGTGATCTGATGGAGGAGGGGAAATTTGATGCAGCCCGCGAAGAGCTTTTGCCCGCCGCCCGGTCCGGAAATGCCGAGGCCGAGGAACTGATCGGCGTGATGTACGGTCTTGGCCTTGGTGTTGAGCAGGACCATGAGCGCGCGTTCGAGTGGTATCTGCGCGCATCGATGAAAGGGCATCCGGGGGCGCAATCTGGAGTCGGCTGGTATTATGAACTGGGTTTGGGCATGCCAGCGCCCGATCTGGTGCGGGCCTATATGTGGTATACGCTCAGCGCAATTGGCGGCGACCCCGACGCGGCGATCAGCCTTGAGGAAGTGGTTAAGAAAATGTCGCCGGAGCAGATCGAAAGGGCGCATGTTCTGGTGAATGACTACAAGGTTTGGATGTATCCGTTTCGTTGAACGGGCCGGGCCATTGGCCCGACCCTTTGGTAGTTAGTTCAAGTCCGCATCACGTGCTGCGTTGATTTGTGCTTCGGCTTCCACCACGGCCTCGGTCAAAGCCACAAAGATCTCATCTCCGCGGGCGACGTTGGATTGGAACCAGTCATAGACTGGGGAAGCGGCCTCTTTGAAGGCGGCCTTTTGCTCGGGCGTCGGGACATAGAGGTCTCCTCCACCGGCGACAAACTCCTCGTATGCCTGAATCGACTTGCGCTTGGGTGAGGCAAACGTCGCTTGTTGCAAGGCATAGAAACCGTCTACAACCACGCGGCGCAGATCCTCGGGCATGTCCTGGAACTTGGCGTTATTCATCCACCAGAGCGCACCCATATAGGCGTGACCGTCCAGAGTGACATATTGCAGACCCGCATCGGGGAACTTCATCCCCATGATATCTGTGATGCCATTCTTGGATCCCTCGACCACGCCGGTCTGGAAGCTGGTGAACAACTCGGGCCAAGGGATTGGGGTCGGGGATGCACCCAGCGCCTTGACCAGTTCCTGCGGCAGATCGGCCACCACGGTGCGGATTTTCAGACCTTCCATATCGGCGGGTTCAGCAATCCGGCGCTGCGTGTTGGCAAAGTTGCGCCAGCCTCCGGTGTTTCCGATTGTCATCAGGCGGATAGCACCACCGGAATCTTCCAGCGCCATATCGCGCATTTTGCGGGTGAAATCGCCCGACAGAACGTGTTCCGCGACACGGTCATCAGCCATCAGATACGGCAGGTCCAGAACCTGCACATATGGGAAAATACCCGATGCGCCACCAGAGGTTGAGATATAGATATCAATGGTACCATCGGCCACACCCTGAAGGCATTCCGCACCGTTCGAACATAGTTGCGTGCCAATGAACAACTCGACTTCGATCGCACCGTTCGAGGCCGCCTCGACATAGTTCTTGAAAACAACAAGACCGTCGTAATCCTCGTCATTTTCGTTCGAGTTTGCCGTAGCGCGCAACGTGAAATCGGCCGCCGTGGCCGCAATGGCGGACGCAGCCACCAGCGATGTGGCCACCGCCGCGGTTTTTAGGAAATTTCTGAGCATGCGTTTCCTCCCTGTGATACTCAGTTAATTTGCAAATCCCGTAATTCGTGGGATCGTCATGGATAAGGCCGGGACATAGGTGATCAAAAAGATCACTATGATTTCTACTGCCAGGAACGGCAGGATTGCCTTGGCAATGGTTTCAACTTTCTCGCGCGAAACGGCGGCGGCCACGAACAGGACCAGGCCCATGGGTGGTGTCGCCAGGCCGACGGTCAGGTTGACGCTCATGATAATGGCAAAGTGGATCGGGTCGACGCCGAGGCTGGTGAAGATCGGCGCGAGGATGGGGCCAAGAATGATAATCGCCGGACCCGCGTCCAGAAACATGCCGACGATGAACAGCAGCAGGTTTATCAGGAACAAAAGGATCAATGGGTTTTCAGACAGGCTCAGGATCAAAGACGCCAGCTGTTCTGGCGCGTGGCTCAGGCTGACGACGGTCTTGAACGCCATTGCCGCGCCCACCAGCAGCAGGACAACGGCCGATGTCAGACCCGCATTGCTGAGTATCTCGGGAACCTCTTTGAAGGTTAGCGTGCGCAGGACGAAAAAACCGATGATAAAGGCATAACCTACGGCCACGGCAGCGGCTTCGGTGGGTGTGAAGATACCGCCCAAAATGCCACCGAGAATGATAACCGGCGTCAGCAGCGGAAAGAACGCCTTGAGGCTCGCCTGACGGCGCTCAGGCCAAGTATATTTGCGGCTGGCGACAGGGAAGTCGTACTTGTCGGCCATGACCTTGATCATCAGCATCAGGCCCACGCCGACCATCACGCCGGGCACGATGCCCGCTAGGAACAGGGCGGCGACGCTTTCGCCCATGACGTAGGCGTAGATGATCATGATACCCGAAGGCGGGATAATCGGTCCGATCACTGAACTGGCAGCTGTGATGGCAGCGGCAAAACGACGGGTATATCCCTGCTTCTCCATCGCTGGGATCAACATTGACCCCAAGGCCGACGTATCGGCCACGGCAGAGCCGGACAGCCCCGCGAACAGGATTGAGCTCAGCACGTTTACATGCGCCAGACCGCCTCGGAAATGACCCATCAGGGCCTGACTGAACTCAACAAGGCGAATGGTGATGCCGCCTCGGTTCATCAATTCGCCGGCCAGCATAAAAAACGGGATGGCCATCAGGGGAAAGCTGTCCATGCCGTTATAGACATTGCGATACAGCAGCGTGATGTCGTTGGTTTGTCCGTTCAGCCAAAGCAGGATACCCGGCGCGGCCAAAAGCGCGAAAAAGACCGGCAGGCCGATCATCAGGAAAACCAGGAACGTGGGCAGGAACCAGATCAGCATCTATTCAGCCCCCACAGGTGCATCAGCGATTTTTGGTAAAAGATCTCCACCGCCAAGCAGCGTGATGATGGCCCGCAGGATTAGCTCGATATTGACGGCGATCAGAAGGATCACGCCTACCAGCAGAGACGCCATCATCCAACTGCGCGGTATGCGGTACCATTCGTCAAAGCCGATAGACGTCGGCAAATACAGCGCGGCAGTGGCAAATCTACCGCCGAAGCCTGTGACCTCGGACCAGCCGATGTTGACGGCGACCAGCAACACGGCCAGCGACACGACCAGAAGGAAAAGGGTCAGGATTTGCCCCATCAGGCGTGGCAGCATCAACGGTACCATGTCGATGGCAACGAAGCCGCCCCGCCGAAAGGCTGTCGGTGCCATAAGGCCGGTCATCCACAGCATGCAGAACCGCGCGGCTTCGTCCGGCCAAGGCAATGCGTTGCCCAGCAGGTATCGGAAGAAAACCTGGACCAGGATCGCAATCACCATCAGCGCCATAGCAACGACGCCAACCGCGCGGCCCAGACGCAGCGCGGTTTCATTCACGATCGCAATCGGTGCTAGCACCGATGTCAATCCGCCCATGCGGATCCTCCCTTGTTCAGTTGCGGATTGCGTCCGCAATCGTCAGAACGCGCTTATTTTTGCGCGAATTGGCCGAACTTTCCGGCGAAAAAGGTCAGCGCATCCCCCTCGGCTATGCTGGCCCTCAGAACTCTTCCAACCACGATAACGTGGTCGCCTGCATCGTGGTACGCGTGCTGCTCACATTCAAACCGTGCCAGGCAGTCCGGAAGCAGCGGCGTGCCGTTTTCACACAACTCATGGTCAATGTTCCGCAAGGCATGCGCGTCCTTGGAGCAGCCAAAGCACAGCTCGGCCTGATCAGATGAAAGAACGTGCACGCTGAAATGGCGAGCTCGGTGAAAATACGGGAAGCGGCGGGAATTACGGTCTCCGGCCCACATGATCAGCGGGGGGTCAAGCGACAGGGACGAGAAGCTGTTGGCCGTGATGCAGATCGGGCCATCCTCGCTGTTGCAGGTTACGATCGTGACGCCCGTGGCAAAGCGACCGAAAGCATCACGCAAGGTTCGAGTGTCGTCCTTGTGGGGGACGAAGGTGTGAGTCATGTCCCTTGAGATTGCATTCATCATGGTACCTCATGCCCCAGCGCCGCCTCATAGAGGCGGAACCAGGTCTCGCGATCCAGTTTGACTTTCAGGGCATCGGATATGCCCTTGATGCGATCCAGGTTGTTGGTGCCCAGAACGGGTAGAATACCGGCAGGGTGAGCCAGAAGGAATGCAACCGCGACAGCCGCGCGATCGACCCCAAACTCGGCCGCGATTTCATCTGCGACCACACCGACCGGAGGATTGCCCGCCATCAGCATGCCGCCGCCCAATGGGGACCAGGCCATCACGGGCTGGCCATGCTGTTGATGAAACGCCAGATCACCATTGGTAAACGGACTGATCTCTCCCAATGAAATCTCGATCTGGTTGGTGACCAGTTGCGTCTTCATCGCCGATTGAAGCAAGCTCCAGTCCCACGGGCGAAAATTCGAAACGCCAACCGCGCGCACCTTGCCACTGGCGACAACCTCGTCGAGCGCAGCGCCTGTTTCGTTGTGGTCCATAAACGGATCGGGGCGGTGGATGAGCAATAAGTCGATGTGGTCGATTGCCATTTCGGTCAGCGACGTTTCAACCGATTTCAGGATATGAGCCCGCGACGTGTCATAGTGTTTCACCTTCGCATGCGCATACCGACCGCACGGCGCGATGATATCGCATTTCGTGACGATCTCCATTTGTTGACGCAGCGCGGGGTTCGCGCGCAATGCAGCGCCCAGAACCGCCTCGGCATTGTAGTCGCCGTATATATCCGCCTGATCGAAGGTCGTGATGCCCTGGTCCAGACAGGCCTGTATTTTCGCTTCAACATGACCTGCCGAAGTGTCGCTGTCATCGCCCAAACGCCACATGCCGTAGACAAGACGGCTCATTTCCAGCGAGTCAGATAGTTTTACACGTTGCATCAGCGGCGAACTCCTTGGCCCAGCGGTGTGGCTGGGGTCGACTGTGGTACTCGTCCATACTCTTCCGGAAGTGAGCAGGTTTTGAGGTTGGGCAACACTCGAGCACCAAAGTGCTTGGCTTCATCGATATGAGGATAGCCCGAGAAGATAAACGCGCGGATGCCCATTTTCTGATAGTCTTCGATCTTTGACATGACCTGATCTGTCGACCCGACCAACGCCGCACCACAGCCCGAACGCGCGCGGCCAACACCGGTCCAAAGCCCCGGTTCGACATAGCCGTACTCATCGGCAAGATCGCGGTTTTTGGCCTGATGCGCCACCCCCAGAGAGGTCGCGTCCAGCGCCCTTTCGCGGATCGCGCGGCCATAGTCATCATCCAGTTTTGAAACGATGTAGTCCGCGTATTCCTGCGCTTCGGCTTCGGTGTCACGAACAATCATGTGAACACGCAGGCCGTAGTCCAAGGTGCGGTTGTAGTTTTCAGCAACTGCGTGAACCGCCTTCATGCGCTGGGCAAGCTGGTCTTTCGTCTCGGGCCACATCAGGTAGACATCGCAATGCTCGCCGCAAAGCTCCAGTGCCGAGGGTGAATAACCCCCGAAATACAGCAGCGGGCCACCGGTCTGATAGGGCTTGGCCGGATCAGTTGTCAGGCCCGAGAAATTGTATACCTCGCCCGAATGGTTGATCTCATCCTGCGTCCATGCCTGTTTGAGTATCTCCACCACTTCGCGCGACCGCTGGTAGCGATAGGCGCTGTCAGCTTTCTCACCGGGGAAGTCGGATGAGATGATATTGACCGTCAACCGCCCCTTCAGCATGTGGTCCAGGGTTGCGATGGTGCGGGCCAGCATGATTGGCTGCATTTCCCCGCAACGCACGGCCGCCAGCATGTTGATCTTTTCGGTGATCGGCGCGCACCCGGCAACAAAGCTCAGCGTATCCTGACCGACCTGATAAGATGACGGGCAAAGAATGTTGCGAAACCCCTGTGCTTCGGCCTCTTTCACGATGCCAGAGCAGTGGTCCCAACTCGACCGCAGATCGCCATCAGGAACGCCCAGAAACTGGTAATCGTCCGAACACAGCGCCGCGAACCATGAAACTTCAGCCGCGTCCAGATCGGGGGAAGTAATGGGGACGATTGTCATCTGATTCGGGCTCCGCGTCGATTTTGCTTTTCCTCTTGCGTAGCAATCACTTTGATGTAGATCAATGGTGTATCAATTTTTCCTGCGACCTAGCGAAGCGCCCATAATGACCGCGGCCAACAGAAATCCAAACGCCCTTCCAGTGTACATCCAGATCGCGGAACTTTTGATCCGCGATATTGCGGCGGGCCGCCTGATCGACGGCGAACGCTTGCCGCCGGAACGCGAGATGGCGGCACAGTTGAATGTCTCGGTCGGGACGCTGCGAAAATCGCTGGCCGAGCTTGAGAAAAAAGGGATGCTGGAGCGTATTCAGGGGTCTGGGAACTACGTCCGGGAAAGCGGCACGCAGAACAGTGTTTATGCGATGTTTCGGCTGGAGCTGCCCGAAGGCGGCGGTTTGCCCAAGGCCGATATTCTGGCCGTAGACTACCTGGCTAAACCGCCTGACCTGCCGGAGTTTGGCGCCTCAGGCCTTGGGTCACGGGTTCGCCGGATGCGCTACCTGAATGACACAATCATCGCCGTCGAAGAAATCTGGTTGGACGAATCAGCTGGCCGGATCGATCGGGAGATGCTGTCGGACTCACTCTACCGATATTACCAGCACCAACTTGGCTTTTGGATCACACGCGCCGAGGACCGCGTGTCGGTTCGACCGTTGCCGCAATGGACGCCGCCGGAGTTCACAAAAGCGGCGGGTGAGTTGGTGGGCTATATCGAGCGGTTCAGTTGGTCGGAAAAGACGGAACCCGTTGAATTTTCAAAAACTTGGTTCGACCCTGATCGGGCCACCTATGTCCAACGTTTGAAATAGAAGGAAACGCGCATGACGCGAAGCATCAATTACGGGCTGATCGGATGCGGTATGATGGGGCAAGAGCATTTGCACAATATCGCCTTGCTTGAAGGCACGCGGGTGTCCGCGATTTTTGAGCCTGATCCGGAAATGGCGCGGGCAGCCAAAGCTCTTGCGCCGGATGCTGCAATGGTGGGATCGGTGCAAGAGCTTCTGGCGGTTGAGGATCTGGATTGCCTTGTGATCGCCAGCCCAAACCATTTGCATGTCGACCAGATCTGTGAGGTCGCAGATACCCGGCCGCTACCGCTGTTGGTGGAAAAGCCATTGTTCACCGATCCCGCAGATGCGGCCCGGCTGGAAAAGGTGCAGCGCGATTATCCGTGCCCGATCTGGGTGGCGATGGAATACCGCTACATGCCGCCGATCACCGCTTTGATCGACAAGGTCGAAGCGACGGGTGGCGTAAAGATGCTGTCGATCCGTGAACACCGCTTTCCGTTTCTCGATAAGGTCGGAAACTGGAACCGGTTCAACCGAAACACGGGCGGCACTTTTGTGGAAAAGTGCTGTCATTTCTTCGATCTCATGCGGTTGATACTTGGGTCTGACCCGGTGCGCATCACTGCAAGTGGTGGGCAGGCGGTAAACCATTTGGATGAGGCATATGATGGCGAAATACCCGATATTCTGGACCACGGCTATGTCATTGTCGATTTTGCTTCGGGCGGGCGCGCAATGTTAGAACTGTGCATGTTCGCTGAAGGCTCACGCTACCAGGAAGAGATATCGGCCGTCGGACCGGATGCAAAGATTGAGGCCTTGGTCCCCGGGCCCGGACGTTTCTGGCCGGATCACTTGGGCGAACCGCCATTGCCGCAGGTGATCGTCAGCCCTCGCAACCCCAAGGGGCCGGTGACAATGGATGTGCCCGTTGACCCAACGCTCTTGGCGGCTGGGGATCACAACGGATCTACCTTTTATCAGCACAAGGGATTTCTGGCCGTTGTTCGTGGTGAAAAGGCACAACCGGATGTGAGTTTGCAGGACGGTCTGTGGGCCGTCAGGATGGGACATGCCGCGCAGCAAGCCATAGCAACGGGCGAGACTGTGCACCTGATCGCATAAACGGCGCGGAACAGGGGACCCTCAATGTTGCTCAGAAGGGCTGGTGAACTAGAAACGCGTGATCGGTTCTCTGGATGGAGGATCCCTTACTTGCAGATCGGCAGTTCCAACGGGGGGTGCTTCGGCAGAGAATCCCTCCACTGATTGATAATGGGTTGGAGCGTGCTTTTGGGCCAAAACTTAGGAGCGCCGATTGCTTGAAGGCACGCGGCGTTCCAGTAAACGCCAGCACGTGTCAGTGACTTCCCCTTTTTCACGGCTTTTGCGACAGCATTGATATCTTTTGATTCCGGATAGATATACAGGGTCGTCGGATTCCCTTTTACCAGCGTTAAAATCTCTTGCGAGGCGGCCTGCGACCACGTCGTGCACCCGTTGCTTCGACCGCCGGTATAGTTCACGAGCCGTCCGTAAGGGACAAATCCTTTGTCGTCGGCGTGCTTGCTCTGCGGGTTCTTAAAGCGGCATTGCCATTTAAGAAAAACAGCGGGATGGCCGCCGATGGCGCGTTCACGGGCATTGCTTGTTTCACCTTCGCCGTCAAACAAAAGAAACGTGCGATAAAACGGCTTCGTTTGACCGCCGCGGCTGAAATAGCCCTTGAACGACGTCCGCGTTTCAGCGGTCACATAAGCCCCGCCCGCAGTCAGCTTTGATCCTTCTGCGTTGCTGAAATTCTTCGCACACTGCCGCCCGTTCGCGAAATTGGCGCGCTGTAACTTGCGACCATTTCCATAACCGGACGAGACGGCGCGAAAGGACTTCTGAGCCTCACAGATGACATAGAACCGCCGCCCGGGATTCCCGTTGCCCGAGGTGCTGGGACGGGTCGCATCCTTGGCAAGATAGCAGGGGTTTCGTACTTTGCCCTGCCGCAGCTTTTCCCGATACAGCTCACGTGCCCTTTGCAGGACGATTGGCGCGATTTGGCCATCCCCTGTGCCGATATGCTTTTGCAACCAGTTGGGAATTTCTGACGACAACGCATCGACGCGATCGGGCAGGGACCCTGCCGAGAGCGCAAGTGTTGTGACGGTGACAACAAGACGGAGTGAATTCGGTAGCAACGGGACGTCTCCTGCCGAAATGCCTATGACGCAAGTCTACCACAGATTGCGGGGGTACGGATGACCGATCGGCAAATGATCGCGGCTATCTGTTGCCACAATACCCATCTTTCGCACGCACCCATGCTTCCCCGTTTCTGGACGGATTGACCGTGTTGTTTTGTTGGCGGCTGGACATCGGGGGGAAAGCCACCACATCTGAGCCATGATCGCGCGCCGCTCATTCCTGATAGCTTCCACAACCGCTCTGGCTGCGCCCGTTTTTGCGCAAGGGCGGAGTGCCTTGCTTGCTGATGCAATGCAGAACCTGCCGCAGTTGCATTCGCTTCAGATCCAGCGAGCGGGTGAGGTTGTTTTTGCAAAGGCTCAAAAAGGGCCGGGTCTTGATCGTCTGGCCAACATAAAGTCCTATTCAAAAAGCGTTGTGGCCCTTTTGCTGGGAACTGCGATCCACAGGCGGGAGATCTCATCGGTCGATGCCAGTTTGCAAGAGGTTGCGCCTCGGTTACTGCCCGCAAATGCGACCCCCGGTGCGGAAGACATCACGATGGAGGATCTGGTGACCCTGCGGGCAGGTCTGGAAAGAACATCGGGTGGGAACTACGGGGAATGGATCAGTTCTTCGAACTGGATCGCCGACGCGCTGAGCAGGCCCATGGTCGCCACTCCGGGCGGGCAGATGCTCTATTCCACTGGTTCCACACATGTGCTTGGCGCCGCATTGACCGAGGCCACGGGGAAAAGCCTTTTGACCTTGTCGCGTGAACGACTGGGCGGGCCGCTCGATATTGAGATCCCAGCCTGGACGCGCGATCCGCAAGGGTATTATCTCGGCGGCAATGAAATGGCGATAACACCAAGATCAATGTTGAAAATCGCGGTTTTGCTTCGGGATCGCGGTGTGTATGCCAACAAACAGGTCATTCCCGAAAACTGGATCGCGGCCTCGATGAAACCTTATGGCAGATCAGCATTTTCTGGTTTGGGTTACGGGTATGGTTGGTTTCTTTTGCCTTCAGGTTATGCTTTGGCCCGAGGGTACGGAGGGCAGATCATAGCTGCCCACCCGGATCGCAAGCTTGCCGTGGCGATCACATCCGATCCGACGCGCCCGGCGCGGTCAGGCGGGTACTTTGGCGATCTGATCCGGTTGCTGGATGGTCCGATCCTGAACATGGCATGATGGACTGTGGGCGCGCGCTGTGCCAACGGTTTAGGCTTGGTGGTGCACGATGATCTGAAATCCCTCATCATCGGTCGGGGCGACAAAGTGACTGCATAGCTCATCAAATTGCGCGTCCGTCAGTTGAAAAGGATGCTCACCGGCGTCGTTGCGCTTCCGCAGCCTTGCTTTGCAGGTTTCGTCTGCAACGTCGAGATAGTGTAACTCACCGATCGCGTTTGCGCTTTTGGCAAGACCCTGCATCCACGCGCGCGCTTTGAGTGTGTTTGCCGGATAGTCCAAAACCACAGATGTTCCTGCCCTGAGAAGCGAGATGATATGCGGCCCCATGATATCGCGCAGTTTTCCAGAGCACCGAACATAGTCCGAGATCGCCGACATCTGATCCGAAAACAAAGCAGCCAACCACGCGTCTTCTGCGATGACAACAGTGCGGTCTGACCCGGCCAGCCGATGGGCAAGCGTTGATTTTCCGGACGCAGGTTTACCGCAAAAGAGAAAGAGCTTGGACGCGGCTTCGGTCATTTTACTACTCGGTTGAAAACTATGTCGGTCCTGAAAATTGCTAAACGCACAGCGGTGGTCAATACTCCAGCGTCTGGGTGTCAAGGTCTGAACGGCCCAATCGATGCTGGGCGTCAGATCAGTTCAGAAAGCCTGTGCCCGCTTTCGCTGCAACTTCAACGACGCGGCGATCGCCAGATCGAATGCAGTGTATAGGAAGTCCGCCGTCAAGTTCGGGCATCGCCGAGGTCAACCAAAAGGCACGTTGCCATTGCGTCATTTCAGGGGGCAGTGCTTTCAGCACCTCTTGCATTAAAGGAAGCGGGGTTCCATCCGCGTCAAACTGGAACGATGGATATGCGTCGGCACCATCGTAGGGTACAGAGAAGATTTTCCCGGTGCGCTTCCAGATGTCGCCTATGCGCGTGATCTGCCACGACCCTTTTTTCCACTGTGCGTGCACTGCGCCCCTGTCCAGCAATGGGAACTTTTCGGCAAATTCGGTCTTTTGGATGTCTGCTACAGCACAAAACTGGTCGTTGAACTTGGCTAAGTACATCTTCTACCCACAACACTTTTTACAAACACATAAAATAATACTGCCAGAAATATGCCTTCCGTAAAGTAAAGTATTTCACACGTCAGGTTATTTGATTGGCGGAAGATGAAGAATATGCTCTAAAGTACAGATTTAAAAAGTTTATTTTAACAGCGCGTGATCTTTTTAACCCCGAGCGTACTGGCTTCATCTGTTACTTTGTCGGCAATCAGGTCGATAATCATTGCAAGAACAGCGTATTGATCACACATCTACAAGCGAGCCGGCGGAGGTTTGCGTTACATGGGTTACACGAAGACTGCGATATTGATGGCCGCAATGACGGCCTTGTTCATGGGGCTGGGATACCTGCTTGCCGGGTTTGGCGGCATGCTGTTTGCCTTGGTGATCGCGGCTGGCATGAATGCGTTCACTTGGTGGAACTCCGATAAAATGGTCCTTCGCATGCACAATGCGCGTCTTGTTCCTGCCGGTGATCCGATGGGATTATCGCAGATGGTCGAAGGTCTGGCAAAAAGCGCAGGAATGCCCACGCCTGCCGTCTACTTGATCGATACCCCTCAGCCCAATGCATTTGCCACGGGGCGCAACCCCCATAACGCAGCCGTAGCGGTGACCGCGGGTTTGTTGCAGACCCTTTCGAGGGATGAGTTGGCGGGCGTCGTCGCGCATGAGTTGGCGCATATCAAAAACCATGACACCGCGATCATGACGGTGACTGCGACATTTGCGGGTGCGATCACAATGCTGGCAAACTTCGCCTTGTTCTTTGGGGGCCGCAGAGACAGCGCGCTTGGGTTGGTAGGGACACTTGCGCTGATGATCCTGGCTCCGTTTGCTGCTGGATTGGTGCAGATGGCGATCAGCCGAACCAGAGAATATGCTGCCGACCGTATTGGAGCCGAGATTTGCGGCCAGCCCTTGGCGCTCGCGTCTGCGCTTGAGCGGATCCAGAGAGGTGCCGCGCGTATCGACAATGACACGGCCGAACGTAACCCCGCGACTGCGCATATGTTTATTATCAATCCCCTACACGTGCACACCCGAGACAAGCTGTTTTCAACGCACCCGTCGACGGCAAACCGCATTGCGGCGTTGAGAAAACTCGCGCAACAGTCCAGCCCATCCCACTCTGGGCGCGCGAATGCTGGGGGAGAGTCGCCGCAAGATCGTGGGCCTTGGGGCTAGGTGACACCGGTCAAAAGTCTTAACGCGTGCAAACCCGGTTGGCATAACGGTTTCTTTCGTGCGGGATACGTCAATAAAACTCTACGCTAGGGCCGTACCGACAAATCAAGCAGGGTGCGTGGTAGAAACGATGGGCTACACGCGTCGGGTCCGGGCGATAAATGCCTTAGTCAGAGTGTTCCCTGAGAAAAGGCCCGATTTCCTGAAAGAACTCATCAAATCCCGGATGGCCGCGGATCATGCAGTGATTGGCGCCCGGTAGCTCAACAAATGCTGCGGCCGGGATTTCACGGGCTGTTGCCCGCCCTTTACTTATAGGGGCGGCCAGATCGCCTTTTACATGGAGAACCAGTGTTGGAATTTGCAGGCTTTGCGCGTCCGGACGCGCATCCACATAGGCGTTCATTTCCATAATCCGCAAGGCTGTTTCCGGGCTTGCCGAGATACGTTGCATTTCATCAAAGCTTGCGCCTTCTTCCGGGGTGGCGTCAGGCATGTAGCAGGATGTAAAGAAGTGACGGTACAATGGGCTCGGTGATCCCCAGCCCGCCGACACCATGGCGCGCGATGCTTCATAAAACTGTTCGGCCTCTGCGTCCCCTCGCAGCATGCGCCCCCGGACGTAACCACCCAGCAAGACAAGAAATTTCACACGATCCGGGTATCTTGCTGCAAAGCGAATCGAGAAAGCAGCGCCTTGGCTGATGCCAAGCAGGCCAAAACGACCAAGCCCCGCAGCATCGGCCACGGCCACCATGTCATCAATCATTCTGTCTTCTGAAATGTCATCAACATCCCAGTCTGAAAGCCCGTTGCCGCGTTGATCAAACCGAACCAATTGGCACTTTTGCGACGTTTCTGAAAGAAAGTCCCCCCAGACCGGGCTGGTCCACTCATACTCGATATGATTGAGCCAGTTTGGGGCTTTCAGTACAGGCGTGCCTTCTCCGGTGGATGCCCATGCAAGATTTGTGCCATCTGCCGATTTGCAGAACCTGACGCGTTGTTGCAGCGAAATATCAGGAGCCGTTCGCACCGGACCGGACTGGGGAGACCAATGCCAAGCTCGAATGGGGCGGCTGATGTTCTTGACACGTTGCCCGCCCATGTCGCGGAAAGGGGCGTCGACCCGATCCTGTACCGCCTGATGAACGATGTCCGAGACACATACCCCACCGGGTTCTGCCAAACCTTCCAGCCGCGCGGCGACGTTCACTCCGTCTCCGAAAATGTCGCCTTCGTCGAAGATGACGTCGCCAAGATTAATACCGACCCGAAAACGAATTCTCTGATCGGCTTCCAGTTCGGTTTCCCTCAGGCTCATCGCCTGCTGGATTTTTACAGCGCATTGTACCGCATCCTGAACCGACTCGAACGTGGCCAGCATGCCGTCTCCGGTCGTTTTGATGATGCTTCCCCGACGGCGGTTTATTTCCGGGTCGATTAGCTCGCGCCGATATTTCTTTTGGCGCGATAGCACCCCTATCTCGTCCAGTTCCATCAGGCGGGCGTATCCGACCATATCGGCGGCCAGAACAGCCGAGAGGCGTTGTTCCATGGCAATCCCCCTCTGCGTCAGTCATCGGTTGGCCGTCGGTTCGTATCCGTCCGCGGCACGTGCGCAGTCTTGCGGTTAGTATAGCTGGAAATTGAGAGGCAGTAGGAATGATATCAACAGATGAGTATTCCGAACGCCCTTTGAGGCTCGGGCATCGGATTGGTTGCCTTTAAAATCACTCGAATTGGATGATGACGGCCTCGAAGTCTTCGTCGCTCGTGACCTTGGTATGGTGGCCTTTCCCGAATTTGTCTTCCATTTGCCAAACGTCGCCAGGGCCAATGTCTCGGTAGTTTCCGTCGCTCGCGGTTACGCGGATTGTGCCCGCCAGGCACACCAAGCGTTGCGCCACTGGTGTTGGGTGGATGGGTTCGTTCCATCCTGACCGAAGTCTCAGAAACATGGTTTGTCTAACGTACTCCGGCTTGGAAATCTCGATCGCCTGAGCAGGTGGCGCAAAACTGCGTTCTTCAACTTCGACGTTGATATCGTCCCAGTGGCTTTCGCCGTCAGGGTCAGCGTAGAGTTTGAGGTACTGCACGGTCAATTTCCTTTCTGGCGGACAGCTTGTTCGAAACTTGGCTTGATACCGGAATGGTCGCGATCTTACAGCTGAGAACCGATTGGAAGAATGCTTAGAAAGCCGGCGACTATGTGATCCCAAGCGGACCCCGTTGGCTCAGAGTCATATTCAAGGATTGAGCCGTCTTCGCCCTGTGTCCGCCACTTAAGCTGACCTGCGTTCTCAAGTGTCACTTCATAAGTGTAAGCGGGTAGTGCTTCGTCCAAAGCACCGAGTGTCTGAACCGTCAATGTGGGTGAGTCGATCAGTATGCCCATTTCAGTATTTATGTTGACTGAACGCGGGTCCCAATTGAACGACCCGACAAACAGATAGCGGTCATCGACGGCAAAGGCCTTGGAATGAAGACCAGAGCGGGACTGACCCCAATTGATGCCCCGGCGTTGAACCTGGTACGCATCAGGCCGTAATTCATACAGCTCAACCCCGCCCCGCAACAGCGCCCGGCGTTTCTTGGCGTAGTGTGCATAGACCGGCGCGACGTCGTTCGATGCCAACGAGTTTGTGACAACCTTGACGTCGACGCCGCGATTTTCCAGTTCGGTCATCCATTTCACACCCTTGTTGCGCGGCACGAAATAGGCTGACACGATGTGCACTTCGTTTTCGGCGTTTTCGAAATATGGAAGGAGCTGTGAGGCCAGAATAGGGTCTGACCCCTCAACTCCGGCGGCTTTGGACGGCGGATCCGCGTACAATTTTGCTGGCACCCAGTCCAATGACAAAGCGCCGTGTGCGAAATTTTCTTCGGCCGACCGTCTGAGGGCCGCGCCGTATTCGGTTTTTTTCGCATCTTCCACAAGCTCGTTCAGCCGATCACGCGCATCGCTCAGGGTGAACTCTTTGGGGTCTTCAATCACGGCACGGGCAGGAACGGCAAATTCACTGTTCCAGTAGGCGTCAAAGCTTGTTGAGACATCCGTCACCACCGGCCCTGCGGCGAGTACGTCAAGATCGGCATAGTTCATTTCTTCCCTGGCCAGGAAATACTCGGCCCCGATGTTCCGCCCGCCGACAATCGTAAATGTATTGTCGGCAGTCATCGATTTATTGTGCATTCTGCGATTGATGCGTTTGAAATCCGTCAGACCTGCGATGACAAGACTTTGATCACGCCAGAATGGGTTGAATAGTCGGATTTCGATGTTTTCGTGATGATCCAGCGCGGCTGTCATCGCGTCATAGCTGGACGTGTCCATGTCATCCACAAGCAACCGCACGCGCACGCCGCGATCCGCAGCCTGTAAAAGACTGGCTGCAAAAAGATGGCCCGTCGGGTCGTTGTGCAAAAGGTAGTATTGCGCGTCAATCGTCTGCTCTGCCGCAGCGGCTAACAACAGCCGCGAGACAAGCGCCTGCTCTCCGTCATTTATCAGTCGGACGCCCGAGCGCCCGTCTTTCGGATCACCCAACCGTCTGGCTGCCCGCGCAAGAGTAGTGTTCGAACTTGCAGGAACCGACGCCGTCACTGTCTTTTCATATGTGCGCGTTTTCGGGGCACAAGCGACAAGAACCAGCGTGCAACACAAACAAACCACGTTCGTCCATGGTTTCATCGATATCCTCCAACTGCCATTTCCAGATGACAACGTCTGGGGGCAATATTGCAAGTTTGTTCTCTCCCCTTGGCGGTTCTTTCCTAAGATGGTGTGATGTCGGTTCAGTTTACCGGGTAGCGCCTTGGCCTGTTCGTCGCGACTGGACCCGAAGAAAACAACCCGGTGCCGCTCTTTTTGAGTATTCGGCAGACCTAGATTTTTACGTTTCGCACTATTCAGGCAAGTTCCGTGTTGACGCTTGGGAAACCCGGACCACCTTTTAGCGTTGATCGGTGGGAGCGTCTGGAATGTTCACAAGGGTCCTTTTTGTTTCGATCTTCGCGCTGTCCGGTCCGGTCACGGCATTGGAACTTCGCGAAACTGGCCGGTATCAACTAAACCACCCGGCCAGCCTGGATTATGATCCAACCTTTTGCGGATTGTGGATTGCGAACGAGGGCCCCGAGGCCGTTCTTGTAACACTTCAAGGCGAAGAGCTGCGGCGTATCTCAAGCGATCTTTTCAGGATCAAGGCAATAGCCATTGAAGGGGATCACCTGTTGCTTGGCGACGGCTTCGGCGGTCTTCAGCGCGTGACGAAAGATGGAACACCTCTAGGAGCGCCCTTTGAGCTTGAGGGTGGTTATGCTGACACCGAAGGCATTGCGATTAATGCCAAAGGCCAGATTGTCACTGTCGAGGATGACCCCGAGCGGCTGTCTTGGTTCGATACAGATGGAAAACTGGCGGCGCGACTGAATACGATGGAGCTTTCTCCGCCACTGACCGAGGCGCAGGGCATCGCGATCGATCCCCGCACCGGACATATGCTGATTGTCGATGACTGGGAAGGATCGAACAGCCTTTATGAATTCACGGCAGAGGGTCAGCTTCTTGCGCAGGCAAGCCTGCTGGAATTCGGTACCGACCCCGAAGGTATTGCAATTCGTCCCGGCTCGAACCAGTTGTTTGTCGCCTTTGACGGCGGTGCGAAGATTGTGACGTTTGACTATACGCCCACATTGCCGGACGGCGCGCCGCCGCTTTCACCGGGTGCAGACTGCATGATGTTTTAGAATGAACGCCCGACGGTCGATGTCGCATTGGTGAGCGGTTTTAAGTCCAAGGTCAGTGCGAATTGCAGACGTAGATCGCTGCATGAGCATCGCCTTAGGTACTGTGCCCGCAACAAATACCTGACGTAAAAGCAAAGGGCAGGGAGCTTAAATAATGGCCCGTTGCGACCAGCCACCCGAGTGCCGTAACAATCGCGACCTCCTTGGCAGCAAAGGCCTTAGTTTTGACAGGCTCGATTTCACCCCATTGACCGAACACGTGACACAAAAAGGTCGGGTGCTTCTTCGTGGGCCAGGTGCCCTAGGTCGGCAAGTTTGGTCAGGTTCGAATTCGGCATGGTCTTTTGCAAGTTGGCCGTCGTTTCCGGCGGAACCGCCCGATCGTTCAAGCCTACAATAATTTCAATGGGTGTCTGCGATCTCGACATGCAGTGTTTGAAGTCTCTCAACGACCATTGCGCCATCATGAACAATGCTCCCTGAACATGGCGGCGGTTCTTCAACAAACGCGCATAAAGCGCCAGTTGCTCGGCGGGGATTGTTGATCCGGTCGATGCAATAAGGCGCTGGGCGCGCGCAAGCGCGTCAGGTCCACGGGTAAACAGCCACGGCGTCAGCGGGTTCACCGCCAAAGATTTTGCTATAATCGGAAAGAGAATACCCGCCAGCCCATCAAAATCGCTGAATGCCGGGTTTATCGCCAGAATTGACGGCTTGCCATGTGTTGTCAGGTGTTGTTCACAAAGCTGCAAAGCGATTGCCGCCCCGGCAGAATGCGCAGCGATCTTGGTCGGCTGCCAGTTTTCCTGCGTACACAAGGCGGCAATATCTTCGGCCATTGTCTCAAGGCCGCTGCGATTGTTGGCGCCCATGACGGTAAAACCATGGCCCGGCAAATCGATCGCAACCACGTGGTGATCCTCGGCAAGGTCGGTCATCATCGCGTTCCAGCTATGCGTCGATGCGCCCGCGCCGTGTAAGAACAGCAGCGTTGGTCCTTCGCCGTGTTCCTGCACGTGCCAGCGATGCGGGGCGCAGACCACACGCTTTGACCATGCGTGATGGGGCCAGGTTGGAAGGTCGCGCTGCCAGTCCATCGCCTAGGTATTCACCGCCGTTTCTATGGCTTGCGTCATACCCGCAGCCGAGGACCGGGGCAGGGCGATATGATCCGCGCCCAAGCGCTGAGCAAGATTTTGCAGCGGTTTCTGGGGGCGTATGGCAGTGTCGAGAACGACGCTTCGAACCTTGGAGGCGCGCAGCCAATCGGCAGTAAGCTCTGCGTCCTCGGCTGCCTTATTCCGGTCGCGCTGGCCGTCCAGCGCCACATTCGCCCGCCCGTCCGTCAGAAGGATCACGGTCGGGGTCATACCACGCTTCAGGGCGCTGCCCGCCATAAGCCCCGCGCAGTGCAGCCCATCGGCCAGTGGTGTCGCCCCGCCGCCGGGAAGAGCGGCCAGCCGCCGTTTGGCCAGAACAAGGGACCTGTTGGGCGGAAGCAGAATATCAGCTGACGAATTCCGGAACCCGATCAATGCGACGTGATCGCGATGCGAATAAGCCCGCGCCAACAGATGTTCGACCGCGCCCTTGGCCTCGTTCAGGCGGGCCCGCGCAGCAGAGCCTGAGGCATCGACAAGGAATATCAGCAGCCGCTCGGTCTGTGTTTCGAACCGTTTGAGGCAAATATCGCTTGGCAGGACGCTGATCCGGCCTTGCGTTGCACGGCGGAGTTTTTGCCACGGGGCCGCCATGCGCAGCGTGGCGATCAGATCGACGCGGCTGCGCCCGTCTGGCCTGCGGCGGCGAGGGGCGATGGGTCTGCCCCGTTGCCGCGCGATCCGTGAATCGCCCGCCCCGGTTCCGGTTGCCGTGGTGCGCTGCGCAAGGGCGCTCGGCAGAATACCATCCGGCAGGGCCATCCGTACGGCCTCGACCAGAACATCCTGATCAGGCATCCCTTTATTGTTCGTGGAAGGCTCGGGCGGTTCTGCCGCTTGTTCCTCTGGCTCCGGCTCAGATGTCGGCAAGCAAGTTGCGCGGTGTGAAAGCACCAACATCGCCGCGATTTCCAAGTCTTCGATGGACAGGGATAACCTGCCATTAAGGGCCGCGTTGCACCGCGCGGCCCGTAGGGCAAAGTATGGCGCGCGCAGGCTGTCGATGCCCAACCGGGTCGACAACTGAACCAGCGTCGAGATGTCCTCTGCCGATGTCTGGACCATCGGCAACGCAGCGCGGGCCGCCATCAATTTGTCAGTGCCAAGATCCCGAGGCTCAGTGATGCGAAGATCGGTCAGATCGATACGAAACGCCACACGGTCTGAGAGGGCAAGGGGCAACGTCTCGTCAGGGTCTGCGCCTTCGTCAAAGGCGACCAGGCAGGACTGTCCCGCATCAAGCTGTGCAGCCAGTTTTGCCGCCAATTCAGCAGGGCAGCGCTCAGCCATACTCAGGTGATAGGCGGATGGTTTGGTCAGCAGACCGGGGCGATAGACTGGCCGACCACAGGACAAGGTTGCCGCAAAATCCATAGAGGCAAACAGTTCGGCATCGGACAGTGACCTGTGCAGCCGCTGCTTTGGCAGGCCCAGGTCCGGCATGGCTGCAACAAACATATCGCGCGCAGGACCTGCGCGGGCCCGCAAGACAAGCCCGCCCAGTCCCACCGGATCAACGGCAAACAGGCGCAGCGTTTGCCAGACTTGCGCCCAGGGGTCGGGCATGGATGTCATGCAAGAACCTCATCCAGCGCACGCCGAACACGGGAGACCGAGCCGGCCTCATCCATCGGATCGCGGCGTAGCCGATGAGCTAACGCAATCGGCGCGATGCGGCGGATATGGCGGCGCGTGACCGAGGCCGCGCCTTCGTAAGCCGCCAGTGCACGGCAGGCGCGCAGCAAGGTCAGCTCTCCGCGCAGGCCGTCCGATCCAAGCGCGATGCACAGTTCAGCACAGTCGCGCAGTTCTCTTTTGCGGACCTTGATATCAGGTAAAATGTCGCGAGCTGTCAGGATCGCGCCGCGGACGCGGGTATCCTCGCGGTGCCATTTCTTCAGGAACTTGTCTGGCTGCATCTCGAACGCGTCGCGGCGTTGCACGACCTCGACCCGCTGATCGATATCGTCGGGGGATCGCACCTCGACCGATAATCCGAATCGGTCCAGCAATTGCGGACGCAGTTCGCCTTCCTCGGGGTTGCCTGACCCGACCAGCACGAAACGGGCAGGATGGCGGATCGAAAGCCCCTCGCGTTCGACCACGTTTTCGCCGGTTTGTGCGACATCCAACAACAGGTCAACAAGATGATCCTCCAGCAGATTTACCTCGTCTATGTAAAGATATCCCCGATTTGCCTGCGCAAGCAGTCCCGGCTGAAATGCCTTTTCACCGTTCACAAGGGCCCGTTCGATATCCAGCGCGCCGGTCACCCGATCCTCGGTCGCACCCAGTGGCAGATCGACGACCGGGGTCGGGTATTCATGAATTTCGGCGTTCTCTGGCAGCTCAACCCAGTCCGGACAAGCCGCGCGAGTTGCGGACTGAACCGGGCATCCTTCGACGGCTGAGATGGGCGGCAAAAGCGCAGCCAACGCGCGAACAGCGGTGGATTTGCCGGTGCCCCTGTCGCCAAAGACAAGGACACCGCCCAGTTTTGGATCAATCGCGGTCAGGATCATGGCGAGCTTCATCTGATCCTGACCAACAATTGCGGAGAATGGAAACGCGTGCGTCATCTGTTGTCCTGACCCTCCTTCAAGACCACGGGGTGCTTCCCTTCCCAGTGGCCCGTTTCATTTATCACGTCGAACCTTGCGTAGAGCTCTTCGCGGAACCAATTGCCTTCGCGCACCGCCTTGACGGCCTCGGAATGGGGGCCGGGATTGCGGGCGAATGCGGCCATCGATCCGGTATCCGGCCAGATCGAGAATGTGATTTGATGAAAAAACGGAACTTCCCCCAAGCCGACCTTCATCAAAACGTCCGAGTTAACGCCGATCATCTGGCTAATGTCCGGCACGCGGCGCCAGAACCGCAGAAGAATACGGGGTTTCAGTGTCGCGCGCGTCAGTGCTGCGGTCAGCGGGCCAGTGGGGTCGGGGTCTTCGACATGGAACGGATTGCGTCCCGACCATGCGCCCCGCGATGAGGTCGGGCGCAGATAGACTGTCCAGTGTTCGCTGGCATTTGCCCGATACCAGGAAAAGGGGCGCGCGGTCTGCAGCGTGTTTCGCGCGCTTTGTTCGTCCGCCCAGACGCATAGTATGGCCCAGACCGCCGTATTCGGGCGCGGAGTGAACCCTTCGCCGGTGCCGGAGCCGCAGAGTTTCCAGAACTCCAACCCACAAAGGCGCGACAGCGGCCAGCGCGCCAGCCCCATCATAGCAAAGGCGCTGAAACGGCGGGCAAAGCCGTCGAAACGGAACAGGCTCAGGGTTGCGACTTGAATGATCGAACCTCCATAGTGTCAGTTTAGATTGACATAACGGCGTCAAAATCGGAAGACTCTTCTATGAATGTGTCAATTTAAGTGAACAGATTGGAACGTTAAGGCATGACTCGCCTAGATCCGCAGTTGGTGAATGATGCGACCCCGGTTGGGGATGCGCGCTCGCACGCTGTGGTGATTGGTGCCGGTCTGGGTGGTCTGGCTGCGGCAATGCGGCTGGGGGCCAAAGGGTATCGCGTTACTGTTCTGGATCGGCTGGATATGCCCGGCGGGCGGGGTTCGGCCCTTTGGCGCGACGGCCACCGGTTTGATCTGGGGCCCACCATCGTAACGGTGCCCCAGGTGTTTCGGGATCTTTGGGCAGGCTGCAATCGGGACTTCGACAAGGATGTCGAACTGATCGCGTTGGACCCGTTCTATGAAATCCGATGGCCGGACGGATCAAGTTTCGCGGCCCGCCAAGACCCAAACGCGATGGAGGCAGAGGTCGCAAGGCTGTCTCCGGACGATGTATCGGGCTTGCGACAGTTCCTGAAGGAAAGCGAGGCGCGGTATCGCTTTGGGTTCGAGGATTTGGGCCGTCGCCCGATGAACCGGTTAGGTGACCTGATCAAGGTTTTGCCGACCTTTGCCCGCATGCGCGCAGATCGTTCAGTCTATGCCCACGCATCACGGCGTTTCAAAGACCCGCGTTTGCGAATGGCCTTCAGCTTTCACCCATTATTCATTGGCGGAGATCCGACGCAGGTGACGTCGATGTATATTCTGGTCAGTCATCTGGAAAAGGCGTTCGGCGTCCACTACGCCATTGGCGGTGTCGCCGCGATTGCCGAGGCGATGCGCAACGTCATTGCTGCGCAAGGCGGGTTGGTGCGTCAGAATGCCGAAGTGGATGAGATTTTGCTCTCGGAAGGTGCAGCCAAGGGCGTTCGGCTTTCGAATGCCGAGGTCATACCGGCCGACGTTGTTGTTTCAAACGCCGATCCGGGGCACACCTATTCCACGCTGCTGCGCAATGCGCCGCGCAAAAGGTGGACGGACGTAAAGCTCACGCGGACACGGTGGTCCATGGGCCTGTTCGTTTGGTACTTCGGCACCCGGGGTACCCGCGATCTGTGGCCGGATGTAGGGCATCATACGATCCTGAACGGGCCGCGCTATCGCGGGTTGATCCGGGATATTTTCCAGCAAGGACATATGGCTGACGACATGAGCCTTTATGTCCATCGACCATCGGTCACTGATCCTACCGCCGCGCCGGATGGCGATGATACCTTCTATGCCCTCAGCCCTGTGCCGCATTTGGGGCATGACAATCCGGTTGATTGGGCCGAGCACGCCGAAACTTACCGGCAGCGGGTTCAATCCGTGCTGGAGGATCAACTGTTGCCGGGGTTGGACCGGCATTTGACCGCATCCGAAGTCTTTACGCCCGATACGTTCCGCGACCGGTATCTTTCACCTTTGGGCTGTGGGTTCTCGATCGAACCCCGTATCCTGCAGAGCGCGTGGTTTCGCCCCCATAACGTGAGTGAAGAAGCCAAGGGGCTTTATCTGGTAGGTGCTGGAACGCATCCCGGAGCCGGGCTTCCCGGCGTGATCAGCAGTGCCGAGGTGCTGGCGAAACTGGTTCCCGATCCTGTGAGGGCGCCATGATTGATCCGCAAGACATGCAGTTCTGCCGGGATGCGATCCGGCATGGCTCGTTATCGTTTCACGCGGCGTCCCGACTTCTGCCACGCTCGGTTCGTGATCCAGCGTTGGCGCTCTATGCCTTCTGCCGGTTGGCTGATGATGAGGTCGACCTGAAAACGGAAAAAGCGGCTGCGGTTCTGATGCTGAAAGAACGGCTTGAGATGGTTTACGCCGGTCGCCCACGCAATGCTGCACCGGACCGGGCGTTTGCATCCCTGGTCGAGGATTTCGACATGCCCCGCGCCTTGCCCGAAGCCTTGTTGGAGGGTCTGGCATGGGATGCGATGGAACGGCGTTACGACGATCTACCCGAACTGATCGCATATTCCGCCCGTGTCGCCAGCGCGGTCGGGGTCATGATGTCGGTGCTGATGGGCGAGAGAAACGCGGATGCCTTGGCGCGTGCCTGCGATCTGGGCGTAGCGATGCAGTTGACCAATATTGCCCGAGACATAGGCGAAGACGCGCGGGAAAACCGGCTCTACTTGCCGCTGGGCTGGTTGCAGCAAGAGGGTGTCGATCCCGATGAGTTCTTGGCGAACCCGCGTGCCGAACCGGGCATACGCATCTGCGTCTCGCGTTTGCTCAGACATGCGCAACATTTGTATCAACGGTCCGAGGCTGGAATTGCCGAACTGCCTTTGCAGTGCCGTCCCGGTATCTACGCGGCCAGGTTTGTTTATGCCGGGATTGGCGGCCAAATACGAAGGTCTGGCTTTGAAAGCGTGTCTCAGCGCGCGCGGACGGGGAAAGGTCAAAAACTCGGCTGGTTGGCGTGGTCTCTGTGGCGCACGGCGTTCAGCATGGTTGCACCCCATTCGCCACGGCTTTACGCTCGACCCTTGCCTGAAACCGCGTTTTTGGTCGATGCAGCCGCGCAGGACCGCCACGCGCAAACGGATTGGAGCGATACGTTGTACACCGCCTTCGCACAACTGCAGACGCAGGAACACGCCCGGCGGCGGCGTATGATGGCGTCTGTTCGGACCCATCTGCAATGATGTTCGCGCTGTATTTCGTAATTTTCTTTGCGGCATGTATGGCCGCGGGCGCCACTGGGGGAATGTTCCCCCCGGGAAAGTGGTATCGTGACCTGAACAAGCCGTCTTGGACGCCGCCAGACTGGCTGTTTCCTGTGGCTTGGACCTCGCTTTACGTCTGTATGTCCTGGGCGGGCGCGCGCGCAGCGGTGCAGGGCGATGCAAGCCTCGCGCTGGCGCTGTGGGGGCTTCAGATCGCGATCAACACACTTTGGACCCCGGTGTTTTTTGGGCTGCGACGTCTACGCGCCGGGATGGTGGTGCTTAGCGCGCTTTGGGTCTCTGTCGCGGCGACCATGGTGGCGTTGTGGTCTGTCGACACTTTTGCGGGCCTCCTGTTTGTGCCCTACCTGATGTGGGTTAGCGTGGCCGCAGCGCTGAATTGGTCGGTTTTGCAGCTGAATCCCGAGGTCGCAAATAACCCGCCCGAAATCGAAACCTAAAATCGCCAGCTTGGGCGGCGCGGTACCCGGACCGCAAGCATGGGTTTCAACAAAGGTGACCGAAACCGGCGCAAATCCAGCGCCTCATACACACCGGTTGTTTCCTCTCCACCCAGTTGGGTTTGCACCATTGCACGAGAGTAAAACGGTGCGTCGAGCATGTTCATGACCTGTTTGGGACGATAACCGGTATCGGCCCGCGTTTCGCGCCGCACAGCCCACAAGCTGCGTTTCAAGCGCGTTTTGGGTTGCAACGCGGCGATTTCATGCTGGCCATCTTCACCAAAAAACACAGCACTGTTCAGCACGCTGCCATCCAGTCGTTCCGCGTCATAAAAGCAGGTGCTGCCACCTTTGGTTGGAAAACGCCCCCAACTCCATGTACTGAAATCCTCTTCCAGCGCTCTCGTTCCGAAATTCGCGTCGAAATAGCCATGTCCGCTCCACTTCCAGCCGCGGGCCGCAAGGTCGACATCTATGTGCGCAGTCGGGGCAAACGGGCGCCAGATATGGGCGGCGTCTTCGGTCAGCGGCATTTCAACTGCGGTTAACCCCGTTGGCCTTAATGTGACGCGCCCGCGCACCGGAGTGATCAATGGGGGCGCGCCCATCTCGTTGATATCAATTATCAGGTGGTTGCCGTCCCATCGCATCGACGACGGGCCAACGGTGATGCAGTCGCGCGCCTGCCGTAGCGCTGATCGCCCCCGATCCGTCATGGTAAAACGCCCGCCCGGACCATAGGTCGCTACATTGATGCAGACATGGTTTTGCGGGTCCTTCCGCCCGGACCACCGATACCACGGAGAAAAAACCGAACCGATAAAAGCTATGATCGAGATTGCCCGTGTCTGATCCTCGCTGATTCCGTCGACATACCACCACGCATATCCGTTTGGCGGGACGCCAATGTCGAAATTCGGTCTTGCAAGATCGTCTCGACCGCGTGCCGGGCGGAGAGCGCAGCCATCGGCAATCCCGCCCCCGGATGCGTGCCGCCGCCCGCCAGATACAGCCCCTTGATCGGTGTCCGTGCCCGCGGGCGCTTCAGCGCCGCCATGAGTCCGTGGGGGCTCTGCCCGTAAAGCGATCCGCGACTCTCGGGGAACAGTTGCTCGAAGTCTGCTGGCCGAGTCAGAGCTGTCGGCCCCGGTTGCGGATCGAAGATCAGGCCGAACCGGCGCAGCACGTCGAATGTTCGTGTCTGACATGTCTGAAACTCCATTTCGGGCTGGGGAAAGGGGCGAAGGGGCGGGGCATTCAGGATGATCTCAAACCGCTCGGGGGTGCCGGGTTCGTGTCGCGCTTGCGGGCCGCGATCCTGAGCGCAGATATAGATCGACTGTTCCCGCGGAAAAAGCCCGGCCTGCAGCTCGTGAAACTCCTGACTGTCCGGGTTTGTGAAGAACACATTGTGATGAGAGAGGTCCAGGCCATGTGGAACGGCGTCAAAGCTCCAGACTACGGCGGAAAGGCTACGGTCGGTGGTTAGGGTTTGGGGGGCAACAGTGGCAACATCCGGCCCCAGCGCACCAGCCGCAAGGGCACGTGGATCGCCGTTAAAGATGACTAGGTTCGTCTGGATATAAGTTCCGTCATCCAGCGCTATACGGCTGATCTGACCGTCTTCGCACTCAATCGAAGCAACCGCGCTGTTATATCGAAACTGAACCCCATGCCGTTTGCAAAGCGCCTCCAGCGCCTTGGGCAGAGCTTGCATGCCCCCTTGAACGCACCAGACCCCGGCAGCTTCGGCCTGCCAGATGAGGCTGAGCAGGGCGGGCGATTGATGCGGTAATCCACCGACATAAGTCGCGTACCGACTGAATAGCTGCGCAAGGCGTCGGTCGCTGAACCGGTGAGCAAGCTGGCTGCTCAGGCTGCGTAGCGGGGCCATTGCCGGCAGTAACTTGGGGTGTCTGAGGATCGTAGCGCCAAGGCTGATCGGCGTCGGTTCAGGCGTGTTCATCATTGGTTGATCCAATGCAACGAACAGAGCTTTGGTATCCTTCTGGAACTGACGAAACTCCGCTTGTGCTTTTTGTCCGGAAAACGCGGCGATGGCCTTGCGGTTTGTTTCTGGTTTGTCGAGAAGGTCCAGTACCGACCCGTCGGGCCAGAAATGTCGCGCGATAACGGGCAGTTTGATCAGATCAAGATGGTCGTCCAACCGCTCACTCAGAGTCCTGAAAACATCGTCGAAGATATGGCGCAGGGTCAGAACGGTTGGTCCTGCGTCCACTGGCCCGCTGTCCGAGGGCAGGGTTCTGATCTTCCCGCCCGGGCTGTCGTGTTGCTCAAGAACTGTGACGTCGAACCCTGCAGCGCACAGCCGTGCGGCACTGCACAGGCCACCAATGCCCGCACCGATTACAACTGCTTGGCGCGCTTGAGGATGTGTCGGGTTCATACGGAATTGTTGACTCATGACACAATACTGTCCAGTGTAATTTACACATATGTGTAAATTTAACTTTTCATATTCACGTCAGCAAAGGGAAGCGCATGGAACTGAAGACGCGGATTAATAGCGCCATTGCACAGAATATTGCAGATGCACGCGCAGAACCTGCGCCAGCGCAGCTTGCGGCAGCGCTCGACTATGCCTGCTTTCCGGGCGGGGCGCGGGTGCGCCCAACGATTTTGATGTCTGTCGCGCTGGCCTGTGGCGATGACGCCCCTCGTGTTACGGATGCCGCTGCTTCGGCGCTAGAGATTATTCATTGCGCCAGTCTTGTTCACGATGATCTGCCTTGTTTTGATGACGCGGATTTTCGGCGCGGCAAGCCTTCGGTCCACCGTGCGTTTTCTGAACCCCTTGCCGTCCTTACAGGCGATAGCCTGATTATCTTGGCATTCGAGATACTCACGCGCGCCGCCGGGCAAGATCCTAAGCGGGCGCTTGACTTGTTGGGGATATTGGCAAAGCGGACCGGTATGCCCAACGGAATTTGCGCCGGGCAGGGCTGGGAAAGCGAAGACACAATTGACCTTGGCGCTTATCACCGTTCGAAAACCGGTGCCCTGTTCATCGCGGCAACTCAGATGGGAGCGGTTGCCGCCGGTCACGAGGCAGAACCCTGGTACGAACTGGGTGCGCGCATCGGTGAGGCCTATCAGGTTGCCGACGATTTGCGCGACGTTCTTTATGATGAAAAGGTTCTTGGAAAACCCGCTGGGCAAGACGATCTGCTCGGTCGGCCAAGCGCGGTGGATCAATTCGGAGTTCAAGGCGCGATCCAGCGCCTGAATGATATTCTGAGCGGTGCAATTGCCTCGATCCCGTCCTGCCCGGGCGAGGCGATGCTGGCCAAACTTGTTCGCAAGCAGGCCGAGGCGCTGACTCCTGTTGCACCTGCGGTTGCGAAAGCCTGACGGTGGCACGCTCGTCCGACACGGTCACGCGGCCTTCGCTGGGAACTTGGTTCGGACGCCTTTTGGCGCGGTCTGACGTGCAATCCCTGGCGATGCGTCTGCCTGTGACACGTTGGATGGCTCGGCGGGATGGGCAAGAGATATTCGAGGTCGTTCAAGGGTTTGTTTCCAGTCAGGTTTTAGTGGCGCTTGTGGCGCTGGATATTTTCGATCATCTGGCGGATGGCCCGATGACGGCACGGCATCTTGCCCATAGGCTTGGGGTCAATGCGAACAGGCTGGCGGTTTTTCTGCACGCGGGGGCTGCGTTAGGGTTTTTGCGGGTGCACCGAGGTGATCGCTATGGCTTGTCCCGAAAGGGGGCGGCGTTGCGCGGGGTGCCCGGTCTGGCGGATATGATCCTTCATCACCGGGCCTTGTACCGCGACTTGGAAAGCCCCGAGAGTTTTCTGCGCAATGGATCGGAAACCGAGCTATCCGGGTTTTGGCCCTATGTTGGCGACGCTGCCCAAATCGGCGCGGAACAGGCCGAGCGATATTCCCTGTTGATGGCGCGCAGTCAACGTCTGGTGGCCGAGGATACACTCAGACAGGTTCGTCTGAAAAACGTGCGGCACCTTTTGGATATTGGTGGCGGTAGCGGCGCTTTTCTGGCGGAAGTCGCGCAACGATACCCTGCGCCCCGGCTGACTCTGTTCGATCTGCCACAGACCCGCAGTGCCGCGCAGTCCTATTTGGAGGGGGTGGGTCAGTCCGATCGCATTACGTGCACAAGCGGCAGTTTCGCCCGGGACCCTTTGCCTGCAGGCGCTGATGCCATCAGCCTGATCCGTGTCCTCTATGATCACGACGACGAAACAGTCCACAGGCTTTTTGCAAAGGTTTTTGACGCCTTGCCACCCGGCGGGCGGTTGATCATCTCGGAACCCATGTCGGGCGGAGATCACCCTGATCCGATCACCGATGTCTATTTCGCGATTTACACCCTTGCGATGGGCACGGGCAAAACTCGGTCTGCTGCACAGATATCAGAATTGCTTGCAGCTTCGGGCTTCGTGCAGATCGCGCATCCAAAACCCCTTCGGCGCTACATCACCTCGGTCGTTACGGCAATTAAGCCTGGATAGGCGAACGAATTTCTGAAATGTGTCAGTTTTAATTGACAGATTGCGACGTAAAGTTAAACTGACATAAAAGCTCGCCATGGACTCACCCTTTAGATGAGCCACTGCAGGCGAGAGGAGGGAAGACCGTGAAATCCTCGGCCGTAATATTGCATGGTCCCGGACATCTGTCTGTTGATACCGTGACACTCACCCCGCCATCCGCTTCGGATTTGGTGGTCGAGGTGCGGCATTCCGGAGTATCTACCGGCACGGAAAAACTGTTTTGGTCCGGTGAGATGCCGCCCTTTCCTGGTATGGGGTATCCTCTTGTTCCAGGCTATGAGGCCGTTGGCAAAGTGGTCGAGGCCGGATCAAAAACCCGTTTCGGCGTCGGCGATGCCGTCTTTGTGCCGGGCGCGACTTGTTACGAGGATGCGCACGGGTTGTTCGGCGGATCATCGCGCCTGATCGTCACAGATGCGGATCGCGTCACACCCATTGATGCAAGCTGTCAACGTGAGATGACACTTCTGGCCTTGGCCGCCACCGCACGACACTCGATGGCTGGCTTGGGTCACCATGTGCCCGAACTCATTGTCGGGCATGGTGTCGTGGGTCGCCTGCTGGCACGTTTAACCATCGCCGCAGGTGCGCCTGCACCGATTGTATGGGAGTCAGATCCCGCGCGCCGCGACGGAGCCGAGGGGTATCAGGTCATCGCCCCTGAAGACGACCCGCGCCGCGACTATGGATGCATCTATGACGCGTCTGGCGACAGCGCGATTCTGAATACGTTGGTTTCCCGCCTGAAACGCACTGGTGAGATTGTACTGGCTGGGTTCTATACGCAGCCCCTCAGCTTTGCTTTTCCGCCAGCCTTCATGAAGGAAGCCCGGATACGGATCGCTGCTGAGTGGACGCCCGAGGATATGCAGGCCACCCGATTGCTGGTCGAAAGCGGGGCTTTGTCGCTGAAGAATCTGATCAGCCATACCGCGCCCGCATCGGACGCACAGACCGCCTATTCCGCGGCCTTCGAAGACCCCGACTGTTTGAAACTCGTTCTTGATTGGGAGATCACATGAAAGACGAAGCCCCCAACCTGAAAGAGTTCGACGCCCGGCTGAAAGCCGAAGCGCATGAGGACTTGGCGGATGTTCTGCCAAGCGAGGCGGTCAAGAAAACCCAGATCATCGCCATTTATGGCAAAGGCGGCATTGGCAAAAGTTTTACGCTGGCAAATCTCAGCCACATGATGGCCGAGCAGGGCAAACGCGTGCTGCTGATCGGCTGTGATCCGAAATCCGACACGACCTCGTTGCTGTTTGGCGGTAAAGCCTGCCCCACGATCATCGAAACCTCGACCAAGAAGAAACTGGCGGGGGAAGAGGTGAAGATCGGCGATGTTTGCTTCAAACGTGGCGGTGTCTACGCGATGGAGCTGGGCGGCCCCGAGGTCGGACGCGGCTGTGGAGGTCGCGGGATCATCCACGGGTTCGAGTTGCTGGAGAAGCTCGGGTTCCATGATTGGGATTTCGACTTTGTTCTGCTGGATTTCCTGGGTGACGTGGTTTGCGGCGGCTTCGGCCTGCCAATCGCACGGGACATGGCGCAGAAGGTAATCCTGGTCGGCTCGAACGACCTGCAATCGCTGTATGTCGCGAACAATGTCTGCTCGGCGGTGGAATACTTCCGCAAACTTGGCGGCAATGTCGGCGTCGCTGGGTTGGTCGTCAACAAGGATGACGGAACGGGTGAGGCGCAGGCCTTTGCAGACGCGGTGCAAATCCCGGTTCTTGCGTCGATCCCGCAGGATGATGACCTGCGTAAGAAATCCGCAAATTATCAGATAGTTGGAACAGGTTCCGGTCAATGGGGCCCGCTTTTTGCGACGCTTGGTCTGAATGTGGCCGATGCACTGCCCGTCCGGCCCGCGCCGCTGGATCAGGACGGTCTGCTGGCGCTGTTTGACGGTAAGGAAACCGGGGCAGGGATCGAGCTGGTTCCGGCCACGGATCAGGACATGCGCGGCAAGAACGCGGTGCCCAAGAAATCTCTCGAAGTGATTTACGACGACGCATGAACAAAGAAGTGACATATGACGCGTCCGCCGAGGCGCAGGTGATTAAGGGCGAACCCCGCGCGAAAACCGGTGGTGAGCCGCCTGCTTTGGGCTGTCACTCTGGGTCCGAGATGAAAGACGCCGCGCGAATGGCGGGGCAGTCCGAATTGCTGGACCAATATGCACGTGATTACCCGCAAGGCCCCCATGATAAACCGCAAAGCATGTGCCCGGCCTTCGGGTCGTTGCGCGTTGGGCTGCGGATGAAACGGGTGGCGACGGTTCTCAGCGGCTCGGCCTGCTGCGTTTATGGCCTGACCTTCGTCAGCCATTTCTACGGCGCGCGGCGGTCAGTGGGCTATGTTCCATTCAACTCGGAAACGCTGGTTACCGGCAAACTGTTCGAGGATATCCGCGCCGCTGTTTACGATCTGGCAGATCCCGAGAAATTCGACGCCATCGTTGTTACCAACCTTTGCGTGCCGACAGCCAGTGGTGTTCCGCTGCGCTTGTTGCCGAAGGAAATAAACGGAGTCCGGATTGTGGGCATCGATGTGCCCGGATTCGGCGTCCCCACCCATGCTGAGGCTAAGGATGTTCTGGCTGGCGCAATGCTGGCCTATGCCCGCTCCGAGGTCGAAGCGGGGCCGGTCTCTGCGCCAGACGGTGCGCGGCAGGACCGGCCTACTGTCAGTTTGTTGGGAGAGATGTTCCCGGCTGATCCGGTGATGATCGGGCAGATGCTTGCCCCGCTGGGTCTGGCTGCTGGGCCGGTAGTACCCTGCCGCGAATGGCGCGAACTGTACGCAGCGCTCGACTGCGGCGCGGTGGCGGCGATCCATCCCTTCTATACGTCGGCCATTCGGGAATTCCAGGCCGCGGGCCGCCCCATCCTGGGCAGCGGACCGGTTGGTGTTGATGGCACGGCCGCTTGGCTATCAGCCGTTGGTGATGTGTTCGGTATCGCTGCAGACAAGATCAGCATAGCGCAGAACGGTTTCTTGCCCGCTATCAAAGACGCACTGGCCGCCGCGCCGATCTCGGGGACTGTGACTGTCTCGGGATATGAGGGCAGCGAACTGTTGGTGGCCCGTCTGCTGATCGAAAGCGGCGCAACCGTTCCCTACGTCGGAACCGCCTGTGCCAAAAGCAAATGGTCGGCGCAGGACGCGGATTGGTTGCAGGCACACGGAGCCAAAGTCCAGTTCCGCGCTTCGCTGGAGCAGGATTGCGCGGCGATGGAAGGGATCAGGCCTGATTTGGCCATCGGCACGACTCCGGTGGTGCAAAAGGCCAAGCAACTGGGCATCCCGGCGCTTTATTTCACCAACCTGATCTCGGCGCGGCCCCTGATGGGGCCAGCGGGTGCAGGATCACTGGCACAGGTGATCACCGCAGCAATTGCCAACAAGGATCGGATGGACCGGATGCGCGACTTCTTTGAAGACGTCGGCACCGACGATGCCGCCGGAATCTGGGAGGGCGATCCAAACCTGCGCCCCGATTTCCGCGCCATCAACCAAAAGAAACTGGAACGGCAGGCCAAGGCCGCCAAAGCGCAGGAGATGATCTGATGCTGATCCAGGATCATGACCGCGCCGGGGGCTATTGGGGGGCTGTCTACGCCTTCTGCGCCGTGAAGGGTCTGCAAGTGGTAATCGACGGTCCAGTCGGGTGCGAGAACCTGCCTGTCACGTCGGTTCTGCACTACACAGACGCGCTGCCGCCGCATGAACTTCCCATCGTTGTCACAGGGTTAGGCGAAGAAGAACTGGGCCGCGACGGGACCGAAGAGGCGATGAAACGCGCATGGGGTACGCTTGATCCGGCGCTGCCTGCGGTGGTTGTTACCGGCTCGATAGCAGAGATGATCGGCGGGGGTGTGACGCCCCAAGGGACCAACATTCAACGCTTTCTGCCGCGCACGATCGACGAAGACCAATGGGAAGCGGCTGACCGGGCGATGACCTGGATTTTCACCGAGTTCGGCATGACCAAGGGTCGGATGCCGCCCGAGAAAAAGCGTGAAGAGGGCGCAAAGCCGCGCGTCAATATACTTGGGCCCATGTACGGCACCTTCAACATGCCCAGTGATCTGGCCGAAATTCGGCGTTTGGTCGAGGGGATAGGTGCCGAGGTCAACATGGTCATGCCCTTGGGCGCCCATCTGGCCGAGATGCGCAACCTCGTGAATGCGGACGTCAACATCGTCATGTATCGCGAATTCGGACGAGGCCTGGCCGAGCTGTTGGGCAAGCCCTACCTGCAAGCACCAGTGGGCGTGGACTCGACCACCAAATTCCTGCGCATGTTGGGCGAATTAACCGGACTTGACCCGGAACCCTTCATTAAGCGCGAGAAACACTCGACCATCAAAGCTGTCTGGGATCTGTGGCGGTCGGTCACGCAGGATTTCTTTGCCACCGCCTCGTTCGGCGTTGTGGCGAATGAGACTTACGCACGGGGACTGCGGCTGTTCCTGGAAGAGGATCTGGGGCTGCCTTGCGCTTTCTCGGTCGCGCGCTGTGCCGGAACCAAAACCGACAACAATCAGGTGCGGGCGCTGATCGCGCAGAAGAAGCCATTGGTCGTGTTCGGCAGTATCAACGAGAAAATTTACCTGGCTGAAAACAAAGGCGGGTTCGGACCGTCACCAGCCTTTATTCCGGCCAGCTTTCCGGGGGCCGCGATCCGACGGGCAACCGGTACGCCTTTCATGGGTTACGCGGGCGCGACCTATGTCCTGCAAGAGGTGTGCAACGGCCTGTTTGATGCGCTGTTTCACATTTTGCCTCTTGGCACTGAAATGGATGCTGGGCCAGCCACACCCGCCACGCAACGCACCGAAATACAATGGGATGAGGATGCCAGCGCCGCGCTGGAGCGCATCTTGGAATCCCATCCCGTTCTCACCCGTATTTCTGCCGCCAAATCCCTGCGCGATGCCGCCGAGAAGGCAGCGATTTCCAATGGGGATGCCCGGGTCTTTGTCAGCACCGTTCAGGCGCTGGACCCCACGCGTTCCGAAACCGATCCAACCGAAGGAGGTGACCTGTGCCAGCAGTAACCCTTAATGCACATAGCGAAGCGGGCAAAAAGCGGTCACAACGCACGCCCGAGTTCATCCTGTACTTTTCGATCCTGTTCCTGATTTCGATCCCCTTCGCAGTGGTCGAATGGATCAGACATGCCTTGCGCCGCCGCACGCTGAACCTGCGTGGGCCATTGGCGCGGGCCTGGTCCGAGGCCGACAGGATCACGCCGATCATCTTTTCCAGGTGACGGCGACCCGAGATCCGGCCCGTATCACGCGGGGCGGGGCCCAGCCGCTGGGTAAGCGGCGTCAGCATAGTGACCCGGAGGTTCCTTATGGCTGATAATGACGACCTGTCTTTTACAGGTCTTACCGACGAGCAAGCTCAGGAGCTGCATTCGGTCTATATGAGCGGCCTATGGCTGTTCGCGATCGTTGCGCTGGTTGCACATCTTGCAACCTATATCTGGGCTCCGTGGTTCTGAGGAGGGATTGAGAATGGCAAAATTCTACAAGATTTGGCTGATCTTCGATCCGCGTCGCGTCTTTGTGGCGCAAGGCGTGTTCCTCTTCCTGCTCGCCGTCATGATCCATCTTGTTGTGCTTAGCAGCGGTCTCAACTGGTTTGAGAACGCCGCGGCGACTGCCGGGTTCTAACGGGCCCAGGGCGGGGCGCAATGCGCCGCGCGATGGATTGAAAGAAAGCCGCGGGCGGCGTGAATCGCCCGCGGCATGAACCGGGGCAATTGACCCGGCCATGACCAGAACTGTCGGAGCAAGACAATGGCGATGCTGAGCTTTGAAAAGAAATACCGCGTTCGCGGGGGTACGCTGATCGGTGGTGATCTGTTCGATTTCTGGTTCGGGCCATTTTACGTCGGCTTTTTCGGGGTCACGACGGTGTTCTTCGCCGCGCTGGGTACGATCCTAATATTCTGGGGCGCGGCCATGCAGGGCACGTTCAATCCCTGGCTCATCAATATTGCCCCACCTGATCTGAGTTATGGCTTGGGCATGGCACCTCTGATGGAGGGCGGGCTGTGGCAGATCATAACATTCTGCGCGGTCGGGGCGTTTGTCAGCTGGGCGCTACGCGAGGTTGAAATCTGCCGAAAACTGGGAATGGGTTACCATGTGCCCTTCGCCTTTAGTGTCGCCATTTTCGCCTACGTCACCCTGGTCGTTTTCCGCCCATTGTTGATGGGAGCGTGGGGTCATGGCTTCCCCTATGGCATCTTTAGCCATCTCGACTGGGTATCCAACACCGGCTACGCATATCTGCATTTCCACTACAATCCGGCGCATATGTTGGCCGTGACGCTGTTCTTTGCGACCACGTTCGCCCTAGCCCTTCACGGTGCGCTGATCCTGTCGGCTGCGAACCCGGAAAAGGGCGAAGAGATGAAGACGCCGGACCATGAAGATACGTTCTTTCGCGATTTCATTGGCTATTCGATCGGAACGCTGGGCATTCACCGGCTCGGCTTCCTTCTGGCCATCAATGCCGGGTTCTTCTCTGCCGTTTGTATCATCATCTCTGGCCCCGTTTGGACGCGAGGATGGCCCGAGTGGTGGAACTGGTGGCTTGAGCTGCCGATCTGGCCCAGTCAGGCGGGGATGTGACCCATGATTGAATATCAAAACATCTTTACCCAAGTGCAGGTGCAGGGCGAGCCCGAATGGGGCATGGACGACAATCGCCAGATGAGCCGCGAACGGATCGGCAAGCCGTTTTTCTCAAAGCTCGTCGGCTGGGTCGGGAACGCGCAGATCGGGCCGATTTATCTGGGTTGGTTCGGTATGGTCAGTGTCGCGACTGGTATTCTGTGGCTGAATATCATCGGACTGAACATGCTGGCGCAGGTCAACTGGTCGATCTCAGAGTTTCTGCGGCAGGGTTTCTGGCTGGCGCTTGAGCCGCCCAGCCCGGAATACGGTTTAACGATTCCGCCGCTGAGCGATGGTGGGTGGTACATCATCGCCAGTTTCTTTTTGCTGATTTCAGTCTGCTCATGGTGGTTACGCACATACCTGTTGGCGGCAGAACACAAGATGGGCAAGCACGTGGCCTGGGCTTTTGCCGCGGCGATCTGGTTGTTCCTGGTGCTGGGCCTGTTCCGCCCGATTTTCATGGGGTCCTGGTCAGAGGCGGTGCCCTACGGCATTTTCCCGCATCTGGATTGGACCACTGCGTTTTCGATCCGGTACGGCAATCTTTACTACAACCCGTTCCACTGTCTCTCGATCGTGTTCCTCTATGGCTCGGTCCTGCTGTTTGCGATGCATGGTGCGACCATTCTGGCGGTCACTCGCTTCGGTGGCGACCGTGAGCTTGAACAGATCGTGGATCGCGGCACGGCATCAGAACGGGCTGCTTTGTTCTGGCGCTGGACCATGGGCTTTAACGCCACGATGGAGGGTATCCACCGCTGGGCCTGGTGGTTTGCGGTGCTGACCCCGATCACCGGCGGGATCGGTATCCTGCTGACCGGGACAGTGGTCGACAACTGGTTCATCTGGGCCCAGGAACGCAGCTTCGCCCCCGCCTATGACGGGTCATACGGATACGAAGCCTTCGGCACTTACGAAGCCTTCATCGGTCAGGAGAACTGAGATGCTTCCCAAGTGGTTCGATGACTGGAACAGAGACAATCCGACAAACATCTACGGCCCGGCAATCCTGGTCGGTGCGCTGGGCGGCGCGATCTTTATCGCGGCCATGCTGGTGGCTTTCGGGCAACCCTTCGCCACGAAAAGCATTCAGACCGGGCCGCGGGGAACGGGAATGTCGGTCACCGAGTTCGTTAATGAAATCGAGCGTCCCGACCCGACGATCGAGGATTACCTGACCGAAGAGCCATATATCCCTCAGCCCGGCGATGCTCTGGCCAAGGATATCTATGAAAATGTTCAGGTGCTTGGTGATCTGACAGAAGACAATTTTAACCGATTTATGAATGCCATGACCTTCTGGGTGGCCCCCGAACAGGGCTGCGCCTATTGCCATGGCGAGGGCGATCTTGAGACTTATGGAGAGGACAACCTTTACACTAAGGTCGTGTCCCGTCGCATGATCGAGATGACGCAGAACATCAATGAAAACTGGGATGGCCATGTCAACGCAAACAAAGAGGTCGGTGTAAACTGCTATACCTGCCATCGCGGGCAAAACGTCCCCAGCGATATCTGGTTCAGCATCACGCCGGTCGTCGATGCCATGACGGGTTGGGGCGCAGTTCAGAACCGCGTCACAGAGCAAAGCCAATTTACCTCTCTGCCGTCGGATGCGTTGGAAACCTATTTGTTGAACTACGGCGTAATCGGCGTGCATGATCTGGAATCCCGCGTTGAAGGCTCACCTGCGGATGAGGGTTTTCCAACGATTCAGGATACCGAGCGCACGTATTCACTGATGAACTATGTGAGTAACTCATTGGGTGTGAATTGCCTGTTGTGCCACAACAGCCGGGCATTCTACGACGCGGAACAGGTGACGCCGCAATGGGCGACCGCAAGCCTTGGTATCGCGATGGTGCTGGAGTTGAACAACGATTACCTCGTTCCATTGGCAGATGTTTATCCGGAAGAACGCCTGGGCCCGATCCATCAGGATGCGCCCAAGGCCGCCTGCCGGACGTGCCACAAAGGCTATCAACAGCCGTTGCAAGGTTTGAACATGATCGCGGACTGGCCAGAGCTGACCACGTCCGAGGCGCCTGTATACGAATAGGGCCAGCCGTCTCCCCATGACCGGCAGGCTCTGACGCAGCACGGACCCCGTGGCTTCCGCGGTCCGCGCAGGGAACACAAGCTGTTCCAAACCTGTTCTGTGGCGACAGAACGACCGGCTGGTGATCCGCGCGGGCGTGCGTTCAATCCCAAGCGGATCACCGGTCAATGCACCGGAGAGGATCAATGGCATCTACTCAGACACCCCTGTTGGACCGCGTTGCCGGTCCGTCTGATCTGCGCATCTTAAGCGATGCGGAACTGGCCCTGATTGCAGATGAACTGCGCAATGAGGTGATCGACATTGTATCGGAAACAGGTGGGCATCTGGGGTCGTCACTGGGCGTGGTCGAGCTGACCGTAGCCCTGCACGCGGTTTTCAATACGCCGATGGACAAGCTGATCTGGGATGTGGGGCACCAGTGTTATCCGCACAAGGTGCTGACGGGGCGGCGCGACCGGATGCGGACGTTGCGGCAGAAGGGCGGTCTTAGCGGATTCACCAAGCGGTCCGAGTCCGCCTTTGATCCGTTTGGCGCGGCGCATAGTTCAACTTCGATCAGCGCAGCGTTGGGATTTGCCGTCGGCCGCGACCTGGGAATGCCGACCGGGGATGCGATCGCGGTGATCGGTGATGGCTCAATCAGCGCAGGCATGGCCTACGAGGCGCTGAACAATGCGGGCGACGAAGGTCGTCGTCTGTTTGTCATCCTGAATGATAACGAGATGAGCATTGCCCCTCCCGTTGGTGCGATGTCGACCTATCTGTCGCGGCTCTGCGCGCCGGATCCGCTGGCACGGATGCACTCCCTGACCGAAGGGTTCGAGGCCGCAATGCCGCCGCCTGTTCGTGCCGGTATGCGCCGCGCCCGGCAGTTGGTATCGGGCCTGCCCGGAACGGGCACGCTGTTCGAAGAATTGGGGTTTGACTACATCGGTCCGATCGATGGCCACGATCTGGGTCAGCTCTTGCCGGTGCTGCGCGCGGCGCGGGCCCGCGCGACGGGACCGGTGCTGATCCACTGCGTGACCGTAAAAGGCAAAGGCTACGAGCCAGCGGAAAAAAGTGCCGACAAGTATCACGGTGTGTCCAAGTTCGATGTCTCGACCGGCGCGATGAACAAGGCCAAGTCCAACGCACCCAGCTATACCTCGGTCTTTGGTGAGACACTGACAGACGAAGCCAGCCGCGATCCGTCCATCGTTGCAGTAACAGCCGCGATGCCGGCCGGAACCGGCGTTAAAACCATGGCAGACCGGTTTCCCGGTCGGGTGTTCGACGTTGGCATAGCCGAGCAACATGCGGTGACATTTGCGGCCGGAATGGCGGCGAGCGGCTTAAAACCCGTCTGCGCCATTTACTCGACATTCCTGCAACGCGGGTATGATCAGGTCGTGCATGATGTGGCCTTACAAGGCCTGCCAGTAAGATTCGCCATTGACCGTGCCGGTCTGGTTGGCGCGGACGGCGCGACCCACGCAGGCGCGTTTGATCTGGCTTATCTGTGCAGCCTGCCCGGGTTTGTCGTCATGGCCCCTTCTGATGAGGCTGAGCTGCGTCACATGGTTACCACTTCGCTCGCCCATGACGCAGGCCCTTCAGCCGTGCGCTTTCCCCGTGGTGCCGGGGTAGGGGCAGAGCTGCCCGAACGTGGAGACATATTGCCCATTGGCAAAGGGCGGATCATTCGCGAAGGCGAAGAGGTTGCGATCCTCTCCCTTGGGGCGCATTTGAGTGAATGTGTGGTTGCAGCCGATCTTTTGGCCGAACAAGGTTTTAACCCCACGATTGCCGATGCCAGATTTGCCAAACCGATTGATACTGAACTGCTTGCAGACCTGGCAGCCACTCACAGCGCCATAGTTACTGTTGAGCAAGGCGCGCAAGGGGGGTTTGGGGCCCACGTTCTGTCACATCTAGCGAACTCCGGCGCGCTGGATCGTGGTTTGAGAATACGCACGATGACCTTGCCCGATCGGTTTATCGAGCAGGCCGCGCCAAATGAAATGTACGAAGATGCCGGAATGACGGCCCAAGATATCAAAGAGGTCGTTCGCGCGCTTTACGCACGCGAGACCAAAATCTTGTCATTTCCGGCTGTGGGTTAGCTCTGAGGTCCAACCGAGGCCAGATACGCCCAGATATTTGCGACTTCGTCTTCTTTCCGAAGCTTGAAGGTCATTTTCCCGCGCGCGCTTGTGTCGTCGAGGTATTCTTTCAAAAACTTTGATGGATCCGCAACATAGGTCGCAAAGTCGGCCTCTTCCCAGACCAACCCGGCTTCACCCGCAGAAACCATTGCATCTGAGTAGTTGAACCCTTCGTAGGTGCCGGCTGTCCGGCCTACCACCCCGTACAGATTGGGTCCTGTCTTACCGCCTTTTACGATTTCTTCACCGGCGTCATCGACAATGACGTGGCAGGCTTTGCATTTATTGAAGTTCTTTGCGCCTTCTTCCGCATCGCCTTCGGCAAATGCGGGGACGGCCACAAAGGCAAAGGCGACCGCTGCTGATAGAATACATTTCATATGCATACCTCCTGAGAAATCTAAATTTAGCGCGCGTGCTCCAATGTCAAATCGTCACACAGTATATTCAAGCGACCGCGTGGGCCAAGGCACACTGCTTCCACAATATCATCAGCGCCTCGACCAATCGATCGATATCTGCATCGCTGTGCAGGGGTGACGGCGTAAAGCGCAGCCGCTCGGTACCCTTGGGAACAGTTGGATAGTTGATTGGCTGAACGTAGATACCGTAGTCGCGCATTAGAATGTCTGACAGCATCCGGCATTTGACCGGGTCTTTGATCATCACCGGAATGATATGGCTGGGGTTGTCCATGTGCGGGATGCCATAAGCATCAAGTTTGTCCCGCAAACGCTGCACCTGCCGCCTTTGCGCCTTGCGCTCAGCATTGCTGGTTTTGAGGTGCTGAATACTTGCCGTAGCCGCCGCCGCGACGGCTGGGGGCAGCGCAGTCGTGAAGATAAATCCGCTGGAGAAGCTGCGCAGGAAGTCGCACAGGGCGGCAGACCCCGTGACATATCCGCCAATGCAGCCATAGGCTTTGCCCAGTGTACCCTCAATCAGGGTAATGCGATCTGCCAGGCCTTCCTGTTCACTAATGCCGCCGCCACGCGGCCCGTAGAGGCCAACGGCATGCACCTCGTCCAAATAGGTCAGGGCACCGTGTTTTTCGGCCACTTCGACGATTTCTTTCATTGGACAGATATCGCCGTCCATCGAGTAAACCGACTCGAAGGCCACGATCTTGGTGCTGTTGACAGGGAGGGCCGCCAGCTTGCGATCAAGGTCTTCGGGGTCGTTGTGTTTCCAGATGATCTTCTTGGCCCGCGAATGGCGGATGCCTTCGATCATTGAGGCGTGATTCAGCTCATCGCTCAGAATAACCGCATCGGGTAAACGGCTGCCGAGGGTCGACAGGGACGCCCAGTTGGACACATAGCCCGAGGTAAAGACCAAAGCGGCCTCTTTGCCATGCAGATCGGCCAGTTCTTCCTCAAGCCGCACGTGATGGTGGTTCGTGCCCGAGATATTGCGGGTGCCGCCGGCGCCCACGCCGCAGGAGTCGATGACCTCTTTCATCACTTGCCGGACTTTCGGGTTCTGACCCATGCCAAGATAGTCGTTTGAACACCAAACCGTTACCTTGTCAGGGCTGTCTTCAATATGGGATTTCGCGGTCGGGAACGCACCGCATAGCCGTTCAAGCTCGGCAAATATCCTGTAATTGCCTTCCTCCTTCAGCTTATCAAGCTGTGCGTTGAACATCTTATCAAATTCCATGACGTCCCTCCCTTTCGGTATTCATGGCCAGTGGCTTCGGGTCCGGCAGCATCCAACGCCAGAGTTTGGCGTCGGGCAGCGGCAGAACCAGCAACCAGTGTTCCAACAGGGCCAGCGCTGTGAGGCTGGCCAACAATATTTTTGCGGTCTTCTGCGGATCGGTCGCCGCATGTCCGGCCTGCGCCATGAACAGCGCGACGGCAATTGACAAGAGCGACACGGATATCGGGAAAAACCAATTCATCCGGGCAATGCGAAAATGGCTGGGCAGGTGCGACAGGTGGTCGGGCAGAAATTCCGTATTGAACTTCGGCACACCGAAAAACAGGTTCAGCTTGGCCGATATGCGGGCCGCGAAGAGGATGCCGAAACACCAAGCGCCAGCGGTGTTGGGCTGGTTCCAACTGATTGCGGCAAGCGCGATGGTGATCAGAACCAGCAGCATCTCGTGATAGGCGATCGTCCCCCAGGCGCGGATGAACCTTTCCCAGAACGGCGCATCGGTCGGGCAGGGGTAAGCGTTGGGGCCGGTAATCATGCCACACAGAAAAGCCAATTCGATCCAGCCCCAAATCAACAGGGCGCTGATGAAGCCCAAATAGACCGCGATCGTGTCGCCATTGGCCAGAGATACCCAAAATCCAGCCAACCCGGCGAACAGAGCAGGTAATGACCATAGCGCGGCGCGGCTGCGTCCGCCCGCACTGCGGCGAACCACCCACAGGATCGCCCCGGTGGAAAACCACCAGAGGAAAAGCGCAGCAGGCGCGGCGATCCAGGGTGCGAGGGTCATCAGTAGCAAGGCTCCAATCTTGTCTGGGCCGGAACCTCATGTTTTTTGGCTGGGATGAAGTACAACGCGGCAAAAGCACGGGCAGCTCTGACAGAGCCCCAAACCTGCGCGGCTTTGCCTGCAATACCGCCGCGCTCCTTGGCTTCGGCGATATCCACATTGGCCCGGTGCAGCGCGCGGCAGTTCTTGAGCCAGCGTGGATCGTCAATGTCCAGCGTGATCGGGAAAATCTGCTTGCTGAGTTCGCTTGTCTTTTCAAACACCGCATGCGCATACCAGTCGGGATCGACGCCCAAGGCCTTGTGGAAGGCTGGCCGCTGATGGTCGCGCACGAACATGGTAGCGTAGACAGCGGTCAGGAAGAATTTGATCCACAGCACGTTCACGCCCGAGGTTAACTTGGGGTCGGTTTTCATCAGCAGGGCAAAGGCCTCGCCATGGCTGAACTCATCATTGCACCACTCTTCGAACCACTTGAAGATCGGATGGAACCGATGCTCGGGATTGGCCTGAAGATGCCGGAAGATGGTGATGTATCGGGCGTAGCCGATCTTTTCCGACAGGTAAGTTGCGTAATAGATGAATTTAGGCCGGAAATAGGTGTATTTCTTTTTCTGCGTCAGGAAGCCCAGATTGACCCGCAACCCGGCCTCGCGCAGTGCGTCGTTGATGAAACCCGCATGGCGCGCCTCATCCCGAGCCATGAGCTGGAACAGTTGGGTGATGTCCTTGTTATTTCCGCGCCGCTTCATCTCTTTGTACAGCACACAGCCCGAGAATTCGGCGGTACAGGACGAGATCAGGAAATCGATAAACTCTTTCTTCAGTTGCGGCTCCATACCGTCCCAGTCGATCTGGTCCCAGTCTTCGTTCTTTTTGAAGTGCCCCTTGTTCGGGTCTGAAACCATCTGCGCAATCAACTTGTCCCAGTCTTCGCGAACAGAAGACACATCAATCGCGTCCAGTTCATCGAAATCGGTGGTGTAAAAGCGCGGCGTTAGCAGAGTGTTCTGCATCGCCGTTTCGGTCGCCATTTCGTTGTTATAGATGGCGTCCTGTTCGGCGGCGATAGCCAGACCTTCTTCGACCGAGGTCGCGTCAGCGGTGTGCTTGGCTTGAATGTTCATAGCGACACCTCCTCAGAGAACGAGAATTCGCACAGCTCCATCACCTCGAAATCGCCGGTCAGGCGGGTCCAGAGGCGTTCCAACAGACTGGCGCGGATGATCGTGGCCTCGCGCTGTTCGATGACGATTTCACCGAAAGGAGCCATGATTTCAGGGCCTTTCACCTTTACCTCGTCGCCGGGATAGATCACGGCACCGTTGTCGAACCTGACATGGGCGTGCAGGCTCTCGAATTTGTGGCTCACCTCGACTGTGCAGGGCGCGCGTTCAAAGTCTTTCGTCAAAAGTCCCATGTTTGGCTTCCTTTCAAGGTTTATCCAGAAGTCTGGCGAAACGTCTGGCGTTGTCGGCACCAAACCCCATGAGGTCGGCGCTCCATCCCGTTGAGGGATCGGTGATATCGAGACGGCCATTGGCGCGGCGCGTCACGATGACGGGGGTGTTCGCAGGCTGGTCTGCCTGCATTCGCGTGCGATCAATCACCCGGGCGACCCCAGCGACAAAGCCGCCTTCGGTGGCGCTGAGCCGGGCAATCACCGCACCTTCGGGGGACAGGACGGTGACCGCCCCGCTGACGCCATCGCTGACCAAAATCATCTCACGTTCATGTGTGATTTCTGCGGCGGGTGGCGAGGCCGACAGCGGCACATCTGTGAGGCGTGCATAGGCGACGATGGCGAGGACGGCGCAAACCAACAGTCCCATTGCCCGCAGCAGGACGCGCGGGATCAACTCTCGGTCCTGGTTCTGGGTCTGGTGCAGGGTGTCGGTCATTTTGTGCCTCCTATTCCGCGGCGATCGGTTTCAGATCACGTTCAACGCGGGGGATACTGACGCGGGCTTCCGCGGCATCTGCAAGGATGCGCGCAACGTTCGCCGCATCGGGAATACAGCGCAGGGCGGGTTGGGTGTGGAAATGCCATGGGCGCACATGCGGCCAGCACAACAGGTAGCTGAACCGGACCGGGCCTTGCAGAGTTAGGGCAATCGTCCCGGTGCCGTCTTTGCGCAGATCCAGATCGGCGCTGTCGATCTTGGTGTAAGGCAGGTTCAGCGTCATGGTCAGCGCCGCCCCGATACGCATGGCGACGCGGCGGTTGGTCAGCGTGTACATGGTGCTGCGCGCCTGGATCACTGCAAAGACGACCAGCAAAGCACAGGTCACCGCCCCAAGGATCACAAAGGGTAGGGACGCGGCGATGGCCAGATCCAGCGGCATCAGATCCACCACCGATACAAACCGCCAGATAGTCAGAACCGCGAAATATCCAGCCACCCACAAAACGCTGACCGAGGATTTGGCAAGTGCCCACCAATGAGGGCGACCTTGCCACAGGATCACCTCACCCTCGGGCGGGCGTTCCGGTAGGCCCGGAACTGGTTCAACTGCAAAATCGTCATGCGGCATGGGTTTGCTCCTGACTTCAGATCTGCGGCTCTTGCCGGGCTTCGCTGGCATAAAGCGTGCCACCGGCGTAGTAGGCGCTGATTTTTTCTTCTTCGAGCATGGTCAACTGGTTGGGATCGGCGATCTGGGGCACGTCTTTGACATGCTCGGCAAAGATCGAGCGCACCTTGACCCGGTTTGACTGGATGCGCGTCATCGTCAACGGAACCAACCGGGTGCCGCCGCCGTATTCAGCGTCCAGCTCATATTCGAGATAGCGGACCAGTTGCTCGGGCACGTCGATCCACATATCCGTCACGGTGCCCACCGGCTTGTTGTCGCCGGTCACGACAGGCTTGCCGCGCGGATCGCGACCTGCAGCGTGCGAGAACGCCTCAAGCCCGCGCATAGGTTGCAGCTTCAGATGACCGTGTCCGTCCAGTTCCGGAATGTCGCGGCGCGGCGCCCAGGATGCTGGCCCAACACCATCGAGCATCGGATTGCCAGTGGGTTCGAACGGGTACCCACCGGCGGCGTTGGTGCGTTCCAGTGCAAGGTCATCGCGATCACCACGTTGCCCGCTGGGAACGGTTACTTCACCTCGCCCGTGCGGCAGTTTGAACGTTTTGTCGTCGGGGACCGAGAATAACCCCTGATTGGGGGCTTCCTCGCCGTCATCATCAACCAGTGGAAAGCCTTCACGCATGTTTTCCCGCTGGATGTAAAAGATCAGCAGGGCGAAAAAGACCCAAAACAGCCAGATCGACAGGCTGGCGAGGTCAAAATTTCCGAAGAAGGTCTGGGTCATTCCGGGATCCTTTCGGTTTGAGGAATACGCATCATGTTGGAAACTCCGGCAATCCGGATGGCGCGGCAGCCCGGCGTTTGCGGGTTGCCAGTGGGCCAAGTACGATCAACGTTATGAATAGAAGCGCGATTTCCGCATGGTAGACAAAGGAATAACCCGTGGCTGCCGAGTCCAGTGCGGTGCCCAAGTTACCCTTCAATGCTTGCACATTGACGATGTCGCGCAGCGCCCCGCCCAAAGCGATGGCAAGGCCCGACGCGGTTGCCTGTGCAGCCCCCCACGCGCCAAGGGCCAGGCCGCGCCCGGCAAAGCCCTGTTCGGGTAGAGACATCGTTGATATCAGGGTGCAGACGGCGAAGATGCCGCCGCCAAAGCCAATCAGCCCAGCACCGGTGAAGAACAGCATTGGGGCTTGCATCGGGGCCGAGAAAATCACGGCGCTGAAGGCAACGATGCCAACAAGGATCCCGCCGCAGGACAGACGGATCGGGTCGCGCCCAAGCCCAAGCAGCCGCGCCGACAAGCCATATCCGGCCAATGCTCCGGTTGCCCACATGGCCGTCAGAACGGTTGTGGATGAAACCGAAAGGCCAAGGATTTCACCGCCATAAGGTTCCAGCAGCACATCCTGCATGTTGAATGCCATGGTGCCCAGGAAGACGACGGCCAAAAGCCGTCCGGCCTGACCTCCGCTCAGCAGATCAGACCATGCGTCGCTGAACCGTGGGCGGGGGGCTGCGCGTTCTTCGGCGCTCATCGGGCGGACTTTTTCCTGCCGCCAAAGGGCGATCAGGTTCAGCACCATGCCAACGACTGCCGCGCCTTGAACCACGCGGATCAGGCGCAGGTCGGAAAAGTCACGCAGCAGCCAGCCGACGATCAACGCCGATGCGCCCATGCCAATCAGGAACATGACATAGAGCAGAGCAACAACTTTGGGCCGCGTCTCGGGCGTTGCGCGGTCGCAGGCCAATGCCAACCCGGCGGTTTGGGTCATGTGGATGCCAAGACCCGCCATCAGGAAGGATATCGCCGCCAGTGCCTCACCCGCGAAGGGGACATGCAGCGTAGAGTGGCCGCCCAGAACCAGCAGGGCAAAGGGCATGACGGCCAGCCCACCCATCTGCCAGATCGAGCCGAACCACAAATAAGGGATACGCTTCCATCCGATTGCACTGCGATGGGTGTCACTGCGGAAGCCCAGAAGCGCGCGGAAGGGCGCGATCAGCACGGGCAGGGCGATCATGATGGCAACAACCGTCGCGGCGACGCCAAGCTCGACAATCATCACGCGGTTCAGCGTGCCCAGCAGCATGACCGAGGCCATCCCGACCGACACCTGAAACAGCGACAGCCGCAGCAACTGCCCCAAAGGCAAATCCGCGCTTGCGGCATCGGCAAAGGGCAGGAACTCGGCCGGTATGCGGGTAAAGGGCGAGGGGCGCTGGCTCATGAGGCGACCTCCAACGCGTGAGAGATGTAGAAACCGCAATTGACGCGCCCCAGATCGCGGACTTTACCGGCACCATCCAGCTTGCGCTTTAACGTCGCTGTGTTGTGCGGCACCATGGTCGGCGAGCGATCGCTTTTGGGGAACACCTTGCCCGCGTACCACATGGCTGCCAGCAGCGGCGTGCGCGGAGCGATGGTGAAGCGCACGACCGCGCCGTGATCGACGAACCGGTCAACCGCACTGCGGATATGGTCGGCGTCGTAGTAAATCAGACTATCCATGGCAAAGACATGATCGAACGGGCCGCTGGGTTCGTGCAGCATGTCACCTGCGTGGAAATCCACCCTCGCGTGCAATGGCGCTGGCAAACGCGCACGGGCGATGTTGATCAGGGCTGGCGAAATGTCGATTGCTACGACCTCGGCACCGCGCGCGGCCAAAACCTCGGTCAACTGACCTGTGCCGCAACCCGCATCCAGAATGCGACGGCCTGTCAAGTCCTGCGGAAGCGCGCTCAACAGGCGATCCCGCATCTGGTCTCGGCCTTCGCGCACGGTTTGACGAATTTTCGACACTGGCGCATCGCTGGTCAGCCGCTCCCACGTGCGGGTGGCGGTGCGGTCGAAATAGGTTTCAACCCGTGCGCGTGTCGCCTCATAGGTCATTAATCGAACCCCAGCAATTCAAAGATCACCCGGTCGGGCAGAGGTTCGGGGGCCAAGGCTTCGGTCCCGTTCCAAAGGGTTTCGGCCAGCCGGACGTATTCGGCGCGGCAGCGGACGATATCCTCGTCATCGTCCATCTCAAACAGGGTCTTTTTCTTTAGGCGCGAGCGACGGATGGCGTCCACATCGGGCATATGCGCGATGCGCTTAAAACCGACCTGATCGCAGAAGCGATCCACCTCATCCGTGTCCCGGCTGCGATTGGCAACGCACCCAGCCAGACGAACCTTGTAATTGGCCGATTTTGCCTGAACGGCGGCGATGATCCGGTTCATCGCGTAGATCGAGTCAAAGTCGTTTGCGGTGACGATCACTGCCCGGTCAGCATGTTGCAGCGGCGCGGCAAACCCGCCGCAAACCACATCGCCCAGCACGTCAAAGATCACCACATCAGTATCGTCCAGCATGTGATGCTGTTTCAGCAATTTCACGGTCTGGCCCACGACATAGCCGCCGCAGCCAGTCCCGGCAGGAGGGCCGCCAGCCTCGACACATTGCACGCCACCCCAACCCTCGAACACAAAGTCTTCGGGGCGCAGTTCCTCGGGGTGGAAATCAACCTCTTTCAGAATGTCGATGACCGTCGGCACCAGTGATCCGGTCAGGGTGAAAGTGCTGTCATGTTTCGGGTCACAACCGATCTGCAGCACCCGCTTGCCCAGGGTGGAAAACGCCGCCGACAGGTTGGAACTCGTGGTGGATTTCCCGATCCCGCCTTTGCCATATACCGAGAATACCTTGGCCCCTTCTATCCGCGCGGTCGGGTCCTGATGCACCTGAACCGAGCCTTCTCCATCAAGGCCAGTCAGGTTCGGAAGGTTCTTGTCCAGTGGGCTCATGATGTAATCCTCATTCCGCAGCGATCCCTTCCATCCGGTCTTCCAGAGCGTCGGCCGCACGTTGCAGTGCGCCCAGTGTTTCGGCATCGGGCTGCCAATAGGCGCGGTCGTTGGCCTCAAGCAGGCGGTTTGCCATACGGCTTGACGCGACCGGGTTCAGGTCGGCCAGCCTGTTGCGCATGGTTTCGTCCAAGACGAAGGTTTCCGAAATACGCTGATACACCCAGGGTTCGACCTGACCGGTCGTAGCTGACCAGCCCAGTGTGTTGGTCACATGCGCTTCGATCTGGCGCACACCTTCGGCACCATGTTTCAGCAGGCCTTCGTAAAATTTCGGGTTCAGCGAGCGTGACCGGGTTTCCAGAGCCACCTGATCAGCCAGCGTGCGCACCTTACCGTCGCCGCGTGTCTGGTCACTGATGTAAACAGCAACATCTGAACCCCGCGCCCGGCGAACGGCGCGGGAAATGCCGCCCAGCGTGTCGAAGTAATGGTCAACAGTGGTAACGCCAAGCTCAACGGATTCGAGGTTCTGATAAGCAATTTCGACATCTTTCATCGTCTGTTGCAGCAGATCGGGGTTTTTGTGGGCCTTGCCTTTCGTGTCATAGGCAAACCCCTTGCGGGCCTCGTATGCGTCGGCCAGCTCGTCCTCATCCACAAAGGCCAGACTGTCGACCAGTTGATTGACGTTCGAACCATAGGCGCCTTCGGCATTCGAGAAGACGCGCAGTGCGGCCTCTCCCAACGACACATTCATGCGCTCGGCGTAAGCCAGTGAGTGCGCGCGGATAAAGTTCTGGTCCAACGGTTCATCGGCTTGCGCGGCCTTCAGCGCAGCCTCGGCCAGCAGGCGGGTTTGCAGGGGCAACAGATCGCGGAAAATACCCGAAAGCGTCATTACCACATCAATCCGCGGGCGGCCCAATTCAGGTAGAGGGATCAGGTCCGCGCCGCACAGACGGCCGAAGCTGTCAAACCGGGGTTTCGCGCCCATCAACGCCAACGCTTGCCCAATGGGGCCACCGTCGGATTTGATATTGTCGCTGCCCCAAAGAACCAAAGCCACGCTTCTCGGCACTGAGGCATGGGTTTTTAACAGCAACTCAGCCTGTTTCGCGCCGTCCTGACAGGCATAGGCCGTGGGCATTCGGAACGGATCAAACGCGTGGATGTTGCGGCCTGTTGGCAGAATATCGGGGTTGCGCAGCAGATCACCGCCGGGAACGGGGGTCGTGTACCGGCCATCCAAAGCCCGCATTAAGCCAGGTAGTTCGGTTTCCTGCGACAGTGCCGCGTCCATTTCCGCGCGATCAACCGCATCCAGATCGGGCAACAGGTCCAAGTAATCTGACCGCTCCTGATCGGTCATGGTCTGGCCGACCACGTGCAGACCTTCGGGGATCAGTGCGCCTTCGGTGTCCAAAAGGGTGTGCCACAGGGCAGCCGGGTCTGTCCCATCCATGTCAACGGCCTCGGCCTGATCGGCGATCAGCGTCTCAAGATCGGTCCGCTCTGTTGCATCAGGGGGCAGGGTGCGCCAACGGTTCAGGCTGTCCTTCAGTTCGGCCAAGCCTTTGTACAATCCCGCGCTTGAGAGCGGCGGCGTCAGATGGCTGACCGTTACGGCGCATGAGCGACGTTTGGCCAGCGAAGCCTCGGACGGATTGTTCGCGGCATAAAGGTAGATGTTCGGTAAGTCCCCGATCAGACGATCCGGCCAGTCCGCACCGCTGAGGCCCGTTTGCTTTCCGGGCATGAATTCCAACGCGCCATGCATACCGAAATGCAGCACTGCGTCTGCACCAAAACTGTTGCGCAGCCACAGATAGAACTGCGCAAAGGCGTGGGTTGGGGCAAAGCCATGCTCGAACAGCAGGCGCATCGGGTCGCCCTCATAGCCGAAACCCGGTTGCAGGCCGACAAAGATATTGCCGAATTGACGGCCAAGCACAAAGACATCCCGCCCGTCGGTCTGAACCCGTCCGGGGGCAGGGCCCCAGCTGGCCTCGATCTCTTTCAGCCATGGCGTATCACGCACGATATCGTCGGCACTGACCCTGGCGGCAACATTGGCCTCTTGCCCGTAAACTTCGGCAGTGCCGCCCAGTACGGCTTCGCGCAACTCGTCGACGGTTTCAGGCGGATCAAGGTCGTATCCTTCGGCCTTCAGCGCCTGCATCGTATTTAGCAAAGAGGCAAAGACATCCAGATGTGCCGCCGTTCCGGCAGCGCCCGCGTTGGGCGGGAATCCGAACAGGACAATGGCCAGTTTGCGGTCTTGCGGGTTGGACTTGCGCAGCGATGCCAACCTGTCCAGACGGGCCGCCAGCATGTCAACACGTTCCGGGCATGGGGCCATGGCCTTGCCGCCCTGCGATCCATCGTTGCTAACGCCGTGGCGACCGGCAAACACGGTGGGGCAGGTCGCCCCGTCCAACTCGGGCAGTGCTACGAGCATTGTGGTTTCAATTGGGCCAAGCCCTTGTTTTGAACCGGCCCACTGCTCAAGTGTCTGGAATTCAAGCGGGTGTGCCGAAACATAAGGAATATCAAGCTGTTCCAGTACTCTTACGGCGCTGTCATTGTCGTTATAGGCCGGGCCACCCACCAGCGAGAATCCGGTCAGCGATAGCAGCGCGTCGATTTTGCGCTCTCCGTTCGGTTGGAAAAACTGATCAATGGCCGGCCGGGCATCCAACCCACCCGCAAAAGCAGGGAGAGCTTTCAGGCCGCGCGCCTCAAGAGCACGGATCACGGCGTCGTAATGCGCGGTGTCTGAGCTGAGCACATACGACCGCATCATCAGAACGCCAACAGTCGCGTGCGGCTTTTTGGGGCCGGGCAGATCGTCAGGGTTCGTGGTGATTCGGCTCGGCAAGTCCTGGTGGTACAAACCGGTATCGGGATAGGCACGAGGCTCGGGGGCTTCGGCGTCTCGCCATTCGGGACGTGATGCGTATCGGCCGATCAGAAAGCGAATCATCGCTTCCATATTGTCGTCGGAACTGCCTAGCCAGTATTGCATGGTGATAAACCACGCGCGCAAATCCTGCGCTTTGCCGGGAATGAATTTCAGGATCTGCGGCAGGCGACGCAGGATCTTCATCTTGCGCTGGCCGGTATCGGACGAAGGTTTGGACGATCCGCGCAGACGCCGCAACAGTTTCAACGCGCCAGAGGTTGGCGCTGCCATGTCCAACACTCCCATCCGGGTCAGCTTGACGATCTGTGCGTCGGCGATGATGCCGATCATGGCGTCGCAACTGTCACGCCGGGCTTGCAGGCTGGGAAGGATTGCCAAAACATGTTCTTCCAGAAACAGCAGGTTGGCGATGACAATATCTGCCTGCGAAACCGCCTGTTTTGCCTTGTGGAGCGCTTCAGTGTCTTCACCCCATTCCGCAGCCGCGAAGACCTGAACCTCCAGTCCCGGAAAATCACGTTGCAGTGTCGAGAGGACGCGCGCGCAAGGGCCAGCGGCGTGGCTGTCCAGCGTCACGATCGCTACGCGATAGGGCCGATATGTCTGGCAGTCATCGCGCATAGTGGGCTTTCGCTTCGTACAGAGTTTCGACTGAGATTTGAGAGTCGCCACGGGCCTCGGCAAAGGCTTCGGTATTGCGACGCGCCTTGCCGCGCACGAAGAACGGAACCTTGCGCAGTTCACGCTCGGCCTCGTCCAGCCAGATGATCTGCGCGCCAATAGGGTCTGGAGCGTCGGAAACCTGCTTGGCCCCGTGTGCATGGTGCGAAGGGCCAGCGGCGTCGTTGAACTCGGGATCTTCGCGGAACATGTGAAGCAGGTGTTCCTCGAGCCCCATCACAAGCGGGTGGACCCAGGTGTCAAAGATGACATTAGCGCCTTCAACCCCCATCTGAGGCGAGTAACGCGCGGGGAAATCCTGAACATGCACCGGAGCTGAGATCACTGCGCAGGGAATGCCAAGGCGCTTGCCGATATGGCGTTCCATCTGAGTGCCGAGGATCAGTTCGGGTGCGAGGTTCGAAATCCTGCCTTCAACCTCAAGATAGTCGTCGCTGATCAGCGCCTCGACGCCGATATCCTTTGCCAGCGCGCGGATCGGACGGGCCATTTCGCGATTGAAGCAACCTATGCCGACAACCTCGAACCCCATTTCTTCGCGCGCGATCCGGGTGGCGGTGGCGACATGAGTGCCATCGCCGAAGATGAACACGCGCTTGCCGGTTAAATAGGTGCTGTCAACACTGGCCGAGTACCACGGCAGGCGCAGGCGATCCGTATCGAGACGCGGTATGCACCCGGTCAACGCAGCGACCTCTTCGACAAAATCCTTGGTGGCGCCAACCCCAATCGGGATAGTCCGTGTATAGGGCTGGTCCAGAGTACGCTCCATCCAGCGGCAGGCACTTTCACCGGTTTCTGGATACATCAACACGTTGAAATGTGCGGCACCCAGACGTGTGATGTCTGCTGGTGTTGCGCCATAGGGGGCAGTGACATTCACCTCAACACCCATGTCGTTCAGCAGAGCGGTAATTTCGGTAATGTCGTCGCGGTGCCGGAACCCAAGCGCGGTTGGCCCGATCAGGTTGCACGATACCCGAGCGCTCCGGTCTGTCGGCTTGGCAAGCGTACGCACGATCTGCAAAAAGGTCTCATCCGCCCCGAAATTCTCTTTCCGCTGATAGCTAGGCAATTCCAGCGGAATCACGGGGATCGGCAGGCCGAGGGCTGCGCCCAGGCCGCCGGGATCGTCCTGTATCAATTCGGCGGTGCAAGAGGCTCCGACAATCATGGCCTGCGGCTTGAACCTTTCGTATGCAGCCTGACAGGCATCGCGAAACAGTTTGGCCGTGTCGGACCCCAGATCACGCGCCTGGAAAGTCGTATATGTCACTGGCGGGCGATGATTGCGGCGCTCGATCATGGTAAATAGCAGATCGGCATAGGTATCGCCCTGCGGCGCGTGCAGGACATAGTGCAGGCCGTTCATCGCGGTGGCGACACGCATGGCTCCGACATGGGGCGGGCCTTCATATGTCCAGACTGAAAGTTTCATTCCGCCGCCACCTGCAACATCGCCCGTCGCCTGAGCGGGCGCGCAAACAGCCCGGCAAGATCGCCAGCCTGTTCGTAGAAGTGGATGGGTGAGAAGACCAGCTCGATCGCCCATTTGGTCGCCAGCCCTTCGGCCTCTAGTGGGTTGGCGAGGCCAAGACCGCAAACCGTCAGATCGGGACGCGCGGCGCGAACGCGGTCGAGTTGTTTTTCCACGTCCTGCCCTTCTGACAGGGTGGGGCAATCGGCAATCTGGGCCAGATCGCACCCAACCAGATCGCGATGGAGGTAAGGAGTGCCGACCTCTACCAACTCCATACCGCATTCACGCGACAGAAAGCGGGCAAGTGGAACCTCCAGCTGGCTGTCGGGCAAAAGAAAGACACGCTTTCCGTCCAACGGCTCGGACGCCTGCGCCACGGCCTTGCGCGCCCGAAGCCGTGCGGGTTCGGTCACGGCATCGACATGATCTGAAGAAATGCCGAACCGGGACGCGATGGCTTTTAACCAGGCTGTTGTCCCCTGTTCGCCGAATGGGAAGGGCGCGCTTACGGGGTGGGCGCCCCGACGGACCAAAATGTCATATGTCTCGCCCAGGAAGGGCTGTACAAAGGCAACGTGTGTGTTCGGGCCGATGCCGAATTCCTCATCGCTGGATCGGTTGGGCAAGAGCCTGACGTCCTTCACTCCAATCCTGTCCAGCAGGTCCAGCATCTGATCCTGCACCACGTCGGGCAGTCCACCTGCAATCACTAGCCCTGCTGTGTCACTTGAGGGCATTGCGGCCACCATCGCCGCAAGGCAGCTATCCTCGCCCTGGGTAAACGTCGTTTCGATCCCTGAACCTGTGAAGTTCAGAACTCTGATCTTTGGCGCGTAGCGGGCATTCAGGCGTTCGGCAGCCTTGGCGAGATCCAGCTTAATCACCTCGGATGGGCAGGACCCGACAAGGAATAAACGACGAATGTCAGCGCGCCTTGACAGTAGACGGTCGACCTCGCGGTCGATTTCGTCCTGTGCGTCGGACATTCCGGCTAGGTCTGTTTCCTCAAGAATCGCGGTGCCAAAGCGCGGCTCGGCAAAAATCATCACACCCGCGGCGCTTTGAAGAAGGTGGGCGCAGGTGCGGGATCCAACAACCAGAAAGAAGGAATCCGGCATCATCCGGTGCAGCCAGATAATCGAGGTCAAGCCGCAGAAAACCTCATGCTGTCCGCGCTCACGCAGGACCGGTGTTTGGGTGCAGCCCTTGGATATCTGGCCGGGCGTTGTCATGCGGGTACCTGCATCTGCAGCCGCGCGCGGCGCAGTTTCAAAAGAAACTGGCCAGCGTTGATAACATACACAAGATAAGCTGCCAGCGTCAGCAGCATCAGTTGCGCCGGCGTCAGCCAACCAGTTGAAAGGGCGACCAAATACGCCGTGTGCAGCGCAATGACCAAAAAGCTGACCACGTCTTCCCAGAAGAAGGCAGGCGCCAGCAAGTACTGCCCGAAGACAACCTTTTCCCAGATCGCCCCTGTGATCATGATCAGGTAGAGAACGAGAGTTTTCAGGACAATTGAAACCGTGGCGATTGCGTAGCCTTCGCCGGTCGCAAGATAGCGCACCACCAACGCAAGCGAGACGAGAAACACCGCGAATTGCAGTGGCGCGAGAACGCCCTGAACGGTCGTCCAATATGTGCTGTCCCGGCGCGCCAGTTGGTCAGGAGTGTAAAGCTGGTGCGTTCCAGGCGTGTTCATGGCTGATTGCGCCACGATGGCCTCCCTGCTGAACTTCCATCTCAGCGTAGAGGGCTTAACGGGAATGTGTCAATTAAAACTTACACTTTCGAATTGACGGATTCGCGGTGCTATTTCTGGCGCCTAATTTATGGGCGGAGATATAACTGTATGTTTTGGATGTATAAAATATTGATGCGCACCTGTTGACGACAAAGATATCCACATTATGTCTACTTTATTTGACAAATAACCCGGCTTGACCCAGACTGATATCAAGCCGTTTGAATGTGTCGATACCGATTCCAGCGGCTTTTCTTTAGCAAGGATTGGATAATCCAATGCCCCCAGTCGATCCGTTTGAAGGCAGTCGACCGCTGAATCAAAATCAACTGGAAGCATTTGCAAAGCGGGTGCTGAAATCCTTGGACTCTCATCCGCAGAATCCGTCGTCTCTGAATTTAGGTTCGATAACGGATTGGCTCTATGCGCACGTCATTTCCCCGGTTCCGTTCTCGTTTGAAGAAACACTTTGTTTTCTGGAGGAAACCGGTGTGCCTTCGTCTGAAATAATCGATATTTGTATCCCCGAGGCCGCCTGTCGCGCAGGTCAGGCATGGGTGGATGACGAAGCGAGCTTTGCCAATGTTACGTTGGCGTCCTCGCGCTTATATGCAATTTGCAAGGCTCTTTCCGAAACATGGGAGATGCGCCCGCGCCGCACTGGGCAACCCACCGTTCTGGTTGTAATTGCACCGGGTGAGCAGCACATGATCGGGTCCGTTGTCGCTGCATCGCAACTGCGGCGGATGGGCTGTTCGGTTCAATTGCTGGGGGGCGCTACGCCGAAAGAGGCCATCGCGTGCATCAAGCGGGGCGCGTTCGATGCGGTCCTAATTTCTTGCGCGGGAAGTCAGGCTCTTGACAATGCTGTGAATTTAATAGCACGTATTCGATCAGAAATAGACCAGCCGCCACGACTGGTCATCGGCGGGGCGATAGAAAAGCAAGTGAAGTTGACTTCAGTAAGTACAGGGGCGGATTTAGTAACATCCGATTTTGAGGTCGCTCTTGCTGGTCTGACAAATGCCAGGAGTTCCACGGAACCGCTGGCGGCTCAATAAAATGACTTCCGGTAAGCCAAACCCCTGGCAGATCGCGGCATTGCCGATGATCGAGCCAGAGTTTTTGTCCGGCGTTCTGTCCGAGGCATCTGACATCGCGTTGATTGTGGATCCGGAAGGTGTGGTCATGGCTGCTCTGGTCAATGAAACAGGGTCTCCGTATGGCAGTCTGGATCATTGGATTGGCAAAAAGCTTACAAATTTTCTGACCGAAGAGTGTATTCCCAAGTTGGACCGCATACTTGAGCGAAGTTCGCGGGATGAAAAAGTTCAGCGTGTCGAGCTGAACCATCGCGACAAAGTGGTGTGGCAATATCCTGTTCGGTATTCGATCCATCCGGTCGGCCACAGCGAGCGGGCCATTTTGATGCTGGGGCGCGATCTGCGGCAAGTCGCTGAAACTCAACAACAATTGGTTCAGGCCCAATTCGCGCTTGAGCAGGGATATGAAGAGCGGCGCGAGTATGACGCGCGTTACCGCATGTTGATGTCAGTCGCGCGCGAGGCGTTTGTTCTGGTGTCTGTCGCGGATGGTCGGATTCGGGATTTGAACGATGCCGCCGCGCATATTTTGGGTGCGGCAAAGGACCAGTTGCAGGGACAGCCCTTTGCAAATGAGTTCAAGGATCGCGGGCGCGCCGAGTTTGTTCAGAACATTCTGGCCCTCGCTTTGTCCGAAGTGGATGCCGAGGTCACCATTCAAACCAAGCGTACCCGCAACGAGGTCACGATCACACCAATCAGCTTTCGCGCTGGCGGGGCGCGTATGCTGATCTGTCGGTTAGAGGCCGGCACATCCGAAGAACATGCCAGCGACAAGCTTTCGGATAATTTGGTGCGCCTGTTCCGCCATGGACCCGAGGCGATTGTGTTTACCGACAGTAACGGGGTCGTTCAGTCGGCGAATGATGCGTTTATGAGGCTGGTGGACTTTGCGCATCACGTTGACGTGCGCGGGACAAGCTTGGCCGAGTATATGTCGCGCGGCCAGATCGACCTGAATGTGATGCTGGACAACGCCATTAAGACGGGTCGAATGTCCGCTTATTCGACCAAGTTCTGCAATGATGTTGGGGTGTGGACGGCTGCCGAAGTTTCGGTGTCATATCTGAATAAACGCTCTACTCCGACGGTTGCCTTTGTGATCCGCGACGCGACGCGGTCCGAAGCAATGCGTACGCCTGCGCAGGGAAGTTCAAACATGGCGGGCGAGGATGTTGTGGATCTGGTTGGATCGGCCCATCTGAAAGACATCGTATCCCAGACAACAGATGTTATTGAACGTATCTGCATCGAAACGGCAATTGAGTTAACGGGCAACAACCGTGCCGCCGCAGCCGAGATGCTGGGGCTTTCGCGTCAAAGTCTTTACGTCAAGCTACACAAGCTTGGTATTCAGGAAAAACAGGACGGCGACTAGCCGCGTTTTTCTTGCATCGACTCAAGTTGTCAATCAAGATTGACACATGAGCGCAAATTCAAATTTACAAATGTCCTCGTGGCCGCAACCTCTGGCTGCCCTTGAGTTGATCAAGCCAATTACATGGTTTCCGCCGATGTGGGCGTTCCTGTGCGGAGTGATATCCTCGGGCGGTGCGCTGACTGGAAACGTGGGACTGATTGCGTTGGGATTGATCCTCGCGGGACCAATTGTCTGTGGGATGAGCCAAGCTGCGAATGACTGGTGCGACCGCCATGTCGACAAGATAAACGAACCGCATCGCCCAATTCCATCGGGCCGCATCCCCGGATTGTGGGGCGCGTGGATCGCTATCGCGATGAGCGTGCTGGCCTTGGCCGTTAGCTGGCAGTTGGGTCCGTGGGGATTTGGCGCCACCGTCTTCGGTGTTCTGGCGGCTTGGGCCTATTCGGCCGAGCCTGTGCGATTGAAACGGTCAGGCTGGTGGGGGCCGGGACTTGTGGCGTTGTGCTATGAGGGGCTGCCTTGGTTTACAGGCGCGGCCATCCTGTCCGCCGGGGCACCGTCGGTTCAGGTTTTCGGTATCGCTGCTCTGTACGCGCTTGGGGCACATGGGATCATGACCTTGAATGATTTCAAGGCGTTGGAAGGGGATCGTAAGCTGGGAATTAATTCGCTCCCGGTCACGTTGGGCCCGGATCGCGCTGCACGTTTGGCCTGTGTGGTGATGATTGTCCCGCAGATTGCGGTCATTGCGTTGCTGTTCTTGTGGGGCAAGCCAGCCTTTGCAGTGGCCATATTCGCGGCGTTGATTGGGCAGGTCTTGGCCATGCGGGTTCTGTTGCGGGACCCAAAGGCGCGTGCCCCTTGGTATAACGGGACGGGCGTTTCCCTATATGTCAGTGGTATGATGATCGCGGCCTTTGGTCTGCGTGGATTGGAGGCCGCACTATGACCCGCGCCAAAAACCTCTCGTGGATCGGAATTGTGCGTCTGGGGCTGGTTCAGATGTGTTTGGGCAGTATCGTTGTTCTGACCACCTCGACACTGAACCGGTTGATGGTGGTGGAACTTGCGTTGCCTGCAATTCTACCGGGCCTGTTGGTGGGGCTGCACTACGGCATCCAGATCTCTCGCCCTCATTGGGGCGTCTTGTCGGATGCAACCGGTCGGCGGACCCCTTGGATTGTCCTAGGAATGGCCATTCTCGTGCTTGGCGCTTTGGGTGCGGCTTTTGGTATCCCGTTGTTTAATCAAAGCTTTTGGGCTGCATTGACACTGTCCATCCTGTCCTACACGGCTATAGGGCTGGGTGTTGGTGCATCCGGCACGTCGCTGCTGGCCTTATTGGCCACTACAACAGAGCCGCGTCGCCGCGCAGCGGCCGCGACGATCACATGGCTGATGATGATCGCCGGTATCGCGATCACTGCAGCCTCGGTCGGCGCGATGCTTGATCCGTATAGCCCAAGGCGGCTGTTGATCATCGTGGCCTTGGTCGGGGCAGGTGCTGTGGTGCTGACCTCTCTTGCCGTCTGGCGTGTTGAGGTCGGAGTCTCCGCCCAGCCATCGGCCGCAAAACCCCGTTTCCGCGCAGCGTTGCGCGAGGTCTGGGCAGACGACGCTGCGCGGCGGTTCACTGTATTTGTGTTTCTGTCGATGACTGCTTTCTTCATGCAGGAATTGATCCTCGAACCCTATGCCGGTTTGGTCTTCGGGTTCACGCCGGGTGAGTCCACGTCGCTTTCCGGCGCGCAGAATGGCGGAGTTTTCCTAGGCATGCTGTCAGTTGGCATTGCGGTCACCGGCCTGAAAATCGGATCGCTGCGCGGTTGGGTCGTGGCAGGGTGCCTAGGCTCTGCGGCGAGCTTGGGCGCAACCAGTGCAATGGGCCAGATAGGGCCGGATGCTCCGCTTGTACTTGCGGTGGTGGTGCTTGGGTTTTTCAACGGCATGTTTGCCGTCGCGGCGATCGGCGCAATGATGGAACTGGCCGGTGAAAAAGCCCAAGGGCAGGAAGGGACGCGCATGGGTTTGTGGGGCGCAGCGCAAGCCATTGCCGCCGGGTTCGGAGGTTTGGTCGGCGCAGCGGCCGCTGACTTGTTCCGGTCGGTGATGCCGGATGCAACCGCATTTGGCGCTGTATTTCTGGCCGAAGCCGCACTGTTCGTAGCCGCTGCCATTCTGGCTGCACAAGTCATTCACGAAACACGGCGCGAAACGCGCGTCGTTGCGGGAGAATAGCCATGTATGATGTCGTCGTTGTCGGAGGAGGCCCAGCTGGGGCAACAGCCGCCGAGGATCTGGCAAAAGCGGGCCACAAGGTCTGTATGCTGGATCGGGACGGGCGGATCAAACCTTGCGGCGGCGCCATCCCGCCGCGCCTGATCGAAGACTACAATATCCCCGACGCGCAGCTGGTGGCCAAGATCAACACGGCGCGCATGATTTCCCCAACCGGCCGGCAGGTGGATATTGCCATCGAAAACGGTTTTGTCGGCATGGTGGACCGGGAGCATTTTGACGAGTACCTGCGGGGCCGTGCGCAATCAGCCGGAGCAGACCGTTGCACGGGAACATTCCTTAGGATCGAACGGGATGAGGCTGGACCCAAGGTCATCTATCGGGACAAGCAAACACGCGAAGAACGCACACTACCCACGCGTTTGATCATAGGGGCTGACGGAGCGCGATCAGATGTTGCACGGGCTGAGGTGCCCGGCGGCGACACCATCCCATATGTGATCGCCTATCATGAGATCATCGAAGCGCCAGAGGCGGTGAGTGCCTATGACCCAACCCGGTGTGACGTGGTCTATGACGGTGCGATCTCGCCTGATTTTTACGGCTGGGTGTTTCCGCACGGTCGGACCGCCAGCGTTGGTATGGGCACCGGGATCAACGGGTTCGATCTGAAAAAGGCCACTAAGGATTTGCGCTTCGCGTCTGGTTTGGGAGAGTGTCGTACAATCCGTCACGAAGGCGCGCCGATCCCTCTCAAGCCGTTGGAACGGTGGGACAATGGGCGTGATGTTGTTCTGGCCGGGGACGCGGCAGGCGTTGTCGCCCCGAGCTCGGGCGAAGGAATTTACTATGCCATGGTCGGCGGTACGGTCGCGGCCACGGCAGCACAGGCCTGTCTGGCCTCGGGTAAGGCCGCTGACCTGAAACTTGCGCGGCGGTTGTTCCTGAAAGAGCACAAAACGGTCTTCCGCGTGCTGGCATCGATGCAGAATGCCTATTACCGCTCGGACGATCGACGTGAGAGGTTTGTCTCGCTGTGTCATGACATTGACGTGCAGCGCCTGACGTTCGAGGCTTATATGAACAAGAAACTTGTCAAGGCGCGGCCAATGGCGCATCTGCGTATCGGATTGAAAAACCTGGCACATCTGACCGGTCTGGTCAGAGCGGAATACGTATGACCATGATGATCCCTGCCTGGGTCGACGGCGAGTTAAAACCCGTCGAAAAGCTAAAGGTGCATCAACTTGGCCTACGCCACAAAGCAGTATCCGTCTTTGTCTTGCGCGGTCCAAACCTGTTGCTGCAGCAGCGAGCCGCAGGCAAATATCACACGCCGGGTTTGTGGGCGAATACCTGTTGTACGCATCCGCAATGGGGAGAAGACCCCAAAACCTGCGCTATCCGGCGTCTGAGCGAAGAGATGGGGATCACGGGCCTTTCGGCTGAGTATTCGACAGCGCTTGAATACCGTGCCGACGTGGGGCAGGGGCTAATCGAGCATGAGGTCGTAGATGTTTTCCGTGCTGAGGCCGCTGAGGACACAACAATCTGCCCAAACCCAGAGGAGGTCTCAGCCCATCGCTGGGTCCACCTAAACGACTTGAGTGCAGAGATTGCGCACGAACCGGAGAAGTTCACACCATGGTTGCGAATTTATCTGGACCACCACGCATCGGCAATTCTGGGGTCGGCTTTGATGGCTGACCTGTCTCCATGAAACAATCTTTGGTTATTCGAATTTTGGGTTGTACAGCATCCGCCGCCGGCCCGAGATGACCGAGGTTTTCCAAAGTTTGTCCACCAACAATCCAAAACGGCAAAATGCGGTGAGACATAAAGCGTATCCCGGACAAGGCTGCGCGTTTGGTGCGGTGCTTGGTCAATAGGGGTCAATACAGCCCGCGCGAGATCGGCTTGCGATTTGCATTGGCGTTTGGGTCCATGTCAGGTAGCAGAAACCTGGAATGGTTGCGCAGGATCTTGAGGCCCATATTCGGCTGGTCACGGTTAACTGGGTTTCCGTTTCGACTTTTGCAGGTACATGCTCAACGTCGGCCATGATCATTAGGGCATTTCGCGCGGCCCCGAAGGGCGCGAAAGATGTGCGACTGACAACAATACCCCTCCCTGTTTCTTGGGCATCTTGGCATAGACTGCCTCGACGTCCTTCGGGATACGCGCCGCGCGGTCAAATAGCGCAAGTTGAGTTGTCTCAGCTTTTTTCGTGTAGGTGACCATTAGTGCGGTGTCGCTTGCATCCAGTCCACAATAGCCAAATCCAGCCGAAAAGACCGAACTACAACTGCTGATAAGAACACGCGAATGCTCGCTGCGGGCTTAACGACATGCCAGATTTTCGAATTATTCGTCTGATCGATGCTGTCACCCTATCCAAGGTGTTGCTACTGCGCGAGCAGAGCGAAATCGCCAAACACGCGCGTCCCGTCGACAAGAGAGCTGAAGTGCTCTTTCGACCCGCGCAGGTGGGAACCGTTCAACTCAAATGGCTTAGACATTGTTTCAGCCGATGAATGCACCTTGGGACACAGGCTTGATTTGGTGCCGTGGTATGTCACTATGCTAGCTGCGATGGCTTATTTTCATAACGACACCGGGTTTCTTTCTGGCATCGATGGCGCGGACTGCTCTGCGATCATCCAGTCCTTGTCGGACAAGAACGCAACATATCTTCGGCGGCGCAGGCTTTTGGATGGGCCTGACGCGCATGCCAAAGATTTGGTGATCGAATGCGCAGAGGACATCCGGCAAAACAATAGTCAGGCATTTGTTGATCTGCTGCTGACGCAGGTATCGGAGAACGTGTCAGAGCAGACGATTTTCACACTACTCGTGGCCGGTTGGCTGGAACTGCAACGTGGGCAGTGGCAGGCAACGGAAACGTTGGGGCGCGAGGTCGTCAGCCGCGATCATCACGATCTGATGGCGCAGAGGCTTATTGATGCCGCCCGCGAGACATCGCGGGATCTGGAAACGGAAGCTGACCGCTGGCTTCAGACGCGCACCTGCCCCGTACCGTTTCGCGATATGGAAACGCGGGTCAATGGTGAGGTGCATTTTTGTTGCTCGGCATGGCAACCCGTTCCAATCGGGCGCTTGGAAACTGCGGACGAGGGTGGGTTCTGGAATTCCGACCGTGCGCGTGAAATCAGGCGATCGGTCCGTGACGGCGACTTTTCACATTGCAGCCGATGGCATTGTCCACAAATCGCCGGTCGCAGGTTGCCAGCACGCACCCCGGAAACACAAGATGCAAAACTGGAGTTAGAGAAGGGTCCAGATAGGGTCATCCTGTCTCATGACCGGTCCTGTAATATTTCTTGCCCCAGTTGCCGCACCAAGCTGATCAACCTGCCGCATAAAAACACGGAACGTCTGAACAAAGTTTTTGAAGAGCGCCTTCTGCCACTTGTCAGTAAGGCGAAGAAAATCAAAGTGACTGGTTCCGGTGATCCGTTCGGCAGCAGGCATTTCCGTCATGTCCTGGCGCAACTGACCGCAGCGGGTCAGCCTGGCCGACGCATTCAACTGCACACAAACGGTTTGCTGGCCAATGAAAGGGCATGGAACGATCTTGGTCTTTGGGGCCACGTATCATCGGTTTGGGTGTCGATTGACGCGGCGGAACCCGACACCTACAGCGTGCTTCGCCGAGGTGGTGACTTTGCCACGCTCAAGAAGAACCTGCGCTTCCTCGGGAATCTGAACGCGCGTGGAGATATCGATACACTGCGCTTTGATTTCGTTGTTCAGGCCGCAAACTTCAGAGAGATGCCCGCATTTGCTGACCTCGCTCATGAAATGAACGCAGATGGGATTTACTTTCTAAGGCTGCGCAATTGGGGGCATGTCACACCGCAGGAGTTCAAAAATCAAGATGTGTGCTCATCTGATCATCCTGAGCACGAAGACCTGTTGACCGTGCTTTCTGACGAGCGCTTGGCGTGGAGCGGCGTGGACCTTGGCAGCTTGAACTCAATCTAGATTCTACAGTTCCTTTCGAATCAAAATATCGCCAAGACATGAACAATAATCCTTTGTGCATCGAATTGGGTCGCTAGGAAGATCAATGTCTTCACCCAGATACCCGATCACGCCGCCGACGCCACAGACCCCCCGTAAGACCGCGCCATTTCCTCTGACTCGCAGAGACTCTAGCCCGACATTGCAATTATAGTCCCGCCAGCGGTTCATCCCCCTGAGAATGAATTCATTCGGTGGCAGCGTTTCACTGTGTCCTGTCCGGGTGGTTGCACGCATCAATGACCTTGGCTTTTCTCCAACCAGAATTTGCTTTGAGGGCAAACCCTTGGACAGAGCCCGAAGCTGATCTTCGGTATAATCATAAAGTTTCGATCCAAAATCCTGTCGCAATGGCTTCAACGATATCGTCGCTGTCGGTAGTGCAGCGCGCAGTTCCTGCGCATCCTGAAAAATTTTATCAAATCGAGCCGGGTCCATAGTGACATTGATATGAACGCTTATGCGGTTGGCCATCATGGCAGCCACTTGGATAAAGTGGTCGAGTTCCGCAAATTCAGAATGATAAGTCAGGATAACGTTGTTCAAACAACTATTTATCTTTTCCCAGAACCGAAGCGTACGCGATGCATTGCTGATCAGGCTGACTTTGAAATCCATCCCGGACGCGTGGCGCAGCAAATCGATGATGCGGGGATGCATCGTGGGCTCACCACCGGTGAACTGAAGCCAGACAATCTTGTCTCTTTCAGTCACGTAGTGTTCCCTCATCTGATGGTACAGATGAAAAATATCACTGGTCTTCTGCCACTTGATTGATCCGTCATGCAACGATTTTGGACAATAGCTGCATGCATAACTGCAGGAATTGCCCAACATCCAGTCCACCACAACGATCTTTCCATACATGGGATCGGAGTGTTCGATCAGAGTAAAAACGTCACTTTCGTTTTGAATAGCTTCCATAAAAATCCGGTCACTCTTTATGATGTCGCAGCCTCCGACCCAAGCGCGAGCCTGTGGCACTTACCAATGATCTCAGTCTAGCTTGAATTCCGTTCCCGGACAAAATGTTTACCGAGTGGTGCGCGCGACTTTTTTACGGTTGCAACGCATCAGAATTCGGGCCGATGGGGCATGCCTGCGTGATCATAATACGAGGTCAGCGCCGTTGACTTGTTTTCGTATGCACCTCTTTTTATAATCTATATATAAAATTTTTGAATTTATGACATTTAGGCGTATTCAGTTTGCCTAATTTACAACGGCTTAAAGCTTACCAAGGCGGACAGTCGGGGGAAATTTATGACGAAGGCTAACGGCCCAAAAGCTCGACCTGAAGTTGCCAGGAAGAACGCCGGTAAAACGGCGGATATCTACGATTTTGTTCAGTCTCCTGAATGGCAGAAAGTGCTTGAAAAGGCTCGGTTAGAGCAAGAGATAAAGCGCTCGACGGATACTCCGAAAGGTAAAACGCCTCAAACAGCAAAACCGGATCAGGGCAAGGCAGCGCAATCAACCATAGGTGAGCAAGCTAAAGCCGCACAAAAGCCGTGGTCAGAAAGTCTGGAACAAGCCCGGCAACAGCGAAACGCCGAGTTTATTCGGCGAAGAGGTGAGTCGGTAAATCCCGGCCAAAACACCGAATCTGCGGGTGGCGCGACTGGCAAAACCCCGGAAAACGCATCTGCGCCACCGCAAAACAGTGCAGCAGAACCCGACCAGAGCGCAGCTCCGTCTCCCCAACCCAAAGAAGATGCTGCAACCGCAGATGACCTTAACCAACAGGAAAGCGAGCAGCAGGACACTGAATATAGCCTCAGGCTGTCCCCCGAAGAAGTTGACCACCGCATTTCGAAAAAGCTTGCTCAAAGATTGGAAGACCATCAGCGTGCGCGCCGCAAGGTTAAATTCGGTTTGATCGCCTTGGGCTGTGTGATCGGCGCGGCTGTTTCGTCTTCTGTTATCCTTATGATGACCGGGGGGCGCTCGCCAGACGCGCCGGAATTGGCGGGATCGGGGGCAACCGGGTCTGAGCTGGCAGAACCAGTCCCATTGCAGGACGGTCTGCAAACAGGGGCACTGCAATCTGATCTGTTTGCGGGTACGGGTGATCAGGTCGTTTCCGCGGATTTGTTTGACACAGGGCCAACAAGCCCGCCAGCTCTTGAAGACGCATTGGCTGAGTCTGACGATCTGGACAGCCTTGCGGCTCTGGCACCGCCATTGTCGGGTCTGGCAGGGGGGACCGAGGCAACCTTGCCAACGAACCCCGCAAGCGCCGCGCCAAGTGTTCTTTCTTATGTCCCAGCGCTGGAGCAACCGCTGATGCCTGTGGGAGGCCCCGGCTATCTGCCCAGACGAGAAGCAAACCCCAGTTTCCTTCCATATGACTACACGCCGGAGTTTTTCGTCTCAGCACTTGCGCCGACATTTGAAAATTCTACCGATTTTGAGCCAATCACTGTCTCGGTCGTCCCGACTGTTCCCAGACAGCGCGCGCCAAACGTGCTTGCAGAGATTGCTTTGCCGCAATCGCCCGCCCGTTTGAGCAACGCGGCGTTGGCGCCGTTGCAAGTTGGGGTTCGTTCGCCAGACCTGCCTGTGTCGGTCGCACCTGTGACTGGAGAATTGATAGCGGCGGCATCTGATCCTTCGGTCTTGCTTGACGACGTGGCGCTCAGCCCACCGGCCTTTCAGCCGCGCGCACTTACCCTGCGACCAAACCCGTTGGAGCAGGAAGAGAAGCCGTCAGAACCAGCGGCCCTTTCTATTGAAATCGTTGAACCACTCGATAACGCACCTGTCGGTACAAGCGCTGCATTCAGACTGTACGCGCCGAACCAACTGTCAGAAGACGCGGTAGCGGCGGTTGTGGCTGATTTAAAAAACACGGGCCATGAATTGAGCGGCACAGCCCGCGTTGGTTACAGGGTGTCGCAATCCAATGTGCGATTTTACCACCAGCAGGATGCGGCGCAGGCTGCGGCGCTTGCAGAAGCTGCGGGCGCGTTGCTGAGGGATTTCACCGGCTCAAACTCAAAAACACCAAGCGGGCTGGTCGAGTTGTATCTGGCTGGCGAAGGGGCTGGTCCTGCACCGGTTAAACGCACGGCCTCAAGCCCCAGCCGAAGCGCGCCAACAAACGCGTCAGTCACCCGTCTCAGAAGTCAGGTTCTGAAAAAACTCAGGACAACAGCCAACTAAATACGCTATTCTATTTTTGAATGTGATGTTTCGAAGTAAAGTGGAAGTATTGTTAACAAGTATCGATAGGGTTTTTCTATATGACCAATAGCAGGCTCATGGGCATTGTAACTGCTCTGCTGTTTCTGGCGACGACGCACGGTGCGCGAGCTGAAATCACGCTTGAGCAGTTGCTTGTCATAGATCAGTTGCTGTCCGCCAACGACACCCAGGCGCTGCGGTCCTACCTTGAACGAAACCCGGAATTGCTTGCTGGTGAGGATGAGCTGTCGGTCGAGTTGCGAAATTTCTATGATGCCGCGTCCGCGGGGAATTTGAACTTTGGCTACACGGCCAGCCCAGCGGTTAATGCAAGCGATACGGCGGCTGACAACGAGCTGACACACTAGTCCTGATGTCCGTGTTCGACGCCATTACTCGCTCGGCCTTCCCGAAAATTGCCTACGTCATTGAGCCCCGGTTCTCAGGCGGTACGTCTGCCGCCGTCGCGGCCGAACTTCGGGTGGCTGTCGAGTTTGGAATCGTTGAGGTGCATGCAGTCACGTCCAAAACTTTTGGCGAAAACCAAAACGTGGCACCAGTCTTGCGTCGCGTTCTGGATGAATTACGAATTCCCCTGGTTTGGGATGCGCCCCGGATAAGTGCTGATTTCGTAATCCTACACAATCCTGCGTTCCTAAAGTTTCAAGACGCGTTGAACACCAAGATATTCGCTCGGTCACTGATCGTGGTGACGCATGAGAACTTTCTGCGCCCCGGCGGAGCAGAGGGTTTCGACGTCTTGGCCTGCCTGAGCCGTATTGAGGAAGCGACGCTGGCACTTAGAAAATATCTTGCTCCGATATCGCCGTACAACCGCAAGACGGTAAAGGAATGGTTGGCGATGTCACGCATCGCGCGGCAATGGGCGGTGTTGGATGCAGACTGGTTCAATATTTGCCAGACCGAAGTTCAATCCCCCTGCGAAAAGCCAGAGGACCGACGGGGGCGGCACTCTCGGCCCGGGTTTGAAAAGTTTCCGTCTATCGATGATCTCGATAGCTGCTTTCCCAAACACGCCAAAAGCAATGTTATCCTGGGTGCGGATGCCCTGCTGAACGCCAAGGTTCTACGTGCGCATTGGAAAATGCTGCCGTTTGACGGGATCAGCGTGGATGAGTTTTTTTCCATGATCGACTTTTACGTCTATTTCACAGCACCAACCTGGCAAGAGAGTTTTGGCCGCGCCATTGCCGAAGCCCTTGCCGCCGGCAAAGTCGTTCTTTCGAACCCGGAAACCGCGGCTACGTTTGGCGATGCTGTCGTTAGCTGTCATCCAGGTGACGTTGACCAGATCATTTCCGATCTTATCGCGAAACCGGACCGGTATCATGAGCAGGTAACAAGGTCGAAGACATCACTGGCGCAGTACTCCGCTGCAAGCTTCAGGACGATGTTGGCAAGTGTTCTGACGGCACAGAGCGAGGTTCTGAGATGATCTTTGTCGAAGCAGGCACGCGCTCATTACGTTCATTCGATGCGCAATTGATCTTGGCCGAACAGCTTTCCACGCGCGGTTATAGCGCTTGCATCGATGCAGAATACCTGCCGGAAAACGCGGGGCGGGGACGTGTCTATGAGGCTTCAAAGTTTCTTGTCGATCCAGATGAGTACGAGGTTGATACCTTATTCGTTCTGGGTGCCGAGGACATCGGCGATCGGCTTCTTGCCTCCCTCAGGCAAAAACAGCTTGGCGCGGATGTTCCGGTTATTGCCACAGGCCGATTTGCAACCCAGCAAAGTTATGTCGGGGCAAAGTCGCGTTTGGCCTATGCGCTTGGCCGCGAAGCCAACGTGATCGACCTGACGGAACTTCAGCCACGCTCTTTGCTGCCTGCTGCAGCCAGTCCTTTGATGACTGAAATTCAACCAGCGCCCAGGGCGGTGCGCAAGGTGCCGAATGTAACAATCGTGTTGGGTTCGATGGAATTGGACAACCCGGAAATCTTGTCCTGCTTTTCGCGGATGAGTAATCAACTGGTTTACAATCTGCGACTGATCGTGAGCGGGGCGCAAAAAGAGGTGATCCGGTCCTCGCCTTTCCACGATCTGCCAGCCAACCTTTATACGGATCTTTCCCCGCATACTCTGGCAAGGTCCACTGATGTTCTTGTGATGTTCGGCAGCGGCATCGCGGGAGTGCGTATGGCGGACTTCACGATCGAATTGATCGCCAGCGGCGGTGTTGCGATCGACTGCACGGATGACGAGGCCATTGTGTCGTCTGGCGTGCCTGCCTTGCTTGGGCCCAAAACTCCGTTGGCGCTGGCGGGGTATCTGACTGGAAAGGTGCTTGGAAATACCTCTCAGATCGCTGAGCAAGCGACAAGATCGCAGTGGTTGCATTCCGTTGACATATCCCGTTTGGAAGCAGCGGCGGGCCTGCGGCCCAAAACGCGCCAACCAAAAGAAAGGTCGCAACGAACCCTGTTTTACCCGACAAACGGCGTGGGCCTGGGCCATGCGCAGCGTTGCACAGTGATTGCCAAAGCGTTGCCCGGCGACATTTCTCCGATCTTTGCGGCCTTTCCCAGTTGCGTCCCCCTTGTTCGTCGAGAAGGCATCGACTGCATTCCACTGGTTCAGCGCACTGACATGACGGACAATGCCAATGGAAACGACGTTCTGACATACCGACGACTAGGTGCCGCCCTGCAAGCAGGCGATACGTTGGTTTTTGATGGAGGTCACGTCTTTGACTCTGTCTACCGCGTCATACTGGAGCGGAACCTGTCTGCAGTTTGGGTAAGGCGGGGCTTGTTTCCTGACGGACGATCCAGGCACAGAATGGTGCAGCGAGAGAAGGTGTTTGATCGCGTCATAGTGCCGTCCGAGGCTTTTGATGAACTGAATGATACCTACAGCCACGGTAGCCATGTTCACAACGTCGGCCCGATTTTTCGTCAAGTGACGCAAAGCGAAGAAGAAAGCAATCAGCTTAGGTCCAGACTGGCCGAGCGGTTCGGGCGCGAGTTCAAACAGTTGGTCATCAGCATGCTGGGCGGGGGCGTCGCGTCTGACCGGTCAGCGCAGCTTCAGGCAATATCCGGTATGCTGGAAGACCGCGAAGACTGTTTGCACCTTGTTGTCACTTGGCCCGGAAGCAAGGTTCAGCCCGCAACGTTTGGATGGACGAACACGCGCGTCGTCCAGACTTTCGAAGCGACGAGGCTTTGCCTGGCTGCGGACTTGGTTATCTCAGCGGCGGGTTACAACTCGGTGCTTGAGGTTCTGTACAACAAAATCCCGGCAATCCTGATCCCGCAATCCGCGCCCTATCTGGACGATCAGGAACGCCGCGCCCGAGCTTTGGCGGATCGCGATCTGTGCGCAATCATCACGGAAAAAGAATTTATGAAATTGGAACGAACAGTGTCGGATTGTTTGGATCAAGGTGATTTGGAACTCTATCGATCTGCGTTGGAAAAGATCGAACTACCCGAAACCGGCGCGGCCGAGGCAGCCCGGATCATAGCACAGGTCAAAGACGAAAAATGACAGATATCTCTTGGTTCGAAATCCTCAGCAGAACGACACCAAAGCGTCCGGTGCAACTGGACAGCTTGATCACCGATGGTCAAAAGCCCAAACCATCGGGGAAGGTTGTATTCCATGAGATGGATCTAACGCCGTCAGCGTCCCTTTGGGAACGGGATGCCAGCAATCCGACGTATATCGGCGTTCGGATTCTACAACCTCCAAAATCCGCGCATAAAATAGCGAGGGTTCTTGCCGCCGCGGCAATGGAACGCGAAGTGCTTCCTGTCATTTTATGTCGTGTTGATTATAGCGGGCTTGAACAATTCGGGTTCCGAGTTGAGCGCATCCCGGATGACCCTTCGGCAGCGCAGGCCGCTGAAGAGGAAATCAGGAAATTCTGGGATCTGGCCATCATCATAGATGGGGACGAAATCGCGCTTTGGTCCGGCTAGACAGGTTAGGCGCTTGGGCCGTACCGGGGCAAGAAACCACACACGTTTCAAGGCTGATTAGCTGTTTGTGCTTGCCGTAGTCTCTGTACTGCGCCGTATCAGTTGCCCTGGTTCCTGGCTTCTAACCTTTCCAGGTTCACAACAGTCGACAACATAAGGCGGTCATGGCTCCAATCCTCGGTCTGCTGCACTGATGCGGCCGCCAGCCCGAGGATAAGTGCAAAGAGAACCGTTTGTCCGAGCAACATGAACGGCAACTGGCGGTGCATCGATGGCGCATCACCCAGCGCAATCACACGTTGGCGCAGCACTTTTTTGGCTTTGCCTCCGGTCACCAGGGCAACATTCAAAACTCGCGGGCTGCCATGCACGACGGTACGGGCGCAATAGTCGAGCAGACAGGCGGTATAATCTTGGGCATTGATACCCCTGCGGACCACAACCGACTGATCGCAGGCCAATTCGCGCAGCCGATCGAACTGGTACTTCAGCAAAATATATGCAGGGTTCCAGAACAACAGCGGGCGAAGTATCTCAAACCCCAACTCCCACTCAACATCTCCGGCGCGAATATGTTCAAGCTCATGTGCGAGGGCAAAGCGCAACTCTCGGGGTGAATCCAGCAGGTGCGAGGGCAGCACGACATGGCGCCGTCGCAGACCGCGCACCGCGAAGGGCACCGCGATACGGTCAGACAGTCGAATGTCAACCTTGGCAGAGCGGCGCCACAGGAAACTGGCCTTCACCGTTTCGCGGATCGACAGCCCATCACGAACGAGGCGAACGGCGTATACCACAGAGACCATTGCGAGCAGCGCAAGGACAATATCCAGGACCGGATGATCGCCGCTTAATAACAGCTCTACCCAGCGTTGGCGCGTGTTCAATAGCGTTTCGAACTGTGTTGCGGGCATGGCAATGTCACCACGCAGATACGCTGCCACTGCGATATCACCAATGGCCACAGTACCTTTGGCCGGAGTGTGAGACGCCAGTGCAGATACACCCAGTGCCAGAAGAGGGCTGAGGCTCACGCAAAGGCACAACACCTTGAGCGTGCGCAGTTGCGCCACGAATCCGCGGCTGAGGGTAGTTTTGGAAAGAACGACCCGTGCGGCAAGCCAGATAAGCGCAGCCAGGCCAAGGATCAGGTTCCATTCCAGATATGCGTCGAGAACCGGTTTAACCGCTGTCATTTTGCAGTCTCCTCTCTACCAGTGCCCGAATTTCCTCTAGATCAGCTTCGCTTAGACCTACGTCGTCGACCAGCCTTGCAACCAACCTTGCCGGCGTGTCGTCAAACAGTGTCCGCGACAGGTTCTGCAACGACCGCGATTGATATCTGTCTTTTTCCAGAAGCGGCTTATAAATCAGCGTTTTTCCATCCTTGCGGCTTTCCACAAACCCTTTTTCATCAAGAATCCGCAGAATGGTTGCGCCGGAAGTATACGCCAGATTGCGTTCTGGTGGCAGGCGATCAAGCACGTCACGGACCGAACCCTGACCAAGCGCCCAAAGTTCATTCATGAACTCAAGCTCCACTTCAGTCAGAAGGTTTGTCGTCTTTTTCTTACGCATCGGTCGTTCGTGTCGCATCCATTGTTATGCCTGACAGACAAGCATCCTTTCACTGTTTCGCAAAGCTCAAACTTTCCAGAAGACGAAGAATCCCCAGCCGATGGAAAGGAAAAGCGGTGCCCAGACTGGCTGCCCCACCAAACCAAGCCAGGCCAGGAAGATATAGGCGGACCCTAGAAGAGTGATGAACAGCCGATCGCCAAGCGTGGTCGTCAGGCCCAGCACGCCGCGACGCTCAATCCCGTCGCGGTACTTGAACCCTTCCAGTACGCCAATCAGGGCGATGGCGGAAAAGATACCAATGAACAGCGCCAGCGTTGCCGGGGTCCAGGCCATCCAGAAGTCGGGCCAAAGCGGATCGGTCCAAGAGAAACCTTTTTCCTCTTGCTGGCCGACATTGCCCCAACCGGCCTGCGCTTGGGCAAACGCAGCAGAGGGGAGGAAGGGGAGGGTGAGAAGAAGTTTACGCATATCGAACCTCACACACGTCCCATCGCGAAACCACGCGCGATGTAGTTGCGGACAAACCAGATGACGATGGCGCCGGGGATAATGGTAAGTGTGCCGGCAGCGGCCAGAAGACCCAGCTCGTATCCCGCGCTGGAGGCGGTGCGGGTCATGACGGCGGCGATTGGTTTGGCCTCGACTGCTGTCAGGGTCTTGGCCAGCAACATCTCGACCCATGAGAACATGAAGCAGAAGAAGGCCGCGACGCCGACACCGGCTTTGATGTTGGGCAGGAAGATCGTCACGAAAAAGCGGGGGAAGGAGTAGCCATCGACATAGGCTGTCTCGTCCAGTTCCTTCGGGATGCCGCGCATGAAGCCTTCCAAAATCCAAACCGCTAGCGGCACGTTGAATAATGTATGCGCCAGTGCCACGGCCAGATAGGTATCGAAAAGGTGGATCGACGAGTAGAGTTGGAAGAAGGGCAACGCAAACACCGCCGCCGGAGCCATCCGGTTGGTCAGCAGCCAGAAGAACAGCTGCTTGTCACCAAGGAACCGATAGCGCGAGAACGCATAGGCCGCTGGCAGAGCAACACAGACTGAAAGCACCGTGTTGATCGTCACATAGATGATCGAGTTGATGTAGCCCCAGTACCACGTCGGATCGGTGAAGATGGTGATATAGTTCTCCAGCGTAAAGGTCTGAGGGAACAGGGAAAAGCCTGACAGGATCTCATTCGTGGTCTTGAAGGACATCGCCACCAGCCAATAGATCGGCAGCATAAGGAACGCGATATACAGGATCGGGATAAGGGACCGCTTCTTCATTGCGCGTCATCCTTTGTCATCAGTGTGTAGAAGACCCAGCTAACCAGCAGCGTGATGGCGAAGTAGATCAGGCTCATCGCGGCCGCAGGACCAAGGTCGAACTGTCCCAGTGCGATCTTCACAAGGTCGATCGACAACAGGGTGGTTGAGTTGCCGGGGCCGCCGCCGGTCAGGACGAAAGGCTCGGTATAGATATTGAAACTGTCCATGAAGCGCAGCAGAACGGCGATGGTCAGCACGGTCTTCATCTTGGGCAGTTGGATATAGCGAAACACCGACCATGGGCTTGCACCGTCGATTTTGGCCGCCTGATAGTACGCGTCGGGGATCGACACCAGGCCCGCATAGCACAGAAGAACAACCAGTGAGGTCCAGTGCCACACATCCATGACAATCACGGTGATCCAGGCCGAAAGGGGCTGCTGCGTCATGTCATAGTTGATACCCAGAACGTCATTCAGGAAGTATCCCATCAGGCCGATTTTGGGCAGGGTAAAGATGTTCCACATCGATCCGACTACGTTCCATGGGATCAGCATCGGCAAGGCCATCAGCACAAGGCAAACTGGTACCCAGAATCCTTTGCGCGGCATGGACAGGGCCACGATGATGCCTAAGGGAACTTCGATCAGCAAGATCATGAAAGTAAACAGGAATTGACGCCCCAAAGCGGCTTGGAACCGATCAGAGCGCAGGATTTGCTCAAACCATCCAAGCCCTTCCCAGAAGAACTGGTTATTGCCAAAGGTTTCCTGAACCGAGTAGTTGACCACGGTCATCATCGGCACAAGTGCGTTGAACGCAACCAGTGCAAGGACCGGCAAGACAAAGAACCATGCTTTTTGGTTTTCCGTTCTCATTGCGCCCGCTCCTCGGTTGCGATCCAGCCATCACGATAGACGCGGGATTGTTCAGGTTTGAATTGCAGGAAAACCTGCGAGCCGGGCTCAGGGACTGTGTGTTCTGTCACCGCCTTCAGAGCCGTGTTGCCAACCATCGCACTGACGACGTAGTGGCGGCCGATATCCGAAACTTTGGTCACATGCGCCGGAATGCCGGTGTCGCCGAAGCCCACATATTCTGGGCGAATACCCAGATCGGTGCGCCCACCATCGCCATGGGTCGGGCCTTCCAGCACGACTTCATGCCCTTCGAACACCGCCCGGTCGCCTTTGGTTTCACAGGGCAGAACATTCATACCGGGCGAGCCGATGAAGTGGCCGACAAATGTGTGTTGGGGGCGCTCAAACAGCTCAACCGGGGTGCCGATCTGCACCACTTCGCCTTCCTGCATGACCACGACCTCATCCGCGAAGGTCAGCGCCTCGGTCTGGTCGTGGGTTACGTAGATCATCGTGGCTTTGACGCGCTGGTGCAGTTCTTTCAGCTTCGACCGCAGCTTCCATTTCAGATGCGGGTCGATCACCGTCAGCGGTTCATCAAACATCACCGCATTCACATCGTCGCGGACCAGACCACGACCCATCGAGATCTTTTGCTTGTTGTCCGGGCTCAGACCCGAGGCGCGGGTGTTCAGCATATCCGTGACGTCCAGCATCTCGGCAATCTCATCGACGCGGCGCTTGATTGTCGCCGGGTCAACGCCGCGGTTCTTTAGCGGGAAGGCCAAATTTTCACCCACGGTCATCGTGTCGTAGATCACCGGAAACTGGAACACCTGCGCGATGTTGCGCTGGTCGGGGGGCAGGGTGGTGACGTCGCGGTCATCGAACAGAATCTGACCCTCGGATGGTGTCAGCAAGCCTGAGATGATGTTCAAAAGCGTGGACTTGCCGCAACCGGACGGCCCAAGCAGCGCATACGCCCCGCCATCGCGCCAGGTCACGTCGATTTCCTTCAGCGCATAGTCCTCGGGGCCTTGCGGCGCGGGCATATAGCTGTGTCGTAGGTTTGAAAGCTTGATCTGTGCCATGTCAGGCTACCCTTTGGCCGTCTTGGCCGAAATACCGGCAGTGGGCCGGGTTCATGTAGAAACTGTGATCCTCGCCAACCTCATAGGGATGGACACCGGCTGCCAGGGACACCCAATCATCCGCCCCGTGACGGAAATGCGCACTGGAGTCAGAGCCCGAAAGCTCGGTCACAAGCACCCGGCCTGTCAGTTCTACATCCGCGTCTGATGTCCGGTACGGCGTTACGCGGTGCGGGCGGACAGCAACCATGTATTCACCATCCTTCATGTCCGTGACAGTCCAGCCGCCACCACCGGCCAGTTGCGCCTGAGCACCAGACACGGTGATACGCGCAACATTGATCGGCGGGTCAGAGAAAACCCGTGCGGCGGCGATGTTTTCGGGGTTGCGATAGATATCTGCGGTGGGTCCGAATTGCGTGACGCGTCCGTCCTCCATCAGTGCAGTATAGCCGCCCAGCAATAGTGCCTCTTCGGGTTCCGAAGTAGCATAGACCACTACGGCACCGCGCCCAGCGAACAGGTCGGGCAGTTGCTCACGCAGTTCCTCGCGCAGTTTATAGTCAAGGTTCGCCAGCGGTTCATCGAGGAACACCGCGCGGCTTTCTTTGGCGATGGCGCGGGCCAGCGCGGTACGTTGTTGCTGCCCGCCAGACAGTTCATGGGGGCGGCGGTGCAGCATCGGGCGAAGCTGCAGCAGATCGGCAGCTTCTTCGACGCGGCCTTCGATCTCGGATTTCGCCATGCCTGCCACGCGCAGGGGTGAGGCGATATTGTCAAAGACGGTCATGTGCGGATAGTTCACAAAAAACTGGTGCACGAGGCTGATCTGCCGCTTTTGCGTGTTCAGCCGCGTCACGTCCTGCCCATCCATCAAGACTTTGCCTTGGGCAATCGGGTCCAGCCCGGCCATCATCTTGATCAGAGAGGTCTTGCCCGACCCGGTGGCCCCAAGCAGCACATTAAAGTGACCAGTCTGCAAGGTCAGCGAAGTAGGTTTGATATGGATGACGTTACCGACCCGTTTGGTCGCGTCTTGAAGTTCGATCATGTCCGTGGGTTCCGGTCCTTCAGTGCGCCGCACTGGTATTGGGATGGGGATGCCTGAACGGCATCCCCGGTTCTCGTGGGTTTACTGGGCCTGCCAGCGCGCTACCAGTTCGTCATAGTTGACGGTCTGGCCCTGCGGCTTTTCGTTTTCCAGCTTGGCCTTAGGCGAACCCGGCTGTTCCAGCCAGAAGGTTGGATCCTGCGGTTCGTTCAGACGCGGGCCGCAGCCACCGTAGATGCCGGCGCTTTCGTCAGCGGCCTGCATCCGGGACATGGTGATGTCCATCTCTTCAGCCAGACGATCCATCGCCTCTTGCGGGGTGAAGGCGCCCGAGTTCACGTCACCGATCTGCTGCCACCAGATTTGGGCCAGCTTCGGATAGTCCGGCACGTTGATGCCGGTCGGCGACCATGCCACACGGTCGGGCGAGCGGTAGAACTCGACCAGGCCACCCAGCTTGGGTGCGCGTTCGGTGAACGACTCGTGGTTGACCGAGCTGTCGCGAATGAATGTCAGACCCACATGAGACTTCTTCACATCCACGGTCTTGGACGTCACGAACTGAGCATAGAGCCAAGCTGCCTGAGCACGATCCGCAGGGGTCGATTTCAGGAAGGTCCATGACCCCACGTCCTGATAGCCAACCTTCTGGCCTTCTTCCCAATAGGGGCCATGCGGGCTGGGCGCCATACGCCACAGCGGCGTGCCTTCGTCATCCACGGTGTTGTTGCCTTCGGACTTCGGCTTCACCATGTCGGCGGTAAACGCGGTGTACCAGAAGATCTGCTGGGCCACGTTGCCTTGGCTGAGCGCCGGTAGCGACTGGTAGAAGTCGTAAGAAGCCGCACCCGGAGGCGCATAGTTCCGCAGCCATTCATCCCACTTGCGGATCGCGTAGACCGCAGCTGGACCGTTTGCAGCACCACCGCGCGAGACGGACGCACCAACAGGGTTACAGGTGCCCGCTTCCATGCGGATGCCCCATTCGTCAACCGGAACGCCGTTCGGTTCACCAACGTCACCGGCACCAGCCATCGACAGCCAGGCATCGGTCATACGCCAGCCAAGGTCAGGCGCGCGCTTGCCGTAATCCATGTGACCGTAGATCGCGACACCGTCGATTTCCTTCACGTCGTTGGTGAAGAATTCGGCAATGTCTTCGTAAGCGGACCAGTTGACCGGCACACCCAGATCATAGCCGTATTTCTCTTTGAACGCGGCTTTGTACTCTTCGTTGTCGAACCAGTCCTTGCGGAACCAATAGAGGTTCGCAAACTGCTGGTCAGGCAGCTGATACAGGTTGCCGTCCGGGCCGGTGGTGAACTGAATGCCCATGAAGTCATCCAGATCCAGCGTCGGCGAGGTTGATGCCGCCCATTCACCGCCCATCTGCTCGGTCAGGTTATACGCCAGTTGCAGGCGCGAGTGGGTGCCGATCAGGTCACTGTCGTTGACGTAGCCGTCATACAGGTTCCGGCCGGTCTGCATCTGGGTTTGTACGGCCTGAACCACTTCGCCTTCGCCAAGAATCTGGTGGTTGACCTTAATGCCCGTGATTTCCTCGAACGCCTTGGTCAGGACCTCGGATTCATACGAGTGGGTCGGGATGCCTTCGGACAGGACGTTGATTTCCATGCCGGCGTAGGGTTGTGCAGCTTCGATGAACCACTGCATCTCGGCCATCTGTTCGTCTTTCGACAAGGTCGATGGCTGGAATTCGTCGTCTATCCAACGTTGTGCTGCGGCTTCGTCGGCCCAAGCTGGACCGTGCCCCGCAATGACGGCTGCTGCCGCCACAGCGGAAAGTAGATGTCTCCGCATCTGTCTCCTCCCAAAGGTTATGGCTTCCGGTCGAAACCGGATGCCGGACAGCATCAGCGATTTTCTGCGCAAGTGTCAAACTAAATTTTTAGTAAGTGCGAAATTCGCTGGTTTTGGCCCGCAGTTCCGTCCTCAGTTGCTAATTCGTGAATTCGTTGTAAGGTGCAAATAAGATTGCAAAAAGACCGCTGCCGCCCGCAGCGCGGAATAGTAAAAAAACATTTAGACGCATGAGGATAGACCATGTCCCGGAGTCTGTTGAAGTACACGCGCGTTCTGGAAATCGTGGGAGACACGATAAAAGTTAGGGTGCCTCTGGATGGCTCTGCGGACGCAGCGGTTCGATTCAATGATCTGGCGGTGATTGAGACGATCGATGGGCGCAAAACCCTTGCGCAGGCGATCTTCATCGACCGGGATGTGGTAACGCTGCAGGTGTTCTCGGGCACCAAGGGGATTTCGACCGAGGCAACGGCGACCTTTCTTGGCCACCCAATGCAGACGCCTTATTCGGCGAACATACTAGGACGTGTTTTTGACGGTGCCGGGGTGGCGATTGACGGCGGGCCTGACTTGTCCGCTGAGCCCAGAATCGACATTGGCGGCCCTACCGTGAACCCGGCAGAACGCGCGGTTCCCAACAGGATGATTCGCACTGATGCACCAATGATTGACGTATTCAATACGCTGGTCGAAAGTCAGAAAATTCCGATCTTCTCGGTTTCGGGCGAGCCGTTCAACGCGTTTCTCAGCCGGATTGGAATCCAAGCAGATGCCGATATCGTTGTTTTCGGGGGCTTGGGCCTGATCTTTGACGACTATCACACCTTCCGCACGTCTTTCGAGGATGCGGGAGTGTTCTCGCGGACAGTGATGTTTGTCAATCAGGCGATGGACCCATTGGTGGAACGCCTTCTGGTGCCAGACATGGCGCTGGCCGTCGCGGAAAAGTTCGCTGTGGAAGAAGGCAAGCGCGTGCTGGTCCTGCTGACGGACATGACTGCTTTCGCTGACGCGATGAAAGAGGTTGGAATCAGCCAGGAACGTGTCCCATCGCAGCGCGGGTATATGGGCGATCTCTATTCGCAGTTGGCCCGCCGATATGAGAAGGCGTGCGATTATGCCAAAGGTGGATCAGTGACCGTCCTGACTGTGACAACGATGCCAGGCAATGACGTGACCCACCCGGTGCCGGACAATACGGGCTATATCACCGAAGGGCAGTTCTATCTGCATTCCGGTGTGATTGATCCATTCGGAAGCCTGTCGCGCCTCAAGCAGAACGTGATTGGCAAAACCACGCGTGAGGATCATGGGCAGATCATGAACACCATGATCCGGTTCTATTCGGAAAGCCGCGATGCCGCGCAAAAGCAGGCGATGGCGTTCGATCTGTCGGATTACGATCACCAGTTGCTAAAATTTGGCGCTCTGTTTCGGTCGCGTTTTATGGACATCAACGTCTCGATCCCCTTGGAAGAGGCGCTGGATTTGGGCTGGAAAACGCTGGCCGAGTGTTTTGCGCCAGAACAGTTGCTGATGAAGCAAGCCTTGGTCGACAAGTATTTTCCAAAGGATGCAGATGGCGCGGTTGCAGCTGAATAAATCGTCGCTGGCGCGCCAGCAAACGCAGCTGAAAAGCTATGAACGCTTCCTGCCGTCGCTGGATTTGAAGCGCCAGCAATTGATGGCGGAACGCGCCAAGGCGCGCGATGAGGTTGCGCGCCTTGAAGAAGAAGTAAGTGCATTGGCTCAACAGGTTGGGGCGAAACTGCCCATGCTGGCACAACAGGGCGTCGATCTGGACGGGCTGGTCGAGTTGAAGGACTACCGGGTCAAAGAGGTGAACGTCGTAGGTGTCAAAATGCCCGCTTTGGACCGGATTGAAGTTGCCGTGCGGCCCTATTCCCTGCTGGCCAAACCTCATTGGGTCGATGCGGCTGCGCAGTTGCTGCATGACATGATCGAGGCCCGCCTGCGGGTAAAAGTGGCCGAAGAACGCGTAAAAATCTTTGACAAGGCGGTCGCTACGATCACGCAACGTGTGAACCTGTTTGAAAAGGTCCTGATCCCGCGTGCCAAGGCCAACATCAAGAAAATCCGTATCTACCTGAGCGATGAGCAGATGCAGGCGGTTGTACGCTCGAAAATCTCGAAGCGTAAACATGCGCGTGAGGCTCTCTCATGAGTGTCGCACGCCTGAAAAAACTGTCGCTGGTAGGTCGGGCGGCCCAGAAAACCGAGACGCTTGAGGCGTTGCAAGAGTTGGGATGCATGCATGTCTTGCCCTTGGTCCCTCTGCCCGCCGAGCCGGAAAAGGTTAGTGAGCGCGGTGCAAGAAACGCGTATAAGGCCCTGAGATTTCTAACAGATGTGCCTGAACCCCGTCGTCAAATTCAGCGTGACCGGGACTTTGATATGAACAAGTTCGTCAAGGATGTCCTTGATCTGATGCAGCGGTCGCGCGAGGTGACTGACCGGCGCGACTTTCTGGCCCATCGGATTTCGCAGGTGCGACCCTGGGGGGATTTGGACTTTCCACCCGATGATGTTCTGGCAGGCAACCGGCTGTGGTTTTATCAACTGCCGCTGAAGCACCGCGGCACGTTGGAGGCATTGACGCTGCCTTGGGCGATCTTAGAGCAGGATCACCGGTTCATCTACGCTGTACTGATTGCCCCTGATGAGCCCGACGACGATATTCTACCCGTACCGCGCACTCATACCGGCTCGTTGCCGATCCATGAGTTGGAGGCGCAGCTGGAAGAAGCCGAGATCGCCATTGAAGCCCTTGAGGCTGAGCGTGTTGCGCAAACCCGGTACCTGACATTTATGCGGCGCAATCTTTCCGTCGCAGAAAGTGCGGCAGAACTGGCCCATGCGACCCAGAAAGTACGCGATGAAGAGGCTATGTTTGCGCTGCAAGGCTGGGTGCCCGAGGATCGCATTGATGCGCTTCTGGACATGGCTGAGTCAAAAAACGCGGCCGTGCTGATCGAAGATCCTGGCCCTGATGACACCCCTCCCACACTGCTTGAGCAGCCGGAAAAACGAAGCGCTGCCGTAGACTTGGCGCTGTTTTATCAAGTCCCGGGCTACAGGGATTGGGACCCTAGCATCATTGTAGCTGCCTCGTTTGCCTTTTTCTTTGCCATGATCGTGGCCGATGCGGGATACGGGGCTGTAATCCTGCTGGGCTTGCTATTGTTCTGGAAACGCATGGAGGGAACGCCTGCGCTGCAATCGTGGCGCCGGTACGGGTTGATCATCGCGGGAGCGACCATTCTGTACGGCGTTCTGGTCGGAAGCTATTTCGGGGTTGCACCGCGTGAAGGGTCGATACTAGCCGGGCTCAAACTGCTCGATCTGAACAACTTTGCGGCCATGATGATGGTGTCGATCGTCGTGGGTGTTCTGCATTTGGTGCTGGCAAATGCGTTGGCTGCACGCGCGGCATGGGGGCAGCGCAGGGCCATCGCCAATCTGGGCTGGATCGCAGCGCTGATCGGCGGCTTTGTGATGTGGCTGAGCTATATGAAAGGAAGCGCTGCGACACCGGGCGCGATACTTCTAGGCGCAGGCGTTCTGGCTATTCTGTTGTTCTCCAGCGAACGTGAAATGAAACAGCCAATCGACTGGCTATGGCGTCTGATTGATGGCCTGAAAGGGCTGGCCGGGGCGATGGGCGCGTTTGGTGATGTGCTCAGCTATATGCGCCTGTTTGCGCTTGGTCTGGCCTCGGCATCGCTTGCGATTACGTTTAATGATTTGGCTGTTTCGGTGATGCAGGCAATGAAGGGTCCAGGTATCCTGTTTGCGCTGCTGATCCTGATCATCGGTCATATCCTCAACTTCGCCCTCGCGATGATGAGCGGCGTCGTCCACGGGTTACGTCTTAATTACATCGAATTCTTTAAATGGGGTCTGCCGGACGAAGGCATCGTCTTTCGGCCGTTTGCCCGCAAGGAGGTTCAGGAATGAATGAGCTTGTTCTGACATTGGGTTGGCTGGGGATTTATGCGCCGATGGCGCTGGGTGCGGCAGCAAGTGCCGTTGGCTGTGCTATTGCGGGCCAAGCCAGTATCGGCGCCATGACCGAGACCGAGGGCGGCTATGGCCGATTTGTTGGCGTTTCGGCCTTTCCGTCGACGATGGTGATCTATGGCATCGTTATCATGTTCACGCTGAATCGCGATGTGACGCCGGAAAACGCGGGCGGGCTGTTCGGGATCGGTATCCTATCCGGCATCGCGCTTATGTACTGTGGTATCTGGCAGGGAAGGGCATGTGCGGCAGCGATCAATGCGACCAAGGAAAAGCCCGAGATATTTGGCCTTTCGCTGGCGCCTGCCGCGATTATCGAAGGGTTCGGCGTTTTTGCCTTTGTCTTCGCCTTGGTCATTAGCGCGGGGATCAGCTGATGGCACAGGATGGAATAATCTCACACGGTGTCGACGCGCTGATCGACAAACTGCGCAACGATGGTGTGGCTGCGGGGCAGGCAGATGCCGAAAAGCTGCGCGCTGATGCCAGGGCCGAAGCGGCGAAGATATTGGCCGAAGCCAAACGCGAGGCGGACGCCTATCAGAAAAAAGCGCGCAGCGAGTCCGACAATTACCGCTCGGCTGGCGAAGAGGCGCTGAACACTGCGATGCGCGACGCTGTACTGACGATGAAGGCGGGTCTGACAGACCGGTTTCGTGAAGATGTTGAGCGTCTGGTCACCAAGGAAATGGCGGACCCGGACCTGCTAAGACAGATGATCCTAGAAGTCGTGGGTCGCGCCGCAGAGGGGGCTAATCTGGACGGAGAGCTTCACGTCATATTGCCAGCCAAAGTCGCCACGCAGCAGGACATCAAGCAGAATGCCGATGACATTCAGTCCGGTAAGCTGACGAAGTTTGTCTTGGGATTGACCGCGGATATGCTGCGCGAACAGGTCGAGTTGCATGCGTCAGACGATGTGCAGGATGGAATAAGGGTGCGCGCCGATGATCAGGGCGTTGTTCTCGATCTGACCGACAAGGCGGTTGCGGCGCTGTTGATGGAGCATCTGCAACCCCGCTTTCGCGCCGTGTTAGAAGGCGTAATTCGCTGAGATGTCCGACCGCGACGCCTATATCGCGCTGATCAGCAGTTTGCCGGGCTCGGAGCGGTTGTTCATTGCCAAACAGCCGCCCCTGTCGCGGCTGCGGTTAGAGCGGCGCCTGACGGCGCTGACGCCAGAGGATGCGCGCGTTTTAAAGGTGTTGGAGCACGCTCTGAATTGGAGCGACTATGATATGGACGTCACGGATTCGCAGGCAATTCAACGCTGCAAAGATGCGTTGCGTGATATCCCGCAACCGACATTGCGCGAAGTATTCACTGAGCGAATGGATCTGCGCACAGCGGTTGCAGCCTTGCGCCTGCGTCATCAGGGGGGAAGTCCACCGTCAGGGTCGTTTGGCCTCGGGCGTTGGAGCCGCCACATTACCGCCAATTGGAGCGATCCGACTTTCAAGCTGGACGGGCCGATGCCGTGGATGAAAGAGGCCAGGCAGTTGCTTGATGCCAAAGATCCTTTAGGGCTTGAACGATTACTTTTGTCCGTGAGTCACAAGCAGCTAAAGCGACATGCCGCCCGCCATTATTTTGATTTCGAAGCAGTGGCGATTTACGTGCTGATCTGGAACATTTTTGACCGCTGGGCGCAAAGCAACGCGCAGGACGCGGCCAAGAGATTTGAACATCTGGCGCAGCAGGCCATGGCCGGCGCAGCCGAGATCGACTTTGATGGAGCAACCGCATGACAGCCCCAACGAAATCCACGCAGACCGCCACCGCCCGCGTCGTCTCGGTTCAGGAGGGGTTGGTAGAGATACAGGCCAATCAAGACGCGTCGGGGCAGCCGGGGCAACTGGTCAAAAACGAAGTCGTCTATATCCTGCCCACGCGCCCTGGTCCCGGCAACCGGCAAGAGAGGTTGAAAGCCGAGGTCCTGCGCGTGCGCGGTGATACGGCGGATGTTCAGGTGTATGAGAGCACGGACGGAGTGGCCGTGGGCGACCCCGTGGAGCAGTCAGGGCAATTGCTTTCAGTGGAACTGGGTCCGGGCCTTCTTGGGCAGGTGTTCGACGGGCTGCAATCGCCACTGCCCAAAGTGGCCGCAGAGTTTGGTACTTTCCTGCCGCGTGGGGCTGATGTGGCACCGCTGGACGATCAGGCAAAGTGGTCGTTTACACCTGCGGTAAAGGTGGGTGACATGGTGACCGCCGGCGACAGTATCGGCACGGTTCCCGAAGGGCATTTCAATCACAAAATCATGCTGCCCTTCAACTGGGTCGGCGATTACAAAGTGGTTTGGGTTCAGAAAGGTGCCGCCACGATTCACGATATCGTTGCCCGGCTCGAAGATGAGCAGGGCGGAGAGCACACGCTGACCCTCTCGCAGAAATGGCCTGTGCGGCGGCCTCTGCCGGAAAGCATCCTGAAACGCTCGCTGTCAGAACGGTTGTATCCGACTGAACCGGTCCTGACATCTCAGCGTTTGATTGACACGTTCTTTCCGATCGCACGCGGGGGCACGGCCTGTATTCCGGGGCCGTTCGGGGCGGGAAAGACGGTTCTGCAAAACCTGATCGCGCGGAATGCCAAGGTGGATATCGTGATTGTCGTGGCCTGCGGCGAAAGGGCAGGGGAAGTTGTTGAAACGATATCGGAATTTCCCAAGATGACCGATCCCACCACAGGCGGTAGCCTCATGGACCGGACGATCATCATCTGCAACACGTCATCGATGCCCGTCGCTGCCCGCGAGGCGTCGATCTTCACCGGCATCACGCAGGGCGAATACTACCGTCAGATGGGCTATGACGTGCTGTTGATTGCCGACAGCACAAGCCGATGGGCGCAAGCGATGCGCGAAACCTCGGGCAAGTTAGAAGAGATACCGGGTGAAGAGGGGTTCCCGGCCTATCTGGAAAGCTCGATCAAAGGTCTTTATGAACGCGCCGGCGCGGTGAAAACCAATGACGGTGATTTGGGGAGCCTGACGTTGATCGGCACGGTTTCGCCCGCTGGTGGCAACTTTGACGAACCGGTGACTCAGTCGACATTGTCCACGGTCAAATGTTTCCTCGGCCTGTCCTCGGAACGGGCCTACAAACGGTTCTATCCGGCGGTCGATCCGATGCTCAGCTGGTCGCGCTATACGGATCAGTTATCCGATTGGTACGACAAAAACGCCGAGCCGGGCTGGACCGGAAAGGTCCGTGATCTGCTTGAGCTGATCGAAAAGGGCGAGCAGGTTGACCAGATGATGCAGGTCACTGGCGAAGAAGGCGTCACCACCGAAGATTTCGTAACCCAGCAAAAGGCGCTGTTCGTGGATATGGTCTATCTACAGCAGGATGCCTTCGACAAGGTGGATGCAACCGTCCCGCTTGAGCGCCAGAAAATGACATTCAAGCTGGTGTATGACGTGACGCAATCCACAGCCGCCTTTGCCGACAAGACCGAGGTGCGGCAGGTATTCACGCAGCTCACCGGGTTGATGAAAAACTTCCACTATGCTGCAGAAAACACGCCCGAGTTCAAATCGGTTTGGCAACAGATCCAGGGTCTGTGTGGCGACAAATTCGGCATTTGAGAGGAAATCAAATGGCAGCCCGTAGGGGAATCGAACCCCTCTTTCCAGGTTGAAAACCTGGCGTCCTAACCGATAGACGAACGGGCCACTTGAGTCATTTTAGCCAAATGGCAGCCCGTAGGGGAATCGAACCCCTCTTTCCAGGTTGAAAACCTGGCGTCCTAACCGATAGACGAACGGGCCACGCTGGCTTGTGGAGCGCCTTTTACGGTTTCACTGTGACCCCCGCAAGCCGAAAAACGCAAGGTTGTGAAAGTTTTTTGCCGCGCCGGATATCTGGATCAACTGGCCTGTGCCGCGTCTTCAAGCCGGAGTTGAACCGTCTGCCGCCCGCCCCAGCTGTTGACCTCGAGCCGTCCGGCGAAATGGAGCCGCGCGCCGCCATGATTTGACAACTTCTCACCCATCGGGCCATCAAATGCACCAAAGGCGATAGCGTCCAGACCGCCGCCGACACCATCGGACAACGAAAGTTTCAGATGAGATTCTCCGACACGCTTGGCAAACCGAACTTGCAGGTCAGGCAACGCGTATCGTGGGGCAGGGGCGCTGGCCCCAAACGGCCCGGCCTTTTCAATCTGTTCGATCAGGTCGATTGTGGCTGCGCCCGGCATCAGCGTGCCGTCCAGTTTCAGGTCGGCGGGGCCGCCTTCGCCCGCGCCCTGTTTGGCCAGCAGTTCGCTCAACCGTGCCATCGCGGGTTCCAGTTGATCGCGCATCACGGTCAGGCCTGCTGCCATCTTGTGACCGCCGCCTTTGACCAGTAGCCCCTCGGCCGCCAGACGCTGGATCGAAGCACCCAGATCGACACCGGAGACGGATCGGCCCGATCCTTTGCCCTCATCCCCGTCAAAACCGATGACAATCGCAGGGCGGTTCGCATTCTCCTTGAGACGCGATGCCACGATACCGACCACTCCGGGATGCCAGCCATCGCCTGCCGCCCATACCAGCGGCGCATCCAGACCCCGTTCTTCGGCTTGCTCCAAAGCTGCCGCACGCACGGCGTTTTCGATGTCGCGGCGTTCGGTGTTCAACTGATCCAAACGCTGCGAGAGAGCCTCGGCCTCGTGTATCGAGTCAGTGCTGAGCAACCGCGCACCCAGATCAGCCTGACCAATCCGCCCGCCTGCGTTGACACGAGGGCCAAGCAGGAACCCGAGGTGATAGCTGTTGGGCGCCGAATCCATGCGGGCCACATCCGACAGCGCCACCAAACCCGGCCTCTGCCTTTGCGCCATGACCTTCAGCCCCTGCCGTACCAGTGCCCGGTTCGCCCCGATCAGAGGGGCCACATCTGCCACGGTTGCAAGTGCTACAAGATCTAACAGCCCAAGCAGGTCCGGCCCTTTTGCACCTGCCTCGCGCAGCTGGCGCCCGGCCTCAACCAGCATCAGAAAGACGACACTCGCGGCGCAGAGATAGCTCAAATCGCCGCTTTCGTCCTGCCGGTTCGGGTTCACTACGGCGACGCAGTCCGGCAACGTCTCACCGCCCAGATGGTGGTCCAGAACGATCACGTCAGCGCCCTTGGCGGCTGCAATCGGTTCGTGGCTCAAGGTGCCGCAATCGACGCAGAGAATGAGGTCATGCGTCGCGGCCAATTCCTGCATCGCAGGAACGTTGGGGCCATATCCCTCATCAATTCTGTCCGGCACGTACAGGGTCGCTTGCTGGCCCATCTGTCGCAGCCAGACCAGAAGTAAAGCCGCGGAACTACCGCCATCCACGTCATAATCTGCGAACACTGCGATCCGCTGTTTGGCCCTAACCGCCGCGAGGAAGCGGGTCGCTGCTTTTTCCATATCCTTCATGGATCGCGGGTCGGGCAGCAGTTCCTTCAACTTGGGTTCAAGAAACCCCGGCGCCTCCATTGCGGGAACGCCGCGTCGCGCCAGCACCTGACAGACTGCGCGGGGCAAGCCCGCCTGTTGGATCAGCATTTCAGTGGCCCGCTCGGTTTCTGCCGACGGTCCAACCCAACGCCGTCCGGTCAATGACTGCTCAACCCCTAAAAAGCTCATGCCCTGCCTTTCATGTGCCAAGGCCGGACCCTCTCGGACCCGGCCTCGTTGTGTGTATGGATACCCTTGCGCGCGGTTCAGGCGCAAGCGATTAGGCGTTGTCGTGCGACCACATCGGTGTGCGGTACGACATGCGACGAACCGAGCCGGTTTTCGACCGCATCAGCAGAGTGGTGGTTTCAACCCAGCCGGGCTCGCGCTTGATGCGCGGCAGCAGCGAACCACCGGTCACGCCGGTTGCGGCAAAGATCACGTCAGCGGTAACCATCTCATCGCGGGCATACACGCGGTCCAGATCGGTGATGCCAGCCTTGGCGGCGCGGCTGCGTTCGTCATCATTGCGGAACAGCAGGCGTCCAAAAATCTGACCGCCCATGCATTTCAGCGCGGCTGCGGCCAACACACCCTCGGGCGCGCCACCTTGGCCCATGTACATGTCGATCCCGGTCACTTCGCTTTCAGCACAGTGCATCACACCGGCGACGTCTCCGTCGGTGATCAGACGTATTGATGCCCCGGTTTCGCGCACCTCGGCGATCATCGCATCGTGACGTGGGCGTTCCAGGATACAGACGGTAATATCAGACGGTTTACACCCTTTGGCCTGGGCCAGAGCCTCAACACGTTCACGCGGGGTCATGTCGAGAGTCACAATCCCTTCGGGGAAGCCCGGGCCAATCGCCAGCTTGTCCATGTAAACGTCAGGGGCGTGCAGCATCGATCCGCGAGGGCCCATGGCGATCACGGTCAGCGCGTTAGGCATATCCTTGGCGGTCAGGGTTGTGCCTTCAAGCGGGTCCAGCGCGATGTCCACACCGGGGCCATTGCCTGTGCCAACCTCTTCACCGATATACAGCATCGGTGCCTCGTCACGCTCGCCTTCACCGATGACCACGACACCCGCGATGTCCAATAGGTTCAACTGTTCGCGCATGGCGTTCACAGCGGCCTGATCCGCCGCTTTTTCATCGCCGCGTCCAACCAGCGATGCCGAGGCAAGCGCGGCCTGCTCTGCGACACGCGCCAGGCCCAAAGACAGCAGGCGGTCGTTGAAATCAATCTTGGCAGCACTCATTTTTCACTATCCTCAGGTCACTTTCGGTTTTTATCTCGGCATAGCCCGCGTTTTAGGTTTACCGCAAGTGTCAAACCTCTTCGATGCGCAAGGCGACGGGTTCGTCTGCCACCACATCGGCATTGCTGAAGCCTTCCAGCGCGATATCCAACGTCGCCCGTGTGGTTTTGTGGGTGACGATCAGGACCGGGGCTGTGCTCTCGGAATGACCGTACTGGCGCATCCGGTCGATTGAGACGCCTGCATCCCCCAGGATAGCCGCCACTTTGGCCAGCGCGCCGGGTTTGTCGAACAAAGCAAGGCGTACATAATAGGGGGCGGGCAGTCCGGTCACTGCGGCCTGCGCATCCTGCAACGAGGTCGCGGGGCGGCCAAAGGTCGGAATCTGCAATCCGCGCGCCAGATCGCACACATCGCCCATGACGGCGCTGGCAGTTGGTCCCTCACCGGCGCCGGGGCCGCGCAGAACGACCTGTTCGACGGAATCGCCTTCGATCACGACCATGTTTGTGCCGCCTTCAAGTTGCCCCAGGGCCGATGTGCTGGGCACCAAACAGGGTTGCATCCGCTGTTCCAGACCGCGGGCTGATCGCTGGGCGACACCCAGCAGCTTGATGCGATATCCCATATCGTCTGCCTGATGGATGTCTTCTAGGCTGATCTGCTGAATGCCTTCGATCTGAATGCCGTCGAAGTTCGGTTTGGTCCCAAACGCAATCGACGACAGAAGCGCCAGCTTATGCGCCGCATCAATGCCGCCAACGTCAAGGTTTGGGTCAGCCTCAAGGTATCCCAACTCGGCGCATTCTTCGAACAGAGCGTTATAGCCCAGCTCCTGCGACTGCATCCGGGTCAGGATGTAATTGCAGGTTCCGTTCATCACGCCCATGACGCGCTTGATCTCGTTTCCGGCCAGCCCTTCGGTCAGGGATTTGATGACCGGAATGCCACCTGCAACGGCGGCTTCGAACCGGATCACGCGGCCTGCGGCCTCGGCCTTTTCGGCCAATTCCTGACCGTGGATCGCCAGCAACGCCTTGTTGGCGGTGACCACATCCTTGCCGCTGGCCAGTGCTGCCTCGACCGAGGCTTTGGCCGGGCCATTCTCGCCACCAATCAATTCTACGAACACGTCGATATCATCGCGTTTGGCAAGCGCTACAGGGTCTGATTCCCACGCATAGTCTGACAGGTTTACACCGCGATCCTTTTTCGCATTACGTGCGGAAACGGCAGTGATTTCGATCGGCCGACCAGTACGCGCCTGCAGCAGGTCCGCATGGCGGCGGATGATCTTCACGACACCCACGCCAACTGTTCCCAAGCCCGCAATTCCCAGCCGCAGCGCCTGTGTCATCCCGTGGGTTCCTTTCCGCTCGAAGATTTCCGTTGCACCGGGCCTGTCGCCCGTTCAGCGCTGCCTTATCGGGTTCGGCGCTAGGGTGCAATGCGTCGCGGTCCGAACTGGGGTGAATCCCAAGGGGTCAGTTGATTTCAGTGTTTTGAAGGTCCTGCGACTTTTTCTCAAGCGCTTCGCGCCGAGCCTTCAAATCTTCTTCGACATCAGCCGCTTCGTTCGCCGGTTCAACCGGGGGTCCTAGTGCCTCTTGCAGGGGAATAAGCTTGGGATAGCGGGCCGATCTGAGCTCGGGCAGTTCGCTTCCTTCCAGCTCGGGGAAATCTGCGCAGCCAGCGCAAATCAGCACCAAGATCAGCAACGGCAGACGCTTCATACGGAACCCTTTCAAGGTCGATCCCAACCGTGATGCACCTTTTGTCGCGCTGGTTCAAGCGGGCTTCTATTTGAACATACGTTCAGATACTGTGAGGTGATGGCACGCACTCAAGGTTCACATTCCGATATTACCGGCCCGCGTATCCGAAAAGCGGCGTTGGGATTGTTCGCCCGCCACGGCTATGCGGCGGTATCCATGCGCCAGATCGCGGCCGAGGTCGGGGTGCAGGCCGGGGCGCTGTACAACTACACGCCGGATAAGCAGAGTCTTTTGTTCCACCTGATGCATGAGCACATGCAAGAGCTTTTGTCAGCTTACGGCGAACTTACGCAGCCTGAGAATGCCTTTGAGGCGTTACATCAGTTCGTTAGGTTCCACATCCGGTTCCATCTTGAGCGCCCGGATGAAGTATTCATCGCCTATATGGAACTGCGCAATCTCACGCCCGAGAACTTTTCGGAAATCGAAGCCTTGCGCCGTAAATACGAAGACGCTTTGGAAGCCATCCTGCGCAAAGGGCAGGGGGCTGCGCTTTTCGATATTGCGGATACCAAGGTCGCCACCCTTGCCGTTATCGCCATGCTAAACGGGGTGATGACCTGGTATCGCGCAGGTGGTCGTCTGTCTCTGGACGAGGTTGAGCAGAATTATTGGGATATGGTCCGCCGCTCGGTCTCGGCCTGAAAGATCTAGTGTGCCGGCTGGATGAAGGTTCCGTTCCGCAACTCGCGGAAGGCTTTTTCAAGCTCTGCCCGCGTGTTCATGACGATCGGACCGTGCCAGGCGACAGGTTCGGCAATTGGCGCGCCCGAGATCAGCAGGAACCGCACGCCTTCAGGCCCGGCCTGCACGGTTATCTCATCCCCGGTGCCAAACCGGACAAGCGTTCTGTCGCCGGACATGTCGCGGATGTTCACCTCTTGCCCCGCAACTTCTTTTTCCAGAAGGACACCAGTGGGTTGCGAGGCGTCTGCAAAAGCGGCCTGACCTTCAAAGATATATGCGAAAGCGCGACGATAGGTGTCGATACGAAAGGTCTTCTTGACCCCCGCCGGAACGCGAACGTCCAGATATTGCGGATCGGCGGCAATCCCGTCGACAGGGCCGGTCTTGCCCCAGAATTCGCCCACAATCACGCGAACCGTTGTACCGTCATCATCAGTTACTTCGGGGATTTCCTTGCTTTGCACATCCTGATAGCGCGGTGCCGTCATTTTCTGCGCCGAAGGCAAGTTGCCCCACAGTTGGAACCCATGCATCTGACCCGTGGCGTTACCTGTTGGCATCTCTTGGTGCAGGATTCCGGACCCGGCGGTCATCCATTGAACGTCGCCTGCGCCGAGTGTCCCGCTGTTGCCCAGCGAATCCGAATGTTCGACCTCGCCTGCAAGCACATATGTGATCGTCTCGATCCCGCGATGCGGGTGCCAGGGGAAACCGGCCTGATAATCGCGCGGCCGCTCGTTCCGAAAGTCGTCAAACAGCAAAAACGGGTCAAGCTCTGACGGGTCATGAAACCCGAAAGCGCGGTGCAGCTTGACGCCTGCGCCCTCAAGTGCGGGGGTGGCTTTGCGGGTTTCCAAAACTGGTCGTAGGGACATTGTGGCCTCCAATAGCTTTGGTATGCATGTAAGATAAGCATGATGAGGGTCAATCAGCAGAAATAAACGGTCACTGTGCGGGAATCTGCCCCTCTGTCATTTCCGGATCAAAGCGGCTAAACCCTCGGAAAAATCGCAGGGGTTCACATGCAACAAGACGTACTGGCCACTATTCAACCTTCACCTGCAAGACGCTGGCTGGGTGTTGGCATGCTTAGTATTGTCGGCGGATTGGTCCTGTTCGTGGCCGTTACACGACCGCCTGAGCCGATGTGGCTGATTTTCCTCATTGCAGTAGGGGGGGGGACGTTCTGGCTGGCATACCGCATGTGGCAAGCGACCTCTGATTCGATTGAATTGACAGAGACCGAGCTCCGAACCGGGACAGGGCGCCTCATTGCGAAAGTAGAGGATATTGAAGCCGTCGACAGGGGCGTTTTCGCGTTCAAACCGTCAAACGGGTTTCTGCTGAAAACACGAAACAGTGCTGAAAACAGTTGGGATCCTGGCCTGTGGTGGCGTTTGGGGCGCCGTGTTGGCGTCGGCGGTATGACAACGGCCGCCGAAACCAAGTTTTTATCCGAGGTGCTGACAGCCCTGATTACGCAGTACAGCCCTGTTCAGAAAGATTATCCGCGCTAATCTGGTCAGCGATACGCGGCCGGGTGAAGATGAAATTCTCAAATCTATAGTCCGTATTCATCCACGGCGGTTTGATCGTCCACTCATAGTTGTTTACTGTCTCGACAATGATCAAAGGCTCCAGATCTGACAGCGGCGGAAGGCGGTCTCGCAAGGCTTCTATATTAACGTTGGTCCAGGTTTCTGCGAATCCACAGCTTGTTGACCAGTCAACGACCAAACGGTCTTCATCCTCTTTGTACCTGATGAAAGACAGGCGCATTCTCATTTCGGATTCGTTATTCACCATTCGTTGCATCAATAGATGCATGGAGGATACGTATGTGTCGTTTATTCCATCTTTTTCGCGCGAAATCAGATCACTGACCGTGTAAGCCGCCTTCAGATTTGCTGTGCTTTGGCGAAACCCGTCGTAGAAAGTATAAGTAAGCGAGACGGTGTATACAAACAAAGGGAATATCAGCAGAGCTTCCACCGTGAGGGCACCATTTTCACGCCGTAGCCATCTGCCTAGCAATTGACGGGTATTCAAGAAAACACGCAACATATCAAGGCTCCTGGACGAAAGCAGTGGTTGCCGAAAGTGCGATCAGACCGTCATCATTTGCCAATGCACGGCCCATTGATGACGTCGGGAAAACCGGATCGACGATTGCGCAAGCGCGCAGGATCATAAGTTCATTCGGCGGACCATTCGTGAATTCACGGACGGGTTTGGCCTCTTCCGACCGGTCTGTGCAGTCCGGTTCCGCTGGTAGCGTGACGCCGGTAAATGCGCTCTGACGGATCATCTCTAGCTGCAAGTTGTTACTGCAATCATCGATGACCAAAGTCTGTTCACAGATCGCCTCCTTGATTTGGTCATGGGTCGGCCCTGACCCGGTACCAAGACGGATGTCTCGAACGACCAAGTCAACAGACCGTTCAAGCATCGACTGTTTGACCGTCACCAACGCGTACTCCACCGCGCATAAAATGAAGGCGAGGTACAGTGGGAACAGAATGACGAATTCAACCACCAGACTGCCTTCTTCCGAACGTCGGAAGCGGAGTATGTTATCCCAAGCTCGGCGTGTCATTGGGTCAACTTCAAGCGTTTGATCGATGCCGCGATCGATTCGAACACTTCTTCAAGGGTCAGGTTGTTGGAGCCGAGGGTTCCATCGCTGTTGACCTTGTATACCGTGCTGGGTTTGCTGGCGCAGTCTTCGATCGTGGTCACCCCGACCGGAGGTGCCTCGAACGCGATTCCGTATACGATCACGCCTTTGTTCTTGGCAGCGGCGCAGATATCGGATGTCCGTGTGTTTTTGGTCGACGAACCAATAGAGTTATACGCTCGGTTGTAATGATTTCTGATGTTATTGTCTTGCCAAGCATAGTTGTATTCAGCGTTCCAGCGCAGCGAAACGCGGTTGAACAATTGCGGGTAAGTCAGGCGAATGGGATCACCAGCCTGCGAGTCCTTGTCGCCGTAGCGGTGGTTTTTGTATTTTCTCTGCCGCGTCCAGTAGTAACGCGGCGGGTCGCCCGGATCAGATATCCGTACGCTGTATTCACCCTTTTTGCCGTCCCAGTGAACGTAGTCAGCGTTGAACCACACGTCCGAATTTCCGTCGCGCAAAGAGCTTTTGAGCCTGTACTGTGACGTGTTTTCGCCATCGGTGAAGACGATCAGGATCTTCTGAACATCATCCTCATAGTTCTTTGGGCGATCTTTGAAAGTCGCTGGAACAATTGTTTTTGTCGAAGACGGGCTTACCCTTTCTTTCGACAACTGGTTGATGATGCCCTGGAATTCAGGGTCCAGCATAGCCATACCCCATTTCACACCAATATCGATCGAGGTATTGCCGAAAGCAGTCAGGTCGTCGATACGCGCATGCAGATCGGCGACGACGTTTGTATGCGCGGTGATTTCACTGCCGGGACGTGTGGGGCAAGTAGGATAGCGGTTTTCTTCCCATGGACTCCCACGTGATGGTCTGTAGCGATCGAAATGGGCCGTCCGTTGATATGACAACGTCGGATCCAACGTTGCCTGTCGGAAATCTGACCCGCGAAAGTTCAGGCAATGCGAGTAACCATGTTCCGATGTGACGTTGGTAAACTTGCCCAGTATATCCTCTCCAGCGTTCACCTGCGTGGCGTAGGGGATGATTGAGATCGAGATTTTGTCAGGGTTTTCTTTAGAATACATCTCGGTCACGAAGGTCTTGGCCGCCTTGCGCAGAACTTCGATCTTGGTTTTCCCTTCGGTGGCTGAGGCCCTGTTCATCGAGCCGGACATGTCCAGAACCAAAGAAATCTCGACGGAACCAACGGATTCCTCTGCTGTACTGGCAACATTGGCCGTCAGGGTATCAATGCCGGAAAAGCGCATGAAGTGCGTTTGGACTACCGTAGAGGCCGTAGCACTTACCTTCCTGGAGCCGATCCCTTCGACGACCACCGGCTCCCCCGTAAGCTTGTCCTTCAGACCTGACTTTTCCATGTAGGCTTTAACCACAGACGAAGGCGGCTGTTGTTGCTTCAGGTTGGCAGACGCAAGAACTGCACGGTCAAGCGTGCCCTGCAGGTTTGCTCTGTCACGCTCAAAATGCATGATGTCGACACCGATGCCCGTTGTCGCAAACATGACGATCAGCCCGATAATCACGAACAGTGTAAAGACGGCGCCATCTTCCTGCTTGGCGAAGATGCTGGCGAACCGACGCGCTTTTGAGAGGTTATTCTCAACTTTATGTGCGCCACTTTGAAATATGCGCTTTTTCATATTGACGACCTCGCTGAGCAGACATGCGTGCTGCCAAGGAAAAAATAACTTTCAGAAAATTATCGCCGAAACGTGGCGGGATTTTGGCGAAAAACCCGCTGACTTGATCGATTTGCCTGAAAAATCGGGATAATTTGTGGGCATCCTGCGGATCTGTTTTCGAATGGGCGACAATTATGGCTGCGTACCGCAGGACCGGCGACTCAGGGCCAAATGAGAGTTTCTTTCCCGGTTTTCGGGTTTTATTTCTGCTTAATTATTGATCGTTAACGCATTGGGTGCGACAAGACGTCAGAACGCATGTCGTTCGCTGGCACGGAGGACTCAATGACGGCCGTTAAAGAACCCAGTTTTCGCGAGAGTGTGGACCTTATGTTCAACAGGGCGGCGTCCCTGATGGATTTGCCTCCGGGGTTGGAAGAAAAAATCCGGGTCTGCAACGCCACTTATACCGTTCGGTTCGGTGTGCGTCTTCGAGGGCAGATTCACACGTTCACCGGTTATCGCTCGGTTCATTCCGAACATATGGAGCCGGTGAAGGGTGGTATCCGATACGCGATGGCCGTGAACCAGGACGAGGTTGAGGCGCTGGCAGCCCTGATGACCTATAAATGTGCTTTGGTTGAAGCGCCTTTTGGTGGGTCGAAAGGGGGGTTGCGCATTGACCCCAGGCAATACGAAGAGCACGAGTTGGAGCAGATCACGCGGCGGTTTGCCTACGAGCTGGCCAAACGTGACCTGATCAATCCGTCTCAGAACGTTCCTGCGCCTGATATGGGCACAAGCGAGCGTGAGATGGCCTGGATGGCAGATCAGTATACACGCATGAACACCACTGACATCAACGCGCGGGCCTGTGTGACGGGCAAGCCGTTGAATGCGGGTGGTATCTCGGGCCGGGTTGAGGCGACCGGGCGGGGTATTCAGTACGCGCTGCGCGAGTTCTTCCGCCATCCCGAAGATGTTCAGAAGGCAGGTCTGTCGGGGAAATTGGACGGCAAGCGCGTGATCGTTCAAGGCTTGGGTAACGTGGGCTACCACGCCGCCAAGTTCCTGAGCGAAGAGGATGGATCAAGAGTTGTCGGCATCATCGAATGGGATGGGGCGCTTTATAACCCCGAGGGGATCGATGTCGAAGCTGTCCGCCAGTGGATTGTGAAACACGGCGGTGTGAAGGACTATCCCGATGCGACACATTCGGCCGATGGAGCCACGGTTCTTGAGGCGGAATGCGATATTCTCATTCCGGCTGCGCTTGAGGGTGTCATCAACCTAACCAACGCCGAGCGGATCAAGGCGCCTTTGATCATTGAGGCGGCAAATGGTCCCGTGACAGCCGGCGCAGATGAGATTCTGCGTGACAAGGGTACGGTCATCATCCCCGACATGTACGCGAATGCCGGTGGCGTGACGGTGTCTTATTTCGAGTGGGTCAAGAACCTCAGTCATATCCGGTTTGGCCGCATGCAGCGCCGTCAGGAAGAGGCGCGGCACGAGTTGATTGTCAGCGAATTGGAACGGTTGGACCGATATCTTGGCGATGCGTGGTCGATGTCCCCTGATTTCAAGGCAAAATATCTCAAGGGCGCGGATGAGCTGGAATTGGTGCGGTCGGGTCTCGACGACACAATGCGCATTGCCTACCAGTCCATGCGCGAGGTTTGGCACGACCGCGACGATGTGGCGGATTTGCGCACGGCGGCGTATATCGTGGCCATTGACCGCGTTTCTAAAAGCTATCGCGCCAAAGGGCTGTGATCCTTTGGACTGTGGCGGTTGGGTGAAAGCCCAACAGCCTGCAGTGCTGGTCTGCCACGACCGCGGGTTCGTGACGAAAAGGGTGATAGCAGACGGTCACTGGGGCAGGTAAGCTGCCGGGAAAGAAACGATTCCGGGAGACTCTTATGTTGCGCACCGCCCTAGCTGCCTTTGTGCTGCTGGCCACACCTTTGGCTGCTGAAGAAACGAAAGAACAAAGCTGCCAGTATCAGGCCGATGTCGTTGCGGCGATTCAAAAGGCCCGATTGGACAAGGTCAAGGAACGCGACGTGCCACAAGCGGTGGCTGAGACGTCGCCAGCTTGGCCAGAAAACTACAATGCTGCGATCCCACTGATTACCCCTTGGGTGTATGAGCAAAAGATGCGTGATGTGCGCAAAAAAGATTTGGGCGCGGCTTGGCTGGAGCTTTGCCTGCAACAATAGTCCACAGGGCGGCGATTTCTTTGTGGACAACAGCGCGCTGTACTCTTGGCGCGCGTTTACATTTCTGCGAAGCTTGACCCATGTCACTGCCCCCCGGATTTCTTGATGAACTGCGAACCCGGCTCAGCCTGTCTCAGGTCGTTGGTCGCAAGGTTATGTGGGATCAGCGCAAGTCCAATCAGGGCAAAGGTGATATGTGGGCACCGTGCCCGTTCCACCATGAAAAGACCGCGTCCTTCCATGTCGATGACCAAAAGGGGTTTTACTACTGCTTCGGGTGCCACGCCAAAGGCGATGCGATCAGCTTTGTGAAAGAAACTGAGAATGTCTCGTTCATCGAAGCGGTTGAGATTCTGGCGCGCGAGGCAGGAATGCCGATGCCCGCCCGCGACCCGAAGGCGCAGGAAAAGCAGGATCGCCGCTCGCAACTTGCTGACGTGATGGAGCAGGCAGTTCAGTTCTTTCGCTTGCAACTGAAAACTGGGGCAGGGGGTGCCGCGCGCGATTACCTGACTCGCCGCGGGTTGGGCGCGCAGGCGTTGGAACGTTGGGAGATTGGGTTTGCCCCAGACGGCTGGCAAGCCCTTTGGGATCATCTCCGTGGCAAGAGCATCGAGGAAGATCTGATCCTTGCCGCAGGGCTGGCGAAGCCGTCGAACAAGGGCAAGAAACCCTACGATACTTTCCGCAACAGGATCATGTTCCCGATCCGTGACCCGCGCGGTCGCTGTATCGCTTTTGGCGGTCGGGCGATGGACCCCAGTGATAATGCCAAGTACCTGAATTCGCCTGAGACCGAGCTGTTCGACAAGGGTCGCAGTCTTTACAATCATGGTCCCGCACGGCAATCGGCTGGCAAGGGGCAGCCCTTGATCGTTGCGGAAGGCTACATGGACGTGATTGCGCTGGCCGAGGCCGGATTCGGCGCGTCGGTAGCGCCTTTGGGCACCGCGATCACCGAGCATCAGTTGCAACTGCTGTGGCGCATTTCGGATGAGCCGATCATCGCCCTTGACGGTGATACCGCAGGTCTGCGCGCCGCGATGCGCGCTGTTGATCTGGCGCTACCGCTTCTGGAAGCCGGCAAATCTCTGCGCTTTGCTCTGATGCCAGAAGGCAAGGACCCTGATGACCTGCTGCGTGCCGAAGGGGCAGGGGCGGTGCAGGCCGTGTTGGATGGGGCCATTCCGATGGTCAAATTGCTGTGGCAGCGCGAAACCGAAGGCAAGGTGTTTGATAGCCCCGAGCGTAAGGCGGCACTGGATAAGGTGCTGCGCGACAAGATAAAGCTGATCCGCGACCCATCGATCCGGTCTCACTATGGCCAAGAGATCAAGGACCTTCGATGGCAGCTTTTCCGCCCGCAGCGCCAAACTCAGGGCCAGCAATGGCAGCCGCGCGGCAAATGGCAACCACAGAAACAACCCGCAACACCCGGCGCGCGGACCTCATTCCTTGCATCGTCTGAAAATGCGGAAATCCAATTGCGGGAAGCTGCCATTCTGGCCATTTCCATTCTGAATCCGCAGGTTGTGGTGCAGTTCGAAAATCAGTTGGAAGATATGGAATGTCGCGATCCTGATCATGCGGCGCTGCGAAATGCGATCCTGTGCCACGCGGTAGATGATCCAGACAACCTTAAAGACCACATCGCTGCATCTTTGGGGCCCGAAGCCCTTGAAAACCTGCTGGCCCTTCGCCATGTCGCAGTGATCCCCTGTGTGTATAAACCAGGCGACGTTGAAAAGGCCGAGATGACGTTGGCCGAAGAACTCGCAAAGATCAAGGCGCTCCGGGGGTTGGATGCAGAGATTGCCGAAGCCGAAGAGGAGCTGTCTGATCTGGCAGATGAGGCGTTGACATATCGTCTGGCGCAAGCCGCCGAAGAGCGCAACCGCGCAAGCCGGAGCCAGAATGAGGACAGGGCTGTTTTTGACGTCGCGGACAATGGTGCGCGCATTAATCGCGACGAAAAAGACGCGTTCGAGGCGATTATGTCGGGAATCAATTTCGAACGAAAACGCCGTTAAGGTGGTGTTTTCGTAAGGCACTGGAAAAGAAAAACAGGTAAACGGGTAGCCGAATCATTTCTACGCGCTAATGATTCGGTCAAACGAATCACCCATCCCTGCAGGAGCATTGAATGGCCGCCAAGGATACGAACGAAGACCGCAAATCCGACGAGCAGGAACAGGAAATCTCGCTGGATATGAGCCAGGCCCAGGTCAAGAAGATGATCGCTGAGGCCCGCGAGAAAGGGTACATCACCTACGACCAGCTCAATCAGGTTCTACCACCGGATCAGGTCAGCTCGGAACAGATCGAAGACGTCATGTCGATGCTGTCCGAAATGGGCATCAACATCATCGAAGATGAAGAAGCCGAAGAAGAAGAAAACAAAGGCTCGACCGAACTTACCACGACCGAAAGCAACCGTGAGGTTGCGTTGGCTGGTGCTGCCACCGAAAAGCTGGACCGCACCGATGACCCCGTCCGCATGTACCTGCGTGAGATGGGCAGCGTCGAACTGCTGAGCCGTGAGGGCGAGATCGCGATCGCCAAACGGATTGAGGCCGGGCGCAACACCATGATCGCAGGGCTGTGCGAAAGCCCGCTGACCTTCCAGGCGATCACCATCTGGCACGACGAACTTCTTTCCGAAGACATTCTGCTGCGCGACGTCATCGATCTTGAGGCCACGTTTGGCAACCAGATGGACGAAGACGGCGATGTCGAAGAGCCTGTCGTTGACACATCTGTCGTTCAGGCCGCAAAGCCTGCAAAGGAAGAAGGCCCAGAACTGGACGCAGACGGCAATCCGATCGCCAGCGATGATGACGATGATGAGGACGATCAGGCCAATATGTCGCTGGCTGCGATGGAAGCCGCGCTGAAAGATCAGGTTCTGACCACGCTTGAGCGTATTTCGACAGACTTCTCGATGCTGTCGGAAATGCAGGATAGCCGGATTTCTGCCACGTTGAACGAAGATGGTTCGTTCAGTGCAAAGGATGAAGCAACCTATCAAAAGTTGCGGGCCGAAATTGTCGAACTGGTGAATGGTCTGCATCTGCATAACAACCGGATTGAGGCGCTGATCGACCAGCTTTACGGCATTAACCGCCGCGTCATGTCGCTGGACAGTGCGATGGTGAAGCTGGCAGATCAGGCGCGCATTAACCGTCGCGAATTCATTGACGCCTATCGCGGACGCGAACTGGACCCGAACTGGATGGCCGAGATGGCTGAAAAACCGGGCCGGGGCTGGCAGATGTTCATCGAACGCTCGACCGACAAGGTCGAGGAACTGCGTAACGATATGGCCCAGGTGGGTCAGTATGTCGGTCTGGATATCAGCGAATTCCGCCGTATCGTTCAGCAGGTTCAGAAGGGTGAGAAGGAGGCTCGGCAGGCCAAGAAAGAAATGGTCGAAGCCAACCTGCGCCTTGTGATCTCGATTGCTAAAAAATACACCAACCGCGGCCTGCAATTCCTGGATCTTATTCAGGAAGGCAACATAGGCTTGATGAAAGCGGTGGATAAGTTCGAATATCGCCGCGGCTACAAATTCTCGACCTACGCGACGTGGTGGATCCGTCAGGCGATTACACGGTCGATTGCAGATCAGGCTCGTACGATCCGTATCCCGGTTCACATGATCGAGACGATCAACAAACTGGTTCGGACTGGTCGCCAGATGCTGCACGAGATCGGTCGCGAGCCGACGCCCGAGGAGCTTGCCGAAAAGCTGCAGATGCCGCTTGAGAAGGTTCGGAAGGTGATGAAGATCGCCAAAGAGCCGATCAGCCTTGAAACACCAATTGGCGACGAGGAAGACAGCCAACTTGGCGATTTCATCGAGGACAAAAATGCGGTTCTGCCTCTGGACAGCGCCATTCAGGAAAACCTCAAGGAAACGACCACACGGGTTTTGGCGTCACTTACTCCGCGTGAGGAACGTGTCCTGCGGATGCGATTTGGCATTGGTATGAATACCGACCATACGCTTGAGGAGGTCGGCCAACAATTCAGCGTGACCCGCGAACGTATTCGCCAGATTGAAGCGAAAGCGCTGCGTAAGTTGAAACACCCCAGCCGGTCGCGTAAGCTGCGGTCCTTCCTGGATCAATAATATCAAAGGCGCCTCACTCGAGGCGCCTTTTTTCGTTCACAGAAGGTCACGTTGACCGCTTTTCCAGTAAAATTGGCGGCAACTCACAAGGCGAAGTCAATACGCCCCATTATATGCCTGATGTCCACTCACGGGACAGGCCGGGGCGAGGCTGAGTTGCCCATGACCCCCGGTCGCCCGTTTCAAGACCCCCCCGTAAAGTTCAGTCGACTGCGGAACGCACTGGGGACTTGACCAGTCCAGCGTTTAAAGGCCGTTGAAAAGGCCGGCTGGTCGGCATAGCCAAGCGCATAGGCGATTTCGGACAAAGGCATGCCATTGGTGATAAATGTTTGCGCCAGATCGCATTTCAGGTCGTCGACGATACCGCGATAGCTGGTGCCCTCGTGCTTGAGCCGCCGCGCAAAGGTGCGGGGACTCATCCCCAGATCGGCGGCAGCCTCGTCCGCGTTGATGATCTTGCCGGGCATCGATTGGGTGATCAGCCCTTCGACCTGAGCACGAAGCGGCTGCTTGGAAGATTTTCGCTCGGCCAGAACGTGCTCGGCATATTGCAGAAGATGCGCGCGCAGGTTTGAATCGTAGGTGGGAATGGGCAAGTCTAGCGTGGACACGGCCACCACGATTTCCAGCTTTTCTGCGCCAAAAACGATTGGAAATCCTGCAAGCTTTTGAAACTTTTCGCTGTTTTTGCCTACTTCGTGCTGAAACCTGATCTCGATCGGATAGAAATTTGACTGCGTGAGGGTCCGCATACGGGCCAACCCAGCGAAGATCAGGAATTCGGTCCTTCGGTGGTAGCGGGCAAAACTGGCATCCTTCCAATCCGCTTCGATGGTGGCGAAGTTCCCGGCCAATCGCAGGGTGAAGGCGATAGCGGGGTCAATGATTTGGTGAAATCGCGACGTGTTCTCGATGACCTGCCGTAAGTCACGTGAATACTTGCTTATATATGCCGTCAGGCTGGACGAGGCTGAAAACTGCAACCCGGCTTGCGCCGCGAACGTGATATCGCCCACTACATCGCACGCATATCGTGCAAACAGGGCCTCTTGGTGGGCGCTGCACATGGACGTAGAGTCAGAGAGTGCGCTGCGGCTCAGCTTGCATTTTTCGAGAATGCGATCTGACGCTTCAGTACCGTTAGTTTGTTGATCAAGCACGCGGGTCAATAGTTGAAGGCGGGCGATATCAACTTCCATGACCTTCTCCACTGTGCTTTCAATCTGCTTCCCGCCAATTCGGCGGAAAACACGGTGTGATAATAAGTCTAGATCAATTGACTGAAATTCGAATGGTTCTGGCAGTTAAAAACAAGAAAAAAGTACATATTCAGATTTTCATTGCCTTTGGCAAAAAATCTGTTCCGTGTTTGGGTGGGTTTTGGGGCATGCAGATGCAGATTTCGCCTCTTCGTCAGTCCCGGCTGAATTCCTTGTGATTGGGCTTTGTTGGGTTTCAAAGCAAGCTACGTCGTTACATACCTCGAAACAGCAAAAGAGTATGATTATGAAAAAGCTTATGACTTATGTGGTTTTTGCGGCTGTCGTGCTCGGCACTCCGGCTACGGCATTTAACGGCCGTTTGGGCTTTCAGACGGTAGCGGTGAATAACTCGGTTTTCGAAGTGATCCCGCGCGGTCGAACGGATACGGATGGGTATTGGTGCGCGGCAGCAGACTTTGCCCGCAGAACGTTGGGGGCAGGCTGGCAGCAGCGCATCTATGTAAAGCGTGGCTATGGTCCTAGCGAGGCGACAGGCCGCAGAACTGCGGTACAATTTACGCTGGTCGCACCAGAGGGCGCCCCGCAGCAGTCAAGCGGCGTTTTCTCTTCCGGATTTCAGCCGGGATACAGTATGTCTGTTCAGGCTGCCAATGCCCGATGCAGAGGCCGCCCGTTCATCAATTAACAAAGATCAAACAAAGAATGCAGACCGAGTTCGAGTTATCGACGCAGGGTCCGGGGTTGTACGAATTTACCTCGGACGTGCGTGACTGGCTAAAGCCCATCGCGCGCGATGGGCTTCTGACGCTGTTTGTCCGACATACGTCGTGTTCACTGCTTGTCCAGGAAAACGCCGACCCCGACGTACAAACAGATATGCGGGCATTTTTCGAGCGGCTGGTGCCACCGTCCAACCATCCATCCATGGCCTATCTGCGGCACACGTATGAAGGCCCGGACGATATGCCAGCCCATATCAAGGCCGCGCTGTTGCCTGTTTCGCTTGCGATACCCGTGACGTCTGGGCGGCCTGTTCTTGGCACATGGCAGGGGATTTATTTGTTCGAACACCGTAGCGCACCGCATAATCGAAGCGTCGCTGCGCATTTTGCGTGACCCCTTTATTTAGCGGTGGAAAATTCCGACTACCCAAATCCTAGCGGGTGTCCTATAGTTGTGGATAAGTAAGCCGCAGCGCTTACAAAAGAGGCGGAACAAGGGACGAGGAGACGGCGGATGCGCTGCCCGTTTTGCGGAAATATCGACACTCAAGTCAAAGATTCACGCCCGGCAGAGGATCACGTCGCGATCCGCAGGCGTCGGTTTTGTCCCGCTTGCGGGGGGCGCTTTACCACGTATGAACGGGTGCAACTGCGTGACCTTGTGGTTATCAAGACCAACGGTAAACGCGAAGATTTTGACAGGGACAAGCTGGAACGCTCAATCCGGATTTCTATGCAAAAACGTCCTATCGACCCGGAGCGCATCGACCAGATGATTTCCGGGATCGTGCGTCGTCTGGAAAGCATGGGAGATACGGATATCCCGTCCAGAAAGATCGGTGAGATTGTGATGGAAGCTCTGGCGCGGATTGACACCGTGGCCTATGTTCGCTTTGCGAGTGTATACAAGAATTTCCAGGCGGCCGATGACTTCGAGGAGTTCGTCCACGAACTGCGACCGCCGCAGCCTTCGACGGACGAGTGAGCGAAACAGATAAGCGATATATGGCGCTGGCCTTGTCATTGGGTCAGCGCGGTCAAGGAACGTGCTGGCCGAACCCGGCCGTAGGTTGCGTCATTGTGCGCGATGGCCGGGTTGTAGGGCGCGGCTGGACGCAACCCGGTGGTCGGCCACATGGCGAAACACAAGCTTTGGCCCAGGCGGGTGAGGCCGCGCGTGGGGCAACGGCCTATGTCTCGCTTGAGCCTTGTGCGCATCACGGCAAAACACCCCCTTGTGCCGAGGCGTTGATCAAGGCGGGTGTGGCGCGGGTCGTTTCGGCAATCGAAGACAGTGATCCGCGCGTGGCTGGACAGGGCTTTGCGATGTTGCGCGAAGCCGGGATTGAGGTCACTACCGGTGTTCTGGCCGAACAGGCCGCACGCGATCATGCGGGGTTCTTTCTTAAGACAGAACAAGGTCGGCCATTTGTAACGCTCAAGCTGGCCAGCAGTTTCGATGGCCGGATCGCCACTTCAACCGGGCACAGCCAGTGGATTACCGGGCCCAAGGCGCGGCGGGCTGTGCATGCCATGCGGGCCAGTCATGATGCGGTGATGGTCGGAGCGGGTACCGCCAGGGCCGATGATCCGTCTCTGACGGTCCGAGATCTTGGAATTTCGGCGCAGCCGGTTAGGGTTGTCGTCTCCCGCCATCTGGATATTCCCCTGATGAGCCAACTGGCACGAACAGCGTCTGATGTGCCCGTCTGGCTGTGTCATGGCCCGTCCCCCGACCCAGAACGTGCCCGAGCGTGGGAGGGGTTGGGTGCCCGTCTGATCCCCTGTGCGCTTGAAGAACATCACATAGATGCTGCCGATCTGTTGCAGCAATTGGGGCAGGCTGGCCTGACACGGGTATTTTGCGAAGGAGGGTCGGCGCTCGCAGCTTCTTTGTTGGCCGATGACCTTGTGGATGAGCTGGTCGGCTTCACTGCGGGCCTGACCATCGGGGCTGAGGGCTTGCCCGCCATTGGGTCGCTTGGTTTGGAGCGATTAGAGTCGGCCCCTCGCTTTGAGCTGATCGAGGCCCGCGCCATCGGGCCGGACATTTTGCATCGTTGGGCGCGCGCGCTGCGCTAGCGCCGCCACAAACCTGCATGCGTGGCAAACAAACCTTGCAGCTTGGACAACAGGCGAAGTGACAGGCCGCCTTTGCGCTCATATCCCTCGGACAGGCGTTGCAAGGCGACCTCGGCAGGGCAGGGTAGCCCCGTGGCCGGGTCCAGATATCGTGGATAGTCAATCAGTGCGGCATGCGCCAACCCAAGAACAGAGGGCCGTGCGCCCCGTCGTGCAGGCACTGTTCCCAAATCATTCGTTAGCCCCCAGCCGGCATAGAAAGGCGCGCCAAGTGTCGTCACACTGATCCCACGTAGTAGCGCCTCGAACCCAAGCAAGGATGTGATGGTCCAGACCTCTTGTACGTGAGACAACAAGTCAGCCGGATCGGTATTCGATGCAATCACATCGGCAAGACTTGGGTCATCAGGCCTGCCTTCGCGCAGTCCGGCCTCAACATCCGGGTGAGGTTTGTAGATCAGGACGGCGTTTGGATTTGCTTCGCGCGCGGTGCGCAGCAAGTCGGTATTTGTGCGTACTGATGAGCTGCCAAGCAGGATCGAGGCATCGTCTTCGACCTGCCCCGGGACCAGAATACGGTGTCCTTGGGGCAGATTTGGGGTAGCGCCCCCAGTATTGTACTTGCTAATCCCGCCCGCGATGATCTGTGCCACCAACCGTTCAGCCCGCAATTCCTGATCCGGGCGCAAGGTTTCACGTGCGGCTATCCACTCTTCCAACTGGCTCGGTTGCGTCGGATCGTAATAAATACCCAAATCATCTGTCGCCAACGAAACAGGCGGCACCAGTCTGGCACCCAGACCTTTGGATCGCAGGAACCCATCCTCGATCCGAACCGCGCCTTCGGCGTCGCGGGCGTGGCTGGCCCACACCATGTGGGGACGGTCAGACCGATCGGGAAGGGCGTTGGTAAATCGAACTTTCTTCTCGCGGCCGAACATCTGTTGGAGGTGTTTGCGCTTCCACAACCGCATGCCGGACGCGGTCCAGCCCTTGTAATCCTGACGCCATGCGCGCGTCTGCGCCTCGAGCGTATCCAGCACGGTTTCCAACTCGCATAGCCTGTCCCGATAGGGGTCGTACCATGTGGGGTATAGGATCATCGCCGCAGCAAACAATTGCGCGCGAGTCAGGTTGCGCTGTCGGCGTGGAGGGAATGCCTCATCCTGCGTCAGCCCCCAGCCAGCATAGAAGGGTTGGCCAAATATGCGGGGTTTGTGTCCAGCCATGATGGCCTCGAACCCGAGTTGAGAGGAAAGGGTGTAGACGCCAACTGCGCCCTCTAGCAAAGCCCATGGGCTTATGGGCGTCGTGACAAATGAAACGCGATCAGACAAGTCTTGATCCGAGAAGTAACCGCTGCGATGCCCTGCAACGGTTTCGGGGTGCGTCTTTATCAAAATGCGGGCGCCGGGGTTTTCCTCTTGCGCCATGACCAGCATTTCACGAAATCGCGCGTCATCTCCTGCGCTGGCAATGACCGAGGCATCATCCCGTGCCTGGTCGACCACCAGAACATATCCAGGCTTGGGGGGCGGTAACGTCGGATCAACGGCAGAGTATTTGCTTAGATGCAGGTCACGCATCCTTTCAGCCCCGTACCGCGCCCGGTTCAACAATGCGGTATCGTCCAGCGGATGAGTTGCCAGCAGGGTTTCAAGATCCGATGGCTGCGACGGATCAAAATGCGCGCCGGTTCGATCAATCAGCAAGCCCAGAGGGGGCTCTCCTTCCCGCCCCGGATGCAATGAGCGCAAAAAGGCGTCTTCGACCTTTAGAACGGGCACCTTCCGTCGGGCCGCTATTTCCAGGCCACGATGGGCTGTTGGGCTGTTCCCCCAGATGCCAACAACATCGTTTTCCCGGGGCAATCCCAAGCGAATGTCATAGCCTTTGAGGTTGAGTATCCGACGAATGCGGCGGTTCGTCAGAAAGCCGCCGTTATAGACAAACAGCCGGGTTCGCTGTGTCCCGGCTGTTGGCTCACCCTGCATCAGCCACCCGTAAGCGTGGCAACGTTGGCAACCGGCGTCAAACCCCCTGCAATCAGTGAAATTGACTTGCTCCACTGTGCGTACGGGGCTTCGGTCACGTAAATCGTGTCGTCGTCGCGGATAACGAAATCCCTTGCGACAAACAGCCCATTGGGTGCGTTGAGGTTCAGAAGGTAGATCATGCGCTGATCGCCCTGCAATTCCTGACGGCCCATAACGGCGCGGGCAATGTCTTGCCTTTCCTTGCGCAGTACAAAAATCCCCGTGGGGTCCGAGGACAAGGATTGCAGACCGCCGACTTGCGCCAGCGCCTCAAGCGCAGACAGGTCCTGCGTGTCAAACGCCACGCGTGATTGACCGGTTGCCCCAAGTGCGATGTATGTTCGGCTGTCTGCCTCGACCAGAATGCGATCCCCGCCACGCAATGCGACATCCAGTTTGGGGTCGCGGACCAGATCGTCGTACCAGACTGTTCCGCGTTCATTGCCGCGGATCAGGGTAACAAGGGCGATATCCGCGCCCAGCGATACACCTCCGGCCCTTGACAGCATCCCGGACAAGGTGCGGCTGGGTCGCTCAATCGGATAGAGTCCCGGCGCTCCGATTTCCCCGCTCAGTGAAACCGTTGCTCCATCACCTGCAAAACGGCGCACCTCGACTTGTGGGTCCGGTGTTTGATCTTGCAGTTTGTCGGTGATCAGCTGGCGCAGCTGTTCTGGGGTATTGCCAGCGGCCCGAATGCGTCCGGCATAGGGCACGAAGATAAAGCCTTCGCTGTCGACCTGCACCTGCTCTAGCACGGTGGCTGAGCTCAACTCACTTGACAGCAAACCATCATCTACGTTTTCCCAGACCGTCAGGCTTACTACATCGCCTGCGCGTACGGTGTCGGCGGCCAGACTTTGCGCGCTGCGGAAAGTATTCGGGAACCCGAACTGGGGAATAGCCGCGGCCGCTCTTGCGACGCGATCGTCGACCTCAACCACGAAAGCATTGCCGCCATTTTCGGTTGAGCCTGCCAGAATCTCGTTTTTGTTGGGGCCTGCTTTTGGAAGCTGGCACGCGGACAGCAGACCAATAGCCACCACAAGGGATACCCCCCGTATCCATCGGATTGGAAAACGCTTCACTGCCGGTTATCCTCAGTATTTTTTGTTGTATTCTTTTGTTTGCCAAAGTCTAACTCGTTCGCGCACTAACTTCTAGCGCCAACCGTCCAGTTTTACTTAACTATCTGTAACTGTGTCGTCAGCGCCTCTTTCTCGGCCAGTAGGGATTGATAAGGATCGTTTGCATTCAACATCATATCAGCCACGCTACGTGTGAGTTGCCGCCGTCCGCGGCGCGAATAAAAACCGCCCGGAACCTGGCTCGTCTTAAGAAGAAACTGTCGATAGGCTTTATAGGCGTTCTGATCCGGGGGCATCGGATTTGCAAAAAACGCTGCAAGCGGCTGGCGCGATACGAATTCGGGTTTGTCGTAGACAGATCTGCCAAAAATACGCAGTGGGATACCCCGCCACAAGGCCTGTTGTCCGGCGGTGGAATTTATTGTCACCGCAGAACTTGCGCCGTCCAATAGCTTGGCAAGTTTGCCCCCGGGGACATAATGCACGCGATCTGCAACCCCATGGGCACGCGCCAACTCACGCACACGGCGCCTTAAGGGTTCGCGGTGGTTTTCCAGCGGGTGTTCTTTCACCACAAGTCGGTGGTGTGGCGGGGCGCCCTTGGCAAATCCCCCAATCACATCCTCAAGAAAATCGGCCATACTGGTATAGTGGGAATGGGACCGAACGGAACTGTCATGCGCCAGTTGCAGCAACGCCAGATGATAGGGATTCCCGTTCCCAAGCGCGCGCGTTGTGGCCCAGTGACGTTGAAGCCGGTGAAATGGCATCAGCGCCAAACGCTTGAAATACAGTTTGAACTCCTTGGAAACCGGCAGATCACGATGCCGTCGAAAATTGCGGTAACGCTTGTTCAGGAACATTACAAACCAATGATAGAGCGCGCCGTAAAAGATGTGTTGTCGCATGTCGCCCCAATGCGACGGCGGTGGGGGTGATAGCGCCATGAATTGATCCAGCGCGAGTCGCATCTGGTCCACGTTCAGTGACATAAGACGCGAGTTGCCGTTCGAGCCGAAGCGTTCATATGTCACCCACCAAGGGCGCAGATAACCTTCTTCGAAGACGTGAACCGTGACCTGTTTACTGCGTGCGACCTGCACGGCTTCGGCATGAACGGGGCGCGTGTCGCCGTACAGAACGATGTCCGAGATGCCTCGGGCATCAATCAGGTCGGATAGTGTGGCCCGCCATTGATTGGGCGTGTCGACGTAGGGGATATAGGATGACCTATCAAACCAGAACGCCTGATCCCCGGCATTGAACCCAACACGCCAAACCTTGGCTCCTGACGCTTGAAGCACACGCCCAAGCCCGTTGAAAAACGGACCATGCGGCCCCTGCAGAAACAGGAAAACACGGCGTTTGTCGCCTGTGGCTTTGGGTGACATGGGTACTGCTCTTGCCTGTTGTTCAGAAAATATGCCTGTTTCGGCCTTTCACGGCAAGGTTGGGCTTGCCCGCCGCGCTGCATGAGCTTACCTCGGCTGAGAACACTGGACCAGATCAGGAACTAAGGGTTAGCGGAATGTTTACAGGCATCGTCACCGATATCGGCACTGTTACCGAGCTGGATCAGAAGGGCGATCTGCGGGCCCGGATCAAAACGGACTATGACACTGCCGGCATAGATATCGGCGCCTCGATCGCCAGCGACGGTGTGTGTCTGACCGTGATTGCGCTGGGTGATGACTGGTACGACGTTCAAATCAGCGCCGAGACGGTTTCAAAAACCAATCTGGATAGCTGGCAGGTCGGCAAGCGTGTCAATCTGGAGCGCGCTCTGAAGGTTGGTGATGAACTGGGCGGGCACATTGTGTCGGGCCATGTGGATGGTGTGGCCGAGGTGGTGGCGGTGCAGGACGAAGGCGACAGCACCCGCGTCACATTGCGTGCACCCAAGGAACTGGCGCGCTTCATTGCGCCGAAAGGGTCGGTCGCGTTGAACGGAACCTCGCTGACCGTGAACGATGTCGAAGATTGTGATTTCGGAATTAACTTCATCCCACACACCAAAGAGGTCACGACCTGGGGTGACGTTTCGGTGGGTGACAGGGTGAACCTTGAGATCGACACTCTGGCTCGCTACGTCGCGCGTTTGGCCGAGATGTCCTGAAACAACGTCGCATCGGTGTAACCTGATGCCGGATGTGCTCTGGCATTTGGCACTCTGGTAGTCTATCCACCCGATCAAACGTGCCCTGTGAAAGACTGCCTCATGAGCTTTGCAAATCCCGGACCCGTCGAGACCCACCTGCGCGACGCGATCAGCCCGATTGAAGACATCATCGATGAGGCGCGCGCGGGCAGGATGTATATTCTGGTCGACCACGAAGATCGCGAAAACGAAGGCGATCTGGTGATCCCGGCTGAATTCGCCGACGCTGAGGCGATCAACTTTATGGCCACGCACGGGCGCGGTTTGATATGTCTGCCGATGACAGCCGAGCGAATTGAGGCGCTGGGCCTGCCGATGATGGCCGTCAATAACTCGTCCCGGCACGAAACTGCGTTTACCGTGTCTATCGAAGCGCGTGAGGGTGTCAGTACCGGTATTTCGGCCGCTGATCGCGCGTTGACTGTGGCGACGGCAATCAACGAACAGAACACGATGGCGCATATCGCCACCCCCGGTCATGTCTTTCCTTTAAGGGCCAAGCGGGGTGGGGTTCTCGTGCGGGCGGGCCATACTGAGGCCGCAGTAGACATCTCGCGCCTGGCCGGGTTGAACCCTTCGGGCGTGATTTGCGAGATCATGAAACCTGACGGCACTATGGCACGCCTGCCTGATCTGGTGGACTTCGCCAAGAAACACGACATGAAGATCGGTACGATCAGCGATTTGATCTCTTACCGGGCGCGCAACGACAATCTGGTGGTCGAAACCTCGCGCAGCACCGTTACGTCCGAATACGGCGGCGAGTGGGAAATGCGGATTTTCACTGATCAAACCCATGGCATCGAACACGTTGTTATGATCAAGGGCGACATAACAACGCCCGAACCGGTCCTGACCCGCACCCATGCCCTGCACGAAGCGCCCGATATTCTGGGTCTTGGGCCAAAATCGTCGCGCGAATTACCGCGCGCGATGGAAAAGATCGCTGAAGAGGGTCGCGGCGTGGTCTGCCTGTTCCGCCAGCCGCGCAACTCGCTGTATGCGGTCGAGGATGAAGGCCCCCGCACCATCAAACAAACCGGTCTGGGTGCGCAAATCCTGTCTAAGATGGGCATTCAGGAGCTGATATTGCTGACCGACTCGCCGAAAACCGTATATCTGGGGCTTGACGCATTTGGCTTGTCCATCGTCGGCACCCGTTCCATCCTCAAGGAAGACTGATCGTGGCTGAACAAGACAAACACGGCGTATTGCCGACCCCGAGCTTTGATAAACCAGTGAAGCTGTTGCTGGTGGTGGCACCGTTCTACCGCGCAATCGCAGATGACCTGATCGCCGGTGCAAAAGCCGAGATCGAAGCCGCTGGCGGCTCATACGAAGTGGTCGAAGTACCCGGCGCGCTGGAAGTTCCAACCGCCATCGCCATGGCGGATCGCCAGTGCAATTTCGATGGCTATGTCGCGCTGGGCTGTGTCATTCGTGGCGAAACCACACATTATGAAACGGTGTGCAACGACTCGAGCCGCGCTATTCAACTGTTGGGTTTGCAAGGTTTGTGTATCGGCAACGGCATACTGACCGTTGAGAATGACAGTCAGGCCGAAGTGCGCGCGAACCCCAAAAAGATGAATAAAGGTGGCGGTGCAGCCGCTGCGGCCTTGCATCTGATCGCACTCAGCCGTAAGTGGGGCGCTTCGAGAAAGGGCGTAGGTTTCAAACCGCCGTCCGAGTCCATCCTTGTGGCGGGCGACAGCAACGGATCCACGACAGCATGACCCAGACAGACGCGCCGAAACCGGCCAACCAGAAACGCCTGATGAAATCCGCCGCCCGGCTTTATGCCGTGCAGGCACTATTCCAAATGGAGCAATCCGGGCAGACAACTGAACAGGTTGTGAATGAGTTTCTGGATTACCGTTTCGGCGCTGTCTACGAAGGCGAGGAAATGTTGGACGGTGATATCAGCGTCTTCCGAAAACTGGTTGAAGACGCGGTGAACTATCAGGCGTCAATCGACCAGATGACCGACCGGGCGCTGGTTGCGAAATGGCCGATCGCACGCATTGACCCGACCTTGCGCGCAACGTTCCGCGCGGCAGGGGCGGAACTGACCCAAAGCGATACGCCACCCAAAGTCGTCATCACCGAATTCGTTGATGTCGCGCGCGCTTTTTTCCCGGAAGGCAAAGAACCCAAATTTGTCAACGCGGTAGTGGATCACATGGCGCGCGAAGCCAAGCCCGAGGCGTTCTGACACCTTTACCGCAGCAATAGATGCGCTAACCTTGGACTGTGATTTCAAGGAGGCCCGTCATGCCTAAACTTATTCGTCTATACATTACGCAAACCGCCTGGGGCTTTGTTATCTCAGCGATCTTTGTTGGGGTTCTTCTTGCGCTTAACGTTGCGAACCTGCGCAGCCTGATCTCTGGGTCGGATATTGGGATGATCGCGCTGGTCATGATCTGGATCATGAACGGGATCGTGTTCGCTGGTGTACAATTTGCCTATGCGATCATGAATATGGCCGAAAAACCGCAGGGTCCGCGCCGCGGAACGCCTGTGGCTGTCGACTTCAAACCCGCTCCGGTGAAGGTTGAGCAGAGCTGAGGTTTTAACGGACCACCAAAAACTTTCATTGGCTCTTGATCCATGGGCCTTAGTGGCAGCCGTATGGCTTTATGCGCTGCCGCTCACTACGTGTCATGCAACTCTGCCATTGCATCACAACGGTATTGGTGTGCGATAATATTTGGAATGTGGCGGGACCACCAATCAACCGTGCGGTGTGATTCCCGAGGACCTGTATGTACAGGTGGGCGCCAGGTAATCAGGCCAGGACCTGAACAGAGCCAGCCCCCTCGGAATTGCTTAAGGCCACCAGAATGCTACCAGTCACAAGAAGGGCAGAACCCGCCAAGCGACTAGTTAGGGCGTGTGCCGGTCGAGTGCAAGTGGCAGAGGTCAGATCGTGCCCTGAAATCGTCCCAGAGAACTCTGCCTAAGCTGGGGGAATATGTTGGCCTATGGCACAAACTACGGACAGCAATTAGTCCAATGCTTCAAAAAGGTAAATTTAGCTCCTGACCATCGTCCAAATTTTGAGTGCTTGAAGGCAATTATGACCGATCATTCATTCTAGCTATGCACTGCTGCATCGCTTGACGGCGGCATGTTACCTATGGACCGGAGTGGCAACACTCTGTGTGCCCGCGTTGCAACTGCTACACTGCCGAAATTAGGGGCTTGAGATTTGTTCTCTAATTGTTCACAATTTCTGGATGATGCTTGACATGCAACCCGGACAGAAACTGGCACGCGGTGTTGCGCGCCACCTTTGGGCGCACGGTTTTGTTTCGGTTGAGGAATTCGTTCCAGCACGTGGGTTGCGCGTGGACGTGATGGGCTTAGGCCCAAAGGGCGAACTTTGGGTGATTGAGTGCAAGTCAAGTCGGGCGGACTATCAGGCCGATTCCAAGTGGCAGGGGTATCTTGAGTGGTGTGATCGGTTTTTCTGGGCGGTCGATACAGACTTTCCGACGGATCTTCTGCCTGCAGAAACCGGGCTGATCATTGCTGATGCGTATGACGCGGAAATTGTGCGTATGGCGCCCGAGGACAAGGTTGCTCCAGCCAGGCGCAAAAAGATGATGCAGAAATTTGCAACCGATGCTGCACGCAGATTGCAGGCCCTGCGCGATCCCCGGGTTTAAAGGTCAGCCCTTCACAGCCCGGGCGGCTTGCGCGGCTGCGCGGATTTCGTCTGCGATTTCTTCAGCTTCCTCAGGATCGAAATCCATGGGAATTTCAATGCCGTCCGCCTCGATGAAAAGACGTATCATGCCCTGATCCGTTGGGCCGATCTGCAAGTTGGCCTGAATGTCGCGTTCGGTGTTGATACCCATTTTCGCCTCCGGGACTGAGCGTTTTTGCTAACCTTGAAAGGGTTGAGAATCAAGCTGCGTTTGAGGTTTGGTGCAGTATGAAAGACGTTCAGATCAGACCTTTTTACGCGTCCGATGTACCTTGGTTGGTTGAGCGACACGGCACGCTTTACGCGCAGGCCGAAGGGTTCGATGCTTCGTTCGGTACCTTGGTCGGGCAAATCCTCGATGACTTTGCTTCCGGCCATGATCCGACGTGCGAACGGGGTTGGATTGCGGAACACGAAGGGCAAAGGCTTGGCAGCATCTTTTGTGTGAAGCTTGACGAACAAACCGCAAAGCTGCGGCTTTTCCTGTTGGTGCCAGAGGCACGAGGGCAGGGACTGGGAAAGCGGCTGTTGGACGCCTGTACAGGGTTCGCGCGTGGCGCGGGATACGCGGAAATGCAGTTGTGGACCCACGAAAGCCACCGGGAGGCCTGTGCGCTGTACCGCGCGAATGGGTGGCACTTGCTGGGCAGCAAACCGGTACATTCCTTTGGGGTCAATCTTGTTGAACAAAGCTGGAAAATTCGGCTTTAATCCCCTTGCATTCCCCGGGCGCGTTCGGTACATCGCCCCTCACAAGTGCCGCCTTAGCTCAGTTGGTTAGAGCGCTGGATTGTGGATCCAGAGGTCCCCTGTTCAAGCCAGGGAGGCGGTACCAAATCTCTCCAAAAACGCTGAGTAGTACGCGGTTTTCCCACTTGGAACTTGGCCATTTTGCCATTCATTTGGTATCAGGCAAAGTGACGGCTGGCGCGCCTATAATTAGCGCGCCAGATTCAGCCTGAGTCTCATTTTGCTGCGTTTTGCAGCGGGTAGGTGCCGATTCAATCGCTTGTTGACCATTCCGAACCCCCAGATGATCACCAAGGTTAGCAGGATGAAGTAGAAGGCAAGAATCGGATATGGAATGAACGGGTTGAACGTCTTGTCAGCGAAGTAACCCGCGTAGTACAGCGCATCGCCCCGTTGTTGCCAGACAGGGAAGGCCGAGAAGAACACCAGCGTGGTGGCGTGGAACAGAAAGATCGCCTCGTTCGTATAAGCGGGCCACGCCAGGCGCAGCATTGTTGGCCAGATTATGCGGCGGAACCGTGACCAGCCCGTCATACCATAGGCATCTGCGGCCTCGATATCGCCCTTTGGGATTGAGCGCAGCGCGCCATAGAAAATCTCACCCGAGTAGGCCGCAGTGTTAAAGAACAACACGATCAAAGCACCCAGCCATGCAGACGTAAGTGCGTCGAGGAAGGGGAAGCTCTGCTTGAGTGACAGGAAGAAAAAGTAGGCAAAGAAGAACTGAATGAACAGCGGAGAGCCCCGAAACAGGAAAATGAACCACTCCGACGGTTTGCGCAGCCATAAGTTCGTGGATGCCTTGCCAAGAGCAAGGGCAGTGGCCAGAAAAAACCCGGTCGCAAGCGCCATAATCCCGAAATAGATGTTCCAGATCATACCCGAGCCAATAAGGGTGAACTGCTGGCAAAGGGTAAAATCGTTCGCTGGCAAAAGACGTTCGCCAATACCGACTGAGCGCAGAGCGTAGTCCTGGATTGTTTGCAAGCAGCTCATGCGGTTGTCTCCTTGCGCAGCAACTCACCGCCCGAGGTTGCTTGTCCGTGGGATAAGCGCCGCATCAGCTTTTCCAAAGTAATTTCTGAGACGCGGGTCATGCCTAGGTAGAACACAAGCAGGCCTAGGAAGTACCACATGCGCCAGTCGCCATGCGGGTATTGGGTGAACCGCGGGTTTTTGAAGGCACCCAGTTCGCGTGCCCAATAGACGATATCTTCGATCCCAAGCAGGAACAGCAGTGGCGTTGCTTTGATCAACACCATCCACAGGTTCGACAGGCCGGGTAGGGCATAGACCCACATTTGCGGCACGAGAATGCGCCAGAATGTTTGGCGGCGGGTCATGCCGTAAGCCTCGGCCGTTTCCAGCTGTGCATGGGGCACGGCGCGCATACCGCCGAACAGAACATTGGCGGCAAAAGCACCAAAAACGATGGAAAAAGTAATGACGGCCAGAAAGAACCCGTAGGTTTCGTGAACCCATTCCGGTGCGCTGCCTAGTGGCAGTTTCGCGGCTTGGCACACAATGAAGTCATTGCCTTGCCGGATTGGGTCGGTCCATTCGGGGCAGAGAATTTGGTGCCGTGTCCATTCGAACGCTTGATCCAGCGCGATCACGAAGAACATGAAAAAGGCAATATCCGGTACGCCGCGCACGATGGCGATATAACCCTTACCCAGCAGGCTGAGCGGAAGGACATGCGACCGTGCCGCCATTGCGCCCAGGAAACCAAAGCCAAGTGCAACCGGAGCTGTGATCGCCAGAAGCAGCAAAACCTTGAAAAAGGACAGGTAGAACACCCAGTGCACACCATTGGTCAGATAGCATGAAAACCAACGGACCGTGCCGAGAGTATCGGGATCAGTGCAGAACGAAAAAATGGTCGGCCTCCTTGACGGGCAAGGGCTCAGAGGCGGCGCGCCTTGGAAGACAGGCGCGCCGCGACGTGCAAAATTAGAAGGTCGAGGACACTTCCCACTTGGTGATCAGCTCATTCAAGGTGCCGTCGTCCTTCATGGACTGAATGGCTGCGTTGAACTTTTCTTTCAGCTCACCGTCGGATTCACGGATACCCATGCCGACGCCACCGCCCAGCGGTACTTCGTCGCCAACGAAGAGAAGGCCCGAGCCATCTTCGGTGAATGGCACAAGGAAGGATTTGTCGGCCAGAACTGCGTCTGCTTCGCCGTTACGCACGGCTGCGATGGTTTCTTCGGGGCTTGCAAACTCAACCAGAGTTGCACCGGATTCGGCGACATAGCCAGCCTGAATGGTGCCCGTCTGTGCCGCGATCACGCCACCTGACAGGTCAACACCATCGGACATGGCGACATAGGCAGACGGATCTGGCGGCGTGTAGTTCTGAGTGAAGTCGATGACCTCATCACGCTCGTCAGTGATGGACATGCCCGCGATGATCGCGTCGTAGTTGCCCGAAACGAGGTTAGGAATGATCGAATCCCAGTCGTTCTTGACCCATTCGCATTCCAGGTTGGCGCGCTTGCACAGCTCATCGCCCAGTTCACGCTCGAACCCGTCGATCTCGCCCGCGTCGTTGACAAAGTTCCAAGGTGCGTATGCGCCCTCGGTGCCCAGACGGATGGTCTCCGCCATAGCCATACCTGCGCTAAGCGCCAGGGCTGCAGTGGTCAGAATCAGTTTTTTCATTGGATACTCCCCAGTTAGTTTTCTGTCCTGAATTTAAGCCGCCTTTGTGGCGGAGAGAAAGCCCCGAAGTCGCTCGGATTCGGGGGACGTAAAGATATCTTTCGGTGACCCTTCTTCTTCGATCAGGCCATGGTGCAGGAATACGACGTGGCTTGAAATATCAGCCGCCATTTTCATGTCGTGGGTCACAATGATCATCGTACGACCCTCGGCAGCCAAGTCCTTGATCACCTTGATCACTTCCTGTTCCAGCTCAGGGTCCAGCGCCGAGGTTGGCTCGTCGAAAAGCAGGGCTTCGGGCTCCATGCACAGACCACGTGCAATGGCTGCGCGCTGTTGCTGACCGCCGGACAATTGCGCCGGGTAGACGTCGCACTTGTCGCCGATACCGACCTTGTCGAGATATTTACGGGCGCTGTCTTCGACCTCTTTCGGGTCGCGGCCCAGTACGGTCACCGGAGCTTCCATCACGTTTTGCAGAATGGTCATATGGGACCAAAGGTTGAACTGCTGAAACACCATCGACAGGTTGGTGCGGATGCGCATGACCTGCTTTGGGTCGGCTGGACGGCGGTTATGCCGTTCACCTGACCAGCGCACGGGCTCGCCCTTGAACAGTATCTCGCCTTCTTGGCTGTCTTCCAGCAGATTGCAGCAGCGTAAGAGTGTTGATTTTCCGGATCCGGAGGACCCGATCAGCGAAACGACATCCCCGCGTCTGGCCGTAATATCGACCCCTTTCAGCACCTCCAGATTGCCGAAGCTTTTGTGTAGATTTTTGATTTCGATAACTGGAGAGGAATCTGTCACAGGTGGCCCATGTGTTGTCGGTGTTGGTGCGGTACTAGGGCTTAAAAATCGAGGTAATGCAATGCGCAATTGTCATGAATACGTACCGAAAAAGTCAAATCGGCCAATGTTACTCGCCAAATTGATCAGTATTCGCGTTTGGATCGGCTAATCCGGTGTCGGATTGGCGACAGACAGATAGTCGCCCGCTGGAATTTTGATTAGACCGCGAAGATGCAGCATTTTGCGGTCCGAAGCTGACAAATTGTCAATTGCAGAGCGGACAGCGTGGGTGATACCCGGTGCGTCCTGGCCGCAGGCAGTAATGTAGGGCAGGGCGGGTGTCGGTTTTGTCACGTCTACCTCGCGTAAAAAGGTCGAAAGGTCGGAATGCGTTTTGAGCAGTTCCCAGGTTAGCGCATCCAGTGCCGCAAAATCTGCCCGGCCATTCGCCACTGCGTCGGCAGATCGCGCGTGGCCACCGGTTTCAACCGTCGTATTTGGACGGTGTCCGAGCGCAGCCAAATGAACCAACGGCGCTGCCCACCCTGATTGCGAAAGGTGGTCATTGTAGGCAAAAGTTCCAGCCGAAAGCGCGTCCAAATCGCGCGGATCATCCTTTCGCGCCAGGAATATGGATCGGTAGTAGCCGGGCGGGCATCCCTCTAGCCCGTAGTCCGGTGTGCCAACCAGTTGCACCTTGCCATGCAGGCGGGTGCGATATGGCATGCCACAAGTCTGGGTAAAGGTCAGGTCCGGGCTCAGCCAAACGTCCCACATGTCAGCATCACGTGTCAGGTGATCGGGACCGAAGCCCAAGTGAGTCCGAATCAACGCCCAAAAGCGATCGTTGGCGTCTTGCAAAGGGGGCATGTCATACATGCCCAACATCGCGATCACGATTTTGCTGCCTTCTGTCGCGCCAAGGCTGAATCCACGTCACTGACGCCCAGCAAGCTGACGACCAACCGCAACAGCGAGTCCTCTTCGCCGGTACGGTGCCCATCTGCCAGTGCGACCGACCACATTGCCTGCACAACGGCCAGCCGGTCGTCGTATGCTACGGCTTCTTTGATTGCGCGCGTGAAGCGGACAGTATCGGGGGCTTCGGCCTCAAGATCTTCGGCGCGGGCACGTAATGAGGCGGCTTCGAATGGTGAAAGGCCATAGCGTTCGGCGCAAACCCGGTCGATTCGTGCCATTTCGCTGTCGGCATAATCGTTGTCGGATCGGGCGATGCGGACCAGCAGTGCCGTCAGCGCGAGGCGCGCGTCAACTTCGGGAAGAGGGTCGGGGCCGGGCCGCGTGAGCCGGGACAGAAAATCGCTAAACATGGGTAAGATATAAATGGGGCTCAAAGCTCTTCCAAGCGTCTTTGCACCCTTTGGCGTGCAGACTGGCTGTCCATAAAGCTCAACCCCATGGCAATGCGCGCCTCTTCCACGATTTTGATTTCACCTTCGTCCGAGTTTCCATCGGCCAGAACAATCTCCCACAAAGCGTCCAGTGCCGCGAGGCGTTCGTGCAGGTCGGTGGTTTCGCGGATCAATTTGCCGAACGTGTCGGTGTCAGGCGCGGCGGCGTGCAGCTTTTCGCAAGTGGCGCGGACCTTAGCGGCTTCGATCGCGTTATGCTGATAGAGCCGGGCAAGAATCCTGTCGATCAAGCTGATTTCTTCCAACTTATAATCCCGGTCCGCCTGCGCAACGCGAACCATGAGCGCACCCAGAGCAAGCTCTGCATCCGGGTCCGGTAAATTGTCGTGTTGCGGTGGGCGCAGGGCCTGAAAGAACTTCTTTAACATGCCCTGAGGTTATTCCATATTTTGTGGCCCGCCAAGCATCGACTACTCGTCATAGCCTTGAATGATTCCGCCGTTCCTTAAGGTGGCAGAAACACGCTCAGCGCGAACCGCTTGCAGCGGAATCACCCCTGTTGAAGCGCTTCTTTCGCTTGTTCCTGCAGCCAGGCCAACATGTGCCGGTATGGAACGGGACCATAGCTGATCCGGGCTACGCCCAGCGATGCCAGTGTGGTCGTATCAGGGGTTCCGGGCAGGGCGATGATGTTCACGGGCAAGTCCGTTGATTCGCACAAATTGGCAATCATGTCCTTGTCCCTCAGCCCCGGAGCAAAGAAACCGTTGGCACCGGCGTCAGCATAAGCTCGGGCCCTGGCGATTGCGTCGTTTAGCATGGCATCGTTATGGGCATCGGGCTTTGCCTTCAGAAAGATGTCGGTACGGGCATTGATGAACGCCGGTATGCCAGCGGCATCGCATCCTTCGCGCATCGCCCGCACCCGTGCGGCCTGAGTTTCGGTGTCGTAAAGATCACTTGTTCCAATGATTTGGTCTTCGAAGTTAAAGCCGATGACGCCGGACTCCAGCGCACGCTGGGTGTTTTCCGCAACACCCATCTCATCTTCGGCATACGCGCCTTCGAAATCCAGTGTGACCGGCAGGTCAACTGCGGCAACGATCCGGCGGGCATTCTCAAGGGCTGCCTCAATTGGGATGTTCTGACCGTCACCATACCCTTGTGCCATCGCAACAGGGGCACTGCCGGTTGCAATCGCCCTGGCGCCCGCGTCGCGCACGGCACCTGCACTGCCTGCATCCCAGATGTTGTACAAAATAACCGGGTCACCCTTTTTGTGCAGGGCGGCGAAAGTCTCCGCTTGGTTGATCTGTTTGGTCATGGCCGGCCTCCTGTCGCTGTGTTGGCGACAGTTATCCGTGGAAACGGCGGGCACGTATAGTTTCTTTTTACGCTCACCGTCACAATGCAGTGACTTGCCCGCCGTTATACTAGGCGAGAGCTGTCCTTGGCCGCGCGTACGAAATCGCGAAACAGGGGGTGCGGGTCGAACGGTTTTGATTTGAGTTCGGGGTGGTACTGCACACCGATGAACCACGGGTGATCCGACCATTCGACGATCTCTGGCAGACGTCCGTCAGGCGACATGCCTGAGAATTTCAAGCCCGCTTTTTCCAGCTTTTCCCGGTACTTGATATCTACCTCATAGCGGTGCCGGTGGCGTTCTTCGATATTGGTGCCGCCGTAAACTTCGGCCACTTTCGAGCCCTCGGCCAGTACGGCATTGTATGCGCCCAAACGCATGGTGCCGCCTTTGTCGTCTCCAACTTTGCGTTCGACAGTATGGTTTCCCTGTACCCATTCCTTCAAATGGTAAACTACTGGTTCAAAACGCTTCTTTCCGGCCTCGTGATCGAACTCTTCTGACCCGGCTTCGGTGATACCGGCGGCGTTTCTCGCCGCTTCGATTACTGCCATTTGCATACCCAGACAGATACCCATGTAGGGGACCTTGTGTTCGCGCGCATACTGGGCGGCCTTTATCTTGCCCTCCGTGCCGCGCTCACCAAAGCCGCCGGGGACGAGGATCGCGTGGAAACCTTCCAGATGCGGCGCGGCGTCTTCGGTATCAAACACTTCGGCATCGACCCATTCGACCTTGACCTTGACGCGGTTGGCCATACCGCCATGGGTCAAAGCCTCGGCAATCGACTTGTAGGCGTCTTCCAGCTGGGTGTATTTGCCGACGATGGCCACACTCACTTCGCCTTCGGCATTGTGAATACGGTCGCTGACGTCTTCCCACTTCGCCAGATCAGGCTTGGGGGCCGGGCTTATCTGGAAGGCATCCAGTACCGCCTGATCCAGTCCTTCGCGGTGATAGGCCAGCGGGGCGTCGTAGATCGTGCTGAGGTCCTGCGCAGCAATCACACTATCAGGGCGCACATTGCAGAACAGCGCCAGCTTTTCACGCTCTTTCGGTGGGATCGGGCCTTCAGACCGGCAGACCAGAATGTCGGGTGCCAAGCCAATTGAGCGCAGTTCTTTTACTGAGTGCTGCGTCGGCTTGGTTTTCAACTCGCCAGACGCCTTTATATAAGGCAGCAGGGTGAGATGCATAAAGATGCACTGACCACGCGGCTTGTCCTGGCTGAACTGACGGATGGCTTCGAAAAAGGGCAGACCTTCGATATCGCCCACGGTGCCACCAATCTCACACAGCATGAAATCAACCTCATCTTCGCCGATGGCGATGAAATCCTTGATCTCGTTGGTGACGTGGGGGATCACCTGAATGGTTTTACCCAAATAGTCGCCGCGGCGTTCCTTCTCCAGTACATTGGAATAAATCCGCCCTGAACTGACCGAGTCGGTCTTGCGCGCTGCCACACCGGTGAACCGTTCGTAGTGGCCCAGGTCCAGATCAGTTTCGGCCCCATCATCGGTCACGAAAACTTCGCCATGCTCAAACGGTGACATGGTGCCGGGATCCACGTTCAAATAGGGGTCCAGCTTACGCAGACGTACCGAGTATCCCCGGGCCTGCAACAACGCGCCCAGAGCCGCCGAAGCCAGCCCTTTGCCCAAGGACGAAACCACACCACCGGTGATGAAAATAAAACGCGCCATGTTTTTCGGCTGCTCCCGTGAGACGTCAAAATCAGCTGCCCGACGGTTCCGAAAAACCGCTGCATCACGGGACTTCACACATAAAGGATTCGCGCCAAAAGCGCAAGAGAACCGCAAGATGCTGTTGCAGTCCTCTGTAGGGTTTCTAGGTTTTGTGGATCAGTTCGCTTGCGGAATCAAAGGCGCGTTATCGCCTGCTGCCGGCGGCAGAAGATCATTTGCCGGCGGTACTGCAGGGGCGCTTTCTTCCGTCGGGGCCGGGGCGGGGACGCCCAAGCGGTCGATCACCGAGCTGCCCGAAGATTTCTGAGCCGCCAGAATCGTCAGAGTGATTGAGGTTACGATAAAGCAAGCCGCCAAAATCCAGGTCACTTTGCCCAGTGCAGTCGCTGCCGCGCGGCCAGTCATGGCACCACCGCCGCCACCGCCCATACCAAGGCCACCGCCTTCGGACCGCTGCATCAGAACGACGGCGATCAGGCCCAGAGCCAAAAGAAGATGGATGATGAGAACAACGTTTTCCATGGTGGTCCTGTACAGCGTGGCGTGTATCGCGTGGTACTTATGCAAGTTTGCCAGCGGGGGCAAGGGACGAGTTTACATCATAGCACGGGATACCGGGCATCGCATCAAATTGACTGGACAGAGTGGCGGCTGTTAACGCAGGGTGCGGTTCATGCCGCATGATGACCACGATCACCCGCACGCTTTGCTGCCGCCCGAACCCGCCCTGCGCGTAAAAGCGCTTGAGACGATTCTGACCCGAAAGGGGCTTGTTGACCCCGCGGCGCTGGACGAACTCATTGATGCCTATCAGAACAAGATCGGACCGCAAAACGGTGCGCGCGTCGTCGCCAAGGCCTGGTCCGACGAGCAGTTCAAAAAAGACCTGCTGGAAGATGCAACCTCGGTCGTAACCGACTTAGGATTCTATGGCCGACAGGGCGAACATATGGTGGTTGTCGAGAATACGCCCGAGCAGCACAATATGGTCGTTTGCACGCTGTGCAGTTGCTACCCTTGGCCTCTGCTTGGGATTCCGCCGGGCTGGTACAAGTCCGACGCCTACCGCGCCCGTGCCGTGCGTGAGCCGCGCAAAGTTCTGGCAGAGTTTGGTGTCACCTTACCACCGGAGACGGCCGTGCGCGTGTGGGATTCGACGGCGGAAATTCGTTACCTCGTGCTTCCGATGCGGCCAGAAGGCTCAGAGGGGCTCAGCGAAGATGACCTGGTGGCGCTTGTCACCCGCGACAGCATGATCGGCACTGGGCTGCCCAAAGTGCCGACATGACGCGCGTGCACGATATGGGTGGACGGTTTGGGGACGGTCCGGTTCGGCCCGAGGCCGAAGATGCACCGGTTTTCGCCGAAAAATGGCAAGGGCGGGCCTTGGCAGTGACGCTTGCCGCCGGATCATTGGGACAGTGGAACCTTGATGTCACGCGGCACGCACGTGAAAGACTGTCGCCCAAGGATAGTGTTCGGTTCTCCTATTACGAAAGGTGGATTTCCGCACTTGCTGACCTGCTGGTGGAAAAGGGTGTGCTGAGCACGCAAGATTATTCTGACGGAGGCACTGCTGAGCCACATCCACTTTCGTCACGCGCCTTGAAAGCCGAATCTGTTGCCGCGGTCCTTGCCAAGGGTGGGCCGACGGAACGGCCTTTGACTGTGCCGGCACGATTTGAGGCCGGGCAGAGGGTCCGCACGGTGCGCCCAACGGCTAATCGCCTTGTTGATGGTGGCCATACGCGCCTGCCGTCCTATGCATCCGGTGCGGTGGGAAGAATTGTTCGGCTACATGGTGCGCATGTGTTTCCCGATTCAAATGCACACGGTTTGGGTGAGGCGCCGGAACCGCTCTATGCTGTGGCGTTCGCGGCCTCTGAACTGTGGGCGCAACCAGAGCATCCCAACGATGAAGTAGTGCTTGATTTGTGGCAAAGCTATCTGGAGCCGATATGAGCACCTGCGTTACCTATACCGCCCCTGAACCCGCGTTCGCTGAGCCGTGGCACGCGCAGGTGTTTGCTATAACCGTGGCCCTGAACGAGGACGGTCGATTCGATTGGTCCGACTGGGTTGCCCGTTTTTCAGCGACACTCAAACGTCGAGGCCTGGACCGTGAACTGGATGGCGGGGACGACTATTTCAACGCCTGGCTGGAAACGCTGGAACATCTCTTGGCCGAACAAGGCGCGACCGCTCAGGAGGAAATCTCTGATTTCAGGAATGCGTGGGAAGAGGCGTACCTAACAACACCTCATGGTGAACCGGTGAGGTTGGCGCCGCGCGACTAAGGGTGTTGGGTGCATTTTTTGAAAACACACCCTAAGCTATCCGGCCAGGTAGTGACATCTGGGTAAGGGCGGGAACTGCGGCGAATTATCGGTTTCCCTGCCGCTTTGTCCCCGCTATACGAGCCGGGTTTGATAATTCAGCGCAAAAGGACCGGATATGGCCAATGTGGTTGTTGTCGGCGCCCAGTGGGGTGACGAAGGAAAAGGCAAGATCGTCGACTGGCTAAGCGAGCGGGCAGACGTCATCGCGCGTTTCCAAGGTGGACATAACGCCGGTCATACTCTGGTCATTGATGGTGAGGTTTACAAGCTGCACGCATTGCCATCGGGCGTCGTGCGCGGCGGCAAGCTGAGCGTCATCGGAAATGGCGTTGTGCTGGACCCCTGGCACCTGATCAAAGAGATCGAAACGATCCGTTCGCAGGGCGTAGATATCACGCCCGAGACACTGATGATCGCCGAAAACACACCTTTGATTCTGCCATTCCACGGAGAACTGGACAGGGCGCGTGAAAACCAGAACTCGGTTGCGAAGATCGGCACCACCGGGCGCGGTATTGGCCCATGCTACGAAGATAAAGTCGGTCGCCGCGTTATCCGTGTCGCTGATCTTGCCGATGAAGCGACGCTTGCCCTTCGCGTTGATCGCGCGCTGGTCCACCATAACGCGCTCCGCAATGGTTTGGGGCTTGAACCCATCAATCGTGATGAACTGATTGCATCGCTAACCGAGATTGCGCCGCAAATCCTGCAATACGCCGGACCCGTCTGGAAGGTCATGAACGAAAAGCGCAAAGCCGGAAAGCGTATCCTCTTTGAAGGCGCACAAGGCGCACTTTTGGACATCGACTTTGGCACCTATCCGTTCGTGACATCATCCAACGTGATTGCCGGACAGGCCTCGACTGGTGTTGGTATCGGCCCGGGATCGATTGATTTTGTTTTGGGTATCGTGAAAGCCTACACAACCCGCGTGGGTGAGGGTCCGTTCCCAACCGAGCTGGACGATGACGATGGCCAACGCCTGGGTGAGCGTGGGCATGAGTTCGGCACTACGACCGGCCGCAAGCGCCGATGCGGTTGGTTTGACGCCTGCCTTGTGCGCCAGACCTGCGCCACTAGCGGTGTCAACGGTATCTCGCTGACCAAGCTGGACGTGCTGGATGGTTTCGAAACGCTGAAGATCTGCGTGGGATATGAACTGGACGGTGAGCGATTGGACTATCTGCCCACCGCGGCGGATCAACAAGCCCGCTGTACGCCTGTCTATGAGGAAATGCCGGGGTGGAGCGAATCCACCGAAGGCGCGCGCAGCTGGGCAGATTTGCCAGCCAACGCCATCAAATACGTGCGCCGTGTTGAAGAACTGATCGAATGCCCTGTGGCCCTTTTGTCCACCAGCCCGGAGCGGGACGACACCATCCTGGTGACCGACCCGTTTGCTGACTGATGAGCGATAAGGAAAAACCCGGCCTGAGCTACAAGGCGAGGCGGCGATGGTCCCTGGTGTTGCTTCTGATCGGGCTGCCGATCTATATCGTGGCGGTTGTGACGATCGTGAACCGGCTGGACCGGCCTCCGATCTGGCTGGAGCTGCTGGTCTATATCGGGCTGGGCATTCTTTGGGCGCTGCCGTTCAAGTTTGTTTTCAAAGGTGTTGGGAAAGAAGACCCGGATAAGAACGGGGATTGAGTTTCAGGCTTGGGGATTCACAAGCCTCAATTATAAAAATGCAGTCCTTGGCGGGAGCCTGAACAGGCGTAAAACAGTCCGACACTGATGCAGTCAAGTTTGCGGCCGTGTAAAACCACCGGCCAGGTATCTTTGGACTTTTCGTAATCGGCCCGTGCGCGGGACGGGGGCGAGCGGTTTGCGAATGTGCATTCGCGCGCAATCGTTTCTAACGATCCGTTTTTGCATTACATGCTTAAAAAGGCTGTCAGGGGAATCTAGAAGACGCCCCTGTCAGACAACGGCTCGCAAATCGTTGCCATGTATCAATGCGCGCACCCTATAAATATCGTCTTTGAGTTTTTCGTTGCGCCAGTCCTCTTGAAATCGTTCAACCGACAGCAGGCCATCAGCGTCAAATTCGGGATCAACGGTGGCCAAACGGCGCGTTGCGCGCTTCAATCGGACGTCATCATCCAGATGTAATGCGGCAGCAGCCCTGTACGCGGCGGCACGGCGGGTGATACGTGGAAATGCTGTCGCTGCGCTATAGCAGGCCTCCCAGTTGCCCAGGACGTAATGTGCGATCACTCCTACCTCGCGGCAGTACTCAGGAAGAAACGGATCGAGCTCTTGCGCGCGCCGCTGAAATTCAAGCCCCGTTTCACCATCACCCATGTAGTTATGAACATTTCCAGCATGGGCAACTATGTAGGCATGGTTCGGCGTAATCTCGAGCGCGCGGGTGAAATGGTAAAGGGCGCTGTCAAAGTCTTCCTTGTAAAGAGCCAGTGAACCCATGATCCTGTGGACCTCAGCATCGTCGCTGTCCAATTCCAAAGCACGGCGCCCCATCGACCAATAGTGATCCACATCGTTGACACCAAGCCATTCGTCGCGCGTTGCCACAGCGCAGGCCAACCATGCCTGTGCCCGACCGAAATTGGGGTCTTTCTCCAAAGCCTTTTCAAGCCACGCCATCGCTTCTTCGGCATTGTCGCGCGTGACGCCGCCCATTCGATGATGGTGCAGGCCGCGCTTTAGGCAGTCATAGGCTGCCATGTCTTCAGTTGGTTTTGCGCGGGCTGTTTCCTCGGCCTGTCTTTCAACGCGACCGGCCACCGCAGCCGCAATTTTTGCGAGCATGTCATCCTGAACGTCGAAAAGGTCATTCACGTCGCAATCATATTTTTCTGACCAAACCTGTTCTTTGTTGATGCCGTCAATCAGGCTTGCTGAAATTCTCACGCGCGCGCCAAACACGCGCACACCGCCCTCGATACTGTAGCGCACACCGGTTTCCTTACAGACTTGTTCTGATGGAGCATCCCGTTTCGCCAACGAAAAACTGGCGTTGCGTGAAATTACAAAAAGCTCCTTAAAGCGCGACAATTCCGTAATTAAATCTTCGGTAAATCCGTCGGCGAAGTAGTCCTGTTCGGCGTCTGCGCTGCGGTTTTGGAATGGTACGACAACGACGCCGTTGTCACGTTGAGACTGCGCCGTGGGTTGGGTAAGGGTGGTTTCTTGCGCCAGCATGCAACTGTGTATGCCAAGGTCCCCTTCAACCGAATAAAGCTCGACGGGATCATCAATGTTTTTCAACTGACGCGGACCAAGCTTTTTGAACCGGACCTGGGCGCCGCGTTTTGCTTGCTCGAAAACCGTTTGTGAAACCAAAACACCGCCGGGTTCAGCCTCGGCTTCGATACGCGACGCGATGTTCACACCGTCGCCAAGAAGATCTTCGCCATCCGCTATCACATCAGCAAGATGAATTCCGATCCGAAGTTGCAGCCCAATTTGCTGAGCGTTATGGGGGGCGGCCAGTTCGCGCTGTAACTCAAAGGCACCGCGCACGGCCGAAACGGGGCTGGTAAACTCAGCCAAAGCGCCGTCGCCAGCCCAGCTGATTATTCTGGCACCATGACGTTCCGCCTGTTGGCGCACAATTTTGCGCAGCCGTTTCAGGCGCACTATTGTGTCTTCCTCAGAACGCTGCATCAGCGCCGAGTAGCCAACGACATCTGTGGCAAGTACCGTAGAAAGGCGGCGTTCCATTTCGGCCTTCATCTTCGCTCCTCCCACAAGCGACGATTTATACCACAATTGTCTAAATCGACCTAGTTACCCATTTGTTCGTCAGGCCTGATCCGAGTTTTTTGATTTGATGTCCGGATATTTGCAGACGGTCACAAAGCTTCTCAGCCCGTGCGTCGGGCCAATGAAGGCCAGCTAAAGATCGCACGAGCCATTGCGTGATACTCTCCGGAAATCTCTTCTGCCACGCTGAGGGGGGTGGGCCATGGTGCCGTCAGTGTCGCCGCGACCTGCCCGGTGACAAGGCTTAACTCGGCATCGTGCTTGGCCGCAAGGCGTCGCATTTTTTGGTTGGTTGCAAGGCACAGCAAGTGAACCTCTCGAATACCGCGATTGCGGGCCGCAGTGATGATCCGCGACAACAAGGCGTCGCCAATGCCTCGATCCTGCCATTCGGCTTCGACCGTAAAGGCGGCCTCGGCAATCTGGGTTTCTTTACCCGGTACCAGCCGCAGTTCTCCCACGCCTCGCAGACAGGAATCAGGAAATGCGCCGAAAACCAGCGCGGAATTCTCAAAAATCCCGGCAAGATAGTCCTGCACAAAGGCGGTACTGACCTGCGTGCCGAACCGTGCTGCTAGCGTATCGCTGCCCAGACTGTTGAAATGGCTTTCTATCTTTGGGCGATCGTAAATTCTGAGACGTCGTATCGGAAGTTCATACATGGCCTGGCCTTTGCTTGAACAGCGCGTGACAAACCGATCACGGTACGCCCATTCATAACATCTTTCTGCGATGCAGCATAGCACAGGCAGTGTGATCGCTGCAGCAAAATGGGGCAGTGAGGCGTATGTGCAAAAAAAATGAGCCAGGGGTTTTCCCGGCTCATTAATTCGCAAATTATTCAAAAATTAACCGGCTGCGCGCTCGTCATCTGGGCGGAACCCAATCTCGGTCGACGCGGCAAAGCGCCCCCCGCCGGCCTTTTCGATTTTGCCATCACGCAGCAATTGCCCGAAGGAACGCAGGCTTTCTTCGCGATTGAAGTTATCCTGCTTCAACGAGCGGATTTTGTTCATCAGTTGTGGGCGCGAAAACTGCTCCTGTCCTTCGATAAAGGAAAGATAAGCTGCGGCAGCCTCTAACAGGTCGGGCAGGGACTGCGCGCCCTGTTCCTCGGCGAATTGCGCAAAGCCACCTTCTTCGGTTGCCTCGTCTTCGGATTCGGATTTTACGCGACGGGGGGTAACCGGCCCACTTTCACCGGATTGGTTGTCGATCCGCTGTTCCGCGACCAGTTTCAGTGGGGCAGAGGCATCGCTGCTTGGGCGTTTGCTTGTGACCTGAATTTCCGGACGGCGAGGGCTGACGACCGATGACAGGTCACCGCGATACCCCTGTTCATCGCTTTTCTGAACCTTGGTCCCTGCTTCACCTCGCTCAGCCTCGGTTGCTGCCACGGCCGCGCGCAGGTGCGTGTAAGCCTCACGCTGATTGGTGGTGTCGGGATCGTTCAGCTGTTCACCGGCTTTGTCCATAAGGCGTGACACATCCCGATCCAAGTCAGCGTCCTCGGTAGCAGACATGGATGAGCGTTTCGCCAGAACAGCTTCTACACTGGCAATCTCCTCCAATAGGTCAATCTCATCCTCTTCGGTTAGGACACCGTTACTGACTGCGGCTGTGATTTCCTCCTCATGCTCGCTGTCGGTGAGGATATTTGGTTCTTCGTCAGCTTCTGGTTCGTCTTCTTCGGATTCCTCGAGGTCCGAGAACAACGCGTTGGACGCAACGGTTGATTCTTCGGCCTCATCTTCCGTAGCGGTGTCCGCAACCTCGTGTTCCGAGTCTTCGGGTTCGCTTTTCAAAACCGCGGCTTCGGGTTCTTCGGGTTCTTCGGTTTCCTGCGTTTCCAGCTCGGATTCGATTGGTTCTTGCAGTTCGTCCTTCAATTCATCCTGCACATCGCCGTGTGCCGTAACCGGCTCAGTGGTATCGGGTGTGCTGTCCAGATCTGCCGGCTCTAACGAACCAGCCGCAAACGCCGCAGCGACCGCATCCGAGGGACCCGCGCTTTTTACAAGGGTTGTCTCTTCATCCTCGGTGTAAATAACCGAGTTTTCCTCAGAATGCGAAACAACCGCCCGGATACGCTGCAACTTGGCGGCAATGCTGTCGGCGGCTGGTGCAGGGGTGTCATCGACTGCCTCGGCCTCGGGAGAGGTGGGCTGAGACGGCGGTGGTGTGTCGACAACGTTCAGACCCGGTGCGCTGGCGGCAGGTTGCGATGCATCGGGTTTTTCGGAGGCGCGGATCAAAAGGCCGGAATCGTTCTGACTGGCTTCGACCCTGCGGGATATGTCGCGCTGAGCGATCCGTGTCAGCATTTCGGCGTCGGGTTGCGGGGGTTCAGAACCAAAGTAACGATCATCCGCCGCGAGGTCGCGAAAGTACTCGGCAATCGCTTTCATCGTCTCAAAGGAATCATCAAACCCTTCCAAAGTGCACGAGAAGGTTCCATAGGAAACGGTTAAGACCTTGTTATTCTGTACCATCAGACGCACGTCCTTTACAAACTACGAGAGCCACTATAGCCGACAGCGGGCACATTAATGGCTCGGAACTCTCTGCATGAACCTATCATTTTGTGGTCTCAATGTGTCCAAATCCGGGAAAAATGATCAATCTTACGAAAAATAAGCCGATTGTGCGGTCTGACGAGCCAATCGCGCTGATTGGTGGCGGTCAACTGGGACCTGATGACTTAAATCTGACGCTGATTCGCGTCAACACTGTCGTGGCAGCCGATCGTGGCGCGGTGCCGGTGATGGATTCGGGTCTCATGCCGGATGCGGTTATCGGTGATTTTGATTCGCTTGATGGGGCCTATCGTGACCGTATTCCGGCAGACCGCCTGTTTCCGATCTCCGAGCAGGAAAGTACGGATTTTGACAAGACACTGCGCAATGTCGTAGCGCCGTTGGTTCTGGGCGTCGGGTTCTTGGGCGGCCGTTTGGATCATCAGCTTGCGGTGCTGAACTCTCTGGTCCGCCTTCCAGACCGTCCTTGCATTTTGCTTGGTGAACGTGAGGTCGTGTTTCATGCGCCGCCGCGGATAGAGTTGAATCTGACACCGGGTGACGTCGTTTCACTGTTTCCGTTTCAGACTGTGACTGGCCGCAGTCGGGGTCTGGAATGGCCTATTGACGAGTTGGTGCTGGAACCAACTGGCCGCGTTGGTACCTCAAACAGGGCGCTGGCAAAGGTAGAGCTGTCGGTCGATGCGCCCGGGCTTTTGATGATGGTACCGCGCGACGCTCTGGACGAGGTTATGCGGGCGTTTCTGTCGGGGCAGACCGGGCAATGGCCCGCTCGCGCAGAATGACATACAGCCCGGCGGTCACGGTGATTCCAATACCTATAGCGGCGAGCCCGTCGGGCAGGTCGTGAAAGATCAGCCAGCCGAACAGGGTGGCCACGGGGATTTCCAGATACTGCATCGGCGCCAACGTGGCAGAGGGCGCGTAGCGCAGCGACCATGTCATCAGCAGATGTGCTAACGTACCCAGAAGACCAATTGCACACAGTAGGAAATAGCTGTCGGGGTGGGGCGCACTCAGGGATATAGCCCATGTGTCGCTAAACGAGCCAACCAACAAGACCGGCAACATCAGCACGGTTGCAATGACACCTGATACGGCCTGTAAGGCAATCGGGTCGGTCTCTTTTGCGATCTGGCGTGTGACCAGCATGAACAAGGCAAACACAAGCGCAACAACCAACGGTAAAAGGGCTGCAATACCCACCTCTGCAAAGCTGGGCTGGATGACCAGAAGCGTGCCGGAGAATCCTACGACGCAGGCGATCAGACGGCGCAGCCCAACCTCTTCGCCCAAAACGTATTTGCCAAGGATCAGCATTATGAAAGGCATTACGAAGGCGATGGCGATGGCATCGGCCAGCGGCAGGAAAAGCAATGCACTGAACATGGCGGAAATACCGATGATGTGCAGCACGGTACGAATGAAAGTGAGTCGTAATATTCGCCCGCGCATACGCCAATTGCGCCCGGTCAAAGCGACGAGGGGGATTAGTACCAGAGCCTGAACGGCAAAGCGGACGAAAACCAGCATGCCGATAGGAGTCGTCTCGCCCAAAAGCTTTGCCATTGCATCGCCGAGCGGTGCGAGGATGCAGAAGCCAAGCATCAAGGAGATACCAAAAACGGGACGATCCTGTGTCATGGTCGCGACGCTAAGCCTTTTGTCTGTCGGTGGAAAGTGGTCAGACGCTCGCGAGCCCGGGCAGCCTCCATAGGGCAGGGCGTCGCCTGACACCAATCAATTCACCTGTTGCGCAAGCGCCGGATTCAAAATCAGTCACCCCTGCATGCAGCTCGAAACTGGATGAGAATGACTAACATGCGCGGGAAATTCTTCACGAATGCCTTCTAGCGTCAGCAATTGGGTACATTCACCGCAAGACCGCCCAGAGACGTCTCTTTGTACTTCTCATTCATATCTTGCCCGGTTTGCCGCATGGTTTCGATCGCCGCGTCCAGGGGCACAAAATGCTGACCATCGCCACGCAGCGCCAGTGAAGCGGCCGAAACAGCCTTGATTGCGCCCAGCCCGTTACGCTCAATGCACGGCACCTGAACCAATCCGGCAACCGGATCGCAGGTCATTCCCAGATGATGTTCAAGCGCGATCTCTGCGGCATTCTCAACCTGTTCCGGGGTGCCGCCCATCACGGCACAAAGTCCTGCCGCAGCCATGGCCGATGCACTGCCAACCTCGGCCTGACATCCGGCTTCTGCGCCCGAGATTGAAGCATTGAATTTGACCAGCCCACCAATAGCTGCTGCGGTCAGCAAAAAGTCTTCGATATGCGACTCCGACGCCCCCGGCACGTGGTCAAGATAATAGCGCAACACCGCCGGAAGCACGCCTGCCGCGCCATTGGTGGGGGCCGTCACCACCTGGCCGCCGGCTGCGTTTTCCTCGTTCACCGCCATGGCATAAACGCTCATCCAGTCGTTGATCGTGTGCGGCGCGGTCAGGTTCATGCCACGTTCAGCCAGGAGCGCGTCATAGATTTTCTTGGCACGACGACGGACTTTCAAACCTCCGGGCAGGATGCCATCGGTCGTCAGGCCACGCTCGATGCAATCATTCATGACCTGCCACAAACGGACCGAGCCTTTTGCGAAACTCTGGGCGCAGCCACGCGAAATCTCGTTGTCACGTTTCATTTCCGCGATGCTTTTGCCGCTGGATTTCGCCATTTCAAGCATTTCGGCCGCGGACTTGAAAGGAAAAGGAACCGGTGCACCTTCATCGGTGGCGGCACCGTCGTTCAGCTCTTCTTCGGTCAAAACAAACCCGCCGCCGATCGAGTAGTATACCTGACGCAGGATGACGTCACTTTGCGCATCAGTGGCCATCAGGATCATTCCGTTGGCGTGACCGGGCAGGGTGTGTTCGTAGTCGAAGACCAGGTCATCTTTCGGGTTGAACTTCAGGATTGGCAAACCCTCGGGCGCTACTGAGTGCGTTTCGGCAATCTTGGCCAACGCGGCTTCGGCCTTATCGTTGTCATAGGTTTCAGGAACAAAGCCGGCCAACCCAAGGATTGTGGCGCGGTCGGTTGCGTGGCCCACCCCGGTGAACGCCAACGAGCCATGCAGCGACCCGCGCAGCCCCGCAAACTCAAACGGTGACGCGCGCATTAGGTCCAAAAAGCGCGCGGCCGCCACCATCGGTCCCATTGTGTGGGACGAAGACGGGCCAATGCCCACTTTGAACATATCAAAAACTGAAAGAAACATGTCAGGTAGCCGAGCCTTCTACAGGGTTAGCGTAACTTGGAGACGTGAAGGGAGTAACCCCCAACCCTTCGGCTGCAACAGCAGTACGGGTTGCGGGGCGGGTTTCCAACTGCATCAGTATTCTTTGCAGATAGGGTGTGTCGGCCAGTTGAAACCAACTGCGGTCAGATTTGGCCGGATAGAGTGCCATCCAGCGCATTTGACAGGCCAAATAATAGGTCAGGACCGAAGGTTGATCTGCATGCAACCAAAATGGCGTGGTTCTGGCCACGCCATCCAGAACGCGCAGATGTTCGCGCAGACGCGGGCGAATGCCGGTGCGCAAGCTCTCCGCATGCTGGGGGTCGATGTATTTTTCTGCATAAAAAAGGATGCGAAGATCTGCGTGCAAAGTGTTGGATGCAAAGAACAACCATTTGAGAAATGCGGCCCGGTCCGGGCTGTCTGGAGCGGGGGCCAGGCGCGCATGCGTATCTGCCAACCAAAGCAGTATCGCAGCTGTTTCAAAGATCGGCCCTTGCGGGGTCTCCAATACGGGGATCAATCCGTTCGGGTTCAGCGAACGATAGGCCGCGCCGTTCTGTTCGTTCTGGCGGCGATCCACCAGTACGGTTTCATAAGGCAGCCCCAACTCTTCCAATGTCAGTCTGATCACGAGCGAAGCGTTGTCGGGGGCGTAGTGCAGGCGATAGGGCTCTTTCATAGCGACTGTTTATAACGAGGCGATCAGGGCGAAAGTCTTGATTGCGACGTTTCCCATCGGAAACGCGTATTTCTTCGCATGTTTGCGGCCAACGGGGGTGAATTGGCTCTCGCAGTTGGCGGGCGCATTCCCTATAAGTCCGGCAGTAACAGAGGGAAAGGCTGCTATGACCCGGGATCTGTCGCCCATAGACAAAGCCAAATATAACGCCGCACGACGCGCTGCCGACATGGTGCAGGACGGTATGCGGGTCGGCCTCGGCACGGGTTCAACCGCTGCCTGGATGGTACGCCGCATCGGCGAGCGGGTGCAGAATGAAGGGCTGCGTATCAAAGGTGTTCCGACATCGACCCGTACGGCGCAACTGGCCCGTGAGGTCGGGATCGAGGTGGTCTCACTGGATCAGGCTGGTTGGCTGGACCTGACAATCGACGGGGCGGATGAGTTTGACGGCGAACTGAACCTGATCAAAGGCGGCGGCGGTGCGCATCTGCAGGAAAAGATCGTTGCCACAGCCAGCGATCAGATGATTGTCATCGCTGATGCCGGTAAAGAGGTTGAAACGCTGGGTGCGTTCCCCTTGCCGGTCGAGGTTATCCCCTTTGGCTGGCAAACCACCCGCACCCTGATCGAAGAGGCGCTGGACACAATGGATGTTCTTGGTACCTCGGCCAAGCTGCGCATGAATGGCGAAGCGCCGTTCGTGACGGATGAGGGTAACCACATTCTGGACCTGCATTTGCAGCGCATTGGAAATGCGCGTCAGTTGGCGCTTGTGCTCAATCAAGTGCCCGGAGTGGTTGAGAACGGCTTGTTTATCGACATCTGTGACAAAGTTGTGATCGGCCACGGCGATGGTCGGGTCGAATTGCGCGACATTAACGCCGGAACAACGGAAATGGACAAGCTAGGCGACGGTGGGGAAAACCTTTTTTCGGATTTGGCGGACTAAGGAAAAGCCGCGGTGCCAAGCGCTGAAAACGCAAGCATCATCGGCCAGCTATCCCGGATGTAGGGTGCGCGCAGTCCGTCGACACAGAATGAATTGCAACTCTTGAAGTCGACCATATCTAGGGTTGCTGAAATTTACCCCAATCAGAACAATGACGGGAAACACTATGAGTTTTGACTATGATCTGTTCGTCATCGGTGGCGGCTCGGGCGGAGTACGCGCTGCACGTGTGGCGGCTGGTGAAAACGGTGCCAAAGTGGCCTTGGCTGAAGAGGATCGTTACGGCGGCACTTGCGTTATTCGGGGCTGCGTTCCGAAAAAGCTGATGGTTTTCGCCAGTGAATACGCAGGTATGGTCGAAGATGCGCAGGCTTACGGCTGGGATATCAAGCCCGGCGCGTTCGATTGGGATGTGTTCCGAGGTAAGCTTTATGCTGAGTTGGATCGGCTTGAGGGTATTTATCGGAACATTCTGAAAAATAACAGCGTCGAAAGTTTCGATCAACGCGCCCATGTGGTGGATGCGCACACGGTGGAACTGGCAGATGGGACGCGCAAAACGGCCAAGCACATTCTGATCGCCACCGGCGGCCGACCTGTTGTTCCGCAGTTTCCGGGCTCAGACCTGGCAATTACTTCGAATGAGATTTTTCATCTGGATAGGCTGCCTGAAAGCATCCTGATCGTGGGTGGCGGGTACATCGCCAGTGAATTCGCCGGTATCATGAATGGAATGGGTGTAAAGACCACTCAGTTCTATCGCGGGGCGCAAATTCTGCGCGGCTTTGACGAAGAAGCGCGTGGACTCATCTGCGAAGAGATGCGCCAGAACGGTATTGATGTACGTCTGGGTACCAATGTGCTTGAGATGACCAAAGAGGGCGACAAGATCCGGGTCAAAGCGACAGACGGCACAGAAGATCAGTTCGACGTGGTGATGTACGCCACCGGGCGCGCACCGAATGCGGACAACCTGGGCCTTGAGGGTGTCGGGGTTGAACGTGGCCGCAAAGGTGAAATCATCGTTGATGACTATAGCCAAACGGGCGTACCGTCGATTTACGCGATTGGTGACGTGACAGACCGCGTGAACCTTACCCCGGTTGCGATCCGCGAGGGGATGGCTTTTGTTGAGACCGTGTTCAAAGGAAACCCCACACCGGTGGATCATGACCTGATCCCGACAGCAATCTTCACTCAGCCGGAATTCGGTACAGTTGGGCTCAGCGAAGAAGAAGCAGCAGCGCAGGAACCGATCGAGGTTTATGCGACGTCTTTCAAACCGATGCAAACGGCCTTTGCCGGCGGAACGCAGCGCGTATTGATGAAGCTGATCGTCAGCCAGGCCAACCGCAAGGTTCTGGGATGCCATATTGTCGCTCCGGGTGCGGGCGAGATGATCCAATTGGCTGGAATTGCCGTAAAGATGGGCGCGACCAAGGAAGATTTTGATCGCACTGTCGCTGTCCACCCGGTGATGGCCGAAGAACTGGTGACATTGCGGCAACCTGTGCGCACTGCTTGATTTGCAAGCGCGCGCACACAAGTTAAAAGGTAATCCGTGATCACACGGTCCAACATAAGGGAATAGATACACATGGCGGGCAACAGCGGTGGCCCCTGGGGGGGCGGAGGCTCTTCGGGCGGCGGAGGAAATCGGGGAAACAACGGGGGTGGCCGTAAGCCCCCCGAAGGCGATGGCCCGCAAATCCCCGAAATCGACGAGTTGATGAAAAAAGGCCAAGAACAACTGCGCGTCCTAATGGGTGGTCGCGGTGGATCAGGCCGTGGCGGTGGCCAAGGTGCAGGTGGGGGTGGCCCTGTTTTCACCAAAGGCACCGTGCTTATCGGTGTTGTCGTTGCTGCCGTTCTTTGGGGAGCAGCCAGTTTCTACACGGTCAAGCCCGAAGAGCAGTCGGTTGAATTGTTCCTGGGTGAGTTCTCGGCGGTTGGTAATCCGGGTCTGAACTTTGCTCCGTGGCCTTTCGTGACCGCCGAAGTCATCCCCGTCACGCGCGAACAAAACGAAGACATGGGCGGCGCGCGCGGCAGCGATGACGGTCTCATGCTGACCGGCGACGAAAACGTCGTTGATATCGACTACCAGGTGGTCTGGAACATCAATGACCCTGCAAAATTCCTGTTTAACTTGCGCGACCCGCGCCAGACGATCCGTGCGGTGTCAGAATCGGCGATGCGTGAGATTATCGCTCAAAGCGAACTTGCACCCATCCTGAACCGGGATCGTGGTATCATCGCGGACCGTTTGCAGGACCTGATCCAAACTACGATGGACAGCTATGACTCAGGCGTAAACATTGTCCGCGTGAACTTTGACAAGGCCGACCCGCCGCAAGACGTCATCGCCGCATTCCGCGACGTTCAGGCTGCTGCGCAGGAACGCGACCGTTTGCAAAATGTGGCGGATGCCTATGCAAACCGCGTTCTGGCGGAGGCGCGCGGTGAAGCTGCACAGGTTTTGGAAGAAGCCGAAGCTTATCGCGCGCAGCAGATCAACAGCGCTCAGGGTGAGGCCAGTCGTTTCAGCGCTGTTCTCGAAGAATATTCGAAAGCACCGGATGTAACGCGCAAGCGCTTGTATCTTGAGCGGATGGAGCAGGTTCTGGGTGATGTTGACAAGATCATTCTGGACGAAAATTCAACGGGTCAGGGGCAGGGCGTCGTGCCATATCTGCCGCTGAACGAATTGCGCCGCAATCAGGTTCAGGAGAGCAACTGATGCGTAAGTCACCTATTATTCTTATCGCCATCGTGATCCTCGGGCTGCTTGGCCTGTCGTCGATCTTTATCGTGGACGAACGCGAACGCGCACTCGTGCTGCAGTTTGGTCGTGTGGTTGCGGTAAAAGACGAACCCGGTCTGGCGTTCAAAATCCCCGTGATTCAGGAAGTTGTTCGTTATGACGACCGCATCTTGTCGATTGACGTGCAACCGCTTGAGGTTACGCCTTTGGATGATCGCCGTCTTGTGGTCGACGCATTTGCGCGTTACCGAATCTCGGATCTGGAACAGTTCCGCCAAGCGGTTGGTGTCGGTGGTATCCCGCAGGCCGAGGATCGACTGGATCTTATCCTGCGTGCCGAAACGCGTGAGGTTCTCGGTTCGGTGTCGTCACGTGACATTCTAAGCTCTGACCGTGCTGCCCTGATGCTGCGTATTCGCAACAGCGCGATTGCCGAAGCGCAGGCGCTGGGTGTGAGCGTCATCGACGTGCGTCTTAAAGCAACGGACCTGCCGCAAGCAAACCTTGAGGCCACCTTCGAACGGATGAAGGCGGAACGCGAACGTGAGGCGACTGATGAACGCGCCCGTGGTAACGAGGCCGCACAGCGTGTCCGCGCTCAGGCAGACCGGACCGTGGTTGAACTGGTCTCGGACGCGAGACGCGAGTCAGAGATCATTCGCGGTGAGGCTGACGCGGAACGCAACGCGATCTTTGCAGAAGCCTTTGGCAAAGATCCTGAGTTCTTCGAGTTCTACCGCTCACTGTCCGCATATGAGCGGGCACTGGGTGGCGGCAATAGCTCGATGGTTCTGAGTCCGGATTCGGAGTTCTTCAACTACTTGAAATCACCGACCGGGCAGGCAAGCCAGTAATGGGTATGGTTCTTCTGGCCCTCGGGCTGGTACTGATTGTCGAGGGGCTGGCCTATGCGCTGGCCCCTTCGCTTATTGAACGTATGCTCGAGGCGTTGCGGTCCCTGCCTGAACAGGCGCGGCGACTGGCGGGATTGCTGTGTGTGGTCAGTGGTCTGGTGCTTTTGTGGGGCGCGTACCAAGTCGGGTTTTAGCCCGGTGATTTCAATTGCCGGTGAATTCCCCGCGATCCCGAGTTGCGGGCTTGGACAAACTGACTACATTGGTTGTTAAGAGAGGTCGCCGCTGGGCGATCTTACAAGAATTGTCGACAAGGAGTTCCCAAGTGCAGGCACAAGCACGCAGTATTTCCGTCCAGCGGGGCGAGGTTGTTGGTTTCATGCGGCTGATGTGGTTGGCCTTTGCAGGGCTGCTTTTTGTTCTGGCCCAATCCGCAGCCGTGCAGGCGCGCAGCGAAAGCCTTGCGCCCTTGGCTGAAAAGATCAGCCCGGCGGTTGTCAACATCACCACCACGACGTTGGTTGAGGGTCGGACCGGTCCGCAGGGGATCGTGCCCGAGGGCTCACCTTTCGAGGATTTCTTTCGCGAGTTTCAAGACCGAAACGGCGAAGATGACAACCGTCCGCGCCGCAGCAATGCACTGGGTTCGGGCTTTGTGATCTCGGAAGATGGCTACATTGTCACGAATAATCATGTAATCGCAGAAGCTGATGAAATTTTGGTTGAGTTCTTCCCCGGCGACGGTCAGCCCAAGAAAGAACTGCCTGCAAAGGTGATCGGTACTGATGACAAAACCGATATCGCTTTGCTGAAAGTTGAAGCATCCGGCCCCTTGCAGTATGTGCAGTTCGGTGACAGCGACGTTGCGCGGGTTGGTGATTGGGTGATCGCCATGGGCAACCCGCTAGGACAGGGCTTCTCGGTCTCGGCGGGTATTGTGTCGGCACGTAATCGAGCGCTCAGCGGGTCTTACGATGACTATATTCAAACGGATGCGGCTATTAACCGGGGTAACTCGGGTGGACCGCTATTCAATATGAATGGTGAGGTTATTGGCGTAAACACCGCGATCCTTTCGCCAAATGGCGGCTCGATCGGAATCGGATTTTCGATGGCATCCAACGTTGTCGTCAAGGTTGTCGATCAACTGCGCGAGTTCGGTGAAACCCGTCGCGGATGGCTGGGTGTACGAATTCAGGATGTGACTGAAGACATGGCCGAGGCGATGGGGCTGGACAAGCCCGGCGGCGCGCTGATCAGCGATGTACCTAATGGCCCGGCAAAAGACGCCGGTCTGCTGGCGGGTGACGTGATCCTCAGCTTTGACGGGGTAGAGGTTGAAGATACACGCGGGTTGGTGCGCCAGGTGGGTGAAACCACGGTTGGCAAATCCGTACGCGTCGTGGTCCACCGTGATGGCGGCACTCAGACCGTTTTGGTCACCTTGGGACGTCGCGAAGACGCGGAGCGCGCGGATAGTTCTGAGGATGAAGTTCCAGACGCACCGGTCGAGGAAAATGCAGACATTTTGGGCCTCACGATCTCACCGCTGACGGATGCGTTGCGCAAAGATCTTGGTTTGGATGCGGATGCCGAAGGTCTGGTTGTGTCCGAAGTCGACGAAGCGTCCGAAGCCTTCTCCAAAGGGCTGCGCGCGGGCGATTTGATCACCGAGGCTGGCCAGCAGGCAGTCACATCGATTCAGGATTTCGAGGCCCGCATGGAAGAGGCGCGCGAAGCAGGGCGCAAGTCGCTGTTGCTTTTGGTGCGTCGCGGTGGAGAACCCCGCTTTGTTGCGTTGAGCCTCGGCGAATAAGCTAAGGTTCAAGCGAGTTAAAAGGCCAGAGTGGATGCTCTGGCCTTTTTAACGTCGGGTTCCATAGAACTATATACTTTGAAAGAAGTGAGCCACACGCCGAAAAGACGTGTGGCTCTGATACAGGGAGAGGTCAGTGGACAGATATCGGGGATGATTCTCTGACCTCCTACGGTAACAGGTACGAATTTAGACTCAGTGCCTCCTGCGGTCTGTGAAGCAGATCACTGGAATCAGATAAGATCGGAATCAGCGAGTTCGCGCAGGGCTTCGAAATCCTTGATCATCAAGCCACCGCGTGAGGCCTGAACGACATTGTCGCGCTTCCAGGTAGATATTGTCTTGGACACGGCCTCTCTGGTGGCGCCAACGAATTCGGCCAATTCACTTTGCGACAAGGTAATCCGGGTTAAAGGATCATCCTGAAGCTCGGACAAGTGTAACAGCTTGCGAGCTAGTCGGATCGGCATGGGCAGAAACACCTGCTCGTTAAGTTGCGATCCCATCCAGCGCATGCGCTGACCAGCCAGGCGGATCATGTCAACCGCCAGATCTGGGTGCTGCCGTATCTGGTTCATCACGTCACCCTGCCTGACCCGCAAAACACGCGACGGTTCGGCCGCTACGACGGTCGCCGTGCGAGGGCCGCTGTCAAACAAGGCTATCTCCCCAAAAACCTCGCCGGGTCGCATCAGGGTCAGCGACAGTTTACGGCCGCTCATGGCCAGAAAGGAGACCTCAAGCGTGCCTTCGAGGATCGCGTACAGCGCGTCGCCTTCGTCGCCTTGCTCAAACAGCACATCGCCACGGTCCAGTGCGATTTCCGTTGCCTGCGCAGAAAGCATGGCCTTGAGTCTGTCTGACGCGTCGGACAGAAAGCCGCTGTCTGGGAAAGCCGTCATACGTACAGGGTTCTCCGGCTATGAGTGGTGGGTGGTGCCACAACTTTTCACAGCTTCTGCGTTTCGCCAAGGATTTTTATCCACTTTACCGTGCAATCTGATTAGAGCAAGCGGGTAACCATCGAGCGAGCCTTGGGAAACTGGTTCGCCTACTGGTGGTCAGGATCATCCATATAGCTTTGCAGCAGGCTGAATTGCAGCATCAGGAAAACCATCAGCGCAATGGGAAAGCCAAAAGTTTCAATCTTGACCCAAAGGTCGGTCGACATGGTGCGCCAAACGAATTCGTTGGCGACTGCCAGAAATGCGAAACACCCACACAGGCGTCTGGTCAGAATCATCCAACCCTCGTGTCGCATCGGCAGCATCTCGTCCAGAATATAGGCAAGGTAGGACTTGCGCTGAAGAAGGCCGATGCCCAACATGATCGCAAAGAAGCCGTAGACCAGCGTGGTTTTCATTTTGAAAAACCGTTCGTCATTGAACCAGGCGGTCAGGCCGCCGAAGAAAATGACCATGATTGCGGTGAAAACCTGTATCCGGCTCAGCTTGCCCGTGAGATACCAAAGAACGCCCATAGCGGCCAGCATCAGTGGCACAAATAGAAGGGTAGCGACGATGAAACCGGAATACTCGGTGCCGCCAATCAGGAAGCTGTCATCGCGTAGTCGCAGGTAGATGAAGAAGAACGCGATCGGAGGGCCAAGCTCCAGCACCTGTTTCATAAACGGGTTGATCTCTTTTTTGGCTGTCATTGTTTAATCCTGCTGCTTACCCGCCCATTTCAACTATTACGGCGCCCAATGCAATCAATGCCATCAGCGCAATGCGTCGTGGCCCGACGGTTTCTTTCAACACAAGCCATCCGATTAACGCCGCAAAAACAGTAGAGGTTTCTCGTAAAACAGCGGCTTCGCCAACTTTGTCGAGCCTCGTGGCCATCATGATAGCTCCGAAAGACATGGGGGCGATGATCCCGCCTGCAAGGCCGCGCAGCATCAAAGGACCGATAGCCGGACGATTGATCATCGCGCGCCATCTGAGGAACGCGTAGAACGGCATCGCCGCGCCGTCGATCATGAAGAACCACGCCAGGAATGTGAACGGATCGGCAGTGGCGCGGATTCCGTAAGCATCGTAGGTGGTGTAGAGGGCGACAAACAAACCTGTCGCGACGGCCAAAACCAATGCAATGCCAAGAGTTTCGCGGTTGGTTTCCAAAAACCGGAAGTTATATGCGGCCAGCCCGAAAATGCCAGCCAGCAGGACGGCAACGCCAAACCATTGTACGCCGGTAAAGGTTTCTTCGAATAGCAGATACGCTCCGATGACCGTAAACAGTGGTCCGGTGCCACGGACGACCGGATAAACGACCGTGTAAGAGCCCTTGGTATAGGCCATCGCCTGAAGGGTTTTGTAGGCGATATGGATCAGCCAGACGACCGCGAATATCGGCCACATGAACGGCTCTGGCCACGGAACGACGAACAGGGCGAATGGGGCTGCCATCAGACAATAGCTTGCGTCAATGGCCCCGCGCGACAGCCAAGGATCATGGCGGCCCTTTTGCAGAGCGCCGAAGACCGCGTGCAGGAACGCAGCCGACAGGGCGAGCCCAAGGGCGAGTTGATGGCCTGCTTCCGTGCCTTCGAGAGAGATCAGCCAGTCGCTCAAGTGTCGGGTCTTTTCGCTAGTTAGAGAGGCTGGGGGCTGTCTGCCCCCAGACCCCCGAGGATATTTTCAGCCAGATGAAGGGGGGATCAGTTTTGGTCCAAACCAGTAAGCGCGGCGGCGAATTCTTCGGGGTCGAAAGGGGCGAGGTCGTCAATCTGCTCTCCGACTCCGATTGCGTGGATGGGCAAACCGAATTTGTCAGCTAGTGCGACCAGAACGCCGCCTTTGGCCGTGCCGTCCAGCTTGGTCATCACGAGGCCCGAAACGTCGGCCAGCTTGCGGAAGGTTTCCACCTGGCTCAGGGCGTTTTGGCCTGTGGTGGCGTCGAGCACCAGCAGGGTGTTGTGTGGCGCGGTTTCGTCTTTCTTGCGGATGACGCGGACGATCTTGGCAAGTTCTTCCATTAGGTCAGCGCGGTTTTGCAGACGGCCCGCAGTGTCGATCATCAGCAGGTCGGCGCCGTCTTCTTGCGCTTTGGTCAGCGCATCAAAGGCAAGGCTGGCCGGGTCTGATCCCTCAGGCGCAGTCAATACGGGAACACCGGCGCGCTCACCCCAAACTTGCAGTTGCTCAACCGCCGCAGCGCGAAAGGTATCGCCGGCGGCGATCACCACCTTTTTGCCAGCTGCCTTGAACTGGCTGGCCAGCTTGCCGATCGTGGTGGTTTTGCCCGATCCGTTTACCCCAACGACCAGCACCACCTGTGGGCGCTTTGCATAGATGGGCAGGGGCTTTGCCACCGGCTCCATAACGCGGGCGACTTCTTGCGCCAAAAGCTGCTTGATTTCCTGCGTTGAAAGCTTGCGACCATAGCGCCCCTCAGCCATGTTGGCGGTTACGCGAAGGGCAGTATCTACGCCCATATCCGATGCGATAAGCAACTCTTCGAGCTGTTCCAGCATGTCATCATCAAGGGTGCGACGCACGGCAGTTTTGGCTTCACTGCGGCCAAACAATCGGCCCAGCACCCCCTTGGAGGGTGCCGCTTCGGGTGGCGGAGGCGCAGGCGTTGGATCAACCGGTGCAGGGTCGGGGACCTCAACCGGCTCTGGAATCGGCGCGGGCTCCGGACCTTCGGGTACTGGTTGCGGAACCTCCGGCACAGGGTCCGGCTGCGGCTCAGGCTCGGGGATGATCGGATCTGGCGCGGTTGTTTCCTCGCCACCATCCTCGACGATGGCTTCAAGCCCCTGTTCGAGGCGGGACGAGGATTTGAAGAGCTTATCCTTGAGCTTTGAGAAAAACGCCATTTTTGGTCTCCGCAGGTGTTCCCCTCACCTAATGCGGATTTGCGGCAGTTGCAAAGGGTCAGAGGAACGCGATCAGCAAACCGGACTGCGCCCCCCAATACAGCAGCCAGATCATATAGGGCGTGATCCTGTGGGCGCGGTGGTCGGTTGGCAGAAGGAACTTCTCGGTCGCCAGGATAAGGTCGGACGCGATGAATGCCGATGCAGCGGGCAAAGCCCAACGCAAAGCCCCGCTGTCAGGTAAGGCGAGAGCGGTTATGCCCATCCCCAGAATGATCGGGATGTAGAGTAGAACGGGTGCTTTGAGGTCTCCGGAGCGCGGGATGAGCAGTGTGGCAGTAACGATACCAAGGATGATCAGCGACCAGAAATATGCGGGCTTGTTGAAAATCAAAGACGGATCGCTGGCCGGGTGGCTCAGAAACAGGGCGATATATGCCAAGTGACCCCCGGCAAAAGCGCCTATGCCCGCCATGAAACTGTTGTCCGTTTCCCGAGACAGCAAAGCATCACCGGTCGCGCATAGAAGCAATGCAAGCGCCAACAGTAACGGGGCGGCATCCAGCAGCGCAATCACGGCCAGCAAAGCAACTGAGGCGGTCTTTAACACGGATCTCAATAAGCTGGAGGGGCGAGGCGACAATGGCAGGTAGGCCAAGGCGCAGGCGGCTGCCAGCCAGAATAGGACAGTTGTCATGTATACCTCCTACTTTTCAACAGCTTGCGACGCGCAGTTGATTCCCCTCAACCTGTGACGTAGAGGCAAGTGGCTCTGCGGAATTGGTTATTGGCACTGGGCAAATGCTTCTGACACAATGCGTCCATGCTCAGAACTCTTGCGATTCTTTTCCTTTTGCCGGCGTACTCTGCGTCAGCCCAATCCGCGCTGTCGGGTGCGGAATTCGATGACTATACACAAGGCAAGACTTTATTTTATGGCTTCGACGGGCAGGTCTACGGGGTCGAGCGCTATTTGCCCAATCGTCGCGTGATCTGGTCGTTTCTGGACGGCGATTGCAAAGAAGGTGTCTGGTACGAGCAGGGAGACCAAATCTGTTTCATCTATGAAGACCGGCTTGACCCCCAATGCTGGGTTTTCCGGCAGTCAGGAACTGGCCTGGTCGCGCAGTTTGAGGGTGACCCGGAGGACACGGAACTCTACGAGGCCGAAGATATCGACCAGGAGATGATCTGCTACGGGCCTGATGTCGGGGTTTGAGGCGTCGTCAGAACAGCGAACCCTGATCCGGTGCATCCTTTTTGGACGGTTTCTTTTGAGATGGTCGGGGTGCTGCCGGTTGATCAGTGTTCAACACGCCGTCGGCAAACTCAATCTGAAGCGCGCTGTGTTTCACGGCCTCAGCTTTCGTCGTGACGACGCGATCGTCAGCCCTTACCACCGCATATCCCCGCTGCAACGTCGCCTTGTAACTAAGCGTTTCGCGCAGACGGTCGGTTGCATCCAACTGTTGCCGCATCCGATCCAGCCGTGTTGCCTGCGCGGTGCCCAAACGCTCACCCAGACGCGAGAGAGTTTGACGCTGCAGTTTGATTTCACGCTGAATAGGACGCAAAGACAGGCGTGACGACAGGTTGCGCACGGCCTCCTGACGGCTTGTCACAAGATTACGCAGGGTTGACGGGCGCAGATGGGCAGAAAGTTTCACCACTTGAAGGTGGCGGTTCTGGATCCCGCGCTCTAACGCAGGCGTCAGGCGATCTGCAATTAAATCAAGCCGTTGCCGGGGGGTGTTCAACAGGCTGTCTGGGCGTGGCAATGCACGGGACAGATCGCGCAGGCGCTGAGACCGCCTTTGAACCGCATCCGTTGCGGCTCGGGATAGGCGCGCGCCTTGTTCGCCGGTCCAGGCCAGTAATTCCATCCGCACAGGTACGGCCAGTTCGGCAGCGGCTGTCGGGGTGGGCGCGCGGCGGTCCGAGACATAGTCGATCAAGGTCGTGTCGGTCTCATGCCCCACGGCCGAGATCAGTGGGATGTCCGAAGCCGCTGCAGCGCGCGCAACGATTTCTTCGTTGAACCCCCACAAATCCTCGATCGATCCACCGCCGCGGGCGACGATGATCAGATCAGGGCGCGGAAGTGCTCCGCCGGGTGTCAGTTGGTTGAAGCCGTTAATTGCATTGGCGACCTCGGGCGCGCAGTTCGATCCCTGCACAGCCACGGGCCAGATCAGCACCTTGCGCGGAAATCGGTCGCGCAGCCGGTGCAGAATGTCCCGGATCACCGCCCCTGACGGAGAGGTCACGACGCCGATAATCTGCGGCAGATAGGGTAAGGGCTTTTTGCGCTCGGGCGCGAACAGCCCCTCAGCTTCAAGCTGTTTCTTGCGCTTTTCCAGCAGTGCCATCAGCGCGCCTTGCCCGGCAACGGCGACCTCATCGACGTTCAGGTTGTATTTGGACTGTGCTCCAAACGCGGTCAGCCGTCCGGTGACCACAACTTCAAGCCCTTCTTCCGGTACGACGGACAAGCCCGAAATCTGACCTTTCCACGTTGTACAGGCCAGCACGTTCCGATCATCCTTGATGTCATAATACAGATGACCCGACCGCGCCTTGAACACGCGACCAACTTCACCTCGGACGCGGATTCGCCCGAATGCACCTTCGAGCGTCCGTTTCACCTCGCCCGAGATATCGGAAACTGTGTATTCAGGGGTGTTTTGGCCGGGAATGGGGTCGTCTAGCAGGTCGGACATTTCAGCGCCTTGTGTCAAATGTCCGGCCAGCTTAGAACGCCCGAAAGGCGAGGCCAAGCAGATCGGAGTGCATTCATGAATATCCTTATTCTCGGCAGTGGTGGGCGAGAACACAGTCTGGCCTGGGCGGTCATGCAAAACCCCAAATGTGACCGCTTGATCGTTGCGCCGGGCAATGCTGGTATTGCGCAGATTGCGGATTGTGCGGCACTGGATATCGAGAATGGCGGCGCGGTTGTCAGCTTTGCCGAAGAAAACGCGATTGATTTCGTGATTGTCGGCCCCGAGGCACCTCTGGCCGCCGGCGTGGCCGATCGCCTACGTGAAGCGGGTGTGCTGGTGTTTGGCCCGTCAGCCGCGGCGGCGCAGTTGGAAGCCTCTAAAAGCTTTACCAAGGAAATCTGTGACGCGTCGGGTGCACCAACAGCGGCTTATGCGCGCTTCACCGAAGCCGAACCTGCGAAAGCCTATATCCGAAAGCAGGGTGCGCCGATTGTGGTAAAGGCCGATGGTCTGGCCGCTGGCAAGGGTGTGATCGTGGCGATGGACGAAGCAACCGCCTTGGAAGCCATCGACGACATGTTTGGCGGCGCTTTCGGCGGCGCAGGGGCTGAAGTCGTCATTGAGGAATTCATGGAGGGTGAAGAGGCGTCGCTTTTTGTGTTGTGCGACGGCGAGGACATCCTGTCCGTTGGCACCGCACAGGATCATAAACGCGTGGGCGAGGGCGATACGGGTTTGAACACCGGTGGTATGGGCGCTTACTCTCCGGCTCCCGTGCTGAGTGCTGAGATCGAAGAACGCGCGATGGAGGAGATTATTAAGCCCACCGTTGCAGAAATGAAGCGTCGCGGCACGCCGTTTCAGGGTGTTCTATATGCCGGTTTGATGATCAAGGACGGCCAGCCGCGCCTTGTCGAATACAACGTGCGCTTTGGCGATCCTGAGTGCCAGGTTTTGATGATGCGTCTTGGCGCGCAGGTGATGGACTTGATGCACGCTGCGGCTGAAGGTCGGTTGAGCGAAGCGCGGGTGAACTGGGCGGACGATCACGCGCTTACCGTGGTCATGGCAGCGAATGGGTATCCCGGATCGTATCAGAAGGGCAGCGTGATCAAGGGGTTGGACGGTCTGATTGAAGATAGCGGAAACATGGTGTTTCACGCCGGAACCAAAACCTCTGACGGACAAATCGTGGCGTCGGGTGGTCGTGTATTGAACGTCACCGCGCGCGGCAACACTCTGCAGGAGGCGCGGGATCGGGCCTATGCAGCCGTGGACGGGATTGATTGGCCCGATGGGTTCTTTCGGCGCGATATTGGTTGGCGGGCTTTGTGAGCTGAAAGGCTCCCGCGCCCTGACGCTGCATCAAAGATGCATCGCCAAAGGCCTTGGGCCGGGCAGCCCGCTGACGCGGGCTGCGGGCGCTATCAATCTGAGCAGTTCAGGGCTTGTTTCATTGTTTGAGGGTTAAACGAGGTCAGAACCTCGGTGGTCCAGCCCTGAAGATAGCTGACGCTGACGATCTGATGCCAATCGGCGCTGACGACAATCAGTTCGAGGCCACGACCGCAATCCCGGATGCCACCGGTGATGAAGTCTTGGCCGATACGGTGATTGGTAAGGCCGGGCAGGGTGGCAATTTCCGTTAACCCTCCATTCTGAAAACGCCAGATGCGCAGCATCTTGGCTAGATGAGGACGGTCGATGTAAGCGATCTCGATATGTCCGTCGCCGTCCAGGTCGGCGGCTCCGATTGGGGCGAGCCAGCGAAACCGGGTGCCGATATGGGGCGTCGCAGCGATTTTGTCGCCAGTGCTGTCATAGATTGCGAGTTGCGCGCCTGTACTGTCCTGAGACTCGACGACGATGACCTCTGAGGATCCATCTAAGTCCATATCCACCAGTCGCGGCTGAAGGTCTTCAAAGACCCTGTCGTGTGGCAATTGAATACGTAGCGTTTTGCCCTGAATCGTCAGCTCCAGCGCACCGTACTCGATGGTGTCGCCCAACACGCCATGAGCATAACGTGTGGTGGGGTCTGTAAAACGGGCATGAGTAATGCCATCAGCAACGGCAGGTGTTATCCCCGCCAACCAAGTGCACATCACCAGCACGGCGCCGCGGACCTGCACCCGCCGCAAGCGGGTCGGCAGACGCGGCGCTTTGGAGAGCATCAGATTTGCTTTTCAGGCATCTGCACGACCAGACCATCCAGCTCGTCCGTGACCTTGATCTGACAGGTCAGGCGCGAGCGGGCCGGGTCGGGTTCGTAGGCAAAGTCCAACATATCCTCTTCCATGTCATCCTTGGCTGGGATTTTCTCGACCCAGTCGGGATGGATATAGACATGGCAGGTCGAGCAGGCGCAGGCGCCGCCGCAATCGGCCTCGATGCCTGGGATGTTGTTGTCGCGGGCTCCTTCCATGACGGTCAGTCCGTTGGCGACTTCGACTGTGTGTTCGGTACCGCCATGCTCGACATAGGTGATCTTTGCCATTGCGTGCGTCTTCCTTTTTCGTTTGTCGATTTCTTCCTTAGTCAAGGCAAATAGGTCTTTCCAGCCTCATTTGCGACTCATCGCGCCGTGTCTGGACTTTCCTGCCGTTTGTTCTATTTTTGTTCTCATGCTTGTTGTCACTCATCGCCCTGCGGCATCGCACCGGGACTGGCCGCGCCCACCCGCCTGCTTGCCCTCGGATCGGCTGGACGACCCGCCCGAGGGCGCGCGCGTTGCCGTGGCCGGGCTGGTGATCCTAAGACAGAGGCCGGGGACGGCCAAAGGGGTGATCTTCCTTACGCTTGAGGATGAGACCGGCATCGTGAATGTGGTGGTTTGGCGCAAGATTTATGAACGCTTCCGTCGTGCAGTGATCTCGGGGCGGTTGTTGCGGGTTACGGGGCAGATGCAGCGGGCGCATTCGGTGACCCATGTGATCGCGGAAGAGATCGAGGATATCTCGGGGATGCTGGATGTGCTGGTACAGGAAGAGGGTAGGCGGACCTCTGCGGACAATAACAAAACATAATCAAATAGAAGCATAATAATATAAAACAAAACAGTTACTTAAGCTGAAAAAAGAGTGCTGTATAGTGTTAACAGCTCACTTGGTGAGAGCTTCTGTTGTAACTGCGTCTGAGGTCGAAATGGCTACTTATTCCTACATCGGATACTCACCTGATATTATTCTGGGTGTGGGGGGGTTCGAACAAGAGATTATGCTGGATGAGAGCTTTGACCCGGGCGAGGACCGCCGCGTCTTCAATGTTGTGGATCAAGCAGGACCGGTGCCGATTGCGAATGGAGATCCGGACACTGGCACGATCTTCGACGGTAACCGCATCAATTTCGTAGAAGGTGATGACGCAACCCAACAAGGGACAGTGACCGATATTGCCGGGAACAACATTCCAGGGCTGACCCCGGGCGGTGATATCTTCCTTCAAACAAATTTCCAGATCATGAATCCGGAAGGGGACACAATTAATTTCTACAGTGTAGAAGTTGACGGTGTTCTTGCTGGATACGTGACGTCCGAACCTTTGGTTCCGGGGGTCGTTTATACGTACATTTTCAGAGACGTTGGTCCCAATAACGCGCCGGACACCACGGACCCAACTGCGCTTGTCGATGTTCCGTGCTTTGTTCAGGGTACATTGATCCAAACACCCAAAGGTGAAACCGCTGTCGAACGTCTAGAGGTTGGTGATCTGGTCGTAACGGCAGATGGGCAGGCAAAAGAAATCCGTTGGATTGGATCCCGCATCGTTGACGTTTCACGCGCGGATGCACTTCATCTGAGGCCGATACGGATTGCAAAAGGAGCATTGGCTGAAGGTGTGCCTGGCAGCGATCTTTTCGTGTCGCCAAATCACCGCATTCTGATGCCCGCAGCAGATATGCAGTTGCTGTTCGAAGAGGCTGAGGTGCTGGTGCCGGCAAAATTCCTGTTGGGCCTTCACGGCGTCGATGTTGTGGCCGACGCACAGCGGGTGTCTTACTATCACTTCATCTTTGATGAGCACGAGATCGTGATTTCTAACGGAGCTCAAACCGAAAGCCTGTTTCCGGGTGATATCGCCCTAAGCGGAATGGGACACGAGGGCCGCGTAGAGCTGTTGGAACTCTTTCCTGATCTTTCTGATGTGTCACGTCCGGAATACGGCCCAACAGCGGCCAAGGTTTTGTGCAAACACGAGGCCAAGCTGTTGGTATCACGCTACGTCCGGTAGGTATTGGGCGCGTCAGCGTTTAAACAAATTGTCCTGAGCTTGCTTGCTGCTATGGTCGCCGCGCAACTCTGCGTGCAGCGCGCGCCCGGCTTGTACCCCGGGACGGGCACTGACCGTTTCTAACCATCGGGCAAGGTTGGGTTTATCCTCAAGAGTTTGCTGCTGGCCTTCCCACAAGCTCGCCCATCCCCAGATCGACATATCGGCGATGGAATAGAAATCGCCCGCGACATATTCATTCTCGGCCAGCCGCCGGTCGAGTACGCCATAAAGGCGCCCGACCTCGGTGCGGTAGCGGTCCTTGGCGTATGGCAGATCTTGCGGAGGATCCATGTTCGGGGCGTATTTCAGGAAATGATGCGCCTGGCCAGCCATCGGCCCGAGGCCGCCCATCTGCCACATCAACCATTCTTCGACGGCGATACGCTCTCGCTGTGTCTGGCCATAAAAGCGGCCAGTTTTGCGGGCGAGGTACATCAGGATCGCACCGCTTTCAAAGACCGAGATCGGAGCACCGTCCGGGCCATCAGGGTCTACGATGGCAGGCATCCGATTGTTGGGGGCGATCTTCAGAAATTCAGGATCGAACTGATCGCCTTTTCCGATATTGATCAGGTGGGTGGTATAGGGCAGCTCCATCTCTTCCAAAGCGATGGATGCTTTCCAGCCATTCGGCGTGGGCCAGAAGTACAGGTCGATCATGATATCTCCTTGGGGTTGGAGTAGGATCATGAGGCTTTCTGTGCAAACGGCAAGATGTCTTCTGGGCTGGGCAGGGCAAAAAGCCGTGACCAGCGACGGTTGTGGATTGCGGTCAATTCTCTAGGCAAATTGGGCTGACTTAACCGATCTTGATTGCACACCCGCAGCACTCCGGGGTGGGTGTAGCTGAACCAATGACAATCGGGACGCTTCGGTGCCGTTCTGGAGTAGGTCATGCGCGACAGGTGGTTGAGCGTTCGGCTTTCCTATCGCTATGACGCTTTGGTGAAAGGACAGTTACAGAACCGTGACGTTGCCCCTGTCAGGGTTGACGCATTCGCGCATGCGGCGTAATTGCAACATCACTACGTGGCGATTTGTTACCGGATTGCGGGCCACGCTAAACGAAACCGCTAAAAGGTCAGGATGAAAGGCCCCTTTCGCTTGACCGCGTCTGGGGTTTTTTTGATGCCCGTGCCAGACACGGGCCGAGAGGAAAGATATGAGCGAGAGCTGGAACAAACGCACCCAAGCCGTCCATGGTGGCATCCGCCGCAGCCAGTACAACGAGGTCAGCGAGGCGATTTTCCTAACCCAAGGGTTCGTCTATGAAAATGCCGAACAGGCTGAGGCTCGGTTTCTGGAATGTGGCCCGGATGAGTTCATTTATGCCCGCTACGGCAACCCAACAGTATCGATGTTCGAACAGCGCATTGCCATGTTGGAGGGGGCCGAGGATGCCTTTGCAACCGCGTCTGGCATGGCGGCGGTTAACGGCGCGCTGACTTCGATGCTGAAGGCCGGGGACCATATTGTGTCCGCCAAAGCACTGTTTGGGTCGTGCCTTTACATCGTTGAGAATATTCTGACCCGTTTCGGCGTGGATGTGAGTTTTGTCGATGGTACCGACCTTGCGCAGTGGAAGGCAGCGATCCGTCCGGACACGAAGGCGGTTTTCTTTGAGTCCATGTCGAACCCGACGCTTGAAGTGATTGACATCGCTGCGGTTGCGAAACTGGCCCATGAGGTCGGGGCAGTTGTGATTGTGGACAATGTTTTCTCTACTCCGGTCTTCTCCCGTGCGATTGAGCAGGGGGCCGATGTGGTTGTGTACTCAGCGACCAAACATATTGACGGGCAGGGGCGGGCGCTGGGTGGTGTCATTTTGGGCACTCAGGACTTTATCCGCGGCACGGTCGAGCCATACCTTAAGCACACTGGCGGGGCGCTCAGCCCGTTCAACGCCTGGATCATGTTGAAAGGGCTTGAGACAATGGCCCTGCGGGTCAACGCACAGGTCGATACCGCCCAGATCGTTGCTGAGGCACTTGAAGGCCACCCCGCGCTTGAGCGGACGCTGTATCCGGGGCTGAAAACCCATTCGCAGAATGCGCTGGTGCAGACCCAACTGGGTGGCAGGGGCGGCACGGTACTGTCCCTGGATATCAAGGGCGGGAAAAAGGCGGCGTTTGCCTTTCTGAACGCGCTGAGAATTCCGATTATTTCCAACAACCTCGGTGACTCCAAGTCGATAGCGACCCATCCCGCCACAACCACCCATCAGCGCCTGATTGACGACCAGAAAGCTGAGCTGGGCATCACGCCCGGCCTGATCCGCCTGTCCATCGGTTTGGAGGACGCAGGCGATCTGCTGTCCGATATCAAGCAGGCACTGGACGCGTCGCAAAAGTGATATCTGCTGCCCTGAAGCGGTTGAACCGCTTTGGGGCGCCCTGATCAGGTTCGGCCATAAAACCCCATCCATTACCTATCCTAAATGATTACGCTTGGGTTCTCATAGCAAGAGAACACTGTAATCAAGCGCGCGGTATCTCTGAGCACCGTTGTCACCCGGTGTGTGTTGATTTTGACCTTGAAAACGTTCAGTAATCCGGGATTGAGTGCTTGCAAGCCGACGGCCTGTGGCAAACCCATTTGTGATGCGCCCACAAACCGTGTCTCCGGCGTCGATGGTCGGCATGCTACGGGCGATCTATCGGGTGTCGCAGCTTGAATAAATGCGGAACGTCAGGTCGCAGGTGTTTGGAGTGTGACGGTTTTATGCTGGGTTTTTTAAATCCGGACTGATATCCCGCACGTATCGGGCTAAACTAGTAATTGAACCCTCGACATCTATTTTAGTGATCGACCAACCAGGGAACCCCGGCTTATGAACGTCCATCCCCGCAACATTGATGACGCACCTGACACTGACGAGGCCACTGCGGCGCTGAAAACGCTCCGTAAGTGGGCTCAGACCGCGACCGAGGCCGAGATCAGCCAGCTTGATCCAGCCATCGCGCGCCTTGTGCCGGGGTTGGTTCCCATGAACTATCCGACCCTTTCGCGCGACTATCCCGAGGGTTTTCAGGTCGACAAGGCGTATCGCGCGACTCTGCCGGACCTGCAAAATGGTCCGTCCAGCCTGATCCGCGGGGCCAAGCAGCAGATTCAGCATGTGGGGATTTCCAACTTCCGCCTGCCGATCCGGTTTCACCGCAAACATGGTGAGGATCTGACGCTTGAGACATCCGTGACCGGTACGGTCAGTCTCGATGCCGATAAGAAGGGCATCAACATGTCCCGGATCATGCGCTCGTTCTACAAACATGCCGAGCGGACATTTAGTTTTGAGGTCATGGAAGCCGCACTGGATGACTATCTAACCGATCTGGACAGCTTTGACGCGCGTTTGCAGATGCGCTTCTCTTACCCTGATCGGGTGAAAAGCCTGCGGTCGGGGTTAGAAGGATACCAGTATTACGACATTGCCTTGGAACTGGTTGAACAGAATGGTGTACGCCAAAAGATCATGCATCTGGACTACGTCTATTCATCGACCTGTCCGTGTTCTTTGGAATTGAGCGAGCATGCGCGCGCGACGCGGGGACAGCTCGCGACACCGCATTCGCAACGTTCGGTCGCGCGGATTTCGGTCGTTCTGGATTGCGATGCAGACTGCCTTTGGTTCGAAGACTTGATTGCGCTCTGCCGCCGTGCGGTTCCGACGGAAACTCAGGTCATGGTCAAGCGCGAAGACGAGCAAGCCTTTGCCGAGTTGAACGCCGCCAACCCGATCTTTGTCGAAGACGCAGCCCGCCTTTTCTGTGCTGAGCTTCTGGCAGATCATCATGTTGGTGACTTCCGCGTTGTAGCCAGCCATCAGGAAAGCCTTCACAGTCATGACGCGGTATCGGTTCTGACCGAAGGTCTTACCTTTGTCTCAGCCAGTCTCGATCCGCGCCTGTTCTCGACCTTGTTTCACGTCGGGTGATCAATATTGAGGCTCAAAAGCCTCAATACATCTGAATTGGCGAATTTTTGCCGCAGTGCAGCAATATTTCTGCACGCGCAGTGCATTTCGCGATAAACTGGAACGGAATGCTGCCGTGGCGTGCGTGATCACGCCCCACTGAAAGGAAGCCGAGACGTGCGACGCCCCGGAACCTCAGGCCTCTGCACTCCGTCCGAGGGATCGGGACGGGTAACGGTTCTTCTTTCCTTTGATGGCTGCATTTCTTTCACAGGAGAAATGACTAATGAACCCGATCACCCAACCGCTTGAGTTTCAGGCGGCGGCCATCCGTATGGCAGGTTATGCGATTAGCAACCAACTGAAGATCATTCAGATTTTCACGACCTCGGCGATGGAGTTGCCATTCGTGCCGATGCAAGTTCTGAACGCGTCTTCGGCTACACCTGCGCAGGTGGTACCCACGACGAAAGCAAAGCCAAAGGCGGCCGCAGCCAAGCCTGCCGCTAAGTCCAGAAAGGCGGCAACAGCGAAGCCCAAGCCTAGTGTTCGTACCGCATCGCCAAAGGCCGAATCATCAGCGCCTGCAAAAAATGCCGAGCCGAAGCCGGCGACCCGCACGCGGCGCACTGCAACGACCAAAGCCGCAACCGGCCCTAAAACACAACAAAGTAAACCGGTCGCCAAAGCCGCAACTCCCAAGGTAGCGACGCGGCAAGCCCAACCCAAGGCTGCACCGAAGACTCAAGCTGCTAAACCCGCTGTTGCGAAGTCTGCTGCAAAACCGGCTGCCAAGCCCGCAACGCCGAAGGCCGCAACGCAAACCGCAAAACCCAAGGCTGCACCGAAAGCGCAAGCAGCCAAGCCTGCCGCGCCTAAGCCTGCCGCCAAGGCGGTGGCGCCAAAGGCCGCACTGAAGCCTGTTGAGGCGAAATCCGCCCAGAAAGCGGAAACGAAACCAGTCGAGTCGACAATCGCAACGAAGGCTGAAACGCCCAAAGTCAGCGAAATGCCCGCAGCCACCGAGCCTGCGGAAACCAATGTCGCGGTGTCCAAGCCCGCTGCGTCACAATCCGAGAGTGTAGCTGCAGCAAATGCCACAACCTCGAAGACGGCAGCTCTCAAGATGGAAGATGCCAAACCTTCGGAACCTGTGCGCAAGACTCGTGCACCTTCGATGCCGCCCGCTATGCCCACACCTGTCAGTAAAACTGACGGCTAAACGGGACATCCGCTTGACTCGGTCGTGCAGGCGCGCCAACGCTGCGCCTCATGACGGATATGCGCCCGGTTGGATATGTGATTGGCCTGTTGGTCGCCATACTTGGGGCGACCATGACGCTGCCCATGCTTGCAGACCTGATCGAGGGGCGCGGCGAATGGCATGTGTTTTTTGAAAGTGGGGTCATCACCATCCTGGCCGGGGTGGTGCTGTCGATCAGTTGTTCAAACGGGGTAGGTGAAGGTCTGACGATCCGTCAGACCTTTTTGCTGACAACGGGTGTCTGGGTTGCCCTTCCGTTTTTTGGCGCAATTCCATTTCTGTTCGGTGAAACCGAGCTGCGCTTTGTCGACGCGTATTTCGAGGCGATGTCTGGGCTGACCACCACCGGCTCAACCGTCATTTCCAGCCTGGATGATCTGCCGCAGGGTCTGTTGTTGTGGCGTGGCATTCTGCAATGGCTGGGCGGTATCGGCATTATCGTGGTTGCCATGGTATTCTTGCCCGAGCTTCGGGTCGGTGGGATGCAAATCTTCCGTTCGGAAGGGTTTGAGACCATGGGTAAAATCCTGCCGCGCGCGCAGGAGATCGCGGGCCAGATTTCCCTGATCTACGTTTTCCTAACTGTTGTATGTGCTCTGGTTTACGCCGGTCTTGGAATGGGGTTTTTCGACTCCGTCGTGCATGCAATGACAACCATCGCGACTGGAGGATTCTCGAATTATGACTCGTCCTTCGCACAGTTCTCCGGACCGACCGAATATGCGGCATCGGTCTTTATGATATTGGCGGCGTTGCCTTTCGTGCGCTACGTGCAGTTTGCAAACGGCAATACGAACTCCTTGTGGCAGGACAGTCAGATACGGACCTTTCTTGTCACGATCCTGGTGCTGGTTCTGATCATGGCCGTGTTCCTTATATCGGTCTTTCCACGCGGTTGGGAACAAGCATTCCGGGAATCCCTGTTCAACATCACCTCGATCATTTCGGGCACCGGCTATGCCAGTGTCGATTACATGGGATGGGGCAACTTTCCGGTGATGCTGTTCTTTCTTATCGGCTTGATCGGAGGCTGCGCGGGCTCGACTGCCTGCTCGATTAAGATATTCCGGTATCAATTGCTGTTTGCTTCGATCAAAACTCAGATCCGCCGCATCCGCTCGCCACACGGCGTTTTCGCCCCGCGGTATGGCGGACGCACGATCGGGCCGGATGTTCTGACCTCGGTCATGAGTTTTTTCATGTTCTTCGTGCTGTCGTTGGGCGTGCTGGCCTGGGCGCTGGCGCTGACCGGGCTGGATTTCATCACATCGGTTTCGGGTGCTGCAACTGCGCTTGCGAATGTAGGGCCGGGGCTGGGCGATCAAATCGGTCCGGCGGGTAACTTTGCCGGACTGAACGATACCGCAAAGTGGCTGCTGTCTATCGGCATGCTGGTTGGGCGGCTTGAACTGCTGGCTGTCTACGCACTGTTCACCGTCCAATTCTGGAGAGACTAATGAAAAGACCCTTGGGCGCCCAGATTTCGCACATGCTAAAAGATCGGGGCGTTGATGTGATTTTCGGCATCCCTGGCGTGCACAATCAGGAACTGTATCGGGGTATCGAAGAGGCGGGACTTACCCATGTTCTGACGAGGCATGAGCAGGGTGCCGGGTTCATGGCCGATGGTTATGCCCGTGCGACTGGCAAGCCGGGGGTGGCCTATGTGATCACCGGGCCTGGCCTGTGCAATATCATGACGCCGATGGGGCAAGCCTATTCGGACTCGGTGCCGATGCTGGTGGTGTCGTCCTGTTTGGATGAAACGCAAGCCGTGCATGGGCAGCTTCATCAGATGAAGGATCAATGCGGGGCTGCTGATACAGTGGCGGACTGGTCATGTCAGGCAAACACCGCACAGGCGGCCTATGGTCTGATCGAACGCGCATTTGAAGAGTTCGAACTGTCCCGCCCGCGTCCGAAGCATCTCCAGGTGCCGATCTCTCAGCTCGAGGCCGACGCTGATCCGGCGCCGTTTCCCAACCAGCCCGCATTGCGAACTAAGGTATTGCCGCCCGATGTCGCCCCAGTGGTGTCTTTGCTGAATATCGCGCGCAGACCTCTGTTCATATTGGGTGGTGGCGCGCGATCCAACCTCTGGCGGCAGATTCTGACAGAATTGGGCGCGGCGTGTTTCACAACTTATGCCGGACGGGGCTTGGTTGGGTTGGGCTATGAGCTGGATTTTGGCGCCACGTTGCCGCGTCCCGCAAGTGCCGAGGTGATCGGATCAGCCGATCTTGTCGTCGCGGTGGGGGCGGAGCTGGGTGAGGTTGATCTGTGGCGCGATACGCTTGGTCACAGTGCCCAACTGGTTCGGGTCGACCTTGATCCAAAGGTTCTGGGTGACCACCACCACGCGGGTATCAAGCTGCAAGCGGATGGTGAAAGCTTTGCCAAGGCGCTATGGGCCGCGATTGACAGCGTGAAACCCGCCACAGGCTGGACACCCGCAGAAGTGAGCCAGGCACGTTCGCGCTGGAAGGCTGAAGTAGGTGCCGAGCGTCCGGGGATTGTACCGGTACTTGACGCTTTGCGCGATGCCATGCCTGCGGACACGATGATTTATTCGGACATGACCCAAATCGCCTATGTCGCGAAAGAAGTCTGGGACATGGCGTATCCCTATCACTGGCACCACCCGACCGGATTTGGGACGCTGGGATATGCTTTGCCGGCGGCAATTGGCGGCGCAGTTGCACGCAGGGGGAAACCAACGGCCGCCATAGCAGGCGACTACGGGTTTCATTACACGATGATGGAGCTGGGCGTTGCAGTCGAGCTTGGCCTGTCGCTGCCTATTGTTTTGTGGGACAACGGTAAACTGAAAGAAATTGAAGACAGCATGGTTCGTGGTCAGATAGCGCCTAACGCGGTGGTCGCGCGAAACCCCGATTTCTGCAAGTTGGCTGAGGCTTTTGGCGCCTTGTCTGCCGCGCCGTCAAACTTGGCAGAGATGCAGGCTGCTGTGCGTTCGGCCTTTGATGCGCCAGTGCCAACACTGATCCGAGTGACACCGGATATCGTCTAGTCCGGAAAGCCGCCCCTTTAGGGCGGCGTTTCTGAGCCAATCGCGTTAGTCCCAGCAATGAACGAGAACAGTCATTCCATTGGCCCTGCGACTTAGTTCATTTGGTGAGATTCCCGCGCTGGCCTGACCGGGCTGACCTGATACCCCAGCCTGTTCAAGGACCTTGTTCAACCGCTCTGCAGTGGCCGCAAGGCTGACCGAGGCGGGCAGTGTGCGACCGTCGGAAGGCGTTGGTAGCAGCATGCCGACAACTTGTCCCGCGTCATCAAAGACGGGTCCACCCGCGTCGCCCGGTTGGGCAGCCAAAGCCAGACGCTTCACACCGTCCTCTCCGTTCAAACCGCGCACGTCCGTGATCTGGCCATAGGTCAGTGTCGGCGCACCCAGCGCGCCTTCGTACGAAAAGCCTGACACCGCGACCTCGGATTGAATGCGCGGTCGATCCGCGCTGAACTCTGCGATGTTGATGGGTGCCAAGGTGCGACGCGGGCGCAATACGGCAACACCTAAATCAGCGTCGGCCCAGGCAACCTGAACCTCTTGATCGTCGTTAAGGGTGATCCGAGTGCAACTGTCCGTGGCCTCGGAGACTGTGAGGATCGTGCCGTTCGCATCCGTAAAGAACCCCGACCGCGACAAGCGGGGAGTGCGGATTTGCAGGCCCGAAACAAGGTCTATGCGTTGATCCGCATCCGCGCCGGCACCGGAATCAAGGACCGCTCCGTTTGTCGAAAAGCTGGCCTTGATCGCGGCCAGAACTCTTGCGCGACGAGCGTCGTCACCTTCGGGCCAGACCAGTGTAAAGCCTTTGATTTGGCCGTCCTTCAGGGTTGCTTCGGTGTATGACACGATGCCGTTGCCACGACCCTCAAGGGTAAACCGGTCGCCGCGCAGCTCTCGTGGGCCATTCAAAGGAACAATCTTGAGCGATTGCATGACCTCGTACAACGCCCTTAGGGTCGCCCTATCACCTTCCTGGCTGATCAGCAGGGCCGCCGCACCCAGATCGGACGTGCTTTCGAAATGCGCAAAAGGTGCCTCATAGCGGTCGAAGGCCAGAATGCCCAACGGCAAGTCGAGGTCTATGCCCGCCTGCGGATCCGAATATTGCTGCATTCCAACGCTGATTAATGGAGTGTTATAGTCGTCCATCAGCGCTTTACGCTGGGCAGTGGTCAATACGCCGGTCGCCTCATATCCGTTAAACCGTTGCCATTCACCCATCGAACGACGTGTTCCCTGACCGAACGCCCCGTCAATGGTTGCGTTGTAAAACCCAGCCGCTTGAAGGGCAGTCTGCAAGTCCATTCGCTCTTGCGCGGTCAACAGACGCTCAGACTGCAAGGCTTGCGAACGGGTTTCATCTGTCGGTTTTGGGCTAAGGCCCGAAATGGATTGATCGGGTTGCGGGGTTGGGTCAACGGGCGGCGTGACCACGCCACGGTTTAGAATATTCGCCCCGATTGGCCAAAACTGCTGACCCATCGCGCTTGTAAAGGTGATGTAGCTGTCTGCAGGGATCTGACCTTCGGCCCGGTATACCCTCAGAACCTGATCAGCGTCGCTTCGCAAATACGGTCCGATAACAATGGCATACCAGCCAGAGTTCAGGCGGAATCCGTTCACGTCTGGCAAAACGTTCGCGTATGCCTGCGCGCGTTCCTGTGCCTCGCGCAGCGAGGGGTGGGCTTCGACCTGAACCCAGACCCCTGCGTCCTGCTGCGCAGAAACTGCGCGGATGCCGAAGAGAATTAGAAACAGAAGTGCCGAGATTATGCGTGTCATAGTCTGCCTGTGTCCGCAGTGTTTTATCTTTTCCCCAGACTACGCGATTTGAAGGGGTGAACGCTATGCCCGGAATACGGGGAATTTCCAGTGTGGCGGCGCAGTGACAGCGGACCACATTGGCCCGTTGACGGTCCTTGGCCCCTTGCATAGGAAGGACAAAACCCACCGGAACCAGGCGCAGACGCGTCCAAAGGGAATGTCATGACCGAACAGTCCAGCGCACCACGTTCATTTCAGGAAATAATCCTTCGACTGCAGACCTACTGGGCCGCAAAGGGATGCGCCATTCTGCAACCGTATGACATGGAGGTCGGCGCAGGCACGTTTCATCCGGCGACCACGCTGCGCGCGTTGGGGTCAAAGCCTTGGGCCGCCGCTTATGTACAGCCCTCTCGTCGTCCAACCGACGGGCGGTACGGTGAAAACCCAAACCGGTTGCAGCACTATTACCAGTATCAGGTGCTGATCAAACCCAGCCCTCCGGATCTGCAAGAGTTGTATCTGGGCAGTCTGGAAGCCATCGGTATCGATATGGATCTGCATGACATCCGATTTGTCGAAGATGACTGGGAAAGCCCGACCCTTGGCGCCTGGGGGCTTGGTTGGGAGGTCTGGTGCGATGGTATGGAAGTCAGCCAATTCACCTATTTCCAGCAGGTCGGCGGCCACGACTGTACGCCCGTTTCCGGTGAATTAACCTATGGCCTTGAGCGTTTGGCGATGTATGTGCTGGGCATTGATCACGTGATGGACATGCCCTTCAATGACCCTCAGTCGCCAAGCCCGCTGACCTATGGCGACATTTTCAAGCAAACCGAAGAAGAATACGCGCGGTGGAATTTCGACGTCGCGAACACCGAGGTTCTGCTGCGCAATTTCGAAGAGGCCGAAGCGGAATGCGCTGCCATTCTGGGGCAAGAGCATGACGACCCCAAAACCGGCAAGCGCATCGTCATGGCGCACCCCGCTTATGACCAGTGCATCAAGGCGTCGCACATCTTCAATCTTCTGGACGCGCGGGGCGTGATCTCGGTCACCGAACGGCAGGCCTATATCGGGCGGGTCAGGGCGCTGGCCAAGCAATGTGCCGATGCCTTCGTACAGACCGGAGCCGCCGGGTTCGAGGTGTAATGGCGCGCTCAGGCCAATCCCGGCAACAGCACCTTGAGGCCATCGGCAATCATGCCGATCGCGATGGCCGACAGGATCATGCCCATGAACCGGCTCATGATGACGCGGGCATTCTGAGACAGGCGCTTGGACAGGGTCGAGGCGTTCCAGAACGTTATGAAAAGCAGAAACAGAACGATCAGGAAAACACCGGCATAGATCACTGCATCCATAGGTTTCGAGATATGGTGCGCATACAGGATCAGCGTCGTGATCGTTCCGGGGCCAACCAGAATGGGAAAAGCCAACGGATAGAAGGCAACCGTGGCCGGTTCGGGGTAGGCTTGCTTTTCGCCTTCAGTCCCGTGATGCGAGGTGCTTTGGTTGCCGCTGAGCATGTTCAGGCCGATCATCAAGACAACCAATCCGCCTGCGACCCGCAGGTCGTCTACGCTGATCCCGAACAGACCCAGCGTCTGGCTACCGATACCGGCGAATGCTCCGCCGAGGATCAGGCAATAGGTGGCCGTCTTTGCCGCAACCTTGCGTTGGTCGGCGGGGGTCAGGCCGTCGGTGACACTCAGGAAAACGGGCAGGTTGGTGATCGGGTTCATGATCGCAAACAGCGCGCCAAAGAACCCAACGGCAAGGGTCGTGTCCATCGCAAAGACCTCGGTTTAGCCTGTATCGAGTTGGAAACTGGCCTATTTATCCAAAAGTTGAAAGAGGCTGCGTGATCAGGATGTTCAGAAGATGACCGGAAAACTGCTTGCCATCATTCTGCTTGTATCCGCTGTCGCGGCTGGTGCGGGCATGTACTATCTGCAGGTCTATGGGTTTTATTATGACGTCGCCGCCAAACCCGGTGAGGATGTCATGTTGCTTGCAGAAGGTGCAGAGGATTCTCAGTCGATCTCGTATTCCGCGTTTCAGGCTATTGATGCTGACAGCTCTCCGATCCGATACCGGGCGTGCTTTGAAACCGACCTGACCTCCGAGGACCTGTCTGCGTTTCAACCGGTAAAAGACCCCGAGCCGCTGACCGCGCCGGGGTGGTTTGACTGCTACGACGCGGTGGCCATCGCGGATGCATTGAAATCCGGACAGGCGCAAGCCTTTATGGGAACCAAGAATATTCACTACGGCGTTGACCGGATCGTTGTCCTAACTAATGATGGCAAGGGCTATGTCTGGCACGCGCTGAACAATTGCGGTGAAAAAGCCTATGATGGAACAGTCGTAGGTGAGGAATGCCCACCCCGACCCGAAAACTGAGGCAATATGACAGACGCAGCGCTCCACGTTCCCAGTTTTCTAACCGCCACGCTTGGCTTCGCGGTCTATCTGATCGGGGCTGAGATCAACGCTCGGGTCGCGGTGCTGCGTCAGTTCAATATTCCTGAACCCGTGACGGGCGGATTGCTGGCGTCGTTTACCTTGCTGTTTCTTTATCTTGTGGCGGGAATGGAGCTGACTTTTGACCTTGCCTCACGAGATTTCCTGCTGATCGTGTTTTTCGCAGGGATCGGTCTGAACGCCCGGCTGTCTGATTTGATAGCGGGCGGTAAACCGCTTTTCTTACTGCTTATTTTGACGCTGATAACAATCGTTTCCCAGAATGCCATCGGAGCAGTTGGCGCAGTTATTTTTGGATATCCAGCGCAAGCGGGTGTTTTGTTCGGATCGGCTGCTTTGATTGGCGGGCACGGGACAGCCATTGCCTGGGCACCCGAGGTAGGTGCAGTGACCGGGCTTGAGGGCGCAACCGAATTGGGCGTGGCCGTGGCGACCTTGGGCCTTGTGCTGGCCGCGCTGGTCGGCGGGCCGATTGCACGCCTTTTGGTCGAAGGTAAAAACCTGACCCCCGATCGACCGGACGAAGAGCATACTGTCGGTTTGCCGGATGATGGGGACGGGGCCGACACCAAGATAGATCACCTGACGATCATGCGCGTCCTGCTGCATGTGAACCTTGCGATCATCTTTGGGTATCTGCTGAACGAAGTTATCGAAGCAACCGGGCTAAAGCTGCCTTTGTTCGTTCCTTGTCTGATCATGGGGATTGTCATCGCGAACATCCGGGCCGCACTTGCGCCAAACGCTCCGCCGGTTTCGCGAACGCCTTCGCTGGCGCTGATTTCTGAATTCTCACTGGGCGCGTTTCTGGCCATGTCGCTGATGAGCTTGCAGCTCTGGACCATTGCAGAGCTTGGTCTTGCCATCGTGGTTATCATGGGCGCGCAAACCCTGTTTGCCGTCGCTTTTGTGATCTGGGTCCTGTTCCCCGTGATGGGCAGTAATTACCGTGCCGCGGTGCTGTCTGCGGGGTTTGGTGGCTTTGCCTTGGGCGCGACTCCGACCGCGATTGCCAATATGACCGCAGTCACCAAGCGATATGGCCCGTCCCCTATTGCCTTTATTGTGCTGCCCCTTGTATCCGCCTTCTTTGTGGACATCGCCAATGCAATCGTTATCCAGACGATCGTTAATTTCTAAGGACCGAAAATGCCCGACCTGTTGATCGAACTGTTTTCCGAGGAAATCCCCGCCCGCATGCAGACCCGTGCTGGCGAGGATCTGAAAAAGCGGATCACCGATGGTTTGGTCGAGGCTGGTTTGACCTATGCCGGAGCTGCCGCGATGACGACGCCGCGTCGCCTGACCTTGGCGGTTGAGGGGCTGCTGGCAGAAAGCCCCACCACTCGCGAAGAACGCAAAGGCCCCAAGGTTGGTGCACCCGACAAGGCCATCGAAGGGTTCTTGCGCGGCGCAGGTGTGACACGTGATCAGTTGGAAGAGCGTGATACACCCAAAGGTCCCGTCTATTTCGCGACCATCGAAAAACCCGGTCGTCCGGCGGCTGAGATCGTGGCAGAAGTGCTTGAGGCGACCATTCGCAACTTCCCTTGGCCCAAGTCGATGCGCTGGGGCAGTGGCCCGCTGCGCTGGGTACGACCGCTGCAGGCAATCCTCTGTATCCTGTCTGATGAGGCGGGCGCGCAGGTCGTGCCGCTGGAGGTCGAAGGGATCAAAGCGGGTGATATCACCGCAGGTCACCGTTTCATGGCGCCTGATCGTTTTGTTGTGACCTCGTTTGACGACTACGCCGCCAAGCTGAAGCGCGCCTTTGTGGTGCTGAATCCCTCCGACCGGGCCGAGCACATTTGGAACGACGCGCAGAACATGGCTTTTGCTGCCGGTCTGGAGGTGGTAGAGGATAAAGGTCTGCTGGCCGAGGTTGCTGGTCTGGTCGAATGGCCGGTCGTTCTGATGGGGCAAATCGACGACGAATTTCTTGAGTTGCCGCCCGAGGTGCTGCAGACCTCGATGAAAGAACACCAGAAATTCTTTTCGGTCCGCAATCCGAAAACCGGCCGGATTGAGCAGTTCATCACCGTCGCCAACCGCGAAACCGCTGACAATGGGGCGACCATTCTGGCGGGGAACCAAAAGGTGCTGTCGGCGCGTCTGGCCGATGCAAAGTTCTTCTGGGAGAACGACCTGCGCGTCGCCAAATCGGACATCACCCAATGGACCCGCGCTTTGGAGAGTGTGACCTTCCACAACAAGCTGGGCACACAGGCCGAACGGATCGACCGTATCGCTGCTCTGGCCCGCGAATTGGCCCCTGTTGTAGGCGCGGACGCGGATCAGGCCGAGAAAGCCGCGCGTTTGGCCAAGGCGGACTTGAGTTCCGAGATGGTCTATGAATTCCCAGAACTTCAGGGGCTTATGGGCCGCTATTACATCGAGGCTGCGGGTAAAGATGCTGTCGTAGCCGCCGTGGCGCAGGAGCATTACTCACCGCTGGGGCCGTCCGACGATGTACCGACCGCACCGCTGTCAGTCACCGTGGCACTTGCCGACAAACTGGACACGCTGACCGGCTTCTGGGCGATTGAGGAGAAGCCGACTGGTTCCAAAGACCCGTTTGCCCTGCGCCGCGCGGCGCTGGGTGTTATTCGTCTGATCCTTGAGAACAACCTGCGTCTACGACTGGATCGTTTCTTTGATAGCCAGTTGGTCCGCGCAGAAAGCGCTATCAACGATGCACTGCCAGAATCAAACGTTGAGCACCTGTTGGAGGAAATTGCAGATCACGGCGTTTTTGGCGCTGCCTTCCATACCGTCAAAGAAAAGCTTGATGATTCCCCAGCGGCTGCCTTTCTTGAGCTTGAGAAAAAGGTCCCGGATGCATCTGATGACTTGCTCTCTTTCTTCCACGACCGTCTCAAAACGTTCCTCCGCGACGAGGGTATTCGCCACGACATTATCGATGCCTGCATCGCGATGGAGGGGAACGACGACCTCAACCTGCTGGTCAAACGCGCCCGCGCGCTGAACACGGTGATTGCGACCGAGGATGGGGAAAACCTCGTGCAGGGGTTCAAGCGCGCCAACAATATCCTGACGCAGGCCGAGGAAAAGGACGGGGTCGAATACTCCTACGGTGCGGATGTGAAATTTGCCGAAACGGACAGTGAAAAGGCGCTGTTTGCCGCTTTGGAACAGGCTCAAGGCGAAATCAAGCCCGCCCTGAAGGCCGAAGATTTCCCCAAGGCGATGGCGACGATGGCTGCGCTGCGCGGTCCGGTCGATGCATTCTTTGACGAGGTTCAGGTGAACACCGACAACGATATCCTCCGCCGCAACCGCCTGAACCTGCTCAGCCAAATCCGTCAGGTATGTTCCAGCGTGGCGGACCTCAGCAAGATCGAGGGCTGATCCAGAACACCCTTGCGCCAATGGAGCAAGGGCTTATGCTGCAGTTTAAATAAAAGGTGCTGCAGTGCAGAATAATCCGCATACCACTCTGATCACGACCCAAGCGCCCGTATCCGCCAGCACGCATGGCGGGCGGGCGAAATGTCTGCAACGTTTGGTTCGGCTGGATTTACCGGTGCCGCGGACTGTCGCGCTGTCCTTTGACGCCGTGCGTCGAATTGCAGAGGGTCATGTACCCGACGTGACGGCAATTCTCGATCAGTTCGATGAAACGACGCTGCTGTGTGTCCGACCTAGTTCCGAAGACCCCGATTGGGGCGGGCCGGGTGCGATCCTGAATATCGGCATGAATGACGCGCGCTATTCAGAGCTGTCCAAGACGATAGGGTCCGAGGCTGCGGCTGCACTGTATCTGCGCTTTGTCCAAAGCTATGCAGTTCATGTTGCCCGACTGGATGCTGACGTTTTTGATGACATCGACGCAGATGGCCGCGAAGGGCTGCGCATGTCCCTGCGTGCCTATGAGGATGAAACCGACGAAACCTTTCCTTTGGATCGCGGAGAGCAGCTGATCGCCGTTCTGCGGTCTATGGCACGCGCATGGGGCGGCACATCTGCCCGATTGCTGCGTCAGGCCAAAGGGGCACCAGCGGATGCAGGTTTGGGGCTTGTCATTCAAGAGATGATTCCCGGAGTCGGAAACGGAGAATGCGGTTCGGGTGTATTGCAACTTGTTGATCCAACGACCGGAATGCTGCAGGTAAACGGCCGGTACCTGAGCCAAAGTCAGGGCCGTGATGCGTTGGGTGCTGATGTCGCGGCGTTTTATCTGGCCAAGGACCCGCGCGGGAAGTCATTGGAAGAGGTTGCGCCCGAGGCGTTTGCGGAACTCAAGGCCTACGCAGCCTTAATGCGCGCCAAGCTGCGCGAGGAAATGCAGGTAGAATTCGTAATCCAGAACGGAGAAGTGCATATCCTCGACGGTGTGCGCGTACAACGCAGCGCGCGGGCCGCGATGCGAATTGCCGTTCGATTGGCTGAAGATGGGATCATTTCACCGCAAGAGGCGGTTATGCGGATCGATCCGCACTCATTGAACGAAATGCTGCACCGGCAGGTCCATCCCGAGGCGCGCAGAGACGTTTTGACAACGGGTATTGCCGCCAGCCCGGGGGCTGCGACGGGCAAGCTTGTCTTCACCGCTGCCGAAGCCCAGGCCAGTGCCGCGCGGGGCGAACCTTGTGTTCTTGTGCGTCGGGAGACGTCGCCCGAGGATGTGCGTGGAATGCATGCCGCAGTGGCTGTTCTGACCGAAAAAGGCGGCATGACCAGCCATGCAGCCGTGATCGGACGCGGTTTGGGGCTGCCTTGCATCGTTGGCGCGTCCGAGATGCGGTTCCAAACTAGAAAGAACTTGCTGACTGCACCGGATGGCCGTGTCTTTACAACAGGTGATACGCTGACGATTGACGGAACTTCGGGGCAGGTCCTTGCTGGGCAACCAGCCATGTTAGAGGCTGCGCTTGATGATTGTTTTCAGACACTTATGGGGTGGGCCGACAAAGAGCGCGACATCGATATCCGGGCCAATGCCGATACTCCGGCTGATGCGCAGACAGCGCGGAACTTTATGGCGCAGGGGATCGGTCTTTGCAGAACCGAGCATATGTTTTTTGATCCCGGTCGTCTGATCGTAATGCGCGAAATGATCTTCGCGCAGACCTCGTCCGGGCGGGCTGCGGTGCTGGAGCGGCTCTTGCCGATGCAGCGAGAGGATTTCGTGCAACTGTTCCGGATTATGGAAGGCCAGCCGGTCTGTATCCGCCTGTTTGACCCTCCGCTTCACGAGTTCCTGCCGACCACACGCAGCGGTCAACGTGAATTGGCAGAAGCACTGGACTTGCCCGTGTCCGACGTCGAGCGGCGCGTTGCAGAGATGAGTGAATATAACCCGATGTTGGGTCTGCGCGGTGTGCGCCTTGGCGTGACAGTGCCCGAAATCTACGACATGCAGGCGCGCGCGATCTTTGAAGCCACGCTTGAGGCCAGCAAGGACGGCGCTCCCGTGGTGCCTGAGGTGATGATTCCGCTGGTTTCGGCCAAGCGCGAAGTCGAGCTGGTCAAATCCCGCATCGACTCGGTCGCGGCAGCGGTTGAGAGCGAGCAAGGTAAGGAGTTCGAGTATCGCCTTGGCGTCATGGTGGAAACACCGCGCGCCTGTTTGCGGGCGAATGAAATTGCACCGCAGGTTGCATTTCTAAGTTTCGGCACCAACGACCTGACCCAAATGACTTATGGTCTGTCACGCGACGACGCGGGGCGGTTCATGTCCGCATATGTCCGCCAGGGCGTTTTTGTCGAAGACCCGTTCCATGTGCTTGACTCGGACGGGGTAGGGGAATTGCTGAAACTCGGCGCTGAGCGTGGACGGCAGGCCCAGCCGAATGTTACGCTGTCTGTATGTGGTGAACACGGCGGAAACCCCGAATCAATCGCTGTTTGCCGCGAACTGGGGTTTGACTATGTGTCATGTTCGCCGTTCAGGGTGCCTGTCGCTCGGCTGGCTTCCGCTCAACTGGCGATTTCGTCCAGACTTGGGGGTTGACAGGGTGGTGAAGCCCTAGAAATAGTGGTGTTCATGTAACCTCGTGATGGAATTATTTTTCCTCACGGGCGATTTTTCACTTGCTTTTTGCTCGGAACTGGACGTCTGCGCCAGACTGCGCTAAACGGCACGTCGCGCCCGCCGGGGGAGGGTACGGCGCGATATGTGCCTGTGCGAGGTTATCTGATGCTACGCTACATACTGGCTGCTGCCACGATGGCAGCAACCATGCTGCCGAGTGTGTCTTTCGCTGAACGCGAAGCCACCGATACTGCCAAGCGCGAGCTTGTTTCCCGGACCGAAGCGCCCGGACAAAACACGCGCGACTATTTTAAACTGTTCAAGCCGCGCAAGCAGCTTGAGACCACGAAAATATCCTATTCCAAGGCGTGGCTGGACCAACAGCCCAAGGCCACTGGGGACAAACATTTCAAATGCCTGGCGGAAGCGCTGTACTTTGAAGCGCGCGGCGAAAGCGTGCGCGGACAGTTCGCCGTGGCCGAGGTGATCCTAAACCGCGTGGAAAGTGGCCGTTTTCCCGATTCTGTCTGCGGAGTGATCAAGCAGGGAACAGGCAAGAAATACCAATGCCAGTTCACATATACCTGTGATGGCCGCAAGGAAGTGATCCGCGAAAAGAAAGCGTATGAGCGCGTGGCCAAGGTTGCGCGTGCGGCAATCGACGGCATCGCCAAAGAGCTCACCGAAGGGGCCACCCACTACCATACGACCGCAGTACGCCCGTCATGGGCGCGTGTATACAAGGAAACCGCGCGGATCGGTGTGCATATTTTCTACCGGCACAACTATCGAACTGCCAGCAACTGATTGATGCGCGCCGAGTGCTGACGATTTATTGCCAACTGGACCAGTCCAGCAAGCAGCTTGCGGCTGCGTAGGTGTCTTGACGTTCAACCGCCTGACGACGCCGCATTCGAAGACTGGAATGGCGCTTGCTGCGATGCTATACGCCCGCGCATCTCGTAGTGTGGGTCTGTAAGCCCACCAAGTCCGAAAAGGTCCGTCGCATGAGTTCTGAAATCCGTCTTGCCTTTGCGCACCCGTCTGAGCGGTCCGAAGCGACTGCGACGCGTGGTCCGCTGGATCGAATTTCGCTTCGCGATCATATCGTCGAGGTTGAGATCGGCGCCTTTCAGGCCGAACGCGGCACGACACAGCGGATCTGCTTTAATATCGTGGTCGAGGTGCGCCCGCTGACGGATCCGATTGATGATGATGTGGACCGCATACTGTCTTATGACCGTGTGACCGAAGCGATTGCGCATGAATTGGCTGCTGAACGACTAAACCTGTTGGAAACACTGGCTGAGCGTGTGGCCGAACGCATTTTACTTGAGCCGCAGGCTGTACGGTCCTTTGTTCGCATCGAAAAGTTGGATCGTGGTCCGGGGGCATTAGGTGTCGAGATCGTCCGCGGCAAAGACACTTTGCACCATGACGTGATTGAGGAAGAGCGCCCTCATCCGCGCCTTGTGTTCCTATCGAACGAAGCTATTGCCTCTGCCAACCTGACCGGATGGATTGATCAGTTGGAAAACCGCCAACGTCCGTTGATCCTGTGCGTCGGTGCATCTGACCTTGAGGTGCCGCAAACCGGACATGCGATGACGCAGCGCCGGATTGATCTGTTGGCGATCGAACAAAACGCGTGGGTTCTGGCCGCGCGGGACCACCGTTGCGTGGTGGTATCCACTCGGACCGAGCTGGACTGGGCGATGAAAAACGGCCAAATCTGCGTTTGGGCGCCGTCCAAGATCGTGCTGGACGCCGTTGATGGTCCGTCCGCCGCTCCGTCAGACGCTGTTGCGTTGGCGGCATGGTTCGCTGCTACATTCGAGGCGAGCGAGATGATGGTTATCGGCAGTGCATTGCCGAACGCACCCAAAACACCACTGCGCGCCATACCGCTGGATCAGGCGCAATTGTGACTGCTTACTACAGACCCCTGGTGCAACACGGGCCGACCCGCCCGGCTGGCGCGGTTTCTCTTGCGGGGCAGCCACTTTGGTTCACGCATGCCGAAAAGCTATCCCGAACCGAAACCCCGGTGATTGTCACCGCGCAGGATGTTCCTCACGAAGCGTTGGATCTGTTGACCCGACCACGTGCCGACATTGCGGGGCTGGCAATGAATCAGCCGCAGATCATGGGCATCCTCAATACGACGCCCGACAGTTTTTCGGATGGTGGGATGCATAACTCTGTCGAAGCAGCCTTGTCGGCGGCGGAACAAATGGTGGCACATGGCGCGACCATACTGGACATCGGTGGCGAATCGACACGACCCGGCGCTTCGTTTGTACCCGAGGGTGAGGAAATCGCGCGCACCCAGCCTGTGATCGAAGCCATTCGTGCAAACACAACAGCACTTATCTCCATTGATACGCGCAAGGCCAACGTTGCGCGGGCGGCGTGGGATACGGGTGCAGGGCTGATCAACGACGTGTCCGGATTTACCTTTGATCCACAGCTTGCGCCGTTTTGCGCCGAGGTCGACACGCCCGTTTGTGTGATGCACATGCAGGGTGATCCGTCCTCGATGCAGGACGACCCGCAGTATGATGACGTTTTGCTGGATGTTTATGATTTCCTTGCAGGACAAGTCTCCAAGCTAGAGCAGTTGGGGTTGACCCGCGACAGGATCGTGGTTGATCCGGGTATCGGGTTTGGCAAGACATTGGATCACAACTTGACTCTTCTGCGAAATCTTAGCCTGTTTCATGGGTTGGGTTGCTCAATACTGCTGGGGGTGTCGCGCAAGGGCTTCATTGGGCAAATCGGGCAAGAGCCCCGCAAAGACGCCCGTGGCCCGGGATCAATCGCCGTGGCACTGTCAGGGGTGTCGCAAGGCGCGCAAATCGTACGGGTTCATGACGTGGTTGAGACCGCTCAGGCCTTGCGTCTATGGGCTGCCGTCCGGTAATCCCTGTGCAGGCAAGAAATGAACGGAGTAACACGATGCGCAAGCTGTTCGGAACCGATGGGGTGCGGGGCACCGCGAATACCCATCCGATTACGGCCGAGATGGCTTTGCGTATTGGGGCAGCCGTAGGACGTTATTTCCGCCGGGATCAATCCAGCGAGCACCGGGTTGTGATCGGGAAGGATACGCGTTTATCGGGCTATATGCTGGAAAATGCGTTGACGGCGGGGTTGACCTCGACTGGTATGAATGTGCTGCTGCTGGGTCCGGTGCCCACGCCGGCTGTGGGGCTGATGACCCGCTCGATGCGGGCTGATCTTGGTGTCATGATCTCGGCCAGCCATAACCCGGCTGAGGATAACGGCATCAAGTTTTTTGGCCCAGATGGGTACAAGCTTTCTGACCAGGCAGAGTTGGAGATCGAGCGCCTGATCGAAACCGGTGTAAAACCAGCCCAGGCGCAAAACATTGGCCGTGCGCGACGGGTGGACGACGCGCGGTTTCGGTATGGTGAGCGGGTGAAATCCTCTTTGTCCCGCGATGTCCGTCTGGACGGGTTGAAGGTGGTGATCGATTGCGCCAATGGCGCCGCTCACCGTACCGCGCCCGAGGTTTTGTGGGAGCTGGGGGCCGAGGTCATTCCGGTCGGCGTGGTGCCGAATGGTAAGAACATCAATTTGAATTGTGGTTCGACCAATCCGCAACTCGCGGCAGAGACGGTTGTGGCACACGGCGCGGATGTGGGCATTTGCCTGGACGGCGATGCCGACCGTGTTGTGATGATCGATGAAAACGGGCAGGTGGCTGACGGGGATCAACTTATGGCGCTGCTCGCCACCAGTTGGGCAGCGGCAGATCGTTTGGAAGGCGGGGCGTTGGTTGCGACGGTCATGTCGAATCTAGGGCTGGAACGTCACCTTGCGGAGCACGGGTTGCGGCTGGAACGAACGATTGTTGGCGACAGATATGTCGTTGAAAGGATGCGCGAAGGCGGATTCAATCTGGGCGGTGAACAATCAGGCCACATCGTCATGAGCGACTATGCCACCACTGGTGATGGCCTTATGGCTGGCCTGCACTTCTTGGCCGAGATGGTGCATACGGGCCGCAAAGCCTCGGAACTGGCAATTCAATTCGAAACCGTTCCGCAACTGCTGAAAAACGTACGTTATCAAGACGGACAAACCCCGCTGGAGGCAACCAGTGTCAAAGCCGCAATCGCCGATGCCGAGGCGCGCCTGAACGGGCAGGGTCGTTTGCTGATACGCAAGTCGGGGACGGAGCCCTTGATCCGTGTGATGGCGGAATGCGAGGACGACTCGCTGCTGACGCAGATCGTTGACGGAATCGTCGCCGAGGTTGAAGCTGTCGCTGGTTAGCGCCCAATCAACATCTTGCGCAGACTGAACCACTGGCTGATGGCCAGCCCGGTCAGGATCATGGCCAGTGCGATGAAGAACCGCAGCGGCAAAGCCTCGGACAGGATCCACGCGCCGAAGACCATGGACCAAATGGGCACTTGGTAGTTGACCAAGGTCAGAAACACGGACCCCGCGCTTCGTATGATGGAGACGCGCAAGAGGGTCGCAAAAGCTGTCGGTACAAGACCCAGCGCAATGATTGCAAGGCCAGGGCGCGTGCCTTCCCAACGCGGGAGACCTTCGGTCAGCAGCATGATCGGTAGTAAGAGCGTCGCGCCCACAACCAGTGAAAGCGCCGCCAGAACCACGGGATCAATCGGCGGGCAGCGCCGCGTGAATATCGACGCGCAGGAGTAACACAGCGCCGCGCCGATACAGGCCAATTGCGCCAACGGCTCTGCGCCTTGACCAATTTGCGCCAGACCCGGGCCGATCAACACCAGCGCACCGCAGAAGCCAAGCGAGACGCCAACGAACCGCCGGAGGTTCAGGGGTTCGTCGGAAAAGAAATGCGCCAATGGCAGAACCATCAAAGGAATCGCTGCCATCGACAGGCCAGCAAAAGCCGAGGCCACGTATTGCTGCCCCCAGCTCAGCAGCAAAAAGGGTAGTGCGGTCGACAGCACGCCGATGATTGCAATGTACCTCCAAAGCTGTGCTTGGCCGGTTGGTATTGTGCGCCCAGTCAGCACCATCATCGCAAGCAGAGTCAATGCGCCCAAGGTCGTACGCGCGGTGGCAACGGTGACCGGCCCGTATCCTTCAAGCGCCATGGTAACGACCATGAAAGTGCCGCCCCAGATAAGGCCAAGGGCGATGACACCACCCCAGTCGCGCGATGTGGGTTGATCAACCATATGTGTGCTGACTTCGTTATTCTTCGCCTTGGTGAACACGTAAACCGAACATTTACAAGACGTTGCTGCGTGTTATTGACAAAAAAGGCGGCCGGTAGGGCCGCCCTGATGCAAGGCTTTATGTGCCTTAGTTCTTTTCCTGATCCACCAGTTTACCAGCGGAAATCCACGGCATCATAGCGCGCAGTTTCCGGCCAACTTCTTCGATCTGGTGCTCGTCGTTCAGACGACGGGTGCCTTTGAAGAAAGGTTGACCAACTTGGTTTTCCTGCATGAAGTCACGCACGAATTTGCCGGTTTGGATATCGGTCAGGATGGCCTTCATCTCTTTCTTGGTCTGCTCATAGGGCAGAACGCGCGGACCCGAAACATACTCGCCGTATTCGGCGGTGTTCGAGATCGAGTAGTTCATGTTCGCGATGCCGCCTTCGTAGATCAGATCGACAATCAGCTTCACCTCGTGCAGACACTCGAAATAGGCCATCTCAGGCGCATAGCCGGCCTCGACCAGAGTTTCAAAGCCGCAGCGAATCAACTCGACCAAGCCACCGCACAGAACGGCCTGTTCGCCGAAAAGATCTGTTTCACACTCTTCGCGGAAGTTGGTCTCGATGATGCCCGAACGGCCGCCACCAATGGCGGAGCAGTACGACAGACCGATTTCCAGTGCTTTGCCGGTCGCGTCAGTATTGACGGCTACGAGGCAGGGGACGCCGCCGCCTTTGACATATTCACCGCGTACGGTGTGGCCCGGGCCCTTGGGCGCCATCATGATGACGTCTACGCCTTCTTTCGGCTCAATCAGGCCAAAGTGGACGTTCAGGCCGTGCGCGAACGCGATGGCTGCACCGGGTTTGATGTTGTCATGCACGTATTTCTTGTAGGTCTCTGCCTGCAGTTCGTCGGGCATGGTGAACATGATGACGTCGCACCAGGCTGCGGCTTCGGCGATGCCCATGACCTGCAGGCCTTCTGCTTCGGCTTTCTTGGCAGAGGCAGAGCCTTCGCGCAGCGCGACGACCAGGTTCTTCGCACCCGAGTCACGCAGGTTCAGCGCGTGGGCGTGACCCTGCGAGCCATAGCCCAAGATAGCCACTTTCTTGTCTTTGATCAGGTTGATGTCGCAATCGCGATCATAGTAGACGCGCATGTATCCGGTCCTTTCTGTTACGGTTTCTGTGCTTTTAGTGGGGCACGGTGCTGTTGGCGAGTGCTTTACAATCGACTTTTTGCGAATTAGGGGAAAAGTTATTCGCAGAAAGGTGGGGTAACGTAATTATCATGCTAGACGACATGGATCGGCGAATTCTGCGCCACCTTCAAGCCGAACCCACGCTGTCTATGGCTGAGTTGGCCGAGCGGTGCGGCGTGAGCCAGGGTATTTGCTGGCGACGGGTTGAAAAGATGCAGGCCTCTGGCGTCATCCAGGGGCAACAGGTGGTGATAGATTGGGCCGCGTTGGGTTACGCGGTCGAGGTTTCGCTGCGCATAACGTTGGACAAAACGCAACCTCGGGCCTTTGATGAGTTTACAGCAGCTGCCCGCATGGTTTCGGAAGTGATTGAAATACAGACATTTCTGGGGCGTGTTGATGTCCGCTTGTCGGTTCTTGCGCGCGATATGACCCACTATCAGCAACTCTACCGCGACCGTATCCTGACCCTGCCGCATATCGCTGATATCGAGGCGTTGATGCATATCGCGCGGGTCAAGCGAGACGAGGTGTTGCCGGTATGATCGAGCTTGATGAAACTGACCGCCAAATCCTGCGCGCGCTGGTTCAGGACGCCACGCAAAGCGCGGGGGCGCTGGGGCGCAAACTTGGCCTGTCTCAACCCGCAACTTGGCGGCGTATCCGCAGGTTAGAGACGGCAGGGGTCATCAAAGGGCGTCGCTTGCGCTTGAATGCCGAAGCGTTGGGGTTCGGTGTGACCGTATTTCTGGGGGTAAAGCTGGCCCGCAAAGGGCAAGTCAGTCTTGAGGATTTTGAGCGAGCTGTCAGCGCCATCCCCGAGGTGCAAACGGTTGAGCATGTTTTGGGTCTTTATGACTATCGCCTAAGGGTTGTCGCGCGAGACCTTTCTGATTTCGAACGAGTTCTTCGGCGGCGTATCATGACCTTGCCGGGGGCAGGGGATGTTGAAGCTAACGTATTGCTAAGTGAAGAGCGGCTGCCCGGCCCAATTGGCTGAAACGCGTTAGTATTTGGTGCGGATGCAAAAACCGGGGTGATGAGTTTCGCGCGCGAATGTCATTGGAACACCATCTTTCCAGATTGTCCGCTCCATCTGTATCATCGAAGTGCCCGTGGTGGTGCCCATGAACTCAGCCAACCGGCCATCCGCGGATATCGCGCAAAATGAAATCTCGGCCTCGGTAAAAGGCGCGATATTCAGCAACCATTCGTGCGGACCTTGAGAGGTCAGATCGGCATGCTCAACATCGGGGACCGTTTCGATATTGATCCAGCGTTCTTCCAGTTGAAAAGGACGGTTGTCCGCATAGTGCATGCAGATCACGTGTAACACACGCGCGTCGGGCGAAACGCAAAGCTGAGAGGCCAACCAGCCGGGGCTGGGCACAACGCTGCGCTCGACAAGCGCATATCGATAAATAGAGTTCTGCTTTTCTACAGCCTGACGAGCCAATGAGAATTCGACTTTCGCATGCTTGCTGGGTTCCTTTTTGACACGCGTGCCGCTTTTGCGTTTACGCTCAACTATTCCCTGATCGGCAAGCTCTCGAAGGGCTCGGTTCACGGTCGCACGTGCGCAATTGAATTCTTCGGCCAATTGCGTTTCCGTGGGCAGCAAAGATCCCTGTGGCCAAATCCGGCTTTCAATACGCCGTTTAACTTCGTCTCTTACAAACTGAAAACTGGTCCGCTTATGAGCAGTCACGGGCAACAATACCTTTCTTCTACAAAGTGTATGTATCTGTTCAGAAACACCTCTGGGTGTAAAGGGGTGGTGACACTATTTGGCGTCAAGTCACCGTGTGATTTGTGCTTTCGAAGGTTAATTTTCTATTGCGACGGGCGGTTCCGTTACGTCAATTGCCGCCGGGGTGTCGGGGCTTTACCATCGGTAAAAAAGGCTCCAGAAATCCTGTTACGCAGTTTGAAAGGACACAGCATGCCCGCACTATTGGAAGAAATTGATCCGAACGGTCTTGAAGAATTCTCGGTTGTTTTCACAGACCGGTCGTTGAACCATATGTCGGCCCGGTTCCAGACCGTCATGCGAGACATTTCAGAGATGCTGCGTGATGTATACAAGGCTGATGGCGTCGCTGTGGTTCCGGGGGGCGGGACATTTGGGATGGAGGCTGTGGCCCGGCAGTTTGCGCGCAACGCGAATGTTCTTGTCGTTCGCAACGGGTGGTTTTCCTATCGTTGGAGTCAGATCATCGAGTCCGCGACGCTGACCGCATCTGCGACTGTTCTTAAGGCTCGGCAGGCCGGGAACTCCAGCCCGTCACCTTTTGCACCTGCCCCGATTGACGAAGTGGTTTCAACAATTCGTGAAAAGCGGCCGGATGTGGTTTTCGCACCGCATGTCGAGACATCTGCGGGCCTTATTCTACCGGATGAATATGTAACGGCCATGGCCGCAGCGGCGCATGAGGTCGGTGCCCTCATGGTCTTGGATTGCATCGCCTCGGGCTGCGCGTGGGTCGATATGAAATCCACCGGAGTCGATGTGCTGATCTCGGCCCCACAGAAGGGGTGGAGCGCATCGCCCTGTGCCGGGCTGGTCATGTTGTCTGAACGGGCCGAAGCAAAGTTAGCGGAAACAACGTCGGACAGCTTTGCCGTAGATCTGAAAAAATGGCGGCAGATCATGCAGGCCTATGAAAACGGAGGGCACGCTTATCACGCCACAATGCCAACCGATGCGTTACAGGCGTTCCGTGATACGATGGTCGAAACCCGTGACTACGGCTTTGAAAAGTTGCGCGATGCGCAGTGGGCGCTGGGGAATGGCGTTCGGGCTTTGCTGAAAGAGAAAGGCGTTGTTTCGGTTGCAGCTGACGGTTTCGGGGCACCGGGCGTCGTGGTCAGCTACACCTCAGACCCCGAAGTTCAGAACGGCAAGAAATTTGCCGCCCTTGGCATGCAGATCGCGGCAGGCGTACCGTTGCAATGTGATGAGCCCGAAGATTTCAGCACATTCCGCCTTGGCTTGTTCGGCTTGGACAAACTCTATGACGTCGACGGTACGATAGCGCGGCTCAGGCGTGTTCTGGATCAGGTTCTGTGATCTAGGACCTCAGCGTACGCCAAGGCCCATCTGCATTAGTGTTTTGCGCACAGGCGGTAGCGAATAAAGCGCGTTCAGCCCCAACGCGCGTGCATCGCGCAGCGGACGCGCCTCTATCATTGAGGCGCGGTTCAGTAAATCGATACCCTTGACGCGCACTTCAATCTCGGTGTGCCGGGCCTTGTGGTAGGCGTTCAGCATTTGCACGTCACCCAAACCTTCAGGCCGGGCTTTGGCAAGGTCCAGCAGGCTGCGTAAGTCACCCAATGACATGTTCAAACCCTGAGCGCCGATTGGCGGCACGACATGGGCGGCTTCGGCCATCAGAGCTATCCGTTCGCCGGATAGCCGTTCTGCCGATTGGCTGATGATCGGCCAGATCGTCCGGCGCGACGCCAGTTTTAGCGGCCCCAACACCCCACATGAGCGTTCGGTCATCAACGCCTCGAATTCTTCGGGGCCAGCTTTCAGCAGCTCTATGGCCCGTGGACCACGTTCCATCCAAACAATCGCAGATGACGGCTGACCTTGCCAATCTGGCAAAGGAACCAAAGTAAATGGCCCACCCGAACGGTGAATCTCGGTCGAGATATTCTGGTGGGGGTTGGGATGTGTCACCGCGAAGGCCAATGCCTTTTGACCGTAGCGTGTGGTATGGACGTTGATCCCCGCTGCCTCACGCATGGGCGAGGCGCGCCCGTCTGCAGCTACGACCAGCTTGCAGCGAATGCGACTGCCATCGCTGAGGCTTACCCGCGCCTCGGCAGTGCGGGTAAATAGGCCGTTGGTGCCGGTGCCGGGCCGAAAATCGACGTTAGGCAATTCGGCCAAGCGCGCCACCATCTCGCGCCGCAGTAGCCAGTTGGGCAGGTTCCAGCCAAACGGCTGGTCCGAGATATCAGAGGCGTTGAAGTCCCTTATGATGCGGGGTTCTGGTACGTCACCGCCTGCATCGACGATCCGCATGATTTGCAGGGGCGATGCGTGGTCGGCCAGACGTTGCCACAACCCGCATTGTTCCAACAATCCTCGTGCCGGTTGCAGAAAGGCCGTGGTGCGCAAGTCTGACCCGTCCACATCCCGTTCGGTAACTGGCGGGGCAGGGTCGACGCACACAACGTCGAACCCAGCAGTCCCAAACGCTGCTGCAGCGGTTAGCCCAGCGATTCCTCCGCCGGAAATCAGGATGTCACAGCTGTCTTTCATGGCCTTGTTCTCCGAGTGGTTGAGCAGAACCTAGTTCGGTTCCAAGGCCGGTGCCAAGTGACATCCTGTCCCGTCTGTCAGCCGCGTGACACCAGGATGAGAAGAAGGAAAATCAGCGGCACCATCATCACAGCCGGGATGTAAAGGCCAGGCAGACCAAAGATCAGGGTCGAACACCCCCACATGCTGACAAGCGCAGCGGCGGTGTAGCCCCAATCCTCGGGCTTGCCATAGGCTGCATCGCGGGCAATCCAGCCAAACAGGGGGACTGAAAAAAGGATGCGCTGCCAAATGGGCAGGCGCCGAGGCATCTCGATCGCGCTCATGGTTTCTCCGATTCTGTTCGTCGCTGATGGGCATATATGGATGATATTGCACCTGCAGAACGTGCAGATCGTCGCAGTGTGACAGCCTATCGCAGACGGGCCAAAAACGCAGTTAAATCATCGGTATGATGGTGGATATGGTCGGCCTCATGAGGCTCGGGCGCGACGTGCACAGTGCGCATTCCCATCGCGTGCGGAGCAGCCAGATTCCGGGGGTCATCCTCGAACATGGCCGCTTGTTCTGTATCGATTCCATCCTGGGTAAATATCGCCTCGAACGCGGCTTTTTCCGGCTTCGGGCGATAGCCTGCATGCTCGACGCCGTAGATTGCATCGAACAGCCCGGCAAGACCACGCGCCTCAAGCACCCGTTCGGCGTAGGGCGCGCTGCCATTGGTGTAAACGATGCGGCGGCCGGGCAGGGACCGGATATGGTCGGCCAGTTCGGCGTCGGGGTCTAGGTGGCTCATATCCACCTGATGAACCGCGTGCAGATAGGGGTCAGGGTCAAGATCATGCTCGGCCATCAGACCAGCCAGCGTTGTGCCGTATTGCCGCCAATAGTACGAGCGCAGACGGTCCGCTTCGGCCCGCTCAACGCCGATGGCTTGCACGACGTAATCCGTCATCAGTACCTCGATCTGGTCGAACAGGCGCATGTGCGGCGGATACAGTGTATTGTCGAGGTCGAACACCCATTGGGTGACGTGAGAAAAAGCAGGCTTGACCATGGTTTGGGTTTAGGGCGCTGAGACACGGTTTTCAATGCTACACTTGATCCGAAGGGCAAGTGACGGATAGACATGTCCGAACGAGGAGATGAACCACCCCATGCCCCAAGCCAGACAACCGTCCAAAGACGCCTACCGTCTTATTCTCGAAGCGATAGACGTTGGCGTTTACAAACCCGGCGACCGTCTGGTTGAAAGCGAGCTTGCAGAACGGTTCGGTGTCTCCCGGACCCCCATTCGCGAAGCGTTGCAGCGGCTTGAGACGCAATCGCTGCTGGAACGGGACGGTCGGTCGCTGATTGTGGCTTCGCTTGACCACAACCAGATGGCCGAATTGTATGTCGTAAGACGCGAGTTGGAGGGGTTGGCCGCAAAATTGGCGGCCAAGCATGCAACCGAAGAAGAGATCAAGGTGTTGCAGGATATGGTGGCCGCGGATGATCAGCTTGTTAACGATCCGGCGGCATTGTCACGCGCGAACAGGCGCTTTCACGAGCAGATACACCTCGCCTCGCACAACCGTTATCTGGTTCAGCAGCTTGACCTCGTGCATCGCACAATGGCGCTTATGGCCACCACATCCCTGGCCGTGCAGGGGCGCGGTGAAATCGCGCAGAGCGAACACAAAGGAATTGTCGAAGCCATCGCTGCACGCAATGAACAAGCGGCCGAACGTGCGCTGAAAGACCATATATCGGTCGCTTTCATGACCCGCCTGAAACAGGATGCAGTTCTGCGCGAGACCTAATCACTGAGGCAGCATGTCTTCCTCAATGGCTTGGCCATGTTGCGTTTTGTCCCAGAAAAATGGGTTCAGTACCAACTCCCAAAGGGCTTTGTATGCCGCTAAAACACCTAATGGGAAGTAAAGCGGCATTATTGGCACCCATGGCAGCAAGAACCGTCTTTCCCGGGCCGATACAGCAATGAAACCAACTGCTGCGTTGGTGATCTCGGCGATCAGGAACAGGGCCACCAAAGCACCCAGCATGGACCGTGAGAGGATCGGGTCCAAGGGGCTGGGCAAGCCAAAACTCGTCAGCCAAAAAAGCCAGAGAACCGGGGCCAGCAGGAACTGTCCAACGGTTCCAAGAAAAAAGGCCTGAACACCCAGAAACCTAAGGATACCGAGATCCCTGAGCAATTTTAGGGGAGAGCGCATATGAACAAGATACGTCACCATGAAGCCTTTTAGCCAACGAGAACGCTGTTTGACCCACGGCCAGGCGCGAAAGTTTGCCTCTTCATAAGTTGCGGTATCGACAATCTCGGTACGATAGCCTGCGCGTGACAGGCGCACACCCAGATCGGCATCCTCGGTGACATTGTGGGCATCCCAACCACCAAGCTCCAACAGCTTGTCGCGCCTAAAAAAGAATGTTGTGCCACCCAGTGGCACCACAAGCCCTAGCCGCGCGATGCCCTGCAGCACGACCCGAAACCAGCCGTTGTATTCAATGGTAAAGCAGCGCGACCGCCAGTTGGTACGTGGATTGTAGTAGTCAAGAACACCCTGCAGGCAAACGACATTTTCGTCCGCTTGTGCGAAGTGTCGGGCGACGCGTTCGATCTGGTCTGGCTGCGGTGCATCTTCGGCATCCCAGACCCCCAAGATGTCGCCGCGACAGAAGTCCAGGGCAAAGTTCATGGCACGAGGTTTGGTAGTCAGCCCGTTCAGTTCAGGCACTTCAACGCTCCTGATCCAACTGGGCAGATCGACACCGGCAAGAGTGGCGCGTGTCACCTCGTCAGATTCTTCCAGCACCAGAATGACATCCAGCAGTGCCTTGGGGTACGTGAGTCTTTGCAAACGTCGAATGAGCGCACCGGCGATCTCGCGCTCTTTGTAGAGCGGGACCATGATGGACACACGCGGCAACACCCCTGGCGGCCCTGACGAGACCGGGTTGGCTCGGCGCATTGCTGCCTGCCACAAGAACCCGAACAGGCCAAGAAGGCGAAAACACGCAAACAAGATCAAACTGAACACCGCAGCCGCAACCAATATGGCCAGTCCGACCATCGGAAACGCCGCAAAGGACAGCAAAATCCCTGACAATACCGCAGCAGACCCAACGCGTGATTTGGGGGTCCATGAGCGGCAACTCTGGTCCGGATCAACGCGGGTTTCGGCTGCCTTGGCCAATGTCTCAGAGAATAATTGAGCAATAGCTTTGTCGATCTGATCGGGGGCGACAAGTACAGGCATGACGGTAAACCCCGCATCCTGCAAGCCGCCGCGTACGTCAGGAAACAAGTCAGCCCGCGCCGTGGCAACCAGCAAGATGGGACCGATACGTTGCCAGGGAATGACGTTATGGGTCAGCCAGAACTCAACTGGTTTTATCTTGCACAGCTCGGGCGAAGGCGGAAAGCTGTCGAAATCGGCAATTTGAAGACCGGTTTGATCTGATAAGGCATTGAGCACATCCTGACGGTCGACCCAGCCTTCCGACACAAGTATTTCGCCCAACGGGGATCTTTGCCAAGATTGCATGAACAACGCTTCGTCAAGCTGGGATTGAGTGATCAAGCCGCGGTCGACAAGACAAGCCCCTAACGGCTTGCGGATCCGCGCGGGTATCGGCGCAGCCTGCGCGAAATGATGTAGATTTAGTTCGACCATAAAGAAACAACCCTGACGCGAAGCTTGCGCGGCAGGGTTGTTCAATTTGGGTTAACAGCAGGTTAACCATAACCAATCTGGCTGTTAAGCTCGCGATTTTCTTTCCGACATCGCCTCGGCAAAGCGTTCGAACAGGTAAAAACTGTCCTGCGGTCCCGGCGAAGCCTCGGGGTGATGCTGCACGGAATAGACGGGGCGACCCGTCATGCGAATGCCGCAGTTCGACCCGTCAAACAAAGAGCGATGCGTTTCCACCACACCATCCGGCAGCGATTGTGCGTCCACCGCAAAACCGTGGTTCATCGAGGTGATTTCAACCTTTCCGGTTTCCATGTCTTTCACAGGATGGTTGGCACCGTGGTGACCGTGGTTCATCTTGACCGTTTGACCGCCAAGCGCCAGCGCCAGCATCTGATGGCCAAGGCAGATGCCGAAAACCGGAAGGTCAGTGGTATCCAAAACCTCTTTGATCATCGGGACAGCATATTCACCGGTGGCCGCCGGATCACCGGGGCCGTTGGACAGGAAAACACCGTCAGGATTGTGCGCCAGTACTTCGGAGGCCGTCGCTGTGGCTGGCAGCACGGTCACGTCACACCCTGCCGAGGCCAGACACCGCAGGATGTTTCGCTTTGCGCCGTAGTCGATGGCAACGACCTTGTGCGCGGGTGCTTCCTGCCGGGTATAGCCGTCGGGCCACGCCCACCGCATTTCATCCCAGCGATAGCTTTGTGCGCATGTGACTTCTTTGGCCAGATCCATGCCTTCGAGCCCGGCAAATGCGCGCGCCGCTGCGACCAATGCTTCAATGTCGAAATTACCCTCGGGGTCGTGGGCCAGGGCCACATGCGGCGCGCCTTGCTGGCGGATGGCGCGGGTCAGACGCCGGGTGTCGATCCCACCTATGGCGATGCGACCGCGACGGGCAAGCCACGCCTTCAATTCTTCTGCAGACCGCCAATTCGACGGCTCAGTCGGGTCCCATTTCACGACCATCCCGGCGGCAACGGGATCACCGGTTTCGTCGTCTTCGGGATTTACACCGACATTGCCGATATGAGGAAAAGTAAACGTCACGACTTGCCCCGCATAAGACGGATCGGTCATGATCTCCTGATACCCGGTCATTGCGGTGTTGAAGCACAGCTCAGCCACGGTCTGACCGGTTGCGCCGAAGCCCATCCCGTAGAACAGCGTTCCGTCGGCCAAGGCCAGACATGCGGTGGGCTTGGTCGGTGCATTCTGGGCCATCGGGCGACTCTCCTTTTAGGTAAACCGGCGCATACCTAAGGGCGTTATGGCGCTGGGTCAAGCCTGTTCAAATTTTCGGCTATTGAGTGAAATCAATGGGTTAGGTTTATTCGTCCCCTGTTGTGTCGCGCTTTTTGTTTCGATAAGGTCGGGGTTCCTTTTCCATGGGGATGGACAGATCATATGGATATGCGAGCACGGGTGAACACTGCCCTGAAGCAAGCGATGAAAGACAAAGAGACCGAGCGTTTGTCGACGCTACGGCTTATCAATGCTGCGATCAAAGACCGGGACATCGCGTCACGAGCGTCTGAAAATGAAGAGGCCAAGGGCTGTGGTGACGTTGAGGTCCTTGAAATCCTTGGTAAAATGACCAAGCAGCGCAAGGAAAGCGCGCGCGCCTACGAAGAAGGTGGACGCCTTGACCTGGCTGAGCGCGAACTGCGTGAGGTTGAGGTTATTGAGGAGTTTCTACCCAAGCAGTTGGATGACGAAGAGGTCTCAAAAGCTATTCAGACCGCAATCACGGCCACGGGCGCCGGGTCCATCAGGGATATGGGCAAGGTGATGGGCGAATTAAAAACGCGTTACACCGGACGTATGGATTTTGGCAAAGTAGGCCCAATGGTTAAAGATCATCTTTGCGCTGCTTCGGGTAGTTGACAGATCATCCTTAGAACTTGGGGCTGTTACGCGGCTGGTTCGCGAAGTTTCCGTTTCAGATCGTCATAAAGTGCGATTCGTTCGTCTTCGGACAGAAAAGCCCCGATTTCTACTTCGCGCCCGTCTCCTATCAGGGTAACGTAGTGCGGCACAGGCCCACCTTTTTCGTGCATTTCGGGCCGTGCCCAGTATCGGTTGCAAGACCATTCCTGCTGCTGTTTTCCCGGTGTGTGGTGGATCAACCGGGCTTGTGTACCAGTCAGAGTCAGAACTTCGAACATGCTGCGCGCGCGATAGTTTGTCTGGATTGCAAGCCAAAGGCCAAAAACGGTCAGAACGAGAAATGGCAGCAACCCCCACAGAATGACTGACCCCAGCATTGCAAGCAGCGGGATCAATCCAAACAGAAACACGGACAGGATCACAATCATCGCCCCGCGCGGTGGCAACGAGTTATGCGGCCAAAGACGCAATTCCTGCTCGGTCTCAGAGGTTTGATTCCATTGGTATGGCATAGCCGAAACCTAGCGCAAAGCTTGGTTGTGTCGAAGGGGAAATGATCAGGCTACGTGACCCACACGCGCCCAGGACAGCGCATCATCCAGCCGGTCATCTCCCCAGAAAACCTCGCCGTTGACGACAAGGCTAGGGGCGCCAAAAACACCCAGTTTTTTGGCTTGTTCAGTTTCTGCCTCTAGCGCTGAAACCGTATCGGCGCTGCGGGCACGTGCCAGCACCAAACGTGGGTCTTGCTGACACCTGTGCAATGCTTCGGTGATTGCCGCTTCGCTGCCAGCTTCGATATTGTCGTCGAACCAGATGCGATACAGAACCTGGGTAAAGGTCTTGCCCCAGCCGTCACCCATGCCCAGCAAGGCGACCTGATTGGCCAGCGCCAGGTCAGAGATCGGGTAGGGGGCAGGTAAACGCGCGTGTATATGATACTTTGCTGCCCTGCGTTCGATATCCCGCCACATATAGGCAGATTTTACCGGCTTGCCCGCGAAGGGTATGTTGCTTTGCTCTGACATGATCGTTCGCACGTTGAAAGGCCGCCATTTCACGGCAACGTCATTCTCAGCGCACCAATCGTCCAGACGCATAACTGTCAGGAACGTATACGTGCTGCCAATGGAATACCAAAAATCAATGTCAGGCATGAGGATATCCCGGGTTGTCGGTCGAACCGCCAGTCGCATCATAGCCGATTTTCGCGACTCGTGCGACGGTTCAGCAGTCGATGCCCCTGCAAAGAAAAAACCCCGCCGTTAAGGCGGGGTTTCTTTACGTTTGCGGGATTAGTGCGCGTGGCCTTTATCCCAGTCTTCCTGCTTTGGCAGCTGCTCGAACGTGTGCTCGGGCGGCGGTGAGGGCAGGGTCCATTCCAAAGTATCCGCGTATTCGTTCCACGGGTTCGGACGTGTCTCTTTGGCGCCGCGGAACAGGGCGTAGAAGACGATGCCGAAGAACAGCAGGAACGAGGCGAACGAAATGAACGCACCAATCGACGACACGAAGTTCCACTGAGCGAAGGCTTCGGGATAGTCGATGTAGCGGCGCGGCATGCCCTGACGGCCGAGGAAGTGCTGCGGGAAGAAGGTCAGGTTCGCACCGATGAAGAACATCCAGAAGTGCACCTTGCCCCAGAACTCCGAGTACTGACGACCCGTCATCTTCGAGAAGTAGAAGTACACTCCTGCAAAGATGGCGAAGACTGCACCCAAGCTCATCACGTAGTGGAAGTGCGCGACGACATAGTAGGTGTCGTGATAGGCACGGTCGATACCGGCTTGCGACAGAACCACACCAGTCACACCGCCTACGGTGAACAGGAACAGGAAGCCGAAGGCAAACAGCATCGGTGTCTTGAACTCGATCGAGCCGCCCCACATGGTCGCGATCCACGAAAAGACCTTAACCCCCGTTGGAACCGCAATAACCATCGTGGCTAGCATAAAGTAAGCCTGCTGCCGCAGCGACATGCCAACGGTGTACATGTGGTGCGCCCACACGACAAAACCCAGCACCCCGATCGCGATGATCGCCCAGACCATCGGCAGGTACCCAAAGATCGGCTTACGTGAGAAGGTGGCGATCACGTGGCTGATAATACCGAACCCAGGCAGGATCACGATGTATACTTCGGGGTGTCCGAAGAACCACAGGATGTGCTGGTAAAGGATCGGGTCACCACCACCTGCCGGATCGAAGAAGGTGAAACCAAAGTTACGGTCCATCAGCAGCATGGTGATCGCGCCGGCCAAAACTGGCAGAGACAACAGAATCAGCCACGCGGTGACGAAGATCGACCAGCTGAACAGCGGTACCTTGAACAAAGTCATGCCGGGGGCACGCATGTTCAGGAACGTCGTGATCATGTTGATCGCGCCAAGGATCGAAGAGGCTCCCGATACGTGCACGGCAAAGATCGCAAGATCCATGGACATGCCGCCCTCGGTCGTTGAAAGCGGCGGATACAGGACCCACCCAACACCTGAGCCAAGCTGATCGTTCCCTCCGGGGCTCAGCAGCGAAGCCACGCCCAGCGACGTACCCGCGACATAAAGCCAGAAAGACAGGTTGTTCATCCGCGGGAACGCCATATCCGGCGCGCCAATCTGCAACGGCATGAAATAGTTGCCAAATCCGCCGAACAGTGCCGGGATGACCACAAAGAACATCATAAGAACACCGTGATAGGTGATCATTACGTTCCAAAGATGTCCGTTAGGGGTACAAGGATCGGCCATGAAGCCTTCGAGGCACATGTATTGCACACCGGGGTGCATCAGCTCGAGCCGCATGTAGACGGTCATCGCGACCGAGATCAAACCAGCCAGAGCCGAAAAGATCAGGTACAGAATCCCGATGTCTTTGTGGTTGGTCGACATGAACCAGCGGGTAAAGAACCCACGCTGATCTTCATGATCGTGACCATGAATGGCTGCGTCTGCCATTATAGGTGCCTCCTGTTGCATTTGCACCGCGCAGCCGGACCTCTCCAGCGCGCGGGATTCCTGCTGGTTTTAAATTGCGATGAACACACCTTCAATGGCCGAGTTTGATCTGGATCAAGAATAATTGTCGCGGGTAGGAGGAGAACCCGCGAAATCGTTGCCATTGATGCGGGGTATTTGGCGGCTGAGTTAGCGATTTCAAGGGGTCTTTAAGGCCCATGCCTGAGACAGAGCAGAGTTCCACCTTGACCCCCGGTGAACAGGGCCGCAGAACTACGCCAACACTCGAAATCGGAGAAAAACTATGGCCGCCTACGATCACGAAAACATCTTTGCCAAGATCCTGCGCGGGGAAATCCCCTCAACCCGCGTGTATGAGGATGACGAAACGCTGGCTTTCATGGATATCATGCCGCGATCCGACGGGCACCTGCTGGTGATCCCGAAAACGCCCTGCCGCAACCTTCTTGATGCAACACCGGAACAACTTGCTGCAGTCACTGCGACCGTTCAGAAATTGGCAAAGGCCGTGGTCAAAGCGTTTAACGCTGACGGGGTGACCGTCCAGCAATTCAACGAGGCGGCCGGAGGGCAAGAGGTGTTCCACCTGCATTTCCACATCCTGCCGCGTCAGGAAGGTGTCGCGATACGACCACCGGGGAAGATGGGTGATTTCGACCTGATTGCCAAACACGCAGACAAGATCAAGGCCGCTCTGGCCTGATCCTTTGCCATCTATCTCGGGCGGTGGGCCGTGAAGGCCGGACTGGTGCGACGAAGCCGAGGTGGTAATCCCATCGCGTCAGCTGCCGCAGTTGGTCACCAGGCTGCTAATTGTATGGGAACGAATTGCTACGTTTCTGGAAGAAAATTGCCGTTCCGATTGGGGATCGGAACGGCAGACTCGTAACCAAACACTTTTCCGGTAGCTTAAACATTCAGGCTATCCGGTTAACACACCACTCACTCCAGAACGGTTAAATTACATTAGCCGAAACTCGACGTTTTGTATTCGTCAGAGTGTGTATTCCCCGAAATAACCCCAGATTCAGCGATCATAATGCCAAAATTCGGACCCGCATGGAAACAAAGCGAATTTTGCTCGCCCATTGTCAATTGACCTAGGGGAAAACAAGCGATTCGATAGCGCTCAGGCTTCGATCGGTTCGAAAAATTCCGCAAAGGTTTTTTGAAGGGCGGTGTCAACATCGGCCATCGTCACTGGCAAGCCCAGATCGACCAAAGAGGTCACGCCATGTTCTGTGATGCCGCACGGAACGATGCCGGAAAAATGCTCAAGGTCTGGTTCGACATTGATTGAGATCCCGTGAAAACTGACCCATTTGCGCAGACGCAGGCCGATGGCTGCGATCTTGTCCTCGGCGGGCTGTTCGGTTGCGGTTAATGGTTTGTCGTCCCGCCGCACCCAGACGCCGACACGGCCATTGCGGATCTCGCCCTTAACGCTGAATTCCGCCAAGGCCGCGATCACCCAGTTTTCAAGCTTTTTGACAAACTCACGTACGTCTTTGCCACGCGTGTTGAGATCCAGCATGACATAGGCCACACGCTGACCGGGGCCGTGATAGGTGTATTCTCCGCCGCGTTTGGCCTCATAAACTGGAAACCGATGAGGGTCTGTCAAATCCTCGATTCGGGCCGATGTTCCTGCCGTGTAGAGCGGTGGATGCTCCAGCAGCCAGATGCATTCATCCGCTTCACCCGCCGCGATTGCAGCCACGCGCGCCTCCATAAAGGCAACGGCTTCGGTGTAATCGGTCAAACCATCGGTGATCTTCCATTCCATGACGGTTCTTTATCGCGCGGATGCAGCAAGGGAAAGGGGTTAGGCGGCCTCGGCCATACAGCGGTGCAATATCTGGCGGTACGCGTCCACGCCTTGCGCCCCTGTCACCAGGTATTTACCGCCAAACACCATCGACGGTACGCCGGAAATACCGCGGCTGGTCCAAAACTCCTGCTTTTCGCGCACGGAACTGGCCTGTTGGCCGGATTCGAGTACGGATCGCGCAGCCTCGGCATCCAGTCCGGCCTCAGAGACCGCACTCAAGAGGGTATCAATTTCAGAAATGTCTTTCTGGTCGGTGAAGTACGCCTTGAACAAAGCCATTTTCAGCGGGTGTTGACGACCCTGCGTCTCTGCCCAGTCCAGCAATTGATGCGTTGAAAAGGTGTTCATGATCCGGCTGTCATCGTCGAAGTTGAACGCAAAACCCAGTTCGGCCCCCAGTTTCGTCAATTGTTGCCGCGCCTGCTGGCTTTGATCCGGCGTCGATCCGTACTTCTCCATTATATGCTCGCGCAGGTTCTGGCCTTCCGGTGGCATGGCCGGGTTCAGTTCAAAAGGATGCCATCTGATACGCGCCTGTATACCTGTTTGCTGCAAGGCCTGATCAAGTTGCAGAAATCCGACAATACACCAAGGGCAGACAACGTCAGACACGATATCAACTTGAACAGTGGGGTGTGTATCGGCGGCAGACATATTCATGCTCCTTGCGGTGTGTTGCGTTATTCCTTGTCGGTACAGAATACGGCGCCCTAAAGGAATTCAAACCGGCGTGTTATTTGCCTCTTCACATCCTGATCGTCAGGGTCTATACGCCCCTCTACCAAGTCACTGGCAGTGCGGTCGTGGCGGAATTGGTAGACGCGCAGCGTTGAGGTCGCTGTGGGGTAACACCCGTGGAAGTTCGAGTCTTCTCGACCGCACCAAGTACTTGATTTTCAACAGGTTTCTTCGCCGAATGTAACGGTAAATGGAGCCTTTTGAGATGGATGTACGGGTGCCAAAGGGCCTCTTTAAGAGAGGTAAGGGATACGCGGTCAGAGTCGCAGTACCCAACGAATATCAAGCTATAATCGGTAAAAAAGAGATCGTGCGGGGTCTCGGAACGCAGGACTTGGCTGAGGCTTTGGTCAGGCGAAAAGAAGTCTTGTCAGAAATTCTTGCCTCTATTGGTGGGGGTTCAATACCTGAGCCAGTTATTAAACAGGTTGAACGACACACCCCGCAGGAAGGGACAACCGTTAGGGATACAGGGCATCGCTGGTTGGCTGAGTCTGACGGTATCAAGGCGTCCACCAAGGCTAGATATCGGCAACACCTTGAAGGCTTTGAGGCGTTCGCAGGGAACATAGAGGTCACCCAGATCAACCGAACGCTTGCCTTGGCTTTCATGGATCACCTCAAGCGAACACCCTCAGAGCGAACCGGAGAGCCGCTCTCAGCGCGTTCCTTGCAGTCGTACCAATGCTGTCTCGCGTCCTACTGGCGCGTCTTGGATCACTGGGGTCTAGTCGATCCTGATGTTCGCAATCCCTTTTCGTCTCTCTTACGGCGTGTCGCAGGTCAGAAGAAGAAAGCTGACCCACGAGAGAAGAAGCTGAGGCCCGTGACCCGAGAAGAGGCTGAAAGCCTTTTGTCCTACATCGCTGACAATGATGGCCTCAAGTATCAGTTTGAAATGTTCGTTACCGTAAGGTTGCTCTGGGTTACCGGATGCCGACTGAATGAAATCTGTGGGCGCTATTTGTCGGACATAGAGGACAAGGGGGATCACATCCGCATCAACATCCCTGAGGCCAAGACCGAGGCAGGGAAGAGGACGGTTATGATTGTCGGTGATGATGATTGTGCGTTGCTCAGAGAGGCAATCAAGAGGGCAGGTATCGTAGAACCTTCATGCCCCGAGAACGTAGGTCGGTTGTTCCCAAGGATTGCCCTAGGTGGTTACGACAAGCAGCCTAGCCATTACCTCGGGAAAGCCTTGGAGAAGGCGAGAAAGAAATTGGATGGTGATCATTCCAAGTGGGATATGCACTCGTTCAGAAGAACCGCTGTATCGGCTTTGGTGAACGCAGGGGTTGCTAAGGAAGCTAGAAACCTTGCTGTCGGTCACTCGAACAAGGATGACATAGGGGTTAGCGTCTACGCGAAGAGGGCTGAGTTGGATGGTGTAATCAAAGCAACCTTCGAGGCGCTTTATGATGAACTTGGGGGAAGCCTAGTGTCCGAAAAAGTTCCAAGTGAGAAGTTAAATTCCCACTAGACCGAGCGAGCATTGTGATTGGTAATCAGATTGGTTTTCAGTTTAAAAATTAAGTGATAACAGAGGGTAAGTACCCAAAGTTACTAGAGAGTTCTGAATGATCCCTGACTACCAATCGCTAATGCGCCCAGTCCTTGAATGTGCCCGAGTTAAGCCGCGGAATATTTCTGATGTAGTTGAAGAGGTATCAGATAAATTAGGCCTGACGCAGGAAGAGCGTGATCAACTCCTACCAAGCGGAACACAGACAACCATTCGAAACCGCGTTCATTGGGCTCGTTCTTACATGAAACAGGCGGGACTTGTGCGAAACGTCAAGCGTGGTTGGTACGAGTTAACTGATCGCGGCCGGGAAGTTTTAAACAACCCTGAAATTGAGTTAAACACGAAGTTTTTGGAGCAGTTCGATGAATTCCAAGACTTCAAAAACCGAACACGTGAAGATGGTTCAAACTTAGAATTTAACGGAAAAGAAGACAGTAAAACACCTGATGAAAACCTTCAAGCCGCTCATGCTCGGCTCTCAGCGGAAACAGCGGCAAATTTGCTGGACTTAGTGAGAACCGCATCACCTGCATTCTTTGAGACTTTGATTGTCGATTTACTGATTGCAATGGGATACGGAGGAGCCTCAAAAGATGCAGGACGTGCATTAGGACAATCCGGTGACAACGGTGTTGACGGTGTGATTGACCAAGACCCACTGGGGGTCGACCAGATTTATCTTCAAGCCAAGAGATACGCTTCTGGTAATTCTGTTGGTCCAGGAGAGATAAGGGACTTCTACGGTGCGCTCAGCATCAAGAAAGCGACCAAAGGAATTTTTGTTACTACGTCGACGTTTACGAATTCGGCTTCACAGACAGCAAAAGACTTGGGCTCTCGCATCGTGCTTATTGATGGGTTGCAACTTTCTCGCCTTATGCTGCGGTACAATATTGGCTGTAGAGACAAAGAAGTATTGCATATCAAGCAGATTGATGAAGGTTACTTCGAAGAGAACGGCTGATTTTCTACAAAAAATCTGTGTAGGTATATATTGGTGGTCGTGGTCTGGTTACCCCCCGGTCCCCCCAAGCAAACCCTGAGCAACCGACAGTCCACCCGAGCAACGACAGGACAAGGTAGTTAGGTTGCCATTAGGAGAACACACGCGCTCACCTCTGCCCGTGGTCAGGTAATAAAGCTGCATATGGACCACACACGCGCTCACCTCTGCCTGAGGCCAGATAGAAAACCCTCCATTATGAATACACACACCCTCAAGTTTGCAGGGTATGAGTAAGGATACTCACAGTGAACCTTTAGTTTACAATGAGTTAGGCTTTGAGTTGTGTGTGGGTTGTACGGGAATGTAGGGAAAAACCCCTCATTATGAGAATACATACTCTGTCGTTCCGAGGCAGCTTGGGACAATTAAGGCCCCGTATAGAATACAATCGAGTTCCAAGGCGGCTTGGGACAATAGAATTGCCGTATAGAGTACAACCAAGTTCCCATACTCGGGCGCGAACTCAGGTTTTATTTGAACAGTACTCCATGACCTTCTTGCGAGTAGTTCGCAACTAGCGAGTTCTTTGCGCATAATTCCCAAACACTTTTTGGTCGATCAGTTGGTCGATCTCTACCACATATTTTTTATTCAAAAACATAGCACTCAAGAAAGAAGCTAAATGAAACACAACCATAATTTTGACAAACCCAAGTCCACTCAAGTCAGACCTGTAGTAATTATTGATCGACCTTGCGGCACTGGCAAGACAACCGAGATGATCGCAGGTCTTGTAGAGTCCAAGAGATACCTGGTCGTAACGCCGCTCCTATCAGAATGCGAACGTATCATCAGAGATGCTCGCGTTGCTTTCATGCAGCCCGAGGTAATCCAAGATGACCCTGAGATTGACACCAAGAAAGACCATCTGATTGCCCTGCTAGAAGCTAGGCACAATGTCGTCACCACTCATGCAATGTTCAACAACCTCGCAGACGTGGAAAAAATGGGCCTCTTGGATGGTTACGAAATCATCATTGATGAGGTCATGTCTGTTGTTGATGACGGTTACCGAGTTAAGAAAAAGACTTGGGAACAGTTCTACGTGAATGACGGGTACGTTGATATTAATCCAGATACCGGATTGATAACTCCCACTGATCTCTGGGTTGAACATTTAGAAGACGTAGATGATGCCCTAAGCACCTCTCTCTACCATGCTGCCAACGCTGGTCGTCTCTATCATCTTTCTGATGGTATCAATCTCGCGGTAATGCCTGAAGGTCTACTGAAGGCTGGTAACTCCCTGACTGTCTACACCTACAAGGCAGAGGGTTCGATCATGTTTGCTTATCTCAAGCGTCTCGGATTGGACCCAGTGCATGACACTGGTTCACCAGAAATCGAGCAACGCTTTGTAAGACAGGCAAGGGAATTGATAACCGTTAAAGACATTCGAACTCTTCGCGGTATCAACCTGAGTTACACCAGTCAGACTAAGACAAACTCCAAGAAGCTAGACGAGTTGGTACCGAAAGCCCTGAGTGGCCTGAGGCGTAACCGTATGTCCGAGGTATGGTTGCCTGACATTCTGATCACGACACCAAAGAGTAAGTGGTATCGAAAAGGGAAAGACCCTAAAATTGGTGAGTGCGGTGAATTGCTTACACCGTTCAAACCCGGTCCTTATGCGAGTGGTAGTCGTCTCTCACCCGCTGGTCACACTGAGGTCCGCGCTACGTGGGTCCCAAATACAACCCGAGGCACCAACGACTACAAACACTGCACCCATGCAATTTACCTCTATGACCAAAACATCAATCCTTCGATCTTGAATTGGTTCGGTGGACCGAAGGTAATTTCCAATGATGATTATGCCCTGACGGAATTGATCCAATGGCTTTGGAGGACCCAAGTCAGAGATGGGTATCCTATCACTTTGTTTCTACCATCTCAGCGTATGCAGGAGTTGCTCTTGAATTGGCTTTGGGAAGGACAAATCCCACCAAACGAATGGCGTAAAATCAGGGCGTAGAAAGCCTACAGCCAAATGCATCGTGCTGTAGGCCTGAAAAAGCATTTAAAAACAGATACTTAAGAGGCATACCCGTAAAGAAAAAACACTTTAGGGAAGACAATGATAATAATCATTTTTGTCTTCTCCCTAAGTCCACTCTGGCACTGACTCAGGTCAGAACAGACAGCTCACCGCGCTTCCTATCAGCGGTGAGTCACCCAGTTCAACGAAAGAAAACAGAAGGTGAAACCAACAGTACTCAAAGAGTCCAACCCAAAGTATCACAGGGTCCTATACATCCAAGATGATTGGCGAATAATCCTCTGCAAAGACGGTCTTCAATACATCATCCAAAGACAAAAGAACAAAGGGAAACGAGGGCAGGAGTGGGAAGGTCGCAAGTATTGCGTGACTTCCAAAGCCCTAATCAGGGAATGGTCCAAGGTTATGCGATTATCAAATAATCATGATGATCCAATCCCGAACGAGATTTCTTGTCTTCCAAGCTATGCTCATGATCTTGTCTCCAACGGCCCTAGTGAGGCGTTGAGAGCGGGGGTGCAGAGACCCAAGGCCCCTCAAGTAAACTCAGGTCTCCAACAGCCAATACCTCTGTCCACCCCCGGTGAAACCGAGGAAGCCATAGGTTCTCCTTAAGATGGCGGAGTACCTGACCATCATTCTTAGTCACTTCAACGAAGTCATTTTCTATGTCGGTCAACTGGAAAGGTTGACTGACGACAAAACGAAAGAACAACCAATTCAATGAATAATAAATTCAAGACCTTCGCTCTTTGCGAATATTTCCGAGACAAACCAGATGGTGAGTACTACCCATTCACAGTCAGTACCGACCTTGGTCTCTCTAATGCCAACTGGCGGCGCTATGCGTTGACCCATCTATACCCTGAGGGTTCAGAGGCGAGACAAGAACTTGCCAAGGTAGGGGTATCAATCAAGACGCTACCCACGCCCAAGGAAATCCGAGGCAGTAAGATTATCATTTCGACATTCGTGAAAGAGACAACCATCCAAGATGCCTAAGTTACCTTTGTCTACCATCCCCGCGGGGGAGCGTAGCAGAGCGTCACGAGAGGCACTCAGGCAAAGACGACTAGCACAAGAGAGGATCAATAAACTCAACCCATGTGCTGTTGTCGGATGCGACAAGCCTAGGCGCGGCGTCTCTGTCTATTGCCAAGAGCATTACCAACGGAACCGTAGGTACGGACACCCTACAGGACGTCTGCCAACCCAAGGTGAACTGAAAGCCCTCGAAGCCGCTATCAAAGCATGGCTCGAAGAGGACTATCTAACCACCGACTTTGCCAAGCGTTCCTTCAAGTCCTCTTGGGGTTCCGCCCAGCGCACCATTACCCACAACCCAGCCTTTGCTCTGCCGTTCTTTCGGCTTGAGGGGGACATGGGTTACACCCAGAAGGCTAAAGCCTGGGTGATCCTCTCCAACTACGTTCACCGACAAGGGAACTCGCTGTCAGATGCAATGGTCCGGTATATGGCCTGTCGTATGTGGTCAGAGTTCCACTGGCAGATGCCTGAGGGCAAACGAGGGGCGGCTAAGGCCCGTAATTTCTTTGTCGATACATGGGCAGGGAAGTTTGTCTTGGCTCACTCAGGGTTCACCAAGACCAAGACGACAGAGAAGATCATCCGTTGGGCAAAGCCTTGGTACATCTCGGATGATCCTGTCCAGAACGAACCCCGTCCTATCAAGGAAAAGGTGACAAAGAAGGTCACCATCAACCGCTTCAAGGCAGGACCCATTGTCCGTGCCATTGGAAAGGAACTCCAATCCGCTGTCGATCACGCGATGGGCAAAGCTTGGTGTTCCGACCATCGCCTTCTTGAGAAGGCACACGAGGCTCTTGGCCTCTCACTCAAATAATTCTTCAAACGAAAGAGATTAATAAATGACAATTGAAACAATAAACGAAACCAACGCAGTCCCCGGTAGCAACCTCAGCAACAGCAACGAACTTACAACCTCTGTTCGAGATGTGAACGCAGAGAACCGAGCCAAGGGCCACTACCACGAAGCATCGACATTCATCCCTGACAAAGAGTTCAACAACAATCTGGATGTGGTCATCCGTGATGGCTCTAGGGTTCACTCAGGGGGTCAGTATCGACCCAATGATATCGTGATGATCAACGGCACCACGATGGAATACGAGATGGCCCAAAGCCTAGGGCTGTTGACGGGGAACCAATTCACGACACCACAAGAGAGTTTTCAAGAAACCTCTGCCGAGAACAGCGCGGAACCTGAGGCCACCGATGATCGACCATTGGAAACCCGAGTTCTACAGGACCAATTTGAGTTGGCCTTTGGTGAGAACAGCGAGGCCGCTTTGAATACCTTAGGTCAGGATATCGTCATGAATGGCGAACTGAGCGAACACGGGATCAACTTCTTGCATGAGAAGATGGGCGTATCTGAGCAGCGATACCAAGAAACATTTTCAGAGATGCAGGAAGTAGGGGGTCAGGTGTTAAGCCAGTACCTTGAAACGGGTGATGGTCTTTCGTTGGATCGTATCGAGTTTCTTGTTGATCTTGCTGAGACAGGAACAAAAGACCAGCAAGCCACTGTTCGGAATATCTGGTTCAAGGCCGCTACAGGCCAGTTGTCCCGAGACCAAGCCATTGAAGCCTTCGATCACCTTTGGGAGCCTTATGATGGCTGAGGATAGCATCAAGAACGCGACCCAAGGCGAACTTGAGGAACTCAATGGATTGCTCATCCGTGAGTTAATCGGAAAGATCAGGGAAGGTACCGCCAATGGTACCGACCTTTCAACGGCAGCGAAGCTGGTATTGTCGAACAAGGTTGAACCGATCGACCCGAGGGTTCCGACAACGTCCTACCACAACCAGATGCCAAGCGAACACTTGGATTACCCAGTGGATGTGGACGCCATTTAGGAGGTTACGGGATTTGCTGAGACTGTTGCGGATTATTCAGCTTTGTTTTTGGCAATTTTTGTCAGAAGCCCGAGAGCGACGCCGACCACAAGCATTATCATACCATCGTTGATAGCTTCGCCAGAGCTTGCCCTAGCCAAGTATCTCTTCGCCGCGGCAGTATTCTGTTCAGCGGTGAATGCAAAGGCCACATAGAACCCCATTGCAGTTCTTAAACCGCCCAGTGCAATCAGCGCCCAAGCAATAAACGAGCCAAGCTTAACCATTAATTCCATTCCATTTTTGAGTGCTGCTTTGGGATAATATCAAAGTAACGATGAGAGCAATGTGAAAAACCTGAATTCTTGAGAGTTCACATCCAGGCTTACCCTCGTAGCACCCAAGCTTTACGTGAAGGAACCATCAAAGTAGATGCCTATATCTAATTACGACTCACAGAGCCTCTCAGTGGACTCAGAGCCGCCCAAAGCCCTCTCAGAGTCCCAACCTACCAAAAACCCATTAGGCCCACTCAGTGAGTCTCTCAGGGCCTCTCTGGGCGAACTGCCAGACGACGCCTTGTCGATCCTTGGGCCGGAACTCTTCGATCAAGCAAACAAAGAACTGAACCGTACCGCCAAGAGACGAGAAGCCAACTCTCTCAACGGCGTTCTTTACAATGCCATTGATGAACAAATGAGATTCTTCTACCGCGACGAGAAGAGTAGGGCGCGGCACATGTACCAGAACATTGTCGGGTTGGTTTACCCTTGCTCCAAGACAGACACAGAGAAGCGTCGGTTGAACCAAGCATTTGAGGACGGTTGGGAGAGCGGTGACCTAGAGTTTCTTGCAAGTATACCGCGAGCCGACTTGGGGCTCTACATGAGTCAAGTTGACTCAGCCGTTACATGTACGGGTTGACCACCCCGATTCCGTTACAGTAAGGGTCGTACTCGCAGTACTTAACTGTGCGAAGAAACCAAGAAGGTCACGCGGTCAAAGACACCAGGTTTTCAGTGCGTTAGACGGAATGTTTACACGCGGTTTACTTGAGGTCGCTGTGGGGTAACACCCGTGGAAGTTCGAGTCTTCTCGACCGCACCAAGTGATGGACTGTCTCAATCCCTTTCGACAAACTTGAAGGCCACCAAACTGTTTTGGGCTGGATGACCAGATGTCTTGGGGCTTTGCCTTACAGCAGATTAGGTCGAACTGTTTACGTTCCCGACCAGACAGAACATCAGGCAATCATCGGCCGAATGCAGGCCGTGTTAAAGGACGGTCGTCTCGGGCACCCACGTCACAATCACGGATCCGTGCGGCTTAAATTGACTGGTTCAATTCCAGTCTCGCCGCGGTACGTTCGGATGTGTATGACAAGGGGTAACGAAAGTCGGGAAGTATGATGTCGCAGGCCATTACCGTATTCACCACGATGAAGAACGAAGGCCCATACATGTTGGAATGGGTCGCATTCCATAAAACGATCGGGGTGGATCACTTTGTGATCTTTACCAACGATTGTGAGGATGGCACCGACGATATCGCCCGCAGATTGCAGGACCTTGGGCTGGCGACACATGTCGTGAACGAAGTGAAAGAGGGCGGCAACCCGCAGCATCAGATGCTGCGACAATCGCGAAGACAGCCGAAGGTCAAAGAGGCGGATTGGTTGTTGTGCCTTGATGTGGATGAGTTCTGGAATATCCGACACGGAGACAACAGCTTTGGCGCACTTATTGCTGAGGTTGAGAGCCGCGCGGGTCGACCGGTTGATGCAATCTCATTCGCGTGGAAGCTGTTTGGAAGTTCCGGAAACATCAGTTTTGAAGACAAACCAGTGACCGAGGCTTTTGCGATGGGGGATACAGAATTTCCGTATCACTCGGGCCGGGCCTATGGACTTAAGACTCTGTTTCGCAACAACGGTAAGTTTACCCGCTTCGGGCCGCACCGCCCGAAAGGAATCGCGCAAGGCACGGCGGCTGAGGTCGCTTGGTCTGATGCGGGCGGCAAGTTGTTTCCGGCTGACAAAGTGGGGTGGCGGGCCTGGCGTGGGTTCGACCATTCGCTTGGGCGGCTGCATCATTACTCGGTCCGGTCTTTGGATGGCTTTCTGATCAAGCGTGACCGCGGGCGCACCAATCACATCAAGGTGGATCAGGGCCAGTCCTATTGGCAGGACATGAATGCAAACAAAAAGGTCGACCCCTCTATCCAACCCATCGCTCGGCGTGCCGCACCGCTGTTGGAAAAGCTGAAAGCAGACGAAACCCTGGGGGCGCTGCATAAACAGGCCTGTGATTGGCACCGGGCCAAGATCGCCGAAATCAAGATGCGCCCGGATTGGGTGGATTTTCGGTTGTGGCTGGCTGATAATCTTATCTGAGGATCATGGCAGACGACCTATCGAAACAGCAGTTGAAACCTGATCACCCCGACCGAAAAACGGGGTTTGAACGCATTTTGACTGATCCCGCACCACCGTGGTTTGTTGAGCTTTACCCTGGTGGCGATGGCGCAGGTTTCCTGCAAAAGCTTGAACGGCATTCCGTGTTGTTTCATCAACGCTCGGCGTCTCAGTTGGTGGTCAGCTTTGACAATATCGCCAACGCCAACGATCTGTCATTCGCCCGCGAGCCCTGGGGGTGGAAGTTCTTTCGTGATGCGGGCTGGTCTCATATGGGGGTCTTTGCACGCACCAAGGCATGGTACCGTGACCCCGAGATCATCACCTATTTCCAGAACCGCGCGGCAGAAGGCTTTTTCAAACAATTCAATCAGGTTGTTTTTGCCGGGGCTTCGATGGGCGGGTTTGGGGCGCTGGTCTTTTCCGGGCTGGTGCCGGGCGCAAATGTGGTCGCGTTTAACCCGCAAACATCGCTGGACGAACGGCTGGTGCCTTGGGAAACCAGATATCGGTTCGGGCAGGTGCAGGATTGGAACCTGCCCTTGGGAGATGCCGCGCAAACGGTGAAACGCGCCGGTAAGGCCTATGTTTTTTATGATCCGTTCTTCGATCTGGATCGACGGCAGGTTACGCGGTTGCAAGGCGATAATGTCGTGCTCTTAAAAACTTGGTTTTCGAACCATTTTGCGGCCCCGATGCTGCGAAAGCTGGATATCCTGAAGCCCGTGATGTTGAAGGCAATGGATGGTTCGCTTGAACCCGGTGAATTTTATCGAATGATGCGCGCGCGTCGAAACCTTCCGATGGTCATGCGCGCGATCGAGGCGCAGGCGGGTGAGCGCCATCCCAAATTGGTTCGGCAAGCGCGCCAGAGGTTCCGGTTGCTGCGCCGCGCCACTATGGCCAACGGCGAGAGGTCCCAATGACGTCAGCAAAAGGGGTGTTCATTGGACAGCGCAAAGACCGGATGGGTGCGCGCCTGCTGATGATGCTGACCTGCATCCGTCTGGCCGAGGATTTTGACACCGCTTACAAGGTCAATTGGTTCCCGCAAGGGTCTGACGCGCCGGAATTGGATCAGCCGCAGGAGCTGTTTGCGCAGGATTGGATGGATGCGCATTTCCTTGATGCCGAGGAGTTTGACCGGCTCAACTCTCAGGCCCTGCCGATTTGGGCCTTTCAGGGCGACAACTCCGCCGAGCGCCTGATCGCGCACCTGAATGATGGTCGCTCGGTTCTGGTTGAGGAAGGGTTCGAGGTTTTGGCCTTTCCGTGGGAGGATATCGAAACCATTCGCCCAAGGTATCGGGATTTCATCCATCGGATCGGTTTTACCAACGAAATTCGAAAGGTTATGGCGCGCGTCGACGAAAAACTGTCGGGGCAGGGCGTGTCCGCCTACCACATAAGACGAGGCGACATCCTGAATGGCGTGCCATGGAAGCACACGACGTGGCCCGCGAAAATCGAACCCGAAGAGCTGTACGAAGCGCATCTTGAGGCAAACGCCGGGCGAACAGCCATCATGTTCTCCGATCAGCCGGAATTGATCTCCCGGTTTCAAGACCGGTATCCGCAAATGCTGCGGATGTCAGATGTTGCGGATGTGTCGGGCATGACCCGAGCGCAGCGCGACTTTCTTGAGCTTTACACCATGTCCCGGGCCGAGCAGGTGATTGCGCCCTATATCTCGGCGTTTTCAATGGCGGCGGCCAGAATTTCCGGGCGGCAACGCTTGGTGTTCAAAGATGTTCTGACCGAGCAACAAATGTCAGAGGCGAACCTTCGGGTGATTGATCGTGTTGCCAAGGGGCCAGAGGCTTTCTTGAATGTCTCAGAGGCGTCGCATGTTTACGCCAAGGCGGCGCAATATCTGGCGGCGAAGGACCAGTTTGAACACGCATACGCGCTTGCGAAACCCATTCTCGAAGAAAACCCAGACAACGCGTTTATGCCGGTCTTGCAGGCGCTAAACTGTTTTTGCCTTTCCAATTGGAAAGAATGCGAACGTCTGGCCGAGGAAGGATTGAAGAATGCTAATCTTTGGCCCGAGGACTATGCCGTTCTTCTGGCTATTCGGGCGGCCGCGCTGGGGGCGCAAAAGAAACGTTGGTCGGCAAGTCGAAACCTGGCACGTGCTTTTTGGGCCAAACCTCTGCGCCCGGACGTGGTGGTGTTGGGCTCGCGAATGCTATACCGAGATCAGGTGTCCTTCCGGCTGTTTCCGCCCGCAGACTGGCGCCTTCAAAGAGAAGTCCGGCGTCAGCGCTTCCCTCCCTTTAACAACCTCTATCTGGTGCAACACAAGGTACTGGCCAGACAGCCGTGTAACTTTGATCTTGTTTTACTGGATTGGTCTGATCTGACACTGGACCAAAAGGCGCGCAGGCTTCTTGACGACCGTTTCCGACTAGAGCGTCTGCAAGAGAGCTTTGGTAATCTGACAAGCATCGAACACGATGATCCATCCGTATCCGCCGCCCAAGCGATGCTGAGTTGGTACTTGGGCGTGTCCAGTCTTGCACAAACGATAGACGTGATGCGAAAAACCTCAGCGGATTGGCCGGAAAACCCGCTTTATCACAAGAGATTGGCAACACTGTACGAGGCCGACGCGGATCAGGCGCGTGCTCAACTGAAGATGGCCGACGCTTTGGCCTGTGATCCGGGCAACCCTTTTCTGATTTTCGCAATGGGAAAGTTCCTGGAAAGAAAAGGCGCTCAAGACCAAGGGCAAAATCAGATCATTCAGGCCGCTGACATCGACGACAATACCCCAGTCATTCAGGGCGAAGCCGGGCAAATCTACCTGCGGCGGGGGGAAAAGGAAAAAGCGAGGCCCTACTTGCAAAAAGCTCATGACCTGTTCCCGCCATTCAAACGGTTTGCCAACCAGTTGGCGCGCGCGCGATGAGAATGGTAGCGCCTTTCAGAACGACTCCGGGTCGCTCTTGGCTGCTGCGGCCAGTCGGTTTAGGCTGCACCCCGAGCGGATACCGCAGAACATCAATCGCAGGTTCAAAAAGCGGTACAACACGAGGCGAATAAGTGTCTGATCAAGACCCCCGATACATCAGCATCACCCCGATGAAGAATGAAGGCCCGTTTGTGCTGGAATGGGTGGCCCATAACCGTGCGATTGGCGTCGACCAGATGGTCGTGATGACCAATGATTGCACAGACGGCACGGACGCCTTGCTAAAGCGGCTGGAGGCGATGGGTTTTCTAACCCATGTCGACAACAATTCGCGACGCCAGACCAGCCCACAAAAACGCGCGTACAAGAAGTTTCTGAAAATGGACGTCGCACAGCCCCACGATTGGGTGATCGTGATAGATGCCGATGAGCATATAAATGTGAAAACCGGAGACAATACGCTGCGCGCGCTGACTGGCGCCATCCCGGACGCCAAAATGATCTCGATGACATGGCGGCTTTTCGGAAACGCGGGTGTCGAACGGTATGAGGATCGGTTCCTTTCGGATCAGTTTCGATTGGCTGCGCAAGAGCAAAAGCACCGCCCGCCGCAGGCGTGGGGGTTCAAGACTATGTTCCAAAGACAGCTTTGGACTGCGCTGGGCGTCCACCGGCCCAAGCGTCCCGCAGTAGAGACCATGCAGGAGTGCCACTGGTATAACGGATCAGGGCAGTTGATGCCGGATCGTTATTTCACCAGCAGCTGGCGGTCCGCGCGGGATTCCGTCGGATACGATCTGGTGCAGATCAACCATTACGCGCTGAAGTCCTGCGAAAGCTATCTGGTCAAGAAAATGCGCGGGCGGGCCCATCACCTGGGCGATAGCCTTGGTATGGATTACTGGAATATGATGAACCACAACGCGGTGGAAGACGGCTCGATCGATGTCATTCGGGATCGCAAGCGCGACCACTATCATGAGATGTTGTCGGACCCCGAAATCGCACGCCTACACCATATGTCATGTGATCTGCACCGAGAGAAGATCGCCGAACTTCGCGCACAACCGCAAATGCGGGATCTCATGCGGCAAATGACGGCTGATTTTGCGGCAAGTCCCAAGGAATGAGCGGGCTTAAACCTCAAACAGGAGTCCTCTGATGCTGTGGCTGCATATCGGTATGCCCAAGACCGGCACGACGGCGCTTCAGTCTTACGTGCGCCGGAACAAGGCGCAGTTGGCTGATGTCGGTCTGCATTACATGGAGGCTGGCCGCCGCCGCGCGGAGGGGAGCGATCGCCTCGCGATCAGCCACAATCCAATCGCGTTTTATATCAATCAGAGCAACAAGCCGATGGACCCGTTCCGTGAGCTTATGGCGACCGAGTATCAGATGCACGGCGATCATACCTGTCTGGTGTCGTCCGAGATGTTTTACTCGTGTGACCTGACTAGGCTGGCACAGGCGTTTGCCGAAATCCCCGCGCGCGAGATGCGGATCACCTTCTACTGCCGCCGATACTCGGATTTCTTTGAGGCAGATTACAAGCAGCGCGCCAAGAATGGCCGATTGGCTACCATCGGGTCCGCGTTCGTCAGGGACCGGCTGGCAACAATAAAAGCAAACCCGGACAGCTTCAGCTTCTCGGCGAAAGCACAGCAAATTCGGCAGGCTTTTCCCGGTGTTGAAATTGTACCAATGCTGTATAACCGTGCGCAAATGGTACAGGGTCATGTTGTGGATGATTTCCTGTCGCGCATTGGCGTCGCGTTGCCGGATGGCGGGGCGGTTGACCGACCTTCGAACCTGTCTCAATCGCGTGCAGCAAGTGAGGCTTTTGGCATCGTGTCACGGGCAATGGGGCGCAAGCAGAGCCGCCAACTCCGTCGGCAAGTGGCAAGCGACCCGGTCATGATCCGGCGATATGACGTGTTGGAGCCGGATGAACGCGCTTGGTTGGATCAGTACCTGACCACGAAAGACGTCGCGTTTCAGCAAGAGTTCTTCCCTGACCGGCCCGGTTTGTTCGACCCGGTCGAGTTAAGCGAGGAAGACCAGAAGTTTCGTCGCGATACTCCCGAAGAGTATGAAGCGCTGCGTCGCGCATCCGAAATCGTTTTCCGAATGGCGTTGAAAGCCTGAGCATTACGGCTCGACGACAATTTCCTGACGCTGGCGACCCGTTGTCTTGTCAAATATCAGAATGCGATCGTCATCAGTCACAACCGCATACCAGTTGCTGCCGATGGTCACGGCTTGTGCCTTGGCCCCGTCGGGCAGGTCGACCTGATCGGGTAGGGTGGGGGTTCGGTCCGATAGCCGGATGACAATCAGGGCGAATGTCACTAGAACCCCGCCAATCATCACCGCGGTCAGCAACATGACCATTCTCCGCAGCAGGCGAAGCTGCGGCGTTTCCTGCGGTTCTTGGGGTTCGGAAGGGATAGTCATGGGCACCCGTCAGATTGAATTTCAGATCGCGGCCGATCCGCCGTCACGCCTTGATAAGGCGCTTTCGCGCGATGTGCCAGCCGAGGAAAACCTGTCGCGAACCCGACTGGCCAAGCTGATCGACGAAGGTGCCGTGCTGATTGACGGTGTTCCGGCTAGCGACCCAAAGGCCAAGGTGGCTGGCGGCGCAAGTGTCGCGATCACCGTGCCCGAGGCCGAAGACAGCCACATCGGCCCCGAAGACATCCCGCTGGACATAGTATTTGAAGACGATGATTTGATTGTCATTAACAAACCCGCAGGCATGGTTGTTCACCCTGCGCCGGGGTCACCAAGCGGGACTCTGGTGAACGCGCTGCTGCATCATTGCGGCGATCATCTGTCTGGCGTCGGTGGGGTGAAACGGCCCGGAATTGTGCACCGAATCGACAAGGAAACCAGCGGTCTTTTGGTGGTTGCGAAATCAGATGCGGCGCATCACGGTCTGGCCTCTCAGTTCGAGGCGCACTCGGTCGAGCGGTATTACCGCGCTATTTGCTATGGCGTACCCGATGCAAATGATCCGCGTCTGCGCGGTGTTAAAGGTGTCAGCTTTGAGTCCGGAAACATCATGCGCCTTACGACTCAGTTGGCGCGGCACAAGACCGACCGGCAACGACAGGCCGTCCTGTTTCACGGGGGGCGTCACGCGGTTACGCGGGCGCGCGTGGTTGAAACCTTTGGATCGCCAGCAGGGTTGGCGCTGATCGAATGCTGGCTGGAAACCGGCCGCACGCATCAGATTCGCGTTCACATGGCACATGCTGGGCATGGTCTGGTGGGCGATCCGGTTTACGGTGGCAAACGAAAGCTGGCCTCAAAGGCGTTCAGCGCCATTTCGTCCGAGGCTGTTCGGAACTTTCCGAGACAAGCGCTTCATGCGGCTGTTTTAGGGTTTGAGCATCCCGTCACGGGCGAAAATATGCGGTTCGAGGCCGGTTTACCCCACGACATGCAAAAACTAATTGATCAACTTCGCGCACCGCTGACATAAAATGCAAAGTTGCGTGAATAAGACTTTCTTAGGTTTCCTTTATCTAACGTTAATTCCAAACTGGTAATGTGACCTCTTGAACGAGTTGATATGGATGACCATATCCAATGTTAAAGGCTTAAACATTTGTCGGAGGGACATGAAACATGGCAAATTACGCAAATCTCCCCGCGCCGACGCCAGAAGGCGGCCTGAACCGCTATATGCAGGAAATTCGCAAGTTTCCGCTGCTGGAACCGGAAGAAGAGTACATGCTCGCCAAGCGTTGGGTGGAAGAACAAGACACTGAAGCGGCGCATAAAATGGTGACGTCGCACCTGCGTCTGGCGGCCAAGATCGCCATGGGGTATCGCGGCTATGGATTGCCGCAGGCCGAGGTGATTTCCGAGGCCAACGTAGGTCTGATGCAGGCGGTGAAACGTTTTGATCCCGAAAAAGGGTTCCGGTTGGCGACTTACGCCATGTGGTGGATTCGCGCCTCGATTCAGGAATACATCCTGCGGTCGTGGTCGCTGGTAAAGCTGGGTACAACCTCGGCGCAGAAGAAGCTGTTTTTCAACCTTCGCAAGGCCAAAGCGCGCATCGGTGCGTTGGAAGAGGGCGACCTGCGTCCTGAAAACGTCGCGCAGATCGCCAATGATCTGGGCGTGACCGAAGAAGAAGTCATCAGCATGAACCGCCGGATGTCCGGTGGAGATGCCTCGCTGAACGCGACCGTCGGGTCCGAAGGTGAAGGCACGATGCAGTGGCAGGACTGGCTGGAGGACGAAGATGCCGACCAAGCTGGCGATTATGAAGCCCGCGACGAATTGGACGCGCGCCGCGAACTTTTGGCAGCCGCATTGGATGTTCTGAACGACCGGGAAAAAGACATCCTGACGCAACGCCGGTTGATGGACCAACCCGTGACGTTGGAGGAGTTGAGCGTGCAGTACAATGTCAGCCGCGAACGTATTCGTCAGATCGAGGTTCGTGCCTTTGAAAAACTGCAAAAAAAGATGCGAGAGCTGGCACGCGAAAAAGGAATGCTAAACGCGGTCTAAATCGCACTTTGAGGGAAGCCCGCTTATCATGGCGGGCTTTTTTGTTGCCGTCAGCCAACTTGGCTTCGCGTCACGGATCATTCCAGGAAACGCAAAGTACGGGACCCAGGAAACCAGCAAAAGTTGCCTTGCGCAAACATCTGACAAAACAGCGTTTTGTACGTAAACAATCTGTTTCCAGAAATCATACAGGCTTGTGAAATAGAAAAGCCTGACTTGAAGCCTTTTGATTGATAGAAATTCATAAAACCGAACTGTTAGCGTTAACCATCAGATTCGGCCAATGAATAACGAATCTTGGAGGAGAATATGCAAAAACCGGTTCAGTGGGGCGTTCTGGGCGCCGCAAAGTTCGCACGGCAATACATGGCCCCCGCGATTCATGCCGCCAACGGCGCGTGTTTGGCGGGGTTGGCGACGTCCAGTGCGGCAAAGGCTGAACCTTTTCAAGCCTTTTGCCCCGATCTGACGGTCTATGACAGTTACGAGGCTTTGCTGGCAGACCCTCAGATTGAGGCGGTCTACATCCCGCTGCCCAACCACTTGCATGTGGAATGGAGCCTCAAGGCGTTGGAGGCCGGAAAGCACGTGTTGTGCGAAAAGCCGATGACCATGACAGCGAACGAGTTTTCGCCCTTGATCCAGAAACGGGATGAGACGGGTCTGCTGGCCGCCGAAGCATACATGATCGTTCATCATCCGCAGTGGCAGTTTGTGCGAAAGTTGATTGCCGACGGGGCGATAGGCAAACTTGTTCATGTGACTGGGGCGTTCAGCTTTGACAACCGCGCGGACACCGGAAACATACGAAACCGCGCGGAAACAGGCGGGGGCGGGCTGCGGGATATTGGTGTCTATGTGATCGGCAGCGCCCGGTTCGTGACGGGTCAGGAACCCACGAAGGTGCAATCAGCGATCCGCTGGGAGGATGGAATAGACACGTTCACCGAAATTCGGGCGCAGTTCCCGGATTTCACCTATTCAAGCTATGTCTCAATCCGCATGCACCCGCATCAGGAGATGGTGTTCCACGGTGAAGGTGGGGTAATCCGTCTGACCGCTCCGTTCAATGCCCGTGTGTTCGGAGAGGCGCGTGTTGAGCTGCATCGACCGGGGCTTGAGGTTCAGGTCACACGTTTCCCCGGCGACGATCACTATAAACTTCAGGTCGAGGCGTTTTGCCGTTCGGTCCGCGACGGGGTGGAATACCCTTGTCCGCTGGAATTTTCACGCGGGACGCAACAGATGATTGACCTTGTGTTGGACCGGGCTGTTTCCCTCTGACTTGCCGCGCTGCGTTCCGCGGGTTTACTGTGTAAAACAGCAAATCAGGAGGAGAACATGGCTGGCGGCTGGGCGCGGGACGGCGCGGTGAGTGAACAGATAGAAGCGTCGATTTCGGACGAACTGGCGCGGATGCAGGCACGTAAGCGGCCTTCTGGCGATAGCCTCATCTATTGTGCTGAATGCGAAGAGCCGATCCCTGAAAAACGACGGATTGCCTTACCTGGTGTCAAATTGTGCCTCGAGTGTCAGCAAGAACGTGATGCAGCTTTTAGCTCACGTGGCGGAATAAATCGGCGCGGGTCAAAGGACAGTCAGCTAAAATAGTTTGATACGCCGGGATGTGCTGAAGTTTCGAAACGTGCACACGCCCAGCAATCCCTGCGCAGACAATTTATTTGGACATTCGCCACCAGCGAATGAGTAACCGAACATCCATTGCAGCCACCATTACGCCCAACGGGATCATCCAGAAACCCAACACGGGAAGAAACCCGAAAAAACCACCAATAATCATGAGTATGCCTACGACGAACCGCAAACCACGCGGCACGGTTCGTCGGATGCGCGCAAGGACAGGGCGCAGCTTGGCCTTGAGCGTGGCCCAGCGCCCATCCTTCGATGAGGGTGTCACCCCTCCATCGCCTCAAGTTCGTCGATGAAGCCAGATATCATCGAAAGGCCTTTGTCCCAGAATTTGGGATCGCTTGCGTCCAACCCAAACGGGGCGAGCAGCTCCTTGTGGTGCTTGGACCCACCAGCGCGCAGCATTTCGAAATACTTGTCCTCGAACCCTTCGGAACCGCTTTCGTAAACCGAATAGAGCGCGTTCACCAAGCCGTCGCCGAAGGCATAGGCATAGACGTAGAAAGGCGAGTGGACGAAGTGTGGGATATAGGCCCAGAAAGTCTCATACCCGTCCATGAATTCGAATGCCGGGCCAAGGCTTTCGGCCTGAACGCTCATCCATAGGGCGTTGATGTCATCTGGGGTCAGTTCGCCCTCGCGCCGTGCCGCATGAAGCTTGCACTCAAAGTCATAGAACGCGATTTGGCGGACCACGGTATTTATCATGTCCTCGACCTTCCCGGCCAGCAAAACCTTTCGCTGCTCGGGGGTTTCGGCCTGATCCAGCATCTTGCGGAACGTTAGCATTTCACCAAAGACAGATGCAGTTTCGGCCAGCGTCAGGGGGGTCGATGACAGCATTTCGCCCTGGTCGGCGGCCAGAACCTGATGGACACCGTGGCCAAGCTCATGCGCCAGCGTCATCACGTCGCGCGGTTTGCCCAGATAGTTGAGCATCACATAAGGATGCACCTCGGTCACCGTTGGATGGGCAAACGCGCCCGGTGCTTTGCCCGGTTTTACCGCCGCGTCGATCCAACCTTTGCTGAAGAAAGGCGATGCAATCTCACCCATGCGGGGGTCGAAGGCGTTGTAAGCCTCCATCACGGTCTTTTCAGCCTCATCCCAGCCAACAACGCGGGTGTCTTCCATTGGCAGCGGCGCGTTGCGGTCCCAGACCTGCATAACGTCCAGGCCCAGCCATTTGCGTTTCAACTCGTAATAGCGGTGGCTCAGCTTGGGATAGGCGGCAACGACGGCCTCGCGCAGCGCCTCGACCACCTCTGGTTCCACGTCATTCGACAGGTGACGACCGGTCTGAGCCGTTGGCATCTTGCGCCAGCGATCAACGATCTCTTTTTCTTTGGCCTGCGTGTTGTGCACACGGGCAAAGGTTTTGATGTTGTCCTGAAATACACGCGCCAACTCGCGCGACGCCGCTTCGCGTTTGCTGCGGTCTTGCTCGGTCAGCAGGTTCAGGGTGCCCTCGATGTTCAGTTCTTCGCCGTCAACGTCGAATGTCAGCCCGGCGATGGTTTCGTCGAAAAGGCGCTCCCAAGCGTCGCCGACCACGCCTAGATCGTGCAGGAATTTTTCAAGCTCATCCGACAATTGGTAAGGCTTCATCGCGCGGATGCGGCGGAAGACAGGCTCATAGCGGGCCAGATCAGCATTTGCGTCGAAGCGCGCTTTCAAAGCGTCATCGTCGATCCGGTTGATTTCCAACGTGAAAAAAACCAGCGGAGTGGTGAAGATGGTGACTTTTTCCTGCATGTCCGACAGGAATTTGGCGCGTTCGGCATCGGTGGTCAGCTGATAGTAGCGCAGCCCCGCAAAGGACATGATACGCCCGGCAATCGTGTTGATCTTTTCGTTTCGTTGGACGCAGGTCAAAAGCCCATCGGCATCCAGATCGGCAAGCTTGCCTTCGTAATCGGTTGCGAAGGCGGCGCATTCGCCCTCAAGCCAGTTCAAATCGCGGTCCAGTTCCGGTGCTTCATCCGAGCTATAAAGGTCGGTCAAATCCCATTCCGGCAGGTTGCCAAGATCGCCGGTGCCTCCGGCTGCGTTTGCGTCACGGACGGGAAAGGGAAGGTCGCGCATGGATCACCTCGGATTATCTGCTTTGGCAAACATCTAGGCGTGGGCGGCCCGGATCACAAGCCGCCTTCGCGCAAGGGGGCGGTTAGCTGGACAATGTGGTCGCTGACTTGGCACCTGACTGCGTCGCCATGAAATGCGCCGCCATCTGGTCAAACACCGGGCCGCGCACATCGGGCGGCTCCATCAGTACCTCGTGTTCACCATCAGGAATTTCGACCAACGTCCCATTGGGCCAGTTTTCCATCCGCGCGCGGATCGCTTTGCGGTCAACGATTTGCTCGTGACTGCCCAGGAAGGTCAGGCCAGGCGTCGTGGGTGCGGTTTGCGCCATCAGCCAAGCGCATTCATCTAACGCCTCGCGCAGCCAGATCGTCGAGGGCGCTGCCAGCGACAGTTCAGGATGGGCCGCAAGTTGGTCTTTCATCATTTGGTACATCGCTGGATCGCGTGTCAGGATATTTCCCTCGAAAGGCTGTGAGACGACATAGCTTTCCATCGTTGTCGTCGGGGGCGTCTTTTGCCCAAGACCGATCCGCGGGCCCCAATACGCCGTAAGCCGGCTGAGCGGTTTCATGATTGGCGTGAAAAAGATGCCCCACATCGGGCCGGTAAAGGCGCAGGCGGCGAAGCTGTCACCCTCAAGCACTGCACGCAAACCAATCGCACCACCCATCGAATGACCAACCACATACCAAGGCTTTGGTAGGTCAAGCTTTTTCGCGAGGTCCAACGTTGCAAGCACGTCCTGCTGATAGTCAGTGAATTTTTCAACATGCCCGACGCGCGGATCGGGCAGCGGGCGATCTGCCAGCCCCTGACCACGCCAGTCAACCGCGAGAAATGCAAAACCTCTGTCGACGAATTCCGTCGCCGTACCACCGTATTTCTCAATGTATTCTGTCCGGCCGGGGAACATCATCACCGTGCCGTTTGTTTCGTTGTCCGCGCGCCAGTGACCCACACGGATACGGGTGTTGTCTGCGGTCGTGATCCAATGCGCCGCCCCACCGGCGGGTCCGCCGGCCACGTCCGCAAAGAAAGGGGCCGGCGACAACTCGGTCATGCCAGTACCGAGGCGAGTTTCATGGCGACACTCATGTCTCCGTCCACGCTCAGCTTGCCTGACATGAATGCGCCGGTCGGATTCAAATCACCGCTCAGGATTTGCTCGAACGTATCCGCATCTGCGCTCAGCGTCACTTCTGCGTCGTCGTCGCTGACGCGCGCTCCGTTTTCATCCAGAACGATTGCGCCCATGCCGGTGATATCAAACTTGGCGGTCGAGTCGAAATCACCGCCCGAGAGTTTGTCGTTCAGCGCGGCCGCTGCTTTTTCAAGAGTGTCACTCATGGTGTTCCTCATTTTGTTTATGCGCCGTGGATGGACTTCCCCGGTCGCAACGCTACACTGCGCATTGTTATGGGTATTGCAATCGACAATCTCAAACGTACCGTAGCGGCACTTTTTGTCACGGTCATGTTTTCCACCGGTCCGCTTGCGCAACAAGCGGACTCGAGGGATGAAGCCGCATTGCTGAAGCAATTGGCACAATCGACGCCAGAACAGGCGATTGGCATTGATCGTCAGCTCAAGGCGCTTTGGTCTCAATCGGGATCAGCATCCGCAGATTTGCTGCTTGAGCGTGGACGCGAGGCTTTGGACGACGGGGATACGGTGGCCGCTATCGAACACCTGACCGCGCTGACCGACCATGCGCCGGGGTTTGCCGAAGGCTGGCACCTGCGCGCGTCGGTTTTTTTTGGCATGGATCGCTTTGGCATGGCCGCGGCTGACCTGGAACACGCGCTGACGCTGAACCCGTACAATTACGAGGCCATTTTCGGACTGGGCCTAATTTTCGAGATAGTTGAGCAACCTGACAAGGCCCTGAAGGCTTATCAGCGGGCGCTGGCTATACATCCGCATCACGAAGAAGTAACCAATGCGGTGAATCGACTGAAGCCTCAGGTCGAGGGCTCGGCCCTCTGACGAATCGGGGCAGGGGGCAGAATTGAGCGGGTCATCCCGAATAGTGGCCGTACTGGGCCCGACCAATACAGGCAAAACCCATTACGCGGTTGAAAGGATGCTGGGCTACCGAACTGGCGTGATCGGTCTGCCGCTGCGTTTGTTGGCGCGCGAGGTGTACGACAAGATCGTTGCAATCCGTGGTCCGTCCGTTGTGGCCCTGGTTACCGGCGAAGAGCGGATCGTGCCGCCGCGCACGCAGTACTGGGTCTGCACGGTTGAGGCTATGCCCGAAGGGCTGGGTGCGGATTTTGTTGCCATTGATGAGATTCAACTCTGCGCCGATCCCGAACGCGGTCACGTTTTCACAGACCGGTTGTTGCGCGCGCGGGGTACGCATGAAACGCTGTTTCTGGGTGCTGACACGATGCGCGGCCCCATCGCCGCCCTTGTCCCTGATGCTCAGTTCGTGCGCCGAGAACGGATGTCGCAGCTTGTCTATTCCGGTTCCAAGAAGATCAGCCGCATGCCGCCACGCAGCGCCATCGTCGGGTTTTCTGTTGAAAACGTTTATGCCATTGCCGAATTGCTGCGGCGTCAAAAGGGTGGCGCAGCGGTGGTTATGGGCGCGCTCAGCCCGCGTACCCGCAACGCTCAGGTCGAATTGTATCAGAATGGTGAGGTGGACTATCTGGTTGCGACAGACGCAATCGGGATGGGGTTGAACCTTGATGTGAACCACGTGGCGTTCTCCTCGCTGACCAAGTTCGACGGTCGTCGGATGCGCCCATTGGCACCGAATGAGCTGGCTCAGATTGCAGGTCGCGCGGGGCGCGGCATGTCCGACGGCACCTTTGGTGTCACCGGAGAGGCCCCGCCGTTGGATGAAGGTGTGGCACAAGCCATAATGGACAGCCGTTTTACGCCGGTGAAAAAACTCAACTGGCGCAATGCAGCCTTGCGGTTTGGGTCAATCGACGCGTTGATCGACTCGCTTGAGGTCAGCCCGAATGACGAGCACCTTACAAAGGCACGGCCCGCAGATGATTTGAATGCTCTCAAGTCGCTTTCGCAGGTCGCCGAAGTTGCCGCCCGCGCCAGTGATCCGCAATCTGTCCGTCTACTATGGGATGTATGCCGGATTCCGGATTTCCGGGGCATCAGCCATGCGGAACATACCAACCTTCTTGAGGTGATCTATGGCCACCTGCACCAAAGCGGATCGATACCCGATGACTTCTTGATGAGGCAGATTCGTCGGATTGATCGGACGGATGGGGATATTGATGCGTTGTCCAAAAGATTGGCATATATTCGCACTTGGACATATGTTGCGCAGCGAAACGGCTGGGTACGCGACGAATCACATTGGCGTGCGGTAACCCGCGCTGTAGAAGACAGGGTGTCGGACGCGTTGCATGACCGTTTGACGCAAAGATTTGTGGACCGGCGCACGTCCGTGTTGCTGCGCCGGCTCAAACAGAAGGAGGCCCTTTTGGCCGAAGTAAATGACAAGGGTGAAGTGACCGTCGAAGGTGAATTTGTCGGTCGACTAGAAGGGTTCCGGTTCATCCCGGACAAAAGCGCGCAAGGAACCGAAGCAAAAGCTTTGAAATCGGCCTCTCTGCAAGCACTCGCGCCGCAATTCCATCTGCGCGCCGACCGCTTTTACAACGCGCCCGATACCGAAATTGATTTCACTGATCAGGGTGGCCTGATGTGGGGCGAGTATGCGATCGGCAAACTTGTTGCCGGGTCCGAACCTCTCAAACCCATGGTTGAGGTGTTTGTAGATGAATCAGCCGGACCGGATGTTGAGCAAAAGGTTCAACGTCGCCTGCAGCATTTCATCGACCGCAAAATCGCCGCGCTGTTTGAGCCGCTGTTGAACCTGTCACGCGATGAAGAGTTATCAGGACTTGCCAAGGGTTTTGCGTTCCGAATGGTTGAGGCTCTGGGCGTTTTACCGCGCGCGCAGGTCGCGCAGGACGTCAAGGATCTGGATCAGGACGCTCGCGGTGCCTTGCGCAAGCACGGCATCCGTTTTGGTCAGTTCACCATATTTATGCCGCTGCTGCTGAAGCCCGCGCCGACGCGTCTGCGTCTGGTTCTGTGGGCACTGTCCAGCGGTTTGCAGGAATTTCCCGAAGCACCGCCCCCTGGGCTTGTCACTGTACCCGTCGCCAAAGATGCGCCCAAGGGTTACGATACCATGTGCGGTTACCGCGATGCCGGAGATCGCTCGATCAGGATCGATATGCTAGAACGGCTGGCCGATATGCTGCGCGCCGAAGACAGCCGTGGCGGGTTTGAAGCCAAGCCGGATATGTTATCGATTACCGGCATGACTTTGGATCAATTCGCTGATCTGATGCGGGGGCTGGGCTATAACGCTGAGCGGGGCGAGCGGGAAAAGGTAAAACCCGTAGCGGCTGAGCAACTGGTAGAACAGTCGTCAGTCGAAGAAACTCCGGCATCTGAGACGGAAACCGAATTGCCCGAAGCGGCACCCGAAGAAACAGCCGCACCCGCCGAGGCGATAGCCGAGGCCACCGACAGCACCGAGGCGACAGCCGAGGCTCCTGCGGCAGATGAGCCGGAGGTTGAGGTGTTTTATACCTTCACCTGGGGTCGCCAGCGTCAGGCAAACCGTGGTCCGCGTCGGGAACACCGACAGGGGCAGGGCAAAGGAAAACCGCGCGGCAAGCCTCAGGATGGGCGCGGCAAACCGCAAGGCAAGAAAGGTGGCAAGCCGCAAGGGGCCAAAACCTTCTCGTCGCGGCCGCCCAAGAAAGAAAAAGCGATCGACCCAGACAACCCATTTGCGGCTGCGCTTATGGGTTTGAAGGACGGTAACTAAGTAGGGATGGTCAATCCCAGGCTGCGGATCGACAAATGGTTGTGGCAGGCTCGGTTCTTCAAGACCCGTAGCCTGGCCGCCAAACAGGTAAGCGGCGGCCATGTCCGGCTCAACGGAAACCGGGTTCTGAAATCGGCGCAGCCCGTGGGACCCGGGGATGTCTTAACCTTCCCGCAAGGACGTATTGTGCGGGTTGTACGGGTTGAAGAACTGGGTGAACGCCGCGGCCCGGCATCGGAAGCCCAAACACTTTACACGGATTTGACGGAAAAAAGGGACGAAACGCCCAAGAATCCCGGTTTCGGAGGAAAGGGTCGTCCGACAAAGAAGGATCGGCGCGCGCTTGATCTTTCTCGCACCAAAGAGGGGTGATCTGCCCTTGAAGACACTAAAAGACTGGATTAGCTAAACGCCCAAACCGCAAATGGGATTCAAACAATGACCTATGTTGTCACCGAAAACTGCATTGGCTGCAAATATACCGACTGTGTGGAAGTATGTCCGGTCGACTGTTTCTATGAAGGTGAGAACACGTTGGTTATTCACCCCGATGAATGCATTGACTGCGGAGTGTGTGAGCCAGAGTGCCCCGCAGATGCAATCCGCCCTGATACCGAGCCGGGTATGGATCAATGGGTTGAGTTCAACCGAAAGTATTCGGAAATGTGGCCGGTTATCGTCACCAAGAAAGATCCACTGCCCGAGGCGGCGGACCGTGATGGTGAAGAGGGCAAGATGGAGAAATACTTCTCTGAAGCGCCCGGTGAAGGGGGCTGAGCGATTCGCTCTCTGAACTTGTTCGTTTAGGTGCAAAATCGGGCTGTAATGCGCTGGTATAAAAGGGGTTTCACGTCCACGAAAGGGCGTGACCTTTCAGGCGTCGTATTTTTGTGATATACTCTATGCCTGAATGATGAATGAGATGGGGATGTGCTCCGTAAGTATGACTGCTTTGGAGTTCTGATTTTGTGACAAAACGACTGCATGACGGGGCCGAGAGTGGCTCCGGCTGGTTTTTTGTCGTCCACACCTCGCTCTGTAACCAAGGATGATCCTGTATGTCTAAGTCGAAAAAGCTTGAGTTCCGCCCCAACGACTATGTTGTCTATCCTGCGCATGGCGTAGGCCAGATCATATCGATCGAAGAGCAAGAAGTCGCGGGTCATTCGCTCGAGCTATTCGTCATCTCGTTTGAAAAGGACAAGATGACCTTGCGGGTGCCTACAAACAAGATCACTGAATCCGGTTTGCGCTCACTAAGCTCCCCCGATGTTATCAGCCAGGCGATGAAGACACTTAAGGGCAAAGCGAAGGTCAAACGCGCCATGTGGTCGCGTCGGGCGCAGGAGTATGAACAAAAGATCAACTCGGGCGACCTGATCTCAATCGCTGAGGTTGTCCGCGACCTGCATCGCACCGACGACCAGCGCGAGCAGAGCTATTCCGAGCGTCAGCTTTATGAGGCCGCGCTCGAGCGTCTGACTCGCGAAGTGGCCGCCGTATCCGGAGCCGGAGAAGTTTCAGCCGCTAAGCAGGTGGATGAGGTTCTGACTTCGCGCGCTGCCTGATTTCAGCCGTTTCTGACGTTTAGGCCGCTCCGTCACTGGGGCGGCCTTTTTTGTATCTGGCCTTGGTGAATTGTGCCTTTGCGGCTAATTTTCCTGCAAACAGAGGCGGATACATGGATAAAATTAGGCACACCATAAAGTTTCTGTATATCGCGCATGAACCGGTCTCGGTCTGGTTCCGCTACGGGCTGATCCTCTTTGATGCGGCTTCCATCGTCTTCTTCGTGGCCACGGCGAATATTCCGCATGGACCCGGGATAAAGATTGCCAGCCTTTGTGTCGGGCTTGTCATCCTGCTGGATTTTCTCGCCCGGATGTGGATTGCGAAAGACCGCTGGAAACTGCTGCGCAAAATCTACACGCTTGCAGATATCGTCGTGATCGCCTCACTGTTGCTCGAGCCGTTTTTGCCCGGAAACCTGGCCTTCGTGCGGATTTTGCGCGCTTTGCGCCTGATCCACTCTTATCACTTACTGCGGGACCTACGACGCGACAGCCAGTTTTTTCGGACCCACGAAGATGCGGTTATCGCTGCAATAAATCTGATGGTGTTTGTGTTCGCCACCTCAACGGCAGTTCTGGTGTTCTTTATCCCAGAGGATAGTCAGACGCCCTATATTGATGCGCTTTATTTCACCATGGCGACGCTAACAACAACCGGGTTCGGAGATATCACCTTGGTGACCCCTGCTGGAAAGTTGTTTTCAGTATTCATCATGGTTGTCGGCGTGGCTTTGTTCGTGCGACTGGCGCAAGCCATATTCATGCCGCAGAAAGTCCGGCACAAATGCCCTCATTGTGGGCTTTACCGCCATGATCCCGACGCGGTGCATTGCAAACATTGTGGCGAAACTCTGAAGATTGAAACCGGCGGCACGAGTTAAAGCGCAGCAACCGCAACGGTAAGGAACGCCAACTCTGCCAGTTGTTGACTGGCCCCCAGAATGTCGCCGGTTTGACCACCGATCTTGGACCTTGCGACCTGGGCAAAAAAGCCAATCGCCAATCCAACAACAAGCATGGGAAGGGCTGCTGCAGCACCCATCAAAAGCGCCACACATAGTACGGCCAACCCAAGGCCTAATGCGACCGTTCCAGCCCGTGGTGCACCGACCGAATGGCTCAGGCCGCTGGTTCGGGCGTTTGGAAGGGCGGCCATCAGAAATGGCAAGACAGCGCGCGACGTGATGCAGGCGGCAAGGATCGTGGAAAATCCCCCAGAGGCCAAAAGCGTTGTCACCAGCATGATGCGCAGGGTTTGTGAAAAGATCAGGGCCAACACACCATAGGTGCCGATATGGCTGTCTTTCATGATTTCCAATCGACGCTCGGCCGTGAAACCGCCCCATAGGCCATCCGCCGTGTCAGCCAGCCCGTCTTCGTGCATGGCGCCAGTTGTTAAGACCAGCACCGCGATCAGGAAAATCGCACTCACCGGTGCGGGCAGGTTCAGCGCGAGTGCGAACCAAGCGGCTGCATTGGCCAGCAGGCCCACGGCCAGTCCGACCAAGGGAAAAGCCCATGTTGCCTCAGCTTGCCGAATGAAGGAATTTTCCGGCAGGCGCGGCACTGGCAGACGGGTCAGTAAGACCAGCGAAAGTGGAATATCCCACACAGAGATCAGGCTGGTATCGTTTTTATGCACTCCCGCGCCTTTCGGGGTCTTGTTGGGTCGGACACTTCGGTTAAACACTCAGGACCACACCGATGCAACGAGGCTTTGGATGCTGCCTGAACTTATTGATCTGAAAACGTTCCGCAAAGCCTTGTGCCAGGCACCGGGGCCGGATGCCAGCGCGCTAAAAGGCGCGGCTGACCGCAATGGGCAACTGACCAAACCGCCCGGCGCGCTGGGGCGGCTTGAGGATCTGGCGATCTGGTATGCTGGCTGGCGCGCAGATGCACGACCGCAGATTTCGAGGCCACAGGTCATTGTATTCGCAGGAAACCATGGTGTTACAGCGCAGGGCGTGTCTGCCTTTCCACCCGAAGTGACCACGCAGATGGTGATGAATTTCGAACATGGCGGCGCGGCAATCAATCAACTTGCAATGGCCGCAGGGGCCAGGATGGATGTGCATGCCTTGGATTTGGATCAGCCCACGGCAGATTTCACCAAAGAACCCGCCCTGTCCGAAGATGGGCTGCTGAAGGCCCTGCGCGCGGGGTGGAATGCAGTTGACCCCAGCGCCGATCTTTTGGTTGTCGGTGAGATGGGGATCGGCAATACCACACCAGCGGCTGCAATTGCCTGTGCGCTGTTCGGTGGAGATGCGGCCGACTGGACCGGGCGCGGAACGGGTGTTGATAACGTTGGCCTAGCCAACAAAACTCGTGTGGTAGCCGAAGGTGTGGCCCTGTATGCGGATGCAAAAGACGGGTTGGAAATTCTACGCTGCCTCGGTGGGCGCGAGATCGCGGCCATGGCCGGTGCCATCGCAGCTGCGCGTATCTTGCGCATACCGGTAATTCTCGACGGCTTCATCTGCTCGGCAGCGGCGGCCTGTTTGGCAGATGTCGCCGAAGGCGCGCTAGACCACGCCATAGCAGGGCACCAGAGCGCCGAAGGCGCGCATGGCACCCTGTTGCAGAAGCTGGGTAAAAAGCCGTTGTTGGACCTTGGCCTGCGTCTGGGTGAGGGTTCAGGTGGCGCGTTGGCCATCAACATCCTTAAAAGCGCGGTGGCATGCCACTCGGGCATGACAACTTTTGCCGAGGCAGGCGTTTCAGACGCCTGACCCCGTTGGCCTGATCTGCACTTGAGGTTCAGGCAGATTTCTGGGCGTGTTTCTCAGCCAATTCCAGCAGTTCGGTCTCAAGCTCTTTTTCAAATTGCTGGGCGCGCTCAAGGTACTTCTTGTTCTCTGCCGTCGGCATGCCAGGGATCCACAGTTCAGCAAGCTCACGGATCGACTCGCGGTCGTGATGATAAAAGGTCTGTTCGGCCTGCGCGGCCTCGTACTCGCTGAGGCCGATATTTTCCAGCACGTATCGCCCTGCGCGAAGTGAGCTATCGAACATTTCCCGCACGATATCGTCCGCGCCGGCCTGATACAGTTCGTACACATGGGTGCGATCATGCGCGCGCGCGATGATGTGCAAATCAGGGCGCTGACGGCGCGCAAAACTGACCAGGCGGGTCACGTGTTTTGGATCGTCCATTGCCGCGACAAGAACGGCGGCTTTCTCAAGCCCAGCCGCGCGCAGCAGTTCTGGCCGGGTCGGATCACCCAGGAACCCTTTGACACCAAACCGGCGCATGAGTTGGATGGTTTCGATATCGTGGTCAAGAACAATGGTCTTGAACCCGCTGGCGCGGACCAACCGGTTCACAATCTGACCAAAGCGCCCGATCCCCGCGATAATAACTGGACCTTTTTCGTCGATTTCATCGGGTTCCGGCTGGGGCGCACTGTCACCGATCCGGCGCGACAAAAGATCGTAGACGATAAACAGCAACGGCGTTATGAGCATGGTTAAAGCGATGATCATCAGTAGTTTCTGCGACAGGTCTGGCGGGATGACGTTTTGTTGCGTGGAAAAGGCCAGCAGGACAAAACCGAATTCGCCCGCTTGTGCCAAACCGAGCGTAAACAGCCAGTGATCCCTGCCTTTTAGCCGAAACGCCCGCCCGACGAGGAACAGAATGATACCCTTGGTCAGGATGACAAGAAGGGCCAGTCCGATCAGTTCCAATGGATCATTAAAGAAATAGGCAACGTCGATCCCTGCGCCGACGGTGATAAAGAACAAGCCCAAGAACAGACCTTTGAACGGTTCAAGGTCGCTCTCCATCTCGTGCCGGAACTCTGAACTGGCCAGCACAACGCCCGCTAAAAACGCACCGAGAGCCGGGGACAAGCCGACAAGCGTCATGAGGAAGGAAATACCGACGACGATCATCAGGGCCAGTGCGGTATACATTTCGCGCAAGCGCGTGGCGTGAATAAAGCGGAACAGGGGACGGGTAAGGTAGACACCTGCAAGAATGACAAAGGCAATGGCGCCAAGCGTAACCAATGTAACCGCCCATCCCGGAAGACCTTCGACCAGCGAGAGGCTATGGTGCCCGGCGTCATGCAGGTCTTTCACGCCGCGGTCGATGGACCCGTCGCTTTCAAGATGCGGCATCGCAGGCAGTGCCAGCAGTGGCAACAGCGCCAGAATCGGGATCACAGCGATATCCTGGGTCAGCAGCACCGAGAATGTTGCCCGGCCACCATTGGTCTGCATCAGCCCTTTTTCGGAAAGGGTTTGCAGCACGATCGCCGTTGAAGAAAGCGAAAGTGTCAGTCCAACGGCCAGAGCGACCGACCAAGGATGGTTTGCATAGATAGCCACCGCAGCAATCGCAGCGGTCGACAGGCCGACTTGTAAACCACCCAGACCCAAAAGACGGTCACGCATATCCCATAGGGCACGGGGTTCAAGCTCTAACCCGATCAGGAACAGCATCATGACCACACCGAATTCGGCCACGTGCTGCAAGCTCTCAGTCTCGGCCCCCACCAGACCCAGCCACGGGCCGATCACGATCCCTGCGGCCAAGTAGCCCAGAACGGACCCTAAACCCAGACGCGCCGATAAGGGCACGGCGATCACGGCAGCCGCCAGATAGATCGAAGCCTGGTAGAGGAAATCGTCCATAGTCGTCCTTTCGGCGGGTCAGGTGGGTAAAGGGGCGTCGCGTTTAAGCTGGTCCATCACGATTTGGCTCTGGACTCGCGCCACTGCAGGATGCGGCAGTATCACCTGGTGAAGCAAGCGATTGAGCGCGGCTAGATCGTCGCAATAGACATGCAGCAGGTAATCTGCCTCTCCGGTCATCGTCCAGGCGCTGGTAATCTCGGGGCGCGTGTCCACCATGCGGGCAAAGCTGGCGGATTGTTCGGGGCCATGCGTGCCCAGATGTACCTGAACGAATCCCTGGACATGCAATCCAAGCTTTAACGGGTCCAACCGCGCGGCATAGCCGGTAATGTATCCTTCGGCCTCAAGTCGCTGTCGGCGCCGACCGGCCTGACTGGCCGACAGGTTCAGCAACTCCCCCAACTGATGTGCCGTTAGATGGGCATCGGCCTGCAATGCGGATAAAAGGCGCAAATCGGTGGAGTCCAGCATATGCGAAGTTTTCCCTAATCTGTGCGTTATGATGCGTGTTTTGCGCGCTTTTTGCCATTTTACATTAAAACAATGCGCAGAAACAGCGCTACAATAGGTTTATTTTTGACTCAGCTAGGAAACTTCTATTTCAAGGAAATCCATCATGGGTCCGTTCCCTCATAATGCTCCAAAATCCACCATTAGCCCCGAAAACCCTGTCGGTACGGATGGGTTTGAGTTTGTTGAGTTTGCCCATCCCGATCCGCAAGAACTGCGCGACTTGTTCGCAAAGATGGGTTTCGAAAAGGTTGCGCACCACAAGGAAAAGCCTGCGGTCGAGCTTTGGCAGCAAGGTGATGTAACCTACATCCTGAACGCCGACCCCGATAGTTTTGCAGCCCGCTTTGTCGATGAACATGGTCCTTGCGCCCCGGCGATGGGCTGGCGTGTCGCAGACGCGCAGAAAGCGTACGAACATGCGATCGCAAAAGGGGCTGAACCCTATGACGGGGTGGATAAGACAATGGACGTTCCGGCGATCAAGGGGATTGGCGGGTCACTGATCTATTTCATCGACCAATACTACGACACGTCCCCCTATAATGAAGAGTTCAATTGGATCGCACAGTCAAAACCGCGCGGAGACGGCTTTTATTACCTCGATCACCTGACACATAACGTCTATCGCGGAAATATGGACAAGTGGTTTGAGTTCTACGAGCGCCTGTTCAACTTCCGTGAGATCCGGTTTTTCGACATTCAGGGGAAGTATACGGGCTTGTACAGCCGTGCGTTGACCTCACCTTGCGGACGTATCCGTATTCCGATTAACGAAGACCGGGGTGTAACGGGTCAAATCGTGTCGTACCTCAACAAATACAAGGGTGAGGGTATTCAGCACATCGCGGTGGGAAGCGAGGATATCTATTCCTCGACCGATGCGATTGCGGAAAAGGGGCTGAAGTTCATGCCCGGTCCGAATCGAACATACTATGAGCTGTCCAAGGAAAGGGTCGCCGGTCACGATGAACCTCTGGATCAGATGATGAAACACGGAATCCTGATCGATGGCGAAGGCGTGCTGGATGGTGGTGAGACGAAAATCCTGCTCCAGATATTCTCGAAAACTGTAATTGGCCCCATCTTCTTCGAGTTCATTCAGCGCAAGGGTGATGACGGATTCGGAGAAGGGAACTTTCAGGCGCTCTTCGAATCCATTGAGCGTGAGCAAATCGAAAGTGGCGAAATACCAGCGGCTTGAGCCTCAAGGTTAATCAGATGTGGGCGATAACGCCCGCATCACCCCCGCGGCATTTTCAGCGTGACGTTCCGGCCTTTTTTCTGATAGCGCAACTCGCTGTCGCCTATTGCGATGACCTGGCCGCCGTCAATCCTGTCCCCGACCTTTAGCTTTTTGTAGCGACCGCTTGGCAACCGAACCAGGGCCCGGCGGTTTGCGGGCGTACCGTAAACACCTATCAGGTTCAATTTTCGAAGATTCATCGCGTTGTCGATTGTCGCCTGTCTCGCGACCGACGCAGAGGACGGAATTTTTGGTGCAACGGCCTTGGGTTGGAACGTGTCGGCTTCGGGTTGACTAACGGCTGCCGTCGACCCCAAGGTGCTAGGCTGCGGAGTAGCGGCGGCTGGGGCCAGCCCCGCCGGGCGAAGTTTAGGGCGCGGCACACGTACAACGGCCAGCGCGGTTGGCGTTTCGTCCACCTCTGGTTGCTGTTGCAGTGAAGCAGGGCGCAGTTTGGGGCGCAGCACTGCCAACTCTTCTCGGGTGCGGCCACCCAATTGCTGTCGCTCAAACCGGCTGGTCAGGTCCGCGGGGCGAAGTTTTGGCCGCAACCCGGCAAGCCTGCTGTCTGGGGCTTCCTCAAGCGTTGGCTCCTCTTCAAACCGGACAGGTGGCTCGGGCGGCACTTTCGACGGGCGACCAAGATAGACGACAACACCTTCGGGGTTCAGTGTTCCCTCGACGGTGGGCGTAACGAGGCCACTATCATCCAGCTCAAAACGGGTGCCGGCGACGCTGGGCAAAGCAACCCGTTCAAAGGGCGCATCGGTGTCATAGCTCTGGACCGAGGGCAGGGCGATCGCGTCATTTGACAGGTTGGTGCCATCAACAGAAGCCAGATATGGTTCGTCTTGTGACAGAGGGACCGGTGGCTCCAGCGGTTCCGGGGCCGTGATCTTTACACCGGGCAGGGCCTGATCCTCAGGCGGCTCGGGATCGCGGGCGATCTCTTCCACAACCGTCGGCGCGATATTGAGGGCATTACGTATCGCCTCATCCGCCGGGGTAAGGTCGGGCTGCGCGTCGTCAGCGGAGGGCGACGATGACGAGGTTGGTGGGGACGCAATCTCGGCCTCCTCCCTCGGAGGCGTCTCAGTCGGTGCGACAGTCAACGCTTCAAGTATCGCCGCATCCGTGGGCGAGATGTCAGGCGCGTCCTCAGCCACGTCTGGTTGTTCCACTTCCCGGTCGGTTATCTGCGGCTCGACTTGTGCGGTACCGATCGCAGGCGTTTCGGGTGTGGCCTCTGATACGATATCGCCCTGAGGGTCGGGTTCAGGCACAGCCTCTTCGGTTTGCACCGACCCGGTCTGGACGCTTTCGTCCGTGTCTGAACCAATCAACGCCCATGCGCCGAACGACACCGCCAGACCCAGTGCCACCGCTCCTGGAATGACATAGTGTTTTGCTATAACGTTGGTGGTCGATTGTCCGGGCGAGATCGGCGTTGGTACGGACCGGAAAGACTCCGGAGGCGTTTCGTCAGCAATCACATGCACGTTCGCGGGCAGTTTGTCCGTTTCAACCCCCTCGGCCGTTTCTTCGGGAGCAGACGGAATGTCCGGCACCGGGAACATTGGTTTTGCAGGAAAGTCTTCTGGGGCCGATTCTGTTGTGATCTGAACCGGAACAAATCCATGTTCGGTGGCAAAATCCTGCGCTTCGATCAGCGTTTGTCGAGTTACGGCCGCGATATGGGTTGTCGGGCCGATTGTGGCGCTGTCAAAAACCAGCTCATCGACCGAATAGGGCGTCGCGTCCGCCAGCGTATGTTCTGCACTTTCGCTCTGGGATTGAGCGTCAGCTTCCACGGACAGGAACCGAACTTGATCAGCTGGAATTATGACCTGACAGGTCAGGTTGTTTTCCAGGGCGAAGGCCCGGTCCCTCAGCGCAAACAACTGCGCGTTCAAATCCGGCGCGTCCAACGCAACTTCGCCTATACAATACCAATCGCTATCCGATTGGTGATGCACAGATATTCCGGTTGCAGAAAAAGACAGCGCAAAGGCGGGTTTCATATTCCCGAGGAACCATATTTGTCAGCATCAATGCAAACGACTTTTCGTTCGCAAGCAGACATTAAAGCAGGATATTGCCGAGGGGAAGGCAAACCCAAATTCCCCCCTTGTTTGGTCTGACCCCGCAGCCCCATGTATAGCATGAAGAAATTGGAGGGAAGATCTTGAAGAAAAGCGCTTTTCTGGCCGCACTGCTGGCCGTTACGGTCGCGGGCATGACCCATGCGCAAGAACGTCGCATCACGGTGGATGCATCCGGCATTGTGCAAGCTGCACCGGATATGGCGACCATTACTGTGGGCGTAACAAACGAAGACCCGCAGGCCTCAAATGCGATGCAGGCGACATCTGATGCCGTGTCGTTGATCCTGAAACGGCTAGAGGACATGGGGCTTGAAGCGCGCGACGTGCAAACCCGCGACCTGTCGCTGTCTCCGGTCTGGTCCGGGCGCAATACCTCGACCGGTGATCGACCTGAGATTTCCGGTTTTGTAGCCTCTAACACTGTTCAGGTCAGGGTTCGTGATCTGGCTCAGCTGGGCACAATCATGGACGGAGTTATTGAAGACGGTGCCAATGACTTTCGCGGCCTGACCTTTGGTGTTCAGGACCCGACGCCTTTGCAGGCAGAGGCGCGGGCTAAAGCAGTTGCCGAAGCCATGGCAAAGGCTGAACAACTGGCACAAGCGGCGAACGTGTCGCTGGGTCCTGTACAGCAGATTAGTGAGCAGGTAGGCGGTGTCCGCCCCGCACCAATGATGCGCGCAATGGATGTTTCAGAGGCCGGAGGAGTCCCGGTTGCGAGTGGTGAGATTTCAGTCTCGGTCAACGTGTCGATGGAATTTGGCATAGCCGAGTAACCCTTGCCAAAAGCTCAAGCCATCAGCAGACTTGCAGTTGGCTTGACGGGCTACACGTGTTTACGCTCAGCAAGGCCTCGAACGCAGTTTTTCCGCCATGCACTGTCGAACGGCGTCGGTGGCAAACGCCCGGAATGGCCCGGACGTTTGCTTGCCTACGGTTCAGGCTGTCGCTTTGGCCAACGCCTGATCTAGATCGGCGATTAGGTCATCCGCGTCTTCGATGCCAATGGACACACGCACCACACCGGGACCCGCGCCTGCGGCCTCTTGCTGCTCGGGGCTGAGCTGGCGGTGCGTGGTCGAGGCTGAATGAATAATCAGCGACCGCGTGTCGCCCAGGTTGGCCACGTGGCTGAAAATTTCCAGTGCGTTTACCAGTTTGACACAGGCGTCGTAGCCGCCTTTCACCGCAAAGGTAAACAGCGCCCCGGCACCTTTTTTATACTGCGACTTGACGCGGTCGTAATAGGGCGAGGACGGCAGACCTGCATAGGTCACGTACTCAACGCGGTCATCGGCCTCAAGCCAAGCGGCGATCTTCTGCGCATTCTCAATATGTCGTTCCATCCGCAAGGACAGGGTTTCGATCCCCATTAGCGTGTAGTGCGCCGCCTGCGGGTTCATGGTCATGCCCAGATCGCGCAGACCGATGGCGATCCCGTGGAAGGTGAAGGCCAGCGGGCCGAAGGTCTCGTGGAATTTCAACCCGTGGTAAGCTTGTTCCGGTTCGCTGAGCGACGGGAACTTGTCATTTGCAGACCAGTCGAACTTGCCTGAATCCACGATGCAGCCGCCTGTGACGGTGCCGTTTCCGGTCAGGTATTTGGTGGTCGAATGTACCACCAGTGTCGCGCCGTGCTCAATCGGGCGACACAGGTATGGCGTGGCCGAGGTGTTGTCGACGATCAGCGGAATGCCCGCTGCATCGGCCACATCCGCAAGGGCGCGGATATCGGTGACATAGCCGCCGGGGTTGGCGATAGATTCACAGAAAATTGCGCGTGTGTTTTCGTCTACAGCGGCCTTTACCGCGTCAAGATCGTCGGTATCCACGAACGTGGCCGACCAGCCAAAGCGTTTGATCGTTTGGCTGAACTGCGTGACGGTGCCACCATACAGACGAGTCGACGCCACCACGTTGCAGCCCGGTCCCATCAGCGGGAACAGCGCCATGATTTGCGCCGCGTGGCCCGAGGAGCAGCAGACCGCGCCCACGCCACCTTCCAACGTGGCGACACGTTCCTGCAGCACTGCCACGGTTGGATTGGTCAGCCGCGAATAGATGAATCCGACCTCTTGCAGGTTAAAAAGGGCCGCTGCGTGGTCGGCGTCACGGAATACATAAGCGGTGGTCTGGTAAATCGGTGTCTGCCGCGCACCGGTTGCCGGATCGGGGCGAGCGCCCGCATGAATCTGTAGCGTGTCAAAACCGTAGGTAGGGCCGTCTGACATCGTCAAAATCTCCTGTTGGGATGTAGGTTGCAGACTCTCTAGGCGATTGAGCGCGCACGTACAACATTCCTGTCATCGCATCCAAAGGCCGTTATTCTTGATCGAGTTGCGTATGGCCTGCTCGCGCTTGGGCAGGTTGTCTCGGTCGAAGAGGTCGCGGATTTTGTGGCCCTTGCGCTGCAGGACCAGCTTCTTGATTGGGTCATAGCCTTTGAGCACCTTCTTGACCTTGTTGGGCGCAACCACGGTTTCCAGCACCTCGACCACATGGTCGCTCTCGCGCGCGTAGAGCAGGGGAAACAGGCGATAGTGGCAGCTTACCGATCCATCCAGCAGACCTGGGGGGAGGGCGTCTCGTCCCCCTCCGAATGAGTGGATGACCAATGGCAGCGCGACCTGATCCAGCCACGGGTCTAGGGTCTGACCTATCAGTTCGGGGATGTTTTCATCCCGGACGGTGTGGGCATAGCTCAAAAAGCGTTCGCCAAATTGGCGTGGGCAGGAATAATAGAAAAAGCCGGCGTTAAAATACAAATATCGCCGCCAGTGGTCGATTGGTTGACTGGTATCCAGCGAGCTTTGAAAATCCAGTTCAAAACGACGGTAAAGCGCGCGCCAAATACCGTCGATACCAGGGCCATACAGGGTCGGTTTGGGCCATGTCCCCTCCACCTTTTGCGAGGCGCTGGGACGGTTGAAATCGAAGGGAACAGCGGTCAGGTCCCCGGTGATCAGCGTATCGCTGTCGAAGAACACAAAAGGCTCACCTTCGGGAAGGGCCAGCAGCGCCTCGATCTTGTTGCCATAGGGGTAGCTGTCGCCGAACACGGCGCTGTCGAATGGCAGGATTTCGGCTTCCAGCTGGCGCAACGCTTTCAGCACATCCTCATTCTGGATACTCGGATCCTGTCGCCAGCGCGGGCCGGGTTTCGGAACCGCCACGAACAGACGGCCAGAAAAATTCGGTGAGCTGTGGCGCAACGAGGCTGCAAATAGCAGCGCTTCGTATTGAAGGCGATTGTTTTGCCCGATGATGACGATGTTGAAATTCGGTGTACTGGCCTGCATCGGATGACTTTCGGAATTCTTGCCGATGACCGGCGCTGCGCGTTTTGACCTACAATACGCAGCAAGGCCCGTCAAAACCTGATGCAGGGAAAACCTGATACGAAGGCCGCGTTGGCAATCTGCCCCTCAACGTTTTGTCCGAACTGGTTCGTCGGGTGGTCAAAAACTATGCGGTTCATTGGGAATTCGGGGAATTTTGCTGGTTTTTTCTTTTTTTGGTCATTTTGTAAATTTTACCAATTGATAAAAAATTAGAATGTGGCAAGCTGATACAACAACAAACATATCTACAGGGAGTAGAGCGATGGCACAGGGCCAGATGGCCCCCGGCATTGTATCCGGGCGGCTTTCCAGCGATGAGCTGACCTCGAATTTTACGGATCTGCATCCGCCATTGGCCGCGCATGAGGCCGCAGTGGCCGCGGATAGATGCTATTTCTGCTACGATGCGCCGTGCGTGACCGCTTGTCCGACAGACATCGATATTCCGCTGTTCATGCGGCAGATTCAGGCAGGTCAACCCGAAGCGGCGGGAGAGACCATTCTGGCGCAGAACATTCTGGGCGGTATGTGCGCCCGCGTGTGTCCGACCGAAACGCTGTGCGAAGAAGCCTGTGTGCGCGAAGCTGCCGAGGGCGCTCCGGTCGAGATCGGCCGCTTGCAGCGTTACGCGACCGACAGTGTCATGGTGTCGGGCAGTCATCCGTTTAGTCGGGCCGAACCAACTGGCAAAACGATTGCCGTCGTTGGGGCGGGACCCGCTGGTCTTGCCTGCGCGCACCGGCTCGCGATGCTGGGGCATGACGTGGTGATCCATGAACGCAAGCCCAAGCCGGGTGGTCTGAACGAATATGGCATTGCCGCATACAAATCGACCAATGACTTTGCGCAGGCCGAGGTCGACTGGTTGTTAAAAATCGGTGGCATCACCATTGAGACCGGTTCGGTGCTGGGTGAGAGCGTTTCACTGAACGGCCTGATCGAAAACTACGATGCGGTTTTCCTCTCCATTGGTCTGGCAGGCGTGAACGCCTTGCGTGCAGACGGGGCCGAAAAAGACGGTGTTCGGTTTGCGGTCGACTTCATCTCGGATGTTCGTCAGGCCTCTGATTTGGCAGATCTGCCGGTGGGGCGCAATGTTGTGGTGATCGGTGGCGGGATGACCGCAGTCGACGCCTCGGTAAAGTCCAAGTTGTTGGGGGCCGAGAATGTCACCATAGCTTATCGCCGTGGTCGCGATGCCATGGGGGCCAGCCGCTATGAACAAGACCTCGCGGCCTCACACGGTGTGAAGATCATGACCAACGTCCAGCCCGTCGCCATACATGGAAACGGTGCGGCTGTTGAAATCGAATTGGAGTATACTTCCAGTCACGACGGTCAACTCAAAGGTACTGGTGAAACAGTGCGACTGGCCGCAGATCAGGTTCTGAAGGCTATCGGCCAGACGCTGGAGGGCGCACCGGAAGGTTTACAACTGGACGGTAGCAAAATTGCCGTGAAAGGGGCCGGGCGCACCTCGATAGCCGGTGTCTGGGCCGGAGGGGACTGCGCCGCCGGCGGCGAAGACCTGACGGTGACTGCCGTTGCCGAGGGCCGCGATGCCGCGATGGATATCCATGCGAGCCTGACAGCGTGAAACTGACAGACAAAGATGCGAAAATGCATCAGGGAGGCCGGATAAATGGCTGATTTAAAAACAAACTTTCTGGGTATCGAAAGCCCTAACCCGTACTGGCTGGCTTCGGCGCCACCAACCGACAAAGAATACAACGTTCGCCGCGCATTCGAAGCCGGATGGGGCGGTGTCGTCTGGAAAACTCTGGGGTCTGAGGGGCCGCCGGTCGTGAATGTCAACGGGCCGCGCTATGGTGCGATCTATGGGGCTGATCGGCGTTTGCTGGGCCTGAACAACATCGAACTGATCACCGACCGTCCGCTTGAGGTGAACCTTGAAGAGATGGCGCGGGTCAAGGCCGATTACCCGGATCGTGCGCTGATCGCCTCGATCATGGTGCCGTGCGAGGAAGAGGCGTGGAAAGCCATCCTGCCGCGCGTGGCCGAAACCGGTGCCGATGGGATCGAGCTGAATTTTGGCTGCCCGCACGGGATGAGTGAGCGCGGCATGGGTTCAGCCGTTGGGCAGGTCCCAGAATACATCGAGATGGTCACGCGTTGGTGCAAAAAATACTACGACCGTCCGGTGATCGTAAAGCTGACGCCCAACATCACCGATATCCGCAAGCCTGCTGCAGCCGCAAGAAATGGTGGCGCGGATGCGGTGTCACTGATCAACACGATCAATTCAATCACAAGTGTCAATCTGGATACCTTCAGCCCGGAGCCCTCGATCGACGGCAAGGGCAGCCACGGCGGCTATTGCGGACCTGCGGTGAAGCCGATTGCCCTGTCGATGGTGTCGGAAATTTCGCGCGCTGAGGCGACACATGGCTTGCCGATCTCGGGGATTGGTGGCGTGACCACCTGGCGCGATGCGGCCGAGTTCATAGCACTGGGCTGCGGCACGGTTCAGGTCTGCACGGCTGCGATGACCTACGGCTTCAAGATCATCGATGAACTGACGGCTGGCCTGTCTAAATGGATGGACGAAAAAGGATATACGGACGTCTCGCAGGTTGTGGGCCTTGCGGTGCCAAACGTAACTGACTGGCAGTATCTGAACCTGAACTACGTAGCCAAGGCCAAGATCGATCAGGATCAATGCATCAAGTGTGGCCGCTGTTATGCCGCATGCGAAGACACCAGCCACCAGGCGATTTCGATGTCTGCGGACCGCGTGTTCGAGGTCAAGGACGAAGAATGCGTCGCCTGTAACCTGTGTGTGGATGTGTGTCCGGTGGATGGGTGCATCTCGATGGTGCCGATGCAGGCCGGAGAGGTCGATCCGCGCACCGGATTGGAGGTGCAGCCAAACTACGCCAACTGGACAACGCATCCAAACAATCCGATGTCGAAAGCCGCCGAATAACACCAATGACAGACGAAGAAAGGGGCCGGTCAACGGCCCCTTTCTTTATGGCGACAGCAATTTGCGATAGAGCGTGTCTATAAACGGCTCAGCCCCTTCGAACGGGTCCTCCTCGCCCAGAATAGCGCGGACCTGAACATCAAAATCAGCGTAATGCTGGGTCAGCGCCCAGATCGAAAAGATCAGGTGATAGGGATGCAGCCGCGCGATTTTGCCCTGATCCATCCATCCTGTCAGAACCGTGGTTTTTTCGTCGACCAGTGCCTTGAGGTCGTTTGACAAGGCGTCGTGAATGCGGGGCGCACCCTGAACAAGCTCGTTGGCGAACAGACGGCTTTCGCGGGGCAGTTCGCGGCTCATTTGCAGTTTCCGATGGATATAAGACAGAATTTCTTCCATCGGTTCGCCGTCCTCGTCCAGATCGTGCAGCGGTGCCAGCCATGTTTCAAGCAAGCCCGACAGCAGCGCAGTGTGAATCGCTTCTTTTGACGGGAAGTAATACAGAAGGTTCGGTTTGCTCAGCCCGGCCTCTGTCGCGATCTGATCGACTGTCGCCCCGCGAAACCCATGGGCTGAGAACACGTTCAGGGCGGCATTGAGAATCGTGGCGCGATTCTTTTTCTGTATCCGGGTCGGGGCACGATCCTTGGGCATGTTTTCAGCGTGTCTCTTTTTTTGCCATGCGCGGGTAAATAGCGCCGAAACTTCTGGCGGCACCATGCAATTTCTTGACTGACGTCGAACCCGTGATAGCGTGAGTTTGACCATATGGTCAAATCAAGACACCACAAGCGAGCCAAATCGCAAGCAACAGGGAAGACACCAATGGCAGCTCCGGCGCAGAACCTCAGAATCAATGGCGACAGGTTGTGGGATAGCCTGATGGAGATGGCAAAGATTGGCCCGGGTGTTGCAGGCGGCAATAATCGTCAAACGCTGACGGATGAAGACGCCGAAGGACGCGCGCTTTTCCAGAAATGGTGTGAGGATGCGGGCTGCTCCATGGGATTGGACCAGATGGGTAACATGTTTGCGCACCGCGCTGGAACTGATCCAGATGCGCTGCCGGTTTATGTCGGGTCGCATCTGGACACACAGCCAACGGGTGGAAAGTATGATGGCGTGCTGGGCGTGCTGGGCGGATTAGAGATCATACGGACTCTGAACGATCTGGGTATCAAGACCAAGCATCCGATCGTGGCAACCAACTGGACCAATGAAGAGGGCACGCGTTATGCGCCGGCGATGTTGTCATCGGGCGTGTTTGCCGGGATGCACACGCAGGATTGGGCCTACGACCGCGAAGATGCCGAGGGTAAGAAATTCGGTGATGAGCTTCAGCGCATTGGCTGGCGAGGTGATGAAGAGGTTGGTGCACGCAAGATGCACGCCTTCTTTGAGCTTCATATCGAGCAGGGGCCAATCCTTGAGGCAGAGGGCAAAGACATCGGTGTGGTCACGCATGGCCAAGGTCTTAGCTGGACGCAGATCACTGTGACAGGCAAGGATGCCCATACCGGGTCGACCCCAATGCCGATGCGCAAGAACGCTGGCCTTGCGATGGCGCGAATTCTTGAGAAGGTTGATGAAATCGCGTGGTCCCATGCCCCGCATGCAGTGGGGGCTGCGGGACATATCGACGTATATCCGAACTCGCGTAATGTGATTCCGGGTAAGGTGGTCTTCACGGTCGATTTCCGCTCGCCCGAGTTGGACGTGATCACCGATATGGAAAATCGCCTGCGCGTTGCCGCTGAGGATATCGCCGACGAGATGGGTCTGCAGATCGAATTCGAGAAGGTCGGCGGGTTTGATCCTGTGAAATTCGATGAGGGCTGCGTGGCCGCCGTACGTGACGCGGCAGAACGGCTGGGCTATTCGCATACCGACATCATCTCGGGTGCGGGTCATGACGCGTGCTGGATCAACCGCGTGGCACCAACGGCCATGGTCATGTGCCCCTGCGTTGACGGGTTGAGCCACAACGAGGCCGAAGAAATCAGCAAAGACTGGGCTGCAGCCGGGGCGGATGTTCTGTTTCATGCCGTCGTCGAAACTGCGGAAATCATGGAGTAATCTGGACCAGCCATCCTCTGACGGGCGTTACCCATGAGACGGCAGGCTAACAAAACAAGCGGCGAAGACCGCGTTAGGGAGTTTAAAATGAGCACAGTTATCAAAAACGGCACTGTCGTCACTGCGGACTTGTCTTACAAGGCGGACGTGATGGTAGAAGACGGTGTGATCACCGAAATCGGGATAGGACTGAAGGGCGACAGGGAACTGGACGCGACGGGTTGCTATGTGATGCCGGGTGGCATTGACCCGCATACGCACCTTGAGATGCCGTTTATGGGAACGTACTCCAGCGATGATTTCGAAAGCGGAACGCGGGCGGCCTTGGCTGGCGGCACGACGATGGTGGTGGATTTTGCTTTGCCCAACCCTGGGGAAAGCCTGCTGGACGCCTTGAAACGCTGGGATAATAAATCGACACGCGCAAACTGTGACTATTCCTTCCATATGGCTGTGACCTGGTGGGGTGAGCAGGTGTTTGATGACATCAAGACCGTCGTGGAAGAGCGTGGAATCAATACGTTTAAACACTTCATGGCCTATAAAGGCGCGCTTATGGTGAATGACGATGAGCTGTTCGCGTCATTCAAGCGGTTGGCTGAACTGGGCGGGATCGCGATGGTGCATGCCGAGAACGGTGATGTCGTGGCCGAGTTGCAAGCCAAGCTGTTGGCCGAAGGTAATTCTGGCCCCGAGGCGCATGCCTACTCACGCCCGCCACAGGTCGAAGGCGAAGCCACGAACCGCGCCATCATGATCGCTGATATGGCGGGCGTGCCGCTTTACGTGGTGCATACCTCGTGTGAAGAAGCGCATGAGGCCATCCGCCGGGCGAAGATGCTAGGCAAACGCGTGTGGGGAGAGCCGCTGATCCAGCACCTGACGCTGGACGACAGCGAATATGCACATCCGGATTGGGACCATGCGGCGCGGCGTGTTATGAGCCCTCCGTTCCGTAACAAACAGCACCAGGATAGCCTGTGGGCGGGGCTACAGTCAGGCTCGCTGAGCGTCGTGGCCACCGATCATTGTGCGTTCACGACTGAACAGAAGCGCTATGGCGTCGGCGATTTCACCAAGATCCCGAATGGCACTGGCGGTCTGGAAGACCGGATGCCGATGCTTTGGACCCACGGTGTGAATACCGGCCGGTTAACGCCAAACGAATTCGTGGCAGTTACTTCAACAAACATCGCTAAGATATTGAATTGCTATCCGAAAAAAGGTGCAATCCTTGTGGGTGCTGACGCCGACATCGTCGTTTGGGACCCTGAAAAGAGCAAAACGATCACCGCCGAAGCGCAGCAATCTTCCATTGACTACAACGTGTTTGAGGGAAAAGAAGTCAAAGGCCTGCCGCGCTTTACCCTGACCCGCGGACAGGTGGCCGTGCATGACGGCGAGATCAAAACACATGAAGGCCACGGCAAGTTTGTTGCGCGTGAAGCCAACACCACCGTCAACAAGGCACTGAGCACTTGGAAAGAGCTTACTGCCCCAAGGCCAGTTGAACGATCGGGCATCCCGGCGACGGGGGTTTAGTGCAGGCCAGAAAGTACAGGTGCCGCATAAAGATAATATTTTCAAGGCAGTGCAATGAATACTGAAAGTACGACCGAGCCCGTAATTGAGGCAAATCAACTGGATCTGACGTTCCAGACAAATGACGGGCCGGTCCACGCGCTTAAAGACGTCAACCTGTCGATCAACAAGGGTGATTTCGTCAGCTTCATCGGCCCCTCGGGCTGTGGCAAGACCACCTTTCTGCGCTGTATCGCGGCGCTTGAAACGCCAACCGGGGGCACGTTGACTGTCAATGGCATGACACCGGATGAGGCGCGGCGAAACCGGGCCTATGGGTATGTGTTTCAGGCAGCGGGGTTGTACCCGTGGCGGACCATCGCGAAGAACATCAAACTACCACTTGAGATCATGGGATACTCATCAGCCGAACAAGATGAAAGGGTGAGCAAAGTTCTGGATCTTGTTGATCTAAATGGATTTGGCGGCAAGTTCCCTTGGCAGTTGTCAGGCGGCATGCAACAGCGTGCGAGCATAGCGCGGGCGCTGGCGTTTGATGCGGATCTTCTGCTGATGGATGAACCTTTCGGGGCGCTGGATGAGATTGTGCGCGACCACCTGAACGAACAGCTTTTGGCGCTGTGGGCGCGGACAGAAAAGACCATCGGGTTTGTCACTCACTCGATCCCTGAGGCTGTGTACCTCAGCACCAAGATCGTTGTGATGAGCCCGCGGCCGGGACGGATTACGGATGTAATCGACAGCCCTTTGCCGAAGGAGCGACCTTTGGATATTCGGGACAGCCCTGAATTCATCGAAGTTGCGCATCGCGTTCGTGAAGGTCTGAGGGCAGGGCATTCGGATGACTAGTACGGGGGTAAGGTCATTCTGGGCGGTCTTGACCGTTGTCGGCGTCATCATTCTGTTCTGGTATGCGGCGAGCGTGCCGATGAACATCAAGGGTGTGCTGACCGAACTCGAACGGGCCGGAGAATCCGTCGATCCACCCAACGCGGCCGATCGGCGGGACATGAATGAGTTTGGGCTGATCTTGGACAACAGCTTTGCGATTGACGAAACGTGGGAGCAGGACCGCCCGCGTCTACCGGCACCGCATCAGGTGGCCGAAGAGTTGTGGGACAGCACGGTCGAGAAAAAGATTACCTCGAAAAGATCATTGATCTACCACTCCTGGGTGACGCTCAGCGCCACAATGCTTGGATTTGCCATCGGCACTGGGCTAGGCATCCTGCTGGCCGTCGGGATCGTGCATAGCCGCGTTATGGACTTGTCGGTCATGCCTTGGGCCATCGTCAGCCAGACCATACCAATCATCGCACTTGCGCCGATGATCATCGTGGTCCTTTATTCTGTGGGCATTCAGGGGATTATTCCCAAAGCGATCATCTCGGCTTACCTCAGCTTTTTCCCGGTCGTGGTTGGCATGGTAAAAGGGCTGCGCAGCCCCGATGCGATGCAGTTGGACCTTTTGCGCACCTATAACGCCAGCCAATCGCAGGGGTTCTGGAAGCTGCGTCTGCCTGCGTCCATGCCATACCTGTTTACCTCGCTAAAGATTGGTATCGCGGCCTCACTCGTCGGAGCCATTGTTGGCGAACTGCCGACCGGGGCGGTTGCCGGTCTGGGCGCGCGTCTGCTGGCAGGGAGCTATTACGGTCAGACAGTGCAGATCTGGTCGGCGCTGTTTGCGGCAGCGATATTGGCGGCATGTCTTGTTGGTCTGCTGGGCCTGATCGAGCGTTCGGTTCTGAAACGGATGGGGATGGCGCAATGATACTTGTTTTCTGCGCAATCCTTCTGTGGCTGTTCGGCTGGTGGGTAAATAGCCGACTGGCAAGCGGACCCTATGCCGATACGCCGACTGTGCGGTTTCTAGCACCCCTTATCTTTGGTCTTACGATCATAGGGATATGGGAACTGACGGTGCGGGGGCTTGATGTACCCCTAGTCATCCTGCCTGCGCCATCCTTGATTGCAGTGCGTTTTGCAGACAGCCTGCCAATTCTTTGGGCTGACTTTGTTCAGACGATCATCAAAGGGGCGCTCAGCGGTTACATCATCGGGTGCGGATCGGCCTTTTTGGTGGCGATTGCCGTGGACAGGTGGGATTTCTTTCGGCTTGGGCTGCTACCGGTCGGCAACTTCGTCGCAGCCCTGCCCATCGTGGGAACTGCCCCCATTTTGGTTATGTGGTTCGGTTTCGACTGGCACTCCAAGGCGGCGGTGGTTGTAGTGATGGTGTTCTTTCCGATGCTGGTAAACACCGTAGCTGGCCTCCGAGAAGCCACGGCCATGCAGCGCGACCTGATGGAGACTTACGCGGCGACCTATTGGCAGAGCTTTCTTAAACTGCGCCTTCCTGCAGCGATGCCGTTTATTTTCAATGGGCTAAAGATTTCTACCACTCTTGCGCTGATTGGCGCTATCGTGGCCGAGTTCTTTGGTTCGCCGACCTTGGGTATGGGGTTTCGGATTTCAACCAGCGTTGGGCAGCTTTCGCTGGATATGGTCTGGGCCGAGATCGTCGTGGCCGCCTTGGCCGGGACGGCGTTTTACGGCTTGGTGGCCGTGATCGAAAAGGCGGTAACCTTCTGGCACCCGTCGCAACGCGGATAACGAAGATTAAACAGACCTCGAAAACGGGGCACCAACAACAACTAGGAGAGATGAAGATGAATAAGCTACTCAGCGGGGCGATTGCTGCCTTCAGCCTGGCAGCCAGTACGGCCTTGGCGGCGGATGAAGTAACGCTGCAACTAAAGTGGGTCACGCAGGCACAGTTCGCGGGCTATTATGTCGCCAAGGACAAAGGGTTTTATGAGGAAGAAGGGCTGGATGTTACGATCTTGCCGGGCGGTCCGGATATCGCGCCGACGCAGGTGATTGCAGGCGGTGGCGCCGATGTCACCGTTGAGTGGATGCCCGCCGCGCTTGCCGCACGTGAAAAGGGCTTGCCGCTGGTCAATATCGCGCAGCCGTTCAAAAGCTCTGGCATGATGCTGACATGCTGGAAAGATGCTGGAATCTCGTCGCCCGAAGACCTTAAGAACCGCACGCTGGGTGTTTGGTTTTTCGGCAACGAATTCCCGTTCATGAGCTGGATGAGCCAGTTGGGCATCGACACCAGCGGCAAGAGCGAGAACGGTGTTGAGGTCCTGAAGCAGGGCTTTAACGTTGATCCGTTGTTGCAGCGTCAGGCCGATTGCATCAGCACCATGACCTACAACGAATACTGGCAGGTGATTGATGCCGGTGTCAGCCCGGATGAGCTTGTCACCTTTAAATACGAGGAACAGGGCGTCGCCACGCTTGAGGACGGCTTGTACGTTCTGGAGGAAAACCTGAGCGATGAAGCTTTTGTTGACCGCATGGAACGATTTGTTCGCGCCTCGATGAAAGGCTGGAAATACGCCGAGGAAAACCCGGATGAAGCAGCTGAAATCGTCCTGGAGAATGATGCGACCGGTGCGCAGACGGAAGAACATCAAAAGCGCATGATGAGCGAGATTGCCAAGCTGACTGCCGGTTCAAACGGAGCGCTCGAAGAGGCGGACTTTCAGCGCACGGTGGATACTCTGCTGGCCGGCGGATCCGATCCTGTGATCACCAAGCAGCCCGAGGGCGCGTGGACACACACGATTACCGATGCTGCCCTGAACTGATCTTTGGCAAATTCAGAAACTGGCGCGGTCCCAACTGGGGCCGCGTTTCCTTTTGGTGCATAGGAATTGATACTGTACTTGGGTTGAGAAACGAGTAGTATTCTTTTGTAATTTGACGCGTTTTATACGGCTGATCCTAGAAAACAGAAGAACATGCAAAATTTTGCAACAGAATTCAACGCAGCCATGGCTTTGATCCTGAACGGGGATGCAGAGCTTTGGGCGATTGTGCTGTTGTCCCTGAAGGTTTCGCTTTTCGCTGTTCTGATTTCTGCGCTGATCGGCATGCCCTTGGGGGCCGCCTTGGCGGTTGCGCGGTTTCCCGGACGGCGCGTGTTGATCGTTCTGATGAACGCGCTGATGGGTCTTCCTCCTGTCGTTGTGGGGCTTCTGGTGTATCTGATGTTGTCGCGTTCGGGTCCGCTTGGAGTTTTGGAGCTATTGTACACGCCAACCGCCATGATCATCGCACAGGTGGTTCTGGTCACCCCCATCATCGCGGCGTTGACCCGCCAAGTCATCGAGATGCTGGCTGAGGAGTATTCGGAACAGCTCCGCTCGTTGGGTGTGTCACGGCTGTCCTCGGTCCCGGTCTTGTTGTGGGATGCGCGGTTGGCGCTGGTAACGGCGCTCTTGGCTGGTTTCGGGCGCGCCATTGCTGAGGTCGGGGCGGTGATCATCGTGGGCGGGAACATCAACCATGTGACGCGGGTGATGACGACGACAATCGCGCTTGAAACGTCCAAGGGTAACTTGGCGCTGGCGCTGGCGCTTGGTGCGATCCTGATCGGCATCGCGGTTGCTGTGACTGCCATGGTCAGCACACTCAGCTTAAGGGCCGAACAGGAAGGGCTGCGCCATGCGTGACCTGGTTTCAGATATGGCAAGTTGCCTGTCGGTGGGTGGCGTACGGATTACGCGCAAAGGTAAGGCCTTGCTGGACGTACCCAGTTTGAACCTCGACGGGCCGGGCTCAACCTTGATCCTTGGGCCGAACGGAGCGGGTAAAAGCCTTTTGTTGCGGTGTCTGCATGGGTTGATTGTACCGGATCGTGGACAGGTGATGCAGGATGGGGTGCCCCTGAACGCTGAACGCAAAGCACGACAGGGGATGGTGTTTCAACAGCCTGTCTTGCTGCGCCGGTCTGTTGCGGCAAACCTGGATTTTGTCCTTAAACGCCAAGGTTTGCCCCGCAGTGAACGGAAAACCCGCATCCAGAATTTGCTAACCGAGGGTGGGCTGGATGGCAAGGCTCGGCAGTCTGCCCGGTCGTTGTCTGGGGGGGAGGCGCAACGCCTAGCCATTCTGCGCGCCCTCGCGCTTAACCCCGAGACGCTGTTTCTGGATGAACCCACCAGCGCGCTTGACCCGAGCGCCACGCAGATGATCGAACGGATGGTTCAGCGGGCCTCATCCCGAGGCGTGCGTATCGTGATGGTGACGCATGATATCGGTCAGGCCCGACGATTGGCTGCCGACATCGTAATGATGCAGGGCGGTCGGGTGGTTGAACACGGTGCGGCGCAACAGGTGTTGGATGCCCCCGAAAGCGACGCCGCACGCCGATATCTGGCAGGCGGGCTGGTTACCTAATTTGAAATTGGAGTTCTAGATGATCCGGAACATTGTTCAGGCAACCTTGATCGCTGTCGGTTTGACGGCGACAGAGGCGAGTGCCGAAGCGCCGTTTATCGTAGTTCAATCAACAACCTCGACCCAGAATTCGGGCCTTTTGGACTATATCCTTCCGGGGTTTGAGGCTGAAACAGGCATAGATGTCCGGGTGGTTGCTGTTGGCACAGGTCAGGCGATCCGTAACGCGATTAACGGGGATGGGGATGTGCTGCTGGTGCATTCCAAACCAGCCGAGGAGAAATTTGTGGCCGACGGCTGGGGCGTTCAGCGTTTTGACGTGATGTACAACGACTTTGTGTTGGTCGGGCCGAAGTCTGATCCGGCACAGGTGAAGGGCGGCACGGATATTGTGGCTGCACTGACTGCGGTCGCCGAGGCAGAAGCCCCCTTTGCTTCGCGCGGGGATGACAGCGGCACGCACAAGGCAGAGATGCGCCTGTGGGATGCTACGGCTGCCGAACCCACTGCGGCATCAGGGACGTGGTACCGAGAGACAGGCTCGGGCATGGGGGCGACGCTGAATGTGGCAAACGGAATGGGGGCTTATGTGCTGACGGATCGCGCCACATGGCAATCCTTCGGGAACAAGGACAATCTTGAGGTTCTGGTCGAAGGCGATCCGCGTTTGTTCAATCAGTATGGTGTCATTCTTGTGAACGCGGAAAAGCACCCTCATGTTCGCGCCGCTGCAGGTCAGAGGTTCATCGACTGGCTCATCGGTCCGCATGGTCAGGAAGCGATCGCGTCGTACAAGCTGGACGGTCAGCAGTTGTTTTTTCCGAACGCAGATTAAAGCGTCAGCCGCTGGCGCCGTTGTGGTGGATTGTTCCCAATCCGGACAGGTCATAGCCACTGAATTCCGCGGCGCGGATGCTGAAACGTTCTGATTGCAGAAAGCCCAGCAGTTTCAGCATCGGATCCTCGAAATAGGCGCGTCGCCAGATGGCCAGATCCAGACGTTCGGAATGGGTCGGGACGAAATTCAGATCATAGAGCCCAGCCAAGGCACCCAGCCCGAACCCAACCTCGGCCTTGCTGTCGTGCAGGGCAATGGCCAGCTCTTCTTCGGTGCGGGCAGCGGTGGGTAGAGTGTCCAGATCGTCGCGCGTCAGCCCGTGGGCTTCAAGCTGCGTGTCGAATAACCGCTGACTGGCGGCGCTGTCCTGACGCAGGATCACCCGCCTTCCTTTCAAATCGGAAAATCCGGAGATGCCCGTGGCTTTTGGGGACAGAAGCAGCCCGCGCTGTCGCTGCGCGATTTCGTAAAGAACAACCGGAGCCTCACCGAGATTGGCACGCAAGGACTGCGTGTTAAAGCCGTTGTCTTCGTGAATATGCAGCGCCGCGGCTTGTGCGCTGCGATCCTTCAGGCGGTCCAACCCATCGAACGAGCCGTCATAATACGTCGCCAGACCCGATCCACTTTCACGCAGCGCCCAATCTAGCAACGGATCATGACTGCCTGCGACAATCGGGGGTAGCGGAGGTTCTGCCACCTGCGGGCCTGAGCGTGAGGCATTGAGCCATGCGATAACCTCGGCCCTTGGAAACAGAAGCTTACCCATGGCGCGCACACAGGGAACCTCACCAGATGAGGCAAGGTCATAGGCCTTCCGCTCGCCAATGCGCAGCAGGTCAGCCAGCTCTTTCGTCGTCAGGTATTCAGACATTTAGTCGAGGCGCACAGCGGATCCGGATCCCACATCCGCCGCGCTGAATCCCATCTGTTGCAGCGCAAAGGGTGCAGCAGCGGTAATCACGACCATTGCGGCCACAGCGGCAATAAAGGCTTTCATCGGTCTCCTCCGGTTGCGTTCTCCGGTGCCGTTGCGCGGCGCAGAAAGGCGACCAAATCGTCGCGGTCTTGCGCTTGTGTAATCCGTTGCATCGGCATCTTTGACCCCGGAATGTAGTGGTCTGGCCCTTCGTCGAAAAGGGCATCTATCGTATCGTCATTCCAAATGATATCAGAGTCTTGCAGCGTATCCGAGTAAAAATATCCCGGCAGAGTTCCAGCCTTTCGACCAAAGACGCCGTGCAATGTCGGACCCGCCCGCCTTTCCCCATCCGGTGTCAGGCTATGACAGATCGAGCATTTGCGGGCAAACTGGCGTTCACCATTGCTCATCTCTTCCGGGTTTTTAAGGAAACTTGGTTCAATCGAAGCCATTTGCGCCTGATCACCAAGTGCTGACACAGGCCAACTATACATCGCCTCATCAATACCGCCCGCGTGAATATTCCGTCCGTCGGTAGAAAACGCCAAAGCCCAAACCGGCCCACGCAGGGTGGCGCGGAAATCCTGTGCGATACGCCAGTCCTTCGTGTCGATGATCATGATGTAACCTTCACCGTCGCCCACTGCCAGCATTGTGCGATCCGGGCTAAGCGCCAAGGCCAGGATAGGACGGCGGCCAAGGGTAAAATCGCGCTCTTCTCCGGTATTCAGATCCAATATGCGCGTCACACCGTCCACCGCTCCATAGGCAATCCAGTTGTCTTGGGTGTTCAGAACAAGCTCATTTATCCCAAAGCCATGTTCGACCAGACGCCGTGTTTCCTCGCCGCTGGCCACATCCCAAATTCGCAAAGTTCCATCCATACCGGCGGAATACAATGTGGCACCATCGGATGAGAAGGCGACAGCGTTAACCCCGCTACCAATGGTTAGGGTATGTGCGTTTGAACCGTCCTCGGGCCAAAGTCCGATGGTGCCGTCCCAACTTGCCGTTGCCACGTGAGTTTTCGAGGTCGCAAGTCCCACGATCTTTCCCTTGTGACGGCCAACAACCTCGCCACCCGGCCAGCGGCGCAAGGTAAAGTCATCTCCGGCTGAGTAGATCGCACGCCCGTTGAAAGAGACACAGTTTACGGCGGCCTCGTGCCCCTCAAGCCATTCCGGCTTGCCGTCCGACCACAGCCCAACGGAATTATCGAAGCTTGCCGTCGCGATCCGCCCGTCAGGCGCGGTCGCGATCCCCATGATCGGGCCGCCGTGACCTTTGAGCGTAAAGAACTCGGCCAAGGCGGGCAGGGGGATCAGAGCAAGTGCAACGGCCAGCCAGCGCATCTATTCCGCAGGCGAGGCCGCTGCTTTTCCGGCTTCTTTTTCCTGCACCTCTTCCAACCACAGCGAGTGATGTTCGCGCGCCCATTGTTCTTCGACTTCACCCGTGCCCATGGCATCGAACGCGCCTTCCATCCCGACAGAGCCAAGGTAGATATGCGCAATGATGATGGCGATAAAGATATAAGCGACGATCACGTGCCAGAGCTGCGCGTACTGCATCTCTTCCTGCGGGGACATTTGCGTCGGCAGGTTCAGGCCAAGCATCTGAGGAATTCCCGTGGCATTTGCGACCGAGAAGGTTTTGGCGAACATCGGCAGTTCGAACGGGAACAGAAGCGACAGGCCCGACAGGCTGATCGATATCCCCAGCAGGACACAGGCCCAGAAGATCACCTTTTGGCCGGCGTTGAATTTCTTGGCGGGCGGGTGGCTTCCTTTGGTGAATAGCCCCCCTCCGGCGGCCAGCCATTTCAGGTCGGTGCGGTTGGGGATGTTATGCGCGATCCAATTCACGGTGATGATGACCAACCCCAGCATAAAGGCCCAGGCCAGATTGTTGTGCAGCCACTTACAGCCCTGCGCGATAGTCGCGAACCCTTCTTTTCCAAAGATCGGGATAAGGAAGTCGCGGCCATAAAGGGTCAGCAGCCCCGTTATTCCCAGTACCAGGAACGAGCCCGCAAACAACCAGTGGCCGAAACGTTCAAACCCGTTAAAGCGAAGCACGGTCCGGCCTGTTTTTTCCCCGTCTATGCGAATTCTTCCGCGCAGCAGGAAAAACAGCACGAGGATGGCCAGCATTCCAGCAATGATATACGTTCCGTATTCGCGCAGCGGACCGGTGCGAAATGCCATCCACCACATACCACCGTCCTGAATCAGAACGCTGTCGGCGGGTCCGCGCGACGACACTGTTACATCTGCTGACCCGTAGCGCAACGCTCGGTAGACGTCGCTGTCCGAGGCAACCCCGCGTGTCCCGAACTGCCCCAGCAACCCTTCGACATTGCCTTGGCCGGTGTTTTGCGATCGGTAGCTGTCATCCACTTTTTCACCGCGCTGACGGGCCAGGATATCCTCTAACGTGGTTGCGCCGCCTGTAGAGGCGCGCTCATTCGCGGTGGCCGGTGCCTCGGTCTCGTTGGTTTGCGCGATGGTGGCTTGTGCCAGTCCAATGGTAAACAGCAATGCGATGAATAAGCGGAACATCTGAACCTCGGTCAAAATCCCTGATCAGGCGACCCACGCATGCAGGTCGCCTGTTTGGTTTACGGAAAGCGGCCTTAGCCGTCTTTCTGGTCGTAAGCCGTGCCCCAGCCCCAAGCGCCCGAGCCAAACCCGCGCGCGACGACACGCTCACGGTAGATGGCGGACACCACGTCGCCGTCACCGGCGAGCAGGGCTTTCGTGGAACACATCTCGGCGCAGATGGGCAGTTTGCCTTCTGCGATCCGGTTGCGACCGTATTTGGCGAACTCTGCGGTCGAGTGCGTTTCCTCGGGCCCACCGGCGCAGAAGGTACATTTGTCCATCTTGCCGCGTGATCCGAAGTTGCCCGCCTGCGGATACTGCGGCGCGCCGAAGGGGCACGCGTAGAAGCAATAGCCGCAGCCAATGCACAGGTCCTTGGAATGCAGGACGACCCCTTCTTCGTTCTGATAGAAGCAGTCGACCGGGCACACCGCCATGCAAGGCGCGTCCGAGCAATGCATACAGGCCACCGAGATCGAGCGTTCGCCCGGGTCACCGTCATTGATCGTCACCACCCTGCGGCGGTTCACGCCCCACGGCACCTCGTGTTCGTTCTTACACGCGGTGACGCAGGCATTGCACTCGATGCAGCGTTCGGCGTCGCAGAGAAATTTTGCTCTTGCTGCCATGTTCTCTTTTCCTCCCTTACGCTGCCCAGATTTTGCACAGAGTCGCTTTGGTCTCTTGCATCTGGGTCACTGAATCGTAGCCATAGGTCTGGGCGGTGTTGGTGCTTTCACCCAGCACATAGGGATCGGCGCCTTTCGGGTATTTCGCCCGTAGGTCCTCGCCCTGGAAATGGCCACCGAAGTGGAATGGCATGAAGGCCACGCCGGCACCGACCCTGTTGGTCAGCATCGCCATCACCTTGACCTTGCCACCTTCCGGACCTTCCACCCAGACCTGTGATCCGTCGCGAATTCCAAGGTTGTTGGCATCGCGCGGATTGATCTCGACGAACATGTCCTGCTGAAGCTCAGCCAGCCATGGATTTGACCGCGTCTCATCCCCGCCGCCTTCATATTCGACCAGACGACCTGACGTGAGGATTATCGGGTAATCCTTTGAAAAGTCGTTCTTCTGGATAGAAGCATAAAGGGTCGGCAGGCGATAAGCCTGACGGTCTTCGTAGGTCGGATAGTCCTCCACCAGATCGCGCCGGTTGGTATAGAGCGGCTCGCGATGCAGTGGGATCGGATCCGGGAAGGTCCAGACGACCGCGCGGGCCTTGGCGTTCCCGAAGGGCGCGCAGCCATGCTTGATCGCAACCCGCTGGATACCGCCGGAGAGGTCGGTTTTCCAGTTGGTCTCTGGTCCCGCAACGGCGTCGATGGCCGCGCGTTCCTCATCCGTCAGGTCTCCATCCCAGCCAAGGTCCATCAGCATTTGCATCGTGAATTCGGGATATCCATCCTGAATTTCCGACCCAACACTATAAACCCCTTCGGCCAACAGGTTGTCACCATCGCGTTCCACGCCAAAGCGCGCGCGGAAGGTCAGGCCACCTTCGGCCACCGGTTTGGACATATCATAAAGGTTCGGTGTCCCTGTATGACCCATTTCCGGCGTTCCCCAGCAGGGCCAGGGCAGGCCGTAGTATTCGCCGTCATTCGGACCGCCAACAGCCTGCAGCGTGGTTCTGTCGAACGTGTGCTGATTGGCCATGTGACTTTTCAGACGTTCCGGCGATTGGCCTGTATAGCCGATGGTCCAGAGGCCGCGGTTGAACTCACGCGTGATGCTTTCAACATTCGGGGTCTCGGGGTCCTCCATCTCGATATTGCGGAACAGACGATCCGCCCAGCCGAACTTGTTTGCGAACTTGGCCATGATGACCTCGTCCGGCAGGCTTTCGAACAGCGGATCGACCACTTTATCGCGCCACTGTAGCGACCGGTTCGAGGCCGTGACCGAGCCACGGGTTTCGAACTGCGTACAGGCGGGCAAGAGGTAGACGCCATCGGTGCGGTCATGGAGAACAGCCGAGACGGTGGGATACGGATCAATTACGACCAGCATGTCCAGCTTTTCCATTGCCGTCTTCATCTCCGGTCCTCGCGTTTGCGAGTTCGGAGCGTGACCCCACAGAACCATGGCGCGAACGTTGTTGTCCTGATCCATGTTTGCCGGGTCCTCTAGAACACCGTCGATCCAACGAGACACCGGAATGCCGCGTTCGTTCTGAAGCGGCTTGTCCTTGCCGTCCTTGTCTTTGATCGAAGCGAACTGACCAGCCAGCCATTCTGGGTCTTCACCCCAGACGCGTGCCCAATGGGCCCATGCACCTTTTGACAGACCATAGTAGCCGGGCAGGGTGTGAGACAGAACACCAAGGTCCGTCGCGCCCTGCACGTTGTCGTGGCCGCGGAAGATGTTGGTGCCACCGCCAGACGTGCCCATGTTACCAAGTGCAAGTTGCAGAACGCAGTAGGCGCGGGTGTTGTTGTTCCCGTTTGTGTGCTGCGTGCCACCCATGCACCAGATCACTGTTCCGGGGCGATTGTTCACCAAAGTGCGCGCCACGCGCTTCAGCTGTGAACCGGGTACACCCGTCACGCGCTCGGTTTCTTCTGGCGTCCAGTTGGCGACCTCTTCGCGGATCTGGTCCATTCCCCAGACACGGGTGCGGATGAACTCTTTGTCCTCCCAACCGTTGTCGAAGATGTGCCACAGCATTCCCCAGATCAGGGCAACGTCTGTTCCGGGACGGAACCGGACATATTCATCTGCGTGTGCCGCTGTGCGCGTAAAGCGCGGGTCACACACAATCAGCGGTGCGTTGTTCTGCTCTTTCGCGCGCAGAACATGCAGCAGCGAGACGGGGTGCGCCTCGGCCGGGTTGCCGCCGATGATGAAGATCGCCTTTGAGTTATGGATGTCGTTGTAGCTGTTGGTCATGGCGCCGTAGCCCCATGTATTCGCAACACCCGCAACCGTGGTTGAGTGACAAATCCGGGCCTGGTGGTCCACGTTGTTCGTACCCCAATAAGCGGCGAACTTGCGGAACAGATAGGCCTGTTCATTGTTGTGCTTTGCAGACCCCAACCAGTACACGCTGTCTGGTCCGGATTCCTGGCGGATGTTCATCATGCCGTCGCCGATCTCATTGATCGCCTCTTCCCAGCTGATGCGTTTCCACTCTCCGCCTTCTTTTTTCATCGGGTATTTCAGGCGGCGCTCGCCGTGGGCGTGTTCGCGAACCGAGGCCCCCTTGGCGCAGTGCGCACCCAAATTGAACGGGCTATCCCAGCCCGGCTCCTGACCGATCCATACGCCGTTCGATACTTCGGCAACCACGGTGCAACCGACCGAACAATGCGTGCAAACCGATTTCACTAGGTTGACCGCGCCGGTGGCTGTGGCGGCGGCATTGGCCTGTGTCACGGTTCCACCCGTGGCGCTGATCGCGGCAAGGCCGCCAATCGTCAGGCCCGAGCCACGCAGGAATGCGCGGCGATCGACGGTTTTCTCGCCGATTTGGGACAGGATACTTGTCCGCTGGGGGCGTCTCGCAACCCCGTTGGTCTTTTTCCTAAGCATTTTTCTCCTCCCTTGCTGGCCATGACCTGCATGGCTGGCTTGGTGCTGTTGATGCCGACGTCAGGGCCAATCGCAACCGTCTGCCGGGTGTGACAACGTCCGGGTTAGAACCGGGCGCTGTCGAGGTAAGCGCGCGTATGCGCGGTGTCCTGCATCCGGGTTTCGTCCGTTGGCAGCTCGGCTGCTTCGGCCTGTCCGGTCAGGCTGGCGGCGGCAACGGCAGCGGGTGCGGCGGTTCCGGCCAGTTTGAGGAAGTCGCGGCGCGTTGCGCCTTCTTCCTTGGTCTTGCTCATGGGCTTCTCCTTTCCCATTTGCAGTTTGACGCCCCAAAAGGCGCCGGTGAATGACAGCGGTTCAGGCTGTCGTCATTCGAAACGCCTCGCGCTCGATCTCCATGAACACCCGACCGGCCGTGCCGACAGATGCGTAAAGAACCGATGCTTCGGCGGCTTCCAGATCCGCATAGAAATGCGTGGCCCAGGGGCCGATATGCTTGTTCCAGAACGCCTTTTGATCAGCCAGTGTGGCAGGCACACCAAAACGGCCAACGATCATGCCCGCCATCATCTCCATCAACGAGGCAATATTGTCCTCTGGCTCAAACACGTTTTGGGCCCGCGTGATACTGCGTGCGGCCATGTCCTTGCGCAGCTGCGCCAAGGGTTTTTCGTTCAGAAAACCGGTCAGGTAAAAGCTTGCATAGGGCAGCAGCTCGCCACGTCCCAGCCCAATGAACAGCGCGTTGAACTCACGTTCCGCAGCGGCGGGTTTGGTGACTTTTGCCACACGCGCCATGGCCTGAATGGCCTGCCCCAGATCAGTATCGTCACCAGTCAGGCCAGCGACCTGATCCAGCAGCATCTGATCCGGTGGGGCAGCTAACAGAAGCCCAAGAAAGTTATAGAAATCAGCGCGCAGGCGATCCTCGGATGAGACATCAAGTTGTTGCGCGTTGTTTGCGGTCATGAGGCTATCCTTCAAACTCGAATTTCATGCGACGTGGGGTAGGGGCCAGTTCAACCTCTTCGGTGTCCTCAGCCACTGCGACAATAACGGGCGTCGGGCTGGGCTCTTCCAGCAACTCGGGGTCCGCGTCCGGCTCGGCTGTGTCTTCTTCCGGCTGTTCTTCTTCAGCTTGCGCCGCTAGCGCTTCGATATGGGCCAGCATGCCTTTGCCGACCTGATAGGCCGTAGAGATATTTTCGATCACGCACGCAGCGTCGGTATAATCTTCGCCGTAATCGACCAGCCCGTCGACATTGGCCAGAACCGGATTCAGCCGCCACAAACGCCGCAGTGCGCGGCGGCGCAGGCGGTCCGGCACAGCCTTGGCCATAAAGCCCGAGACGTCATCCCCGGCTTGCAACTGATCGGGATCGGGCAGGTTGAACTCAGCCAATATCTCGGCGTCGCTCTTTTCCTGCAACTCGGCCTGTTGTGCGGCAATGGCTTGGTCTTCGGCCGCGATCACTTCGGCTTCGGCCTCAGCCTGAACGGCGGCCTTGCGGCGGGACCAGAAATCGCGGGCTTGTGTCATTGCGCGATCCTCCGCGGAGCGCGGTAAACGTCTGAGGCCTGCCGGATACGGGCGTCCCCCTTGCCATCTTCCACAAGATCGGTCCGCTTTTTGTCACGGCGGCGTTTGACGAAAACTTCGTTACGATGATGCTCCAACGCGAAATCCCTGACCCATGCGATCAGACCATCGGTCATCGGAATTTTCTCGACTATCTCTTCCCCGGTATCGGCATAGTCCTGCCCTTCGAACGGGGATGCCGTGACAAGGACCGCATCCATCGGACGTTCCCCATCAAGCGCATCGCGCAGAACCAGATAGATAGAGGGTTGACCGTCAGAGAGGTTGACCATGTAGGCTTCGGTTTCATCCGCCCAAAGTGTCAGGGGCAGGGTGGCTGCATGGTATTCCACCGCGTCACCTTCACGGCGTAATTCACGCCAGTCTGCCGGTCCGGCACCCGGTAATACGGCAACGGCACGCCAGTTCCATTTGGCCCAGCGGGTAACACCGGGTGTTTTGCGCACGACGACGCCGATTGGCATTTCGATCTGGCTTGCGGCCTTGGCCACTGGCTCCTCCCCGAAAGGCTCTCCCCTGCCTTCCCTCGCGTCCACTATGGTACACAATCCGGCTTTGTGCCAAGCATGAATTCTTTTGAAACATAATATTTTAATGTCTGTTCCTTACTTCAATTGTCGGGAACTGGTTTCGTAATTCACAAATTCATCAATGAATGATGCCAAGCGGATTGCCTGAGTGCCAATACGGTTTAATGTGCGAAGCATAAGGAATGTGTCCGGGGGAGGATATGGGTACCAAACTTTTGCTTTGTGATTGCGCAGGCAGTCAAACCGTAGACGGCGACCGGATTGCAGGTTCCTGCGATGTTGAATGCTCCAAACTTCATACGGCGCTATGCACCGATCAGCTGGGGGTGGTGTCACGAGCCTTGCAAGAGGAAGAGCAGGTTCTTATCGCCTGCGGTCAGGAGCAAGATGTGTTCCGCACCCTTGCCGACGAACTGGAAGTCGACCCGCCAGCCTTCGTGGATCTGCGCGATCGTGCCGGGTGGTCTGAGCAGGGCAGCGCAGCAGCCCCCAAGATGGCCGCCCTGACTGCCGAGGCATTGCTGCCTCAGCCAATCACGCGCAGCGTTGATGTTGTAAGCGAAGGCACCTGTTTTATTGTTGGCCCCGGTGAACCGGCCTTTGATTTGGCCAAGAGGCTGTCTGATACGCTGGCCGTTACAGTGCTGATCACTGACAATGCGCAGCCGATCACGCGCAGCTTTGATGTGGTGCGAGGGCAGTTGCGGTCTGTGTCGGGCGCGTTGGGCGGGTTTTCATTGCGTTTTGACGGACTGCAGCAGCTTGAACCGGGCGGTCGCGGGGCCTTCGGCTGGTCCGAACCGCGCGATGGCGCGCTGTCATCCTGCGACATTGTTCTTGACTTGACCGGTGGCACTCCGTTCGTTCAGGCCCCCGCCAAGCGCGAGGGGTATTTGCGCGCCGATCCCAAAGATTTGGTCGCGGTCGAGCGACTTGCCTTCCTGGCAGTCCAACTCGTCGGTACGTTCGAAAAGCCGCTTTACGTTCGTTTGGAAGAGACACTCTGCGCGCATTCCCGTGCCGAACAAGTTGCCTGTACCAATTGCCTGGATATCTGCCCGACGGGTGCAATCACCCCGGCGGGTGAGCACGTATCGATTGACCCAATGGTGTGCGCCGGATGCGGAGCCTGCGCGGCACTGTGCCCCTCAACTGCCATCACCTACGAAGACCCGCCGGTTTCCGCGCTTCTGTCGCGGATGCATATTTTGGCGCGTACCTATCGGCGCGCAGGGGGCAAAGCGCCTCGGTTGCTGGTGCATGATGCCCACGGGGCAGAGATGATCCGGCTTGCCGCGCGGTTCGGGCGCGGCCTGCCAGCAGACGTTATCCCGTTGGAACTGAGCGTGATCTCGGGCTTTGGCCACGCCGAGATGCTGGCCGCGCTGGCCCATGGCTTTGCACGTGTCGACATTCTGTTGGCCCCGACCACTGAACGCGAGGCGCTGAGCCAAGAGATTGCGCTTGCGCATGCGATTGCCGGGCCGAATGGGATAGGGCTGATTGATGAGGCCGACCCGGATGCAATGTCAGAATTGCTATATACGCAGGACGTACCACTGCCCTTGGCCGATCCGGTCTTGCCGTTGGGCAATCGCCGACAAATTACGCGGTTGTCGGCGCAGGCGCTGAACCCTCAGGCAGATGCGCCCTTGCCGTTGCCCGAAAACGCGCCCTATGGAGCCATTGCGGTAGATACCGATGCCTGCACGCTGTGCCTGAGCTGTGTCTCGCTGTGCCCATCCGGCGCGTTGATCGACAACCCCGACAAGCCGCAACTGAACTTTCAGCAGGATGCCTGTCTGCAATGTGGCTTATGCAAGGGCATCTGTCCCGAGGATGCGATCTCTTTGGTTCCGCAACTGGATCTCAGCGACGCCGCATTGTCGCAGCAGGTTCTGAACGAGGAGGAACCATTTGCCTGCGTGGAATGCGGTGCCCTGTTTGGGGTGAAGTCCACGATCGAGCGGATCATGGAAAAGCTATCGGGCACGCATCCGATGTTCGCCACCTCAGAACAAGCTCGGATGATCCAGATGTGCGACAACTGCCGCGTGAAAGTGCAGTTCCAGCACGACGACAACCCGTTCCAGTCAAAACCGAAGCCCAAGGTCGTCACGACCGAAGACTACTTCTCAGACAGAAAGGATCACTGAAGCTGTAGCGGGGCGCCAAGTTCCGCCGCCTTGATAACCGACACAAAAGCCAGAATCGCCTCAAGCTCTTCCAAGGTCATTTGGACCGGATGGATGGGTGAGGGGCGCTCGGGGTCGAAAGGCGGCGTCAGCCCGTCGATCTGCGTAAAGGCGGGGTGGGGGTTAAGGGCGAAGAAGGCTTCAAACCGTTCGGACCAATCCGGCATCGCGCGCAGCACCGCAAAAGAGGGGGTCGAGCCCAGCCCGTTCATCCGGTTCCGTGGGCCGATCACGTGACACCGTCCGCAATGGGTCATCGACAATTCCTCGCCCCGAAGTGCATCGCCATCGACAGCGGTTTCCTGCTGGGTCGCTGCGGCTTCGAAACTGGCAGAGAAGGGTGCGCCTTGTTCCGGTGCAAAGCTTTCAACCGTATTTTTGCCGATATCGGACAACAGCCAATCGCGGAATCGCTCATGCCTGGCGTCACTTTCGATCCGCAGGTGATAGACCACACCGGCGCGAGCAAAGACCGGATCACCCGGAGGAGCCGTTTCCAACAGCAAAACACCCGCATCATCCGCAATAACGCGTATCCCGGTCTTGAGCGAGAAGCGTGGAAGAATATGTTGCAACAGACCGGACTCTTTCACCTCAGCCGGGGCGGCAAGCCCCAGTGCCTCTTGCGACAAAGAGGGGGTGGCAGAGAGCGTCAGGGTCAGGCACAAAAGGACAAAGCGCATGGCCTAATCTAGCGGCCTGGCCCCAAATGCGTCAATTGAACAGAAAAAGACGGAGACACATGCAATGAAAATCAGCCACAAGGTTGGGCAGACGAACGGGGTGCAGGCATGAGTGTTCGGGACGCGGTTCTGGCAAACCTGAAAAAGATTGCCGATCCTGTCTCTGGTCAGGATATCGTCAGCGCGGGTGTTGTACGTGCGTTGAACGTGGACGGCGGCACCGTGCGGTTTGTGCTGGAGATCGACCCGAAACAGGCCGAGCGTATGGAACCCGTACGGGCCGCTGCGGAACAAGCCGCACAGATGGTTGAAGGCGTTGCCAACGTCTCCGCGATGATGACGGCGCACTCCGACAAGGCGCCGCCGGATCTGAAGCCCAAACCAAAACCGTCGCAAACCGGACCCCAGGCCGTGCCGGGTGTTGATCGGATTATTGCTGTTGCGTCGGGCAAGGGCGGTGTTGGTAAGTCGACAGTCTCGGCCAACCTTGCCTGCGCCTTGGCGGCTGAAGGACGCCGCGTCGGCCTGTTGGACGCGGATGTTTATGGCCCGTCGCAGCCTCGTATGCTTGGGGTCTCGGGTCGTCCCGCCAGCCCCGATGGCAAGACGATCCTGCCACTGCGTAATCATGGCGTGACCATGATGTCGATGGGCCTGATGACCAACGAAGGGCAGGCCGTTGTCTGGCGTGGCCCGATGCTGATGGGTGCGCTGCAACAGATGATGAAGCAGGTACAATGGGGCGCGCTGGATGTGCTGATCGTGGACCTGCCGCCCGGTACTGGTGATGTCCAGTTGACGTTGAGCCAGAAATTCAAGGTGGATGGCGCCATTGTCGTTTCAACCCCGCAGGACGTGGCCCTGATCGACGCCCGTAAAGGGATCGACATGTTCAAACAGCTGAAAACGCCGATTGTTGGAATGATCGAAAATATGTCGACCCATATCTGTTCGAACTGCGGGCATGAAGAGCATATCTTTGGTCATGGCGGTGTCGCATCCGAAGCTGAGGCGCTGGGCGTTCCATTGTTGGGGGAAATTCCGCTGCACTTAGACATTCGTCTGGCCGCCGACGGAGGTGCCCCCATCGTGGTCACAAAGCCCGACAGCCCGCAGGCAGAGGCATTTCGTAAAATCGCCCGCGATCTGATTGCCAAGGGCAACGCATGAACAAACCGGTCTTTCCTCCCTTGTTGATGGGCCATCCCGCGCAGGGTGGAGAGGACCCATTTGAGCGCGCGCAGGCCATGGCGGCGCTTGGTTGCGATGGCGGTACCGTCGTCTATAACATTCAGGCCGACCACCTCCGCGCGGCCATCGTCTTTGCGCCCGAAGTGCCTTTGCAGGACGCCATGGTGATGCTGCCGCTTTGTGCCGTTGGTTTTCAGAACGCACTGGGTGCATTGGCGCCACCCGAGGTTGCCGTACATCTGGGGTGGGATGGTCTGATCTATGTGAACGGCGCGAAATGTGGGATGTTCCATGTCGCCGCGTCGACCACCGATCCCCAGATCGAGCCTGATTGGCTGGTCGTCGGCTGGGAGCTGGCATTGCTGCAAACAGGCGAAGATCCGGGGAAAACGCCCGATGTGACAGCACTTTACGACGAAGGCTGTGCCGATGTCTCTGCCGTGCAGTTGGTCGAAAGCTGGTCGCGTCATATGCTGACTTGGCTCAACCGCTGGCAAGAGGATGGCAATGCCCCTTTGCATGGAGAATGGATGGGGCTGTTGCAGGGTGTGGGTGAACCGTATGAGGGGGGCGTATTCCTCGGCACGGACGAACGGTTCGGAATGTTGATCCGTGACGGTTCACAGACCAGACTGCGGCCACTGACCGAATTGTTGGAGAACTGATGATGAAACTGGCCCGAGCAATCCATTTCGACGAAAGCGATATGAACGTGTTTCACTCTCCGGCGCGAACCGGTGAGTGGTGCATCTCGGGCGGGTTCGAGTTCTCGAATTGGGGGCAGGCCGATCTGGAAGGTAAAGCGCGTCAGGCTTTTTCGAATGGCTGGCTTGGTGTCGAAACCTTCGGACGTGTGACATTTGTCGCGGTTACGCAGATTGAAGAGGCCGAACTGGATCAGGTCACGAAAAACCTTGCCGAGCACTTTGTGCAATTCTACGGCGCGCCCTCAGTTGAAGCAGCGTTAGGAGTGGCACAGGCGGAAGTGGCGCAAATGTGCGATCTGTGCGAGGAACACGCGCCAAACACGCTGTTGACCGTGGCGCGCGAGCTTTCCGAAACCGGCGTTCATGAGGCATTCCGGATCATCACACCTCAAGAAACCCAGCTTGAGGCGCTGGCCGTTCACGGCTCGGCCGATGAGTGAGAGTTAAATCTGGTCCGCGAACCCGCCGAACTGGCCGCGTTTGAAAATCAGGCCTTTGCCCTTGCGGTACATCACGCGTTCCACCTCACCTATGATGATCAGGTGATCGCCGGCCTCATGTTTGGCGTGTAACTTGCAGTCAAACCGCGCCAGGCATTCGGCCAATTGCGGACGTTTTTTGTGATCCAACGCCCAATCCATATGCGAGAAGTCCAGCCCATCGCGGGCGAACTGTAGTGCCTGTTCTTGTTGATCCTCGGCCATCACGTGAATTGAATAGTGCTGACACGCGTTGAATGAGTTGAAGCGATGGGAATCCTTGGCGAGGCACCACAACACCAATGGTGGGTCCAGCGACACCGACGAAAAAGAGTTCACAGTAATCGCACGCGGCCCATTCCCCGTATCCGTCGTAATTACCGTAACGCCGGTTCCAAAGCACCCTAGAGCCTCGCGATAAGAGCTGACTTGATCCGGCGTGGGGGTGAAGTTTTTTTCTGTCATTTTACGCTCTTGCAGTCGTCGTGACTCAGGTGCCACGACCTGCGAAGTTTGTCCATGAAAAGCTGACAACACAACGGAATGTGTCGATGTTTAATTCATGTCTTCCAACAGGCGGCCATGCTGGCGGGTCGCTTCGACGACGGCACCAAAGGTCGCCATGCCGCGGGCTTGCAGCATTGGCAGCATCTTGACCAGGGCTTGCGCCGTCGCAACAGCATCACCCAGCGCCGTATGCCGCAACTCATTCGGAATGGTGATCTCAAGCCGCGCGCATAAGGCATCCAGTGTGTGTTTATCGCTCGCCCCAAAAAGAACCGCAGACAAAAGAACCGTGTCCAGAATAGGGTGATCCCATTCGACCTCCATCCGCTTGGCGTGGCGCCGCAAAAAGGCCATGTCAAATGGTGCGTTATGGGCGACGATCACCGCATCCCGGGCGAACTGATGGAAGGTACGACCTGCCTCGACAATATCCGGCGCACCCTGAACCATATGGTCGCTGACTTTATGTACTTTGGTTGAGGCTGGCGGGATCGGCATACCGGGATCGACCAGCATGTCTAAATGTTCGCCTTCGACAATGCGCCCATTGACGACCCGAACTGCTCCGATCTGGACAATCTCATCCTTGTGCGGCAGTAGCCCTGTGGTTTCGGTGTCGAACACCACAAAACACAGTTCCTGCAGCGCGAGGGATTCGAACTGGCCTCCGTCCGTGCTGTTCAACAGGTCGAAATCATAGACCAGGGGCCGCGCTTCTTCGGGTGAGATATTCACGGCGCTTTCGTCAAAAATCAGTAAGTAACCGGGAGCGTCCCCCAATGGCTTCATCCGCGCTGAATAGGTTTGCGCACCGTCGACGCTGGTGAGAGTACAGTCGACTTCAAACCCGGATTTCGACAGTTTCTTGTGGGCCTGCTCCAAGGGTCCGCGCTGCAGGTATTCGAACAAAGACGCGTTTAGACGAGGATGCGCGATCTGGGCCAGAACTCCGGCGGCCTGCCCGTCATAAAGGACGATCCTATGCGTCGGACTGGCGAGAACCATCGCGACAGGTATCTCGGTCAGCAGCGCCGTAAGCCTCTCTTTTTCGGCTGTCAGATAGGCGGTTTCGGCTGCAACGGCTTGGGCGACATCCAGGGTTTTCCCAGAAAGTTGCTCGGCCAACCCCGCCGCAGCAGGCGCAAGATCGCCCAGATAGCGCGCGGCTTGCGTATCGACATCCGTGCTGACACCAGCATGGGCACGCGCGCGCAATTGTGCTGACAAGCGTTCGATGGGTTTCGCAACATTGTCGTCAAACAGAAGCCAAACAGCGATAATCAGGGCGATGAACCCAAATCCCATCAGGATTTCTGCCATGATGAACGCATTGACAAGGGATGGGTCAGCGACGCGCAGGTAACTGATCCAAAGCGCAACAGAACTAACGGCAAGCGCACCAACGGCCAACAGGCAGAAGAACAGAAAAATGCGTACGCGCAGGCTTAACCGGTTTAGCATGTTACACTCCGCAGGTGACCTCGATGATTGGGTCTTGGGCACTGACATTCAGCCAGTCGGCGTTCAGTATCCCGCCATCGTCGCCGAATTCTGCCCCGTCCGCCAGACTGGCGCGGCTATTTGTGGCGCAGTTAACAGCAATCGGAAGTTTCTCTACAGGCGCCCAGCGACCAAAAAAGTACATGTCCACAAGCCTTTGTTCCGGAACTTGTTCATTTGTCCGAACAGACACCGTGTCGACCGCAGCGAAGCGATTGACGAATGGCATCGCATAGGTCCAGGGGCGATAGAAGGCTTTGCTTTCGACCTCCTGCACGATTTCCATACCTTCGGGCAGGGTCTCGACTGTTCTGTCGTACCATGAATACTCACTGGCGATCGTCACTCCGATCATGCCCAACCCTGCGGCGACAGGCGCTGACCAGCGGGGCAGGCGACCGCCCGTCAGTTTGTTCACCAGCATGGCCACGCCGGCAAAGGCAAAGCCCGCAAAGATTGTGCCGATCAGTTCCAGAAACATATATCTCTCCGAATTCCGGGCGATTGCACCCGTTTATTTTCTTGTCTAGCCCAGCATACCTTTGCCATGGCCCACGGCAGATTGCATCGTTTTTACAACAACGAAAGCGTCGCGTAGATGACTTCGCTCAAAGTCCGACAAAGCGGATGGCGGAAGATAGTTGTTGGGTTTTTCACCGGACTTTACCAGCCTCACCTGATGTTCCAGCCGTGTTTCTGCTATCAGATCATAAGCATCCAGTAGATCGCGCGCACCGGACGGGCTGAGGACATTTGCCGCTTCGGCAGCTTTCAAACGGGCGCGCGTGTTGGCCTCGGTCAGTTGTCCCTGCAGGCTGTAGACGCGGGCCAGATCGACGACAGGCACAACGCCATTGTGCTTAAGGTCCAGCGTGTTGCGATGCTCACCCGACCGAATGGTCGCAAACCCGCGCAGTAAGCCAAGTGGCGGAGTATGTTTCAACGAGTTTGAAATCATGTGCGCCACGAAGATCGAGTTCGCATTGGCCGCCGCCAGCGTGTCGGCCTGAAGGTCTTCGAACAGTTCGAACGCGCCGCCGATTGGGCGCAGATCGAACATCACCGACGCCAGCATTTGTGCTTCGGGGTTTGGTTTCGCGATCCAGCCGCTGAAATAGTCGCGCCAAACGCGCACTGGCTGGCACCAACGCGGATTGGTCGCCATCATGTCTCCGGGACAGTAAAAATATCCGCAAGTGTCCAACCCGTCGGAAACAAACTTAGCCAGATCCGTGAAATAGGCCATGTCGCCCTCGGTCACGCTGTCATCCAGCATCAGGCAGTTGTCCTGATCCGAGACTCCGGTCTGTTCCTGCCGTCCTTGTGAGCCGCAAGCCAGCCAAAGATACGGCACCGGCGGCGGGCCAAGTTTCTGTTCAGCCAAAGCAAGCAGGCGACGGGTGGCGGTATCCGCGATGTCCGTAATCAGGCGAGTGACAATTTCGTGCCGGTTCCCGCCAGCGACCAGTTGTACCAACAGCTGCGGAATCTCTGCAGTAACCTGCGCCATTTCATCCGCCGAATTTGCATGTGCGATCCGGCGCACCAACTCGGCAGAGTTCACAGCTTGGTAATGCGTCAGGTCAGTCTGAGTCACAATCCCAATCAGCTTTCCGCCTTCACAGATCGGTATGTGACCAATCCCACGCTCCATCATCACGTGCAGAACGTCCGAGCCGATATCAGACGGCGACAGCGTGATAGGGTTCGGCGTCATGATTTCCGAAACCGGAGTACCCGCAGGCATCCCATCCGCCACGTATTTACCCGATATGTCACGCAGGGTTGCTATACCCAGCAGGCCATCGCTTTCGGTCACGCATAGTGACGAGATATGGCGGTCTCGCATCAGCCGCGCGGCCTCGTTTACAGGCAAAGAAGGCGGGCAGGTGGCCGGGTTATGCGCCATCAGCACGTCGATCGAGCTGGTTGCAAGGCTTTGCGGGCTGACCCGGTCGCCTCGTGTTCGGTTGAAAAACTTGGCGACGACGTCATGGTCGTCGATTAACCCGCGCACCACATTGGGGGGCAGCACCATCAGCACAGATGGCGTGTGCGCATGTGCGTGGGTGGCGGCTTTGCCGTCTTTCATCAGGCCGCGCTCGCCAAAGGAATTTCGCAGGCCCAGTTGCGAAACAACAGCGCCGTTTTCATCCGTGATCTGCACCTGTCCTTCGTAAATCACAAACAGGCCGGGCAGAGTGTTGCCAAGCTCGTAGACAGGGAAACCTTCGTCGACCTCCCACACCTCGACCTGTTTTGCCAGATCGTCCAGCGTTTCGGGGGGCAGAGCGTCGTACGGGTGTACGGATTTCAGAAACCGGGTGATCTGGTCATGGGACAAAGGCATCAGTCGATCCTTGGCTTCTGGTGGAAAAATCCCGCCCGGTGGAATGCCGGGCGGGAAAAGTTGGTCGAAAAACGCGGCACTTGGAGGTTATCCATATGCCGCATCATGCTCATTTATTCTGAGCTGCACCCGCGCCACGGGGAATACGGACGCTTTCGACCAGTTCCTTGATCTCCTGCGGAGTCTCTTTGGTCATGCCAGCGACAACATATGCGACTGCAAAGTTGATCATCGCACCGATAGCGCCGAACGAGGTCGACTTGATCGGACCCAGCAGCGGGTCAGCATCGGTGAACGAGTTGGTGCCCGGAATGAACAACCAGCCTTTGTGCAGGAAGATGTAGACCAGGGTCACGACCAGACCAGCCAGCATACCGCAGACCGCACCGGTGTTGTTGATGCGGGTCGAGAAGATCCCCATCATCAGCGCCGGGAAGATCGAGGCAGCCGCCAGACCGAAGGCCAAGGCCACTGTTTGCGCCGCAAAGCCCGGTGGGTTCAGACCCAGGTAGGTTGCGACAACGATTGCCACGGCCATTGCGATACGAGCGGCCAGAAGCTCACCCTTTTCCGAGATCTGCGGGTTGATCGCACCTTTTACAAGGTCGTGCGACACGGCCGACGAAATCGCCAGCAACAGGCCCGCAGCGGTTGACAGAGCAGCCGCAAGACCACCAGCAGCGACCAGACCGATCACCCAACCGGGAAGGTTGGCAATCTCGGGGTTGGCAAGAACCAGGATGTCACGGTTGAATTTGGTCAACTCGTTTCCGACCCAGCCTTTTTCCTCAGCGATCGCCTGCAAGTCAGCGTTCTGATCGTTGTAGTACTGGATTTTGCCGTCGCCGTTCTTGTCTTCCCAGTCCAGCAGACCGGTTTTCTGCCACGTCTTCATCCAGTCGTAACGCGGATCGTTGTCGATATCTTCGATAGCAACCGCACCACCTTCAATGCCACCGTTCGGCCACATCATGTCACTGATGTTCAGACGCGCCATTGCGCCAACCGCAGGAGCAGTGAGGTACAGCAGCGCGATGAATACCAGCGTCCAGCCAGCGGACCAGCGGGCGTCAGACACTTTCGGCACGGTGAAGAAGCGCATGATTACGTGCGGCAGACCGGCCGTACCGATCATCAGCGACAGCGTGAACAGAACCATGTTCAGCGTGTTTGCGTGGTGTGCTGTGTATTCCGCAAAGCCCAGCTCGGTCACGATCGCGTCCAGCTTGGTCAGCAAAGGCTCACCACTGGCAGTGTCGCCAAACAGGCCAAGCGCCGGAACGGGCGTACCGGTCAGTTGCAGCGAAATGAAGATCGCCGGGATGGTGTAGGCTGTGATCAGCACGCAGTACTGAGCGACCTGGGTATAGGTCACACCTTTCATCCCGCCGAACACCGCGTAGGCAAACACCACACAGGCACCGATCAGCAGACCGGATGTGTTGGACACCTCAAGGAAGCGGCCAAAGGCCACGCCCACGCCAGTCATCTGACCGATAACGTAAGTCACCGACGCAACGATCAGACAGATCACCGCAACGATACGTGCGGTCTGGCTGTAAAAACGGTCGCCGATGAATTCCGAGACGGTGTATTTGCCGAACTTACGCAGATAAGGCGCAAGCAGCAGTGCCAGCAGCACGTAGCCCCCGGTCCAACCCATCAGGAAGGTTGAGTTGTCATAGCCGGTAAAGGCAATAAGGCCCGCCATCGAGATGAACGAGGCCGCGGACATCCAGTCCGCCGCAGTCGCCATACCGTTTGTAACGGGATGAACGCCGCGACCAGCGGCGTAGAATTCGGATGTGGAACCCGCGCGGGCCCAGATCGCGATGCCGATGTATAACGCAAAGGATGCGCCAACAAACAGCAGGTTGATGGTAAACTGGTCCATTGGGTTTACTCCTCATCCACGCCGTGTTCGGCGTCCAGCTTGTTCATGCGCCAGGCGTAGTTGAAGATCAGCACCAGAAAGACCAGGATTGATCCTTGCTGAGCGAACCAAAAGCCCAGATCAGTACCGCCTATGGCGATGCCCGATAGCAACGGACGCAGCAGGATGCCGAATCCAAACGACACCAGCGCCCAGATCGCGAGGCTGATGTAGATGAGACGCAGGTTGGCCTGCCAATAGCCCTTGTCGGCCTCGGCAGTCTGCGCGGAGTCTGTTGATTGATCCGCCATTGCGGGTTCCTCCTTGTTCTCGTTTGGCAGTCCTTGCCCAACTCCTCCAGTGCGTCGGACCGCTTCTCGAATGTGCCAAACGCCCCGTGACGTCAGGCAAAACTTCTCCGGTCCGCCAAGGCGGGTCCATTGAAGTATTCTGTTGTTGGATCAGAGCCTTGCGGCTCGTCTCCTCCCCTTAGGTCATAACCTCGCGCACAACCCCTTGCAGGTCGCGGGCGATGTCATCGATCTGGCCCATGGCATCAATGCCTTTCAGCACGCCTTGGGTCTTATAGTAGTCAATCAGCGGTGCGGTCTGTGCGTGATATGCGGTCAGTCGGGATGCGACTGTCTCTGCGTTATCATCCGCACGGCGCTTGAATTTAGTGTGGCCGCACTTGTCGCACTTGCCGTCTTCTACCGGCTGCTTGAACTTGTCATGATATCCTTCACCGCAGCCGGCGCAGGTGTAGCGCCCCGAGATGCGGATCACCATTTCCGCATCTTCAACCTCGAGGCTGATGGCAGAGTTGATTTTTTGACCGGACGAAGCCAGCAGGTCGTCCAGCGCCTCGGCCTGTACGGTGGTGCGCGGGAATCCATCCAGAATGACGCCTTTTGCACAATCGGGCTGGGTCATACGGTCGCGCAGGATGGCGATGACGATCTCATCACTGACCAGTTCGCCGGCCTCCATCACGGCCTTGGCGGCTTTGCCAGCTTCGGTCTTTGCAGCGACAGCTTCGCGCAGCAAGTCACCGGTGCTGAGTTGAACCAGTCCGAACTTTTCCTCAAGCATCCGAGCTTGCGTGCCCTTCCCGGCACCCGGAGGGCCGAGAAGGATCAGAACGGCAGGAGATATGGTCGTGGCAGCGTCCATCACATCCTCACTTGTTCGCACGGTTTTCGATAAGGTCTTCGACAACCGAAGGATCGGCCAGTGTCGACGTGTCACCCAGGGCGCCAAAGTCGTTTTCAGCAATCTTGCGCAGAATACGACGCATGATTTTGCCGGAGCGGGTCTTGGGCAGGCCCGGCGCCCATTGGATCACGTCAGGGCTGGCAATCGGTCCGATTTCGGTTCGAACCCAGGTGCGTAGCTCTTTCACAAGGTCGTCCGAAGGTTCACGGTCATTCATCAAGGTGACGTAGCAATATATACCTTGCCCCTTGATTTCGTGCGGGTATCCGACAACGGCGGCCTCGGCCACGGCGGCATGCGCCACAAGTGCGCTTTCCACTTCGGCGGTTCCCATACGGTGGCCTGAGACGTTGATCACGTCATCCACGCGCCCGGTGATCCAATAGTCGCCATCCTCGTCACGGCGGCACCCGTCACCCGTGAAGTAGTAACCTTTATAATCCGAGAAATAGGTCTTTTCGAACCGCTCATGGTCACCCCAGACAGTCCGCATCTGACCGGGCCAACTGTCTTTGATGCACAGAACGCCCTCAACCCCGTTGCCTTCGATTTCGACACCTGATTGCGGGTCAAGAACGACTGGCTCAATGCCAAAGAATGGCTTCATCGCGGCACCCGGCTTCATCGCGTGTGCGCCGGGCAGGGGGGTCATCAGGTGACCGCCGGTTTCTGTTTGCCACCACGTGTCGACGATGGGGCATTTGCCTTTGCCGATAACCTCGTTGTACCAGGTCCAGGCTTCGGGGTTTATCGGCTCACCCACGGTGCCAAGCGTGCGCAGATCGCTCAGATCACACTTCTCGGCATATTCATTGCCCTGACCCATAAGGGCGCGAATTGCCGTCGGCGCAGTGTAGAACTGGTTCACCTTGTGTTTTTCGCAGACCTGCCAGAAGCGCGAGGCATCCGGATATGTCGGGACGCCTTCGAACATCACCGTGGTCGCACCGTTTGCCAGCGGACCATAGACGATGTAGCTGTGTCCAGTAACCCAGCCGACATCCGCAGTACACCAATAAACGTCGCCGTCGTGATAGTCGAAGGTGATCTCGTGCGTCATGGCGGCATACACAAGATACCCGCCTGTGGAATGCACAACGCCCTTCGGTTGACCGGTCGATCCCGAGGTATAAAGAATAAACAGGGGATCTTCGGCGTTCATCTCGGCAGGTGCGCTGTAGTCATCCGCCTCAAGCGCCATTTCGTTGTAGTCGTAGTCACGACCGTCGACCCACGTCGTCTGACCGCCAGTACGCTTGACCACCAAACACTTTACGGTGTCTTTGCAATGCAACAAAGCCGCGTCCGCGTTGGATTTCAGCGGTGTCTTGCGGCCACCGCGCGGAGCTTCATCTGCGGTGATGACAACCTTGGCGTCACAACCATTCACACGAGCGGCCAGCGCATCCGGGGAGAAGCCGGCGAAAACGATGGAGTGAATTGCGCCAATCCGAGCGCAGGCCAACATCGCGTACGCGGCCTCGGGGATCATCGGAAGGTATATGATAACCCGGTCACCTTTACGCACGCCAAGGGACTCAAGGATGTTCGCCATCCGGCAGGTGCGACGGTGAAGCTCGGCATAGGTAATGTGCTGGGCTTCGTCACTTGGGTCATCCGGCTCCCAGATGATCGCGGTCTGATCGCCGCGTGTTTCCAAGTGACGATCCAGGCAGTTGGCGGACACGTTCAGCGTACCATCGGCGTACCAATTGATACCGACCGAACCAAATTCGTAGCTGACATCTTTTACCTGAGTGTAGGGCTTGATCCAATCTACCCGCTTGCCTTGTTCACCCCAGAACGCAATAGGGTCTTCGATTGAGGCCTTGTACATTTCACTGTACTTTTCAGCATCTACATGGGCGCGTGCAGCGGTTTCGGCGGATGGCGGATACACTTTAGAATCTGCCTGGGCAGCGGTTGTCATACTGAGGCTCCTCCCTCTTGACTTCATTTCACTGGGCCGAATCTTGCCCGTGGAACGGGCGATGTCGACCCGTATCCTCCCCGACGAGGATAATAAGCAGTTCTGAAAACAATGAAATAAATTACCGATATCCTTAGTTTTATTTGTAAATAAATTTTATCCTACTGTAAAAAAGTGTAAACTAATTTCTAGATAGGTTTAAAAAAGTATAAAAAACAATTACATAGATGTTATGCTTCCAAGTGCGAATTTGGCAGCTTTCAGTTTGGATTTTTTACATCCCTGACTCATCTTTCGGTTGTTAGCGCTGGTAGACACCCTGCTTGGACATACCAGTCTGGGGTTGGCAGGTTTCGATGTTGGCCCTAGCCTTATCCCAAGCGTTTATGTAAGAAGCGCAAAAAAGGGAGAAATCATGATGAACAAATTGTTCAGCGGTGCTGCTGTCGCCGCCGTAAGCGTTGCATTCGTGTCCGAGGCCGCGGCAACCGAATGGAATGCATCGGTCTGGGGTAAGCGTCGCGCCTTTACCGAGCATGTCGAAAAGCTGGCGGAACTGGTCAGTGAAAAAACCAATGGCGATTTTACAATCAATGTCAGCTATGGCGGCCTGTCAAAGCCGCGCGAGAACCTTGACGGGATTGAGATTGGCGCGTTCGAAATGGCGCAATTCTGCGCTGGGTATCACCGCGACAAGAACCGCGCGATCACCGTGCTTGAACTGCCGTTTCTGGGTGTAAACACGCTGGAAGAAGAAGTAGCAGTCAGCCATGCCGTCTATGATCACCCGGCGGTCAAGGAAGAGATGGCGCAGTGGAATGCGCGCATCATTATGACCTCGCCCATGCCGCAGTATAACTTGGTGGGCACCGGCGAACCCCGTGATGAACTGGCCGAGTTCGAAGGAATGCGGGTTCGTGCCACGGGTGGTCTGGGTCAGGCTTTTGAAGCGGTCGGCGGCGTGCCGACCTCGGTCCCTGCAACCGAAGCCTTCAACGCGATGGAATCGGGCGTCGTCGATACAGTTGCCTTTGCGCAGCACGCTCACCTGTCATTCGGCACCATCAACGAGGCCGATTGGTGGACCGCCAACCTGAACCCCGGCACGGTTAATTGTCCGGTCGTTGTGAATATCGATGCGTATGAGTCGCTACCGGCTGAGCATCGTGAAGCACTTGATAGTTCCATTGACGAAGCGATTGACCACTATCTTGCCAATTATGGTGGCTTGCTTGAACAGTGGGACGGCGTTCTGACCGAAAAAGGCGTGCAGAAGGTGGAAATCGACGAGGCCGTACTGCAAGAGTTCCGGACCAAGGCAGCCGATCCGATCCGCGAGCAGTGGATCGCGGATATGTCCGCACAGGGACTTCCGGCGCAGGATCTTTATGATCTCGTACAAACCACGCTAAAGCAGCAACGCGGCGGAAACTGATAGCCGGCTTCGGGTGCCTGACCGGGCACCCGAACACCAATATAAAATAGGGGATCACCGGAATGGCAGGACAGGCCACGGTGCTTGAAGACGGCAGCCTCCTCAGTCGGCTGGATCGTCACTTGTTGAAGTTAGAGCAGTTTTTGGCATTGATCAGCGGTCTGGCTGTTTTTGGCCTGATGGTGCTTGCCGTTGTTTCCGTTAGCGGGCGTAATGCAATCAATGCACCTTTACCCGGCTATGTGGACTGGATTGAACAGGCCATGCCGTTGATAGCCTTCCTGGGTATTTCTTATGTACAGCGCAGCGGTGGGCATATCCGCATGGACATCATGATCGCGCGTTTGCACGGCCGCGCGCTTTGGCTGTTCGAGCTGATCTCAGTGATCTTGATCCTTGTGCTCATGCTGGCGCTGGTCTGGGGCAGTTGGTCCCACTTTGACCGATCTTTTGACTTCGGCGCTCCACTCTGGAGCCGCGACAGCTCAATCGACATCGGTATTCCGCTCTGGCCTGCCAAGTTGCTGGCGCCGGTGGCGTTTTCGGTTCTGTGCGCGCGGTTGATGCTGCAGGTATGGGGGTATGGCCGCGCCTTTCTGTTGGGGCTGGAACATCCGGTCGCCGTACCCCTGATCCAGGATGCGGCGGCGCAGGCCGCGGCCGAGGCAGAACAATTCGAAGGGCAGGACTAACGCATGGACACGATAGACATTGGCCTGTGGGTCACAGGCGGTCTACTGGTTTTGGTCGTCACAGGCATGCGGGTGGCTTTTGCAGCCGGTCTTGCCGGGCTTGTGGGGCTGGTATGGATTTTCTGGGCCAAGTTCGGATACGAACCGGATCGCTTCGGCAAAGCTCTGACAGTTGCCGTCAAAACGGCGGGGCAGGTGCCGCATTCGAAAGTGGCCGCCCATACGCTCAGCCTCATCCCGACCTTTATCCTGATTGGGTACCTCGCCTACTACGCAGGTCTTACCCGCGCGCTATTCGAGGCCGCAAAACGCTGGGTGGCGTGGGTGCCGGGGGGATTGGCTGTATCGACAGTGTTCGCAACGGCCGGGTTTGCTGCTGTATCCGGCGCGTCGGTGGCAACTTCGGCAGTCTTTGCCCGGATCGCCATCCCGGAAATGCTCAAGGTCGGATACAACAAGCAATTCGCAGCCGGGGTCGTTGCTGCCGGTGGGACGCTGGCCTCGTTAATCCCGCCTTCGGCAATCCTTGTGATCTACGCCATCATTGTTGAGCAGGATGTAGGCAAGCTGTTGTTGGCGGGCTTCATTCCCGGAGCGTTTTCGGCAGTGATTTACGGGCTGCTGATCGTTGGCATCGCGGTCTTTTTCAAAACTGTTGGCCCTCCGGTCACAGGCTTTACATGGAAACAGCGCTTTGCCTCGTTGCCCGGTGCATTGCCGATCGTTGCCGTGATCCTGATCATCATCTGCTTTGTCTACAACCCGTTCGGTGAAAAAGCGTGGGGCACCCCAACCGAGGGGGGCGCAATCGGCGCCTTCATCGTCTTCTGCTTTGCCGTTTTCCACGGAATGCGCTGGACCGAGTTGAAATCCGCCCTGCTGGAAACCGCCAAGCTGACCGCGATGATTTTTTCGATCATCTGGGGCGTGCTGATCTATGTGCGCTTTCTGGGGTTTGCTGATTTGCCGGGGGCGTTCTCGGACTGGATCACGTCATTGGAAATGGCGCCGATGCTGATCCTGATCTGCATACTTCTGGCCTATGCAGTGCTGGGTATGTTCATGGACGCTATCGGTATGCTGCTGCTGACGCTGCCCGTTGTCTATCCGGCAGTTATGGCATTGAACGGGGGAGAGACGGTCAGCGCCGCAGAAAGCACCTTTGGCATGTCCGGCCCGATGTGTGCGATCTGGTTTGGTATACTGGTAGTCAAAATGGCTGAGTTCTGTTTGATCACTCCGCCCATCGGCCTGAATTGCTTCGTAGTCGCCGGCGTTCGCCCTGATCTGAGCGTTCAGGATGTGTTCAAAGGCGTGACACCGTTCTTTATCGCGGATGGTGTCACCATTGCTTTGCTTGTGGCGTTCCCTGGCATCGTTCTTTACCTGCCGTCATTGGCCGGATAGAAAAAGCCCCCGGCGATGGGCCGGCGGCTAAGTACTGCCATTTGCGGGTCTTTTCAGCTTGCCCGCATCAGCATCCCATACAGGTCGCGTGGATCGTCGGGGTCGGCCAGCATGTCCAATGGCTCGTAAAAATCAGTGCCTTCGATTGCGGACTTGATGTAACGCAGGGCCGAAAAATCCTCGATCGCAAAGCCGACGCTGTCGAAAAGGGTGATTTGGCGATCATCGCGACGCCCTTCGGCTTGACCGGTCATGACCTTCCACATTTCGGTCACTGGGTGATCATCATCCAACGCCTGAATCTCACCTTCGATCCGTGTCTGTTCTGGATATTCGACAAAGATGTCTGACCGCAGAAGGATATCCTTGTGCAATTCGGTCTTGCCGGGGCAGTCGCCGCCGATGGCGTTTATGTGCACGCCGGGGCCAACCATGTTGTCGGTCAGGATCGTTGCGTATTTTTTGTCAGCCGTGCAGGTCGAGATGATATGCGCGCCCTCAATCGCCTCTTCCGGGGTTGAGCAGGAGACGACGGTCAGTCCCGTTCCCTGAAGGTTTGCGGCGCATTTCTTGGTCGCGTTGCTGTCAGTGTCATACAGGCGCACCGTTGTGATCCCGCACATTGCTTTGAAGGCGAGACACTGAAACTCTGACTGGGCACCGTTGCCGATCATCGCCATGACTGTAGAGGATTTGGGTGCCAGATAGCTTCCGACCAGCGCCGATGTCGCGGCTGTGCGCAGGGCGGTCAGCATGGTCATTTCGGTCAGAAGGGTGGGATAGCCGGTGTAAACATCCGCCAGCAGGCCAAAAGCGGTCACGGTCTGCAACCCTTCGGACGTGTTCTTCGGATGGCCGTTGACGTATTTGAAACCATAGGCTTCGCCGTCTGACGTGGGCATAAGCTCGATCACGCCGTGCGGCGAATGCGCAGGGATACGCGGAGTTTTGTCAAAGCTTTCCCACCGCTTAAAGTCGGATTCGATCTGGTCGGCGATCTGGGTGATCATCCGCTCGACCCCGACGTGATGCACAAGCCGCATCATGTTATCGACGGATACAAAAGGCACAAGCGCCTTGTCGGAAGGTTGCATCGGGGTCTCCTATCGGCGGGACAGGTGGAGATCAGCAATCATGCAGCGCATGGTTCCACCGTTCGTTTCAAGTGTTGGAACCGCCAGTGGCGGCGGAGCGGGGTGGTCGTGTTTTTCAAAACCTGCATGACGGTTCGCGGGGGGATGCATCAAAAGCTCCGGGTTGGGCGGTCAAAGATGCGGCGACCCAACAATGAGGCCGCAAGATCAACCATCAGCCTTGCGGTGCGACCGCGTTCGTCAAGGAACGGATTCAGCTCCACAAGGTCCAGCGCGCAGACGAGGCCACTTTCGTGCAGCAGCTCCATGACCAGATGCGCCTCACGCTCGGTTGCGCCGCCGGGTACGGTTGTTCCGACGGCGGGGGCGATAGAGGGATCCAGAAAATCGACATCCAGCGAGACATGCAAAAGGCCATTCGCTGCGCGGACACGGTCAAGGAAAGCGATCAGGGGGGCTTTGATACCGTGTTCATCAATGCTGCGCATGTCGGCCAGCATTGCGTGATCTTTCTCTAGCCGCGCACGTTCGGCGGGATCGACCGAACGCAACCCGATCATGCCCACGCGATCAGTCGGGACTGGATTGGTCACCGGGGGAAACGCGTCAAAGCCGGGCTGGCCCGTGAAATAAGCCACCGGGGTTCCGTGAAGGTTGCCGCTGCCGGTACTGTCGGGCGTGTGAAAGTCGCTATGGGCGTCAAGCCACAACACGAATAGCGGGCGGCCCAGCTTTTTGGCGTGGGCGGCCATACCGGAAACAGTACCCATGGATAATGCGTGATCGCCGCCCATGAATATGGGTAGCCCTTTCGCAGCAGAGTCTTGCGCCGCACGGCTCAGCGCGCGGGTCCAGCCGATGACTTCGGGCAGTGCAAACAGATGGTCGTGCAAAGGCACATCTGTTTTGTCGGGAGAAACATTGCCGATGTCTGAAACCTGGTGTCCCAGATCAATCAAGGCCTGATCCAGACCGGCCACCCGATAGGCGTCTGGCCCCATCCGGCAGCCCTGACGGCGCTTTCCCGCATCCATCGGAGCGCCGACCAATATAACGTGTTTGTTGTCCATATGTTTGTTTAACCATTCAGTACGGGTTGCGAAAAGAGGTCAAAGTGTTCAAAAAGAAACCGATGCATTCAAAATGAGAAGGCACCATGGACGGTTTGGACAGTAAGCTGCTAAATGCCTTGCATCGGGATGCGCGGGCATCGCTCTCGGAATTGGCGGATACGCTTGGTGTGACGCGGACAACCGTACGCAGCCGCTTGCAGCGCCTAAAGCAATCTGGCGAGATCGTGGGTTTTACCGTGCTTACCCGGCAGGATGTTGCGGAAAGCCCTGTGCGTGGCCTGATGATGCTTGAGATCGAAGGCCGTGGGACCGAACGAACGATGGCACGCATTGCCGCCCTGCGCCAAGTACGCGCCGTGCATACAACAAACGGCAGTTGGGACCTAATCGCGGAGATCGGCACCGAGACCTTGGCGGAACTCGACGAAGTTCTTTTCCTGATCCGACGGATGGAGGGGATCACCCGGTCCGAGACCAATCTATTGCTATCCACGCGAAAAGGCCGGGTCTGAACCTTCGCAGTGTTTTGAGCTTTAAGGAATTTGTGCAACAGTTGCTCCGCGTCGCCCACCCGCGCGCGGGATCGTTGCAGTGCCTCAGAGCAGAGGAAGACTATGACCACGCAGGAGATTGACAAAGAGCTGTGGGCAGTGCGTCTTGCCGAGCGCGCGGCTGGGTTTCTCGAAAAACCCGCAGTACGGATTGCGGTCCCGATTTTTGTTACACTGATCGCGCTGGTCGTTCTGCATGAACTGTCCGAGCATGTAAAATGGGCCGATGTTAAGGCGGATGTGGCGAATACGCATTGGACAGTCTTGGCAATCGCCCTGGGCTGGACCTGTTTCAGCTTCTTGTCGCTGTCCATGTATGACGTATTCGCCGTGCAGAGCGTAGCAAAGGGAGAGGTGCCTCTGACCGTTGCGGGAATGGCCGGGGCAAGCGGGTATGCCGTGTCCAACTGCCTTGGGTTCTCGTACATCACCGGAACAGCGATCCGCTATCGTATCTATGCCTCGCTTGGGCTGGATCTCAGCCGTGTTGCGGGTGTCATTGCGACGTCATGGATCGCGTTTTGGTCTGGGCTGGTGCTTTTGCTGGGTATTTTGTTCACTTTTCACCCGGACGGAATATCAAAGATTTTGCCGATCAGCGATACGACTGAGACCGTGATCGGGCTGGGCTTGCTTGCCGCACTTGCTGCGCTGTTTCTCTGGCTTGCAAAGGGCGGGCGTAAGCTGGCCTATGGCGGATTCGGATTCAACCTGCCGGGCGGCAAGCTCGCAGGTCTGCTGACCCTGGCAGCAATCGGAGACCTGTTCGGCGCGTCGATGGTGCTGTACACCCTGTTGCCCAATGATCTGGGGGTCGGGTATCCGTATTTCTTTACGATCTTTATAGGCGCGATTGCAGTCGGCATTCTCAGCCACGCGCCCGGCGGAATTGGCGCGTTCGAGGCGACATTGATTGCAGGTCTGGGTGCCTCTGGCCGGTCTGACGTTATCGCGGCCCTGTTGCTGTATCGGTTGGTCTACACGTTTTTACCCTTTGTTGTAGCCAGCCTTGCGATCGCGGTGGCCTCGGCGCTGACACACCGCCATCACATCAGCGGTGCAGCCACGTGGATCTACCGTGCGATACGGCCGATCGTTCCTATGGTGGCCGCAGGTGTGACTGCCGTGGCGGGGATCATTCTGCTGGTTTCGGGGGCTTTGCCGTCCAGTAGCCAGAGCCTTGGCGTGCTGCGTGACGTCCTACCGCTGTCCTTTGTCGAGGCGTCTCATCTGGCGGGCAGCACTGTCGGCGTTTTGCTGATCCTGGTCTCACGCGGGTTGTTCCGCAAACTTTATCGCGCGTGGGTCGTTGCGATGCTGCTGATGGTGGCTGGATGCGTTGCCTCGTTGACCAAGGGGTTGGATACGCATGAAGCCATCGGCATGCTGGTCTCAACTGCCGTGCTCGCCACGTTTCGCGATGCGTTCTATCGCGTCAGCGGTGCTTCGATTTTCCGACTGAACATTCCGTGGCTGGTCAGCGTGATCGCCTTGTTGGCAGTGATCTTCTGGATCGGGTTATTTGCCTATTCGCATGTCGAGTACCAGAACGCATTGTGGTGGGAATTCGCCTGGAGCAGCGACGCCTCGCGCTTCTTGCGCTCTAGCCTGGTGGTCGCGGTGATTGTTGGCGTTGTTGCTGTTAACTCTTTGTTCGGGCGGGAAATACCTCAGCCAGTACGGACTGAAATACCACCAGTGGTGGAACGTTTGGCGTTAGAAAGCGAAGACACCGAGGCGCAGATTTCGCTGACCGGAGACAAACAGTTTCTGATCGCGCCAGACGATAGCGCGTTCCTGGCCTACGCTGACACCGGAAATGCCTTGATCAGCAAGGGCGAACCGGTAGGCGACGAAAAGACAGGTAAGCAGTTGATCTGGCAACTGCGCGAGATGGCGGACAAGGAAGGTAAGCTTTGCGCATTCTACAGCGTTTCCACAAAATACCTGCCGACCTTCCTCGACCTTGGCCTGTCTATTCTGAAAATCGGAGAGGTCGCGCGGGTGCCACTGAAAGACTTTTCGCTTGATGGGAAATCCCGCAAGCGGTTCCGACAGGCAAAGAACCGGGCCGAGCGGGAGGGATATGTTTTTGAAATCATCCCGAAAGAAAAACTGGCCCCGATCCTGCCCGAACTGCGCAAGGTGTCAGACGACTGGCTTGAAAACAAGGCGGGCGCAGAGAAAGGTTTTGCCCTTGGCGGTTTTGATGATGAATACCTGTCGTATTTTGATCATGCTGTGCTGCGCAATGGGGATACGGGTCAGATTGTTGCCTTTGCCAATCTGTTTCAAAGCGGTCATAAATTCGAACTGTCACTGGACCTGATGCGGTATGAGCCTGACAGTCCCAGCTTTGTCATGGATGCTTTGTTTGCTGAAATGATGTCATGGGGGGCCGAGCAGGGGTTTCAGTGGTTTTCACTGGGGGCCGCACCGTTTTCAGGGATTGAGAACCGGCAGCTTGCCTCATTCTGGAACCGCGTCGGCGGTTTTGTTTATGAACATGGCGAGCAGTTCTATCATTTTGAGGGGTTGCGGTCTTTCAAACAGAAATTCGACCCGGAATGGAGCCCGAACTATCTGGCCAGCCCAGGCGGATTGGCAGCGCCCCGGATTTTGTACGAAGTAAATGTCCTGGTCTCAGGCGGTCTGCGCGGTTTGACGAAATAGCAGCTAGTTGAGGCTGGCGCGGGTGGGTGTGGTTTGCGACATGTCCTGTTCCAAGCCGCATTGGTTGCCTCCCATCACAATAATGATGGCCTTCGCGGATCGACTTCGAAACGCTGGGAAATCGCACAACGTCACCGTTATGGCGGTCGGGCGAAAACTCGTCATTATCGCAAATACCCTGTGCAAAAGGCGTCAGAAATGGGAAACGGGGCGGCCGTGTTAGATACAATTGCTAGAAACTCTTGCCCTGGCAGGTATTAATGGCAGCCACCGCATATCCACCGGCAAACCCATGAGGAACAGAAACAGCGCCAGTAACCTCGGGTCGTTATAACAGCCCAGCTACTGACCTAACAACCGCATGGTTAGTCCTCCTTTCGGGAGGGTTGATCCAATCTCAGCCGTTGAAACTGTTTTGAGATTAGGAACACAGCTTTACCTGTGTCTGCCACTCAGTGCATTTCACGGCCAATCCTGCAGGCAGAGGCTGATCTGTGTAGAACATGTCCACCTCAGACAGCGAGGCTATACGTGCGGGCGCGGTACGTTGAAACTTGGTTTGGTCTGCCACCAAGCAGGTCTTGCGGGCTTGCGCGATGATGGTCTGGCTGACACGCACCTCTTGAAAGTCGAAATCCAACAGGTCTCCGGCAGTATCCAGGGCAGAACATCCTATGATCGCAAAGTCAAATTTGAACTGCTCGATGGTTGCGACCGTCAGGTTGCCGACCAATCCCCCATCTGACCGCCGCAAAACACCGCCCGCCACAACGATCTGGCAGTTAGGGTTTTCGACTAATATGTTGGCAACATTCATGTTGTTGGTCACCACCATCAGGTCTTTGTGGCCCAGCAATTGCCGGGCGACGGATTCGGTCGAGGTGCCGATGTTCAGGAAAATCGATGCACCATCGGGAATATCCTGTGCACAGTGCTGCGCGATCAGGGCTTTGGACTCGGCGTTCATTGCGCGGCGGTCTTCGTAACCAATATTGGAAACGCCCGAGCGTAGAACGGCGCCGCCGTGAACGCGGTCGAGTTTCCCCATGTCCGACAGTTCGGACAAGTCGCGGCGGATGGTCTGAACCGTGACATTAAACCGAGCGGCGAGGTCCTCGACCATCACACGGCCGTCTTGCCGGGCAATGTTCAAGATATCCGACTGGCGAAAGGAAAGGGACACGGTTTGCTCCTATTGCTTGGGTTCGTTTATGTTCGTTTTTGCTGGTGGCGCAACATAATCTTCGCCCTTAACCGTAGATTCATGCTCAAATTGCGGCATAACGAACATAAACGAAGAATCGCATTGACCAAACGAGGGCCTATACGGTTAATAAGCGCGCGTTTCGCGTTGAAGTGGGAATCATCCGGTTATGGAACAGACAAACGAACAGGTTTTGGACCTTTTCATCATTGGCGGCGGTATCAACGGCTGCGGTATCGCGCGGGATGCGGCTGGGCGCGGGCTTTCGGTGGCGCTGGCTGAGATGAACGATCTGGCGTCGGCGACCTCTTCGGCGTCGACCAAGCTGTTTCATGGTGGGTTGCGGTATCTTGAGTATTTTGAGTTCCGCCTTGTCCGCGAGGCTTTGATCGAACGCGAAACCCTGCTGCGGGCGATGCCGCATATCAGTTGGCCGATGCGCTTCGTCCTACCGTATCACGCGGATATGCGCTTTGATTCCGAAACGCCAACCTCGCGCTTGCTGGGCACTGTGATGCCCTGGATGAAGGGACGTCGCCCGGCTTGGCTGATCCGGTTGGGATTGTTCATGTATGACCATTTGGGAGGGCGAAAAATCCTTCCCGGAACTGCTTCGTTGGATCTAAAAAGCGCGCCTGAGGGGCGGCCTTTGCAGGACAGGTTCGAAACCGCCTATGAGTATTCGGATTGCTGGATCGAAGACTCACGGCTGGTCGTACTCAATGCCCGCGACGCTGAGGCGCGCGGCGCAAACATCATGGTTCGAACCGAGGTTCTGTCAGCCGAGCGCATGGGCAATCTATGGCAGGTTACGGTTCGCAATCGCGACAGCGAAGAAACGCGGGTGATCAAAGCAAAGATGCTGATCAACGCGGGTGGTCCTTGGGTTGGCGACATTATCCAGACGAAAATCCGTGTTAACTCGCGTGAGGGTGTCCGATTGGTTCGCGGCAGCCATATCGTGACTCGCAGACTATTCGACCACGACAAATGCTATTTCTTTCAGGGTGAGGATGGCCGGATCATTTTTGCCATTCCATATGAGCGTGACTACACCCTGATCGGGACAACAGATCAGGATCATCCGAACCCGTCCGAGCGTCCAGTCTGTACCGAAGCAGAACAAGAGTATCTGTGCGCCTTTGCGACGAAGTACTTCAAAACCCCTGTGACGCGCGATGAGATCGTCTGGACCTATTCCGGGGTGCGGCCGCTCTATGATGACGGTGCCAGCAGCGCGACTGCGGCGACGCGGGACTATACGCTTAAAGTCGATGCGCAGGGTGGGGCGCCCGTGCTGAATGTCTTTGGCGGCAAGATCACAACATACCGGCGATTGGCGGAAAGCGCGCTTGAGAAAGTGGCCGAGCATTTTCCGGATCTGCCCGGCCCGTGGACCGCAGGCGTTGCCTTACCCGGAGGAGACTTTCCGGTTGATGGGGTGCAGGATTTGGTAGCCGGTCTAGAGGAAGATTTTGTCTTTTTGGATCGCGCTTGGGCCGAACGTCTTGTGCGCGCCTATGGGACCGAGGCCCGCGATATTCTGGCAGATGCCAAAACCGCCGGGGATTTGGGAGAAGATTTTGGTGCCACGCTGACCGCGCGCGAATTGCAATGGCTGATGGACAAAGAGTATGCGCGTATGGCCGAAGATGTCGTCTGGCGTCGTAACAAGCTTGGTCTGCGACTAAGTGCAGATCAGGTCGCGCGCATTCAGGATTGGATGGACCAACATAGGCAGGCTGCCGCCTAGAATAAGACCCCGCCCAACAGGCGGGGTTTTTCTTTGGGCTTACGCTGTTTCCTCGGATGGTCCGGGATCGTTCTTTGACCCTTTGATCCATTCCCTGAGGCTTTGCATCAACGCGTATAGAACCGGCACCAGAATGACTCCAACCAGCGTCGCTGCCAGCATTCCACCAAACACGGCCACGCCGATGGCTTTCTGGCTGGCCGCGCCTGCACCGCTGGCCACCAGCAGCGGGACAACACCAAGCAAGAACGACAGGGCGGTCATCATCACCGCGCGGAATCGCTGAAACGCGGCTTCGGCGGCGGCTTCTTTGATCGACAGACCTTGGGCCCGTTGCTCCATCGCGAACTCGACGATCAGGATGCCGTTCTTCGATGCGAGGCCAACAAGCATGATCATCCCGATCTGAGTATACAGGTTGATATCGCTGCCAGCGACAGCAACTGCAGCCACCGCGCCGAATAGGGCAACGATCACCGAAAGCAGGATGGACACCGGCATGCTCCAACTTTCGTATTGGCCAACCAGGAAGAGATATCCGAACATGATCGCGAGACCCAGGATCACAACCACAAGTCCACCCGTCGCCAATTGCTGTTGCGCGGTTCCTGTCCATTCGAATGCGTACCCGGGGGGCAGGGCAGTCGCGGATTCTTCGGTCATCACGGTGATTGCGTCACCCGTTGAAAGCCCCGGCGCAGGAACTGCCGTAACGGTGGCCGAGCGGAATAGGTTGTGCCGTTTCAGTAGGACCGGGCCCAAAACGTTTTCAACATCGACCAAAGTTCCCAGTGGAACCATCTCACCCGTCGTGGAACGAACATAAAGGTTCGAGATATCCTCGACATTGTCGCGATAGCTGCCGTCGGCTTGGATCATCACGCGATAGACCCGTCCGAACAGGTTGAAGTCGTTCACGTAGTAGGACCCAAGCTGCGCCTGCATGGTCTGGAAAACTTCGGCCACCGACACTTGCAGCGTTTTGGCTTTCTCTCGGTCCAGATCAACAAACAGCTGTGGAACATTTGCCCGGAAAGTCGTGTAAGACTGACCGATCTCGGGCCGCTGGTTCGCTGCGTAGACAAACGATCCTACGGCCGAGGCCAAATCCTGCGGCGACCCACCACCTGTTTGCTGAACCTCCATTTCAACACCGGCCGACATGCCCAGACCCTGAATGGGGGGCGGGTTGAAGGCGACGACCGAGGCCGCCGACTCACCGTTAGCAATAGCCAGGATTTTCGCAAGAATCGCGTTGGCGCTCAGGTCTTCCTCCTGACGCTCGTCCCAGTTGATAAGGTTTACAAAGATTGCAGCTCCGTTGGTGATGGTCCCGTTCAGCATCGAGTAGCCGTTAATCAGAACTGTACTTGATACACCGGGGATTTGCTGAATCTGTTCATCCAACCGGGCCGAGACGACCTCGGTCCGTTCCAACGTGGCCGCATCGGGCAGTTGGATGTCGACGAAAAGATAGCCGTTATCCTCAAGCGGCAGGAAGCCACTGGATGTGTTCGACATGATCGTCCCGCCGCCCATTGCCAACGCAACGATGATGCCAAGTCCAATAACAGGCAGTATCAGTAGTTTACGGACAATTGCGACATAGCCGCCCCGAACGGTGCCGATGAAGTTTTCGAAGACGGCCAACAGCCCTTTGGGGGGACCGGAACGTGCCCGCAGCACCAGCCCGCACAAGGCCGGAGACAGCGTCAGCGCGTTGATGGATGAGATCACGACCGCGGTTGAAATCGTCACGGCGAACTGTGAATACAGCCGCCCCGAGATGCCGGGCATAAAGGTCACCGGCACAAACACGGCCAGCAGAACCAATGTGGTTGCGATGACCGGGCCAGTGATCTGCCCCATCGCCTTGCGGGTTGCCTCGGCGGGCGGTAGCCCTTCCTCTGCGATGATCCGCTCCACGTTTTCGACCACAACAATCGCATCGTCCACCACGATCCCGATGGCCAGAACTAGGGCGAACAGCGAGATTGTGTTCAACGACATTCCAAACAGCAGCAGGAATGCGAATGTCCCGATCAGCGAGACCGGGATTGCGACCGCGGGAATAATTGTCGCGCGCCAACTGCCAAGGAAGACGAACACAACGGAAATCACCAAAGTGAAGGTCAAAATCAGGGTTGAGACCACATCATTCAGGGATTGTTCCACAAAGTCCGTGGTGTTGAAGGGGACGTCATATTCCACATCGGATGGGAATGTGCGCGATAGGCGCTCAAGCTCTGCCTCGACGCGTTCGGAAACCGCCAGCGCGTTTGCTCCGGGGGCTTGATAGATGCCAATGACTGTTGCTGGAACGCTGTCGAAAAAACCCGAGGCCGCATAGTATTCTGCGCCCAGTTCCACACGTGCGATATCCCTGACCCGCACGATTGACCCTGCATCGCCGGTGCGAATGACAATCTCTCCGAATTCATCGGCCGAGGTCAGACGGCCCTTGGTCTTGATCGTGTACTGAAAGGTTTGCCCTTCAGGAACCGGAGGCGCCCCAATTGACCCTGCTGATACTTCGACGTTTTGCTCGCGAATGGCGTTGATCACGTCGCCCGGCGTGATCGACAAGGCCGCCATCTGATCCGGGTCCATCCAGATCCGCATGGCATATTCCAGATTGGTCAGAACGTCCGCCTTACCGACACCTTGAACACGCGCCAGCGCGTCTTTGAGGTTGATCGACGCATAGTTCGACAAGAACACACTGTCATAAGTACCATTCGGCGAGGTCAGAGTGACCAGCAACAGCATGTTGGTGGACGCCTTTTGCGTGACCACGCCCGATGATGTCACCTCAGCCGGTAGCGACGACATCGCCTGCGCCACGCGGTTCTGCACGTTGACCGAGGCGATGTCGGGATCGGTTCCCACCTCAAAGGTAATATTCAGCGAATAGCTCCCGTTGTCCGAAGACGTGGACGTCATATAAATCATGTCATCCACACCGTTTACCTGCGCTTCAATGGGCGCGGCGACGGTATTTTCAACAGTTTCGGCGTTTGCACCGGTATACGTTGTGGACACACTCACAACCGGCGGAGTGATGTCGGGGAATTGAGCCACGGGCAAGACCAGATAGCCGATACCGCCCATGATTGTCAGGACAAGCGAAATAACAAGCGCCAGCTTGGGGCGGCTGATGAACAGGGCTGAGAACATCGGTTATTCTCCCGGCTGCTCAGATGCGACGACCGCATCAACGGCAACGCCAGGCCGGACCCTTTGTAAACCTTCAACAATCACGCTTTCGCCCTCGCGAAGACCGTCTTTGACAATGACCGCCGTACCCTCCGTGTTGCCGGTGGTGATGTAACGCTGTTCCACCATCTGCTGATCGTTGACCACAAGCACAAAGTCCCCGCGTTGGTCACGTTGCAGCGCGGCTTGGGGGATCATAACCTCAAGCGTTGGTTCCAGCGCCTCAATCCGCACATTCAGGAAGGCCCCGTCGACGATCAACCGGTCAGCATTTGCGAACTCGGCGCGCATTGCAATTGCGCCGGTCAAGGGGTCGATGCGGTTGTCGACGAATACGATCTTTCCTGTCTCATCCAGTTCTGTGCCGTTTGGCAGGTTTATGCGAACATTCGGGCTTTTTTCATTCTCGGAGAGGGACGAAGGTGTCGCGCTCATGGTCTCAAGGACTGATGTGAATTGTTTTTCGTTTACCGAGAAGTTCACGTAAATCGGAGCTTCGCTGACGATATTGACCAGCGGCGGGTTGGTTGGCCCAACCACGTCACCGACACTGATTGCAACCCGTCCGATGCGACCGTCGAAAGGCGCGTGAATTTCGGTGTAGCTGAGGTCAAGCTCTGCTTGCTGGATCGCAGATTTGGCGGCTTTTACTTCGGCTTCGGCCACCAATTCATTCGCGCGCGCGATGTCGCGTTCAGCTTCGGGGGTGGCATCCCGTTCGAAAAGCTCTTGTTTTCGCGCCAGTTCAACCCGCGCCAGTTCAAGGTTTGCCTCGGCCCGGTCAAGATCGGCGTTTCTCGCTTCGAGTGTTGCTTGGTAGAGATCAGGCTCAATTGTAAACAGCAGGTCGCCTTGTTTGACCAACGCGCCATCTTCGACGTTCTGACTTTCCAGAAAACCGCTGACGCGCGCCACGATGTCAACCTTGTTCAGGGCTTCGGCCCGTCCGATGAACATGGCCTCTTCGGTGATCTCTTCGGTATAGGCTGCTGCGATCGACACTTTCGGCGGGGCGGCGTCACCTTGATCCTGCGCGGAAGCCATTTGCGCAACGGTCAGGCAGGCCAAGGCTGCAAGGGCGCTGCTGGGTCCGGTAAAACGGAAAAAAGTGTTCTTCAATGTAAGGGACATGGCAGGCGCCTCGTTGAAAATGCGATTTATTGCGCCAGAACGGTTGGCCACCCTGACGAGTCGACTGAATTCAAGGTCAGGATGGACGTTTTAAAATCATATCTCAAGCATCTTGAATGCGAGCCAGACGCAGAGAACGAGAAAATTTCGTCGGTGTAAGGCCGACTTAGATCAATCTGCTGATGTAAATGGGGCTAAAAAGCGAAAAACGGGGGCTGGACAACCCCCGCTTTCAAGTTCCGGTTTGCGCCAGATCAGGCGCGTGTGCCTGAAAACCGGCTTTGCCAGTCTTCGCGCTGTTCATCTGTAACCTTGGTGAACAACACATCAGGAACGGTGAAGGAATGGCCCGCAGGCAGGGCGTCAAGCGCAGCCGAGACGTCGTCGGGCCAGCTTGTGTCCAGCGTGTTCATCGCGCTCAGCATCTTGGCTGACGTATCTGGAATAAACGGCGCGCTGAGCACGGCATATAGGCGTATCAGATTCAGGCCCAAACGCACCTGTACCGCGGCTTGGTCCGGGTCCTCTTTAAAGGTCGACCATGGCGCTGCGGCTTGCAGATATTCGTTGCCTGCAACCCAGATCGCCCGCAGTTCTTGAGCGGACTTGCGAACCTCCATTGCCTCCAAATGCCCTTCGTAGGCGCGGATGCGTTTGGTCAGGTCTTCGATCAGAGTTTGTTCACGCGCTCCAAGAGCACCGCCCTCGGGCACCGTTTCGCCAAATTTCGAGCGGCAGAACTTGGTAATCCGACTGACGAAGTTACCCAGAACGTCCGCAAGATCCTTGTTCACCGATTGCTGGAAGTTTTCCCAGGTGAATTCACTATCGCTGCTTTCGGGCGCATGGCTTAGCAGCCACCAGCGCCAGTAATCGGCGGGCAGAATCTCCAGCGCCTGATCCATGAACACGCCACGGCCTTGCGAGGTCGAGAACTGGCCGCCGTCATAGTTCAGGTAGTTGAATGACTTAAGGTGATCGACCATTTTCCATGGCTCACCCGAGCCAAGAATGGTCGCGGGGAAGGACAGCGTGTGGAAAGGGACGTTGTCCTTGCCCATGAACTGCACGTAACGCACGTCTTCGGCACCCTTGTCGGTGCGCCACCAGCGTTCCCAGTCTGCGTCGCTTTTGCCGTTGGCATCGGCCCACTCCTTGGCGCAGGCGATGTATTCGATCGGCGCGTCGAACCAGACGTAGAACACTTTGCCTTCCATGCCGGGCCAGTCCTGTTCGCCTTTCTTGACCGGCACACCCCAGTCCAGATCGCGGGTGATGCCCCGGTCTTGCAGGCCGTCACCATCATGCAGCCATTTCTTGGCAATGGATGTAGTCAGGATTGGCCAATCGGTCTTGGAGTCGATCCACGCATCAAGCTGATCTTTCATTGCGGACTGACGCAGATACAGGTGCTTGGTCTCGCGCACCTCAAGATCGGTCGAACCCGAAATCGCTGAGCGTGGATTGATCAGATCGGTCGGGTCAAGCTGCTTGGTGCAGTTTTCACATTGGTCGCCGCGCGCGCGCTCATACCCGCAGTTGGGGCAGGTGCCTTCAATATAACGGTCGGGCAGGAACCGGCCATCCGCGTTGGAGTAGACCTGCTTCTCGCTCACCTCACGGATCAGACCTGCATCATCCAACTTGCCTGCGAAATGTTGTGTCAGGCGTTTGTTCTGCTCGCTTGATGAACGACCAAAGTGATCAAAGCTCAGACCGAACCGTTTCGCGATATCTGCCTGCACGGCATACATATCGGCGCAGTATTCGGCCACAGGTTTGCCCGCCTTGGCCGCGGCCAATTCCGCCGGGGTGCCGTGTTCATCAGTGGCGCAGAGGAACATGACCTCATTCCCCCGGCCACGCTGATAACGTGCATAAAGATCGGCAGGCAATTGCGAACCGATCAGGTTGCCGAGGTGCTTGATCCCGTTGATGTAAGGGATCGCCGAGGTAATGAGAATCCGAGCCATTTTGTGTGTCCACGTATCTAACTTCGCGCCCGTCTACATGATGTAGGCGATCAGCAAAAGACCGGTTTCTGTCTTGTAGCCCTGCAAAACTGCACAAAGCCCGCAGCTGTCGCTATTCCTCTCGGGATCTTTTGAGCAAGCGGCCGATGGTGAACGATGTACGCGGCGCATAGACATAGTTCGTCCGCTCCTCCGGTGTTGGGCGTGAGCGCATCCGGGCCACACCGAACACGATCAATACGACATGTCCGGCGGCGACGAACGCAAACAGTGCGCCTGGACCATATTGCTGAATCAGAGTCGATGAGACGTAGGGCGATGCAATCGCCCCCAGCGCATACCAGAACATCAACGCCGCAGAAAGTTCGACACGCTCTTCGGTGGTCGCAAAGTCATTTGCGTGGGCTGACGAAACCGAAAAGATCGGGAAAGTTGTGAGGCCAAAGACCGCAGCCGCCAGCATAACGCCCACAGTGCCGGTGTCACTGGCAGCCATCGTCACACCGCAACTGAGCACCGCAGCGACGGACAGCCAGATCAGCACCCATCGCCTGTCATATTTATCTGCAAGCCAACCAAGCGGGTATTGCGCCAAGGCTCCGCCCAGAACAAATGATGCGAGGAAAAAGGCGATCTGATCGACATTCAGTCCAACCTCTTGCCCGTAGACAGGGCCAACCATACGAAATGAGGCAGAACTGAGTGCCGCGACGATCACGCCCGCAACCGCAAGCGGAGAGCTGCGCCACGCCAGCTTGGGCCGAAGGCGCGGAGCATCGGGGGTTTCCGGCTGATTTGCCTTGGTCAGGGTCAATGGCAGCAACGCCGCACAGCACAAAATGGCCAGAAGGTTATATGAAACATAAGATGCAGGGGGCAGAACCGCGATGATAAGCTGCGCGCAAAGCGATGCGCCCATGTCGACGAACCGATAGGTTCCCATCGCCCGCCCGCGTGTTTCGTTAGTGACTTTGGCGTTCAGCCAAGCCTCAATCACTGTATAGCATCCGGCGACGCACGTGCCCGAAGCAATCCTGAGGGCCGCCCAGATATACGGGTTATCGGTCAAGGTGTGTCCAAGCAGCCCCATCGCGCCCAAGGCGGTGCAGACGGCAAACGCACGGGAATGCCCAACATTCCCCATCAGTCGCGGTGCCCACCAGCAGCCGACGAAGAATCCGATGAAGTGAGCCGAACCTAGCAGACCAATCTGACCGGTCGTGAATTCGAGCGTCAGACCCGAAATGGCGTCCAGCGGTCCAACGCCACCTGTTGAAAGCTGCAGCAGAATGACAGATAGGAAAAGGGCGGCAAAGGAAATGATCGTGCGCATAGTGGGGCCACCTTTACGCAATAAGTTTGCGATGCGCGCGTCTTATCGACACTGCGGCGTCGTTTTTTGTCTATTCGGCCCGTTTGATCTCGGCTTTGATATCCAGTCCGACGGTATCCTGTACCAGATCGGTATAGCCCGAGGCCCCAAAGTCGTGACGATTCAGGGCCCCTGTCAGACGGATAGAAAGCATGTCCAGATTGGCGGCGTCACTTCCGGGGGGACGAAACAGGTCCGCTTGCAAGGTGATCGGGCGGGTCACACCGCGCAGGGTAAGATCTCCGGTGATTGTTGCCCCGCGCGAGATTCGTCCACCTTCGCCAAGCTGCACTTCGGTTGAAACGAACTGAATGGTTGGAAATTGTTCCACGTCCAGAACGCCTTGGCCCAGCATTGCGCTTCGAGCAAAAGGCAATCGGGTCCGAGCCTCGGCAGCGTTCAGTGTTACACTTACAGTGCTGTTTGCCAGGTTGCTCAGGTCAATCTGAATATCCGCCGATTGAATTGGCATGGTGCCGGATTGTGCAAGCCCTGAAATATCGAATGTAAAGTCCACGGACGTGCCCTCGGGGACCAATTCGTACCGGGTGGTTGCGGCATGGGTCGGATGCGCCACGGAAAGGCTCGCGAGCCCCGCCAGCAGGATCCGGCGGGTCAACCCGGTCATGCCATTGCCTCTTGCCTGCGGGGGCGTGAGCGGTGAAGCAGTACAAGGAGTATGGCGATGTTCAGCCCGTTCCAGAGTATGCCGTTGATAAAGGCGAGCTGGTAGTTTCCGGTCACGTCGTAAATCCAACCGGACATCCAGCCGCCAAGTGCCATGCCGAGGATGGTCATCATCATGACAAAACCGACGCGTGCTCCGGCCTCTTGCGGGGCCATGTATTCGCGCACGACCAGCGCATAGCTCGGCACGATGCCACCCTGTGCCAAGCCGAACAGCAAGCTGACGATATACAGTGAAACCATCCCGTCATAGGGCAGGAACAGGAAAAGCGCGATGCACTGAAGCACCGATCCGCCCAACAAGGTCATGACACCCCCCAGCTTATCGGCCACGATGCCCGAGATCACCCGACTGACCACTCCGCCCATAAGCATAAGGGACAGCATCTCGGCCCCCACGGCGGGACCGTAGCCCAGCCCGACGCAGTAGGAAACGATGTGTACCTGCGGCATAGACATCGCAACGCAGCACCCGATACCGGCCAGACCCAAAATGTATTGCAGGGCACGTGGCGAGATTCCGACGCTACGCGCGTTGATCTGAGCATTCGCAGCGGCTGTGCTATGCGCCTCAATCGGGACTTGACGACGCAGCAGAAGGGAGAGGGGAATAACAACAACCAATGTGATCACGGCGAGTGTCAAATAGACCTGTTGCCAGCCATCGCGGGCCAGAATACCGGATAGCATCGTTGGCCAGATAGCTCCGGACAAGTAGTTGCCACTCGCCACCAGTGCCACGGCAATCCCACGCCGCCGCATAAACCAATGCGAGATATCAGCGATCAGGGGGCCAAACCCGATCGACGTCCCAAGCCCCAGTAGCAAATGCGCCACTGACAGCAGCAGGATGTTCGGTGCCCATGTCGCCAGTAGATAGCTGACCGCGCTCAGTACCGCTGCACCGATCAACGCTTTGGTCACACCCAACCGGTCGACCATCTGCCCCAGCCACATATTCCCAAGCGCAAAGCCGACCATCGCCAGAACATAGGGCAGTGAAGCCTCGGCCCGTCCGGCGCCAAACTGCGTCTCGATGGCAGGCATCACGACGATCACCGCCCACATGCCGACATTCGCCACCGTCGCAATGGCGAGTGTGATCAGCAGGCGGAGCCAGGAATAGCGGCTGTCATGGATCGGATGACTCATGCAGAGACGCTAGGGCCGGTGTCAAGCTTTTGCCAGTCACAAGTTATTTAACTTTACGAATTTTTTTCACGCTGCAGGATGTCATACCAATTCATCCGTGGTCTCGATCCGGGTCAGGTTCAGACCGGCGCGCGGTTTGGTTTGGGTGGCCTGCCAACTGACCGGGGGCAGGGCGCGGGCGCGGCGGCGGGTCAGGGTCCAGCGCCTTGCGTCGCCCTGATGATCTGCGGCCATGTGCCAGCGCGTCTCAACCCCTTGTGCGCCGCCATCTCCGGGGGTTAGCAGCAACCCCAGCGGTGCCCGCCCCATCAGCCCCCCGTGTTCGGCAGCCAAATGCATCCGCCGCACCGGCGTCAGCCCGGGTGCACCGGGCAGATCGCAGATGATCAGCGGAACCGCCCCGCTGCGCAGCGCCTCTTCCATGCACCACAACAAATCTTCGGCGCGGGTGGGGCGGACGAATAGAAACCGCGCCGGATCGGCAAACGGCATCATCCCGTCGGGGTTCAGTTGCGCAGGCTCCCACGCGGGGGCAATCCATAGTATCGGTCCCTGTGCCTGACCGGCCAGCCACATGGCAAAGCTGCGCCGGGCAGGGCCGCAGGCTTCGTGTACGCGGCCCAGTTGCAGGGTGATCTGTGACTGTAGAACCAGCCCCGGCACGTCGCGCGCGGGTTTACGGCCAAGCAGGTTTGTAGACATGCTGACAGCCTAGCATGTTCTTATTTTGTTCTCAAATTGTAAATGGCGCCATCAAGCCTTTAGCGGGACAAAATCAAACGGCCATCGGTGAACTGGATGTTTGAGAACCGGTGCAGGTAATCCATGCCCAGCAACGATTGACGCAGGTCCCCTTCATTTACCCAGGCCGAGACACCCTTGTCGATGATTGGCCCCAGTTCAAGACTGTCCAGTCGAACGGGTGCTGTCCGCACCTCTCCGTTCGCGGTAAAGGCGCGGCCGAGATAGTTGAGCTGCTCCGGGTCTATGCCGATACGTCTGGCATCCTGCTCGCTTAACACAATCTGGCTGGCACCCGTATCGACAAGGAAGGTGATCGGCTCTCCGTTTACCAGAACCGGCAAGTAATAGTGACCATCATAGGCCCGTGGAACCTCAATCGCCTCGCCCGTGATGGTCATCTGCGGCGTAGGGCCAACGGTCGAGCGGATGTCGTCCCACAGCCCGACAACGGCGATCGCTCCGACAAAGATAAAAACCCAGGCCATGGCCTGCTGCACGGTTTTGTTCAGCGACTGACGGTTTTGTGAGACGAACCAAAACACAACCGCCGCGCCAAGCACGACCAGATAAACCAAGTGTCCTATGTTGTCGCCGTCCATACGAATACCCTTATCAACATCACATCAGATATATGGGTGTTTATGAGGCAAAACCAAAGGCCTTGAGGCCATCCAGAATGAACTGAACCGACAGCGCCGCCAGCAGCATCCCCAACAACCGAGTAATGACGTTCAGCCCCGTTTTACCCAATATACGCGCGATCAGGCCGCCCAACAGAAAGAAAATCAGAACCACGGCCATGACCGCCAGCATCACCAAGGTCGCCTCGGCAATGCCCAGAATGCCCGGATGCTGACCCGCCAGCAGGATGATTGTCGCAATCGAACCCGGCCCGGCCACAAGCGGAATTGCCAGCGGAAACACAGACGGGTCGGGGTGCTCTTCAACCTCGGCCCGATCCTCACGGCGTTTGGTACGACGTTCGAATAGCATATCGAGTGCGGTCAGAAACAACAGCGCGCCACCAGCGACCTTGAACGCCTCCATCGAGATGCCGACAAAGCCCAGAACGGCCTCGCCGAAGGCGGCAAAGGCAACAAGGATACCAGACGCCACGGCACAGGTGCGGTAGGCCGTTCTGCGGCGCTCACGCGCGTCCATTTCTTGCGTCATCGCAACAAAGATCGGGGTAGTACCGAATGGGTCGATCACCACGAACAGGGTAGTAAACGCGGTGACGAAAAACGCCAGGTCAATCACGCGGCATTCTCGGCGTTTTCAAGGCGTTCGGCGGCCGCGACCCATAGGGCTTCGGCCTTTTGCATCGCCTCGACGACCTCGGCGAACTTGCGGTTCCAGGTTTCCAGATCGTTGATCCTGTCGTTTTCATACAGCGCCGGGTCCGCAAGCCTTGCCGATAGTTTTTCGTGCATATCCGTCAGCTTTTCGATCCGGTCCTCGCATCTACGCAGTTCGGCGCGCAGGGCCAGCATGGTATCGCGCGAAGGGCGTTTGGGCGTTACCACTTGTTGTTTTTCCTTGACCGGCTTGTCACGCGACAACAGCATGGCGCGATAGGCTTCAAGATCTTGCTCAAAGGGTTTGACCGTACCGTCCGAGACCAGCCACAGCCTGTCCGCGACCAGAGACAACAGATGCATATCGTGGCTGACCAGAACCACGGCACCGGAATAGGCGGTCAGTGCCTCGACGAGCGCCTCGCGGCTTTCGATGTCCAGGTGGTTGGTTGGCTCGTCGAGGATCAGCATGTGCGGGGCATCGATGGTGGCGATCAACAGTGACAGCCGAGCCTTTTGACCACCCGACAGACGACCGACCAGTGTTTCTGCCTGATCGGCGTTCAACCCGAACCCAGCCAGACGCGAGCGCCACTTTCCCGGAGCTTCGTCCGGGCGCAGCCGCCGCAGATGGTCAAGGGGCGTTTCGTCCACGTGCAATTCATCCACCTGATGCTGCGCGAAATAGCCAATGCGCAACCGGTTGCTACGGGTCATCTTGCCCGCCATCAGGGGCAGACGATCAGACAGAAGCTTGGACAGGGTCGATTTGCCCTGACCGTTCTTGCCCAGCAGGGCGATGCGGTCATCCTGATCAATACGCAGGTTCAGGCGTCGCAACACCTCGGTCTCGCCATATCCCGTGACGCCGCCTTCTATCTGAATGATCGGCGGCGACAATTCCTCGGCCTCGGGGAATGAAAAGGCGCGCAACGCGGCTTCTTGTGGCGTTGAAACCAGTTGGATGCGCTCGATCATCTTCAGGCGCGATTGTGCTTGAACCGCCTTGGATGCCTTATAGCGGAACCGATCCACAAAGCTTTGCAAATGGGCGATGCGCGCTTTGGCCTTCGCATTCTCGGATTCGGCCTGCGCCAGACGTTCAGCCCGACGTTCGGCAAATTTGTCGTAAGGCACCGCGTAATAGGTGAGTTTTCGATCCTCAAGGTGCAGAATCGAGCCAACCGCACGGTTCAGCAACCCGCGGTCGTGGCTGATGATGATCACGGTATGGGGGTATTTCGCCAGATAACTCTCCAGCCAAAGCGCACCTTCAAGGTCCAGATAGTTGGTCGGTTCGTCCAGCAGCAGCAGGTCAGGTTGTGCAAACAACACCGCCGCCAACGCAACGCGCATTCGCCAACCACCCGAGAAATCGGAACATGGGCGCAGTTGGTCATCATCATCAAACCCCAAACCCTTAAGGATCGAGGCCGCTCGGGCCTCGGCCGACCAGGCGTCGATATCGGCCAGACGCGTCTGAATATCGGCAATGCGCGCGGGGTCTTCGGCGGTCTCGGCCTCGGCCATCAGCGAGCTGCGCTCGGTATCCGCGGCAAGAACTGTATTGATCAGCGAGACATCAGAGGACGGCACCTCTTGTGCCACCCCTCCGATCCGGGCGCGTTTCGGCAGGGCGATATTACCCGACTCCAAGGCCAACTCGCCCCGGATCAAACGGAACAGGGTGGTTTTTCCGGTCCCATTGCGACCAACCAGACCAACCTTGTGGCCATCCGGAATGGTTGCGCTGGCACCGTCAAAAAGAGGGCGGCCTTCGACCGCATAGGTGATGTCTTCGATCCGTAACATGCGCCGCTCTTATCAGAGCATCCGAGACGCCGCCAGCGGGTAGGCGTGTTCATTACTGAACCTATGTGCTAGCGCTGGTCCGGTTGGCTTTGGACGGATAAAAAATGCGCGCGGCTTCTTCGCCTCCTTCCCTGATTACCTTGGTGTTCGCGACCGCATTGTCAGTTTTGACGCTGAATATGTTCCTGCCATCGCTGGCACGAATGGCCGAGGATTTTCAGGTCGATTACGCGTTGGTGAACCTCTCGGTCGCCGGTTATCTGGCCGTATCTGCCGTGCTGCAACTGGTAATGGGGCCGTTGTCTGACCGGTTTGGTCGTCGACCCATCCTTTTGATCTGTATGTCTGTTTTCGTGTTGGCCTCGGTCGGTTGCGTTCTGGCCGACACGATCTGGGGCTTTCTTGGGTTTCGATTGCTACAGGCCGCAGTCGTGGCCGGGCCTGTTCTGTCCAGCGCTGCCATACGGGACATGCATCCACCCAACGAGGCCGCCAGCAAGTTAGGGTATGTCACGATGGCGATGGCACTGGCCCCGATGCTGGGTCCGATGCTGGGCGGTGCGCTCGACAGCTTGTTCGGTTGGCGCGCAGGCTTTGTCCTGTATTCAATACTGGGGGCAGGGGTTCTGGTTCTGTTGTGGGCCGATATGGGAGAGACCAATACCAATCGATCCTCAACTTTTGCGGCCCAGCTGGCGGAATACCCTCACCTGTTTCGCGCCCGCAGGTTCTGGGGGTACGCCCTATGCGCGGCGTTTTCTATCGGAGGGTTCTACAGCTTCATCACCGGAGCGCCCCTTGTGGCGGCGGCGTGGTTCGATCTTAGCCCCGCGATGCTGGGGTTGGGGATTGGTATTATCACGGGCGGCTTCATGGTGGGCAATTTCATCACTGGACGGATCGCAGCGCGAACAAAGCTGACCACAATGATCCTGATCGGGCGTGTTGTCGCGTCGACAGGGCCGCTTGGGGGTGTGTTGCTGTTCCTAGCGGATCTCGGTTCGGTTTGGGTCTTCTTCGGGTCTGCCATCTTCGTCGGGTTCGGCAACGGTCTGACAAATGCCAACGCTAGCGCAGGTCTGATGTCAGTCCGCCCCAAACTGGCAGGTAGCGCTGCGGGTCTTTCGGGGGCGATGATCGTTGCCCTGGGCGCTGTTCTGACCTCGCTTACCGGGCTTTGGGTCAGCCCCGAAAACGGTCCGTTCCTTGTGTTGGGAATGATGTGGGCGTGCAGCTTCGCGGGTCTGCTGGCTGTCCTGTATGTGCGCTGGGTCGACAGGCGCGACCCATTGCCCGACGCGATCTGAGCCGCAGCGCATCATAGTGCTTTTCATATCGCAAATACCGTGATACGCGGCGCGCGATGGATTTCGGCGCGACCCCGCGCCTTAAGGTAAGGAGAGGCCAAAATGGCACTGGAACGCACATTCTCGATCATCAAGCCCGATGCAACCCGCCGCAATCTGACTGGCAAGATCAACGCCAAGTTCGAAGAAGCTGGACTGCGCATCGTTGCGCAAAAGCGCATCCACATGACCAAGGAACAGGCTGGCAAGTTCTACGAAGTGCATGCTGAGCGCCCGTTCTATGACGAACTGTGCGAGTTCATGTCCTCGGCTCCGGTTGTTGTTCAGGTTCTGGAAGGCGAGGGCGCCATTGCAAAGAACCGCGAAGTCATGGGCGCAACCAACCCCGCAGACGCGGCCCCCGGCACCATCCGCGCCGAGTTTGCCGAGTCGGTTGGTGAAAACTCGGTCCACGGATCGGACGCACCGGAAACCGCTGCTGTGGAAATCGCGTATTTCTTCTCGGGAATCGAACTGGTTGGCTAAACTGCCATCAGCTTGGATTTTAGGGCCGCTCCCGGTATCGGGTGTGGCCTTTTTTATACGGGTTTGAGATCGTCTGCCGAGACACGCACGCCAACCGCATCCAAATCCGAGATTATCTGCGTTTCGGGCTTTAAACTGACACTGGCTTTTATTGCGTCAAATCGTTGGCGCAGCGCCTTTTTCTCTTCGCCTTTGCAGTCGTTCCAGGGCCGGCCTTGCAGGCCCATGACCAGCACGTAATACCCAATAAAATGCGGGCGCGTACCGGCCTGAAGTATGCGCGCATAAGCTTCATCCGGACCCATCTCGCGCAGGTGTTGCGCCGAGTGGATGCCTGCCTTTGCGCAGGCTTGCTCAAATGCCGGGCCGAGATTGCGGATCGAAGTGATGGGGTCAGACATGCGCATCTAATAGCCATGTGCTGCGGTGATGTCGACCTGACGCAGGATCAGAATTTCATCGGACTTGCCACATGCGGCGATGTGCGATTTCATGAGTTCGTGTCGTAATGGGGTTCGGATGTCAAAGAGTAGGTGTATCGGCGAAATATCCGGCAACAGAAAAAAGAAAGCGTCGCTTGGGTTAAACAGCAAGACAACAAGGACCTTCAGACTCTGCTTGATAGACGAAGGTGCCAGTAATCAGAAAGTAACTGCGACACTAGAGAACGACTACCTTGATACTTGGAAAAAAGGTCGCTCGTTATGAAGCAGACAAGTGGTTTCTTTGTCCTTCCGGGTCGATTTGATGTAAACAAACTCGCTGGTGAGCTGAAAGGTTTGACCCCGGTGTTCGACGCGCCGACAACTGCCTGCGTGTTCAACCTGCTGGACTGCCATGATCAGTCATTGCGGGCAGAAGGGCGGTTATTGCTTGAGATCAACGGCAAGTTGCACCTGCTGCAAAGCGACGGCGAGGTGTTGGTTCAAGACAGCGGCAAAGCAAGATTTGTGCAGGATTTGCCAGAAGGTCCGGTGCGTGACGCCTTGGCTGGATTTCCCAAGCTGCGCGCGTTGATGAGCATCGGGACCGGCACGATGGAGCTCGGCACCTACAAGGTGCTGGACGACCTGCAAAAGACACAAGTTCGGGGCAGTGTCTTTTCGCTAACCTCGGAGAAAGGACAGGTCGCGCTTGTGCATGTTCAGCCTATGCGCGGCTACGACCGGGCCTTTCAATCCGTCTGTTCGACGTTGCAGAGCATCACGGCGGGAACGTCTGGTCTCGAGCCTGTGTTTCAAACCCTTTTGCGAGACAGCATTCCCTATAACGCCAAGCCCGAGGTTCAACTGGGCACGCAGGAGCCGTCGATCGAAGTGGCCGTGGATATTATCCGTACTTTTCTGGCCGTTGCACGCCAGAATGAAGCGGGGGTCATTGCTGATATCGACACTGAATTCCTGCACGATTATCGCGTTTCGCTGCGGAGAATCCGGTCTGTTCTGAGCCTGTTCAAAGGCGTGTTTTCTCCAAAACAGACAGACGCGTTGAAACGTGAATTCTCGGACCTGATGGCGCCAACCGGGCGTGTGCGGGATTTGGATGTCTATCTTTTGGAGAAAGACATCTACTTCAATCTGATACCGCCCAATCTTCATCCGGGCGTGCAAGCCATGTTTGAGCAATTCGAAAAGGAAAGGACAAAAGCCCTTACAAGCCTGTCCAAACGCTTTCGAAGCGCGACTTACGAACGACAGATGAACGATCTTTCAAAGTTGTTTTCTGGTACCAAGGGGTTGGAACCGGGCCCAAATGCGAAACGCGGTGCCTATGACTACGCCTGTGCGCTGATTTGGAAGCGGTATCGCAAGGTGTGCAAACTGGCGCGCAGCATCACTCCTGACACCCCGGATGAGATCGTGCATGACCTGCGGATCGATTGCAAAAAACTGCGATACTTGATGGAGTTCTTTGCCCCTCTGTTCGACAAAGGTGATTTCAAAACGCTCATCAAACCACTGAAAAAGCTTCAGGATAACCTTGGCCTGTTCAACGACTACTCGGTCCAGCAAGAAGCGTTGCATGCGTTTGTTGCGGCCCAAAGCAACGCGCAGGGTCGCGCGAATGCTCAGCTTGCCATGTCCGTCGGTGGCTTGATTGCCGTGCTGGACCAGCGCCAAAAAGCCGAGCGTGAGCGCGTGATCGCCAATTTCCAACATTTCGACAGCCCGGACATCCAGGACCTGTTCCGAACCCTGTTTCACCATAAGGAGGACTGAGGCGTGAAGATCATTGCCTGCTACAGCAACAAGGGCGGTGTGGGTAAAACCGCAACCTCGGTAAACCTGGCCTACGCCTATGCGCAAGCAGGGTTCAAAGTGCTGCTATGCGATCTTGATCCACAAGGGGCGTCTGGATTCTATTTTCGGGTGAAGCCCTCCAAGAAACTGACAGACGCCCGGTTTTTCGAGGACGTGCAGCGTTTTACCAAATCGATCCGGGCCAGTGATTTTGAAGGCTTGGACGTACTGCCTGCGAACCTGACTTTTCGCGATTTTGACGTGTTCCTCTCGCGGATGCGGAACAAACGATCACGGTTGAAAAAAGCGCTTGTTTCAGCGGGCAGCGACTATGACGTTATCATACTGGACTGCCCACCAAACTTTTCTACCTTGTCCGAGAATATCTTCAAGGCTGCCGATTTGATCGTTGTACCCGTTATCCCTACGACGCTTTCTGAAAGAACGCTTGAGCAATTGGTCAGTTTCTTCGACGAACAAAAGTTGCCCAAGAAAAAGATAAAGGCGTTCTTCTCGATGGTGCAGCGGCGAAAGACTTTGCACCTTGAGACGATGGAAAAGATGCGAAAGCTATACAAAAAACGGTTTCTTCAAACAGAAGTACCATTTGCAGCGGATATCGAGCGGATGGGGCAAAATCGCGCCCCGGTCAGCATCTATGCCGGCCGCAGCGTGGCGAACACCGCCTATCAGGCGTTGTTTGATGAACTGGAAAACGGAGTGGTTTCAACCAAATGAGTACGGAGATTGAGCGCAAGTTTCTGGTGGCAAAGTTGCCGGATCTGAGCGGCGCAGACAAAGCCGTCGTACGTCAGGGCTATTTGACTGCACCAGACGATTCAACGGAACTGCGCCTGCGTCAGAAGAACGATAAGTTCTTCCTGACCCTCAAGGGCGGCGGCACGATGGTGCGGGTTGAGCGTGAGGCCGAAATCTCCTCTGAGCAATTTGAAACCTTCTGGCCCGAGACAGCGGGCCGCAGGGTGGAAAAGGAGCGCTATACCGGTCAGTTGCCGGACGGGCGCGTGTATGAATTGGATGTGTTTCTTGGGGACTTGGCCCCGCTTCGATTGGTAGAGGTGGAGTTTCAAACTGAGGCAGAGGCCAGTGCCTACACGCCCCCTGATTGGTTTGGGGCCGATGTCACCGCGGATAAACGCTACAAGAACAAGACGATGGCAACTAGCGGCGTACCTGCCTAAGTCTTTCGCGCCAGTTTGATCTTTGCCTCTAGTCCGGGATCGCAATTGCGTGCCTCAAACGCGCCAGCGTGCATGTGAGAAATCGCGGCCACCAGCGCCAGCCCCAGACCGGCGTTGCGTTCGGTGCGGGCGGGGTCAAGCGTGACAAACGGCATTTGCAGGCGCGACAGATCCTGTTGCGGAACACCAGGACCCTGATCACGGACGCTGAGGCATGTATAAGCGCCATCGTCAGATAAGTTGATTGTGACAGCCGTATCCTGCGGCGCATATCTCATTGCGTTTTCCAGTAGGTTTGACAGCGCTTGCGACAACAGAGGGCGATGCCCCGGTATGGGCGCGGTCGTTCCGGTGACCTTGAGTTGGATGCCCTGGTCACTGGCAACAGGCTCATACAACTCGACCACGTCTGCAACCAATTGCTGTAGGTCTACCGGTTCGAACTGTTCGCGTCCGACACCTGCCTCGGCCCGCGAGATTTCGGTCAGTTGCCCAAGCACGCGCAGCACGTGATCGATTTCCACACTGGCACGCGCGATATCAATCGCGCGCTCCTTATCCGTTTTGGAAGGATCAGACAGTGTTTCGACCCGTTGTTTCAGGCGTGACAGAGGCGAGCGTAGATCATGCGCAATGGAATTCGACGTGGTGCGCAGGTTGCTGACCAGTTCTTCGATCCGGTCCAACATGGTGTTGAGCGTCCCGGACACCTGATCGAATTCATCCCCGGTGCCGCGCAGGGGCATTCGCCGGGACAGATCGCCCGAAACGATATCCTCGGCCGTATTGGCTATATCGGACAGGCGGGCAAAGACAAGTCGGGTGAACAACCATCCGGTCAGAACGCTCAGCCCCAAGGCAATGCCCAAGGCGATGCCAACGGTTTGCAGCAGCACGCGATCAAATTGTTGTCGTGCAAGCGCGTCCCGGCCGACCAAAAGACGCTCACCTCCGGGAAGGCGAACCGAAGCGGCCGAGATCGGAACCAGTTCGTCATTGTCTGCGCGGCGCAACTCAAGATCGACCCAACCACTGCCGGCGGCGATGTGATCAGGCCATTGTTTGAGGTTCCCCGCCAGCTTGACGCCAAACGGATCTGTCAGCAGATACAGGGCGTCTCTTTCCGCTGCGGTCGGAATGCGCCGCTCAATTGCCCTGAGCAACCCAAGCAGGCCGCGACGTTCATATTCATCCGCAAGCCCGGTCAGTTCGGCTGAGACGACTGAACGGGTTTCACCCTCAATCGTGCGGTTCGCCGTGACATAGACCAGCGCAAGGATGGTGGCCGTCAACAACGTACTCAGAGCCATGCTGGCCAGAATAAGACGTGTACGGGAATTGTTGAAAGACAGTCGGATGTTATCCATCAGATATCATGTAACCGGCGCCCCGGACGGTTTCGATCATCGGCGGCTCGCCACCTTCGTCCAACTGGCGGCGCAGCTTTGAGATATGAACATCGACAACATTCGTGTTTGGATCAAAGTGATAATCCCAAACACCCTCCAGCAACATGGTCCGCGACACCACGCGGTTTTTCCGGCGCAGGAAAAATTCCAGAATCTGGAATTCGCGCGGGGTCAGGGTAATCTCGCGCCCGTTGCGGGTGACCTTGCGGGTCAGCAAATCCATTTCAAGGTCACGGCAGGTCAGCGTCGGGCTTTCCTCGGCCTCTTGCGGACGGCGCAGCAGTGCTTCGATCCGGGCGTGAAGTTCTTGGAAAGAGAACGGCTTGACCAGATAGTCATCCGCCCCGGCGCGCAGCCCTTTGACGCGTTCGTCAACTGCGCTCATTGCTGTCAGCATCAAAACCGGCGTTTTCACACCTGCCGCGCGCATGGATTTGATCAGGGACAATCCGTCCAAGCCCGGCAGCATCCGATCCAGCACAACGGCGTCAAATCCGCCGTCAGTGGCATGGTACAACCCCTCACGGCCATCTTCGGCGGCTTCGACGATGTAACCTTCCTCACCAAAGCCCTTGGCGATGAACTCACGGGTGTCTTCGTCATCTTCGACGATCAGCAGGCGGCGGCTCATGATCCGAGTTCCTTTCTACCCAGATTTAAACACAAAATATCGGGTAAAGCACTTGGTTTTAGGGGCGTTACGTGCCGGGTGCGTCGTTGCGCACCCGGCAGTCCCGGCAGTTTGCGGACAAATCAAACCACCGGGGAGGCGCCCGCCAATATCTCCCCGTCATGTGGCGCGCGCTTGTCTCAGATCAGGCGATTTCCACCGCGACGAAGATCTGGTTTCCGCCGCGATTGATCAGAACAAGTGCGGGATCGGTTTTTTCGCTGTCCAGTGCGGCTTTAAACGCGTCCGGAGTTGCGGTTTCTTTACCGCCCAGCTTAACGATCACATCGCCCCGCTGCAGACCGGCTTTGGCCGCCGGGCTGTCGGGTGTTAGGTCAGTGACGACCACACCGTCGACATTCTCCCCCACACCCATTTCGGCACGATTGCTGTCGGTCAGCGGAGCGACGGTGACACCCAGCGTGGTGCCCGAGATGCCTTCGTCCACAGGCTTGTCGACCTGGGCCGAGGCGCTTTGATGTTGGCCGATGGTCAGCTGAACCTGTTGTTCCTTACCATTGCGCAAAACAGTTAATACACTGTCAGTGCCGACCTTAGTGGTACCAACAAGAAGCGGCAGATCGCTGCTGGAGTCGACCGGCTCATCGTTGAAAGTCAGAATGACATCGCCTTGTTGCAGCACGCCCTCGGCTGGGCTGCCGTCGACAACGTCCGATACCAGCGCACCGGTGTAGCTGTCGATGCCCAGTGCCGCCGCAAGGTCCGGGCTGACGTTCTGGATCGAGACACCCAGCCAGCCACGGCTGACCTGGCCGTCATCGCGCAGGTCAGCAGCGATGTGCTCCACGATGTTTGAGGTCACGGCAAAGCCAAGGCCCACCGACCCGCCTGTGGGCGAGTAGATGGCCGAGTTCACGCCGACCACTTCGCCGTCCATGTTGAACAGCGGCCCTCCTGAGTTGCCCTTGTTGATCGCCGCATCGGTCTGGATGAATTCAGCATATGGCCCGTCCGAGATGTTCCGCCCTTTGGCCGAAACGATTCCGGTAGTCACGGTCGCGTGGAGGCCGAACGGATTGCCGATTGCCACAACGTCCTCGCCGACGCGGATCACGTCGCTATCGCCCATCTCAACGGCTTGCAAAGCTTCGTCGGCGTCGATCTTCAGAACGGCAATATCGGTCAGCGGGTCGGTTCCGATGATCTCGGCTTGGTAGCTGCGGTCATCTGACAGGCGAACCGTCACAGACGCGGCGTTTTCCACAACATGATGGTTGGTCACGATGTATCCGGCCTCATCCAGAACAAAACCCGACCCAAGACCCTGTGCCGGTCCGCGCTGCGGCGCGTTGAACCCTTCCGGCAGGCCGAAGCGTTCAAAAAACTCTCCGAACGGGTGTTGATCAAAGTCGAACTGACGACCCTGAGCGGGAACCGGAGCTGCGCCTTGTTCGGCGATCACGGTAACAACCGACGGTGATACGGCCTCAACCAGATCAGCCACTGCTTCGTCGGCCAGAGAGGGCAGGGCGGTGGTCGCCAGCATGGCCGCGCCCAGTGTTCCGGCACCAACCCAACCGGCTGTCCCGGGCAAAAGTAGAGAGGATTTGCGAATGCTCATTTTTATCTCCTGTTTGTGCACGCGGTCGTTGCCGCGTGTTCAAGCAGGAGATGCGCGTTTAATCTGTGTGTTTTCTGTTTGAACTGTTAAAAATTCTTAATTTTGCCACAAACGTCTGTCCGCAGTTCGCGGTTTCAGGGGAGAAATCGGAGGATTTGTGCGAATCAACCCAGACGAATCGGTGGATTGTTGCCGGTTTAGGTGACAAAGAGCAAAAAGGGTTGAATTGAATGAAATTTGTTAACAAATCCGCTGCCCATAATTTCGGCTTAAAGAAGATCATCTTTGAGTTGTAGTAATGCTCACGCAACGAAGATATGAGCGAAAACAAATCATGCCAAAGACAGCAGATTGCCAAATAAGCATGTGCCTATTGGGTGAAATTAGATTCGAGCGACGGATTGCAACTCGCCTTTAGGTGGATCGATGCCTTAGGGATGTTGCGGAAAAACCATTCTGAGACTGACAAAATCCACCGCTCCTTCCAATTTTACATTGTTTGATCCGGTCGGATCGGTGACGATGGATTTGCCCAAGCGAGGGGGAGCCGACGGCACTAGGGGGTGTCGAAGGCTTGTCACAGTCACTGGAAACGCTGAGCGGCATGTTAACGAGGGGGTCTTGTTTAGGTTCGGCGGCGGAACAGCCAAGGGTGTCTACTGACACGATTGGCCGCGTTTCCGGGATTGATGAAAAGTGGTAGTCCTGTTTTGGGTACCGGCCCGGTCGTTATCGACCGGGCCGCGTTACGTTTTGGGGCCACGTTTTGCGCGCCACTTTGCCCAGTCTTCAGGCGTATCCAGATCAAGCAGAGCGTTTTGATCAGGCAGGGTTTGCAAGTGCAGTTTGTCAGCCTGCGCGCGCACGATGGATTGCGCACCGTCATCCCCTGTTAACTCACCAAGTTGGTCAAAAAGGCGGCGGTCGAAAACCACAGGATGACCCGGTTTGCCGTCGGCTGTTGCCCCGCGCCATATCAGCTTTTCAGGGTGGGTCCTCACGGACGCAAGCACGGCGTTCAAATCATCGGTCGTAATCACAGGCAAGTCCGCCAGCAACACCATGACCGCGGGCGCGTCAGGCGGTACTTGCGCCAATGCACCGCGCAGGCTGGCATTCATGCCTTCACTTGCATCCGCAATTTCAACTTTGCGTAACGCCAGCCCGTCCAATACCTCATACCGGGGATGCGGAGCAGGGGGCAGGGCAACGATCACAGGTGCCGCGTCCCGCGCAATCATTGCTGTGCGGCGCAATAAGGGTTGGCCTTCGACGGTCTGCAGCAGCTTGTCCTGACCACCCATGCGGCTGGATTGGCCGGCTGCGAGCAGAATGATGGGTATATTAGCCATTAAACCACCATGCCGCCACAACCGGTCCGTGTCATCCCCGCATCCGCGCGCCGTCCGCATCAAAGAGAGGCTCCGAAATCACCCGAGCCTTACGCATTTGACCAAGGATCTCGATTTCAACCTCCAACCCGTCGGTTACCCGATCCACCGGCAGAAATCCAAGGGCAACTGACTTCTCGGCATAATGCGAATACCCGCCCGATGTGCAGAAGCCGACAACCACGCCATCCAGCCAAATCGGTTCGTACGCGTTGACATCGGCATCGTTGGCGTCGACTTCAAAGGCCACAAGTTTGCGTGTGGGACCTTGCGCTCGATCCTTTTCGGCTGCGGAACGGCCGATGAAGTCAGTATTTTTCGAGAAGGAGATAAAACGGTCCAGACCCGTTTCGGCGGCAGTATAGTCGGGCGAGAATTCTTGCATCCACGATCCAAAGAACTTATCCAGACGCAGGCTCATCATCGCGCGCATGCCGAAAGGCACCATGCCATGCGATTGGCCGGCTTGCCACAATGTCCACCAGAGCTGCCTTTGGGCCATCGGATCGCAGTAAATCTCATACCCCAGATCGCCTGTATAACTGACACGCTGCACGATACAGTCCGTCATGCCGACCGTCATGCGCCGCACGTCCAGAAACCGCAGGTCCGAGATGTCATCTCGGGTGCAGGCCGACAGAGCCTGTGCCGCGTTCGGGCCTGCGATCTGAAAACCGTTCAACCTGTCGCTGATATTTTCGACATGCACGCCGTTTTCCTGATGCTGCAGGAACCAACGCATGTGAAAGGCTTGGCTACCGTACGAGGCTGTCAGATGGAATTCACCTTCCTTCAGGCAGGAAACGGTGAAATCCCCGATCAGCTTGCCCTTTGCCGACAACATAGGGGTCAGTGATACCCGGCCCGGTTTTGGAATGCGCCCAGCCATGATCCGGTCCAGCCAGTCACGCGCCGAGTGTCCCGTTATGCGGTACTTGCCGAAATTGTGGACTTCGTTGATGCCAACAGCGCTACGAACTGCACGCACTTCGCGCCCTGTTGCGTCAAACGCGTCCGAGCGGCGGAACGACGGCGTCTCATAGCTTGGCTCGTCGCCTTGGGCAAAATAATTGGGAACCTCCAACCCGTATTGCTGACCCCAGACCGCACCCAGATCGCTGAAGATGTCGTACATCGGGGTCGTGCGGTTGGGCCGTGCGGCGGGCAGTTCTTCGTTCGGGTAGGCGACACTGAACCGTTTCTGATAGTTCTCGATCACCTTCGGGCGGGTATAGCCCGGGCTGATCCAGTCGCCGAACCTTGCGACGTCCATGGCAAAAACATCGCGTTCGGGTTCGCCCTCGATCATCCATTGCGCCAGGGTCAGACCAACACCGCCGCCTTGGCTGAAACCGGCCATCACGCCGCAGGCCGACCAATAGTTCCGCACCCCTGGCACTGGCCCGACCAGCGGATTCCCGTCCGGCGCAAAGGTGAACGGCCCGTGGATCACCGACTTTACCCCGGCTTCGGCGAGGACAGGGAAGCGTTTGTACGCAAACTCGATACTGTCGGTGATCTTGTCATAGTCGTCAGGCAGCAGTTCATGGCCGAACTCCCACGGTGTGCCGTCGACCGCCCATGGCTTGCAGGGTTGCTCGTAAAAACCGATGCAAAGACCGCGCCCTTCCTGCCGGAGATAGCTTTCGCCAGCCGGGTCCATGACATGCGGATGCTCGCCGCCTGCGTCGATGATCGCTTCGATCTGAGGGATCGAATCCGTCACCAGATACTGATGCTCCATCGGGTGCAGCGGGAAGTAGATGCCTGCCATCGCTCCAACCTCGCGAGCCCAAAGGCCGCCTGCGTTTACCACGTGCTCCGCGTGAATGGTGCCTTTGTCCGTGACAACGTCCCACGTGCCATCGGGGCGCTGATTGGTTTCGCGAACCATGCAATGTGTTTCGATCGTAGCGCCGCCCATCCGAGCAGCCTTGGCATAGGCGTGCGTTGTGCCCGATGGGTCAAGGTGCCCGTCCAACGGATCGTAAAGCGCGCCGATGATCCCGTCGGTATTGGTGATGGGCGCGATTTTCTTGATCTCTTCCGGTCCGACGATTTCGGTTTCCAACCCCATGAACCGATGTTTGGCGCGTTCAGCCAGCAGCATGTCGAACCGGTCCTGATTGTCGGCCAGCGTCACACCGCCGACATGGTGCAGGCCACAGGACATGCCAGTGATTTCCTCAAGCTCTTTGTACAACCGGATCGTATAGCCTTGCAGCGCCGCCATGTTCGTGTCGCCGTTCAAGGTATGAAACCCGCCCGCCGCATGCCAGGTCGAGCCGCTGGTCAACTCCGAACGCTCAAGCAGCATGACGTCTGACCAGCCAAGTTTGGTCAGATGGTACAGTACGGAACAGCCGACGACGCCGCCGCCAATTACCGCCACGCGGGTTTCGAGTTTCATGAAAGCCTCCGTCAGTATTTCGGCCAGTCTGATCAGCACGGTCCTTGGCGCAACGCCGAATGCGACAGATCGTGTCGTTTCAGAAGTCTGTGTCAGGCAGAATGCAACACGGTTAGGTGACGGACCGGCTAGGGTTCGGTTTTAACCGACCCGTGCACTTGGAACTGCGGGAGAACTTGATCTTTCGCCGAACACTTGCCCTGCGCAACAAGATAGTTTCCCCAAAAAGGGGCCAGTTTGTTTTCCAGAATTCGACCTAAAGCGGCCTGATCTTCAGTTCCGTCACCCGATTGCCATCCTTGGCGGTGACTTCGAACCGAAAGCCGTGGAACGAAAAGACCTGACCAATCACGGGGATCATCTGAGCCTCGTGAATGACAAGACCTGCAAGCGTGTTCGCCTCATCATCAGGCAGAGACCAGTCCATCGCTCGGTTCACATCTCGAATGGTCATCGCGCCCTCGATCAGGAACTGTCCATCTTCGGTACGGGTCACGGGGACGTCTTCCTCGATATCGAACTCATCGGCGATTTCACCAACGATTTCCTCAAGGATGTCTTCAAGCGTAATCAGACCCCGTAACGAGCCATACTCGTCCACAACCAGCGCAAAATGGCTGTGCATCCGCAGGAATTCCCGCATCTGGTCGTCGAGAGTCGTGGTTTCTGGTACGAAATAAGGGTCATTCGCCACTTTTGAGATGTCGAACTCCTTCAGCCTGTTGGCATCGCCCTGATTTCCCCCAGCCTGTGCATACATGGCGCGGAACAGATCCTTGGCGTGAACAACGCCAACGATGTTTTCAGGTTCATCGCGGAATACAGGCAGCCGGGTATGAGGGCTTTTCAGACATTGCTGCAAGATAGCCTCGGGCGCATCGTCCGCGTCGATCATCTCGATATTTGACCTGTGAAGCATGATCTCTTCCACTGCCCGGTCACCCAAGTCCAGCGCGCCGAGAATGCGGTCGCGGTCTTCTTTCTGAACCACGCCTTCGGAGTGGCCCAGTTGCAAAGCGCCTGCGATTTCCTCACGCACGGCAAGGATGTTGCTGTCAGGGTCGATCTGAACGCCGAAGAGGCGCAGAACCCCGCGCACCAAAAGGCGCACCGCCGCCACAATCGGCGAAAAGACCGTAACAACGACGCTGATGATCGGAGCCACCGCCGAAGCCGCTTTTTCCGAGTTTGTAATCGCATAGGTCTTGGGCAGAACCTCGGCAAAGATCAGAACCAGCAGGGTCATCACCAGCGTTGCCAGGGCAACGCCGCTTTCGCCGAAAAGCCGCGTAAACAGCGCAGTCGCCAGCGAGGCGGCGAGGATGTTTACCAGGTTATTGCCAAGCAGGACCGAACCGATCAGCCGCTCATTATCGTCGGTGATTTCCAGCGCCTTTTGCGCTCCGCGAGACCCCTTGTCGGCCTGCGCCCGCAGCTTTCCGCGCGACGATGCGGTCAATGCCGTTTCAGAACCCGAGAAAAAGCCCGATAGGACGAGCAACAACAAAATGGCGCCTGTGGTTACCCAGAATGCGCCGTCGATCAAAGAAGAAGAGGGTTCCATCGGTCCTTGGTTGTTGGTTTTTCTGCAATGGTTATGGGGGCGCGACCCCTGCGGATCAAGGGGTTACCCCTTGTCTTCGGAGTCTTTCGCCAGCGGGTGATGCTCTAACACCAGTTCAGCCAGTCGCTCGTCCAGGACATGGGTATAGATTTCTGTCGTCGCCACATCGGCATGGCCCAGCAGGGTTTGGATTGACCGCAGGTCTGCGCCATTGGCAAGCAGATGTGTGGCAAAGGCATGGCGCAGCGTATGCGGAGTGACCTTTTCTGGCGAGACCCCGCCCTGAACCGCCAATTCCTTGACCAAAAGAAAAAACATATGACGTGTAAGGTGGCCGGATTTCCCGCGTGAAGGGAACAGGAACTTAGACCGCTGACAACCGTCTGCGACCAGTTGATCTTCGTTTTCATCCCGCATCACTAGCCACGCCGCCAGCGCATCGCGGGCAGGGGGGGAGAGAGGTACCATCCGCTCCTTGCCGCCCTTGCCCAGCACCAGCAGCATACGCGGATCGCCCCGTGCCGATGAGACCGGCAGTGAAACCAACTCGGTCACGCGCATACCGGTGGCGTATAGCACCTCCATCAGGCAGGTGTTGCGCACCCTGTCGGCCTTGGTGCGTCCGGTCTGGCGGGCGGCTTGCAGCAGGCGGTCAACCTCGGGCACGTCCAGCGTTTTGGGCAAGCGTTTCTTGCGCCCTGGACCCTTGATTTGAATGGCGGGGTTGGTGTCTCGCCAGCCTTCTTCGAACGCAAATCGGTAAATCTGTTTGATGGCCGACAACCGCCGCGCGCGGGTAGACTGCGCCAACCCTTGGGCGTCGCAGTCGATCAGATAAGCCTCGATCAGGTCGCGTTCAGCGTTGGAAAACCCGGCCTTTCGCGCCCCTAACCACGCCGCAAAATCCTTGAGATCGCGACCATAGGCCAACAATGTGTTGTTGGCTGCGCCCAACTCTGCCGCTTGTGCCTGCAGAAAGGTGGAAATCCACGAGTCGGATGTGGACGGGGACGCCATCGTCACGAAGCCTGCAAGATCAGAAGGTTCAAGGCCGCACGGCGGGCAGTATCCTCAAGCCCCACCCGGCGCAGTGTTGCGATGGCCGCGGTCAGATCGACCAGATTTCCCCGTGCGCCGTGGGCGAACAGTTCCATCGTTTCCAGAATGGCCTCGCCTAACTGATCGTTGTTCAGCATCGCCTCGATATCCGACGGGATTGGCGCGGCCCAGGCAAAGCCCTGCGCCACCGCATCAGCCAACGGTGACGGAGTGCGGGCGCGCCCAGGGTCGCCTTGCGCCAGAGCCGCGAGAAACTGACTTTCCTGCGACTGGTTTGGTGGTGAGAGGGCGGCCGTCTCATATAGGTCCGACAGCAGCAGGATGCGCCACCGAAGGTTTTCGGCTTGGGGATCAGGCAGTGAAAACTGCGACAATCGGCCAGCAAACAACTCGGCAAAAGGAACTTCTAGCCCGACATCGCGCATTTGGTCCCAGACAGGCGGTAGCGTTTTGGCAATGGCTCCGGGTTTTCCGGATTCCAGCGCGCTTTCGAATTTCTGGATCGCGGCCACGCGATCCCAAACCGCGCCCGAGGCCGCAGGGTCACGCTCGGTATAGAGCCCTAGCAACTGGTTGGGTGTAAGTGCGCCGATCCGCGTCAAACGCTCCGCCGCTTCGATCTGTGCTTTCCACCCGGCAACGTCGCGCAGGTCTGCATTTGCGAATGCGCGGGGTAAAGGGGCCGAGGGCAGGCGCTCTCCAATGGCTTCGAACAGCCGAAAACTCAGCGGGTCGGGATTGTCCGGCTGCGGCAGATATTCGGCGTCTTCAAACAATTCGGGGCTGAGAAACCTGTCCAGAACATCTAGATCTTCGGGCGGTAGAACCTGCAGCGCGTGGGCTGCCTCCAGCGTTAATGCTGCAGAACTCCAATCACCGCGCCGCGCCTTGCAAAATATCTGAGCAGCATAGTCCTGCGACAGATGTGGCTGCGCGATCAAAGCTGTGCAGCTTCGGTCTTCATCCCCGGTCAACAGGGTGGCGTCAAACCAACGCTGAAACCGCTCGCGACTGTTGGTCGGGCCAGCAAGTTGTACCAGTGATTGCGCGGGATCGGCGGCGCCCAGCTGCATCAACCGGTCTAACCGCGCCAGCAGCAGCGTTTCCTCGGCATTCGGCCCGGTGGGTGCGCGCGCTTCGGACAACAACAGTGTGAACAGCAATCGTTGCATGGCAGGGTTGTGATCCAGCGGTGCTTGGGCGATCAGCGATGCCAGACGGTCAGGGTCGCTGTTTTGCCACATATCCACGGGCAGCCCGGTTACAGATGACGACACCAGCCCAAGCGGTTGCGACAAAGCCTCAAGCGGCGTGACCTCGACCCCCGGTTGCACACCTGTTTGTGTCACTGGTGGTTCAAGCAAAACGGTTTCCGGCAGGTTTTCTGGCGGATTGCTTAACCATTCAATAACAGAAAGGGGTTCCTGCTGCGCTTGCGCCGATCCGGCCACAAACAGCGCCAGCAGTGCGGTTTTATTCCACATTCAGGATTACCGGTTCTCGGATTTCGCCTTCCGGGGCCGAAAAGTCCGCGCCGAAAAACGGCCCGAGATAGGCGTATGCCACCAGCCCGACAAAACACAGGCAAATCAGATATACTAAGAACTTGATTAGACGGCCCATTGCTCAACGCTGCCCCAATTTTCTCTTTTGCCATAGTTATAGCTAGCATTTTTCTTAAGATCACGTCATTCACGGTGAAATGAGCGAAATTAAGCATAACACCTCCGGTACGGAAGCTGGGGCGGGGTTTGTCCTGCACAAAACGGTGGTTCTTGTTGGCATGATGGGAGCGGGAAAGACCGCCGTGGGGCGCGCGCTTGCTGCCCGATTGGGCGTTCCGTTCCTTGACAGCGATGCCGAGATCGAATCGGCGGCGAACATGACGATCCCCGAGATATTCGAACGTGATGGAGAACCGTTCTTTCGCGGCAAGGAATCGCAGGTCATCGGGCGATTGCTGGACGAGGAAAAGGGCATTCTTTCGACGGGGGGCGGGGCTTTTCTGGCTGAACGGAATCGCACCATGATTTCCGAGCGCGGTGTTTCTGTCTGGCTCCGGGCCGATCTTGAGGTTCTGTGGAACCGGGTCAAACACAAAGACACGCGCCCCTTGTTGCGCACGGTGGATCCTTACGCGACCCTGCGCAACCTGTACGAACAGCGCGTCCCGATTTATGCGCAGGCCGACTTGATCGCAGAGTCGGATGGTGAGACCTCGATCGACAATATGGTGAACCGGGTGTTGGATGCGCTTGCAACACGCCCCGATGTTTTGGAACAGAAGTAATGCATCAAACCGTACACGTAGACTTGGGTGAACGTTCCTATGACGTTGAAATCGGCCCCAACTTGTTGGCGCAGGCTGGCGCCCGGATCGCCCCGCTGCTGCATCGCCCAAAGGTGGCCGTTGTGACAGATCAGAACGTTGGCGCGCTGCACTTGGAGGCCCTGCGCGAAGGTCTGGCCCCGAGCGGGATTGAAATGACCTCTCTGACTTTGCCTGCAGGTGAGGGTACCAAAAGCTGGCCGCATTTCGAGCGTACGGTCGAATGGCTGCTGGCCGAAAAAATCGAGCGCAGGGATGTCGTTATCGCCTTTGGTGGCGGAGTCATTGGCGACTTGGTTGGTTTCGCCGCAGCGGTTCTGCGGCGCGGTGTTCGGTTCGTGCAAATCCCGACCTCGTTGCTGGCGCAAGTTGACAGTTCGGTAGGTGGCAAGACCGGGATCAACGCGCCGCAAGGCAAGAACCTGATTGGAGCTTTTCATCAGCCGACACTGGTTCTGGCAGATACCTCGGTGCTGGATGCGCTGACGCCGCGCGATTTCCTGTCAGGCTATGGTGAGGTTGTGAAATACGGCCTGCTGGGCGATGCCGAGTTTTTTGAATGGCTCGAGGCCAATGGCCCATCCGTATCCGGCGGTGAAATGGCCGCTCGGGTTCATGCGGTAACACGTTCGGTCCAGATGAAAGCCGATATCGTGGCCCGTGACGAAACCGAACAGGGCGACCGCGCATTGCTGAACCTTGGCCATACGTTCTGTCATGCGATTGAGGCTGCGACCGGCTATTCCGACCGGCTGCTTCATGGCGAAGGTGTCGCCATCGGTTGCGCGCTGGCGTTTGAATTGTCCGCGCGCCTGGGCCTGTGTTCGCAGGAAGATCCCAGCCGTGTTCGAGCACATCTGCGGGCAATGGGGATGAAAACCGATCTGGCAGATATTCCAGGTCAGCTGCCAAGTGCCGAGGCCCTTGTTGACCTTATGGCGCAGGACAAAAAGGTTATTGACGGTCAGCTTCGGTTCATTCTGGCACGTGGCATTGGTAAGGCCTTTGTCACTGCGGACGTGCCGCGCGACGCAGTAATTTCTGTTTTGGAGGACGCGCTGGAGGCAGTGTGATCACCGGCTTCGGATGACCATCAACTCACCAATATTCTCACGGGTGATGTAACCAACCATATTCCCGGCCTGCGTGCAGACCGCGATGGCCGGGGCACCCTTGTATAAAGTGTCCAATACGGTTTCGAGCCCGCTGGTCAGTTGAACCCGTGGAATATCTGTCTCCATAATGGACGTCGCCGGTTCCGAGCGGGGCGTGTCCCCGGCCAATGCAGCAAACAGCCGATTCCGGGTCACAAAGCCCTGCAGAACTCCGCTGCCATCCAAAACAGGAAACTCGTGCTGAGTGGTGCTGATGACGGCCTGAGCAGCAGTCGCTAACGAGTCAGTTGGTGACAGGGCGCGGAACTCGGTGATCATTGCATCACGCGCCAGAACCCTGCGCGCGACGGAGCGCATGGCGACATCCTGGCTTTCGGAATTGGCAGCGACAAAGACGAATATCGCGATCAGCACCAAAATAGGATTGCCGGAGCTCAACCCTAAAAAACCAAGCGCGACAGCCACGACCTGCCCACCCGAGGCGGCGATCCTCGTGGCTTTGACGCGATCCATTTTCAAGCAAAGAAGCGCCCGGAATACCCGCCCTCCATCCATCGGGAACGCGGGTATCATGTTAAACGCCGCCAACAGCAGGTTCACGTAAGCCAGACGGTTCAGCAGACCGAAGTCTGTCGAGTCGATCTGCGCCATTGTTTCAAGCGGCATTCCCGCCCCAAGCGCGACCAGTACAAACCAAATGACGATATTCACCGCTGGTCCGGCGAGGGCAACCCAGACCTCTTGTATTGGCTGCTCCGGCATCCTTTCCAGCCGGGCCAACCCGCCAATCGGCAACAGGGTTATATCGGGGGTTTTGATCCCAAAACGCCGCGCCATAAGGGCGTGGCCAAATTCGTGTGCCACGACGCACGCAAACAGCGCCAGAACGAATGCGACGTTTTCGATTGCTGCTGGCAGGCCTGCGCTGGAATAGGCCGCAAATCCGACCCACGCTAGAAGTAGAAAAAAGGTGACATGGACCCTTAGTTCCGACCCAAGAACGCGGCCGAGTGAAAAGGACCATGTCATGATATGTCTCCGATTTGGTTAGAACGGTATTTCGTCGTCGTCGATACCACCCGACGCGGGCGCAGGCGCGCTGGACTGCGAGCCATAGGGGTCGCCGTAGCCACCGCCAGCCTGACCACCGCCATATCCACCTGACTGACCGCCGCCATATCCGCCGCCGCCGCTTTCGCCGCGCGCATCCAACATCACCAAGGTAGAGCCAAAACCCTGCAAGACGACCTCGGTCGTGTATCGATCCTGACCGGATTGATCCTGCCATTTGCGTGTCTGTAACTGGCCTTCAAGGTAAACCTTGGACCCTTTTCGAAGGTATTGTTCGGCCACACGCACAAGCCCCTCGTTGAAGATCGCAACCGAGTGCCATTCAGTCCGCTCTCGACGCTCACCGGTATTGCGGTCCTTCCAGGTTTCGGACGTGGCGATACGCAAGTTGCATACCTTGCCGCCGTTCTGAAATGTACGAACCTCGGGATCGCGGCCAAGATTTCCGACCAGAATCACCTTGTTGACTGAACCCGCCATGTATTTCCCCGTTCTGAATTGACGTAAGTGCGCCCGAATCTGACGCTGTGTTCCCAAGCGACCCTATACGCCCTGACACTTGGGTGAAACACAGTTAGTGAATGCAACATCGGGCAAGAAATCACCCAATTTCGTTCACTAAGCTTTCATTTTTAATTGAAATATCTATACTTCACGAGGTTCCTGAACGAGCGAGATTTGCATTAATGCGTTTTCTGGTTGGGTGTTTTGTTGTTTTTTGCTTTGCTCTGGTGTCGGTTCCGGTGACAGCGCAGACGTTGTCGACCAAAAGCCGCAAGGACATTTTCTTAAAACAATCCAAGGTCTTGGATAGCCGTGCGGCGACTCAGTACAGGGATTCGGAACGGCTTAAGCCAAAGACGGCACAGCCGAGTTTTAGCAAACGTTACACCGGGAAGTATCGCGGCGAATACATGACCCTGGCCCGACAGGCGGCACGCAAACACAGCGTCCCGGAAGAGCTTTTCCTGCGTCTTGTACAACAGGAAAGCGGCTGGAACCCGAATGCAAGGTCACATAAAGGCGCCTTGGGATTGGCGCAGTTGATGCCCGGTACAGCGCAGCTTTTGGGCGTTAATCCGCATGATCCAAAGCAAAACCTGGAAGGCGGAGCGCGCTATTTGTCGTGGCAGTACCGTAAATTCAAATCCTGGCGCCTTGCACTGGCAGCGTATAATGCCGGACCTCAGGCCGTTGAAGAACATGGTGGCATACCGCCTTACAAGGAAACCCAGAATTACGTGAAGGTGATCTGGGGCGGCTAACGGCGGCCTGCCGTCCGTCGTGACGCCGAGTACTCTGACGTCGGACGCAGATTGCAAAACCTCTCAATCCCAACAAACTGCCCGCCAATCACAGAGTTGCGTTGGACAAAAAAGGGCACCGGCTCAGCGCCAGCGCCCAATTTGTAGAATGCTTACGTCTATTCCGCTGCGATTTTGATGACTGGCTCCATCCGGGCTAGCACATCTTCGGCCAAATGACACTTTATCTGATGCCCATCGGCCAATGTTTTAACCGGTGGCACGTCCTTTTCGCACAAGCCGCCGGGGACCTCGGATTTCCAGCGACAGCGGGTTTGGAATGGGCAGCCCGGTGGCGGGTTCATCGCCGATGGGATATCGCCCTCAAGCACAATATGTTGCTTTTCGATAGACGTATCCGCAATGGGCACCGCGCTGAGAAGCGCTTCGGTATAAGGATGATAGGGCGGGGAAAAGACCTGATCGGTCGAGCCCAGTTCTACAACGTGCCCCAGGTACATAACCATCACCCTGTCGCTTAGATAGCGGACAATAGAGAGGTCATGGCTGATGAACAGCAAAGTGGTCTTATGCTCGCGCTGAATCTCCATCAGCAGGTCTGTCACTGCCGCTTGGACTGACACGTCAAGGGCCGAGACCGGCTCATCCGCCACCACGATCCGCGCGTCTCCGGCAAAGGCGCGGGCAATTCCTACGCGCTGCTTTTGTCCACCGGACAGCTGCCGCGGCATGCGATCAGCAAAGGCGCGAGGCAGTTTTACCAAGTCCAACAATTCCAGCATCCGTTGCTTTCGCTCGGCTTCTGTATTGCCAACGCCGAAGATTTCAAGCGCACGGATGATCTGGCGCCCAACAGTCATCGACGGGTTCAGGGTATCAAAGGGGTTCTGAAACACCATCTGAACCTCACCCACCGTTTTGGCATCGCGTTCTTCGATTGGCACAGCCTCGATATTGCGATTGTCCAGCAGGATTTGCCCGTCCGTCGCCGTTTCCAGCCCCATCAGAACCTTGGCAAAGGTCGACTTTCCACAACCGGATTCACCCACAATGGCAAGTGTTTCAGATTCGTGCGCCTCGAAACTGAGCGTTTCGTTGGCTTTCACAACCTTGGTTTCACCACCGCCGAACAAGGCATTTGCAGCCACCTCATAGTATTTCTTGAGGTTGTCCATCTTCAGAACAGTACGGCCAATTTCGGCCTTTTCCTTTTGCTCGGCCACTGTGATCGGAGCGTTCCAGTCGATCTCTTGGAACTTCAGGCAGCGCGTGTGATGGCGGTCATTGCCTGGCACCGGCTCCATCAGAATGTTTTGGGCGTCGCAGCGGCCTTCTTCGAAATAGTCGCAGCGCGGGCCAAAGTTACATCCTGGCGGGCGTTCATGGGGCAGGGGAAAGTTACCAGGAATGGCCACCAGAGGACGGGCGTTCTTATCTGCCCCCGGGAGAGGGATCGAGCGGAACAGCGCCTGAGTATAAGGGTGCTGCATTTCGTCGAACACGTCCTTGATCGAACCACGTTCGACCGCCTCACCGGAATACATCACGCAGAGCCGATCGCAGGTCTCCAGAACCAGCCCAAGATTGTGCGAAATAAACAGCATCGAGGTGCCGTATTTCTTACCCAAATCTTTAACCAGTTCGACCACAGCAGCCTCGACGGTCACGTCCAAGGCGGTCGTCGGTTCATCAAGGATCAGCAGCGACGGCTTGGACATCAGCGCCATCGCGATCACGATCCGTTGCTGCTGGCCGCCTGACAGCTGATGCGGGAAGGAATTCAGCATACGTTCAGGATCGGGCAAGCGCACATCGGTGACAACCTCCAGCGCGCGGGCATAAGCCTCTTCCGCGCCGACGCCTTCGTGGATCATTGGCACTTCCATCAGTTGCCTGCCGATCTTCATGGCAGGGTTCAGCGAGGCCATTGGTTCCTGATAGATCATCGCGATTTCGTTGCCGCGTATATCACGCAATTCGTCTGACGTCATCTCGGACAGATCGCGGCCTTTAAACTTGATTGTGCCACCAACGATTCGGCCATTCTTGCCTAGATCCTGCATCACACCCAGCGCCACGGTGGACTTGCCGCAACCGGACTCACCCACAAGCCCTACAGCCTCACCGGGCTGCACGCTGACCGAAAAATCCATTACGGCCGGTATTTCCCGTAGGCGAGTAAAGAAGGAAATCGACAGCTTGTCGATTTCAAGGATCGGGCCGTCATATTCCGCCAGTTTGTTCATCTGTGTTTCTCCTCACCAGACAGCGGGAAGCCCCTTCATCTGGCTAAAAATATCCCGGGGGTCCGGGGGCAGAGCCCCCGGCCTCTATCACATCAGTCCTTCAAACTTTCCTCGCGCAACCCGTCGGCCAGCAGGTTCAAACCCAGAACCAGCGACAACAGCGCAAACGCAGGGGGAAGGGCCGGGTGGAGATAGATCGAAAGAAGCTTGCGCCCCTCATTGATCGTTGAACCCCAATCCGGGCTTTCCGGTGGCAAGCCCAGCCCGAAGAAACCCAAGGTTCCCAGAAGGATGGTGGTGTAACCAATCCGCAGGCAGAAATCGACGATCAGCGGACCGCGTGCATTTGGCAGGATTTCCCATAGCATGATGTACCATGGCCCTTCACCGCGGGTCTGTGCGGCCGCCACGTAGTCACGTGTTTTGATATCCAGCGCCAACCCCCGCACGATGCGAAACACCGTAGGTGAGTTCACAAATACGACTGAGACAAACACAACAAGGATACCACCAGGGATGTCAAAGAGATCCAGATAGGTTGGCAGGCCCCAGATTCGATAGCTGTCGGTGTTGATGATGAAACCACTTGTCGAGATCAGCGACAGGTAAAGCCAGATCGCTACACCTAGCACCCCGATCAAGAGCGGTGTGCGGAACTTAGGCCGCGTGTAGTAACGCGAGTTCAGCAACACACCGATGAACAGGATCGGGAACAGGAACAAAACGGCGGCCATATAGTTTGGAACACCTGTTGCAACGATCTCTGGAGTTACCAGCAGATAGAATAGCAAGATCACCGGGAAAGCCAGGATCAGGTTCGCCAGAAACGACAGGAACGTGTCCAAACGGCCCCCGTAGTACCCGGCGGGCAACCCCAAAGTAATGCCGACCATAAAGGCAAACAATGTGGCCAGCGGCGCGATTTGCACCACGATCCACGCCCCTTTGACCATACGGCTGAATACATCGCGCGCAAGGTTGTCGCCGCCCAGCAGATACCAGGCGTATTCGCCCTCTTCCGCGGTTGGCAAGGGCGTTCCGGGGACTTTGTTTTTCATCCCCGAAAGCTGCACCAACGGATCATGTGTAACGATCAGGTCCAGCGCACCAAAAATGCCGGTGAACACCCAGAACATCACAAGACCAAAGCCGATCATGCCAATGGGACTATCGAACAATTTGCCGTAAAGGCCCAGACGCCGTTTAAAGGCAATTGACATGGCGTACAGGATAATCAGCGACAGCCAGACAGGCAGAAACTGCTGTGATACTGCGCCCACGATCCCTGCACTGGTGCCCATCACAATGCCAAGCACGATGTAAGCCAAAGCTAGCGCAACACAGGCGATAAAGCTAAAACGCAAAGCGTTTTGCGTTAGTCCGCGCAGGCCAGAACCCGAGCTGACCGTGCCATCCATGTTGATGCTCAACGGCGCTTCGGGCAAAAAGATACTCCCCACGATCCAGATCACGATGGACAACAGAAGCGCCGCGATTGCGATCATCAGCAGTGGGTTCAGGAAGGCGATAGAGCCGGTCCAGGTTAGCGGTTCCATGATCTATCCCTCCTTACGAAATGCGAATGCGCGGGTTGAGGTACACATAGCCGATATCCGAGATCAGCTGCGTGACCAGCACAACAAAGACCGACACGACCGAGATAGCCAACAGCAACTGTATGTCGTTGTTGCCTGCCGCCTGAACCAGTGCCCAGCCAAACCCTTTGTAGTTGAACAGGGTTTCAACAATCACGACACCGTTCAGCAGCCATGGGAACTGCAGCATGATGACGGTGAAAGGCGCGATCAGTGCATTGCGCAGCGCATGTTTCATAACGATGTTCGGAAAAGACACGCCTTTGAGCCGTGCGGTGCGAATATATTGCGCGGTCATAACCTCGGTCATGGACGCGCGCGTCATTCGGGCAATGTAGCCCATGCCGTAAAGGGCTATGGTAAGCACCGGGAGAAAGAAATTCTCAAAGGTTGGATTGTCCATTGCCTGCGTTGCGGTGCCTTTGAACCATTTCAGGCCTACGGTGGACGAAGTGAAGATCGCGATGAAGATCACGCCCGATACATATTCCGGCGTCGCCGTGGTTATAATGGAGAATGTAGACAAAGACCTGTCCAGCGCCGAACCTTCGCGCATCCCTGCCAACACGCCAACGATAAGGGCAGACGGCACCATCAAGACAAGGACCCAGAACATCAGATATCCGGTATTTCCAAGTCGTTTTCCGACGATTGTTCCAACCTCATCCTTGAAAACGGTGGAGTAACCCCAGTTGCCCTGCAGAACACCGCAGTACCTAGGTGTGTTTTCCTCGGTCGATCCGGGTCGTGTACAGGTCCCTACGAACGTGCCGTCGTCCAGCGTCTTTGTGAACCCCGGAACCACGCCCAACCACTGACCGTATTTGACCAGCGTTGGTTGCAAGTAGCCCCGATTTCCCAACCAGGCTTCGACCTGTTCGTCGGACATCCGCTGGTTCCCTTGGGTTTTTGCCAGCTTTTCAAGGTTCGGATAGAGGTTGGTCAAAAAGAAGACCACGAAAGTCAGGCACAATGCTGTCAGCAGCATGACGCCGAACCGTCGGAGGATAAATAGTCCCATGTTGGCCCCTGTTGTTCGGGTGCTCCGCAGATCATTGGACCATTGCATGGCCTCGGACATCCGACCCCGTGTCGGCTTGTCTGCGGCTGGAAAGGGGCGCCCAAGTCAGGCGCCCCGTCGATTGATTGGCAGATTTTAGGCTGCCCAACCCCACTTGTAGTGGTGGTGTTCGAACGACACATGCATGTCAGTGCCCACAAGACCGTCTTTCATGTGACGATAAAGCGAACGCCAGTACGGCTGTACCGTTACGCCTTCTTCCTGGATCATCGCTTCGCCCTTGGCAACAACCTCGCGACGCTTGTCGGCATCGGCGATAGCCAGTGCTTCGGTTAGCAATGCGTCGAAATCTGCGTTTGCCCAGCCGAATTCGTTCCAAGCTTCACCCGAACGATAGGCCAGTGCCCAGATCTGCACACCCAGTGGTCGATGGTTCCAGTTGGTCGAGCTGTAGGGATACTTCGCCCAATCATTCCAGAAGGTGTTCCCCGGCAGAACGGTGCGTTTCACGTTAATGCCCGCGTCGCGCAGCTGGGCGGCGACGGCATCGGTGGTGTTGCGGCGCCAATCATCGTCGATCGAGATCAGTTCGTGCTCGAAATCGGCCATACCGGCTTCTTCCATAAGCTTACGCGCCCCTTCCGGGTCCACTTTCTGCGGGGGAAGTTCGAAGTAATCCGGGTGGATCGGACCGACATGGTGATTTTCAGCAGGCGCGCCGCGGCCACCATAGCCAAGTTCCAGGCAAACCGCATTATCGACTGCCATTTGCAAAGCCTGACGCACACGCTTGTCTGCATAAGGCTGCTTACCGTCGATTTCCGCCAACTGGTTCGGGCGGATCACGATCGTGTTCATCGTGACAACTTCGGATTTGACATAGCCCAAGCCGTCCATCACGTCGATGAATTCGCCCACTGACTCATACAGCATGTCCACTTCGTCTGACTCAAGCGCGGCCAGCCATGCAGACGGGTCGGTGCCGTAGTCGATATATTCGATTGAATCCAACGCTGGGCGGCCAAATACTTCTTCGCCCCACCACGTGTGGTCTCCGTTGCGAACCAGAACGGCTTTAACCCCGACCTCAAGTTCGCTCATCAGGTACGGCCCTGTGCCAACGTTATTCAACAGGTCTGTTTCGCTGAACGAGCTGTGAACGATCGCGGCGGGATAGTCGGCCATGCCTGCGATAAGAGAAATATCCGATGCTGGCAGGTTCAGCTTAACCGTAGTTGCGTCAACAACTTCGATTGCGCCTTCAATGGCCTGACCGCTATCAGCATCGATCAAGGTTGCGAAACGACCAGCCATCGAGTTTGTCTCGGAACTCTTGTCGCACCAGCGGGCGATGTTGCGGGCTACATCGTCCGCAGTGAAGTCATCGCCGTTGTTCCACTTGACGCCCGGACGCACTTTCAATGTGTATTCGGTCGCGTCTTCGTTAACTTCCCAGCCTTCCAGCAGCATGCCGCGGAACGTACCGTCCGAGTTATACTCGACCAGATACTCCAGTGTGCCGCGTGATACGTTGGCAATCTGCGACCAGTCGTAAGTGCGCGGGTCTTTCAGCGCACGAACTTCCATCTGCACGCGCAGGGTGCCGCCTTCTTTTTTGGCGTCCTCGCCTTCAGCATGCGCAGGCGCAGCCATGCCGATCATTCCATATGCCGCCGCAGCCGTAACACCCAGACCGGTGGCCCGGGTTAGAAACTCACGCCGGCTTAGTTTGCCATCCCGATATTCCTGAGCATGCATTTCTGCTGCCCAGTGAACCGGTGCTCCGGTGAAGGTTTGTTTTTGCATTAAGGTCTCTCCCTGTGACACGTATTTTTATTGAAGAAGTTCGGAACCTATCAGACCGGAGCGCACCGGCTAGCGGGTTCCTGGAATTCTTTTTGGATACTCAACATCCCCATACGACTATTGCGCCCTAGATTTCCGATTAGGTCAACGTTCGAATTCGTCATTCAAGACACAAAAACGACATGATCAAGAGTGTTTAGGCCACCTTTTCGCTTATTCGTCAGATTCCTACTTTGTACACTGTCGTAAACCGACAGTATTGGTCCGATTGGGAATCGATGCAAGGAGGGTACAGAAAAAAATATTAACATCATGACGTATCATTTTGAGAAATATAACTGATTCCAATTTCGCATTCGTGACCGGAACCATGTGCGTTGCCGTTTGGCGAATTGGCGGGTGGCGATTGTCGCCCGCTCTCGGGCGGCCTCAAGTGTCACATCACCGTTTAAATGCGCCATCAACTCTGGGACGCCGATGGCTTTGAATACGGGCATTGACGGATCATAGAGATCACGCATCGCCGCGACCTCTTGCAAGGCACCATTGTCAATCATCTGATCAAATCGTCGTGCTATGCGATCAAGAAGCCAGTGTTTGTCAACGTCAAAGAGAATTGGCACCGTATCTGCGAGATCAAGAACCGGGGGCGGCGTTTCGGATTGCCAGTTGCTCAGGCTTCGCCCGGTGGCGAGCTGCACCTCCCATGCGCGTTGTACGCGGGCGCGGTTCTGTACATCGATCCGGTTCAGCGTGTGTTTGTCAACGCCAGAGAGTAACTCGCTCAGTTTAAGTTGGTCAGCTTCGGCCCGGATTTCGGGCGGGGTGGGCGGGATGTCAGCCATGCCTTCGGTCAGTGCCGAGAAATACAACCCAGTGCCGCCAACGATGATGGGGCGTCGATCTCCTTTCAGTACAGTCTGAACCTCGCGAAGCCAGTGGCCGGTCGAGTAGGTCTGGTCATAAGCGACGTGACCATAAAGAAGATGCGGGGCGCGGGCCTCTTCTTCAGCCGATGGCCGGGCTGAGATCACCCGCCAGCAGTTATAAACCTGGCTCGCATCCGCATTTACGATTACCCCTCCAAGCGCCTCGGCAATCTGCAAGGCCAGCGCCGACTTGCCCGAGGCTGTCGGCCCTGCGATCAACACAGGTTTTTCGTCGGGAATAGTTGGAAGTCGGTCCCAAATCTGCGATCTGTCGTCATTGATCATCCGGGCCGCCCTTTATCCTCAGTAATCGCATTGAACCTGCGAAGCTTTTGCTTCATTTTGCGCCGGAAAATAAACCCGTGCCAGCCCGGAGCGCAACATGAGCCTTTCCCAAACCGTCGAAACCGCCGAGACGCCTAAGACAAAGTACAACCGCGTGATGTTGAAAATCTCGGGAGAGGCGCTGATGGGGGACCAGGGATTTGGTTTGCATCCACCGACCGTCCAGCGGATCGCGCAAGAGGTTAAGTCGGTTCACGATCTTGGCGTTGAAATCTGTATGGTTATCGGTGGCGGCAATATCTTCCGTGGTCTCAGCGGCTCGGCGCAGGGGATGGAGCGGACGACCGCCGATTACATGGGTATGCTGGCCACCGTGATGAACGCATTGGGCATGCAATCGGCGCTAGAGGAAATAGGGGTGTTCACCCGCGTTATCTCGGCCATTCGTATGGATGAAGTGTGCGAGCCCTACATCCGCCGCCGCGCTGTGCGACATCTTGAAAAGAAGCGGGTTTGTATCTTTGCCGCCGGAACTGGCAACCCTTATTTCACGACGGATACAGCAGCGACCCTGCGCGCCAATGAAATGGCGTGTGAGGCAATCTTCATGGGTAAAAACGGCGTTGACGGGGTTTATGACAAGGACCCCAAAATCCACGAGGATGCGGTTCGATATGATGCCGTAACATATGATGATGTTCTGACCAAACGGCTGCGCGTGATGGACGCATCAGCGATCGCCCTGGCGCGCGACAATAATCTACCGCTTATCGTTTTTGGACTTGATGAGCCGGGTGGATTCCGCGGCATCCTGGCGGGTGAAGGAACATATACCAAGGTTCAGGGGTAAAACATCTCAGAAACGCTGGATATGCAGGCCGGGTGTTGGACCCGGTCTGTTTTGACGTGAAATTACACCATTTTCAGGACACGGCATTCCACCGACCAGACATCTCGCAATCTGCGAAATGTGTCGGTTTCAAGTAATATGTGGTCTTCTCAATTACATCTTCGTGGCGTGGAATGTCGGATGTCCTGCGAACTAAGTAGTGGAAGGAGGGACAATTGTCCGACAATACAGAGACCGACTATGAAGTCGGCCAGGACAACGTTCAGATCATGGGTCTGGACATACACAACCCCGTCTTTGCTGTTTCAGGACTGACCATCATTGCATTTGTTTTCTTCTCGTTGGTTTTCCGCGAGCAGGCGAGCGAATTCTTTGGGTGGCTTCGACCGGCCCTGACCAGCAATTTCGACTGGGTTTTCATGATTGCGGCGAACATTTTCGTCGTGTTTTCGCTGCTCCTGATCGTAACCCCATATGGCTCGATCCGTTTAGGTGGTGATGATGCCAAGCCGGACTACAGCTATATAGGTTGGTTCTCGATGCTGTTTGCTGCGGGTATGGGGATCGGATTGGTGTTCTGGGGCGTTGCCGAGCCGATATCGCATTACGGCGCGTCACTGGGCGGCGTTGCCGTCGGCGAAGACGGGGTGCGCACTGATTGGGCACCACTTGGCGCGGGTCTCGATGATCCAGAGGCTTCGAAAAAACTGGCGATGGCCGCAACCATTTTCCACTGGGGTTTACACCCGTGGGCTGTTTACGCGGTTGTCGCGCTGGCGCTGGCATTCTTTAGTTTCAACCGCGGCCTGCCTCTGACCATGCGGTCGGTGTTCTATCCGTTGTTCGGTGAGGCGACCTGGGGGCCGCTGGGTCACGTTATCGACGTTCTGGCAGTGTTTGCGACGATCTTCGGTCTTGCAACATCCCTCGGACTGGGCGCAACGCAAGCGTTGGCAGGTCTGAACTACCTGTTCGATGTTCCGATCACGGACGGGATGAAAGTGCTGTTGATCGGTCTGATCACGGCTTTTGCCCTGATCTCGGTCGTTGCGGGATTGGACAAAGGTGTCAAGCGGCTGTCCGAAGCCAACATGATCCTTGCTGCTGCCTTGCTTTTGCTGGTGCTGATCGTCGGCCCGACCGTTGCAATCCTGATTGGTTTCTTCGACAGCCTGTTCGAATACGTTGTTGCTTTGCCTGCGCTTTCGAACTGGGTCGGTCGCGAGGACACCAACTTTATGCAGGGCTGGACCACCTTCTATTGGGCATGGTGGATTTCCTGGTCACCGTTTGTTGGTATGTTCATTGCACGCATTTCTCGCGGCCGCACCGTGCGCGAATTCATAATCTGCGTACTTGTGATCCCAACGGTTGTTGGCGCTTTGTGGATGAGCGTGTTTGGTGGTGCCGCCCTTGATCAGGTGCTGTCCGGTTCCGGGCAAGAGCTTTCGGACGCTGCGCTTGAACTGAAGATGTTCAAGATGTTCGAAGCTTTCCCGATGACCGGCCTGCTGTCCTTTATTGGTGTTGTGCTTGTTGTCGTATTCTTCGTCACCAGCTCGGATTCCGGATCGTTGGTGATTGACACGATCACGGCTGGCGGCAAAACCGACGCCCCAACGGCCCAGCGTGTGTTCTGGTGCGTTCTTGAAGGCGCCATTGCCATCGTTCTTTTGCTTGGGGGCGGACTGGGCGCGTTGCAGGCTGCGGCCATCGCGACAGGCTTTCCATTTGCTATCGTCCTGATGCTCATGTGCGTTTCGATCTTTATCGGCTTGGCGAACGAAAAGCGTCGCCGCTGATAGCGCCAACCAGCTAAGAAAGCCCCGGTCAGTTGCCGGGGCTTTTTTCATGGCGGGGTGGCATACAAAGTTGTCTCTTCACTGACCATGCGAGGCCCAAGTGGCATTCGTTGTGTGCGTGTGATGACCAAAATTAATCAATTAAGTTGTTATCTTGACGCAGTTTTGTGATCCGTTTTCCCTTGCTTTGCGTAGTGTTGAAAAAGACCGGGCGGACATGGAAAACAATCAAACACCGATCATAATGTGGTTTCGTCGGGACTTGCGCCTGTCTGACCATCCTGCATTTGCTGCGGCGGCTGAAACCGGACGTCCTATTCTGCCGATCTTTATCTTGGACAACGTTGCGCAAACGCTCGGCGCGGCGCCGAAATGGCGGCTGGGTCTGGGGCTTGAGGTTTTTGCGCAGTCGCTTAAGAAAAACGGTAGCGCACTGGTTTTGCGCAGCGGGGATGCCCTGACCGTTTTGCAAGACCTGATAGAGGAAACGGGTGCCAAAAGCGTGTATTGGTCACGCGCCTATGATCCTGACAGCATCAACCGAGACAAGCGCATCAAATCCGCACTGACCCAGCAAGGTGTCGAAGCAAAGTCATTTGCCGGACACTTACTGTTCGAGCCCTGGACCGTGGAAACAAAGTCAGGTGAACCGTATCGCGTGTTTACGCCCATGTGGCGGTCCGTTCAGGGGCGGGACATCGCTTCACCCGATGCTGCACCGAAGATTTCTGCGCCGACGGAATGGCCAAAATCAGAGGATCTGAAAAAGTGGCAACTGGGCGCGGCGATGAATAGGGGTGCAGCCGTGGTGGCCCCATATGTGCGCCCCGGTGAAGATGCAGGTTTTGAGGCTCTGCACGGGTTTCTGGATCGAATTTCAGACTACGGCGACAACCGGGACCGGCTAGATAGGGATGGAACTTCGAACCTGTCGGAATACCTTTCGTTGGGTGAAATCGGGCCTCGCAGTGTTTGGCATATTGTCCAGCGTGCTGCGATGAACGGAGTGCAACGAACAGATGCGTTTCTGCGTCAATTGATCTGGCGCGAGTTTGCCTATCACCTGATGTATCATACCCCGCAGTTGGTCAGTGAAAACTGGAAGCCTGAATGGGAAGCGTTTCCTTGGAATACGGACACAAGCCACCCTGAGGTTGTGGCGTGGATGCAAGCGCGGACAGGCATTCCTGCCGTCGATGCCGGGCTTCGGGAAATGTATGTAACTGGCCGAATGCACAACCGCGCGCGCATGATCGTCGCGAGTTATCTCACCAAACATCTGATGACTCACTGGAAAATCGGCATGGACTGGTTTGCCGACTGTCTGATTGACTGGGATCCGGCCTCAAACGCGATGGGATGGCAGTGGGTTGCTGGGTCCGGTCCGGATGCCTCGCCGTTCTTTCGCATTTTCAACCCAGTGACGCAGCAGGAAAAATTTGACCCCAAAGGGGCGTATATCCATCGATGGATTGCCGAAGGGGAAGCCGAACCCTCGGAAACTGCGTTGGCCTACTTTGAGGCCGTTCCGCGTTCCTGGGAGTTGGATCCAACCGCATCCTATCCGAAACCAGTGGTAGAACTTGCCGCTGGACGTGCACGGGCCTTGGAGGCCTATGAAGGCAGAAAAACCGGGTAACAAACTGAAAACTTGCCAGAAACACAAACTCGGCCTAGCCTGAATAAGCGGTCGCACAGGGGAGCGCGGATGATCCTTACAACTACCGATGGGCAAAAAGACCTGCCCAGATACTTTGTACAAGTCTTTAAGATGCTGAACGGGATGGACTCGGGGCGGCTGGATATAGCTCTGCCCGACGGGCGGGTTTTCCGATCCGAAGCGGCAAAGCCCGGACCGGTGGCACGCGTCGACATCCATAACCCTGACGTTTTCGCCCGACTGGTCCGTGAAGGCGAACTGGGTTTTTCAGACGCCTATCTGGAAGGCGACTGGAGCACCCCTGATCTACGTGCTTTCATGGATCTGGTGCATTTGGGCACCGAGACGGTCTATGATGATTTTACCGGTAAATTCCTGGTGCAAGCCTACGAGCGCCTGCGCTTTTGGCTGCATCGCAACAGTCGTCGCCAAGCGAAGAAGAACATCTCGTATCATTATGACTTGGGGAACGATTTCTACAGCGTATGGCTGGATGAAACGATGACTTACTCCAGTGCACTTTTTGAAACGGGGCAGGAAAGTCTGGAAAAGGCCCAAACCGCGAAATACGCCAGCCTTGTGGATGAAATGGGCGCCAAAGCCGGGGATCACATTCTGGAAATCGGGTGCGGATGGGGCGGTTTCGCCGAATATGCCGCAAAAGAGCGTGGCCTTCGGGTCACAGGTCTGACAATCAGTCAGGAACAGCTTAAGTATGCGCAGCAGCGCATTGAAAATGCTGGTCTTTCTGATTTGGTACAGTTCAAACTACAGGACTATCGGGATGAGCGGGGTCAGTATGACGGTATCGCGTCGATCGAGATGTTCGAGGCGGTCGGACAGAAATATTGGCCGGTGTATTTTGACACGGTTCGCGAACGTCTGAAACCGGGCGCGCAGGCAACCCTGCAGATTATCACCGTTGCAGATCATCGCTGGGATATTTACAAAAACGGTGTTGATTTTATTCAGAAATATATATTTCCCGGTGGCATGCTGCCAGCACCATCAGTCCTGAAACAACAAGTAGCAGACGCGGGATTGAACGTCGTGAAATCCCGCGAATTCGGCAAAAGCTATGACCTCACGCTGCGCCGCTGGTACGAGACGTTCAACGACAAATGGGACGAAATTTCCGAAATGGGCTTTGACGAGCGTTTTCGCCGCATGTGGAACTATTATTTAACAGCATGTGGCGCGGCCTTTGACACTGGCAACTGCGATGTGACACAGATCACTATAGCAAAACCCAGTTAACAAAGGGAAAAACCGAATGCCCAGTGCTCCGCGTCTTGTTGCTGCTGTGTGCCTGTTGGTTGTGGCTTTCATTGTTTCCACGATGATCATCAATAACGGGGATGAGGGCAAAAACTATGGTTGGTTCACATACGTCAACATGCTGATCGGTGTGGTTTGTGGCTGGAAAATCATGGGCAAGCGTGTTGGCCGCGGCTGGACCGCTGCGGTAAACAACGGAATTGCGGGCGTGCTATCAACGGTATTCTGGGCCCTGTTTGTTCAGGGTAGCTATGAGATGTTCCGCCTTGCCATGCGCCATCGTTTTGACGGTCCATTTGAAGCCTTGATCGCGATTTTCCAGATTGGTGTCGAGTACAGTAAACAGCTTGTTGCACCGGAAATCCTGTGGACTTTGGCGATCGGAGCTCTTATCGCGGGTCTTGCAACCGAAGAAGCTGGCCGTCGTTGGCGGTAAACTCACACGCTGAAAAATCGAGTCGTAATTCTGGTGTCCGATTTATTCTTTTACGGTACGCTCCGGTATTTGCCATTGCTGGAAACTGTGCTTGGTCGTTCTGCCTCGCAATTGAATATCGCCGAGGCCAGCTTGCCGGATCACGCGGTATACGGCGTGCAGCGGCAGGCGTTTCCGATGATTGTTCAGGAAAAAGACAGTAAGGCTAGCGGTCTGCTGGTGCGTGGTTTTGGTCAGGAAGACTTGAACCGTTTGGCGTATTACGAGGGCGGGTTTGATTTCGATCTCAGCGTTCGGGATGTTTGTCTTGCAGACGGCTCGCGGGCCGAAGCCAGCGTATTTTTCCCTGAACCCGGTCTATGGCAGCCGGGTGCCTTGTGGTCGTTACAGGATTGGGTGGATGAATGGGCCGAGGTTACGTTGCTGGCCGCGCAAGAGGAGCTCGCTTACTACGGCCGACTTGATGCAACCACCGTATCCCGCAACTTTGCACCGATCCGTACCCGCGCCTGGGCCAAGCTGGCTGCGCGCAAGCGACGGGCTGGTGATCCGCGCGACACGATGAAGGACGTTATCGTAAAAGAACATCGGCGCGCCTATCTCAGCTATTTCGGCATGGAGGAAATAGAACTGCGCCACCGCCAGCATGATGGCACAATGGGCCCGCTTTTGCATCGCAGCGGATTGATGCAGGGGGCTGCGGTGGTTGTTCTGCCTTATGACCCGGTACGTGATGCCGTTCTGCTGGTAGAACAATTTCGGACGCCCGTGTTTCTGATCGAGGACCCCGAACCGTGGATGTGGGAACCGGTGGCGGGCATGATCGACCCCGGCGAAACTCCGGAGCAGGCTGCGCACCGCGAAGCACTGGAAGAGGCCCAAGTTAAGCTAAGTTCATTGGAATGTGTAGGTGGCGCGTATTCCTCAAGCGGGTCATCGACCGAATACATCCATCTGTACGTAGGATTGTCTGATTTAAACCAAACCATCGACAATGGTGGGCTAACGTCAGAGGGTGAGGATATCCGCACGCAAATCTTGCCCTATGATACCTTTATGCAGCGGGTCGATAACAACGAGTTTAAGGATTTGCCCCTGCTGGCTTTGGCCAATTGGCTGGCCCGAAACCGCGACCGTTTGCGCAGGTAAGGATCGCTGCTTGTGGTTGCCGAACGGCAACTGTAAATCTTCAATGAAACGTAAAGAAAATGAGGGCGCCATGCGCATTGCACGAGACCTTGCCGACGCAGTCGGGAAAACACCCCTGATCCGGTTAAAGCGCATCAGTGAAGAGACCGGTTGCGAGATTTTTGGCAAGGCCGAGTTCATGAATCCGGGTCAATCCGTAAAAGATCGCGCGGCGCTTTACATCATCCGCGATGCAGTTGCCCGTGGCGAGTTGAAGCCCGGTGGCACAATTGTCGAAGGAACAGCAGGCAACACTGGTATCGGACTTGCGCTTGTTGGGGCGTCAATGGGGTTCAAAACCGTGATTGTGATCCCGGAAACGCAGTCCGAAGAAAAAAAGGACATGCTGCGCTTGGCGGGCGCGCAACTTGTTCAGGTTCCGGCTGCGCCTTACCGAAACCCGAACAACTTCGTTCATTATTCGCGGCGTCTGGCCGAAGAACTTGCGCAGACCGAACCGAATGGTGCGATTTGGGCCAACCAGTTCGACAACGTGGCCAACCGTCAGGCCCACGTGGAAACCACGGGTCCTGAGATTTGGGAACAAACAGGTGGTAAGGTTGACGGCTTTGTCTGTGCCGTGGGCTCTGGCGGTACGCTGGCCGGTGTGGCCGACGCCTTGCAGCCCAAGGGCGTAAAGATCGGTCTGGTTGATCCGATGGGTGCTGGCTTGTACTCGTACTATACCACCGGTGAAATTGCGATGGAGGGCAGCTCGATCGCCGAGGGTATCGGACAGGTTCGTATCACCAAGAACCTTGAAGGCTTCAAGCCGGACTATGTATATCAAGCCACTGATAACGAGGCGCTGCCGTTGGTTTTCACCCTTTTGCGCGAAGAAGGCCTGGTTATGGGCGGGTCGACCGCCATCAACATGGCGGGCGCGGTGCGATTGGCTAAAGATCTGGGGCCAGGCCACACCATTGTGACGATCCTGTGTGACTATGGAACGCGGTATCAGTCCAAGCTGTTTAATCCCGAGTTTCTGCGCGAAAAGGAACTACCGGTTCCTGATTGGATGACCGAAGCCCCGCGCAGCATTCCCGGCGTGTTCGAGGACGTATGATGCTACGGCGGGTTCGCCTGTTTTTTACGCTCTTCCTGGTGTGTTTTGCCATGCTGGGCGGCCCGGTGGCCGCGCAGTTAACTGATCGGCAAAGCGAATATTATCAGGGTTGGTTAAGCACGGCGAACCGCGCCGAAACGGTCATTGAGGCGAACCGCGCTTCGAACGCGGCTTTAGAAAACCTGCGTTCGGAAATTAATGGCTACCGGGAAGACTTCAACAGGGCTCGAGGGGCAAATACAGAGCGAATTCAAACGCTTCAGAGCCAGCTTGACGCTTTGGGTCCCAAGCCCGAGGGTGACGCGATTGAACCCGAAGACATCGCAAACATCCGAGCGCACCTTGAGGAGCAACTGAATAGTCTGCGTGTTCCGCGCATAATCTCGGAAGAAGCGTTTAGCCGTGCCAACGGGCTGATCAGTGAAATCGATCAAATCATTCGGCATCGCCAAACCAAAGAACTGCTTGAGCGTGGACCTTCCCCGATCAATCCGGCCTCTTGGGGTCCGGCGTGGACGGACGTCAAGAACGCTCTGAGAAGTTTGGTGAATGAAACGATCGAAAACCTGCGAACGGATGTAGTACACGAACAAATTCGCGAACGCGGGCTGGTGATTTTCGTTTTTGTCGCCATTGCGACTGTTTTACTGATGTTTGGCCGTAGGTGGTCAGAGAGGGGTGGAGACTACCTACGTCGTTTGGGCGGCTCTGGGTCCGGCGTCTGGACGTTCGTTATCTCTTTGCTGCGCATTGCGCTTCCGTGGCTTGGGGTTTTGGCGGCAGTTGTGGCCGTTAGCCTGACCGAAGTATTAGGTGTTCGGGGCGCATTACTGCTGGAAAAAATCCCTTTTTGGGCGGCAATCATCCTGTTTTACGATTGGATTGGACGCCAGATCTACCTCATCGGTGAGGCGCAGGGATTCAAACAACTATCAGCCGCCAAAATCAGGGAACTGCGTGTTTATATTGATCTGCTCGCCCTGATGCTGATCTTGCACGAATTGACAATCCTGTTTCAGGAAATCGAGAATGTGTCGGATACGACGCGTGCTGTTGTTAGCTTCCCGGTTGTAGTGGTCACGGCATTGCTTCTGCTTCGGGTGCGGCATATCCGGACAGCCGACATCCAGCACGACGCATCGGATACGAGCGGTGCGACGCGGGCGGCCGGATTTGGCCAACTGGTGGAATTCCTGCGACGTGCTTTGTTTATTCTGGGTATCACAACGCCCGTTCTCGCGGTTTTTGGGTATACAAACGCGGCAGAGGCTATTGTTTTCCCCGCAGTAAAAACGCTTGTTCTGATTGCTGCCTTGGTGATTTTTCATCGGTTTATCACTCAGGTTTACGGCTGGATCACAGGGCAGGACGAGGCTGTTTGGGATTCATTATTCTCGGTTCTGGTGGGTTTTGCGCTTGCGATTCTAGCATTACCCGTTCTTGCGCTTTATTGGGGTGCGCGCGAAACGGACCTGCTTGAAGCCTGGACAAGACTTTTGAGGGGCTTCGATGTCGGCGGCGTCACGATCTCGCCCAGTAACTTTTTCACTTTCCTAATCGTCTTTCTAATCGGCTATGGCCTTACCCGAATGTTGCAGAGCGGACTGCGGAATTCGCTGCTGCCGAAGACGAAAATTGATCCGGGCGGACAGAACGCGATTGCAGCGGGTACTGGATATGTAGGGGTCTTCCTTGCAGCGCTGGTGGCGATCATGGTGGCTGGGTTCGATCTGTCGTCTCTGGCGATTGTAGCTGGTGCGCTGTCGGTTGGTATCGGTTTTGGTCTGCAAACCATTGTTTCAAACTTTGTCTCGGGCATTATCCTGTTGGTTGAACGCCCAATTTCAAAGGGCGACTGGATCGATGTGAATGGCATGATGGGGTATGTGCGCGATATCTCGGTCCGGTCCACACGGATTGAGACCTTTGACCGGACCGACCTGATTGTTCCCAACTCGGACCTGATCAGTGGTGTGGTCACGAACTACACACGAGGCAATACGATCGGTCGGGTCATTGTGCCTGTGGGCGTGGCCTATGGGACCGATACAAGACTGGTTGAGAAAATTCTGGGCGACGTAGCCAATTCGCATCCAATGGTGGTGGCCAACCCAGCCCCAACCGTAGTGTTTCAGGGGTTCGGCGCAGACTCTTTGGATTTTGAAATCCGGGCCATTCTACGTGATGTGAATTGGGTACTGTCTGTAAAGTCCGACATGAACCACGAAATCAACCGACGGTTCGTCGAGGAAGGGATCGAGATTCCGTTCGCCCAACGTGATGTCTGGTTGCGAAACCCAGAGACGCTGCAGTCGAAAGGTTCGACGCCTGATGCAGACAAGACACCGCCTGAGCAGTCGAAGACAAAGCCAATTGACATGAGCGAGACCGATCTGTCGGAAGGTGACGGCGACGAGATTTAGGCGCGTGTGTGGCGGAACGACGAAAGCCTGAAAAATCGGTGTAATCGCCCCTTGCAAATCAGTTGGCGATGGTCCAAACATCGCGCTCACGGAGAGGTGGCCGAGTGGTCGAAGGCGCACGCCTGGAAAGTGTGTAGGCGGGAAACCGTCTCCAGGGTTCGAATCCCTGTCTCTCCGCCACTTGCCCCATCTCGGACAGCAAACCCGTTCCTTCCCTATTTTTCGGACGCCTGGGCTATGGCAACCGTCAAACAGACGACAGTAATCCCGTGAGCTGGCGCGATTTCCTCGTAATATCTCCGGAGGTTCCATCACGCGCTTCGGTTCGATTTCGCAATAGCTCGATCAACGGCCAGACAGCCATGACGATCAAGTGTTGAGCAACTTCAACGCTGATATTGAATGCAAGCAGGCTTTGCCAGGCATTGGGGGCGTCTATCTTCAGGATATTTTGCAACATGAACGCAAAAATCGAAACCATGTAAAAGCCCTAGCAGCACAGTCATTTTTACTGCGCTTGCATTGCTGTTTCTATTCCCCATTGGTCTCGAAACTACGTGGATCGCGGCGTAAAATGATCAAAGGTGCGATCAAAGCTTCGACAGCCGGAATGAACCACGAGATTTGTGGCGCAAGCCCGAAGTACGCCATGACCAGGGTGACTGAATGACCCACAGTGAAGCCAGTTGCACGTGCCACGAGAGCACGCAGCGTTGCCGCGCTGAGGATCATGCAGATCACGAAGAGCAAATGGTCGCGTCCCTCGAGAACGTGTCTGATGCCTTTAAAAATAAAGGCGGAAGCGGCAGAGGCTGCCAGGCCCATTACTTCATTCGGCTCCAGCAGTAGCCCCCGAGCACGATAGGTCCGGGTAACGCCCACCGATAGTCCAGCAGCAGGTTCACCGTGTTTTCCTGATCAGGCAGATCTGGCCGGGCGCTTGAGGATATTCGGCAAGCGGCGGCCTCTGGAAAAGAAGGGTCGCAAGGCCGGGTTCCGATACCACGGGGTGTAATCTCACTGCTCCCACAGGAGCAGCCGCCAGTCGGGAGTCGGTCTCCACCCGAAGGTTCTTTGGCAGCGATCTGCCCTAAACCCAGTGGATCAGCGCGCAGCGCGTCCGCGTCGACAGGATGCATCGGCTCCTAAACAACCTATCGCCATTTAGCTATTTCAATACCGGCCCTGAATCCATTCGCCTGGCGGTGATGCTGTACGCCCGCTTTCCGCTACCGCTCCGCAATGCCGAATAACGGGAGGTATTGCTGTCCAAGCGTAGACTGGTTCGAATGCGTCCGACCTGACTATGGAAAAGAAATAGAAATGCAGACGGTGAGGCGGCAGAAACTAGGCGACCAAATCCGCAGAGGAAGGCGCGGATATCACGCCCCAATAGTCGGCTTCAAGGAACCAATCGAATGCGGAAAGTTCGGTTGCAATGGACTGGCGTCCTTCGATGGCAAGAATGGACTCGACCCCGGCCACTGTGATGCCCAACTGCGCCAGCAGTTCAGACGGGTCATCGGAACTGGCAACGAATTCGGAATAGGCCGCCTCATCAAGAACGAGATAAAGGGTGTCCTGACCGCTGCCTCCAACAAAAACATCGCTCGAAGGTGTTTCATCCCCACCGATCAGAGAAGGTTCGATGAAGACAAAGATATCGTCGGACGCACCGCCGAAGACGATGTCGCTGCCAAGACCGTCCGTGATGACATCACGACCATCGCCGCCGACCAAAACGTCATTTCCAGCACCGCCACCCAGAATATCATCGCCTGGGCCGCCGAACACAGTGTCGTCATCACGCCCGCCCTGAATGATATCATTTCCGATGCCACCGTTGATGATGTCGTTTCCAGTACCTCCGAAGACCACATCGTTTCCCGGTCCGACATTGATCCGATCATCGCCACCCAGCCCGAAAACTCCGTCCGGTCCGGAACCTGAATTGAAAACCGACGCGTCATCGTCCAACAGTACCGTGTTGCCCCCGCGAAAGACGAACTCGGAATATGCCCCCCAAAGCTGATGTACCGTTTCCGCCGGGTGCAGCATATCCCACGCAAGAACCTGATCGCTGTCAAAACTGCTTCCGTCAATCAAAAGGTCGAGTTTGTCGGCAACAATCCCAAAGCTCTCCGGATCTTCCAGAAGGGCGGACGTCACTGCAAAGAAATCCAGCACGCGAACATCGCTGCCACCAGTGGTCTGGGATTGCACCAGCGCAGCGAGACCCTCGTTGAAGGTATCGACCAGCAACCCAGCAAATTCCTGGGTGGCCATAGATAAACTGTCGAATTCAGGAAACAATCCCGTTGGCGGCAGGGTGGCCAGATATACAGTCTCGACACCGGCCTGTGTAAGCCTGGCGGATGCCTGGCCGATTTCCGCCAAAATGGCATCGACTTCCGAACCCAGAAGCGAAAACAATTCTTCAACGGTGGCCCCTTCTTGTGCCTCGGCCTGGTCGACAAGCGAGTTGAGGTCATTGCCGCCAATCAGAATAACGCCGGCAGAGCCTTTCGGAACGCCTGCGCTCGCGTTCCGTTCGAAGTTATCGATCTGAGTTTCGAGGTCGATTATGTTTTCCAGAACATCCCTGCCAATGGTTCTGGCGGCCGCGAAAGCGTAGTTTTCAACCTCGAACCCGCCTAGCGTGGCGGTGTATTCGGGATGTGTGAAGGCATTTGTGATTGCGCGCTCGCTGCCGAACTCGGGAAAGTTTGTCAAAATAACTTGCTCGGAAATCCTCTCACTCAGCGCCTGCAACTGGGCGAGCGGCACGACTTCTCCGAACCTTTCGATCAAGTCGGAAAGTATGAACGAGCTGAGAACCGAGGTCAGAAGTTTGAACGCATTTCCAACGTCCGTCAGACTGTCCCCGAAATAGTATATGCGCGAGAAACTTGTGCTCATTGGTGTCTCCGTTTCGATTGAAGCCCGAGACCGCAGGAACCGATTCTGTTCACTTTTCACTGCACAGTTCTTTCAGAAATCCTAAAGGACCGAGGAAAGAAATCAAGAGCACTGCCAGTTTGCAGTGAGACACGCGGCTTCGCGAGTTTGGAAGGCAATTCCTGTTTCGCTGGTTCGAAGTCGTCGGTCTTGTTTGTTGCCCAAAGCACGCCGAAGCGTGCTGGTGTCCCAACTCTCTCCGAGTGAATTGGTAGCGGCACGAATTAAAAGACAGGCTTACAGGCTAAACAGAGACGTGTTCGAATTCGTCTTGCAAAACCTTCATGATGGTCCTGCCTGAGCGACGATTGTAGCGATAATACCGTCGCTTACATCCCAACGCCCGCGCAGGTTCAAACTGCCGTCAAGGAGTATGCGTGCATTAAACGTTTGATCCTCAGCGTTAAATTCCAATGACGCGTCTGAAAAATCGAGAGAGGTTTGCCGTACGGGATACCAAGCCTTGAACACCGCCTCTTTGGCGCAAAAAAGAATGCATCCGTTCAAAGGTGCGCGGGAAATCCACTCGTGTTCATGCCCATGTGCAACTACCTGCGCAACCTCTGCCGATATGGGTTCGGCAGGTTCAGCATCGATACCTAGCCAATCGGTTTGAGATTTTTCGCTGACGGCACACGCGACGTATTCGCTGCAGTGCGTGATTGAGCCCCGTACACCTTTTGGCCAATCAGGTGCGCCAGAAGGCAAGATCCCGAGATGTGGGACATCACGTCCGATCCGGGCCAAAGCTGCATGCGCGCAAGACCGGCCGGCCATGTGATCACGCTGACGCTTGCGCACTGCCCGCTGAACGTTCGACGCATAGCGCTGATCCAAGTCCGCCCAAGCTGTCGCGCCGAAGCGTTCCACGACGGTTACGTCGCTGGATGCGAGGCGACTGAGTAGACCCAGCCTGTCAGTAACAGCCTTCGATCTGCTGTTGTCATTCATCGCGGTTAAGGCGCGACCAGAACGCCGACGGAGGTCGCCCTTTGTCGTTCTTTTGAGTTAACTCTCTTTGACCTTGGGGTTTCGACGACATTTCTACTCCGCGCAACGACTCAACTTTCAGACGGCCTTAGTGTCACTGATAATGTGATTTAACTGTCGTGTTGCAAAGCACGTTAAACGCCGTTTTCGGGACCTTACCGGTCATCGCGGTGTTGGTGGCTGACAGGCGCAGGTCAGGATGCTTGCTCAATTCAGTCATTAAACTGGGACGGTATCTTCCGCGCGTTGAAACCGGTCCGGTCGATTGAGATTTCACGCGTCTCAGACGCGAATCGATTCGTTGAAAAACGGATATTGGGTTACCTTAGGTAAATGCGGGGTGCTCAAAACCTAGGCATTCACGCCAAGAGTGCAATCATCGGGCCGGTTTTTAACACGACCATCGCTGCGTCTACCACGACGATTTGCAGAATGCATTTTTGTATTGAATTGAAAAGATTGGATTTCCCGGTTTCTGAATTCTTCATGAGGTCTTTTCGCATCTGCAGCATTCTAGACAAAACGTGTTAAGTTGCGTTAGAAGGTACCTGAGCATTGGTAAAATGTTGCTGCGACACTGATATCGACAATTTTATTTCGATAGCGTGGCTGGTTTGAGTTTTTTGGGGCTTCTGAGTGGGCCCGGACCGTGGGGGTTCAGGGATGTCATCAACGCGAGCCAAGGTCCGCTCATAGTAATTCTCTGGAGCGGTAATCTGACAAAACGCGATCTACGCGTAGCTTTGCGCTGATTTATTAGTAGGTGGTTCGGAGTAAGCGCGGGCCAGGAGTTGAGACCGATGCTTGATTATTTGACGGACAAGAGTTTTGAAGTCATTGGGTTTTCAATCCCAAACTACCTCGGATCAAAAGTACCGCATGCAGCGTGCAAGGCGAAACATGTTGGCTGCCTTGACCTTGAATATGCTGATCCGACGCGATTGGACGTTTTGACCGCAGTCACCGATCTGCGTGCCGCTGCGCCAGCGTTATGGGGGCTAAAGCTCACATCGATGGGTCTCGACGCCGCGCTGGATTCGGATCTGTTTTGCGACGGGGCTCCGCACACGATTGTAATTGTCGGAGAGCTTGCGAAGGCCACTGGCGGGACGATCGCTCGACTGAGGTCCGAGGCACCTGAAACTCGTGTGCTGGTCGAAGTTGTTTCGCGGTCGCAAATTGCGTTAGAGGCCGACCTTTCCCCAGACGGCTGGCTGGCAAAGGGGCATGAAGCTGGCGGGCGAAGCGGAGACGAGACGGCGTTTATCCTTCTTCAGGCGCTGCGTCAGGTTACCGATTTGCCGATCATCGTACACGGTGGCGTCGGGCCGGATACGGTTGCTGCGCTTCGCTTGGCTGGTGCGGCAGGGGTTGCATTGGATTGGCCCCTTGCGCTGCTGGATGAGGCCCTGACACCTGCACCGATGCACCGGGCGCTGAAAGTTTTCGACGGCAGCGAAACGCTTCACGTCGCGGGTGTCGACAATATCGGGTACCGGATGTTCTGGAGACCTGATCACGCCCCGGCACGTTCAGTGAAGGAAGTGGCAGATGCCAGCCCCTCCGCACTCGCTGCAGCGGTAGCAGATCTCTTGGACCCAGCTACTGGCGGTGGTGTCTGGTTGGTGGGTCAGGATGCATGTTTCGCCAAGCCGATGCTTGAAAAATATGGGCGAGTGGGCACTGCTTTGAATGATCTGTTGGCGCGTTCCAAAGACCAGATTGCTTCGGCGCATGCGCAGCGTGCTTTGGCGCGCAACAGCGCTTTTGCACAGAAACTGGGTACCGAATTTCCGATACTTCAGGGCCCGATGACCCGGGTAAGCGACCGCGCGGCCTTTGCTGATTGCGTTGCCGATGGCGGTGGGTTGCCATTCATCGCACTTGCGCTCATGCGGGGCAAAGAGGCCAACGAACTTGTCACTGAAACCAAGGCATTGCTAGGCAATAAGCCTTGGGGAGTAGGCGTGCTGGGCTTTGTAGATGACGCTCTGCGCGAAGAGCAGTTAGAGATCATTCTGCGGAACGCGCCGGACTTTGCCCTGATCGCGGGTGGGCGGCCGGACCAAGCACTAAGGCTCGAAAAGTCCGGAATCCCGACGTTCCTGCATGTGCCATCACCGGGGCTACTCAAAGTCTTTCTGGAGCAGGGATCGCGGCGCTTCATCTTTGAAGGAAGGGAATGTGGTGGTCATGTAGGGCCGCGGTCGAGTGCGGTGTTGTGGCAACAGGCAATGGACGCGTTGCGCGCATTCTACGGCAGTGATCCAATAGACTGTCAGATCTTGTTCGCTGGCGGCATTCATGACGCATGCAGCTCGGCGATGGTTGCCACAATTGCGTCCGACGCGGTGGCGCAGGGTGCCGAAGTTGGTGTTCTCATGGGGAGCGCCTACATCCTGACAAAGGAGGCCGTCGCCGCAGGCGCGGTGGTGCAGCGGTACCAGGACCTCGTTCTGGGTGCGCGTGATACTGTTTTGCTGGAATCCGGTGTCGGCCATGCGACCCGTGTGGTCCGAAGCACGATCGCGGACGAATTCCAAAGCGAAAAGGCCCGACTGCTGGCTGAAGGTGTCGCGGCCGACGATGTCAAGGATGCGCTTGAGCGGTTTAATGTCGGCAGGTCTCGCGTCGCCTCCAAAGGCATCGACCGTAACCCGAACTTCGGAAAGGTCGATGGGGCAGCAAAATACATCGAAGTACCCGAAGCCGATCAGGAACGGCAAGGGGTGTACATGATCGGACAATTGGCGTCGCTACGCAGCAGCGCGTCGACTATTGCCGATTTACACGCGGACGTCTGCGATGGGGCAGTCTCTTATTTGAAAGAGGCCGTGCCGGAGGCGCCGGGTCAGGAAGCATTCGTCGAAGGCCCGGGGTCACGCGTCGCGATTACCGGCATTTCGACCATTCTGCCGAAAGCGCAGGATCAGTTTCAGTTTTGGGAAAATATTCTCGACAAGGTGGATGCGATCACCGAAGTACCCGACCGAAGGTGGGACTGGCGGCGGTATTTTGACGAAGACCGGGATGCGCCAGATAAATCCTATTCCCGCTGGGGCGGGTTCGTGGATGAGATGCCTTTTGATCCGATCCGCTACGGTATTCCACCGAATTCGATGACCAGTGTCGAACCGCTGCAGTTGCTGACGCTCGAACTCGTGCGCAAGGCGCTTGAGGACGCCGGGTTCGAAGACGGTGTAATCCCGGATGCTGCACTTCGGCGCCGCACGTCCGTCATCATTGGCGTAGGCGGCGGCGCAGCGCCGATGGGTCAGCAATATGCGGTGCGCGCAACGTTGCCAGCACTTTTGGGACAGGTGCCCGAGGCGGTTACCGAGCGGCTACCGCAATGGACCGAGGACAGTTTTCCAGGGGTTTTACTGAACGTGATCGCGGGTCGCGTCGCGAATCGGTTCGATCTGGGCGGAGTGAACTTCACCGTTGACGCAGCTTGTGGATCTTCCCTTGCGGCAGTGATGACCGGTGTACGCGAGCTTGAGACCGGGACATCCGACATGGTGATTGTTGCGGGCGTCGATGCGTTCATGAGCCCATTCGATTTCGTCGCTTTTTCCAAGACACGGGCGTTGTCCGCCCGTGGCCGGTGCCGGACTTTTGATGCCAGTGCGGATGGAATTGCAATCTCGGAGGGGCTGGTGGCAATGGTGTTGCGCCCGTTAGAGGCCGCCGAGGCAACCAGTGACCGGATCTATGCCGTTCTCCGCGGTGTGGCAGGTGCATCGGACGGGCGCGATCTGTCGCTGACGGCGCCGCGGCCGGAAGGGCAGCAGGAAACGTTGCGCAGAGCCTATGAGCGGGCGGGTATTTCACCGTCAAGCGTTACCCTCGTTGAAGCCCACGGGACGGGAACGATTGTGGGTGACCGTACCGAGGTTCAGAGCCTCACCAGCGTGTTTGGGCCCACGCGCGCTGACAAACAGTTCTGCGCGATCGGGTCTGTCAAATCGATGATCGGCCATACGAAGGCGGCGGCTGGCTGTGCCGGAATGGCCAAAATGGCTTTGGCGCTGCACCACCGCATCTTGCCGCCGACCATGCATGTGGTCGAGCCGAACCCGACCGCGAACTTCCAGGAAAGTCCGTTTTATCCAAATGTCGACGCCCGGCCGTGGATGAAAACCGGAACCAACCCAAGGCGGGCGGGCGTAAGCGCTTTCGGATTTGGCGGCACGAATTTCCACGCCGTGCTTGAGGAATACAATGGTGGGTACCTGCCACGGCATCAGGCCCCGGTGCGACAAAATTGGAGCCATGAGTTACTGTTGTTTTCGGCAGACGACCCAGCGGTTCTGGTGACGGATCTGCGAAAGGCGGCCATCGCCTTCGAGACAGAGGTGTGGACTTTGCGCGACGTGGCAGCCAGCCTTGCGGCGCGGTTTGACGCGGGTGCCGGTGCCCGCTTTGCCATGGTGGCAAGCTCGCTTGCTGATGCAGCGACGCGCATCGTTGCTGCGGCGGGCGCGATAGAAACAGGTGCGAGCGATGTGCGCGAGGTTGATCCGATGGGCTCCTATTTCGCGCAAGGTGAACCGCTGAAGACGGATCAGATTGCGTTTTTGTTTCCGGGGCAGGGGTCACAATATCCCAACATGGCTGCCGGTCTGACTATGTACTTCCCGGCCATGCGCAAATCGCTCGATACGGCACACGAACATTTGCGCGATTTACTTGATGTGAGCTTTGCCGATCAGATCTACCCTCGGCCTGCAATGTCGGAGGCCGAGAAATCAGAGCAGGTGAAACGCCTGATGCGTACGGATGTGGCACAGCCGGCGATTGGAGCCATCTCAAGCGGTATACTGTCACTTTTGAGGGCGTTCGGAGCGGATGCGGGTGCCGTGGCCGGTCACAGTTTTGGTGAACTGTCGGCGCTGAGCGCGGCGGGCGCTTTTGGTGAGCGAGAACTGTGGTCTTTGGCGCATGCACGCGGTGACGCCATGATAAGCGAAGGTGGCGACGATCTCGGAACGATGACTGCGGTGAGTGCGTCTGAAAACGAGATCCGCGAAGCCGTATCTGATCTGACTGGCATCACATTCGCCAATTACAACGCTCCCAGACAGACCGTGCTGGCAGGAGCGGAAGATGACCTGGCGCGCGTTGAAAACGCTCTGCATGCGGCAGAGATTGCTGCGCGCCGTTTACCGGTCGCCTGTGCATTTCACTCTGAATTCGTAGCTCCTGCGCGGGAAAAGTTGGCCCGGGCCATTGCCGATACGCCCATGACCGCACCGAAACTGTCAGTGTTCGCCAATGAGACGGCCGCCACGTACCCGCCAGATGCCGAGGCTGTGGCCGAAACACTTACCCGACACCTGACGCAGCCAGTTCGTTTCATGGGCAGTATCGAAGCAATGTACGAGAGCGGCATTCGGTTGTTTGTTGAAGTGGGGCCGAACGCAGTGTTGTCGCGCCTCACAAAGCGCATTCTGGGCGACAAGAGCCATCTGGCGGTCGCGACCGATGTTGAGGGGCGGAGCGGCGTACACCAGTTCCTCGCGGCTTTAGGCGCGATGAGCGCTGCGGGGGTGAAACTCGACCTCGGTGCCTTGTGGCAGGATCGTGCGAGTACGTCCGTCGACGTCGAGAACTGGAAGCCAGAAGAGGAAACAGAAAACGGATTGCTTTGGATGGTTGATCTGGCCTCTGTTCGGCCAGCGGGGAAAGAGGTTTCGCGTATCGGACTGGCGGCCCGGATCGAAGACGATACCGTGATGATACCACCTTCTCCATCCACTCCGCCTGCGCCGTTTCCGGAGCCTGCCACTGGGCCGATGATTTCGATCCCCGGTCAGGGTTCTGAAGCCGCGGTGGACGTTATGCGCAAGCACCATGCGCTCATGGCGCAGATGCTCGAAAGCCACCAGTCGACCATGCAAATGTTGCTGGGCGGTGCGGCCGCGCCCGCCACAAACCGGCCCGACATCGCGATCGCACCAGTTCCAACGCCATCAACTGGTGAGCCGAAACCGTCGGAACCGCGGGCGGCTGAAACTATCGCGGTGAATGCTGACCCGACACCTTCGCCGGACGTGACTCCCTGCGACGCGCAGCAGGTGACCCATAAACTGCTGGAATTGATATCTGAACGCACAGGCTATCCGCCGGAAATGCTGGGCCGCGAGATGAACCTTGAGGCCGACCTTGGCATCGACTCCATCAAGCGGGTGGAGATTCTGGCCAACCTGCGTCTGCACTTCCTTGCCGAAGCGGGTGAAGCGGCTCACGAGCTGATGGGCCCGGTAGCACGCGAACGGAGCGTGGATGGAATTGCGGCGCGGTTTATGGAGGTTGTGGATGCCGTCAGCGGCGATGCACCAGCGGCGGCCACGCTCACTCATGCGAAGGCAGACCCAGTCTCGTCGAATCCTGAACCGGAAGGGGTGGCCCAAAAGCTGCTGGAATTGATTTCCGAACGTACAGGCTATCCACCGGAAATGCTGGGCCGCGAGATGAACCTTGAGGCCGATCTGGGCATCGACTCCATCAAGCGGGTGGAGATTCTGGCCAGCCTGCGTCTGCACTTCCTTGCCGAAGCGGGAGAAGCGGCACACGAGCTTATGGGCCCGGTAGCACGCGAACGGAGCGTGGATGGAATTGTGGCGCGGTTTTTGGAGGTTGTAGATGCCGTCAGCGGCGATGCACCTAAAGCTGCCAGTGTTTCCGCGGTAGAGGACGCACTGCCTGCGCCAAGCTATATGGACGGACAAACGCGCCGCTTTGTCATGGTGCCATCAACCCCATCAGTGGTGAACCCCAAACCATGGGTTTCATCCGGGGCGACCTATGTCATTACCGAGGACGGGCAGGGGGTAGCCACCGCTCTGGCCGCGCTTATAGAGGGCGCGGGCGGCGTGCCGATTGTTTTGCCAGTTGAAGGTCTGACGCCCGAAAACGTGGCGTCGGTGACCGAAGGTCATAGCGTTGCGGGTCTAATTCATTGCGCGCCACTGGTCTCTGCTGACGAAGTGCCTTTTGAGGCCAAGCGCCTGATGGCGCAGGTGCGCTCGTCGACCGAAAGCTTGTATGTGATCCTGTCGGTGGTTGGTCCGGCGCTGGCGACCCGGTCTGATGCGGTCATTGTCGTGGCAACGCGCATGGGTGGCTCATTTGGGTTTGATGACAACACCACACTCGACCCGACGGCTGGGGGACCGGTTGGTGTTCTCAAGACCCTCGACAAGGAATGGGCCGCGGCTCATGTCCGTGCGGTCGACGTGGCGGAGACTTACGGGCCTGAAGACATTGCTGGTATCATTTGCGACGAAGCCGGGCGCCGTGATGACGCGGTCGAGATTGGTTGGGTTGATGGTAAGCGTGTCGAACTTTTGGCCGAACCGCGTCCGATTTCTTTGATCGAGGGTGCGAAGGACCAGAATCTTCTGGGCGAGGGTTCTGTTGTACTGGTTACAGGTGGCGCGCGCGGGATCACAGCGCGGTGTTTGCTTTGGCTGGCAAGTAAATATCAGCCTCGCCTTGTCGTCGCAGGATCCTCTCCGGTTCCTGATGCAGAAGAAGCGGCTGAAACAGCGGCCATCACCGATCCGATGGCCCTGAGAGCTCATTTGGCGCAGCATGCTAAGGCAGAAGGCGCGAAAGTCACCATTGCCGAGATTGAGCGTACCAGTCGTGCTCTTCTAAAGGCACGTGAAATCCGTGCCAATATCGCCGCACTCGAAGCGGCCGGGGCGCAGGTCGAATACCATCAGTGCAACGTGCGGGACGGTGCAGCGTTGACCAACTTGATCGAAGGCCTTTACGAAACCTACGGACGGATAGACGGGGTGATCCACGGTGCGGGTTTGATCGAGGATCAACTGGTCATCGACAAGACACTCGACAGCTACCGCAGGGTCATGGCCACCAAGGCCGAGAGCGCCTTTACCCTTGTGCAGGCCCTGCAGCCGGAAACCGTCAAGTTCTGCGCGTTCTTCACATCAGTTGCGGGGCGCTTCGGTAACCGCGGGCAGGGCGATTACGGTGCCGCGAATGAGATTGTTTCAAAGCTGGCCCGCCGTCTGGATCAAGCTTGGGAAGGTCGTGTTGTCGCGATCAGCTGGGGGCCATGGGACAGTGACGGCATGGTTTCGGACGAGGTCAAAGCGCAGTTTGAGGCATTGGGTATTGAGGCACTTGATCCTGACCTTGGCATTCGCGCGCTTGAGGCCGAGATCCTTAGCGATACCGATCGTGTGCCTGAAGTTGTCTGGGGTCTTGGTCCCTGGGCCAGCGATCTGACAGACGACCTCCGGTCAAAAGACACGATCAAGGCCGCCGAATGAAAGAGGATAGGCCCGATATTCAAGCTGCAGACACATCGTGCGAACCTATTGCGATAGTGGGCATGGGATGCGTGTATCCCAAAGCCCGAAACAAGGCGGCCTTTTGGCGCAATATTGTGGACAAGGTCGACGCCGTCACAGAGGCGCCTGAAGACTGGGACGGAGCGCAATACCTGGACCCGGACAGCGATGCCAATGACCGCGTCTACACCAATCGGGGCGGGTTTCTCGGGGATCTGGCGCGGTTCGATCCTTTGCGGCATGGCGTAATGCCGAACTCTGTCGATGGCGGTGAGCCGGACCAGTTTCTGGCACTGGAGATTGCAGCTGACGCGGTCGAGGATGCACAGTTCGAGATGCGCCCTATACCCGGTGATCGAGTGGCGGTGATCCTGGGCCGCGGAACCTATATCAATCGCGGATTTGCAAATGTAGTCCAGCACGGAGTGATGGTAGATCGGGTGATCGACATCCTGCGCACCTTACATCCCGAAACCGGCGATGAAGAGGCCGACGCGCTCAAGGCGGAACTCAAAGCATCACTGCCGCCGTTCAATTCAGAGATGGCGGCCGCGCTGGTCCCAAACCTGGTGACGGGCCGAATTTCAAATCGGCTGAACTTTCGGGGCGCCAACTACATTATCGACGCTGCCTGTGCCTCCTCCCTCGTGGCGTTGGATCGCGGTGTTGCTGACCTGCGCGCGGGTTCTTGCGACATGGCGCTTGTTGGCGGTGTTCATGCGTCAACCCCAGCCCCAATCTATCAAATTTTCTGCCAATTGGGAGCATTGTCGCGCAAGGGCAAAATCCGGCCTTTTTCGGCCGAAGCAGACGGGACGCTGCTGGCAGAGGGCGTCGGCATACTGTGCATAAAGCGTTTGTCCGATGCCGAATTGGCCGGTGATCGGATTTACGCGCTGGTGCGCAGCGTTGGTGTGGCGAGCGACGGAAAGGGCATGTCGATCCTTGCGCCCCTTATCGAAGGCGAGCGTCTTGCGATCCGTCGGGCCTATACGTCGGCGAACGTGGCACCGGATACGGTTGGATTGGTCGAAGCGCATGGTACGGCAACCAGCGTTGGTGACGCGACCGAGATTGACGCGCTGAAGGCTGAATTCGGGGACATGAAACAGGGCTGTGCCATAGGGTCGGTCAAATCAATGATCGGGCATTGCCTGCCCGCCTCGGGGTCTGCCGGGCTGATCAAAGCCGCGCTGGCCCTGCACCACCGGGTGTTGCCACCAACTCTGATTGATACGTCCAGCCCCGACCTGGGTCTTGATGACACCGGGTTCTACCTCAACACCGAAGCGCGTCCATGGATCCACGGGCGCGAAACACCGAGGCGCGCGGGCGTGAACGCGTTTGGTTTCGGGGGGATCAATTCGCACGCGATCCTTGAGGAATATCGCGGGGCCGCGGAACCAAAGGCAGCGGTGTCACGTCCCTCCGAGATAATTGCAATGGCTGCGCCAGATCAGGTGCAGTCGCTGTCTCTGATCGAAGCGGTCGCAAGAAAGGTTCACCAGGCCGATGACCTGACCGCCTGCGCAGCCGCGTTGAATGCGAAGCTCGGTGCCGGACAGGTGCGCATGGCCGTGACAGGCGGCACACGGGAAGATATCCTTGCTCGTCTCGATCAGATCAAGGCGGCGCTGCAGAAAGGCCGAAAACGCCTGCGCGACCGGCGCGGTGCATACATGTCTGCTGAGCCGCTTGCGGTAACAGGCAAGGTCGCCTTCCTGTTCCCAGGCGAGGGCAGCCAGTATCGCAACATGTTGGCCCCGCTGATGCTGCATTTTCCGCGCATGCGTGAGTGGTTCGATATCGTGGACGGAGCCTATCCCAATGAAACGGGTCGGCAGCGCGTCAGCGATGTGTTTTTCCCGCCACCGCTGGAGACCCCGTCGGACGATGATCTTTGGCGGATGGATGTGGGGCCGGAGGCGATCTACGCGGCCAATATGGCGATGGCCACTCTGTATCAGCAGATCGGGTTGAAGCCAGACATGTTACTCGGCCACTCAACAGGAGAATACGCGGCGCTTTCGGCGGCCGGTGTGACCCAACATGAAGATGTCTCGCACCTTCAACGGGATATACGCGATCTGAACGCGGTTTTTGCCGCTGCCGAGCGGGATGGCGCGATTGCCAAAGGCACGCTCTTCACGATCGGCCCGGTGAATGTGACCAAGTTGCGAGCTGCGCTTGAGGCGCGCGATGACGTCTTTCTTGGCATGGACAATTGCGCAGCACAGCAGGTGGTCGTGGCAACAAGTGCCAAGGCTGCGGATTGGGTGCCTGAACTGGCCAAGTCTCTGGGCGGCTTTTGCGATACATTGCCTTTTGGTCGCGCCTATCATTGTCCTGCATTCGCACCGTTTAGCGGGCGGCTCGAAGAATTTCTGAGTCAAATTGACATCCGCGCACCTAAGCTGCCGGTCTATTCCTGCCTGACCACCAAGCCGTTCCCGAATACCTCCAAAGACATAAAGTCTTGGATGGCCGCGCAATGGTCCAGCGAGGTGCGTTTTCAGGACACGATACGGCACATGTATGACGACGGCGCGCGTATCTTTGTTGAATGCGGTCCGCGGAACAATCTGACGTCGTTTGTCGGGGATGTGCTGCGCAAACAACCGCATGTGACCGTAGCTGCCGATACAGTCGGGCGGCAGGGGCTCACCCAGTTGCATCATCTGGCCGCCCAGCTTTTTGCCGAGGGTGTGCCTCTTGATCTGGATGCGCTCTCTGGCACTGCGGAAAACGTGCAGAGTAATGCGAAACCGCTGAAGATGGGCTTGCAGCCGATGGCGTTGGGCGAAGGCCGACGTCCTGCGCGTAAACGGCAAGCTCAGCAAGCGCCTGAAAAGATCATCCCCGACGGGCCACCTGCAGCACCATCGCCGCTCGAGACCCTGATTGATGGTTACTTCGACACGATGAACAAGATGATGCAGACGGAACAGAACGTCATGCAGGCCTTCTTCGCAGGCAGAAACACGCAGCCCAAGAGCGCTGCGCCCAATGAAGGCGACCGTTTCCCGATGCTGAGCGAGGTGGATGTGAGCGCAGACGCCCGGTCGCTGCGCGCGCTTATCCATCTCGATCACCAGATTGCGCCTTATCTTGCCGATCACGCGTTTGGCCGCGCAATTTCGGGGAATGATCCGGATCGACATGGTCTGAGCGTTGTGCCGCTCACCTTCACGATGGAGGCGTTGGCCGAGGCCGCCGCTGCGCTACGGCCAGGTCTGAGGGTCGTGGGTCTTCGCGAAGTGCGCGCCTCGCGATGGATCACTGTTGAAAAGCCGTTGTCGCGGAAACTTGAGGTCACGGCGGAGTATCTGACCGTTGACGGCGATAAAACGATCATCCGGACACGCATTCGCGATGCTCAAGGTCCGGTCCTGCGTCCGGTGATTGCGGAAGCTGATATCGAGCTGGCCGCAAACTACGCGCCTGCGCCTACAGCGTCAGCCTCTGCCTTCGAAGGCACGGTAGGAGCATATTGGTCATTGAAGGATGTCTATCAGCGCATAATGTTTCACGGGCCGCGCCTGCAGGCCGTGAAGTCTATGCATGTTGCTACACCCACCGCTGCCGAAGGTGTGTTGATCGGGTTGCCTCAAGACGATCTTCTTGCCGCCACGCGCATGCCGGAATTCGAAATTGATGCCATAACGCTGGATGCCGTCGGTCAATTGGTTGGTGTCTGGTCAGCGGACCAATTGGATACGGCCTTTCACATTTTCCCGTTCCGTGTGGAGCACGTTGAGATCTTCCGCCAGATGCTTGCCCCTGACGAAGAGGCGACATGCCGCTGTGAAATAAAGCTTTTGAGCACCGATGAGATGCGGTCGGACATCGATGTGGTGACGGCAGACGGACATCTTATGTGCCGCATCAAGGGTTGGTGGGACAAACGCTTTAACCTACCGGATCCGTTCTTCCACGCACGGTTGGACCCTGCTGGAAATGCGCTGTCGCGGATCATTGAGGTCGCACCGCTTGACGGTTTGAAAATCGTGATCACGGAATGCATCAGCGACGGTTTGCTGGCCAACAGCGGGGGAATTTGGGCAGGTGTGTTAGCTGGGCTCGTCCTGTCAGACAGCGAGGCGGCGATTTTGCGCGCCCATAGCGGCTCGGAAACCGAAAGGTTCGACTGGTTGCGCCAGCGGGTCGCGGCCAAGGATGCCATTCGCGCCTGGCTAAGTTCGGGACTATGTCCGGCGGACATCGAGATTGAAAATGTTTCTAACAATCAAATGCGCGTGGCAGCGGGCTGGCCTGCAGATTGGGGGACAGCTCCGCGGATCGTGAGCGCGTGTGTCGGGCAGATGGCTGTCGCTGTCGCGACAGATCCCGGCGAATATGCCAACCTGTACATGGGGGTCGCCAGCCTTGCCGCAGATGGAATGACGGCGGATTTGAGTGCCGCTGACGTGGCCCTGCTGCCGTCCGAGCCAAACCTTCGCGCATCTGCGATTTCCTGCCTGCGCGCCTTGCGACAGGCGATGGGGCAGGGCGCACGTATCACGCAACTCAACACTGCGAAGGAGTATGCCGTTGTGCAAAGACCCGGCACCACCGACCCGCTGAAAGTCCGTTTCGTTGAGGACGGAAAGTCAGGCGTCGTCATCGCCCTTCTCGCAGAAACACATCGAATAAAGGAAAAGGAGTGAGTCCAATGCCAGTTGCCATTGAAACGGCCAAGACTGCGATGCGCGAAATTTTCCATGATCTGGCAGAGGACTTGGAGGAGGAGCCGGTTGAATTCACCGCCGATACCAAACTGGTGGATCTGGGCGTGGAGTCGATCAGCCTGATCTATCTCATCTCGGAACTGCAGCAACACTTCAATCTTGAGGAGCGGTTGTTCCAACACCTGCGTGAAACCGAGCGGCTTCTGGTGGACATGCAAGTTAGCGACATTCTCAACGGTGTTGTCGCGGCATCTGCCGGTCAGGAGGTGAGCAATGCCTGAGAGACTTGTCAAAACGCTGCTCATCGGCCTTGATGGGGCGACCTATGATATCCTCGATCCGCTTGTGTCCGAAGGCGTAATGCCCAATCTCGGTCGGTTGATGGAAGGTGGTAGCCGGGGCATTCTGCGCTCGACAATGCACCCTCTCACACCGCCTGCTTGGGCGACGCTCATGACCGGGCGATCACCCGGCAACCATGGCGTATTCGACTTTATCCGGGTGGACCGGACAAACAGCACGCCGACCTACACCCTTACCACATCCGCCGACCTCAAGGTGCCAACAATCTGGCAGATCGCGTCCGAAGCAGGCATGCGGGTCACGACATTGAACTACCCCACCATGTTCCCGGCCAAACCGATCGATGGTGTGGTCATCCCGGGTTATGTGCCGTGGTCCTATCTTGGCCGTGCAATCTATCCCCGCGAAACATACAAAATGCTGAAAGAAGAAGGCGTTTTCAAAGCACGCGAGATGTCAACTGATTGGCAGCACGAGCGCAAAGCCGTGCAGGGGCTCGCGGAAAATGACCTGCAGGATTGGGTTCAGTTCCATATCACGCGCGAGCGACGCTGGTTCGAGATCACTCTGAAGCTGATGGAACGCGTGCCGAGTGAACTGACATCCGTTCTTTTTGATGGTGTCGACCGTATTCAGCACCTCTGTTACCACCTCATCGATCCGGCGACGCGTGGCGACTATACATCTCAGAGTTCGGTCAGGGCGCGCGACTTGGCGCTGCAGTATTTCCGTGATGTGGATAACTATATTGCCCAGATGGTCGCAAAAGCGGGTGATCAGGCAAGCGTAATCATTGCCTCGGATCATGGGTTTACGCGGTCCGGTGCGCGAATTTTCTATGCGAACAGCTGGCTGGAAAGCTTGGGTTTGTTGAAATGGAAACCCGATGTGCCTTTTGACAATCAAGGGCGTGTGGCACTTGATGAAAATACTGAAGCGACAACGCTTATCGATTGGGGCCCAACCAAAGCCTATGCGCTCAGTTCCTCAAGCAATGCGATCTTCATCCGAGTAGCTTCGGAAGACGATCCGGATGGAGTACCCCCCGAGCAATATGAAGCCTTTCGCGATGATCTGATTTCCAAGCTAAAGAGCCTTGTTGATTCCGCTTCTGGAAAACCGGTCGTTCGCGATGTGTTCACGCGCGAGATGGCGTTCCCAGGCACAGAAAGCGCGCGGGCCCCTGATCTGACCCTGCAGATGGCGGATTATTCCTTTCTTTCTGTGTTGCGCGCGGATGAGCCGGTCAAGGACCGGAAGATCCCTTATGCAACGCATCACCCGGATGGGGTCATAATTGCCAGCGGCCCGGCTATCAAATCATCTGGACGGGTCGAGCCGATGCGCATCGTCGATGTGGCTCCGACGGTGCTTTATTCCTTGGGCCTCGATATTCCGAGCAGCTTCGAGGGCCGGGTGGGTACGGACCTCTTTGATCCTGCATATGTCGCGACTCACGTGCCGGAGATTTCCGATACTGCTGGCAAAGAGTCTGGAACAGACAGCAGCGAAACGCTGAGCGGCGACGCTGAAGAGCAGATTAGAGCGCGTCTTAAAGCGCTTGGATATTTGTGATGATGCCATGCCACGCATAGAAATAGACGGGACAAAACTCCATTATCAGCAAATTGGATCCGGGTCCAATTTGCTGCTTGTCCACGGTCTGTTTTCAAGCATTGGGTTCTGGTGGGGTCCTCTGGCGTTCACATTGGCCAAGAACCATCGCGTCACAGCTCTTGATCTGCGCGGGCATGGGCTGTCAGGCATGACCCAGCGGGGCTACAGCGCAAATGATTTGGCAAAGGACATTCTTGCCTTGGCAGACCATCTGGGCTTGCGAGATATTCATGTTGTTGGACATAGCTATGGCGGTGCGATTGCGCTAGCCGCAGCACTTCAGGCCAGAGATAAGATCATACGCATCACTCTTGCAGATGCCTGGGTCCCCGCCTTGCAGGCTCAGACTTATACTCCCAATCTCAGAAAATGGTCGGCTCTTAAAGAGAAGCTGAAATTGAAGGGCCTACAAGGAGAGGGCGACTGGCCGATGGTGGCGATGGCTTTCCTTGAAGAAATTGCGGAAGCGCCGGACGACACCCTCGCAAATATGCAACGCGGGCAGTATGGGCGTGGCTGGATGCCGACAAAGCACAATTCCAACGCCATACGGCGCTGGCGGCGACTGATGGCAACAACACACGCCTGGAAGGAGTTCTATGCGACAAGCGTGCTAACGAGCGCAGCGCTTCGGAAACTCGAGACACCCGTCCATATAATTTACGGCAAAAAGTCTGGCTACCACCAAACCCGGGACGCATTGCTGAAACACCTGCCGAATGCGACCAATCACGAAGTATCAGGTGGTCACTACTTCCCGCTTCTACAGCCGCGCGGGCTTACTGATCTGATCGCGAACCCGCCGAAAACAGCCGCGCCAAGCGTTCAATTTCATTCGCGTAGAGAGTTGGTCGATCAGTCAATGGAATATGACCGTGGCTAAGGATAACTCATTCGACACACCTGCCGGAAGCGGCGACGGGCTGAACAGCGGAAATTTCCGCCAGTTGGCAAAGAACGGCATAGGCGATCCCGACAATGCTTATGTTCACGGAATGGATTTTTTCGAAGGACGTCTATACTGCGGTATGACGCGCAACTCATTTAAGTTGCTCAGACTTTTCCCGCCGATTGATCCGCCTGCGCTGGATCCCTGGCCCGTGGACGTGCCACCAAAGGTGCAGGACTTGGATATGCAGGGCCAAATCTGGCGTTGGACACCTGGTGAAGACACTTGGGAGATGGCGTACCGTTCACCGATGATCCCAGGCAAGCAAGGCGAGCCTGCACCTCGGGATTTGGGGTATCGCGGCATGACCGTTTTTCAGGGGGACTCTGACCCGAAACCCGTGCTGTACGTTTCAACTATGTCGACAGTGCTGCGCGGGTGCGCAGCCCATGTCTTGCGATCCGAAGACGGGTTGAATTTTGAGCCAGCATCCGAACCCGGGATCGGCAACGACAGGATTTCGACCTTCCGCGAGTTGGTCTCTTTTGACGGTTACCTTTATGCCCCGCCTGCGGGTGAGGGTATCCAGTTCAATTCAAACAGAACTGGCGTGATCAAGCGTTCGAGAGACCCAAAGCCCGGAAACTGGGAAGTGGCCATGGATGTGGGATTTGGCGATCCCAATAACAACGGCGTCTTCATGATGACCCAGGCGAACGGTCAACTCTACGCAGGCACTTTCAATCACTTCCAAGGCTACCAGATTTGGACCACGCCACCTTGCGGTGACGGGCCGTTGCAATGGCGCAAGGTCATAGACCGAGGTGCGTACCGGGGGCCTTTGTCGGAAATCGCAATGGGCATGTGCGAGTTCAACGGGGCCTTGTATGTCGGCAGTTCGATCCAGAACGGCGGGTATGATCGCACCAATCTGGTTGGACCAGGCGCGGGCGAGATTATCCGGATTTGGCCAGATGACAGCTGGGATCTGCTGGTCGGCATGCCGCGCGAGACGCCGGACGGTGTTAAGTACCCGCTCTCCGGGATCGGGCCCGGCTTTGACAACCTGTTTTCTGGTTACACTTGGCGGATGTGCGTGCATGACGGGTGGTTGTATGTTTCGACCTTCGATTGGAGCGTCTTTCTGCAGTATGCGCACCGGCCATCGCCTACATCGCGGCGACTTGTGAATGGTATCGGTTTCGAGCAGCTCGCTCAGATCGGGGGCGGGTTTGAGCTTTGGCGGACCAAGGATGGGATCACGTGGGTTCCGGTCACAATAAACGGGATGAACAACCCCTATAATTATGGCGGGCGAACGATGGTCTCGACACCTGTGGGTCTGTGCGTGGGCACGGCTAACCCGTTCGGGGGTTTGAGCCCGGCGCGCTTTGCATCGCGATGGGAGTATCATGAAAACCCCGACGGAGGAACGGAGGTTTTCCTCGGAAATACTAGTCACGAATCCTACACTGTGCCCGACGCCGCGAAAACCACGGAGGAGGCCTCGGATCAGCAGGCCAGCTCTTTTACCGAGGTGGACTTCGCGATTACCGGCTGCACCGGCTATATCGGCAAACATCTCGTTCCGAAGTTGTTGGAGCGCGGCTATCGGGTGCGGTGCCTGGTTCTTGCAGGCACAGAGACGGAGTTGCCGGAAAGCGATCAGATTGAATTGATCGTCGGAGATTTGGCTAATGTGGATGCGCTGAAACGCTTGGTAAATGGCGCGCGCATCGTTCTCCATATGGCGGCGCGTTTGGCCGGGTCCTGCACGGTACCGGAGCTTCGCGCGACGAACGTGCAGGGTACGCACGACCTGTTGCGCGCTTGCTCTGACTCGCCGGTGCTGGAGCGGTTCGTCTTTTGCAGTTCTGTGGCTGTCTATCAGAACCAGTTCAGTCCGAAAGACTGGCCGATCCACGAATCTCATGCGTTGCGCATAGATGGTGGTCACGACCTCGCCGACTATGGAATGTCCAAGATCGCGGGCGAAAACCTTGTCCGGCATTACGCCAAACATGATGGCTATGCAGGGACTATTTTACGGTTCGCCCTGGTTTATGGTGTTGGCGATCCGATGTTTGATAAAATGGTGCGTGAGTCTGCTCCGGCGCCTTTTTTTGGCAAGGGACAGCAAGGGGATCAGCAACGCCAATTCGTCCATGTGACAGACGCTGTCGAGGCGATACTGCGGGCCTGCTTCGAAGAGAACGCAAAAAACAATGTCTTCAACGTCGCTGGACCGGATGTCGTGACCTATCGTGCGATCGGACGTTTGACCCGCGTATCGATCGGCGCAGCAGTGCGCGAAGACCTGGTACCAGACCAGACCCGAACCTGGAGCCGATACGTGCAGCAATACGACATTTCTACCGCGAAACGTGACCTTGGGTTCTATCCAAATGTTACGACTTTCGAAGGGTTACGAGAAATAATTGAGGCCGCGCAATCGGACGGAGACCTTCCCATTCCCCGATACGAAGCGGGGCACACAGCGCTCCTGACCCAATACGGGATCGGTGGTCTGGCCATGGCACGCGACCCGTTAACGTCATCGTTTGGTCCTGAAACCGGCAATGTGCGGGAAGGGCAAAAGAGATGATGAAATCGAACTCATTAAGACCTCGGTCGGCAGCAGCCGCCAGCACAAGCAAGGAGGAAGTATGATGCCCACTACGAACCAGCAAGGACAATGGGAGCCAAGAGTTGCCCAAGTTCCCCAAAACGATCGTCAGCGAGTGCGGTTCATTCGCGGGCTATTGGCTGATGGTCGTGTCGCAGAAGCTCAGTCCGAATTGATTGGGATGATACAGCATGAACCGAAAAATACACGTCTGAGGGTGATGCTTGCGATCAGCTATATGCGGCAGAACCAGTTGGATGAAGCGGCCAATACCCTTGAAGAGGCGATGCAAACAGATCCGAAGAACCGTTTGGCTCCGTTGCTTGCGGCTTATGTCGGCATGCAGGGCAACGACCCGTCATATTCGGAAAAGAACTTCCACAAGGCGCTGGACCTCAATCCAACCTCCATACAGGCGCTGAGCGGCCTTGCGTCCCTGCACGAGCAGCAAAAGCGTCCGGATGCGGCTATCGAAGTACTTGACCGCGCCTTGGAAACTGATCCGCAATCGGCGGTCGTTCGCCGTCGTATCGCTTCGGTGCTGGCGCGCCAGGACCGCTATGACGAGGCTAAGGCGCATCTGAAATTCGCGCTGGAAGCCAACCCGGCAGACCCGCGGACGACGCTGCAACTTGCAAGGTTGCTACAGCGTGAAGACGACTACGCTTCGGCGATCAAACTCGTCGAAACGGCGCTTGCAAAGAAAGCGGGGAATCCGCTGCTGCTGCAACGATTGGGAGAACTCAAGATTTCGCAAAAGGACTATCAAGGAGCAGAAGCAGCACTCACCGAGCTTGTAGGGAAAGAGAAGGGGCGTCGTCGAAATTCCAATGCCCGGCTGTCGCTTTCGCGGGCGCTGATTGCTCAGAAGAAATTGGAAGCCGCGCGCGAAGTTCTTAGCAAACTTAACCGCCCCGTCCTACGGGGAGCCGTGCAGCGTCTTCATGGAGATGCCTTTGCTGCAGAGGACAGAGGTGACGCCGCTGAGCGCAGCTATCGTGCAGCGATGATGCACATCCGCGATGGGCAGTCTGCGTTGGAAAGGGTCGACCTTGCCAAGGCTGATCTGAAAAAAGTGTCGCAGAATAACAAAGAAGTACTGGCGCTATACATCGCCGAATTCGACGCTCTGCGGGAGGCAAGAAAAGCACGCGCAGAAGGGCAGGCGGAGAAAGGTCCGAACCAGGAACAGTTGGAAGCTCGCGCTCAGAGGCGCCAACGGCGGCGCACGATGCGCCAGCGAATGGTTATGGCCCGTGCGCGAGGTGCACGTAATAGTGGCGGCGGAGGGTTCCAACCCAATTTAGACAACGGATGATTTGGGGTATCGTTAACCGTCAAGCCAGATGTGGCAGTTGAGATGAAAGTACTTGTTACCGGACCTTCAGGAGCCGTTGGTCAATACGTGCTCGAAGCATTGATGCGGACAGACCACCAGGTCCGTGTCTTCGCTTTGCCGGACTCGATGCACCGCATCAATTATCGTGACAGGATTGAAATGGCGCCAGGTGAACTCGCCGACCCGGCGGCCCTGTACGACGCGTTGAAAGATGTTGAGCTGGTCTTTCATACCGCATTGATCAGCCCGCCGCCTGCCATTGATGCGGAGATCCTGGACCACGTGAATGTCGAGGGAACACGCAGTTTGGTTAATGCCTGCCGTGGCAAGGTTTCCCGGCTGGTGATGATGTCGTCCAACAACGTCTACGTGCCGCATCGAACGCCGGATCTCTGGCCTCTGACTGACGACGCACCAAGAGAAGCACATGGCAACCCAGCGCAGCAGGCGCTGGGTGAGAGTCTGATACGCGCGGAGGATATTGTATTTGAGGCCGCCGAGACCGGCGCGTTTGACTACGCGATGCTCAGGCCCACGATCGTCTCCGGTCGCAAAAGCCCATTTGTCGAGAACCTGATCACTCAGTTGATCCGTAATGCCGAAGCGGCTGAATCTTTGCGCCGTATGTGGGACACAATGCAGTGGACGCATGGGGTCGACATCGGCAGCGCGGCCTTGCTTGCTGCAGAGCATCCCGACCTGCGCAATCAAAGAATGCTAGTGGCAAGCGATGAGCCAATCACGGCCTATGACGTTGTCTCATTAATGTGGGAGATCATGAATGTCGGGCGTGATGACAATCCTTATGCCGAAATAGCCTCGCAAAACAATGTTGGTTTGCCAAAGTTCTATCCGGCCAGACTACGCGCGGCTGGTTGGTCTGCGCGCATGACGGCCAAAGACTGCATCCGGGAGGTTCTCGGAAGGCTGGAGTTCTATCATTCCACGGCTGCGAATTTCCCAGCTTATCTGCAGGTGGAATAGATTCTGAGATTACGGAGCGTTGAATTCGGAGTGGACGCATGAAGGTCGTTATATTGGATCGCGGATCGACGCTCGGCGCTATGTTGCAGGCCGCGCTGGAACCGTTGCATTTTAAAGTGGAACGGCATGAACTGCTGGCTGGTCAATCGGTCATCGACGAGATCGACGAAATCCTGTCCGGAGCCAATGCAGTCTTCATTCTCCATCCCGGTGCGAACCTGCCGCACGAAAAGGTGGAAGCGCGGATGACCGAAATCATGTCCGCAGCCGCGCGCGCGGGTGTGCGCCGGGCTATTCTGTTGAGCAACACGGTCGTCTATTCTGACACGGCATCGGGCGACGGTACGATCCGGGAAACTGCACCGATCCATGAAGACGACGAGACGGCGTCCGATGCTGCACGCTTTGCTGTCCGGATTGAGAATGCCTTTTTCGCGGCGGCAGATGACGATCTGGAACGGGTCACTCTACGGGTTCCAACGCTTTATGACCGGGCGGATCCCGATGCAATTTCCGAATTGCGGTCCATTATGATCGAGGGAAAGAAGGCCTGCTTGCCCGGTGCCTTTCAGAGACTGCATCCGGCCGATCTTTGTTCAGCGCTTGTGTCGGCCATGCGTGTATCAAGCGCCAGCGGGCATATTTTTAACATTGCTGAAACGACGGCAATCTCTCCGGACGTGTTGGTCGCCGAATTGCAGCGACTTGGCCGTCTTTTGTCGGATCCGAACGCGACAGAAGATCGAGTCCGCCCGTCTTATCCGTTCGAGGAGCCGAGATTCGCCACTGACAAGGCGAGCCGAATTCTGGATTTCAGGCCGCAGCGCAGCACTTGGTCTTCACTAGCGGAATGTGCGCAGGAGATTATCTTTGACTTGCGCCGGGAGGGTCACGTCGTAGACAACACGCCGAAGTTGCCCGCTGTCATCGCTGCAATTGAGACGCGAAGCAAACCGCTGGAAGGGAAGGTCTGCGTCGTGACCGGAGCAACCTCTGGAATTGGGCGCGAACTGGCCGTACTGCTTTCAAGACTTGGGGCGCATGTTGTTGCGGTTGGCCGAAATACCGAAGCTGGCGCCAGTTTGCTGCAAGAACTCGACGACCGGCCGACCTGCACTCCGGGAGAGTTCTACGCCGCAGACTTGTCCCGATCATCCGAAGTCAAGAAGCTCGCTGAGGCTCTGGTCGAGCGCCATACCGATATCCACGCGCTTTTCAACAATGCCGGGGCATTGTTTGGTTCGCGGGTCATGACACCGGAAGGGATTGAAGCCACTTTCGCCGTGAATTATCTGGCAGCCTTTCACCTGACGACGCGCATTCTTAAGGTCATTTCCAAAGAAGGGCACATCGTCAATCTTTGTTCGGAAGCCCACAGAAGATCCGGGCTGGACTTCGGCGATCTGTTCTCATCGGCCAATTACCAGCCGCTGGAGGCTTATGCGCGTGCGAAGTTTGCGTTGATGATGTTTTCCAACGCATTGACGCAGCGTCTGGAACGGAATGGACCAAGAGTTTTGACCATTAGTCCTGGTGCCGTTCGCACCGAGATACTCAATAGAAATGATTTGAAGGACCGGCCTGAACTTGCGGTATTCAACCGTGCGCGCAATCGCATGATATCGCCAGAAAGGGCGGCAAGTTTCGTCGCTAACCTGATCATTGATCAAGACCTGCGTGCCAAGACAGGGATATACATGGATCAGGACAAAAAGGTTGAGATCGCTCCTGCGACGACCGATCCAGCCGCATGCGCACATCTATGGCGGGTCAGCGAGGCCCTTGTCGAGATGACACTTACCGAACCTGTTCCTGAGGTCAGCTAGTTTTACCAATATGGTAGGCTCGCAGGAAATGATCCATCGCGTCGAGTGTGTTTGGATTGTTCCACTGGACGAATTCGCCGGTCAAACCTTCTGTTTCGGGTGCATTCAGCCACAGTAACAGCCGCGCGGCCAACTCGGGCGGGCGTGCTACCGAAGTCATCATTGCGCTTGGCGCGTTGCGCCCCAGCGTTTCTGAAACCTGCCCGAACAAAGGCGTATCGATCGGACCGGGGTTGAAAGCATTCACTGTTATTCCGGTGCCATTCAATTCAAGTGCGAGCGTTTGAACCATCTGGTTTACAGCCGCCTTGGTCGCTGCGTATGCACCGGTGTCAGGTTGTGGACTAAACGTTGCTGGCGACGACAAAAAAAGCATCCGTCCGTAATGTTGTGCCTGCATGGGCGGAACGATATGTCTGACTAGGTTCAAGGCACCGGTAATGTTCGTCGCGCAGAGCCTCTGCCAGGTTTCTGGTGGTGTTTCCCATAGCTTTTGACCAATGGTTTCTGCCGAACCAGCGATGTTAATAAGGCTGTCAATTCTACCAGTCGCATTAAGTGTTTCCGAGACGAGCGCTTCAGTTGCTGCCTCATCGGACACATCCGCAGCAATTGCCAAAGCTTTGGCACCTTCATCGCGTATTCCGCGAACAACTAGATCAAGTGCCGCGGCATCACGTGCAGTGGCGATCACAACTGCCCCGGCACGCGCCATAACCCGTGCAGTTGCTGCTCCAAGCCCTTGACTGGCTCCGGTCACCAATACGACGCGGCCACTAAGAAACGGTCTCAAATTTTGATCTCCCGTAAAAAAACGACGGTTTACCGAAAGAAGCCTTTGTATTTATGACGGATTTCGAGGCTAAAAAACAAGCGTACTGGGTGAGGTTCGGGGAAAAGCTTGCCTTGATGGGGGAGTCAGATAGACTCTGCAATGAATAAGTGCAGGAGGCTCGGATTTCACCGGTGTTTTGGTAAAAAATGCACCAGTAAATTATTCATTATTCCAAGCCTTCGTAGGGCATGTTGGTTCGTTTAAGTAGGCGTCTTTAACACGAGTTTCAGCGTAGTATGAGCGTATAGATGACAACGATTGATACTACTGTCAACAAACATCCCGACGGCTCCCGGCGATATCATTTAGGAAAAAATGCGCTTGTAAGTTTGATTTCGGATGCCGGAAGTGACGGCGTGGTCGCATTCGTTAAGAACACCGAGACCGGCGCGCTATATCGGATGGGAGAAGAAGAGTTCCTTTTGCTGAATGGGCTCACAAAAGGGTTCTCCCACGAAGGCCTGGCGACAGCGCTCAGTTCGCACTTTCGAATTGTGGTTAATGCTTCGACAGTTGCGCAGTTTGCGGAACAGATGGTTCAAAACGGTATTTTGGTCGCGGTATTGGATTCTGGAATGAAGCCTCCACTTCATCTGGCTCAGTCAATGAAGGTCGCAGCGGAAGATTCAATAGAAGACAGTGACCTCGCGGCCAGCGACTGGACGCTTGATGAAGAGGACGGTTCGCTTGGAGCCACTGTTCAGCCGGATAATTTTCAAGACGAAAACATCTTTTCTGATGATACTGACTTTGACTGGGATGACGACGACGGTTTCGAAGACCGAATATTCGGCGATGAAGACTTGGTCGGCGTCGAGGACATTCCGGCCGAGCCGCAGATATCAAGAGAAGGTACAAGTTCTAAACGCTACGCGATCGCCAACGATGCTGTTACCGAGCGCCAACAGAGTTTTGAACGGGCGAAGAAAGAGCAGCCGAAGATCAAGGACATGGACATTGTTCTGTTCGATCCAACGGGCCTGTTACGTTTTCTGAACCGCTTTTTTGGCTTCGCGGCCTCGATCCTCGCGGGTATCACCGTGCCGCTGGGAATTTTCGCCATTGTTGCTATTTTTCATCGCTTGGACGAGGTGCTCGATACCATTTACGCGTCGCGCCGGGTTATCGGTATCGTTGGCATTCTGGCGATCTCGATGCTTTCGGTTAGTCTTGTGTCGCGACTAGTGATCGGGGCTGTGTTGCAACGTAACGGCAGCGACGTAAAACGCTTTGGCATCAATTTTCTGTTCTTTCTCATCCCCCGGTTCGCAATCGATATGATTGGTGTCAGCAAGTTGGACCGCCATGGAAAAATACAAGTCTATGCCTCTGCTCTACGAACACGTTTTCTGATCTTCGCTCTTTGCACATTGATTTGGGCATTCACTCGTCAATCGGGAAGCAGTCTTTCTCAAGTCGCCGCGATAATCGGGCAGTTTGGACTCTTATCCTTTTTGATAAGTGGTTTTCCTCTCATCAACGGCGAAGGTTATCGGTTGATGTGTGTGTGTTTCAGTCAGCCGATGTTGAGAGAACGTTCAATGGCTTACCTGTTTGGTGTCCGTCGCAAAAATTTTGGGCCGGAAACACCGGGCGAACGCTGGACTTTCATCCTTTACGGCATTGGTTCGCTGCTTACGTCAGCGTTCCTGGTGACGCTTGTCGCGGCTTATGTTTCGACAATGCTAGAAGCCCGTTTCGGTGGCACAGGAGTCATTGTATTTCTCAGCCTCATTGCATTGATCCTAGCCTGGTTCGTTGTAACACGCGGCCGCAGCAAACGTATCCGTCAACAAGTCACGGCCGAAATGGTTGAAGAAAAAAAGGCGGAAGCCATCGCGTTCAAGAGGGTAGGGCGCGGGCAGAACCTTCCTGTGCCGATACCCGCTGGGTTGGAACCGGAGAGAGTGCAAAACCAGCTTCCCGCGAAGGTGCCGAGCCGGAGGATAACGCTCTACCGGCCATTACCCGACGTTTATGGAACCAAAGCAAAGAACAACCGACGCGGAATCTGGCTGCGTCGAATAGTGGTTCTATCGCTGGTTTTGGGCGCTATTTACGTCGCCTTTCTTCCCTACAATTACCAATCAGGCGGCGACTTTGTGATCCTTGCCGATGACAGGGTTAAGGTTGTGGCGCGCGTGCCAAACGAGCTGACCGCCGTAATGGTTGAAGAAGGCGATATCGTAGAAAGTGGCGACATCTTAGCCCTGCAGGATAGTGTTCGTGAAGAACATGCTCTGGCAGTGACAAGGGCCGAACTTGCGAAAGCGCGCGCGCAACTGGAGCGGCTTGAACTTGGCGCGACAGAAGAAGAAATTCAGGTTGCAATAGAGCAGATTGAGCGGATCAGAAGCGAACTGCCATTCTTGGAGGCCGAAGCAGATCGGGCCCAGAAACTGCTGGAACGAGGTGCAATTCCAACTTCACAAGCGGAACGTACGATAAGCAACTTCAATGTTGCAAAGGCCGAATTGCGGTCAGCCGAGGCCAATCTGAACCGGGTTGCTGCCGAAGCTGAAGCATCCGAAATAGCCATGGTACAGGCCGATGTAAACCGATTGCAGTCGGAGCTGGCCTTTAACGAAACCAAGCTGGGCTACACTAAGATTGTTGCGCCGGTTGCCGGGCGCGTGGTCTTTCAAAGTGAGGAGCCAGTGCCCGGGCAATTCCTGGAAACCGGCGATCTGCTGATGGAAATCGAAGACCACACCGTCGCACGCGCCGAAATCAAGGTGCCTGAGGCTGATGTGAGCCTGATTGAGGTTGGTGAAAAGGTACGACTGAAGGCTTGGGCAATGCCGGACGAAGAACGTGAGGGGGTGGTCTCTGCCATCGCACCTGTCGCCGAGACCGAAGAGTTCGGGCAGGTCGTGCGTATAAAAACATTCATGTCCAATGAGAATGGGTTGTTCCGGCCGGGCATGACTGGATATGCCAAGATCGACGGCGAAGAGATGCGGGTTTGGGAAGCCTATTCGCGTTTGCTCGTGCGGTTCTTCCTCATAGAGATTTGGGGGTGGATTCCGTAGGTGCAGACCGGTTATTCCCGGTTTCGGTAAAGCGCGGGATCGACAACCTGCGCCATCGCGTGTTTGTCGAGGTCAGCCCCCAGAAATTCGGAGATTTTGGTAACCTCCTCAAATGGGTCTTTCAGGATATTTCCGTAGTCCGCCACGTGCATTTCGATGTTCTGCTGCGTCGCTACCCAGTTTCGGAAATTGATGACCTCGGACTGAAACAGCTGAATGATCGTTTGGCGCTGTTCTCGGCCGCTATCCAGCCCCTCGCGTTCCAGCATCTTTTCCTGCGAGCGTACGACCTCGGCCAGGTCGCGCTGCATGAATAGGATCCGATATGGTACGTCGTGCGGAAGATCATAGACGAGTTTGTAGATGATTTTCAGCGCCTTGCCGTGCATCCCCGGCACCCAACTAGAATCCTTCTGCAAATCTTTTACCGGCTCGAATTCGTAGTAGCCCAACGGATTGTCATCGTTCGGCCGACGCAATTTGTCGGTGACCGGAGGAATGCCCCCGGCTTCCAACATGCGCATCATCATGGACGTGCCAGAGCGCGGTAATCCGGAAACCACGGTCAAGAAACCTAATGATGAGTTCATCAAATTGTCCTCAGATCACTTAATACTTGGCTACTGGCAACTCGAATCCACGCCGAAGCGTGTCATGTCTGGCGATCATGGATAGCCAAATAGCCGCCTGCTTGCTAGTCTGTCAGCAGTTCCAAGTCATTTTAGGTCGTAAACATGAACAATGATTCAGCGGAAAATGATTTTGATGAAGACCAGCCTATAGACCCTGAAGCGCTGCGATCTGGCGCGGCAGGACAAGGCTATGTCGGATTCGACAGCAGTATCGGAACTCAGGGGAGCGCCAGAGGGGAGCGTCGGTTCGCAGGGGCAACGCCGGGTAGTTTCGGCAGGCAACCCCAGGGCGGTGGTTTCCAAGGCGCCGGCGGCGGCTTTGGCGGACGTGGTTTTGGGATGGGCGCGGGCGCAGGCGGTTTTGGCGGCAGGCAACCCCAGGGCGGTGGTTTCCAAGGCGCGGGCGGTGGCTTTGGCGGACGTGGTTTTGGCCTGGGCGCAGGCGGTTTTGGCGGTAGGCAACCCCAGAGCGGCGGTTTCCAAGGCGCAGGCGGCGGCTTTGGCGGACGCGGTTTTGGGATGGGCGCGGGCGCAGGCGGTTTTGGCGGTAGGCAACCCCAGAGCGGCGGCTTCCAAGGCGCAGGCGGTGGCTTTGGCGGACGTGGTTTTGGGATGGGCGCGGGCGCAGGCGGTTTTGGCGGCAGGCAACCCCAGGGCGGTGGTTTCCAAGGCACAGGCGGCGGCTTTGGCGGACGCGGTTTTGGCCCGGGCGCGGGCGAAGGTGGCTTCGGCGGCAGGCAACCCCAGGGCGGTGGTCTCCAAGGCGCGGGCGGTGGCTTTGGCGGGCAAAGTACTCCGGCTGGTCGAGGTGGTGACGCCTGGGTCGGGCCGCAACAGGGCAACGTCGGCCCGGGAAGACGACGTGCATTCTTTCTTTGGCTGATGTCGCGCAGGCGCGCCGGAGCGAACGCACGAGCTGGATTTGATGGGCCGCAAGGACCAGGTTCTGCGACAGAGTTTGGCAGGCAACAGGACGCCAATCAGGGCGGTGGACATTTTGGCGCGCCACGATTTGTCAGTGCCCAAGCAGGATTTCGTGCGCGTGCCGCCCAAAATGGCGCGATTGATGACAACCTTCGCGGGTTCGAAGATCAGATTATCGAAGGTGACCTGGGCCCGGAGAATTGATTTTTAGCATCGGCGGCAGCTGTGCTCTCAAATCAGCCTCTAAGCTAGATCAGGAAACGAACCAGAAGTGTCCGCGTTTGATCGGGTCCAACGTCGACAGGCACCCGAGTTGCATCGAATACATCAATCGGACGTTTTCTCGTAATGCTGGTGTATTGGAGTTGATGATATGAAACAGATTAGCAAGCTGTCATCAAGCGTCAGACTTCGAGATGCATTTCCGCGTTTTACGTTGGCGCTAATAGCGTTAGCGCTTGCGTTTTTGGCTACGCAAGCATCCGCGCGCCAACTCGATTTCAACCTGAAGGTCGATGGGGTTACGCGGACGGCTAAGGCTTATGTTCCGGACGGCTCGTCACCACAAGCGGGCTGGCCGATCATCGTTGCGTTGCACCCGGGCTTTGCTACTGGTGAAATCATGGCGAAAACGAGCCGCCTGCATTCTCAAGACGGTTCCAGCAACTACGTAGTCGTGTATCCGGATGGAGTCCGCCGCAGCTGGAATGCTGGTGAATGCTGTGCGGCGGCTCAAAGAAGGCAAATCAACGATGTCGGCTACATTCTCTCGCTGGTAGAAGAAATCGGCAAACAAATCCCGCTCAACGGTAAAGTCTTTCTGGCCGGGTATTCGAATGGTGCTCTGATGGCTTATCGGATAGCCTGCTCAGCACCGGACCGCATTACAGCCTTTTCAGTTTACGCCGGCGCTTACACGATGAACACGTCCAGCTGTAATCCGGCGCACACGGTGCCATTGCTCCATCTGCACGGCGAGTTGGACGCTGTCGCACCTCTCAGAGGTGGCGAAAGTGTGATCGAAACTGCTGGGAAACGATCGTCGGTGCTTCAAAATATTGACTACTGGGTTCGCCTCGGCAATTGCGATCAAAAGCAAAGCAGTAGCTTGGTTCAGGGGGCGAATTGTACGCGCTATTCCGGTTGTAAACGTGCCAGCGAGACACTGTTCTGTATTTACCCTGGACAAGGCCACTACTGGCCTGGTGCCAAACCTACGCGTTTCGGTGAGAATAGGGGGCTTGGACCGGCCCGCACCGATATTGATGGTGGCAGCGCAATGATCCGCTTCTTTGACAAGTACAGATGATCCACTGGGGCCTTATTGTCTTTCAGCAGTCGCTGATCAGTGTTCTCTTACCACGACTGCGCGTTGATCGGATATTTAAAGAGGTGCGAATGACGTGAATGCGTGAACCGATTTTCATTCTTGGGCCCGGGCGGTCATTCACCTCTGTGATCGGGTCGATGATTGGCCAACATCCCGAGCTTTTCGGTCTTCCCGAAACCAATCTTGGGACGGCTGATACGGTTGAAAGGTGGTATCGGATACTCCCGGGTATGGATGCGTTTCCGGCTGGTGTCCTTCGGCTTCTGGCACATTTGCATCACGGTGAACAAACGGTTGACGCGGTAAACGAGGTTGATGTGTGGCTTCGGTCGCGGTCAGGCATGTCCACCCAGGGTGTTTACGAACACGTTGAGGGCCTTCTGGGAGATCGCCAAGTCGTCGACAAGAGCCCCCTTCATTCGACCACAGATGCCTGTCTCAGGCGTTTAAGGCGGATCGCTCCGAACGCCAGATACATCCGCATCGCTCGACATCCGTATTCGAACGGCAAGTCCATCGTCGCGACAGAATGGTATCTTGAGGGGTTGAAGGCTTGGGGGTCGAGCGGGTGGGATCGGCGCACGAACCCGCCGACTCTTGACCCGCAATTCCATTGGCTTGATGTACACGATCGGATCGACAGATTGTTCGCGTCGCTTCCCAGCGAAAGCTACCGAACGGTCAGGGGAGAGGACTTGCTGGCCAAACCCGAACCCGTTTTAAAACAGATCGCCAATTGGCTGAATATCGACGACTCCGACCTTGCAATCGAAGCGATGTTGCATCCTGAGCGTTCTCCTTTCGCCACTGAAGGCCCCCCGAACGCCAGGCTCGGAAATGATCCGGGTTTCCTGGCGGATCCTACTCTGCGACCTTTCTCACCGCCAAAAGTGCCACTGACTGCGCGTCTGCCTTGGCGAGGCGATGGAGAAGGCTTTGTACCGGCCGTTGTAAATCTGGCGCGGCGGTTCGGTTACGCAGACGATCCCATTCCCGCGCCGGAACTCCCGCAGGGATTCAATGGGAGCTGGGGACCCTTGGTAGCCATTGAGCCGGACGGACAGGGCTTTCCTATGGCGCACGGAAATCTGTTGGATAGTTCTTACGTTCCATTGACGCCGCTGCGGGAAATTCGGGGCATTGAAACCAAGCCAGACCCAAAATGCGGCGGGGGAAATTTTGGGGCGTACACTGCCACGGATTATGCGCTTGCAGTGTTCGACAGCCCACACGAGGTGCCGTTAGAAGCAATCGACCTTGAGACCGGCAAAGTCATTTGGCAATCTGACCTGGGTGACTTTCCGGCCATCAAAGATGGGTTGCGAGGTCGATTCATCGGCGGTGCCCTGCTTGCAAAGCTCCAGTTCTCAAATGGGCGGACCCGGCGCTGCATATTTGTTGGCAACCGCGCGGAGATCAGGTGTATTGGTCTGGACGGCAAGACAATCTGGAAACGTGAGACCGCCGATATCGTGAGTGAATTGGGCTCGACCGCGCGCGGCCATGGAACACCACGTTGCCTGCGCTACACAACGGACAACGAATTGCTGTACGGAACGCGTAACGGCTATTTGGTGAAACTTGATCCTCTGTCCGGTCAAACGATTGACGTCGTGGACCTGAAAACAAAAGTGCTCCATGAAGGAAAGGTTGTTGAGGGGCGGTTCGACGTTCGGCAGTCGATAGTTGTTCATGGCGATCACGCCTATCTTCAGGCAAAGTTTTCGCCAGAGACCGAGGTCGCGTCACCCCAAGCACTTCCTACTGCCCTGTTTCGTCTGAAAGTTTCGCGGACTGCGAACGGGGCCGTGGAACACTTGCCTGATTTCGTATCGGAAGAGGATGTGCCGACATATGCCGTTGTCGGCTCTGTCGGTGATCGCAGGGTTGGTGGTTCTCCTTGCGCGCGTGTTCGTGAGGACGGGAAACTCGTGATCTTCACCAACGAATACCCGTCAAACCTGCGGAACAGCCACGGAATGCGGGATGCCTTTCAGCTTAGCGCCATACGTGATGACGGAGATGCCCTTACACATCAGTGGCATTGTATACTTAGGGAAAAAGGAGACGCAAAGGTGACCGCTGCACCGGCACTCGACCCGGTAAGTGATACGCTTGTTGTTTCGAACAGAATAATGATGCACCTGTTCGCCAACGCTTCTTACCGTGAGGGTGTCATCGCGCCAGACCTTAGCTTAGCGCCCCTAGACTGCTTGGAACCGGACATGCGAAAACACGCCACGCATGCCGAATTTGCCAGCCCAATCACGATCGCTCGTGACGAGGGCGAAAATGGGTTCGTGGCCTATGTCGGACTCGCGGTAAGGAGACCTCAGATGCGCCGCGAGTACGCTATCCTGTCCGCATTGCAAGTGCAGCCTGGTCCTCTTTTGAGCGTTACCCCTCTGTGGAGTCGGTCGATCAATGTGGATGATGCCGGAAACGCACTGCCAGCGGCCAGATCCTTCGCGCAACCGGCGCTCTTTTCGGGGAAAGGATCGGGCAAACGCAGCAAAGGCATATTAATGGGAATGCGCTTCGATGGGTTGTCGGTCTTTCGCTAGCCGTGAAATTCGCGAAACTGCGTAACTACATCTGAGAGGGTTTTGTCAGAAGAAACTTGCGTGAGACGGGGAGGGCAGTTTCGCAGCGTCCTGGCAAAACCAACCTATCGCCATTTCGCTATGGTATCTCGACGAGATGTTCAGGAAAATCAACGGCGAATGGCACTATCTGTGGCGAGCTCTGGATCACGAAGGTAAAGTCCTGAAGGGCTTTGTCACAAAGACGCAGGACAAGAAGAGGTTAATCCTATAGCTCACCTCTTTCCGAAACGTTCAATCCGATAATCGAATAGAAGGGTAAACTGAAGACGCAAATCTCTTCCTGTTTCACTAAATCTACGTAGCATCGGAGATCCGCGACAGCATTAACCTTAGCGACAGTTCACCGTCTTCGATCTAAGCCAGCAACGAAATCAGATAAGCGCCTGGAGGGTATTGCCAAGTTGTACGTCGGGCTTGAACTGTAATGTCAATCCCATGAAAATTCCAAGCAATATGGTGTCCTTGAAGGGCTTTCGCTATCCCGTGAGATCATTGCTTAGGCCCATTGGGCTTATATCGGTTTGGCAGCTTGCCTAATCCAATCGGCGAATTTCCTAACGCCGAGTTTGTTGCGCGTCAGCGGATTGAGCACAAGACTGTAGGCAAATCCACGCAGCATAGGACCGGGAATTTGACGGTAGCGGCCTGAGCTCAGACCTTCATCCACAAGTGCGCTGCTGGACAACAGCAGCCCCAGCCCCTGATCCAGCGCGTTAAATGCCGAGCTTTCATCGCTGAAACGGGTAATGCGGTCCGACGGGAACGGTTCCCCGGCTTCCTTGAACCATTGTTCCCAGGTTGGGCCGCACATGTCCGGATTGCGCCAGCGATACCCCAAGAGCCGACTGTCTTGCAAACCCATGTCTGGGAACTCCGCCAGGCCGACGGGGACATAGTGGTCATAGAACAAAACTTCCGCTTCTTCGTTTGCGGCGCCCTTCGGACCATATCGGATCGCCAAATCCAACCGGTCAGCCCGCAAGTCCAAAACCTCATCGTCGGTTTCAACCTCGACCCTGACCTCGCCGTGCTTGTCGAAGAAATCTGCCAAGCGCGGAACCAGCCAGCGTTCTGCAAACGCATGCGTGGTCGTGATCCGGACCAGCGATTGCTCGACGTCTTTGTCGAGCATTTCGAACGCCTCACCCAAGGTATCAAATGCCATCTGCAGCTTGGGGGACAACTCCTGCCCGGCGGTGGTGAGCGTGATCTGGCGGGGGCGACGCTCGACCAGCTGGAACCCGAGGTAGGCTTCCAAGTGCCTGATCTGGTGGCTGACGGCGGTGGCGGTGACGCCCAACTCTTCCGCGGCTTCGGCAAAGCTAAGCCTCCGAGCGACTGCCTCGAAGGCGCGAATTGCGTTTAGCGGCGGTAGCTTACGCATAGTATCTCTCGTTTGCGAAAAAATATCTCAGCATGGCCTGAGGAATGGTCATTTGTTTTCTTGCCCGCTCTTTCTGAAACTCGTGAGATGAAAAAGGAGGAAGAGATGACACACAGCATTATCACCTCACGGAGGCGGTTGATCAAGGGGGGGCTTGCTGCCGCGGCAGTGCTCGCCAGCCCAACAGTTCTGCGCGCACAGGGTCAACGCGAGTTGTCGATGCTCACCTGGGCCGGCCATGCCGACCCCGACGTGATCGGCGCATTTGAAGAAGAGCACAATGTTCGCATCCGCGCCAAAGAGTATGTCGGCGGTGACCAGATGCTGGCACAAATTGCACAGTCTCCAGCGGGAACTTACGACGTGGTCCTGGCGGATGCGGAATATGTAGTGCAATTGCAGCAGGCGGGTTTCATCGAGCCGCTGGCCGCCGAGGACTACCCGTTTGATGACTTCTTTCCGGAGTTCCAGAATTTCCGCGGCCACTGGTTCGACGGCGAACCCTATGCGGTTTTCCTACGGTTCGGTTTCCTTGGGCTTTCCCACAACCGCGCCGCGATGAGCGAAGCGGAAGCCCGCAGCTACCGCAGTATGTGGGACAGCCAACATGAGGGTCGGATCGGCCATTTCGACTGGCATTTGCCCAACCTTGGCGCGTTGAGCCTTCTAAATGGCAACGCGTCGCCGTTTGACCTCGACGAACAACACTGGACGGAACTGACCGATACGATGATGTCGCTCCGGCCGCAGGTGCGCGGGTTCTATGATTACGGCGGCATGTTGTCCGCGCTGCGCTCAGGTGAGGTTGCCGCGATCCCCGGAATCGGCGACTGGATCACCGGTGTGCTGGCCCGCGATGGCGCCGATGTCACTACGACCATCCCCGAAGAAGGCGGCCTGCAATGGACCGAGTCGCTGTCGATTGGCGCAGGCTCCAAAAATCAGGATCTGGCCCGGACCTTTATCCAGTACATGATGTCTCCGGAAGGTCAGGTGAAAACCGCCACGCTCAAGGCCTATCCGGCCATGATTCCCACAAAGGCGGGTTGGGCTCGGTTGAACGATGAACAACCGGGCGAGGCACAGCGCCAGAACATGGTGTTGAACGGGCCGAACGCGCTGGATGAAATCCGCGCCGGGCGTATCCGTTTGCGGGAACTTCCGGTGCAGCAATCGCTGGAAACCTGGAACGACGCCTGGACGCGCTACAAAAACGCCTGATGCAGGTCTGGCCCCTGCTTTGTAGCGGGGGCCGCAGCCCTATCGGAGATACCGACATGACTTTCCCTGCTATCCCGGCCCGTAATTCGGGGCGCCGGTACCAATCCCTGTTCCAGCGCGCTTGGCAGGCCCTGTGGGTGTTGCCGCTGCCCGTCTGGCTACTTTTGTTTTTTGCAGTGCCGCTCGGCTTGCTGGTGGCGATTTCCTTCTGGTCGGTGGTGAATTACCGGCTGACACCGGACGCAACGCTGTCGGCATGGCGCTATGTTCTAGGTCTGGATTTCCTCTGGGCCAGCTTCTGGCGCAGCTACGGGCTGTCGCTGTCCAGCGCGGTCGCGATTTCGCTGTTGGCCTTTCCAGCATCCTACGCGATGGCCTTTGTAGCCACTCCGCGCCAGCGACTGATCCTCTTGGGATTTGCGATTGCACCGTTTTTTACCAGCTATCTTGTCCGTATCTATTCCTGGCAGGTGTTCCTTGCCGAAGGCGGCGTGATCTCTTCCATTGTTCAGGCGTTTGGCGGTAATGGGGAAAGCCTTCTCAACACCTATTTCGCGTTGTTTATCGGCCACGCGACGCTGGCCTTGCCGGTCGTTCTCATCCTGCAAACCATCGCGCTTGCCAATGTTGACAGGACCGAAATCTCTGCTGCGGCCAACCTTGGTGCGCGTCCGGGCGCGATCCTGTTCCGCGTCATTCTGCCGGCTGCCCGGCCCGGTCTGACACTGGGGCTGCTGTTTGCCTTTCTGCTGTCATATGCAGAGTTCGTCAGCGCAGCCTACCTGGGCGGCGGCACTTTTCAGACACTGCCGATCCTCGTGACGGACCTTGTCCGAGCCGGTCAGCAATGGCCACGCGCTGCTGTTGTATCGCTGCTGATGATCGCCAGCCTGCTGGTCACCGCCTTCGTAACCGTCCTCTGGGCGTACCGCGAGAAAGGATAAGATATGCCCCCGCATTTAAAACATTCCTTGCCAAAAGCCTTCTGGATCGCCGGGCTCGCAGTGGTCTTCCTGCTGCTCTACGCGCCGATCCTTTCAGCGGTCCTGTTCTCCTTCAGCGCCGACCGCTTCCCGAGCCTTAATATGTCTGGGTTCAGTACCGAATGGTATACGCAAGTCCTAACAGACCGCGCCATGTTGGAGGCCCTTTGGAACAGTCTTACGGTTGCCGGGCTCACCGCGTTGATCGCCACGGCACTAGGCTTTGCCGCAGCTTATGCGGACTACCGCTTCAGGTTCTTTGGCCAGAAGGCCGTGTTGGCCCTGGCTTTGCTGCCGCCGACGGTACCGCTGGTCATCCTCGGGCTGGCCATGCTGGCCTTTTTCTCTCGTATCGGTATCGCAGGCACGTTGATGGCCGTGGTCGCCGCCCATGTCGTGATTGCCGCACCCTTTGCAATGGCGATATGCCGGTTGCGGTTGGCACAGCTGGATGAGACGCTTGAGATTGCAGCACAAAACCTCGGCGCGCAGCCGTATTCCGCGCTCATCCGCATCGTGCTGCCGCATACGCTGCCTGCCATTCTTGCCGCCTTCCTCATCACGTTTGCCGTCTCGTTCGACGAATACGTGATCTCATGGTTCACAGGCGGGTTGAACCAGACCATTCCGGTTGCGGTTCTCAACACGCTTCAGGGTCAAGTCGACCCGACCATCCACGTTATCGGCACAATGAGTTTTTCCGTGACGCTGACACTGGTTCTGATCGCCCTTGCCGTGGTCCTGAGCCAAAGCGGCGGCGCCATGTCCAAGGAGGAGACACAATGACCAACGCGCATCTGAAATTGGACGGGCTTGCCAAGTCCTACGGCCGCTTCGTCGCCGTCGAAGAGTTTTCGCTTGATATATCCGAGGGGGAGTTCATTGCAATCATGGGTCCGTCAGGCTGTGGCAAAACCACGACCCTGCGCATGCTTGCCGGGCTTGAAACCGCAAACCGCGGCCAGATCACGCTTGCGGGTACTCGGATCGACCAGTTGCCCGTGTGGGAGCGTGAAACACCTCTGGTCTGGCAGAGTCTGGCGCTGTTTCCTTTCATGACCGTGCGTGAGAACGTCGAATTCGGACTGAAGATGCGCGGGGTTTCCCGGGCAGAACGCCGACGTCGCGCCGATGACTGGCTGGAGCGGCTGGGCATTTCCAGCTATGCGGATCGCAATGTCGCGCGTCTTTCAGGTGGTCAGCGCCAGCGCGTCGCCCTGGCCCGCAGCCTTGTGCTGGAGCCCAAGGTGCTGCTCCTGGACGAACCGCTCTCGGCCCTTGACGCCCATATGGCGATCAAGATGCAGGGCGAGTTGAAAAAGCTGCAACGCGAGCTTGGCATCACCTTTGTCTATGTCACCCACAGCCATTCCGAGGCCTTCTCGCTTGCTGACCGCGTGGTCATCATGAACGCCGGTCGGGTTGAACAAATCGGAAGCCCGCAGGATATCTTCTTACGCCCCCGCAGTAAGTTTGTCGCACAATTCGTCGGCGGGATCAGCCTGCTGGAAGGCCGTGTGTCAGACAAAGAGGATGGCAAACGCTTTCTCGACACACCGGACGGCAAAGTCCGGCTTGCCCACGGCGCCGGGCTGGCTAAAGGCGCCACGGCGGATCTGGCCGTTCGGGCGGACAGGATCTCCGTTACGGTTGAACCGGGCTGGGGCGAAAACGAAATCGCCTGCACTCTGATCTCAGAGGAATTTGCCGGGGCTGTCGTCAATTTGCACCTTGAAACCGCGTCGGGTCACAGCCTTGTGGCGCAACTTCAGCAGCGGGATCTGGAGCAGTTGGACGCAAGCATCGGGGCGCGGGTCTATGCGTCTTGGCACCCCGACGACGGTTTTCTGTTGGAAAGTACGCGACAATCGGGATCGAGCCCCAGGGTGAGGGCTGCATGAGGTTGGTTCTCGACGATAACCTGGGCGCTCTGCACCGGACAGGATCGCAGGCGCTCGACAGCGACCGCCGATTGCTGGCCACTGCGGCCATGGTCGAAACACTGCTGATGCAAAAGGAAACCTTGACATGATCCGCAACCCGATCCGATGGCCGAACGGCGCCCGCTGTGCCTGTGCGATTACGTTCGACGTGGATGCCGACAGCCTGATCCACATTGCCCGTCCGAACGACGGGCACCGCCGTCTTTATCCGATCAGCATGGGCCGCTATGGCCCGAATGCCGGTGTACCGCGTATTCTTGAAACCTACCGGCGGCTGGGGCTCAAGCAGTCGTTCTTCATGCCCGGCTGGGTGATGGAACAATACCCCGAGACGGTCGAGGCGATCATGGCCGGTGGGCATGAGATCGGCCACCACGGTTATCTGCACGAAGACCCCGCCGAGCAGAGCGCCGATGAACAGACCTATTGGTTTGAACGTGCGCTTGACGTTCACCGCAAGATGACTGGCAACACCCCGCGCGGCTATCGCGCCCCGGTCTACAATGTCACGCCCGAGGTGCTGTCGCTCGCCGTGAAGCATGGACTGACCTATGAAAGCTCGATGATGGCAGATGATCTGCCCTATCGGATCGACACCGCAAACGGATCTCTCTACGAATTGCCGGTGCATTGGGGCAGCGATGACTGGCCGCCTTTCGCGCATTTTGACGAGATCGGTTACAAGATGCCGGTTATGTCGCCGCGCCGCGGGTTGGAAGCGTCGTTCGACGAGTTTGAGGCACAATACGAGGCCGGAGGGCTCTGGATCGGCATCTGGCATCCGTTCCTGACCGGGCGGCTGGCTCGCTGGCGGGTGGTGGAGCAGTGGCTCGAAGATGTGCTGGCGCACCGTGACGTGTGGTTTGCGCCGCTGGAAGAGATCGCAGCCTATGTCGCAAAGCTGGAAGCCGAAGGGTCTTGGCAGCCGCACCGTGAACCGGCAGCCCCCTACGGTCATCCCGTCCTGCAGGAGAAAGAATGATGGATATCGCCTATCCGCCTTTTGATGCCGCGCGGCCCGATGGTGAAAACCCCAGCGCTCATGAAACGCTGGCGCCTGATGGCCGTCTAAGCCCGGAAAAAACCTATACGATCCCAGCCCGTCAGGGGCGGGCAATTCGCGTGCAAAAAGGAGAGCTATTGTCGGTCATTAATCGCGACGGCAGCCAGATCGGCGATTTCTGGGCCTTTGTCGAAGGTGATTGCAACGAATATCTGTCGATGGAACACTTGCGCCCCACGCTGCGTTGCATCTCGCCACACCCCGGCGATGCGCTGGTGACCAACCGGCGCCGCCCGATCCTGACTTTGGTTGAGGACACCTCGCCCGGTGTTCACGACACGCTTGTCGCGTCTTGCGATATTCACCGGTATGCCCAACTTGGGCATCAGGGATATCACGACAATTGCACTGACAATCTGCGCATGGCGCTGGCGGCAATCGGTTTGCGCCCGTCATCGGTGCCGTGCCCGCTGAACCTCTGGATGAACACGCCGGTCGTCGAAGGTGGTGCGATGGAGTGGCGGGCCCCAGTCTCTGCCGCTGGCGATCATGTGCTATTCCGTGCGGAAATGGATGCCGTGGTGGTGATTTCCTGCTGCCCGATGGATCTTTTGCCTATCAATGGCGAGGATGCGCAGCCGCGAGCGTTGGAGGTCATGCTACACCGCATTGGTGGATCAATCACTCCGCGCAAAACCGTTTGACTGGAAAGGGTATTGTCACATTAACTTTCGTCCGGTTGCTTATGCCCGCAGTTGGGCGTAGGTGACATCGATGAAGTCATCGTCTTACAAACGCCATCGGCTTCCTCCTCAGATTATCGCGCGCGCGGCGTGACTATACGTTCGCTTCAATCTGAGCCTTCGGGAAGTTGAGGCGTTGTTGCCGCGGCGCGGGATCAATGTGTATTGCGAAACTGTACAGCGTCGGGTCATCAAATTCGGGCCGGCCATAGCTCGAAACTTCCGGCAGAGGTACGGCCGTCCAGGTGATATCCGGCATCCGGATGAAGTCGCCGTGAGTATCTCAGGTCGCCAGCATTGGCTTTGGCGCGCGGTCGATTAGAGTGGCGTCGTACTGGACGAAATCCTCCAATCGAAACAGGACAGACGGGCGGCAGAGAGGTTGTTGCATCGCCTGATAAAGCAACTTGGTTTCAGTCCCAAGCGGTTCATCACGGACAAAATGCGTTCATATGGCGCCGTCAAGCGAGTGGTCGCGCGGGGTTCGGACCAGAGGTCGTGCAAAGGTCTCACCAATCGAACTGAAAACAGTCATCTCCGTTTCCTATAGCAAGAAAAGACAATGCAAAGACATCGCTCTCCAGGAGGGTTGCAAAGGTTTGTGGCTACCCATTCAGCCGTTCGGAGTTGCTTCAATGTCCCAGCTTGCCGCCGCTCAGCCTTAACAATCTGATATCACCGCCTCGAGGCCCTTGACGCCTGTAGTGCCGCTACTTGAGCCGCTTAAAACCGGACATCAGATTCCTCAGTGATCCAAGGTTGGGGAGCAGCGCAAGCCATCCATGCACTCGCAACTGACCCGAACCACCCGATGGAGGGCAAACCAAACTGGTGTTTAAAGTTTCGTATCGAACTCTACCAATGCTTGTACTTTTTGCTTTAGGTGAACAATAACTAGTCCAGTCCCAAAATCGAGCACAATACGGAGATAATACCAGCGTTCTATCGTCATTTGCGCCACATTTTTGCCTTAAAGAAGCGCCCAAATTTAATTGTTTGAATGTAAATATTTTTGACGCAGCTGCGTCTTTGGGTAACGAGATGAAGCAACGGATCGCGGTGAGCATTGCACCCGCAATCAGAATTGAAGCTTTTGAACGGGTTGATTTCAGTGAAAAGCCCCGTTGGGCCAGCTTTGGGCAAGTCCGTAAACTTGCCTCGTACCGACCCCTGAAAGCTTGTTTTGTCCATCTTGATCGCTGGATGAAAATCCAAGCCCTCGTGCATTTGATGGAGACCTCTTTTCGACCCCCTTTTGTTTTCGACGCAAGCTCTTGGGGGTAAGCAATGAAGGTAGAGTTGATCAAAAACTGGCAGGCAATTGTCAATCTGAAGACGCAATGGCACTCGGTGTACAAGTCAGACCCAGAGGCATGCTACTTCCTGTCACATGAATGGCTGTTCGGAACCAAAGAAAGCATTGGGCGCGGCGGCTTTGTCATCGGTGTTCGAGAAGCCGATGAAAGTTCCGATTTTGTCGCGTTTCTGCCTGTCCGACTGTACACCAAGAACGATAAAAACGGCTTTTACAATGAGGTGGACCTGATCGGAGCCGGAGTCTCGGATTATCACGGATTCATCTGCAATCCGGAATATGAAGAGAAAGCCATTGTAGCTTTTGCGGACATGCTGAACAGGATGAATTGGCGGCGGTTTCGACTTCGCTATACCCCGACTTCCAAACGCAGATTACAGATTTTCCTGAACGCCTTTTCCGGCGAGGTTCTTGAGCTCAAGTCTCTTGGTATGCACGATGAAAACGGTATCAACCTTGGAATTTGCCCCTACACCTTGCTCCCCGATGATTGGGATGAGTATCTAGCAAAGAACGTCAGTTCAAACACCCGCCACAAGATCAGGCGCTATTTGCGCCAAGTGGAAGGATCAGAAAGCTTTTATTTCACACACACGACTGCTGAAACGCTTGAGCGGGACATTAAAATATTGAACCGGCTATGGACCGAGCGGTGGGGAGAGAGCAAAGGCGACGAACTGCCTAACATTCAGCACACGACGCGTCGGATACTGCGTTCAGCCTTTTTTACAGACACGCTTTTCTTCCCCATTCTCTGGCAGAATGACAACCCGCTTTGCGCGCTTGGTATCTTTGTGGATCACGAGAAAAAGACCTACAATTTCCATATCGGCGGTCGTGACACCTCGTTCAAAGGCCCGCTCTCACCGGGTCTTGTTACTCATGCCTATGCCATCCGGCACGCAATTTCCCAAGGCATGCAGCAGTATGATTTCTTGCGCGGGAACGAGCCATACAAGTACTCCTTCTGCTCCGAAGAGCGACATCTCAGGTCGCTGATTATTGTAACCAAATCTGGCCGGAACATGGGGGATAAGCTGGAACGAGGCTGCCTTCGATACGTCTGGAAGAACACACTCAGGCTTTATCGAGAGGGCGATCTTGCGGCCGCTAAGCGCGGGTGTTCTCAGATTCTGAAATCGGATTCGAACCAACCCAACGTTCTTTATTTTTATGGGTACACGCTTGCCCAGCTTGGCGATCATGACATCGCGTCTCGGGCTTTCCTAAAAGCGTTGCAACGCAATCCGGAATCGCCGAAGCTTTGGCTTCGGTTGGGACGTTCCATGATCGCGCGACAAGCGCAATCAAGGGAAGCGGCACGACATGGCAACGGTGGGCTGGATTCACTATATGACGCATCGACCCTCTTGCGGCACATTGCGCGGATTCTGTCCAAGCTTAATTTGGCCGATCAGGCCGTGGCTGTTTCCGAAGCTGCAGTGAAACTTGATCCCGAAGACACTGATCTTACCGCGGCCCTTGCCAAGGCGCTGAGCGGGCGCAAAAGTCGTGCCGTGAGCAAGAGGCCAGATAAACAGTCTAACAAGAAAAGGTTATTGAACCGACGGCTAGGAAAAAACACACAGCCGTCAGTAATAAATCCAGTCAGACACAGGGGAAGCCAAGGATCGCCGCGGCTTTGATCTTTGATGACCATTGACACCCGATGGCGCGTTGATCTGTTTGCATGTAATGTGGTCCGCAGCGGACAATTGCAATCCCGTCGCTGCTCAGGTGCTATCGGGGGCGTCGATTCTGGGACAGGGAGCGTTCTGTAATACATCGAAAACCAAACCGCCGATCCCACCGACGCCAGCCAGTAGTTGTTCAGACTTCCGGGTCGGCACTTTTACAGAAACAGACGGCGGCCGCTTGTGCGACCCTAGCGGATAACCAGCCCCTGTGTCGGTCTTTACCATCGGCTTGCTTGGTTAGCCTTCCGAGCTTTTGGGCAACTGATTGGAATGGATTGTGGGCCGACGGGTCGTTTCAACTAAGTGTGCCCACTTAGGACTACGCTGCCTCTTTCGGCTCTGGTTCCTGTGGTTTCCGGACAAATTTTTAGCCGTTGGTACAAAACACCATGGAGGCGTATTCCTCTTGGATTTTGCGATCTTTTGTAGAGCGTCAGCAATGTGCTTCTGCTCAGCAGCCTTCAGTTTGCTTTCTCTGACAAGTTTAGTGTTTGAAAACATTGGTTGAGAGACGACCAATGACATAAGTCGAAAACCTAATTTCCTAATGTTGTTTTCCATTTTTAGAACCTGAAATCTGAGTGCGAAAAAATATCGAAAAAACTGAAGCTATATTAACCGATGGAGGCAGAACATATTGCGAACACCCCAGTGAGTCCCGGTTATTGGCGTCATATTGATGCTGTAACGCAATCAAAGAAGACTGTTAGCGCCTGTTTGTTTCCATATCCTAAACAAAAAATGTTCGAGCGGTTCTACAGCTCTTGTCAGAAGAAATCAGACTGGGGCGGGCAGATGGCTTTCGTAGCCTCAGTCAACGACTGAACGATCGCCCTTCGCCCACTTTTCCCTTCTTAAATATACTTCTGAGTCTGCGCCCGAAGCGCTGATGGCAAAGGTGCTGACATGATACAACCTGCCAATCAGGATGAAACACATCCAGGCTGCATTCGGAATGCTCTGCATTTCAGGTTTTGGCCGAAATAAAGCAGAAGAACAGTTCAAACAATTTGGGCAAGCAGAGATTTTGCGCCATAGTTTGACTCAATGAGGCATGTCGGCCGTCAATCGTGGGCGTGGGCGTTATAGTGATCCAAGCTTTTTGGACTGATTGAATGATCAAGTACTATCTTCCGGTCGCAATTGGCGCGATACTAATTGCCTTTTGGGCCAGTCCTGACGTGCAGGTAATTGCAGCCGGCATTGCCATTTTTCTGTTCGGCATGCTGATGCTGGAAGACGGGTTCAAGCTGCTTGGCGGCGGCACACTGGAACGGATGCTTCAGCGTGCGACAAAATCCGTTTCGCGATCTCTTTTGTTTGGCTTCGTCTCTACTTCGCTGCTGCAATCCAGCTCATTGGTTTCAGTCATCACGATTTCATTTTTGAGTGCTGGCCTCATTTCTCTGATCGGTGGAGTAGGGATCATATTCGGGGCCAATATCGGGACGACAACGGGTGCGTGGTTGGTCGCTGGTCTGGGCTTGAAGGTGAATATCGCCAGCTATGCGATGCCGATTATCGGTCTTAGCATCATCCTTGTCTTCCAGAAGTCGAAGGTCCTGCGCGGGATTGGCTACGTTTGTGGTGGTCTGGGCTTTTTGTTCCTGGGTATTCACTACATGAAAGAGGGTTTCGACGCGTTCAAGGACCAAGTGGACCTTATCCGATTTGCCTTGCCGGGATTTTGGGGGCTTCTGGTCTATTGTCTGTTGGGTACTGTCGCGACAGTGATCATGCAGTCGAGCCACGCGACGATGGTGCTAACGCTCACTGCGCTCGCCGCCTCGCAAATAAGCTATGACAATGCACTGGCCCTGGCGATCGGGGCAAACATCGGCACCACGATTACGGCGATCATAGGCTCGATCAGTGCCAATTTTCAGGGCAAGCGCCTCGCATTGGCGCACTTGATCTTTAATACAGCCACGGCGTTGGTTGCTTTGGTTTGCATTGTTCCGCTGCGTGAGTTGGTTGACCTGATAAGTGGTGCCGTCGGCATCGGTGCCGAGGACTACACTCTGAAGTTGGCGGTGTTCCATACGATATTCAACGTACTCGGTGTCTTGCTTATGCTGCCTTTGATGCAAAGGCTCATCACCTTTCTTGAGAGAAGTATTGTCGAGCCAACCCCAGACGTCAGTCAACCGCGTTACCTGAACGATGCAGTCGACGATTTCCCGCAGACTCTTGAAATTGCGCTTCGAAAAGAAGTTTTGCACCTCTACGACAACGCAATGACGGTAATCCTCCATGGCCTGAACCTTCATCGGCAGGATGTTCTTGGCGCGAAAAGCGTTGCAGAGGTGGTTCGAAACAGCCGAACCCCGACTGACATGGATATTGAGGAAAGTTACCAGCGCAAGATCAAGACCCTCTATTCCGCAATTGTAGAGTTCTCGACGCGGGTCGGTGAAAAACGTGTCGAACCAGATGTAGCGGAACGGGTCTATGCACTGCGGGATGTTTCCGGCGAAATCGTGCAAGCCGTCAAGTCCGTCAAACACCTGCGAAAGAACGTTTTACGGTATTCGGTAAGGCCCACCGGCAGCGCGACTGACTTGTATGATGGTCTTCGCACCGAAATAGCGAGGATACTGGTCGAAATTCAGAAGCTGGAAGAGACGGACCCCGAGGAACGAAGCACTCTGTGGCTTGATCAGGAACGTGCACAAATCGAAGAAGACGCCCAGACTGCTGCGCGCCGTGTCGAAGAGTTTATTCGGAAAGGCCAGCTTACGCCTGCTGCGGCAACTTCATTCCTCAACGACTCGGACTATGCCTATAGCGCGATGCGAAAGCTGATCGAAGCTGCAAGAACCTTCTATATCGAACGAGACAACGCAATGGCCGAGGTCGAACGGCTACTGGCCTTGGAAGAAGAAGAACTTGGTGAGAGTAGATCGGAGAATGACAAGCCATCAAATGAGGCCAGTTCCGAAAAGCGTCACAGGGAAGTCGTAGAAAGCAAGTAGCATTCTGCAGGCGTGAGCGATCTGCGAGGAGTATTCAGATGGCATTAAAAAAACTTGCCGAAAAGCTGGCGGAGTACAACTCGCGCCTTGAGGCTGGCAAAGCAGAGAAAATTAAATCCAGTCATGTTCAAAAAGTGCTTAAGAAGTTGCGCAAAAAGGCAGCGGATCTTGAGGCTGAAATTGATGCAGAAAAAAACAGTGATAGAAAATCTCGGTTGGTTCGAAAACTCGGAACGGCGCAAGAGAGCGTAAAGCGGGCAGAATGGTTGTTGAGGGAGATCGATTAACAAAAGGGTCGCCGATTTAAAAATCGGTTGGACACCGGCAAAGAGCCCTCGCTCGCAGGGCGGACTATGCAAAAAACCATATACCGGTGCCCGGTGTCGCCAGACTCCATCTGCCGAGCGCTTCAGACTTCACCATCCCTTGACGCGCGTATCACAGCACCAACTTGCATGAGTTGATCAGACAGAGGGTTTGTCCGCCTCCAAACCAAGCCGATTTTTCGAGACGGCCGCGCGCGCGGGAACCGAGCAACCGACACGTCGGCAGATCGCGTCTCTAACTCAACGGCCATTTCCGGGATCAGAGTAACTCCCATGCCAGCGCCGACCATCTGAACCAGCGTTGACAGGGAACTTCCCTCCATCAATTCACTGGGTTTGTTTTCACCAAATTGGCAGAACGAGAGCGCTTGATCGCGAAAGCAGTGGCCTTCCCCCAATAATAGCAGGCGCATCGTTCGCAGTGTCTCTGGGCTTGGAACGGGCTTATCTGCATCCATCGGCATGCGGACAAGCACGAATTCCTCTTCGAAAAGGGCAAACTCTGTAAGTGCTGGTTCCGAGATCGGCAGGGCCACAACCGCAAGATCAATGCCGCCCTCTTGGATTTCCTCAATCAGGGTTGCCGTCATCGCTTCGCGAAGACGAAGGTCAAGCTTTGGAAACTTGCTTTTCAACGCGGCGATTATGGTCGGCAGAAAGTAGGGGGCGACCGTAGGTATGATTCCAAGTCGCAGGCGTCCTGCCAACGGGTCCTTCGATGCGCGGACAAGGTCTTCCAACTCGTCCACCGAAAACAGAATTTGCCGCGCCTTTTCGAGCAAATCTTCACCCAGTGGAGTGAGGCGGATGTCGCGGGGCAGTCGCTCGACCAGCGGCGCGCCGAACAGGGCTTCCAACTCCTTGATCTGAAGGGACAACGCAGGTTGCGATATAGAACAGGCTTTCGCAGCCCGACCGAAGTTTCGTTGCTTGGCCAAAGCGTCGAAGTACCAAAGCTGTTTTAAGGTCACCGCTATCATGAGCTCAGCTTATCAGAACCTTTTGAATATCCAATTGGAGTTTATTGCGAGTCGTAGTTAGAATTGTTCTAGTTGAAGACCAAACTCTGCGCTCCAAGCAAATTAACTCCAGGGAGAGAACTATGGACGGCAACAATATCGATCCTGCCGGCGGATGTCCTGTCATGCACGGTGGCAATACCGGGCTAGGTAACAGCGTCACCAAGTGGTGGCCCAAAACACTGAATCTGGACATTTTACATCAGCACGGTGCGCGCACGAACCCGATGGATCAGGGATATAACCATCGCGAAGCCGTAAAGGCGTTGGACTATGAAGGCGTCAAAGCCGACGTGGAAGCCCTTATGACAGACAGTCAGAGCTGGTGGCCAGCAGATTGGGGGCATTATGGCGGCCTGATGATCCGGCTCGCATGGCATTCCGCTGGTACATATCGAATGGGTGATGGTCGCGGCGGTGCCGGGTCGGGCAATATACGCTTCGCGCCTCTGAACTCATGGCCGGACAACGCGAGTCTTGATAAAGCGCGGCGACTGCTCTGGCCGGTAAAGAAGAAATATGGAAATGCACTCAGCTGGGCCGACCTGATTATCCTGGCTGGCAACATGGCCTATGAATCCATGGGGCTAAAAACGTTCGGCTTTGCTTTTGGCCGCGAAGACATCTGGGGCCCCGAGCAAGACGTGAACTGGGGCGTGGAAAATGAATGGCTCGCGCCGTCTGAAAACCGCTATGGCGATCTGGACGATACGTCGACACTGTACAATCCGCTGGCCGCAGTTCACATGGGTCTGATCTATGTGAACCCCGAGGGTGTCAACGGCAACCCTGATCCAGCCCGTACCGCCCTGCATGTGCGTGAAACTTTTGGTCGCATGGCGATGAACGATGAGGAAACCGCAGCGCTAACTTGCGGCGGTCACACCGTTGGCAAAGCGCATGGTGGAGGTGATCACGCCCATATCGGCGCAGAACCTGAAGGTTGCCCCGTTCATGCCCAAGGGTTCGGCTGGGACAACCCCGGAATGGAGGGGAAAGCGACAAACGCCTTCACTTCAGGGATCGAAGGTGCTTGGACCAAGCACCCGACCCAATGGGACATGGGCTATTTCGACTATCTGTTTGACTACGAATGGGAGTTGACCAAATCGCCCGCCGGAGCCAACCAGTGGAAGCCGGTCGACATGCCCGAAGACGAAATGCCGATCGATCCGACAGACCCCTCTGTTCGCCGGATGCCGATGATGACCGATGCCGACATGGCGATGAAGGTTGATCCAATCTACAACGAGATCTGCCAGAAGTTTCGCGCTGATCCAGAGTATTTCGCAGACGCATTTGGTCGTGCCTGGTTCAAGTTGACCCACCGCGACATGGGACCTAAGGCGAACTACTACGGTCCGGATGTTCCGGCGGAGGATCTGATTTGGCAAGATCCAATCCCGGCTGGCTCTACATCCTACGACACGGATGCCGTGAAGGCCAAGATCGAAGCGAGCGGTCTTTCGGCGGCGGACATGATCGCGACGGCTTGGGACAGCGCCCGGACTTTCCGTGGGTCTGACAAGCGTGGTGGCGCAAATGGCGCCCGCATCAGGCTGGTACCTCAGAAAGACTGGGTGGCCAATGAGCCCGAGCGCCTCGCAAAAGTTCTGGATGTTCTGGAGCCGATCGCGGCCGAGACTGGTGCATCGGTGGCCGATGTCATCGTGCTCGCCGGCAACGTGGGTCTTGAACAGGCAATCAAGGCGGCTGGTCATGATGTAGAAGTCCCTTTCTCGCCAGGACGCGGTGACGCGTCTGATGAGCAGACAGACGCCGAAAGCTTTGATGTGCTTGAGCCGCTCGCCTGCGGGTTCCGTAACTGGCAGAAAGAAAAATACGCAGTTGCACCTGAAGAGCTGTTGCTTGACAAGGCTCAGCTCCTTGGGCTCACAGCCGCTGAAATGACTGTATTGATTGGTGGCATGCGTATGCTGGGGGTAAACCATGGCGGCTCCAAGCACGGTGTGCTCACCGACCGCGAAGGCCAGTTGACCAACGACTTTTTCGTCAACCTGACGGACATGAGCTATAGCTGGCATCCGGTTGACGATGGCACTTATGAGATACGTGACCGTGCAACCGGAGCCGTGAAATGGACGGCAACCAGTACGGACCTTGTCTTTGGTTCAAACTCGATCCTCCGAGCGTATGCCGAGGTGTATGCCCAAGACGACAACGCCGAAAAATTCGTACGCGACTTCGTGGCGGCGTGGACCAAGGTGATGAACGCTGATCGCTTCGACTTAGTGCATTGAGCCAGCGAAACGTTCGGGCAGCGTTGCTGCCCGAATGACTTGGTAGACTAAGAAGAAAGCTACGTAGCTTGCGGAAATAAAGCTCATTTTTGCAAGGCTGAGGTTCAATTTCATTGAGATTTATGACCGGGCCAAGCATGTGAGAGGTGGTCCTGCAATTTGGGCCAGATTTTTGTCCGATTAAGCTATAGCGTGGGTTTCATGTCAGGCGGCGGCTTTCCAGGGTCTGGTTTGCCCTACTGGAAATGTTATTTGTAACAAAAACAAGAACGATCTAAGAAACATCTGATTTCAGCATCTGGCACGCCGACGGGCGCAGCTTTGTGAGAATGGAACTTGACCGACATGATTGACCTGAGTGGCCTGACGCCCCTGCGCGAAAGCCGCAATTACAAGATTTTTCAACACCCTGAGATCGAAGGGGCGTTGCTGAAGGTCCGGGTGGACGAGTCTATTCGCAAACACGCGGTGCCCCGTTATGCAGAGTGGCGCTATGGCAATCTGCGGCAGTGGAACCGTGAGGCGAACGAGTATCTAGCCGCGTTACACCGCGGGTGCCCTGAAATCGAGCGGTTGGCGCGGTTTATGGGATATGCGCCAACCTCATCTGGTCCGGCCCTTGTAGTAGAAAAGCTGACTGGCCCGGATGGAAAGCTTGCCACGACGTTGCATGCTGAAAAACTCGCTGTTCGGAAAGATAAGGCGGCGACTCAACGCCTGCGTGACGAGTTTTTGGAACTGATGGATGACCTCGAACGGGGCCAGATTGTCGTTGGTGACATGGGTTTTGAAAATATCGTGCGCGCGCAGGAGCGGGGCGGAAAGCTGGTCGTGATCGACGGGCTTGGGGAACGTGTGATGTTCCCACTTGCATTGTTCAGCAAGTGGGCTTTTCACAAGTCAATCGCGCGTCGCAGGGCGCGCATGTCCAGAGCGTTCCAGCTTTAGGCTAATTTGCAAAAGCCTAACGAAAGCAAGCCGATTGTGAATTTTTTTCCGGTCTGCTCAGCCCGTATCATTGCAAACTTGCGTTGGTTCGCAAGCTTTCAGTGACCTTAATCGTCAGTGGCCACACTGTTGCCGACTTGGTAGTCTTGACCGTGAGAAATTTGTTCTAGTGACCAGTAAAAACTGTTGTGGAAACAGTAATTTGAGAGTTGGTGTTGATGCGCCTTTGCTGTCAGCCATATCTGCGGCTCACAAAGCTGAGCGCATCGCTGTCATGACGGCATGATGCAGCGACCCGGCCGAGGATCGCGGGCCGTAGATGCTGTAGCTCTCGGATGTCCGACACAGGACAAAACAGCCGATATGGTGGATTGCGCACCGCGCTGCGCTGTCGTCGGTGATTTTACGCAGGTCGAGCTGGCAAAGAAGCTCCAGAACCGATGGGATACCGGTGCCGGTCAGATCAAACCGAGTCCAGCCGTCTGTCTGCTCGGTGACTGAGGCGGCATCACCCAAGGCTTTCTTGGCTTGATCAGCAAGGTCTTCGTGCGTGTCAAACGAAGCCTCAAGCATCCACTGATCGACCCCGGCCCAGAACGCACAAATCGACGCCCCGGCCCAACGGCCAACCTCTGGCGCTGGCGCATCAATTAACTTTGCCAAGGCTTTGGCAGACTTGCCTTCTTTTCCCATTCGTGACGCGACCGAGGCAAGGGCCACGCCCGGTACCTCGGTGCATGTGACACTGCCGATGGTGTCGACGCGCGGCTCGGTTCCGCCAAGGGCGGTTATCGCAACAAGATCATGCACGCAGACGCTCTCCTTCAGGATCGACGAAATGGGCCGAGACGAGTTCCACCTCAACCGTCAGATCAGTTAGCGGCGAGACGAGGCGCATCTTTTCGCCCAGCCGCTCGGCTCCGTTCTTCACAAGGCCCAAACCGATATTGCTGTTGAGGATTGGCGAATAGACTGCCGAGGTGACATAGCCCTGATCATTGGCCGCATCAACGGGGCCATCTGCATTCATCAGATGCCCGCCCGCAGTAATCTTGTCCTCGGGCTGCACAGGCTTGATCCCCACCAGCCTCAGCACATCCGGTTCGACCAGAGCCTCACGTTCGGACAAGACCGAGCCGATGCTGTCCTTTTTCTTTGAAACCATCTTGCCCAGCCCAAGGTTCAGCGCCGTGGTGGTGCCATTCAGCTCATTCCCGGCCGCATGCCCTTTTTCCACGCGCATTACGCCCAATGCCTCTGTGCCGTACGGCACGACGTTGAACTCTTCGCCTTCGGCCATCAGACGACGCATCAAGGCGTCTCCATAGCGCGACGGCACGGCGATCTCATAGGCCAACTCACCCGAGAACGAGATACGGAACAGCCGCGCCCGTAGGCCACCGCAAACCGTAATGTTGCCGCAGGCCATAAACGGGAATGCCTCGTTTGAAAGATCAAACTCAGGGTCCACGATTTTTTGCAGCAGCTTGCGCGCGTTGGGTCCGGCGACGGCGAATTGCGCCCACGCTTCGGTGGTTGATATCAACTGCACATCCATGTCCGGATACAGGCATTGGCGTACAAATTCCATGTGGCGATAAACGCTTACGGCGTTGGCCGTGGTTGTGGTGACGACGAAGTGATCCTCGGCCATGCGCGCGGCAGTGCCGTCATCCATCACCATGCCGTCCTCGCGCAGCATCAGGCCATAGCGGGTTTTGCCCACAGGCAGCTTGGCAAAGCCGTTGGCATAGATGCGGTTCAGGAACTCGGCCGCGTCGGTGCCCTGCACGTCGATCTTGCCCAGCGTCGTGCAATCGCAAACCCCAACCGAAGCCCGGGTTTCGCGCACCTCGCGATCGACCGACTGTCGCCAATGAGTTTCGCCGGGCAGGGGGAACCACTGCGCCCGCAGCCAATTGCCAGCCTCGACAAACACGGCACCGCGTTCCTTGGCCCAATAATGCGACGGCGTCAGGCGGGTGGGGTGGAACTCTTGCCCTTTCATCCGACCGGCAAATGTGGCAATCGGAATCGGAGTATAGGGCGGACGGAAAATAGTAGTACCCACTTCGGGGATCGACTTTCCCGCGACCTCGGCCATGATTGCCAGACCAGTGATGTTCGATGTTTTGCCCTGATCCGTTGCCATGCCCAGCGTAGTATAGCGTTTCAGGTGCTCGACCGAGCGGAAACCCTCTTGGTAGCTCAGCTTCACATCCTTGACGGTCACGTCGTTCTGTTGATCTACCCAGGCGCGTTTGCACCCTTCAACGTACCAGAAAGGTTTTTGTTTGACAGGAGCATCCTCGGCCTCTGGCAGATCGGGCAGGGCACCTTTGCGTTCCAGTGCCTCGGCTGCACCTTCGGCGCCGGATTTCAGCGCGCCATATGTTGTCATTACCCCGTTTGCCGCGCCAGCGACCGAAAGGCCGACTGGAAGGTCGGCGCCGGGTACAAAAGCTGCGAGGTCGTCGTTCCAGACCGGGCGTCCGCGTTGGTGGCAGGTCAGGTGGACGTTTGGGTTCCATCCTCCGGACACGCCCAGCGCGCCGCAATCCAGTGTGCGGGACGAGCCGTCGGACAAGGTCACCTCAACAAAGGTCAGCCCCAAGCGCCCCTTGGTATCAGTAACCTGCGCGCCTTTGAGAACCTCGTAGTCATAGCTGCCGGGCGCGTCTTCACGCACATCCACAACAGCGGCGATCTTAACGCCCTTGGTGTGCAAGTCAGCAGCAGTGCGGTGCCCGTCGTCATTGTTGGTGAATATTGCCACACGCTGCGATGGCGTGGCTGCAAACCGATTGGCATAGGTCCGCATCGCGCTTGCCATCATGATGCCGGGCCGGTCGTTATTCTCAAATGCAATCGGGCGTTCCGTTGCCCCCGCACAGAGCAAAGCTTTTTGGGTGTAGATGCGCCACAGGATTTGCCGCGGTTTACCATCGGGCAGGGTGGGCAGATGATCCCCGGTTCGCTCAACCGCGCCATAGATCCCGTGATCAAACGCGCCAATCACCGTGGTGCGCGGCATCAGCCGGACGTTTGGCATGGAAGACAGCTCGGCCACGACCTGTGCGGCCCAGTCTGGGGCGCTGTGATCACCAACCGCGAAGCTTTCGCTGTTCAGACGCCCACCAAGGGCAAAGTCCTCATCCGCCAGAATGACATCTGCCCCAGCGCGCCCGGCGGTCAGAGCCGCCATAAGACCGGCAGGTCCCGCACCAATGATCAGCAGATCGCAATGACGGAACCCTTTGTCGTACTCGTCTGGGTCATCCTCCATCGAAAGTGATCCAAGGCCAGCCGCGCGACGGATCATCGGCTCGTACAGTTTTTCCCAAAACGCAGCGGGCCACATGAAGGTCTTGTAGTAGAAGCCCGCCGAAAGGAAGTTCGAAAACAGATCGTTCACCGCTAAGGCGTCGAACTTCAGGCTGGGCCAGCGGTTCTGTGACCGCGCCTCTAGCCCGTCGAACATTTCGATCGTCGTGGCACGGGTATTCGGCTCCTTCCGGGCACCGGTGCGGAGTTCGACCATGCCATTGGGTTCTTCGGAGCCTGCGGTCAGCAAACCCCTTGGGCGGTGGTATTTGAAGGACCGCCCGATCAGCCTCACGTCGTTGGCCAGCAGGGCCGAGGCTAGCGTATCGCCGGGATGCGCGGTGTAGCTGCGATTGTCGAACCGAAAAGTCAGAGAGGTGTTGCGGTCGATCTGACCACCACCAAGCCTGTTGCTCTGCGTCATTTGGATCGCCCCCGTGCGCGGGCCACATCGCGGGCCAGTTCCACCTTTGAAATCTCATGCGTCAGCGTGTTGCGCGTGACAACCAGCCAGGATCGATCACCGGCCTCATGATACCAAAGCTCCTGATGCTCACCGGCAGGGTTGTCACGCAGATAGCCGTATTCATAGAACGCCTCAGACGCGTTTTCGGCCTGCCAATCGGGACGGTCAATCAGGGATGCGTCGCCCAGATAGGTAAACTCCGATGCGTCCCGCGGACCCAAAAGGGGATGGTTGATTATCATTATTCTGTTCCCCTCAGTGCAGGTTGGGCTGATTGCCCACACCTTTTTCGTCGATCGTCCTCCCGGTGCGAAAACGATCAAGGCGATAGGCCGTTGCAACCGGGTGCGGCTCATCCCGCGCCAGCAAGTGCGCGAAGCAATGGCCCGAAGCTGGGGTCGCCTTGAACCCGCCGTAACACCAGCCGCCGTTGAAGTAGAGCCCCTCGACCGGGGTGCGGTCGATTATGGGCGAGCCATCCATCGACATGTCCATCACGCCGCCCCACATTCGTAGCAAGCGGGCGCGGCCGATCATAGGCATCAGCGCCATGCCGCCTTCGCAGACATCTTCGACCACCGGCAGGTTCCCACGCTGTGCATAGGTGTTATAGCCGTCAATATCGCCGCCAAAAACCAGCCCGCCCTTGTCGGACTGACTGACATAGAAATGGCCCGCGCCATAGGTGATGACACTGGGCAGAACCGGCTTTAGACCTTCGGAGACAAAGGCTTGAAGTACATGGCTTTCGATGGGCAATCGCATTCCGGCCATACTCATCACGCGCCCTGAGCTTCCAGCGACTGCGCAGCCGACCTTGTTGGCGCCGATAAAGCCTTTGGTGGTCTCAACGCCAAGGCATTTGCCGCTCTCGATCCGCAAACCCGTCACTTCACAGTTTTGGATGATGTCGACGCCGTACATATCCGCAGAACGCGCAAACCCCCAGGCCACCGCGTCATGTCGGGCAGTACCAGCGCGCCGCTGAACCAATCCGCCTTTGATCGGAAATCGAGCGTCGTCGAAATTCAGATAAGGGTGCTCGTTACGGACTTGGTCAGCATCCAAAAGCTCAGCATCGGCACCGTTCAGGATCATCGCATTGCCGCGACGGATATAGGCGTCGCGCTGACCGTCGGTGTGGAAAAGGTTGATGATCCCGCGCTGGCTCATCATCGCGTTGTAGTTCAGGTCCTGCTCAAGGCCTTCCCACAGTTTCATTGAGAACTCATAGAACGGTTCATTGCCGTCCAGCATGTAGTTTGAGCGGACAATCGTCGTGTTCCGCCCGACATTGCCGCCACCAATCCAGCCCTTTTCAACCACGGCCACATTTCGTTGACCGTACACCTTGGAAAGGTAGTGCGCCGTCGCCAAGCCGTGCCCGCCGCCGCCAATGACAACAATGTCGTAATGCGGTTTGGGTTCGGGCTCACGCCAGACCGGTTTCCAACCTTTGTGGCCGGTAAGCGCCTCTTTGATGACTCGGAAGCCGGAATATCGCATGAATCGGACCTTTTTCGACACAATCCAATAATTTGTAGCCTTTGGGTATGCTCGGATGCGACATCGATTTGTCTGAATCAGACTTTAGTGGCGCCTCTTTTCTGGCAGAGCTTTGAGAACCCAAATCAGACGCCCCGTATCAACACCACGCGAGAGCCGATAGCGAATCCGATTTCGATGCGCTAAGCCTTTGCAAAAACAAGGTTGCGCTGATGAAACTAGAAAAACCGAATTTTGCGGCCCCTAAGGATGCCGATGCTCGAAAGGCGATCCCACCGGTTGTCTGCTACCCGCCCGAGACGTTGGAGAAACCGGATTTGAGTGCACTCTCCAACCTGCGGAAGGGTGCGCGAAAGACTGCTGAGGTCACAGTGGCCCCAAGGGACGCCGCGTGTATAGATGTGCCAGCGGGTGCATTCATCAGGGTTGTATCTGTGGATGGCCCGCAGGTCGGTGATCTGAACATGTGGCACACGCACGACCTGACCGAACGTTTCTATTCCGGTAAAACCCGCGCGCTTCACGGGACACATCTGTCGTCCGGAGATCGCATGTGGTCGAGTTTTCCAAACATGCGTCCAATGGCGACCGTTGTGGATGATACGCTGGACTGGTACGGGTTCGATGAATTCGGCGGCTCGGTCCATGATGTCATCGGCACGCGATGTGATCCCTATACGGGGCGGCTGCTATCGGGCGATGATTACCACTATTGCTGCCACTCGAACCTGACGCGTGCGTTGTCAGGCCATTGCGATCTGCCGCTGCACGAAGCTGAGATGCTTGTACATGACGTTCTGAACGTATTCATGTGCACTGGCTTCACCCGCGACACCGGGCAGTATTTCATGAAGGCCAGCCCCGTTCGACCCGGTGACTATCTTGAGTTCTTTGCCGAGATTGACCTGATCGTAGGTTTGTCGGCCTGTCCCGGTGGCGATTGCTCGTCCGAACATTCGTCGGATGCGGCAGCCTGTTATCCGCTTGTGATGGAGGTCTATGACCCCGGAGAGGAAGCGCGCGCGGCGCATGTGCAACCGGCGCGCTCGGCTTACGATCGCTCGCACGGTACCCGTTAGGCGATCAGACGACGACCAAGGCGGTTGAGCATTTGGCGACACAGGTCGAGCTGTTCGATCTCAATATACTCATCCGCCTTGTGGGCCTGCAGGATCGACCATGGCCGCGCGCGGCGTTTTTACAATCATCAGGGGTTGAGCTGTGCCGTTCCGGACCAATGAAACGGGTGGTGTACTCGAAAAAGCCCTTGTGCACTTCGAGAACCAACATCTAAAGGCACGATGGCGGTGTAGTCCCCCCAATCGTCGCCCACGCCCGAGATTGCATCATGGTAAATCTGCGCGACCAACTCATTCTTTCGCAGCCCCGGTTCAATCCGCTCCAAATCCCCGTCGATCACATGTTCCGCGATACGAGCAGCTTTGCCATCAACGACAGATACGCCTTGGCCGTGTAATAGTAGTTGTCCAGTTCAACACCGATACGGCCCGTTTCCAACCCGCAGACGCGGATCAAGGCTGCGAGATCCTGCATCGGGTGACAAACGGTGGATTGCACGTAGTGATCGGCATAGCCGCGAATCCGTTCATCCGGCATCCACACTGTACGGCGGGCGCCGTTGGCGTCCTCGTTACGGCCCCACCAGATTGGGTCATGGTCGTACAGCACCAGAACGCCTTGATGAACACAGAAAGACCAGCCGTCATACCCGCTCAGCCAAGTCATGTCTAACGGATCTCCGACAAACAGCACATCCAGCCCGGCGGCGGCCATGGCGCCCCGCGTCTTTGTCAATCTGCGGTCGTATTCTGATGCGTGAAGGCCGGGTTGGCGTGGACCGCAGGCTGCTCCGGTAGTTGAACGTGTTGTGTTGACAGAACTTGACGGATGCGGTCACGTCACTGGGCAACAGGGGAAAGACGTTCACTTGAAAATCGTATCCAATCCACACCGTGGCGGCCAGAAACTGATTGAGGCAGCACCTTACCCTTCGACTAACGCGGGACGTGTCGCTGATCTGCTCAAGAAATGCCCGGCAGCCGCCGAGACGCCCTTGCTTTCTATCGACGACCTGGCCGATGTGGGCGCGCTTTGGGTTAAAGATGAACGTGGTCGCATGAACTTGGGGTCGTTCAAGGCACTTGGGGCGGCTTATGTCATTGCCCGCCATGCGGCTGACCGGAGTGAGAGCCCGAACGAAACCATTCTTACAGGGCGCACTTATGTCACGGCCAGTGCGGGCAATCACGGGATGAGCGTCGCTGCAGGTGCGCGAATTTTCGGGGCAAATGCCGTGGTGTACATCGCAGATACGGTACCCGAGAGCTTTGCTGATCGCTTGCGCGCCCAGAATGCGCAGGTGGCCCGACAGGGTGCAGACTACGCCGCCAGCATGAATGCCGCCAGCAACGCCGCAGAATTCAATGGCTGGACGTTGCTTTCGGATAGCTCGTGGGAGGGGTATTATGATCTGCCGCACACGCTGATGGAGGGCTATCTGCAAATGGCCGCCGAGGCGTGCAATCAATGTCCGCAGGTACCCACCCATATCATGTTACAGGCCGGTGTCGGCGGTTTGGCCGGGGCAGTTGCGGCCTATGTGCGGACGGTCTGGGGCGATGCGCCACAGATCATAGTGGTCGAACCCGATGCGGCCCCCGCGCTGCAAGCGAGCATTGAGGCTGGGGCATGCGTTTTTGCCGACGGACCTGACAGCGTTATGGGGCGGCTTGATTGCAAAGAGCCGTCGCACATTGCGTTGAACGGTTTGGCGCGGGACGCCGATAGTTTCCTGACCCTGTCCGATGAGCAAGTGACCGAGCATCTGCCGGCCATGGCATCCGCGGGTATCGCTACGACCGCGTCAGGTGGGGCAGGGGTCGCCGCTGTCATGAATCCCGACGTGCGTAAGTCATTGGGTATCGATCCCAACGCGCGTGTGCTGTGCTTTCTGTCGGAGACCGCGGAATGAGGGGGTTTGAAACGTCTGAATTTCAAGCAAGGGTCGAACGCGCGCAAAGCCGAATGGTTCAGGCTGAGCTTTCGGCGCTTTTGTTGACGACCGAGCCAGAGGTTCGTTACTTCTCCGGTTACCTGACCCGGTTCTGGGAAAGCCCGACGCGCCCTTGGTTTCTGATCGTGCCCGTAACGGGCAAACCCATTGCCGTCATTCCGTCCATCGGCGCTGCTTTAATGGCGCAAACCTGGGTTCAGGATATCCGCACCTGGAGCGCGCCTGATCTAACGGACGACGGCGTCAGCCTTTTGGTCGACACCCTGACCGAGATTTGCCCGGCGGACGCTGTGATCGGTCTTCCGGACGGACATGAAACCCATGTTCGCATGCCGTTGGGTGATTTTCATCGGTTGCAGCGGGGGTTGGGCACTCGGCGTTTGGGAAGTGATCAAGGCATTGTTCGCGCCCTCAGAATGGTCAAATCCCCTGCGGAGATAACCAAAATCGAAACGGCATGTGCCATCGCGGGGCGGGCCTTTCAGCGCGTGCCAGAAATAGCTGGCGAGGGTGTAGCGCTGGATGAGGTGTTCCGCCGGTTCCAGATGCTGTGCCTTGACGAAGGTGCCGATTGGGTGCCGTATCTTGCAGGCGGGGCGGAGCAGGGTGGTTACACCGATGTGATCTCTCCGGCCCGAGCAACCGGTTTAAGGTTGGGGGATGTTCTGATGCTGGATACGGGCTTGGTTTGGGACGGCTATTTTTGCGATTTCGACCGCAACTGGTCCGTCGGTCAGGCGACAAGGCAGGTCCGGGACGCCTACGCAACGCTCATCGAAGCATCTGATGCGGCTTTTGAAGCGGCACGCCCGGGGGCAACGGCCGCCGATCTTTTCAATGTCATGAACGCGATCCTGTCCCGAAACAGCGGCGATACCGGCGCGGGGCGCTTGGGTCATGGGTTGGGAATGTCACTGACCGAATGGCCCTCTTTGATCCCCTCTGATCATACGGTTTTGGAACCTAGTATGGTCCTGACGTTAGAGCCCGGCATTGCAGTCGGCGACAAAATCCTGGTCCACGAAGAAAACATCGTCATCAGCGATGGGGCACCCCGTTATATCAGTCCCCGCGCAGGTTCGGAGCTGCCACAGATATGAGCTATTTGCCCTACATACTGGACGAGGATGATCCAAACGCGACGCCAATGGGTTTGATCGTTTTGCAAACCGACGAAACAATCGAGCCTGAGTTCAGCGCCCATTTTTCGGATATAACCTGCCCAATCTACGTCTCACGAATACCAAGCGGGGAAAGTGTTACTACGAATTCCCTGTCAGAAATGAAGATGGCTTTACCAGCGGCTGCAGACCTTTTGCCGAAGGCGCGCCCTTACAGAGTTATTGGCTATGGGTGCACCTCTGCCAGTTCGGTGATTGGGTCAGATCAGGTCGAACGCTTGGTTCAATCCACGTGCAACGTGGCTGTGGTTACCAATCCACTGCGGGCGGCATCTGCAAATGCAGCCCACTTGGGCGTTGCGCGATTTGCGTTGCTCTCGCCGTATATCGAAGAGGTGAACGAACCCCTTCGACGGGCTTTCGCGGAAAACGGCGTTTCGATGGATGTTTTTGGCTCATTCGGAGAGGCCGAGGAATCGAAGGTCGTGCGTATTTCACGGCAGTCCGTTGTAGACGCTGCGCTTAAACTTGGGGCGGATTCACAAGTTGAAGCTGTTTTTATAAGCTGTACGAATTTAAGAACTTTTGATGTCATTCCTGAGGTTCAGGAACGGCTTCGAAAGCCTGTTTTGTCCAGCAATCAAAGCCTTGCGTGGCATATGCGGCAACTGAACTCAGCAAAGTGAAGAGGCGGTTACCGCCTCGATTTGCATTTCGGCTGCCTAATCTGTAACCCTACTATCAAATATTGGTTGCAGGTCGCACCCTGCATGCCATTGAATAACGCCAATGGGTCTTGAGATTCGGGTACACCGGACACCAAAGAGACCGCACAGGGAGCCAAGTCGGTATATGACCAATGACGCAGCGTTCGTCGAGTTTCAGCGTGTCCAAAAATCCTATGATGGTGAAGTCCTCGTTGTAAAAGACCTCAACCTTTCAATGCCGAAAGGTGAGTTTCTGACCATGCTTGGCCCGTCCGGGTCCGGTAAGACGACTTGCCTAATGATGCTGGCGGGCTTCGAAACAGCCACGTACGGAGAGATCATGTTGGACGGGCGCCCGATCAACAACATTCCTCCGCACAAGCGCGGGATTGGGATGGTGTTCCAGAACTACGCCCTGTTTCCGCATATGACCGTGGCCGAGAACCTCTCGTTCCCGTTGGAAGTGCGGAAGATCGGCAAGGATCAGCGCGAAGAAAAGGTCAAACGCGCACTGGACATGGTGCAGATGGGTGCTTTTGGCAGCCGTCGCCCGGCGCAACTGTCCGGTGGCCAGCAGCAGCGGATTGCACTTGCCCGCGCACTGGTGTTTGAGCCCGAGCTGGTTTTGATGGACGAACCGCTTGGCGCGTTGGACAAGCAACTGCGTGAGCATATGCAGTTTGAAATTACCCGTCTGGCGCATGAGCTTGGGATCACTACCGTCTACGTGACGCATGACCAGACCGAAGCGCTGACCATGTCAGATCGTGTTGCCGTATTCGATGACGGCCGAATTCAACAATTGGCACCGCCGGACCTTCTGTATGAAGAGCCAGAAAACAGCTTCGTGGCGCAGTTTATAGGCGAAAACAACACGTTGGATGGGGTTATTAAGTCGATCGATGGCGATACCTGCGTTGTGAAGCTTGATGATGGCTCTGAGATTGATGCAAAGCCGGTGAACGTTCATACTGCGGGTGAGCGGACAAAGGTTTCCATCCGGCCCGAACGTGTCGAATTCAACAAGGACCGTCTGCACGCCGATGCGCATACACTGAAAGCAATGGTGAAAGAGTTCATTTATATGGGCGATGTGTTCCGCTTTCGTCTTTCAGTTGCAGGGAATGATGATTTCATTATCAAAACCCGCAACGCTCCGGATGCGATCAAACTGAGCCCGGGTCAGGAGGTCGAGATCGGCTGGCTGGCCAAGGACTGCCGGGCGCTGGACGCCTGAGCCAAGACTCACCCGCACGCTCTGCCCGCACGTGTGGGATAATCTGATGATCGGGTTGCCTCGTGCTCCGGTCTTTTGGTTAAAATTAACGGGTGTAATAGGGAGTTTACTATGAAAGTAACAAAATCCACTCTTCTAGCCAGTGCGGTTGCTGCGATTGCAGGCAGTGCAATGGCCGAGGAGATGACGCTAGTGTCCTGGGGCGGCGCATATCAAGCCTCGCAAACAAAGGCTTACGCTGAACCCTTCATGGAGATGAACCCGGGATTGACGATCGTTTGGGACGAAAGCTCGCCCGAAGCGGTCGCCAAGCTGCGCGCAATGAACGAAGCCGGTAACATCACCTGGGATCTGGTGGACGTTGTCGCTGCTGACGCAATCCGCCTGTGCGACGAAGGTCTGGCGATGGAATACGACCCGGACGAGCTGCTGGCGGCGGCACCGGATGGTACTCCGGCATCAGAAGACTTCGGCGATCTTCTGGTCAGCGACTGTTTCATTCCGCAGATCGTGTATTCGACAACGGCGGCCTATCGTCCCGACCTGCTGCCGGATGGGGCACCAGCGCCTGACTCGATCTGCGCCATGTTCGACATGGAGACCTATCCAGGTAAGCGGACGTTGGAAAAGCGCCCAATTAACAACATGGAATGGGCGCTGATCTGTGACGGTGTAGCAAAGGACGATGTCTATGACGTTCTGGCGACCGAAGAGGGCCAACAGCGCGCGCTGGACAAGCTGGGAACAATCAAGGATCAGGTTGTATGGTGGGGCGCTGCTGCTGAGCCGCCGCAGCTTCTGGCCGATGGCGAAGTTGTTATGGGCACGTCCTACAATGGCCGCTGGTTCTCGGCGATTGAAGAGCAAGATCAGCCCTTCGAAATGCTCTGGGATGCGCAGGTGTTCGATCTTGACGGTTGGATCATTCCGGCCGGTCTGAGCGAAGAGCGTTTGGCGCGTGTCAAAGAATTCGTAAAGTTCGCAACCGACACGCAGCGTCTGGCGGATCAGGCCAAGTTCATCTCGTATGGTCCGGCACGTGCGTCGTCGGCACCATTGGTAGGTCAGCACGCTGAGCTTGGTATCGACATGGCTCCGCATATGCCGACTGATCCTAACAACGCGAAGAACACGTTCCTCTATAACTACGAGTTCTGGGCAGACTATCGCGACGATATCGACGCCAAATTCCAAGCGTGGCTGGCACAATAAGCCGGTAATTAAATGCACGGTCGGGGCCTATCTTGGCCCCGACCCACCAAAAATCAAGGGACGCAGATGACTGACGCTACTCAATCCGGCCCGATGTTGGCCGCGGATGGCACGCCTCTGAAAAAATCGCTGGCGCGTTCATTGCGACGTCGCAAAGTTCGGGCTCTGGCCCTGATTGCGCCCTTGTTGCTGTTTGTCTTGCTCTCGTTTGTGATCCCGATTGTTTCGATGCTGTTCCGATCAGTTGAGAATGGTATTGTTTCGGAGACACTCCCACTGACAGTGGTCGAGCTTAGAAACTGGGATGCTGACAGCGGGGAACTGCCGGACGAAGCACTGTACGCCGCTTTCGTAAAAGACATGATTGCTGCTGTTGAGGCTAAAGAACATACACGGCTTGGTACGCGTTTGAACTACGAAGAAACGGGTATGTCTTCGATGTTCCGTAAATCTGGCCGAAACATCAAACGTTTGGACCCCGAAGCTGATGCGCCGTTCAAAGAAAAGCTGATCGATATTCACGAAGGCTGGGGTGAAGTTGAGACTTGGCGTACGATCAAAACGCACGCGGTTCCAATCACCAATGGTTATTTCCTGAATGCCATCGACATGCGCCGCACGCCCGAGGGACCAAGGGCGCAGCCGGAAGATAAGCAGATTCTGGTCAAACTATTTGGCCGTACACTGTTTATGTCTCTTATCATTACTGGTGCCTGTATTTTGCTGGCCTATCCGGTCTCGTATCTATTGGCGACGTTGCCGATGCGGGTTTCGAACCTGTTGATGATCCTGGTTCTGTTGCCCTTCTGGACCTCGCTTCTGGTGCGAACATCCGCGTGGAAAGTCATGCTGCAGCAACAAGGGGTGATCAACGAAACGCTGGTCTGGCTAGGGTTTGTCGCAGATGATGCGCGGCTTGTGATCATCAACAACCAGTTCGGCACGATTATCGCGATGACGCATATCCTGCTGCCATTCATGATCCTTCCAATGTATTCTGTGATGCAGACGATCCCGCCGTCCTACACCCGCGCGGCCAAATCCATGGGCGCAACCAACTGGACGACGTTCTGGAGGATTTACTTCCCGCAATCCATACCAGGCATAGGGGCCGGATCGATCCTCGTGTTTATTCTGGCCATCGGCTACTACATCACGCCTGAGATCGTGGGCGGCACCAAGGGTGTCTTTATCTCGAACCGGATCGCCTACCACATCTCATCTTCACTGAACTGGGGATTGGCGGCAGCTTTGGGGACAATCCTGCTGGCGGTCGTTCTCTTGCTCTACTGGTGTTACGACAAGATTGTCGGCATCGATAACGTGAAACTGGGGTAAAGATCATGGCTGCACTCACACCAATATCCCGCAAGCCGTTATCTATGGTCCTGCCTTCAGTTGCCATCGCCGGAGGGTTCGTGGGCATGTTCGTCGGTGCCGGGCAGGGCAATGTCCTGCTGGGCATCCTCTTGGGTGCTGTACTGATGGCAGGCCTTGCTTGGGTCTATATCGCGGTGCTCGACAATGAACGCGTTGCACGCTGGATTACGATCCTTGGACTGACGGCGGCTGGATATTTCTTTGCCGGATTCACTGGATTGGTCATCGGGCTGTTGGTCGGCTGGTTCTTTGCCTTCTTTATTTTCTGGTTGTACGAGGGACGCTATCGCCAGAAACTGCTTCCATATCTGACCGGTCGTCAGGTATTCGGACATTATTTGTTCCGCGTAGTCTGCGGGGCGATTTTTGTGTTCCTGATAACACCGATCCTTGTCGTTCTGCCGCTGTCTTTCAACGCACAGGACTTTTTTACCTTTACGCCCGAAATGCTGCGCCTGGACCCTGAAGGGTATTCGCTAAAGCATTACGAAGATTTCTTTACCAACAATGAATGGCAGCGCAGCTTCAAGAACTCGCTGATCATTGCGCCGATTGCGACAGTTATCTCTGTGTCTTTAGGAACACTTGCAGCGATTGGCCTAAGCCAATCGCACGTGCCGGGGCGTCGGGCAATCATGGGTATCCTTATCTCGCCCATGATCGTTCCCTTGATTATCTCGGCCACGGGTATGTTCTTTTTCTACAGTGACATAGGTCGTTTTCTTGAAGGAACGCTGGGGATGGACAAGAACTTTGTCGGATATGTCAAAGTTATTCTTGCTCACGCTGTTCTTGGTATTCCGTTTGTTATCATCACTGTAACGGCCACTCTTGTCGGATTTGATCAATCGCTTACACGGGCTGCTGCCAATATGGGCGCGGGACCGGTCCGTACGTTCTTCAAAATCCAGATGCCTCTGATCTTGCCGGGTGTGATCTCGGGCGGCTTGTTTGCTTTTATCACCTCGTTTGATGAGGTTGTGGTGGTTCTGTTTGTAGGCTCTGCCAGCCAGAAAACACTGCCTTGGCAAATGTTTACCGGCCTTCGTGAACAGATCAGCCCGACCATTCTTGCTGTTGCAACTATCCTTGTGGTGATCTCGATCGCGCTGCTGACGACAGTTGAATTGTTGCGGCGTCGGTCAGAACGTCTGCGTGGTCTCAGCCCGGCTTGACGCGACTCGCAAGGTGATCTAGCGATTTCTTCATGCATTCCGGCCACGATGGCGTCGTGGCGCAAGGCGGAGTGCATGGCTCTCGGTTCCCGAGGCCGCTTGTCCTGAACGCCGGGACTTGTGGCCGGGCGGTGCCTGTCCGGCATTGAGGAGAGACCAGATGATCGACCTGAACAATCGCCCGGAATTTTTCACGCGCCACAATGGCGACAAGGCGCCTTTGCCTTTCAGCAAAGCGGAATATGCACGGCGTCTCGCTAACCTGCGCGCTACGATGACGGCGCGCGATATCCCGGCGGTGTTGCTAACATCGATGCACAACATCGCTTACTACTCGGGCTTTTTGTATTGCGCGTTTGGCCGACCCTATGGATGTGTCGTGACGCAGGACAGCTGCACCACGGTGTCCGCGAATATCGACGCGGGCCAGCCGTGGCGGCGCTCGGTCGGGGAAAACGTGATTTATACCGACTGGCAGCGGAACAATTACTGGCGCGCTGTTGCGAGCCTATTGGGGTCGGCTCGACGCATCGGGATCGAGGCTGACCATATTTCATTGGCTATGCGCGACACCGCGCTGGACATGTTGGGCGGGCCGGAACTGCTAGATATCGCACCCGACACGATGGCCTCCCGCATGTTAAAATCAACGGAAGAGATTGATCTGATCAAGGGTGGTGCCAATACTGCGGATATTGGCGGCGCAGCCATTCACGCGGCTATTCGCGAGGGCGCTACGGAAATTGAGGTCGCCATGGCCGGACGCGACGCGATGGAGTCGGAAATTGCGCGCGCCTATCCGAATGCTGAGTACCGGGACACCTGGGTGTGGTTCCAGTCCGGTCTGAATACTGACGGTGCGCATAACCCGGTTACGAAACGCGCGCTGCAAAAGGGCGATATCCTGTCGCTGAACACGTTTCCCATGATCTCGGGCTACTACACGGCTCTGGAACGGACTTTGTTCTTGGGCGAACCCGACGCGGAAAGCCTGCGCATTTGGCGGGCCAATATCGCTGCACATGAGCTGGGTCTGAGCCTGATTAAACCGGGTGCAACCTGTTCGGGTATCTGTGCCGAGATCAACCGATTTTTCGCGGAGGAGGGCCTTCTGCAATACCGTTCGTTCGGCTATGGTCACTCCTTCGGAATTCTTAGTCACTACTACGGTCGCGAGGCTGGGCTTGAACTGCGTGAGGATATCGACACGGTTCTTGAGCCCGGCATGGTCGTCTCAATCGAGCCGATGTTGTGGATCCCCGAGCGCGAACCCGGTGCCGGTGGCTATCGAGAGCATGACATTCTTGTTGTGCACGAAAATGGCGCAGAGAATATCACCGGGTTCCCTTATGGACCCGAACATAACACGATCAGTGCCTGATCTAACCGGTCGATAATTAGTCAGCCTTGGTCCGTGATCTTATGAATCAGGGCTGACTTCGCCTTTGGTGGGGTTGATTGTCCGGTTTGGCGATGTGTATCTGACGACAGTGTTTGAAAGGACGTGCCGTGGGACAATACGATCTGCCATCGCAAACAGGTGTGTATTTTATCAACCTGGATCGGGTCCCTGCACGGGCCGCATTTATGCAAGATCAGTTCACTCTGACCGGATTAGTCGGCGCGCAGCGTTTCAGCGCAGTCGACGGGCAGCAGACCGGCGCATTGGACGGCAACGGGTACGTTCCTGGAACCGGCACACGTTGGGGCCTGACGAAAAGCGAAGTCGCCTGTTTCGAAAGTCATCGTGCGCTTTGGCAAACTGTCGTTGATCAGGGGTTGAAAGCTGTCGCCATTTTTGAAGATGACGTGGAAATGTCTGCTGAGTCTGGGGCGGTCATCGCTGCGCTGTTAAGCAATGGGGCGGATTTCGACCTTATCAAGCTCGATTACTCACCACGCTCTATGCGGTTCGGGCCGTTACAGAGCATCGCGGATGTTCCGGTTCGGCCGATGCTTGAAATGGCACCCAGCTCGGCTGCTTACATTGTGACACAAGCGGCGTGTCGCAAACTGTTGTCATGGTCAGAGAGATATTCGGACCACCTTGACGACTTTATTTCTCTGCCGCGCCCAAATTGGAAAATATATCAGTGTTTCCCGGCTATTGGGGTGCAGGTGATTTGGTCGAAGCAGCAGGACCAAACAGCAGAACCCGTCAAGATCAGCGAGAGGTCGCAAGACCAGAAAACCAATAGTGGCTTGGACAAAGGACCCATGTGGTTCCGAATTCGGCGCGAGTTGCGAGCCGCCAAACGCAAGCTGTTCTGGCGCGCAGGTGGCGAGTCTCGCTTAAAAGCGCAGGGCGGTTTTATCGGGTTTATTCCCTGCGCCGATGATTTAGGCGTTTGAATTAGTCATCCCAACCGTTTTGCATGCAACTGGGCTTTCTTCAGCTAAACTGCGTGCAAGCGTTAACAAATTTGCGCTTTTGATATAAACTCATAGTGTTGTTTGTGATTAACGCATAGGTGTGCGGCGTGGGTCAGACAATTTACGAAAGATACGGCGGGTTCAAAACGATCAGCCGGATCGTGATGACATTCTATGAAATGGCCTTGGATTCTGACCAGATCGGCGGCCATTTTGAAGATATAGACATTCCGCGCCTAATAGATCACCAGACCAAATTCGTCTCTTCTTTGGTTGGGGGGCCTGCGTCTTTCAGCGACGAAAGGATTGAGGCGGTCCATCGAAATCTGAACATTTCACACGCAGATTTTGACGAAATGGTCGAGCTTTTCACAGAAGCTTTATCCATTCACGGGATGGAGGACTCAGATATCAAGACCGCGCTGAACGCAATCGAGTCAAAACGCTCGATCATTGTCACCCGTGACACGGCATGAGCATTCTCGCCATAAATGAACAATTACTTCGTGCGATAGGGGTCGGGGTTGCGGTTGTTCGGGCCTCGGATTTTAGCTTTGTTTTTCAAAATGGGCCTTTCAGTGATTGGTTCGGAACCCCGGAAAAGGGGCAAACGCTTTTGGACCTGCTACCGTCTCTGGATTCGCGAGAGCTGGATGACGTGAAGCAATCCGGGCTTCGGTACTCGGTTGAATTGCAGATAAAACCAAAGCGGAGAACCCTTATCCTGGCGACGACTGTCTCGCTGGCGAGCGGTTTGTCCGAGCAGGTACTGGTGATTGAATGCCAAAACATCACCCGCATCCGCGAGTTGGAAAGCATGATCGACAGTTACTCGACCATGGTGGAACGCAACACGCGTGAGCTGGAGCGTGAGAAAGAGCGCGTCGAACGCCTGTTGTTGAACCTGATGCCGCGCGCCGTGTACGAAGAATTCAAAACCTTTGGCGTTGTCACTCCGCAGCTATATGATCAGGTCTCGGTCGTTATGCTGGATTTTGTCGGCTTTACCGATTTTGCAGCCAAAACTGATCCAACAGTCACGCTGAGTGAACTGAATGACATCTTTACTGCTTTCGACCGTATCGTTGAACAGTTCGGGTGCGAGCGGATCAAGACAATAGGTGACGCTTATCTGGCCGTCTCCGGCATGCCGGATGCAACACCGGACCATGCCACGGCGGTAGCGCATTGCGCCGTACGGTTCCTTCGGTACCTCGAGCGCAGGAATGAAAGTCACCCTCACAAGTGGCAAGCGCGGATCGGTTTGGGCATGGGTGCCGCCGTGGGATCAGTCGTAGGGATACAGAAATATGTCTATGACGTCTTCGGCCCCGCGGTGAACATTGCCGCGCGATTGCAAGTCTTTGCAAACCCAATGCATATTGTGGCCCCGGAAGAAATGAAATACGCGCTGATTGACGAGTTTCAGGTCTCGGATATCGGGCGTGTGGATATCAAGGGCATGGGTGAGATGAACCTGATTAATGTCTCTTCGGGTCTGAGTGTGCCGATGCGGAAAAGCAGGTTCTGATCCTCAGTCGTCTTGCGGTACCAGCCCTAAACCACGCAAGTAAATACCAATGCCGGATTCCAACAAATCTTCGGGCGGAAAGGGAGAGCTGGCGCCGGTATTCCGGGCATACAATTCAACCACGCCGTGGCTCATGGCCCAGACATGAGCACTGAACATCGAAGCTGGCGGGCGCTTTTCAGGAGGGATGTGTTGCGACAGGTCAGCAGCGGCCTTCTCCAGAACGGATTTCGCCCGGTTTGCCGCAAGTGACAATTCGGGCGTACGGTTCACCGAAATACCACTTTCGAACATGGCGATGTAATGGCCGGGGTGCTTTCGGGCAAATGCCAGATAGGCGCGGCCTGTCGCCTCGAACGCGGCCAGGGCCGAGGGCTGCCCTTTGTCGTAGGCGTATTGCATCAGGTCCGCAAACATCTCAAACCCTTGACGCGCAGCCTCGGCTATCAGGTCCTCGCGTCCGTGAAAATGACGATAGACTGCGGCAGGTGTTACACCAGCTGTTTTCGCCGCTTCCGACAAGGTAAAGCCGGTTGGGCCTTTTTCTTCGATCAGAGACAGGGCCGCCTCGATCAGGGCCTGTTTCAGGTTCCCGTGGTGATACCCGCGTTTTGTCATTCCTGTTTCAGGTGCCCTTGTTGTTTAAGCCTTCGGGAGTCCGGACATAATTCGTGCAGAGCTGATCGTCCACTCCCAGTCATGCATCCCAGATCTCTGGCCCGCCGCAGATTTTGGGGTCGACCGGGCCAATCGCGTGTTCGTCTTTTTCGTCATAATCCAAGGCATGCAAAACTGTGCGAATAGCCGCTAACCGCGCGCGTTTCTTGTCGTCAGAGCGAACAATAGTCCATGGGCAAAATGCCGAGTGGGAACGGGTAAGAGTTTCCGAAATCGACTGGCTGTACTCGTCCCATTTGTTCAATCCCTCAACATCAATTGGGCTTAGCTTCCATTGCTTCAGCGGGTCCGTTTCGCGTGCCAGAAAGCGGTTCAGCTGTTCCGCCCGACCAACATTCAGCCAGAATTTGAACAATTTTATCCCGTCATTGACGAAACCTGTTTCAAGCGGAAGGACCTGCCTGAAAAAACGCTCACGCTCTTTTTCAGTGCAAAAGCCGAATACGTTTTCAACAACACCTCGATTGTACCAACTGCGGTCGAAGAATACGATTTCGCCGGCAGCTGGCAGATGTGGGATGTATCTTTGGAAATACCATTGGCTTCGCTCAGTATCCGACGGTTTGCTAAGCGCCACGTCCGGCGCGCCACGTGGGTTAAGATTTTCACGAAAGCGTTTGATTGTGCCGCCTTTTCCGGCAGCATCCCGACCTTCGAATATTATGGCAACGCGCTGATCGGTCTCTTTGACCCAGGATTGCATCTTGACCAGTTCGATCTGAAGACGCTCCATCTGTTTTTCGTAGTCCTTGCGCTTCATTCTCTCTTTGTAAGGATATGTAGGATTCAGAATGTCGTCTTTTGACGACTTCTCAATGGCCAGGCGCACCTCTTTTGGCGCGTGTTTTTTGTAATATTTTTCGATGGAACCTTTTTCGGAACGGGCCATGTGTCACCTCGCCATAAAATCCAAGTCCTACTATGGATTAGGGGCGGGGTTAACGCAAACCCGCCCGTTGCGCGGCGCGCTCGATCGCGGCGGCAACCTCAGGTGCTGCAACGACTTGGGGCATGTGCCCGATACCTTGCAGCTCAATAAGCTCGGCGCCGGGTATCTCGTCAATCAGACGATGAGAGTGCCAGCCCAGCCCAACAGTGTCATCAGCTGTACCGTGGACGATCTCGGTCGGGACATCGATTTCTTTGTACCGAAGTTGCAAGGCGCGTACTTCTTCCAATAGATTGGCGCGCTGTTTGGCATTTGCATGCATCGAAGCGCGTCGTATGGATAGGCCCGGACCGAAATGGCTGGCATAGCCGTCAGGCGCGGTTTGTGGGGCAAATACCTGGTCCAAGGCTTTGGACACGTACCAATCGGGTACAAACGCGGTGATCAGGGGCAGGGCGGCTATACGCCCGGCCGTCGTTGATGCCAACGCGTTGAACCGATCCAGCGGTGTTTCCCACGGGATTGCTGCGGGTGCGATCAGGACAAGTCCAGAGATATTGTCCGGCCGTGTCACAGCCCACGCAAGCGCAACAGATCCGCCGTAGCTTTGCCCGGCGACGATGGGTTTTTCCGCACCTAGAAGAGCGGCAGCTTTTCGAAGAATTTCAGCTTGTTGAACAATGGTTTCCCCATCGGGGTTGAAGCTGGAGCTATAGCCCAATCCGGGTCGGTCAAATACGATCACGCGGAAGTTCTTGGCCAGTATAGGGGCCAGCGCAAACGTCATGTCGCGTGTGTTGCCGCTGGACCCGTGGATCAGCACGACATCCGGCCCTTTACCCATGACTACCGCGTGCACTGCGAGCCCGTCCACGTCAACGATCCGACCTTCGGGTGGAAAGGCCGACTCAGCGCGGGCTTCGTTCCGTGACGCGCGCCAGACTGCGACGACCCATAGCACCACTAAAAGCGTTAGTACTATGACGCCGGCGCGTATCACTGCGTCAGGCTCTCAGATCAGTTTTTTCGACGCCAATCCGGCTGATGTCATAAGGCGTGGTTTCGTAAATTTCACTGATCCAGTTACCATAGAGCAGATGGGCGTGGCTGCGCCACCGGTTCTGAGGTGTCTTGCTTGGATCATCGTCCGGGTAGTAGTTAATCGGCACGTTAATGGGCGTGCCATTTGCGATGTCGCGATCATACTCCTGTTTCAGCGTATCACTGTCATACTCGAAGTGATTGAAGATATACAGCGCACGGTGCGCCGGGTCTTCGACGAGGCAGGGCCCGACATCGTCGCTGCCCAGCAGTGTTGCCAAACCATCTGCGGCATCAATCTCGTCCTGTCGCATCTCGGTCCAGCGACTGACAGGGATTACGCAGTCATCCGAAAACCCACGCAGGAACGGTGAGGCTGGGTCCAGGTTCGCATGACGAAAGCATCCAAATGCCTTGGCATCCAGCTTGTGTTTCTTGACGCCGTGGAAGTGATTGATCATCGCCATGCCACCCCAACAGACGCCAAAGGTTGAATGGACATTGGTCTGCGTCCATTCGAACACTTCACGCATTTCGTCCCAATAGGTGACGTCGTTGAACTCCAAATGCTCAATCGGCGCGCCGGTTATAATCAGGCCGTCAAATTTCTCGGTCTTCACCTCCTGAAAGGGGCGATAGAATTCGGCCATATGCTCGGCCGCGGTGTTCTTGGTGCGGTGTTCGGTCATGCGGATCAGGGACAGATCGATCTGTAGCGGCGTCGCCCCAATCAGGCGCGCAAACTGGTTTTCAGTCTGAATTTTCTTGGGCATCAGATTCAGCAATCCGATCCGCAGCGGGCGAATATCCTGACGCATTGCCTGATCCTCAGCCATGACCATGACACCCTCTTTCGAGAGTACGTCAAATGCGGGTAGGTCGGATGGGATCTTGATTGGCATCAGGTAGCAAGCCTTTGATGTTACGATACAGAAGCGTTAGTTATGCGCGGTTATTCCGGGTCTCAAGGGTGCGTTCGATCAACTCATCGAAATCAGCGGCATCACGAACTTTGTGCATGTCATCCGCAGAAACCGTCACACCCCAATTGTCCGCCATCGCCCGATAGCGCGGCTGACGATGCGCCAGTGCTTGCGCATAGGTCCAGCGGATAAAAGCGTCAGGGTCAACATCTTCGGCCCGGCAGGCATTCTGCGTCAGGTAATCGTTCCATGCCTTGGTCAGGAACTCGGGCTGATAGGACATCGGTTTAGGTGCCTTGTCAAAGCGGCGGATTAATTCAGCCGTGTGCGCGTCATCACCCTGGATCCAGATCATCAGCGTCCGGCTGGACAGTTCAGACAAGACATGATCCGAGGGGTTTGTCGGCTCAACCCATTCGCAGATCGACCCACCCGTATCGCAGATGAAGTGCGGATACTGGTAAAGGCGTTTCGCCCGGTCAATAAAGTACTCGGTATCCAACAGGGCGTGAATTTCTGCCTGCCGGAACTGTTCTTGCCTGCGGCGATATTCCGAGATTTCAAGCCCACCCAGCGCCGGGTTTCCGGGCTTGCCCAGATAGGCTGCTACCGGTGTCAGGTTCTCGAACGAGATGTTCGAGCCGATAAAGATCGAATCCGTCAGCAAGAGGTCGCGCAGAAAGGGGACTTTCATCGCTTCGGCTTTGGCATTGTCGGCGATGTATTCACCCATGTAACGGGTGCCGATACGGTAGTCGATCGAGTAGTGAAACCAATCGCCCGAGTCGCGCAGCACGTTCGACACATAGGTTTTGCCCAGACCCGACATCCCAAAGAAAAGAACTTTCTTACGCGGCGCATCGCGCCAGTCTTTTGCCGAACTGTAGATCATCGTCCGCTATCCCTTTTTCCGACCTAGCTAAAACGGGCAGCGGGCGAGGTCAATCTCGGGCACCTGAACGGTTTAGGATCAGCAGACCAATCGCGAGGATGGCAAAACCCAGATAGGCTTGCAGGGGAAGGGTCTCATCCCTCAGAACTGCGCCCAGAACGATGGAAACGGGTGGAATAATCAGCGTGACGAGCAACAGATTGCCCGCTCCGGCCATTTTCAGAACGCGATAATACAACAGATATGCGCCAGCCGTTGCGATGAGGGCATAGTAGCCAATCGCCGACCATGTGATCAGAGGCAGGTCCAGACTGGGCACTCCATCAACAATCAGGGTGAGCGGCAGGATTAAAACAGTTGAACCGGTCAGCATTCCGGCTGCGGCCACCACAGGGGGCAGATCAGACAGGGTTACCCGCGCCCACGCTCCGGCCAGCGCATAGGATATGGTGCCAATAATTATGGCAAGCTGAGCCATGCTTTGCAGGTCGAACGAGACGAAATTGCGCAGCCCAATCGCAATCACGACCCCGAGAAACCCAAGCGCGACACCTATCGCTCGTGATCGGGTCAGTCGTTCATCCTTGAAAAAAATCGCTGCGGTCACGACTCCAAAAATAGCAGTCATCGCGTTGAGGATCGAGGTCAGGCCAACTTCGATGTAAAGCTGCCCCCATGCCATCAGGGAAAACGGAATCGCGTTATTCAGAAGCCCCATAACCAAAAAAGCCGCCCAAACGCGTGGGCTGCGTGGAATGACCAACCTTCTGGCAAATACAATCAGCCAAAGCACAAGCATGGCCCAGAAGACGCGGTGTAACACCGACGTCATCACCGGAATCGTATCCAGCGCGATCCGGATCGACACAAACGACGCGCCCCAGATCATACCCAGCAAAAGAAGTTCGACCCAAGCGTTTGGGGATAAGTGTTTTTGTGCAGCCATGCCCCGTCTTTACATTGTTGGCACAACTATTCGACCCGGAACTTGCTAAAAGAAAAACCCCGCCGGTTGGGCGGGGTCTGACGTTTATCTTGGGTTTGGTTCAGCCCAGAGAATAGGTGATCTGAAAACCAACGCTCCACGCGCTATTGCCGCTGAATTCGCCACCAGTAGTGGTGGTTGCGTCACCAACATCGGTGTAGCGTACACCGCCCGATATCTGGGCGTTTTCGATCGAGTATGTGCCGCCGACTCCAAGGCTCCAGAAACCATTGGTTGGGCCAAGGTTTGAAACAATCGAACCGGTATCTCTTTCATAGCCTACTGATACCGCACCAGAGAATTCTTCCGAGAACTGGTAACCCAAGCCCAAAGTGTAGGTGAAGGTTTCGTCTTCGTAGTCGACTAGGTTGTCACCCACAATACCCACGTAGGCATCCGGTGCCAGTACCGTTTGAGGCCAGTCCACCCAGCGGATTGAACCAAAAAGCAGTGTCTTTGGTGCGACTCCGGTTTGGAAATCAAGGTTAACTGACTGGGGTGTTTCGACCTCGGTTTCGTCATCTATTGTTACCAGGGCAGCCGGGACTGGAGGAGCCTGGTTGAAGGATTCCGTTGACGAAAACTTGTGTGTGATCTTTGAGTTATATGTCAGCGACACGCGTGCGGCGATCTCGGGCCGTTCCCAAGCGACCCCTACGACATAACCGAAATCGGTCTCAGCGTCCGCGTCAAACTCGTACCCTGCCACAATAGGTACAGTAACGTTTGCGGATGCACGTTGAGCACGAATGCCGCCGATAGCACTGAAGCCACCGTCGAATTTGTACCGCAGAAGTGCGGTAATCGCATCGACGTCTGCTGTCGCGGCCAAGACACCGGTACGACCGCCGATGGCAGGCGGAACTGGGTTGATGGACAGAGGATAGTCGGTAGGATACTCAATATCTGCGCCGAACGGTTGGTCGTAGATCAAAGCAAAGTCCACACGCTCACTGAACGAATGTTTATAAGCCAAGCCAGGTGTGAAAAAGTCGTTTGTCACATTCCCTGACGGTACGCCGTTTTGTTCACCGCTCACGTCGGGGTTTACGTAACCTAGACGCAATTGAACGACACTTCCCTCTTCAAACAGAATGTTGACGCCCTGACCACTGCGGTCCAGGCCGCCCGCATACGCTCCTGTTGCCCCAACGCTGAGCGCGCACGCCTGCAATAGCGCTTTTCTCATTATGTCCTCCCTAAACTTGTCCTGTAAGTAAGGCCCGATAATCCGAGTGGTGATGATCGACCTTGTCTTTCGTGCTCGATACTTTCTCAAGCTTTACCTTACCGTCAACTAGTGACGGTGCGTTATCAGCGGCGAGTGTGGCCCGAATCTGTTGCCAATCTGCTACGATTCTCGGCGTGGACGTTCAGAAAGATACCCGAAAAGATCACCGCGGCCCCCAAAAGCGTCCAGTGATCCAGCGGTTCTTGATACAGAATCATGCCGACAACCGCGATTGTGGGCAGGCGGGCAAAGTCGAAAGGGACAACCACGGTTGCCGGGGCGATGGCCAGAGCGTTCGCGATACAGTAATGCGCCAACAGGCCCGCGAGACCGACAAGTATAAGGAAGGGTGCTGTATTAAGTGTCGGCAGAGCAATCTGTCCGTCGATGCCCGAGGCGATCAGCCCAAGGACCGCTTGCATAACAGTTAACCAAAACATAATGCAGCCGATACTGGAAAATTGGGTCAATTTCTTCGTGGATATCGTTGTAAGGGCGAAGAAAACCGCCGAAAGTGCCGCAGCCAGAACGCCAGCATTCAAAGGAACAGCGCCGGGTCTTGCAACGATCAGAATACCGGCGAAACCGATCAGCGCGGACAGAGCCCGTACCGAGGTCAACCGTTCACCCAACAAAAGCGGCGACAGCAGAATAACCCAAATCGGCTGGGTAAACTCCAGCGCAAAAACCTGTGCCAGTGGAATCACGGACACGGCATAGAACCAGAGGTTTTGACCCGTGAAGTGAATCAGGTTTCGAATTCCGTGAAGCCCCAGCCTGTGCGTCGAGACCTGGCTCCATTTCCGTGTCAGCGTCAGAAACAAGGCCACAACGCATATGCCCACCAAGCTGCGGTAGAACATGATTTCGAACGTATCATGCGTCACGCTAAGCTCGCGACCAGCAACGGCCATCGAGGAAAAGGAGGCAATCGCCCCGGTCATCCAAAGCGCGGCCTTGCCAATCTGCGGTTTGCTACTGTCCATCTTCCTGCCTTGGGGACACTCGGGAATCCGAAGTGCAATCTATGGGTTTCTGGCGGGACTTAAACAAACAATGTCGCGACGAAGCCGCGCTAGAGTTATTCCCATTCGATCGTGCCCGGAGGTTTCGATGTGATGTCATATGTGCATCGGTTGATGCCCTTGACCTCATTGATGATGCGTGTGGCTGTTTCGCCAAGGAATTCATGGCTGAACGGGTAGTAGTCGGCGGTCATGCCATCGACGGACGTGACGGCACGTAATGCGCAGGCATAGTCATAAGTCCGCCCATCGCCCATCACACCGACGGTTCTAACCGGAAGGATCGCCACGAAAGCCTGCCAAATCTCATCATAGAGACCGTGTTTGCGAATTTGGTCGGTATAGATCGCGTCCGCCTCGCGCAGAATGTCCAGCTTTTCACGCGTGATCTCGCCTGGGCAGCGAATGGCCAGCCCCGGTCCGGGGAAGGGGTGGCGGCCGATAAAGCTGTCGGGAAGGCCAAGCTCGCGTCCCAAGGCACGCACTTCGTCCTTGAAAAGCTCGCGTAGGGGTTCGACAAGTTTCAGCCCCATCTTCTCGGGCAAGCCACCAACATTGTGGTGTGACTTGATGGTGACCGAAGGACCACCTGAGAACGACACGGACTCGATCACGTCGGGGTAGAGCGTGCCTTGAGCCAGAAACTCGGCCCCCTCGATCGTATCGGCATGTTTCTGGAACACGTCGATGAACAGCTTGCCGATGATCTTGCGCTTGGTTTCAGGGTCGGATTGGCCGTCCAGTTCGCCCAGAAACAACTCGCTTTCATCCGCGTGAATGAGCTGAATGTTGTAGTTGTCGCGGAACATGCCGACGACTTCCTGTGCTTCGTTCTTACGAAGCAGGCCGTGATCCACGAATACGCAGGTAAGCTGATCCCCGATCGCCTCGTGAATAAGGATCGCCGCGACCGAACTGTCGACGCCGCCGGACAGGCCGCAAATGACCTTTTTGTCACCGACCTGCTCGCGGATCTTGCGGATCATTTCGTCGCGATAGGCACCCATGGTCCAGTCACCGCTGAAACCGGCGAGTTTGACAAAGTTTTCGTACAGTTTTGCGCCTTTGGGTGTGTGATGCACCTCGGGGTGGAACTGGACAGCATAGAAATGGCGATCCGTATCGGCAGTGATTGCGAAGGGCGCATTTGGCGAGGTGCCGAACACCTCGAACCCCGGAGCGATTTGGCTGACATGATCACCGTGGCTCATCCAGACTTGTTCATTTCCGTCGGCGAACCAACCGTTCAGGATGTCCAGATCACCGGTGGGAGTGACAAATGCACGACCGAACTCAGCCGTGCCGTGGCCACTTACGACCTTGCCGCCCAATTGGTGCATCATCACCTGTTGGCCATAGCAGATACCAAGGATTGGCACGCCATATTCAAAAATCTCTTGCGGAGCACGCGGGGATCCTTCGCGCGTGACGCTGTCCGGTCCACCTGAGAAAATCACAGCCTTGGGCGCCATGTCGCGCACAAAGTCCATCGTGACATTCTGATAGGGATGGATTTCGCAATAGACGTTTAACTCGCGCAGGCGACGTGCAATCAACTGCGTCACCTGGCTGCCGAAGTCGATGATGAGAAGGCGGTCATGGGATGTCTGGCTCATGACTGGCTCTTAGGTCGCGTGGCGGGTATGTGCAAGCGTTATGAGGGCGTTTTCAGCGCAATGCTGAGGGAGAATGAAGAATGTCGGCCATTCGTTTCTTGGATGCAACGCAGAACGACGTCGAGGCGATAGTTGACTGTATATCTGCAGCTTATGCCAAGGCGCGGGAAACTATAGATGATCTGCCCGATGTAACGGCAGGCATTGCGCAGGACATTGCGGATCACCACGTGCTTTTGGCCCGCATAGATGAGCGATTGGTAGGCGTGGTAATATTCGCCAAAAAAAACACGGTGATGAAAGTCACTAATTTGGCCGTCTCGCCGAAGGCGCAGGGGCAGGGAATTGCCGCACAGCTTCTGGCGAAAGTTGAGGACATGGCAAAAGACTGTGATTGCAGCCACATGGAACTGCGCACTCATCGCCTGATGCAGGACACGCGTGCGATCTATGCGCATCTTGGTTGGGTTGAGACGGAGGTCGACGCAAACTCGGTCGCGATGCAAAAAGATCTTTGACCGGGTTCAACCCATAGAATCCGAGCTTGACGTTCCGCGCTCTGCGGCGCGGCGCAGGTCGACGCGATAGCTCCAGATGGCAAGGGCGCTCCACGATCCGACGTAAAGTATACCGATGCCTATGATGGCTTCGCCCGGAATTGGCCCGATATCCGCGCGATCAATGAAGTTGCGGAAACTCCCTACCGGAGTTGGATGAACGACCAGTTTGCCAATGTGCGCCAATGCCTGAATAACGAGAATCCACAGGTAATTTCGGCGAATGCGCCGTCCGGCGGCGACCCAGAACCCGACGTGATACTTTGGATGCAAATAGTCCTGGGCAAGCACCTTTTGCCAGTTTTCCTCCATGTGCAGATCGCCATCCATCAGCATGGGCGCATAGAAATGTGTCTCCATCCACCGGGTACGCGCACGCCAGACGTTGAAGTATCGATAGCGCCGCGCCTCAAGCATCAGAAACAGGATGATTAAAACGCCTACCAATACCAACGGCAGCGGCGAAGCCTCAGGGGACGAAAACGAGATCGACAGCGCGACACCCAGCGTAACAACGGCCCAATTCGTCGTTGTGTCCAGTCGAGTGCGCCACAATGTGCTTCGATACACCTCTCCGCGGTACAGATGGGCGACAGCTCCGATCTCGGCCGCGGTAAGGGTCGTGCGCACAGTTTCAGATGGCGGTGTGGCCTTATCCTGGGTCTTCATCGCGTTATCATGCCCGTAGTGGTCATGGCGGTCAAAGTTTTTGGAGATGCTGCGCCCATGTCGCTTTTCCCCCCAGAGCGCCGTAAATCATATGCTGGCGCGTGGCGCAGTCCTGTAACACAACCTCCAAACGAAGTATCAGATGGGATTTTCTCATGGCAGAGGCTAACACCCGGCGCAGGGCCAGAGGCGGCGGTGGCGCCGCCCGCCGCGCCGAGCGCACCGCAGTTCGCATCGAAACGGCAAAGTACATCGAGCGGAACATTCCAAATTTCGAAGTTCTGAACGAAGAAGCCTTGGAAATTATTGAAACCAACGCAGAGACCATTCTGGCCGAGGTGGGCGTTAACTTCGTCGACAATCCGGATGCCCTTAAGCGGTGGAAAGATGCCGGGGCCGATGTTGATGGTGAGCGTGTGCGTATTCCGCGCGGACTGGCGCGCGAGCTGATCAAAACCGCCCCCAGTCAGTTCACCCAGCACGCCCGCAACCCGGAGAAATCCGTTGTTATCGGTGGCCGAAACCTTGTTCTGGCACCGGTTTATGGTCCGCCCTTCGTGCGCGATATTCATGGCGGTCGTCGATATGCGACCATGGACGATTTCAACAAGTTCGTGAAACTGGCGTATATGTCCAAATGGCTGCACCATTCGGGCGGAACCGTTTGCGAGCCTACGGACATACCCGTGAACAAGCGTCACCTGGATATGCTGATGGCGCACATGACCTTGTCGGACAAGCCGTTCATGGGGTCGGTCACGGATCCCAGCCGGGCGCAGGACTCGGTTGAGATGTGTGAGATCCTGTTCGGCAAAGACTTCGTGCAGGAAAACACGGTGATGACCTCGCTGGTCAACATCAACTCACCGATGACCTTCGACGACGTGATGATGGGGGCGCTTGAGGTCTATGCGAAAAACAACCAGGCTTGCATCATTTCACCGTTTATTGTCGGTGGTGCAATGGCCCCGGTTTCGGTCGCTGGAACGCTGACGCAGGTTCTGGCCGAAGTGCTGGCGGGCATTTCCTATAGCCAGATCATCCGCCCGGGCGCGCCTGCGATCTTTGGTGCATTTGTGACCTCGATCGATATGAACTCCGGCGCGCCGACTTTCGGCACACCTGAGGCATCGCACATCACCTATGGCGCGGGTCAACTGGCGCGCCGCCTGAACCTGCCATACCGTTCGGCGGGTTCGTTCTGCGGATCAAAGCTGCCCGATGCGCAGGCCGCCTATGAAACGGCGAACTCTCTGAACATGGGGCTGATGGCAGGTGTCAACTTTATGCTGCACTCTTGTGGGTGGCTCGAAGGCGGTCTGGTTGCCGATTTCGAGAAGTTTGTCATGGATGCCGACCAGTTGGGCGTCTTGCATGGACTGGCAAAGGGTGTGACCTATGACGAAAATGCACAGGCAATGGAGGCGATCCGCGAGGTTGGCCCGGGCGGTCACTATCTTGGTTGCGCCCACACTCAGGCGAACTTCAAGGAAGCCTTCTGGAAGACAGACTTGCTGGACTACAAGCCCTATGAAACCTGGGAAGACGAAGGCGCGCGCGACACGCGGCAACTGGCCGCCGCGCGGGTCGAGCGTCTGCTGGCCAATTATCAGCAGCCGCAAATCGACCCGGCCATCAATGCCGCATTGAACGAATACGTGGCGGAAAAGAAAGCATCCATGCCGGATGCCTTCACCTGATCATTGATACTGCGCGGCGCGGCTGGCCTGAAACAGCTGCGCCTCGCCCAGCAACGCGATCAGCAGATCAAGATGACGGACCAGCGAATAGGCTGCATCCTCCTCAAGACGCTGTGCGTTGACCTCTCGTTCCATTTCCAACAGTCGTACCAGCGCCGCACCGGTAGAGGGCATGGACCCGTAGCCGAGAATGCGCTGTAGGTACCGATCCCGATCATAGTCCTGCGCCCCTATTTTTGCAGCCCGTGCCAACAGGCGGGGGCGGCGAAGGGTCGTAATCATTGTCATCAGGTCCTGCATTTCGGGGTTCCTTGGTCAGAGTGAATTTACCCCTATATGTTGCACAACCTAAGCGGGTGTTGCCTTGATCGGGATCGCGCCGCACTCTGGCTTCATGAGTGTTTATGAATTTGAGACAAATCTGGCCCTTGTCTCCGCGGGTTAACGAACAAGTAACGAAAGCGACTCTAGTTAGAATTGGTTAACAAATTTACCGGGGGCGATTGAGAACAGATTGTTGGGTCGACAAGGGCAAGTAATCATGCAAAACAACGAGGCTTTCACCATTCCGGCTTGGGTACCAGAGGGGGCGCAAAGATATCTTGCCCACACGGAAACCGGCCAATCGATCCGCGATATTGCGCGATCAGCAGGGTGCCATGCTTCGACCATACTCAGGCAGATCAGGCGCATAGAGACACGCCGTGACGATCCGTTGGTGGATGCCGCGCTGCAGTCCCTGGCCCAGGCACATTTTGCTGGAACCCCAGCCGCAGCAGACAGCATCTTTCATGTGACACAGGAAGAAACCGCCGCTGCAAAGGACGAAGAATTCAACCGCGAGGCGCTGCGGATTCTGCGCCGTTTGTGCGAAACCGGCGCGGTCCTGGCGGTCGCCGAAGAAATGGACAAGGCTGTGGTCGTACGCGACTTGGGCGACGGGGGTACAGCCAGAACAGCGGTAGTAGATTGCAGGATCGCGCAGGCTTTGGCCCTGAAGGACTGGATTTCCTGTGACAATCCCGGTCGTATCTCAAGGTATCGGATTTCGTCATCGGGGCGTTCCGCGCTCAGCCAATTGATCGCGGATGACGAAAACAAAGCGCGTGCACGCAATGAGTTCGGCATGTCCGAGGCACAAACACCGTTTCAGTCGCAATTTGTGCAAGGCAACAGCGTGACAGCAAAGTCACAGCGGTCAAGACGCATTCGCTACTATGCAGCGGAAAGCCCGTTGATCGCATTGGCACGCAGGCGCGACCGCGATGGCAAACCCTTTCTGGATGAAACTCTTGTTGCCGCAGGTGAACGGTTGCGCGAGGATTTTGAGCTGGCGCAGATCGGCCCTCAGGTCGCACAAAACTGGGATCACTTCCTGACAGCAGGTGGGCGCGGCAGTTTCGGGCCCGAGTCTCACGGCGGGCAAGGGGCCTCAGATGCACGTAAACGCGTTGAGCACGCTTTGTCGGATCTTGGTCCAGGGCTAAGCGACGTGGCGCTGCGGTGCTGTTGCTATCTTGAGGGGTTGGAGCTTGCTGAAAAGCGCATGGGCTGGTCAGCGCGTTCGGGCAAGATCGTGCTGCGGATCGCACTACAAAGGCTCAAGCGGCACTACGAAAGCCAGTCGGAACGAAACAGAATGATCGGGTGATCTGCTTGATCGTGTTCAGGGGCTTTGATCTTTTTTGATACCTGAGGTTCTGCGACAAGTTAGTGAAGGTTTTTTTGCTGCCGCACAGGCCTTAAAACAAAAAGACCCGCCAGGAGCGGGTCTTGAGCATCAGGTCGGCTACAAGCTTAGGCCAAAGCCGGCTCGTTGGCTTCGTCCAGGTGCTTTTTCAGATTGTCCGGTGAGGACACGCCATAGGGGTCCTCGGGGCAGTTGTCCATCAGACCCGGCTCTTCAAACCATGCTTCGACGACACCGTCATTCACAATGGCTGCATAGCGCCAAGAGCGCATGCCAAAACCCAGATTATCTTTGTCAACGAGCATGCCCATCTTGCGAGTGAATTCACCCGAACCGTCCGGGATGACCTTGACGTTTTCAAGGCCCTGATCCTTTGCCCATTTGTTCATGACGAAGCTGTCATTGACGGACATGCAGTAGATTTCGTCAATGCCTTTTTCCTTGAACTCGGCATAGCCGTTTTCAAACCCCGGAAGCTGATAGGTCGAGCATGTAGGAGTGAATGCGCCTGGCAGCGAAAACAGAATGACGCGTTTGCCGGCAAAGTAATCCGCGGTGGTCTTGTCTTCCCAACGGAACGGATTCGGGCCTTCGATGGCCTCATCACGGACACGGGTGTGAAAGGTTACGTCGGGCAGTTTGGTACCGGATTTCATATTCATGTTCCTGTGATTCACTAGTCTTCGCCCCGCCGTTTAAAAGAGTTCTAAACTGGCTTCAACGCGAATAATGCTGCAAGTGCGAATGAAATTAAGTATATATAAATATGATTATCTGCAAATATTTATGACCATTTTGATAGAGATATGCCGCAACTGCGAACTGCGCTGTTATGGCAGGTATGCACGGGTGGTGTAGCTAATGGCTGCGGATTATACTATGTCAAAGCGAAACGACCCTAAGTCAGGATAGCCAACCGTGCGTGATCTGAAGATCCCCGAACAACGTCATCCCGAAAAGGCGCATCGTCAGGACAATGCGCAGCCGAAAAAGCCGAAATGGATCCGTGTGAAGGCGCCCGGTGGGAAGGGTTATGCCGAAACGCACAAGATCATGCGGGAAAACAATTTGGTCACCGTCTGCGAAGAGGCCGGGTGCCCGAATGTAGGCGAATGTTGGAGTCAGGGTCACGCCACCATGATGATCATGGGCGAGATTTGTACTCGTGGCTGCACATTCTGCAATATCGCGACTGGCCGTCCGGATTCGTTGGATGTTTTTGAACCTGGCCGAGTTGCGCATGCTGTGCAAAAGCTTGGTCTAAATCATGTCGTCATTACGTCGGTTGACCGGGACGATCTGGATGATGGCGGCGCCGACCATTTCGCTCAGACCATTCGCGCGGTGCGACACCGTTCGCCCAAGACGACGATCGAGATTCTGACTCCGGACTTCTTGAAATGCGATCCTGCGGTCTTGGAGGTCGTCGTCGAAGCCAAGCCAGACGTTTTTAACCACAACCTTGAAACAGTTCCCGGCCTGTACCCCGAGGTACGCCCCGGCGCGCGCTATTTCCACTCGCTGCGGTTGCTACAACGGGTGAAAGAGTTGGACCCGTCAATATTCACCAAATCCGGCATCATGGTTGGCTTGGGTGAAGACGAACAACAGGTTCGGCAGGTAATGGATGATATGCGCGCAGCAGATATTGATTTTCTGACGATAGGTCAGTACTTGCAGCCAACCCCGAAGCACCATGGAGTTGACCGTTTTGTGACGCCCGAAGAGTTTGCTTCTTACGAAAAAGCGGCTTACGGCAAGGGCTTCCTGATGGTGTCCGCAACGCCTCTGACCCGTTCGTCCTATCACGCCGGAGATGACTTCGCGCGTTTACGTGAAGCGCGTCAGAAGAAATTGGACCAAGGGTGAACTCGGAAACAGCGGAGCGGTTGATACGACTGCGCCACGACATTCACCAATTTCCTGAGATTTCGGGACAAGAAAAAGAAACGGCCGCAAAGGTCGCGGCCGAACTGCGTGCGCGTCATGCCAATAAGGTGCTGACATCCATCGGCGGTCACGGTGTGGCAGGTGTTTATGACAGTGGGAAAGACGGACCAACCGTTGCCATCCGGTGCGAACTTGACGGCTTGCCGATTCAGGAACTGTCCAACTTGGCGTATCGCTCACGCGTTACGGGTAAGGGGCATTTGTGTGGGCACGACGGACATATGGCAATTGTTCTGGGCGTGGCCGAGCAGCTTGGTCGAAATCGCCCCACGAAAGGCCGAGTCGTTCTGATTTTTCAACCAGCCGAAGAAACCGGGCAGGGCGCTATTGCCTATCGCAAGGACCGGAAGTTCGCCCAGATCAAGCCGGACTATGTGTTTTCGCTCCATAACCTTCCGGGCTTGGCATTGGGCGAGGTCGAGCTGTGCGCGGGCCCGGCGAATTGCGCGTCGCGCGGGATGAAAGTGGTTCTGACTGGAAGAACGTCGCATGCCGCGGCACCGCAAGATGGTGTGTCTCCGGCAGCAGCCTTGGCGTTGTTGATGCCGAAATTGGCCGATTTGGGAAAAGGCGGGTCTTTGGACGCAGACTTTGCGCTTACCACCGTGACTCATGCGACCCTTGGTGAGCCAACTTTTGGCATAGCGCCGGGTCGGGCTGAACTATGGGTGACGCTTCGCACCGTTGCCGATGCGCGTATGCATAGCTTGATGGCAGAGGCCGAGGCGCTTGTTGCACATACCGCCTCGGATCAGGGTCTTGAGTATGAGATCACTTATGAAGACGTCTTTGAGGCTAGCGTAAACGCGCCCGAAGCTGGCGACATTCTACGACAGGCATGTACTGCAACGAACGTGCCATGTGTGCTTACGTCCAGCCCGCAAAAATTTTCCGAGGATTTCGCACAATTCGGGAAAGACGCAAAGGCAGCAATGTTCTGGTTGGGGGCAGGGGTGGACCACCCGCAACTGCACAACCCGGATTACGATTTTCCTGATACCCTGATCTCGATTGGAACCGGGATATTCCTTGCGGCCATTCAGCAGGTGCTGGGTCCGTTTAGTCCCCGGTAAAGCGCACCTTGCCGATAAACGGCAGATTGCGATTGCGCTGCGCGTAGTCGATGCCATAGCCCACAACGAACTCGTCCGGGATTTCGAACCCGATCCAGTCTGAGCGGAAATCAACCTCGCGCCGGCTGGGTTTGTCCAGCAGCGCGATGGATTTCAACCGAGCCGGTTTCCGGCTGCGCAGCAGCTTCGTCACGTGGGCCAGCGTGTGGCCGGTGTCGACAATATCTTCGACCACCAAAACGTCGCGCCCTTCAATTGCGCCACGTAAGTCCTTGAGTATACGAACCTCACGACTGCTTTCCATCGAATCGCCGTAGGAAGAGGCCTCAAGAAAATCGACCTCGATCGGCAGGTCCAGTTCGCGCACGAGGTCAGCAATGAAGACAAAGCTGCCACGAAGCAAACCAACCACGACCAGTTTATCCGTTTCGGCGAATTCGGCGCTGATCTCGCGGCAAAGCTCTTCTATCCGGGCGGCGATGGTCTTGGCCGAGATCATCTCATCTATCACATATGCGCGGTCCGTCATCGCAGCCCCCTTGATCTTTGGCGCGCAACATACGACATGACGCGCTATTGTCACCTGCAAATACCGGAAGCCATGCCAACTCATTCGGAAACGCGCCACCTGCCTTACACAGCTCAGCAGATGTACGATTTGATTGCGGACGTGGCGAAGTATCCCGAGTTTTTGCCCTGGTGCGCCGCTGCGCGTATCCGCAGGACATATGCGGCGGGTGAGGCGCACGTCCTTGAGGCGGACCTGATCATCTCATTCAAGGTATTTCGCGAAAGATTTGGCAGCCGGGTAACGCTTTATCCCGATCAAATGAAGATCGACACCGAATATCTTGACGGTCCATTTAAATACATGAAATCCGACTGGCAGTTCGAAGACGCGCCCGACGGTGGTTGCAACGTCTCATTCCATGTTGATTTCGAATTCAAGAACGCCATCCTTCAGGGAATTATCGGCGTCGTGTTCAACGAAGCCATGCACCGGATCGTGCATGCATTCGAGACCCGTGCCGCGGATTTGTACCGCTAGGGCTTTACCCGTGTTTGCCGGGCGCTAGACTGCGCTCATGACCGATTTTTCCCTATCTCTTGCCACCTTTGCCGCTGGTGCTGTTGAGACAACGCTACAAACGCGGGTCGTTACCTCGTTATCCGTTCTGGACTGGATCGCAGTGGGTCGTGCCGGCGTTAATGAGCCGGTTTCGAAAGCTGTGCGAGATCTTGTGCTGGCTGAGGAAGGTGCCGCGCAGGCGCATCTGTTCGGCGGTGGTGCGGCACCCCTTCGTGGGGCGGCTTTGGTCAACGGAACCGTGTCTCATGCGCTAGATTACGACGATACGCATTTTGCACATATCGGGCATCCATCGGTGGCCATTCTGCCTGCCGCATTGGCTCTGAGCGAATCGGATGACCGCATCCTTGTTGATTTCCTTGAGGCCGCGCTGGTGGGGATGGAGGTCTCAATTCGTATGGGTCTTTGGCTTGGGCGCAACCACTATCAAGCTGGCTTTCATCAGACCGCAACGGCAGGTGCTTTCGGGGCTGCCGTTGCTGCCGGACGCATTCTGCAGTTCGACGTGGATCAGATGCAAAAGGTTCTGGGCCTGACCGCAACCCGCGCTTCCGGCCTAAAGGTGCAATTTGGGACGATGGGCAAACCTTTTAATGCGGGACTTGCAGCCTCGAACGGGGTCGAAGCTGCTTTGCTGGTTGCCGGGGGATTTGAACCCCAAAAGGAGTCGCTCGAAGGGCAATACGGTTTCGGAGCGACGCATCAGGGTGAAGGTGACCCAAAATCGGCCCTGGATGGGTTGGGTGATGAATGGCTGTTCGAAAACGTCAGCCACAAATTCCACGCGTGCTGTCACGGCTTGCACGCGGCGCTTGAGGCCGCTCGCGATCTGGACATTGCTGAACCGGAAGTGGCTGAAATCAAGATAAAGACCCACCCAAGGTGGATGAGCGTATGCAACCAAATGGCGCCGACCACAGGATTGGGTGCCAAGTTTTCCTACCGGACCGTCATCGCGATGCAAGCGCTTGGTTACGATACGGGGGTGCCTGCCAGTTACTCGGAAAAGGTCTGCGCCGATCCCCGCCTGACGTCGTTGCGCGACCGGGTTTCGGTTGAGGCTGACGATACCCTGTCGGAAACACAGGCCCAAGTAACCCTGTTACGTCGCGATGGTGCCCGGCTTGAGGCGACGCATGATCTGCTGGCTCCGGTGGCGCTGTCAGATCGTGAGGATAGGGTTCGGTCAAAAGCGTCCAAATTGATCGGTGCTGAAGAGGCGGACGCGATCTGGTCGATGTTGCGCACCGGTGGCCGCGCCCGCGATCTGGCAAAAATGCTGGCGGATTAAACGACGCGCCAATGCAAGGGGAAGCCGGGCTCGAACACCGTGACCGGACCGTCGCCTGTTTCGATCTTGGTGGGGTATTCCACCGGTTCGCCTTTGGTCAGCGTGATCGTTTCCTCGTTGACCGGCAGGCCATAAAACGAGGGGCCGTTCAACGAAACGAACCCTTCCAGCTTATCCATTGCGCTTTCACGGTCAAACATCTCGGCCACCAGTGACATGGTGTTGGTCGCGGTGAAACAACCTGCGCACCCACAAGCCATTTCTTTGTTATCGTCCGTATGCGGCGCGCTGTCGGTGCCCAGGAAGTACCGTTTGTCACCCGAGGTCGCGGCAGCCACCAGCGCCAGGCGGTGATCCTCTCGCTTCGCAACAGGCAGGCAGTAGTAATGCGGTTTGATGCCGCCCACCAGAATGTGGTTGCGGTTGATGATCAGGTGATGCGCGGTAATGGTTGCGCCAAGATCCGCTTCGTGGGCTTTGACGTATTCGACGCCGTTGCTGGTTGTGATGTGCTCCATCACCACACGCAGACCCGGTGTGGCTTTGCGGATAGGGTCAAGCACGCGGTCGATGAACACAGCTTCACGGTCGAATATGTCGATTTCTGGGTCCGTGACTTCACCGTGGACGCACAGTGGCAGACCAATCTCCGCCATCTTGTCCAGCACCGAACGGACTTTGTCGAAATCACGCACACCCGACTGTGAATTGGTCGTTGCGCCGGCCGGGTAGAGCTTGACCGCTTTGACCAAACCGCTCGCATGGGCGGCGGCCACGTCTGCGGCGTCCGTGTCTTCGGTCAGATAGAGTGTCATCAGCGGCTCGAACGTCATGTCGGCGGGCAGGGCCGCCATGATTCGATCCCGGTAGGCCGCGGCCTGATCGCCACGCACAACGGGTGGCACGAGGTTCGGCATAATGATCGCGCGGGCAAAGTGGCGCGCGGTTTCGGGCAGAACGGCCTGCAACATCGCGCCATCGCGCAGGTGCAAGTGCCAGTCATCGGGGCGGCGGATCGTGATGCTATCGGTCATGCCGCATCCGCTAGCACAGTGGCCGTGTCCCGAAAACCCCTTGTCGTCGGGCTGGATCACCGTACGTCCCGAGAAGAGGGTGGTCTTGACGCACGCGTGCTGCCGTGACCTTTTGTGCCGAGGGAGAGACATGACATGACACATCCAGATTCTATTGACGCAGTTCAGGAAATGCTTGGGTCGCAGGGGTACGTATGTGGTCGCGCCTTGGCGACTGTCGTGTTCCTCTCGCTGAAATTGGGGCGTCCGCTGTTTCTGGAGGGTGAGGCTGGTGTCGGCAAAACCGAGATCGCCAAGGCGCTGGCTGCGGGGTTAAACCGGCGCCTTATCCGATTGCAGTGCTACGAAGGGCTTGATGCATCCTCGGCGGTGTACGAATGGAATTTTCCGGCGCAAATGGTGGCGATCCGAACGGCTGAGGCCGCAGGCGGGGCTGATCGCGGTGCGCTACAGTCCGAGCTGTTTTCCGACGAATACCTTGTCGAACGCCCGCTTTTGCAAGCCATGCGACCGGATGAAAATGGCGCACCTGTCCTCTTGATAGATGAGCTTGATCGAACCGATGAACCGTTCGAGGCTTTCCTGCTGGAAGCCCTCAGTGATTTTCAGGTCACCATTCCCGAACTGGGCACCGTCAAAGCGCCCGAACCGCCTATCGTGATCGTGACGTCGAACCGTACGCGTGAGGTGCACGATGCGCTGAAACGCCGTTGTCTTTATCATTGGGTCGACTACCCCGATTTTGACCGTGAGATCGAAATCCTCCACGCCCGCGCGCCGGAAGCTGCCGAGGCGCTTAGCCGAGAGGTGGTTGCATTTGTCCAACGCCTGCGGACTGAGGATCTGTTCAAAAAGCCCGGTGTCGCCGAAACGATCGACTGGGCGAAATGCCTGCTGGCGCTCGATGTGATCAACCTCAGCCCCGAAGTGATTGGCGATACGCTGGGTGCGATCCTGAAGTACCAGGATGATATTCAGAAACTGCAAGGGTCCGAGGCGAAACGGATTCTGGATCAGGCGAAAGCTGACTTGGAACCGGTTTGATGGCTGAGCAGCTTACGCTGGATATCCCTGACAACCCAAAGCTGGCGCAGAACATTACCCATTTTGCGCGCGCCTTGCGGAAGGCTGGCTTACCCATTGGAACCGGGCGGGTTGTTGACGCGATCCGTGCGGTCCAGGCGGCAGGTTTCACCAAGAAGACAGATTTCTACTGGACCCTGCACGCCTGTTTCGTGAATCGTCCGGAGCATCGCACTGTGTTTGCGCAGGTGTTCCGGCTTTATTGGCGCGACCCAAGGTATCTTGAGCATATGATGTCCATGATGCTTCCCGCCATCCGTGGTGTGCAGGAAGACCGAAAGGCTGACGCCGCAGAAAAACGCGCGGCCGAGGCGCTGCTTGATGGTGTGGAACGCGACCTGCCAGAGGCGTCCGAGCAAGAAGAGGAAACGGAGTTAGAGATTGATGCCTCGCAGACCGCCTCGTCCGAAGAACGCCTGCGTAGTCTGGATTTCGAACAGATGAGCACGGCTGAGACCGCGCAGGCCAAGCGGATGCTGGCGCGTCTTACGCTGCCGGTGAGTCCTATCGAGTCACGGCGCGGTCAGGCCAGCCATTTGGGTCATAGGATTGATCGTGCCCGAACCTTGCGCGCGGCGATGCGTCAGGGTGGTGAGCTTCGCGATATCGCGCGCCTCAAGCCGAAGCCGCGATGGCCAAACCTTGTGGTGCTCTGCGATATCTCTGGGTCGATGAGCCAATACAGTCGGATGATCCTGCATTTCCTTCATACCGTCTCAAACGCGAAAGGTGCAGGTTGGGCCAAGGTACATGCGTTCACCTTCGGCACCCGTCTGACTAATATCACCCGCCATTTGCAACAGCGCGACGTTGACGCAGCACTTGCCGCAGCCGGTGCCGAGGCGCAGGATTGGGAAGGGGGAACGCGGATCGGGGAGTGTCTGCACGCGTTCAACCGCGACTGGTCGCGCCGGGTCATGGGGCAAGGTGCAGTCGTGCTGCTGATCTCGGACGGTTTGGATCGGGGCGACCCCGATGCGCTTGGGAAAGAGATGGAGCGCTTGCACCTCTCCGCGCGGCGCCTGATCTGGCTTAACCCGCTCTTGCGTTGGGATGGGTTCGCGCCAAAGGCTCAGGGTGTTGCTGCGATGTTGCCGCATGTCGACAGTTTTCGCGCGGGGCACTCTATTGCTTCATTGGAAGGTCTGGCCGCCGTCATCTCAAAACCTGATGACATGGGTGAGAAAGCGCGGCTTATGACCGCGCTTTCAGGGGGAAGATCAGCTTAGTTGTTCTTCGTTGCACTTACGCGCCATTTCCATGGCTTTGAACGTGCCAGTGAGATCGACGGTGAACGCGAATTCCTTCTCGGGGAACACGACCATGACCTTCTGCTTGGCGATATCATCCGCGAATTGAGGATCGTCAGACAGAACATAACCGCCGGAGTATCCTTTGGTGATATTGCCCCTCATGCCGGTTGCTTCACCGACATAAACGTTATCACCTAAAAGAATCGCTACGGCCTCGGTCTCGCCACGTTTGATGTCGGTCTCGGCCTTGGTAAAGACGCCCACATATCCAACGCTTCGATCTTCGGTCAATCCCATCTGAACTACGTTTTCTGCGTCATCTACGGCCTCGATCAAGCAGGTTTTCTTGTCTTGGTCCACGAAGACCTTCCAGCCTTCGACTTCTCCGTAACGCAGGAACGTATCCGCGCTCGCCGCGCTTGAGGCCAGCAGGCCGATTGCCATTCCGAGAGTGAACACACGTTTCAAGTCTCTGTCTCCCTGTTGTGAAATTAGTATCTGAATACGAGAATTACTGATGATCGTATGAAGGCTAGAATCGCATGATCTGGCAATCAATACTTTGCGAGAACGAAGAAAATCTAAGCTGAAAAGCGCCTAGACTTTAGATTTTTTGAGCCCATGCAAACAGTTGAAAGCCAGGGTTCCTTTTCATCCGGCCAAACCTGCTTATGTTGGACCTGAACGCTTCGGGAGGGTGCAATGGACAGATTCGACAATGGCCCTGAAACCGCATTGAGTTGGCACCGCGACGGCAAGCCGGTTGCGCTGGCTACGGTTGTTGAGACCTGGGGCAGCGCGCCGCGCCGTGTTGGCGCACAGCTGGTGATCGGCGGGGATGGCCGTATGGAGGGCTCGGTCTCAGGGGGCTGCGTTGAAGGCGCTGTCGTGGTTGAAGCGCTTGAGGCGATCGATGAAGGCGAAGCACGTCTGCTGGAATTTGGTGTCAGCGATGAGGACGCCTTTGCCGTGGGGCTGGCCTGTGGGGGTACGATCCGTGTTCTGGTAGAACCGGTCGGCAAAGTACTGCCCGAGCCCATGCTGCGCGAATTGGTCGACGCCCGTGCCCGGCGTGAGCCTGTGGCTTATGAGGTGAACATCGAAACCGGCCACCGGGCTTTGCATCACAATGCCTATCCGGATCGCCTGCGCATGGATCGTTCGGGTTTCGAGGAAGATGGTCAAACTTTCGTTGCAATCCACAACCCTCCGCTCCGGTTAATTGTCGTCGGTGCAGTGCACATTGCGCAGGCGTTGGTGCCGATGGCACGTATCGCGGGCTATGATCCGTTCATCGTTGACCCGCGCGAAGCTTTCGCATCCAGCAGCCGTTTTCCCGGCGAGACGATTCTGACAGACTGGCCGGATGAAGCGGTCGCCAAACTTGGCATGGACGCGCGTACTGCCGTGGTGTTGTTGACGCATGATCCGAAACTGGATGACCCGGCGTTGCAATCCGCACTTGGGGCGGGCGTGTTCTATATCGGTGCCTTGGGATCGACGCGAACGCACGCAAAACGGGTCGCGCGGATGAAAGAGGCCGGTTTCACCGACACCCAGATCGCGCGTATCCATGGCCCCATCGGATTGGATATCGGAGCTGCAGATCCATCGGAAATCGCTGTTGCCATTCTGGCGCAGATGACTGCCGTATTACGAGGTAAAGCGTGAAGTTCGGCCCTGTTCCCATTGATCAGGCTGGCGGGGCCATTTTGGCCCACTCCGTCAAAGCCGGGGACACGAAGCTGCGCAAAGGGATTGTTCTTACGCCTGAACATCAGGCGCGTCTGACTGCAGCTGGATATGAAACTGTAATAGTTGCACAGCTTGACCCAGGAGATTGTCACGAAGACAAGGCGGCCGGAATGCTGGCTGACGCGTTGGTGCCAGACCCAAAGGGTGCTGCTTTGAAGGTGACGAAGCCGTTCACGGGCCGTGTTAACCTGCTGGCAGAGGGGCCGGGCGTCGCGGTTCTGGACGTTTCCGCGCTTGAAGCCTTCAACCTGGTCAACCCAATGATCACCGTTGCCACGGTGCCGCAGTACCAACAGATGACCACCGGCGGCATGGTCGCGACGATCAAGGTTATTTCTTACGCCGTCCCAGAAGGGGATGTGCTGAAAGCCGCTCGTCTCGCGCAGGACGCCATTCGCCTTGCTACGCCGGTCTACAAAAAGGCAGGGCTGATCGTAACCGATATTCCCGGCGGGCCGTCTAACGAAAAGGGCATCGCGGCGATCCGTGGCCGGGTCGAAGCCTTGGGAATGGAGATGAGCGATGTGCGCATCGTGCCCCATGTGACCGATGCACTTGCAAACGCGGTCACCGAAACTCAGGGCGACGTGGTGATGATCCTGACGGGCTCCGCAACCTCGGATGTATCGGATGTTGCGCCTCAGGCGGTGCGAGTCGCAGGTGGGCATGTGGACCGTTTTGGCATGCCGGTCGATCCGGGCAATCTGCTTTTTCTTGGGTCGCTCGGGCAGCGACCGGTGATTGGGTTGCCGGGCTGCGCGCGGTCCCCGGCGTTGAACGGGGCTGATTGGGTGCTGTCCCGTGTCGCCTGTGGGATCGAGACAACTGGTGCAGACATCGCCGCGATGGGGGTAGGCGGCCTTCTGAAAGAGATTCCGACCAGGCCACAACCGCGCGCGTCACGGCGATAATTTGCCTTTGTCTGCCTCCGCGTTACCTTTGAGTGTTAAGCACGCAAACAGTTAAACCAATCCCTAAATATTTTTGTTCTCAAACGAAAATTCCCGTGTTTAACTCGGGCAAGGGAGAATTTCATTTTAGGAGGAACGAATGACACAGGTCTCAATGACCGTGAACGGAAAATCCGTGAGCGGTGACGTCGAAGGCCGGACACTGCTGTCCAGCTTTCTGCGGGATCACTTGTCGCTGACGGGCACGCATGTGGGATGTGACACCGCGCAATGCGGCGCATGTGTGGTGCATGTGAATGGCGAGGCAGTAAAGTCATGCAATATGCTGGCGTTGGAGGCTGACGGGGCCGACGTGGGCACCATCGAAGGGCAGGCCAATCCAGACGGTTCGCTGAACGTCATACAACAGGCGTTTCAGGATCATCACGGTCTGCAATGCGGATTTTGCACACCGGGCATGGTGATGAGCGCCGCAGCCCTGCTGAAAGAAAATCCGCGCCCGACCGAAGCCGAAATTCGCAAGTACCTTGAAGGCAACCTGTGCCGCTGCACCGGGTATCACAATATCGTTAAGGCGATCATGGCCGCATCCGGTCAGGACGCAGGCAAAATCGCAGCCGAATGATGCCACTGCGGGCGTAGGAAAAAATGCCCGTGGAATGACTTAGGGTGCATGAGCATCCGTTTATCGGAGGAGAACAAGCAATGCCCAAAGACAGTGGCATCGGAGCCAGTTCCAAGCGCCGCGAGGACGTGCGCTTTCTGACCGGAGCAGGCAACTACACCGACGACATCAACGTACATGGCCAAGCCTATGTGCATTTCCTGCGGTCTGACATCGCGCATGGCCGGATCAAGTCAATCGATACGTCAGCAGCCGAAACCATGCCCGGCGTGGTCAAGGTATTCACCGGCAAAGACTTCGAAGGCGTAGGTGGAATGCCCTGCGGCTGGGAAGTGACTGACAAACACGGCGCGCCGATGCAGGAACCGCCGCACCCCATACTGGCGCAAGGAAAAGTACGCCACGTGGGCGATCCTATCGCTGCCGTTGTGGCCGATAGTCTTGAACAGGCCCGCGACGCGGCCGAAGCCATCGAGCTGGATATCGAAGAACTGCCAGCCGTGCTGGACATGAAGGCCGCGGCGCAGGAAGGCGCGACGCTGGTTCATGACGATCTGAAGAACAATATCTGTTATGATTGGCAGTTGGGCGAGGCTGACGACGCGAAGGTCAATGAGGTCTTTGCCAATGCTGCGCATGTAACCACGTTGGATTTGGTTAATAACCGCCTGGTCGCCAACCCAATGGAGCCGCGTGTGGCGGTGGCCGAGTACAATCGGGGAACCGAAGACTACACGCTTTACACGACATCCCAGAACCCGCACGTGATCCGGTTGTTGATGTGCGCATTTGTTCTGGGCCTACCTGAGCATAAGGTTCGTGTTGTCGCGCCTGATGTGGGCGGTGGTTTCGGTACGAAGATTTTCCACTACGCCGAAGAAGCGTTTTGCACTTTCGCGGCCAAAGCCTGTGGGCGTCCGGTGAAATGGACCGCCAGCCGGTCCGAGGCGTTCATGTCGGACGCACAAGGTCGCGACCATGTCAGCACAATCGAACTGGCGCTGGATGCGGACAACAACTTCATCGGTCTGCGCACCAATACCTATGCCAACCTTGGCGCGTATCTGTCGACCTTTTCCAGCTCGGTTCCGACCTGGCTGCATGGTACGCTTATGGCGGGTAACTATAAAACGCCGGTCATCCAGGTGAACGTAAAGGCGATGTTTACCAATACGGTCCCGGTTGATGCCTATCGCGGAGCCGGGCGGCCCGAGGCGACTTTCCAGCTTGAACGTGTGGTAGACAAAGCCGCGCGTGAGCTTGGGGTCGATCCGATTGCGCTGCGCCGTCAGAACTTCATAACTCAGTTCCCCTATGACACGCCGGTCGCGCTGACCTATGACACCGGGGACTATAATGGGACGATGGACAAGCTTGAAGTTGCCGCCGATCTGGCAGGCTTTGCTGCGCGTCGCACGGAAAGCGAGGCGAAGGGCAAGCTGCGTGGGCTTGGCATCAACTGCTATATTGAGGCTTGCGGTATCGCACCTTCGAACATTGTTGGAATGCTCGGTGCCCGTGCGGGTCTGTATGATGCTGCGACAGTGCGGGTGAACGCCACCGGCTCGATCAGCGTCATGGTCGGCGCGCATAGCCACGGGCAAGGGCACGAGACCGCCTTTCCTCAAGTGGTGGCGGACATGATCGGTATCGACGAATCAATGGTCGAGATCGTGCACGGCGACACCTCGAAAATCCCGTTTGGTATGGGTACCTACGGGTCGCGTAGCCTCGCAGTTTGCGGCTCGGCCATGGTCAAGGCGACCGAGAAGGTGATCGAAAAGGCCAAGAAGATCGCGGCTCATTTGCTGGAGGCGTCTGAGGCGGATATTGAGCTGAAGGATGGTCAGTTCAGCGTTGCGGGCACCGACAAATCGGTGGCTTGGGGTGACGTGACCCTTACCGCTTATGTCCCGCATAACTATCCTTTGGAAGTTGAACCGGGGCTTGAGGAAACCGCATTTTACGATCCGGCGAACTTTACCTTCCCTGCTGGTGCCTATGCCTGTGAGGTCGAGGTGGATCCGGAAACAGGACAGGTCACCATCGAAAAGTTCACTGCGGCGGATGATTTCGGCAACATCATCAATCCGATGATCGTTGACGGTCAGGTGCATGGCGGTATCGGTCAGGGGATCGGCCAGGCGCTGTTGGAGAATTGCGCCTATGACGAGAACGGACAATTGCTGAGCGCGTCCTTCATGGATTACGCGATGCCGCGCGCCGATGATGTTCCGTTCTACGAGGTCGACCATTCCAGCCAAACGCCGTGTACCCATAACCCGCTGGGCGTGAAAGGCTGTGGTGAGGCTGGCGCGATCGGCTCACCGCCTGCGGTGGTCAATGCGGTACTGGATGCGTTGAACTCGGGTGGCAAATCAGTGGATCACATTGATATGCCGGTTAGCCCGTCGCGCGTCTGGGCGGCAATGAACAGCTGAGTGGAGAGAGAGGACCGGGGGCCAGCCCCCCGGACCCCCGGGATATTTTTAGCCAGATGAAGGACGGACCCGCGTCTTTCGGGAAGGAAAAACGAAATGTACAGTTTCGAGTTTGAAAAGCCCTCGACCATTGCTGATGCGGTTGCCGCATTGGGGGCCGAGGATGCGCAGGCGTTAGGGGGTGGGCAGACCTTGATCCCGACGTTGAAACAAAGGTTGGCTGCACCCTCGGCCTTGATCTCGCTCAGCGGGATTGCAGAGATGAAGGGTGTTTGCGTGAATGACGATGGTTCGGTGTCAGTCGGCGGAGCGACGACCCATGCCACCGTCGCGTCAGAAGCAGCGGGCAGCTATCCGGCGCTTGCAGCCCTAGCAGGTCAGATCGGTGATCCGGCGGTTCGGAACCGCGGCACGATTGGCGGCTCAATAGCCAACAATGATCCGGCGGCTTGCTATCCGGCGGGCGTGTTGGGATCGGGTGCAACGATCATCACGAACACGCGCGAGATTGCGGCGGATGATTTCTTTGAGGGGATGTTTTCAACCGCGCTGGACGAGGGGGAGATCATTACGTCAGTAAGGTTCCCTGTTCCGCAAGCGGCAAGCTATCAGAAATTCCTGCAGCCCGCGTCACGGTTTGCGCTGGTCGGTGTGTACTTGGCACGGTTCGCGGACGGGGTTCGCGTTGCCGTGACAGGGGCGAGTGAAGATGGTGTTTTCCGTTGGACCGAGGCCGAGCAGGCACTGACGAAAGAATTCCGCCCGGATGCCTTGATGGACCTACGCATCAATCCGGCCAACATGATCGGTGATTTGCACGGCAGCAAAGACTATCGTGCGCATCTTGTTGGTGTGATGACAAAACGCGCGGTCCAAGCGTGCGTGTGAACCACTAAATGGTTCTAAGCCCCGGTCATGAACCGGGGCTTTTTTTTGTTTGGCGCAGCCTTGGGGGCTTGGAGGGTTGCCAATAAGCGCCGGTATCCTCTCGCGCTTTTTGATAGGCGTCGATCCGTTGTCGCGCCGCCTCGCCTCCGGCGTCGAAAAGATGCCCAAGCAAACACTCCAGAACGGCCATAGCGCCGGTAAAGCAAGAGAACGAATGCAGGGCGCGGGTGCTGACTGTAAAGGCAATGTCGGGCGCGACGCCGGGCGCGATAAGGTCGCTGTCTGAAATCAGAATCAGGTACAGTCCCCGTTGTTTCGCGAAACGCATCGACTGAATTGTGTCCGCAGAATAGGGGTGTACGGTGATGGCAATCAGGCAGTCCTGCTGATCCGCATCCAACAGATCGTCTGTTGCAGAGCCCATGTGACGCGGCACCAATTGGATACCAGGATGGGCCATGCGACCCGTGTAAGAAAAGTAATAGGCAAGCGCATAGCTGGCGCGCGTTGCCGTCACGAAACACCGTCTTGATGTCAGAATGTGCTCAATAGCCAATCGCACTTTTTCAGGCTTCATAAGGCGAAGGGATCGTGTGACCACGTTTTGTTCGTTTTGTACCAATTTGGCTTGTGCAGTACCAAAGGTGTCTTCGGACTGAAGAACGTTCAGCCAATCCTGACCCAAGCTGTTTTCCCGATCCGTCACCAGCGCATTGCGAAAGGGCGAACGGAAGGCTTCGAACCCGTCAAACCCCATACGCTGCGCAAGTCGGACCAGAACGTTTGAGCTGACCCCGATCCGGGTCGCAGTCGTGCGGATCGGGTTCAGGCCGAAATCGCCGGGATGGTCGATAACGTATTTTGCAGCCGCCTGCAGGGCTGTGGGCATGTCTTCGATGTTGCGCCGCAGACGATCAGTTAATTCATTCGGGGTGATATCCATACTCAAAGAAAAACATATGTTCTGTCATTGGCAAGTAAAAAACAACGTAAGGCGCGCTAGATGGGGCAAAGTTGACCAGAGGAATTTGAATGTCGGACTCGCGATCAGAAAAACAATCCGCCAAGCGCCCATATGTTATGGTCGCTCCGACAGGTGCGCGGCGCGGGCGGTCTGATCACCCGGCGCTTCCTGTTTCCATTGATCAGATTGTCGAAACTGGGCGCGCGTGTTTTCAGGCGGGCGCAAACGGGCTGCACCTGCACATTCGCGATGCAGAGGGGCGTCATTCCCTGGATCCCGGTCGGTACGTTGAAACTGTGGCCGCGTTGCGGCGGGCCGTTCCCGAACTCGACCTGCAAATCACGACTGAGGCTGCCGGAGTATACGACGTACCCGCCCAAATCGACTGTCTTGAGAAAGTATGCGCTGATTGGGCCTCGGTTTCGGTAAGAGAGATTGCGCGGTCACCGGAACTCGCCGATCGAGTATATGGCCTGTGTGCTGCGCAAGGAACGCGGGTCCAGCATATCCTGTACGATGCGGAAGATGCGGCCTTGCTGGCGGAATGGACAAAGGCCGGGATTGTGCGCGAAGAACAGACGGAGTGCATCTTTGTCTTGGGGCGCTACGCGGCTGGTCAACAATCGTCCCCGCAAGACCTGGATCAATTCCCCAAAGGTAAGTCGCCATGGATGGTGTGCGCTTTTGGCCCGCAAGAACATGCATGTTTGACATATGCTGCCAAGCAGGGCGGCGACGTTCGCGTCGGGTTCGAAAACAGCCTGACTGATGAGAACGGAAATTATTGGAAAGACAATGCTGCGTCGGTGTCGGCGCTTGTTGCCAAGTTGGAAAGGGCAGTCAACTGAGTCACGTATTTCCACGTCACACGAAATCAGAGCTACCGGTCGCAGCGGGCGGAGATGGGTGTTACCTGATCGATGCACAGGGTCGGCGTTATCTTGATTGCGGCGATGCAGCGGTTTCGTGTCTTGGTCACTCGAACCCATCGGTTATCCGCGCTGTGCAGGAGCAAGTCGAAAAGATCGCTTTTGCCCATACCGGCTTTATGACGTCTGAACCGGCTGAGGCACTGGCTGACTTGCTGATTGAACACGCCCCTGGTGATCTGGACCGGGTGTATTTCGTCTCAGGCGGGTCTGAGGCGACCGAGGCGGCGATAAAGCTGGCGCGGCAGTACTTTCTTGAGATCGGTCAGCCCGAGCGGCGACATGTGATCGCGCGGCGGCAGAGTTATCACGGCAACACTCTGGGCGCTTTGTCCGCCGGAGGCAACGCGTGGCGGCGGGCGCAATTCGCACCGATGTTGATAGAAATGACTCACATAGCGCCATGCTATGAATACGCAGAGAAGCCGAACGGTGAAAGTAGCTTTGACTATGGTCAGCGCGTAGCCAATGAACTTGAAACCGAAATCCTGCGGCTGGGTCCTGACACTGTGATGGCGTTTATGGCAGAACCCGTTGTTGGTGCGACTTTGGGCGCGGTCCCTGCGGTTGAAGGATACTATAAGCGAATTCGTGAAATCTGCGATCAATACGGTGTTCTTTTGATTTTGGATGAGGTGATGTGCGGCATGGGCCGAACCGGGCACCTGTTTGCTTGCGATCACGATCAGGTGGCACCGGATATACTTTGCATCGCCAAAGGCTTGGGGGCCGGGTATCAGCCCATCGGTGCGATGATGTGTACAAACCGGATTTTTGATGCGATCCGCGACGGCTCAGGATTTTTTCAGCACGGCCACACCTATATCGGGCATCCGGTTGCAACGGCGGCGGCCTTGGCCGTGGTTCGTGAGCTGACCGTGCATGATCTGCCGGCGCGCGCAGGTGTTATGGGTGAAAAGGTTCAATCTGCGTTAGAGGCGGCGTTGGGGCAGCATCCGAATGTCGGGGACATTCGGGGTCGGGGTTTGTTCCGCGGTATTGAACTGGTTGCGGATCGCGACACCAAACAACCGTTTGATCCTGCGCATGGTGTGGCGGGAAAGATCAAAAAGGCGGCATTGGCCGAAGGGCTGATTTGCTATCCGATGTCAGGTACGCGCGATGGACGGTTGGGCGATCACATCCTGCTGGCGCCACCATTCATCATCGAAGACGCAGAGGTAGATGAGATGGTTGGGAAGCTGAACAACGCAATAACAGCCGTTATCTAGTGGCCCCCGATACTGTCACGAAAAAAGCCCCCTCCAACAGGGGGCTTTGAACAAAACGGTCAGTCAGAACGTTACTTCTGAGGCAGCGGCCCAATCATCATGATCATCTGCCGGCCTTCCATCTTGGGCATGTTTTCAACCTTGCCCAGATCCTTGATGTCTTCGGCCACGCGTTCCAGCAGCTCACGACCCAGGTTCTGGTGCGCCATCTCACGGCCACGGAAACGCAAGGTGACTTTGACCTTGTCGCCCTTTTCCAGGAACTTGAAGACGTTCTTCATCTTGACGTCATAGTCATGCGTGTCGGTGTTGGGTCGAAATTTGACCTCTTTCACCTCGATGACTTTTTGCTTTTTGCGTGCTTCGCTTTCACGCTTTTGCTGTTCATACTTGAACTTGCCGAAATCCATGATCTTACAGACCGGAGGGTTCGCATTTGGCGAAATCTCAACCAGGTCAAGCCCCGCATCTGCGGCAAGTTGCATGGCTTTGGCGGGATGAACCACCCCGACATTTTCACCATCAGCGCCTATCAGGCGAATTTCGGGGGCACGGATTTTTTCATTGACGCGCGGTCCGGTTTCTCTCTGCGGCGGCGCGTTGTGGGGTCTGCGAGCTATGGGTTCATTCCTTTGATGATTGCAGAATTTTCGAGCCCGAAATTTAGACCGCCCCGCGTCCCGATTCAAGCGCCATCCGCGTCTAAACAGGGGAAATCTGTTGTTTTGCAGCGGGTTTATGCGCGGGCTACGATCAATTTAATGGCCCGCGCGAACGGATCAGCCAACAAAGGCCTTTTCGATCACGAATTCCTTGGGCTCAGAGTTTGCACCCTCACGCAGGCCGAACTCTTCTAGGATTTCCTTGATGTCCAGATTGAAGGCCAATGAACCACAGACCATTGCCCGGTCGGTTTCGGGCTTGATGCCGCCTTCGATACCCAGATCAGCGAACACTGTCCCGTCTTTCAACAGATTGGTGATGCGACCCATCTTGGGGCTTTGTTCCCGCGTGGTCGTCGGGTAGTAGCGGATCTTGTCGGCAAAGCCTTCACCGATCAACTCGGTCAGCAACTCGTCCTGACGGATGTTTTCGATCAGTTGCTTGCCATATTCCAGCTCGGCCACTTCCCGGCAGGTATGGGTAATGATGACCTCGTCGTAATCCTCATAGGTTTGAGGTTCACGCAACAACGAAGCGAAAGGCGCGAAGCCGGTGCCGGTTGCAAAGAACCACAGCCGTTTGCCGGGCAGCAGGGCGTCATGTACCAATGTTCCCACGGGCTTGGGGCGCAGGATAATCTGGTCACCCGGTTTTATGTGTTGCAGTTTCGACGTCAACGGACCGTCCTGCACCTTGATCGAATAGAACTCCAATTCTTCATCCCAGGACGGGGACGCGATCGAATAAGCGCGCAGCAGCGGTTTACCGTTGTCGCCAAGCAGACCGATCATAACGAACTCACCCGAGCGAAACCGAAGGCTTGCTGGGCGCGTTACACGGAACGAGAACAGGCTTTCAGTCCAGTGTTTCACGTCGGTAACGGTCTGAGCGTCCGGCAGGACGGGGGCCTTTACGGCGGTTGCTTCGGTCACGGGCTTCATCTCTGTCATCGTTTCACTGCCAGTTGGGTAAACCGACATCTCCGTTTAAACTTTGATCCAAGTCAGGAAAAGGGGGCATATGCCCCCAAGTTGCCTTGTAAGCTGGCAGGCGCGGCCTTAGCCGCGCAGGCGAGCCTGGTAGCTGTGGTCTTTCCAATTGGCACGCGCCAGCCATTGTTCTTCTGGCTGACGTGTGGCCAGTTCACTGTCGATTTCAACCTCGTCGAAACCACTACGACGGGCCATTGCGTACTGATCGGCCAGAATGTGGCCTTTGGCGCGCAGGCGGCCAGTATAACCTTTAAGGCGCAGGATACGGGCGATGGTAAAACCGCGCCCATCTGCCGATGACGGAAAATCCACGCGGACCATTTTCGCATTACCTAAACGATCAACCAGTTCATCTGGGTCGGTATCCGAGGTCACATCCAACGCCACTAGATCATTTGCGGCGTCATCCAGTGTTACAAAGCCATCGGTCCAGTCATCGGGTGCAAACCCGTCATCCGATACGATTACATTCATGTTCTCTCTCCGGCGCGCACCATCTTGCCATCGACAAAATGGATGCCGCACTCTTCCTTGTTCTGGTCGCGCCAGCGTCCGGCGCGGGGGTCTTCGCCTTCTTTGACCGGCGAGGTGCAGGGCGCACAGCCGATCGACGGGTATCCTTTGGCCACCAGCGGGTGCCTGGGCAGGTTGTTTTCATCCATATAGGCGCGCACGTCCTCGGGGGCCCAATGCGCCAGCGGATTAACCTTGATCCGGCCGGTGCCGTCCTCGACCTCAAAGAATTCCAGGGCGGCACGTGTGCCAGCCTGAAACCGTTTGCGACCGGTGATCCAGCCGTCGTATCCCGCCAATGCCCGCTGCAACGGGAACGTTTTACGCAGATTGCAGCACGCATCCGTGTCCCGAAGCCGCAAGGCACCATAAGGGTCATCGCGCTGAATGTCCTCATCCTCGGCACGGATGATATGAACGTTTTTCAGACCCAGACGTTCGCTGACCTCTTGCTGATATTCGAGCGTTTCGGTGAACAGCATCTGGGTGTCCACGAACAAAACCGGCGTCATCTTGTCGACCACCGCAGCCATGTGCAGCAAAACGACCGACTCAGCGCCAAAGCTTGAGACCAGCGCCAATTGCTCGATCTCGTCCAAGGCACCATGCATCACGTCATGGGCGCTGTGGTGACGGAACTGAGCGTTCAGCGCCTCGACCTTTTCGGTCAGTTCGCTTCGGTCTTTGCCCAGTTCCGTTTGAATCAGGTCAAGCGGCATTGGCCTGCGCCTCGGGGTAGAGGGCCGCTTTGAACGGCGCCATTCCTACACGGCGATAGGTTTGCAGGAATGTCTCCTCACTGCTTTCGCGTTGTTCCAGATAGGCGTCGACAATGCGCTCAACAGCTGGGACGATTTCGTCGTACGCAAATCCGGGACCTGTGCGGTCGCCAATAGCAGCCGTCTCGGTGCCGTCACCGCCCAGCGTGATCTGATAGTTCTCGACTCCAGCGCGATCCAGACCAAGAATTCCGATATGACCCACGTGGTGGTGACCACATGCGTTAATGCAGCCCGAGATCTTGATCTTCAGATGACCGATATCGTGTTCCAGCTTCAACTCGTCAAAACGGGTTGCGATCTGTTGTGCAACCGGAATTGAACGCGCCGTGGCCAGTGCGCAGTAATCCATGCCGGGGCAGGCGATGATGTCGCTGATCAGACCGATATTGGCGGTGGCCAACTCGTACTCTTTAAGCTTCGCGTGGATCGCAGGCAGGTCCGATTTGTGGACATGCGGCAGGATCACGTTCTGCTCATGGCTGATGCGCAATTCGTCATAGGCGAATTCTTCGGCCAAGTCTGCCATCACGCGCATCTGCTCAGCCGTCGCATCACCCGGCGTCGCGCCGTGCTTTTTGATTGAGATTGTGACGATCGCGTGGTCGGCATTTTTGTGCGGCGCGATATTGGTGTCGATCCACGAGCGGAACACCGGATCGGTGGTGTAAGCGCTTTCGAACGACGCAACCGAACCTTCGCGGAAGACAGGCGGGGCGAAGTGGCTCTTGATCTCTTCCAGCAGGGCCATGTCGGCACCTTTGAACTGCGGACGCACCTGAAGGAAACGCTCATTCACCTTGGCGCGGATGGTGTCGATGCCATTTTCGTGGACGGTGATCTTGATCCGCGCCTTGTATTTGTTGTCACGGCGACCAATCTGGTTCCAAACAGAAACGGTGGCTTCCAGGTAGGCTAGCAGGTCGTCAAAGGCGACAAACTCGGACAGCTCTTTGCCGATCATGGGTGTACGACCCAGACCGCCACCGACGATAACGCGGGCACCCAGAACGCCGTCGCGTTCGATCAGTTGCAGACCGATGTCATGGGCCTTGATCACGGCGCGATCATTTTCCGAGCCGGTGATGGCGATCTTGAACTTACGCGGCATGAACTGGAATTCCGGGTGATCGGTCGACCACTGACGCAGCAATTCGGCATAGGGGCGGGGGTCTGCGACTTCATCCGCAGCGGCACCGGCAAAGTGGTCCGCGGTCACGTTGCGGATCGTGTTGCCCGACGTCTGGATGGCGTGCATGCCAACCTCGGCCAGTGCGTCCAGCATATCCGGCACGTCTTTCAGCTTTGGCCAGTTGTACTGGATGTTCTGACGGGTGGTGAAATGGCCATAGCCCTTGTCCCACTTCTCGGCCAGCAGGGCCAGTTGACGCATCTGCGCGCTGGATAGCGTACCATAGGGGATTGCGACCCGCAGCATGTAAGCGTGCAGTTGCAGATACAGGCCGTTCATCAGGCGCAGGGGCTTGAATTCATCTTCCGTGAGCGAGCCGTCAATGCGGCGCTCGACCTGTGCGCGGAACTGTTTGTTGCGCTCTTCCAGAAAGGCTGTGTCGAACTCGGAGTAGCGATACATGTCTAGCTGTCCTTAGTTGCAGCCCCGTAACCTTGGGGCCTTGAAGAGGAGAATGGGGCCGTAGGTCAGGCCCGGGGCTGCGTTGCTTTTTCCTGCTTGCCGTGGGCATAGTTGGACGGGCCAGTGCGGCGGAAGTCCTCGCGGAAATGAGTGGGTTCGGGACCGTTTTCGCCGGCTACCGCGTCAGCGAGGTAGGCACCAACAATGATGTCGGTCTGGCGCTGCGCATCCAAAAGACGAACCTGCGCATGGGCCTCATCCGTGATCAGTTCGGCCTCAGAAAGGTCGCGTGTCCAGCGGTCTTCACTTGTCAGGTAAATTACGTCACCTTCCATCAGATCGTTGGCGGTGACCACCTTGGGGGTAAATGTGCGGGGCATCAGGCGTGCTCCTTCTTGAATTCAGTCAGGGCCTGGACCGCGTGGCGCGGTGCAAGGCCAAAAAACGTTAGGGTGGGGCCATCCATCTCGGCGGCGCTCAGGTCATTGGGCAACCTGTCCAGATCAGTGGCCAGGATGCGTTGATCAGGGCGAGAGGCGTTTTCAACCAGGGTTATGGGCGTGGCGCGATCCGCACCGTGCATGATAAGACGACCCTGGATGAACCGCGCGGATTTCTTGCCCATGTAAATCGCTGCAACCGCGCCGGGACGTGCCAAGGCGTTCCAATCGTGATCGGCGAAACCTTTCATGTCGTGACCGGTCAGAAAACGCACCGAAGAATTTCGGCCGCGCTGCGTCAGGCTTTGACCAATACTGGCAACAGCGGCAGAGGCCGCGGTGATACCGGGAACGATCTGCCAGGGGACGCCAGCGGCCTCAACCGCTTCGATCTCTTCGTCCAAGCGTCCGAACACAGTCGGATCGCCTGATTTCAAGCGCACGACGCGCTGACCTTTTGTGGCGTAATCAACCAGCAGGGCGTCGATGTCTGCCTGTTTCCAGGACGGTCCAAATCCTGCCTTGCCAACATCAACCAGAACAGCCGTTTTTCCAGCCAATTGCAGGATCTCGGCACTGATCAGACGATCATGCAGAACGATATCGGCGCTTTCAAACGCTTTTATAGCTTTGAGTGTCAGCAATTCCGGATCACCCGGTCCTGCGCCGACAAAGTCGACGTGCCCTGTGACATCATGTGATTGCGTGACCTGCATGTTTCGTTCCACGTTGTTTGACTTAACCCGCAATATAGGAAATATTCCCACCCAAGCGCCATATGAGCGCATAAATAAGAACAAATGTTCTATCATATCGTGTCTGAGGGACGCAGGTTTCGAAACGAAGGGAAATTTGGAATGTCGGTGCGGATTGATGACACAGACCGGAAAATTCTGGTCGAGCTTCAACGCGACGCCAGCCAATCGCTGGACGAGATAGCAGCCCGAGTTGGCAGTTCCAAGACCCCGGTCTGGAATCGAATTCGCAAGCTCAAAGGGGCTGGGGTGATTGGTCAGCACACGGTTCTGCTGGATGCCGAGGCACTGGGATTCGAAGCCACATTCTTCGTTCTGATCCGGACGTCAGAGCATGAGGCGGAATGGCAGCGCAAGTTTCTCAAGGCCTTGCAAGACAGACCCGAGGTGCAAGAGGCACACCGGCTGGCGGGGGACATTGATTACATCCTCAAAGTGCGGGTCAAGAATGCGAGGGCCTATGACGAGTTTTACCAAACTCTGATTTCTGAGGTGCGGGTTCATAACGTAACGGCCCTGTTGTCGATGGAAGAGATCAAATCCACCACCATGCTGCCGCTCAATGCGCTCAGCGATAACTGAAATCTGTCACGCCTTAACCGTCAGGCGCGTTAGCCCGCGAAAGTGATAGGTGTTAGAATAGTTCGGCTCAGCACTCAGGCGGATGCTCGGACACCGCTGGAAAAGAATTTTCAAAGCTAGGCGCATCTCTAGCCGTGCCAAAGGGGCACCGACGCAGAAATGCAAGCCGCCTCCAAAGCTGGTATTGGTGACGACCGGGCGCGTTGGTTCAAACACATCCGGTTCATTCCAAACTGACGGATCACGGTTGGCGGCCCCAAGCAACAAGGCGACCTCATCACCGCGTTTGAACCTGTGACCATAGATTTCGACGTCTTCATATGCGTAGCGGGTGAACATATGCAACGGGGGGTCATAACGCAGGATTTCCTCGACCAACTCATCAATGTCGTAGGTGCGGGGATCAAGTCCTAGCTGCAGGAGCGTTTTTACACCGTTACCTAAGGAGTGTACTGTCGCCTCATGCCCTGCATTCAAAAGCAGGATGCAGGTGGCCACCAATTCATCCCGCGATAGCTTTTCACCTTTTTCTTCAGCTTCGATCAGGCGGGTAATCAAGTCGTCCTGTGGGTCAGAGCGGCGTTTCTCGATGTAGTCGCTCAGAAAGGCTGTGAATTCCCGCGCGGCATTGGCAGCTTCGTCCTCGGTCTGGCGCGTGCGGCTGGCCTGATACATCGCCACCATCGCATGAGACCACCTGAGCAGGTCGGGTGATTGCTGTTCCGGAACCCCCAACAGCCGGCAAATCGTGATCACGGGGATTTGCGTGCAATATGCGTCCAGCAGATCAAAAGGGGTGCTTGGAAAGCGATCAATCAGTGTATTGCATAGGTCGAGAACAGACGGCTCTAACGCTGCAATTCCGCGTGATGTGAACGCGCGCATAACCAGCGCGCGTAGACGGGTGTGGCGGGGCGGCTCGGCTTCGAGCAGAGAATGTGCCTCGACGTTCAGCCAAGGGGCAAGGTGCGCGGCTGCGGGTCGCTGAAATTCAACAGGGACCTCTCGACCAAAGCGGCGATCCTTAAGCAGGGCCTGTACGGCTTTGTGGGAAACAGCGGCAACTTTCCGATAGTCCTCCCAATACACGAGATCCCCGTGCGCGCGAGCCGAATGGTAAAATGGATAGGGATCTTGGACGAAATCCGGATCGACCGGGGATTGAAGCACTGTCTTCATAAAAGGCAGACTTGCCATGCGGCGCGTCGAATGCAAGACCCTAGGGTATGCAGAGGGTTTTGGTGATCCTGGGTTTTCTGGTTGCTGTCGGACTGTTGTCCGCCGGTGTTTGGTCTTATGGGTATCGACAGGCCTTGTCTCAGCTAAGCGAAAAGGCCGAGGCAGACCTTGAACTGGCCGCGGACCGGTTGACGACACAAATGCAGGTTTATCAGGAACTGGCAGTGTTGATGGCAAGCCATCCGGTCTTGCAACAGCTTGCAACACCGCAACAACGAAGGCGGGCGCAGGCGGTCTTGTTGGATGTCGCCGACAAGACGGCTGCGGTCAACATGATCTACCTGGACCCTAAAGGGCAGGTCCTCGCGGCTGCGCAACCATTGGTTTCGCGAAATATGGCGGACGACCTGGCTTTTCGGCGCGCCATGCAGGGGGCATTAGGCAGCGCTCATGGTGTGGTACCGATCAGCGGTGACAGGATTTACTCTTACGCGGCACCGACCTTTGATGCGGCGGGGCGTGTGATTGGCGCGGTAATGGTGATTGCCGATGTGCAGGACGTCGAACAGACCTGGCGGGGCAGTACCGAGGCGGTGTTCTTTATTGATGGCGAAGGGGTTGTTTTCATCTCAAACCGGTCAGACCTTTTGTTCTGGCGGCGGGTCGAAAGCCAACAAGGTCTTGTGCCAACAGAGGGTGCCGATGTCGACTTCGCCTCGACCTGGGTGGGGCCGCACGAGTTGTGGAAGCTGAACTGGGGCCGGTACTTACCCAAACGCGCGCTGCACCTGATGCTGGAGCTACCCGTCATCGACATGACGGCCGAGGTGCTTGTGGATGTCGCGCCGGCACGTCGGCTGGCGGGCCTGCAAGCCGCCACTGTTGCCGCGATCTGTCTGGCTTTTGGTGCGCTGTTGTTTTTGGCGACCGAGAGGCGGCGGACACTGGCCGAAGCGAATGCTGTTTTAGAGAGCAGGGTTACTAAACGCACCCGCGCCTTGACCGCCGCAAACACCGCATTGCGCCGTGAGGTTCATGAGCGGCAAGAAGCTGAGGCAGCTCTGAAACACGCGCAAGAGGAACTCATCCAGGCAGGTAAATTGAGCGCCTTGGGTCAGATGTCTGCAGGGATCAGTCATGAACTGAATCAACCGTTGATGGCGATCCGGCAATTTGCTGACAACGGTGCCGCGTTTCTGGCGCGTGGCCGGGATGAAAAGGCTTCGGAAAACCTTAGGAGAATTTCCGATATGGCAGCCCGGATGGCCAGGATTATTAAAAACCTGCGTGCTTTCGCGCGCAATGAAAGCGAACCTATGGGCAAGGTCGACTTGGTGCAGGTCATTGATACGGCGGTCGAACTGACAGAGGCGCGGTTAAAGTCCGAAGGCGTAAAAATGGACTGGCAGCCCCCGAACAACCCTGTGTTTGCCTGGGGCGGAGAGGTGCGCCTTGTGCAGGTTTTTGTAAACCTGATCAACAATGCCGCAGACGCGATGAGCCAGCAGGACGAACGTCTTATCAGTATCGCGATAGTCAACGGTAGAAAACTGGCTGTCACTGTACGCGATATCGGTCCGGGTATTGAAAATACGCAAAAGCTGTTTGAGCCGTTTTACACCACCAAGGCCGTTGGATCGTCCGAGGGGATGGGGCTTGGCCTATCGATCTCTTATGGACTGGTGCAAAGTTTTGGTGGCAAGATCCGCGGTGCCAACACCCTGAAGGGGGCCGAGTTCACCGTGGAGCTTGAGAGCTATCAGGAAGATGAAGCGGCATGACGCGCAAGGTTCTTTTGGTCGATGACGACGCTGCTGTGCGCGAGGCTTTGGCGCAGACGCTGGAACTGGCCGACTACGCTCCGGTGACGGCTGGGTCTTTCGTGGCGGCCAAGGATCACATTCGTGCGGATTTCCCCGGTGTCATCGTATCGGATATTCGCATGCCCGGACGGGATGGATTTCACCTTTTGACTTATGCAAATGAGGTGGACCCTGAACTTCCGGTTATCTTGCTGACTGGCGAGGGCGATATCCCAATGGCCGTGCGCGCCATGGGGCAGGGGGCGTTTGATTTCCTTGAGAAACCATGCGCTGCGGCTGACCTGCTTGATGTTCTGGGCAAGGCCTTCTCGGCGCGGGCGCAGGTTCTTGAGCAACGCGCCCTGAAACATGAGCTTGAACGCGGAGACCCCGCCGCGCGCATGTTGTTCGGCCTGTCGCCGCAGGCAGAGGCGTTGCGGGACCGTGTCCGCACCGTTGCCCCCACCGGAGCCGAAGTTTTGGTCACTGGCCCTGCGGGGAGTGGGATTTCAAAAGTGGCTGAGGTCATTCATCTGATGTCCCCTCAGGGGTTGGGACCGTTTGTAAAGCGGCCCTCGTCCGGGCTGACGGCCAAGGAACTGGTGCAGATCTGTGAAGATGCTGCGGGGGGCTCACTCTTTCTGGACGAAATCTCGGCCATGCCCGAGGCAACGCAATATGCAGCGCTTGAGTTGGTCGAGCAGGGCGTGGGTTCGCGTTTTCTGGCAGGTACAACGGCGGACTTGTCCGCAATGTCCGCCGAAGGGCGGTTTCACGCGGACTTGTTCTATCGTTTGGACGTTATGCGCGTTCGCATTCCGTCTTTGGCTGAAAGGCCCGAGGATATACCGGTTCTTTTTCGTCACTATGTTGCGCAAGCGGCTGAACAAGCCGGTATTTCGGAGCCCGAGATAACCTCTGATCACCTTGCGTTGCTTATGGCCAGCGACTGGCCGGGCAATGCACGTTCGTTGATGTCTGCCGCGATGCGGTTTGTGTTGGGAATGCCGGAAGAGGTGGCGCAAGCGGCTGATCTGGGTTTGAACGAACAGATGGCACGGGTTGAGAGGTCTTTACTGATTGCGGCGTTGGGGCGTCATAATGGGAAAGCTTCGGATGCGGCCACGGCGCTCAAACTGCCGCGCAAGACATTCTATGATAAATTGGCGCGGTATCAGATCCGACCCGAAGACTATCGAAGGTGAGCAGAACCTCTCCCGCCACTTTTTGCCGCATTATAATGCGTCAAAACGTGTTGGGCTTGGCAGCCCGCTAACGCGGCCTGCGGTCGTGTATTAAAGAAAAAAGTGATTCTGTGCGAATGATTCGGGAAGAGTGCGAAAATCCGCACAAGTGTCTCATCACCTGTGCGGAATTTCGCACAACCTCTTTTGTAGGCTGTAGAACAACCAGAGAAAAAGCAAATAACGCATTATTTTTACGTGATAAAAGCAATAGCTTTCAACGGTGAAACAAATCGTTGAGCCGTGACGGTTGATTCGGTTCACTTCCCGGCATGCGGCGCAAGGATGCGTCGAATGACAGATTTGGAAGTCTGGGAGGAAAAGACAGATGAAATTCCTATCAACGGCTGCAACAGCAGTTGCTCTGACTGTAACGGCGACCGCAGGTATCGCGGCCTGTGACGATGGTGAAATTGTCGTAAAGTTCGCGCATGTGACGAACACCGACAAGCACCCCAAAGGCATTGCGGCCTCACTGCTGGAACAGCGTGTTAACGACGAAATGAACGGCGTGATGTGTATGGAGGTCTATCCGAACTCCACACTCTACAACGACGATAAGGTGCTTGAGGCGATGTTGCAGGGTGATGTGCAACTGGCTGCGCCTTCGCTGTCGAAATTCGAGAAGTTCACGAAGCAATTCCGCCTCTTCGACCTGCCGTTCATGTTCAAGAACATTGACGCTGTGGACGCGTTCCAGGCGTCAGCCGAAGGGCAGGCCATGAAAGACAGCATGCAACGCCGCGGCCTGCAAGGGTTGGCCTTCTGGCACAATGGGATGAAGCAGATGTCAGCCAACAAGCCGCTGGTTGATCCGTCTGATGCAAATGGCCTTAAATTCCGGGTTCAGTCCTCGGACGTGCTGGTGGCGCAGATGGAGGCCATCGGCGGCAGCCCGCAGAAGATGGCGTTCTCGGAAGTGTACGGCGCGCTGCAACAGGGCGTTGTGGACGGGCAGGAGAACACTTGGTCGAACATCTACGGCAAGAAGTTCTTCGAGGTGCAGGACGGCATCACCGAAACCAATCACGGCATCATCGACTATCTCGTCGTGACCTCGGTTGACTGGCTGGACAGCCTTGACCCAGAGGTTCGCGAACAATTCCTCACCATTCTTGGCGAAGTGACCGAGATGCGGAACAAAGAGTCCTTCTCAGTGAACGAAGCGGCCAAAGCCTCGATCACCGAAGCAGGCGGCGTCATTCGTGAACTGACCCCAGAGCAGCGTCAGGCTTGGGTGGATGCGATGAAGCCGGTCTGGGATAAGTTCGCCGACGACGTTGGTCAGGATAAGATCGACGCGGCACAAGCGATCAACGCCGGGTTCTAAACCCCCGGCTCAGGCCGCGCGTCCCACACTGGGGAGTTATCGACGCGCTGGCCGGGCGGGCCAGATAATGGTCCGCCCGCTATTATTCTCACAATAAAAATGCGGGGACAGAGGGATGTCTGGTGCGAAATCCGGCCAAGGCGGGCTGGTCGACCATATCGAAGAAACCCTGATTGCGTTGTTGTTGGGCCTTATGACGGCTGTAACATTTGCCAATGTGATCGCGCGGTTCGTATTCAACTCGAATATCCTGTGGGCGCTTGAGCTTACAGTGTTCACATTTGGCTGGCTGGTGTTGTTAGGGGCTTCCTACGCGGTAAAAAAACACGCCCATCTGGGGGTTGATGCAATCCTGAACATGCTGGCCCCAACGCCGAGGCGTATCTTGGCGCTGATCGCGGTTGGCTGTTGTCTCGTATTCTCACTGCTGATGTTGAAGGGCGCCTATGACTACTGGGCGGTGTTTGCCGACCTGCCGCCAACATCGGGCCGCTGGTTTCCGACGGGCTTTAATTTCGACGCACGTAGTCAGAGCTTTTACGAGGTTGATGACATCCCCATGGTCGCACCGCTGCGGTTTCTGGAGGACATGATCAACTACGGCGAAGCCTACGAAAAACTTCCAAAGGTTGTTCCCTACTTCATCCTGCCATTGTCGATGCTGCTGCTGGTGATCCGGTTTGCGCAGGTCGCCGTCCAGATATTGCGTGGCGAGACGGATCGTCTGGTCGCCAGCCACGAAGTCGAGGACGAGATCGAAGAAGTACGCGCGCAGCAAGGGGAGCATGACTGATGGACGTGATACTTCTTTTCTCGATGGTCATCGGCCTGTTGCTGATCGGTGTTCCGATTGCGGTGGCTTTGGGCCTCAGCTCAACCCTGTTCCTGCTGATCTATTCTGACAGCTCTCTCGCATCCGTCGCGGGTACGCTGTTCGAAGCTTTCGAAGGGCACTTCACCCTGTTGGCGATCCCGTTCTTCATTCTAGCCTCGTCGTTCATGACGACGGGCGGTGTGGCAAGGCGGATCATCCGGTTCTCGATTGCCTGCGTGGGGCACCTGCCGGGTGGTTTGGCGATTGCCGGTGTGTTTGCTTGTATGCTGTTTGCGGCGCTGTCCGGGTCTTCTCCGGCGACTGTTGTGGCCATTGGCTCCATCGTGATCGCAGGGATGCGGCAGGTGGGGTATTCCAAGGAATTCGCGGCGGGCGTGATCTGTAATGCAGGTACTTTGGGTATCCTGATCCCGCCCTCGATCGTGATGGTTGTTTACGCAGCCGCCGTTGAGGTCTCGGTCGGTCGCATGTTCCTGGCTGGTGTCATTCCGGGCCTGATGGCGGGCCTTATGCTAATGATCACCATTTACGTCATGGCCAAGGTCAAGAACCTGCCGAAAGGTGACTGGAAGGGCTGGAGTGAGATCTTTGTCTCAGCACGAGAAGCCGGCTGGGGGCTGTTCCTGATTGTGATCATACTGGGTGGTATCTATGGCGGGATTTTCACCCCGACTGAAGCCGCAGCCGTGGCTGCTGTTTACGCCTTTTTCATCGCAAGTTTTGTCTACAAGGACATGGGGCCGCTCAGCACCGAGGATGGCGCAGCCAACCTGTCCCTGATGAAAAAGCCCTACGCACTGATCACGGCCTTTTTCCACCCGGATACGAAACATACGCTGTTCGAGGCGGGTAAACTGACCGTCACGCTTCTGTTCGTCATTGCCAACGCGCTTATCCTGAAACACGTGCTGACCGATGAGCAGGTGCCCCAGCATATCGCCAGTGCCATGCTGTCCGCCGGATTGGGGCCGATTACCTTCCTGATCGTGGTGAACGTGATCCTTCTGATCGGCGGTCAGTTCATGGAGCCTTCGGGCCTGTTGGTCATCGTGGCGCCGCTGGTGTTCCCCATTGCGATCGAGTTGGGCATCGACCCGATCCATTTGGGTATCATCATGGTTGTGAACATGGAGATTGGAATGATCACACCGCCCGTTGGTCTGAACCTGTTCGTGACATCGGGCGTGGCGGGCATGCCGATGATGAGCGTCGTCAAGGCGGCGTTACCGTTCCTGGCCGTGCTCTTCGTTTTCCTGATCATGGTGACATACATACCGTGGATTTCGACCTTCTTGCCCAATACCTTCATGGGGCCGGAAATCGTAACGAATTAGCGGGCTTGACCTGCTGAAGACGAGGCCGGGTCCTGAAAAGGGCCCGGCCTTATTTATTTCTATGGCCTTTGAAACAACCGAGTGCGTAGCCTTTTTTGCAAGACAGTTTCTGAAGAGAATTGGCGACTCGCCCTTGAAGCCGGGCGATGAGTGCTTACCTCGAGCGCTGAGGACGACCTCCCCATAACGGGCAATCATTCGGGACGACCCGAAAGATAAACAGGTGTTCTCATGTCCTGGATTTTGTTGTTGTTTGCCGGCCTTCTGGAAATTGTTTGGGCAGTTGCCATGAAGCAATCTGCCGGTTTCACGCGAATTTGGCCGACCGCAGTCATGGGCGTGTCCATGATCGGATCGTTCGGACTGCTGGCGATGGCGATGCGCACACTTCCGCTTGGCACTGCGTATGTTATCTGGACCGGTATCGGAGCAGTCGGAGCGTTCCTGGTCGGGGCAATCTTTTTGGGTGAGGCTGTAACGCCGCAGCGCATCCTTGCCGCCGTGTTGATTGTATCTGGCCTGGTGGCCATGAAACTCGCATAGTCACAAAAACAAACCCAGCCGTCACTGCGACGACTGGGTTCAATGAAACAACAGTCTTGTTTTCCTGCATGGTGTCGGGACCAAAAAATCAGGCTACTTCCAGAGCTTTGACGATGACCGAAAAGTCCGAAGCTTTCAGGCTGGCCCCACCGACCAACGCACCGTCCACATTCGGTACGCCAAAAATATCCGAGGCGTTGTCAGGTTTGACTGATCCGCCATAAAGCAGAGGCACAGATTGGGCGGTTTCTTTGCCGAAACGTTGGTCCAGCAGGGTACGAATGAAATCGTGAACTTCTTGGATGTCGCTTAGTGATGGAACCTTGCCTGTGCCGATTGCCCAGATTGGTTCATACGCGACTACTAGGTTATCACCTGTTGATTGGTCCGGGACCGAGCCAGCTATTTGATCGGCGATAACATCCAGTGTCTTGGAGGTCTCACGTTGCTCTAGGCTTTCGCCGACGCAGACGATCGCCTTTATCCCGGCACCCATAGCCGCGCTGGCCTTGGCACGAACAGTTTCATTCTGTTCACCGTGATCCTCTCGCCTCTCAGAGTGGCCCACGATGACTGCGCTTGCCCCTGCGTCGACCAGCATGTCAGCGCTGATATCTCCGGTATGTGCGCCCGAAACCGCTGCTTGGCAATCCTGCCCGCCAACTGAAACGCTCGTTTCCCGAACAATACCTGCAGCGCGATGCAGCAGTGTGGCTGGCGGGCAGATCAATATGTCGATATCTGAGGAGGGGAAATTCCGGGCCAAAGCCTCCAGCTCACTCAGCGCCGCTGAGGTGCCATTCATCTTCCAGTTTCCAGCCGCAAGCTTGCGCCTCATATCCCGATCTCCGTGAATTTCGTATGTCGTGGAACCGGATAGCACCGCCAGTAACGCCTGACAATTGTGGTTGCACTGTGAGTGCCAAATCGGCAGTATCCGCGCGAAAGTTTGGCTGGAAAAAATGATCAACAACCTTGATCTGAGGAAATTGGATCAGCGCGATCCTGACGAGTTACAAAAGCTACTGCACGCCGTGGCTGAGGTAGGTTTCCTGACGGTCTCGAATACTGGATTGGATGGTGATCGCGTACGCCAAGTTCTTACGGCCTACAGTGATTTTTTCCATCTGCCCGAAGTGGAAAAGCAGAAGGTCGATATGTCGGTAACCGGGTCCAACCGTGGTTGGGGCGCGCCGCAGTCCGAACAGGTCGATCCGGACGCCAATCCGGACTTTAAGGAAGTGTTTGACTGTGGGTTTGAACTGCCTGCGGGTAGCCCTTATTGCGATCTGAGCGTTTATGCTCCCAATCTTTGGCCGCAATCGCCGCCCGGGTTCAAAGAGACGATACAGACCTATTTCAAGGACGCCAGCGCAGTGGCCATGCGGGTGTTACGGGCAATCGCCGTGGCACTGGGGCGCGAGGCTGACAGTTTTGACAACGCTTTCGAGCCACCGATGGCACTGCTGCGGGGAAACTACTATCCGAAACGTCCGATTTGGGCCGGAGCGCGCGATTTCGGGATCGGCGCGCATACGGATTATGGCTGCCTCACTTTGTTGGCCACGGATGGAACAGCAGGGTTAGAGGTTCGTATGCCCGACGGCAGATGGGAAGCGGTTGAAGCCGAGCCTGGGGTATTCGTCGTAAACTTCGGTGAAATGTTAGAGTTCTGGACGGGTGGCCAAGTCAAAGCCACCTTGCACCGCGTGGTTGGCGGGACCGAGGAGCGGCTATCCGTGCCGCTATTCTTCAACCCGTCCTACGACACCAATGTGGCACCGCCCGGATCGGATGAAAGAATTTTGGCAGGCGAACACCTTACACGCCGTTTCAAAGAAACGTACCTGCATCTGCAGGTGTCTTAAAGTTGGGAGGAGAGCCCTTCATCGAACTTGATCGACTCGCCACAGCCACAGGCGTCGACAACATTCGGGTTGCGGAACTTGAAACCCGATTCTAGCAGCGAGACCTCATAGTCGATTTCAGTCCCGAACAGGAACATCTGCGCCATTGGTGCAATGATGATTTTGGCTCCGTCCTGCTCGACAACCTCGTCATTGGGGTCGGGTTCGTCAACGTAGTCCATGGTGTATTCCATGCCAGCACAGCCGCCTTTCTTGACACCAATACGCAAGCCCGCATGGTTGCCTGACTTCATCAGCCGGGCAATCTGCTCTGCCGCCTTGGGCGTAATGGTTACGGCCTGTTTGCCGGGAATGCCGAACATTTCGATCTCCGTTGTCGCGCGTTGCCTTTAATCTAGTATCGACGCCGCGAAGGCTCAAGGCATAGCTGGGGTGCTCTGTTCTCTTTTGCTGTGCTTCCGGGAAAGCTGTTGCGTTTTTTACCGTGCTGACCTTCGCTGAATGCACAATAAATCTTACGAAATGGGTTGGTGCTCAGATATGAACATAATCAAAAAATACGTTTACAAACAATAACGTGCCACTAGTTTTGACGGTTGTTACACTGACTGCAAGTGATAGCAGGTGAAAAAAAGCATACCGAGGATCAGCAGGTTGAAAATGTGGTCGTAATCACGCCAGTGGGTGCGCTTTTGGGTTTGGTGATTGGAACTGAACAAAAGCGTCTGTCTATGCTATCAGGCGACTATGTTAAGGCTCTGGATGGGCGTGCGTCTGAAATAAAGATCAATTGCGGCACGCAATACACTGTATTCAAATTTTAATCGAACTTTATGAGTATTGGATTTTGTCCGAAATCCCAACTGATGCTGGAACCGATTGGCGCACTGAAGCTACATGAAACCCAATTCCAGACGCGCCTCATCAGACATCATGTCCATTCCCCAGGGCGGCTCCCACGTCAGTTCAACGTCAACCTCTTTGACACCCGCGACGGGCTCAATCGCTTCTACGATCCAGCCGGGCATTTCGCCTGCAACCGGACAGCCGGGCGCTGTCAGTGTCATGATGACTTTCACCGCGTTTTCCGAGGTGATGTCGATCGTGTAGATCAGACCCAAATCATAAATGTTCACCGGTATTTCAGGGTCGAAAACCGATCTGCAGGCTTCTACCACTGAGTCGTACAGGGGGTGCTCAACGCTAGACGGCGCGATCAGCGGCGTGCCTTCCAATTGTTCACTCGGATGAGTCATTCGTGCCTCGGATCTGTTTCCTGAGTTATATAGTAAAGGATTTTGGCAGCGTCCAGTGGTGCAATACCGCTATCGAACAGCATCAGATACGATTAGGCATTACACCCATTAATTTCTGTTCATTCCCATAGGCTTGTGATTGTGTTTCCTGAAAAGCAGTCGGGAGCAGGAAAATGGCGCGATCTGATATG
>NZ_LQBP01000004.1 GCF_001507545.1 Ruegeria profundi
CCAATCGTCAGGCAGACGCGCCCATCTACAAAATCTCTGTGCCCCAATCAGTGCCCAGCGAACGCCACCAGCGCCAATACCGCGAGAGCGGTTTCGTCCTTGTCCGCGTAGCGGCCGCTCAGTGCCGACGCAACAAAAGTCCGCTGTGCGGGACGAAACGAACGTTCGCCAAGTCAATCCCGAATGGTAGCAAAATTCATAGCGAATATCTGAACCGCCACTACTGCATTCCAACCAGTGCCAGCGTTTGATCCCAGACCGTCCTTTCGAGTTGGACAGGGTCTTGCTCCGTCTTGCCTTGTCCTGGCATCCGGGCACCTACGTCCAATGCGACGCCTGCAGCGATTTGTCCAAGACGCTCGTAAAAATCCGACGAAGTACAAGGATCTATCAACAGATAGTATTGCCCAAGATCATGGGGCGGGCCTTCTGGCGCCTTGAGAGGTAAGACATCTCGGCTGATGACGCTGCCCGTCATCCCGGCAGCCAGCACCTCGGCCATTAGCCCGAAGCCCCAACCCTTATAGCCTCCTACGCTGACCAATGAGCCGCCAAGCGCGGCTTCGGGGTCAGTGGTGGATTGCCCTTCCGCATCCAAGGCCCACCCTTCGGGGATTTGCTCGCCAGCGGCTTTTGCCATTGTGATTTTCCCAAGGGCCACGGTGGTGGTCGATTGGTCGAACTGCATGGCAAGTCCACCTGAGCCATCTGGAACCGAAAAGGCGATCGGGTTGGTGCCGATCACCCGTGTCTTGCCGCCGGGGGGCGCAACAATCGGCGAGGCATTGGTCACGCCAAGACCGATCAGGCCTTGCCGCGCAATCTGTTCGGTGAAGTAGCCCAGAGAGGTGCAGGTGTGAGCATGGGCTACGGCAAGACTTGCCACACCGCATTCCCTGGCCGCGGCAACAGCCTCGGGCAGGCCACGCGAAAAGGCCGGTTGCGAAAAGCCATACATCGCATCTACGGTAACGGCCCCGGGGCGGGGCCGCGATACAACTGGATCAACTGTTCCATCAACGCGTCCGGATCGTAACTGCTGGCAATAGCTTTCGAGATAGTAGAGCCCGCAAATCTTGTTGTTCACCGCCTCGGCTTTACGCACAGCCTTGGCGACCTCCGCAGCGATCCAAGAGTGAGCACCATGCCGTTCTAGTGCTGTTTTTGTGGCGATTTCGATCTCGTTCAAAGATATTTCGGGCATTAGGATCCTTCCTGATCAGCGAATTGGCCCATCGGGCCTTCAACTTATACTGTCAGTGACTTTCCGCTGCTTTGGCAACCACTTCGCGATCAAGTTGGTGCTGTCAGACGAATTCGAACTCGTCTCTGTTAGGCCAGTGACGCTGTCCCTATCCCGCACCAAGTTCGCGCCACTCGGCAAGAGCGGCGGTGCGTGTCAGCTTGAAGGTGTCTCGGCTGGTGAGCGATCTTTCCTGGTTGAAAAGATTGTAGACGGAGGAATGGACGGAGGCGAATTTCTGCAAACTTCGCATACGCCTGAAACGTTGCATGGCGCGTTCTCTTCGTCGGAATGGCAGGTGTGAATTCTCAGCGCGGTTGTTGAGCCACCTGCCCGTCTGTTGTTTTTCGAGAGCATCCAAATCTCTGAGCGCAGCCTTGTAGGAAGCGAAGCGATCCGTGACGATCTCTTCGGCGCAGCCGTGCCGCTTCATCAATTTCTCGAAGAATTTCAGTGCTGCAGCTTTGTTTCGACGTCTGGTGACAACGGCTTCCAGCACCTCACCTTCGTGATCGACGGCCCGCCAAAGATAATGCCGCTCGCCATTCACCTTCACGAAAACCTCGTCCACATGCCACTTCCATTTAGAGTATGCGCGCAGTTGCTGAACACGCTTTCTTCGGATTTCAGCAGCAAACATTGGGCCAAACCTGTTCCACCAATACCGGACAGTTTCGTGACTCACGTCGATGCCTCGCTCGTGCAGCAGATCTTCGACATTCCGAAGCGAAAGCGGGAAACGGATGTACAGCATCACTGCAAGGCGGATGATTTCGGGGCTGGTTTTAAAGTATTTGAAAGAGGCAAGTCTGGTCATGGGCAAAAGCTACGCAACACCCCTGCCCCGCTCAAATAAAGTTCTTCTGACAAGGCCTGAGTGGGTGCTGTCAGACGAATTCGAACCAGTCTCAGTTTGCCGCGGAAACCGCGAACCTATCCGGAACAAAGTTGACGCCACTCGCTAAGAGCGGCGGCGCGGGTCAGCTTGAAGGTGTCTCTTCTGGTTAGCGATCTTTCCTGATTGAAGTGGTTGTAGATGGAGAAATGGACTGAGGCGAATTTCTGCAAACTTCGCATGCGCCTGAAACGCTGCATCGCGCGTTCGCGTCGTCGAAACGGGAGGTGCGAATTCTCGACGCGGTTGTTGAGCCACCTGCCCGTCTGTTGTTTTTCAAGCGCGCCCATTTCTCTGAGCGCAGCCTTGTAGGAAGCGAAGCGATCTGTGACTACCTCCTCGGCGCAACCGTGCCGCTTCATCAATTTCTTGAGGAATTTCAGTGCTGCAGCCTTGTTTCGGCGTTTGGTGACAACGGCTTCCAGCACCTCGCCTTCATGATCAACAGCCCGCCAAAGATAGTGCCGCTTGCCATTCACCTTCACGAAAACCTCGTCCAGGTGCCACTTCCATTTGGAATATGCTCTCAATTGCTGAACACGCTTTCTTCGGATCTCAGCAGCAAACATCGGGCCAAACCGGTTCCACCAATATCGGACAGTTTCGTGACTCACGTCGATGCCTCTCTCGTGCAGCAGATCTTCGACGTTCCGAAGCGAAAGCGGGAAACGGATGTACAGCATCACCGCCAGGCGGATGATCTCGGGGCTGGTTTTGAAGTACTTGAAGGAGGCAGGTTTGGTTATTCCTAAATGCTATGCAACCGCCCTGCCCCGCTCAAGCAAAGTTCTTCTGACAAGACCTTTAATCGCTTAGAACCGAAAGAGTGCACCCACATAAGGGCCAGATACATCCAGTGCATCCAATACCGGACTATCCAACTCATAGTGAAGGTAGCGGTAGCCAAAAGTAAGGTCGAAGTTGTTTAAAGCATAGCTCAAACCTACTCTGGCCTGAGCCGTGTACTCACTGTCGCCTGTTCCGACATCCGCGTAGTACAGAAGTGTCCATTTTTCATCGAGTTTTGTTGCTCCCTGAATGCCTATGATCCCGTCCCAGTTGCGGTCGCTCGCATCGAAACTCACCTGCTGCTCTAACGATTGGCTGAAGTTCTGGCTCAATTCTCTGCTGAATTCGGTGCCGCCTTCGCGAGTGGCCCGTCCACTGCCAAAAGGAGTTTCAACTTCCACTTCAATCTCACCGGAGACTTCGCCCTCGACATCAGCGTCAAGCTCGCCTTCTAGCTCAACCTGAACATCAATGTCTGTTTCAACATCCAGGTAAAGGTATCTGACCCCACCGATTGCTGTCAGAGTGGTGTTGCCATGTTTATAGAACGTGTATCCGGCCCCAAAAGTGCTGATGGCGGAGCGAAGCCTGACATCTGCGGAGACATCCAGTAACGTGTCAAGTTGAATGCCGACATCTCCCTCGATGTCGAGTCGCGCATTCGCGTTTACATTGAGGTTCACAAGTCCCAGCCGCCCGGAAAAGCTTAGCGATTCCGAGACGCTGTCGTCAATTGATTGTGACGTGCTCGTTTCAAATGACTGCGAAGAGTCCGCATCATCATAGGCTCCGAGTTGTAAAAGCACAGTGTCTGCAAAGACGGTCCAGTTACCCTTCGTTGCAAAGATGTTTCCTTGAAGTGCGAATTCGAGGTTTTCAAGAATGTCGGTTTGGGAAATCTCAGACTCTGCGCCGTTGCTCAAAGTCGAGCTAATGTCCGGCAGCCATCCGTATACTTCTAAGCCATACTTCCAGTCACCGGTCTTTTGTTGGGCGCCTGCGGGAAACGCCAGCAAATACACGAACACGCTCGCGGCAAATAAAATTCGCGCTAAAGCCATCTCTGACGCGTTTCCTGAAGCAAACTATTACTCCACTAAGGTTTTTACGTTTTTGAAAATTTTATCAACCTTTCCGCAGTTATTCGACATGCTCCTTGTGAAGTTCTTTTTGTAGCAACGCATTAACATGCTAACGTTCATCACGGAATTGGTCGACCTCGATATTAACGAAAAGGACAGTATGGACATACCTACAATTGGCGGACGCCTTGCATAATTCTTTAAAAAGATGTGTCCAGCAACGACAGCATTGTCATTGCAATTGCAAGATATCAGGTACACAAGGTTTTCGCACTTCGGGCATGGTATCAGCCCCGTCGCTCCGTCGGGCGAATGATCCGCCGATCTCAGGTTTGATGTTTGCAGCAGACAGCTTACCAGTAATGTTCACAGGCCAGGCGCTGCGTAACAAGGGCTTGCCAAGTGGGCGTGGCTCAGCGCGGATGTTGACTGTATCATTACGCCAGTTCAGGCTACCCCGCGCAACAACCTGCACGCGTTTTGTCTCAACCACAAACTGGTCGAAGGAAACGCGCCCAATATTCACCTTTAGTGGAGCCGACAAACAGGCTATTTGGGTTTGCCGCTCACGGCGCTCCTTGGAGAAAAGCCAAGGTAGAACTCCTAGACCTGCCAATTCCAAAAGGCTCGTTGCGACGCGACCGTCCATCATCCGAAGGGTAACGGTGCCATCCATGGAGTTGATAAACTCCTTAATAGAACTCCGCCGGCCTGATAGACTAAATTTTCCATCGACTATGCCGTAGGCATCGATGCCAGCGCCAACGGAGTCCAGAATTTTTCCGATGTCCCAACCTCCAGTCGAGCCAGAAACGAAAACGATATTGGGACTTCGGATCAGATCCATCTGGGCTTGAGCGTTCACAAACCCGCCTCCATAGTTTAACTTAAAGGGACCAAAGTTAGCTTTCCCATCTGAAGCAATAAGTTTGCTGGAAATGCTGGTTACCCCCTGCACTCCTGAAAGCTTGCTGATCTCGATACCGATATCCAGTTTTGAGTGGCGCAATAACTTATCTACCGAGATTACATCCCTTAGCGTGGGTTCCGGCAATACAAGAGGCTGTGTTCCTTCTTCTGCCAGAAGGATTTCGAGTGTGGGTTCCGGTAATACAAGAGGTTGCACTCCTTCTTCGGCGAGAAGGTTCTCGAGCGTACGTTCCTTCTCGGGCAGAACAAGCGGTTGCACTTCAATGCCATCAACGATTGCGCTTTTGTTGTTTGCTGATCGACCCTTTCCGCTCACTAGTAAATTCGATTTGCCAAGTTCGACAGCAATAGCGACAACATCACGCAAATCCGCTATCTTTAGCTCCTTGCTTTCAATGCTTCCAGACAATGCGTGACCTTGTGTAGCCGGTCCGAACGTAAAGAAAGCTGCGAGGTCAGAGGCTTTGAAATTTAAACCTAATTCACCGTCCAAGCCAGACTTGCTCAACTCTGACAGAATATTTAGCTCTACTGGCGACACATCAATTTCCTTCAAGCCCAATCCGCGAAGAAAGGTGCGCGTGTCATTTATGCCGGACTTTAGATCCAACTGGATATGCTGGGCTCCAGGGTCCCCTCGTGATGAAGCAAAGGCGTCGAGCGACCACAAATCGGTATTATTGGTTTGCAAACGAAACGCAGACAGTTTCGGCATGCCAGTTTTATCATTGAAGTTGAACGCGCCTGTTATTCCACCAAACTGATCGGCCAATGCTGGGTCAAGATCAGGAAGTAGAAACCTGACTGGTGCAACGACTTGTCCGTCAATATCAAAGTCTTTCGCTTCTAGCGCGTCACGCAGTTCTCCCTTTGCACGGATGAAGGGAGCATCTCGCGGGCCAGCCTGAATCGTAATATCAAGAAGCTCAAGTTCGCCTTCAGTCGATCGTCGGAGTTGTCCAATGCCAATCGGACCGAACTCGTCGATTGTCTCTTCGAAAGCGTTTGTGCGGAAATTAGCGTCTTCGACCTTAAGCGCCCGATGCCCTCCTTCGAAGCGAGCGCGAAAATCCGTGAGTTTCAAGTCCGCCAGACGTGTCGCTGTAGGTGGAGGCTGACCTTCAGGATAAAAACGTCCCGAGAGTTGAATGTCGACACCCGTGAAGCGTTCAAGATCGTCAATACTTCCCGATGCCTGCAGTTGCTTGCCGGAACTAAAATCAATGGTTGTCACGAGGTCTTGTATTCTGGTGACACCATTTACTTCTGCAATTCGCGAGGACAACTGCAGCGCACCGCTAATTTCTCCGTCCAATTTTAATACATTGAGTAGGTCGGCAATTTCACCGGCCTGGAAGTCGATCTGGCCAGTATATCCTTCTAACGCATCAATAGGATTTTCGTGACCCGCGAATGTCAGAATCATGTCTCCGAAATTAAAAGATGTCTCAAACGGACCGTGCCGAGTGTAATCACCTGTCACACCAAAGCTGACACCATTTACTGTGCCAAGGCTTGTCAAATATAAGCGCTCTTTCTGCTTTCGGTAATCGAAGACCATTTCCGAAAGCTCGAAATCAAAAATGAAACCGGATTGGTTGTTGTCAATCAGCACGCTGATGTCGATAAATTCTTCGGATCGCGCAATAATGAAGTTCATAAACTTTTTAATGCGAAATGCTTGTTCTGTCGCTCTTGCGGCGGTTGAGGCGATGTCTTCTCCACGACCCGCGCTTGTCATGGTCTTTGCCGCGGCTTCACCGGCTATGACGTTAGGCGATGTTCTACGCCCATCTTCTGTCGTCAAAAGATTCACGGTCAAACCAGATACCTTTAGTGCAGAAAAGTCTGGGGCGCCAAATAGGAGTTCGAAGGTGTCTGACTGCAACGACATTTCTGAGAGTTCTGCGAGCTTAACACCTTCTATTGAGGCGCTCGGAATGGAAACATCGGTGAGTGTGAAAACAGACGTCAGTCCAGGATCAACTCGCGCATCGCCGTGCACGACAACTTCAAGCTGCAACAAGTCACTCAGAAAGCCCTCAATCAGACTGCTTCTTAAACTGTTGAAAAAACTTGACTGTAGCACAGCCCAAATGAGGGCTGTCGCAATGACGGCCACCCCGCAAAAAGCCGTTAGCAATAGATTAAACCAGCGCAAAATTGTCCCACCGTTTGTTATCACTTCGGAGTATGGAGCAAACAGATATAATCTGTTTCAAACCATCATCTTAAAGGCGATTTCTTTTGATTGAGCGTACATCAAGGATTTCAAAAAGTCACAAATTGCTCATCAAGCGCAATGAGATTAATCGCCGTTTGTTTGTCGGTATTTGCAAGCCTGTCAAGACCGATGCCGCGCTGCGGCAGGGTGCGTTATCGATGGCTGATCAACGGTATCGGTGATTCGTGACGTTGCATGCATGGCGTATGCGTTAGAGGATGGCTAAGTTTCTTGCGAGCATCAGGTAACACAGTATGCAGTCTAGCGTTTCAAAAGCGGAGACTACTGACCCGAGCAACGTTGTTTTCCAAAAAGCAAGTCTGATCTAACGGCAACGCCGATGACTCGCTGGAAAATTTCGATTAAACTATGTCTGCATGAGCCGAATACAGATGATGCATGCGGTCCGGGGACCGCTTTTTGAGTTGTGGGTAGCGGTGAGTTCATTGATGGGTGAAACTAATGCTGGCTGACAATACACTCGAGTAGGAAAGTCTTTATGGTTCCAGGCTGGCAATCGATAGGTCTCGCGTTTTGCATTGTATCTGGACACGTAAGTGCTGAGACAAAAGTCTGGGGAAGCGCTGAGAGCTGGGATATTCTTATCGACGTTGCAGCTAAAAATAGCTGCTATGCCACTCGTACGACAGACGATCAATCCACTGTGTTTATCGGGTTTGAAAATGGCGGTGCGGGAGGCTATTTCGCTGTTTACAATCCAGCGTGGACTGAGATTGACGACGGTCAGAAGGGCTTGGTCGAATTTGATTTTTCTGAAGAGATATTTGCCGGAGAGGCAGTCGGCAAATACCGCAACGGTGTGCCGGGGCGCTATGCCTTTTTCAACAATCCTGCATTTGCAGATGCGTTTGCCCGGTATGAGCAGGTGAAGATCACTGGTTCAAAAGAAGCCACATTTTCGATGGTGCTGACTGGCACGCATAGAGCGGTGGCATCTGTCCGTGAATGCCAGAGTGCGCAAGGAACCCGTGCAGCGGAATGAATAGCTGCCGGAAAAAGAAGCTGCTAACCGCGCAATTTCTAGGCACTGCATATGTAATGCTAATAGCATGCAATACTGAGGCCGCCGATCATACACATACCCAGGGCTGAAATCGATTCTCCTAGACTGCAAAAGCCGTAGTACGTATCACCGGGTCAAGGAGACGGGACGCCTTCACGCGCAGCCCGGGAATAATCCTTTCCTAAGCCGGAAACGGCAACACGATCCGCAATACGACCGCGTTCCCTCAGTTCTTCGATCGTATAATTGGCGTTCAAATAACCTTGTTCATGTAGGAATTCCGGCAGGTAACCATTTACGATTATACGCCAATCATGCGGTATCTTAATCCCGAGCGCTCGTGTCGTTCTTGTCATTACGGTGGTGCAATTGGTAAATATTGAGTTGTACCACACAGGGGTCTCGGCGAGGTGGTTCGCATCGGCAACATACACCTCAAGTAGTGGCTTTAACCTCTCCTTTGGAACATCCAAGCGAAATATGTGCACATCATTCTTCCAAATATTCGATCGCATACCGACGACATCGAATTCCTTGGAGGCAAGAATGACCAGCGGGTTGGCCTTGAAGAAATCAGCGACAGGGGAGTAAGAACCTGTCTTTGTGCGCCGCACCTCGATGGACCAGGCGAGATATTCGCCGTCGTTGAAGCCGAAACTCAACATAAAGTGTGCCATACGGGGGTCACCCCAATACGACAGGAAGAGATCCAGTGTTTCGAGTTTTGTAAGGTCATAGGTTTCGCGCAGCCATGCTTGATCGTAATCTTCTGCCGTGCGCCATTCAAAGGCTCTGACATTGTCGAGCGTGAGAATATCTCCTTCGATTTGTCCTGTGACCTGACGCGAAAGCTCTTTGGCCCAATCACCTTCGGAAGGTGGCTGGAGCGTTTGCCACCAGATCAGAACTAAGCCGAGGCCGGCCAAGTAGACAAGGAGACTTAGGAGCGTTTTTCGGGAATATAGATGCACCAGTGCGAAAAAGCCCGGCAGCAGGAAGATGGCAATCAAAGTGTATTTTTGCCATGATGCCCCCGGCACCTTGAACCAGATCGCGAGCGATCCCCAAAGCATGGAGTAGGCCAGAACGAGAGCGGCAAACGTGGAAAAAAGTATTCTTAAGGTACCCAAAACACCGCCCCCGCCTATACGACCTATGTTTACTCAAATGGATAAAGCGTCCCGGAGCGAGTGATCAAGCCCCGAGCTGCTCGGCCAAATCAATCACACTTGTCGAAGCGAAGTCGACATCGGGCCCAGCTTCGGTTTCCGCTGTGTAATACTTGTTTGGCGGGGCTCCATATTCATTCGGTCGTGCGATGAACGCAGTGCGAAGACCGCCAACAGCCGCGGCTTTTAGGTCGAGAAGATGTGCGGCACACATCAATACTTCCTGTGGTTCCAGCTTTAATCTCGCCGGTGCCTGCAGATACATACGAACATCAGGCTTGTAAGCCTGAGGATCTTCTGCCGTCATAACAACGTCCCAAGGCAATCCCGCGTATTTGCTCATATCGACCATCATACGGAAGTCGCTGTTTGACAGGGGGCTGATAATAAACTTGGATTTCAGCCGTTGCAGACCTTCAACCGTATCGGGCCAGGGTTCAAGACGGTGCCATACCTTGTTGAGTTCGAATTTTTCTTCTTCGGTCACATCTTTAAAGCCGAACTGAGGCAACAGTTCTTCTAGGCCGATCCGGTGGATGTATCCAACTGGCATATATTGCATCTTATATTGGCCGATTTCAGCCGTCAGTCGGTAGTAATACCCGCGCCACTGATCGGCGAAATCGAACCAGTCTCCCTCCACACCTTTGGTATCAGCAAACGCCTGCATCTGGCGCGCAACTGAGTCTCGCCAATCCAACAAGGTTCCAAAGGTGTCGAAAACGCATGCTTTGATCTGCGAGGGATCAATTTGTGCTTTCGCACTCGTCGGCAGAATGGAGCCCGCGGCGATCGATGCCCCACCTGCAGCTGTCATCATCATAAAACTGCGGCGGTTGAAGCCGACCCGTGAACCTTCGGCTTTGCCAGCAAGTCCCGTTCTCAAGTCTTTCATGATCGTCTCCTTAGCTGAAAGGCATTTGTGTTGGGAAAAGCGTGCGCTGCGCCGCAAAAGAGCCACAGCACATTGCCAGTCAAAAAAACTGCGAAATTCGAAAGCTAAACACGCTGATCGTATCGTCATCCGGATTGAAGCTGGGATCAAAAATGGCCTGGTAACCAAATGATGCTTCAACACGTTCAAACAGGTTGAACCTATAGAACGCGTCGATGCCCCATTCATCCCGGTCAAGCGGGTTCAGCAGCGGGTCGACGAAACTTGCAGCGATACCAAACCTGTCGTCGGAAAGGCCAAACGGATCTGGTGGATCAATCCTGACATAACGGATAGAACCTTGTTCTTTATATACTGCTGCGTCGTCATAGGATTTACCATATCTCGCGATGAATATGTTCTTTCCATCCCGCGTGAGTTCTTGTTCGTACTTGGCAAAGAAACCCCAGCCATCCTCACCAGTGCTCGAGTCCAATGCATCTGATGGGTCGTCCGTGCCATCGGTATGCCAAATCGCAAGCGACGAATACCCGGCTTTTTCGGTAAGAGGGAACAGCTGTGCTTGAAACTCGATCCCCTTGAAGAAATTCCCTTGACCGACATCACCCAAATCAGTGCGATCACCGGCGGCGTCGGACACGACGATGCCAACTCTGTAACGTTTGCTCGGGAACCAACCTGCCGCAAATCCTAGCCCCGAGTCAGGAAAAGCAATCGCGCTTGCGCCCTGACTCCCAACAGGAAGACCCAAGGAGACCGGATCAATGTAATCAGACGCGGTAAGTAGTCGGTCAGGTGTGATCTTGCCGATCCGATAGTTCCAGCCTTTCTCTTCCGAGCCTTGCCGCCAAAACAATTCTCTAAGAACCAGCGTTGGGGTCGTCGCACCATATGGGTCTGCGGTACCGATCGCACTACCAATACCGGCAATGCCTAGTTCTGAAGGCGTCAACGTGTTGCCGTAACCCCAACGCGCTTCCAGTCCAAAGCTGATCTGTCCCGCACTTGCATCACCGATCTCAACAGCATCCCATGTCCCGTAGAGACCGGTGATGGTTGCTACGCCGTATTTGTCCTGGTCTGGCAAGGATCGCGTTGCATACTGAAAAAGGGTGCTGTGAAACGCGCCGACCTTTAGTCCGGTCGACTTGAATGTTTCCGCGCGCCGCGCATCAAGGCCTTCGTAAAAGTTTTCCAGCGCCCCCCAAGTGAAGAAGTTTTTGGTCTCGGTTCTTGGCTGGGTTGCCTCGATGCGCTTGGTAGAATCTCGCGGACTTGCGAAACTATTAGCTGTGGCTGTACCAGCAGTTATTGCGAACAAAGTCGCGATAACTGATACGAACAAACTACTCTGAGACGAAGGTATTTTCTGTGGAGCATCATCGGTTCCGATAGTCGGTTTGCGCATGTCAAATGCGCTTTCGGAAGAGGCTATTTCATGACTGTGAAAACGAGAGTGCATAATGAGTTTCCTCAAAGGTGGGATAAATAGACCAGAGCGCATTCGGCAAGGCCCATAGGCGTTCTTGTCCTTATCCGCCAGAAAATCAGCCTCTTCTATCAAAGGCCTGTACCCAAAAGTATTTGCTCAGCTATTACCTCCGGCGCTTCCGCATTTGGGAAATGACCGATGCCTTTGATCTCTGTGTATTCCGCCTGTTTGGCACGCTGCGCAAGTTCGCGGCCAATAGCGACATTTGCCACAGGATCATCCGACGCCCAGACGATCCGCAAGGGCGAAATCTGCTCCATGGCCCCCACCCAACGTTCCGAATGCACATAGCGGTCCCGCATGTAGACAGCCTGGGCCGGAAGCCGCTGCAACCCGTTGTCGCGCAGCAACAACTCTACCATCATTGAAATCCTGTCTTCGCTCAGATTTCCTAGCGTGATTTCGTCAAGAATTCCGGGCAGCTCGGGACCCATTGCCTCCATCTGGCGCATCGCTTCAAAAAGTGTTTCGTTGTGCTGTGCAAGATTTTGCTCGTCTGGTTCCGATGAAACCCATTGAAGTATGCTGCCATTGAAGACCGTACTGGACAGAATTGTGAAGCCCAGGCTGCCTTCAAGATGTCTAGCCATCAGTTCCGTATGGACACTTGTCGAAATGTCGTGGCTTGCGACATGTGCCTCGGTTACTCCAAGTTCTGCCACCAGCGCCTCGGTGACGTCTGCCAGTTCCATCAACGAGTAGCCGAAGCGCACCGGCTTGTCGCTCAAACCCCATCCGACGTGGTCAAATGAGATGACGCGCGCCTTTTCGGTAAGGTTCGGGACAACTTCGCTCCAATCGTAACTGGAGGAAGGGTGCCCATGCAGCAACAGTATAACGGGCCCTTCGCCCACGTCGTGGTAGAAAATACGGTGTCCATCGACAGTGATGTACTGACCTGTCGCTTCCCACTCCTGTGCCGCAGTAGACAGCTCAGACGACTCTTGCGCGGTTGCCTGAAAGCTAGGCATCGTCATCGCAATCAACATAGCCGCTGCTAGTTTTACGGACAGAATCTTCATTCTCCACTCCTATTTTGTGCGCGATCACCAAATTGTTCTCGCAAGGACTTTAGTGCTAGCGTCAACGAAGATGCGAGCGTCACGCTCCACCCGAAAAAATAAAATCCTTGTGACAAATGAAGCAGCATTTGTAACGCTTCGACAATCAATACCGAGGTGCAAAATGTTAACTTACGGGCCAAACTCTGCTATCACTTCGCTTCATTTCGATGAGTTCGCCAGAAACAATCCGGGGTTTAAAGCCTATTTTGACCCTTTGCCTTTCGTGGAGTTCGATGCGGTTCAAATTGACAGTGGGCCATTCGACCATGAATCCATCGAAATTTGGGGCCAGAACACTATACTCGTGCGTGATCGTCTCACGCCTATGTCCGCCTTTACCATGGTGCCGCAGCCAGACTGGGTCATGTTTCTGCTCCCGAACGTCTGGAAAGGAGATTTTCGGGTGGCGGGGCAGCTTTCGGACCCAGGTGATGTATTTTATCTTGATGCGGAGCAGGAATGGTTCACCGCTGCCGCAGCTCGTGATACTTTGTCGCTCGGTGTAAGGCGCAGCGTTTTGTCCAAAGCATGCGCAAACCTGCTAGGGGTGGACTTTGTCGACTTGACCCTTGGCAGTCATACTCTGGCAAACGGAGCAGCAATCACTGCAGTTCTTTACAAAATATATACCAAGGCAACGGCTGCGGCAGATGAAGTTGGCTTTATCAACGGAAGGTTGATTGTACCGCCTGTGCTCGAGGCTGACATGATTTCCGAACTCGCCTCTGCGCTTAACCAGTCGACAGATTCCGAAGCGATGATCTCAGAACCGCACCGCGGGTCACTGTATGTCGTGAGCAGAGCGCGGGACGCGCTTCGCAAAGCCGGGCCTGCCGCAGTATCTATTGCAAATTTGTGTGAGGAAGTTGGTGTGAGCCGAACCTGGCTTCATCACAGTTTTATCGCTGTTTTCGGGATTTCAGCAGGTCAGTATCTCAAGTTGCACCGTTTGTCTCTTGCACGTGAGTACTTGCTAAATTCGACTATCAGTCAAAACACAGTAAAAAACGTGTCTATCGGACTGGGATTTAGTACGAGCGGTCGCTTTGCGCGTGAGTACCGAGCGCTATTTGGAGAGTATCCTTCAGACACGCTTGGTCGCGTCTGGTAGTCCTGCATCGGGCAATGTCACATTGCGCGCAAATTGCAAATTCATTTCACAGTTTCAAAACCCACTTGCAAAACCGATACCGAATACCAGCTGGTTTCTATCCCCACGGTCAGAAACGATCGGGCTATCTGCTGCGTCGTTCAAAAGTCGGCTGTAAAGTAAGCCTCCGCCCAAGACCCACTTTCGACTGACAGGCTGCATGAAAATGGCCGAGACCCGAACGTCTCGGACACCGGAACCGGCACTAAACACATCCAAACCGCTGTTGGCCGCACCCTCGGGACCAATTGAATAGTAGGTGTCCATGAAGTCTGAAGATCCGTAGGTCGTGCCAACGGCGAGGCCAAGTGCCGCAAAACGGCCGATAGGCATCCACCGGCGCACAGACGCCGCTACGGTATAGCCATCGCTGGTCCCGCTCACGTCATGCGTGAAGTTGCCACCAACCCACCAACGATCTCTCGGATCTGTGCCGACTTGTTCGTAAGCGCCGAAGAAACCCAATTCAACCGATGCATCAATTTTCGGAAGAAGATCTACGGCGACATCCTCGACATCATCGCGAGCAAGCCGCAATATGCCAGCAGGACCGAAGCGCCAATTTGGGTCTTCGACAAGATTCATCGAAGCATAGTTGACTTCAAGCGCAATGTATCGCTGCGTGCCAAAAGAATACCGTCCGAAAGGCGCCACTCCAACAGCACTGTCGTCAGAGCCGATGTAATCAGGATAGCTCCCGATGCCCAAGCCAAAGTAATTTGGCAGATAACTTGGAGCGAGTGAAAGAAACTGACTATCTGCAGACGCCGATCCCGCGAGCAGCGAAAAACAAAATACAACTCTTTTGACTGCGGTCTTGCGCAAGTTCTTTCTCCCGACTTGATCGACCTTATCTACTAAGCCTTGCGGCAAGTGTTTACTGGGTCCCACGTAAAGCTTTGAATGGATATCAGTTGCTTTGCGGTAAAACACGCGGCGCCGGATAGTGCGCCATTAGCTTATCCCTTTGAGCATTCGTAAACTGACGTCAAACGAACGTCGAGCAAGACGCACGCCCTCGTCTCAGAACGAGACCTTAACACCGACAAAAGGCCCACCCAAGTTCAAGTCATCGATTGGCCCGAAATCATCCAGATCAAAATCGAGATAGCGATACCCGAACACAAGATCTGCACGTGCCATGCGGTAATTCGCAGCAAGGGATGCCTGCCAAGTTAGTTCGCTATTCCCGGCACCGACATCTCCATAGTACGACAGATACCATTTGTCATTTAACTCGGTCACACCACGCAGGCCGATGATCGCATCCCAATTGTTGCCTACCTCTTTGTCAGTGATCACCTGACCATCGATTGGTGACCCAGAGATGGATTCCGTTGCATTAACTTCGACCTCGCTGTCGAGCCACAGAAACCTCACCCCGCCCACAGCATGAAGCGTCGTGCCGGCATTTTGCATAATTTTGTAACCAGCGCCGAATGTACTCGAAAAACCCTTGAGGTCGAAAGACCCGCGCACATCAACGTCAATAGGGCCTATGTTGGCAGATACGTCATCTGAGTCCCCCAAATCGAGATAAAATGCATCCGCGAAGAGCAGCCAGTCGCCTTTTTCCGCGAATATTGACCCCATAACACCAAATTTTAGATCGTCGATGATGTCGTCAATTGGCATGTTTATGTCATCACCTGACGTCGTTTCCCCGCCAAGATCAGCGCCCCAGAAGTATGCTTCAGCTGTCCAGTCCCAGCTGCTCAGTCCGTCGTCTTGTGCCATTGCCGGAGCGCCACCTGCGGCGACAGCTATCGCGACACCGACAAATCTTGCTTTAAGCGTTCCTATATTCATTTTGGTTCGTCCTTGCTTTCGAGCCTAGTTTTTTTCGGCGTTTTCAATCAGCATGCTCTTTGTACAATAAGGAAGCTGCCACTTCAGGTGCCATCTGGCCCGGCAACTTCCCGTACAGTCTGCTTGCCGAGAGCCCCAGTGCTCCACGGACCCAAGAGAAATCGCTCAAGGCTTTTCAGCCAAAGCTCAGTTCAATATGTTCTTGTAGATCACGCCATCCTTCATGATAATCTTGAGATTGTCCGTGTCCGTTACCGCATCCAGTGTTTCCAAGGGATTGCCATCCACCAACAACAGATCAGCATATGCCCCTTCCTGAACAACACCCAACGGGCCCTCCTGATAGGGATTCTGGTTCGGACCGCTCATCGCAAAGAGCTCACCGGCATTACCTGTTGCCATCCTCACGATCTCACCCGGCGTGTACCATGGTAGCAGACGTTCCATCTGCTTTACTTGCTCGGCAAAGACATCCGGCGGAACAAAGAACATGTCGGTGCCATAAGTGACCTTCAGATCAGGAATCTCTTTGGCCCATTCGTAGACCTTGGGCGTGCCTTCGCAGACAATGGCGAGCTTGGAGTTCGAGAAATCGTCCAACTGCGGCTCCGAGCAAATGGTGAAGGGTTGTGTGCTGAGGAATACCCCCTCATCCGCCATACGCTGCAGGGTTTCCTTGTCGAGAAGCTGACCATGACCGACATCCTTGACCCCCGCATCAATGGCCTGATTGATCGCCTCAGGGAAGTAGGCGTGGATGGTAACATAGCTCCCCCAGTTCTCCGCCGCAGAAACCGCGGCAGCGATCTCTTCCTCGGTGAACTGGATACCGAGAAGCGGGTCCGCCGGCGATGAATAGCCGCCACCGGCCGCGACTTTCACGTGCGATGCGCCTTTGCGGAGTGCTTCACGTGCAGCGGACAAAACCTCGGGAACACCATCTACAAGATAGGCATGACCTTGCTCATAGAGCGGCTCGACCTTGCCCCCGAAACGGACATTTCGTTGGTTGGGCAAGCGGAAGTCTCCGTGTCCGCCAGTCTGGCTGACAATGCCACCAGAGGGGTAGATGCGCGGTCCGGCAATGCGGCCCTCGTCGATCGCCCTCTTTAGACCAAAGCTGTCGCCAGCCATCTCGCGGATTGAGGTTATGCCGCGCATCAGCATTTCTTCGGCGTCGCCTGCAGCATAAATGTAATTGTAGCCGGGATCGCCCAACATCAATTGCATCTGCGGCAGAGAGGCAAACATGATGTGAGTATGCGTGTCCGACATGCCCGGCATCAGCGTGTAACCCTCGCCGTCGATGACTAGTCCACCGGCGACCGAGACATCTTCCTCGGTGATCTGCGTAATGAGATTATCCGTCACGACGACGTTCATGTCTTCCATCAACTCAAGCGTCTGACCATCAAAGACATCGACGTTGGTGAACAGAATCGGCCCGTCGGGCGCGTTATCCTGTGCAAAGGCAGACGTATGTGCGGCAAAGGCGAGGCCGACGGCGAGAAAGCTCAAGTTTTTGGGCATCTGATTTTCCTCTCGGTAGATGTTGATAGGTTCTGCATCATCGCGCCTCTTGTCCAGTTTATTCGATAATGGAACCGCGGATCGGAACGCCCGCCGGAATGTTCTGAACCACACTGTCATCCACGACGACCTGACCGTTGACGATCACGTACGGGATGCCGGTAGAAGGCAGTGAGTTTTCGCCAATTGTCGGAGTGGAATTATCGGTCACGTTCTCGGGGTCGAAGATCGTGATATCGGCGGCCGACCCTTCCTGCAGGCGCCCGCGAATGCGCATGGCTGGGACATGATCCTCAAGAAACTCGGCCGGCTCATAGGTCATCTTGGAGATCGCCTGCATCAGCGTCACATTGTCATTTTCACGCGCCATGCGCAGGATGCGGGCGTGCGTGCCCGCGCCACGGGCGTGCCCGTTACCGGCTCCATAGGGCGTGTCGAACGTAGCGGTGAAGCCGAGCTTGTTGCCATCGTCATCGGTGATGATCCACGGCATGCCATCCGATCCCACGATGACGCCGGGGCGCGTAAAGGCCTCATCGATATACTCCTGCTTCATGGTGTACATCAGCAAATCGGTGGTCGGCGCTTCGGTACGAAGGCGATCGAACTCCTCGTTTGTCAGTGCTTCACCGGTCGCAGCAAGTTTGTAGTCCGAGGCCTGAATGCCCATACGCTCTTCGAAACCGGGCGCGTTGTAGTCCGCATCAACATAAGTGCCGGCATACTGGTAGGGGTAGAACTCGCCCCGCACGTTCATGCCGTTGGCCCGCGCCGAGTCGATCAGGTCAAGGCACTGCTTTGTCAGGCCAAGGCAATTGCTGGGGATGTGGTGGATCAACATCGACACGTCGTTCTCGCGTGCGATGGTCATCATCTCGGTGATGCCCATAAAGCCGCTGGGCGGAACCTGCGCCAGATAGCGCACATGCGTTGTAATCGGCATGTCGTATTTCGCCGCCAGTCCGGTCACGGCCATGACCTCGGGGCTGCCCACAACAGTATAATAGCCGATGGGATAGGCTACACCGAGTGCGCCCTGTTTCAGCTGCGCCTCGACCGCTGACAGGATCGCGGGCTCATCCATCGGATCGAAGGTTTTGGTCTTGAACTGCGCGCCATCGTTCATCGCAGCCCCGACAGCGGGGCTGTAGATGAAGCGGCCATCAGGTTCCTGTCCGTCTAACACAGCGACGCGGGCGCCAACATGCGCGGCATTCGTCCCGTAGTTGAGGAACGCCTTACCCTCCCAGAACTCGTAGAAATCTGCGACTGGATAGGCGCCGACTTCGAGGTCCATAGGTGTGGTCACGCCATCCCGCGCGTAAAGCTTATGGCCATATTCCGATTGCGCATGCGAGTGATAATCGATGAAGCCGGGCGCCACCACGTGGCCAGTAGCGTCAATCACGCGCGCACCTTCAAGATCGTCCGTGCTGATTTCTGTGACGAAGCCGTTGTTGATGCCCACGTTCGCGATCTGGTCAAACCCGGTTTCCGGGTCCATGACGCGGCCGTTGTTGATAACAATGTCAAAGCCCTGCGCGTGAGCCGCAGTTGCTGAGAGAGCTGTAAGGATCAGCGTGAGAGCTGTTGCGGTTTTTTTCATGTCAAAGCTCCTTAGACGTACAGGGGCGCAGCACTCTGTCAGACTGCTATGTTTCTTGTTTCATTCAATGATCGGGTTGCGGATGGGTTTGCCTGGGAACACGCGCTGCACAACCGAGTCGTCCACAACGACGGTGCCGTTGACGATCACGTACGGAATGCCCGTCGTGGGCAGAGCATTCTTGCCAAGCTCTAGTGTGGAATTGTCGGTCACTGTCTCCGGGTCGAACACGGTGATGTCCGCATCGGCGCCGACCTGCAACCGCCCTTTGCGGGCCATCTGTTCCACCCCGTGCTCTTCAAGGAACGCGGCCCATTGGTAGGACATTTTCGAGATCGCCTGCATCAGCGTCAGGTCGATCTTGCCTTCGCGTTGAAGTCGCAACATGATCCCGCGCGTGCCGGAACCGCGCGGATGGGTGTTGGCCTTGTCCCATGGCGTATCCCAATCGGTGACCAGCGCGCCGGTTTCAGGATCGGAGGCCGGAAAACAGTCGCATCCGATTATCACTTCGGGGTTGGAGAGGGCTTTGTACATGTCCTCTTCCGTTACGTGATAGAACATGACGGGGCGGTGGGGCTCTTCCCTGAGATACTTCTCATAGGTTTCCTTGGTCAGGGTCTCGCCGGTTTGCGTGTCGATGATGTCCTCATAGGTCCGACCCATGTTGCGTGTCAGGTTATCGATCTGTAAGTAGTCAGCGGAAATCCCGGTGCCGGCGGAGCCGAAGTTATAGGGATACATTTCAAGCTGAACAGCAGCGCCCGCATCGTTCACATCATCGACGTACTCCATCGCCGGTTCGGTGACGCCAAGAGCTTGGCCCGTGAAATGGGCGATGATTGTTCCGCCGCCGTAGGTCGACGCCGGGTCCATGATCTCCATGAAGCCGAGCATGGCCGAAGCAGGCGGGGCCTGACTGGAAAAGCGGGTATGGATATGGGTGAAACTATTGTATTCGGCGGCAAGCTTCTGCATGCCGATCATGTCGATTGTGGTCGTGCCGTTGATCATGTACCCCACCGGCATTCCGATGCCGAGCGCGCCGCGTTTGAGGCCTTCTTCCACGACATCGAAGACCTTGGCGCGCTCTTCGTCAGTTACGATGCGTGTGCTCCAGTCAAAGCTGGTGACCTTGCCCGCAAAAACATCCGGAATGATGTTGCCCTTGTCCGAGACATATAAGGGATCAAACGTGAAGGTGCGGGCTGCGGCGCCAGAAACCGTGGCACCGTAGTTTAGCTGCGATGTTCCGTCGAGATTGTCGTACCACAGATCGACCGGATAAGCGCCAGATTCGAGATCAAGCGCGGTTGTCAGGCCATCGCGCAACGCGGCTTTCTGGCCAAAAGGCGAGTCAACCACATGAACATGCCCGTCGATGAAGCCCGGGGCGACGACATGCCCGGTCGCGTCGATGGTGCGCGCCCCTTCAATCGCATCGGTCGTGATGGCGGTGATCACGCCATTGTTGACCCCGACGTTGGCGACCTGATCAAAACCGGTCTCAGGGTCCATGACCCGGCCGTTCGCGATTACAAGGTCGAAGTTCTCAGCATATGCTGCCGTGGCCGCGAAACCGGTCAATATCAACGAAAGTGCCGTTGCGGTTTTTCTCATTTCTGGGCCCTCATTGAGCTAAAATGTTCAATTGCCGTACTCTTACACACCGTCCGCCTCTACATGCATGCTTAGCCTAAACAGCGCTTTAATCTGGCTCACTCCGGGAAAAGGAATGTAATATTGAAGCGCAGACCCCAATCTGGTCCGCCACTTGGTGCATCCGCATAATAGCGCCCGCCAAATTGAAAGCTGACAGGCTGATCACCGAAGTGAACAAGTTTACTTACGCTTGCGTTGATAGGAATTGTCCATTGCTCGTCATTCCAGTCGTAAGTGGACTCCGTATTGACAGAATAGGTCCATGCATCTGGAGTCGTGTAACTCAAAAATGGCTGTAAAAATGTCGCGTTAGTCTTGTCCCGGCCGCCCGATGGGTTATCAACACCCCAGATATGGTTTATCAGGGCACCGTAAGTCCATCCGTTATCTTGCTTCAGTGCTACAGCAGTAGGTCCCACCCCCCAGTTGTCGGAGGTGAATTCATCTTTACCGGTAGGTAACAAAAACACTGGTCCCGCCCCCCAGATCCAGCCGTTGGCTGTCGGTGCCTTTGGAGAGAAAAAGAAGGACTGAACGATATCACCCAGCCCCGACACGTCGTCGCCCCCAAAAACTGGAGAATCAAGATCGATAAAAGGCACGATTGTCCGGGAAATCAGATTGAGACTCTCGGTCAGATCAAAAGGTATGACGGGTTGAATATTCAGAACCCAACGATCGGCATCAGTCTCGCCTATGTTTGTGTCGTAATTGAACTGAAAGGGCACAGTGATCAGGCTAGCCACAGGGTTTGATAGCTGTTTGGCAAGGTCGGACGCTTCGTCCTGTGCAGGGCCACTCGAACCGTCCGGTATTGTACTACCCGATGGATTAGCCGATTGCGCCATCGCGGTCTGAGCGCAGAAGAGCAGCGACCCGGCGCTGAGCAATGCGGCAAGATATTGTACACTGGTTTGAAAGGTAAAGATGGGATTCACACCTATTGCAATTGGTTCGAAGCGAGCGGGTGCGGCGCCAATTGCGCCTAACTTATTCCTTAGATTTACAATATTTGCGACTTGGTCGTTTGGCTACAAGTTCCGAGGTGCGATTTGTTAACCGCCGCGCAGCTCCAAATTGGTTTTCGGTGCGGGTTACTAAGGTTAATGCACCAAAGAAATTTGCCGGTAGCTGACGACGCAGCTGCGACCGAATCCATCAGAGCGGCATTCCGGCGGGGTGTCGCGGCGTTCGAAACAGAAAAGTGTTGGGCCTCTCAATTCAGAGCGTGCGGGCTTGATTGATCCGTTATAGATCACACAGTCTTGTCCCGTTCCGGCGATGCTTCCTGTCTGTCGATGTCCTCTACATCGGCCACTTCGGATTGGTCCTTTGGCTCGGGGTCCGGTGCCGACAACGGCTCATCGAAAACAACTCTATCTTCATCAGGTCCGTTGTACTCTGGTGATCCGTAAGGCGGATAGCGCAAGTTTCCATCAAGGCGTTCGCGCTCTTCGGTCGAGAAGTTCGGGAAGGGAAATTCGCGCTTGCGTTTCCAATGTCCGACCTCGGCAATCGAGTGTTTAGACTTTTCTACATCCAACCCGTCGTCCCTCGACAGATACACTGTCTGACTGGGAAACGCGAAACCCGTTCCGGAGCCCTCAACGATTTGCTTGACCCGAAAGAGCACGTCTTCCCGGATGGCATAAAAATCGTTCCATTCACGGGTAAGCGCATAGATCCTGATATCGATGTCCAGCGAAGAATCCCCATATCCGGCAAAGCGGACGCGGGCCGTATCACTGTTGATTCTCGGGTGTCCAAGCATCATGCGTCGTATTTCGGCCAATACGTAGTGGAGTTGTTCGGTATCGGTTTCGTACCTCAGGCCAATCACCGTGTGTATCAGCATCTGGTCACACTGCGCCCAATTCACCAGTTCCATATCGACGAACCTAGAATTGGGTATCGCGATCAGTGTGCGATCAAGGGCGCGCACATGCGTCGACCGTATGCCGATCCGTTCCACTGTGCCCGACTGCCCCGAGAAAGAGCAATAGTCACCAACCCGCACAGATTTCTCAATATACAGCACAAACCCGCTTATGAGATTCTCCAGTGTTGGACGGATTGCCAAAGCGACCGCGAGACCGCCAACACCCAAACCGGCCAAGATACTAAGCAATGGGAAGCCAAGCGTTTGCGCGCCGTACGCGAGTATCCAGATCGCGCCGATCAAAGCGATAATGTGGTTCGTAAGACGCATCATACTTTCATCATAGTAGCTGTCGGACGCAGACCGCTTCCGGGCTGTTATGTCGGCTATAAGGCCCATCAAATTCCAGAACGTCCAGGCGAGCGCGCCATATATCGCAAGCGTTACAAAAAAAGTTTCGGTCTTGGCGAAGGAACCTGTCAGGAACAGTTGGTAGTCGAAGAAGCGGTTCAATCCGACTATTAACAGAAAGACGGTTGATGACATCAACAGCTTGCTCAGGCTGCGCAACATCCGACCTGATTTGACACGCGCGCGCAGGACACGCCTCAGGGCATAAAGCGTCAGCAATGCAGCTATCAGAAACATTGCGGAAAAGCCTATCTTCCACAGGGGTGTTCCCCAGTAAATGTCCCGTGAAAAGTTGGGCAGAGCATTCGTTACAGAAGCTGGGATGAGCGGTCCGCTGATCTGAAGTAAGCGCGTACTCCAAAGATCTTCGAGACGCTCGGGCGATTGCATCGCGATCTCGCGAAGATACCGAGGGGCTATTCGTGCCGAATTTGACGAGAAAAGATATTCCCCTTCTCGTGGCCCCTCGAGCATTCTTTGCAGTTGTAGTGGCGTGCCTGGAACCGCGTAGTAGTCTTGGCCATCTTCTGCAGCGGTGGCGCGATCCGGTAAGCTTACAAAGGCATCACGGTCAACATCTTCAATGATGTCGATCAGCGCCAGGATCGTCCTGATATTCATATCGCGCTGCAGTGCCAAATTCTCATCACCGATATCCAACAGCGAGATCAAAGCGTCGGCAATCAATATAATGCGGGCATAGTTCCTGGTAGACTTTTCGTCCTCGTACAGCGCATGGGCCTCGATCAGTGCATCGTGCAGATTGTCTAGCGAATGTAGCGTATCAGAGGGCGAATGCGTCAGCACTGGCGGCAACGACACATACGACTGAACCTCTTCAGTGATGGCTTGCGCAATCGACTTGGGTGCGAGCAGAGCAAAAAAAAGAAGACTTGCAACAAGCAACCGGTAACGTTGGAAATTCGCTATTTCAGACTTTTGCATGCCGCACCTTAACCTCATCTTGTCATACTTGAAGAGATTTTCAGCAGTAAAGCCATTCGCGAACCCGGAGCAGGACAGGACCGCTTGAAAATCTTCTCATTGCGGATAAAGAATTCTTATACAGTTACTAGCGATACCAAAATACGGGGACGACGTTTGTGAGACATCAATTTGGCAACAGAATTGAATCGCTCCGAATCTTGTTGCTTGGTGTTGTGTGTCTTTTGGTTTCTGCCTGTGCAAAGCCTGAACAAGCCCTCATCGGCGTCGACAATCCAGAGCTTTCCGCGGAACAGGTGCCCGGCACAAAAAGTCATGAAATCTACATAATGACGACGCGTGCGCCCGCCAGCGATGACGCAATTTTGTTCTCGGGCAACCGCAGCGGCACTCTCGAATTTGCAAAGGTGACAGTGACGTTGCCGCCCAATCACCAGCCGGGAAACATTGAACGCCCAAGAAGACTTCCGCCTGATCCGAAAAAAGAGATGACGGTGGTCGATCCTGTGCGTTTTGCCAATGAAGCTGAGGTCATCTCGGACATGAATCAGGCTTTCCGCGCTGCGGATACCGAGAGGTCCGTGCTCGTCTTTGTACATGGCTATAACACGACGTTTACTGACGCCGTTCTGCGGATTGGCCAGTTCGTTGAAGACTCGGGCTTTGACGGTGTCCCCGTGTTGTTCACATGGGCCTCGGCAGGCAAACTCACGGATTATGTTTACGACATCAACAGTGCGCTTGCCGCGAGAAGTGCTTTGATCGAGGCGTCCGACGTGTTGGTCAAAACCGATACGCGTACTGTCAATCTAGTCGCTCACTCGATGGGCAACCTGCTCACAGTGGAAGCCATGAAACAGGGTCAGCTTCAGGGACGTTTCGACAGTAGCGGAAAACTGCGTAACATCATCCTAGCCTCAGCGGATATCGACGTGGATGTTTTTGCGGAGCAGATGTCTGTTTTTGATCCCAACCAGCGCAAATTCTATGTTTTGATCTCGGAAGATGACAAGGCGCTCAATGTGTCGCGTTTTCTGGCGCGCGGTGTGAACCGTGTCGGTGATGCCGATGTCGCGCAACTGGATGCGCTTGGTGTTACGGTCATCGACCTTACTACGGTCAAAGACACAAACAGCACCAATCACACAAAGTTTGCGGATTCTCCGGAAGTGGTCCAAATAATCGGTGGGGAAATGCTGAAAGGAGACTCGCTGCACACGGCGCCTACTGACCCGGGCGTTTTGGGTAACATCTTCAAAGACCTAACAAATGCAACGCAGAGTATCGCGGACCCGGGGTAAAGGAGCCTGTCACGGTCCATTGTCCTTGCGACCGGTTTTTCGCACGGTGAATTAGACAGTGCCCATAAACTTCGGAGCGACAATCCACACACCGTGTGTGGCATGGTAAACGCCGCCAAGGCTCAGGCTTGACTGCATGCCGGCATCTGCATTTCTCCCCCTCCGCCCGTGATTGGTGCAGGATTGAAACGCAACCAACGCTGTGCGCGTGAACATTAGCCTTCTTCAAATAGGGCGAGTTAACAAAATGCACCTCGATAATTGCTGACAAGCGCTGTGCGGTTGACACTATTACGGTTGCCAGAAGTGGACGGCGAGAAAAAAAGAACTTGTGCAAGCTTGGCAGTTACCCGCGCATTAACAATCCTCGTGGAGGATTACCTATCTGAGCGTTGCATGTTCTCAAAAGGCCAACCGCATTATCTTGATTTGCAAAAACGTAAAAATCAAATCCAAAACGGGTTCTGCGGCAGTGCAAACACGGACATTCACAAACTAAGTAAATGAGGAAAGCTAATGAACAAATCTGACATTTCTCAATTGTTTTACAACGATATGTCACGTCGTGCGTTCCTCGGCGCGCTTGCGGCTGTCGGTGTAGCGCCGCGAGCGATTGCACAGGGCAAACCGGCACCGGTTAACCTAGGTGCGATCAACCACACCGTGATCCATGCCTCGGACCCAATGCGGTCGGTTGAATGGTATCAAGGGCTGTTCGGCATGCCGATCGTCGGCGACTTCGAGGATCGCGTGAACCTGCGCGTGGGCGATGGCCCCGCTTATCTGACGATCATGAAGGAAGCGACAGACTCGCCTCGCTGGGGCGAAGTCGGGCTTGCGCTCGATCCCGTCGATCCGCTTGTACCTGGCGATCCGGAAGGCTTTGCAGAGATTCTGAAGCAGCACGGTATGGAGCAGTCTGACGACCCCGGCCCGGGTGAGTTTTCGCTGACCATGCGCGGCCCTGAAAGCGGCGGCGCAGAGGGCGGCACGCCGGTGCTGATGATCGTCGATCCGTTTGGGCTGAAATACTCGCTGACGCACAAACTGAATTGCGGTGGTGGTGGCCCGCTGGGCACGGAATGCCGGCTAAGCTACCCTGTCGAAAGCCAGTTCAAGACCGTGGAAATCAACCACGCTACGCTCGGCATTACAGATACGGACAAAGGCAAGGAGTTTTACCAGACGCTCTTCGACATGCCGATCCGCGCATATCAAGGCGACACCACACCAGTCTACACGGTCTCAGGTTACAGTACGATCGTGCTATTCGATTTCAGCAATGATACCAATTTCCAAGGGATGGATCCGCAAATGGATCACACCTGTTACTCCATCGAGGATTACGACTTCAATCTCGTTCGCGCCAAGCTATCGGAATACGGGTTGGAAGATCTTGGCGATGTTTTCCGCGCCAGTGGTCCGTTACAGCACTATCACACGTCGCGTCGGCCAGACCGCGGCGGCGCTCCGGGTGGATCTTACGAGATTTATTGTACGGATCCCGACAACCTTGTTATCCAGATCCAGGACGTGACGTATTGCGGCGGTGGCGGCACAAACGGCGAAATCTGCGGCACTGCAGAAAATCCGTCGCGCTGATCAGTCTTTATCAACATCCGGCCCGCCTGCCTTGAGACGGGTGGGCCGGACTTTCTCTGCCAATCTCTTTCTACAGATGATGCCCATCGTATGACTTTTGAGCTTAGGACTAGTATGCATGTCTGCCGCCCTTCGTCTCAATGACCTGAATTTTGCCTGGCCTGGCGCAGGCCACGACATCTTGCACATCAAATCGCTTGCGCTGCAAAAGGGCGAAAGCCTTTTTCTGTATGGGCCAAGTGGTTGCGGCAAATCCACATTGCTGGCTGCCATTGCTGGCACCGTTAACATAGCACCCGGCGCAATCGTCGTTGCCGGGAAGGACGTTGGCGCAATGCGAGGTGGCGCCCGCGACAGGTTCCGAGGAGAGCACCTGGGCATGATTTTTCAGGTCTTCAATCTTGTGCCGTGGCTCTCGGCACTCGAAAATGTGGTTCTGCCCTGCCGATACTCGGCAAACCGGGCTCGGCGGGCGGCACCAGATCCCTCGACGGCTGCGCAAGACCTGCTCACGGAATTGGGGTTGGCAGATCCGGCTGTCGCCGGCGCTCAGGCAGGGAGCCTAAGTGTCGGCCAACAACAAAGAGTGGCCGCAGCGCGGGCGCTCATCGGCAAACCATCTCTCATTCTGGCAGACGAACCCACTTCGGCCTTGGACGAAGATGCCAAGATCGCGTTTGTCGAATTGTTGCAGCGCGAATGTCGCCAAGCAGAAAGCGCGCTCCTGTTCGTCAGCCACGACCGCAGCCTTGAAAACCACTTCGACCGCGCCGTGAGTTTTTCCGAAATCAACCTGCCTTTGGAAAAGACATGCTGAGCTTCGCGTGGAAAAGCCTTTGGAACCGACGGTTTGTCGCCTTACTTACGGTTCTGTCGATGGCGCTGAGCGTTGCCTTGATCCTCGGCGTTGATCGTCTCCGCGGCGAGGCTCGTGCCAGCTTTGCCAATTCAGCTTCCGGGATCGATCTTATTGTGGCTGCACGTGACAATCCTGTTCAAATTCTAATGGCAACGATATTCGGGCTAGGCTCGACAAGTTCTGCGCTTGATTGGGATAGTTTCGAGATGGTCGAAGAACTCCCGGGTGTTGACTGGGCCGTCCCGGTCTCGATGGGCGACAATCATCGCGGATACCCGGTGATCGGCACCAAAGCGTCGTACTTCGATCACTTTCGGCATAGCGGGGGCGAGGCGCTGGTCTTCCGCGACGGTGTCCCATTTTCGGAAGCCGACGGTGCGGTGGTTGGGGCAGAAGTCGCCGCCCGGTTCGGTTATGAGACGGGTACCGTGATCGTAAATGCCCACGGGTCAGGATCCGTTGCATTCGATCTCCACGACGAAGCGCCGTTCATCATTACCGGTATTCTATCGGCCACCGGAACGGCGGTCGACCGCATGGTATTCGTATCACTTGAGGGCTTCGACGCCTTACATGCCGCGCCTGAGACGCAGCCAATTGATCCATTTGCTTCAATGGAAGCAGAAGAACTGTTCAGTAGCGGTGAAATCGATGAAACGAATGCCGACGCGCACGCGGAGGAAGACCACGCGCACCAAGATAATGATCATCTACATGAAAATAATGACAATATTCATATCATGCGGGACGGTCACGGTGATCAACACCATAACAAGGCCATCGGTGACAAAGAGGGTGAACAAAAATTCGGGCACGCTAGTGAGCTTGGTCATCAGGCAGATAAGCACGCGCATGACGAAAAACATGTGCATGAGAATGCGGAGCACCGCCACGTCTCAGAACATGTTCATGAACCTGCTCAGATTAACGCTGTTCTAGTAGGTTTGTCTCAAAGGACTGCTGTATTGGGTGTGCAGCGCGCGATTATGGAATACCCCGTCGCGCCGCTTACAGCGGTACTACCGAACGTCGCGCTCTTGGAGCTCTGGTCCATTACCGGTACGGCTGAAAGGGCGATGTTTGTCATGGCTTGGGCCGTCGCGGTTGCCAGTATTCTTTGCATGGTTACCATGCTTTCCGCCGCACTTGACACACGACGACGCGAGTTTGCAATCTTGCGATCGGTTGGCGCCACGCCTGTGGATATTTTCGGATTGATCGTGGTAGAAGCCACTATGGTTACATGCGCCGGCATCATTTTTGGCTTTGCGCTTTGTGTTGGGGCGCTCGCGTTCGCGGAACCGATGCTGGCTTCGCGCTTTGGTATCCGCATCGATTTTGGTTTGCCAAACCTCAAACAATTAGGTTTGGTGTTCGCGATATTTTTCGCCGGTCTTCTGGCTAGCCTCATCCCCGCATGGCGTGTCTATCGTATTACGCTCGCCGATGGACTGTCAGTAAGACTATAAGAAAGGTTATTGCTATATGCTTCTACGTTTGTCCACTGCATTTGCTGGCCTGCTGGTAATGGGTAGTTTCGTCCAGGCGGAGCCCCGCATAGTCTACTGGAATGACTTGTCTCCACCGGCTGTTGCGTACACCAACCCGTTTGAAGGCATTAGCTCGGATCATATGAGCGGATTGCGTGAGTTGCTCCGGCTGCGTATGCAGATAAGCAATGGTGAAGCGGCGCTTTACAATGAGGCCGCAGCTTTACAATCGGATTTGGAGGACGCAGGACTCGATGTTGAGTGGCTGTTTGCAAAACGCCTCGAAATAATGGAGATTCGAGAGTCGGTCGCTACTGGTGTCAATGAGGATTTGGTCGATACACGCGTTCGCATTCCTGGCTATTTGCTGCCACTCGAAGTCAGAGACCGAAAAGCTGTGGAATTTTTGCTTGTTCCAACGGTTGGAGCCTGTATTCACACTCCGCCTCCACCGCCGAACCAGGTTGTTCACGTAATGTATCCAGAGGGGGTTGAGATCTTCGGTCTGTACGACCCAATCTGGATCGAGGGCGACCTTAAAGCGCAAGCCACATTGCAAGATGTGCGTTACGTGGACGGAGAAGCCAAGGTTCAGGTCAGCTACGGCATGCATGCAGTGGCCGTCTCGCCATACAAGGCGGACACGGCAGAGTAATGCAACTGACCTGGCACAATTAAAGAAGGCTAGCTAGAGACGGCCTTGTCATTTGAGGACGGCTCTTTTTTTGCAAGAGATTTCTTGAGCGACGGGTATCGAAGCAGGTTGCGGTCAATTGTCCGGCCTGTTGACGCGGTGCATGTGACCGCTGGCCTTGATGAAGTCCGCATGCCAGGTGCCGATCAGAAGATCGGACCTTAATGTCCAGACAAGACCACGGGCTGTCCCGGCTGCGGTCCCATTCGATAAGCCGTACGCCAGCAAGGTCCGCGACTTGGTCGTTCGCCTAGCCCATCACGCTGCATCGCGCGCCAACGGCCAGTTCGGTGAAGCTGCATTGCAGCGACGCGGCGACACAGAAGAGATCGCAACCCACTGCGCCGCGTGCCGACAATCTGGACCGGCGATGGGAAGAAGTAATTCAGGTTGCAACCCAGATGTTCGACACGCCCAGCTCGTCCGCTCAGGACTTTATGAGTGGTGTCGAAAGCATGTTCTTTGCAATGGCGATGATGGCGATCAAAAGAATGCGGCCATATATTTCCGAAGTCCTACGCCTGATCAAAACGACCAAGCAAAAGGACTACGAGAAAACGGCTGAAGAAGTTGGATATTCGAGAGCTGCAGATGAGTTTCTGAATCTTGCAGCCAAAGAATCCAAAATCTTGCGAACAACGGTTTCTGTTATGCTGAACTCCGGCCTTCAACTCTGGCGCAACCCATCCGCGGCAAGAGCCACCCAGGGCAATGACATCAACTTTGAAGATTTGCGTCGGCTGGCGAGCGATCTCTCCTGATTGAAATGGTTGTAGACGGAAGAGTGGACGGAGGCGAATTTCTGCAAACTTCGCATACGCCTGAAACGCTGCATAGCGCGTTCTCTTCGTCGGAACGGCAGGTGCGAATTCTCAACGCCGTTGTTGAGCAACCTGCCCGTCATTTGTTTGTCGAGTGCGCTCAATTTTCTGAGAACTGCCATGTAAGAAGCGAAGCGGTCCGTGAAGATTTCTTCTGCGCATACATGGCGCTTCTTCAATTTCTTGAGGAATTTCAGTGCTGCAGCTTTATTTCGACGTTTGGTGAAAACCGCTTCCAGCACCTCACCTTCGTGATCTACGGCACGCCAGAGATAGTGCCGCTTTCCATTCACCTTCACGAAAACCTCATCCACTTGCCACTTCTATTTCGAGAATGCGCGCAGCCGCTGGACGCGCTTTCTTCGGATCTCTGATGCGAACATCGGGCCAAACCTGTTCCACCAATAGCGGACGGTTTCATGGCTGACATCGATCCCGCGCTCGTGCAGCAAATCTTCGACATTCCAAAGCGAGAGCGGAAATCGGATGCACAGCTTCACCGCAAGGCGGATGATCTCAGGGCTAGTTTTGAAGTTTTTGAAGGAGGCAGGTCTGGTCATGGGCAAAAGCTACGCAACCACCCTGCCCCGCTCAACCTTAGTTCTTCTGACAAGACCGTCGGTTCAGCGTCTTGTCATTTGTTATTTTATACAATAACAAATCTACACCCAAAGGAGCGTTCCAGATGCGAAAACAAGCCTCCAAGCGACAGTCCGACATCCTCAAAGTGCTTCGATCTTGTGACCGGCCCATGACGGCATATCAAATTCTACAACAACTTCAGAGCGATGAGCCAGATATCGCCCCGCCAACTGTTTATCGCACTTTGACGGCACTGACCGATCAGGGACGTGCACATCGGCTCGAGTCGATCAAGGCTTTCGTGCCCTGCCGCTGTGACCATGCCGAAAGCATCCCTGTCCTGGCGATTTGTGACGTTTGCGGGTCCGTCGAGGAACATGACGGAAGTGGGCTCATGCAATCGATTGACGCGCTCGTCATACCCAGTGCGTTTAGGCCGAAGCGACACATTGTCGAAGTTCACGGGCACTGTCACGTCTGCGCCGCCTGACTTAAAAGCATTCAATCCAAAGGAAACGATATGAAACGCACCCTCTCATTTGCAGTCGCCGTAGCTATTGCACACCCCGCCTTCGCCGAAGACTCCCGCCAACTCGACGCTCATGAGCATGGGGTGGGTGAGTTGAGCATCGCAATAGAGGGAACAACTGTTGCGATGGAACTACACGCGCCCGGGGCCGACATCGTCGGGTTCGAGTACGAAGCGAAAAGCGCTGAAGATCGGGCGGCAATTGATGCCGCTGTCGCGACGCTTGCCAAACCACAGGATCTTTTCGTTTTTCCGGGAAGCGCGGAATGTACCGTGACCCAGGCCAGTGCCGAACTTGAAAGCGAAGAGGACCACGAGGAGCATTCCGAGGGTGACAAGCACGAAGAACATGACGACCACGCTGAAGGCGGGCATGAGGATGAAAAACATGAAGAGCATGCTGAGGGCGAACATCACGATGAGCATGCAGACGAGGCAGGCCACACGGAGTTCCATGCGGAATATGTCCTGAGCTGCGCGAACCCATCGGCCATCGACGAGATCACGTTCGCCTATTTCGAGACGTTCGATAATGCACGTGAGCTGGAAGTGCAGATTGTTACATCCGCCGGGGCGCAGGCATTTGAAGTCGAGAGAGACGAACCTGTGCTGGATCTACGCGGCATGTTATGAATTTGCGCAGAGACGATCCAATTCTGAACATGAGCGGCGTCCGATTCCAATGGCCGGGTCGGACGTCCTTCGCGCTCAACGTTCCGGCGTTTTGCCTTCAGCGAGGTGAAACCGTTCTTCTCCTTGGCGAGAGCGGATCGGGAAAATCCACCTTGTTGTCGTTGATCTGCGGCACTCTTCAAACGGGTACCGGAACCATAGCTGTTTCGGGCACGGACTTAGCCGCGCTGTCCGGTGCCGGGCGGGACCGGCTGCGCGCAGAACAGATCGGCGTGATCTTCCAACAGTTCAATTTGCTGCCATTTGCGACGGTTTCTGACAACATATTGCTGCCGCTTCGTTTCGCTCCCAACCGAAGATCGCGTACCAAGATGCCCTTCGAAGAAGCGACTCGGCTCTGTCGATCACTTGGCTTGCCCGACGACCTACTGGGTCAACGCGCAGCATCGCTGAGCGTCGGGCAACAGCAACGTGTGGCCGTGGCCCGAGCATTGATCGGTCAGCCACCGCTCATGATCGCGGATGAGCCGACTTCGTCACTGGATGCCGGCAGCCAAAACGCCTTTCTGGACCTGATGTTCGGTCAACTCGGGGAGATCGGCGCGTCGTTGTTGATGGTTAGCCATGACCCGAGGCTCGGCGATCGCTTTGACCGTGTCGTTGAGCTGTCGGACATCGCCATGATCGAAGGTCGCGCGGCATGATCATCCGTCTGGCCATTGCCTCGCTTTCGGCACGTGCGCTGACTGTCGGCATGACTATTCTGGCAATCGCACTCTCGGTCACCTTGTTCCTAGGTGTCGAGAAGATCCGCACAGGAGCAAAGACCAGCTTCTCGGACACGATTTCAGGAACTGATCTCATCGTCGGCGCGCGTTCTGGCTCGGTGCAACTGCTACTCTATTCGGTTTTTCGCATTGGCAATGCCACCAACAACGTCACTTGGGAGAGCTACCAGGAGATCGCGCAGCGTCCCGAGATCGAGTGGATCGTCCCGATCTCTCTTGGTGACAGCCACCGCCAGTTTCGCGTGATGGGAACGTCAACGGCGTTCTTCGAGTACTACCAGTATCGGCAGGATCGGAGCCTTGAGACCGCAGAAGGCGCCCTCATGGACGACCTGTTCGATGCCGTAATCGGCTCCGACGTCGCGGACACGCTAGAATACTCTGTCGGGGACCCGATCGTTGTCGCACATGGACTTGCGTCCTTTACGGAACATAAAGACCAGCCATTCCGGGTCTCGGGAATATTGAAGAAGACGGGCACCCCGGTTGATCGGACGGTTATCGTCAGCATGGAAGCTATCGAGGCAATCCACGTGGACTGGAAAAGCGGCGCAAAGGTTCCCGGTAAAACAACCCCTGTCGATATGATCCGTCAGATGGATCTGACGCCAAAGGCCGTAACGGCGGCGTTGATCGGAGTGAAGAGCCCCCTGCAAACTTTTACGCTTCAGCGGGCGGTCAATGACTATACCGAGGAGCCGTTGCTGGCGATCCTACCCGGTGTTGCGTTGCAAGAACTTTGGGGCATCGTCGGCATCGCGGAAACGGCTTTGCTCGCGGTTTCGGCGATGGTCGTTGTCACCGCCCTGATCGGAATGATGGCCACCATCTTCTCCAGCTTGAATGAACGTCGCCGCGAAATGGCGATCTTTCGCGCCGTGGGGGCACGACCATCGAACATCCTCGGGATGCTTGTGTTGGAAGCCATGCTGACAGCCGCGGTTGGCGCGCTTCTGGGTTTCTGCTTCCTCTACGTTGGTCTTTTGGCCGCCCAACCCGTGCTCGACAGTGCTTACGGCATCTGGTTGCCGATAGAGCCCCCCAAGTGGCGCGAGATCGGCGTCGTCCTCGCGGTCATCGCTGCTGGCGCAATTGTGAGCCTCGTTCCAGCATACCGGGCCTACCGTCTGTCACTAGCGGACGGTATGATGGTTAAGTCATGAGAGGACCGACCATGGATCGGAGAGCTTGTGTATCAGGCTCAACAGAAACAGCAAGCAAACGTATTTTGGAGCAAGTCGAATGGTGAAGCATCGATTGACACGCAGAGGCGTCCTAGCAGGAGTAGCCGCACTTTCGTCCGTGCCATTTGCAGCCGTGGCTGCCGATACGGTCGACCTTGATTGGGATGATCTTTTGCCCCCCGGAACCAAGACGATTCCGAATTCGCTGCGCGGGATTGTGGAACATGACGAATCCTCGCTTGTCAGCCAACAGCCGATTTCTTCTGGCGTCCGAACGGACTGGAATGGCAAAACTGTTCGGTTGCCGGGTTTCGTTGTGCCGGTCGAATATGACGGAACAGGTGTCACGACATTCATTCTCGTTCCATATGTTGGCGCTTGCGTGCACGTACCGCCGCCTCCGGCCAATCAGCTCGTTCTGGTCACGACTATGCGACCATACGAGTTGGAAGGGTTGTTTGAGGCCGTGAAAGTGACCGGCAAGCTTGGAACGGCTTCGACATCTACAGAACTAGCCGAGGTCGGATATACACTGGTCGCAACGAAAATCGCACCCTACGACTGATCGCTGACACCTAAGCGGGATCCGAGAGATTGACCTGAAGGCACCACGTCTAGGCGACTCTGGGCTATGTGGCCGCCTGCCAATGGTTGAGGCAGCCCGTCATTCGCATCGACCGTGCGACGTGTCCGGTTATAAGCTGTCTTTGCTATTCGTTGAGGAGCGCACGATTGTCTGCTTCGGGCGGCGGTTTCACCAGCGACTATCTACCTGCACCAGAGGCTGAGTTAGTGCGCAAGCGAGCGTAGTATTGTCCAAGCAAATCAACTTACGTTATTGCTTCTTGCCAGAGATTCTTCCGCTCGACCGACGACAAAGTTGCGCAAACGGTTCAAAGGGTGGTGTCAGACAGATTCTAACCAGTCTCAGTTTCCCAATAACCGCGGGAACTTAGGCGGAACAGAGCTGACGCCACTCGGCGATAGCGGCGTTGCGGATCAGCTTGAAGTTTTCGCGGGTGTAGAGGTGGCGCTCCTGGTTGAAATGGTTTGAGACGGAAGAGTGAACGGCGGCGAATTTCTGTAGACTTCGCATGGGTGCTGTCAGACGAATTCGAACCAGTCTCAGTTTGCCGCGAAAACCGCGAACCTATCCGGAACAAAGTTGACGCCACTCGCTAAGAGCGGCGGTGCGTGTCTGCTTGAAGGAGTCTCGGCTGGTTAGCGATCTTTCCTGGTTGAAGTGGTTGTAGACAGAGGAGTGGACGGAGGCGAACTTCTGCAAACTTCGCATGCGCCTGAAACGTTGCATGGCGCGTTCGCGTCTTCGAAACGGGAGGTGTGAATTCTCGACGCGGTTGTTTAGCCACCTGCCCGTCTGTTGTTTTTTGAGAGCACCCAAATCTCTAAGGGCAGCCTTGTAGGAAGCGAAGCGATCTGTGACGATCTCTTCGGCGCAGCCGTGCCGCTTCATCAATTTCTTGAGAAATTTCAGTGCTGCAGCTTTGTTACGGCGCTTCGTTACAACTGCTTCCAGCACTTCGCCATCATGATCTACAGCCCGCCAGAGGTAGTGCCTCTTGCCATTCACCTTCACAAAAACCTCGTCCACGTGCCACTTCCATTTCGAGAATGCGCGCAGTTGCTGAACTCGCTTTCGTCTGATCTCAGAAGCAAACATCGGACCGAACCTGTTCCACCAATATCGGACGGTTTCGTGGGAAACGTCGATCCCGCGTTCGTGCAGCAGATCTTCGACATTCCGAAGCGAGAGTGGAAACCGAATATACAGCATCACCGCAAGGCGGATGATCTCGGGGCTGGTCTTGAAATACTTGAAGGAGGCAGGTCTGGTCATGGGCAAAAGCTACGCAACCGCCCTCCCCCGCTCAAGCAATGTTAATCTGACAAGACCGTCACGTCTACATCCTCGGCGGCAACGCCGGGCATCTCGAGCATCAGCGTCACGCCTTCATCTGTTTCCACGATATCCGACAGAGGCCGGTAGATGCGCCCGCCGGTGGTGGTCTCCGGGGTCTCGGTTGCCGTCTTTTCAGCGGTCTGGGTCACGACGTTGGTCATTGGTTGGTCCTCCTTCACGCGGCCTTGATCTCGATCTTCTTCGGCTTGTCCTCCTCGGGACGGCCGATGACGATCCGCAAAACACCATTGGTCATCCGGGCCTCGACGCTGTCATCGGACGCCGCATAGGGCAGCCGCACCGCGCGGGAGAACCGGCCGTAGCTGCGTTCATTGCGGTGCCAGCGCGCGCCTTCCGGCACCTCCGGCGCCTTGCGTTCGCCAGAGATCGTCAGGACGTTGTCCTTTACGGAAATGTCGATGTCGGACGGGTCGATGCCGGGAAGTTCGGCCGTGACCGCGACGGCTTCGTCGCCCTGCCAGACATTAACGGCCGGAAACACGGGCTGGGCCGTCCGGGTCGGTGTCACCCGGTCGACATCGCGCAGCATCGAACGCATGAGCGCGAAGGGATCGCTGCGGCGTGCATATGTGGGATAGAACATGTCTCACCTCCTTGGTTGCCATTGCATCTGCGCGACAAAAGCCGCGTCAGTCCGAGGCGCCAAGACGGCGGGACAGCATGTAAGGTTCGCCGAAAAAGCGGCGTTCGATTTCGTTCGCGTTGCCGATCCGCTCCCGTATTGGCGAGTGGCCGGTGGTCCGCTTTCAGAGCCGAACCTTATTGCGTATCCGTGAAACCCCATCTGGGCGTCTCAATTTCGATAAGGGGAACGCAATACGAGTTTTCAAGAGTGAAGTGCCCAATTTTTCACCGTTAGCCGGCGCCGGCCTTCACCAAGGCGCGTGTCAGGGCCTGCTCCGCCCTACAGGTGCTGCGTTGGCCTAGTGGGCCCCGGCTCGATCTGTTCCGATTTCACCAACCATTGTCGCCGCGTTGCTCCATTCCTACATGCGCCACATCACCGCCCGGAGGAATAACCAGATGCTGCGCACCTTCATGCTCATGGCTGCAATGACCGCCTTCGTGGGGGTTGTCGGGCTCATGCTGGGCGGCGAGGCCGGGCTGCTTATCGCGCTTGCGATCGCCTTCGGCATGAACTTCTTCGCCTATTGGAATTCGGACAAGGCCGTGCTGCGCATGCATGGCGCACGGCCAGTGGATCAAAGGTCGGCACCAGAGCTTTGGGAGATGACATCCAGCATGGCGCGGCGCGCCGCGATGCCCATGCCCGCGCTCTACATCATCGAGACCGAGCAGCCCAACGCCTTTGCGACCGGGCGCAACCCGGACAACGCGGCCGTCGCGGTGACGCGCGGCCTGTTGCGGAACATGCACCGTGAGGAGGTCGCGGGCGTCGTTGCCCATGAGCTTGCCCATATCAAGAACCGCGACACGCTGACCATGACGATCACGGCAACGCTGGTGGGCGCGGTGTCAATGCTTGCCAACTTTGCCATTTTCTTCGGGGGCGGACGTGACCGACCCCTTGGCATGATTGGGACAATTGCGATGATGATCCTGGCACCGATGGCGGCGGCCATGGTGCAAATGGCCATAAGTCGGGTGCGCGAATACGAGGCGGATGCCGAGGGGGCCGCGATCTGCGGAAATCCGGATTGGCTGGCATCGGCGCTGAACAGATTAGGAGTAATTTCGGGCCGGATCGACAACATTGCCGCCGAACGGAACCCTGCTACAGCGCATATGTTCATCGTCAACCCGTTGCACATGCAGGCGATCGACAGCCTGTTCGCAACCCATCCACCCATCGAGAAACGGATCGCAGAACTTCGCAAACTGAGTGGTGGGCCTCGCGGATCTCGGGCGTCACGGCAGGCACGCACAGGCCCTTGGGCTTGACCGAGGTATTGAAAGGCATGCGAGCGGGGCCTAATTGGCGCCGCAGAATAACTTGGAGGTGCAAAGATGACTGAAGTTCTTGAGAAAGAAAGCTTTTCCTTCCAGACGGAAGTCGGCCAGCTACTGGAGATTGTCGCGAGCTCGCTCTACTCGAACCGCGAAGTGTTTCTGCGGGAGCTGGTCTCGAACGCGTCAGACGCTTGCGACAAGCTCCGCTATGCTGCTTTGACCGACGCGAGCCTCGCACCTCCAGATGGGTTCGCGATCACCCTTGGCGTTGACAAAAAGACACTGTCGATCTCGGACAATGGCATCGGGATGAACCATGCCGATTTGCTCGACACCCTTGGCACCATCGCAAAATCCGGGACTGGCGCGTTTATCGAGGCGCTGAAGGCCGAGGGAAAAGACACCCCCGGCTTGATCGGCCAATTCGGCGTTGGGTTCTACTCGGCCTTCATGGTCGCGTCTCAGGTCGACGTGTTGACTCGCAAAGCCGGAGAAGACGACGCCTGGCTCTGGTCCTCGGACGGCAAAGGCGGGTTCACGATTGAACCGGCCACGCGCGACACGGCCGGCACAACCGTGACGCTGCATCTCAAGAAAGACGCCAAGGAGTTCGCGGAAGAGGCGCGGATCCGTCACATCATCAAGACCTATTCCGAGCACATCAGCTTCCCCGTGAAGCTGGGCGATGACACGTTGAACCCGGCCGAGGCCCTCTGGACCCGACCGGCGAAGGAGATTTCCGAAGAGCAGTACGGCGAGTTCTACAAGCATACGTCGCATGCCTTCGACACGCCGTGGCACGTCATGCACAACAAGGTCGAAGGCGCACTGAACCACACGAGCCTCTTGTTCGTGCCCTCGGTTCAGCCCTTTGATCTCTTTGATGCTGAGCGGAAGAGCCATGTGAAGCTCTACGTGAACCGGGTCTTCATCTCCGAGACAACCAAAGATCTGATCCCGGCCTATCTGCGGTTCCTGCGCGGGGTGGTCGACAGTCAGGATCTGTCGCTGAACGTTTCGCGCGAGATGCTTCAAACCGACCCAAAGCTTGCCAAGATCAAAACGCAGGTTACCAAGAAGGTGCTGAGCGAGCTCAAGAAAAAGGCCGCCAAAGCGCCGGAGGACTATGCGAAATTCTGGGGGAATTTCGGCGCGGTGCTGAAAGAGGGGCTCGTCGAAGATCCATCTTTGCGTGAACGGATCCTTGAGGTCTGTCGGTTCGCCTCCACCGGAGAGGACGGGCTGACAAGCCTCGCGGCCTATGTGGAGCGCATGAAAGAAGGCCAGGAGGCGATCTTCTACATTGCGGGCGACGACGCGGCTAAACTGGCGCAATCGCCGCATCTGGAAGGCTTCAAGGCCAAGGGCGTCGAAGTGCTCCTGCTGTCGGATCACGTGGACGAATTCTGGCTCCAGCACATCACGGAATTTGAGGGCAAGCCGCTCAAATCCATCACCAGAGGTGCTGCGGATCTGGATGCGATTGAGGCTGAGGAAAAGCCCGACGAAGACAAACCCGAGGAAGCAGATCTGTCCAAGCTGATTGCTGCAATCAAAGCGGAGCTAGGCGAGTTGGTCAAAGACGTGCGGCCCTCCAAACGCCTGACGGACAGCCCGGTCTGCTTGATCGCCGATGAGGGTGACATGGACGTCAACCTTGAGCGTTTGCTTAAGCGGCATGGCCAGCTGCAAACAGGCATGCCGCGTGTGCTGGAATTGAACCCAAGCCACGCGATCATCACAAAACTGGCGGAGCGCGCCGACGGCGACGCCGACGATCTGTTGAAGGACGCGGCCCATTTGCTGCTCGATCAAGCGCGCATTGTCGAAGGAGAAACACCCACCGACGCAGCTGCCTTTGCCCGCAGGCTCGGCAGCGTCATGTCCCGCGCTTTTGAGGTGTAACGGGGTGTCGGTCGATGCTGCGATTGGTGTTGAAAATAGCGCTGGTTCTGTCTTTGGCGTTTCCAGCGCTGGCGCAGGAGCTGACAGCGCCTGAAGAGCGCCTGATCTCCCTTTTTGAAACCTCGCGATCCTCAGTCGTGTCCATCACGACCGGACAACGGCGCGTTGATCCCTGGCTACGACGGGCGGAAATCGTGCCAAGCGGCTCGGGGTCCGGGTTCTTCTGGGGAGATGAGGGCCATATTGTCACGAATGCGCATGTGATCCAGCGCGCTGTCCGCGCGGACATTCATATGGCTGACGGACGGGTCTTGCCTGCACGTCTGGTGGGCGCGGCACCGCAATACGATCTTGCTGTGCTCCAGGTGGATCTGGATGGCACTGCGGCGGAGCCCTTGGAGAACGGCAACAGCGGCGATCTGCGGGTCGGGCAAAGCGTGTTGGCGATCGGCAATCCGTTCGGATTGGATTGGACGCTGACAACCGGCATCGTTTCTGCGCTCGAGCGCGAAATTCCCATTGGGAACGGCGTGATTGAGGGGCTGATCCAAACCGACGCTGCGATCAATCCCGGAAACTCTGGCGGTCCGCTACTGGACAGTTCCGGCCGGTTGATCGGTGTGAACACGGCAATCTTCAGCCCGTCAGGTGCCAGTTCCGGCATCGGGTTTGCGGTTCCGGTCGACCTCGTCGAGCGCGTGGTGCCTCAGTTAATTGCAAACGGCGTGTACCGCCCACCGGTCCTTGGCATACGCTTTGATCCGCGGATCAATCAGTTGGCGCGTGAGAATGGGATTGAGGGCGTCGTTATCTTGTCCGTCGAGCCTGGTGGCCCCGCCGAAGAGGTCGGCCTGAGGGCGGCGCAACGTGGTCGCAATGGCGGTCTTCTACCTGGCGATGTCATTCAGCAGGTAAACACACGTCGGATAGTATCCGGGGATGACCTGAGCGCAGCGCTCGATGATTATGAAGCGGGAGACGAGGTCACCTTGTTGGTCTGGCAAGACGGGGAAACCCGAGAGGTCACCCTACGCCTTGCCGCGCCGTAATAGCTGACACGACCTTAGTGGAGTTTGAACTCACCTTTCACGTTTTGCCATTCACCCGGTGAAATCTGTTTGCGGTGCACGAACTTCACGGAATGCAGAGGACCGTCGATTTCCGCCTGCCAATACTCGATGAATTCGAACAAGCGCGGATGGTCGGGCGCGATATCGTAGTCCTGCCAAGTGAACGTATTCAGCACGCTTTGAAAGTCCGGCATCCGATAGAAAAACTCAGCGGTCGTCAGCCCGTATCCCGCCAACATCAGTTCCGTTTCAGATGGTCTCATGTGATCTCCAAACCCGTTTCGATGGGACCAGTTTTCAAAAACAAAGGCCGTTCGGCAAGAGTTTTTGCGCGCTACTTTTGAGCCCAGAGCTATGTCCAGTCTTCAACTAAGCTCTCGGAGCTTCTTGCGTGTTCCCCAACATGCGGCGTCGTAACCCATTGTTTTCACGACAAACAAAATTTCACGCAGCCTATTGAAATCCAAAACAGGCGCGCCGATCTAACTCGCGTTGGCACTCCGTCGACGCGAGTGCCAACAGCAGTGACACTTGAACGGAGGAGCGTTTCACATGGCTTTTACACCCCTGCATGATCGTGTTGTTGTGCGTCGCATCGAGAGCGACGAGAAGACCGCGGGTGGGCTGATCATTCCCGACACCGCAAAAGAAAAGCCCAGCGAAGGTGAAGTGATTTCTGTTGGCCCCGGCGCGCGGGACGACGCCGGCAATCACATCGCTATGGCGGTCAAGGCAGGCGATCGTATTCTTTTCGGAAAATGGTCCGGGACCGAAATCACCCTCGATGGTGAGGACCTGCTCATCATGAAAGAGAGCGACATCCTCGGGATTATCGAGGACGCTGAATTGGCCAAAGCCGCCTAATTCCAAACTTAGACAGAGAAAGGAGCAAATGAGGTGTCTGCGAAAGACGTGAAATTTGATATCGACGCCCGCGGCAAGATGATCAAGGGCGTGAACACCCTGGCCGATGCGGTCAAGGTGACGCTTGGCCCCAAAGGCCGGAACGTGGTGATCGACAAGAGCTTTGGCGCACCCCGCATCACCAAGGACGGTGTATCTGTCGCCAAGGAAATCGAGCTGGAGGACAAGTTCGAAAACATGGGTGCGCAGATGGTCAAGGAAGTGGCCAGCCGCACCAATGATGAAGCTGGTGACGGCACCACGACCGCCACAGTCCTGGCCCAAGCCATCGTCACCGAGGGCATGAAAGCCGTATCTGCCGGCATGAACCCTATGGACCTCAAGCGCGGGATTGATCTGGCCACATCTAAGGTCGTCGAAGCGATCAAAGCAGCTTCCCGTGATGTGAAGGACAGCGACGAGGTCGCGCAGGTCGGCACCATTTCCGCCAATGGCGAGGCAGAGATTGGGCGTCAGATTGCGGATGCCATGCAGAAGGTTGGCAATGACGGCGTCATCACCGTCGAAGAAAACAAGGGCCTGGAGACGGAAACCGAAGTTGTCGAAGGTATGCAGTTCGACCGCGGCTATCTCAGCCCCTACTTCGTCACCAATCCCGACAAGATGACAAGCGAGCTCGAGGATCCGTTCATCTTGATCCACGAGAAAAAGCTCTCGTCACTCCAGCCTCTTGTGCCACTGCTTGAGTCCATCATCCAATCGGGCAAGCCACTTCTTGTGATTGCCGAAGATGTGGAAGGCGAAGCGCTGGCAACCCTCGTGGTCAACAAGTTGCGCGGAGGTCTGAAGATCGCAGCTGTGAAGGCTCCGGGCTTTGGCGATCGCCGCAAAGCCATGCTTCAGGACATCGCGATCTTGACCGGCGGCCAGGTCATCTCCGAAGACCTTGGCATGAAGCTCGAGAATGTCACCATCGACATGCTGGGCACCGCCAAAAAGGTCGCGATCACCAAGGACGAAACCACCGTCATCGACGGCGCTGGTGACAAGGCGGAAATCGACGCGCGTGTTGCCCAAATCCGCACGCAGATCGAAGAGACCACGTCCGACTACGATCGCGAGAAGCTGCAGGAGCGTGTGGCCAAACTCGCAGGTGGGGTGGCCGTGATCCGTGTTGGCGGTATGACTGAAGTCGAGGTGAAGGAGCGCAAGGACCGCGTTGACGACGCTCTCAACGCGACGCGCGCGGCCGTGCAAGAAGGCATCGTTGTCGGCGGTGGCGTGGCGCTTGTGCAAGGGGCCAAGGCCCTGGCTGATCTGACGGGTGCAAACCCCGACCAGAACGCAGGCATCGCGATCGTGCGCCGCGCGCTGGAAGCGCCGCTGCGTCAGATCGCAGAGAACGCAGGCGTCGACGGCGCTGTTGTCGCGGGCAAGATCCGCGAAAGCGACGACACCTCCTATGGCTTCAACGCACAGACCGAAGAGTACGGCGATCTGTTCTCCTTCGGTGTGATTGACCCGGCGAAGGTCGTGCGTACGGCGCTGGAGGACGCATCTTCCGTTGCGGGTCTGCTCATCACCACCGAGGCGATGGTGGCGGACAAGCCCGCCGCAGAAGGTGCCGCTGCACCGGCCATGCCTGACATGGGCGGCATGATGTAACACGCGGCTTGGGCATCGCTCAAACGCGTTTGAAAGGATCGTCGCGGCAGTTGATTGTCGAAGACAGTCAATTAAAGCGGCGACCCGGCAAAAACATACAAACCATCAGGTGACGCGGGCACTGCTCGCGCCACCCCACGTGACCGTCCGAATGAGGCGGCCCCGTGTTTCAGGGAGCACCTCTAAGTTTCGGTCAAATCTCAACCGCTGGCGTGGCCGGTTCCGGGCGCGCTAGCCCGAACTGGAGGCAAAGACCAATGACAACGCTTGTCGAAGCCCGCGGGCTGAAAAAGCGCTTCGGGGATATGACCGCGGTCGACGATGTCTCCCTGTCTGTTGCACGGGGTGAGGTTGTCGGTTTTCTCGGTCCGAACGGGGCGGGTAAATCCACCACGATGAAAATGATCACCGGGTTTTTGGAACCCGACACTGGCACGGCTGAGGTCGGCGGCCATGATGTCTGGCGCGACCCCACCTCAGCAAAAGCCAAACTGGGCTACCTGCCGGAAGGCGCGCCCGCCTATGGCGACATGCCTGTTGCCGATTTTCTGAGCTTCGTGGGCAAGATGCGCGGCCTGCGCAAAGCCGAATTGAACAACCGCCTTGCCGAGATGGCCGACCGTGTGCGCCTGACAGAGGTTTGGTCGCGCCCCATCGAAGCCCTCTCCAAAGGCTATCGTCGCCGCGTCGGCATCGCGCAGGCGCTGATCCACGATCCGGACGTGCTGATCCTTGACGAGCCGACCGACGGCCTCGACCCGAACCAAAAGCATGAAATGCGCAACCTCATCCGAGAGATCGCGCCAAACAAATCTATCATCGTCTCGACCCATATTCTTGAAGAGGTCGAGGCCGTGTGTTCCCGCGCGGTGATCATCGCCGCTGGCCGCGTCGTTGCCGACGCCACGCCGCGCGATCTGGTCGGCTCCAAAGACGACGGGCGCGCCATCCAGATCCGTATTGGCTCACCCGAGGAGGCGTCGGTCATCGAAAAGATCAAGCCGCTCGCAGATGGGGCCGAGCTTGAGGTGATGGAGCGGATGAACGGCTCGACCCGCGTTTTGCTGCGCTACAATGACAAGCCAGAAGACACGCGTGCCATCGAGACCCGTCTCAAATCGGCGGACCTGCCTGTCGAAGAGGTCGGTATCTATCGCCCGCGCCTCGAAGACGTCTTCCGCGATGTGACCACCCGAATTCATTAAGAGAGGACCGAAACCATGACTGCTTCGCTTTCCTCGGTGAGCGTCGTCTTTGGCCGTGAGTTCCGCGCCTATTTTGCGACGCCGCTTGCCGCGATTTTCCTCGTTGTGTTCCTCGCCCTTGCCGGAGCCATGACCTTCTTTGTCTCTGGCTTCTTCGCCCGGGGCAGCGCCGATATGGCGGCCTTTTTCACATGGATGCCGTGGCTCTTTCTCGTGCTGCTGCCCGCCATTGGCATGCGCCTTTGGGCGGAAGAACGCCGCTCTGGCACCATCGAACTGCTAATGACGATGCCGGTCGCGCCTTGGACCATTGTGCTGGGCAAGTTCCTGGCAGGCTGGGCCTTCACCGGCGTCGCACTGGCGCTGACCACGCCACTTTGGATCACGGTCAATTGGCTGGGCAGCCCCGACAACGGCGTCATCGCAGCTGGCTATCTGGGCACGTTCCTGATGGCTGGGGCCTTTCTGGCCATTGCCGCCTGCATCTCAACGCTGACGAAGAACCAGGTGATCGCCTTCATCTCGGCCGCAATCGTGACCTTCCTCCTGGTCACCGCCGGGCTGGAGCTTGTGCTGGGCGCGATCCGCGGCTGGGCACCATACTGGATGACGGAAGCCGTAGCGGCCCTGTCGGTGCTCGAACACTTCCAGCGTATCACCCAAGGACTAATTGAGGCGCCGACGCTGATCTTCTTCGGCTCGCTCATCGTCCTTGCTCTCATGATCAACACGTTCCTCGTGGACCTGAAGAAGGCTCAATGACAATGGACCGTTTTGCAAAATTCACACATTGGATCGGCGGCCTCTCGCGCCGCCAGATGATCGGGACCTCCATCGCGCTCTGCGCCGTGCTGTTCATCTCGGTCAATATCTTCGCCGGCCGCGCCCTCGATGGATGGCGCGCGGATGTCACAGAAACCCAAGTCTGGACGCTATCTGAGGGGACCGAGACTTTGCTCTCCGATCTCTCCGAGCCCCTGCACTTGCGGCTCTACCTGTCTGACGGGCTGACGGAGGCCGCACCGCAGCTAGCGAGCTATGCGGACCGCGTGCGGGGCATGCTGCAATCCTACGCCGATCAGGCCGATGGGCAGATCACGCTGGAAGTGATCGACCCCGAGCCGTTCTCGGACGCAGAAGACCGCGCCGTGGGCTTTGGCATCAACCGCATCTCCCTGGCGGGCGCGGCTGAGCCAATGTTCTTTGGGCTTGCTGCCACGAATTCCACCGATGGGCGCTCCACGATCCCGATCTTCTCGCCGGATCGCGAGGCGTGGTTAGAATACGATCTGACCCGGCTTGTGGCCTAGTTGGGCCAGCCCGAGAAGCCCAAGGTTGCTCTGCTCGATGGGATTGGCCTCTCCGGCAACCCGATGATGGGCGGCGCTGAGCAACAGAGCCTCACGATGCTGCGCGAGCTTTATGACGTCGAAATCCTGTCGGGCGACGTGAACAGCTTCCCCGAAGGCACCGAGGTCGTGGCAGTCGTGCACCCGCAAGGACTGACCGAGCCGACGCTCTATGCACTCGACCAGTGGGTGATGGGAAGCGGAGCACTCATGGCCTTCGTGGATCCCCATGCCGAGACACAAATGGGCCCGCAAGGCATGCCCGCGCCAGATGCGGCGTCGGACTTTGCCGCACTGTTTGAGGGTTGGGGCGTGGATTTTGATGCCACGCAAGCTGTCGCCGATCCGACCTATGCGCTCGCGACGAACCGGCGCGTTCAGGGGCGTGATGTGAACGTGGGTAACCCGGCCTGGCTGCGGCTCGATGCGAGCGCGCTCGATCAGGACAGCCCTGCGCTTGCCCGGCTCTCGGCCATGGTCATGACCACGGCGGGCAGCTTTGCGACCGGTGAAGATGGGCCGACCCTGACACCGCTGGCCACCGTGTCCGACGCCGCTGTGCTGGCGAGTGCCACAGACGCCTCCAACCGCTTCGGCGATCCGCGTGATCTGCTGACCAGCGGCGAGGCCGTAGATGCAGCCCCCGTGGTGATCGCACGCCTCAGCGGTGCTGTGTCATCTGCCTTCCCCGATGGCAAACCCGAAAGCTCTGAATGGGAGGCCGAGCACATCGCCAGCACCGAGGCTGCCAATGTGCTGTTCTCGGGCGATGCCGACATGCTGATGGACCGCAACTGGATCCAGAAGCGCAGCATCTTCGGTGCGCAGATCCCGCAAGCTTTTGCCAATAATGGTGATTTCCTCCTGAACGCGGTTGAGCAAATGGCGGGCGGGGCCGCTCTGGCGGACCTGCGTGGCCGGGCCGTGGATTGGCGTCCGCTTACCCGGATCGAGGCGATGGAACGCGCCGCCGAGGCCGAGTACCGCGCCACCGAGCAAGCCCTGCTCGACCGCATTGCTGAGACCGAAGCCGCCCTGCGCGACCTCGCTCCGCAAGAGGGTGCAGGGAACGGCCTCTTCAGCGCCGAGATGGTGGCTGAGGCGGAAAACCTGCGTGCCGACCTGCTCGCCGCCCGCGCGGAACTGCGTCAGGTGCAATACGATCTGCGCAGCGATGTGGAGGCGCTTCAGGCCAGTGTGACGACGCTGAATGTAGGCCTCGTGCCCTTCCTTGCCGCCGTTATTGCGCTGTTCTTCGCATTGCGCCGCCCCAAGCGGTCCGTCCCGACCCGTGTTGCGGCATAAACAGACACTCAAAGGAGACATCTCATGAACCAGAAGTCTTTTCTGATGCTTGGCGGTGCCACGGCCCTGTCGCTGATCGCCGCAGGCGCAGCGCTCTTCCGGGGTGGCAACGCCCCCGCCTTCTCTGAGGCGGGCGAGCCGCTTTTCCCCGGACTTGGCGATGCCAGCGCCGAGGTAGCGCGCGTGGAGTTCCGCGAGGGTGACTTCACCATGACCATCGAGTCCCGCGACGGCGTGTTCGTTGACGCGGCCTCCGGCTTCCCGATTGACCCCGAGCCTTTGCGCGATCTGGTCAGCGGAATGACCATGGCCACGATTGCTGAGGCCAAAACCAGTGATCCCGCGCGTCACGCCGACCTGCAACTGGCCGATATCGGCGCAGAGGACGGCGCCGGGAGTGAAGCCATCCTGATGGATGTGGAGGGCGACACGCTGGCCCATGTGATCGCAGGCCAACGCGACTTTACCTTGGGCGGCGTCACCGGCGGTCAATATGCGCGGCATGGCGATGAAGACGCGACGTGGCTCGTCCACGCGCGGCTTGACCCGCCAAGCTCGCGCGCAGGCTGGTTCGACACGCGCTTGATGGAAGTCGACGCTGTCGAACTCACTGGCGCGACCCTCACCACAGAAGATGGCAGTGTGATTACCATGTCGGGCGAAGACGGCACGCTGACCATCGATCCACTGCTGATGACAGGGCGTGTTCCCGCAGAGAACCAGTTGAACCGGATCGTCCGGTTCTTCGAGACGCTCGACTTTGCGGATGTGCGCGCGGGCATGGCGAGCGATAGCGAAGCTGCGGGACCAGCCCTGCAGGCCAGCCTTGAGGACGGAACGACAATCACTCTAACTCAAGTCAGCGGGTCCGATGGCGCAGATGAAACGCGCTGGTTCCGCATCGACGTAAGCGGCAACTCCGGGCTCTCTGACGAACTCGCCGCGACAACCGCCGGGTTTGAGTTTTCGATGTCGTCTTCCGACGCCGAAGTCTTCAGCTGGACTTTGGATGACCTGACGGAGGAAACCTCCAGCTAATTGGTGAGCCGCAGCCAAACGACTTGGCTGCGGCTCTTCCGTTTGCACATGAGCGGCGTTTACTGATCGATGTCGGCCCCATGCGTCCCGCGACCTTTCAGAACCAGGTTTTTAATCCCATTCGAGCGGCAAGAGCCAATCAAACTACCGGCATCCAGATCCCTCGCGCCTATGGGTAGTCACTCAGACGAGACAAGCGACGACCACACGCTGTCGCGCGACACAGCGCGATCGAAACATGAACATACATTGCACACGACGTCCCCTATCTAGTTGATGTCGAGTGGAAATCTCCACCATCCATCACCGGACAGACCAGATTCTTTTCGAATGGCGGCTTTGATCTGTTTTGCGTCCGTTCCTGCAAATCGCAGCATCAGGTAGTTTGGGCTCAGAGCGGTCGTTCGCTGCGTTCCGTCTGAATGACTGCTCTGCGGACTTTTCTACCTGATGCTGACGCAGCGAATTCATCTTCCGAGCGACCGCCTTTTTTTTCGGAGCTTGTCGCGTGACTGCGTCGGTGTCTTTCGAATGCGGACGTTTGATTCCGCCAAATTGGCGCAATTCGAAACTTGTCGCTCGCTGCACCAGGGTTGTATTTCTGAGTTTCGGACGCGCTGGACCCTGCCGTGGGCTTTCAGGATCGAAAAAGCTACACGACCGCAAGAATCGCCGCTTAGCTGCCCGGGTTTCGCGTGCTCGTTTCGACCCCAAAAGGCCCTCCCGACGCCTGGTCCGGACAAAGCGTTTGGTTTTTGCATGCAATGCACTCACTGCGAGGGATGTAGGGACCCGCAAGAGCTATAGCAAAGATCTTCGTCCACCAATTTGATATTGCCTGTTGGGCGCGAGGCGACCGTTTCAACCCAACTGTGCCGGTTCATTTCGATTTGCTGCGTCCACCGATGCGTATGAACTCTCCCGGCGGCCCCATACGTACATCCCAGAGGATCGCCCAGGCCCGCAATGCAAACGCCGCCAGGCACGCTATGATCTCACTGGGGATTTCCGGCAAACCGATCCGGAGCAGAGTTGCATAAAGCAGTGCCCCCAGAAGCGCAGCCGAGGCATAGAGCTGACCGGACATGATCATGGGCTGGGTGTTCGTGATCACGTCCCGGATGACCCCGCCCCCCGTGGCCGTCACCATGCCCATGAATACCGCGACGAGGAATGGCGCTCCGAAGTCCAGGGCGATATGGCAGCCGACGACGCCAAATACTGCAAGGCCCAGAGTATCTGCCCAGACCATGGCCTTCTTGTTGGCGAAGTCTGATGTAGCCCAAAAATACGCGGCAAGGGCGGCGACGACGACAAGGACCAACTCCTCCGGGTTCTGGGTCCACCAGACCGTACGCCCGAGCAATAGATCGCGGGTCGTGCCACCGCCAATCCCAGTGATAGCGCCAATTAGAACGCAGCCCAGGATATCCATCTTGAACCGAGCCGCAGTCAGCGCTCCGCTGACGGCAAAGACCACGTCGCCGAAATACATAATCACGAGAATGCTGGTGCTGAGCGGCTCAAGCATATGCGTCTTAAACCTCCGCAGAACGGTCGTGCAACCGATCGGGGTGTGGGTCGGTCGCAACGCAGTATCGGACGCGCTCCGTCAATGCGGCCCTATCCAATGTGCCCGCCGGGCCGATGAAAACGAGGCTCGAGTGAGGCTTTTCCGTGCCCCACGGTTCTCCGGATGTGTAGCTCCAGCGTCTGCCCACCCGCTGGTATATCGTTCGGCGTTCGGGTTCCTTTGCCAGGTTGAGAACTCCCTTGGCGCGCAGCAGCGATGCGGGCAGCGCGTCAAGAAAGGTGTGCAGACGGTCGCTGTCGAGCGGCTCATCAATGGAGATATCAACGCTGCCGAAGCCGTGTGCGTCGACCGGCTTGGCGGGCGCGTCGGCCTGAAGATCCCGCTGGCTGCCGATGCCCAGGACGGCGTCTACGGGCACATCTCCGTCCACGGTCTCGATCAGTGGCTTGTTAGGATAGTTGGCGGCCATCCAGTCCCGCGCGGCCGCTTTTGCCGGCGCGTCGAGCAGATCCATCTTGCTGAGTACAACGAGATCGGCGGCAGAATTCTGATTGCGAAACAGCCGCTTGGTCAGTGGATCCTCGGCGAGGTCCTGCATGGTTTCGGCATCGACAACCGTAACGCTGCCATCCAATCGGATCGCCGGATTGGTCAGCGCCGCCATGACGATGCCGTATGGGTCGGCGACGCCGCTGGCCTCAAGCACAACAGCATCCGGCGGATCATCGCGCTCGGCGATCTCTATCAGAGTGTTGGTCAAATCCGCCGATACCGCGCAGCAGGCACAGCCGTTGGAAAGGCTGATCATGTCATCGGTCTGGGATTCCACAAGCGCGGCATCGATGTTGATACGGCCGAAATCGTTGACCAGAACCACCAGACGGCGGCCATGAGGCGAAACGAGCAAATGCTTAAGCAACGTGGTCTTGCCCGACCCGAGGAAGCCGCCGATGACGGTCAGGGGCAGCCACCGCGAACGGGTATTCACAGGGCGATGCTTCATCTTGAGCGCTGCAAAGATGACTTCGTTGATTCCCTGACGTGCTTCCCACGCCCTGGCGTGCATGGCCGTTGTCTCCTTGGCCGCCACGCTGGATGCATCTGCCAATTTGGCTTCTTTCGGCGACGTTCGATCCCTCGTCATTTCTGTTCCTTGCATTTGAACTTCTTGCCGCCGAGAACCGTTCCCCAGATTTTGATGTCCTTGATGTGCTCGGGTTCGACTTCCAATGGGTCCTCCTCGAGGATGCAGAAATCGGCGAACTTACCCTGCTCAAGACTGCCGACCTTATCCTCCAGACCGAGCACATAGGCCGCGTCGATGGTCACCGCCCGCAGAGCCCGTTCGACACCAATGCGCTCGTCGGGTGCCACCACAGTTTTGCCATCTTCGGCGATCCGGTTCACGGCGGCGTACACTGCTGTCAGAGGTAGCATCGGTACAACCACTTGCGGGTAGTCAGAGTGCAAGCCGAAGACCACACCCTCGCTTTCGAGCGTGCGCAGCCGGGCTGTAGATTGAGCACGATCCGGTCCGTAGCCATGCGTGGTGTGGAGTAGAGCGCGAAAATGCGAGAAGTAATTGTTCACGCTTGCTACCCCTCCGAGAGCCTTCAGGCGACGACATTGCATCGGCGTGCTGACCGAGAAGTGTTCCACCGTGAAGCGGTGATCGAAACGCGGGTGCCACTCCTGCAATTGGGCCAGATTGTCGAGCGTCGCCTCCAACGCCGCGTCTCCGTTAGCATGACAGTGCAGATGCTCGCCGGCTTCCCAGTAGGGCCGCATGAAGTTAGCTTGGTCGGTGTCGCCGGGAATACCGTCCGAGCCGTCGAGATAACCCGGAAAGCCCATCTTCGCCCCCAGCAACGGATAAGACCCGTCGGAAAGGAACTTGAGGCCGCGAAAGAAGAGCTTGTCTGTTTCTACCTTGCTTCTCAGATCGCGTAGGAATTCGATCGCCTTCTCACCACTACCATGGGTCGTCGTCAAAAGTGGCCCGTGCGGCGTAAGGCGCATACGGATCGGAAATTCGGGATCGGCTGTCGCCTTCTGATGATCGGCGAGTTCTGCGTCCCAGTTGATGCTGCCGAAGAGAAGGTCAGCCACCGTGGTGACGCCAGCGTGGTTGGCAAGCCCGGCAAAATAGTTGAGACCATCGACGGTGCTGAACTTGGCAATTTCACCCATGGCTGGCCCACAAGACAGGGCAAAACCCTCTGGTTCCGTGAAGACGCCCGAGAGGCGGCCATCCGGAAACTTCAGCGCATGGGGATGGACTAGGTCTTCCGCGACGCCGGCCGCCTTCAGCGCCGCATCGTTCAGGTAGTAGAAATGTGGCGCCCAGGAGATGATCCAGATCGGCCGCTCGGAAGTGATCTTGTTCAGTTCATCGCGATTTGGTTCGACGTCGTCCTGCGTGGCGCGGTCGTACCCCCAGGCGATGATCGGCTTGTTTGGATCTTTCTCCTCTTCATGCAATTTCTTGAGCGTGGCCATCATGTCAGCACCTGTGGGATTGGGCGTGCTCATGCCACTCGGTGTTGGCCACGCAAGCGGCCCCACGTAGGTGAGCGCAAGGAAGCCTGCTGACATCCAGCAGTGCGAATGTGGCTCCATCATTCCGGGCAGAATGACCTTGTCCTTGAAGGTGTCATCGACGGTGACCTCATAGCGTTCCAGCCAAGGTTCCATGAAGTCCATGGTACCCGTTGACAGAACCTTGCCGTCCAATACGGCGACGGCTTCGGCTTCCGGCCGGCCCGGGTCCATAGTGAGGACTTTGCGGGCGGTGAAAACGGTAACTTTTTCCTTGCTCATCTGTTTTTCCTAGTTTCGATCTTCGTGAAATGTATTGGTCTGCCCCTGCCAGCCAGCGCATAAACCGAGGCTTTCTGACGGATGGTATCGGCTTGGCATGCCAGTCTTATGCGACCTAGACGGCCTGCGCGCTGTCAAACTCAAGCGTATGCATGTCCTCAGCGGTGAACCCGGCATCGTCGAAAAACACCATGGCGTCGTCGCTCTGTTTCGCGCGCACAGGGCTTGCGAGCCACTGGTTGTAGGCATCTTTGTCAGTCCATTGGCACAGCACGCAAATCTGGCCATCCCCCTGCGAAGACTTGAGCAGCTCGCCCCGAATGAGCCCGGGAATAGTTTCCTTGCATTCGTCAAGAATGCGGCGCTCTACATAGAAATCCACAAAGGCATCAGCATGTTCGGCGGGGACCTTGATCATCAGGAATGTACTGTGGGACATGCCAGTTCTCCTCGTTTGCATCGGATTGGAAAGATCAGCGCCCGCCCGCGCGGGCACGAGCCCGGCCGATGCGCCAAGCGCAAGGGCACCAAAGCTCGCGGCGGATTTGAACAACTGTCGTTTCTGCATTGAAGGTTTTCTTTCGTGGTAAACCCATGATGGTTGGCGCGCATGGCACAGAGCCGACCAGTCATGTTGAGCGAGGTATCGTTCAACTCAGCGTGTCCTTGTATACAACGCCGCCCTTCATGATGATGCTCAGGTTTTCCTCCGGCTTGGTCATGACCGAAATGTCTTCGAGCGGGTTGCCCTCCATGATCAGAAGGTCTGCATAGGCGCCGGGTTCGATGACCCCAATTGGCGTATCGCCATAAGGATTGCGCGGCCCCGCCAAGGCCCAGAGTTGTCCGTTCTGAGATGTGGCCTGCTTCAGGATTTCCGCATTCGAGAACCAGGTCGTGCGTGCCGTGAACTCCTCCACATGTTTGGCTTTCTCTACCGGTGAGCCGACCAGATCCGCACCGAGCGCAATCTTCGCCCCGTATTGCTTGGCCAATGCCATCATATTGTCGAGGCCTTCCGCCGCCTGCTGCTGGCGGGCCTTTTGCGCGTCGGAAAAACCGTCCGGCAGGGGGATCAGGAAGATACCCGTCTGAGTCGACAGCCAAGCTCCCTTATCCACGAGAAGCTCCATCGTCGCTTCCGTCATCAGGTTGCCATGCTCGATGGACATCGCGCCCTGCTCAAGGGCGGCCTTTGTCGAGAGGTCCGTATATGTGTGCACAGACAGGTACGTATTCCAGCGCCTTGCCTCACCAGCAACTGCTGCGATCTCTTCTGGGGTATACTCGGCAATGTCGAGCGGATCGTAGAGTCCGGTGACTGCCCCACCAACGAGCATCTTGATGAAGTTGGCGCCCTGCCGAAAATTGTCGCGGGCGGCGGTCAGAACCTCAGGAACACCGTCGGCATGTCGCGTGAGGCCGAAGAGCTCTAACTCCGATTCCGCCGGACCACCGAATTTGCGCGTCCCTACATTGCGGTTCCGGAAGTCTCCATGGCCGGCCGTCATCGTGAGTGAGGCATGGCTGCCCTGAATGCGCGGACCCGGAAACAGACCCTCATCAATCGCCCGCGCAACGCCATGCACACCGCCAGCCGTATCCCGCACGCTGGTGAAACCCCGCATCAGCGTCGCCTCGGCTTCGGCCAGGGTAAGGGCGGCCACGTAGTCCTGCCTTGTCCGCATTAATGTGAATGGATCCTGGTTCCACTGCAGGTGCACATGCATGTCCGACAGGCCCGGCATCAAAACACGCCCACCGCCGTCGATCCGCCTTGCACCGGCAGGCGCATCCAGATTGGGCGCGATTGCCTTGAGCTTGTCGCCCTCGACCAGCACTGACGTCGCAGCGGTCAGGTCATCCGCCTTGCCGTCAAAGACCTGGACATTGGTGATCAGGGTCTGGGTGGAGGCCTGAGCGCGCGCCCGCGCAGGCACGAGCCCGGACGAACCGCCAAAGGCAAGGGCACCAAAGCTGGCGGCCGATTTCAAGAACTGTCTTTTGTGCATACGGAATTCCTCATTTGCAATTTCTGTTTGACCTTTATCGGCCAGAGATCGCATGCAGATCGCTCAGAAGGCTTGCGGGCCGTTTGGGGGAATTTCTGAACATGGAAATATCTTTCTGGTTGTGTTGAGCGCATGCTTTTGCGGGCCGTGACTTGGCCCTTAATCCTTTCAGGATGGCACATCATGTGTCAGATCACTTGACTTTAGACGACGCCGAGCAAGAATCGTGTCGTGTCGTGCAACATTCACGGCGTCCATTTTGGCGCACTGCGGAGACTCTGGCCCAGCCATGTCGAAAAGCATTCCTCATACCCGCGGTTTTGTGCTTCTCGCGCTCGTGCCAAGTTTTGTCGCGGCAGGAGGTGACTTGGACCGTGTTTTCGCATCGTTGGATCTGCCATTGCCCGACGCGCTCAACCCGGATCAACTCCTTCCGGCGGTCGCCTACTACAATCTGCTTGAGCAAATGACGCATCACCTCGGTGACCCGTGTTTTCCGGCACGGGCCGGGGAATACATCGCGCGGAGCGGGCTGCCCGCATTACGCGATGCCAGAAACGCGTCGCATTCTCTTTCCGAGTTCCTCGTTCGCTTGCAGATCGTCTTCCGGCAGACTGTGACAAATGCGATATACGAGGTGTTTTCCGACGGAGCGCGGGCCACCCTGAGCCTTCGGCGTAAAGACGTGGCAAATTCAGCAACGGCGAAGGTGGATGCCCTCAATGCGGCAGCCTTCGTGACGATCTTCCGGGACGAGTTCGGATCGGACGGGCTTGATGGACTAACGGTCAGCCTGCCAGAGCCCTCCTCCATGCCCCCCGACATTCTCAGCGCCCGAGCGCTGATGCGCCGCAAGGCCGGCGGCATGGCACTTTCTTTTCCGAGCGACTGGCTGCTGCGTCCAATCCGTCTGCACTGGAGCGGACAGCAACAGGACATCAATGGGGGTCACGACACGGCGGGCAGGAAGTCACCGGTGACACTGGTAGAAGGTCGGATAAGGTCCAAGCTCTCAAGCGGCACTGTGCTGCTGGCGGATGTCGCCGCCGATGTTGGTATCGCGCCCCGACAGCTTCAGCGCGTTCTCAAGGCACAGGGGACAAGCTTTCGGCACGTGCTCCTCCGACAGCGGCTCGAAACATCGCGGCGGCTTTTGGAAACTACGAACTCGCCGATTGGCGCGATCGCCGTGGAATGCGGTTTCGCCTCCCCGCAAACATTTTCCCGTGCGTTTTCAAAGGCCTTTGGCGAGACACCATCAAAGTTCCGGGCAACGTCAGCCAATTCCGAGATGAAAGAAGCTGCCAAGCAGAAAGCCTGAGTCGACTGATTTGTCTCGCTTCAGGCCTCGCGAGACGGGTGTCATGCGTTGACCTTCAACTCACGTTGGTTCGTGTCAAAGATCGCTGTTTGTATGTTGCGAGAATTTCCGTCTTCGTCCTGTCGCAAGGACCACATAATTTCAAATGATCTGGCAATTGAATCGTCAAACTTATTAATGTGCGCCTCCAACAGCTCGCTGCGCCTTGTTTAAATGTCCGCTTTTCTTCCGCGACGCAGCCAGTAGCTTTAGTGAAAAGCTTGCCGCGCCCGCGAAGGCAAGCTTATCGACACTTCCGCCTTGGGCTCGAAGCAGTCATCCGACAGCTTTAGTCAAAGGACTGTTTTGCGGATGCAAGCGGTCATTGGGGCCGCTTGCGGGATAGATAGAGGTGACCAACTTTGAAGCAGGGCTCGATGCGTCTTAAAGCTCAACTCCGAGGTTCTACCGCCGTCTGATCCGCTCGCGACGGCGCTCGCGACGTTCGATGTTTATCTGATGATCATGGCCTAGCGCCCGATAGAACCCCACTCCCTTGGACCAGTTCACAAAGTGGGCAAAGCTGTCGACCTGATCGTCGTTGCGTCCGCGTGGAAAGGATTGAAGCTCTCGTTTGAATACCGGCAGCCAGGGTGCATCTGCAGGCAGATAAACCTTGCCCTCTTCAACGGGACCGCAAGCGGATTGGAACCGGGTTTCCTTGTCTTTGTCTGGTTTAATACGTTCGAAGCGTCGGCGGTCATCTCGAAACAGCTCATCCAGAAGCGGTTTGCCGGAGGCAGCATCTTCGATCAGAACACGATCGGGATCCCAACGCCCGACAAGCTGCAGTGCCTTGGCTTTCAGGTCTGGGTAGTCCACCTGCCCTCGCCAGACGTCGAGAAGAAACCACGCATTTTCGCGGAACCCCCAGGTCGTACATACCGAGAAGTCGGACTGCGGGTTCGCCGACATGCCAGTATCCCAGCTTTGAACGACAAGCTGATACCAGCGGCGATCTTCGACGGTTTCGTAGGTACCGAACCACTCCCAGCGCAAAGGCGATCCGTCTGGTGCGATCGGGTTCTGCTGATACTGGCAATTGAACACGGCCGCGCCCATTTCGCGACGCTTGGTATCCAGCGTTTGCTGATCCAAACGGGACGGGCACAGGAGATCACCCGGTTTGCGGCGCATGACCCTTTCACGCCCAAGAGGAACCACCTCATGGTCTTCGGCGATGGCAGGCAGATTCAGATGCCGATAGGTCCCGCGTTCGAGCAGATAACCCGGCGGATCCATCTCGTGCAACCGTTGCGCGACCATAACCACGCGCCCCTCGGCCGGGTTGTCAAAGCGCGACAGCAGAGTGCCCTCAATGAACTCCTGTGCCTTGACCAGTTCTGCTTCGGAACCCGCATCACCGGCTTTAAGCAGATCATCGATGATGATGTAATCAGCGCCATGACCGGTGACGGAACTGCCGATGGAGACAGCCTTACGGCTGCCTCCCTTTGTAGTGCGGATTTCTTCGGACGTGTTGCCTTTGCGGGCCAGGACTGTTTCGGGAAAGATCTCCCGATACCAGCGCGCGGACATGACCCGACGACAATCTTCGGAATGCTTGCGCGCCAGATCCAGCCCGTAGCTGGCAACAATAATCTTAGAGCTGGGGTTATGACCGAGAAGATACGCAACGTAGGCGACAGCGACGGTGACCGATTTCAGGCACCGAGGCGGAATGTTGATGATCAAACGCTTGTTCTCGCCGATGCGAACGTTGTCCAACTCATGGCACATGGCACGCACATGCCAGGCCGGGTCAAAGCTGCGGTCAGTTCCCTGGTGCAGCGTGCCAAACACACGCCAAACGAAGGGAAAGAAATTGTCCCGGCAAACCTCGCGAGCGACCTGCCGGACCATTTTGGGATCAGGAGTCGTCATCTTCCGCCTCCTCGTTTTCCAGATCACCGTCACCGTCCAGTTGGCTGGAAAAGAAATCCCGGAGGATGTCGTAGTCGACAGCGTCCGGCTCAACCGTACGGACGCTTTCTTGCGCGTCCAATTCACTTGCGTTGAACAGATCTGTGTCCAGCTTAAGCAGCGCCATCAACAATTTCGTGTCGCCCTTCAACGCGCCTGCCGTGAACCGCTTGGCAATTGCCTCAGCCTTGGAAATCCGGATTTCGTGGCTGCCTTCGCGAACCGTAATCTTGGTTTCCAATTCGCGTTTCAAGCTGGCATTCACCCCTTTGGCACCTTTCGGCCGCCCTTTCGGATTGCCAGAGCGGCCTTTCTTGAACCGGGTCGCTTTGGGCGGCTTGCCGTAACCCACCTCGTAGTCTTTCGTATCGTCAGACATGATCCGCCTCCAGCTCTGAAGTGGCATCGGTTGACGCAGAACGCGCATCGAACGTCTGGCCGGTCACCGCGTGCACGGCGCTCTTTCCCGTCATGTCCTGCCAACGGCGGATGGCGACATCGACATAGGCCGGATCAAGCTCGATGAGCCGCGCACGGCGTCCGGTCTTCTCGGCCGCCAGCAACGTCGCACCAGATCCACCAAAGGCGTCCAACACGACATCGCCGCGGTGGCTCACATCCATAATGGCTTCTGCCACCAGGCCCGTTGGCTTTACCGTCGGGTGATCCGCAAGATCCGCCTCACGCCCTGCCCCAAAGCTGTTCACACCGGCATAGTCCCAGACGTTGGTCCGGTTGCGCCCGTGTTTGCCCAGCTCGACATTGTTGATATGCGCAGCACCTGGCTTCTTGAAGACACAGACCAGTTCATGCTTGGAGCGATAGAGGCTGCCCATGCCACCATTGGTCTTGTTCCAGACGCAGAGATTGATGAGGTCCAATCCAGCTGCTTTGCCCGCCGTAATCAGTTCTTCGATATGACGCCAATCCATGCAGATCATCGCGATGCCTCCGTCCGGCAGGCAGTCAAACAAACGATTAATCACGCTTGTGAGAAAGCCACGGAATTCGCTGTCCGACATTTCTCCTGACGCCATGGCAAACTCGCGGTGTTCGGCGCTATTGCCGGACCGCACATGCCCATTGACCGGCACGTTGTAAGGCGGATCGGTGAAGACTATCTGCGGGGTCTCGCCTTCCAGCAAGGTGTCGTAGCTCTGGGCTTGAAGGGCGTCCCCGCAGAAAATGCGATGATCTCCGAGAACCCAGAGGTCGCCCGGCTCCGTGACGACAGGTGTCGTGGGGTCCGGCATCTCAACAGTTTCTGCTTCGGTCTCCGCCGCCTCGCCCGCGCCGTCAATGATAATGTCGATCTCCGGTGTCTCGAACCCGGTGATGTCGAGGCTGAAGTCCAGTTCGCCATCGAGGCTGAGATCCATCAGCTCGGCAAATTCGATCTGCAGCGCGGCTTCGTTCCAGTCCGACAGTTCTGCCAGCTTGTTATCCGCGATGCGCAAGGCGCGCACTTCTGCGTCTGACAAGTGATCCGCGACAACAGTCGGCACGGACATCAACCCCAGGGCCTTAGCGGCTTCATAGCGGCCATGACCCGCAATGATTGTTCCCGAACCATCCAAAAGGATCGGGGTGACAAAGCCAAACTGCGCCACCGACGCCTTCAGTTTGTCAATATTTTTGGCCGCGTGCATGCGGTTGTTGTTGGCGTAGGGCTTGATCTGGCTGATCAGGGATTGGATGACTTTATCCGCCATCCAGATCGGCGGGTTGGACGCTAGAGCGTCACTTTGTGTTTTGTTGGCAGGCATAAGCGCCTCCTTTTGCGTGACGCCGCGCGGACGTCGAGATGGAGGGATCGCGTTGGAAAATCGGAGAGAGCACAAATCGCAACTCCCCGGACCAATCGATCCGAGACGTTGCTCCTTTGAATGCTCTCTGCGGAAACCTGTGTTTCCAATGAGTGCTGCCTGCGGGAGCAGTTTCCCGCCCTGATAGTCCGGGCGATTAGGTCGAATGTAGGTGCCATCAATACGAGACGCAACCCCCCAAACTAAAAGTAACCAATTAAGATTGTTGACGAATAATCGGGGGTACAGCAGCAACGCCCGGCATAACACAGCCCTCTTCGGATAGCCCAAGAAAGAGCTGGACTGTTGCTGTGAACCACGCATCACTGAACCCACGCCCGAGCCATTCGGGCGCTCCTCGGTACCGGGGTTCGGCATCTCGCCAACCCGAGATCAGAGGAGACAGTTCATGTCTAAACGGAAGCAAACCAAAATTGACAAAGTGCAACACTTGTTGCGCCGCCCGAGTGGCGCCAGCCTTGAGGTGCTCTGCAAAGCAACGGGGTGGCAGCCTCATTCGGTCCGAGCGGCTCTAAGCGGCCTGCGGAAAAAAGGCGTCACAATTGAACGGCGGACATCCGACAAACCAAATGGACCATCCACATATCATCTGGCGGCGAGAACTGGAGAAGCGTCATGACCAAGACGAACGATGTCGCCGATCTGGCCACCATGGGTCGATCGGATCTGGTCGCGCTTTGGCAGCAACTGTTTGATCAACCCGCCCCCGCCATGCTCAGCCAACCCTTTCTGCGCCGTTTCATTGCCTTTGAGATCCAGTCCCGCCGTCATGGCGGGCTACCCCGGCAGGTCAAAGCCACGCTGGAAAAGGGCTCTGGGAAGAAACCCCGGCCTACATGCCCTGCCCTAAAACCCGGTGGGCGCCTGCTGCGTGAGTGGAATGGCGTGACACATGTAGTCGACGCTACAGAGGAAGGTTTCACTTGGAACGGTCGTTCCTATCGCTCGCTCTCGGCCATCGCCCGAGAGATTACCGGCGCGCATTGGTCAGGGCCGCGTTTCTTTGGGCTCACCGGCAAGCCGGCTAAATGAGCCCGCGCCGTAAAATCCGATGCGCCATCTACACGCGCAAGTCCTCAGAAGATGGTCTGGATCAGGACTTCAATTCGCTGGATGCGCAATATGAGGCCTGCGCGGCCTATGTCGCCAGCCAGCGACATGAAGGCTGGACCCTGTTGTCCGGGCGCTACGATGACGGTGGCCTGTCGGGCGGCACCCTAGAGCGCCCCGCCCTTCAGCGCCTTCTTGAAGAGATCGATGCCGGGCGTATTGACATGGTGGTGGTCTACAAGATTGACCGGCTGACCCGGTCGCTTGCCGACTTCTCTAAGCTGGTCGAACGGCTGGAACAGGCAAACTGTTCTTTTGTGTCTGTCACTCAGTCCTTCAATACCTCATCCTCCATGGGGCGACTGACTCTCAATGTACTGTTGTCCTTTGCTCAGTTTGAACGGGAAGTCACCGCTGAACGTATTCGTGACAAGATTGCAGCGTCGAAGAAGAAGGGGCTTTGGATGGGTGGCAACCTGCCTCTGGGCTATGATCGCCACCCCGATCCGAAGGCAAGAACGCTGGTCGTGAATGAAGATGAGGCGAAAACGGTCCGACATCTCTTCGGTCTGTATGAAGAGCTGGGTTGCCTGCGCAAAGTAGAAGAACGGGCAACCGCAGAAAGACTGCGGTCAAAACGGGTTGTTCGGACGGATGGCAGCGTGAAGGGAGATTGTCCGCTGTCACGCGGCCAGATCTATTACCTGCTGCGCAACCCGGTTTATATCGGCAAAATCCGCCATAAAGACAAAATCTGGGATGGCCAGCATGTCGCCATCATCAACGAAGGTATTTGGCATCGCGTGCAGGAGAAAATGCGGCAGGCCTCGAACCGCTCCCGGGCATGCGTCGGCTTCGATGCCCGCCAACACTCCAATGACCTGGGCGCGTGGCTTACCGGTTTGCTCAGCGACGACACCGGTGATCGGTTGACGCCAACCCACACCACGAGCAAAGGCCGACGGTTGCGCTACTATGTCTCCAATAGGCTGATCTCGGGTGGCAAGGATATCTCAGGCTGGCGACTACCCGGCCCGGGGCTGGAAGACGCGGTTATCGGCGTCATCGTTGGTCATTTGCAAGACGCCGCTACCGCGCACCGGGTGCTGGCGCAGCCAGAGGCCGGATCAGCAGAGGTCGTCCAGACCTCAATTGCGGATCTGGTGACCCGGCTTCAAGGTCAAAGTGGTCAGGTGGGCGCTGCTCTTCTGGCCAGCGGCACAATTGCACGCGGACAGATCGACCTCGAATTGAACCGAAATGCCCTGGCAAGCGCACTTGGGATCGCTGCTGACCATCTGCACCCGGATCTCACACACATCACCGCATCCTTCAATCTACGCCGCCGCGGCGTCGAGGCCAAGGTCATCGCCGGAGACATGGCCCCCCAACCCGATCCCCACCTCCGGTCCATGCTGATCCGCGCCCATGGCTGGGCCCGTGATCTGAAGGCCGGAGTTCGACTGATGGAGATTGCCCGCCGCGAAAGCGTCCCTGACGCCTTCATCCGCACCCGTGCTCAGCTTGCGTTTCTCTCACCAAAGATTCAAACGGCGATTCTCGACGGGAACCAGCCGCCCGAACTCACACTCAAGCGTCTGGTCAGCGTGACCCACCCACTTGATTGGTCCGAACAGGAACGCCTGTTCGGCTTTCAATAGCTCCAGATCCTGCGTCCCTGATACAGGGTTCGCCCTCCCTGATCCGTCGGCACAATTCCCTGTTCCCGCGAGAAAATTCCCTGTTCCACTGTTTAGGGAATTTGCAACCTAAGCTATTGGAAAAAATAGAGTTGTGACATCTGAAATCCCGGGTTCCAGACTTGTTTTGCAGAAATTCCCTGTAAATTGCCGGGTATCAGGGAAATCCAGCCCAAAGCGACCCCGCCAAAATGCGGCACTGAGACTTGGGCCTGAATTGCGCTCTGAGTGTACGGTCTGCTTCGTCTCTGATTGAAAGCGCATGCGCCAACTCGCGGGAATTGCGGCACAATTCCGGGTCAGAAAACACAACTGAAGTGAGACAGGTATGAGTGGCGGGGAGACAGGGATTCGAACCCTGGGGACGCTCTCACGCCCAACGGTTTTCAAGACCGCCGCATTCGACCACTCTGCCACCTCCCCGCGTGCTGCTGGGTCTTAAGGCCAACTGAAAACGGTGGCAAGAGCAAATAGGGAATTCTTGCCGAAGCATGTATCGCGGTCTTTCCATGACACCCCGCTCGCGTTATGGTTTCCATGAGGACCGTAACAGACCGGCATAACAGAACCGGCAAATGGCGGCGGGGCTCCGGATACGAGACCCCTTCAGGCAAGGGATGACAAAATGAAGCGAGCGACTGAGATACGCGCAAATCCGCGATCGTTGGCGGTATTTGCCGTTGCGTTGGCAGTTCTGACCGCATGCGATGAGCTGCCATCGATTGAAGAGGCTTCGGCAGACGCAACGGATGAAGATACGCAGACTGATGGAACCATCGAACTTTTCCCCGAGTTTTCTGACAGGTCTGGGGATACGATCGAGGCGCCGGACGTTTTCAACGTGGCAGAAGCCGGATTGTGGGATGGTCGTCCTTCCCTTGGTGGCATCTGGGTTGCGCATCCGGACGTGACCCAACCTGAACGCGTCGTAATAAAGAACACCACCAACAATAAATCCGTAAACGGGGCTTTGTTCCGGAGGGAAAGAAATCTGCCTGGCCCCGCCTTACAACTTTCTTCTGCCGCGGCGGAAGAGTTGGGTATTCTGGCTGGTGCCCCAACCAAGATTGAGGTTGTCGCCCTAAGGCGTAAACCTGTCGAAGAAGTACCCGAGCCGGAAGAAACCGAAGTCGCCGAGCAGCAGCCGATTGCCGACGAGGCCGAAGCGCAAAATGAAGATGTTGAAACGGCCGAGGCGAAAGAAGAGAAACCGGCCAAACGGAAATGGTGGCAAAGGAAAGAAACCGTAGCTGCTGGCGCGGCGGCAGGGGCTGTTGCTGCCGGGGCGACGGCCGAGGTTACCGAGGAAACTACCGAGGCGGCGGCAGAGGCTACAGCGTCGACAATTGAGGCCGCAGAAGAGGTGGTTGAAGCCACAGCCCAAGAAACTTCGTCCGCGAACTTGTCGGACCCTGAAATCACGCCACCACAGGAAAAACCGGCCAAACAGAAATGGTGGCAAAGGAAAAAACCAGACGAGATCACCGAAACTCCGCTGGACCCGATTGCAGGCGCAGCAGCTGCGATTGATACGGCAGAGCCGACCTCTGCCAGTGCAACGTCGGCAGCAACTCAGAACACAGCGCCACGGTCACTGACAAAGCCATTCGTGCAAGTTGGGACCTTTAATGTCGAAGCCAACGCCCAAAGCGCGGCCCAGAAAATTGAACGGAACGGAATTTCTGCCGATGTGCGGCAGTTAAAGTCTGGCGACAAGACGGTCTGGCGCGTGCTGGTCGGTCCGGCGTCGTCCCGTGCTGAACGAAATGCGCTGCAGAGTGATGTCAGGGACCTTGGCTTTACCGATGCATACTCCGTCAAAAACTGAAACAAAGGAGGCTCCAGTGTTGTCCTCACTGCGATCATCTGTTTTGACCCTCGGGCTGGCCCTGTGTGCCCTGCCCGCCTATGCCTTTGATACAACAGCTCGTGCCGCCTACGTAATGGACCAGACTACCGGTACGGTTTTGTTGTCGAAAGAAGCTGACCAGCCGCTACCGCCCGCGTCGATGTCCAAGTTGATGACGCTTTACGTAGCGTTTGAGGCTCTGCGCGATGGTCGACTGACGCTTAACGAAACGCTGCCGGTATCCGAACACGCGATGAGCTATGGTGGCTCGACGATGTTCCTGAACACTCAGGATCGCGTCACAGTCGAAGATCTTCTGCGTGGCATCATCGTATTGTCGGGCAACGATGCCTGCGTCGTGATCGCCGAAGCGCTCAGCCCGGACGGAACCGAAGCCGGGTTTGCCCGCTACATGACCCAGCGCGCCCAGCAGATGGGCATGGACAATTCGAACTTTGCCAATTCGAACGGCTGGCCTGCCGCCGGGCATATGATGTCGGTCCACGACCTTGCCGTTCTGGCGGACCGGCTGATATCGGACTTTCCGGAATACTATCCTCTGTTCGCAGAGGAAGAGTTTGAATTCGATGGTCGCGCGCCTTCAAACAAGCGCAACCGTAATCCGCTGTTGCGACTTGGGATCGGGGCTGACGGCCTGAAAACCGGCCATACGCAAGAGGCTGGCTATGGCCTTGTCGGCTCTGCCAAGCAGGGAGATCGCAGGGTGATCTTTGTGCTTACCGGTCTGGACAGCACCCGCGTACGGGCAGAGGAGGCTGAGGCCGTGGTTAACTGGTCGTTTCGAAATTTTGTCGAGAGGACAGTTGCCAACGCCGACACGCCGATAGCCGAAGCCAAGATCTGGATGGGTGCCCAAAAGACGGTGGGTTTGGTACCGGAAGAAGACCTTTCGCTGTTGTTCCCGGTTCTAGGCGACAAGAACATCGAGGCCGAAGTGGTCTATGATGGCCCTGTCAATGCGCCGGTGGAAAAGGGTCAGAAACTGGCTGAACTTGTGATCAACCCAGAAGGATTGCCAGAAATCCGACGTCCACTGGTGGCTGCGGAAAGCGTTCCGGCCGGAGGGTTCGTGGTCCGGATGATGACCGTGGGCGGTATCGTTCTGACCGACATGATCGGCAATCCTCTGGACGCATTGTGACAAAATCCGGGTTGTTTCTGACCTTCGAAGGCATCGATGGATCAGGTAAGTCCTCGCAGGCACGTATGCTTGCAGATCGCCTGCGCGACATGGGCCACGAGGTTGTTTTGACGCGCGAACCCGGCGGATCGGCGGGGGCAGAGGAAATCCGGCGTCTGGTTCTGGAGGGCGACCCTGATCGCTGGTCGGCCGAGACCGAATTGTTGCTGTTTACAGCGGCACGGCGCGATCATCTTGAGCGCACCATCGAACCAGCGCTTGCTGCGGGCAAAGTGGTGATTTGTGACCGTTTTGCCGACAGCACGCGTATGTATCAGGGCATGTCGCGCGGGAATCTGCGCGCTCTGGTGGACCAGTTGCATGCCCTGATGATACGGCGCGAACCCGACCTCACGATTTTGATCGACATGGACCCTCAAACCGGATTGGCACGTGCCAAGGGGCGACAGGGCACGGAAGAACGGTTCGAGGACTTCGGGCTCGACTTGCAACAAAAGATGCGGGATGGGTTCCTGGCGCTGGCAGATGAGTTCCCGGACCGTTTTCGGGTGATTGACGGCAACCGAGACATGGACAGTGTTGCACAGGATGTGACAGATATCGTTCTGAAAGCTTTTTGACAGAACGATAGATGAGCGACGATATCCCAACCCCGGATCAGGCTCCCGGAGCCCCCCACCCGCGTGAAACCCAGCACCTGTTTGGGCAGTCTGCGGCTGAAAGGGCCTTTCTGGACGCTTACACCTCGGATCGATTGCACCATGGCTGGCTGTTGACTGGCCCGCGCGGTGTGGGCAAAGCCACATTGGCCTGGCGTATCGCGCGGTTTCTGCTTGCCACGCCTCCGGTTGAGGATGACGGGCTGTTTGGTGCGCCACCGCCGCCCGAGACGCTTGAGATCAACGCGGACCACCCTGTTGCACACCGTATCCAGGCAGGTGCTGAACCGGGCCTTGCGGCTATCACACGTTCTTTGAATGATCAGGGGCGGCTGCGGAACGAAATCGTGGTCGACGACATTCGCAAGCTTGGAAAGTTCTTCGGCCTGTCCTCGGCAGATGGCGGTCGGCGCGTTGTCATCGTTGACGCGGCGGATGAAATGAATGTCAGCGCAGCCAATGCCCTACTGAAGATGCTCGAAGAACCCCCGGCGCGCACGACATTGCTGCTGGTCTCACACCAGCCATCCCGCCTGTTGCCGACCATCCGCTCACGCTGCCGAACATTGCGACTTTCCCCGCTTGGGTCCGAAGAGATGAAATCGGCCCTAAAACAGACCGGTGCGGAATTGCCTGCCCAAACCGAACACCTTGCCGCTCTTTCTGCAGGCTCCGTGGGGGATGCGGTACGGTTGATAAACTTGGGCGGGCTGAAGATTTACGCCGAATTGACTGGCATTCTGGGCACCCTCCCCCGCATGGATCGCCAGCGCGCGCTTGCCTTGGCCGAAGCCGCCGCCCAGCGCGGGGCCGCTGACCGGTTCGAGCTGTTGCTATCGCTGATCGACGTGGCGCTGTCCCGACTTGCCCTGACGGGGGCGACCGGTGCGCCTCCGTCACCGGAAGCTGCGCCAAATGAGGCGGAAACGCTTGCACGATTGTCCAGTTCCCCGCAGCAAGCCCGGCAATGGGCCGAGGTCGCGGCGACAATCACTGCCCGCGCACGTCATGGTCAGGCGGTCAACCTTGACCCCGCCGCCCTGGTCCTAGATACGGTGTTCAAGATACAGGAAACCGCCGGTCAGAGCAGATGAGCGACATCCCCCAAATTACCGACAGCCATTGCCATCTGGACTTCCCGGATTTTGAGGGGCAGTTGGACCAGATCATCGCCAATGCCGTCGAGGCTGGTGTTACACGCATGGTTACAATCTGCACCCGCTTGCGCAACGAACCCAGCGTGCGCGCAATTGCCGAGGCCCACGCGCCCGTCTTTTACGCTGCGGGCACGCACCCGATGAGCGCGGCGGATGAACCAATGGCAACGGTCGACCACCTTGTTGCGCTTTCTCGACACCCAAAATTCGTAGGCATCGGCGAGTCCGGGTTGGATTATCACTACACGGCCGAAAGCGCTGATCTGCAAAAGCAATCCCTGCGCATCCATATTGAGGCCGCCCAGCGCACAGGTCTGCCGCTCATCATCCATGCCCGCGCGGCTGACGAGGACATGGCGCGCATCTTGACTGAGGAATACCGCAACGCGCCCTACACTTGTGTAATGCATTGCTTCTCATCTTCGGCGGAACTGGCCAAAGCAGCGCTGGATCTGGGATTTTACTTGTCGATGTCCGGTATTGCGGCCTTTCCCAAAAGCCAGGAACTGCGCGATATCTTTGCCATGGCCCCGGTTGACCGGGTTCTGGTGGAAACCGACGCCCCCTATCTGGCCCCGCCGCCCTATCGCGGAAAGCGCAATGAGCCGGCCTATACCGCACATACCGCCCGCAAAGGGGCCGAGGTGTTCGGCATGGATTACGCCGACTTCGCCGCCCAAACACAGCTCAATTTCGACCGGCTGTTTACGAAAGCAGCAGCGTACAAGGCAGCTGCATGACCGAATTGCGCTGCACCATTCTCGGCTGTGGCTCATCCGGCGGTGTACCGCGCCTGGGCGGGCAATGGGGTGATTGTGACCCGAACAACCCCCGCAACATCCGCCAGCGCTGTTCAATGTTGGTGGAACGCGACGGGCCCGAAGGTACGACTTCGGTTCTAATCGACACCTCGCCGGATATGCGCAGCCAGTTGCTGAGTACTGGAACTGGGCGGCTCGACGGTGTTGTCTACACCCATTCTCACGCTGACCACGTCCACGGTATCGACGACCTGCGGATGATCGTGTTCAACATGCGCGAACGGGTGCCGGTATGGGCCGATGGCGATACTCAGAACGCTTTGCTGGGACGGTTCGGATACGCGTTTATCCAGCCAGAGGGCTCCCCCTATCCGCCAATTCTGGACCTGAAGTCCATCGACGGCCCGTTCGAGATCAACGGCCCCGGGGGACAGATTCCCTTTCACCCTTTTAAGGTCAATCACGGCTCGATTGACTCGCTGGGGTTCCGTCTTGGAAAGCTGGTCTATCTACCGGATGTGGCCGAGATCTATGACGAGGCCTGGCCATTTCTGTCGGGGCTGGATTGCCTGATCATCGACGCCCTGCGCCGCTCACCCCACCCCACGCATGCGCATCTGGAAAAGACACTTGGGTGGATTGAGCAACTCAAACCCAAACGCGCGGTGTTAACCAACATGCATATCGATCTTGACTATGCCACGGTCGAGGCTGAAACCGCCGATTACATCACCCCCGCCTATGATGGCATGGTGATCCACCAGACATTGTAATGCGCTGCGGGCGAGGCCCGCAAAATCATCAAGGGTGGCAAGATGCTGCAAAGCCTGATCGAAGTCATCCTGCCGGTTTTTCTTGTGATCGGCGCTGGCTACATCGCGACGTATTTCGGGTATTTCAGAGAAATCCACATCGACGGGATAATGAAGTTCACCCAAGGCTTCGCGATCCCGTGTCTGCTGTTTCTGGCGATCTCGCATCTGGACCTCAGCGCCAGTTTCGATCCTCGCTTGCTGGGCAGTTTTTACTCCGCCGCTGCGCTGTGCTTCACCGCCGGACTATTCGGTGCGCGCCTGATTTTTCGCCGCGACTGGGAAGATTGCGTCGCCATTGGCTTTTGCTGCCTGTTTTCTAACTCGGTCCTACTGGGTCTGCCGATTACCGAGCGCGCCTACGGACCCGAGAATCTGGACGGCAATTATGCAATCATCGCCTTCCATGCCCCGTTTTGCTATGGCGTCGGTATCACGGTGATGGAAATCATCCGGAACCGCGGCAATGGCGGCACGCGGATGGTTCGGTCGGTGCTGTCGGCGATGTTCCGCAACGCTTTGATCTTGGGGATCGCACTCGGCTTTATCGTCAATCTTTCGGGGATCGGTGTACCTGTGGTTCTGGACGACGCGCTTGGGCTCATAACCCGAGCAGCCCTGCCCGGTGCTTTGTTCGCCTTGGGGGGCGTTCTGGTCAAGTACAAGCCCGAAGGCGATCTGCGCACAATTGCCTATGTCTGTGCGATCTCACTAATGCTGCATCCAAGCCTCATGTGGGCCTTCGGGAAAACGACGGGTCTGCCGCAAGACCTGTTCCGCTCGGGCGTTTTGAATGCCGCGATGGCACCGGGCTTTAACGCTTATATCTTTGCCAGCCTGTATGGCCGGGCCAAACGGGTCGCTGCTTCGTCGGTCTTGATCGGAACGGGGGTTTCTATCCTTACGGTCTGGTTCTGGCTGACACTTTTGGGCTGAGACAGACCAGTTTGGATTGACTTCAGAGCGTCAGGAAACACCTATCGGGAAAGCACACAGGACTGTTTCAAATGCCCAACGCCATTATAGTCGCCCATGGCCAACCCTCAGACCCGGACCCAGCCGAGCATGCGTTGGCGGCCTACGCCGCCGAGGTAGACGCCCTTTGCAACGGTGTGGCTGTCACGTCGGCGACACTTGCAGCGCCCGGAGCGTTCGAGCAACGCGTATCCGAACTGCCCGATGACACGGTGATCTATCCGCTGTTCATGGCGAAAGGATGGTTTGTCACCAGCGCGTTGCCCAAACGGCTTGCCGGTCGCGACCTACGCATTCTTGATCCCCTGGGTGTTGATCCCGACCTGCCCACTTTGGTTGCAGACGCGTTGCAGGAAAAGTTGCACGAAAACCAATGGAACGCTCAGGACACGGATTTGGTTCTGGCGGCACATGGCTCTGGCCGCAGCCGCAACCCTTCTGCTGCTGCGCGGGCATTTGCCGACGATCTGGGTCGCAAGCTTACCTTCAGGTCGATCCGGCCCGGCTTTGTCGAGGAACCTCCATCCATTGCCACAGCCGCTACTGGTCTGCCCCCCAAATCCTTGTGTTTGCCGTTTTTTGCATGCAGGGGCGGTCATGTACTTGAAGACGTCCCACAAGAACTGGCGGCAGCGGAGTTCAAAGGTCAGGTCATGCCTGTTGTTGGCGAGCTGCCCCGGATCAAGCGCCACATCGGCTTTAGGTTGTCCCGTGTGTTCGAAGGTTTACGAAATTCTTGACGTAAGTCTGGCTTACAATTGCGAAGCAACACCGTGTTCCGCGTTGCCGTTCTGACGCCCAGCGACCACTGAATACAAACAGTGCCGGGACCTGCCCGTTCTTTTCGCCTCATACAGCGCCAAATCCGCGGCATTCAAAATCTCGGCCGCTGTCGGAGGCTTTAGCTGACTGGACAAAGCAATACCGATGCTTGCTGAAATTCTGCAGGTGTTTCCCTCGAACAAGATCGGCGCCTGCAACCGGTCGATCAGGCGCGTCGCAATCGCCGAGAGAATATCTTCATCCGATAGTCCAGGAAAGATAATGACGAACTCATCCCCACCGATACGCGCCACCGTATCCCCGTTGCGGGTTTCTTCAACCATGATCCGAGCGGCTTGTTGCAACACGTAGTCCCCTGCGGCGTGCCCAAACTGATCATTGACGGATTTGAAAAAATCCAGGTCTAGATGCATCAAGGCAAAGGGTAAGTGTCCTGTTATCAGCTGCCCAATCGTTCCATCCATGGCGCGCCGGTTTTTTAACCCTGTCAACATGTCGGTGACGGCCTGTTCCTCGGCCGCCAGCATTGCGCCTTGAAGCCGCAGGTTCAACGATCGCGACGCCTCCATTGCGGCAGATTTGGCCTCAACCAGATACAGCAGCTCGATCGCCAGATCGGTACCGGAAAAGTCGGCGCTGGTCAGCGCATAATCGCGCACCGCATCCAGGATCGAGATTCCGAAGGACAGATTGATAACTGCACCCTTTCCATCCGGAAGCGGGGCGATCAGCCCCTTTAGTGCGGTGCGCGGCGTTTCCCGCAACTTTAGATGCAGTTTTGCGCCTGCAGATGCCAAAAGCGACGACAGGCTTATAACGTCACGCGGGCGGACAAGTTCGAAGACGTCCGGAAACTGTCTTCCCGCCATCGATTGATCGGGCCGCAGCTTTTGCAAGGTAGGTCCTACACGGCTAATCTGACCGTCCGCCCCCACCAAAACAAACATTGGACACAGCGTTTCGAGCAGGGCTGCAAGGTCGTCAGTACCCATCATGACTTACGGCCCCCCAACTCAAATTGGCGCCCTTCAGCAAATGCACTTTCAATAAGAACAACTGAAATAACATCGACCTCCTGCTCCTGGTCAGCGTGGGACAGCATGACCAAAGCCCCGTAATCGTCTGCCATGGCCCGAAGGATTCCGACCATTACACTGGAGTACCCGGCCAAACCTGGATGGCAGAACAACTGATATTCTGCTGGACTCACCTCAACCAATTCCAGCGCGGGCAGGTGAAGGTCAGAGACAGCCAGCCGGGCCCGGTCGGACAAATCGTCAAGCGAATGCAGGAATTCCACATATGTGACGCCGCCAAACCGCAGCAGACGCCGCAATCCCTCCATATTTGGGTGCGAGACCAGATAAGTTCCCAAATCCTCAAGTATTTCGGAACGTGGGCGCCTTAGATCGGCACACAGGTAATCCAACACCCGCTGGGTCATATCGTCGTCGTATACAAGCATGGCTTCGAACTCGACAAAGCCAAGCTCGGCCGCCTCGGTCACGCGCAACCAGCATGAATACCCATATGTCGCGCACACAAAAGACTGCACCGCACGATTGATCAGACCATGCATCAGTTGCCCCAGAATAATTTCTTCCTCATTCTGGGCTCAGAGTTCTTAACAAATACACAACACGCGCCATCAGATACAGAAAATCTGAATGAGATTCGCAGCTGAAGCCTTTGGCTTTCAACTAGAAATCTGTCGGTGCCCCACCTTCGGCCTTGCGTCTGGCCACGAAATCAGCCAGCTCCTCGCGGATCGCTTCATCCATGGCGGGCGGATCGAAACTGGTAATGATTTCCTTGAACATGTGATGCGCGCGTTCCGCTGTCCAGATACCGCCAGCGACGTTCCAACCCTCATAGTTTTTCCAGTCACTGAGGAAAGGCTGGTAGAACGCCGTGGTGTAACGATCCTGCGTGTGCTGAATACCAAAGAAATGCCCATCGTTCCCAACTGAACGAATGGCATCCAGCGCGATTTCGTCCGGCCCGGTTGCTGTGATCTCGGGCTGCATATAGCGTTGAATTTGCTGCAGAACTTCACAATCCATGATGAATTTCTCGGGGCTTGCGATCAGACCACCCTCAAGCCAGCCCGCCGCGTGATACACCATGTTCGTCCTTGACTGAACGGCTGCCCACAAGGAATTCGACGTCTCCCACACTGCTTGGCCGTCGGGCACGTTGGCTGCACACACACCAGAAGATCGCATCGGTAGCCCGTAGTACCGGGCCATCTGACCTGTCATCTGGGTCGAGCGCATGTATTCCGGCGTGCCAAATGCCGGTGCGCCTGATTTCATATCAACATTCGACGTGAACGTGCCAATCACGCAAGGGATCCCCGGACGCACATATTGAAACAGCGCAATCGCGCACAGCGCCTCGGCCAGCGATTGCGCGACGGCTCCGGCCATGGTCACCGGCGCCATCGCACCGGCCAGTGTGAACGGAGTGACCACAATCGCCTGCCCGCGCCGCGCCAACCGCAAGCACCCGTCGATCATCGGTTGGTCATGTTTCAACGGCGAGGTAGAGTTGATGTTGGTGTACATCCGCGGTGTGGCTTCGAATTCTTCGTGGGTTAAACCACCTGCGATGCGGACCATTTCCATCACGTCTTCGACGCGTTCCTTGCCCAGCGAATAGGCATGCATGGCCTTGTCGGTCAGCGTCAGCTTGTCATAGAGAACATCCAGGTGCCGAACGCTTGCGTGAATGTCGACCGGCTCGACCGGATAGCCGCCTGCAAAGTGTATGCAGTTGAAATACTGCGTAAGTTTCAACAGGTTGCGGCACATCTCCCGGTTTCCGGGGACCTTGGTGCCAATCTCCATATCCCAGTAATTCGGCGGAGAAGAAACGTTGCCGAACACCATGTTCTTGCCGCCGATTTCAATCGTGCGATCCACATTGCGCGGCGTGATCGTAAAGCTTGACGGGGCCTTTCGCACCATCTCCATGACGAAATCTCGACCCATACGGACATTGTCGCCCTGGACCGTACAGCCCGCTTCCCGAAGAATTCCCTTCGCTTCTTCGTTGTAGAATTCGATCCCGATCTCTTCGAGGATACGCATCGCACCTTCATGGATCGCGTCGATTCCGTCCTGGTCCAGCGGCTCTGTCGGTCTATCGATATTCACCGGAGGGTTCCACGGCATCTGGTCAATCACCGCGCTGCCCCTGCGCTCAGCAGCTCCGGCGCGTCCGCCTCCACGACGTCTGCGAGTTTTTGTATCAGCCATGTTATCCTCCGGAGCTTTCGTTTTTACATGCAATCCCCTAAGCAGGCGTCTGGCCGCTCTGTCTGCGACAGACTATGTCGGTTTCTTATCCTGAAGCGGCGAAATTAACGCGATTGCGATCAGATTCGTGCCAGCCAGTCGGGTATGTGGCCGATATCAGGCAAAACCACGTCCGCCCAAGGGGCCAACACCTCGGCCGGCGCCATTCCGGTCAGAACAGCGACTGTGGTCATCCCCGCCGCGCGCCCTGCTTGCAGATCATGCAAACTGTCTCCGACCATGGCGACGCGTTCCGGGGTCACGTCAACATGCGCGGAAAACGCAAGCAATTGTCCCGGACCGGGTTTAAATCCGTGCCCGCTGTCATATCCGGCAACAAAGTCGAAAAAGTCGCGAATGCCCACCGACTCCAGATGCCGCAGTGCGGGCATTTCTCCATCATTGGTCGCCACACCCAGTTTCAAACCGGCCTGCCGGAGGTCATTAAAAAAAGGAACCAACGGGACAGCTTGCGCCTGCGGCGCCGAGGCCGACTCGACATTCAGCACATCAATGAGGTCAGACAGCGGTAGATTAGGTAAATGCGGGGCCAGAACCTCGGCGATTTCATCAATTGTTCCCGCGATAACAACGCTGTCCTTGGCATAGGACACCTGTTCCAAATCAAACCCGATAGCCCGCCCAAGCTGGGCCGCGCGTCCGTGGTCCCCCTGCGCAAGGCGCAGCACCATATTCCGCCCGAACGCACCCCAAGTGTCCGCGAAGTCAAACAGGGTTCCGTCCTTGTCGAAAAGGATCGCGTCAATGGGCATTATTTGCTCCTGCAAGGCATTTTCAGGTCCAGTGGATATCGGCACCACCTGACAAAACGGCACGCGCCTGACCGGGCAGGTCATAAGACACGGAATTCGCGTCACAGAAAGAAATCACCCACGAATCGTCAAGCATAAGAAACTCAAGCACCGACCCCAGGAACTCAGGCTCGGACGCCCTGTCTCGCAAGTCCTGCGCTGATGCGCCGGTCGAACCAAGAAAAACCGGCAGCAATTCATCATTGCCGACCAGCCAACCAAGGACGTCCAGTGCCAGTGTTTCAGCGGATTGGGCAGATATTGACATAAAGTGGCCAGAGATCAGGTGTTGGAAAGGGTTTGTTAACCAGACTCATAAACACTTTGGCAACGCATGCAATCAATGGTGACAGATATGTCCGTGCAGGGAACGATCCTTGTCCTAGACGGGACCTCAACCAATCGCATCATGCTGAAGGTTCAGCTGACTGCGGCGTGGTATCACGTTGTACAGGGTGAAAAGCTACAGGGCCTTGCAGGGTTGTTGCGGCGCACCAAGCCGGATCTGGTACTGACATCTCAGACCCTGCCGGATGGGTCGGCTGCGGATGTGAAAAAGCTGGTGTTGGCAAATCCTGACCTAGTGGATGTTCCTGTGGTTGCCATCGCACCGCAGAATGACAAGGCCGCACGTCTAAAGGCGCTGTCAGACGGGTTGGACGACGTACTGGCGCATCCGTTCAAGGATACATTTCTGTTGGCGCGGGTGCGCAGCCTGTTGCGCGCTCGGGCCGAGACGCAAGAACTACAGGTAGAAAACAGCTCGCACCCGATCGGTTTTGCAGAATCCAGTGCTGCGTTCATTTCACCCGCGAAAACGGCCCGTGTGGCCATTCTGACACAAACGCCGCGCACCAGCGCCCTATGGCAGAATGCCCTGTCGAAACGGACGCGATACAGTCTGTCAGCACATACCACATCAAACCTTCAGGCTGTTTTGTCGGGGCCCTTGCCGGATGCCATTGTGTTCGAAGTCAGCGCGGGCCCGTCGGGCCTTAAACTGCTGGCCGATCTGAAATCGCGTAGCACCACACGGCACACGGTTCTGGTCGGAGTTCTTGAGGAAGAAAATGCACATCTGGCATCAGACGCGCTTGACCGGGGGGCTGATGTGATTTGCATGGGCCCCTTCTGCGCGGATGAAACGGTGTTGCGGCTAGAAAGCCAGATCGCGCGAAAGGCCCGGCTGGACCAGATGCGCGCCTCGTTAAAGCAGGGATTGGTCGAATCCTGGGTTGATCCGCTAACCGGACTGCACAACCGCCGGTATGCCATGCGCGCAATTGATCAGATCGCGCGCAAGGCCGCACGGTCTGGCAAGGGCTTTGCCATAATGCTGGCCGATCTTGATCACTTCAAGGCTATCAACGACCGGTTCGGCCATACCGGAGGAGACATGGTGCTGGCCGAAGCGGCGACACGAATGGAGCAAACGCTGGGCTCAGCAGGGTTCATTGCACGGATAGGTGGCGAGGAATTCATGATAGGCTTGTCCGACACCACCCAGGCAAAGGCGCTGGATCTGGCAGGAAACCTGTGTGCCTGCATCCGCGAAAAGCCGTTTGATCTTCCAGACTCTGCTGCCCCGATCCCGGTTACGATCAGTATTGGGTTGATCGCGGCCCAACCTAACGTGTCGACATACTCGCATCAGTCTCAACGGCTGGATGGATTGATCAAATCGGCCGATACAGCGCTTTACGCTGCCAAGTCAGCGGGGCGAAATCAGGTCCGACTACTGCCAAGCGCAGCCTAACTCAATCACTCGGATGGTTTGCGCCGATGCGTTTTACGTTTGATCACCTGTTGCAACCTGTCTGCATACGCCTTTCGTTCTGTGCCGGTCATGGCAGTTATGCGCTCTAACCATTCTTCCTGAAGGGCAGTTTGCAATTCGGCCATGGCTTGCGCCTGTTGATCGAGCAATGTATTTACAGGTACTGGATCAAAGGGTTCGGCACGCAGAGCTGTCTGAAGCGCCGTGAAACCCTGAGACCGCATTTTCGCGCCTTGGATATGCCGTTCATACAGTTCGCCGCGCAGAGCTTTGCGTTCCTCATTTGGCAAGGCCCGATACAGCGCTGGACCAAAGCCGGGGGGCGCCTTGCCGTGGCTATCCCCTTTGAAACGGTAGGCAGTGCCCAAAGCGACCCCGACCACCAATAGATTCAGCGCCAGCGAAACAAATAGCAGGATCGTCACCCACCGCCTTTTGGGCTTGGTTTGATCGCTCATTCGGCGTCCTCCAGAAATAATGCATCCAGCCCGAGGTCAGCGACCACAAAGCTGTTTTCCTGCGGATAGATGATCGCAGCCGGATCGGGCAAGAAATCAGGCGCGGACCAGCCGATCCAGACGCCAGCCGCACTGGCCGCGACCAGACCGCCCATGCTCTGCCAGCCGCCAATCCCGTCCAGCATTCGCATCCAGACCGAACGCCGGGACGACGACTCAGGTTTCAGACGGTCAAGGCGTACCGTCTCGGCATCCGTCACGATGCGCACGGCCAGATCATCGGGCAGATCAGGTCGGGTTTGCCGCGCCTTGGCTAACAATTGATCAAGGTCCATCTCGTCTTCAGCCATCTTCGTACCCCAGTTCATCCTGCCGTCCGGCCAGTATTGCCGCCAAGGCGCGTTTTCCGCGCGCAGTCAGACTTTCCACCGCTTCCGTTGAAATGCCCATGATCCCAGCGATGTCGGGATTGGGCAGTTCTTCGATATGCCGCAAGATAACCGCTTGCCTCTGGCGGTCTGGCAATTGCGACAACGCCACCTGCAAAGCATCTTTACGTGCTGCCTCCTGCAGTCTTTCAACAGCGCTTGGGTCTTCATCCTCGGGTTCGGGGACATCGTCCAGACGGTCAGGCCGCTTCTTGCGCTGCATATCTACACATAGGTTCAAAGTGACACGGTAAAGCCAAGTGGTCACTTTGGCCTGCCCAGCCACCCAGTTCGGCGCCATTTTCCAAAGCCGCATCATGGCATCCTGGGTAATGTCTTCAGCCTCGGCCCGGTTGCCCAACATCCGCATCGCAACCGAGAAACACCGTGGCCCCAACCGATCGGTCAGCACACGCGCGGCCGCCGCATCACCGTCTGCAAACTGCCGCAACAACGCGTCGTCCGAGGTGTCCGCAGCGCCGTCGGCGCCACGAACATCCTGTGGTGCGGAGGTCAGATCCTCCATCCTTCATCAGCTATCGTCAGCGTCTGCGTTGCCGCCTTTGCGGTGCTTCCGGCCCATCCGCGCTTTTGCATCGGCAAATTCCTGCTCTGAGATTGTCCCGCTGTTATCCGCGTCGATACGGTCAAACATCTTGCCAGCGCGGCGCGGCTTGGGCAACTCGTCCTGGCTCAGAAAGCCGTCCTGATTGGCGTCATGCCTTTCAAACATCTTTGCCACACGATCATTGGCGCGTTGCTGAGCTGCCGCCTGCGCCTCATCAATGCTCAACTGCCCGTCGCCATTAGTGTCAGACTGAGAGAATCGCTGCACGCGATGGGCTTCCATTTCTTCCTGCGTCAGTTGGCCGTCGCCGTTGGCATCCAATTCCTGAAAATTCACAGGTTCACGAATACTTGATCCGGCTGCCAAAAGCGATGTGCCGGTAACGGCAACAGCCGCGATCAGAATGGCCGGAATAAATTTGGCGCTCTTCATTTCGTTTTCCCTTTGTTTTGCGGCCCTTTGCCGCCGCTTACAAAAGTCTAAACGCACAGTAGTACCGGTTCCGTCGAAATTTGTTCGAAAATTTTGTTGAAGCGTTGCCGCGGCTTCGCGTCACAAAGCGACGCACCCCCCTTTTCTGTGAGGCAAATCCAGAGCAGTATCGCGCGCAAGTGAAAGCGCGAGTTTCAAAATGACAGACCAAACGATCGAAACCACGACCGAGAATGACCGCCCGACGTGGCCAGCACTTGTCAACGGCTTCCGGGGCCGTTGCCCGAAATGCGGCAAGGGCAAGGTTCTGCGGGGCTATTTGAAGGTTCGGGACAACTGCGGCCATTGCGGCCAGGAGTTGTTTCACCACAGGGCGGATGACGGCCCGGCTTATCTGACCATTCTGGTCGTTGGTCACCTGCTGGCGCCCGCTTTGCACGTCACTTATGTTGAATTTCGCCCCCAGCCGCTGACCATGTTCTTGATTTTTGCGATCGGCTGTACGGCCTTGTCGCTGTTTTTGCTGCCCCGTCTGAAAGGCGCCGTCGTTGCCTATCAATGGGCACGCCGCATGCACGGTTTCGAAAAAGAGCAATGACCTTGTTCACGAGATCGCACAGCGCATGACAGAGGATAAATCCGCGATACGGGATGCGGCAACGGTCATAGTTCTGCGCGATCGACTGACGAACCCCTCGATACTAATGGGACAGCGCGGCGCGAAAGCTGTTTTCATGCCCAACAAGTTTGTGTTTCCCGGTGGCGCGGTCGACACTGCAGACAGATCTGTCCCGTTGGTCGCCCCCTTGCCCGCACTATGCAGCGAAAGGCTGGACGAACGATCCGCGCCCGGTTTGCAGAACGCTTTGGCCGCAGCGGCGATCCGCGAATTGTGGGAGGAAACCGGATTGGTTCTTGGTGAGCGTGGCGATTGGCAAGGATCAGTTCCTGCGGATTGGCAGGAATTTGCGCGCATGGGTTTCCGACCAACGGCCAGTGACCTTCAGTTCGTATTCCGCGCCGTGACTCCGCCGGGCCGCCCCCGCCGTTTCGATGCGCGTTTCTTCCTTGTAGATGCCAATGCCATCCAAGGGGACCCTGACGATTTCAGCCGCGCTTCGGATGAGCTGTCCCACCTGCAATGGGTCCCGTTGGGCCGGGCGCGCGAATTGGACCTGCCGTTTATAACTGAGGTCGTTCTGGCCGAAGTGGCGGCCCGGGTTACAAACCCCGAGCCGCCCTCGAACGTTCCCCTCTTCCTGCATACCGAGGAACAAAGCCTGTTCCTACAGCTTAAAGGGCATCCGATGCCGGACGCAGACTAAGCGTCACTTCATTCGGCTGATGACGGTGGTCACTTCGGGCTTTTTACCGATTTCGGCTCTGGCAGTTTGACGCACGATGCGACGCATGGCTTCTTCCAGCTTGTCGTCGTCACGCAGTGTCTTGGCATCCGCGCGCATGAGGAACTGGTTCAAATCCTCCTCCAATACCTCAACCAGGGCGGCGCGCGACGTACCGGTTTCGGGCAGACCCATGGTGTCACACCACGGTTCACCCAGCGGTTCATCCTCTTCATCCAGAATAACAGTCACAGTCACATGCCCATTCAAGGCCATGCGGATTCTGTCGCGTACGACCCCGTCCAGCGCACCGATCTTGACCGTTCCATCCAGATAGGTGCGACCGGTTTCGACGTAATCAACCACCTTGGGCGCATTGCCTGTAAGGTCAACCATCGTTCCGTTGATCGCCAAAACACCCGTTCGCCCGCCGGCCTCGGCCAGCTTGGTGTGCTCGCGCAAGTGGCGATGTTCCCCATGCATCGGGATCACCACCTGCGGGTCTATCAGCGCGTGCACTTTCTCAAGATCAGGCCGGTTCGCATGGCCAGAGACGTGATACAGACCCGAGCTGTCATCGACCACGTCGACGCCCTTTTCGCTAAGTTGGTTGATGATAAAGATCACTCCCCGCTCATTTCCCGGAATGGTCTTGGACGAAAACAGAAACAGATCGCCTTCTTTCAACTCTAACCCACGATACTTGCCCCGCGCCAATTGTGCACTGGCGGCACGGCGTTCGCCCTGGCTGCCGGTTACGATCAGCATCAGGTTCTGGCGCGGTACGTCCACGGCCTCTTCCGCGCTGATGACTTTTGGGAAATCCGAAAGGATGCCCGTCTCTGTCGCCGCCTCGATCATTCGCCGCATAGCGCGACCCAACAAGACGACCGAGCGCCCTGCCCGCTGGCCCGCTTCGGCCAGCGTTTTCACACGGGCAACGTTTGAGGCAAAAGTTGTGGCCACAACCATGCCCTCGGCGCTTTCGACCAGTTTTGTAATTTCAGGACCAACTTCCGCTTCCGAGCGGCCATCATGCGGGGAGAACACGTTGGTACTGTCACAGATCAGCGCCTTAACGCCGGTTTTCGCAACGCTGGCCCAAAGCTCGGGGTCGAACGGTTCACCCACCACAGGGTTCGCATCCAACTTGAAGTCCCCCGAATGCACAACCCGGCCCGCGGGCGTGTCAATCACCAGGGCCGCGCTTTCGGGAATCGAGTGCGACACGGGCAGGAAGCCAACAGTAAACGGTCCAACTGTAACGTTCTCGGGCCAGGCTGAAACCGTATGCACCGCGTCTTCCGGGTGTCCGTGCTCTTCCATCTTGCGCCGCGCGATATTCGCGGTGAAGGCGCGTGCGTAAATCGGCGCACCGAGCGCCTCGTAACAATGCGCCACGGCCCCGACGTGATCCTCATGCGCGTGAGTTACGAACACGGCTTCAAGCCGATCAGCTCTCTCGCGCAGCCACGATATGTCGGCATAGATCAGGTCGACGCCCGGCGTTGTGTCCATATCCGGGAAGGTCACACCAAGGTCCACAAGGATCAGACGTTCCTGTCCTGGCTGTCCATAGCCATAGACATACGCGTTCATGCCAATTTCGCCAGCACCACCTAGCGGCAGATAGATCAGTCGTTCACTGCTCATGTCGAGCCATTTTCCTTGTTGTAGCGATGGATCACGGTCAGCCCGTGCATCGTCAGATCGTCTTCGATTGCGTCAAACCCGACATCCGCCTGATCGAACAAAGGCGCAAGACCACCGGTGCCGACGACCTTCATCGGCATTCCGTATTCCGCCTTGATCCGGGCAATCAGCCCCTCGATCAAACCGGAATAGCCCCAATACACGCCGGATTGGATACAGCCAACCGTATTTGTGCCAATGACTTTTTCGGGTCGGGTAATATCGATATGTGGCAGCGCCGCCGCCCCTTGGTGCAATGCCTCAAGACTAAGGTTCACGCCTGGTGCGATGATGCCACCGACATAAGCCCCGTCCGACGCCACCACGTCGAAATTCGTCGCCGTTCCGAAATCGACCACAACCACGTCCCCACCATGACGGTCAAACGCGCCCACGGCGTTGGCAAGGCGGTCCGGGCCGGGGATCGTTCCCTCGTCCACACGCGGTGCGACAGGTAGAAGGCATTCCGGTTTACCAACAACGAGCGGTCGGCAGCCAAAGAAACGGTCCGCAAAGATACGCAGGTTGAACACCACGCGCGGCACAGTTGATGCAATCACCACGTCGCTTATTTTCGCATCAATCCCGTAATGTTTCACCAGCGTCGAATACCAAGTGAAATATGCGTCCGCCGTGCGAGAATGATGGGTCGAAGTTCGCAGCGTGCATAGGAATTTCTCACCGTCCCAGATCGAGAAAACGGTGTTTGTGTTACCGCAGTCAATTGCCAGAAGCATCCATGCCTCCTTCAGAAAAACACGTCCGCCGCAGGAATGCTGACGCGGCCTTTGGCGGTCTTTAAGACAAGGTTGCCGTCGGAGTCCACGGTTTCAAATGTTCCAACCGTGTTGGATGTGGACGTGCGGGCGGTAATCACCTCTCCGATCCTTGCAGCCCGGGACAGCCAGGCTGTTCGGATCGGCTCGAACCCAAGGGTCGCAAACTGCGTTTCATATCGCGCGTAGGCCACCGCTAATTCGGTTAGAAAATCCTCGGGCGAAACTGCCGCACCTGTCTCAGACAGCAGCGATACCGGGCGCACCGCATTCTGTTCGACGACATTGGTCGTCGGCGCTTCGGACAGGTTTACTCCAATTCCGATTGCCAAATGCGATACCGCACCGCCCTGCCCAGTGCTTTCCAGCAGGATACCTGCAAGTTTGCCGCCGTTCAGCAACACGTCATTCGGCCATTTCAAAGACAGCCCCGCAGCGCGTCCTGTAACTGCGATACAGGCATCAAACACCGCAAGTGCCGCAACGAAGCTGCGCAAAGCTGCCTGCCCCGGATTACCCTGCGGCCGCATCAACAACGTGGCGGCCAGGTTTCCTTTGGGATTGACCCAGGCCCGACCGCGCCGTCCGCGCGCAGCGGTTTGGTGACGTGCCATGATCCACACCGGGCCGGACGTCGTTGGCGCAAGCCGCGCGGCCTCGTTTAAGGTGCTGTCGACTTCTTGCACGATATGCAGGCCGTATCCCTGTGGCCAGTCTGTCATGGCAAAAAGGCCCGGTCGATCGACCGAGCCCCCTGCGATTGGAAGTCCAACAGGTCAGTTGACAAGCGTTGCCGCCGCAGCTGCTGCTGCGCCTTCGATACCGAATTGGTAAAAAACACCAACCAGCATCAGTGCAGCCGATCCCATCAATGCCACCCAAAGAACCGGAGTCGCGCGCGTTTCAATTGGATCTTCGTTTTCGGCACCGAAGTACATGTAAAAGACGATACGCAGATAGTAGAACGCACCAATCACCGACGCGATTGCCGAAACGATCACCAAACCGGTCAACCCCGCGCTGACACCCGCTTGCCAAACGCCAAACTTGGCGAAGAAGCCCAGCATCGGCGGCACGCCGGCCAGGCTGAACATCAGGATCAGCACTGCTAAGGCTTTGCCCGGATCACGTTTGGCGTATTGCCGTAATGCGTCGATATCCGTGACGGGTTTGCCATCCCGTTCCATCATCAGGATGAAGGCAAAAGTACCGATGTTCATGGTTACATAAATCGCCAGATACATCAGCATCGCCTTGACGCCCAGCTCTGTCCCTGCGGCCAGACCAATCAGAGCATACCCCATGTGAGCGATGGACGAGAAAGCCATCAGTCTTTTGATATCCCGCTGACCGATGGCAGCAACGGCTCCCAACAGCATCGATAGTACCGAAAGCAGCACGATGATCTGCTGCCAATCCGCGATCACTCCACCAAAGGCGTCATGCAACAAGCGCGCAAACAGCGCCATGGCGGCGACCTTGGGCGCGGTGGCAAAAAAGGCAGTGATCGGCGTGGGCGAGCCTTGGTAGACGTCTGGCGTCCACATATGGAACGGAACAGCCGAAACTTTGAAGGCCAGTCCAGACATCAGGAACACCAGGCCGAACAACAGACCGACCGAGATCTCGCCGTGCTGCACAGTCTGGATGATGCCCGAGAACAGAGTGGTTCCGGTAAAACCGTAAACCAGCGACGCGCCATACAACAGAAGACCCGAGCTGAGAGCCCCAAGCACGAAGTACTTCAATCCAGCCTCGGTCGATTTCAAGCTATCCCTGCGCAAAGCGGCCACGACGTAGAGGGACAGTGACTGAAGCTCTAGCCCCATATAGAGCGACATTAAATCGCCCGCGCTGACCATCATCATCATACCCACGGCGGCCAAAGCCACCAGCAGCGGGTATTCGAACCGCAGCATATCGCGACGCGCCATATAGTCTTGGCTCATCACCAAGACCGCAGCCGCCGACAGCAGGATCGCAACCTTCGCAAAACGCGAGAACCCGTCATCCACGAACATGCCGTTGAACGCCACATTTGTGCCGTCGCCATTTGTCGCAATCCAGAACGACAAGAGCGCCATCGCCCCGGCCGTTGTCCAGACCAAAACCGGCGCCAGTGCGTCCTTGGTCGTGTAAACAGCCCCGATCAGAGCAGCCATCGCGTATACGGCCAGAATGACCTCTGGAAGGATTATTGTCAGATCAGCTTGGATCATTTCTCCAAAGCTCCCTACTGCGAGGCGGCCGTCTGGGTCGCGGCCTCTGCCGCGGCCAGAGCCGTGTCATAGTTTGAAATAAGGGTGGCGGTCGAGTTGCCGATCACATCGGTCACCAACGACGGGTAAACGCCCAGAAGGATCGTCATCACGATCAGCGGCGCAAAGATCAGCCGCTCGCGCGAGCTCATGTCTGTCATCGCCTTGAGGCTTTCCTTGATCAAGTCGCCAAACACGACCCGTCGGTAGAGCCACAGCGCATAGGCAGCCGAGAAAATGACACCTGACGCGGCGACGGCCGTCACCCAAGTGTTCACCTGGAACGTGCCCATCAGGGTCAGGAATTCTCCGATGAACCCAGATGTGCCCGGCAGGCCGACATTGGCCATTGTGAACAGCATGAAGACCAGCGCATAGGCAGGCATCCGAATGACCAGTCCGCCATAAGCCTCAATATCGCGCGTGTGCATCCGGTCATAGATTACGCCCACACACAGGAAGAGTGCCGCTGAAATGAACCCGTGGCTCAGCATCTGGAAGATCGCACCGTCAATGCCCTGCTGGTTTGCCGCAAAAATGCCCATGGTGACAAAGCCCATATGTGCGACCGAGGAATATGCGATCAGCTTTTTCATATCCTCCTGCACCAGCGCAACCAGTGAGGTGTAGACAACCGCAATCGCCGACATCCACAGCACCAGATCAGTCATCACGGCAGAGCCCACGGGAAACATAGGCAGGCTGAACCGCAGGAAGCCATAGCCGCCCATCTTCAGCAGGATTGCCGCCAGAACAACAGAACCGGCGGTCGGCGCCTGAACGTGGGCGTCCGGCAGCCAGGTGTGTACCGGCCACATTGGCATTTTCACTGCAAACGAGGCGAAGAAGGCCAGGAACATCAGCGTCTGCATTCCACCGACGATGTAGATGCCAAGAACGCTGAACCCCTCAGACGAGAACTGATGGTTCATCAGCGCCTCAATATCCGTGGTGCCCGCATCAGCATACATTGCCACCATCGCCACAAGCATCAGCACCGAACCCAAGAAGGTGTACAGAAAGAACTTGAAGCTCGCATAGATGCGTTCTTTGCCGCCCCAGATGCCGATGATCAAGAACATCGGGATCAGCCCTGCCTCAAAGAACAGGTAGAACAGCACCAGATCCAGCGCCATGAACACGCCCAGCATCAGCGTTTCCAGCAGCAGGAAGGCGATCATGTATTCCTTGACGCGGTCGGTCACGTTCCAACTGGCCAAAATGGTCAGCGGCATGATGAAGGTCGTCAGCAAAACGAACAGCACGCTGATGCCGTCCACGCCCATCTTGTATTTCAAGCCCAGCAACCACTCGCCTTCTTCCACCATCTGAAAGCCGGTGTTTGAGGGGTCGAAACTGGTGTAGATCCCGATTGAAACAAGGAAGGTTACTGTGGTCGCCACAAGAGCCACCCACTTCGCGTTGCGCTGCGCGGCCGCGTCATCACCGTGCAGGAACAGGGCCAGAATGCCGGCCGCCACAGCGGGGATGAAGGTGACGATGGAGAGGATATTATCCATTATTGTGCGCCTCCGCCAATCGACATCCAGGTGACAAGGGCTGCGATGCCCAGAACCATCCAGAAGGCGTAAGTAAAGATGTAACCCGTCTGCGCCTTACCTGCGAGGCGGGTGAAGAACGGAACAACACCCATTGCGACACCGTTCAGGAAACCGTCGATGGTATTGCCATCACCGCGTTTCCAAAGGAACCGGCCAATCGCCACGGTTGGTTTGACGAAGATCGCATTGTAGATTTCGTCGAAGTACCACTTGTTCAGCAGGAACAGGTACAAAGGACGCTGGTTCTGCGCCAAACGGCCCGGCAGTGACGGATTGACGATGTAGAACCAGTAAGCCATGGCAAAGCCGAGGACCATCGCCACAAACGGCGAGACCTTGACCCATTTCGGAGCCGCGTGCGCATCGTCCAGAACATGGTTGTCTGGTGCCATGTAAAGCGCGCCTTCACCCGGTTCGCCGACAAACGCGTAGTGGTGATCGCCATGCGCGTCTTTCTCACCATGGCCCTCATCTGCATGGGCATCGCCATGAGCTTCATCCGCGCGAGCTTCATCGCCATGCGTGCCCGACTCCGCGTGATCGCCAGCCTCAGCATGCTCTGACGCCTCTGCCACCGGAATGCCGTAGAACTTGCCCACCTTGTCAGCATGGCCAAAGAAATTGCCATACCAGATCATTCCGGCGAATACCGCCCCAAGGGACAGCACACCCAGTGGCACAAGCATGGTCATCGGGCTTTCATGCGCGTGCTCATGCGTATGCTTGTCGCCGCGAGGTTCGCCATAGAAAGTCAGGAAAATCAAACGCCAGCTGTAGAAGGATGTGAACGCTGCCGCGACGACCAGCAACCAGAAGCCATAGGCCGACCCGCCCGCATAGGCGCTTTCGATGATGGCGTCCTTTGACAAGAACCCCGCGAAACCGATCGTCGTTAGCGGAATTCCTACACCCGTAATCGCCAGCGTACCGATCATCATCGCCCAGAAGGTGTACGGGATCTTTTTTCGCAGCCCACCATACTCGGTCATTTCCTGTTCGTGGTGCATGGCGTGAATAACCGAGCCCGCACCGAGGAACAGCAACGCTTTGAAGAAGGCGTGCGTGAACAGATGGAACATCGCGGCGGAGTACATCCCGACCCCGGCGGCCACGAACATGTAGCCAAGCTGCGAACAGGTCGAATACGCGATGACACGCTTGATGTCGGTTTGCACCAACCCAACGGTCGCGGCAAAGAAGGCTGTGGTTGCGCCCAGTACGGTGACGAACCCTGTCGCACCCGGCGCAAACTCCATCAGCGGTGACATCCGGCACACAAGGAACACACCCGCCGTTACCATGGTCGCAGCATGGATCAGCGCAGACACAGGCGTTGGGCCCTCCATCGCATCCGGCAACCACGTGTGCAGGATCAGCTGTGCAGATTTACCCATCGCACCGATGAACAGCAGGACGCAGATTACTTCGATGGCGTTCCATTCAGACCACAAGAAGGTCAGCTGCGTTTCCGCCAACTGCGGTGCCGAGGCGAATATGTCTGAGAAATTGATGCTGTCCGTCAGGAAAAACAGCGCGAAAATACCCAAGGCAAAACCAAAGTCACCCACCCGGTTGACGATGAACGCTTTCATTGCAGCGGCATTTGCGCTCGGCTTGCGATAGTAGAAGCCGATCAGCAAATACGAAGCGACACCCACGCCTTCCCAGCCAAAGAACATCTGCACCAGATTGTCGGCGGTCACCAGCATCAACATCGCAAAGGTGAAGAAGGATAGGTAAGCGAAGAAGCGCGGCTTATAGCTTTCGCCCTCACGCCATTGCGGATCGTGGTCCATGTAACCGAAGGAATAGAGGTGCACGAGCGCCGAAACAGTTGTTACCACGATCAGCATGATCGCAGTCAGTCGATCCAGACGAATGGCCCAGCTTGTCGAAAGCGAGCCGCTCTCGATCCAGCGCATGATTTCGATCTGTTGGGTGACGCCGTCGAAGGTGAAGAACACGATCCATGACAGCAAACAGGCCAGGAACAACAGGCCGGTGGCAGTCCACATCGCGGCTTTCTCGCCAATGAATTTCCAGCCGAACCCGCATATCAGCGCGCCCACCAGCGGGGCAAAGAGGATGGTCGTTTCCATTGTCTCTTACCCCTTCATCATATTGGCGTCTTCAACCGCGATCGAGCCACGGTTGCGGAAGAAGCAAACCAGAATGGCCAGCCCGATCGCCGCCTCGGCCGCTGCAACGGTCAGGACGAACAACGTGAACACCTGCCCGACCAGATCACCGAGGAAACTGGAAAACGCCACAAGGTTGATATTCACCGCCAAAAGCATCAACTCGATGCTCATCAGCAGGATGATGACGTTCTTGCGGTTCAGGAAGAGACCGAAGATGCCGATGACGAACAACGTCGCCGCGACCGTAAGATAGTGTTCAAGTCCGATCATCGTCTCAAAGTCCCTGCCCCGGTTTCACGTCCTTCAACTCCATCGCCTTAGCCGGGTCGCGCATCATCTGGCCGACGATGTCCTGACGCTTGATGTCCTGACGGTGGCGCAGCGTCAGAACGATGGCGCCGATCATGGCCACCAGCAGGATCAGGCCCGCAAGTTGGAACAGAAGGAAGTATTGATCATAAAGAATGACGCCAAGCGCCTCGGTGTTGTGACGGTCTGCCGGGACTGGTTGCGCCAGATTAGCTGCAGCACCCTGTGCGCTGTCCCAGGCACCAAAGGCCATGACGAACTGCATCAGGATAACCAGACCAATCAGCAGGGCCAGCGGCATATAGCGCGCCATCTCGGCCTTCAATTCGGCAAAGTCCACGTCCAGCATCATCACCACAAACAGGAACAGCACCGCGACCGCGCCCACGTAGACGATGATCAGCAGCATGGCCACGAATTCAGCCCCGAGCAGCACGAACAGCCCCGCCGAGGACAGGAAGGACAGGATCAGCCACAGAACCGAATGCACCGGTTGGCGGCTAATCACCGTGAACAGCCCTCCGGTGATGGCGCCGATGGCAAAAAGGTAGAAGGCAAAGACGGTCATTGATCCTCATCCTCGTTGTCTCCCATGACCTCCTGCGCCAGGTCCAGCGCGCGGGTCATGGCCGGGATGCCGGCAAAGACCGACATCTGACCGATCGTTTCCACGATCTCTTGTTTTCTGGCCCCGGCCTCAAGCGCGTGGCGGACAGTCTGGCGCACGGCGGTATCGGCCTGCGCGCCCTGACAGGTCAGCCCCGCCAGCGTCAGAAGCAGGCGGGTTTTCGCATCCAACCCATCCTTGTTGACGGCGTTGCCAAACATCATCTCCATGACCTCTTTGGGCATGGTCGGCCACAGCGCCTCGAACCCCTTGGGCGAGAAATTCTCCATCGCCGGGTTCATCGCTTTGGCCATGTCCTGAGCTTGCTTCATCATCAGCTCGAACGGATTTGTCGGGCTGTCACTCATCGGTAAGGCGCGTCCATTTCCAGATTCCGGGCTATTTCGGCTTCCCAACGCTCGCCGTTATCGAGCAATTTTTCCTTGTCGTAAAACAGCTCTTCGCGGGTCTCGGTCGCGAATTCAAAATTCGGGCCTTCGACGATGGCATCGACCGGGCAGGCCTCTTGGCAGAAACCGCAATAGATGCACTTTGTCATGTCGATGTCGTAGCGCGTGGTGCGGCGGCTGCCGTCTTCGCGCGGTTCCGCGTCAATGGTGATCGCCTGCGCGGGGCAAATCGCCTCGCACAGCTTGCACGCGATACAGCGTTCCTCGCCATTCGGGTAACGACGCAAGGCGTGTTCACCACGAAAACGCGGCGACAATGGCCCCTTCTCATGCGGGTAGTTTACGGTCGCCTTTGGGGCAAAGAAGTACTTCAACCCCAGCTTCATGCCGACCCAGAAGTCCTGCAGCAGGAAATATTTCGCGGCGCGGGTATAGTCGATTTGAGTCATAATCAGCCTCCTACGCTCCAGCGGGCGAATGCGCCCCAGAACCAGTCAAATCTTGCCGCAAAGGCCACAAAGACCACCCAGACCAGCGAGAACGGCAGGAAGACTTTCCAGCCCAACCGCATCAGCTGGTCATAGCGGTAGCGCGGCGTGATCGCCTTGACCATTGCGAACAGGAAGAAGAAGAACGCCATCTTCGCAACCATCCACAGCGCGCCATCCGGCAGACCCGGAATGGGCGACAGCCAGCCGCCAAAGAACAGCAGCGTGGTAAGAGCACACATCAGGAAGATGGCGATATATTCACCTGCCATGAACAGCAGGAAGGGCGTGGCAGAGTATTCGACCTGATACCCGGCGACCAATTCCGATTCCGCCTCGGGCAGGTCGAAGGGTGGACGGTTGGTTTCAGCCAGTGCAGAAATAAAGAACAGGAAGACCATCGGGAAATGTGGCAGCCAATACCAGCTGAAGAACCCAAACGACCCGTCTTGAGCGCGCACGATGTCGCCAAAGTTCATTGAGCCAGTGGAAATGATGACACCGATGATAATCAGGCCGATCGAGACTTCGTATGAAATCATCTGTGCCGCAGAGCGCAGAGAACCCAGGAACGGATACTTTGAGTTCGACGCCCAACCGCCCATAATCACGCCATAAACCTCAAGCGAGGAAACGGCGAATACATACAAAATGGCAACGTTGATATCTGACAGAACCCAGGTATCGTTAAACGGGATCACGGCCCACGCGATCATCGCCAGCACAAAGCTTGTCAGTGGTGCAAGCATGAAGACGGTACGGTCGGCACCGGCCGGGATAACGACCTCTTTGACCACGTATTTCAACGCATCCGCGACTGTTTGCAGCAAGCCGTAAACGCCAACCACGTTTGGACCGCGCCGCATCTGGACCGCTGCCCAAATCTTGCGGTCGCCATACACGAGGAACAATAGCGAAATCATCACAAATGCAACAACAGCAAGCACTTGTGCCAGAATGATAAAGGCTATTCCGCCTGGGGTGTTAAAGAAATCAGCCATTGGTCCTCACACCGTGGGTATTCCGTTTTCCGCAAACGATGCTTAGGCCATGTGCCTGCGCAAATTGCGGCTGTGTCGGCGCGATGGTGTAAACAGCATCCGCCGCCCCAGCGCCACCCTTTTTATTGCGTTTCACACGCATTTCTTGGCCCAGCGTATCGCAGGCCCGCTTCAAGGATATGAAACAAGACTGGATCATTCCGCCGCGATCTTCTCGGATTTGCGGGCCTGTGCCTGTGCCGACAGTTCAGCCATCAATTGCGAGGCCCGAGCAATCGGGTTGGTCAGGTAAAAGTCACCTAACGCATTTCGGAAGGTCGCCTTGCCCAGCGGACCCGCTTCCAGCTGTTCCACCTTGTTTTCGATGACCTCGTCAATTCGCGCCAAATGCGGCACCGCTTCGATCAACGCAGTGCGAAGCTGCGCCAGCGAGTCATAGGGTAGTTTTGCACCCAGCTCTGCCGAAAGAGCACGCAAGATCGCCCAATTCTCTTTGGCCTCACCCGGTGCGAAACCAGCACGCACGGCCAGTTGCGGACGTCCCTCTGTGTTCACGAACAGGCCGTTTTCCTCGGTATAGGCCGCGCCCGGAAGGATCACATCAGCGCGATGCGCACCGCGATCACCGTGGCTGCCCTGATAGATGACAAATGCGCCTTCCCCGATCTCGATCTCATCGGCGCCGAGGTTATAGATCACATCTGCCGCGCTGATGGCTTCAATGCCGCCTTCGTTTGTTGCGTCGACATCCATCGCGCCAACTCGAGACGCTGCTGTGTGCAACACGATCAGGCCACTGTCGGTATTGGCGGCAATGGTTTGAGCCGCAGCCAGAACAGCGGCTCCGTCCGCTTCTTTCAGGGCGCCTTGACCAATAATTACCAACGAGGCTTTGCCCTTGATCTCATCATCACCGCCCATGTCGACAACTTTTTGCAAGGCCGCGCGGTCATCACCCATGTGCTGATACTCATACGTCAGATCAACCGCCGGCCCGACCACAGCAACCTCTGCCCCATGGGCCCACGCCTTTCGGATACGGGCGTTTAGTACCGGAGCTTCGTCTCGTGGGTTGGTGCCGATCAACAATATCCGCTCGGCCGTGTCGATATCTTCGATCGCAGCAGTCCCGGCGTAAGCCCCCCGGTTTCCAGCCGGCAGCCGGGCACCGTCGGTTCGACACTCGACAATTCCACCCAGCCCTTCGATCATCTGTTTCAAGGCAAACGCGGCCTCGACCGGTACCAAATCACCTACAAGTCCTGCAGGTTTTTCGGCCCCTTTCAGCGCCTCCGCGGCTTTAGTCAACGCTTCAGGCCACGAGGCCGGACGCAGTTTGCCGTTTTCTCGCACATAAGGCTTGTCTAAGCGCTGACGACGCAGGCCGTCCCACACAAACCGCGTCTTGTCGCTGATCCATTCCTCGTTCACGCCATCATGGTTACGCGGCAGAAAGCGCATGACTTCGCGTCCCTTGGTATCAACGCGAATGTTTGAACCCAAAGCGTCCATCACGTCGATGCTCTCGGTTTTGGTCAGTTCCCACGGACGTGCAGTGAACGCGTAGGGCTTGGATGTCAGCGCCCCAACCGGGCAAAGGTCGATGATATTGCCTTGCAGGTTCGACTCCAGCGTCTGGTTCAGATACGAGGTGATCTCAGCATCCTCACCGCGCCCTGTCTGTCCCATCTGGGTGATCCCGGCCACCTCGGTCGTAAAGCGCACGCAGCGGGTGCAACTGATGCAGCGGGTCATCGCGGTGCCCACCAACGGCCCCAGATCCAGATCGTCTACCGCGCGCTTCGCCTCTTTGAATCGCGATCCGGACAAACCATAAGCCATCGCCTGATCCTGCAGGTCGCATTCGCCGCCCTGGTCACAAATCGGGCAATCCAGCGGATGGTTGATCAGCAGGAACTCCATCACCCCTTCGCGGGCCTTCTTGACCATAGGTGAATTGGTTTTGACCACTGGCGGCTGACCTTCCGGTCCCGGGCGCAAGTCGCGTACCTGCATCGCGCAGGATGCTGCAGGTTTCGGCGGTCCGCCCACAACTTCAACAAGGCACATACGGCAGTTTCCGGCAATGGAAAGACGCTCGTGATAGCAAAAGCGCGGCACTTCGATCCCGGCCTGTTCGCAAGCCTGAATCAGGGTCATCGCACCATCGACTTCGATTTCTTGCCCGTCGATATTAACTTTGCGGAGGTCAGACATGATCTAGTTCGCCCTCAAATACACGCCAACGGCGCTGTTTCTTTCGATTTCCTTCCGCCCCAACGCGCAGAAAGAGTTCTGATCTTCGTAACTCACGCCATTCTGGGCCAAATATGCCTCGCCCTTGGCGCGCATTCTGTCCTTTTCGGCGTCGGATTCTACATATGCCCGGATTTCATCGTCCGAGTAGCCGAGGTTATTCGCCGTGGACTTCAGCCCCCACATCACGCCAATCGCCTTCAGGCGTCGACCACTGATTGAGGGGCAGTATTCTGAGATCTCGTTCGCAATAGCGATATAGTAAAGCTCGTCGTCAATCTCTTTTACGTCGCGCAGCGGCGGTTTCGCTTCTGCTACCATTGGCAGGGCCAGCACAGACAATATTGCAAGCAGTTTCACACCAGACATGACCAGTCCTTTCGTCTTAGGAAACCCAAGACGGCCTGCCGCCGAGGTGCTATGCAATAACATCCCCCGCGTCATGGCGTGATATGCGCAAGCACGCCTCATGGTCGTTGGCATGCCCCTGTAAAGGTCAGCTTGTCGTCAACAATGCTGAGCGCCTGCGGATCGGTATCCGGGCCAACCTTCCAAAGAATTTGGGACGTTCCGAAATTATAGATGCAGAATTTTGTTCCTTCGAACCGTCCTGCTTCGCGCGCGCCGTCCAGCGATGCCGATACGTCGTTCACCACCACGGTGAATTCTGTCGGGGTTACCTTCTTGTCAACGGGCTTTGCCTTAGCCCGAAAGTAGTGGCCGTCGAAAAAAACCCGATCGCTGGAAGACGAAATCCCGACCCCGCTGCAAGCCGCGACAAAAGATATGGCGGCCAACGCACCCAGCATCGTGAACCGCCCCGGAAGGAGATGTTGGGCCTTCATCTGAATATTCCCCGAGTTTACCATCAGAACGCAGCCACCAACGCCATTACACCCATCGCCACCATGCAAGCCCACGCGATCACATAAGTGACCGAGCGCAAGCCAGTATTTGGTTTGCCGATGCCCCGAATATGGACCACCAACATCGCCACGCGCGCGACCAGCGCGATCGAGGCCAGCAGGTTCACCCAGAACGGGCTGACTCCCATCAGAATGGCCGCGACCGTGACCGCAACATACGCGGGCAGTGTCTCAGTCCCATTCAGATAAGCCCGGTTCAAACGATACGCACTATCGGAATAGTCCTGCGCTGGGGCTGCACCGGGTGCCAAACCCTTGGATTGCTTGGCCAAGGCTGAAAAAGGTGCCAGCACCAAGATTATCAGGGAAAATATGACAACCGATGCGACAGCATGGCCATATTCTGCAAACAGGTCCATCAGGTTACTCCGCCGCCATAGCGCCCATGCGGCCCGATTTCTGAGCCTTGATGCGGTCTTCGATCTCTTCGCGGAAGTTGCGGATCAGACCCTGGATCGGCCAGGCGGCCGCATCACCCAGCGCGCAGATCGTGTGGCCTTCGACCTGCTTGGTCACATCAAACAGCATGTCGATTTCTTCCAACTCGGCCTCGCCACGCACAAGGCGGTCCATGACACGCATCATCCAGCCTGTGCCTTCGCGACACGGCGTACACTGACCGCAGCTTTCATGCTTATAGAATTTCGACAGACGCCAGATCGCCTTGATGATATCGGTGGACTTGTCCATGACGATTACCGCAGCCGTACCCAAACCCGAGCCCAGATCATTGCGCAAGTAGTCGAAATCCATGATGGCATCGCGCATGTTCTCACCGCGCACACATGGCACGGACGAGCCGCCCGGTATCACCGCAAGCAGATTGTCCCAACCGCCGCGAATGCCGCCGCAATGGGTCTCGATCAGTTCTTCGAACGAGATCGACATCGCCTCTTCGACGACACACGGGTTATTCACGTGGCCCGAAATCGCAAACAGTTTGGTGCCCGCATTGTTTTGACGACCAAAACCCGCAAACCAGTCAGCACCACGGCGTAGGATCGTGGGAACAACGGCGATGGATTCCACATTATTCACCGTCGTCGGACACCCATAAAGGCCCGCTCCCGCCGGGAACGGAGGCTTCATCCGCGGCATTCCCTTCTTGCCCTCAAGGCTTTCGATCAGAGCGGTTTCCTCACCGCAAATGTACGCCCCTGCCCCGTGATGCAGAAACAGATCAAAGTCCCAGCCCGAGCCCGCGGCGTTCTTGCCCAGAAGGCCTGCGTCATACGCCTCATCAATCGCAGCCTGCAGCGCCTCACGCTCACGAATATATTCGCCGCGCAGGTAGATATAGCAGGTATGCGCATTCATCGCGAAAGAGGCGATCAGGCAGCCTTCGATCAGCGTATGCGGATCGTGGCGCATGATCTCGCGGTCCTTGCAGGTGCCGGGTTCGGATTCATCTGCGTTCACAACCAGATACGCCGGACGGCCGTCGCTTTCCTTCGGCATGAAAGACCACTTCAGTCCCGTCGGGAAACCCGCGCCACCTCGTCCACGAAGCCCTGAATCCTTCATCGTCTGGATGATCCAGTCGCGGCCCTTTTCCATCAGGCCAGCAGTGCCATCCCAATGCCCCCGGGCTTGCGCACCCTTCAAAGTACGCTCATGCATCCCGTAGATGTTGGTAAAGATCCGGTCCTGATCCTTCAGCATCGCTAGTTACCTTTGGCTATCCTGACGCATCCGCCAGAGTTGAAAAATGTTGACACCCGCGTAGATGAAACCCGCCAGAGCAGCGAAGTCAAAAAGCAGGGCATGTCGCGTCGTCAATTCCAGTGCGGGTCCGACAAAAAGGTTCATGGCAAGCCAAAACAGCATAGTCGCGGCAATGACTATACCAATATGACGGCCCTTGCGGGCTATGGCCTGTTCTTTGTCCTTGTCCATCTTACCCTGATGCCCCGACCGGGCACCGTTTAATCGTCGTCGTAAGTGCCATCTTCCTTGGCGCGTTTGGCGAATTCGGTTTCCTCACCCGCTGCCAGTTTCCCGGCCTGTTCAATCCAGCCGTCGCGTTCAATCCGCCCTTTGAACTGCAACCGCTCATCCACCCAGGCCACGTGCTCGGGTGTCCACGCTGCGATCTGGTCGAAATGATAAATACCCAGCTCGTTCAGCGTATGTTCAAGTTTGGGTCCGACGCCTTTCAGCAACTTCAGATTGTCCGCCTTACCATCGCGCGCTGCGCTAAGCGTTTCGGGTTGGGCTTCCTGAACCTCTGTGCTGTCTGCCTTGGCCGCAGCACCTTCCGGCGAAGCCGGTTCAGCCTTGGACGATTTCCTGGTGCCACCTTGCTGCGCCGCAGTCTTTCCAGTCTCAGGCGCTTTAGGCGGTTTGGGCGCGGCTTGACTCGCGGTGGCTTTGCCATCTTTGCCCAACCAAGGCGTCAGGATCGGTACTTCGGTTCCGTCGATCCGCTTGACCGTGTCGCCCAGATCAGTGGCCAGTTCAACACTGGCGTTGTACTGAGGCTTGCCCGCCTCATACTCGGACAGGCTACTCAGACCCTTCAAAGGTTCCGACGCATAACGCCCGTTTTGCGGCCCCGGAGTAGGAACCTTTCCGGCGGCCAGATCATCGATGATCTTGCCGAAACTCTCGGTGGTCAGGTCTTCGTAATAGTCCTTGCCGATCTGCGCCATCGGCGCGTTGGTGCAAGACCCCAGGCATTCAACCTCTTCCCAGCTCAGCTTACCATCCGCAGACAGTTCGTGCGGTTTGGCTGCGATCTTTTCCCTACAAACCGCGATCAGGTCCTCGGCCCCACAGATCATGCAGGAGGTCGTGCCGCACACCTGAATGTGTGCCACGGAACCAACTGGTTGCAGCTGGAACATAAAGTAAAAGGATGCGACTTCAAGCACGCGGATATAGGCCATACCCAGCATGTCTGCGACAGATTCGATCGCCGGGCGGCTCAGCCAGCCCTCCTGCTCTTGCGCGCGCCAGAGCAATGGAATGACCGCGCTGGCCTGACGGCCCTCGGGGTATTTAGTGATTTGCGCTTCGGCCCATTGCTGGTTGGCAGCGGTGAAGGCAAAGCTTTCAGGTTGTTCTGGGTGAAGACGGCGGAGCATTAGCGGTCAATCTCTCCAAATACGACATCCATGGTGCCGATGATGGCGGCCACGTCGGCCAGTTGGTGGCCCTTTGCAACATGGTCCATAGCTTGCAGGTGCAGGAAACCCGGTGCGCGCAGTTTGGCGCGGTAGGGTTTGTTGGTGCCGTCGGCGACCAGATAGACGCCGAACTCGCCCTTAGGGGCTTCGACAGCGGCATAAACCTCGCCCGCGGGGACGTGGAAGCCCTCGGTATACAGCTTGAAGTGATGGATCAAACTTTCCATCGAGGTCTTCATGTCCGAACGTTTCGGCGGGGTGATTTTACCGCGCGCCAGAACGTCGCCGGGGCACTCGCGGATTTTGGCGATGGCCTGACGGATGATCAGCAGCGACTGGCGCATCTCTTCCATGCGGCAGAGATAACGGTCATAGCAGTCGCCGTTCTTGCCGACAGGTATCTGGAATTCGAACTCATCATAACATTCATAGGGCTGCGCGCGGCGCAAATCCCAGGCCAAACCCGATCCACGCACCATCACGCCCGAGAAGCCGTATTTCTGAATGTCATCCTCGGTCACGACACCGATATCCGCATTGCGCTGCTTGAAGATGCGGTTTTCGGTCAGCAGACCGTCGATGTCATCCAGAACGGCAGGGAACTCATGGCTCCACGCCTCGATATCGTCGAGCAATTCCGGCGGCAGGTCCTGATGAACACCGCCCGGGCGGAAATAGGCGGCGTGCAAGCGGGCGCCACAAGCACGTTCATAGAAAACCATAAGCTTTTCACGCTCTTCAAAGCCCCAAAGCGGCGGGGTGAGTGCGCCCACGTCCATCGCCTGCGTGGTCACGTTCAGCAGGTGGTTCAGAATACGCCCGATCTCGGAATAAAGCACCCGGATCAGCGATCCCCGGCGCGGCACTTCCACACCAGTCAGCTTTTCAATAGCCAGACACCAGGCATGTTCCTGATTCATCGGCGCCACGTAATCCAGCCGGTCGAAATATGGCAGGTTCTGCAGATAGGTCCGGCTTTCCATCAGCTTTTCGGTGCCTCGGTGAAGCAGGCCGATATGTGGATCGCAGCGTTCAACGATCTCGCCGTCGAGCTCAAGCACAAGGCGCAAAACCCCATGCGCCGCAGGGTGTTGCGGGCCGAAGTTTATGTTGAAGTTGCGGATCTTCTGTTCTCCGCTCAGCGCGTCCGTGCTGCCGTCATCGTATCTTGAGCCGTCCATCAACGCCCCCGTTTTTTCTTTTTCGCTTCAGCCCGAACCCGGACCTTCTCAGCTTCGGTCGCTTTCACTGCGGCCCCTGCCAGCAGCACGCCCAACGCGCCCAATGCGATCAGTTCACCTATCATGTCAGCGGCGCTCCATCTCTTGCAACTTCAAGGCCATGATCCATAACAGGATAAGCACGACCGGTGAGATTATGCATGCGAACGCCCAGTTCTTGTTGATCCCGAAATGCGGCAACAGCTTGGTCATCGGTACGACCGTCGCCACCACCAACACAATCCAGATCAGGAACTCAAACATGACTACGACTCCTGTTTTTCATCTCCAGGCAAAATGTAATTCGCACCCTCCCAAGGGCTCATGAAATCGAACTGACGATACTCCTGAACCAGACTGACAGGTTCATAGACAACCCGCTTTTGTGCCTCATCATACCGCACCTCGGTATATCCGGTGGTCGGGAAATCCTTGCGCAAAGGATAGCCGCGGAAGCCATAGTCGGTCAGGATACGCCGCAGGTCGGGATGCCCTGAGAACAGGATGCCAAACATATCAAACACCTCACGCTCGAACCAGTTGGCCGAAGGGTGAATGTCCGTGATTGAGGGCACCATATCTTCTTCGCGGATCGAAACCCGCAGGCGAATACGCTGGTTCTGGTACATCGACAGGAAATGGTAAACCACGTCGAACCGCTTGGGCCGTTCGGGGTAGTCCACACCCGTGATATCCACCAGCGTCGAGAATTTGCAGCTTTGGTCGGTTTTCAAAAACTCGACAAACTCCACAAGGCTTGACGGGGCCACATCGACGTTCAGCTCATCGTGGGTCACATCCCAGGACAGAACGCAATCCGTCCGCTTCACCTCCAGCTGCGTGCCAAGTTCTTTGAGTGCTTCGCTCATCTGCCCTCTCCTCAGCGTACGATTGTGCCGGTGCGGCGGATTTTGCGTTGCAACTGCATCAGGCCGTACAACAACGCCTCAGCCGTTGGAGGGCAGCCGGGGACATAAATATCAACCGGAACGATGCGGTCACAGCCACGCACCACAGAGTACGAGTAGTGATAGTAACCACCCCCGTTGGCGCAGGACCCCATCGAGATCACGTAACGCGGCTCGGGCATCTGATCATAGACCTTGCGCAGCGCTGGGGCCATCTTGTTGGTCAGCGTCCCCGCAACAATCATCACGTCGGACTGGCGCGGGGAAGCGCGGGGGGCAATTCCGAACCGTTCCGCGTCGTACCGAGGCATTGAGGTGTGCATCATCTCGACCGCGCAACAGGCCAAACCGAATGTCATCCAATGCAGTGATCCGGTACGGGCCCAGTTGATGATGTCCTCGGACGATGTCAGCAGGAACCCTTTGTCCTGCAACTCGGCATTCAAGGCCTCGGTGGCGACCTCCTTGTCGACACCGGCAGTGTTTGCACCTGTCATCACTCCCATTCCAAGGCCCCCTTCTTCCATTCATAGGCAAAGCCGATGGTCAGAACGCCCAGGAACACCATCATTGACCAGAAACCCACATCGCTAATGTCCCGGAACCCAACGGCCCAAGGGAACAGAAAGGCGATTTCCAAATCAAAAATAATGAAGAGAATCGACACTAGGTAGAATCGGACGTCGAATTTCATCCGCGCATCGTCGAATGCGTTAAAGCCGCATTCATATGCACTGACCTTTTCAGGGTCGGGGTTACGTACAGCCAGAACCACAGCCGCCAGAATCAGGACGATTCCAAGGCCCACAGCAACGGCCAGAAACACCAGAATCGGGAGATACTCCCGTAGCAGGTCTTCCACGAATAGCTCCTTTCCTGCGCAACCCAAACCGGGGGCGCCGTCAATTGGCGTGTTGACTGGCCATTCTCTATCCGCGCAGGATCAGGGGGTCAACCGAGCACAAACGCGCAGTGGCCTAATAACTCAGTTGTTTCCAGCAATAAAAAAGCTACATTTTTCACCCGAATTTAAACGCTGTTCTAGCGCGCTAGCCTTCATTGCTCCAAGAAGGCTTTCGTTTTTCAAAAAAAGCACTGATACCTTCGTGCGCTTCGGTGGTCTCCCACCGCTCGACCAGCGCCTGGATGGTCTGATCGATCACCAAATTGTCAATTGTCGGTCCCAGCGATCGCACCAGTGATTTGGCCGATGCCACCGCACCCGGCGCGCAAGAGAGATAGGGTAGGACTTCTTTTTCAACAGCCGCGCTCAGATCAGCGGAAGGCACCGCTTTGGCCAGCAAGCCAAGCTCAACGGCTTCGGCGGCGTCAAACAGCCGTGCTGACATGAAAACGCGCCGCGCGCGGGCCTCGCCCATACGGGCGATAACATAAGGGCCGATGGTAGCGGGAATCAGACCAAGCCGCGTTTCGGTCAGACCCATTTTCAAGCCGATTGCGCCAATTGCCACGTCACAAACCGCGGCCAGCCCGACGCCACCACCAAACGCGTTGCCCTGCACGGCACCGATGAGGGGCCGGGACATGGTATTCAGTGCTTGCAACATCTCGGCCAGTTTGCGCGCCTCGGAAAACCGGGTTTCTGGATCAGCGGACATCTGATCCCGCATCCACCCCAAGTCACCGCCCGCGCAGAAGCTCTTGCCCGCGCCGGTCAGTACCACGGCACGCACCGCGTCGTCTTCACCCAATTGCCGAGCGGCCTGCGTCAACTCAGATATCATTTGCGCCGACATTGCGTTGTGCTTCTCGGCCCGGTCCAGCGTCAGGGTTGCAATCCCGCGTGCATCGGTCGTTAGTGAAATCGTTTCAAACATTGCCGTCCCTCACTCTGACCGCATGGCGCGGGCAAGCTGCGCTGCCTCTTCTACTATTCCCAGATCAAGCCCGGTCTCATAACCCAGCCGTTCCAGATGCGCGACCACCGCCTCGGTCGCGACGTTTCCGGCGGCTCCGGGCGCGTATGGGCACCCGCCCAACCCCCCGACAGCCGTATCAAAGGTACGAACGCCCAGTGCCAGTGCTGCATCGATGTTGTCGATAGCGCGCCCGTTCGTGTCATGGAAATGCCCTGCAAGCCGGGTCACGGGAACGCGGTCGCGCACGGCCAGCAACATATGAGCGATAGTATCCGGCGTGCCCTGCCCGATCGTATCACCCAACGACACCTCGTAGCAGCCCAGCGCAAACAGGTGATCCGCGACCTCTGCCACCTTTTCTGGCGGTGTCGGGCCATCATACGGGCAGTCCGTCACGCAAGACACGTAACCTCGCACCGGCAGATCAATATGTCGCGCGGCCTCAAGGATAGGGGTGAACCGCTCAATCGACTCGGCAATCGTGGCGTTGATATTGGCCTTGGAAAACCCCTCGGACGCCGAGGCAAATACCGCGATTTCATCTGCCTTGGCTGCAAGCGCGTCCTCGTACCCGCGCATGTTTGGGGTCAGCGCGGCGTAACGCACTCCGTCCGCCCGAGTGATCTTGGCCAAAACTTCGGCACTGCCCGCCATTTGCGGCACCCATTTAGGCGAGACGAAACTGGCCACTTCAATCCGGTTGAAGCCCGCACGGCTGAGGCAATTGATCAGGGCTACCTTTTCAGAAACCGCGATCTCGCGTTTTTCGTTCTGCAGACCATCGCGTGGACCTACCTCAAAAATATCGACCCGCTCGCCCATGGCTGCGCTCCTCCCAGCTTTGATCACCTCCGACAGTGCCACCCTAGGCGGCAGGTGTCGAAATCACTCTTCTTCCAGCCTGATCAGCGCGGCACCGGCTTCAACCTGCCCGCCATTCTCGACCAATACCTCGGCCACTATTCCATCTCGGGCTGCCAGCAACGAATGCTCCATCTTCATGGCTTCGAGGACGGCCAGCCGATCCCCTTCGTTTACCGCCTGCCCAACCGAGGCAAACACGGCTTTCACCAGACCGGGCATGGGTGCCTCGATCACGTTGGTATCCCCCGCGGCACTGGCATCACGGTCCAGCGGATCGACGATATCAAAGGCCTGTCCGTAGGCATCGAACACAGTGACCTGAGGCCCCGAAACCGAAACGCGCGGCATTGGCGCGCCACCGATCAGCCAACCACCAGTGCTGCGTTCGGCGATAACGGTCTGCTCGCCAATCTGCCACACCTGACGATCGGGGCTTTCGACCTGAACGTCCAGATCAATCACCTCGGGTGCCAAGAGCTGAACCGCCCGATGCAGCGGTGCCCACAGCGAGAACCCGGTTTCGTTGGTCGTCTCAACCAGACCGAGTGCGGTCATCGCTGCAGCCACACAGGTTGCGGCCGACACCGGCTCCTGCTGTGTCAGCGCCTCAAGATCACGCCCAATCAACCCGGTATCCACGTCACCGGCGGCGAAACCGTTGTGCCGCGTAAGCGCGCCAAGAAAAGCAAGGTTTGTGACAGTACCTGCGACCTCAGTCTGCTGTAGGGTCCGGTGCAATTGCTCCAGCGCAACCTCTCGCGTGGGGCCGTGGACGATAACCTTGGCGATCATCGGGTCATACCACGGGCTGATCGTGTCACCCGCACGCACCCCGCTGTCGGCGCGACAGGCGGGTGGAAAGTGCAGATGCGTCAGGGTGCCCGTTGCAGGCAGAAAGCCCTTGGGCACGTCTTCGGCATAAAGCCGTGCCTCGAAAGCATGGCCCGAGATTGACAGGTCTTCCTGCCGTTTCGGCAAAGCCTCACCTGACGCTACCCGCAACTGCCATTCGACTAGGTCAATACCCGTGATCGCTTCGGTCACCGGATGCTCTACTTGCAGGCGGGTATTCATCTCCATGAACCAGAAGCGATCCGGGCGCAGCCCGTCCGACGCATCCACGATGAACTCGACCGTTCCCGCACCTTTATAGCCGATGGCTTCTGCTGCACGCACACCGGCCTGACCCATCGCCTCGCGCATCTCGGGCGTCATTCCGGGGGCCGGAGCCTCTTCGATCACTTTCTGATGGCGGCGTTGTAGCGAACAATCGCGTTCGAATAGATGCACCGCATGGGTGCCATCGCCAAAAACCTGCACTTCAATATGGCGCGGTTTGGCGACGAATTTTTCGACCAACACATCGTCATTGCCGAATGCGGTGCGCGCCTCACCACGGGCGCTATCCAGCGCGGCGGCGAAATCTTGGGGTCGCTCTACCAGGCGCATGCCTTTTCCACCGCCACCGGCGACGGCCTTGATCAGCACCGGATACCCAATGGTGTCGGCAGCCCCGGCCAGATGCTCGGGGTCCTGATTGTCACCGTGATAGCCCGGAACAACCGGAACGCCGGCCTGCTCCATCAGCACTTTAGCCGCGTCCTTTAGACCCATTTTGCGAATGGCATCCGCCGAAGGTCCGATGAACACCAGCCCAGCGGCCTCGACCGCATCGACGAATTTGGGATTTTCGGACAGGAAACCATACCCGGGATGTATCGCCTGCGCCCCGCTCTTTAGTGCGGCCTGAATAATCACGTCACCCTTCAGGTAACTCTCGGCCGGGGCCGCACCGCCAATGTGCACAGCCTCATCCGCCATCTGAACGTGCTTGGCCGTCGCATCCGCATCCGAGTAGACGGCCACGCAGGACACGCCCATGGATTGCGCCGTTTCCATGACCCGACAGGCAATCTCGCCCCGGTTGGCAATCAGGATTTTGTTGAACATCTTCTACCCCTCAACCGCCAGATCTTCTACAAGCCGGAACCGCTCGCACACCAGTTCCATCTCAGGTTCAAATCCACCGTTACGCTCAAAGTAACGCTGATGATCCCGGCGCCATCCTTCAAGGGTTTCGTTCTCACCCTCAGCCAAGGCGAAGTCTTCCGTCACATCGCAGTATCGACAGATCGATACCTCGACCGTTTCGATGACCAATGCCGGGCGACCGTCCCATTCCAAAGCAATATCCTGGCGTCCGACAACCGGCATATCGGGGCTGCCGTCGGGATAATCCCGACGCGCGCCACAGGTTGCTGTTTTCCGACCGGAGCGCACCAGTGCCAGCAACTCAGCGCTCAATTCCGCGCTATCACCGAATTTAAAGGTTTGCGCACCGGGATAGCGGGTCAATACGTCATTCAATGCCATGACAATCACATCCTGAACACGCCGAAACGTGTCTCCTCAATCGGGGCGTTCAAAGCAGCGCTGAGGGACAGGGCCAGCACGTCGCGGCTTTTGCGCGGGTCGATGATGCCGTCATCCCACAACCGCGCCGAGGCATAGAGCGGATGGGACTGCTCTTCGAACATCTCAAGCGTTGGGCGCTTGAACTCAGCCTCTTCCTCGGGTGACCACGTGCCGCCCTGCCGCTCGATTCCATCGCGTTTGACGGTGGCCAACACCCCTGCGGCCTGTTCGCCACCCATCACGGAAATCCGTGAGTTCGGCCAGGTCCACAGGAACCGCGGTTGGTAGGCCCGGCCCGCCATGCCATAGTTTCCAGCCCCGAATGAGCCTCCGACAAGCATCGTGATCTTAGGCACAGAGGTCGTCGCCACAGCCGTCACCATCTTGGCGCCATGCCGCGCGATGCCTTCGTTTTCATATTTCCGTCCGACCATGAAACCCGTGATGTTTTGCAGAAACACCAGCGGGATGCGACGCTGCGAGCAAAGCTCGACAAAATGTGCGCCCTTCTGCGCGGCCTCGGAAAACAACACGCCGTTGTTGGCAATGATCCCGACCGGGCAGCCTTTGACATGGGCGAACCCTGTCACCAGAGTTTCCCCGAACCGAGGTTTGAATTCATCAAAGCGCGATCCATCGACTAGGCGGGCGATCACCTCGCGAATATCATAGGGCGTGCGCAGGTCAGCGGGGACAACGCCAAGGAGCTCCTCGGGGTCATAAGCCGGGTCTTCGGGGCTGGCCCAATCCACGGTCTGCGGCTTGCGCAGATTCAGCGAACCAACCGCCCGCCGCGCCAAGGCCAGCGCATGGGCGTCGTCCTCGGCCAGATAGTCCGCCACACCGGACAAGCGGGTATGCACGTCGCCGCCGCCCAGATCCTCAGCTGTGACAACCTCGCCGGTTGCGGCCTTGACCAGAGGCGGCCCGGCCAGAAAAATCGTGCCCTGCTCTTTTACAATGATGGTCACGTCCGACATCGCAGGCACATAAGCCCCACCCGCCGTACAAGACCCCATCACCACCGCGACCTGAGGGATGCCCTTCGCGCTCATCCGTGCTTGGTTATAGAAGATGCGGCCAAAGTGGTCGCGGTCGGGGAAGACCTCATCCTGATTGGGCAGGTTCGCACCGCCACTGTCGACCAGATAGATGCAGGGCAGGTGGTTTTCCTCAGCGATCTCCTGCGCGCGGAGGTGTTTCTTGACCGTCATCGGATAGTAAGTGCCGCCCTTCACGGTGGCGTCGTTGCATACCACCATAACTTCACGCCCCTGCACCCGGCCAATGCCCGCAACGACCCCAGCGCTTGGCGCAGCATCGCCATACATCCCATGCGCCGCCGTCGCGCCGATCTCCAGAAACGGAGACCCCGGATCAAGCAGGTTCGCCACCCGGCGACGCGGCAGCATCTTGCCCCGCGATTCATGCCGCGCGCGGGATTTCTCCCCCCCGCCCATGCGGGCTGCTTCGGCAGCGGCAGAGATGTGCGCCAGCGCCTCCAGATGCGCTGCGCGGTTTGTCTTGAAGCCGTCAGAGGCAGGCATGACTTTGGATGTGAGTTTCATTTCTATGTTCCCAATTCCGCTCTCGCCCGCGCTTTCAATTCCTTGCGGATGACCTTACCCGTCACCGTCATCGGCAACTCCTTTAATAATGCCACTTCGCGTGGATACGAATAATGCGCCAGGCGTTCTTTGACCCAATCCTGTAACTCATGCTCCGCAGCCTCAGCCTCTGGTTTCAAAACCACATAGGCTTTCACGATCTCGGTGCGCAGTGGATCGGGCTTGCCGACCACGCCGACGGTCGCCACTGCCGGGTGGGTCAGCAGGCAATCCTCGATCTCGGCCGGGCCAATGCGATATCCGGCGGACGTAATCACATCATCTTCGCGGCCGATGAAGCGCAGATAGTCGCCCTCCCAAATGCCGCGGTCGCCGGTGATCAGCCAGTCGCCGCGGAACTTTTCAGCGGTGGCTGCAGGCCGGTTCCAGTATTCCAGCAGCATCGAGGCTGAGCCGCGCCGGATCGCTACGTCTCCCTCCTCGCTCGTCGGGTTGCCGTCTTCGTCGATCACGGCAACCTCATGCCCCGGCACGGGCTTGCCGATACAACCGGGTCGCACTGGGAAATCCACGGCGCAGGATGAAACGACCATGTTGCATTCAGTCTGACCGTAGAATTCGTTGATCGTAAGCCCAAACGCCTTCTGCCCCCAGGCCAGCATCTCAGCCCCTAATGGCTCCCCACCCGAAGCGACCGAGCGCAAACCGGGAATCGCCTGATCCGCGGCTTTCAGCATTCGAAGGGCGGTCGGTGGAAAGAACACGTTCCGCACGCGCCCACGCGCGATTACGTCAGCGCAGGCTTCGGGGGTGAATTTCTCAAGCCGCGCGGCGACCACCGGAATGCCCAGCGCCAAACCGGGCATCAACACGTCGAACAGCCCGCCAATCCAGGCCCAATCAGCGGGTGTCCATAGGCAGTCGCCTTCCCGCAGATGATTGTGACTGATCGAAACACCGGGCAAGTGGCCGGTCAGAACCCGATGGCCATGCAGCGCGCCCTTAGGGCTGCCTGTAGTGCCAGAGGTATAGATCAGAACCGCAGGATCTTCGGGACCGGTATCCGCGAAGGGCAGCGGGTCATCCGACGGCGCGATCTGGTCAACGACGACAGGTCGGGCCAGATCGCCTACCAACGCCGCCCCTTCGGTATCCGTCAACACAAGCAACGCGCCCGCATCCCCTACCCGCGACGCCAAAGCATCGTGCTTGAACAACTTGAACAAGGGAACCGAGATCGCGCCGATCTTCCAGATTGCAAGATGTGCCGCCGCACACCACGGAGATTGGCTAAGAAGAACACCAACCCTGTCACCAGGCTGAACCTGCGTTTTCAGGTCATGCGCTATTCCGTCCGCCATGCGCTGCAATGCGCCATAAGTGATGGACTCACAACCACCGCCGGTCAGATCGATGATCGCAACACGATCCTTGGGCTGAGAAAAACACTGCCGCGCCATGTTCAGCCTGTCGGGGATTAACCAGCCCCCATCTTTTTGCATCCCCGGTATGCAATCAGCGGGAGGCATTTTGAAAATCCTTTATTTCCAGTGCATTACAATGAAGCGCGGTTCGAAGGGGTACGCCCACTTGATGTAGATCAGAGTTTACCCGACCGCGCCTGTGCAAAACACACTCATCAACATATTCAAGGGCCATAAAATGACCAAAAAACTCGTTGCTTTGACGCTCTCCACCGCGCTTGTTGCGCTCGCCGCCCCCACCTTCGCCCAGAATCAAGGTGACTGGACCGTTGGTGTCGGTGTTGGCTACCTTGATCCCAAATCCGACAACGGCACATTGGCTGGATTCGACGCCGAAGTGGACGCAGACACCAGCGCGATCTTTACTGTCGAGTACTTCGTCCGCGATAATCTGGGTGTCGAACTGTTGGCCGCCACGCCTTTCAGCCATGAGGTCACTTTGGGCGGCAGCGTAGATGCCGGGTCGGTCAAGCATCTGCCCCCGACCTTGTCGCTGAATTATCATTTTCCGACGAACAGCGTATGGAAGCCCTACGTTGGCGCCGGCATCAACTACACCATCTTCTTTGACGAAAGTTCGCCCCTGGGTGATCTGGAGGTCGATGACTCGGTCGGTGTCGCGGTTCAGGCCGGTTTGGACTACATGGTCTCTGAAAACGGTGCCGTTCGTCTGAATGTCCGCTGGTTCGACATCGACTCGGACGTCGAACTGGACGGAAACGATATCGGCACTGCCGAAATCGATCCCTGGCTGGTCGGCATATCCTACGTCCATCGCTTCTGAACCTTCTTCAAGACGCCCCGTCTCATTCTGGCGGGGCGTTTTCCTCAGGTCATCTCGTTCATCATTTCGCGCCCAATCAGCATCCTGCGGATTTCGCTGGTGCCCGCGCCGATCTCCATCAGCTTTGCATCGCGGAAAATACGGCTGACCGCCGAATCCGACAGGAACCCGGCACCACCCATCGCTTGAACGGCCTGATGCGCCTGCACCATCGCCTGTTCCGAGGCATAAAGACAACACGCCGCCGCATCCTGACGGGTCACATCACCCCGGTCACATGCTTTTGCGACCTCGTAAACATAAGCCCGCGCGGAATTCATCGCCGTGTACATATCGGCGATCTTACCTTGCATCAGTTGAAAGCTGCCAATCGGCTTGCCGAATTGCTTACGCTCGGCCAGATACGGCATGATCTCATCCAGACAGGCGGCCATGATCCCGGTTCCGATCCCGGCCAAAACCACACGTTCATAGTCCAGACCGGACATCAGAACAGCAACGCCCTTGCCCTCTTCACCCAAGACGTTTTCAAACGGCACCTCGACATCTTCGAAAATCAGCTCCGCCGTGTTCGAGCCTCGCATCCCCAGCTTGTCGAAATGAGGCGAGGTCGAGAACCCCTTCATCTCTTTCTCGATCAGAAACGCCGTTATTCCTTTTGAACCTGCATCCGGATCGGTCTTGGCATAAACCACCAGCGTATCCGCGTCCGGCCCGTTCGTGATCCAGTATTTGTTGCCGTTCAGGCGGTAGTGATCGTTACGCTTTTCCGCGCGCAGTTTCATCGAAACCACGTCAGAACCGGCCGAGGCTTCGGACATCGCCAGCGCGCCCACATGTTCGCCCGAGATAAGACGCGGCAGGTACTTTGCTTTCTGCGCGTCATCGCCGTTCAGCTTGATCTGATTGACGCAAAGGTTCGAATGCGCCCCGTAAGACAGCGAGACCGAGGCCGAGGCCCGCGCGACCTCTTCCACCGCAACCGTATGGGCAAGATACGACATCCCCGCGCCGCCATATTCCTCGGGCACTGTAATACCAAGCAAGCCGAGATCGCCCATTTCTTTCCAAAGCTCATTCGGAAAAGCGTTAGACGCGTCGACATCGGCCGCCATCGGCTTGACCCGCTCCTGCGCCCAGCGATGCACCATCTCGCGCAAGGCATTCACGTCTTCGCCAAGATCGAATTGCATTGTGGCCGTGAACATTCGCGATCTCCTCCTTCGCATAAATGAACAGACGTTCAATAAATTGATATCAGCCTGATCAAGCCGGGTCAACGATCCTCTGCAACGCGCCGATCAAAAAACGCAGACAACCGCCCAAAAAGGGCGGCTGCAAAAAACTGAGCGTGCGCTGAAAGCGCACTCAATTGGATCAAGACTGATAGACCGCGCCGACCTCGGCTCGGATGATGCGCGCGATCAGGCGGCAATCATCCAGTGAAAAGGTAAGAGGCACGCGCATATCCATGACACCGGCGAGGATGCGGTCACTGGCCGGAAGCGGCTCACTATCCGCATAGCGCCAACTGTCATAGCGCGAGGTAAAACCCGTCGGCTCGGCCCCACCGAACCACTTCAACTCAACCCCTCGGGCCGCGCAGCGCCGGATGACCTCGGCTATACGTTCGGGCGACCAATCAAGCAGCAGGAACTGGATGGACGAGCCGACATAGGTCTCTTGCGGTGGGCGCTCAACTATGGTCAGGCCGGGTGTGTTTCGAAGGCCGACCTCAATCTCGTGATAGCGTTCATTCCAGCGCCGCACCTGTCGGTCCAGATCGCGCAATTGCGGGCGCAGGATCGCGGCGCGCAGGTTGTCCATGCGGCCAGAGACGTTTGGGGTGGTGTATTTTATTCTCTCAAAAACCTCGGGGCCGGGCGCGGCCAAATGGCGCTCGTACAGCATGTAAGAGCCTGACAGCATCGTAGCCTTGGCCGCAATCTCTTCGTCATCGGTGATCAGCAGACCACCCTCGCCGGAATTGACATGCTTATAGGTTTGGCAGGAATAGCACCCGATTGCACCCTGACGCCCCGACATCTGGCCGCGCCATGCGGCACCCATTGTGTGGGCGCAATCCTCGATCACCGTGACGCCTGCGGCATCGCACATCTGCATCAGCCGATCCATATCACACACGTGGCCGCGCATATGGCTCAGCATCAGCACACGCGCCTGATGCAGCTTTGCCTCAAGATCATCCAGATCAATGGTGAGGTTTTCGGTCACGCCCACAAAGATCGGCTTGGCCCCGACCGAAGCAATCGACCCGGGCACCGGGGCGAGCGTGAAGGCGTTGGTCAGAACCGGATCACCCGGCTTGACCCCAACGGCCCGCAACGCGGTCGCCAAAGCATAGCCCCCGGACGACACAGCCAAGCAGTATTTTGCCCCCATCTGGGCCGCAAATTCCTGTTCCAGAAGCGCGGTCTCGCCCAATTCACCGGGTACAATATTGTAACGGTGCAATCGTCCGTGACGCAGCACGGCCATCGCGGCCTCGATCGCCTCTTCGGGGATGGGTTCCTGCTGGGTGAAGCTGCCAGTGAATGTCTCGGTCATAAGCACGTTGTGGTGCCGCCGGGTGTCTGGGTCAAGGGATCAAGCCGCCGCACCGATCAGACCGGTGACGAGGTCAGGCAGATCGTCGAAATGATGCAACAGGGCTTCGGGCTCCAGTGCGGCCATATCGTCGCCGGATGGGCCAAACGTCACCAGGACCGACGGCACACCCGCCGCCCGCGCCGTGTTTCTGTCGGTATCCGAGTCGCCGATCAGCACGCACCAATCCGGATGTCCGCCCGCCCGACGCGCAGCCTCGCGCAGCGGTTCCGGATCAGGTTTGCGAACTGACAGCGTATCGGCCCCCACAAGCGAGGCGAACTGATCACGCACCCCCATCTGGGTCAGTAACTGGTCTGCAAGCGCCTCTGGCTTGTTGGTGCAGATACCCACGCCATAACCCGCAGATTTCAGCATCTCAACCGCTTCCAGCGCACCGGGATAGAAATGTGTGTGGGTGTCGATGGCCTGTGAATAAGCCTGCAGCAATGCTGGATAATAGGTATTAACAGTGTCCTCATCATAGGCGCCGACCCGTTTCAGCCCATAGGTCAGCATCATCCGCCCGCCCCGCAATGCGACTGCCGCATCCTGCTCACGGCTCAGAACATCCCCATACCCCATCTGACGAAAACAGTGGTTCGCGGCGGCCAGCAAATCGCCCGATGTATCAGCCAAGGTTCCGTCCAAATCAAAGATAACTGTGCGCATTTTGCCTCCTGCCTCGGTGGATTTTTGCCGTATCGTGTTGCAAACGGTAATCTTGTTTGATGGCTGAACCGCTTGCGCCTTTACCCTCAGCGGATAAAACGGACGCCAACAAAACACAAAGAGAAATCGTTTTCATGAGCACTGCCCTTGTCATCCTTGCCGCAGGAAAAGGCACCAGGATGAAGTCGGATCTTCCAAAGGTTCTGCATCCCATAGCCCAAACGCCGATGCTGGTTCACGCCATGCGCGCGGGGGCCAGTCTTTCTCCGGCGCGTACCGTTATCGTGGCCGGCCACGGGGCGGAAGCCGTTGAAAAAACCGCGAAGGCAGAAGATGAAAGCGCAATCGTTGTGCGTCAGACGGAACAGCTTGGCACCGCTCATGCGGTCGCGCAGGCGCGCGAAGCACTTGCAGGGTTCGACGGTGACGTGATCGTCTTGTACGGCGATACGCCGTTTGTCGAACCGGACACCCTGCGCCGAATGATTGACGCCCGCGCCTCGCATGACTTGGTGATGCTGGGTTTTGACATTGCCGAGGTTCAACCCCGGTACGGTCGCTTGATCATGGACGGTGATCGGTTGGTGAAGATCGTCGAATACAAAGACGCCACCGAAGAACAGCGCGCTATTCGGTTTACCAACAGTGGCCTGTTGGCCTGCGACGCCGCGCTTTTGTTCGAGCTGATCGACCAGGTCAGCAACGAAAATGCCTCGGGCGAGTACTACCTGACTGAGATCGTCTCCCTCGCCAATGCACGCGGTCTGAGCGCCACCGCGATCAAGTGTGCTGAATCCGAAACGCTGGGCGTGGACTCTCGCGCGGACCTTGCTGCTGCGGATGCTGAATTCCAGGCTCGGGCGCGTGCTGACCTGTTGGACGTCGGTGTTACCCTGATGGCCCCTGATACCGTCTACCTGGCGGCAGATACCGTCATCGGCCGCGACACAGTAATCGAACCAAACGTGGTCTTCGGCCCCGGCGTCACTGTGGAAAGTGGCGCGACAATCCGGGCGTTTTCGCACCTAGAGGGGTGTCACGTCAGCCGCGGTGCGATTGTAGGCCCGTACGCACGCCTGCGCCCCGGTTCTGAACTGGCCGAAAACACACGCATCGGCAATTTCGTGGAAATCAAAAACGCTGAGATTGCCGAAGGCGCCAAGGTCAATCACCTCAGCTATATAGGCGACGCATCGATAGGCGCTGCCACAAATATCGGCGCGGGCACGATTACCTGCAATTATGATGGCGTCATGAAGCACCGCACCACTATTGGTGAGAATGTGTTTGTTGGCTCGAACACCATGCTTGTGGCCCCTGTAACGGTGGGCGATGGCGCAATGACGGCAACCGGCACAGTCGTAACCCGCGATGTTGAGCCCGACGCACTGGCCGTTGCCCGCGCCAAACAGGACAACAAGCCCGGCTATGCGCGCAAATTGTTTGACATGCTAAAGGCGAAGAAGGCTCGCCGCGACAAAGGAGCCTGATCCATGTGTGGAATCGTAGGTGTATTGGGCGATCACGAGGCCGCCCCCATTCTGGTCGAGGCTTTGAAACGGCTTGAATATCGTGGCTATGACAGTGCGGGCATCGCAACGGTCAATGATGGCGTTCTTGGGCGCCGCCGTGCGGTGGGCAAGCTGGTCAACCTCAGCGATTTGTTGGTGCATGATCCCCTGCCCGGAAAATCCGGCATCGGTCATACCCGCTGGGCCACTCACGGCGCACCCTCCGTGACCAACGCACATCCGCATCAGGCCGGACCAGTGGCCGTTGTGCATAACGGAATTGTCGAAAACTACCGCGAGCTTCGCGCCGAACTGGCCGAGAATGGCGTGAATTTCGTGACCGAGACGGACACCGAAACAGTCGCCCTGATGGCCGCGCACTACCTCGACGCTGGTCTTTCCCCGGTTGATGCCGCGTTCAAAACCATCAACCGACTGAAAGGGGCGTTTGCTTTGGCCTTTCTGTTCAACGGTGAAGATGACCTGATCGTGGCGGCCCGCAAGGGCTCTCCCCTCGCGATCGGGCATGGGGTGGGTGAGATGTTCGTAGGATCGGACGCCATTGCGCTGGCCCCGTTAACCGACCGCATCACTTACCTTGAGGAAGGCGACCGCGCGGTGGTAACGCGCACTTCGCTTGAAATCCGCAACGAGGCCGGTGAACTGGCGAACCGCAAAACCCGCCAGATCAAGCTGGATCAGACACGCGCGGACAAAGCGGGCCATAAACACTTCATGGCCAAGGAAATCACTGAGCAACCTGTGGTAGTGGCCGAGGCTATCCGATCTTACCTGCCCACGGGCGGGGACGAGGTTGTTCTTCCGGGCAATCTTGATTTCTCCAAGCTGGACCGCCTTACAATGGTCGCCTGCGGTACAGCGTTCTATGCCTGCCTTACGGCGAAGTACTGGTTCGAACGTCTGGCCAAAATGCCCGTTGAGGTCGATATCGCCAGTGAATTCCGGTACCGCGAACCTCCGATTCCCGACCGAACGGCGGCTCTTTTTGTGAGCCAGTCGGGTGAAACCGCTGATACTCTGGCCGCGCTGCGCTATTGCGAGGGCAAGGCCGACAAGATTGTGTCGGTGATCAACGTCCCCGAAAGCTCAATCGCTCGGGAAAGCGACATCGCCCTGCCAATTCATGCGGGGGTCGAGATTGGTGTTGCGTCAACCAAGGCCTTCACCTGCCAACTCAGCGTGTTGCTGATGTTGGCTTTGAAAGCAGCCGCTGACCGGGGCACGTTGAGCGATGAGGATTTGGCCGACCATGCCGCCGCGCTGCGTGGCTTGCCAACGGCGCTGAACACGGCGCTGGATCAGGACCCCGCCATCAAGAAATCCGCCCAGCGCTTGTCCGAGACGCGCGACGTGCTGTTCCTAGGTCGCGGCCTGATGTATCCGCTAGCGATGGAGGGTGCGCTGAAACTCAAGGAAATCAGCTATATCCACGCCGAAGGTTATGCTTCGGGCGAACTTAAGCACGGCCCCATCGCCCTGATCGACAAGCACATGCCGGTGGTTGTGATGGCACCGCGCGATGCGGTGTTCGACAAGTCCGTCTCAAACATGCAAGAGGTCATGGCGCGCAAGGGTAAAGTCATTCTGGTTTCAGATGATGACGGCATTGCCGAAGCCGGGGATGGCACCTGGAGCACCATTCGAATGCCTCATATCCATCCTAGCCTGGCTCCGATCCTCTATTCGATTCCGGCGCAGCTGCTGGCCTATCACACGGCAATCGCCAAGGGCACCGATGTGGACCAGCCCCGCAATCTGGCGAAATCAGTTACGGTGGAGTGAACCATGGCCAAGCAATTCCCGGAACTGCACGACGCCCACAGCAAGTTCATCGAAGAGCAGCACATGTTCTTCGTTGGCACCGCCGCTCCGGATGGGCGCGTGAATATCTCGCCCAAGGGGATGGAGTCCCTGCGCGTTCTGGGACCCGGTCGCATCGTTTGGATGAACCTGACCGGCAGTGGCAATGAAACAGCCGGGCATCTGCTGGAGAGCAACCGCATGACCCTGATGTGGTGCTCCTTCACCACGCGGCCCATGATCCTGCGGGCCTACGGCACAGCTCGTACGCTGCATGTCGGAGACGCGGGCTGGGATGAAATGGCTGATCTGTTTCCCAGTCATCGCAGCGCGCGCCAGATATATGATCTGACGATCGATCTGGTCCAAACCTCCTGTGGCTACGCGGTGCCGTTCATGGAATATCAATCTGATCGCGACACCATGCAGAAATGGGTTGATTCAAAGTCCGATGACGATATCCGCGCCTATTGGATGGAAAGGAACCAACAGACGATAGATGGCAAGCCTACGCGCTTGGCCAAATGACCAACGGATGCTGAATACCTACCTCGACCAGATCAAGGCACAGGCTGATCCAGAGCGCGCTGTGCAAATGGCGGCCTATCACAAGGTCGAGCGCCCTTACCTTGGTGTTGCAAATCCCGTTCTGAACGACCTGACAAAAGCTTGGCGTAAGGAGCTGGACGTGCCCGTGCGCGTGGAATTGGCAGACGCCCTGTGGCAAACCAACATTCATGAGGGCAGGCTGGCCGCCGCGAAACTGCTGACACAGGCGCGCATTCGCCCGGATGAGGCAGTCTGGGCGCTATTGCAAAGCTGGCTACCCGATTTCGATGCCTGGGCCGTGGCGGATCACGCCTGCATGGCGCTGCAAAAACGCCTGTCAGCCGACCCGGCCCGGTTGGATCAGGTCGAACTCTGGACGACCTCGGACCATATGTGGACCCGACGCGCGGCGTTGGTGGCCACGCTGCCTTGGACCAAGCAGAACCACCCCAAACCCGACGACTTGGCTCGGCGCGACCGCATCCTTGGGTGGGCCGCAGGTTACGTACCCGACCGCGATTGGTTCATTCAAAAGGCCATCGCGTGGTGGCTGCGCGAGTTGTCAAAACACGACGCACCGAGAGTGGTTGCTTTTCTGGCCGAACACGGAAGCGCGATGAAACCTTTTGCCCGTCGCGAGGCCGGGAAATACCTGAAAGATCAGTTGGAATAGACCTCAAGTTCAACCAATTCGTCGAAGGGCAACAAAAGGGCACGCATCGCGTCAAGGGACAGCCGACTGCCGCCGCTTTCTGGCCCTCTGGCAGGGACCAGAGTGATGTAGGCCTGCGATCCGGTTCTTGGGACCACGACTCGCCCGGTGAATTCGGTGTCAACCAAAGGAGTCTCTAGCCACCGGCCCGGCGTGGTCGGATCACCCAACCCGGCGATGGTCGTCTTTGCCCCGACCCAGCCAACGGCTGTGGCCGCAACGGGCTCGGGCGCAACGGGTTCTTCCACCACGGCCTCTTCAACCGCGACCTCATCCGCCTCGGGTGGGGTTTGGTCCCCACCAAAGACGCGGTCTGTCGTTGACCGAACGGTGTCGCACCCGCACACGAGAACACATAGAGTGATTAGTACATACTTCATGCAGTCAGCTTATCTCTCCGCGCGCATCGGTGCCAGCGCAAAGGAAACTTCGCTCTTGTCGTTGGCGACCCTCGCCTTTACCTATATCGCATGACTGCTCCGCTTATTGACCCGTTCGCACGTGCGATCACTTATCTTCGCGTCTCTGTCACGGACCGATGCGATTTCCGCTGTGTCTACTGCATGTCCGAGGACATGAAGTTTTTGCCGAAGAAGGACCTGCTTACGCTGGAAGAGTTGGACCGCATGTGTTCGACCTTTGTGAAGATGGGGGTTGAAAAGCTGCGCATCACCGGTGGTGAACCGCTTGTGCGCCGCAATATCATGTCGTTTTTCAATAGCATGACGCGCCATCTTGATAGCGGCGCGCTGAAAGAGCTGACGCTGACCACCAACGGTTCACAGCTGCATCGTTTTGCCGACGATCTGTATGCGGCGGGTGTGCGCCGTGTGAACGTATCGCTGGACACGCTGGACGAAGACAAGTTTGCCAAGGTGACCCGCTGGGGTCGCCTGAAACAGGTGCTGAACGGGATCGACGCAGCGCAGAAGGCCGGACTGCGGATCAAGATCAACGCCGTGGCCCTCAAGGGGTTCAACGAAGAGGAACTGCCCTTGATCACAAAATGGTGCGCCGAACGGGATATGGACCTGACCTGGATTGAGGTCATGCCAATGGGCGACATCGGCAACGAAGATCGCCTGGATCAGTATTGGTCTCTCAAAGACGTGCGCAAGGAATACGAAAACCACTATACCGTCACTGATCTGGCCGAGCGTTCCGGCGGGCCGGCGCGCTATGTACGGCTTGAAGAATCCGGCCAAAAGATCGGTTTCATCACGCCGCTGTCCCACAATTTCTGTGAAAGCTGCAACCGCGTGCGGCTGACCTGCACGGGCGAGCTGTATATGTGTCTCGGGCAGGAAGACATGGCCGACCTGCGCGCCCCCCTGCGCGATCACCCCGACACTGAACAGCCATTGGAAGAGGCGATCCGCGCGGCGATCAACCTGAAACCCAAGGGCCACGATTTCGACTACTCCCGCCAAACGGTCGACGGCAAGATGAGCCGCCACATGAGCCACACAGGCGGCTGAAATGCCGGGCATTCCTGGCCGCCCTACGCTACTTTATCACCTGTATTGTGGCCTGACTTCCGTTGCGGCTCCGCTTGTCTGGCGCACTGTGCGCAACAAGCTGCAAGCCGCGGACGTTCCCAAGACCCGACAACAGGAACGCTTGGGGCATGCCAGCCTTCCCCGCCCGGAGGGAGTATTGGTCTGGTTTCACGCAGCCAGCGTTGGTGAAACCCTTTCGGTCATCAGCTTGATCAAACGGCTGGGTGAGCGCTTGCCCGGGGCCGAGTTCCTGATCACCTCTGGCACGCCTACATCTGCCGCGCTGATCGAAAAACGCATGCCGCCCCGCACACGCCACCAATTCCCGCCGCTGGACACCGCGGGTCCCGTACGGCGTTTTCTGGATCATTGGCGCCCGGATACAGGTATTTTTGTCGAAAGTGAAATCTGGCCACGCCTTGTTGTGGAAGGCGCCCGGCGGGATATTCCTTTGGCGCTGCTGAACGCGCGCCTTTCGGACAAATCCGTCGAAAACTGGAAAAAACACCCCGATACGGCTCGGTTCGTTCTGGATCATTTCCTTCTGTTCCTGACCCAAAATGAGAAAACGGCCCGAAACCTGATAGACATGGGCGCACGTCCTGAGCGCGTTCAACCGGGCACGAATCTTAAGGCGATGTCCGACCCCCTGCCCGTAGATCAGGACACGCTGTCTGACATCCGCGCGCAGATCGGGAACCGCCCGGTCTGGATCGCCAGTTCGACCCATGCGGGCGAGGAAGAAACGGTTCTGGCCGCCCATTCCGAACTGCTGAGACGGTGGCCAGATTTGTTGCTGCTGCTGATCCCACGCCACCCTGAACGCCGGTCAGAAGTTACCGCGCTGCTGGACCAAGCCGGACAGAGATCTGCGATCCGCTCGGCGGGCGACAAGATCTCAGAGGAAACTCGGGTGTACGTGGCGGACACGCTTGGCGAAACTGGTACGTGGTACGCGCTTTGCCCCATCGTGTTTCTGGGGGGATCGCTAAAAGAGATTGGCGGCCACAACCCGTTCGAACCCGCGCAAGCCGGTGCTGCGGTGATCACCGGGCCCGGCTATTACAACTTTGCTGAGACATTCGCCCCTTTGATCGCATCAGGCGGCGCGCTGCAAGTGCAGTCCTCGGCCGAACTGGCCGAGGCTGTAGCAACATGGCTTACTGACCAAACCGCGCTGGATAAGGCACGCGCCGCTGCAAAAACTTGCGTGAAGACCCAAAAAACGGCACTGGATGCAGTTGTCGAAACACTCTGCACCCAACTTAGCCTCTCAAGTCCGAATTCAACTGCGTCGGGCTGACGGCAAATCGCTGTCAGGGCTTACCCCCGCCGTTAACCTTCACGCCGCGGGCATCCGTTGCTCGACAATTTCGGCCCACCAGCTACACCCGGCCGGAATAGCCTCATCGTTGAAGTTGTACTCGGGATGATGCACTGCCGCCGTGTCGCCATTGCCAACTAGAATGTAGGCGCCTGGTCGCTCTTCGAGCATAAAAGCAAAGTCCTCGCCGCCCATGATCAACGGCGCCTCATCACAGTTTCCGGACACTGACCGCGCAACTTCTGCTGCAAAATCGGTTTGCTCGTCGCTGTTCACCATCACCGGATATCCCCGGTAATATGTCACCTCAGCCGCCCCGCCGAATGTCGCTGCAACGCCCTGACATATCTCGCCGATGCGTTTTTCCGCCAGATCCCGCATCTCTTTGCTCATCGTGCGGACCGTGCCCTTAAGGTAGACCTTCTGCGGGATCACGTTGAACGCTTTGGACGAGGTTTCAAACGACGTGACCGATACCACAACCTGATCCACGGGGTCAGCATTGCGCGCTGCGATCGTCTGCAACGCCAAAACCGCCTGCGCGGCCATGACTGTGGTGTCTATCGTCTCATGCGGTTTGGCCGCGTGTCCGCCCTTGCCCTCAAACGTGATGTCGAACTGATCGGTCGCCGCAAAGAAAGCGCCCGGACGAATGGCGAAACTGCCGACCGGACGACCGGGCCAGTTATGCATGCCGTAAACCTCCTGAATGCCCCAGCGGTCCATCATGCCATCTTCGCACATCTCACGACCGCCGCCGCCGCCCTCTTCAGCGGGCTGAAAAATCACAACGACCGTGCCGTCAAAGTTCCGGGTTTCCGACAGGTATTTGGTAGCGCCCAGCAACATGGCCGTATGGCCGTCATGGCCACACGCATGCATGGCTCCATCGGTTTTTGAGGCATAGTCCAGCCCCGTTTCCTCGTGGATGGGTAAGGCGTCCATATCGGCACGCAACCCGATCACCTTGCCGCCTGTGTCGGTTTTGCCCTTGATCACACCAACAACCCCGGTGCGGCCAATGCCGGTCACAACCTCATCGCAGCCAAATTCCTTAAGCTTGTCGGCAACCAAGGCGCTGGTGCGGTGCGTTTCGAACAGAATTTCAGGGTTCTCATGAATGTCGCGCCGCCATTCAGTGATCTGACCCTGCAATTCGGCAAAACGGTTTTTGATTGGCATAGTTCTCTCCCATCTTCTTTTGTCGGAGTGTAACCCCGATTGCGCCTTTGTGTCCTTAGTCCAAGCGGGCTGGCCGAAGCGCGCCGGACAGCAAGACGATCAAAACTGCCAAGGGCAACAAGGCCGCGAACGCCAAGCGTAATGTAAGCATTTCGGCAAGAAACCCAATAAGCGGTGGACCGATTAGCAAACCCCCATATGCCAGAGTGGCCACGCTGGCGATGGCCTGTCCCGGTGGCACGTTCAGATCGCTGGCGGCCCGGCTGAACGCCAGCGGCATGATAACGGCGTAGCCGATCCCCATCAGGGCAAACCCGATCAGCGCCAACGCCGGTTCGGCAGTTGAAACAACTGTGAAAACACCCATCGCCGCGCACACTCCGCCAAACCGCGCAGTCGCGACGGGACCAAACCGAGAGATTACGAACCCGCCTGCCAGTCGGAAGGCCACCATGGTCACCGAGAACACCGCATACCCCAATGCCGCAATGCTTTCTTCCGCGCCTGTCACGTCGCGCAGGAATATCGCGCTCCAATCGGCGACGGCCCCTTCTCCAAGTGCGCCGCACAGAGCGGTGAACCCCACAAGGATCAACGCGCCGGACGGCAGCGCGAACACCGCAGCCCCCGAAGATGAGGCCTTGCGTGAAGTCCACCGAACCCTGGACAGTGCCAATGTCAAAGCAACAACAATCCCACCCATCAGCAGAAAGTGCTGCATTACCGTCAGCCCCACCTGCACCGCGCCATACCCGCTAAGCGCGCCCAGCCCAGCACCCAAGCTCCACATCGCGTGAAACGAGGACATGACAGGTTTGTCATAGGCGTGTTCAACCTCGGCCGCCCAGGCATTCATGGCGACGTCCATCGAGCCGTGAAAGGCCCCAAACACGAACAGAAAACCTGCCAACGCCCAAAAGCTGTCAGCCAACGCCAGCAGAATCAGGGACAGCGTATAAAGCACCGCGATAACCCGCGTTATGGATACAGCCCCAAACCGATCGGTAAGGCGACCCGTCACCGGAAACGAACACACCGCACCGGCCGCCATGAACAGCAATCCATAGCCCAACGCCTCATGCGTCAGGCCCAGATGATCCCGCACTGCAGGAATGCGGGACGCCCAGATGCCAAACAGCGCACCGTTCAGGATGAACATGGCGGCAACGGCCCGCCAAGCAGCTGCGATTCCAATCACGGAGTATCCTTTAAGATCGCGTCAAACGGTCCTGTTTTACAGGCTTAGGATACTTTGGCAATCGCGGATTACCTGAGCTTTCCGCGGATCTTCCGGACCGCAAACCAAACGATCAACACCACGGGGATCGTTACCGCTGCCGTCAGGGTACCTTTGCTGACCTCGGAGCTTGTCAGGGGATACAACAGATAGCTGACCAACGAGACGGCATAGTAGCTGACAGCCACAACCGACAATCCCTCAACCGTGTGTTGCAACCGCAAGGCCAGGTCGGCACGGCGGTCCATGCTCTCCAGCAAGGCCTGGTTCTGTGCGCTGCGTTCCACATCCACGCGCGTCCGCAGCAATTCGCCCGCGCGGATCGCCCGATCGGACAAAGCCTGCAATCGGCGTTCGGTCGATTTCACCGTTCGCATAGCAGGATCGTAGCGGCGCATCATGAAATCAGCGAAACTCTGACCACCGTGAAACCGCTCTTCCCTAAGCGCCTCGATCCGTTGGTTGACAATCGCCTCATACGCGCCCGTAGCTCCAAATCGGAAAGAGCATTGGGCAGATAGGGTCTCCAACTCGATCGAAGTTGCCAACAAATCGGGAAGCAACTCGTCAGGATGGGCCGAATTGTTGGTCATCTGGCCCATCAGGTCGGTCAGTTTGCCATCCAAGGCCCCGATGCGGGGCGACAGCTGCTTGACGCGCGCAAAGCCCAGCATCGACATGGCCTTGTATGTCTCGATTTCGCACAGGCGCTGGATGATCCGCCCCGTCCTGCGTCGCCCCGTACCTTCAGCAACGAAAAGGGCAAAACGCATATGCCCTGTGGCATCTATCCGAAAATCGCTGGCACATATGGCCGAGTCGTCCAAAACTCGCGCCACTGCGAGGCTTTCCGGTTCGAACCAATCGGCCAAGGCGGTCTTGACCGCGTCATCCTCTTCGCGATCAACCACGCGCAGCATCACCGAAGTGACCCGCTGACCCGGACAGGTCGACAGCCAGTCTTTCGGAAAAACCTCGAAATCCACTGGGTCGAACGGGCGGTCACTGACGTTCTGCGTAATCGCAGTGTAGGTGACGAATTCGGTATGCTGTTCCCACTTGAGCCAGTGGCGACCGATCTGCCCCGCGAAATGAGTGGCGTTTGGCTGCGGATGCTGCGCACCGTGCCGGTCCAAAAGGTCGATCAGATGCGTCAAGTCCTCACTGCGATCACGGGCCACTGCGGCTACCGGCTTTTTGATCGCCAGAAAAACCACGGTACACGGCGTTTCGGCCACCGGAAAAGGGCGGGCGTGCAGTTCATTGGCCAAGGTATAGCGCAGCGGGTGGTCGTCCATGGGCGTCATGCGGGGCTCCGTTTCGTCCGTGGCACTATACGACACACCCAGAATACATCAATTCCGTTTTTTTTCAGTCACTTACACGGATACAACAGTATACATTCCCGCTATCTCATTGATTTGGCTGCCACAGCTCGATCGGATTGCCCTCGGGGTCGTGTATCCGTGCGAATTTTCCAACCTCGCTGTTCCAGTCCGGGTTGGTCTCAACCTCTATTCCCGCTGCCTTCAGCTGTTTGGTCAGGGCGTCCAAGTCATCAACGCGGAAATTGATCATCCATTGTTGCTCGTCCCGCCCGAAATACTTGGTGTCCTGAGCGAAAGGTGCAAAAACCGTATATCCCTCTCGCTGCTTCCACGGTACTGGATCGTAGTAACTGACGCCCAAGTGTCTCTCATACCAAGCGCTCAACGCTTGAGGGTCGCGCGCACGAAAGAAAACTCCTCCGATACCATTGACCTTTTGCATGCCCTTTCTCCGATACGGCTCGGACCAAGCATATCACACCCAGCGTGTTTTGACTGGCTACCAATATAGCGAAGTTCAGAAGGCAAAGCACGCGGCAAGACAAAGAAAGGGCGCCCTTAGGCGCCCTTGTTACTCGGATTTACCCTTTGATCACTCGATCATAGGTATCAGCTTGTCCAACGACTGCTTGGCGTCGCCATAGAACATGCGGGTGTTTTCTTTGAAGAACAACGGATTTTCGATACCCGAATAACCGGTGCCTTGGCCGCGTTTACTGACAAACACCTGCTTGGCGTTCCAGCATTCCAATACCGGCATCCCGGCAATGGGGCTGTTGGGGTCTTCCTGTGCCGCAGGGTTTACGATGTCGTTCGAGCCGATGACAATGGCAACATCCGTATCCGGGAAGTCATCGTTGATCTCGTCCATTTCCAGAACGATGTCGTAGGGCACCTTTGCCTCGGCCAGTAGCACGTTCATGTGGCCCGGCAGACGACCGGCAACGGGGTGGATCGCAAAGCGCACCTCTTTGCCCTTGGCGCGCAGCTTGCGGACCAGTTCGGATACCGACTGCTGTGCCTGCGCCACCGCCATGCCATAGCCAGGGATGATGATGATGCTGTCGGCATCGTTCAGAGCCGCCGCAACACCATCGGCGTCAATGGCCACCTGCTCGCCCTCGACAGCCATCTGTTCCCCCTGCGGACCGCCAAAGCCGCCGAGGATCACGCTGACAAAGTGCCGGTTCATCGCCTTGCACATGATGTAGGACAGGATCGCACCGGACGAGCCCACCAGAGCACCGACCACGATCAGCAGGTCGTTTCCTAGACTGAAGCCGATCGCCGCAGCCGCCCAGCCCGAATAGCTGTTCAGCATCGACACAACCACCGGCATGTCCGCGCCACCGATACCCATAATAAGGTGATAACCAATGAACAGCGCCGCCAGCGTCATCAGGAACAGCGGGAAGAAACCGCCTGAGCTGGTGTACCAGATCAGACAGATGAACGACAAACCCGCCGCCGCGGCGTTCAAAGCGTGGCCACCGGGCAGCTTGGTCGCAGCCGACGTCACCTTACCTGCCAGTTTGCCATAGGCCACGACCGAGCCGGTAAAGGTGATCGCACCGATGAAGATACCAAGGAACAGTTCAACGTGCAGGATCGCCAGCTCAGCCGAGGTTTTCTTGGCAATCAACGCGGCGAAGGTGCCAAAGCCCTCTTTCGCCAGTTCAACATCTGCCGACGCCAGTGCCTGAGCCACGTTGCCGATTTCAAAATGCGCGTTGAAACCAACAAACACAGCGGCCAGACCAACCAGCGAGTGCATCGCAGCGACCAGTTGCGGCATCTCGGTCATTTGGACGCGCTGCGCCACATATTGACCGATCAGACCGCCGCCGATGATCAGCAGGATCGACAGCAGCCACAGACCCGAACCCGGACCGACCAGAGTGGCAAAGACCGCCAGCGCCATACCGACGATGCCGTACCAGACCGCGCGTTTGGCGCTTTCCTGGTTCGACAGGCCGCCAAGGGAAAGGATGAACAGAACAGCCGCAACAACATAGGCAGCAGTGGTGAAGCCAAATTCCATGTGCCCGGCCTCCTTAAGATTTCTGGAACATGGCAAGCATGCGCCGGGTTACGAGGAAACCGCCGAAGATGTTGATCCCGGCCATGAAGACAGACAGCGCCGCTAGCAGAATAACCAGGAACGACCCCGACCCAATCTGCATCAACGCGCCCACAATGATGATCGACGAGATCGCATTGGTGATCGCCATCAGCGGCGTATGCAGCGAATGCGAGACATTCCAAATCACCTGGAAGCCCACAAAAATCGCCAGCACAAAGACGATGAAGTGCTGCATGAAGCTGGCCGGAGCAACCAGCCCTACCAACAGCATCAGCGCTCCGCCCACACCCAGCAGGGTGAACTGCTGTTTGGTTTGCGCCTTGAACGCCGCGATTTCCTGCGCCTTCTTCTCTTCCGGGGTCAGTTCCTTGACCTCGGGCTTTTTCTGCGCCGCAATCGCCTGCACCTTGGGCGGCGGCGGTGGGAAGGTGATCTCGCCCTCATGGGTCACGGTCGCGCCGCGGATCACGTCATCTTCCATGTCATGATTGATCTGGCCGTCCTTCTCGGGCGTCAGGTCCGTCATCATGTGACGGATGTTTGTCGAATACAGAGACGAAGACTGTGCCGCCATCCGGCTGGGGAAGTCGGTATAACCAATGATGGTCACGCCATTGTCGGTCACGACCTTCTCGTCCGGCACGGTGCCTTCGACATTGCCGCCCCGTTCCGCCGCAAGGTCAACGATGACCGAGCCCGGCTTCATCGCCTTGACCATATCCTCAAGCCACAGCTTGGGTGCCGGGCGGTTGGGGATCAGCGCTGTGGTGATCACGATATCCATTTCAGGCGCAAGCTCACGGAACTTGGCAAGCTGCGCGTTGCGGAATTCTTCCGACTGAACCGAAGCATAGCCGCCGGTGGCTGAACCGTCTTGTTGTTCTTCTTCAAAGTCCAGATAAACGAATTCGGCCCCCATGGATTCGACCTGTTCAGCCACTTCAGGGCGCACGTCGAACGCATAGGTGATCGCACCCAGCGAGGTCGAGGTCCCGATCGCGGCCAGACCGGCCACACCCGCGCCAACGATTAGCACCTTGGCAGGCGGCACCTTACCCGCCGCCGTCACCTGACCGGTGAAGAAACGACCAAAGTTGTTGCCTGCTTCGATAACCGCGCGATAGCCAGCGATATTCGCCATGGACGACAGCGCATCCATCTTCTGAGCACGTGAGATACGCGGCACCATCTCCATGGCGATCACGTTTGCGCCCTTGGATTTGGCCAGTTCCATCCCCTCGTCATTCCCTGCAGGATTGAAGAATGAGATCAACGTCTTACCCTTTGTCAGACGCTTAAGCTCTGTCTCGGTCGGCACCCGAACCTTGGCAATTATATCAGCCGCCTTCCACAATGCCGCAGCTGTTTTAACCACCTCAACTCCGGCAGATTCATACGCTGCATCGGAAAAACCAGCCGCCTGACCAGCCCCTTTCTCGATCAGGCATTCATAGCCCAGTTTCTGCAATTGCACGGCAGACTCAGGCGTCATTGCAACCCTGTTCTCGCCGTCAAAAATCTCTTTCGGTGTGCCTATTTTCACTGGCAGTCCCCCTAAATTTCACTCTGTTCGATCGGGTGAGCGGTATTGTTTGTTAAGCAAACGTTTATCTTGCGCAACATTGTTTCACAAGCATGGCAATCGTTACGCTGTGTCACCAGTTGTGCCATGCTAAATCCATCTGCGTGTTTTGCGTTCATAGCGGGCGAAATCCGCACGAAACGTGCGACGCAAGCGGTCCTCCTCGGGCAGGATAAAGCGGCGCTCCAACACCCAGACAAAAACCGGGATCAATAGCAAAGACAGTACTGCATCGAACCGCAGGACCAACCCAGCAAATATTAGAACATCGCCAACATAGATCGGGTTGCGGCTGCGCTTGTAGATACCCGATTGCACCAGCGCATCGGGTGTTTGATGCGGAACAACGGTTGTTTTGTGACGGCGGAATTCGACCACCGCCATGACCGCAATCAAGATGCCGCCCCCGATCAGAAAACCGCTCAGCAAATCAGTCAAACCGCTTTCCAGTGACAGCCCCATGGGCAGGTGACGCGCCTGTAGCCAAGCCAGCAATACAAAACCGGCAAGCCAAACAGGAGGGATATTGATCCAGCGCATAGTCAGTTCTCAGGCCTTACATCACGTAAAGCACGTGACATTTCTGAGCGCTGTCCTAACGCTTTGAGACCAGATTGGCAAAAGTTCAGGTTGTCGCATCGATGGACAGGCAGAAATGGATAGGATACGCCAGACGAAATCACCGCAACACAGTACGAAGGTAGAGACCCCAGTATGACCGACTTTGCCGCAACCAAAGCCATGTTCGATCTGCCCGAGGGCATCATTTATCTGGACGGCAATTCGCTTGGCCCCCTGCCAAGCACTGCGGGTAAGCGCGTGAATGACATGATGGCTAAGGAATGGGGGCAGATGCTGATCACGGGCTGGAACAAGGCCGGGTGGATGGCTCTGCCCACGGCTTTGGGGGATCGTATCGGGCGGTTGATAGGTGCCGCGCCCGGATCGATCGTGACCGGCGATACCTTGTCAATCAAAGTGTATCAGGCCGCCGCTTCGGCACTGGAACTGCGCCCTGATCGAAAAGTTGTACTGTCGGACAGCGGTAACTTCCCGTCCGATCTTTACATGGTGGAAGGTCTGTTGCGATCGCTCGGGTCCGACTATGAGCTGCGCGTTGTTGCGCCCGAGGATGTGGCCGCAAATATCACAGAAGATGTCGCTGTTCTTATGCTGACCGAAGTCGACTATCGCAGCGGCCGCATGCACGACATGAAAGCGTTGACCGAACTGGCACATGCAAACGGTGCAGTAACAGTCTGGGATCTGGCACACTCTGCCGGTGCGATCCCCGTAGATCTGACCGGCTGCAACGTCGATTTCGCGGTGGGGTGTACATACAAGTATCTGAACGGAGGACCGGGCGCGCCAGCCTTTATCTATGTCGCGCCACGCCTTGCGGATCGGGCACGACCGGCCCTGTCAGGCTGGCTGGGGCACGAGGCGCCCTTTGCTTTCGACTTGGACTACCGCCCCGGCACCGGGATTGAGAGGATGCGTGTTGGAACCCCTCCGATCCTGCAAATGACCGCCTTGTCAGCCGCGATGGATATCTGGGACATGGCTGATATGGCCGATGTGCGCGCCAAGTCCATTGAGCTGACCGAGTTGTTCATTGCCCGCGTCGAAGCAGCCTGCCCCGAGCTTGAACTGGTCAGCCCGCGTGATCCGAACCAGCGCGGCAGTCAGGTGTCGTTCCGCTTTGATGACGGATATGCCGCTATGCAGGCCTTGATTGCCCGCGGTGTGATCGGAGATTTTCGCGCGCCAAACATCATGCGGTTTGGCTTTACCCCACTTTACATCGACGAACAGGATGTGGAAGGCGCGGTTGAGATCCTCGCCGATATCATGAACAACCGCCTGTGGGACGCGCCCGAGTACAAGGTGCAGCAGCGGGTTACCTGACCTCAAGCCCCGCGCCGATCAGGGACGCGATCTGGGCAACCTGCTTTTCATAGGTCTCGGCCCCCGCGCCGGCCAGCTTGAGCCCCTTTAGCGTGGCGGTGATTGTCCACCCGGTTTCGGCTGCATCCGCTGGCATTTTGACCCGACCAGCCTGCGCTTGCTGAGTCAGCCAGTCTGCATAAAGACCCGCCAGTTTAGCTTCGCCCTCGGCAATAATGTCGGCCGCCATGGACTTGGTGTTGTCCAGCATCTCAAGCCCGTGAGGCGAGGCCAATATGGTCGCCATCCCGGCAGTTTGTGCCTGCACTGCACGTGTGAGAACCTCGGGCACCGTGCCTGAGGTTGCCAGCGCCTCGGCCACGGCAGCGCTTTTTTCGGAGTAATAAACCTCAGTCAGTTTTCTGACGATCGCCTCTTTGTTTTTGTAGTGCAGATACACTGCCGGGCGGGACATGCCGGCGCCGCGCGCGATGTCATCCATCGACGTTTTCCGGTACCCATAAGCGGCAAACGCCTGAAAGGCCGATGCCAGGATTGCCTTTTGCCGTGGATCGTCAATTGTGTCCGTCATGTCTGAACCCGTGACATCTTTTGTATATTTTGTCAATTGACACAGTGACATTTTACGACAATTATGTCAGAAACCAGCCACAGCTATGTGAGGTGCGCCATGGCAACCGCCCTTAAGATCAACGGGAAGCAACATCAGATTGACCTGCCCGACGACGTACCCTTGCTTTGGGTTTTGCGGGATGAGGTCGGTTTGACCGGAACCAAATTCGGCTGTGGTGTTGCGGCCTGCGGGGCTTGTACCGTTCATATTGATGGTGAAGCCGTACGCTCATGCCAAGTGGCACTGTCGGATGTCTGGGGCGATGTCACGACAATCGAAGGGATCGGATCGCCTGATGCGATGGCTGCAATCCAACAAGCGTGGGTCGATCACCAAGTGGCGCAATGCGGGTATTGCCAGTCGGGTCAGATCATGCAAGCCGCTGCGTTGCTGGCGGAAAATCCTGCCCCCTCGGACGCGGATATTGATGACGCCATGCAAGGCAACCTATGTCGCTGTGGCACCTACCCTCGCATTCGCGCTGCCATTCATGACGCAGCCAGCAAGTTGAAGGAGGCGTAAACAATGGCATCCGTTGGTAAAATCCTGCGTCGCACCTTCCTTATCGGTTCGGCCGCGATTGTCGGTGGCGTCGCGTTTGGCGCCTATTACGTCAGCCGCCCCGCTGCGAACCCGCTGAAACCCGGTGATGGTCAGGCTGCTCTGAACCCGTTTGTTTTGATCGACCAAAATGGCGTTACCCTTTTTGCCCCCCGCGCCGAAATGGGGCAAGGCGTACAGACGACATGGGCTGCACTGATTGCCGAGGAACTGGATGTCGATCTGGATCAGATCACGGTTCTGCACGGCCCTGCGGCGGCGGCTTACTATAACTCGGCCCTGATAGGGGAAGGCCTGCCCAACAAGGGGTATGATATCTCCGATTTCCAGCACAATCTGGGCGAGGCGTTAGGTGTTCTTGGTAAAACGCTCAGCTTGCAGGTGACCGGTGGCTCGACCTCAATGAAAGACGGGTTCGAAAGGATGCGTCAAGCCGGAGCCTCGGCCCGCGAGACGTTGAAACAGGCCGCGGCGAACCGGCTTGGCGTTGACCGCAGTGAACTAAAAACGGCGTCGGGTCATGTCATCGCCCCGAACGGAGACCAGATCCCCTACACCGAGCTGGCCACTGAAGTGGCCAAGCTTGAGCCGATCGGGGCCCCTCTGCGGGATCCGTCAGAATGGCGCTATCTCGGTCAGACCCAACCGCGTTTGGACATGGTGGAAAAGGCAACGGGCACCGCAGAATTCGGAGTCGACGTTCGCTTGCCCGGTATGAAATTCGCCGCCGTTCGCATGAACCCCAAGCTGGGCGGCGCGATGAGCGGCTATGACGACAGCGCTGCGAAATCCATGCCCGGAGTTGAGAAAGTGGTCGATCTGGGCACCGGGGTCGCGGTGATCGCCAACAACACATGGCTGGCCAATCAGGCGGTCGAAGCGATTGATGTCGACTGGGCAGACGCCCCTTACCCGCCGGACACCGAAGGCATCTTTGCAAAAATTGCCGAAGCGTTTGACGAGGCCCCGAACTCGACCATGCGGGATGACGGCGATGTCAGCGTCACACCCGACGGCGCGACCGAGATTACGGCAGAGTATCAAGTGCCGTATCTGGCCCACGCAACGATGGAGCCGATGAACGCAACAGCGCTGTTTACCGGCGATGCGCTGGAAGTGTGGTGCGGTAATCAGGCCCCGACCCTGATCAAGTTCCGCGTTGCAAACACGGCCAATCTGGACACAGAGGCAGTGCAAATTCACACCACTTACTTAGGTGGCGGTTTTGGTCGCCGGGGTGAGTTGGACTTTGGTGAAATTGCGACCAAGGTTGCCATGGCGATGCCCGGCACTCCGGTGCAGACAACCTGGAGCCGCGAAGAAGACATGCGCCATGACTATTTCCGCCCCGGTGCCATCGCCCGCATGCGGGGCGCAGTTCAGGACGGCAAGGCAGTGCTGATCGACGGCAAAGTCGCGGCGCAATCCTGCACACAGCAGGCAGTGACACGCTATACCGGAATGCCCGGCGCTGGCCCGGACAAAGTACTGGTCGAAGGCTTTTTCAACCAACCCTATGCGGTGCCGAACTACCGAATGAGCGGCCACATCGCCAAATTGGATGTTCCGGTGGGGTTCTGGCGTTCGGTCGGAAACAGCCATAACGGATTTTTCCACGAAACTTTCATGGATGAGATGGCCCACGCCGCTGGTCAGGACCCGCTTGAATTCCGACTGGAGCTGATGAAGGCCGAGCATGCCCCGTCGGCCGGATGTCTGGAAGCCGTGAAGGAAATGTCAGGCTGGACAGGCCAGGCGCCGGATGGTGTGGGCCGGGGCGTTGCCTTCACCTATAGCTTCGGCACTCCGGTTGCTCAGGTCATTGAGGTGGTTGACGAGGACGGCACCATTCGCATCAGCAAGGCCTGGATCGCCTGTGACATGGGGCTGGCCCTGGACCCCGAGAACGTCAAGGCGCAGATGTTTGGCGGCATGATGTACGGGTTGTCAGCCGCGTGTTACGGCGAGATCACCTTTGCCGAAGGTGAAGTCGAGCAGTACAACTTCCCCGACTATGATGCGCTGCGCATGCATACTGCGCCGCAGGTCGAAGTGCGCGTCTTGGAAACCAACCGCCATATGGGTGGCGCGGGCGAACCCGGAACACCTCCGTCGATGCCGGCGCTTGGAAATGCGCTGTTCGACCTTACCGGAGAGCGCGCCCGCAAACTGCCGCTGAATCAGCAGTTTAACCTTCTGATCTGACACGTATCAGGCGGGGTTGGGAACGCTTTCCGACATGGAAAACGGGACATCCACGTCGCTCTTCTGAGCGAAACAGACAGCAGGCTTCAAGCAATCCGGCGAAACGCGGCCCGCCCGCAGGTCGCCCATGTCCGAACGGCCTGACCAAATTTCTGAAACAGCGGTCGAGACACAGGATCGTTGATTGCATCCCATTCCGGGTGCCATTGAACCGACAGAGTAAAACCCGGGGCGTCTTGGATATACATCGCCTCGGGCGTGCCATCCGGGGCATAGCCGTCAATGACCACGCGTTCGCCAACTGTTTTGATCCCCTGCCCGTGCAGCGTGTTCGTCATAACCTCGGTCGCTCCGAACAGTTGATGAAAAACTCCGTCCTCGGACAAGGTCACCACATGGCGCAGCGCAAACTTTTCCTCCAACGTGCCATCGGGTGGCATGCGGTGATTCATCCGACCCGGCAGATCGCGAATTTCTGGGTACAGCGTACCGCCCATGGCCACGTTGACCTCTTGAAAGCCGCGGCAGATGCCCATGAATGGCTGACCGCGCTCGACGCAGGCCCGGACCAGAGGCAGCGTAATCGCATCCCGCGCCCGATCAAACTCTCCATGGGCGTCGGTGGCATCTTCGCCGTACTCCTCGGGGTGCACATTCGGGCGCCCGCCAGTCAGCAGAAACCCATCGCAGACCTCCAACAGTTCCTCGACCGAGACATAGCGTGGGTCGGACGGAATAAGCAGCGGCAGGCAGTTCGAAACATTTGCAACCGCGTCCGAGTTCATCGTTCCGCCCGCATGGGTCGGGTACTCATCATTCAGGATGTAGGAGTTACCGATGATACCGACGACCGGTCGAGACATGCCGCTTCCCTTGCTGTTTTCTTGTTCACGAGAACGCTATCCGCAGTGGATCGAACGTGCAACAAAACACGCCCTGTATGACAGCGCAAGGCTGTGTTCAGTGACGCACAGTGTGATCCAGAAACCTCAGGCGTACGGGAGAGTTGCCCACGCCGGGACCCGAACCTTAAACCGGCACGGCTCTGCCCCGGCGCGGTGATCCAACTCAGCTTTCTCCGGTCAAACCGACAGACTCGATCCCGGCCATGCCTGCAACGACGTCATTGTCGGACGTGTCGCCCGTGACACCAACCGCGCCGATAACAGCCCCTTTGCGATCCCGCAGAAGGATGCCGCCCGGAACCGGCACAACCTGCCCACCATAAACACCGTTGACCGCCGCCATAAAATAGGCCTGTGCCTCGGCCCGCTGCATTTGCGCGGTGCCCGCCATACCCAACATGACCGAGCCATAGGCCTTACCATGCGCGATCGGGAACCGGCCCGGCGCCGCGCCATCTTCGCGTTCAAATGCGATGACGTGCCCACCCGCATCCAGAACAACAACTGAAAGGGGTTTCAGGTCCATCTCACGACCCTTTTCAAGGGTTTTTCGGATGATCGTGCGGGCTTTGCGCAAAGAAACTGCCATTGTCTGTCCTATCGTGTTTTCAGGTTAAAGGCTGGCTTTCAACTCAAGACGGCGGGCATGCAGGACCGGTTCAGTATAGCCCGAAGGCTGTATCCGCCCTTTGAACACCAAATCGCACGCAGCCTGAAAAGCCACGCCATCAAATCCCGGAGCCATTGGGCGATATTCGGGGTCACCTTCGTTCTGGCGGTCCACCACTGCCGCCATTTTCTGCATCGCGGCCATCACCTGCTCTTTGCTGACAACGTCGTGATGCAGCCAGTTGGCCAGTGCTTGAGAGGATATCCGGCAGGTTGCGCGGTCTTCCATCAGGCCAATATCGTTGATGTCCGGTACTTTCGAGCACCCGACGCCTTGGTCGATCCAGCGCACCACGTACCCAAGAATACCCTGCGCGTTGTTCTCAATCTCGCGCGTGATTTCCTCATCGCTCAGATTGCGACCACCCAGTAGTGGTATCGTCAACAAATCCTCAAGCGAGGCACGCGCGCCACCAGCCGCCAGTTCGTCCTGGCGGGCCAACACATCAACACTGTGATAATGTGTTGCGTGCAGCGTTGCAGCGGTTGGGGACGGCACCCATGCGCAGGTGGCGCCGGACTTCGGATGGCCGATTTTGGCCTCAAGCATATCATGCATCCGGTCGGGCATCGCCCACATGCCCTTGCCGATCTGCGCCTTGCCTTTCAGGCCGCAAGCCAACCCGATATCAACGTTGCGATCCTCGTAGGACGCGATCCATGGTGTGCTTTTCATATCCCCCTTCGGCAGCATCGGGCCTGCCTCCATCGAGGTATGGATCTCGTCCCCTGTCCGGTCGAGGAAACCTGTGTTGATGAAGGCCACGCGCGATTTTGCAGCACGGATGCATTCCCTGAGGTTGGCCGAGGTGCGGCGCTCTTCGTCCATGATGCCCAGCTTCACGGTGTTGCGCGGCAAGCCGAGGATGTCTTCGACCATATCGAAAATCTCGACCGAGAATGCCACTTCCTCCGGGCCATGCATCTTGGGTTTGACCACATAAACCGATCCCATGACCGAGTTGCCGCCTTCGCGAGCCAAATCGTGCATGGCGATCAACGTGGTGCAGAGCGCGTCCATCAGACCTTCGCCGATCTCATTGCCCTCGGCGTCCAGAATCGCGGGGTTGGTCATCAGGTGCCCCACGTTTCGCACCAGCATCAATGAGCGACCTTTCAGCTTGGCCTGACCCCCGCCGGCGGTGGTGTACTCCAAATCATCTGCCAACTTGCGGGTAAATGTGTTGCCGGCTTTGGTGACCTGCTCGGTCAGGTCACCCTTCATCAGACCCAGCCAGTTACCATATGCAACCACCTTATCCTCGGCGTCGACACAGGCGACTGAGTCTTCGCAATCCATGATCGTCGACAAGGCCGATTCCAGCACGACATCCGCGATACCCGCCGGATCAGAAGCTCCAATAGTGCTGGAGGCATCAATAACGATCTTGATGTGCAACCCATTGTTTTTCAGCAGAATGAACTCCGGGTTTTCCGCAGCGCCACCATACCCAACGAAACGTGAGGCATCCGCAAGTGTTGGCACCAGCGCACCGTTTTCAACCCGCAACTCAGCCGCATCCGCCCAAGACCCGTTTGCCAAAGGCGCAGCGTCGTCCAGAAACCCCTTGGCCCAAGCGATCACCCTCGCGCCCCGGGCCGCGTCGTACCCGCTGCCGGTCGGCAGGTCACCCAGCGCGTCGGTGCCGTAGAGGGCGTCATACAAGCTGCCCCAACGCGCATTGGCTGCGTTTAACGCGAAACGCGCGTTAGTGATTGGCACTACCAATTGCGGTCCGGGTGTTTGCGCAATCTCCGGATCAACATCGGTGGTTTCAATCTGGAAATCGGTGCCTTCTTCAACCAGATAACCGATTTCGCGCAAGAATGCCTGATACGCGGCGGCGTCGTGCTGCTGCCCTTTCCGCTCCAGATGCCACGCGTCCAATTGCCCTTGGATTTCTTCCCGCTTTGCCAGCAGCGCGCGGTTTTTCGGACCCAGCTCAGCCACCATGCGGGACAGGCCGTCCCAAAATGCGTCAGCAGTTACACCCGTGCCCGGCAGAGCCCGATCTTCGATGAATTCGGCCAGAACGGTATCAACTTGCAGTCCGCTGCGCGTTTGTCTGCTGCTCATGAGGTCCCTCTCTCTCGTGTGTACGCCACTGTATTCCGGATGCATTTAGAACGATTGTTTCCGATAGGCAACGCGCACGAGGCCGCTGCGGTAAAACAGACTTACCAAAACTTCCGATCGCACCGTCTCAGTTGAAGATTGCACCGCTTGCAGCCCACCGCCGCAAGCCATAACGTCGCGCCAGACATGAACCGATGCGAGGCCCCCGATGCGTGACGCAGCCCCTACCACGATCTACCTTAAAGACTACACGCCCTTTGGCTATCTGGTGGACAGCGTGCATCTGACCTTTGATTTGGCCGATCACGCCACACGCGTCACGTCGCGCATTGCTTTCCGCCCCAATCCGGACGCCACAGATCGAACGTTTTTTCTGCATGGCGAGGATTTGACCCTAATCCGCGCCGCCATCGACGGGGCCGAGATCACACCCGATGTCACCGAGACTGGCCTGACCGCCGAAGTTCCAAACGCGCCTTTCATCTGGGAAGCGATTGTCGAGATCGACCCGGGCAACAACACCGCGCTTGAGGGGCTTTACATGTCGAACGGTATGTATTGCACGCAGTGCGAGGCCGAAGGGTTCCGCAAGATCACCTACTACCCCGACCGGCCAGACGTGATGTCCACCTTCACCGTGCGCATAAATGGCGATTTGCCGGTGCTGCTGTCGAATGGCAACCCCTCAGGCAAAGGCAAGGGCTGGGCAGAATGGACCGATCCCTGGCCGAAACCCGCCTATCTGTTTGCTTTGGTGGCAGGCGACCTGATCGCACATCCCGGCCAGTTCACCACGATGTCGGGCCGCGATGTTGCGTTGAACCTCTGGGTTCGCCCCGGCGATGAAGAGAAATGCGCCTTTGGTATGGAGGCGTTGAAAAAGTCCATGAAATGGGACGAAGACGTCTATGGCCGTGAATACGATCTCGATGTCTTTAACATCGTGGCCGTCGATGATTTCAACATGGGCGCGATGGAGAACAAGGGCCTGAACATTTTCAACTCTTCGGCCGTTCTGGCCAGCCCGGAGACGTCGACCGATGATAACTTCGAACGCATTGAGGCGATCATCGCGCATGAGTATTTCCATAATTGGACAGGCAACCGCATCACCTGCCGCGACTGGTTCCAACTTTGTTTAAAAGAGGGTCTGACCGTCTTCCGCGATGCGGAGTTCACCTCTGACATGCGCTCGGCCCCGGTGAAACGCATCCATGACGCCATAGACCTGCGCGCGCGGCAATTCCCCGAAGACAACGGGCCATTGTCGCACCCTGTCCGGCCCGAGAGCTTTCAGGAAATCAATAACTTCTACACGGCCACTGTTTATGAAAAAGGGGCCGAGCTGATCGGGATGCTGAAACGACTGGTTGGGGATGAGGCGTACAAACAGGCGCTAGACCTCTATTTCGACCGCCACGATGGGCAGGCCTGCACCATCGAGGACTGGCTGAAAGTGTTCGAGGACACGACAGGCCGCGATCTGACCCAGTTCAAACGCTGGTACAGCCAATCAGGGACGCCGCGCGTTACCGTGTCCGAAGATTGGGCGGACGGCGTTTATACTCTGACCCTGAAACAACGAACTGACCCGACCCCCGGTCAGTCAGAGAAGCTGCCGCAAGTGATCCCGGTCGCCGTTGGCTTGCTGAGCCCGAACGGGGATGAAGTGCGCCCAACCGAGGTGCTGGAACTGACAGAGGCCGAACAGAGCTTTGAATTCACCGGTCTGGCCGCCAAACCCGTTGCCTCGATCCTGCGGGATTTCTCGGCTCCGGTCATTCTCGAACATGACCATACGGATGCGGAACGTGCCTTTCTGTTGGCCCACGACACTGACCCGTTCAACCGCTGGCAGGCCGGGCGATCGCTGGCGCAAGACACCTTACTGCGCATGATAAAGCACGATGCCGCGCCGGGGGCGGACTATCTGGATGGTATGCTAACCGTGTTGCGGGACAGAGATCTGGACCCTGCCTATCGCGCCTTGATGCTCGGCCTGCCAACGCAATCAGAATTGGCAGCCGCCCTGTTCGAAAGCGGTGAAACCCCTGATCCGATGGCGATTTGGACTGCAGTCGAAACCCTCCGGCAGGCGACGGCCCAACATGTTCAGGACCTGCTACCGCGACTGCTCAGCGAAACGCAGATCGACGCACCGTTCCGCCCCGACGCCGAACAGGCTGGCAAACGCGCGCTTGGCGGTACTGTGTTATACCTGACTTCGCGGCTTGATGGCGGCATCAAAGCAGCCGAAGAATACGCCGCTGCTGACAACATGACCCGCCAGTTGACTGCTCTGTCCTGTCTCTTGCGGGCAGGCGCGGGCCAGGCGGAACTGACAAGCTTTTACAATCAGTGGCAACATGACCGGCTGGTGGTTGACAAGTGGTTTGCATTGCAAGTGTCTACAGCCACACCCGAAGCAACCGTTGACGTCACGCGCGCGCTGACACAGCACGCTGATTTCAATTGGAAAAACCCTAACCGATTCCGCTCGGTCATCAGTGCGCTCGCGATGAACCATGCCGGGTTTCACCGCCCTGACGGGGCCGGATATGAACTGCTTGCGGATTGGTTGATCCGTCTGGATCCGGTCAACCCACAAACAACGGCCCGAATGTGTTCGGCTTTCCAGACATGGAAACGCTACGACGCTGAGCGACAGGGCCTCATGCAAGCGCAGCTGACCCGTATCGCCGAAACACCAAACCTGTCGCGCGATACCACGGAAATGGTGTCCCGTATCCTTGGCGCATGAGCCCGTACAGTTTCACGAGCAACAACCGGACGCGACGCGGCGTCCTGACTCTGATCGGCATCTATGCGGGGCTGTTGGCGCTGGTGATCGTGTTTGATGCAGCATGGTGGCTTGTTGTGTTGCTCGGCCTGACCACCTTGCCTGCCCTTTGGGACATCATACAGGACACTCAAGCAGGGCTGACGTTGGATGCCGACCGGATTCGTTGGTTTTCTGGCAACCGCGAGGGCGAGGTCGCGTTGTCCGAAATTGATCACGTCCGTTTGGACACACGTTGGGACTTTTCGGTGCGCAGCGCACTGGTTCTGACGTCGGACAAACGGATTCGCCTGCCGGATGAGGCTATGCCGCCGCATAAGGAGCTTGAGGCCGTCTTGCAGAAAGCCGGATTGCGGGTTGAGCGGCATCATTTTCGCGTTTTCTGAAACAGTCATAATGAAAAATACCTGTTAGTTTCTGATTTATGCCCAATACAGTGCCGTAAGCTTGAATTTGACCCAACCTTCGGTCAGAGTTTTCGACAAGCGTAAAAGTTGTTTCGATTTCGAGTTTTTCCATGTTTCGGTTTTTCAGGGCACGTCAGGCCCAATCCTCTCATTCTTCCAAAAGCTCTACGCAGAGCCTTCCCAATGTGAATGGCGGCGTGCATTCGACGCTCCCGGATAGGGGGCAATTGAATATCCCATTGGCCGACGTCAAAGCCGAAGACTTGGCGGCCCGCGATGCAATTGGGCGTGGTCGCACGCTGGCCAGACAGGATCGATGGGCAGAATTGTCCCGTCAGATGCGCGCGGCAGACAAAAACCGTGCAGCCGCCCCGGATGGCACACCCATCGCGGATCTGCTTGCCTTTGGCGCTCGGTCCGATGTGGTTCTGGCAGTCGAACACGCGTTGTCGGATGGGAATGCACTGTGCGAGTACGACCTGCTTGGCGGGATTTCCGAGCTTGAAGACGAAATGCGCGCGCACCCGGATAATGCGATGATTGCGCTTGTGGTCGCGCTGACGCATATCGACCTAGCTTGGGCGTGGCGCGGAACGGCAACGGACGCGACCCTTCCGCCATTACACCGTTCCCGTTGTGCAGCCCATTTCGACCGGGCCGCAGCGTTATTGCCGAAATGTCGCGCGGCGTTGCCAGACAGCCCGATCGTCGCCGCCGCAGGCTGCGCACTTTTGGCTGGCCAACGCAAAGCCAGCCTTCGTGTTGCTGATGAATATGAGCGGCTGATCTCGCTAGACCCCAACAATCAGCGCCACATGCGCGCGATGGGCACCCATCTGCTGCCCCAGTGGTTTGGCAGCTACGCAGAGCTTGAGGTTCAAGCCCTGCGCAACGCAGCCCGGACCCACGACATCTGGGGCGCTGGCGGTTACACATGGGTGCAATTCGACGCCATCACCTTTGATGAAGAGGCCTGTGCCCGGCTGGATGTTGAGTACTTTCTGGAAGGTCTCTATGACATTCTGCACCATCGGCCGGATCAGCAAACAGTCAACATGCTATCGGCCTATTGCGCCATCACGATACAGAACGGCCTGAGGCAGAATGAAAAAGCCGAGATTGTACGCGCGCAGATTCACGAGGCCGCACACGGGCTGATCCGCGACCACATGACCGAGCTGCACCCAATGATCTGGGCGCATGCGGCGAACGGGTTCAACAACTCGGTCCGTATACACTCGGCCGAGCGGTTCGCGGCGCGCGGTCAGCGCGATGCACTGCGCGCGATTGGCGACCTGTTCCGCGAGGAGTTGCTCAGCGGCATGGATGTAACCTTTACGCCCACCGGCCTGCAGCTGTCCCAGCACTGATTCCCCCTTGCCCCTAGCCCGTGCCGGGCCTAATACGCAGGCTTAGACTTCTGCGGAAATGAGGCGCGCCATGCTCGACCTGACATACGAAATGCCCAAACCCAAGACCATCGCCGGGGCCAAGCACGATTGGGAACTGGTGATCGGAATGGAGGTGCACGCTCAGGTCTCATCCAATGCCAAGCTGTTCTCGGGCGCGTCGACGAAATTCGGGGCCGAGCCGAATGCAAACGTGGCCTTTGTGGATGCGGCGATGCCAGGTATGCTGCCGGTGATCAACGAGTACTGCGTGGAACAGGCGGTGCGCACAGGGTTGGGCCTGAAGGCAGATATCAACCTGAAGTCGGCTTTCGACCGCAAGAACTACTTCTATCCGGACCTGCCACAGGGCTATCAAATTTCTCAGTTGTACCACCCCATCGTGGGCGAAGGTGAAGTGCTGGTCGAGATGGGCGATGGCACTGCACGCATGGTCCGCATCGAACGCATCCACATGGAGCAGGACGCGGGCAAATCGATCCACGACATGGACCCGCATATGTCTTTTGTCGACCTGAACCGCACAGGCGTCTGCCTGATGGAGATCGTGTCGCGCCCCGACATCCGTGGGCCGGAAGAGGCCGCCGCCTATATCGCCAAGCTGCGCCAGATCATGCGTTATCTGGGCACCTGCGACGGCAATATGCAGAACGGAAACCTGCGGGCGGACGTGAACGTATCGATCTGCCTGCCAGGTTCCTATGAGAAATATCAGGAAACACAGGACTTTTCGCATCTGGGAACGCGCTGCGAGATCAAGAACATGAACTCGATGCGCTTTATCCAGCAGGCGATTGAGGTCGAAGCCCGCCGCCAGATCGCCATCGTCGAAGGCGGTGGACAGGTCGAGCAGGAAACCCGCCTGTACGACCCGGACAAGGGTGAAACACGATCCATGCGGTCCAAGGAAGAGGCGCATGATTATCGTTACTTCCCTGATCCCGACCTGCTGCCACTGGAGATCGAGCAGGCATGGGTGGACGATATCGCCGCCAAGCTGCCCGAATTACCGGACGACAAGAAAGCCCGCTTTATCAACGAGTTCGGGCTGACTGACTATGACGCATCCGTCCTGACTGCCGAGGTAGAGTCAGCCGCGTATTTTGAAGAGGTTGCCAAAGGCCGCAACGGTAAACTGGCGGCGAACTGGGTCATCAACGAACTGTTTGGTCGCCTGAAGAAAGAAGATCACGACATCACCGACTCGCCGGTCTCTCCGGCGCAACTGGGTGCAATCATCGATCTGATTTCCTCGGACGCGATCTCGGGCAAAATCGCCAAGGACCTGTTTGAGATCGTCTATACCGAAGGCGGTGACCCGGCGAAGATCGTTGAAGACCGCGGTATGAAGCAGGTCACCGACACGGGTGCAATCGAGGCCGCGCTGGATGAGATTATCGCCGCTAACCCCGCGCAGGTCGAAAAGGCGAAGGTGAACCCGAAGCTTGCAGGTTGGTTCGTGGGTCAGGTCATGAAAGCAACTGGCGGCAAGGCCAACCCCAAGGCGGTAAACGAGCTGGTCGGCAAAAAACTAGGCTCGTAACGTCTTAATGGCACCCAATCCTGGCGGCAGGTTTTTGCAAAATCCTGCCGCTTTCAATTTTCCGGGTGTTTTCGCGCAATGCTGACTTTCGCCAAATCAACCGCATGTTAAGTTGCCATAACCCGGCAATCAGGAAGATCCAATGCAGCGCTATGAGTACAAGGTCGTTCCCGCCCCGCAAAAAGGCACGAAAGCCAAAGGTGTAAAAACCGCCGAAGGCCGGTTTGCCGCAACGATTGAGCAAGTGTTGAACCAATTGGGTCAAGACGGCTGGGAATATCAACGCGCAGAGCTTTTACCAAGCGAAGAAAGGGCAGGCCTGACCGGATCTACCGTGAATTGGCGCAATGTGCTTGTCTTCCGCCGCGCGATTGAGGCGGTCGAGGTTGCCGCCCCTGTCCCGGAAGAAACCCCCGACGAAACTCCGGTTGCGCAGCCCGTTCCAGGACCAGAAATCGTCACAGCGCCGGAACCAATTTCCGAAGAGGTCAAAGACCCTCCGTTGACGCTCAAGGACGCAAAGATCGAATTCCGCCACTCAGACAAATCATAGGGTTTGGCGTCGCGGCGGCCCATCCCGCATCAAAACCAGGGGCTTGCCAGTATGATCGCAGCACTTTGCGTCTCCAAGCTCTGGGCTGAACTGAAGTAAAGCGCCTAACGCGCGCATTAGGTTCCGATATCCAGTGCCAGCGCATGTATCCGCGGCACGATGTCACCTAACGCCTTGTGCACCGCCCGATGGCTGGCGACACGGGATTGGCCTTCGAATGCACTGGCGCGAATAAACACGTTGAAGTGACTTTCCCCACCTTCCTGATAGCCTGCATGCCCTCGGTGGCTTTCGCTATCATCGACAACCTTCAGCTCTCGCGGGTGAAATGCTGCATCAAGACGTTCATAGATTTCGTCGGTCACGGTCATTTTTTCGCTCGGCAGCAAATTAATTGCCGCCCCCCTCTTCTACTTTTGGCTGCTTAGACTAAACTGCTGCCTCCGAGTCGAGAAGATGCGTTCTTAAGGATCACAGCATGACGAAATCAGACCCTTTCGGATTCGATATGTCCGTCTCCAGCGCCAAAAAGAAAAACCCGCGCGGGCGTCGGGGCATGTCGGGCGCGTCTGAAACTTCGGTCCGGATCTGTGACCACCCTGGGTGCCAGGAGCCAGGTAAATATCGCGCGCCCAAGGCGCCAGACGTGTTGGATGACTTCTACTGGTTTTGCCAGCAACACGTGCGCGAGTATAACCAAAAGTGGAATTTCTTCGACGGCACGACCGAGGCTGAACTGAACGCGCAGCGGTCAAAAGACAAGGTTTGGGAACGTGAAACCAAACCGATGGGTGACCCTGAAGCCCGCGCATGGGCGCGCCTAGGCATCGAGGACCCGCATCAGGTGCTGGGCGAGAATGCCACCAAGAACCCGGGCCGCGCCGCCACAGGCCGCCGCCTGCCCCCGACCGAACGTCGGGCGATCGAGATTCTCGAAGCCAAGGACAGCTGGACCAAGGCCGAGGTGCGCAAAGCCTACAAAAAGCTGATCAAGGTGTTGCACCCGGACATGAACGGCGGCGACCGGTCACAGGAAGAGCAGTTGCAAGAGGTCGTCTGGGCCTGGGACCAGATCAAGGACAGCCGGAATTTCAAGTAGTTGATTTACGACGTCAGCGTATCACGCAGCGCCTCGGCTTCGGAGCGTTTCAGGCAGGGCACGCGCGTTTGCATCCAAATGGATGCAGGGCTGCGTAGTTCGGGAAAAAGCGCACAAAGTTCCTCGGCATCTTCTCGACCGAAAGACAACAGCGCCATATCACCCAGAAACAAGCTTTCGGAAGGTAGCCCATTCGACATCAATATTGCGTGACGACTGCACGCAATATGGTAGTAAGTCACCGCTTCATTGGACCAGACTTGGCGAATTGTCTTGTCGTTGACCAGATGAATCGCAGCGACGAAGACTTTCGGCTCGCCGAACAGCAGTTCTGCGCGCCAGCCTTCCAGAACTATTCTGTGTTGCGGCGAAACGTATAAATCGCGGTCAGGCACCCCCGCGCCAATCGCTCCTTTTTGGATGCGAACCGGGCGCAATCGCGGGTTTCGCTTCAACATTTCCACGCTCAAGGTCTTTTCACCAATCCACTTAATGGGCAGCAGTTCACCACTGGAAACACGGACCTTGTCGCCAACGGATAATTCCTCGACGGCGCGATAGCCTTTTTCAGCTTCTATCAAAGTCCCCTTCACGAAACACGGCACCGTCCCTGCAGGAAGGTCGACAGCTACGATGAGGGAGTCGTTATTACCGTTACCAGGGCCCGTTGATGCGAATATTTCAACAGTAAGCTGTGTGTTTGGAGGAATGACGGCACCTGGGGTTAGTTCGACGCTCAAAACACCGCTTTGCGAAATCGAAACAGAATAGTCGGAAGGGGCCAATCCCCCGGTTCCTGAAACAACGACACTCCATGAAGCTCCTGCTTTGCTCGCGGTGTACAACTGCATAACAGAGGTCGATCCACTGGGGATCGCAATCGAAGAAGGACCTTGAATTGTTAACGCCATTCGCGCCTCTACCGCTTAACATCAAACCGGGAGCAGTCTTTGCATCAGAATATTTTAAGGTTAACTTGTTACATCCACATATTTCAATGTTAGTATTTCTTAGAAATCCGCAGACATGCGTACAGCATCCGAAAATCGGCGCTGTCGCAGGCTTTGCTGATCAACTGCGAACATTGGCGCGTGCATCAATAAGGCCAGTTTCAAAGAAAGCTTTGCCGAGTTCGCAGCACGCGCGGCTTTCCCTTGCCCTTGCCTGCAATATGTTGCACCACACACGGGTTCAGGCCCGACAATACGGGTCGAAGGATAAGGACTACGCACATGGCTGACGGATCGATTGACATCAACGCAAAACCCACCGAAGAAATCTCGGTCCGTGACGTATTCGGCATTGATACCGACATGGCGATCAAAGGGTTTGCCGAAGCAAGCGATCGGGTTCCGGCCATAGACCCGACATACAAGTTCGACCCTGAAACGACACTGGCGATTCTGGCAGGCTTTGCCCATAACCGCCGGGTGATGATTCAGGGGTATCACGGCACTGGCAAGTCCACCCACATTGAACAGGTCGCTGCCCGCCTGAACTGGCCAGCCGTACGTGTGAACCTGGACAGCCATATCAGCCGGATCGACCTGATCGGCAAGGACGCGATCAAGCTGCGGGACGGTAAACAGGTGACCGAGTTCCACGAGGGCATTCTGCCGTGGGCGCTGCGTAATCCGGTTGCCATTGTGTTCGACGAGTATGACGCAGGCCGCGCTGACGTGATGTTCGTGATCCAGCGCGTGCTCGAGCATGACGGCAAGCTGACCTTGTTGGACCAGAATGAGATCATTACGCCGAACCCGAATTTCCGCCTGTTCGCAACGGCGAACACCGTGGGTTTGGGCGACACGACGGGCCTGTATCACGGTACACAGCAGATCAACCAGGCGCAGATGGACCGTTGGTCGCTGGTGTCCACGCTGAACTACCTCAGCCACGATGCCGAGACGATGATCGTGCTGTCCAAGGCTCCGCATTACAACACCGAAAAGGGCCGCAAGACCGTCAGCCAGATGGTGACCGTTGCCGACCTGACCCGGACTGCTTTTATGAACGGCGATCTTTCAACGGTGATGAGCCCGCGGACCGTGATCAACTGGGCCCAGAATGCCGAGATCTTCCGCAATGTCGGCTACGCATTCCGCCTGTCTTTCCTGAACAAATGTGACGAGCTGGAGCGCCAGACCGTCGCCGAGTTCTACCAACGCTGTTTTGACGAGGAACTGCCCGAGAGTGCAGCGAGCGCCAGCCTCGGCTAGTCCATGCATTTCGCCAAGCAACACAGCGTTTTCATTCACGTACCGAAGACCGGAGGAAACTTCTTTACCCGCTGTTTTCTTCGGTTTTCCGATGACGCAATGGTAACCAGCGGTCATCAGGATGGCGCCGACCGGTTTGAGCTGAGTGGTGACACGACAAAATCCAAGCACCAGACGCTAGTTGAGTACAAAGATCTGATTGGTCCGGGTTTTGCCGATTACACGGTATATGCCTTTGCCCGCCCTCCGGTCGAGCGGATGATCTCGCTGTATTACTCGCCCCACCGTTGGATGCGTAAGAAGGACGGCGGTGGCTTTGACCTCGACGCGCGAAACGAACCCATTGATCTGGCGGAATTTAAAGCGCTCGTGTCGTCGAACAAATCTATTTCGGATTTGCTGGACGCCGGGAACATCTCGGGCAGGTTGAAGGTTAACGAAACTGCCCAACATGCGTCGGGCGCGCGCGTATCCCTGCTGGACTTTGCAGACCTGCGGGGCGGGCTCGAAAAATTCGGTCGTGAAAACGGATTTGACCTGACCGATATGCCTGTCCAAAAAGTGAATTCAAGCGCAGTCAATGATCCATTGTCGCTTAACGCTGGGCAGGTGGATCGGCTGAGGCAAATTGTTTTGGAGTCCCACCACGGTAAGGATCAGCAGTTCTTTCCGCGTAAAGGCGTTAAAGGCCTGCTAGACAGCCTTGCAAGGTTTTTCAATCGTTAGGCTTTAACCTTGTTTGCGCCTCTGCACGCGTTGGACGTTTGCTGAGCCGATGCAGGGTTTCGTAGGTTTTAGCGATTACAAGCTCCCCCTGAACAAGAGCTTTAATGCACGAACACAGAGAGGGCAGATACAGCAACGCACCTGTCCAGCTTCCAAATGCTTTCAACCCGATTTTGGTTTGATGGGAAAACAGGGTTCGCCCTATGGCCAAGACACCCGTTTGGCACTAGGTTGCCGGGACAGAACTAGACCGGACTGCCCCGATGAGCAAACCCAACGACAACCCCGCCGATCCGTTCAAAAAGGCCTTGGCCGAAGCCACCAAGGTTATGGCCGACGATCCCGAGTTGAACGTCACCTATACGGTAGACCCGTCTGGGATGACCGGCGAGTCGATGCGTTTGCCACAGGTGAGCCGCCGGATGACGCGCGAGGAGGTTCTGCTGGCACGCGGTACGGCGGATGCCTTGGCCCTGCATCGAAAGTACCACGATGACGCGACCCATACGCGCTATGCCCCCCCGGGGGATATGGCCCGTGATCTGTATGAAGCGATGGAAGTCGCCCGGTGCGAGGCGATGGGCGCGCGTGACATGCCGGGCACCGCGTCTAACATCGACGTCAAGATCGGGCATGAGGCGCTGCGGCGTGGATATGACCAATGCAAGCAACCTGCGGATGCACCTTTGGCAGTTGCCGCAGGCTACCTGATCCGCCATCTAGCCACGGGGCGCGATCTGCCTCCGGCGGCTGAGAACATCATGAATCTTTGGCGCGGATTCATCGAGGAACAGGCTGGCGGAACGCTGGAAAACCTTGATGAAATCCTCTCGGACCAGGCAGAGTTCGCCAAATTCGCCCGCCAGATGATCAAGGACCTTGGTTATGGTGATCAACTGGGTGACGACCCGGATGAGTTGGACGAAGAACAAGAGGATCAGGCCGAGGAAAACGCCGACGAACAGCCTGACCCGGACAGCACTGGCCAAGACGATCAGGACGAACAAGAAGCCGACGCCACCCCGGAACAGACCCAGGAAGAGCAGCAGGATCAATCCCAGGCTCAGGTCTCGATGGACGAGATGTCCGAAGATGAGCTAAGCGATGAGGCCGAGATGCCAGAGGGGGAAGCCCCGCTGGAACCCCCTGCCCCTCAGCCGGCGTCCGAAGCTGATCCAGATTACAAAGTCTATCTGAACACGCATGACGAAGAAATCGCTGCTGAGGATCTGGCGGAACCCGCCGAGTTGGAGCGCCTGCGCGCCTATCTGGACCAGCAGCTTGAACCGCTGAAGGGGGCTGTTAGCCGTCTTGCCAACAAGTTGCAGCGCCGCCTGCAAGCTCAGCAAAACCGAAGCTGGGAGTTCGACCGCGAAGAAGGCATTCTGGACGCTGGCCGTTTGGCACGTGTGGTGGCAAACCCGACCACACCGCTTAGTTTCAAGGTCGAAAAGGATACCGAGTTCCGCGATACCGTGGTGACGCTTCTGCTGGACAACTCGGGGTCAATGCGTGGGCGCCCGATCTCAATCGCTGCGATCTGCGCAGATGTTCTGGCGCGGACGCTGGAGCGGTGCAACGTGAAGGTCGAGATTTTGGGCTTTACCACACGCGCGTGGAAAGGCGGTCAGGCGCGTGAGGCGTGGCTGAACGATGGCCGCCCACAACAGCCGGGCCGTCTGAACGATCTGCGCCACATCATTTACAAGGGTGCGGATGCTCCGTGGCGGCGGGCGCGGCCAAACCTGGGCCTGATGATGAAAGAGGGCTTGCTAAAGGAAAACATCGACGGCGAGGCGCTGGAATGGGCGCACCGCCGGATGCTGGCGCGGCGCGAGCAACGCAAGATCCTGATGGTGATTTCGGATGGTGCACCGGTTGACGATTCAACACTCAGCGTCAACCCCGCAAACTATCTGGAAAAACACCTGCGCGACGTGATCGCCATGGTGGAAAAGCGGAAGATGGTAGAACTTCTGGCTATTGGGATCGGCCATGACGTCACCCGTTATTACGACCGCGCGGTGACAATAACAGACGTGGAACAGTTGGCCGGTGCGATGACCGAACAATTGGCTGCCCTGTTTGACAGCGACCCACGCGCACGCGCGCGGGTGATGGGGATGAAAAAAGCCAGCTGAAACTGGCCTTGCCGCCAATGCGCGGAATTTCCAAAAAGAAGAACGGGTAAAACCCGGTATGGGAGAGGTATGTGATGTTTCAATCCTTTGAGGTAACAGCGCGCCCGGAACAAGGGCCGCCCCGACTGGCGGCTTTGCGCGGTGAGATGGCAATAGAAGGGTTGGACGGGTTCCTGATCCCCCGCGCCGACGCGCATCAGGGCGAATATGTTGCCCCGCGGGATCAGCGCTTGGCTTGGTTGACGGGATTTACCGGCTCGGCCGGGTTCTGCGCGGTGTTGACGGATGTGGCCGGTGTATTTGTCGATGGCCGCTATCGCACTCAGGTCAAGGCGCAGGTCGCCAAAGAGTACACTCCCGTAGCTTGGCCGGAAATCAGCCTCAGCGCTTGGTTGAAAGATCAACTGCCCGATGGCGGCAAGGTTGGCTTTGATCCTTGGCTGCACGCCGCTGGCCAGATCGCCAGCACGCAGAAAGAGCTGGTCGGCAGCAATATCGAACTTGTCCGCTGTGACAATCTGGTGGACCGGGTGTGGGAAGATCAGCCAGAGCCGCCGATGAATCCGATCAAGGCGCATCCGATCGAGTTTGCCGGCGAAACGGCGGACAGCAAAATCACGCGTCTGGCCAAAACCCTGCAAGAGGCTGGCTGTACCGCCGCCGTGATCACCTTGCCCGACTCCATCATGTGGCTGCTGAACATTCGCGGTTCCGATATCGGATACAACCCGGTGGCGCATGGGTTCGCGATATTGCACGCCGATGGTCAGGTCGATCTTTTTATGGCTTCGAAGAAGTTGGTGGTGCCACTGGCGGATCAGGTCACATCGCATGAGCCCGATGGATTTCTGGATGCTGTCGCGGCGCTGAAGGGCAAGGTTCAGGTCGATTTGGGAACGCTCCCGCAGGCCGTGGCGGACGTGTTAAACGATCAGATGGTCGATGGCGGCGATCCCTGTGCCCTGCCCAAGGCCTGCAAGAATGACGCAGAAATCGAAGGCAGCGCCGAGGCACATTTACGCGATGCGGTTGCAGTGATCGAGACGCTGTGTTGGTTGGACGCACAGGCACCGGGTACCCTGACCGAAACGCAGGTGGTCACCCGGCTTGAAGAGAACAGGCGCAGGGATAATGCGCTTCAGGATATCTCTTTCGACACAATCGCGGGCACGGGTCCGAATGGCGCGATCATGCATTACCGCGTGACCGAAGAAACCGACAGCCGTCTGGAAGATGGCCACCTTCTGGTTCTGGACAGCGGCGGGCAATATCTGGACGGCACGACCGATATCACCCGCACCGTTGCCATCGGTACGGTCGGAGATGAGGAAAAAGCGTGTTTTACTCGTGTCTTGAAGGGCATGGTTAACCTATCCATGCTGCGCTGGCCGAGTGGGCTTGCCGGGCGTGATATTGAAGGGATTGCGCGGGAACCGCTCTGGGCCGCAGGGCAAGATTTCAACCACGGCGTCGGGCACGGTGTTGGTGCTTATCTCAGCGTTCACGAAGGCCCGCAACGCCTGTCCAAGGTCAGCCATGTGCCCCTGAAACCGGGCATGATCCTTTCCAATGAACCCGGCTATTACCGCGAGGGGTCTTTCGGAATCCGCATCGAGAATCTTGTGGTCGTGCAGGACGCCGCACCCCTTCCAGGCGGGGACGACGACCGTGCTATGCTGAACTGGCGCACGCTGACTTACGTGCCAATCGACCGGCGGCTGATCGTGGTTGAAATGCTCACGTCTGCGGAACGCGCGTGGCTGAACGCGTATCATCGCGATGTTGCAGAAAAGATCGGGCCAAGGCTGAGCGATGAGGCACGGCGGTGGTTGGATACCGCAACTGCGCCGATCTGACACCGGGCTGTTACATAAACCGGGCAGAGGAGAAGCCCGAAAAAACGAGGGAAGAGAAATGGTTGAGATCACGATTCACAAGGCACCAGGCAAATGGTGCGTCCGTTCCGGTGGGGCCGTATTGGGTGAAAGCACGAATGCACTGGAATTGACCGAGGGAGACCTGCCTTCGGTGATCTACTTCCCGCGCGCGGACATTGCGATGGCGTTTCTGGACATGACCGACAAGACCACGCATTGCCCGCACAAGGGCGACGCCACGCATTTCTCGATCGTCAACAAATCCTCGGTTACTGAAAATGCCGCCTGGAGCTATGAAGACCCGATCCCAGCTATGGCCGAACTCAAAGGCTATGTCGCGTTTTACCCGAGTGATACCGTCAAGGTCGAGCAGATTTAGGTAAGGGTCGCCGAGCCTCTTCTTACCGTTTCATCCATGACACCTATCCATGTTGCACAGCATCGGTGTGCTACGGCTACGAGTGTTCTTCGGCCGCCGTGGCCGCCAGCGCGCGATTATACGCCTTTAGCGCGTCGACGTGAAACAACGCACCTACAGGGTTTTCGCTGCCGTCTTCTTCGACGACCACCACAGGAATACAGGGAATGTCGTCTCGGTCGAAATAGGGCATCGCCGCTTCCAGCGTTGCGCTGGCATTTACACAAAGCCCCTGATTGATCAGGTCCAGCGCCTCGTCTTTCGTGATCGAACGGGGGTCGCCTATCGGTCGCATGACTGCACCGGCGCGTAACATGGCAAGAAGATAAGCCTGCGGTCCAGCCGCCAGATGCACGTCACGTCGTTCCAACTGGGTCAGGAAGAAAGATCGGTCCACCAAACGCGAGGCCAGCGCGGTGGACATTGAAACCGAAACCATCACCGCAATCCCGATCTGCCAATCTCCGGTCAGTTCAAAGACGATCATGGTAGTAGAAATCGGCGCACCCAGAACGGCTGCAGCCACGGCCCCCATGCCTGCAAAAGCATAGAGCGTATGCGTCCCCGATACATCTGGCAGCAGCCCGGTCGCGATCAGGCCAAAGGCCAGCCCGGTCAGTGCGCCGATCATAAGCGAGGGTGAAAACACACCGCCCCCCATTCGGCCGCCCATTGTTATGGCCACAGCAATCGTTTTGATTACGGCAAACAAAATTGCGGTCGTCAGGGTCAGGTCACCCGTCAAGGCGCGGATCGTCGTCTCGTACCCAACACCGATGATATGCGGGAACCAGATCGCCAGCAGCCCAAGCATCGCGCCAGATACCGCCGGACGCAGCCAGCGCGGCAAAGAGATGCGGGTCTGGATGTGGTTTCCGATATCCTCGGCAAAAAAGATCGACCGCATCATCAGCAGGGACACCAATCCGCAGATCAGGCCCAGGATCAGGAACGCAGGAAGCTCGACGTAGAATTGCAGTGACCCTGGTGTTTCAAGAACGAACTCAGTCACATCGCCGTATTCCAACCGGTTGATTACCGTACCGGCGACCGAAGCAATGACGATAGGTGCAAAGGCGTGAACGGCAAAGTGGCGCAACACCACCTCAAGCGCGAATAACGCCCCGGCAATGGGCGAGTTAAAGCTTGCTGATACCGCCGCCGCCACCGCACACCCCAACAGGTCGCGCCCCGTAATACCATCAGCGTGGATACGATTGCTGACCCAGGTCGAAATCACCCCGGCCATATGCACCACCGGCCCCTCCCGCCCGGTCGAACCACCCGTACAGAGAGTGATCAGCGACGCAAAGAATGAGGCAACACCAGCCTTTCCCTCGACCCGGCCATTGGTCAAAGCGGCACCTTCGATTACATCCGCGACCGACCGCACCCGACCATCATCCGTGAACTTGTGCAGCACGACACCCACTATCAGACCGCCGATGATTGGCGTGATCAGGATCAGAACCCACGGCAGTTTTTCAGCGTGGCTATGCAGCAAAAGGATATCATCGGTGTCGTAAACAAACGCCTGCAACGCCTGAATCGCCTTACGAAACCCCAAGGCCATAAAGCCTGCGGCAATACCGATAGCCAATGCAATGAACCAGAACTGAACTTGGCTTGGGCCGCGTCGTAACATGACCCGCCATGCGTCCTTGATCGCGGCCAGAGCCTGATTGAGCTGGTTGCGCAGAACGGTGCGGGTTGATTGGGTCATGGGCTCTCGGGGGTCAATACACACCCTTTAGTAAGCTACGGAGCCGCCTGATAAAAGTGCGATCGCTATGGTTTGAAGGTCGGACCGCGGCAGAATTTCCTCAGGTATCCAACAAGGCACGAGCGGCGGCGCGGGCCTCATCCGTTATGGTGTCTCCGGCGACCATGCGGGCGATTTCATCCACCCGGTCCGGCTGGGCCAGCGGAATGACGGTGGACAGTGTCTGGCCATCGGTTACTTGTTTTTGCACCCGCCAGTGATGGGACGCACGGGCCGCAACCTGCGGAGAATGCGTCACGACAAGCACCTGCCCCCCATGCGCCAGAGACGCCAAACGGCGCCCGACCGCGTCGGCTGTAGCGCCTCCGACACCACGATCGATTTCATCGAAGATCATGGTCCGCGCGCTGTCATCGCCTGTCAGACAAACCTTGAGGGCCAACAAAAACCGGCTGAGCTCACCGCCCGAGGCGATCTTGTTCAACGGTCCTGAGGGCGCGCCCGGATTGGTGGCGACGGTAAAGGCCACCGCATCTGTGCCTTCTGGGCCAGGATCGGTGGCGGTGATTTCGGTCTGAAACACCGCGCGTTCCATTTTCAGCGGTGCCAGTTCAGCCATCACCGCGGCATCCAATTGCCCGGCAGCGCGCCGACGCGCCGCACTCAGGGCTTCGGCGGCGGTATCATACGTGGACTGTGCCGCATCGACTGCCGCTTGCTGATCCGCCAGATCAGCATCACCCGCATCCAGCCGGTTCAGGCGCTCGCGCAGCGTGGTCGCAAATCGACTCAGATCATCAGGTGTGACATCGTGCTTGCGTGCCAACGCACGGATTGCGAACAGACGCTCTTCTGCGGCCTCAAGCTCTGCCGGGTTGAAATCCAAAGCCTGCAGACACGCGTTTACCCCGTCCTGCGCCTCACCCAATTCGATCAACGCGCGACCCAGTGCTGCGATCGGCTCTTCCAGCTGCCCACCTGCATTGTCCGAGACACCTTCAAGCCATCGTACGGCATCTGACATCGCGCCCTCGGCCCCTTCTCCGCCCAGCAGGTCAAACGCGCGCGCGACATCGTCTCTGATGCGTTCGGCCCCCTGCATCATACGGCGCCGCGCATCCAGTTCCGCGTCCTCCCCGGGCTGAGGGTCCAGCTTGTCCAGTTCAGCAACGGCGTGGCGCAGGAATTCTTCTTCGGCCCGCATGGCGGCAAGCGTCGCCTCGGTCTCGGCCAGAGCCTTTCGTGCGCGTGACATTTTCGTCCACGCCCCGCGTACGGCCGCCAGATGCTCGTCCGTTTTTGCATAGGTATCCAGCATCGCCCGGTGCCCGCGCGGGTTCAGCAACCCACGATCATCATGTTGACCGTGCAATTCTATCAGCGTGTCTGACAGGGCGCGCAACACTTCGCCTGAACAGCGGCGGTCGTTGACCCAAGCAGTTTTACGCCCTTCAGCCGTGTTGATGCGACGCAGGATCAGTTCCTCGCCACCCGGCAGGCCAGCCTCGGCCAGAACCAAATGTGCCGGGTGATCAGGGCCAAGTTCGAATACGGCTACAACTTCACCCTGCGCGGCCCCCTGACGTACCAGTTCTGCCCGTCCGCGCCAGCCCAATACGAAACCCAGCGAATCCAGAAGAATCGACTTGCCCGCCCCGGTTTCACCCGTCAAGGCGTTCAAACCCGGCTGAAATGTCAGTTCCAGCCGGTCAATGATCAGCATATCGCGGATATCAAGGGCGCGCAGCATCGGGTCTTAGCGTCCCACGCCTTTAACCATGGCGATTACAACCACTCACCTTTGATAGTCTGGCGATAAATCTGGCTCAGCCAGTTGTTACCGCGGCTCTTCAGGTCCAACCCGCGCGAGGTCAGCAACTGGTAACCTGCGTCGTACCATTCGGACGACTGGTAGTTATAGCCCAGGATAGCACCGGCAGACTGTGCCTCATCCACCAAGCCCAGCGACAAATACGCCTCAATCAGACGATAGAGCGCTTCGGCGGTGTGGGTTGTCGTCTGGAAATCCTCAACAACGACGCGGAACCGGTTGATGGCCGCGGTATAGTGATCCTGACGCAGATAATAGCGCCCGATCTCCATCTCTTTGCCTGCCAGATGGTCGAAAGCCAAATCGAATTTCAGCACAGCCGAGGTTGCGTATTCGCTGTCTGGATAAACCTCGATCACCGTCCGCAAGGATTGCAACGCCTGAAACGTCAGCCCCTGATCGCGACCGACCTCGTCGATCTGGTCATAGTAGCTGAGCGCCAGAAGATACTGCGCATAGGCTGCATCTTCGTCGGTTGGGTAAAAGTCGATATAGCGTTGTGCGGCGGCCCGGCTTTCTTCGTAATTCTTGTCCGTGTGATACGAAAACGCCTGCATGATCAGCGCACGTTTCGCCCAATCGGAATAGGGATACAGACGTTCAACTTCTGAGAAATACCACGCCGCGTCATCCGAGCGATTCTGCGACAGTTCGAATTCACCGCGCGTATAGATCTGCTCGGGCGTGAAGCCTTCCAGATTTTGATTGCGGTCCGCGCCACTGTTGCCGCACGCCGTCAAAACTGCTGTCAGAAGAATCGCGCCCGCGAATCTGACTGCCGCTTTGGTGCCAACCATTCCGCCTATCCTTGTTGTACTGCTTGTCGGGATATACCCCGGATTTGCCCTTGGTCTAGCATATATAATTCCGGGGCAAAACGCCTTAGTAGGTCAGTTCGCGGAATTGTAGACCGGGGCGAACCAATCAGGCAACTTCGGGAATTTCGTCCCAAACTAAACCCTGACCCGGAAGGCGCGCAGCCTGTTCGGGAGTACACAGGATCGGTCGCACCGCGCCTGGCGTTTCAAACAGCTTGCGCAGCAGCGTGTTGGTCATCGCATGACCGGACTTGTCGCCGGTGAAGTGGCCCAGAATCGGACCACCAGCCAAATAGAGATCACCCAAGGCGTCCAGCATCTTGTGGCGTACAGCCTCGTCCGCGTGACGGAAACCGCCGGGCGTCAGAACGTCGTCGCCCTGAACGACGACAGCATTGTCCAGCGTGCCACCCAAGGCCAAACCACTTTCGCGCATTGCCTCAACGTCGGTCCGTCGACAGAAGGTGCGGCAATCGCTCAGCTCACGCGCGAACGAGCCGTTGCGCATATCCAATGTTTTGGTCTGGCTGCCAATCGCGCTGTCTTCGAAATCAATGTGGAAGTCGATGATTAGACCGTCTGCCGGGACGATAGATGCGCTTGCGCCTTCACGCGTCGCGGTCACGGGTTTCAGAACCTCAAAGGCCAGGACCGGGCTGCTTTGGCGGCGCACACCTTTCGCCATAATTCCGCGCACGAAATCGATCGCAGATCCGTCCATGATCGGCACTTCGGGTCCATCGATTTCGATCAGCGCGTTATGCACACCGCAACCAGCCAGCGCGGCCATGATATGCTCCACAGTTGAGACCGATACGCCCGCGTCATTCACTAGGCGCGTACAAAGCGGTGTCCGCTCCACCACGTCGTAGATTGCGGGGATCAGCGCATTGCCCAGCTCAATATCCGTCCGTTTGAACCAGATTCCGTGACCGGCAGCTGCCGGTTTCAAAACCATCGTAGCCGGTTTGCCGCTATGCAGCCCGACGCCTTTAAACGTGATCGGGGATTTGAGCGTATGTTGCAAGGTGAGCCTCGATGAGTGGTGTCCGGCCTAGGCGGTCCGTGTTGGACATTCAGTTAAGGAAGCAAGCGTCAAGGCACAACTCACTCTTTGTAACCGAATGAAACATCAATGTAACAGATCGGCAAAAGCCTGCTTACATACAGCTTAAGTTATGATTTTAAAAAGAAAAGGGTCGCCAAGTGGCGACCCTAAATCGCTAATTTGTTACCCTGCTCAGTTGGCCTGGCGCCGCAAAAAGGCGGGAATTTCGATCCGGTCCTGTTCAGGATCAGTCTCATCATGCGCAGGTGCCGTAGCGTCAGCCTGGCGCACTGGGGGTTGTTGGCGGACCGGTTGAGCAGGTGTATCTGCCGCATGTCCGGTCATCCGATCAATGAGGCGATTGAAGCCGAACCGAGGACGATCCTGCGCCTCTGCCTGAGGCGCCGGTGCTTGTCGCGGAGCCTGCGGACGAGGCGCGGAAAACCCGCGTTCGGATGCAGGAACCTTTTGAACCGCCGTTTGCAAACGCTGCAATGCCTCGGGGGACGGAGTGCCAGCGGCGGGCTTGGGTTGCGGTGCGACGTAGCTTTCCGCGGCATGCTCAACCGGCTCAGGGGTCGGCTCAAACTCTGCCACGCGCGGCTGGTAGGCCGGCGGCGGCAAACCGTCATCATCCTGCTCCGCCTGAGGATGGAACTGCGGCTGTGCTGGTTCTTCTGCCGTCTCGAACAATGACGGTTCGCGGTTTTCTTCGGGTTGCGCAACGGGTTCCGCCATGTCAGCCGCAACAGCGGGGGTCTCATCCTGCTGCGGCTCTTCGGCGGATACAGTGCGTGTCAAAGGGGCTGACATGGTGCGGCGCGCGACCGGAATATCGACGCTTTTTTCGCTGGCATCGATACCGGTGGCCACGACCGACACACGCATGCCGCCTTCCATCGCGGTATCCAACGTCGAGCCAACGATGATGTTCGCCTCGGGGTCCACTTCCTCGCGGATGCGGTTGGCGGCTTCGTCCAGCTCAAACAGAGTCAAGTCATGCGAACCGGTGATGTTGATCAGCACGCCCTTGGCACCTTTGAGGCTGATTTCGTCCAGCAGCGGGTTAGCAATGGCCTTCTCAGCCGCCTGAACGGCACGATCTTCGCCCGTAGCCTCACCGGTGCCCATCATCGCCTTGCCCATCTCGTCCATCACAGCGCGAACGTCGGCAAAGTCGAGGTTGATCAGGCCCGGACGTACCATAAGGTCGGTCACCCCCTTGACGCCCTGATACAGAACATCATCGGCCATCGAGAACGCCTCGGTAAACGTGGTCTTTTCATTGGCCAGGCGGAACAGGTTCTGGTTCGGGATGATGATCAGCGTGTCGACGACTTTTTGCAGGGCCTCAACACCGTCCTCGGCCTGACGCATCCGCTTGGCGCCTTCGAACTGGAACGGCTTGGTCACAACACCGACGGTCAGCACACCCAGTTCGCGCGCGGCTTGTGCGATGATCGGCGCGGCACCTGTACCGGTGCCGCCACCCATGCCAGCTGTGATAAAGCACATATGCGCTCCGGCCAGGTGATCCACGATCTGCTCAATGCTTTCTTCGGCAGCCGCAGCCCCGACAGTTGGGCGGGCACCGGCGCCAAGACCCTCGGTCACTTTGACGCCCAGTTGCACCCGTGATGACGACTGGCTTTGCTGTAACGCTTGCGCGTCGGTGTTGGCGACTACGAAATCCACGCCATCAAGTTGTTTTTCAATCATGTTGTTAACGGCGTTTCCGCCTGCACCGCCAACGCCAAATACTGTAATCCGAGGCTTCAGTTCGTCGTGCCCGGGCATCGAAAGATTCAATGTCATGCTCTGTCCGCCTGTTTTATTGACCCGCCAAAGCGGTGTTTTTCTTACCTGTTCACGGACAATCCTACCGCTCGAAACCCAAAAGGTCACGCCAAAAATAGTCGAATTCCACAAAATATGGAGGAATTAAGGCGCTGCTAAACGGTATTTCGCATGAATTGCGATATGTTGCGGATTGATCTCAATCCACCACAAAATAAGCGAGCACGCGGCAGAGCTGGATCACGCGCCACTGAAAGATCACCGGTTTTGTTAAGCGGAAAACTGCTCATGTCCTGCCGCTTGGCCTCTGACGGACCCTGTAGGTAACTTGCTGGAAATACGTTCGGCACGCAAGACATTTCTTCAGCCAATCTGGGCACTTGGGCAATTCAGGTCGTCCTCGGAGATGTTGCGTACCTCTTGGATTTCAGTGTTATTAAAGCTGGCCAATCGCACCATGAGCCGCCCTTCATACTCAAAGGTCCACCAACAGACCGGCACCCCATCCGGATCGTCATCGTACAGAAAGCAAAGTTGCCCATTAGGCGTGGTAATCTGCCCATATACGCAGCCCCGACCCTCCATCCGCCAAACGGATAGTTCGCGACTCAGAAACTGCTCGGTGCCGACGAGGATACCGCTGGGAAAATCGTAAAACATGGCGGTTTTACCTTGGACCGCGTCCAGGAAAACATCGGGGGAAATCCGAGTCTGAGCGTTGGCCGTAAGCGGAGCCAACGCAACCAACGCCGCGATCCCGAGTGTTCTACCAATTGTCACGGAACCAGCGCATAGCGCGTTTGAGCGGCCGTGCGGCATAGGTGTCGACCGGAATTTCAAAATCCCACCATTCGTCCTGCGGATGTGCTGCAAACAGACTAAGCCCGACGGCCGAGGAAAAACCCGGCCCCGTTGCTGATTGTGGCAGGCCGTGGACGCGTAGGGGTCTGCCTAAACGGACGCGCTGGCCAAGAATACGGGTGGCCAGGCCATCCAGCCCCATGATCTGACTACCGCCCCCGGTCAACACGATCTGCTGACTGGGCATGTGTTCGAAACCGGCGGCATCCAGGCGAACGCGGACTTCCTCCAGAATCTCTTCAACACGCGGACGCATGATACCGATCAGTTCGGCACGGCTGACGGTGCGGCGGTCGTGTTCCCAATCACCGGTATCGCCACCAATATCGATCAGGTCGCGGTCGTCGGCCCCTGTTGCGTGGACACCGCCATTAAAGGTCTTGATCCGCTCTGCCACAGCAGCCGGGACCCCCAAGCCCATCGAGATATCAGCGGTGACGTGGTCCCCGCCCATACGCACGCAATCCGCGTAGATCATGTGCTTTTTCATGAAGATCGACACGCTGGTTGTGCCACCGCCCATGTCAATACAGGCCGCGCCAAGCTCTTGCTCATCCTCCACCAAGGCTGAGATGCCCGACACATAGGCCGAGTTCGCAATGCCGGCGAGTTCAAGATCGCAACGCTTGATGCAGCGCAGGATGTTCTGGATAGCAACGGCATCCACCGTCAACATGTGCATGTCCACGGCGAGCGTCTGGCCCAATTGCCCCCGCGGATCAATCAGGCCGGATCGGTTATCCAGCGCAAAGTTCACTGGCTGGGCATGGAGCACTTCGCGTCCAGCCCCATAATCCGGCACGTCGCAGGCATTCAACACGCGGCCGACCTCAGCCTCGGTCACTTCCTGTCCGTCCAATTCGACCTGCGCGTCCAGCCCATAGGACCGGGGGTTTGCGCCCGAGAAGCAGACAATGACGTGGTCCACTCGGATATCTGCCATCTTCTGCGCGGCTTGCAGCGCAGTTCGAATGGCGCGTTCGGTTTCCTGCATCGCAGTGACTTCGCCGAACTGCACGCCCCGCGACCGCGTTGTTGCGGCACCGATCACCCGAAACCCGGTCTGACCCGCCAACGACCCGATGCTGTTATCCTCGCTTAGCCGACCCGCACCATCGAACCGCAGCACAAGGCAGGCTATCTTGGAACTGCCCACATCCAGAATGGCGACAACACCGCGCTGCATCGCCTGCCTGCGCATTTGCCGCATAGCCCTTTGGGACTGATATAGATCGGTCATCATGGTCGTTTCTGCCCGTTACCCACTGTCGCTTTTGTATTCCACCAGTCTTCGCTGGCGGCTTTGGTCATTCTGATTGTTGGCCGCTGTCCAAGGCGCATATCGACCACAGCCACATCGCGTTCCAACAGGTCCTGCACTTCGTTTACGGCCAACACACGCTCGAGCGCGCGCACGGGACGTTCGGTTGGCAGCATAATGCGCTGGCCACGATCCAGAACTAGGTCCCATCGACGTTCGCCAATACGGACCAGCCCACGCACACGCCCACCTAAGCTGCGGGCCGTGCTCATCAGCGCCAAAGCCTCAGCAACATGATCATCCGCGCCCTTCCCCGCAATCAGCGGCAGGTTGGCGTAGTCTTTGCGCGAAGCGATACGCTCGACATGCGCGCCTGTATCGTCCAACAGCTCGATCCCGCGGCGTGTGCGCCAGACGACAACCGGTTGGCGTTCAACCACGTCCAGCTGAAGAATACCGCCCGGGCGAACACGGACGGTGGCGGACTTGACCGGATCAAGTCCGGTAACAGTGTCCCGAATCTGTTCTACGTCGAGGTCCCAGGAACTGATCGGGAAATCCAGTGGCACAATTTCGCGAATGTCTTCGGACAGATTGGGTCCAGCACCATCAATGGCCATCAGGTTGACCATAAACTCCGGTCGCTGCTGGATTGAGGTCTTGATGTCGGAAACATAAGCAACCGCAGCGTCGCGCCGATCTTCTGAACCGAAGTATACGCCGGCGACAGCAACAAGCAGGACCACGGGCATCCCCAATCTAAGGCCGCGCCGCACACCCCGCGTCAGCATCCAACGCTGAAAGCGATAGCTAAACCGTGACGGTGCTGGATCAAAGCGTCGCGACCTGCGACCGAACAGTCTGACACCGCTTGGGTGCAATCCAGCCTCAGCCTCGTGCCGTGCGCCTGAGGCAAAGTCAGCATCCGGCCCAGTCACTGGTTTGGACCGGTGAATCACCGGCGCGCGGGCGGCTTTCAGCGGTCGCATGAAGCGTCCTCCACCATCCAGGCACACAGCTGGCCGAAGCTGAGCCCACGAAACTCGGCCTGTTCCGGTACCAGCGAGGTGGGTGTCATGCCGGGTTGTGTGTTCGTTTCCAGCAGGAAGAGGCCATCTCTGCCCTTGGTATCGTCCCAGCGATAATCCGTCCGGCTGACGCCCTTGCAACCCAGAACCTTGTGGGCGCGCATGGCGTAATCGAGGCATAGTTCGAATATTTCCGACGGAATTTCAGCAGGCAGTACATGCCACGAACCACCGGGTTTGTACTTGGCATCGTAATCGTACCAGCCATCAGTCAAGATTTCAGTCACGGTCAGGGCGCGGTCGCCCATAACCGTAACCGTCAGTTCGCGCCCGGCGACATATTGTTCGACCATCACCTGATCAGGCATATCATCCGATAGCTGCGGCGGGGTGTTTGTACCTTCCATCACAAGGTAGATGCCAACGCTGGAGCCTTCATTGTTGGGCTTGACCACGTAAGGCGGCTTCATCACATGATCTGCCATCACGTCCGCTTTGGGAAGGATTACACTGTCCGCAATCGGCAAACCGGCTGTTCGGAACACATCCTTGCTGCGTTGTTTGTCCATCGCCAAGGCCGAGGCCAGAACGCCGGAATGCGTATACGGAATGCGCATCCATTCCAGCACACCCTGCACGCAACCATCCTCGCCCCAGCGACCATGCAGAGCGTTGAAAACCACGTCTGGATTGATTTCGGACAGGCGCGCATAAAGGTCGGGACCAGCGTCCAGCTCGACCACTTCAAAGCCTTCTCCCACAAGGGCGGTCGCGCATTCGCGCCCAGAGCTGAGAGACACCTCGCGTTCCGCCGAGGGGCCGCCCATCAACACCGCCACTTTGGGGTTTGTCCTGCTCGACCTACCCACTTCGTGCGCCTCAATGTCCCCGGACCTTATGTCGTGGTCCGTGCTGCGTTATGCCTTTGATCCGTCGCCTTTTAATTGCCTGTTATGGTGCGACGTCTGGGGCTTTAATCTGTCAGCGGATCGCCAACCCGCATGATTTCCCACTCTAGCGTGATGCCACTTGTTTGGTAAACCTTTTTTCGCACCTCTTCCCCCAGACCTTCCAGGTCTGCGGCAGTTGCGTTCCCGGTGTTGATGAGGAAATTCGAATGTTTCGCGCTCATCTGCGCCCCACCAAGAACAGCCCCCCGCATACCAGCATCGTCGATCACCTTCCACGCCTTGAGGTCGTGAACGTCATCAGCCCGGCCGGTCGAAGAGAACCCGGCAGGGTTTCGAAAGGTGGACCCGGCGCTGCGATCCTTGGTGGGTTGGGTTTCGTCGCGTTTTTTCAGTTGCGCTTCCATGCGGGCGTGAAGTTCATCGGGATCGCCCGACGGGCCGTCGAAGGTGGCTGAAACAAGCACCGCGCCTTCTGGGAGGTCGGACTGACGGTAGCGGAAGTTCAGGTCTTCGGCGGTCAGCTCGACAACCTCACCCTGCCGGGTGACGATTGTGGCCTTGCGCAGCACATCCGCTGTGTAGCTGCCATAGCAGCCCGCATTCATCCGCACCGCACCACCAATCGAACCGGGGATCGTCCGCAGAAAGGTCAGGTCCACCCCCGCATCCGCCGCCTTGCGCGCCACATGCGCATCGAGTGCTGCCGCGCCTGCGGTGACGGTGTTGCCCGAGACGTTGATCGCGTTAAAGCCCCGCCCCAGCCGGATCACCACGGCGCGCAATCCGCCATCGCGGACTATCAGGTTCGATCCAACGCCCATTGGAAAGACAGGAACACCCGCTGGCAGATCGCGCAGAAACGCCCTCAGGTCGTCAACATCCGCGGGTTGGAACAGGTAATCTGCTGGCCCACCGACGCGCAACCATGTCAACTCGTTGAGAGACCGGTTTTCGGTGAGTTTGCCGCGAAAGCTCTTGAGGTTCAGATCTGTTTTCGTTTCCGCAACCACGTCCCAATTCCCCATGCGACTATCGCAGTCAGCCCAAACGACAGATGAACCACAATTACGTAGCCAATCCCTGCCCGTGCGATGTCATAGGTTTCAACAGAACGCCAATACAGTGCCAGCCCAAAAAGAACAAACCATAATGCCGTTGCGCCATACGCAAGCCATAGTCTGTTAAGATACGCAGCGCATAGAAAAGTAAGAAACCACCCGACACCACCAACGAGGATCATTAGGTAAAAAGGCAATGCTGAATGCCACATCAGATCGCTCGCTCAAATCCGACGACGCAGCCACCGCCCCAGGTAAATCACTGGCCAACGCAGCATGGACATACCCGCAGCCAGAACAAGCAGCCCGATCCACGGGCCGTTTTCATACGTGACATATCCCAGAATGGGGATACCGACAGCAACCAGGATATAGGCTCGGGTCCAGTGATTATCCTTGCTGGGAAGCATCGCCAGTACATTTGCTGCGACGCCCCAAAGCGCGGCAAGGGCGATCGACCAGTTCATTCAGCAACCTCCCGCCCGGTCCAACGGCGCCAATAAAAGCGGATAGGGTTGCGGAACATGGACACGAAACCTCCGAACGCCAGAACCAACCAGAACCAGCCGTGGTCATAACCCAGCCAGATGATCAGAACCGGCGCACAGATCAGCAAAATGAAACCCGGTGGAAATTGTAGCCGCATCGGAAGCAACCCAACGACTGTGGCGCATATCACCCAGAGGGCCGCAAAGGTCATCGAATAGTCCATTGGCCTCTCCGAAGGCGCGCAGTGGTAAATGTCCGGTTGTTACACTTGCAAGTTGTGCGACAAATATCAGTTTGGGTCAAACGGCTTGTTTTCTTTGCAATCTTACGGGTAAACCGTTTGCCCATGCACTAATGGTTCCTGCACCGAGGCACACAACCATGTCGCCGGGGCGGGCCTGCTCTCGCACGAGGCGCTCAAGGTCATCTTCGTTCAGAAGGGCGCGGGCATGGCGGTGGCCGTGGCGGATCAGGCCCTGCACCAGATCATCGCGTGAGGCGCCGGGAATCGGATCTTCTCCGGCGGCGAAGATATCCGCGATGGCGACCACATCAGCGTCGTTGAAGCAGGTGCAGAAATCTTCGAACAGGTTGGACAGGCGAGAGTAGCGGTGCGGCTGATGAACGGCGATCACGCGACCCTCGGTCGCCTGACGCGCAGCTTTCAGGACAGCAGCGATTTCAACAGGGTGATGCCCATAATCGTCGATGATCGTCACACCATCGACCTCGCCAACCTTGGTAAAGCGGCGATTAACTCCGCCAAAATTGGCCAATGCCTTGCGAATCTCGGCAGTTTTCATGCCGAGGTGACGGGCTACAGCGACAGCAGACAGTGCGTTCGACACGTTGTGGTCGCCCGGCATGGGCAATGTACACCCCTCGATCACGGTGTCTTCGTATTGCAGGTGGATATCGAAATGCGCGACCCCACCCTTGTAGGTCAGGTTCACCGCCCGCACATCCGCTTGTGCATTGAAGCCATAGGTTCGCACGCGGCGGTCGGTAATGCGACCCACCAGCGTTTGCACCTCGGCGTGGTCGGTGCAACACACGGCCAAACCATAGAACGGAAGATTCGAAACGAACTCGTAGAACCCATCGCGCAATTTGTCGAAATCGCCCCAATGCTCCATATGTTCGGGGTCGATATTTGTGACGATTGCGATGGTAGCGGGCAGACGGTTGAACGACCCATCGGATTCGTCGGCCTCAACCACCATCCATTCGCCCTGCCCCATACGGGCGTTCGAGCCATAGGCGTGGATGACACCCCCGTTGATCACGGTCGGGTCAAAATCACCTGCAACCATCAACTCGGCCATCATCGTGGTCGTGGTTGTCTTACCATGGGTTCCGGCAACGGCGATGTTCGAGCGTAGGCGCATCAGCTCGGCCAGCATGTCGGCGCGGCGCACAACAGGCAGCCCCCGCGCACGCGCACCATCAAGTTCCGGGTTACCCGGTTTGATCGCGGTCGACACCACAACGACAGCAGCGTTTTCAAGGTTCTCTGCGCGTTGTTCTACAAAAATCTCAGCCCCCAGACCTGCCAGCCGATCCGTGATTTTCGAGGTCTTCAGATCTGATCCCTGAACCCGGTACCCCAAGTTCAGCAGCACCTCGGCAATTCCAGACATCCCTATCCCGCCGATCCCCACGAAATGGATCAGCCCCACGTCTTGCGGCAGTTTGGTTGCAGGATTCATGCGGTCTCCTTCTGCGCCAGATCTTCGACAAGATGTACCAAGCGCTCGGTTGCATCCGGGGTGCCCGTCGACAGGGCGGCCTGGGCCATCTTCTGCGCCGCTTCCGGGTTGGTCAGAACTGAGGTGATTTGCTCGGTCAGCGACGAAACGTCAAGGGCATTCTCGGGGATCATGATCGCCCCGCCCGCCTGCACCAACCCACGGGCATTAGCAGTCTGGTGGTCGCCAGCAGCCGCGGCAAACGGGATCAGAACCGATGGCCTTCCTATAACCGAAATGTCGGCGACACTGGACGCGCCGGAACGTGAGATAACCAGTTGAGCGTCCGAAATGCGGCGCGGGACATCCTGAAAGAAAGGCTCGACTTCGGCCCTGATGCCATGGTCGGAGTAGAACGCCGCAACACGCGCGCCATCCTCGTCACGGGCTTGATGGGCAACACGGATATGGCCGCGCAGGCCGTCCGGCAAAGCGGCAATCGCACCGGGCACTACGTCGCTGAGGATGCGTGCACCCTGCGACCCACCCATCACCAGGATCGACATCGGATAATCGCCAGGCGGGATATAACCGGCTGCTGCGCGCTCCAGCACGGCGGCACGGACGGGGTTGCCAGTGTGGACCCCTTTGGCGCCTTCGGGCAAGTCGGTGGGCCAAGTGCCGCAGGCGACTTGCGAAACGCGGGTAGCAAATAGTTTGTTGACCCGCCCCAGAACCCCGTTCTGTTCATGGATCATGCGCGGGACGTTCAGCAGGGTTGCCGCGCCCAGCGCAGGGATCGAGGGATAGCCACCGAACCCCACAACAACGTCCGGCCGGTCGCGCATCATCTGCATTGCCATGCTGGTCACGCCGCCCGCAATCTTAGGTCCGACCAGCGCCTTGGCGGCCAGACCACCGCGCGCGAATGTGGCCGAGGACGCCTCGACAATCTCGGTCGAATGCGGAAAACCACTGGTATAACGCGCACCACGCGGGTCGGTGGACAGACGTACGCGCCACCCCTTGTTCAGCATCGCCTCGGCCAGCGCCTGCGCGGGGAACATATGCCCGCCGGTGCCGCCCGCAGCAATCAAAAGATACGGTTTGCTCATCAACCTCGTCCGCGCAGAATGTCACCGAATTCGCCCTGAGGGCGGGTCCGGGTGAAGGCCAGCAACATGCCAACCGCAATACCGCCTGCGATAAGTGACGAGCCGCCATAGCTGACAAACGGTAGCGTCATGCCCTTGGCGGGCAGCAACCGCACTGCGACCCCCATGTTGATCATGGCCTGAACGCCAAAAATGCAGGCCAAACCGGTACCGGCCAGACGGATGAACATATCCCTTTCACGCATCAGGCGCAGCAACGACCGCACGACGATCAGCGCGTAGAGCGCAATGATGATCAGGACCAGAACAAGGCCGTATTCTTCGGCCGCGACCGCAATGATGAAATCCGTGTGCGCGTCGGGCAGTGACCATTTCACCTGCCCCTCGCCCACGCCAACACCGAACAATCCACCTTCACGGATGGCGTTGGTGGCATAGCCGATTTGCGTGGTCGGATCGACTTCCTGATTCAGAAATCCATCTATGCGACGGGCAAAATGTTCTGAATTCGAATAGGCCAGCATTCCGGCCAGCACGACCGCCCCGGCCATCCCCACCAGCAGCAGCATCGGCGCTCCGGCCACGAAGTACATCACGCCCCAGCCAAAGAGGATCAAGCAGGCCTGTCCGAAGTCGGGCTGCAATACCAGCATACCAACGATCGCCATGCACAACGCAAACGACCAAAGCCGCCCCGGAGGCCCGTTAATTTCCTGCGATGCGGCCAGCAACCATGCGGCCACGACGATAAAGCCGGGCTTCAGAAACTCGGATGGCTGCAACGAGCCGAAGCCCAGCGAGTACCAGCGCACCGCGCCTTTACCAAAATCGGTGCCAAAAACGGGCAGAAAGACCAGCGCCACGAAGGCACCCAAAAACCCAAGAATTGCCAGACGCCGAACCAGCGTCGGCGACATCATCGAGGTCAACAGCATCGCAATCAGCGCCAATCCACCAAAGATCGCCTGACGTTCGACATAGTGGAACGGATCAAACCCGTTGCGGCCTGCCAGCGGTGGCGATGAAGCCAACCCAAGCAACAGCCCGATGACAAACAGGATCAGCACGCAGGACATGGTCCAGCGATCAATCGTGCGCCACCACTTTGGTAGAATCGGTTCCCCGCGCTGGTCTTGGACCGCGCCATACACCATCTCAGTCATGAGATACCGCCACTCTCTGCCTCATCCGCGCCTCGTTTTTCGAGGTCTAATAATGAGTCTACAGGGATTTTGGCATTTGGGCCAGCAGAATGAGGGCGCAACAGCGGAAATTGGCCCCCAAAGCCGCCGTTCCGGGTAAGGAAGATAGTTTCCTATCCCGCAGACCTACTTATTCGACAAGATCGTAGTGCTTGATCGTCCGGGATTCGACCAATTCAGCCTCGGCCGGGTCAATATGCGGGCTGTTGTAATCCTCACCCACAAAGGCCTTTAACGCATCCAGACTGCGCCAGACCATAACGAAACTAAACTCGCGCGGCGTTTCCGAACGCGGAGCACCGGGAAGGACCTCAACAATTCCTTCTGTGTTTTTCATTAGGGGTATCGCGGTCTCGTGGAAGAACTCTGAGAACTCCGCCTCTTTACCGGGTCGAACCGTGACTTGGAAAATGCGCATGATCATTGGGGTGCCCTCCTTCAGCGCGGATCCATCTTGATGTCCGCGCTTGCAGAAGTTTACCACAACAGCTCTCGTTTCCCTTGCATTGGCTTTCTGGTCTGCTTCCACTTGATATCCGGCACAATTCACGCCATGCGCTGCCCATGACCTTTGACACGATCATCCTGGGGGCCGGTGCTGCCGGCATGATGTGCGCGGCCCATTGCGGTGGGCGCGTTCTGGTGATCGATCACGCCAAAGCTCCAGGTGAGAAAATTCGCATCTCGGGCGGTGGGCGCTGCAACTTTACCAATATGTATGCTGGACCCGACAACTTCTTGTCGCAGAACTCTCATTTCTGCAAATCCGCATTGGCGCGCTACACACAGTGGGATTTCATCGATCTGGTTGGGCGTCACAAGATCGCTTGGCATGAGAAAACCTTGGGCCAACTGTTTTGCGACGGGTCGTCGAAGCAGATTATTCAACTGCTGCTGTCCGAGATGGACCGTGCCGGGGCTGAGCTGTGGCTGCGCACCGAGTTGAAAGACCTGCGCAAGACAGACTCAGGGTTCATGTTGGATTTTGACCGCGAGGGGCAGCGCCTGAGTGTGACCTGCACCAACCTGGTCCTGGCCACAGGTGGCAAGTCGATCCCCAAGATGGGTGCAACCGGGCTGGCCTATGATATTGCCCGCCAGTTCGGCCTGCGGCTCACCGATACGCGCGCCGCGCTTGTGCCCTTCACATTCTCGGACGGTAAGTTCAAAGACCTGTCCGGTGTATCCTTGCCCGTACGTCTGTCCAACGACCGCACCAGCTTTGACGAGGCGCTGCTTTTCACCCATCGCGGCCTCAGCGGACCGTCGGTGCTGCAACTGTCGTCCTATTGGCGCGAAGGAGAAGCGATCCGGGTCAACATGATCCCTGATCTGCCCCTGTTTGACCTGCTGCGAGATCAGCGACAGGCCGCAGGCCGCAAGGCGTTGACCACCGAATTGGCGCGTCACCTTCCCGCGCGGCTTGTGGATTACCTGTCCCAGAATATCCAGATGCAGGGCAATCTGGCCGATCAGCCCGACTCTGCGCTGACCAAGTTAACCGCAGCGCTCAGCAACTGGGAACTGACCCCCTCAGGCACCGAAGGCTATCGCACTGCCGAGGTCACGCTGGGCGGGATCGATACTGATGACCTGTCTTCAAAAACAATGGAGGCCAAGGATGTCCCTGGCCTCTATGCAATTGGTGAAGCGGTCGATGTCACTGGTTGGCTGGGCGGCTACAACTTCCAGTGGGCGTGGTCCTCTGGCCATGCTGCCGGAACAGCCATCGCAGCCCATTAGCCTACGACGTTATAGCCACGTCCGCGCATGCAGTTGCGCACGATGACTTCCTGGTTCTGGGTATTATTGATCGCACTTGCGCCAGCCCCGACCAAAGCACCCGCCGCCGCTGCACGGCCCAGATTGTCGCTGCTGTCCTGAATGATTGCAGTCGTTGCCGCGGCACCCGCAGCACCAACCGCTGCCGCACCGGCGGTTCTGCCGTCCACAGTACCTTGTGTTCTTGCCAAGGCCTGACAATTTGCAAGATCAGATTGGTAATTCGGTCCAACTGGCCCATCAATAATCGGGACATAATTTGCACCCACATTCGTGCAGGCGGCAATCGCCAGACAAGCGGGAAGGATCAATGAAAACTTACGGTATGGCATAGTCATAACCTCGTGTTGCATTTGCCCGAAGCCAAACGCAATTGCCAAGGCGCGTCAAGCTGATAGCACCCTAACTTGGCCCAACAGGCGGTCTATTGCAAATCGCTATTCCGCAAGCCTTTGCCAAACCTGCGCGGTAAAGTCTTCTCCGCGCTGTTCGAAGTTGTCGTATTGATCAAAACTGGCTGCTGCCGGTGCAAGCAACACGGTCTCTCCCGATTGCGCATCGGCCATGGCTTGCGCAACGGCTTCCTCCATCGTTGTGCAGACCTGCGCCTCAGCTTTTAGCTGCATGGCAAAACCAGCAGCCTCCCGCCCGATCACGTAGGCTTTGATCACTTGGTCTGCTGCGGCGTTCAGGGCGGCCAAGCCACCTTCTTTCTCAAGTCCGCCGCAAATCCACCTGATCTTCTTAAAGGCATTCAGGGCCTTCAATGCACTTTCCACATTGGTGGCCTTGGAGTCGTTCACATAAGTCACGCCGTCAGCTTCGGCGATGATCTGGCTTCGGTGTGGCAAGCCGGGATAGCTGTGAAGCGCGTCCTCGATCACACGCGGTGCAAGACCTAGGGCACGACAGGCCGCATAGGCGGCGCAGGCATTCTGATGATTGTGTGCGCCTGGCAACCCCTTGATCTGGCGCAGGTCAATTGATCCAGCCTGCCGCCCTTTTCGATACTCGGAAAGAAAGCCCTTGCGCGCAAAGACTTGCCAGCCCGGCCCGGTTAGTTTCCGCGACACCGAGATACGGATGACACGATCGTCAACCGGCCCCTCCGAAAGCTGCCCTGCTAAAAAAGCACCTTCTTTTTCATCCACCCCGATGATGGCGCGATCTGGCCCGCCCTCGGCAAACAAACGACGTTTGGCGGCAAAATAGCCGCCCATCCCACCATGCCGGTCCAGATGATCTGGTGAAAGATTAGTGAACACGGCCACGTCTGGCGTCAACGCGCGCGCCAGCTCGGTCTGATAGCTGGAAAGTTCAAGAACAACGACGGACCCGTCTCCGCCGGGTTCGATATCCAGCACTCCGCGTCCGATATTGCCCGCCAACTGTGCCTCACGTCCGGCTTCGGTCAGAATGTGATGGATTAATGCCGCAGTGGTCGATTTCCCATTCGATCCCGTCACCGCAATTACACGCGGCGGAGTGTCATAGCTGTTCCATTCTGACCCTGCAAAGGACCGGAAAAACAGCCCTATGTCGTTGTCTACCGGAACGCCTGCCTCTAGCGCGGCTGCCACAACCGGGTTTGGTTCGGGATAAAGATGCGGAATACCCGGCGACACAATCAGCGACGCCACCCCTTCGAAGGCACCGTTGCGGCGGAGATCGACACAGACGAGCCCCTCAGCCTCGGCCCTTTCCCGCGCGGCTGGATTGTCATCCCAACAAAGCGGTTCGGCCATGCCAGCCCGCAAAGCGCGCGCCGCGGCCAGACCTGACCGACCAAGCCCCAGAACCGCAACTTTCTGACCCGAGAACCCTTTCACAGGGATCATGCCACCCACCTTTTTCTGACGTCCAATTCGCCGCCACACTGCGCAGAAGAAATCACTGATGGCAAGGGCAGCAAAAGGCTCGCGCATCAGCGCGAGCCGGGCCCAACAGGTGGCAGGTGGACCGCAGGTCCGCCGAACCTGGCGGGAGCTTTACCGGACCTTCAAAGTCGCAAGACCAATCATCGCAAGGATCAGCGAGATAATCCAAAAGCGGATCACGATTGTCGGCTCAGCCCAGCCCTTTTTCTCATAGTGGTGATGAATAGGTGCCATCAAGAAAACACGCCGCCCGGTTCGTTTGAAATACAGCACCTGAATGATCACACTCAGCGCTTCGACCACGAACAACCCACCGACTACCGCCAATACCAGCTCGTGCTTGGTCGCCACTGCGATCGCGCCCAACGCGCCGCCCAGTGCCAGCGATCCGGTATCGCCCATAAACACAGCGGCAGGCGGGGCGTTATACCACAGAAACCCAAGCCCACCCCCAAACAATGCTGCGGTAAAGATAAGGATTTCTCCGGTTCCCGGCACGTAATGCACATCCAGATACTCGGTAAAGTCGACCCGCCCGACGGCATACGCGATGACACCCAAGGTCGACGCCGCGATCATTGCCGGCATGATCGCCAGCCCATCCAGACCATCGGTCAGGTTCACCGCATTCGCCGCCCCTACGATAACCACGACCGCGAAGGGAATATAGAAAACCCCAAGGTTGACCAGAGTGTCTTTGAACACCGGAACCGCCATCTGGTTCTGCAAGGCTTCAGGATGATGCAATGACGCCCAAAGCGACGCCAGTACGGCAATTATCACGCCCAGCGCCAGTCGCATCCGGCTCGACACACCCTTTGTGTTTTGTTTCGACACCTTGGCGAAATCATCTGCAAAACCAATCGCCGCATAAGCCAGCGTGACGAACAGCACCATCCAGACATAAGGGTTGTCCCACCGCGCCCAGACCAGCGTTGACGTTACCAACGCGCCAACAATCAGCAACCCGCCCATCGTGGGCGTTCCCGCCTTGGAAAAATGCCCTTCAGGGCCGTCATCCCGGATAGGCTGACCTTTGCCTTGCTTCTTTCGAAGCACGTTGATCAGGGGCTTGCCAAAGATGAACCCAAAAATTAGCGCCGTCAAAAAGGCCCCGCCCGCACGGAACGTGATATAGCGGAAGAGGTTAAAGAAATCGCCTCCATCCGACAGGGCGGTCAACCAATACAGCATGTCAAAACCTTTCCAACGCGGCGATCATGAGCCAGGCGCGCTCCCTTGCCCCATTTTCCGCAAACCGTCAACAATCTGAGCCAGCGCCATGCTCAGTGAACCCTTGGCCAACACCGTGTCGCCTGCGCGGACCAGCTCCGGCAGATGCTCAGCCATTTCGGCGCTGGTTTCACACCACCGCCCACGCTTGTCTTTGGGCAGCGCATCATGCAGCGCCTTCATCAGCGGACCAATACTATGGACTTGATCCACCCGCGCCATCGCGCCAACGCCTGCCAACCCGGCATGCATGGCGACTTCCTGTCCGCCCAATTCCTTCATATCCCCCAGAAACGCAATCCTGCGCGCGGCTTTCGACGCTGCGAGAACATCCAGCGCCGCCTCCATCGAGGTGGGGTTGGCATTATAACTGTCATCCAGCAGCTCGATCTGACCACCTGAAGCCAAGGGTAAGATTTCGCGCACGCCCCTCCCCTTGACCGGCGACCATTGCTTCAGGCCAGCGATTGCGTCGTCAAGATCAACGCCCATCTCAACGCAGGCCGCAAGAGCACCCAGAGCGTTCATAGCGAAATGAGCGCCCGCAGACTGCACATCGTATGTAAAGGTCTGGGTTTCCAGTGTTGCATCGGCGCGGACCGAGCCGTTTACTTGTGCAACGCCGGTCAGGACGTAATCCGCGGCCTTGCGGCCAAAATCGACGATCTTTGCACCCTGATCCCGCGCGGTCTGGCGCAGAATGTTTGCATATTCGATATCGGCATTCACGATGGCCACACCGCCGGGTTCAAGCCCTTCGAAAATCGCGGCTTTTTCATGAGCGATGCCTGCAACTGAATCAAAAGCCTCCAGATGCACCGCCGCCACGGTCGTGACCAATGCCACATGCGGCCGGGCCTGACGGGCCAAGGGCGCAATCTCTCCGGGGTGGTTCATTCCGATCTCGATCACGGCGAATTCGGTATCGCGCGGCATCCGCGCCAACGTCAAAGGTACACCCCAATGGTTGTTGTAGCTGGCGACACTGGCATGAGTTTTTCCCTGCGTTTCAAAGATGGTGGCCAGCATTTCCTTGGTCGACGTCTTTCCCACGCTACCGGTGACACCCACCACACGCGCCCCGGTGCGGGCGCGCCCGGCCTTGCCCAGCGCCTCTAGCCCGGCCTGGACATCCGCGACAACAAGCAACGGTGCATCTTCGGAAACGCCATCAGGGATGCGCGACACCAGCGCGGCACCAGCGCCCTTTTCCAAGGCCTGCGCTACAAAATCATGCCCGTCACGCGCGGCTTTCAGCGCTACAAACAGGTCGCCGGGTTGGAGGGTTCTCGTGTCGATCGACACGCCATTCACGTCCCAGTCGGTTGTTGAATGCCCGCCGGTGGCTTCGGCAGCCTCGGCTGCGGTCCACAGCGTCATGCCACCCTCCCATCCAGCGCGGCCACGCTGATGCTGGCTTGTTCCACGTCGTCAAACGGCAAGACCTGATCGCCGACAATCTGGCCAGTTTCGTGCCCCTTCCCTGCAATCAGCAGCGCGTCACCGGGTTGGAGCGCATCAACGCCGCGCAGGATGGCCTCGGCGCGGTCACCCACTTCGGTGGCGTCGGGTGCGCCCAAAAGGACAGCGGCGCGGATGGTCGCCGGATCTTCGCTGCGAGGGTTGTCGTCAGTGACAAACACAACATCTGCGTGATCAGCGGCAGCTTTGCCCATGAGCGGACGTTTGGTTGCATCGCGATCCCCGCCAGCACCGACAATCGCGATCAGGCGCCCCATGACATGCGGTCGCATCGCCTTGAGCGCCGTCGCTACAGCATCTGGCGTATGGGCATAGTCGACAAAAACCGTTGCTCCGTTTTGGCGTGTGGCAGCCAGTTGCATCCGGCCCCGGACAGTCGTCAGATGCGGCAAGGTTTCGAACACGCGCTCGGGGTCGTCACCCGCCGCGATGACCAGACCGCAGGCCAGCAGAATATTTTCGGCCTGGAACCCGCCGATCAGATTCAGGCGCGCTTGGAGCACTTTGCCTTGCCAGGAAAAGCGCAAATCCTGCCCGGTCGCATCAAAACGCTGGCCCATCAAGCACAAATCGGCATCGCCCGACCCAATCGTTAGAACCGATTGCCCGCGCGCCTCGGCGATTTTGCGGACGTCTGCGCCTTTGGGGTCGCTCATGTTGATCACAACGGTGCCGTCCTGCGGCAGAACACGGTCGAACAGTCCGGCTTTGGCGGCAAAATACGCCTCGAAAGTTTCGTGGTAATCCAGATGGTCCTGCGAAAAGTTCGAAAATCCTGCGGCGGTCAGGTGCACACCGTCCAAACGGCGTTGTTCGAGCCCGTGCGAGGACGCCTCCATCGCGGCATGAGTCACACCGTTTTCAGCAGCTTCGGCAAGGCAGCGGTGCAACGTAATGGGTTCCGGCGTGGTATGCGCCAGCGGGGTTGTCCATGCCCCTTCGACACCCGTGGTCCCAAGGTTGACGGCCGAATGTCCAAGCTCGGTCCAGATTTGGCGGACAAAGGTGGCGACCGAGGTCTTCCCATTGGTTCCTGTAACAGCAACGATGGTCTCAGGCTGCACGCCGAACCACAGGGCGGCGCACCCGGCCAGTGCCTGACGCGGGTCTTCAGCCAAGATCAGCGCGGCGTGCGACGCGGCCAGCTCCTCAGCGGCGATTTCAGCACCCTTGGCGTCTGTCAGGATCGCCGCAGCCCCCATTCGCAAAGCGTATTGGATGAACTCTCCACCATGCACGCGGGTACCGGGCAAAGCGGCGAAAAGAAAGCCGTCCTTTACCTCGCGGCTATCAACGGCAAGGCCAGTGATGTCGGGATTTGCACCACCTCGCGCGGTCAGGGCCAATTGGCTGAGTGTTTTTGTTCTTGTGCCCATGCCCCACCTCTACCGCACAGCCTAATTCGAGGTCAGGGTTATAGCAGCGCTCGCCTCAGGCTCAAGCCGGGGACGCAGGCCCAGTAATGGTGCAATGCGTCCAATCAACTCGGCGGCAACGGGAACCGCGGTCCAACCCGCCGTCCGACGCTTTTCACCATAGGCAACGATGGACGGTTCATCCAAGGTCACGATCAGCACATATTTGGGATCGTACGCGGGGAAGAAGGTCGCAAAAGTGGCAATCACCTTGTCATCGTAATAGCCACCGCGCGGTTTGGGCTTGTCCGCCGTGCCTGTTTTGCCGGCCACATCATATCCGGCAACATCGCCAAAGCTTGCAGTTCCATCCATCACCACACGGCGCAGCATATTCTGCGCTTGTTTGGCCGCGTTCTCTGACATGACGCGCGGGCCATATTGCGGCCCGTTCTTGCGCAGGATGGTCGGGCTGACATAGTGACCGCCATTGGCAATCGCCGCATACCCCGCAGCCAGATGCATCGGGCTGGTCGAAAGACCGTGGCCATAGGAAATGGTTACAGTGCTCAGCTCGCCCCATTTCTTGGGCTTCAGCGGTTCGCCCCCGGCTGCCTCGACGATTTCAAACGGGGTGGGTTCGAACATACCCAGCGCCTCAAGGAAATCCTGCTGGCGTTTTGCACCAATCTGCAAGGCCAGCCGCCCGGTCCCCCGGTTCGAGCTGTGGACGATCACGTCCGCCACGCTGATCTTGCCGTAATTCTTGCCGTTGAATTCACCGATCGGGAAACGCCCGATCCGCATCGGACCCGAGGTATCGATGATCGTTTCGGAATTCACCAAGCCCAACTGCACCGCCTGAGCGGCCGTGAAAATCTTGAAAACCGACCCCAGCTCGTAAACGCCCTGCACATAGCGGTTGAACAGCGGACTGTCCGACGGGTCAAAGCCCGATGTAGGCGGACGTGGGCGGTCGTTCGGGTCGAAAGACGGTAGCGAAGCAGCCGAGACGACCTCACCCGTATGTGCGTTCATCAACACGGCGGACGCGCCCTTGGCATTCATGATCTTCATGCCGCCGTAAAGCACCTGCTCGACCGCAGCCTGAACGGTCAAATCCAGCGACAGCTGCAGAGGCTTGTTGCCGTTGGCCGGGTCACGCAGATAGTCGTCGAATTGCTTTTCAACGCCCGCGACACCAATCACCTCAGCGGCGCTTACGCCCTCGCGGCCAAAGCTGGACCCACCCAGAATATGGGCGGCAAGTTTACCGTTCGGATACAGCCTCATCTCACGGGGACCAAACAGAATGCCGGGATCGCCGATGTCGTGAACGGCCTGCTTCTGTTCGGGCGAGATACGTTTCTTGATCCAAAGGAACTTGCGGTTGCCGGTGAAGTCTGTGATCAGGCGTTCTTTTTCAAGATCAGGGAAAATCGCAACCAGTTGATCAGCGGCGGCCTCGGGGTCGATCATCAAAGGCGGCTGCGCATAGACCGAGTAGGTATCCAGATTAGTCGCCAGAATACGGCCTTCGCGATCGACGATATTTGCGCGCTGCATGGCAATCGCGGCACCGGGGGCACTGGCCAGCGGCTCTTGCGCCTCGGACGTGGCGAGCATACCCATGCGGACGCCAACGACCGAGAACGCACAGAAAAAGAAAAGACCCAAGACCAAAAGACGCCCTTCAGCGCGGGCGCGGGCACGGTCCTTCATATCCTCATGACGCTGACGGATGTTTTCTCGTTCAATTGCCTTGGGGTTTTCACCCCGGGCACGAGCATCAAGGATACGGGCCAGAGGGCGCAGAGGCGTGCGGGTCATGGGATTTGCACCTCACCCAACGCCTGAGTATTTGTAATGGCCTGTAATTCGATCGGATCAACGATGGGCAGGTCCGGATCCTCGGCATAGGCAATCTGATCAGCCCTGCCGAATTGTTCAGCTCGCAGCGGCAACAGGCCCAAACGTTCAAAGTTCAGATCGGCCAGTTCGCGCAGCCGGTCGGGGCGGTTGAGATAGGCCCATTCCGCGTTCAATACAGCCAAACGCACCTGCGCGATCCCGATCTCGCGCTGCAACTTCTGCGTTTCCTTCACCACCTGTTGAGTGCGGAAGTTTTCCTGATATGCCCAAAGCGCCAGCCCAAATACGGACAAGGCAGTCAACACATACAAAACACTCTTCATTTCATCCTTCCCCCGAGTTGCGGCATCCCAATTGCGCGGGCCTCAATTTCCCCCGCTGGAGCATCTGTCCGCACCGCGACACGCAGTTTGGCCGAGCGCGCACGCGGATTTTCCTGCAATTCCTGCGCATCCGGTCCAATGGCCTTGCGTGTTTTGAGCGTGAATTGCGGCTGCTCCTGTTCCACCTCTGGCGCATAGCGGTTGGCACGCCCCGTCTTGCCCGCACGTGACTGAAAGAACCGTTTGACCATCCGGTCCTCAATCGAATGAAAAGTTACAACAGCCAACTGCCCACCGGGCTTCAATGCCCGTTCGGCGGCCATAAGGCCCTGAAACAACTCTTCATATTCTGCGTTTACTGCGATCCGAAGCCCCTGAAAGCTGCGCGTCGCTGGGTGTGACTGGCCCGGTTTCGAGCGTGGTAGGCAAGATTCGATGATTTCAGCTAAACGCAGAGTCGTGGTGATCGGCTCCTGTGCCCGCGCCTTCACTATGGCCTTCGCGATCCGGCGACTCGCGCGCTCCTCACCGTAGTGGAAAAGAATATCAGCCAACTGCGCCTCGGTCGCAGTGTTGACAAGATCAGCGGCGCTTTCACCTTCCTGGCTCATCCGCATATCCAGCGGACCGTCTTTCATGAAAGAAAACCCGCGCTCGGCTTGATCCAACTGCATGGAGGACACGCCAAGGTCCAACACCACCCCGTCCAGGTCCAAAGCGTATTCATCCATCCGCGAAAAAACGCCTTGTTGCATCACCAGCCGGTCGCCATAGGCAGACGCCCACGTTGCAGCCATTTCAAACGCCAAAGGATCACGATCAACGGCGATAACCTTGTCAGCCCCAGCGTCCAGCAGGCCGCGTGTGTACCCGCCCGCACCAAAAGTGCCGTCCAGCCAAACTCCCGACACCGGCGCAACAGCGGCCAGCAAAGGGCGCAGCAGAACAGGGATGTGAGGTTTTTCAGAAGGTGTTTCAGCGCCGGCCATGCCGCTACGCCTCCCTGACGCCATCTAGGAATTCGAGGGGGTCAAAGTCCTCAGGCTGTTCATCCAGCCATTCCTCGGCTGCGGCAAGCTCTTCCGACTCGTAAGTCTCAGGCTTCCAAATCTGAAACGTGTCACCAGCAGCAATAAAAAATGCCTCGCCCTTTAGCCCGATCTTAGTCCGCAGCTTGGCCGGTAGAACAAGACGCCCTGTCTCGTCGACTGTGGTGGGAAAAGACTGCCCGTGAAACATGCGCTGCAGCATTTTTCGTTGCATCGAGCCGCGCGGCAGGGCGTCAATCTTCTCATCGACCTCGTCAATCGCCTGCATGGTATAGCATTCAAGGAATTTTCGCCGGTGGTCGCCATAGACGATCACAAGCTCTGGATTGTCGCCGGGCTGCCAGTTCGGGTCTGAAGATTCAAGCACACGGCGAAAAGAGGCCGGGATCGAGACCCTGCCCTTCGCATCCACCTTGTGGTGGCTTTCACCTCTGAACCTGCGCGCCAAGACGACTGTCCCTTTCGCTTGCGCCCCACCAAATCTTCACGTCCCCCGGATGAAAAACGGCGGGTTGATCTGCTGCCACTGATCAACCCGCCGCATTAACCCGCTGTGCGGGATGTCCAGCTGCGCGCGCCACCTGGGGGGATGTCTGCTCGCCCGCGCGCCGGATCTCTGAGTGATGAAAGCGAGATGCCTGTATGAAACCTGTTTTTTTGGTTCGGGGTCGTTTGGCGCCCCATGTGCCTCGTCCTCATCTTATGATTAAGGGATGACATGGGAATTCATGGAAATCAACAAAAACTTTTGCCAATACCTGCATGCGTTGCAACATAACTGAAGCTGACCCAAATGAAAACTAGCCAAGTTAGACTACATTTGGTTAGTTTATACTTAACATACACAACTGGTAGCGAAATTGCACCCTTACCCTACATTTCCCACAATTTCCCACTTTTTTAAAAAGATCATGAGAATCTCCCACTCAAGTGTTCAAAACTGTCCTTAAATGCGTCGAATCACCCCCAGGCCAAAGCGCGCAGACAGCAAAACCACCGGATATTCACGACACGCCCATAATTTCCCATGCAGGCAGTTACCCGACATCGGTACGAAATCTCGCGTTTCACCGGATTCTCAATTTGCCCAAATTTCAAAGCAACGCGCGTAAAGAAAAAGCAATCTTTAACTCCCCGGTTGCCGCAGGCGTTTGCGTTAACTGCATGGATTGACCTAAAACCTATATTTTAAAGGCACTTATGTCCATTTTCGACCAACGCGTTGATATCTATGCATTTGCTGCATAGCAGCATTGACCATGTAGGCTGTTGTGCAAGCGCAGCATTCCCTTATCTTCAGTCTCAAGCAAACGCCGGAACACATCGGCAAGAACGAAACTTATCGGGTAACGCAGATGGCAGCAGCAACACATCAAACCGTACTTAAAGGCGCACCGGCGACTGGCTTGTCGTCACTGATCGACGTCGCGAAAGCCCGCTTCCTCCGGTACCGCATCTACCGTCAAACAGTTAACGAACTGTCCGTATTGTCGAACCGCGAGCTGGCCGATCTTGGTCTGCACCGTTCGATGATCCGTCGGATGGCAATGCAGGCGGCAGAAGACTACGTCGCGTCCTAGGCGCGCACTCACATACCGAGATCAGGTCCTTCTCCTCCCTTTTGGACCTGTATTTCAGCGGCGATATCTCTCCTCCTCCCTGATATCGCCGCAATTATACCGGCCCAGGATGCCGGACACTGACACACCGGGTACTCCTCCTCCCTTTCCCGGTGTTGAAAGAGCGCGGCGACGTCTTCCTCCTCCCTGACGTCGCCGCGTCCTTACAGATACCGGGATCAGACCCGGGTTCAGATGCATCGGGGCGTTTCTCCTCCCTGCCCTGATGTTCAAAGCGCGCGGTGACGTCCTCCTCCTCCCTGACGTCACCGCGTCTTTTTATATACCGGGTCAAACCCGGGTTCAGATGCATCGGGGTTCTCCTCCTCCCTTGCCCTGGTGTTAAAAAAAACGGCGGCTTCCCTCCTCCCTGGGAACCGCCGTTTTTCATTTCTCAGGCACGAAAAAAGGCGCCACGGCCAACGCCGGGTGCCCATCACAAAAATCGAGCATGTGCCGAAAGGCACATTCTATTTGGTTAAAAAGGCACGTCGTCCTTGGCGGACAGGAACCGCGAGACCACTTTCTTGATCCCCGCTTTGTCGAAATCCACTTCGACCTTGTCCCCTTCGATGCCGATCACCGCACCATACCCGAATTTCTGGTGAAACACGCGTTCACCCATCGTAAAGCTGGCCACCGCAGTTGCGTCGATCACCGTAGTGCGACTTTCGCGCGGCTGAGAGGTTCCGTACTGCCCTTGGCGCGCCTGCATCCGCTTCCACCCCGGAGAGTTATAGACATTCGCTTCAGCCGCGCGGGTTTCGATCCCAGCCGTGGGTTGACCACCGCCGTAAAGCCCCGGAGGTGTCAGCACCTCAACATGATCTTCGGGCAATTCGTCGATAAACCGCGACGGCATTGCATTCTGCCATTGCCCAAACACGCGCCGGTTCGCCGCGAAAGATATCGTACAAACTTCTTCCGCGCGGGTGATGCCCACATAGGCCAGCCGCCGCTCTTCTTCCAAACCCTTGATCCCGGATTCGTCCATGGACCGCTGCGAAGGGAACAACCCATCCTCCCACCCCGGCAGGAAAACAGCGGGAAACTCCAACCCTTTGGCCGCGTGCAAGGTCATGATCGAGACTTTGGCCCCGTCGCCCTCCTGCTCATTATCCATGACTAGGCTGACATGCTCCAGAAACCCTTGCAGGTTCTCGAAATTATCCAGCTGGTTCACCAGTTCTTTCAGGTTTTCCAGCCGCCCCGGAGCCTCAGGCGTCTTTTCGTTCTGCCAATGGGCGGTGTAACCGGATTCATCCAAGATGATCTGCGCCAGTTCGATATGCGAGACCTCAGGTTCTCCAAACCGCATCGGGGCGCCGTCATCAATGACCGAGTCATCGTCGACCTCGATCCGCGGTCCGCGCGTCATCGCGTTCCACCGCGCCAGCCCGTCAATCAACTCTCGCAGCGCCTTGCCGCCCTTGCCCTTGATCAACCCATTGTCGACCGCAATACGCGCGCCGTCGACCAGTGACACGCCATGCTCGCGTGCAGTCATTTGGATCGTCTGCTGCGCCTTGTCACCGAGACCCCGTTTCGGCGTATTTACGATCCGCTCGAACGCCAGATCGTCGCCGGGGCTGACCACGAGCCGGAAATAAGCCATGGCATCGCGAATTTCCATCCGCTCATAGAACCGGGGGCCGCCGATCACCTTGTAGGGCAGGCCGATAGTCAGGAACCGATCCTCAAACGCGCGCATCTGGTGCGACGCACGGACCAGAATGGCGATTTCATCCAACCCAATGGGCCGCACACCGCGCGTCCCGCCCTGCATCGCGTCGATCTCTTCACCGATCCAACGGGCCTCTTCCTCGCCATCCCAATGACCGATGAGCCGAACCTTTTCGCCCTCTTCAGCGTCTGTCCAAAGCTCTTTGCCCAAGCGGCTTTCGTTACCGCGAATTACGTTCGACGCGGCGGCCAGAATATGCGGGGTCGAGCGATAGTTCTGCTCAAGCCGCACCACATAGGCACCCGGAAAATCCTTTTCGAAGCGCAGGATGTTGCCCACTTCGGCTCCGCGCCAGCCATAGATCGATTGATCATCGTCACCAACGCAACAGATATTTTTATGCGCACCGGCCAGAAGACGCAGCCATAGATACTGCGCGACGTTAGTATCCTGATACTCGTCCACAAGAATGAACCGGAACCAACGCTGGTATTGTTCCAGCACATCCTGATGTGTCTGGAAAATCGTAACCATGTGCAGCAGCAAGTCGCCGAAATCCACGGCATTCAACTCGCGCAGCCGGGTCTGGTACTGCGCGTAAAGCTCAATACCCTTGTTGTTATAGGCCCCGGCATCAGCCACAGGCACCTTGTCGGGTGTCAAGGCGCGGTTCTTCCAGTCGTCGATGATCCCGGCAAGCATTCGCGCGGGCCAGCGTTTATCATCAATATTCGCCGCCTGTACCAACTGCTTGAGCAAGCGCAGTTGATCGTCCGTATCGAGAATCGTGAAGTTGGATTTCAGATCGACCAACTCGGCATGACGGCGCAGCAGCTTGACGCAGATCGAGTGAAATGTTCCCAGCCACGGCATTCCTTCCGCCGGCTGCCCAAGCAATCGACCGACCCGCTCTTTCATCTCACGAGCAGCTTTGTTGGTGAAGGTCACGGACAGAATCTCGTTCGGACGCGCGCGACCAGTACTGAGAAGATGTGCGATCCGGGCCGTCAGCGCCTTGGTTTTGCCCGTGCCCGCACCGGCTAGCATCAGAACCGGGCCCTGCAACCGCTCGACTGCTTCGCGTTGGGCCGGGTTCAGTTCGTTCAGATACGGTGTGGGGCGCGCAGCCATGGCACGCGCGGATAATGATGCGCCCTCAAAGGCGTCCATTTCGTCGAAACTGCTCATTTGCCCAAACTACGCTGGAAACGCCGCAAGGGAAAGGGTTTGTTCACGGCTTGTTCGCACAATACTGAAAAAAACCCGTCGCATTTCTGATCAATACACCGGGTTTCGCCTGCACCTATTTCACTCCCTTTGCGCCGGAGCACTTGACGGGCTTGGGTTCTGCCAGCAGGCGCACATAAATCTCTGGGCTATGCATAACAGGTCGAACAGTACCCGGTTTCATCCGGCCTCCGTCGGCACAGTGTTTTGACATCAATCGCCCAAAGGCCCGCTCGTGCATCCTTTCTGGTGGCAGCAGTCTGAAAACCTTGCAGAATCGCGCAACAGGTCGGATCAATTCATATGGACCTTCACAGCTCATTCCCCGGCATTGCCGACCTGAAGCGCCGTGCGCGGCGCAGGGTGCCGCATTTTGTATGGGAATACTTGGCAAGCGGCACCGGGACCGAGGCCACTATGCATCGAAACCGGGCTGCGTTGGATGATGTCGAGTTTCTGCCCTCGATCCTGCATGGCCCAATCGAATGTGAGACTGGTACGCGATTCCTTGGTAAGGACTTTCCCCTGCCCTTCGGTATTGCGCCTATTGGGATGTCAGGGCTGATCTGGCCGAATGCGGAACAATTGCTGGCGCAGGCCGCCGCAGAGGCGGGCGTGCCTTATACCCTGTCGACCGTCGCCAGTCAGAGCCCCGAGGACATGGCGCCACATATTGGACAGAATGCCTGGTTCCAGCTGTATCCGCCAAAAGATCCCGAAATCCGCACTGATATGCTGAACCGCGTCAGAAGTGCTGGTTTCACGACACTTGTGTTGACCGTAGATGTTCCTGTCGCCTCTCGTCGGGAACGGCAGGTGCGATCCGGCCTGACCAATCCGCCCAGACTCACCCCGAGGCTACTGGCCCAGATTGCCCTGCGTCCAACTTGGGCCTTGGGGATGGCGCGAAACGGGATGCCGCGAATGCGGACGCTCGACAAGTACATCGACAGTCACAGCGCCCGCTCACCAACGGCGCATGTCGGCTATCTGCTACGCACCTCACCGGATTTAGATTACGTGAACTGGCTGCGTGATGCCTGGGACGGGCCTTTGATTGTCAAAGGTGTGATGCGCGCAGAAGACGCTGACCGGCTGCAACAGGTAGGAGTTGACGCAATCTGGGTTTCGAATCACGGTGGCAGGCAGTTCGATGGCGCTCCGGCCAGCATTTCCGTGCTGCCCGCCATTCGCGCGGCCACGAACCTGCCGCTTATCTTTGACGGTGGCATCGAAGGCGGCCTGGACATTCTGCGCGCGCTGGCCCTTGGGGCAGATTTTGTCATGCTGGGGCGCGGTTTTCTCTATGGCCTCGCTGCTTTGGGGGCACGTGGACCGGCCCATGTCATCGACATTCTACTGCAGGATTTGCACGCGAATATGGGGCAGATGGGGGTGGCGCAACTGGATCAGATAAAGACACATGATCACGCCGATTGATGCTGCAATGCAGAGCGGGTAAGAAGTTACCGCTAACAAGAGGCGTTTGCGAGCGTTAACATGCCGGTTCTACCCAGAACGACTGATATACGTGCGCTTATTGTCCGCCTATGACACGGCCAAACAAAAAAGACCGGGACCCGATATGACCGATTTCAAAAAGATATTGATTGCCAACCGCGGCGAGATTGCGATTCGCGTGATGCGTGCGGCGAATGAGATGGGTAAGAAGACCGTTGCGGTTTACGCCGAGGAGGACAAGCTGGGTCTGCATCGGTTCAAGGCGGATGAGGCGTATCGGATTGGTGAGGGGATGGGTCCGGTTGCGGCCTATCTGTCGATTGACGAGATCATTCGCGTGGCCAAGCAATGTGGTGCGGATGCGATCCATCCGGGCTACGGCTTGCTGTCGGAAAACCCTGACTTCGTGGATGCCTGTGTCCAGAACGGCATCACCTTTATCGGCCCCCGCGCCGAGACCATGCGCGCGCTTGGTGACAAGGCCAGCGCACGGCGGGTCGCGATCGCGGCAGGCGTTCCGGTGATCCCGGCGACCGAAGTGCTGGGCGATGACATGGATGCCATCCGGGCGGAAGCCGCGGAAATCGGCTATCCGCTGATGCTCAAGGCGTCGTGGGGCGGCGGCGGGCGCGGCATGCGTCCGATCCAGTCCGAAGATGAGTTGGAGGAGAAGGTTCTGGAAGGCCGCCGCGAGGCCGAGGCCGCCTTTGGCAATGGCGAGGGCTATCTGGAAAAGATGATCACCCGCGCGCGCCACGTCGAGGTGCAAATTCTGGGCGACAAGCATGGTGAGATTTACCATCTGTATGAACGCGACTGCTCGGTCCAGCGTCGGAACCAGAAGGTCGTCGAACGTGCCCCTGCCCCGTATCTGTCCGAGGAACAGCGCGCGGAAATCTGCGAACTGGGCCGCAAGATCTGCGCCCATGTGAACTATGAATGCGCGGGCACCGTCGAGTTCCTGATGGATATGGAAACCGGCAAGTTCTACTTCATCGAGGTGAACCCGCGCGTGCAGGTGGAACACACCGTCACCGAGGAAGTCACCGGCATCGACATCGTGCAGGCGCAGATCCTGATCGCCGAGGGCAAGACTCTGGCCGAGGCCACAGGTGCCGCCAGCCAGACGGAAGTGCATCTGAATGGCCATGCGCTGCAGACCCGGATCACCACCGAGGACCCGCAGAACAACTTCATCCCCGACTATGGCCGCATCACCGCCTATCGCTCGGCCACCGGCATGGGTATCCGTCTGGATGGCGGTACGGCCTACGCCGGGGGTGTGATCACGCGGTACTACGACTCGTTGCTGACCAAGGTCACGGCATGGGCGCCAACGCCCGAAAAAGCCATCAGCCGGATGGACCGGGCGCTGCGCGAGTTCCGTATTCGCGGCGTCAGCACCAACATTGATTTTGTCATCAACCTGCTAAAGCACCCGACCTTCCTGTCGAATGAATACACCACCAAGTTCATCGACACGACGCCGGATCTGTTCACCTTCAAGCGCCGCCGCGACCGGGGCACCAAGGTGCTGACCTATATCGCGGATATCACCGTGAACGGGCACCTCGAAACCAAAGATCGCCCAATGCCGCGTGCCGACCTGAAAGAGCCCAAGCCCCCTGCGCTCAAGGCTGAACCCCAGATGGGCACCCGCAACCTGCTGGAGCAGAAAGGCCCGCAGGCGGTGGCCGACTGGATGAAGGCGCAGCGGCAATTGTTGATCACCGACACCACCATGCGGGACGGGCACCAATCGCTGCTGGCGACACGGATGCGTTCGATCGACATGATCCGCGTGGCGCCCAGCTATGCCGCCAACCTGCCGCAGCTGTTCAGCGTCGAATGCTGGGGCGGCGCGACGTTTGATGTGGCCTACCGCTTCTTGCAGGAATGCCCGTGGCAGCGTCTGCGCGACCTGCGCGAGGCGATGCCGAATCTGATGACCCAGATGCTGCTGCGCGGGGCAAACGGCGTTGGCTATACCAACTACCCCGATAACGTGGTGCAAGAATTCGTGCGTCAGGCCGCGCAGAATATCGATGTGTTCCGCGTGTTCGACTCGCTGAACTGGGTCGAAAACATGCGTGTGGCGATGGATGCGGTCGTTGAAAACGGCAAGATTTGTGAGGGCACCGTCTGCTATACCGGTGATATCCTCGACCCGGACCGTGCCAAGTATGACCTGAAATACTATGTCGGCATGGCGAAAGAGCTGCGCGACGCAGGCGCACATGTCCTGGGCCTGAAAGACATGGCGGGCCTGCTGAAACCGGCCTCGGCTAAAATCCTGATCCGCGCGCTGAAAGAAGAGGTCGGGCTGCCGATCCATTTCCACACCCACGACACGGCGGGCATCGCCAGCGCGACCATTCTGGCCGCATCCGAGGCTGGCGTCGACGCAGTTGACTGCGCGATGGATGCCTTTTCGGGCAACACATCCCAGGCAACGCTTGGCACCGTGGTCGAGGCGCTGCGTCATACCGAGCGGGACACCGGTCTAGACATCAAGGCGATCCGCGAGATCAGCGATTACTTCGAGGCGGTGCGCGGCCAGTACGCCGCCTTTGAATCCGGCCTGCAGGCCCCGGCCTCCGAGGTCTATCTGCATGAGATGCCGGGTGGTCAGTTCACCAACCTCAAGGCGCAGGCGCGCTCCTTGGGTCTGGAGGAACGTTGGCACGAGGTTGCCCAGATGTATGCCGATGTGAACCGGATGTTCGGGGATATCGTTAAGGTAACGCCGTCCTCAAAAGTGGTGGGCGACATGGCGTTGATGATGGTCAGCCAGGGCCTGACGCGTGCGGACGTTGAGAACCCCGGAACGGATGTGGCCTTCCCCGACTCGGTCATCGACATGATGCGCGGCAATCTGGGCCAGCCTCCGGGCGGGTTCCCCGACACCATCATCAAGAAGGTGCTGAAGGACGAAGCCCCCAACACCGAGCGCCCCGGCAAGCATGTGCCACCCGTCGACCTGGAAGCCACCCGCGCCGAACTTTCCGGACAATTGGAAGGGATGCAGGTCGACGATGAGGACCTGAATGGCTACCTGATGTATCCCAAGGTGTTTCTGGATTACATGGGCCGCCACCGGATCTACGGACCGGTCCGCACCCTGCCGACCAAGACCTTTTTCTACGGTATGGAGCCCGGTGAAGAGATCACCGCCGAGATCGATCCCGGCAAGACTCTGGAAATCCGGTGTCAGGCCATCGGCGAGACCGACGAAAAGGGTGAGGTCAAAGTGTTCTTCGAACTCAACGGCCAGCCTCGCGTGATCCGAGTGCCGAACCGGATGGTCACATCGGCCACGCAGGCGCGACCCAAGGCCGAAGTCGGCAACCCCAACCATGTGGGCGCACCGATGCCCGGTGTGGTTGCAACAATCGCCGTGACAGCCGGTCAACAGGTCAAGGAAGGCGACATGCTGCTGACCATCGAAGCCATGAAAATGGAAACCGGCATCCACGCCGAGCGTGACGCAACGGTCAAGGCCGTCAACGTCCAGCCCGGCGGACAGATCGACGCCAAGGATCTGCTCGTCGAACTGGAATAAATGGTTCGACTTTACAAGGAACTACCGGCCGCCCGGGGAACCGGGCGGCTTTTTGCGCAGAAGGAAGAACGAATGCTGACTATATCCCCCATCTATGCCGCGCTGTTGGCGATCCTCTACATCGCCCTCAGCGTGAGAGTCATCAGCCAGCGCTTCAACGATAAAATCTCGTACGGCGACGGGGGCAGCAAGAACTTGATCAAAGCCACCAGAACGCATTCCAACTTCGTCGAATACACGCCTTTTGCGTTGCTGCTGATCGCCATGGCCGAACTGCAAAACGCAGGAGGCCTACTCTTGAATATGCTTGGGCTGACATTGCTGGCCGGTCGTGTCTTTCACGCATATGGCTTTGGCCGTACCCCTCAGATCGTAATTTTACGCCGCATGGGAATGCTGCTGACATTCACCGCTATACTGGTTGCTGCCATTGCGAACCTCGCGCTGGCGTTGTGACGTGCGTGGCAGGGCTTAACCCGCCAAAATCCGCGTCTCAATCGGTGGGGCTTGCATGAGAATCGGTTCCACCTTGACCACCTTGTTCTCATCTCGGACACAGATCACGGTTGTCAGCAAGATTAGTGCCGCCAAAAGGGCCGTTTTTATATCTGCACTGCGTGTCATCTTCCTCTCCTCGAACCGGCCAATTCAACAACTGTCATAGTCTTTAACGTGTGGCGCGGGGATTTCCGTCGAAAGATTTTTCCGGCTTTTTGTGTTTTTCCGCTTGCAGGCTTGCGTGGGAATTTATACATCCCTCCTCACTCAACGGCGCGGGCGTAGCTCAGGGGTAGAGCATAACCTTGCCAAGGTTAGGGTCGGGCGTTCGAATCGCCTCGCCCGCTCCATTGAGAGGTCTTTGGACCACATATGTATCTGATGCGGGCGTAGCTCAGGGGTAGAGCATAACCTTGCCAAGGTTAGGGTCGGGCGTTCGAATCGCCTCGCCCGCTCCAGATACCAACACTCCAATATCGCCTAGTCTATACGCTGTCATTGCGCCATTCTGGCGGTACTACGCAACACAGGACATTCACCTTGTCTGAATATGTCATCCGCCCGCTAACTGCTGATGAACTACAGATGGCTGTAGATTGGGCCGGACGCGAGGGGTGGAACCCTGGTCATCATGACGCCGCATGTTTCCACAGCACCGATTCCGGCGGGTTTCTGGGCGGTTTTCTGGATGGTGAGATGATCGCCTCAATCTCTGTCGTCCGCTACGACGATACATTTGCATTTCTTGGGTTCTACATCGTTCGGCCCGAGTTTCGCGGTTCTGGCCACGGGCTGAAAATCTGGCGGCATGCGCTGGCAAATTGCAATGCGCTCAACATCGGGTTGGATGGGGTCGTCGATCAGCAACACAATTATCGCAAGTCGGGCTTTGCCTTTGCCTACAAGAACTATCGTTTCTCCGGAACTGCAAGGGACATACTGGCCAAACTGGAAACAGGGCGGGTTGCTCAGATTTCTGATCTTTCCAGCGTTTCAGATGCCCTGCGGGTTTATGATCGCAGTCTGTTCCCCGCGCCGCGCGATGCATTTCTTGAACATTGGCTGAGTGCATCAGGCCATATCTCAAAAGTGTATGTCGATAGTGGCAGGATCAGGGGGTTTGCCACGCTGCGCCCCTGCATGAATGGATACAAGATTGGCCCCCTGTTTGCGGACACAGGTGAGATCGTAAAGGCGTTGCTTGGCGCAGTTCTTGGCACGCTTCCTGAGAGACACGGCGCACATGAGATATTTGTGGACATGCCGCAGCCCAATGCATCGGCCATGGCGTTGGCGGACGAACTTGGGCTGAGCAAGGTGTTTGAAACGGCGCGGATGTATTCGAATCACGAACCAGATATCGACCTGAACCGCATCTTTGGCGTTACGACGTTTGAGCTGGGCTAGAACGCCTTGAACGTCATCGTGGTCAGGGACCGTTCGATATTTGGAATCACCAGAAGGTTTTCCGTGATGAAATGCCCCACATCCTTGTCTTCGGGGATGTAGAGCTTCAGCAGCAGGTCGTATTCACCGCTGGTCGAATAAAGCTCGGAGTGGATTTCGCGCAAGGCGATTTCTTCGGCAACCTTGTACGTGGTGCCGGGTTTGCAGCGGATCTGGATGAAAACGCAGGTGGACATGGGCCGTGCCTTGTTGGTTGAATTGCTGGCAGGCTGGCATGAGGCGCGCGCGGGCGCAATCCCCTGCAACAGTTTGCACTGATTACCACGTGCGGTCTGGATAAGCCGCCCCAACCCCGTCTATAAGCGCGCCTGTAGCAAAAGGAATTCGCCCATGCGCAGCGCAAAGATCAGCCGTCAGACCGCCGAAACCGAAATCTCGGTCGAGGTCAATCTGGACGGCGCAGGCATATATGACAACCAGACAGGTGTCGGGTTTTTCGATCATATGCTGGACCAGCTTGCGCGCCATTCACTGATCGACATGACAATCCGCGCTAAGGGTGATTATCACATCGACGATCACCACACGGTCGAGGATACCGGCATCGCGCTGGGGCAGGCTCTGACACAAGCCCTGGGCGACAAAAAGGGCATCCGTCGGTATGGCGAGTGCCACCTGCCCATGGACGACGCGCAGGTCCGCTGTGCGCTGGACCTGTCAGGCCGCCCATTCCTGATCTGGAACGTGGACCTGCCGACACCCAAGATCGGCGCGTTCGATACCGAGTTGGTGCGCGAGTTCTTTCAGGCGCTCAGCACCCATGGCGGCATCACACTGCATGTCGACCAGTTGCACGGCCTCAACAGCCACCACATTGCCGAGGCTGCCTTTAAGGCCGTGGCCCGCGCCCTGCGTCTGGCGGTTGAAACTGACCCGCGCAAGGCCGATGCGATCCCGTCCACCAAAGGCGCGCTGTAAATGCTGACAGCCATCATTGATTACGAGAGCGGTAACCTGCACTCGGCCGAAAAGGCATTTCAACGCATGGCACGCGAAGTGGATGCGGGTGAGGTCGTAGTGACCTCGGACGCGGATGTTGTTGCGCGTGCCGACCGTTTGGTTCTGCCGGGCGACGGTGCGTTTCCGGCCTGCGCCGCCGAATTGCGCGGACATAAAGGCATCTATGACGCCATGGTTGAGGCGGTTGAACAAAAAGGCCGACCGTTTCTGGGAATCTGCGTTGGTATGCAACTGATGGCCACGAAGGGCCATGAATACTGTGAAACGGACGGGCTTGACTGGATCGCTGGCGATGTGGTGCGGATTGAACCGTCAGACAAAGCGCTGAAAGTCCCCCATATGGGTTGGAACGATCTGGTGCTGGAAAGCGACCACCCCGTGTTTAGCGGGGTCAACTCCGGCGATCACACCTATTTTGTCCATTCCTACCATTTCCGGGTGAAAAACCCGGCTGAACGGTTGGCTTACGTGGATTATGGACAGGAGGTCACGGCCGTGATCGGCCGCGACACCATGGTTGGCATGCAATTCCACCCCGAGAAAAGCCAGGATGTGGGCCTGCGTATGATCGGAAATTTCCTGAACTGGGCGCCCTAAGCCTTATTGAACGCGAGTCCAGGTCTGCCCGCGGCAGATCAGGCCACCGGCGACACAGCCTTTGACGGTCAGCTCGTTCTGGCCGTCCAGCGTCATCTTCGAGTTATATGTCTTGTCCCGGTCCGGGGCCCAGATCTTGCCATTGTCATAGCTGCCGCCGCCTTCCGGGATCATATCCCAGATGATCTGCTTGCCTAGGTTCTCATATTCCAACTGCTCGTTCCCATCCGCGTCAAAGGCGGTATCGATGGTGCCGCAAATGGCGCTGCCGCATTCGGCAATCGTGACGTGCAGATAACCGCCGGTATCCCCCGGAGCGGTCTTCCACAGCCCGTCGACAGGATCGGCGGCCAAGGCGGTTGTTGCCAGCACTGCCAAACCCGCCGCAAGAGTAAATGTTTTCATGAGTGTCTCCCTGTTTTGTGGCCAGTCTGGCCCGCCATTCGCCACCGGGCAAGATTGACTTTGCGTCGCGTTGCATCCCCTACCCTGCATGTGCGATACGCCGCGCGAGTAACCTCTGACATAGGGCCGCATAAAATGATCCTCTACCCCGCCATCGACCTAAAAGACGGCCAAGCCGTGCGCTTGCTGCGCGGTGAAATGGACAAGGCCACCGTTTTCAACGACGACCCGGCCGCGCAGGCCCGTGCCTTTGTTGACGCAGGGTGCGAATGGCTTCACCTTGTGGACCTGAACGGTGCCTTTGCAGGCGAGCCGGTGAACGCCGCGCCGGTTGAAGCAATTTTGAAGGCCTGCAATGTTCCCGCACAGCTTGGGGGCGGCATTCGTGACATGGCCACGATTGAGACCTGGATCGACAAGGGTCTGGCGCGCGTCATTCTGGGCACCGTGGCGGTTGAGAACCCCGACCTCGTGCGAGAGGCTGCAAGAGCCTTCCCGGGCAAAGTTGCCGTTGGCATCGACGCGCGCAATGGCTTGGTTGCCACCAAAGGCTGGGCTCAAGAAACCAACGTGCAGGTCACCGATCTTGCGCGCAGCTTCGAGGATGCGGGCGTTGCCGCCATCATCTATACGGACATCAACCGCGATGGTGCGATGCAGGGTCCAAATGTCGAAGCTACCGCAGACCTGGCGCGCGCTGTATCGATTCCGGTGATCGCTTCGGGTGGCGTTTCATCAATCGCTGACCTGATCGCGCTGCGCGATTGTGGCGTCGAACTGAACGGAGCGATATCGGGGCGCGCGCTCTATGATGTTGCGATTGACCTGAAAGAGGCGTTGTTTACGCTAAAAAGCTAATCCTGACTGTGACACCGGGTTGGAACATTCGCTCCCCACTGCCTCCAACGGCTTGGAAAGAATGTCTCGGCTTTACCAGAGCGCGGTTCTTTCAAACAGGAAAGGTAGGATTTCCAATGATCAGCTTAGCGCCCGCCCGTGCAGACGGCGTTCTTTGGCTTGAGTGATTCATCAGCGCCGGATTTGCCGCCCTCAAGGTAAGCTGCCATTTTCCCCTGCGTGCGACGATTCCCGCAAGGCCCGAAAACGAAAAAGCCCCATAGTCCTGCAATCAAGCAGATTTCGAAGGGTGGGCTGTGCCAACAAGCCGTGTTGCCAGCACAGTCGATCAACTATTCCGCCGCGATAGACGTCAGCTTTGCCAGCGCCCCCCGCATCTTTTCAATGACCGGGGATGCATCAACACCGTCTAGATCATCCATAGTCTCTTTGGGGTCTTCATAGGCCAACCAAACCTGACCGTTTTCGTCCTCGTATGCCTGCACTTTCAGCGGCAAGAATAATCCTGCACGCGGATCAATCTGCATAGCGGGCGTACCCATCGCGGGGTTGCCGAAGATCAGCACTTGATTGGCTGGAATGGTCAGCCCAACCTTTTCGGCCCCAGCTGCGTGATCAATGCGTGCAAAAACGGTTGCACCCGCATTACCAACAGCGTCCTCAAACGCATCCAGCGCCTCTGACACCGATTTGTCTGTGCTAACCTTGATGATATCGTCTGCCATCGCTGCGACGGTTCCTCCTAAAACGAAAACAGTTGCCAAAATGAAACTGCGCATCTCATTAATCTCCCGCTGAATTTGGGCGTAAACTTCCCGGGTTTGAATGGCCTTGCAATCACAAGTCCGGCATCATCGACGCGGTGTTTGCCTCTGCTGTCATCTGATTGACCCACCCAAGAAGGCTGGCCCTCGAATCGATCTCAGATCGTAAACAATTTTGGTCAAACTTGCATAGTTTGCACAGATCGAACTCAAAGAAGGGGAGTGGCAGCCTTTGGTTGCTGACGGTCGGGTTCCTTGGACAGATGACAAGGCCAACCTGTTCTCAGCTCTCAAGATACTGCGCAATGACTGACCGAAGGACAGGCATCCACTGATTGGCCGGTGTCACGCTGTTCGGCACTGGCATCGGCGGAGCATTATCGGTAGAGGTGCGGCAACAAAGGATGCCGCCATGCTAAAAACTCGCATCATACCCTGCCTCGATGTCGCTGATGGCCGTGTGGTCAAGGGCGTGAACTTCGTGGGCCTGCGTGATGCAGGCGACCCGGTGGAATCAGCCAAGGCCTACGACGCCGCCGGCGCGGATGAGATTTGCTTTCTGGACATTCACGCCACCCACGAAAACCGAGGCACCATGTTTGACGTTGTTCAACGCACAGCCGAGCAGTGTTTCGTTCCCCTGACTGTGGGCGGCGGCGTGCGCACCAAGGAAGATGTTCGGGCCCTGCTTCTGGCCGGAGCGGACAAGGTAAGTTTCAATTCTGCCGCAGTGGCAAATCCGGACGTGGTCGCCCAGGCAGCGGATCAATTTGGCAGCCAATGCATCGTCTGCGCCATCGACGCCAAGACCGTCAGCCCCGGTAAGTGGGAGATTTTCACGCATGGTGGTCGCAAGCCCACCGGGATCGACGCCGTGAAGTTTGCCAAAACTGTCGTCGCCAAAGGCGCGGGTGAAATCTTGCTGACATCAATGGACCGGGACGGCACCAAGGCCGGATTTAACCTACCACTGACACGCGCCATCTCGGATGCGGTGGATGTACCCGTGATCGCTTCGGGCGGGGTGGGTAATCTGGATCATCTGGTTGAAGGCGTGACACACGGTGGCGCAAGCGCGGTTCTGGCGGCCTCGATCTTTCACTTTGGCGAATATACGATCCGTGAAGCCAAGGAACACATGGCTGCTGCGGGCATCCCGATGAGGTTAACATGAGTATTCTACACGATCTCTCCGCCACCATTGAGGCCCGCAAAGAGGCCGATCCCGACTCCAGCTGGACCGCCAAATTGTTGGCAAAAGGTCCCGAAAAATGCGCCGAAAAATTTGGAGAGGAGGCAGTCGAAGCCATCATCGAAGCCGTCAAGGGTGACAGGGCCAGCCTGACAGCCGAAGCGGCGGATGTGCTATATCACTTGCTGGTCATGCTGGCGGCACGCAATGTCGCGCTGGATGACGTCCTGAACGAGTTGGAACGGCGGCAAGGGGTCAGCGGGATCGCTGAAAAAGCTGCTCGCCCCAAGGGCTGAACGACAGGGTTCCGTCAACTCGTCCTCGCCTTTATGATCAGGTTTCACAGTCAACGGATCATAGGGCCAAGGGATGATCAGGATTATGGCAGCTATGCTGGCCTTTGCGACGCTGACCGCCTGCGCGTCCCCGCCCCCGTCAACCGGGGACGAAGTGCAGCGACTCGCCAGTGAAATCCTCAGTCTTGGGCCGGATGTTGACCCAGAAGAAGCAAACCGAGCCTCCCGGATCGCCTATTCCTATACGGCGCAACTGGTGCAGGAATACGAAATCACTGACCCCCCGTTGATCCACAACGCCAAGGTCAACAAGGGTCTGCGCCCTCGGGGGCTGTGCTGGCACTGGGCCGAGGATATTGAGCGCCGCCTCAAGCAAGAGAACTTCCAAACGCTCGAATTGCACCGCGCTATCGCCAATGCGGACAACCCGTTCAGGATCGACCACAGCACTGCCATTATCAGCCGCAGAGGCGAAACACTGTATGACGGCGTGGTGCTGGATCCCTGGCGGTACGGCGGGGTGTTGTTCTGGTCTCCGCTGGTGGAGGACACGAAATATGAATGGGTGCCGCGTGACGCCGTGTTGCAGCAACGCCGCGTCGAGCAATATGGTGAGCTTTTACCCTACGTCAGTGAATAGGATCAGATTTTGGAAGAGATCACGCCGGTCGCAAATCCACCCAAGCGCAGCTCACCAAACAGGCGTTGATATTCGATTTTTGGGCATCTGTTCATAATCACGTCCATACCCTGACCTTGCGCCTTGGCGGCGGCATCGGCGTTTTCCACCCCGATCTGCATCCAAACCGTGCGTAGTTTGGGCAGCACGTCCAAGGCTTCGTCGACGATCGGCGGCACCGCCTCGGACCGGCGGAAGATATCGACCATATCAACCGGCTCGGAAATCTCAGACAATGAGGCGCGCACGGTCTGACCGAACAACTCTTTCCCCGCATGGCCCGGATTGACCGGGATAACCGTAAACCCTTTCAACGATAGATACCGCGCCACGTAATAGCTTGGCCGCACCGGATTCATCGACACACCAACTACAGCGACCACCTTGGTACGCTGCAGAATCTCTTTCAGATATTTATCAGGATACGCTGTCATGGCCGCACCATATTCTGACAAACCAAAAGAAAAAAGCGCCCAGGCCGTGCCTGAGCGCCAGTTGTTGGAACGAGGGACAGTGAAATGACCCGCGGCAGTTCCGTTCCGCGGTCACTGTGTCATTTAGGCATATGATCAGAGAAAAAAAGAGGTTGAGCAAATTTTTGTGATGACAATTCACAAAAATCGACAATTTGCTCATTTGTTGTGAAGAATTCCGGGCCAATGCGCTTCGGCCATGCGGATATATTCAGCCGAGTCAGTGCGCCACATCCGTTCAACTTCCAATGAATGGGTCATATACAGCCGTCCGCCAACCACTTGCCAGGCCATCGGGTCAGAACCGGTTAGTGATCCGTGGGCCATTGCGTAAGCGCAGTAGCCACCGAACTGAGGCGCAAAGGCGCGAGGATCACGCTCGAATGCCTCACGGTTTTTGGCGGTCGCGAATTGCCATTTGGCCCCCCGCCACACAACTGCGTGTTCCGATTTTCCCTCTATCGGCGCATCTGCGTCAAAATAGGACACCACATCATAGCCTGCCATTGCCGCTCCCTCTGTAGCAAAGAAAAACGGCATATCCTGCGCTGTGGCGGCAGGTGCGATCATGGAGGCGGCCGCTGCGGCCAACAGAAAACGACGAGTAAGCATGGCAGAAATCAATTTGATCCTTTCAAATAATCAAATTGCAATTCTTGCGCCTTTGCGAAACCCCAGTTAACGGGTTTGTGATCATCAAAACGACTCTGAGGCCACTTTAATCAAAGATATCCTCGACGACATCCCATGCCTCTTCCAGCAAGCGCGAAAAAATGGCCTTTCTCTTCTTCTTTTTGCTCTTCCGGTATGCCGTGGGCGCGTTCTTGACGTCTCGTTTTATCTTTTCGTCGTTCAGCTTGCGCTTGGGCACCATTTTGATGTCATGCAGCGGCGCCCCGCAACTTGAACAGCTTAGCTCGTGGCGTTTCTGCCCCCTCAGAACCAACGCAGCGCGGGTCCCGCAGTAACAGCAGGTGACGATTTTGGACGGGCTTGGAATGGGGGCTCTCCTGTCTACTTGTGCCTTGAGGCATATAGGGCGATTGCGGCTGCATTTGAGACGTTAAGCGACCCAAAACCCCCGGCTGCGTCGATTTTCACCAGTTGATCAACAGTTTCCTTGGTTTTTTGCCGCAGGCCCGGCCCTTCGGCTCCAAGCACCAGCGCAACTGGCTGATCCAGCTTGCCACCCAAGGCCGTTTCAATGGTCTGGTCGGCCTCACCATCCAGCCCCAGCACCACAAAACCCATGTTTTGCAACTCAACAATTGTATCCGCCAGATTGCGGACCCGAAGATAGGGTTGACGCTCCAGCGCACCGCTGGCGGTCTTCGCCAATGCACCTGTCTCGGGCGCCGAGTGGTGCCGTGTGCCGATGACCGCACTGGCCCCTAATACTTCGGCCGAGCGCAGGATCGCCCCGACATTGTGAGGATCTGTTACCCGATCCAGCAAAAGCACGCGTGGATGCTCACGGCCAATGCAGTTTTCCGCCAAACCGCCCCACTCCAGAGGTTTGACCTCAAGAGCAGCGCCCTGATGGACAGAGCCCGGATCAATCGGCGCAGTAAACTTGCGCGGATCAACCATTTCGGCCTCAATCCCTGCAAATTCAATGGCTTCGGCCAATTTATCCCGCGCATTCCGCGTGACGATCAGGCGCAACTTCTGCCGGTTGGGGTTCATCAACGCGTCGCGCACGGCGTGTATGCCGAACAGCCAGACGGATTCCGCTGCTGCCGCCTTGCGCGCCTGTTCCTTTTCGACGACCCATTTGGGTTTCTTCATTTCATGGGCCTCCGGGCCGGGAATTCGGTTTCCTGCGTCAAAGCGAAATTTTCCTGTTGACGCTCCTTCAAGGCGCTAGTAATCACGCCTCCACGTCAGGTCAACGCCTGACAGTGGGCGACAGGCCGCAAGGTGTGGCAGGGGACTGTAACTCCCTCGCGGAGACGCACGCCTGGTTCGATTCCAGGGTCGCCCACCATCTTCTTTGCAGAATGATGAAGCTCTTACCACAGCGCATAATCGCTTTCTGGAAGCGCAAAGCCGTAGCATTTCATAATTTGGCAAGGCCTCATAGATCGTATTTACAATTGAGGCTTTTTCATCTTGATATCAATGGATTGAAGAAGATCTCTCAGCACTGATTACCAAGAAAGCGTCGCGCCAAGGATCACCAACCGGAGCCTTATGTAGGTCAATCTGCAAAATTGGCGCGACAAGGCCAGTCTCACTCAGGCAGCTGCTACCCGTTGTGCGTCAACGCGGTCAAACCACGCTACAATAGACTCAAGGTCAGCCGCGACCTTTTCCGCCGCGCCGCCCGCGAAGTCCTGAAACTTGTCACTGTTCAGGCCATTCACACCAACCAGTACCGGAATGTCCTTTGCCAGCGCCTCGGCAATCACAGGACGAAAGCCGCGCCCGTCAGCCTCATGCTTGCCGAACTTGTTGATGATCAGCAACTGAGGGGCGTCATCCAGCGAATTGGCAACCAACCCAACGGCCTGCTCCAGCGCCGCAGGGTCCAGGCGGCAGCCCCGCGAATGTTCTCCCAGCGACTGTGAGATACGTATCATCTCACCGTCTGGCAACACGCGGACGTCCATGTCGCATTTGCTGCTATCGGTGCATTCGGTGTTGGTTTGCACCACGCCGGCAAGATGCGCGCCAGCGGCCAGTAGATGCTGTGCAACTTCGCTCAGAAGCCGATCGGTCGCGCCGCGGTCGGTGGTTGTGACATAGGCCAGATACATTCAGAGACCCTCGAAAAAATATCGTGCCCATTCAGATAGCACGCATAATCCGATCCGACCACTCCCAGCGTTGCGGCAGAGGTGGCAAACCGATCAAAGCTGCGTGCATGCCTAGAAGCAGCACCGAGCGGGAAAGGGCTCGACCCAGCTTTGTCATCTTCCTTATTTCTCGGCTTCGATGCAGTCTTGGGATTTAGGCTGGCCTTAGCCCAAACAACTGGGGCGAAGCGCTGAAAATGCTCTGTTATTTCAGGTGCGGCTCAATATGTAACACCCAAACACGACAACAAAGGGTACCGATGCACCATTTCGATGATATATTTCTTATGGCCGCCGCCCGGCACGGCGGGCCTGACGCCATAGAGGCCAAGCTGACCAAACCCAAAAGCGTTACAGAGCTTGCCGCGCTGCCTGACGATCGCTGGCTGTCGATTTTCGCTAAGTGCATTTTTCGGGCTGGATTCAACTGGACAGTTATTGACAGTAAGTGGGCGGGGTTCGAGGCCGCATTTGACGGGTTCGACGTTGGCCGCTGTGCATTCATGGATGACGAGACATTCGACTCCCTGCTACGGGACACCCGTATCGTGCGCAACGGTGCCAAGATCGCTGCCGTCCGGGACAATGCGGCGTTTCTGCTAGAGCTGCGTCAGGAAGGTGGTGCGGGCCGCGTTCTGGGCAGTTGGCCGTCCACCGACTACGTAGGACTGCTGGCTATGTTAAACAAAAGAGGCACACGTTTGGGTGGAAAGTCGGCGCAATATGCTATGCGCCTTGCCGGTCGCGACAGTTTTATCCTGTCACAGGATGTCACTGCCCGGCTGATCGCTGAAGGCGTGGTCGACAGGCCACCTAGCTCGAAAAAGGCAATGATGGCCGTACAGAACGCTTTTAACATGTGGATGGATCAATCCGGACGATCACTGACAGAAATCAGCCGCGTTTTGGCAATGACCCTGTGAAAAGCAGTTGCAGTGCGGGTGCTTGCCATTAGGCTCTGATCATGACCTGTCGCATCCTGATGATGGCTCTTGTTTTGCTAGTGTCCTGCGGTCGCCCGTTGACCGAGCAGGAACGCAGCTTTGCCGATACCGTTCAGGGTGAGACGCTCAACCTGGACCGTGTGCGCCTGGTCGAGGGGGCTCCGGTCGCGCCGGTTACCTTTTATCGCAAATCACGGCCCCGCCTCGCCTGCCGCGAACGCATTCTGCCGCCTTCTGAAGAAGGCATAGTGACCGCAAAACCGGCCGCCGTTGCCCTGTTCAATCGGGTTTATTTCACCCGCGACTGGTATCTTGAGGACTATATGTCCGAATTCCCCGAACAGATGAACCTGATTGCAGCGATGCTTCTTGCGCATGAGTTGACCCATGTCTGGCAATGGCAAAACCGGGAAACCACCGGCTATCACCCGCTGCGCGCCGCAGCCGAACATGGCGGCAACTCGGACCCGTACCTGTTCGATCTCAACACATCGCCGAACTTCTTGTCCTATGGGTTTGAACAGCAAGGCGCGATCGTCGAGGAGTACGTCTGCTGCCGGGCGCTGGACCCAAAGGCACCCAGAACCCAGCGAATTCACGACATGCTGAGCGTACATTTCGATCTGTCACCACTGCCAGAGCAGTCACGTGACCGCGACATCGTGATCCCGTGGAACGGCGCCAAGACCGAAGGCATTTGCAGATAAGAACTACTGCCCTTGCAGCGTTTCGAGATAGGCGACCAAATCCACGATCGGCTGGCTTGTCAGAATCGGCTGCCCCTCTGGCGTTTTCATTGAGGTATCCTGCCCGTCAAAGTAAGGCCCATAGACCGGCATCGGGCTACCATGGCTGACCAATGGGTCGCGCCCATCGATACGCGCCACCACGCGGGCGGTTGGGAATACGCCATCTTCGTTGGCTAGTTTCGTCAGGTCCGGTGGTGGAATCAACAAAACACCGGCCATTGGGCCTTGCCCGGCTGCATCGATCCCGTGGCACGTTGCACAAAAGTGCCGGTACAACTCGGCCCCTTCCCCGACGTCCTGCGCCGCGGCCTGTGTAGTTGCCATCAGTGTTCCGATAGCAGCTATACGAAGTAGCTGTCTGCTCATCGCATCCTCCTGTCACGATTGACATTTACAGGCTTGCTCGCTGCGGTTCTTGGCACAATGATCCAGATCAACGAAGCAGATGAGCAGTGGCAATAATACAATACGTCTTCATCATGCTGACTGGCGGAGCCCATCACTCAACTGGCCTGAGCACCCCACCTTCCAATCGCAGTTTGCGGTCCATCCGGGCGGCAAGGTCCATGTTGTGCGTGGCAATCAGCGCTGACAGCCCTTCTTCCCGCACCAGCGCCATCAGCGCGTCAAACACCTGATCAGATGTCTCGGGGTCCAGATTTCCGGTTGGTTCATCGGCCAGCAAGATTTTGGGGGTGTTGGCCAGCGCTCGGCAGAATGCCACGCGTTGTTGTTCGCCCCCTGACAAAGCCGCTGGACGGTGATGCGCGCGCGGCGCAACACCAACGCGGTCCAACAAGGACATCGCCCTATCTTGGGCCGCCTTCTCGGACACACCGTTGGCCAATTGCGGCAAGGTGATGTTTTCCAGTGCCGTGAACTCGGGCAGCAGGTGGTGGAACTGATAGACGAACCCTACGTCCTGCCGTCGGATCGCCGTGCGGGTCCGATCCCCCTTGCCGTTGACAGTCTTGCCCGCGATTTCCACGGACCCGACATCTGGCGTGTCCAGCAACCCCGCGATGTGCAACAGGGTAGACTTACCCGCTCCGGATGGTGCCACCAGCGCAACAGCTTCGCCCGCGCGCAACTCCAGATCAGCACCGCGCAGCACTTGAACTTCACCCGGCGTGCCCTTCAGGTAGGTCTTGACCAGCCCGTTCAACCGCATCGTCACTTCATTCATACCGCAGCGCCTCAACCGGGTTGAGCCGCGCCGCGCGGCGTGCCGGGAAATAGGTAACAAAGAACGACAACCCCAATGATAAACCAATCGCCTTGAGCACATCCGACAGATGTAGTTCGGCCGGCAAGGCATAGATACCGCGAATAGACGGGTCCCAAACGCCGCCTCCCATGATGTAGTTCACGAATGAGAATATCGGATCAATATAGATCGCAAACAAGCATCCCAGCAGCACACCCAAAGCAGTGCCGATGATCCCCGTAAACGCACCGCAAATGAAGAAGACGCGCAGGACCGAGCCTTCGCTCAGCCCAATGGTACGCAGGATACCGATATCGCGACCTTTGTTCTTTACCAGCATGATCAGCCCCGAAACTATGTTCATCGCAGCGATCAGAACAAGGATCGACAGGATGATGAACATCACATTGTCTTCAACCTCAAGCGCCCGCAGGAACCCGCCCGACGCGTCCTGCCATGTCCATATCTGGCTTCGCTCTCCGGCGGCTTCGAGGATTGGGATCAGGATCGGCGTCAGTTCTTCGGGCCGCTCGACCATTACCTCGATCTCGTCAGCCACACCCTCGCGGTTGAAAAAGCTCTGCGCCTGTTCGAAGGGCATATACACGCGCGTCCTGTCGATATCGTATCGCCCGGCCGAAAACACATAGACGACCCGATACGCATTTACGCGCGGCGATGTACCAAAGGCCGTCTTCACTCCGTTGGGCGAGGTCAGCTTGATCGTGTCCCCAACCGTTGCCCCGATACCCCGTGCGACACCTGATCCAATGGCAATGACATCTTCGCCATTCTGAAACTCGGACAGATCGCCCACGGCCTGTTCGCTTTCCGCAACACCGGGCAGGTCCAGCAGGTCATCCGGTTGAATGCCAAACACCTCAACCCCGTTGCTGCGCTCGCGATTGGTAATCAATACCTGCCCTTTCACCAAGGGCGCTGCACGCTCTACTCCGGGAACCTGTGCGATGCGGTCCGCCACATCGTCATATTCCGCGATGGTGCGATCCAACTGGCCCTGAGCATCAAAATTGCCTGCCGAATAAACCGTGACATGCGCATTAGCCCCCAGAATGGTGCCCACGAACTCGGCTCGGAACCCGGACCTTACGGCCAAGGTCGCAATCAGGGCAAATACGGCCAGCGTGATTCCAATGAGCGAAATCCAGGTCATCACGCTGACGCCGCCCTCGGCCCGGCGGGCACGCAGGTATCGCCAGGCGATCTTCCATTCAAAGGGGGCAAAGGGCGGGGGCGTCTTGGCCATATCTGCTCCGGGTGGTTTTGTTTGGCGCGACACTTTCGGCATTTCCTTGGATGGTCAAGTTGATATCCACCCCCTGCGTCCGGATGGGCGTTTCCGCGACCGCTGCGCATAGTCTTCGACACGAATCATACGAAAAACCATCGCAATTGATCTGGTCAGAGGTGATATCAGAGCGCAACCTTATACCCTTGGTTGTGACGCGCTTCACAGACATCCCCGAATTGTTTCAGGTATGAAGTCAAAAAGGCCGTTGCGTGAGGGACTGAACTCAAAATGCAACAATTTCCTCAGCAATTTTATTTCGCCTTTTGCCAATTTTTAGAAATTTTGTCACCCTGAATACAAGGGGGATACCATTTTAAGAGCGGGAGACGCTCATGTTAGTAAAGAGTAATACGGTTTTTTTGGACCCGACTTTAGTCCGAAAGGCATCTTCAGAACTTGATTGTGAAACTGCAGCGCTTTTGCGTGCAACAATTCGCCCTGTGTTTGACACTGCGGCAAGTTGGGCAAGCTTGGCTGACATCCTAAAGGAAAAGGGATATCGTCTGGCGTTTCGCGACGGGCGCTTGTGCATCACGGACCGCGCAACCGGAGACAGAGTGTGCGGGATACGCTTTCTTGGGTTCGAACTGCGCGAATTGGTCAAACGCCTCGGGCGTCCGATTGTTGTCGCACGCGGTAACACCGCGGATGGCGATATTCTGACGAAACGGCCAAAACCGTAACAGACCTAGTAACTACGCCAGAACTGTGCTTTGCGGCGCAGCGTCTTTGTCAGGCTGTAGAATGCAGCCCGGGCAATGGCCGGATGCGACAGAGATTTCAACAAAATAGCAGCTGAAACCCGTACTGGCAGATGGCCCTGCCTGTACCATCCAATCCTTTGTGCGTCGGTATATCCAGACATATCGCAAAACTGGCTATAGTTTTTCAGCCAGACTGCGGCCATTTCCGCACCTGCGGCATCTGTGTCTGCTGACACTCCTCCGATCCGAAACAGCGATATTGGTCGCTGCAACCGATGGCCGGAATGGCCAGACAAAATCATCCGCAAAACCATGTCATAATCCGCGGCAATGCGGAACTGCAGGTCATGACCACCCATTTCCTGAAAAACCGCCTTTTTCAAAACCATCGCATTATGGCCGAATGGCAGGCGTTGCAGGATGGATTTCGGCGTAAGCCGGCGAGCGTGGCGGCGATTGCCCTCATCATCAAAAAAAACCGTCTCACCGTAAACAAAGTCTGGTTTGTCCGGCTCAAGCGCTTTTTGAACATCTAGCAGGCTGTCGGCGCCCGCAAGCAAGTCATCCGAATTGAGGAAAAGAATATACTCACCCGCGCACCGCTGAACCGCCTGGTTCATCGCATCGTAAAGGCTTTTGTCTGCCTCGCAGATATACAGCACGGGAATGGGGTTTTCAGTGTCCGCGATCTTTTGAATCGCGGCCTTCAAAAGGTCTTGCGTGCCGTCGTCGGATTGACCGTCCCAAACCACATGCTCGATGTCGCGGAACTTTTGATCCTGAACACTGTCGAGGGCAGCGAGGATTTGTTCCCCGCGCCCTGCTTCGATCAGGTTTCGCGTTACCGTAACGACCGAGATCAGCGGCCGTTGATCCTGTTCAGGCAATTTGCTCATAGATTTCGGCAACTTTTGTAACGGCGGCTTCGGGGCTCAGTCCTTCGCTTTCGCCGGTCCGGCGGCAGGTCAGCTCGACCACGCCGTTTTTCAACCCCCTCGGACCAACGGTGATGCGCCAGGGCAGACCGATCAGGTCCATGGTGGCGAACTTGCCGCCTGCCCGCTCGTTCCGGTCATCGTAGAGCGGTTCAAGCCCCAGCGCGGTCAGAGCGTTATAGATTTTGTCACAGGCTGCGTCGGCTTCTTCATCACCTTGTTTCAGGTTGACGATACCGCAATGGAACGGCGTGACACCTTCAGGCCAGATGATGCCCTTGTCGTCATGGCTGGCTTCGATGATCGCGCCGATCAGGCGGCTAACACCGATGCCGTGGCTACCCATGTGAACGGGAACCGGTTTGCCGTCCGGGCCTTGCACGGTCGCACCCAGAGGCTCGGAGTATTTGGTGCCGAAATAGAAAATCTGGCCAACTTCGATCCCACGTGCCACTCGGCGACGCTCCTCGGGGACCTGGTTGAACAACGCCTCGTCATGGGTTTCGTCCGTACGCGCATATTTCGAGGTGAACTCTTCCAGGATGGCCTGACATTGCTCGCGGTTATCGTAATCAATGTCACGGTCACCAAACGTCAGGTCGGTGACGGCACTGTCATAGAACACCTCGGACTCACCAGTGTCAGCCAACACGAGGAATTCATGCGTATCATCGCCGCCGATAGGGCCAGAGTCGGCACGCATCGGGATCGCTTGCAGACCCATACGTTCATACGTGCGCAGGTAACTGACCAGATGGCGGTTATACGCGTGCAGCGCGTCCTCTTTAGTCAGGTCAAAATTGTACCCGTCCTTCATATAGAACTCGCGCCCACGCATCACGCCGAAACGCGGGCGGATTTCGTCGCGGAATTTCCATTGGATTTGATACAGCGTCAGCGGCAGGTCTTTATAGCTGCTGACGTTGCCACGGAAGATATCGGTCACCAACTCTTCGGCGGTCGGAGTATACAGCATGTCGCGGCCATGGCGGTCCTGCATCCGCAGCATTTCCTGACCGTAATCGTCATAGCGGCCGGATTCACGCCACAGGTCGGCCGATTGCAGGATCGGCATCTGGATCGCAATATGCCCTGCCCGCGCCTGTTCCTCGTGCACGATGTTTTCCAGTTTGCGCAGGACTTTGAAGCCCAGCGGCAGCCACGAATAAATCCCGGCGGCGGCCTGCTTGATCATCCCGGCGCGCAGCATCAGCCGGTGGCTGACGATCTGAGCCTCGGACGGGGTTTCCTTGAGAACGGGCAGAAAGTAACGACTGAGGCGCATTTTGAACCTTTAAAGGTGAATTTGGACTTCAAAGCTGCTTATTGCAAAGCCCCGCCGGGGGCAATCGGCATTGGTGATTTTGCGACCCCAAGGTCAGATGGCTTTTTGAATTGACCCATCAGTCAGGTTCTTCAATTGTGACAAAAATGTAAATTTCCGAGGCACCTATGCAGACCATTCAAGAACCCGCCCGTCAAATCCCCGTTGTCCATCAGGCCGACGTCCTGGTCGTTGGGTCTGGACCCGCCGGGCTGGCCGCTGCGTTGGCCGCAGCGCGTGCTGGGGCCGAGGTGTCTCTGGTCGATCGGTTCGGCTGTATGGGCGGCAACATCACCGTTGTCGGGGTCGAAGGGTTTGCCTGGTATCGCCACGAACAGACGGTTGAGGCGGGCGGTATTGGCATGGAGTTCGAACACCGCGCCAAGGACATGGGTGCAGCGGTGCCGGAAAGCCAGTCACTCAGCTATGAGCTGGACAGCGAAGGGTTCAAACTGGTGGCAGACAAGCTGGTCGAAGAAGCTGGTGTGCATCCCATGCTGCACCGCCAATTCGTCGCGCCCATCATGGACGGTGACCGGATCACCGGTATCATCACCGAATCCAAGGCCGGACGAGAGGCGATCCTGGCCAAGGTGGTTATCGACGCGACCGGAGACACCGACGTGGCCCATCGCGCGGGTGCTCCGACCTACAAAACCGCACGCGAAGAGATGATGGCTGCTTCAGTCATGTTTCATCTGGCTGGTGTGGACAAACGCGCCTTTATAGAGGGCGTAAAGGCCGACCCGCAAACCTACAAGGATTGGGGCGGTGGCGGAGAGTGGAATATCGAAACCAGCGGAAAAGAGGACGACATGTTCTCACCCTTCGTTCACAAACCGTTTCAGCAAGCTATCGAACAGGGGCTGATCCCGCCGCATCTGAACACCATCGCAGGCACTTGGGGCGCGATGCACGACACGGGCGAGCTGACCTATATGAACCTCATCCACCTCGCAGAAATTGACGGAACCGACCCCGATAGTCTGACGCGCGGAGAGATCGAGGGCCGCCGGCAGGCCATGCTCGCCATCGACGCGCTGCGCCGCTTCATGCCGGGTTGTGAAAACGCCCGGCTGCGAAACTTTGGCATGACAATCGGTATCCGGGACACACGCAAGATCGACGCGGTCTACAATATGACCGAGGCCGACGCCCGCCATCAGGGCCGGTTCGAGGACACGATAGGCATTTACCCCGAATTCATAGATGGTTACGGCATCCTAATTCTGCCGACCACGGGGCGTTACATGCAAGTGCCCTATCGTTCGATGCTACCAAAAGGGATAAAGGGGCTGTTGGTCGCGGGCCGTTCGCACGGGGCTGACAAGGTGGCCCATGCCGCTACGCGGAATATGGCGTGCTGTGCGGTTATGGGTCAGGGCGCAGGTATTGCTGCCGCTTTGTCGCTGAAAAGCAATCAAGAACTTCACGCATTGAACCTTGCGCCAGTTCATACCGAGCTTGACCGCCAAGGTGTCAGGATTCACTGATGGGCCGCATTCCGACGATTGACATCACCCCGCTGCGCGACAAAGGACATCCGGGCTATGACCTGACCGTCAGGCAAGTGATGGATGCCTGCGCGGATATCGGGTTTCTGTCGATCTCTGGAACCGAGATATCCCCCGATACAGTCCAACGCATGCGCACCTGCGTGCAGGCCATCTTTGACATCGACGAAGATGCGAAATGGGAACAGGCGATTACCCGCGAAAATTATCGCGGTTTCATCCCGTTGGGATTCTTCACGCCGAATGATGGGTCTGGCACGGCGGACAAATACGAAGGGTACAAGCTGCACTACGAGGTGGCCAATGATGCACCGATCCGCAGTGAATGCGCCCTTTATGGCCCGAATGTCTGGCCGCCGCAGGTGCCTGAGGCGCAGTCCGTCATCCTCGGCTACTGGTCGCAACTGGACCTTGTAGCCGATACCCTGTTGGGCGCGCTAGAGACCGGTCTGGGGCTGCCCGCCCGCCAGTTGCGCGACGCTTTCCGCGATCCGATGACAAATATGACGCTGCTGCACTATCCCCCTCAGGCGCCTCATGAGGACGGCTACGGCATCCATCCCCACAAAGACACCGACGCCCTGACCATCATCGCCCCCGACCCAGTTGGCGGGCTGGAAGTGCAAACCCGTGACGGAGACTGGATCACCCCCGACTGTCCGCCGGGCGGCTTTGTCGTCAATATAGGCGACATGCTGGAACTGTGGTCAGGCGGTCGGCTCAAATCCACGCCGCATCGCGTGGTGAATCGTTCTGGCCGGGAACGCTATTCCTTCCCTTATTTTGCAGTACCCCGCCACGACGTAATCGTGGCACCGCTGCTCACGCCCCTGCCGTGGTTTGACCGTCCCCCGGTGCATTGCGGCCATTGGTCAGCTGAAACATGGCGCACAAACTGGCCTGATGAGACAGCGAAGGATACAACGCCTGAGCTTGGGACGCTGCGCGATTGACGACCCGTATTGCAACGGACATGAACAGCTTGCATCACAAGGCCGCATACGCCAAGAACGCCAGCAAGAGCCGATAACAAGGGGACAACCATGGCGTTGCCGGTGAAAGATCAACTCAGGTACTGGGGGGTTGCAACCGCAGTTTTTGCCCTGCTGCTCTGGGCGCTTGGCGACGTTCTGCTGCCCTTCGTGATCGGTGGTGCAATTGCATATTTCCTTGATCCAATTGCCGACCGGATCGAGGCTTTGGGTCTGTCACGTATGGCGGCGACCGGAATCATCACCATTGTTGGGGTTCTGGGCTTTTTGCTGATCGTTTTGATGGTCGTACCCGCGCTGATCACGCAGCTTGTTGATCTGGTCGACGTACTTCCAAGCCTGTTCCAAGAGCTACGCGGGTTTATCGAAAGGCAGTTTCCATCAATTCTGGACACCAACTCAAGCTCGCATCAAGCGCTCGTCTCTTTGGGCGAGACTTTGAAAGCAAAATCCGGGGACGTTCTGCAATCGGTCGTGGCCTCTCTTGGTTCGGCGATCAACGTGTTGTTCCTGTTGGTCATTGTCCCGGTTGTCACGGTCTACATGCTGCTGGACTGGGATCGCATGACGGCCCGCATCGGAGAGCTGCTGCCCCGTGACCACGCCCCCACGATCAAGCGCCTCGCGGGCGAGATTGATGACGTTCTGGCCTCGTTCGTGCGCGGCATGGGGACTGTATGCCTGATACTTGGCACCTATTATGCTGTGGCGCTGATGGTCGTTGGCCTGCAATTCGGCCTGATTGTCGGTTTTATAGCGGGTCTTGTGACGTTCATCCCGTATCTGGGCGCGTTGATCGGCGGTACGCTCGCGATCGGCCTCGCCCTGTTTCAGTTCTGGGGCGATTGGATTCAGATCGGGTTGGTCGCGGGCATCTTTGCACTTGGCCAAGTGACCGAGGGCAATTTCCTCACCCCCAAGCTGGTTGGCAGTTCGGTTGGCCTGCATCCGGTCTGGCTGCTGCTTGCCCTGTCGGTCTTCGGCGCATTGTTCGGTTTTGTCGGCATGCTGGTCGCCGTGCCTGTTGCGGCCGCCCTGGGGGTTGTGGCCCGGTTCCTGACCTCAGTCTATCTGGACAGCCGACTGTATACCGGCATTGAAGGGCAGCAACAGGAAGACGAGTAGATGGCCCAACAACTGAGTTTCGATCTGCCGGCGAAAACTGCGCTTGGCCGTGAGGATTTCTTTGTCTCCCCCGCCAACGCGCTGGCTGTTGCAATGATCTCGGCCACGTCATGGCCCGGTAACAAGCTGGTCCTCAGCGGTCCTGCCGGGGCAGGTAAAACACATCTGGCCCATGTCTGGGCCGCTGAAACCGGTGGGCGGATCATCCAGGCCCGAGACGTGCGCCATCAGGACGTTCCCGAACTGGCCCGCACACCTGTTGCCGTTGAAGACGTGCCGATGGTCGCTGACGATATCGAACAGCAGAAAACCCTGTTTCATCTGCACAATCTGGTACTGGCCGAAGGGCGCGCATTGTTGATGACGGGGCGTTTGGTGCCGAAACTGTGGCAATTGCCGCTACCCGATCTTCAAAGCCGGATCGAGGGCGCGCATCACGTGGCGCTTGATCCGCCCGACGATGCGCTTTTGGGCGCGGTGCTGGCCAAGCTTTTCATCGACCGCCAACTGAACCCCGGACCTGACGTGATTGCTTATCTTGTCAAACACATGGACCGGCGTTTCGAAACCGCGGCCGAGGTCGTGGCGCGGCTGGATCACCTTGCCCTGTCGGAAAAGAGAGAAATTACGCGCGCGCTTGCGGGGCGGGTCCTGAACGCGGATGTGACGGATGTCACATCCGACAATTGACCAAAACGCGGCGATTTCGCATTGTGGCACCGAAATACCTGGAAGAAACATGGATCAGATCGCAGCAACCGACATCCCGGACTGGGGACCTTTCGGAAAACCGTTGTTCGATAATCCTGAGGTCCGCGCCCTGTCGCGGGTCGGTGTGGTCGATGTGGGGTCAAACTCGGTCCGCATGGTGATCTTCGACGGAGCGGCACGATCTCCGGCCTATTTCTTCAATGAAAAAGTGATGTGCGAACTGGGGGCCGGGCTGTCGGAAACCGGTCATCTGAACCCTCGCGGGCGCGTCCGTGCGATGGCAGCTCTGCGTCGGTTCCGGCGGTTGGCGGATGATCTTGGACTGCCCGGTTTGCATGTTGTCGCAACCGCAGCCGTACGCGAAGCCAGCGACGGCGCCGAATTCTGTGAAGAGGTTAAATCGGAAATCGGGCTGAGCGTTCAGATTCTTGATGGTGCTGAAGAGGCGCGGCTGTCGGCGCAAGGCGTATTGCTTGGCTGGCCGGGTGCCTATGGTTTGGTTTGCGACATTGGCGGCTCGTCCATGGAATTGGCCGAGATCGGTGCCGGAGAGGTCGGTCACTGTCTGACATCCGCCCTGGGCCCGCTGAAGCTGCGTGACATCAAGGGCGGACGACGTGCGCGAAAGGCACATATAAAAGAAGCAATGGAAGACCTGCGGGATCAACTGGGGCCTCAAAGGGATCGTCTGTTCCTTGTGGGCGGCAGTTGGCGGGCATTTGCACGTCTGGACATGCTGCGGCGGGGCTATCCCCTGAACGTTCTGCATGAATACCGCATGACCACCAAACAGGTGCACGAAACAATTAAGTTCATCGAAAAAGGAGACCCGGCCGAGTTGCGCAGCTTGGCTGGTGTCTCGGGGTCTCGTATGGCCTTGATACCTTATGCAATGGATGTGCTCGCGCGGTTGATCCGCACGTTCAAACCCAAGGATATCGCGATTTCAAGCTATGGCATACGCGAGGGGTTGCTGTACGAGCAAATGCCGCAAAACCTGCGTGATCGCGATCCACTGATCGAGGCCAGCCGGTTCTCCGAGGCCAAGGACGCGCGCCTGCCCGGTTTCGGCAAGCACCTTTACGATTTCGTCATGCCCCTGTTCAAATCAGCGCCTGAAACGCGCGTGCGCCTGATCAAGGCGGCTTGTCTGCTGCATGATGTAAGCTGGCGCGCGCATCCCGACTATCGGGCCGAGGTCTGTTTCGATTATGTCACCCGCGCCAATCTGGGCGGGCTAAAGCACTCTGAGCGGATTTTTATCGGGCTGGCCCTGCAACACCGGTACCGCAACAAACGTGAGGGCAACCGCTTTGCCCCATTGTACAAACTGCTGGGCGAGCAGGACCAGAAACAAGCTGAGATTCTCGGCAAGGCCATGCGTTTCGGTGCCATGCTATGGATGCAAAGCGACGCGACGATGGGCACCCTGCGGTATTTCCCCAAAAAGCGCCAGCTTGAACTGAGGCTGCCCAAAGCAGGATCCCCTTTGTTCACCGAGGTGGCGGAGTCGCGGCTGAACTCATTGGCTTCGGCCCTGAAATCCGAAACCCGCGTGATCGTCAGGGGATAAGGGCTAAATCTCTGTCGCCCCGTCAGCTTCTTCCTGGCTTTCCTCGGGCACTTCGGGTTCGTCCGGAATGCGTTTCTTGCGAATGATGATATCGCCGTTTGGCAGCATCTCGGGCGCTTCGTAGGCGCTCCAATCCTCGATCTCATCCGCCAGTTCGGCAAGCGCTGGTCCCATCTCTTGAAAGAAGGACTGCATGGCCGGTCCGAACTTGCCAACGAGACCCTGTAAATCTTCCAGAGCAGGCTCCATTTCCTTACGCAACCCTTCAAAAAACAGCTCGGCCCCCTGCTCCATCAGGGACTTGCCGGTGTCCTCTTCGGCGTGGGAGGGCAGCGCCAGCGCAACCGAAAGCGCACAGATAGGAACAAGACGTCTCATAGGCACAAGTATAGGGGCTGCTGTCCGTTGATGAAAGGCTACAGCTCAATATCCAGTGAGACGGGAAAATGGTCAGATGCGGTCAGCAACGCCTGGTGCAAGTCGGTCATGGCGCGACATTTTTCATCTTTGAACGGGTGCCAAATGCGCCAGACCGGTCGCCGCGCACGCAGGTCTTCGCTGACCATGATGTAGTCCAGTAAAGCCTCAAGATGCTGCCCATTATCAAGGTCAAAACGGGCCGTTGATGGTATTGGATTCACCTGTCCGGCGTGAGGATCGAACAAGCCAGTCTGCAACAGAATTTCGACCGAGGATCGACCAAAAAGGTTTTCGAACTCATCCAACCCCGGCCCGTCATTCAGATCACCCAGCAGGATAACGTGTTCTCCGACAGCGATATGTTGTGAAATCCGGCGCGATAACCACACTGCCTGCGCAAGTTGTTTGCGGCGGTTTGCGATCGAGATTCGGATTGCCTCATCCCGCGTCTCGGCCCCGTGCGGCGCTTTGGATTTCAGATGCGCACCAATCAGGCGTAGGTGCACCCCGGATCGTGTCTTAACCGCCAGCTCCATCGGAGGTTTAGAGAATAAAACTCTGTCCTCGGTCGCGTCGATATCCAGGTCAATTCGAAACACATCGTCAAACCGGGGGGCCGTGTCGTCGCCTGCAATCGGATCATGCCTTACGGTCATCACATCGGGGTCGTACAGCAGGGCTAGCTCCTGATGGGTTTCGTTTGCAAATCCCATCGCCGCATGCGAGGTGCGCAGGTCAAATGCCTCGGCAAAGTTCAGCAAGGCTCGGATGGTATCCTGTGTTCTACCGGTGTTTGGGGCTTCGACGATCATAAATGCATCTGCGTCAACCGCTGTCAGAACCTTGGCGATGGCCTCAACTTGCTGTGCCTTGGTTATGTTGAGACGACCCGACCAGCTGTCATTGACGATCAGGTTGTCGTTTCGGTCAAACAAGTTGGCGAACCATTCGATATTATAGGTCGCGAACCGCATCCCTGTCAGGCCTGCGCGCCGTTGATTTCGTCCCACGCGCGATTTATGTCGATCATCTTCTTTTCGGCAAGTCGAATGGCTTCTTCAGGCACCCCGCGCGCCATCATCGCATCAGGATGGGTTTCACGCACCAACTGCCGCCAGACCTTGCGGATATCTGGCAGTGGCATGTCGCGCGGCACACCCAGAACTGTGTACGGATCACTCGGCGCGTCAGGAACAAATCGTGTGCGCAGAGCCAGGAACTGAGCCTCAGTCTGGCCGAAAATCCGGCTGACTTGCTCCAGAAACTCATTCTCGTTCGGATGATAGAACCCATCTGCCATGGCGATGTGAAAAAGCCCCTCCATCAGATCGCAAAGCGTGGTCGCATCATCTTCGAACATGCGGGCGATTTTTCGGGCGTAATCCTGATATCCGGCGACATCGGTTCGGGCCATATCAAAGACGCGGGCCGCGTTGGCTTCGTCCTTGCGCGCAATCTGGAAGACTTCCCGGAACGCGGTAACCTCATCCCGTGTCACCTGCCCGTCAGCCTTGGCCATTTTTGCACCCAACGCAATTACCGCAATCGCAAACGCGACCGAGCGTTCGGGCGGAGCGCGCAGTTTTTCAAATACTGCCGTCAGGCTTTCACCTTGGGAAAGCGCGCTCAGCGCGTCGGATATACGAGTCCAGATCGACATAAATGCACCCTATCGCTCTTGTTCACCACTGTCAGGTGCCACCGATCACCCTGAGGCGAGAATTTTCTGCATCAACAAAAGATCCAAACGTTTTCCCCACTTAAGGCCCACCTCGGGCATATGGCCAACTTGCCTGTACCCAAGCGCGGCGTGAAACGCGACCGCACCCGCATTGGCCGATGAAATTCCTGCGACCAGAACGTGTATGCCCTGTTGCCGCGCAGCATCCTCAAGCGCGGACAGCAAGGCGCGCCCGATCCCCTGCCCACGCGCCTCTGGCGCCAGTTGAATGCTATGCTCGCGGCATTCCGCATATCCCGGCCCGTTTCGAAATGCGCCATAGGTCGCAAACCCCAGAACCTGTGCGTTTTCTTCCGCCACCAGAAAGGCGGGACCGCGTGCTTGGATATCCTTGGCTACGGCATCAACCTCACGCTCGTCAGTGGTGAATGTCACCAGCGTTTCGCGAATGATCGTGTTGGTGATTTCCGCGATTGCAGTTGCATCCCCGATCTGGGCTTGACGGATGTTCATTCCAGGACACGCGGACCATGAGGCGTTTCAAATTCAGCACGCAACGCGGCTGGACCGGTGTCAAACACCACGGTTTCCAAATCTCCGATCAAGCGCGCCAGATCCAGAGCGTCGGGGTGGAAAACCACCAGTCGCTTTAGGCGGCAGCCGCTGTCTTCAAGCATTTTGGCCGGGTGAAGATCACCATGCCATCGGATCAGTGCCGGAAACAGGTTATCGAAAGGCAACCGCCCATTGGGGGGCACCGCCATTTGCCACCTTAGCGCGCCTCGGGCCAGCTCGACCGGCTTTCCTGCATCATCGGGCAAGATGGACAATGCCGCATCAATGTCCGAGACCCGACAAATCCAGTTTGTCAGCCGGGCTGAGCCAGAAAACCGGTCAAGGTCAAACCACCGAGTAGGCTGTGGCTGGGGCGCATTGGGGTCGATTGCAATCGCCTCAAGGTACAATCCATCGCGCAACCCCAGCAGACGGTTATGCGTGCCAAAAGTTTCATGTTTGCCGCCACCCTGAAGCGGCACCCCCAAGGCGTGTTCGACATAAGCGGCTGCCTGTTCCAGTGTCTCACCCGCAACGGCCAAATGATCCAGCAACACGTGCGACCTCCATCAAAAACGACCAGACCCGTATGGATCTGGTCGCATGTACCCACCACTTGCAGAGATCACAAGATTTTTCAGAGAAAAATCCGGCTGATCTTAAGCTTTGGCTTCTCTGATGAGCCGCAGTATATCTTGTGCTGCACTGGGGATGTTCGTACCTGGGCCAAAGATCGCCTTTACACCGTGATCATAGAGGAACTGGTAGTCCTGCTGCGGGATCACACCGCCGCAAATGACAATGATATCCTCGGCACCGGCTTTCTTCAGTTCCTCAACCAGTTGCGGCGCCAGCGTCTTGTGGCCAGCGGCCTGAGAGGAAATTCCGACAACATGCACGTCATTGTCCACAGCATCCTGCGCTGCCTCGGCAGGGGTCTGGAACAGCGGGCCAACGTCCACGTCGAACCCGATATCCGCAAAGGCTGTGGCGATCACTTTGGCACCGCGGTCGTGACCGTCCTGCCCCATTTTGACAACCAGCAAACGGGGGCGGCGACCTTCGGCCTCGGCGAAGTCTTCGATGGATTTCTGAATCGCAGCAAAGCCTTCATCGCCCTCATAGGCAGCGCCGTAAACGCCAGCCAGTGTTTTTACTTCGGCGCGGTGACGACCGAATTCTTTTTCCATTGCCATGCTGATCTCTCCTACGGATGCACGGGCGCGGGCGGCCTCAACGGCGGCGGCCAGCAGGTTTCCACCCTCGCGGGCGGTAGTGGTCAGATTGTCCAACGCCTGTTGGCACGCGGCGTCGTCGCGGGTGGCGCGGATGCGTTCCAGTCGCGCGACCTGGGCTTCACGCACGGCGACATTGTCGACATCCAGAATATCGATCGGGTCTTCCTGTTCCTTGCGGTATTTGTTGACGCCTACGATGACTTCTTCGCCCCGGTCGATCATGGCCTGACGGCGGGCGGCGCTTTCCTCGATCCGCAGCTTTGGCATGCCCGAGGCAACGGCCTTGGTCATCCCGCCCATCTCTTCGACCTCTTCCATCAGAGCCCAGGCTTTTTCGACCAGCTCATTCGTCAGGCTTTCGATATAATAAGAGCCGGCAAGCGGATCGACCACATCGGTCACACCGGTTTCCTCCTGCAGCACCAATTGCGTGTTTCGCGCGATGCGGGCGGAGAAATCGGTGGGCAGCGCGATCGCCTCATCCAGCGCATTGGTGTGGAGCGACTGGGTGCCGCCCAGAACCGCGCTCATCGCCTCATAGGCCGTGCGGATCACGTTGTTATAGGGGTCTTGTTCCTGCAACGACACACCAGACGTCTGGCAGTGCGTGCGCAGCATCTTTGACCGTTCAGACTTCGCACCAAAATCTGTCATCACCCGGTGCCACAGCGTGCGGGCGGCACGCAGTTTTGCGATCTCCATGAAAAAATTCATGCCAATGGCAAAGAAGAACGACAGACGGCCCGCGAACTTGTCAACGTCCATCCCGGCCTGTGTCGCGGCGCGAACATATTCACGCCCATCCGCCAGCGTATAAGCCAGTTCCTGCACGAGGTTCGCCCCAGCCTCTTGCATGTGATAGCCGGAAATTGAGATCGAGTTGAATTTCGGCATCTCGTTCGACGTGTATTCGATGATATCCGAGATGATCCGCATCGACGGCTCGGGCGGGTAGATGTAGGTGTTGCGCACCATGAACTCTTTCAGAATGTCGTTCTGAATGGTTCCGGACAGGACGGATTTGTCGTGGCCCTGCTCCTCTCCTGCAACGATGAAGTTTGCAAGAATCGGGATCACCGCGCCGTTCATCGTCATCGAGACCGAGACCTTGTCCAGCGGAATGCCGTCAAACAGGATTTTCATATCCTCGACACTGTCGATGGCCACACCGGCCTTGCCGACGTCACCAACCACGCGCGGATGATCGCTGTCGTATCCTCGGTGCGTCGCCAGGTCGAAAGCGACGGAAACGCCCTGTTGGCCCGCCGCCAGATTTCGGCGATAGAACGCGTTGGATTCCTCGGCGGTCGAGAAGCCTGCATACTGCCGGATTGTCCAAGGGCGCCCGGCATACATCGTGGCCTTTACCCCGCGTGTAAACGGACCAAACCCCGGCAAAGACCCCATATGCGGCAAATTGGCGGTATCTTCTTGCGTATAGAGCGGTTTGACATCGATGCCTTCCAAGGTTTCCTTGGTCAGATCTTCCAACGGACGCCCGCGCAGCTCTTTCTCGGCTAGGGCTTGCCAGTCTTTGGTATCGGTCATGGCGATTTCCTTTTCTTTATTCGGGTCGCGTCGGAAGGTCATCCGCGCGATGTGATATCCGACAGGGCCGGTTCAGGCCCGGTCAAACGCAAGTTTTTGAACGCCGGGTGCATTTCGTCGGTCGCATTCACAAACACAGGGGCTATATTCAACTCAACAGGAGGACTTATGACACGAACGCTTGCCCTTGTTTTCTTGGTACTATTCCCGCTGGCCGCAGTGGCTGCCGACGGGTCTGCACCGGCAGAGGATGACTTCGTCCGGCCCGTTGGCGACAGCGAACTCAGCGAGTTTCTGTGGGTCAGTCGACCCATCATCGTCTTCGCCGACACACCCGCCGACCCCCGGTTCCAGCAACAGATCGACATGCTGGTCGAAGGCGAGGCAGCCATGCGTGATCGCGATGTGGTCGTGCTGACAGATACAGACCCGGCCGCGCGCTCTCCGATCCGATCGGAACTGCGGCCGCGCGGGTTCCAGATGGTGTTCGTCGACAAGGACGGTGTGGTCAAACTGCGCAAACCCGCACCATGGAGCGTGCGCGAGATTGGCCGTTCAATCGACAAGACGCCTCTGCGCGAACGCGAGATCCGCGAACGACGCGAGGGCGGGTGAACGGCCTCACCACGCCCGGCGCGACGCGCCGGGACCATCCGGAGATATGGCGAACACAAGGTCATGGTCATTCGAATTCGATGATCACATCGTCCACGGCAAGGCTGTCGCCCGGGCCAGCGTTGATCTTGGCAACGACACCCTTCTTTTCGGCCCGCAGGATGTTCTCCATCTTCATCGCCTCGACCGTGCACAGCGCCTGACCTTCCTGCACCTCTTGCCCCACTTCGACATCGATCTTTACGATCAGGCCGGGCATCGGGCAGAGAAGCATCTTGGATGTATCAGGCGGAAGTTTCTCGGGCATCAGTCTGGCCAATTCTGCCTGACGCGGACGGCGCACATGCACCTTCAGGTCCGCGCCGCGGTTTCGCACACGGAACCCGCCCGATATTTTGCCGACCTTCATCACAAGCAGGCCACTATCCACGTCAACAACGGCCAGTTGATCGCCGGGGGTCCAGTCCGATGAGACACGTAGAGTCTCACCATCATCGAATTTGACCGTCGCACCCTGTTTGTCGGCTTTGACCTTCACATCAAATTCCAGCCCCTGCAACGCGACGTTCCACCGCTTGCCCACCTTGCGCTCGTGATTGTCCATACGGCCCGAGACACGTGTGCGGCGAATCTCGGCCACCCGATGCATCGCCGCGCAAGAGGCCGCGATCCTGCGCAGATCAGCTTCGGACAGTTCTACGCCGGCAAACCCGTCCGGGTATTCCTCAGCAATGAAGGCGGTGGTCATATCGCCGCTGATGAATTTCGGGTGGTCCATCACAGCAGACAGGAACGGCAGGTTATGACCAATGCCTTCCACCTCAAAGCTATCCAGCGCCACGCGCATCGCCTCAATCGCGGCCTCACGCGTCGGGGCCCAAGTACAAAGCTTGGCGATCATCGGGTCATAATACATGCTGATCTCGCCACCTTCGTAGACGCCCGTGTCGTTTCGAACCGCGGCCTCACCCGTGGGCGCATCCCCCTGCCATTTGCCGTTGGCTAGCATCGGACCAGCAGCGGTTTCCTGCGGGGGGCGATACCGGGTTAGACGACCAATCGAGGGTAGGAAATTGCGGTACGGGTCTTCGGCATACAGGCGGTTTTCAATGGCCCAGCCAGTCAGGGTTACATCGTCTTGCGTGATCGTCAGCTTTTCACCTGCCGCTACGCGGATCATCTGTTCAACCAGATCGACACCGGTGATCAGTTCGGTGACGGGGTGTTCGACCTGAAGGCGCGTATTCATTTCTAGGAAGTAGAAGTTCTTTTCACCGTCGACGATGAACTCAACCGTGCCTGCACTGGCATAGTTCACAGCCTTGGCCAGCGCGACGGCCTGTTCTCCCATTGCCTTGCGGGTTTCTGGGTCAAGGAATGGCGACGGCGCCTCTTCAACTACCTTCTGGTTGCGACGCTGGATCGAACATTCACGCTCGCCCAGATAGATCCCGTTGCCGTGGGTGTCGCATAAAACCTGAATCTCGATATGGCGAGGTTGAGTCACGAATTTCTCGATGAAAATCCGGTCGTCCCCGAACGAGTTCGCAGCTTCGTTCTTGGATGACTGGAAGCCTTCGCGCGCTTCTTCATCATTCCAGGCGATCCGCATACCCTTGCCGCCGCCGCCGGCGCTGGCCTTGATCATGACCGGATAGCCGATTTCGTTTGATATCTTAACCGCCTCATCGGCATCGTCGATCAGCCCCATATATCCGGGAACCGTAGATACACCTGCATCCTGAGCGATCTTCTTCGAGGTGATCTTGTCGCCCATCGCCTCAATCGCGCCTTTCGGAGGTCCGACAAACGCGACACCTTCAGCCTCAAGTGCCTCGGCAAATTTGGCATTTTCCGACAAGAAGCCATAGCCGGGGTGCACCGCCTGAGCGCCACTTTTCCGAATGGCGTCCATGACCTTGTCGATGACAATGTAGGACTGGTTCGCAGGCGGCGGCCCGATGTGCACCGCCTCATCCGCCATCGAAACATGCAGCGCGTTCTTGTCTGCATCTGAGTAAATGGCGACCGTGCCGATACCCATCTTGCGCGCGGTTTTTATAACGCGGCAGGCGATCTCACCCCGGTTGGCGATCAGGATCTTGTTGAACATGGAACGTCCTTTGTCTTGGTGTTTTGGAAACGCGAAACGCCGCCACAGGGTTTTAGCCCCATGACGGCGTTTTGCGCGATTACGGTCAGGACGACAGGCGCCCCGAAGATTGTATTAGTAACAGTTCCGTTGTGTTTTGCAGAATAGCACGTTGCCGGCGGCACCCACCGCGGCACCGACGAACGGATCGGCGTTGAGGACCGCCGCGCCCAGCGCGCCTGCGCCCCCGCCCAACAGCGCCTGTTCGCCGGTCGAGTCACCACAGGCCGCGAGGCTCGTACAGGTCGCAACGGCCAGGAAGAATTTTGAGAATCGCATACGCTCTGCCTCTTTTCAGTTATTGATTCACTGAAGCGCAGATGCAGCAACCGGGGGTTGATATTCAATAACAAGCGCGGTTTTTTCGGGTTTTGCGCAGGTTTATGCCGTAGGTCGCGCGCAAAGAAAAACGCGGGCAAGACGTTGTGGGTTTCACAAGCCTGCCCGCGCAAGGAAGGGGTACGGAATAGTAGGTGCTTGTGCGGCGCAGGCAAAGTAGAGCCGCACGGCACAGGTAGAATGCACGCGGCGTAACAGGCGGCAAAGACTGAAGTGTTACCTGTTGGGATTCCGGCTGGAATCTGCCCATGCAACAAAACGCCGCGCAAATTAGTGCCGAGAGAAATAGACCTCGACGCACATGCCCCAAGGCGCGTCACCGTCACAATTCTGTTACACGCGGCGACAATCACAGCACGCTGCAAAATTACGTTAACGCTATCAGTCTTCAGCAATTCGGCAGGAATTTTCGGTGGTAACAGGGTTTTAGCAGTGGCCATCACAGCAGCGTGATTTTTAATCAAGAAATTCGCACATTTCCTTGAATTATAAATAGTTTTTCGTCTCAGTCTCGTGATTTCCTTGAATAACCGCTGCGTGAAAATGTGCGCGTGCATAATTGCACACAAGGAAACACCCAAATGAAAAGACGAAATACGAAGGCAATCCTGCTCACTGCAACAGTACTGAGTGCAACGAGCACGCTTGCCTTTGCCGAAGACGCACAAACCCAAGCCGAGCTGGAAGCTCTGCGCGCCCGGGTTGAAGCTCTCGAAGCCAATAGCGCCGGTTCCGGAACCGGGGATCTTCGTGTCGGTAGCACATCCTTGGATGTCTACGGCTACGTCAAAGCCGACTTCTTCTATGACTTCGACTTTGATCAAGGCGACACGGCCTTCGTGAACGTTATCGGTGAACCCACTGCCGCGACCAACGGAAAATTTGGTGCCACAGTTCGCCAATCGCGGGTCGGATTGCGCACTCTCACGCCCAGCGACATCGGCGACATCGGTGGACAGTTGGAAGTTGACCTGTTTGGCTCGAGCGGTACTGCCGAATTCCGGATACGCCATGCCAATATCACGATCGGCGACCACTGGTTGATCGGTCAGACCTGGACGAACTTCATGGCGCTGGACTCTTATCCCCGCACGGTTGAATTCAACGGACCTGTTGGCGTTCTGTTTGCCCGGACACCGCAGGTGCGCTACACCGGCAAACTCGGCGCTCACACCACGTTCACCGCGTCTGTGGAAGAAAACGTCGGCTCCTCGAACTCGGATGACCCTGTTCTGACGGCCGCTGTTGAGTTCAAAAACGATAAGTATAGCGCCCGCGCGGCTGCCCTCTACAGCAAGGCAAAGTCGGGCAATACCGAGGTTGACCAAACCGGCTTCACTGTCGGTGCCACGGCCAAACTCTGGAAAGGTGGGCTTTTCACGGCCAACTACACCGACGGTGAGGCAATTGGCCCGTACCTGATCGGTGGCGGTGATGCGATCGTTGGCGGCCGGGCCAACGACGCGGACGGCTACTCGCTTGAGCTCCGCCAGGACATAGGGGAAAAACTGAACATCGGTATCGCCTATGGTAGCGAAGACTATGACCTTGCGAGCTCGACCGGTACGCTGGCTTTCACCGAACTCGAAACGATCCACGTCAACGCGTTCTACAAAGCCACGGATAACCTGACCCTGAGCGCCGAATACTTCTACGGCGAGCGGAATGACGCGCCTACGGGCCGGGATTTCGACGGCGACCGTATTCAGCTTGCCGCGCAGCTGAACTTCTAAGCACACAGCCCTGCCCTGCCCGACACCGGGCAGGGTTTTTTCCGAAGACACGTTCGGGTGGGTATGCACTACAGCGGCCTGCACGGCTTAACGCACCTCGTTGAAAATATCCGGAAACGATATGCGCGCCGCGTCCACATCTATCACCAGCAAGGCCTCGTAGCTGGCCGGATCAAACGGATCTTCGGCAGCAATGACTTCGCGCTCGAATAGCCAACTCAGCCGACCCGCGTCCAAGTTGCCGCGTTCGAAAGGTTGGTCGCCAAAATGCTGCCACAGCGCCTCCATGAAGGCCGCATCGGCACGACGGTCTGCGGGCTTGCGATCCCGGAACCGTTCGCGCCGAGAGATCGGCGTGATACCTTTTGGGTTGGCACGGCGAATAGTGAACTGAAAATCGGTTCCGGGAAGCCGTCCGGGGAATCCACGGTGTTTCAGCATATCGCCACCTTTTTGTCGATCATATAAAGGGAAACATGCCCGTTCCCCCACGCAGACAGAATCATTATGCGCACCTCCAAAGCCGCATTTGGTTTCAGAAACGTCCGGTTTTTTCGAAAACGTTTCATGGTCAGAAGCCCTCCCAGATACATTGGGATTGCTCCAGCCGATAGGCTTCGAAGAACTGAGTTGCATCGGGCGCCGACCGCCCGAATTCGATAGGCCGGTCAGACAGAGAAATAACAACCCGCGCCGGTTCGAGATCGTATTTGGCGACATAGGCGACCGCAAGCGTCTGACACAAATGCGCCATATCGACCGAGGCCACATCATATCCGATCCGCCCCACCGTCGAACCGATCTTGGGCGCGATAAATCGAAACCTGACCCACAGCTCACCCGGACTGTTGTCCAGCAGCACATCGGTCAGATGTACGGGCTGTCCAGACGGCACCGGCAACAGGTTTTCGGATTTGGCGAAGGCAGGGTTGACGCATGAAAGACATATCAGAGCAAGAGCGCGACCCCAGACCTGCAAGGTGCAGGCTCCTCTCTCCGGGGTCGCGCGCGCTTGGCTTAAGGCCCGCGCTTTTCTATGTCTGATAGGGCTATTCATTTATCAGCTTTATTCTCTATGTCAAACGCTCTGGTTGTCCCGCCTGCCACGGTTTGCACGCACAGCGTTCTGCTACCGACGCACCCGTCGCGTTTTCCTCTACAGCGGAATATTGTCGTGCTTTTTCCACGGGTTTTTCAGTTTCTTGTTGCGAAGACTCGCAAATGCGCGGGACACACGGCGGCGGGTGGATTGGGGCATAATCACCTCGTCAATAAAACCACGCTCAGCCGCAACGAATGGGTTGGCGAAGCGGTTTTCGTAGTCTTGCGCGTGCTGCGCGATTTTCTCATCGTTGCCCAGATCGGCGCGGTGGATGATCTCGGTCGCGCCTTTGGCCCCCATCACAGCGATCTCGGCTGTGGGCCAGGCATAGTTGAAATCACCACGCAGATGCTTTGAAGCCATAACGTCATATGCGCCACCATAGGCCTTGCGGGTGATAACAGTGACCTTCGGAACCGTCGCCTCGCCATAGGCAAACAACAGCTTGGCGCCATGCTTGATGACACCGCCATATTCTTGCGATGTCCCCGGCAAAAAGCCCGGCACATCCACGAAAGTCAGGATCGGAATTTCGAAACAGTCGCAGAACCGCACGAAGCGCGCGGCCTTGCGGCTGCTGTCGATGTCCAGGCAGCCGGCCAACACCATCGGCTGGTTCGCCACGACCCCAACGGTCTGTCCCTCCAGCCGGATAAAACCGGTGATGATGTTCTTGGCGTAGTCTTCCTGAATTTCGTAGAAATCACCCTCATCCGCCACCTTGGTGATCAGCTCTTTCATGTCATAGGGAGTGTTCGGATTGTCCGGGATCAGAGTATCCAGCGAGGTTTCGACCCGTTCCGGGCTGTCAAAGAAGGGACGCACCGGGGGCTTTTCACGGTTGTTCAGCGGTAGGAAATCGACAAGACGGCGTACTTCGGCCAGTGCTTCGACATCATTCTCGAACGCGCCATCGGCGACCGAGGATTTCTTTGTGTGGGTCGATGCGCCGCCCAGTTCTTCGGCGGTGACAACTTCGTTGGTAACGGTTTTTACGACGTCGGGGCCGGTCACGAACATGTACGACGTGTCTTTGACCATAAAGATAAAATCGGTCATTGCCGGGCTGTAAACCGCGCCACCAGCGCAGGGCCCCATGATGACGCTGATCTGCGGCACCACGCCCGACGCCATGATGTTCCGCTGGAACACCTCGGCATAACCCGCCAGCGACGCCACGCCTTCTTGGATTCGCGCCCCGCCCGAGTCGTTGATCCCGATAACCGGCGCGCCATTCTGGATCGCCATATCCATGATCTTGCAGATTTTCTGCGCGTGGGTTTCCGACAGCGATCCGCCGAACACGGTGAAATCCTGGCTGAACACATACACCATCCGGCCATTGATCGTACCCCAGCCGGTCACCACGCCATCGCCCGCAGGTTTTTGATTTTCCATCCCAAAATCTGTGCAGCGGTGGCTGACGAACATATCGAACTCTTCGAAACTGCCTTCATCCAACAGCAGGTCGATACGTTCGCGCGCGGTCAGCTTACCGCGGCCGTGCTGTGCGTCGATGCGCTTTTGCCCACCGCCCAGCCGTGCTTCGTTGCGACGGTTTTCAAGCTCTGTCAGGATGTCTTTCATGGCGCTAATCCCCTGTGAATTTTGCGCGACACTATACCCAGACGCGCCTAACCCAAAGCGTCTTTCGGCAAATTTGCAAATGTTTGAAAACTTACAGCTGGAAAACTGTAAATTAGCTAATCTATCTCTTTCAGTCACGTTCTTGCATGGCATTCCTTGTTGAGCTTAATGTACACGTGAACCATGCAGTTCAGTTCAAGTCAGGCGCACCGCTCGCCCCCCACAATTTACACTCTCGTATTGCTGTCGGGGCTGTCGGCGCTCAGCCTGAATTTGTTCCTGCCCAGCCTGCCGAACATGGCGCTGCATTTTCAGACCGACTACAAGGTCATGCAATTGTCGATTGCGCTGTATTTGCTGGTTAATGCAGTGCTTCAAATCCTGATCGGGCCGATTGCGGACAAAGCCGGACGACGACCTGTTCTGCTGTGGGGCTTGGTGCTGTTCCTGGCCGCTACGCTAGGTTGCATCTACGCCCCGAATGCCGAGGTTTTTCTGGCTTTTCGGATGTGTCAGGCCATCGTGGTCGTGGGCATGGTACTCAGCCGGGCGGCAGTGCGGGACCTGTTTGAACAGGACAAGGCGGCTTCAATGATCGGGTATGTGACGATGGGCATGGCCGTCGTCCCCATGATCGGCCCGGCCATTGGCGGCTTTCTGGAAGAGAGTTTTGGGTGGAAGGCGAATTTTTGGCTGCCCTTCGCGCTTGGCGTAATGACGCTGGCGCTGACCTACTTCGATTTTGGCGAGACTTCGGTCAAAAGCGGCAAAACGCTGATACAGCAATTCCGCGAATATCCTGAATTGCTGCGCTCTCCACGCTTTTGGGGCTATTCGATGTCCTGCGCGCTGTCATCAGGTGCGTTCTTCGCCTATCTGGGTGGAGCGCCGTTCATCGGCACCGAGGTGTTCGGCCTGAGCGCCGCACAGATTGGCGTCCTTTTTGGCGCTCCTGCGGTCGGGTATTTTGTAGGCAACTTTCTCAGCGGTCGGTACTCGGTTCGTTTTGGTGTGAACCGGATGGTCTATTGTGGGTGCTGGCTGACCACAATCGGCATAGCGTTGTCCGCCGCTCTGTTTCTTTTGGGTCTTGGAACGGCGCTCAGCTTTTTCGGGTTCATGACCTTTGTCGGTGTCGGGAATGGAATGACAATTCCCAATGCCACCTCCGGTGCCCTGTCTGTACGCCCGCATCTTGCCGCGACAGCTTCGGGTCTAAGCGGAGCGATCATGCTGGGCGGCGGTGCCGGGCTAAGCGGTCTGGCTGCGGCCCTGTTGACCAAAGACACCGGGGCGATGCCATTGCTGTGGCTGATGCTGGCTACTTCGGCGCTTGCCGTCTGCGCCATCAGTTTGGTTATCTGGCGCGAGAAGAAGCTGGGCCTGTAACACAGCTTGCACCTGACAGTTTGCAAAGTTAGCTTGCGCTGAGGGAAAAGTTGCAAAGGCACGCCATGGCCACCCAAAAACTTTACGCTGGCGCAAAACTGCGCGAGATGCGAACGCGTCTGACCCTGACGCAAAAGGACTTCGCTGCCAAACTGGGCGTTTCGCTGCCTTATCTGAACCAGATGGAGAACAACAACCGGCCGATCTCAACGACGGTTGTTCTGGCGCTGGCGCAGGAATTCGGCATGGATGTGACCGAGCTGAGCACAGGCGACAGCGAGCGTCTGGTCTCGGACATGCGTGAGGCGCTGGCTGATCCGGTATTCGATGACACCATGCCCCCGCTGGCCGATCTGCGACTGACTGCGTCGAATGCGCCGGCCCTTGCGCGCGCATTCATCGCGCTGCACCGCACCTACAGGCAAACGCATGAGCGGCTGGCTTCTTTGGATGAAGCCCTGGGTCGGGAAGACGCGCGAATTCAGGCCAGCCCCTGGGAAGAGGTGCGCGACTTCTTCCATTACTGCGACAACTACATCGATGCGGTCGACCGCGCGGCCGAGCGGTTTGCCACACGTGCAAACGACGCTGGGGGCATTCGCTCCACAGCAATCGACAGCCTTGGTGAACGCGGCATCCGGGTGCAATTTGTGGATATTGACGAAACCCGAAAATACGACGCCGACAGCAAAACCCTTCAGCTTTCCTCGCGCACTGCGCCACAAACGCAGGTGTTCCAACTGTTGTTGCAGATGGCGTTGATCAGCCAGGATAAATTGCTGGAAGCAACGTTGGATTTTGCCAAGTTTCAAAGCGACGAAGCCCGCGCTATCGCCAAGATCGGTCTGGCCAATTATTTCGCCGGGGCTTCACTGATGCCCTATGGTGCGTTTCTGGCAGCCGCGCAAGAATACCGTCACGATCTGGAACTGCTCAGCAATCGCTTTGGCGCATCGATCGAACAGGTTGCACATCGACTGTCTACGCTGCAACGTCCGGGCGCCAAGGGCATTCCGTTCTTTTTCGTGCGGGTCGATCAGGCGGGCACAATCACCAAGCGCCACTCGGCCACCAGACTACAATTTGCGCGGTTCGGGGGTGCCTGCCCGCTGTGGAACGTTCACCGCGCCTTTGAAACCCCCGGCCATTTCCTTCGACAACTGGCAGAAACGCCCGACGGCGTGCGCTATATCTCACTGGCCAGAGATGTATCAAAGTCCGGTGGCTCATTTGGCGCACCTGTGCGCCGCTATGCCATCGCGCTTGGCTGCGAGGTGCGTCACGCCGAAGCGCTGGTCTACGCCGATAACCTCGATATAAACAACGCCAGCGCCTATGAGCCGATCGGCATCTCATGCCGAATCTGCGAGCGAAAGAACTGCCATCAACGCTCGGTTCCACCACTAGAGCGCCGTCTTTCGATTGACGCCCACACGCGCGGCACGTTGCCTTATGAAGTCACCTGAACTTTGGCATATGTGACAGGACCGACGCAGAGTTGCGGATTGCAGCGGCGGGGACGCGGCCCCGCCCAAGTCTTACGCATTTGACAAAATCGCCCAGATCTCATCCTTCAGCGCAGCACGTTTCTTGCGCAACTCACCTTCGGCCAAATCTTCCATTGGCTCTATGTTTGCTTCGGCGCGATGCACGGTGCGGTTGATCTCGTGATATTCATCCGCAAGCCTTGCGAAATGCGCGTCGGATTGCTTGAGCTGGCTCATCAATTCGACTTTGTCCGGAAATTCTTCGGCCAGTTCATGCGGGGTGTGGGACATTCCTGTTCGCTCCTAAAAGATGTCGTTGCTACCCCGGTTTATACGCCTGTCGCACGCCCCACTTTGACGCGGATCAAATCACCGCTGCGCTGTCGCCCATTTCGGATGAATCCATGGGCGATTGTTGGCCCGTGGCAGAGCCTCTTTCCCAAGCAGATGATCTGAAACTTTCTCACCCACCATGATGGACGGCGCGTTCAGATTGCCGTTGGTGATCTGCGGAAAGATCGAGCTGTCGGCAACGCGCAGCCCATCCACGCCGATCACGCGGCTTTGGGGATCGACCACCGCATCTTTGTCGTCGACCTGCCCCATACGGCAGGTACCGCACGGGTGATAGGCGCTTTCGGCGTGTTCGGCGATAAAGCCGTTCAGCTCCTCATCTGTCTGCATATCCGCACCGGGCTGAATTTCCTTGCCCGCATAAGGTTTGAACGCCTCTTGTCCGAAGATTTCGCGGGTCAGGCGGATGCATTTGCGAAAATCCTCCCAATCCTTTTCATGACTCATGTAATTGAACCGGATCACCGGCGCGTCCTCAGCCCGGTCCGAGCGCAGCCTGACTGTTCCCCGCGACGGAGACCGCATCGGCCCGACATGTGCCTGAAACCCGTGCCCTTCCGCTGCGGCCTGACCGTCATACCGAACGGCCATAGGCAAAAAGTGGTACTGAATATCCGGATATTCGACGCCCGGTTTCGAACGGATAAACGCCGCGCTTTCAAATTGGTTCGATGCCCCAAGGCCGGTTTTCGTGAACAGCCACTGCGCCCCGATCAGGCCCTTACTGATCAGATTCCAGTGCTTGTACAACGTGATAGGCTGCAATGAGGCTTGCTGGATATACAACTCAAGATGGTCTTGCAGGTTCCCGCCGACGCCGGGGCGATCGGTGACAACGTCAATTCCCATCTCGGCCAGATGCGCTGCAGGACCGATCCCGGACAGCATCAAAAGTTTGGGTGAGTTGATGGACGACGCCGCCAGAACCACTTCTCGCCGGGCACGGATAACTTCCTTTTTGCCGCCACGGATCAGCTCGACACCTGTGGCACGCCCGTTTTCAATCACAACCCGAGACGCCAGACCTCGAACAATATCGCAGTTTTCGCGTTTCAAAGCAGGCTTCAGATAGGCATTTGCCGCAGACCAGCGCCGTCCTTTCCAAACGGTTTGATCCATCGGACCAAAACCTTCCTGTTTCTCACCGTTGTAATCCCCGGTGACCTCATAGCCCGCCTGCTGCCCCGCATCGACGAAAGCCTGAAACAGCGGGTTTTGGCGCGGCCCCCGCGAAACATGCAGCGGACCATCCTTGCCGCGCCATTCCGCATCACCTCCGTGACCACCATCGTGCCATGTCTCCATGCGCTTGTAATAAGGCAGCACGTCGGCATAGGACCAGCCATCGGCCCCCATGTCGGCCCACGTGTCAAAGTCGCGCGCGTGACCGCGCACATAGACCATCCCGTTGATCGAGGACGACCCACCAATCACCTTGCCACGCGGGCAGGCCAGACGGCGGTTGTTCAGATGCGGCTCGGGTTCGGATTGATAGCCCCAGTCATAGCGCGCCATGTTCATTGGATAGCTGAGCGCGGCAGGCATCTGGATAAACGGCCCGGCATCCGTGCCGCCATGTTCGATGACCAGAACTGAAGCCCCTGCCTCGCTCAGACGATAGGCCATCGCGCAACCGGCGGATCCGGCGCCTACAATGACGAAATCTGCTTCCATTTTACAACTCCTAGACCCGCCGCTCCAAATCAGGTGAATTACGGCGGAGTGTGTTTTCTTTGGATGGAAAGGTTATTCGCCGCGCGGGAAGCGCTGGCTTTCCTCGACGATGTTCAAATCCATGTGGTTGCGCATGTAGCGCTCTGACGCTTTTTGAAGGGGCTGATAGTCCCAGGGGTAATAACCGCCCTGCCGCAGCGCCTCGTACACCACCCATCGGCGGGCTTGGCTGGCCCGCACGTCCGCGTCGAACCGATCCAGATCCCAACGTGCCTCAGATTTCGCGCGCAGGGTCTGCAACGTCCCGGCATGCGCAGGGTTCGTGGCCAGATTGACCCGTTCCTGCGGATCAGCCTCAAGATCGAAAAGCTGATCGGGGTCCAGCGAACAGCGGTTGTACTTCCACTTGCCATACCGCAACGAGACCAGCGGCGCATATGAAGCCTCGGCCGCGTATTCCATCGCAACCGGCGCAGTACGTTCGACCCCGTGCGCCAAGGGCACAAGATTTTCGCCATCGGTCCATGGCGCAATTGCTGCCATGTCAACGCCTGCAAGCGCGGCAAGCGTTGGGGTCACATCAAGCGTTGAAACCGGCGTTTCGATTCGACCCTCAGGCAAGTCAGGCGCACAGATCATCAGCGGCACGCGCGACGACCCCTCGAAGAACGTCATCTTGAACCACAATCCGCGTTCGCCAAGCATGTCGCCGTGGTCCGAGACGAATAGGATGATCGCGTCTTGCCGTGTGCTTTCAAGCACCTCAAGGATTTCGCCGATTTTGTCATCCAGGTACGAGATGTTGGCAAAATAGGCGCGGCGTGACTTGCGGATGTCATCCTCGGTGATGTCAAAGCTGCGCCAGTCATTGGCATCGAAAATCCGCTTGGAATGCGGATCTTGGTTTTCGTAGCCCAAGTCCGACACTTCGGGCAGCAGGTGGTCGCAATCTTCGTACAGGTCCCAGTATTTCCGACGCGCTACGTAGGGATCATGCGGGTGAGTAAAGCTGACGGTCATGCACCACGGGCGGTCATCCTTGCCACGGGCCAGATCATAAAGCTTGGCCCTGGCGTGATAGGCAACCTCGTCATCATATTCCATCTGGTTGGAAATCTCGGCCACGCCAGCGCCAGTGACCGAGCCCATGTTGTGATACCACCAATCGATCCGCTCGCCCGGTTTGCGATAATCCGGGGTCCAGCCGAAATCGGCAGGGTAAATATCAGTGGTCAGCCGATCTTCGAACCCGTGCAACTGATCGGGTCCGACAAAATGCATCTTGCCGGACAGGCAGGTGTAATATCCCGCCCGACGCAGGTGGTGGGCATATGTGGGGATGTCGCTGCGAAACTCGGCCGCATTGTCGTACACCCCTGTGCGCGAGGGCAATTGCCCCGACATAAAGCTGGCACGCCCCGGCGCGCAGAGTGGGGACGCCGTGTACGCATTAGCAAACCGCGTCGATCGGTCTGCCAGCTTCTTCAGGTTTGGAGCATGAAGCCAGTCTGCGGGACCATCAGGAAAGAGGGTTCCGTTTAGCTGATCCACCATCAGGATCAGAATGTTCGGCTGTGTCATTTTTCAGCCTCAAGCAAGGTATTGAGGACACGCAAGGCATGGTTCACGGCCAGTTGCGGTTCCTTCGGTGCTGTAAGTGCCGCGCGAATATACAAACCGTCAATCAGGGCAATCATGTTTGCCGCTGCCTCGACCGGGTCCTGCATCAACGGACGCAGCGCGTCGACCAGATTGGACCGCATACGGGCCTGATAAATCTGCCACAGGCGCAGCGCGTCGTCGTTCGTTTGTGCCAGAACATAAAACGTCATCCACGCGGTGATGACATCAGGCGTAAAGCAGGACGGTGCAAAGCAAGCACGAATAATCGCTTGCGCCCTTTGATGAGGTGCGGCCGCTTTAAGCTCGGCCCGAGCCTCATTCCCGAAGTCGGACAGGATTCGCCGCATCGCAGCCAGAAAAATCTGATCTTTACCGCCGAAATAGTGATGCGCCAGCGCGCTGGACATTCCAGCCCGTTTGGCAATCTGGCTGACGGTCACATCCAGGGATTTCTTTGACCCAAGCTCGGCAATCGTCGCGCGAACGATCGCATCACGACGGATTGGTTCCATTCCGAGTTTTGGCATAGCCATCCCCTTCTCAACAATTGCCGAGGAGACGCTACGGTAATTTTATTGACTCGTCAATCAACAACAAAGTTACCGATGAGACGACTACAGCTTGGGCGCAATACTGGGCGTGGTCAGGTTGCTGCGATTCAGAACAGCTTCGCGCCAAGCGATAAAGCTGACAGCCGTCAGAATGAGTGATCCACCTGCGACAACCCATATGTCGACGCTTTCGTGAAAAACCAACGCGCCCATGAGCGTAGCCCAGATCAGCTGTAAAAACGTTACCGGCTGGGTTACGGCCACCGGGGCTGCTTGCAGCGCCAGCGTCATCAGATAGTGGCCCCCGGTGGCAAAGCAGGCGACCAGAAACAACACCCCGATATCGCTCAAAGTTGGAGGCTCCCACACTGCGACGGCAAAGGGTATCAAGGCGAGCGTCACCCAAATCGACAGATGCGCCACAATGACCGAAGGCGGGATATCACGCACCAGCAATTTGGCCAGCAAGTATGACCCGCCAAGCAACAACGCAGTGCCCAGCATCGCCAGGTGCCCGGTCGAAACCTCTCGGAATCCGGGGCGCAGGATGATGACAACGCCGATCAAGGCCACCAGAATCGCGGCGATCCGGCGGAAAGCCAGCTTTTCACCCAAAAACAGCGCAGCCCCTAGTGTGACATAAACCGGGGTCATGTAGTTCATCGCCGTAACCTCGGCTAACGGAATCTGAGTCATCGCGTAGAACCACAGCATGACGGCAATCCCGTGAACGATTCCGCGCAACCCGAACAAGGATAGGTGCCGCGATGACAGGCGGGTTGTCAGGATAGAACGCAGCGCAGGCAGAAGAAACACCAACCCCAGGGCGTAGCGTATGAAAGCCGCCTGAATAGGGCTCATGGTCGTTCCCAAGGATTTGACGAGTGCCGTCATCACCACAAAGGAAATCCCCGCAGCAAACATCCAGAACATACCCGCAAGGGGCCGCGATGATACGGCAAGCGTTGTCATGCGCAATTCTGAACACCGAAATCGGATCAGAGACAACCCTTCACATGGCAATAAGCTTAAACGCGATACCCAGCATGACGATTCCGATCACCGTATCCAGAACCTGCCACGCGCGCGGTCGCGCAAAGACGGGGGACAGCACCCCTGCCCCGTAGCCAAGGGAAAAGAAAAACACAAAGCTGGACAACATCGCCCCTACAGCAAAAGCCATGCGGTCATCATACTGGGCCGAGATTGAACCGATCAGCACGACCGTATCCAAATAGACATGGGGATTTAGCCACGTAAAAGCCAGCACGGTCAGCAAGACCGAACGCAGACTGGCGCGCTGACCTTCTGACACGTCCATCACAGCCCCGCCTCGCCAGGCCGATTGCAGGCTGCGCAGCCCGTACCAGGTCAGGAAAATCGCCCCGCCATACCGCATGACCGTTTCAAACCAAGGCAACGCTTCGGCCAGGGCGCCGAACCCTGCGACACCGGCCGCGATCAGGATCGCATCCGACACCGCGCAGGTCAGGCACAGGGGTAACACATGCTCACGCCGCAGCCCCTGACGCAGCACAAAAGCGTTTTGCGCGCCAATAGCTAGGATCAGGCTGAAACCTAAGGTGAAACCGGCGATCAGGGATGTAGACATGAAACCTCCTGTAGTCTGAGGCGTTGACTACGGATATCGACGCGTTCTATCAAATTAAAGATACTGACTACAGTTAAGTTCAACTAATGTTGCTTGATCCCAATCACCTGTCCGCGTTGTCGTCGATCCTTCGCCACGGCAGCTTTGACGCCGCTGCAGCTGAGCTTTCGGTAACGCCCTCAGCTATTTCGCAGCGGATCAAGGCACTGGAGGACCGCGTAGGTGCAGCGCTGATCAACCGGGGGACGCCCTGCACCGGGACCCCCGCAGGGATGCGCATCGCCCAACATGCCGAGGATATTGGCTTGCTTGAGGCCAAACTGGCCCGCGAACTGACCCTGAATCAGGCCACCGGCCCTGTCAGGGTTCGTGTGGCAGTCCCCGCAGATGTTCTGGCAACATGGTTCATTGATGCGATGGCTAAGGTGGATGGGTTGTTGTTCGATCTGGTGGTCGACGATCAGGATCATTCAGCGGAATGGCTACGCCGGGGCGAAGTCAGTGCCGCCATAACGGTGGGCGGGCAGTTGGTTTCGGGCTGCGATGCCACATCTCTGGGGGCGTTGCGCTATGTCGCGACAGCCAGCCCCGAATTCATAGAAAAATGGTTCGCCAAAGGCGTAGACGAACACACATTGGCTAGCGCGCCATGCCTGACCTTCAATCGCAAGGACAGGCTTCAGAAAGCCTGGATTGCCGAACAAACGGGCCAAGCGGTTTCTCCGCCTTCACACTTCCTGCCTTCGCCGCAGGGTTTTGTGGATGCGGCAATCGCGGGGATGGGCTGGGGCATGAACCCTGTCGGCCTGGCGCAACGCGCGCTGGACGATGGCAGGCTGCGGCCTCTGGTACAGAACGCGCCGTTGGATGTGCCGTTGACGTGGCAGGTCGGCCGCGTCTTATCTGCGGCCTTGGCGCCGCTAACCAGTGCGGTCAGACAGGCCGCCCGCACAGCGCTGCTTCCTCCGTGCAGCGAACAATCCAGTTTTTGACCAGTCAGCGCTATGGGAGTTTGAAAAAGCTCCTCGACATCAGAAGGTGGTGATGGCGCAGATCAAAGCTGCGCCATCACCTCGTCCGATGCATCGAAATTGGTGGTAACGCGCTGTACGTCATCGTCGTCTTCTAGCGCATCGACCAGCTTCATCAGCTTTTGCATGTCTTCAAGACCCAACTCTGTCGTGGTGGTGGGTTTCCAGACCAGTTTGGTGGACTCGGATTCGCCCAGCGCGGCTTCCAGCGCGTTGGACACATCGTTCAGATCGGTATCTGCACACCAAATGATGTGGCCATCGTCCGAACTTTCGACATCTTCGGCACCGGCTTCAATAGCCGCTTCAAAGATCGCATCCGCATCACCTGCGGTCGCGGGATAGACAACTTCGCCCTTGCGTTCGAACATGAACCCGACCGAACCGGTCTCGCCCAGGTTGCCGCCGTTCTTGGAAAAGGTCGACCGCACGGTCGAAGCGGTCCGGTTGCGGTTGTCCGTCATAGCCTCAACAATCACGGCCACGCCGTTCGGGCCGTAGCCCTCATACCGGATTTCTTCGTAGTCGTCGCCCTCGCCCGCAACCGATTTCTTGATCGCGCGGTCGATCACGTCCTTTGGGACCGAGTTCGACTTGGCCTCTTTCACGGCCAGACGCAGGCGCGGGTTCTTGTCAGGATCGGGGTCGCCCATTTTGGCGGCGACGGTGATCTCTTTCGACAGTTTGGAAAACAGCTTGGACCGCGCGGCGTCCTGACGTCCCTTGCGGTGCTGGATATTGGCCCATTTGGAATGGCCTGCCATGTTGCGTCCTCGTGATAGTGATTGCGTATTCGGCGCTCATATAGACGTTTGCCGGGCATGGGATCAAGAGAGCGGCTTGCCCAAGCCCGGCTTGAGGGTATGGTGGCGGCATGACGACAGATCAGATTATTCTTTTTGCCCTTTTCACCACCGTGTTCGGAATGCTGCTATGGGGGCGGTTTCGCTATGATCTTGTGGCGTTTTCCGCCCTGCTGCTTGGGGTTATTCTTGGGGTTGTTCCAGTGGACAGGGCTTTTGCCGGGTTCGGGCATCCCGCAACAATTATTGTGGCGCTTGTTCTGGTTGTATCGGCTGGCCTTGTCCGCTCGGGCGCTGTGTTCCTGATTACGCGCACCTTGGTTGACGCCTCGCGGGGGTTAGGGGCGCATATCGCCTTGATGGGTGGGATCAGCGCGATTCTGTCGGCCTTCATGAACAATGTGGCCGCGCTGGCCTTGCTGATGCCGGTCGATATTCAAACGGCTCGCAAGGCGGGCCGGTCGGTGGGGCTGACGCTGATGCCGCTGAGCTTTGCAACCATACTGGGCGGCATGGCAACACTGATCGGGACGCCACCCAACATTATCATCGCCTCAATCCGGCAAGAGACATTGGGCGAACCGTTCGAGATGTTCGATTTCGCCCCGGTGGGCGGGGTGGCAGCCATCGCAGGCTTGGCCTTTGTCTCGTTGATCGGATGGCGCCTGATCCCGGACCGCGGCCCACAGACCGAAAGCACCGAGGCGCTGGCCGAATACATCGCTGAACTGACCATTCCGCCCGAGTCGGCTCATATTGGCAAACGGGTCAGCGAACTTTACGCAGCAGCCGAAAAATCCGACGTTGCGATCATCGGCCTGATCCGCGACGGCAAGCGGCGCTATGGCCGCTCGGCGCATGCCACGCTGCAAGAGGGCGACGCACTGGTCCTTGAAGCACGGCCTGAAGCACTGGATGAGTTTCGCGCGGCGTTGAACCTCGATTTCTCAGACACGCGGCGGCAGGAATTACTGACCGCCGAGGGCGATGGGCTAGAAGTGATCGAAGTTGTCGCCACCGAAAGCGCCCGCATCACTGGCCGCACCGCACAGGGTCTTGGCCTGGCGTGGCGGCAAAGTACTGTTCTGATGGGTATTTCCCGCCAGGGCCGCCGCATCACCGAACAGGTTCGCAAAACCGAGGTCGAAGCCGGCGACATCCTGCTTCTGCTCTGCCCGCGTGACCGCAGCGCGGATGTGACGGAATGGCTTGGGTGCCTGCCCTTGGCCGCGCGCGGGTTGAACGTCACGGCCAATGACAAGGCATGGCTGGCCATCGGCCTGTTCGCAGCAGCGGTATTGGCGGCCAGTCTTGGGCTAATCTATCTGCCGATTGCATTGGGGCTTGTTGTGGTGGCCTATGTGCTGACCAAAATCATGCCGATTGCGGACCTCTACAACCATATCGAATGGCCAGTCGTTGTGTTGTTGGGCTCGATGATCCCTTTGGGCAGCGCGTTGGAGACGTCTGGCGGTACCGAGTTGATCGCCAATGCGCTGGTGCAATTGACCGACGGCTTGCCCGCCTGGGCCATTCTGACCGTGCTGATGGTCGTCACGATGACCCTGTCAGATGTTCTGAACAACACTGCGACGGCCATTGTTGCCGCGCCGGTTGGCATCCAGATGGCACGCACGCTTGAGGTGTCTCCGGACCCGTTCCTGATGACCGTCGCCGTGGCGGCCTCGGCCGCGTTCCTCACGCCCATCGGACACAAGAACAATACGTTGGTGCTGGGACCCGGAGGCTACCGGTTTGGCGACTATTGGCGTATGGGTCTGCCGCTGGAAATCCTCATCGTCGCGGTTTCAATCCCCGCCATCCTTGTCTTCTGGCCGCTTTGACGGGTAAGGGCAGCGCATGAAACGATTTCTGATCCTGCAACTGCGCCCCGAGACCGAGGCGTCGGATGCCGAGTACGCCTCGATCCTGGACAAGACCGGCCTTGCGCCGGACCAGACCCACCGTATCCGGCTGGACTGCGAAACTCTGCCCGAAGGGTTGGACGTGACGGATTACGCAGGCGTTATCGTTGGCGGCGGTCCCGGCTGTGTCAGCGATGATCCCGCAACGAAATCCGCAAGCGACGCGCGGGTTGAGGCATCAATCATGGATCTGATGCCCCAAATCACCGCAAACGATCACCCGTTCATGGGGTGCTGCTATGGTTTGGGCATTCTGGCCGCGCATCTGGGCGGGCACGTCAGTAAGGACCGGTTCGGAGAACCCGTCGGCCCTTCGACCTGCCACCTGACCGATGAGGGTGCGCGCGATCCACTGACCGCCGGGCTGGGCGAGAGTTTCGATGCGTTTGTAGGCCACAAAGAGGCGGTGCAGACGCTACCTGAAGGCTGCGTGCACCTGCTGGCCTCGGACCCCTGCCCGTTTCAGATGATCCGCTGGGGTCAGAATGTTTATGCCACCCAGTTCCACCCCGAAGCCGACGCGCGTGATTTCGAACAACGCATCAAAATCTATAAGAATTATGGGTATTTTCCCCCCGAAGACGCGCAGCGCCTGATTGATATTTGCCACGCTGCCAAGGTTACAAAACCCGGTGAAATCCTGCGCCGTTTCGCCCAGCGCTATATGTGACCTAACGGCGCTGTTGCCTGCGCCGCAATCACTCGCTTAGGCTGATCCGAACGGCTTTGGGAGGAGTTGTTCTTGGATCTGCTCATAAATGTCGGCCTGCCACTTTCGCTGGCCATTATAATGTTGTCTCTGGGCGTCGGGTTGCATGTTGCTGATTTCAAACGTGTGCTGAGCCGGGGATATCCCTTTGCCATCGGCGCGCTTTGTCAGGTTATCTTGTTGCCGATAGCGGCGTTTATCACAGTTACTGCCTTCGCCTTGCCGCCCGAAATTGCGGTGGGATTCATGCTGCTTAGCTTTTGCCCGGGCGGAGTGACCAGCAACATCCTGTCTAAGCTGGCCAAAGGCGATGTTGCGCTGTCGGTCAGTCTGACCGCTGTCATCAGCTTGCTTTCCATGATCACGGTCCCCTTTCTGGCAGCATGGTCAATCGCTCATTTCATGAGAGACGACGCACCCGAGGTTTCGATCACTGGCCTGGCCATCGCTTTGTTCCTGATCACAACTCTGCCCGTCGCAATCGGTGTCAGCCTGCGCCACTTCGCAACCGGGTTTGCGGAACGGGTCGATGCCCCGCTGTCCAAACTGGCAACCGCCTTGTTTGTCCTGATTGTCCTCGCCGCGCTGGCTGGGAACTGGCAACTGTTCATCGACAACCTCGGGGCTATGGGTGCTGGTCTGGTCTCACTTAACATCGCATTGCTGGCAATCGGGCTGGGGATCGCGCGTGCCGCGAAACTGTCGTGGAACGAGAGTAAAACGATCTCAATCGAAACCGGCATTCAGAACTCGACACTCGGGATAACGCTGGCCGCGCTGATCACAGGGACGGAAAGCGGGTTCAGCCCATTGGCCCTTCCCTCTGCCGTTTACGGGATCATGATGTATGTCGTGGCCCTGCCGTACATCGCCTGGCTGCGCGGCCGCTGAAAGGACAAGTCATGACCACTAACACTGCCGATGCCATTGTGGTGGGTGCCGGTTTGGCTGGCCTCGTAGCTGCGGCCGAGTTGGGGGATCGCGGCAAGAAAGTCATCGTGCTGGATCAGGAGCCCGAGCATTTTCTGGGCGGGCAAGCATTCTGGAGCCTGGGTGGTTTGTTCATGGTCGATACCCCGGAACAACGCCGGATGGGAATCAAAGACAGCCACGAATTAGCCTTACGCGACTGGATGGGCAGCGCGCAGTTCGACCGCGATGAAGACGCCTGGCCGCGCAGATGGGCCGAGGCCTATGTGGAATTCGCCGCCGGAGAGATGCGCCCCTGGCTGCATGAGATGGGTCTGCGCTGGTTCCCCATTGTCGGCTGGGCCGAGCGTGGCGGATCATATGCGGATGGTCATGGCAACTCGGTGCCGCGGTTTCACATCACATGGGGCACCGGGCCGGGCGTTCTGAAACACTTCATCCGCCGTGTGCAGGACCATGTCGACGCCGGGCTGATCGAGCTGAAATTCCGTCATCAGGTCAGCCATATCATCATGCAGAACGGCAGCGCCAAGGGCGTTTCAGGCGAGGTTCTGGCCGATGACACTGCCCCCCACGGTGCCAGAACCAACCGCGATGAGGTGGGTGAGTTCGAGGTCTATGCGCCTTCGGTCATCGTGACCTCGGGCGGGATCGGTGGCAATTTCGAGATGGTGCGCAAGAACTGGCCCCGCAACCGACTGGGTGAGCCACCAAAAGAAATGGTCGCAGGCGTCCCCTTTCACGTCGATGGGCGTATGATCGGCATCAGCGAAAAAGCCGGCGGTCACGTCATCAACGGCGACAGGATGTGGCATTACACCGAAGGCGTACGCAATTGGAACCCGATCTGGCCATCACACGGCATCCGCATCCTGCCCGGCCCAAGCTCTATGTGGTTCGACGCGCGCGGCAACCGGTTGAAACCACCCTGCATGCCCGGATTCGATACCCTTGGCACGCTGAAGGAAATCCTGAAAACCGGATATGAATACAGCTGGTTCGTCCTGACACAGAAAGTCATCAAAAAGGAATTCGCGCTTTCTGGTTCGGAACAGAACCCCGACATGACAGACGGAGGATGGAAAGAGGTGCTGTTTCAGCGCGTCCTGACCGGGTCAAAGGCAACGGCACCGGTCGAGGCGTTCAAGGAACATGGCGAAGATTTCATCGTCGCCAACACCCTGACCGAACTGGTCAGCGGCATGAACCAGTTGGGCGGAGGCTTGATCGACGAGGCACATCTGAGGGCTCAGATCGAAGCGCGGGATTCGCAGGTCGACAATCCGTTCACCAAGGACGCGCAAATGGCTGCCATATTGGCCGCGCGCAACTACCGGGGCGACAAGCTGATCCGCACTGCCAAACCGCATAAATTCCTCGACCCGGCCAATGGCCCGCTAATTGCAGTAAAGCTGCATGTGCTCACGCGTAAGACGCTGGGCGGGCTGCAGACGAACCTGGACAGCCAGATGATTGGCGCGGACGGTCAGGTGGTCCCCGGTCTGTTCGCGGCCGGAGAGGTCGCCGGGTTTGGTGGCGGCGGTTATCATGGCTACAACGCCCTTGAAGGCTCGTTTCTGGGCGGCTGTATCTTTTCGGGCCGCAATGCCGGACGATCAAGGGCCGTCGCGTAACCTCCAAGCGTTATTGGGTGCGGGTGAAAGTGACAATCGGTTCACCCGCTGCGTCCAGAAAAGCCATCGCATCCCCTTCCATTGCGTAGGTGGTAACCTCTTGCAGCAATGAAAAGAACTTGCGCTCTACCTCTTCAAGGTCCGGGGGACAGGCCATAAGCGTCGCCGCCATATTGTCCGGGAATGAGATATTCGAACCCGAGATTTCAGCCTGTCCGTTGAACCGGTTGCACCCGCCGCTGCCGGAAAAAGCCCCGCCCTCGGCAAAGGAAATCTCGGGGCGGCGCTCTGTCTCAACCTTCGTGCCACTCAGGGCGACGGCGGTCCATTGCGTGTTCTCAAGCATGGCTGCCCCTTGCACCTGCACCAAAACCAGATCGGTAGAGTTTCCCGCACCGTCCGTCAGAACAGGATATGCCGTATCCGTGGTAAACAGCAGCTTGCCGCCCTGGTTGATTGAAGCGCGCACAACATAGCGGCGACCGTCCTTGATCAGGTTATCGTCGAAAACCAACTCGAACTGCGCAGGCACGCCGCTCATCGCGTAGCGTTTGGTGGCAAGCGACACTGCGGGCGCATCCGCCCGCGAAACGTCCTGAAGTTCGACATACAGCGTGGCATCTGGTGGCACAGCGATCCGTTCGCGATAGGTTGCTGTCCCTTCGATTGTACCCGCGGTTGCGGCGGCGCTTAGCGCAACCGAAAATGAGGCGACTGCCAATGCTGCCTTACCGGTTCCGAGCATGGGGATGCTCCCTTCTTCATAATCACTTGATGAAACATTGTATTTGCATGTGATTTTACAAGGACTGTGCCGAAAAACCAGCGGTTCCGCGCTGAGGTCACAGCGGCCAGAGCAGCGGAATCAATAGCGATGCCAAAAACCCAACTGTCAGGTTCAGTGGAATTCCAACTTTCATGAAATCTAAAAACCGATAGCCACCCGGGCCATAAACCATCATGTTCGTCTGATACCCAATCGGCGTCGCAAACGAGGCCGAAGCCGCCACCATCACAGCAACCACCAACGGGCGCGGATCGATCCCCACCGCCTGCGCCAAGCCGATGGCAATTGGCGTGACCACCACGGCCACAGCGTTGTTCGAAACCAGCTCTGTCAGCACCGAAGTCAGCAGGTAAACGGCCCAGACAATCAGGAACGGCGGCAGCTGACTAAGGCTTGGCGCAACCGTTTCGACGATCAGCGACACCGCGCCGGATTTATCCAGCGCCGCGCCGATCGCGAGCATCGAAAAGATCAGCGCCAGCAGGCGGCCTTCTATAAACGAAAACGCCTCATCCGCGTCAATACAGCGGGTCAGCAGCACAACCGCCACCGCCAGAACCGACAGTAACAGGATGGGCGCCACGCCCAATGCGGCAAGCGCCACAATGCCAATAAGTGCGCCAATCGCAATCGGCGCATGCGATCGCCTGAACGCGCGCGCCGACGGTTGGGTCACATCAACCATTTCCATATCGGCGGCCAGTTTCTGAATATCCGCCGGAGCGCCTTCCAGCAGCAAGGTATCACCAACCCGCACAACCAGTTGATCGAGCTGACGCCCAATATTCTGGTTTCGACGGTGCACAGCCAGCACATAAACACCATAGCGACGCCGCAAGCGCATCGCGCCCAACGTCCGCCCGACCATGCGACAGCCTGGCGTAATCAGAACCTCAACGGTCTTGGTCTCAACCGCAGAAACCTGATCGACACGTTTTAGTTCCTTATTGCGCTGAAGGCCCAGGAGTTCGGTCATTTCGGTACGCAGAACCACCCTGTCGCCCAACTTCAACTCCACACCCTTCAGGTTGCGGCGCAGCGACTCGTCCCCACGGATCACGTCGATCAGCCGGACACCCGGGCGTTTGAACAGTTGAACGCCTGTCACCTCGCGCCCGATCAGGTTGCTTTCGGGGGGAATGACGGCTTCGGTAAAGAATTTCATTCTGGACCGATCCGACAGAAGCGAGGCCATGCTATCACGTTCCGGCAGCAGGCGCGGCGCAATGAAGCGCAAATAGATCATACCGTAGATCACCAGCGCGACGCCCAGCGGAGTGACCTCGAATATCGTGAAGGGCTGCATCCCTTGCGACCGGGCCACGCCATCCACCAAAAGATTGGTCGAGGTTCCGATCAGGGTCAAAGTACCCCCCAGAATCGCTGCATAACTCAGCGGGATCAGTAGTTTCGAGGCCGCCACGTTCAGCGTACGCGCGATCTGCACAAAAACAGGGATCATCACAACCACGACCGGAGTGTTCGACACAACGGCAGAGGCCAGCACGACGAAAGCCATCAACAATCCAATGGCAATCCGCGGATTCACCTGCGCCTGTTTCTGAGCGACAGATGTAAACGCATCCAGCGCACCGGTGCGGACGAGCGCACCCATGATGATGAACATCGCCGCAATGGTCCACGGGGCTGGGTTAGACAGCACCGCCAGAGCACTCTGATAGGGCAAAATCCCCGTAACCAGCATGAACGCAACACCACCGATGGCGACAACCTCGGTTGGGTACACCTCGCGCAGGAACAGCGCGAACATGCCAGCGACCACCAAAAGCGCCAGAACTGCGCTGCCCGTTTCTGTCAGTAGAAGGAATTCCATTCTTGGTATTCTGTCCGAACCCTGGTCAGGCTTACGCGCCCATCGGGCAGTTTCACGCATTGCGCGCGACAGAGCAAGCCTGACGTGACCCTATTGCAGTCTTGTCTCTTGCAAACGCCCGCCCACACGCACCATCTGTACGGATTTTGCCTGCCCATCACGATCATCGGTCTCGACGAACACGCCGCTCAGCGTCGCCTCGCCATCAGCAGGAGAGAACCGCGCTTTAGGCATGCCCGTAATAAAGCGGCGCATCGGCTCGACCTTGTCCATCCCGATGATCGAGTCATAATCGCCGCACATCCCGGCATCTGTCAGATAGGCCGTACCACCGTTCAATATCTGCGCATCCGCAGTCGGTATGTGGGTATGAGTGCCCACGACAAGGCTGGCGCGTTTATCGCAATAGTGCCCCATGGCCATCTTCTCGGACGTCGCTTCGCAATGCATGTCAACGATGATCGCCTGCGCCTGACCGCCGCGTGGGTGGGATTTCAGGATCGGTTCGATCGCCGAGAACGGGTCATCGAAGGGCCGCTTCATAAAGACCTGCCCAAGCACCTGCACCACCAGAACCTTGCGCCCGCCCGGCGCAGTATACAGGCGATGCCCCCGCCCCGGTGCACCCTTGGCAAAGTTGACCGGGCGCACAATCCGGGGCTCATTCTCGATGAATTGCAGCATATCTTTCTGGTCGAATGCGTGATCACCCAGCGTCAGGCAATCTGCGCCTGCGTCCAGCAACAGCTTGGCGTGATCGCCGGTCAGACCCATGCCGTTTGAGGCATTCTCGCCATTGACGACAACGAAATCCAACCGCCATTCATCGCGCAGACGCGGCAGATGCTGTTGAACGGCCGCGCGTCCCGCACGACCCATGACGTCACCCAGAAACAGTATTCTCATTCCACCTGTCCTACGTGTGGCATTATCCGAGTACAAGCGCTTAAGCTGCCTGTACAAACCACCAAAGCGAATTGAAGGAAGATTCTTGATGAGCCGCGCCCTGATAGCCTTGATTGGACTGACTACACTCGCAGCGTGCGATGACACCCCGCCCCCCAATACAACCGCCGAATTGGCAAACCCTGCCGCTACGTTCTGCGTCGAAAGCGGCGCGCAATACGAAATCCGCGACGGTGAGAACGGGCAGTCAGGCGTATGCATCCTATCCGATGGGCGGGAAGTTGATGCCTGGGAGTATTTCCGCGAAAACAACCCGGACTGAAGAGATCAGGCAGGAAAGGTCAGAACCCTACTTTCAGTAACGACCATGTCCAGCGGTTGATCCGTAGGCTCAAGGGGCAGCCCGTCCGACTCTTGTGCGTCAAAGGCAAACCCGATTGCCAGCGTGGGCCGCTTGGCCCGCAATCCTTCCAACGTTCGGTCATAGAAGCCGCCGCCATAGCCCAGCCGCCCGCCCTGCGCATCAAACGCGACCAAAGGGACGATCAGAATTTCGGGATCGAAATAATCATCAACCTCGGGGATCTTAGCCCCGAACGGGCCGTTTTTCAGAATGCCGTCGGGCGTCCAGCGGGAAAACTTCAAAGGCTGACCCGCTGCCTGAATCACCGGCACGCCAACGGGTCCATAAGCCGAAGCTTCGGCCATCGCGGCCAGCGGATCAATCTCGGTGCGGATCGGCATGTAGCCGGACAGCGGCACGCCCCGGTGCCCTGCCAGCACCTCGGACAAACGGCCTGCCGCGCCGGGCGGGTGCGCGTCAAACGCGGCTTTGCGGCGCGCAAAGGCCGCCTTGCGCGCGGCGGCCTTGATTACAGTCATATCGGTCACAAGAGTACCACGCTGGCAAGCCCAAGGAACAGGAAGAACCCCATGACATCCGTTGTGGTCGTCACAAAGGTACCGGACGCAAGCGCAGGGTCAGCACCCAGACGGTCCAGCACCACAGGTATTACCGTACCAACGAAACCCGCGATGATCATGTTCACGACCAAAGCTGCCCCTATCACGACACCCAGCAGCGGAGAGTGGAACCAAAGCATGCCGACCACGCCCATCACGATTGCAAAACAAATCCCGTTCAGCATCCCAACCAGCAACTCCCTGCGGATCACGCGCAATACGTTTGCACCCGTCAGGTCACGCGTTGCCAATGCGCGCACCGCAACCGTCAGCGACTGTGTTCCCGCATTGCCGCCCATCGACGCCACGATCGGCATTAAAACGGCCAGCGCCACCAACTGATCAATCGACGCCTCGAACTGCGAAATCACCAGCGAGGCGCAAATCGCCGTGCATAAGTTTACTGCCAGCCACGGCAAACGCCGACGACTGGTTGCTGCTACGCTGTCCGAGATCGAGCTATCGTCGCTCACACCCGCAAGGCGTAGGATATCCTCTTCGTGCTCTTCATCCAGAACGACCATCGCATCGTCGATGGTGATCACGCCAACCAACCGCCCATCCGCGTCCACCACGGGGGCTGAAATCAGGTGATACTGATTGAAGGCATAGGCCACGTCTTCCTCGTCCTGGTCGACGGGGATTGTGTGAAACTCATCTTCGGCGATGTCCCGCAATGCAACCTCGCGCCGCGTGGCCATCAGCTTACCCAGCGTGACCTGCGCGACGGGTTTGAGCCGCGGGTCCACCAGAACGACATGATAAAACTGCTCGGGCAGATCATCATTTGCGCGCATGAAGTCGATGGCCTGTCCGACCGACCAATGCTCGGGGGCCATGACCACCTCGCGCTGCATAAGTCGACCGGCCGAATTCTCGGGGTATGAAAGCGCCTGCTCGGCCGCGACCCTCTCAGAATCCTCCAGCGCGCGAAGGATCGCTTCTTGTTGCGGTTCCTCAAGATCCTCCAGCAGGTCGACAACGTCGTCGCTTTCCATCTCGCGCACGGCGTCGGCCAGAACGTCCGGACGCAAAACACCGATGACTTCTTCGCGAATTGCTTCATCCAGCTCTGACAGGATGTCACCGTCGAATTCCTTATCGTACAGACGAATCAGGCGGGCGCGGTCGTAGGCGTTGATCTGTTCCAGCAGGTCGGCGATGTCAGCCGGGTGCAGCGGCTCCATCAGTTCGACCAGTTTGTCGCGGTCGTCTACATCGACCGCGTATAAAATGGCCGCCACGGTCCGCCGATCCAATGCGTAGGCGGCCTCGTCACTGGCGGACTCGGTTGCGGGTTTTTCATAGCCTGTCGTCATATCCGCCCCCGTTTCTTCGGTCATTGCCCCCTAATTAGAGGAAGCAGCTACCGGAAAACAATGACAATGCACCGATTTACCGGCAGGTTTCGCGAGCCTATGCTGTTTCGCAGTCCCATACAGGCGGAGATGACGAAAAATGGCGCAAAAAACGCTGCTGAAAGGGCGCGTTCTAAGCTTTACGGGGTCCCCTTTCGAAGGTGAACCAACCGAAGCCGTAAAAATCCACGAGGCGGTTCTGATCGAGGGCGGCCGCATATCCGCAGTTGCTGATATCGCCAGTCTACGCGCTGCCCATCCAGACGCAACCGTTGTGGACCAAAGCTCGCACGTGATCATGGCCGGTTTCGTGGATGCCCATGTACATTACCCGCAAACCGCCATGATCGCCAGCTGGGGCAAGCGCCTGATCGACTGGCTGAACACCTATACCTTCCCCGAAGAGATGAAGTTTGGCGATCCCGACTATGCCTCTGAAATCGCCAACCGCTACCTGGACCTGACAGCGGCGCATGGCACCACGACCATGTGCAGCTTCTGCACCATTCACCCCGAAAGCGTCGACGCTTTTTTTTCGGCTGCTCAGCACCGCAATCAGCGTGTCGTCGCGGGCAAAACCTGCATGGACCGCAACGCGCCCGATGGTCTGCGGGACACGGCGCAAACGGCTTATGACCAATCCGCAGCCTTGCTTGAGAAATGGCACGGCATCGACCGCTTGTCTTACGCCATAACGCCACGTTTTTCGCCCACCTCGACGCCAGAACAGCTTGAGGCGATGGGCGCGCTTTGGGCCGAGCATCCTCACTGCCTGATGCAGACCCATCTGAGCGAGCAAACCGATGAAATCTCATGGGTTCGCGAGCTGTTTCCTGAGGCACGGGATTACCTCGACACTTACGAGAAATTTGGCCTTCTGGGTCCAAATGGCGTTTACGGCCACGTCATCCACCTTGAGGCGCGTGAGCGTCATCGCCTGCGCGAGGTTGACGCCGCGCTGATCCACTGCCCGACCTCGAACACCTTCATCGGCTCGGGCCTGTTCGACATGGACGGGCTGATGCGCGACGGGCACCGGGTTGGGCTGGCAACGGATACCGGCGGCGGGTCGAGCTTTTCGATGCTGCGCACAATGGCGGCGGCCTATGAGATCGGACAATTGCGCGGGGCACCGCTGCACGCTGCGCAATTGTTGTGGCTGGGAACTGTCGGATCAGCACGGTCCCTGCGCTTGGATGATTGCATTGGCAACGTCGCACCAGGGATGGAGGCTGATCTGATCGCCCTCGACCTCGCCTCAACCCCCGCCATCGCCCAGCGCGAAGCCTGTGCGGAGGACCTGTGGGAGGCGATCTTTCCCACCATCATGATGGGTGATGACCGCGCTATCGCTGCCGTTTGGATCGGTGGAGAACGCGTCACGCTGTGAAGTGAAGGGGCGTCCAAGCCGCTGGGCTATAGCTTTAGCCCCATTTTTCGGGCCCTTCGTTTCTTCTGTGCTTTGAACCTGTCGCCCTTCAGAAGGCCTCTGTCGCCAGACATCGACCACCACTCGGATTCATCTGGCCAACTGCGCCAGATCGACCCGTCCGGCGCGACCACGTGTTCGATACAAACAACACCGTCTGATTTTGAACGTATGGACTCACCTTCAGGCCAGTGCCATGTGATTTCACGGCAAACGCGTGCGTTGCGGTCAACTCGCCATGTCCCAAGGGCCACGATGTGTTTGTGTTTTCTGCACCATGCGCTCGCTTGCCCGTCGGTTCCGTAGTACAAACCGCCCCCGCAGACTTTCCAGATTTGTGTTTTGCCCCGATACAGTTCGACAACCCTATTGGGGTCTGCCGCTTTTGCGCCCCTTGGTTTCGGATCGGCCCACGCTATTCCGTGGGTGAAAACAGTCACAACAGCGGCATTCACTAAAAGAACTCGTAAAAACATCAAACCTCACCATCACTACAGAGCAGAAAGATACCATGAAGCGCGCCGTTTCCCAAAAAACCACTGCAAGTATGGCCAGAACTCGCAGGTCACATGGCATCTTGCTTTGCAGGCCGGACATGGGCCAACCACTTGGCCGGGAAGACAAATCGCCCCTACTGTTGAAGCGCGCGGGCCAGAGAGTTTTGGCGTTCAACCGTTTTTGGCAGGTCTATCGTTGCTATCTGCCCGTCACGCACGATCTGGCGACCTTCGACAAACAAGTGCTTCACTTTCATCGGCCCGGCAAGCAAAAGCGCCGCTGGGTCCCAACTGCCCGCGCTTTCAACGCAACGTGTGTCCCAGATGGCTATGTCAGCGCGTTTCCCCGGCTCCAGACGCCCGCAATCAGGACGGTTTAGAACGTCAGCCCCGCCGCGTGTCGCAATTTCCAACGCTTCCCGCGACGACATCGCGTCGGCACCATTCACAACACGCTGAAGCAGCATCGCCTGCCTTGCTTCGAGGATGAGACTGCCGTTGTCATTGCTTGCCGAACCATCCGCACCCAGTCCAACCGGCACACCATGGTCGCGCATGGTTCGAACCGGTGCAACACCCGACCCCAGACGGCAATTCGAACACGGGCAATGGGCGACGCCGGTCTGCGTTCTGGCGAATAGATCGATTTCAGCCCCGTCCAGCTTGACGCAATGGGCGTGCCATACGTCTGAACCGGTCCATCCCAACTCTTCGGCATATTGTCCGGGCCGACATCCGAACTGCGCCTGCGAATAGGCGATATCCTCGTCATTCTCGGCAAGATGGGTGTGCAGCATGACACCCTTGTCCCGCGCCAGAACGGCCGCATCGCGCATCAACTCGCGACTAACGGAAAACGGAGAACACGGTGCCAGACCAACCCGGCACATTGCGCCGTCTGACGGGTCATGAAACGCATCAACCACGCGGATCATGTCATTCAGGATTGCTTCTTCAGCCTCAACCAAAGCATCCGGGGGCAGGCCGCCATTGCTCTCACCTATGCTCATCGCGCCGCGTGTCGGATGAAACCGCAGGCCGATCTCCGCTGCGGCGGCAATCGTATCATCCAACCGGGCACCATTGGGATACAGGTAGAGATGATCGGAACTGAGCGTGCAACCGGACAGTGCCAGCTCGGCTAGGCCAATTTGGGCCGAAACGAACATTTCCTCAGGCCCGAAATGGGACCAGATGGGGTAAAGCGTTTTCAACCAGCCGAACAACAGTGCGTCTTGCCCACCGGGAACTGCACGCGTCAGGTTTTGGTACAGGTGGTGATGGGTGTTCACCAGACCCGGCGTCACCACGCAGCCCGCGGCGTCATGCACCTCGCCCGTCGTTTGCAGACCTCGGCCCACCTTGTCGATCTGCCCGTCGCGGATAAGGATGTCTGCGTTGGACAACTCGCGGCGCGTGTCGTCCATCGTCAGGATGGTGTCTGCATTTTTGATCAGGATTTCGGTCATTTCCGGCCCCTTGCAACAGCCCGTTTCGTGCAAGATGGCAAGGGCTGGCGGAAAACGGACGTAAGAACCAGCCTGTTAGATCATATTCGACCAGCCCAAACCCGGCAACCAGTTTCAGGCGTCGCGTAATAGCGCCAGCGCAGCCGCGTGCAGGCTTGCATTCGCTGCGGCAAGCACGCGCCCGCCTTCATGGGCCGGACCGCCCTGCCAATCAGTGACAATACCGCCTGCAGCGTGGATCACAGCAATCGGCGCATGAATGTCATAGGCGTTCAGGCCAGCTTCGATCACAAGATCCACCTGCCCTGCTGCCAACAGAGCATACGCGTAGCAGTCCATTCCATATCTCGTCAGCCGCACCCTTTGTGCAACGGCTTCAAACCCTGAGCGTTCGTCAGCCGTGCCAACTTCGGGGAACGTGGTGAAAAGAATGGCCTCGTCCAGGTTTAGCGTCGGACGGGTTTTCAATGACATCGACCCTGCCGGGCCGGTTGCTACGGCGATATCGGCGGACCCAACAAAACGCTCACCGATGTAGGGCTGATCAATGACACCCATCACCGGACCATCTTGGGTGCTGAGTGCAATTAGAACGCCCCACGTGGGCGTGCCGCTGATAAACCCGCGCGTCCCGTCGATCGGGTCCAGTACCCAAGTCCGGCCAGAGCTGCCTTCAACACGACCGAACTCTTCCCCGAAGATACCGTCATCCGGGCGGTGCAAGGCCAAGACATCGCGCATCGCTTTCTCGGCATTGCGATCAGCGACCGTGACCGGATCAAAGCCTTTTGACAGCTTGTTGACTGTTTCGATGTTCGATTGCCTGAAAAACGGCAGAATGGCCGCGCGCGCAGCGTCGGCCATTTCTTCCGCAACTTCCAAATCGGTCAGAGTGGTCTCATGCATGCGCTACCCGTGCGGTCCGCGCGCAGCAGAGTCAACCCCGTTCGCTTATGCAACGTCGCTAAGGACCCTTGCCAGCTCGAACAGGCGGCGGCGCTGGTTTTCGGGAATCGCATAGTAAGAGCGCACCAGATCCAACGCCTCTTTGTCGCCCATCAGATCCGCGGGAACCGATTTCTTTCCGGACGCATCTTTCTCAGGCTCTTCAAGGCCCTCGAAGAAAAAGCTGACGGGCACATCCAAGGCTTCGGCAATGTCCCACAGGCGTGACGCGCTGATCCGGTTGGCCCCCGTCTCATATTTTTGAATTTGTTGAAACTTGATACCAACCTGTTGCGCCAACTGCTGTTGGGTCATGCCAATCAGCCAGCGGCGATGCCGGACGCGCTTGCCCACATGGACATCGACGTGATGGGTCATTGGTATTCTCCTCTAACTAAACACACAACCAATTCGGGCGTGCGACATGCATCCACTACCGCAACACTAGCAAGCCGCACTCTACCAATCCCTAATCAGGACGATGCCCCCCAAATTAGAACTTCACACAATATTGCGCTTTTTAGGTTTTTTTTCAAGAAGGTTGAATCTGTTTTGGCGAACAAAGGACTGCGGTTGTGTCAGATTGACATGTTGCACGTGGTTTCCGTCAGGGCAGCTTCCACGACTGGCCGGACCGACTTTTCAAGCCCCAAGAGGAAGTGATTGACATTCACCAAACCGCACGAACCATTGCGAACAGTGACAGGAGCACGCGTATGCTGGCGTATCGAATTGCTACCAAAGGCGAGGCACCCAGGCTTTGCGAAATCGACCTGCCCCACCCGCAGGTTGGTCAGGTGCGGGTTGCAATCAAAGCCTGTGGTTTGAACTTCGCTGATCTGCTGATGCAGAAAGGGACGTATCAGGATACTCCCCCCGCTCCGTTCACGCAGGGGATGGAGGTGGCTGGCGTGGTCGATGCCATCGGACCCGGCGTTGCGCATCTGAAAGCCGGAGATCGGATTGCGGTATATGCCGGCCAGGGCGGTCTGGCGGAGTATGGCGTTTTTGACGCCGAACGCGCGATTCCATTGCCTGATGCCGTGAGCTTTGAAGAGGCTGCTGCCATCCAGATCGCTTATGGCACCAGTCACCTTGCTCTGGATCACCGCGCCCGTCTGCAAGCCGGGGAAACCTTGCTGGTCACAGGTGCGGCGGGTGGTGTCGGGCTAACGGCTGTCGAGATCGGCAAGCTTATGGGCGCGACCGTGATAGCGCAGGCCCGAGGCGCAGAAAAACTGGCCGTCGCTAAAGCCGCTGGTGCCGATCACTTGATTGACGCATCTGAGGACCTGCGCACGCACGTCAAGGAGTTGGGCGGAGCAGATGTGGTCTATGATGCCATCGGCGGCGACGTTTTCAAGGCGGCCTTCCGCGCCACCAACCCCGAAGGTCGCTTGCTGCCAATCGGCTTTGCGGGTGGAGACGTGCCGCAAATCCCCGCCAACCACCTGTTGGTCAAAAACCTGACTGTCATCGGCTTTTACATCGGCGGCTATTTGACGTTCCGCCCTCAGATCGTGCGGGACAGTTTTGAAACGCTGTTTCGCTGGTGCGCCGAGGGGCGGATCAAGCCCCATATTAGCCATGTACTACCGCTGTCGGAGACCGAAAAGGGCCTGCAGTTGCTGCGGGATCGCAAGGCAACCGGCAAGGTCGTGATTACGCCCTAACCTACGACTGCCTTCAACGGTGAACTGCCCAGCATGCGGAAGTTCTGGCGGACTAAAGTCGCCAGCGCCTCAAGCAAAGGACCCCGGCCAGAGTCCCCTCCGTACAGGTTGATCACATGCGCGGGCAGCTTGGGCAACGCGCCGCCATCGTCAATCTGGACCAGATGCGCAGCTTCGGTTCCGTCCAACACGGCGTGAATCGCAAGGTCAGCGGCCACGGTGGCCTCGATGGTTCGGTCATTCTCGGTTTCTACCGCCAGCTCCCACGGGATGCCAGCCTCATCCAGCGCCGCGATAACCTGCGGCCGGAACATGCAGCGGCGGCCCATGGCAATTGGGATTGGCCGTTTGCGCCACGCCGACCCGCCCGGCGCCCCTATCCAGCGCAACGGTAGCTGGGCAACGGTTTCCGCCGCCTCATTGCTGTTGGCCTCGGTCGTCAGGATCAGATCGCATTCGCCGCGTTTGTACATTTCTTTTAATTGCAGCGAGTAGGAAGACACCAACTGCACGCGCACCCTAGGGAAATCCACGTTGAAACGCTGCAAGACACGAGGGATCGCGGGATAAACGATATCGTGCGGCACACCTAGAACGACTTCCCCTTCATACGCCTGGTCAGTCAGCTTCGCGATCACCTCATCATTCAAGGCAATCATGCGACGGGCATAAGCCAAGAGTTGTTCTCCGGACGCGGTCAGCGCAATGGTCCGACCGCTGCGGTCCAGAAGTTCAAGCCCCAAAAGCTCCTCCAACCGTTTCAACTGCATTGAAACGGCGGATTGGGTCAGGTGCAGGAATCCAGCCGCGCGCGTCACGCCGCCCTGATCCGCAACCGCCACAAAAGACCGCAAGGTGGTAATGTCCAAATTTCGCATCTTCACGAATCCTTATGGATCACTTCATAAACATTCATTTTTAAAATGTGTCATGTCGCGCCATATAAATCAAGGAATTTGATGAGAAGCAAGGAACTCATCGAATGCAGATGAAAGGACAAAGACTATGACCCATATTGCAATTCACAGACCGCGTCCGCCGCATCGTGGTTTTGGCCCGTCTCTGTTGTGGGATGCGCTTGCGCTGCGCCATCAGCGCCGCACCCTCGCCAAGCTGGACGACAGAGCATTGGAAGACATTGGAATCACGCGCGAACAAGCGAGGGCCGAGGCCGCTCGCCCAGTATGGGATGCACCGGAATACTGGCAAAAATGACTCTAAAATTCATCTTTTTTCATCAAATGGCGGCCTGCATCTAAAGGTCGCCATTTTTTGTTGCCTGATTTTGGGCGGATTCCACCGCTAAAGCCTTGAAACATTGCCCGCAGTTGCCGATATTTGCGGGGAACGGGGTTTGATTTTCAGACCACGAAAAGAAATATGTGAAGGGAGACCCTTATATGGCACAATTTGACACAATCCGGACGGCGGCCGGTGCGCGCGCTGCCCAGATTGACGAGGGCCTACGCGCCCATATGAATAAAGTCTACGGCACGATGTCCGTGGGCATGTTGATCACCGCGCTTGCAGCATGGGCTATTGCCGGACTCGCCGTAACCTCTGACCCAACCAATGCCGTGGCGCAAATCGGTGCAGACCGTTACCTGACCAGCTTGGGTGGCGCTCTGTTCTTGTCGCCGCTGAAATGGGTCGTGATGTTCGCACCGCTTGGCTTCCTGCTGTTTGGCTGGGGCGCTCTGATGCGACGCGGCTCTGCGGCGGCGGTCCAACTGGGCTTTTTCATCTTCGCCGCTGTAATGGGCGTGTCGATGAGCTCGATCTTCATGATTTTTACCCCCTACTCGATCACGCAGACCTTCCTGGTGACGGCTATCGCCTTCGCGGGTCTCAGCCTGTTTGGCTACACCACCAAGCGTGACCTGAGCGGTATGGGTACATTCTTGATCATGGGTGTCATCGGCTTGCTGGTTGCTATGGTCATCAACCTGTTCTTGCAATCGGGCCCGATGATGCTGGCGATCTCGGCCATTGGTCTGCTGATCTTCGCCGGTCTGACCGCGTTCTACACACAGGACATCAAGAATACCTACGTTGCACACGCAACCCACGGTGATCAGGAATGGCTGGACAAAGCTGCCATTGATGGCGCGCTGAGCCTGTACATCTCGTTCCTGAACATGTTCCAGTTCCTGCTGATGTTCATGGGGCAGCAAGAATAGCGCTTACTGCACATAATGGATAGCGGGCGGGTCGACAACGACCCGCCTTTTTTGTGAAACAAGCACGTTGATTTGTACGCGACAAAGCATCCACTGCTCGAACAAAAAAGGCCCCGTCCGCTTGGACGAGGCCAATGTTACAAGAAAAAAACGACCTTAGCTACAGTCCAACAATACGGCAAACCCCGAGCTGCTGCTGGACGAGCCTTTGCGGAAAACTTCCCCCGCTGGCAGGCAGCCGGTGAATTGCTCCGCATTGCGGCCAAAGCCCGAACCGATCCTGTTATCGACGCGCGTGCTGTTGCTCTCGGTGCGCAAAACGCCATAGAGGGCGCCGTTCACGCTGACCGTGCTTAGGAAAAGGTTGGTGTCTTGGCCAGTCAGGACAACCGAGTCCGTGTCGCTGCGCCCACCATTGTCGATTGCAACCCTGGCAACCTTCTCAGCCTCAACCTGATCCGTCGTCACTGCAATCGTGGGCAAAGCCGCCAGTTCTGCGGGTACGTTTGTTGCAGGGGGGAGGAAGGCAACCGCCCCGGGCACATCTGCCAAAGTGCGCGGCTCACCATCGATCCCGGTGAAACCGATACCTTCACGGTTATACGGGTCCTCACAAGCCGCAAGGGCCAGAATGGTCACTGTGGATAACAAGATTTTTTTCATGACGGCCAACATTTTGGAACGAGTTGTTGAACCGTAGGGGCAAGCCCTTCTAAAAAGCAACCCATGGCAACCCCGATTGGTTTACCCGCTGATGCTTCGTTGCAACGGAGTAATTCGCAAACCGACCAGACCGGTGCTGCGTCGCAAACAAAGAAAAAGGGTCCAGCCGAAGCAGGACCCTTTGGAACTGTCCAAGATAGGCGGCAGATTACTTAATCTTGCCTTCCTTGTACTCGACATGCTTCCGAACAACCGGATCGTATTTACGAATGGTCATTTTCTCGGTCATGGTGCGCGCGTTTTTCTTGGTCACGTAGAAGTGGCCCGTGCCCGCGGTCGAGTTCAGACGGATCTTGATTGTCGTCGGCTTCGCCATGGTTATCTCCTGCGTCCGAAAAGGCAGGGGCCTTTCGGTTGAATTCCTATGAGCGTGCGCTTTTACGCGCTGCACCGCTCGTGTCAAGAGGTATTACACCCTCTGCGCAGGGTAAGGTGGACCGATATTACGCAGGCAGGGTTGGCGCCCCCATATAGGCATGAATCTGATCGCGTTCAGCCTCTGACAGGCCCAAGGCCCCGGCCAGTTGCCTCAGGTAGGATGCCTCGGCCTCATTATCCAGACGAATCGCCGCCAACGAGGTGGCATAGATCTGAGTCTTCATGGGTGCTCCGGAGTCAGCGGCAAGGCCCATCACATCAATCGGGGCGCTCAGTTGCTCTTGCACAAAAGCGCGCTCTTCGGCGCTGATGTCGTCACCCAGCTCTGCTAGGATTGTTTCCTTTTCATGCGCGTCCAATTCCCCATCTGCCTTGGCAGCCTGAATCATCGCGCGCAGCATCAGCTTGGCCTGCTCTTCCATGACAGCACCGCCCGGTGTGCCCTTGAAAACAGTTTCCATCATGTCCACCGTTTGCTGGCTTCCGGTCTTGGCGGCACTTTGCATGGCGTTCATGAGCCCACCCAACCCGGCCGCGCCCGCAGTGTTCGTCATTCCCAGTTTCCCCATCATGTCCTGCAGACCAGCGGCCCCACCGGGCATTCCGAATTGCTCGGCCATTTTGCCAAGCTGATCCATGCCAAAGCCCCCTCCCGACCCCTGCATCATGTCTTGCAAACCAGCCATGCCGCCCATTTGCTTGTATTTCTCCAACCCCTTCGCGGCAGCAAATCCAACAGCAACCGAGGCAAGTGCTTTCATAAAACTCATGACAATCCTCCCGACTTTCAAAGTATCTTAACTCATCCCAGCGGATGAAACTGAACCTAGATTTCCAATCTTCGCCCACGATAGGGGGTTTTAGACATCCAGATCAGACTATCCGAAACATGGCTGCGCGGCGGGGATTTCGAAAATCAGCCTGCAAACAAGCACTTCCCCGCACATATTGGCCCCGAAATTTGAACGGGCTGCGAAATCATGATAAGTTCGTGTGAGTTTTTGGCCAGAAAAACCTTGTTGGGGTTCGGTCCGGAGGCATCACAGACAGGCAAACACCTCTGTCAGCAGAGTGTTAATGCATGTTTTGGGGGCTATCATGACCGAATGGGAAATTCAGGGCGAAGAACTTGCCAATTGCAACTGCAACTTCGGTTGCCCGTGTCAATTCAGTGTTCTTCCATCCCACGGCAATTGTGAAGCAGTTGTCGTGTTCGATATCAAAACCGGTCATTATGGCGACACCGATCTTGCCGGGGTGAGGGCTGCCGGAGTCTACCACTGGCCGGGACCAATCCATGAAGGCAATGGCCAGATGCAGTTGATCGTGGACGAAGGCGCCAGCACCGACCAACGCGCGGCGATCGAGGCTATCATGAAAGGTGAAGACACCGACGAGATGGCAACCATGTGGTACGTCTTCAGCGCGATGGCACCGACCAAGCATGAAACGCTGTATGTTCCGATCGAACTTGACTGGAATCGGGACGAGCGCACGGGATACGCCAAGGTCTCAGGCGTTTTCGATGTCGAGGTCAGCCCAATCCCGCATATCGTCTCTGGCATGCCACACCGCGCCTCAATCCACCTGCCCAACGGATTCGAATACCGCCATGCCGAGGCAGCCTCGGGCAGTGCCAAAACGACAGGTGGTGCAATCAGCCTGACCTTTGATGCGACGCACGCCCATTTGGCGCATCTCAACTTATCAGGTCACGGCGTTCTTGGCGCTTGATCCGGCGCTGACATGGAAACGACCCCACCCCGCACCGGTGTAGTGGACCGAGTGCTGCGACGCGACAGCGGCATTGTACTGATCTGCGTTGCGGTGATCATTCTGGGGGCTTGCTGGTACACGGTTGCGGGCATCGGCATGAACATGACCGCCATCGACATGACCAGAATGGCCGGACCCGTCGGCAACCCGATGCGGATGGCGTCCGAGGTTCGTTGGACACCGACCTATACCATCCTGATCTTCCTGATGTGGTGGGTCATGATGATTGCAATGATGACACCCAGCGCGGCACCAACCGTGCTGTTGTTCACAGCTCTTAAACGCGTCGGACCAGATGCGGCGCGCGCCACAAGGCTCAGCCTGTATTTTCTGGCAGGCTATCTGGTGGCCTGGGGTGTGTTCAGTGCCATCGCAACAGCAGGTCAGTGGGGGCTGGAACTGATCGGATTGTCAGATGGGCCGATGATGACCATCCGGTCGGAGGTCTTTGCGGGATGCGTGCTGATCGCTGCTGGGCTGTACCAGCTGTCCAGCCTGAAATCTGCTTGCCTACGCCATTGCCGCAGCCCTGCACGGTTTCTGGCCGAACACAACCGCCCCGGACCCTATGGCGCGTTTCGCACAGGTGCGTTGCATGGCGCGTATTGCCTGGGGTGTTGTTGGGCGCTGATGCTTCTTCTGTTCGTAGGCGGCGTGATGAACCTCTACTGGATTGTTGGAATCGCTATCTATGTCGCGCTGGAAAAGCTGCTGCCGCGCGCGCGCTGGCTGGTTCCACTGACCGGGGTGGCGTTGATCCTAGCGGGCCTCTGGTTGATTGCAAGGTCGGCAACCGCCGTTGGTTAACAGACGCGGACAGGCCAAGGGACCCGGCCCAAGAAAGGGTCCCACTTCAAACTGAAACAGGAGGTCGACATGCCTATCTTCATTACCTACGCGTCCTATTCGCCAGAGGGTGTCAGGGGCATGCTGAAAAAACCCAAAGACCGCACTGCGCCCGTTCGCGCGTTGCTAAAAAAGATGGGGGGCAAGATGCTGGCGTTTTATATGACCACCGGCGACAATGATGTTGTCGTTATAAGCGAAGCCCCCGATGGAACGGACGCCGTCGCCGTGGGCATGGCTGTTGCAGCCTCAGGCGCAGTGTCGAGGCTCGAGACTGTTCAGGCTTGGAAAGCGAAAGATTTTGCAGCCATCGCGAAAAAGGCAGCCAAACTGACCGGCGCTTACACGCCACCGGGTCGCTAATCAGGAAATACGCGCGGAGGGCCTGTAAGCCGGATCTTGTTCCGGGGTTGCCCCCTTCGATGACCATTCCTCTAGGCCGTGCATTGCTGCGCGGCTCAAGCTGCCAACCCGGTCCCTCTCGGCCAAGACGCGCTTAGCGGCGGTATCGGCTTGCGCCGACCGGCCCGCGCGGGGACCCTATTTGGCATTGCTCCCGGTGGGGCTTGCCGTGCCGCCGCTGTTGCCAGCGGCGCGGTGGGCTCTTACCCCACCGTTTCACCCTTACCCCGGGCCGAAACCCAAGGCGGTTTGATTTCTGTGGCGCTTTCCGTCGGGTTGCCCCGCCCGGGCGTTACCCGGCACCGTTGTCTTGTGGAGTCCGGACTTTCCTCTCGGGCTTACACCCCAGCGGCCATCCGGCCCTCCGCGCGAGGGATCAATTATGCCTCATCTTTCAGCCGGTCAACGCCAAAACGTGCGCCAAGTTCACGCGCCATTGCCAGCTTATCCGGACCGAAGCCCCGGAATGCCGGAGCGAATCTCTGGCAAAACGCATCCAGCAATGACAGAGACGGCAGACCGTCGACAGTATAACCAAAGCGGGCAAGCTCGTTCCCAAACTCTTTTAGTCGCTCTGGTGTAGCGTACCCTTCAACGGCCTCGGCTGCGTTGACCTCTGGCCAAACCGACAGGTTGGCACGCGCCAGTCTTTGCCAGTCGAACTTCCAACCGGGATCTTTCTTTCGGCTCGGCGCCATGTCGGAATGGCCGATTACGGCATCGGGTTCGATGTGCCATCTCGACATAATTTCAACGAGCAATTTCTCAAGCACCGTCATTTGCGGCTCGGAGAACGGATGATCTCCGCGGTTATCAAGCTCAATCCCAATCGAACGCGAATTGATATCGGTTCGCCCGCGCCAACTGCCCGCACCCGCGTGCCAGGCACGTTCTTCCTCGTTGACCATCTGCCACAGCGTCCCGTCCCCACCGATCAGATAGTGGGCCGAGACCTCGTGGGATGGATCACAAAGTCGATCCAGCGCGACCTGAGCGCTGTTCATCGCGGTATAGTGGATCACGACCATTGACGGCACTAAACCATCCCGACGCGGGCCGAAATTGGGCGAAGGGTGCCAGATCGGTGTCAGCGGTTCAGTTGCTGACGGCACTGCGAAACGGGCTTGGATCCCAGCTACACGCATATCCATCCCCATCCGGATCAAGACCCTTGCGATCGCGCTGTGGACCACCGTTTGCCAGGAACTCAATCTGAGCCTGATCGGGCGACGGATACCGTGCGCAGTTGCGCTGCGCCTTGGCTTGCAGGTTGAACCCTGCACGGCTGTACAACTGGGTTCCCACCGGGTTCGACGTGTCCAGCGCGTATTGCACGATATTGGGTTGACCCTCCGCTCCGCGCTGCGGAACGGCAGTGGGTGTGACAACCTCGTAAGTCTGGCGATTCTGCTCGATCCGGGCCGCGTCCGACTCAATCGTGCGACGGCCCGAAACGGCTTCGAAATCCTGTTCGTCGGATATTCCCGTGTTGATGGGGTCTTCGACAGGAGACACGAGGGGAGTGATCGTGGCTTGCCCGGACGTGCTGGCCAATGCCGCTGCTGTTGCCGACGCGATATCCGCATTGTCACCGCTTGGCAGCGTTCCATCTGCACCGGGTGCGCCGAGCGGCTGTTCAGACACGTCAACCGGACCAAGCAGAGGGTTTCCAGTGAACCCCTGCCCCGCCAATTGCGCCTCACGTTGGGCCTGGTAAGCGGGCGTGTTGAAGTCCGTGCCACTCACGGGGGCCACCGTATCACAGGCGGCCAACAATCCGATTGCGGGGATCAGAAGCGAAAAGCGCATCCAGCTGCTCCGTCTTGTGTTGTCTTGCCTGATGTCAGGATTACCACCATTTGGTCGGCTTGGCCACAAATCCGGCGGCGTTTTCGAGCGCATAGGCTGTGTTCAGCAGATCGCCCTCTTCCCACGGACGCCCGATCAGCTGCAGGCCAAGGGGCAAACCCTGCTTGTCGAGACCCGCAGGAACCGAAACACCCGGCAAACCGGCAAGGTTCACCGTCACGGTGAACACGTCGTTGAGGTACATCTGAACCGGGTCCGCCTCGGTCATTTCTCCCAAGCCAAACGAGGCCGATGGCGTCGCCGGGGTCAGGATCGCATCAACACCCGCTGCGAAGGCATCCTCAAAGTCCTTTTTGATCAGTGTCCGCACCTTGCGCGCCCGGTTGTAATAGGCATCGTAGAAGCCTGCCGACAGAACGTAGGTTCCGATCATCACGCGGCGCTGCACTTCGTGGCCAAAACCCTCGGCGCGGGTCTTTTCATACATCTCGGTGATGCCGTCCCCCTGCGCCAACTGCGCCCGGCGGCCATAGCGGACACCGTCGTAGCGGGCGAGGTTCGAGGACGCCTCGGCCGGGGCAATCACGTAATAGGCAGGCAGCGCGTATTTGGTATGCGGCAATGAGATATCGACGATCTCGGCACCCGCATCTTTCAGCATCTCCGCGCCATCGGCCCAAAGCTTTTCGATCTCGGCGGGCATGCCGTCCATGCGGTATTCCTTGGGGATACCGATTTTCTTGCCCTTGATATCGCCGGTCAGCATCGCCTCGAAATTCGGGACAGCCAGTTCTGCGCTGGTGGAGTCTTTGGGATCGTGACCGCACATCGCCTCAAGCATAATGGCCGCGTCGCGCACGTTCTTGGTCATCGGACCAGCCTGATCCAGCGAGGACGCAAAGGCCACGATACCCCAGCGCGAGCAACGCCCGTATGTCGGCTTGATGCCTGTGATGCCGGTGAAGGCAGCAGGCTGACGGATTGAGCCGCCGGTGTCGGTGCCAGTTGCAGCCAGACACAGATCGGCAGACACCGCTGACGCAGACCCACCCGACGAGCCACCCGGTGTCAGTTGAGCATCGTCGTTGCCGCGACGCCACGGGCTGACCGCGTTGCCGTAGACTGATGTCTCGTTGGACGAGCCCATGGCAAATTCGTCCATGTTCAGCTTGCCCAGCATGACGGCACCGGCATCGGCCAGTTGCTGCGACACGGTGGATTCGTATTCGGGCTTGAAGCCTTCCAGAATCTTCGAGGCCGCTTGCGACGGCACGCCCTTGGTGCAGAACAGATCTTTGATGCCGATTGGCAAACCGCACATCGACGGAGCATCACCACCCTTGATCCGCTCATCCGCAGCCTTGGCACGTTCCAAAGCAATCTCGGGCGTCTTGTGAACGAAGGCATTCAGCGCATCGGCAGCGTCAATCGCCGTGAGGCAGGATTCTGTCAACTCGACCGAGGTCACTTCACCCTTGCGCAGCGCGTCGCGGGCCTCGGCCAGGCCCAGTTTGTTCAGATCGCTCATGTCTTACTCCACCACTTTGGGGACTGCGAAAAAGCCTTCGCGGGCGTCGGGGGCGTTCGCTAGAACCTTGTCCTGCTGGTTGCCATCGGTCACCACATCCTGCCGACGTTTCAGACGCATCGGCTCGACTGAAACCATCGGCTCCACACCCTCGACATCCACTTCGTTCAGTTGCTCGATGAACCCAAGGATGGTGTTGAACTCGGACGCCAGCGCAGGCAGCGCATCATCCTCGACCTTGATCCGGGCCAGTTTGGCCACCTTGGCGGCAGTGCTTTGGTCAATCGACATCGGAAAACCTCATATGCGTTAGGGGGCGTTTACCCGTCTGGTGGCCCGGTCGCAAGAGCGTGCAGTGGTGGATGTAGCCCCCTTGGGCTGGGAAGCGGCGGTCAACCATTCAAAATTGAATAACCTTTAAACGTAAAAATAAACCGAACAGTTCAGTTTATTACTTGAAAAACTAAACTGTACTGTTCATTTCATCCCTATGGCACAGCCGAAACCCGGAGAAAGACAATGAAATCCTTCCTGACCGCAGCCCTTTTGACCGCAACCATCCTTGGCACACCGGCCATGGCCTTTGGCGTCAGCACGCATAACTTGATCCCTAACCTTTCTTTCCCGACGTCCGACGCACAAACGGTCACTCAGGACTCCGCCAAAACTGGCAAATAAGGGGACAACACGGCCGGGTCAGATTTCCCCACTGGCCCGGTCAGGATGCAATTGACTACTGCATCCGACAGAGCACACCGCTACGATGTGAAAAACTAAGCCGGACTGCATCAAGTCCGGCAATCCAACGGAGCGGAACATGAGCGCACGCAAACAAGCGGTTTTCGACGCAATAGATGCGGCCAATAAGCAAGACCCTAATCTTGAAGACAGCCAACCCGCCGAACTGCTTTATGGTCAGCGAATGAGCGCGGAACTGGACAGGCTTTTCCCCGGCGCCTCAGAAACCTTGCAGATCGCCGCACGCGGCCAGCACGTGGAACGCTGGAAACTGGCGCGCAGCGAATACCCCGACGGTCGCGCGGGATACCTGGCCTGGCGCAAGGCGCAGGGTGTCCACCATGCCGAAGTCGTTGCAGAGATGATGACTCAGGCCGGCTACAGCGCGGAAGAGGCCGAATCTGCCTCACGTATGCTGCGAAAGCAGGGCATCAAACGCCATGATGATGTTCAGGCGCTGGAAGACGTTATCTGTTTCGTTTTCCTCAAGTGGTATTTCGCACCCTTCGCGAAAAAGCACTCCGCCGAGAAAATCCAGCGAATTGTTGAGAAAACTGCACGTAAAATGTCGGCAGATGGTCGGGCACGGGTTTTGGCTGAGTTCGATCTTCCGGACCAGCTTGCCGCGGCGTTTCAGGACTGAGGCGCATGGGCCATGTGCCTGCGATAAACCTCGATCATCCAACCCAGCATAGTGGCATTCAGGATGTGCCACATGAAATGTGTCCCCAGTGGCACTTGTGCGCAGATCGGTTCGTCCAAAGCGCGAAAGGTGATCGATGCGATCAGGATCGAAGCGCCGATGGCCAACCCTCGGGCGGTATCTGGTACGCGGTTCCGCAGCAGAAAGGCGTAGATCAGGATCAACAACGGCACCGGTACATAAGCCGCTGATCCGCCAAGCCCCGGAACGTATTGAAACAACGGGACGGTTGCTGCGGCATAGGGAATGAACAGACTGGTCACGATCCCGGCTGTCAGCGGTTTCATATGCCAAACGTCGCGGTTGATCGCGAATATGTAGACCAGAATGTACAACAGAATCGGCACGACATCCGCCATCGCGGCCCAGACCTGCGCATGCGTGTGGAACAAATAGCTGCCGACTCCAATGGCAGCCAGTATCACGACCAACACCATCGCCAGCGGCGTTCCCTGCCCCCGCACCCGCCGCCACATGACAAAAGCCGCGATCAGAAAAGCTGCGTTTGTTACTGCGTTGATCGGTTCAGCCCAATAGTCAGGCGATAACCGTTCACAATACCCGTTAATTTCCTGAAACCAATCCATGAACTTTTACATAGCTGATGCTAAGTTGATGCCAACAGTTTGTTTTGGGAGGACGATTCATGAATATAATCTGGCTGGGGCATGGCAGTTTCCGCATTGAAACCGGGGGGCAGGTTTTGCTGATCGACCCCTGGCTGACCGGAAACCCAGTGCTGCCAGAAGATCACCACGACAATGCCGTGGATGGCGCAACCCACATCCTGCTGACCCACACTCATTTCGACCATGTGGTCGACGTCCTTCCGCTGGCCAAGCATCTGAAGGTGCCGGTTGTCGGCCAATACGATCTTATGGGCTATTGGAGCGAGGCCGAGGAACTGGAAACCATCGGTTTCAACAAGGGCGGTACGGTGAACCTGAACGGTGTGATGGTGTCGATGGTGCCTGCCTCGCACAGCTCGACCTTTTCCACGCCCGACGGCCTGCGGACCGGAGGCAGCGAGGTCGGCTTCATGATCACCTCAGAAGGGCACACGCTGTATGTGTCTGGTGACACCGATATCATGGCCGATATGGATTGGATGGGTGATTATTACAAACCAGACATCGGCATCTTGTCGGCGGGCGGGCATTTCACCATGGACATGAAGGGCACGGCCTATGCAGCCAAACGGTACTTTGACTTCAAGACGGTGATCCCCTGCCACTACAAGACCTTCCCGATTTTGGAGCAGTCTGCACAGGCGTTGATTGATGGTCTGCCGGGGGTGGATGTGATTGAGCCGGAAGTGATGAAACCCATCACTCTCTAGGGTCACGCCGCTCAGCGAAGAAGGTTTTCAGAAGTTCGGCGGACTCTTGGCTGGCGATACCGTCGTAAACTTCGGGAACATGGTGCGCTTGTTTATGGGTGAATACCCGCGCGCCATGCGCCACCCCGCCTGATTTCGGATCGGCTGCGCCGTAATATATGCGCCGGATACGCGCCGCGGCCAAAGCCGCCGCGCACATCGCGCAGGGTTCCAGCGTGACATAGAGATCATGACCGGGCAGCCGTTCGGACCCGGCATCGGCGCAGGCCGCGCGCAGGGCCAGAATTTCGGCATGGGCTGTCGGATCGTTCAACTCACGCGTCCGGTTCCCGGCTGCCGCCACAATACGACCGTCTGGTGCAACAATAACGGCCCCTACCGGAACCTCGCCGCGATCTGCGGCAGCGTGCGCCTCGGCCAGCGCCTTGTCCATATGCGATTTGAACACCATGCCCCTCACTGCATCAGAAACCTGCCTTTCGCAAGCGAGCGGGATGCGCTATGGGCTGCGGATGACCAAAACCCCTCCTCCCGGCGACCGGATCGCCAAAGTCCTTGCCCGCGCGGGCATTGCCTCGCGCCGTGAAGCCGAACGCATGATCGAAGCCGGTCGTGTGAGTGTGAATGGCAAGACCATCACCAGCCCTGCCCTGAATGTCACTGGCAAAGACAAGATCACCGTGGACGGCAAACCGGTGTCCGAGCCCGAACCCTCGCGCCTTTGGCTGTATCACAAGCCGCCCGGTCTGGTGACGACAACGCGCGACGAGAAAGGCCGCGCAACTATCTTTGACAACCTGCCCGAAGACATGCCCCGCGTCATGAGCGTTGGGCGGTTGGACCTGAACTCGGAAGGGTTGTTGTTGCTGACCAATGACGGCGGCATCAAGCGAAAGCTGGAATTGCCCTCGACAGGCTGGCTGCGCAAATACCGCGTGCGGGTAAACGGACGCCCCAAGGACGAGGATTTCGCGCCTTTACGCACGGGGTTGGTGATCGACGGCGAGCGGTTTCTGCCTATGGAGGTCTCGCTCGACCGCCAGCAAGGGGCAAACGCGTGGCTGACCATCGGTCTGCGCGAGGGTAAAAACCGCGAGATTCGCCGCGCGATCGAAGATATCGGCTTTGCCGTGAACCGCTTGCTGCGCGTGTCCTATGGCCCGTTCCAACTGGGCAGCCTGAAACCCGGCGAGGTCGAAGAAATACGCCGCCGCGTGATGCGGGATCAGTTGGGGCTGGACGCGGAACCCGGTGACAAACCCAAACGCCCGCCCCGACCGCAAAGAAAACGGGCACCGGTGGGTAAGAAATCACGCAAGTGACGCCGGTTTCGCAACCTTCCCCCTAGCGCCAAGCCCGCGCATCCTCTAAATTTTCTGCAAGCTGCTGTTCAGGGGGGCGCCATGTCTGGAACCGGAGTGCAAAAACTGGCCTACGCGGCCCTTTTGGTGCTGCTGTTTGGTGTCTGCACCGGCGTGCTGGGGGGCCTGTAGCACATGGCGAAACGGTATGGCGGAAAATTCAGCCCCGAAGGCGGCGGATCAAATGATGATCAGTCGCAGCGTGGGCAGTTTCAAGGTGCGCGGGTTGAACCCGCAGGTGCCCGAGCGAACATTCTGTTTGTTCCAGCCATTCCCTTGGTCTTTCTGTCGCTGAACGACGGCGCAATCGGGATGACCATTGGTCTGATCGCAGCGGGTCTGCTAACAGCCGCGGCGTTTCTGTTGCGCGAAGGATTGCGCGCCGAAGCAGAATACAACGCGCGCCGCACCGCGCGTCGCCCGGCGTTTCCTCGCAAGATTTTCGCAAGCGTTTTAACGGGGTTTGGGGCCGCGCTTGCCGCGTACCGAACCGAGTATCTGGATGCCGAGACTACCGCGCAGGCCAGTCTGCTGGCTCCGATCCTGTTCGGATTGGTCGCAACGGCATTGCACTCCGTGTCTTTCGGCCTGGACCCGATGAAAGATAAGGGCATGGAAGGGATCGACACCTTTCAGCAGGATCGCGTTGTCCGTGTGCTTAAAGACGCTGAAACGCACCTTTCCGCGATGACGGACGCGGTCAAACGGGCGGGCGACCGGCGGGTTGAGGCGCGGGTCGAACAATTCCAGAACACCGCCCGCGATCTTTTCCGTACGGTCGAAGAAGACCCGCGCGATCTGGCCGGTGCGCGCAAATACCTAACTGTCTACCTGCAGGGCGCGCGGGACGCGACGGTGAAGTTTGCCGACGTCTATGCCCGGACCCGTGATCCCCAGGCCTTGGCTGATTACACGTCCCTTCTGGACGATCTCGAACAAAATTTCGCGGCCCGCACCCGAAAAATGCTATTGGATGACCGCAGTGATCTGACGGTTGAAATTGACGTGCTGCGCGAACGGCTGCAGCGCGAAGGTGTTCGGCTGGATTAGCCGTACCGTTTTTTTTGAGAGAGGATTTTTCCCATGTCCGATGAGATCAAGAATAAGGCTGTCGAAGCAGAAACGCTGGTGCAGGAGGTGACGGCCGTGGCCCTGCCGGAACCCAAGGCAGAGCTTATCTCGCTTGAAGAGGCTGACGAGCCCGTCAGCGCCGAAATCCGCAAGCGCATGGATGAGATCGACATGGGCAACACCAACTCGATCGTTTCTTTCGGATCGTCCGCTCAGGCGGAGTTGCAGGAAATCAGCCAGGCTATGTTGGCGGATGTCCGCAACAAGGATGTTGGCCCCGCCGGGGACAGCCTGCGCAGCATCGTGACCACTATCCGGGGATTTTCGGTCAGTGAACTGGACGTGCGCCGCGAACGTAGCTGGTGGGAGAAATTGCTAGGCAGAGCCGCCCCGTTCGCCAAGTTTACCGCTCAATACGAAGAGGTTCAGGGCCAGATCGACAGGATCACCGACAACCTGCTTAGCCATGAACACACGCTGCTGAAGGACATCAAGTCTCTGGACCTGTTGTATGAAAAAACGCTGGGGTTCTATGACGAACTTGCACTCTATATCGCAGCAGGCGAAGAAAAGCTGACCGAGCTGGACAGCCATGACATCCCGGAAAAAGAGGCCGAGGTTCAGGCCGCGCCCGAAGACGAACAGGTAATGAAAGCGCAGGAGTTACGCGATATGCGCGCCGCACGCGACGATTTGGAACGCCGCGTGCATGACCTGAAGTTGACGCGTCAGGTAACGATGCAGTCGCTGCCCTCGATCCGCCTTGTGCAGGAAAATGACAAATCTCTGGTGACCAAGATCAACTCGACCCTGGTTAATACAGTGCCGCTTTGGGAAACCCAGCTGGCGCAGGCTGTCACGATCCAGCGCAGTGCCGAGGCCGCCACGGCCGTGCGTGACGCCAATGATCTGACAAACGAACTGCTGACCTCAAACGCGGCCAATCTGCGCCAATCCAACAAGATGATCCGCGAGGAAATGGAACGCGGTGTGTTCGACATCGAAGCGGTCAAGAAAGCCAATGCCGATCTTATCGGCACCATCAATGAAAGCCTCGCCATTGCGGATGAAGGCAAGGCCAAGCGCGCCGCAGCCGAGCAGGAATTGCAGAAGATGGAGGCCGAACTGCGCGACACTCTTGCAGCTGCAAAAGCACGACAAGACGGGATCGGCGAAAATGCCGGCACGGCAATTCCAAGCTAACGGCGGGCGACGGGTGCGGGTATCGGGATATCACAAGCCATTTCTGGGCTTGGCGTTGCTGTTGGCCCTGGCCAATTGTGATGAAGCGCTGACGTCTTCGGTGGCTCCGCAACCACGCCCGGTTGCTCTTGCGCCTGAACCGATTGCCTATGTCCCTCCCTCTGCGGCCAGTCAGGATCTGGCCCGGTTTTATCAACGGGTCGAGCGTGATCTGCTGACTCGCGGCCTTTTGCGCATAGATGGTGGTGGCCCGGACGCGCCTTATGATGCCGACGATCTGGCGCGCAACTTTGAGGTTATTGCCTTCTACAGCGAATATCCCGACCATGCGGTGACCGTGTCATCCCGGCAAACAGACGGGCAACTCAGCCGCTGGACCGGTCCGGTGCGCATTCAGGCCGAGTTCGCCCCGTCCGTTGCACCCGCCGCGCGCGAACAGGATGCCGCACAGATCGAAGCCTATGCCGCGAGGTTGGCCAGGTTGACGGACCATCCGATTTCGGTCGTGAATCGCAAGGCGAATTTTCACGTGTTTTTCGCGGGCAAAGATGACAGCGCGTTCGTGGTAACGCGCCTCAAACAACTGATCCCGAATATCAGTCAGGCCTTGCTGGACCTTGTCGCCAATCCGCGCGCGAACATTGACTGTTTTGTTTTTGCCTCGGCCACCAGCACCGCACCGCACCGCTATGTACGGGCGGTGACGCTGATCCGGACCGAGTTGCCCGACCTGCTGCGACAAAGCTGCATTCACGAAGAGATCGCGCAGGGTTTGGGGCTATCGAATGACAGCCCTGCTGCGCGCCCCTCGATTTTCAATGATGATGATGAGTTTGCGCTGCTGACCAGCCATGACGAGAAACTGCTGACAATGCTCTATGACCCGCGCCTTCAGCCGGGCGTGACGGTTGAGGCCGCCCGCCCCGTGGTTCGGATCATTGCGCGAGAATTGATGGGCCAACAGCTCTGAGCCCAAGCAAAGGAGATCCAGATGGGTATTTTCGATTTTCTGAGTGGAGAATTTATCGACGTCATTCACTGGGTCGATGACACCCGTGACACCATGGTCTGGCGGTTTCAGCGGGAAGGCCATGAAATCAAATACGGCGCCAAACTGACCGTGCGCGAAGGTCAGGCCGCGGTTTTCGTGCATGAGGGGCAACTGGCGGATGTATTCACGCCGGGCCTTTACATGCTTGAAACCAACAACATGCCGATCATGACAACATTGCAGCATTGGGATCACGGCTTTCGGTCTCCGTTCAAGTCCGAGATCTATTTCGTCAACACGACCCGGTTCAATGACCTGAAATGGGGTACAAAGAACCCGATCATGTTGCGCGATCCGGAATTCGGCCCAACGCGTATTCGGGCCTTTGGCACTTACACCGTCCGGGTCAAGGATCCCGCCCGGTTCATGGTCGAGATCGTGGGCACCGATGGTGAATTCACGATGGATGAGATCAGTTTTCAGATCCGCAATATCATCGTGCAGGAATTCAGCCGCGTAATCGCCGGGTCGGGTATTCCGGTTCTGGACATGGCTGCCAACACAGCCGATCTGGGCAAGCTGATCGCGGCCCAGGTTTCACCGGTTCTTGACGGCTACGGCCTTGAAATGCCTGAGTTCTACATCGAAAATATCTCACTGCCGCCTGCGGTTGAGGCGGCGCTGGACAAGCGGACATCGATGGGGTTGGCGGGCGACTTGGGCAAGTTCACCCAGTATTCCGCCGCTGAGGCAATGACTGCGGCCGCCAACAACCCGGGCCAGAGCGGTGGCATGGGCGCCGGTCTTGGCATGGGTATGGGGATGGCGATGGCCAACCAGATGTCAAACATGGCAGCGGGTCAACCAAGCGGACCATGGGGCGGTTCCGCGCCCGCCGCCCCGCAACCGGCAGCGCATGCGGCCCCGCCGCCTCCTCCGCCAGTTGAGCATGTCTGGCACATCGCGGTGGATGGTCAGACCAGTGGCCCCTTCTCGAAGGCCAAGATGGGACGGATGGCAACCGACGGGGAAATCACGCGCGACACCCATGTCTGGACCGCTGGTCAGGACGGGTGGAAAAAGGCCGGAGATGTGCAGGAGCTGGCGCAGTTGTTCACGATCCTGCCGCCACCTCCGCCCGGAGCCTGACCTTTCAGACGTCAGCGCAAGAATAGGGCTGCCCGATGACCGAAGAGCACAGATTCCCTTGCGAGCAATGTGGCGCTGATTACCGGTTCAACCCCGGTGACGGCAGTCTGACTTGTGACCACTGCGGACATACCGAGGCAATCGGTGCCGGCCCCTGGGGTGGTGCCAGCCTGAAAGAGCTGGATTTCGATGCGGCCATTGCGGATCGGTTACCGGACAGTGAGATCGAGGAAACCCGTGTTCTGTCCTGCCCCAATTGCGCGGCGCAGGTCGAGTTCGACCCTGCCACCCACGCGGCTGAATGCCCGTTCTGTGCAACACCTGTGGTTACGGATACCGGGGTCAATCGACACATAAAACCAAAGGGCGTATTGCCGTTCGCCTTGGATGAGCGTGCGGCACACAAGGCAATGGGGGATTGGTTGGGCCGTCTTTGGTTTGCACCCAACGGGTTGAAGGACTACGCCCGCAAGGGTCGCAAAATGCAAGGTATCTACGTCCCCTATTGGACGTTTGATGCAGACACGCAGTCCAGCTATCGCGGTGAGCGTGGCACCGTTTACTACGAAACGCGCACCGTCATGCGTGATGGAAAACGCGTACAGCAACAGGTGCCCAAAGTCCGCTGGTCGCCGAAATCCGGGCGGGTAAAGCGTTTCTTTGACGATGTTCTGGTTCTGGCGTCCCAATCTTTGCCAAAAACCTATACCGATGCGCTGGAACCCTGGGATTTGCCCGCGCTGGAGCCTTATCAGCCAGAATATCTGGCCGGGTTCCGCGCCGAGGCCTACACGATTGAATTGCCGGACGGATATACCGAGGCGCGCGGATACATGGCGCGGGTGATCGAACGAGACGTTCGTTTTGACATTGGTGGAGACCGTCAGCGCATACACGCGATTGACACGGATGTGCGCAACGTGACCTTCAAGCACATCCTGTTGCCCGTCTGGATGGCCGCTTACAAGTTTCGCGGTCAGACTTATCGGTTTGTCGTAAACGGGCGCACTGGCCGCGTTCAGGGCGAACGGCCCTGGTCGGCGATCAAGATCACTATCGCGGTTGTACTGGGGCTGCTTGTTGCCGCTGGCATCGGCTATCTTGTGGCAACGGGCCAATAAGGCTGGCGCGACCCGTCGCATCTGAAACAAGCGATCTTGGCGCTTGAACTTCTCGTGACCCAGGGCCATTCTGCGCCGCGTCAACGCTGAGGGAGACGCCAGAGTGACGCTATCTGATCTGAACCGATTGCTGACCGCGCGCCACTCGTGCAGGGCGTTTCTCTCTGACCCGGTTCCGAAAGATCAGATCGAACAAATTCTGAACAGCGCGACACGCGTTCCCAGTTGGTGCAACGCGCAACCTTGGCACGTCATCGTCACCAGCGGGGAAGAGACCGATCGGTTCCGGACAGCCATGCTCGCCGAGGCGGCAGATGGCACGCAATCTCCGGACCTGCCCTTTCCGACTTCTTATAGCGGTAAGTACCGGGACCGCCGCCGCGCTTGCGGTTGGGCTTTGTACGAGGCGGTAGGCGTTGAGCGTGGTGATCGTGCAGCCTCGGCCCAGCAGATGATGGAGAACTTTTCGCCGTTTGGGGCGCCTCATTGCGCCATTCTCACCAGCCCGGCAGAGCTTGGGGGCTACGGTGCGCTCGATTGTGGCGGTTTCATCACCGTTTTCTGCCTGGCCGCGCAAGCGCTTGGAGTGGCCACGATCCCGCAGGCAGCACTGGCAACCTACAGTCCGTTTTTGCGGCGGTATTTCGATATTCCGAAAGATCGAATGATTTTGTGCGCAATATCATTTGGCTATGCGGATGCAGACCACCCGGCCAACGGTTTTCGTACTGACCGCGCTGATCTGACCGAGGTCGTCGATTGGGTTGGGTAGAATAAACCAAGCGGAGAACGCCCGTGCGCGCAGTTTTACAAAGAGTTTCCAAGGCCATTGTATCGGTTGACGGTCAGGTAGTCGGTCAGGTCGGGCCGGGTCTGATGATCCTTGTCTGTGCGATGCAGGATGATGATGAGGCCAAGGCAGAGCAGCTTGCCGCCAAGGTATCCAAGCTGCGGATCTTCAAGGATGACGCCGGAAAAATGAACCGGTCGGTGGTTGATGTCAAAGGCTCGGCTTTGGTGATCAGCCAGTTCACACTGGCCGCCGATACATCACGCGGCAACAGGCCCGGCTTTTCCGGGGCTGCGCCGCCGGATATCGGCAAACACCTGTACGAAGTTTTTGCACAGCGGCTGCAGGCCCACGGCATACCTGTCGAAACAGGGCAGTTCGGCGCGGATATGGCGGTTGAGCTGGTCAATGATGGACCGGTCACCATTTGGATAGAAAGTTAATGAACAAAAGAGAACAGGCAATTCGCATCTGGCAGGCTGGTGTTGACGCTGTTGGTGGCCACGCCGCGACAAGCAAGGTTTTGCAGGGCATCCCTGAACCGGATCAGATACTGGCAGTTGGCAAACCCGCAGCCGCCATGGCACGCGCGGCGCTGGAACAATTTGGAGCGCGCCCGACATTGGTTGTCACCAAGGACGACCATGGGCGTGACTTGCCAGACCATGTCACCGTGATCGAGGCCGCGCACCCCGTCCCAGACTCCCGCAGCCTTCAGGGCGGTCGGGCCTTGCGTGAAGCGGTCGAGGCCATGGGTCCGGACTCGCATCTGCTTTTGCTGGTGTCAGGCGGTGCTTCGTCCTTGGCCGAGGATCTGCTGCCGGGAAAAACGTTGGCCGATCTTGAGCAGTTGAATAAAAAGCTGCTGGCCGAAGGGTTGGACATCACTGCGATGAATGCAGAACGCCGCAAGTTGTCACGGATCAAGGGCGGTGGGCTGCTGTCGCATTTCAAGGGGGAGCTGGCGACCGTTCTGGCGATTTCCGATGTGCCGGGTGATGATCTGAATGTTGTGGGTTCAGGAATTGGCGCGCTACCAGATGAGTTTGGCTTTCAGGCCAGCACGCAGATTGTGGCGTCGAACGCGCATGCCCGCGCGGCTGCGGTTGAAATGGCGCAGAGCGAAGGCCTAGCGGTGCGCGCCAATGAAGAATGCCTGCATGATGACGTCCTACGCGTCGCCGAAACGCTTGGAAAACGCCTTCGCGACATGCCAAGCGGTGTCATGGTGTTTGGCGGAGAGCCTACGGTCGTCCTGCCAGAAAATCCGGGGCGAGGTGGGCGCAACCAAGCCCTTGCGCTTGCCTTGGCGCGTGAGATTTCGGGCTGTGATGGCATAACCGTGGTGGTCGGCGGCACAGATGGCACAGACGGCCCAACCCGGGCCGCGGGCGCGGTGATTGATGGCACCACTTGGGGCGACGGCGCGGAAGAGGCTTTGCAGCAGGCCGACAGCGGCACCTATCTGGACAATGCGGGTGCATTGCTGGTGACCGGGCCAACGGGAACGAATGTGATGGACCTGCTTGTCGCAATCCGTGACTGATCTGGCGATTTTGATACCACCCAGATCGAAAACCATCGGGAGAGTAAAGCAATGGCGGCACCTGTAAACAAGCTCCGTAATACCGAAGACCTTCCCGATGTCGGCATTGAAATGCCTGATGGCTGCCGCTTGTCCGCACGAGTCTGGCGTCCGACGGATGCGGTGGAAAACCCGGTGCCGGCTATTCTGGAGTTTCTACCCTACCGTAAACGCGACGGAACCACAGCTCGGGACGCGCTGACGCATCCGTGGTTCGCTGAACGCGGCTATGCCTGCATCCGTGTGGATATGCGCGGCAATGGCGACAGCGAAGGGTTGATGGAGGATGAATACACCCAGCAAGAGCTGAACGATGCTGTTGCAACCATTCAATGGCTGGCCGCACAACCTTGGTGCACCGGGCATGTCGGCATGATGGGCATAAGCTGGGGCGGTTTCAACGCCTTGCAGGTTGCGGCGATGCGACCCGAACCGCTGAAGGCAATCATAACCTTGTGCTCGACCACCGATCGTTATGCAGACGATATCCATTATAAGGGCGGTTGTCTGCTGAACGAAAACCTGGGCTGGGGCGCGACCATGTGGTCGTACTCATCCCGCCCGCCGGACCCGGACCTGCGCCCGAACTGGCGCGCGCTGTGGTTGGACCGCCTTGAACACGAGCCCTTTCTGCCATCTGTCTGGCTGCGTCATCAAAGACGGGACGCGTATTGGAGACATGGTTCTGTTTGTGAGGACTTTGGCGCGATCCAGGCGGCGACCCTGGCTGTAGGCGGCTGGGGCGATGCGTACAAGAACACCGTACCGCTGCTGGTCGAAAAGCTGGATGCTCCGGTCAAGGGCATCGTCGGCCCCTGGGTGCATAAATACCCTCATTTCGCGGTTCCGGAACCAAGGATCGGATTCTTGCAAGAGGCTCTGCGCTGGTGGGATCACTGGCTGAAAGGTCTCGACACTGGTGTTGAGAATGACCCCGACTATCGCGCCTATCTGATGGACGGTGTGCGGCCGCAGCGTTGGTACAACGAACGGGCGGGGCGCTGGATTACCGAACAGAACGGCGCCACCTCTCACCTGCCGGGCCTGACGTTGCAATTGTCGGATGTTGGTCTGGGTCAGGACGGCCCTCTGGATGTAAAAATAAGCTCGCCGCAAACCTGCGGGATAGAAAGCGGTGAGTATTGCGCCATTTGGCTAGGCCCGGACATGCCGGGAGATCAACGTACCGACGACGCACTATCGGCGTGTTTCGATGGCGCCCCCCTGACCAAGGATCTGGATATCGTCGGCGCGCCGCGTGTTCGCCTGCGCCTCAGTTCGGATCGGCCGCAAGCGCAAATTGCCGTACGACTGAACCATTTACATCCCGATGGCGCTTCGACCCGCATCACATATGGTGTACTGAACATGACCCATCGGGACAGCCATGCTGAACCTGAACCTCTGACGCCGGGCAAGGTCTATGATATCTCACTGGAGCTGGACCATATCGCCTATCGCGTACCCAAAGGTCATCGGTTACGGATTGCGATCTCCACCGCTTATTGGCCGCTCATCTGGCCTTCGCCTGAAAAGACCGAACTTCACCTGACCGGGGGGGACGTGACCGTGCCGCAGCGTCCTGCGGGCGATGACTCATATGTCTTCGCACCTCCGTCATCTGCTGCGCCGCTGGAACAGACGATCTTGCGCGCCTCGCAAAATTCAAGACGGGTTGAGGTCGATATGAACTCGGGCCAAACCCATCTAATCATTGAAGACGATTTTGGTCTGGTTCAAAACGAAGACCACGGTTTGATTCACGGCGGCACAGCGCATGAGCGTTGGGAAATACACCCCGACGATCCCCTTTCAGCGCGCGGCATTTGCAGCTGGACGCAAGAGATCCGCCGAAACGACATCCATCTGCGCACCGAGACGTCCTGCGAAATGTGGGCCGACAAGACAACCTTTTACCTAAAAGCAATGATGAAAGCCTATGACGGCGAAAACCTGGTCTCAACAAAGGAACAGGAGGACTCGATACCGCGTGATCTGATATGATTTTCGGGCCAATCCGGGCCAGAGATTTCTCCTTGCCCGCCCGACCGAAATACGCCTACTTTGACTCATGCGTCAAAAAAAAGCCCATCAAGGGCTCATAATCCATTCAACCGGGAGATCTTTGAATGAACGAACAAATCACTCACATGGCCGAACAGGTTACAGCCGGTAAGCTGACCCGCCGCGAATTCATGGGTAAAGCGACGGCTCTGGGTGTCTCGGCGGCGATGGCCAGCACGATGTTCGCAAACGCCGCGCGCGCGGCTGGCCCAAAGAAGGGCGGCGACCTAAAGTTTGGCCTGCAAGGCGGTGAGTCCACCAACTCACTGGATCCGGCAACCTATGCCAGCTCGGTTCCGTTTCAGAACGGCAAGCAGTTCGGTGACCAACTGGTCGAGGTTGCGCCCGATGGCTCGATCGAACCCCGCCTTGCAGAAAGCGTGGAAGGCAGCGCCGATGCCAAGGTCTGGACGTTCAAGCTGCGTCAGGGTGTTGAGTTCCACAACGGCAAAACCATGACCAGCGAAGACGTGCTGAAGACTATGGAGCGTCACTCGAACGAAGACTCCAAGTCTGGTGCTCTGGGCATCATGCAGGGCATCGAGTCGATGAAGGCCGACGGCGACAACTTCCAGGTTACGCTGACTGAGCCAAACGCCGACCTGCCCTATCTGATGGCAGACTATCACCTGATCATTCAGCCAAACGGCGGCATGGATGACCCGGGGGCCGGTATCGGTACAGGACCATATAAGGTCGAAGTGGACGAGCCCGGCGTGCGTCACCTGTATACAAAGTTCGAAAACCACTGGAACCCGGATTTCGGGAATTTCGACAGTGTCGAGGTTGTCGTGATCAACGACGCAACGGCCCGGACGGCAGCGTTGCAGTCAGGGCAAGTACACGCAATCAACCGTGTGGAGCCAAAAGTCGCTGATCTGCTGGGTCGTGCGCCCAACTTGACGGTGCACTCGACGGCGGGTCGCGGTCACTATGTGTTCATCATGCACTGCGACACGGCGCCGTTTGATCAAAACGAGTTGCGTATGGCGCTGAAATTCGCAATCAACCGTCAAGATTTGGTTGATAAGATTTTGCGTGGGTACGGAACTGTGGGCAACGACATGCCTGTAAACGCGGCCTATCCGCTGTTTGACGGATCTATCCCGCAACGCGAGTTCAACCTTGAGAAGGCAGCCGAGCACTACAAGAAGTCCGGCCATGACGGATCGCCGATCATCCTTCGTGTTGCCGATGGTGCCTTCCCGGGTGCCGTGGATGCCGCAGCCCTGTTCCAGCAAACCGCTGCTCAGGCGGGTATCCCGTTGGAGATCAAGCGCGAGCCTAACGATGGCTACTGGTCCGAGGTCTGGAATGTTCAACCCTTCTGTGCATCTTACTGGGGCGGTCGTCCGGTGCAGGATCAGATGTACTCGACCGCGTATCTGTCGACGGCTGACTGGAATGACACCCGCTTCAAGGTTCCGGAATTCGACGAGATGCTGTTTGCAGCACGCGCCGAGTTGGACAACGACAAGCGCAAGGACATCTACAGCAAAATGGGCATGATGGTGCGTGATCAAGGCGGCCTGATTTGCCCGATGTTCAACGACTTCATCGAAGGGGTCAGCAATCAGTTGCAAGGCTGGGAAAGTGACCCGACCCAAGAGATGATGAATGGCAACATGTCCCGCAAAATGTGGTTTGCCTGATACGGAAGACGGATTATGCATCCCATCATCAAACTGGTTTCCCAGCGCCTTGCGCTGGGTTTCCTGTTACTCTTTGGTGCATCGGCTCTGATTTTCGGCCTCACCGAAGCCCTTCCCGGGGACGCCGCGCAAGCGGTCCTTGGTCAAGCCGCAACCCCCGAAGCCCTTGCAAACCTTCGCGAAGAAATGGGGCTGAACCGTCCTGCCCTGACCCGCTATTTTGAATGGCTGGGCGGTATTGTTCAGGGCGATCTGGGGACATCCCTGACCAATAAACTGGATATCGCCGAGTCGGTTGGCAACCGATTGGGCAATACACTGTTTCTGGCGTTCTGGGCTGCTATCGTATCGGTTCCGTTGGCGATCTTTCTGGGCTTGCTGGCCGTGCGCTACCGCAACCGCTGGCCTGATAAACTGATTTCGGCTGTAACGCTTACAACCATTTCGATCCCCGAGTTTCTGATCGGCTATGTGTTGGTCTATTTCGTTGCGGTCAAACTGGGCATGTTCTCACCGCTGGCGATGATCAACGATAGCATGACACTGGGGCAAAAGCTGAACTCGATTGCCTTGCCGGTCATTGTTCTGACGCTTGTTGTGCTGGCGCACATGATGCGCATGACCCGGGCTGCAATCCTGAACGTGATGCAGTCGGCCTATGTGGAAACGGCTGAACTCAAGGGTCTGAGCAATTTTCAAGTCATCTATCGCCACGCCTTCCCCAATGCAGTCGCGCCTATCGTCAACGTGGTGATGTTGAACCTGGCCTATCTGGTCGTCGGCGTTGTCGTGGTTGAGGTGGTGTTCGTCTATCCCGGTATGGGGCAGTATCTTGTGGACCACGTGACCAAGCGGGACGTTCCTGTGGTACTGGCCTGCGGCGTTATCTTTGCCGCGATCTATATCGGGCTGAACATGGTTGCAGACATCGTTGCCATTCTGGCCAACCCAAGGCTGAGGCATCCGAAATGAAGAACATCCCAATCTCGGCTTTAATCGGGCTGGCCTTCACGGCGCTGTACTTCTTTATCGCGATCTTTGCCCCTCTGCTGGCGCCATATGGCATGGCTGAAGTTGTTGGGGATGTGTGGGAACCCTCTAGCGCGCAATTCTGGCTAGGGACGGACAATATCGGACGCGATCTTCTCAGCCGAATGATCTACGGCGGGCGCACGACGATCTTTATTGCCACTGCAGCCACGATCCTTAGCTTTGTAACCGGCTCGATCCTTGGCTTTCTGGCCGCTGTCCTGGGCGGCTGGGCGGATCAGGTTATGTCACGTGCAGTGGACCTGATCATGTCGATCCCTACGCTGATCTTTGCGCTGGTGGTTCTGGCGATGGTGCCTGTAACCGTACCGGTCCTGATCGTCGTCATGGGTTTGCTGGATTCAACGCGCGTCTATCGTCTTGCCCGAGCGGTCGCGGTCGATATCGCCGTCATGGACTATGTCGAAGCCGCAAGGCTACGCGGCGAAGGCCAAAGCTGGATCATCTTCCGTGAAATACTGCCGAACGCCCTGTCGCCGCTGGTTGCGGAACTGGGCCTGCGGTTCATCTTCATGGTTCTGTTTGTCTCGACCCTGTCCTTCCTGGGCCTTGGTGTCCAGCCGCCGCTGGCAGATTGGGGCGGCATCGTGAAAGAGAACAAGGACGGCATCGTTTATGGTATCGGTGCTGCGTTGTACCCCGCAGTCGCGATTGCCACACTGGCGATCTCAGTCAACCTTGTGGCCGATTGGGTTTTGAACCGGACAACATCACTGAAAGGAGGCCGGGGATGAGTGATACACTTCTCAAGGTCCGCGACCTCAAGATCGGCGCGACTGTTTATCCGCCGGGTGAAAAGCCCCATGACATCGAAATCGTGCACGGGGTCAGCTTTGACCTAGAACGCGGCAAGGTGCTGGGGCTGATCGGTGAATCCGGGGCCGGGAAATCCACCATTGGTCTGGCTTCAATGGCCTATGGTCGCGGCGGTGTTGAGATCACCGGCGGCGAGGTCTGGGTTAACGGACGCGACATTCTGAAAACATCTACGGGCGACATCCGCAAGCTGCGCGGGGGTGAGGTGACCTATGTGTCGCAATCCGCCGCGGCCTCCTTCAACCCCGCCAAAAAGATCATGGATCAGGTGGTCGAGGCTGCGGTTGAACAGAAAAAGTTCAGCCGAAAAGAGGCTGAAGCCCGCGCACGTGAGCTGTTTGCAAAGCTGGGTCTGCCCGATCCGGACAATATCGGCGATCGATACCCGCATCAGGTTTCCGGTGGTCAGTTGCAACGCTGTATGACCGCTTTGGCGCTGTGCCCTGAACCTGATCTGGTGGTCTTTGATGAACCCACCACGGCGTTGGACGTGACGACCCAGATCGACGTTCTGATGGCGATCAAAGAGGCCATTGCCGACACCGGCGTTGCCGCGCTCTATATTACTCATGATCTGGCTGTCGTGGCGCAGGTGAGCGATGACATCATGGTTCTTCGCATGGGCAATACGGTCGAATACGGCCACACCGACCAGATCATCAACAACCCGCAAGAGGAGTATACCCAGGCGCTGGTTTCCGTTCGTTCAATCGAACATGAGGAAAAGAAACCGACGCCGGAACCCGTACTCAGCGTCGAAGGTATCACCGCCCGCTACAAAGGGTTGAACTTCGATGTACTGCACAACGTCAATGTCGATCTTCATCCGGGGCAGACACTGGCCGTAGTGGGTGAATCCGGTTCTGGCAAATCGACACTGGCAAGGGTGATCACCGGCCTGCTGCCACCGCGCGATGGCGAGATCACCTTTGCCGGGCGCAAACTCTCAGCTGATTTGAAAGGCCGGACCCGCGAAGACCTGCGTGAGTTGCAGATGATCTACCAGATGGCGGACGTGGCGATGAATCCGCGTCAGACCGTGGGTACGATCATCGGCCGCCCGTTGGAGTTTTACTTCAACATGCGCGGCGCGGAAAAGCGCAAGCGGATCATCGAACTACTGGATGAGATCGAACTGGGTGAGACGTTTATTGATCGCTACCCCGCCGAACTGTCGGGCGGTCAAAAACAGCGAGTGTGCATCGCGCGGTCACTTGCGGCTAAGCCCAAGATGATCATCTGTGATGAGGTGACCTCGGCCCTTGATCCGCTGGTCGCGGACGGCATCCTGAAACTACTGCTGGACCTGCAAAAGATCGAGGATGTCGCATACCTTTTCATCACCCACGATCTGGCGACGGTTCGCGCGATCAGCGACAGTATCGCGGTGATGTATCAAGGACGCGTGGTGCGGTACGGGTCCAAGTCCGAGGTGCTCAGCCCGCCATTCGACGACTATACCGACCTGCTTCTCAGCTCGGTTCCCGAGATGCATCTGGGCTGGCTGGAAGAAGTTGTCGCCCATCGCAAGATGGAAAGCGCAGGGAACTGACGCACTTTTTTGCGACATTGCGACCAGGCATGAAATTCCCGACGTTACACCTTTGGATCGGCGTCGGGAATTTGCCGTTTTGGACGCAAATGGATGACCGCAATACATGCGGTTGCGTAAGATTACCCGCAAGGCAACTGACCAAAGGGCCGAAGCATGGACCGTAAAGTTCTTTTGATCATTCTGGACGGCGTGCCATGGCGCAACTTCCGCCGCTTGTTCGGCAATCTCGAAGGCTGGGTGGACAGCGGCGACGCGCGCGTGTGGAAACACTGCTCGGTGCTGCCGTCAATTTCGGCCAGTTGCTATGCCTCGATCCATACGGGCGTTCCCCCGCAGGAACATGGCTGCACCGGGAACGGCAACGTCTTTCGACTAAGCCACAAGGACGTGTTCAGCCAGGTGCGTGAGGCCGGAGGTGTGACCGGGGCCGTCACCCACAGCTTTTGGTCGCAATTCTTCAACCGTCACCCCTTCGACTACGTCCGCGACATTGAATATGACGAGCCCGAAAGCAAGACGATAAACCACGGCCGGTTTCACACGATGACGGGTTATGGCAAGGCCAATCAGATGACGCCATCGGATGTTGATCTTTTTGGCACTTTGACCAACCTCTGCATGCGTTTCGGATTGGACTACGGCGTACTCCACACGTGCACGCTGGACAGCATGGGCCACCGGTTCTTCCACGATTGCGAAGAAATGGACCACGCCTGTTTCGTCGTCGACGAGATGCTGGCCCCCTTTATCCCCCGTTGGCGCCAAATGGGCTATGAGGTTATTGTGACCGCCGACCACGGTCAGGATGAGCGCGGCCATCATGGCGGGCGCAGCGCTTTGCAACAGGAAACCGCGCTGTACTATTTCGGCGACGCTGACGGCCCCGAGGCAGGTGTAACGATCGACCAGTTGCAGCTTGCACCCACGATCCTGCGCCGCATGGGCGCGCCGATTGCCGATACGATGAAGGCCACGCCTTTCCTGAGCTGAGGGATCAGTCGTAAGGCCAGACCTGCTGGCCCAGTGCCTCGATCGCGACCGAGATGCGTTCAAAACTGTCTGCGGCGCGTTTCACTGAACTTCGTGCGCGCAGGTACCCGTGCACAAGGCCGGGTTCGTTGACCCAATAGGCCCTTCCGCCTGCATTGGTGATCTTTTCACAATAGGTCGCGCCATCATCGCGCAGCGGATCGCAATCAGCGGTAAACACGACAGTTGGCGGCAAACCCGAAAAATCACGATCCTGCAACGGAGCGAATGTAGGGTCATTTTTCGGGACGTCGCCGGCGCAACGCACCTTTTCATAGAAATGAATCTCTTCCAGCGTCAAAAGCGGCGCGTGCGCATGTTCCAGATATGAACCAGCGGTCGCATCCCCGCCCAGCCCCGGATAGATCAGAACCTGACCCAGCAGGGAATCAATCCGCCCTCGCGCATAATGCGCAACGGTAGCAGCCAGGTTGCCGCCAGCACTATCCCCGGCAAAAATCAAAGGCTCGTTGAATTCCTGTTCCGCCCAATTCGTTGCCGTCCAACTGTCTTGAAACTGCGCTGGATGAACGTGTTCAGGGCACAGGCGGTAGTCAACGGCAACAACCCGATATCCGGTCTGAATGCAAATCTCGGCGCAAACGTCGTCGTGGCTTTCAAGCCCACCAACCACGAAACCGCCACCGTGAAAATAGACGACGGTTCGTGTTGGATCTCCGGCTGTGTAGACCCGCACCGGGACACCATCAGCGGATTTGTCCAACACATCCACTCCGTCGGGTCGGGGCTGGCGAAAATCCTGACACATGGTGTTGTACAACCGCCGCTGATCTTCAATGGACAGATCAACCGCATCGTCAGGATAGCTTTCAGCCGTGCGCCTTATGAACGCCCATGTTTCCTCATCAATCAGACGTTCATAATCCATTATCCCTCCCGGTCAGGCGACCCAATCCCATGGCCGGGTATACGATCCCAGCACTTTGCTGACATCGTCCTCTGCCGAGCCGTTCGCGTCAAGCTGCGCGACCAGGCCGCGTTTTTTATCGTCGATCACGCTTACGACACGCGCGGTCAGCCCAGCCTCTTCCAACGCGCCATTGTATACGCGGGTTATGGCCTGTTTACGCAGCTCAGGCTTGAACACCTTTCCAACTGCAGTCTTTGGAAGTTCATCCAGAATGGTCATATGCTTGGGTTGCGCCGCGCGTTCGTGGACTTGCACCTTGCAATACTCTATCAACTCTTTTTCGGTGACGCTGGCTCCGTCGACCAATTCGACAAAGGCGCAAGGCACTTCCCCGGAATGCGCATCAGGCTGGCCGATAGCCCCTGCAAAGGCAACCGCGTCATGGCCCAGCAGGGCCTCTTCAATTTCGGCCGGGTCGATGTTGTGGCCGCCACGAATAATCAGATCTTTCGCGCGCCCAGTGATCCAAAGATAGCCGTCTTCGTCAAACCGCCCTAAATCGCCTGTTCGCAGATACTTGTCGAAATGGTAGAGGTCTTGGTTCTTGTCCGCCTCGGTATAGGTGTTGCCGACATACACACCCGGATTCGACACACAGATTTCACCAATCTCGTCCAGGCCACACTCCTTAGGCCCATCCGGTCCGTCTTGCAGGATTTTCACATCCGTGTAGGGGAAGGGAAATCCGATTGAACCGATCTTCTTTTCTCCGTCAACCGGGTTGCACGAGACCAGACAGGTCGCTTCGGTCAGGCCATAGCCTTCGACGATGGTCACACCGGTCGCTTCTTCGAAACGGCGAAACAGTTCGACAGGCAGCGGGGCCGAACCCGAGAAAGCAGTTTTGACGCTTGAGATGTCAGCGTCCACCGGGCGTTGCATCTTGGCGGAAATCGCTGTTGGAACCGTGATGATGAAGCTGACCTTCCAACGCTCGATCAGTTTCCAGAAATTATCGAAGACGCCATCGCCGCGATACCCGGCTGGGGTCGGGAAGACTACATGCGCACCAGACGAGACTGCAGCCATCATGATCACGTGGACTGCAAAGACGTGGAACATGGGCAACGGGCACATGATGACGTCTTTTTCCGAGAACAACAGCGTGTGGCCAAGCCAGCCATTATAGATCAGGCCGGAATACGTATGCTGCGCCACCTTGGGCATGCCCGTCGTGCCACCTGTGTGGAAATAACAGGCGACCCGATCCTCTTTGCTGTCTTCAAACGTCAGTGTCGTGGGTTGCTTGGCCAGCTCTTTGTTAAAGTTTTTGTAGTCCGCATGGGCCAGTTTTACCTTATCTCCCATTTTAGGGCGCAACAGCGGCACAAGCCATGATTTCGGCGGTGTAAGATAGCGATTGAGGTCGATTTCGAGAATGGTTTTGACCTTGGGCGCGTGGCGCACTGCCTCTTCGACCTTTTGCGCAACATCGGCCTTCGGGAAGGACTTGAGCGTCACCACCACCTTGGCCCCGGTTTCACGCAGGATCGCGGCGATCTGCTCGGGTTCCAACAACGGGTTGATCGGGTTCACGATACCGGCAACGGCACCGCCCATCAATGCAACCAGCGTCTCGTTGCAATTGGGCAGGACGTAGGCAACAACATCTTTTTCACCAATACCAAGTGAGCGGAACAGGTTCGCCGCCTGGTTGACCTTGCCCAACAGCGCGGACCATGTCAGCGTTTCCGCCTTGTCCGTCGGACCAGATAACAGCTGGAAGCTGATCGCATTGCTGTTTGGAAAATTTCCAGCTGTTCGCGACAGCATCTGGTGAAGGGTGACCGGAACATCTCGGTCCTCCCATGGCATTTCCTGCTCCATTCTCACCTTGTCTTCCAAACCCACAAAAGCCATCTGGTTCCTCCCTTATCTCTCCCATGTCCGGCACAGGTTCTGTCTCCACCGCCAAGATGGAAGCAAAACCGCGCAGGTTCAATAAATGCCTTAACTGTGAAGACCCTGAAGGGATAGAATTACGCTGCGGAGCGAATTGTGTTACCCCTGCGTCACGTCATTCGGCAGCCATGCCATCGGTGAATTGCAGACGCGCCAACCTTGCATACAGCCCGCCCTGTGACACCAGATCATCATGTGTCCCTTGGGCTACGATGCGCCCGGCCTCTAACACAACGATCCGATCAGCCTTTTTAACGGTTGCCAGCCGATGCGCCACGATCAAAGTGGTGCGCCCGGCGCGCATCTTGTCCACGGCACCTTGCACCGCACGTTCGCTTTCTGCGTCCAAGGCCGAGGTCGCCTCATCCAACAGCAAAACCGGCGCGTCCCGCAGGATTGCACGGGCAATTGCGATACGTTGCTTTTGACCACCTGACAGCATGACGCCCCGCTCACCTACGTAACTGTCATAGCCATCTGGCAGGGCCACGATGAAATCATGTGCGGCGGCCGCGTGGGCGGCGGCCTCAACCTCGGCATCGGTCGCATCCAGACGCCCAAAGCGGATGTTTTCACGTGCCGAGGCGGCAAAGATCACCGGGTCCTGCGGCACAAGCGCCATATGACGACGGAAATCCGCCCTGTCGATATCGCGAAGGTCGACACCATCCAGAGTGACCTTCCCCGAAGCCGGATCATAGAACCGCTGGATCATCTGGATGACGGTTGTTTTACCCGCCCCTGATGGCCCGACAAAGGCAACGGTTTCGCCGGGCTTAATGTGCAAGGTTAAGTGCTCAAGCGCCGCCAGCTTTGGGCGCGAGGGATAACGAAAAGTCACGTCATCAAAGTGGATTTCACCCTTAACCGGCGAAGGCAGAGCAATGGGCTTTGCAGGATCGCTGACCGTGTCCTGCGCATTCAGCAGCTCGACCAGCCGTTCGGTCGCGCCTGCGGCACGCTGAAGTTCGCTCCAGATTTCCGACAAGGCCGCCACGGAGCCGGCCATGATGATCGAATAGATCACGAACTGAATCAGAACGCCTTCAGTCATCACGCCGTCGCGGACGTCATTGGCCCCCATCCAAAGCACGCCAACAATTCCCGAAAACACCAGAAAGATCACAATCACCGTCAGCACAGCACGTGTTTGAATGCGGCGCAGCGAGACAGTGTATGACGTTTCAGTCATGTCCGAAAACTGCATGCGGCTGGCCTGTTCGTGGGTAAAGGCCTGCACTGTTTGCACGGCACTCAACGCCTCGCCCGCGTTGCCGGAGGACGCAGCAATCCAATCCTGGTTTTCCCGGCTGATCACCCGTAGCCGCCGACCCAACAGCAGGATAGGCACCACCACCAACGGGATCAGCAGCAAAACCATGCCGGTCAGCTTAGCCGAGGTCAGCAGCATCAGCGCCAAACCACCAACGAACAGCAGGACGTTGCGCAATGCGATGGAAACAGACGAGCCAAGTACAGACTGAATCAGCGTCGTATCCGTGGTAATCCGGCTCAGGACCTCTCCGGTCATGATACGTTCGTAGAATTCGGGGCTCATGCCGATAACGCGGCTGAACACGGCCTTGCGGATATCAGCCACGACACGTTCGCCCAATCGCGTCACCAGCGCATAGCGCAGACCAGTACCAACGGCCAGAAAGGCGGCGATGCCAAGGGCGGCCAGAAAGTACCAATCCAGCAGCTCGCCGTCTTCAATACGGAAATTGTCGACCACACGCCGCACGGCCAGTGGCAGCGTCAGGGTCATGCCTGCCGTCAGAACCAACGCCACGATCGCACTGGCCATCAAAAAGCGATACGGTCGCATAAACGGCCACAGCGACGCCAGAACGCCAATTTTCTTCGATCCCGCGCGTTCTTCGCTTGCACCGGGTGCAGATTGCTTTGCCGGACTGGCTGAGGCGGTTTTTGCCATGCGTGGCCTTTAAATCATGTTCGCGTTTGTGTGATCGCTTCTTGGCGGCAGCAAACGGCGGGGTCAAGCCGCGCGTCATTAATAGGCAACCCGTAAGGGCCATTTGACGCAGGATTTTAAGGCTGACTTGGAGCGGGCGGCGGGAATCGAACCCGCTTCATCAGCTTGGAAGGCTGAGGTAATAGCCAGTATACGACGCCCGCTCAGCGAAGGTCGGTTTAAGCGAAGCGCCAAGTGTCGTCAAGCGCAGTTCGCGGCTTGAAAGCAATTTCTGCGCCCTGCCCACTTCGCGCATGAGACAAGGCCGTTGCCGACCGGTTAGCCGTTCTCAGACAGCCATGTGCAGGCGGAAAAATCCGACGCTATCCGGATCATCGAATCGAATCGCAACGGCCGCATAATGGGCTGCCCGATCAGGGATGCCGGATATGTCGTCGCAGCAGCCAGCGCATCCTGCAACGACACACCGACCTGAGTCACCAAGACTCGAATGGCCGTGGTCAGATCCAAGTCGGCCCCAGCCAGCGTTCCGTCCTCAAGCGTCAGGCGCCCGTTGGCCCGCGTGATTCGACGGCCCTCCAGATCAAACGAGGCGTGATCCGTGCCTGCAACGGCCATGGCGTCACTTACCAGAAAGATCTGACCGGGTGCGGTTTTGGCGGCCCAGGCTGCACGCATCACCGCGGGGTGGACATGGATGCCATCAGCGATCATCCCCGCCGACAACCCCCCACTGGCAAGGCACGCCCCGACCAGACCGGGTTCGCGGTTTCCCATCTGGCTCATCGCGTTGAACAAATGGGTGACACAGCGCGCGCCAGCCTTGGCATAGCGCTGGCATGTCGCGAAATCTGCGTTGGTATGGCCCAACGACACCAGAACACCCGCCTCACACAAGGCTTGAACCTGCTGCTCCGAGACGGTTTCGGGTGCCAGCGTCACTTTCAGGCAGGGCAAGTTCTCTGCCGCCTGAATCAGCGCTGCCAAATCCGCATCCTCCATAGGCCGGATCAAGGCACCATCATGCGCCCCCTTGCGCGCCACCGACAGGTGCGGCCCTTCAAGGTGTAGCCCGACCACCCCCGGAACGCCGGCCTGGACCGCCAGTATAGCCGCAGCGATGGCAGCTTCGGTTTTCTCGGGCGTGTCGGTGATCAGAGTTGGTAGCAGTGCCGCAACACCCAACCGTCGATGTGCCTCGGCGATCCTCCGTATGGTTTCGACCGATGGGTCATCGTTGAACATCACTCCGTCGCCACCATTTACCTGCAGATCAACGAAACCCGGGCACAGAATATCGCCGTTCAGATCGATGACCTGCCCTTCCGGGCTTCCCGTCTGGTCAGGTATGATCGCTGACAGCGTGCCGTCGCGAAAGGTGATCGCATGGTTGAAGTGCACAGATTCGCCATCGAACACAGCACCGTTGCGATATGTCACTGAATTAGGGGTCATACCGTCTCTGTCACTTTCCTGAGATGCCGCGGTGCGTCGGGGTCAATTCCGCGGGCCAACGCAACAGCTTCGACCATGCTGTAAAACGAGGTGATGTTGGCAATGGGGTCGGTAAGCCAGTGACCGGTACGTATCACAGGCAGGCTTTCGGCCTTGGTCACCTTGTCGGTGGCAGCAAACACAGCGGCCCCCTTGCCCGCCAACGCATCGGCGGCCTCGGCCGTTGCCTGCTCTGCGGCGTCGGCTGCTGCGAAAACGATCGTTGGGAATCCTTCCTCCACGATTGAAACGGGACCGTGCAGCACTTCGGCGGCCGAATAGCTTTCGGCGTGAATCTGGCAGGTTTCCTTGATCTTCAGCGCAGCCTCATTGGACATGGCAAAGGAAGGACCCCGGCCCAAGGTAAACAACGACCGGCCCGTGATCGCCATTGCCGCAGCAGACCAGTCGCACTGCGCGGCCTGCGCCAGATGGGCCGGCAAGGAGCGGATCGCCGTTATCAATTCACCATCGCCCTTGACCTCGGCCAACACGCATAGACCTGCGACCAGTGAGGTGACGAATGTTTTGGTTGCAGCCACGCTCAGCTCTGGACCCGCATGAAGGGGCAGGACCGCATCCGCCACCTCGGCAAGGCGCGAGGTCGTGTTGTTGGTTATCGCAACGGTCAGCCCCCCTGAGGACTTCAACGATCGGGTCATTCCGACAATGTCTGGGCTTTGACCTGACTGCGACACGGACAGGCAAACCGCACCATCTGCGCGCAGATCAACCCCATAGATCGAATTGATCGATGGCCCGACCGAGGCCACAGGCAGGTTCAACAACAACTCGCTGGCATATTTCAGATAGGTACAAGCATGATCCGACGACCCCCGCGCCACGGTGATCAAAAACCGGGGGTCGACCTCTTTCATCAAATCCACTGCGGTATAAATGTTGGCGGCCCCCTGGCTTAGCAACCGATCAACCGCGTCGGGGATTTCCAAAATCTCCTGTCGCATTTTCGAGCTGTTTTCTGACATGCTTTTCCGGCCTTTCCGGTTACAACCGCAATTCGGCGACAAAGTCATAGGTGTCGCCCCGATAAAGGGATCGGGTCAGTTCCGCGACCCGCCCGTTTTTCAGAAATGAAATTCGTTCGATGTTCAGCCCAGCGGCCCCTTCGGGAACATCCAGTAATTCTGCCTCGGGTGCAGCAAGATTGACGGCGGAGATTTTTTGCACCGCACGCACGGGCCGCCGACCCAAATCGTCCAGAACCTCATAGAGCGAGGTAGTGACCTCGATAGGATTGGGCAGAATGTCCAGCGGCAGCGCGGCGCGTTCGAGCGCCAGCGGACGCCCGTCAGCCTCGCGCAGGCGGTAGATGCGCGAAATCTGCTCACCTTCTGCAAGGCTCAATGCCTCGATTTCCTCGGGGGTCGGAGCAAAGACGCCGCGCTCCAGCCATTTGGACGTGGTGCGCATTCCGCGGCTGGCCATGTCCTCGGTGAACGAAGTTAAATGTGTCAGCGATTGCTCGACACGCGGCATACGATCACGAATGAAGGACCCCGACCCCTGACGCTGTTCGATCAATCCTTCCTGCACCAGCTCTTGAATGGCCTTGCGAACTGTGACCCGAGAAAGGTCTGTTATTTCAACCAGTTCCCGCTCCGATGGCAGCGAAGAATTGGGCGGCAGAACACCACTGTCGATGCCTTCCTGCAAACGATGCCGCAACTGAACATAGCGCGGACCTTTGTCCGGGCTCAGCCACAAGTCAGACCGCAAAAAGTCAGAGATGCTCATGCCGAACCTCCTTTGCTAAAGCCAAGGCTCCGGTCAGCGGCTCCCCCAGCGGCGGGCGAATGGCGGACCTCATGTCATCTGGCAGGTAGTCGGCGTAGTGCCCGGCTATCCCCCCGGTCAGACAGATCGCCTGACCTCTCTGCCACCCTAAGCGCCTTGCGGTTCCTTCAAGATAGCCCGCCCCGGCTTGCATGATTTCAACCGCAGCGGTATCGCCGGTTTGCGCTGCGGATGTGACCGCAGGAGCAAGCGCCCCGAACTGGGCGGGTGTGGCCGTTCCTGCAAATCGCACAATGCCCGCCGTGCCGTGCAGTTCACCCAACAGCTTTCGCGTCAAACCGGTCTCAATCCGCGTTCCATCAACGGCGCACAGCGCTTCAGCCAAGGCTCGGCGCCCGACCCATTGGGCCGAGGCCTCATCCCCCAGAACCGCCCCCCACCCCCCGGCGAAACGCATTGCGCCGTGTATTTGGATGGCAAGGAAGGATCCGGTTCCGCAATGTGCAATCAAGCCATCTTGCGCGCCCAATGCCCCGCGCACTGCGGCGGGCCGGTCATCTTCGACCCGCGCGCAGGTTAACCCCAACGCATCCCGCAGCCGCTGCGCAATCTGTTTGTCAGTAACGCCCGCCAAACCGACATAGGCCGGAAAACCAAGCATCTTGGCCCCTAGAAAACCAATTCGATCCGACACCTGATCTAAACCCGACCGAATCTGCGCAAGAGCGCCGTCAAAATCGGTTGAGACATTGGCCGCTCCGGTCTCGACAGAATGGACCACGCCATCAATCATACAGGCAACACGACATCGCGTTCCCCCACCATCAACAGCCAAAACGGCACTATTCTGAGACTCGGTCATGACAATACCATTATAATACCTTTCAGCCCCATGAAAGCCCTAATTCGTGAAAATTGGCCCATAATGACGAAAAAAACACCCGAATAACGCGCCCAAACTGGAAGAAAATAAAATCTGGACAAGTGGTATTAAATAGGTATTGTATATGCAGAACCGGGGAGGATTCTCTTGACGCTGCCGTCTACAGAACAACTGCATCCTGATGCCGAACACTTGGCCCAAGGTGACTTGGCCATAGCGGCACGCGCCCTGGCCGAAGGTCAGATCGCTGCAGCCGCGGTCGTTCGCGACGCGTTGGGCTGCATCGCTCAAGGCGCCGCAGCGATGGCGGAAACCATACGTAGCGAAGGTGTGCTGCACTATGTGGCCGCGGGATCATCCGGCCTGATGGCCGCAGCCGATGCGCAGGAATTGGGTGGCACATTCTCGATCCCGCCTGCCCGTCTGCGCATTCACATGGCTGGCGGCCTGCCCACCGGGGTCGAGATGCCCGGCGACTCGGAAGACGCAACCGAAGGCTTGAAACAGGCGCTGAGCGCAATCGAGGCCAAGGACACGGTGATCGCGGTTTCCGCCAGCGGGTCAACGCCCTACACGTTGGCCGCCGTGAATATCGCCCGCGCGCAGGGGGCAACCGTAATTGGGATCGCCAACAACGCGGACAGCCCTTTGTTGTTGGGCGCGGACATTCCAATTCTTCTAGCCACGCCGCCCGAACTGATTTCGGGCTCTACACGCATGGGTGCTGGCACAGCGCAAAAGATTGCATTGAACATGCTGTCCTCACTGATGGCGGTCGAGCTTGGCCACGTGCATCGTGGCATGATGGTCAATCTGCGCGCCGACAATCACAAGCTGAGGGCACGCGCCGCCGGAATCGTTGCCCGGATCGCAGAAGTGGATACTGCCACCGCGCAACAGGCGTTGGACACCGCGCACGGGGACGTGAAACCCGCCATTCTTATTGCCGCCAAAGCCCTGTCACTGGACGAGGCACGTGCACGCCTTCAGGCGACAAACGGATTAATGAATGCCGCACTGGCACGGGACTGAAATCAAATAAAACGGGAGAAAGATATGAGACACAGAAACCTGAAGATAGCCTTGCTGGGTACGACCCTGATGGCGACAACCGCTTATGCAGAAGACGTGACGCTGACGATCGAAAGCTGGCGCAATGATGACTTGACCCTGTGGCAGGAACAGATCATTCCGGCGTTCGAAGCACAGCACCCCGGAATCAAGGTTGAATTCACGCCATCCGCCCCGGCAGAATACAACGCTGTTCTCAATTCCAAGCTTGATGCGGGCTCGGCTGGCGACCTGATCACCTGCCGCCCGTTCGACGCCTCGCTGGCGCTGTATGAGGCCGGCCACCTGTCTGATCTGTCCTCGGTCGAAGCGATGAGCAATTTCTCGGACGTTGCGAAATCGGCCTGGCAGACCGATGACGGCTCGGTCACCTTCTGCGTGCCGATGGCCTCGGTGATCCACGGTTTCATCTACAATAAAGAGGCCTTTGCCGAACTGGGCATCGAGGTTCCCACCACCGAGGACGAATTCTTTGCCGCGCTGGAAAAGATCAAGGAAGACGGCACCTACATCCCGCTGGCCATGGGTACGAATGATCAGTGGGAAGCCGCCACGATGGGCTACAACAACATCGGCCCGAACTACTGGAAGGGTGAGGAAGGCAGACAAGCCCTGATCGCCGGTGAGCAAAAGCTGACAGATGAGCCGTGGACGGCACCTTTTGCAACCCTGGCTCGTTGGGGTGAGTATATGGGTGATGGGTTTGAGGCGCAGACCTACCCTGACAGCCAGAACATTTTCACCCTAGGCCGCGCCGCCATTTATCCGGCCGGATCGTGGGAGATTTCGGGCTTTAACGCGCAGGCCGATTTCGAAATGGGTGCCTTCAAGCCGCCTGTTCGCAGTGCAGGAGACACGTGCTACATCTCGGACCACACTGATATCGGAATTGGAATGAACGCCGCCACGGAACACCCCGAGGCCGCCGAAACCTTCCTGACCTGGGTTGCAAGCCCCGAATTTGCTGAGATTTTCGGCAACGCCCTGCCGGGTTTTTTCCCGCTGTCCAGCACTCCGGTCGAATTGCAGGACCCGTTGGCCAAGGAAATCGCAGAGTGGCGGGACGAGTGTGAGTCCACCATCCGCTCGACCTATCAAATTCTCTCGCGCGGAACACCGAACCTTGAGAATGAGACCTGGGGCGCGTCGGTTGCTGCGATCAAGGGTGCCAAGTCGCCCGAGGAACTGGGTGCTGAGCTGCAGGAAGGCCTGTCCAGCTGGTACGCGCCGCACCAGTAACGCATGACCAAACCTACTCGGGCGGCGCGGGTCGCCCGGGTACTCCTGACACCCCTTTGAAAGCGATCCCATGAACCGCCCACGCTTCCGCTGGCATATCGTCGTGTTTCTTGCACCTGCCGTGCTTGTCTACACCGCAGTGATGATTTTTCCGCTGTTCAACACGCTTCGGCTGGCGCTGTACACAGAAGTTGACCAGAGCCGGGTGTTCGTCGGATTGCAAAACTTTCAGACGTTGTTCTTTGACCCGATCTGGTCCGAGCAGTTCTGGAACGCGCTGGGAAACAACTTCTGGTTTTTCCTGATCCACATGCTTGTTCAGAACCCCATCGGCATCGCGTTGGCTGCACTGCTCAGCCACCCGCGCCTGCGGTTTGCGGCGCTGTATCGGTCGGCGATCTTCATCCCCACGATCCTGAGCTTTGTGATCGTAGGGTTTGCGTGGAAACTGATCCTGTCACCGATCTGGGGCATCGCGCCTTCGATGCTGGACGCGATCGGTCTGAAATCCCTGTTTGCGCCGTGGCTGGGGAAAGAAGAATACGCACTGACCACGTTGGCGCTGATTTCGGTTTGGCAGTTCGTCGGGATACCGATGATGCTGATCTATGCCGCCCTGCTGACCATTCCCGAGGAAATCCTTGAGGCCGGCGAGATCGACGGTATCACCGGCGCAGCAGCTTTCTGGAAGATCAAGCTGCCTTTGATCCTTCCCTCGATCGGCATTATCTCAATCCTAACTTTCGTAGGAAATTTCAACGCGTTCGACCTGATCTATGCAGCGCAGGGCGCGCTGGCCGGGCCTGATTTTTCAACCGATATTCTGGGTACTTTCATGTACCGCACGTTCTTTGGCTTCCAGTTGCAACTGGGTGATCCGCATATGGGATCAGCTATCGCAGGGGCCATGTTCGCGATCATCCTGGTCGGCGTCTGCATCTACCTTTTCGGCATCCAGACCCGGATGCGCCGCTATCAACTGTGAGGGTCCAGCGATGAACAAAGCACGCCACAACCCCCTGAACACCGCCGCGATGCACGGAGCGTTGATCCTGTACACGCTGATCGCGCTTTTCCCGGTCTTCGTCATCCTGATCAACAGCTTCAAATCCCGCCGTGCGATCTTTCGCGAACCTTTGGCTTTGCCCAGCGCCGACAGCTTCTCACTGGTCGGGTACGAGACGGTTATGAAACAGGGTGATTTCTTCCTGTATTTCCAGAACTCAATGATCGTTACTGTCGCCTCATTGTTCTTTGTTCTGCTGTTCGGCGCCATGGCGGCCTATGCCTTGTCGGAATACCGGTTCAAGGGAAACCTTGTAATGGGCCTTTATCTTGCATTGGGGATCATGATTCCGATCCGCATCGGCACCGTCGCGATCCTTGAGATGATGGTAGCGACCGGGTTGGTGAACACGCTCTGGGCATTGATCCTTGTTTACACGGCGCAAGGGTTGCCGCTGGCTGTGTTCATCCTGTCCGAATTCATGCGGCAGGTCAGTGACGATCTGAAGAATGCAGGCCGCATCGACGGGCTGTCGGAATACACGATCTTTTTCCGGCTGGTTCTGCCTTTGGTCCGACCGGCGATGGCGACGGTTGCCGTGTTCAACATGATCCCGATCTGGAATGACCTGTGGTTCCCGCTGATCCTTGCCCCGGCCGAGGAAACCAAGACGCTGACGCTGGGCAGTCAGGTCTTTATCGGGCAGTTCGTAACCGACTGGAACGCGGTTCTGTCGGCCCTGTCGATGGCAATCCTGCCGGTGCTTGTCCTCTATGTCATCTTCTCGCGCCAACTGATCCGAGGCATCACGTCAGGAGCTGTCAAATGACCAAAGTTCTGATCGCTGGCCTTGGCAATATGGGGCAGAGCCACGCCTTAGCCCACCACAACCACCCGGACGCAGAAATCGTCGGGCTGGTGAACCGATCCGGTCGCGTGGATCACCCCGACCTCGCAGGGTATCGCGCCTTTTCGGACTTCGGCGTCGCGCTGTCCGAGACAAACCCCGATATGGTCGTGATCGCCACCTATTCTGATAGCCACGCCGACTACGCCTGCGCCGCAATGGAGGCTGGCGCGCATGTATTCGTGGAAAAGCCCTTGGCGACCAACGTGGCAGACGCGCAGCTTGTCGTGGAAACCGCCACACGGCTCAATCGAAAGCTGGTGGTCGGCTATATCCTACGCCATCACCCGTCGTGGATGCGCCTGATCGCCGAAGCCCGCGAACTGGGTGGACCATATGTTTTCCGTCTGAACCTGAACCAACAATCCTCGGGCGCGGAGTGGGAAACGCATAAAGCCCTGATGCAGACGACCTCACCCATCGTGGATTGCGGCGTTCACTATGTTGATGTGATGTGCCAGATCACAGACGCGCAGCCCGTCCGCGTGCATGGGATGGGGCTTCGCCTGTCTGACGAGATCGCCCCGGACATGTACAATTATGGCCAGTTTCAGGTGATCTTCGAGGACGGCTCAGTGGGCTGGTACGAGGCGGGCTGGGGTCCGATGATGTCAGAAACCGCATTCTTCGTAAAAGACATCGTCTCACCCAATGGCTCGGTTTCGATCACGGACGGGAACAAGGGCGCGTCGGCTGATATCGACGGACACACCAAGGTCGGCGGCTTGCTGGTTCATACCCCGCAGGGCGACCGCACCATCGAAATGCCGGATGAGCCCGGCCATCAGGAACTCTGCGATGCTGAACAGGCCTATATGCTGCGCGCCATCGCCGAAGATATCGACCTGACGCGCCATATGAATGACGCTGTCCAATCCCTCGCCATTTGTTTGGCCGCGGATGAAAGCATCCGCACCGGCCAACCCGTTTCCCTTGAGGAGCCCGCAAAATGACTGCCTTGACCCTGACCAACGTGAACAAGTCCTTTGGAAACGTACATGTTTTGAAAGACATCACACTTGAGGTGGAAGAAGGCGAATTTGTCGTCTTTGTTGGCCCGTCAGGCTGCGGCAAGTCCACCCTGTTGCGCGTGATCGCGGGGCTTGAGGATGCGTCCTCGGGCGAGATCAACATTGACGGACAGCAGGTTAATCTGGTGCCGCCGTCCAAGCGTGGGATCGCCATGGTGTTCCAGAGCTATGCGCTCTACCCCCATCTCAGCGTGCGCGGAAACATGACGCTGGCCCTGAAGCAGGAAAGACAGCCCAAAGCAGTGATTGAGGAACGCGTGGCCAAAGCCAGCCGCATGCTGAACCTTGAACCCTATCTGGATCGCTATCCGTCGGAACTGTCCGGCGGTCAACGGCAGCGCGTGGCTATCGGGCGTGCCATCGTGCGCGAACCCAAGCTGTTTCTGTTTGACGAGCCGCTTTCCAATCTGGACGCGGCGCTGCGGATGAACACGCGGATCGAGATCGCAAACCTGCACCGGGCGCTGGATGCCTCGATGATCTATGTGACCCACGATCAGACCGAAGCGATGACGCTGGCCGATAAGATCGTCGTGCTGCGCGATGGACGGGTTGAACAGATCGGCAGCCCGATGGAGCTTTACAACAACCCGGTCAATCAGTTCGTCGCGGGGTTTCTGGGCTCACCTTCAATGAATTTCCTGCCCGAGGGGCTATTGCAGGGCGGTGGTCAAACCACCATCGGTATCCGCCCCGAAGACCTGTTCTTGTCAGATGACGGCCCGTTGGTTGCACGGGTGAGCCACGTGGAAAAACTGGGCGGGGATACAAATGTCATCGCCAAGGTCAACGACCATGCCGTGACTGCACGCTTGTTTGGACAGCATTCAATTTCCGAAGGCCAGGAACTGCGCTTTGCCTATGCTGCGGACAAAGCCTATCGGTTTGATACGGAAGGGCACCGTTTAGGCTAAGTATCTATGATCATTCATTTCTCACAACGCGATCTCTGAAAGTTTCGCTACAACCCCGGACCTTTGCCGAGGGGGCAAAGCATCTTTCCGTTTCGTCGCATTCTGGCTTTCGACAGCCTTAAGCATATTTTTTTTACAGGGTTGTTATCAAGGCGTCACAATCTCGCCCTAACTCCTTTTCATGATCTTTTCTGACAGCCAGGAGCCATCCGTGAAAAACGTTGATCTCACTAATATGTCCGCCGACGACTGGGACGAGCTGCATTTCCCCCGCCCCGAAGAAAATGACTTTGACCGCGTTGTTGAACGCGCAATATCGCGTCGTGGTTTTTTGGGCGGCGTGCTGGCCTTTGGGTCGGGCGCCGCAGCCATGGGTACTGGCCTTTTGGGGTCGACCGCAGCCCACGCCATCAGCGCCTCGCGCTTTGCTTTCACTCCGATCCCAGCACAGACAGACGGTGCCGTTCATGTGCCCGAAGGGTATGAGTGGAAAATGCTGATGCGCTGGGGCGACCCGCTGTTCTCGGCGGCTGATGGATATGACGTCACCGATGGTGGCCCGGTCCAGAATTCCGACATGGTTTTCGGTGAAAACACTGATGGGATGGAGACCTTTTCGTTCAAGGGTCATGAGCTGATTGCAATCAACCATGAATATCCGAACCGCAAGATCAACTTGCCCGCCGCGCAGGAAGGTGTCCCGGCCAGTGCCGACGATGTTCTGAAATTCCAGAACATTCAGGGCGTGACCGTTATGGAGATTACCGAAGGTGTTGACGGATGGTCGGTCGTCAAAGACAGCCCCTTCAACCGCCGTATTCACCACAATACCCCGATGAAGATCGTGGGCCCGGCAGCTGGGCATGATCTGCTGAAGACCAAAGCCGATCCGACCGGCACCGCGTCGCTGGGTACAATGAATAACTGCGGTTCGGGCAAAACACCGTGGGGCACTTACCTGACCTGCGAAGAGAATTTTAACGGCTACTTCGGCTCGACCGATGAAAACGCCAGCTATGATCCGAAAGTCGCAGAGGGCTTTGCGCGGTATGGCATCAAAGCAGAAAGCTGGAATTTCTACGAGCTGTTCGATCCGCGTTTTGACACGTCGAAAAACCCGAATGAGCCACACCGCGCGGGCTGGATCGTGGAAATCGACCCGACAAAACCGGACAGCACGCCGGTCAAGCACACCGGTCTGGGTCGTTTCAAACACGAAAATGCCGAGGTGACACTGGCCGCCGACGGTCGCGTGGTCGTCTACATGGGCGACGATGAGCGCGGCGAATACTTGTACAAATTTGTCTCGAACGACACCTATCGACCGGGTGCTGAGACCGAGGGTCTGCTGAACGACGGAACGCTTTATGTCGCCAAGTTCAACGACGACGCGACCGGCGAATGGCTGCCCCTGACGCCGGAAACCACCGGTATGGACGCGGCCGAGATTCTGATTTTCACCCGCATGGCTGCATCGGCTGCGGGTGGAACGACGATGGACCGTCCCGAATGGGTGGCATCAAGCCCGGTCGCGGTCGAAGCTTACTGCTGCCTGACCAACAACAAGAATCGTGGTGTGAAGCCCAATGCCGGTGGCGATGACACCGCAGTCAACGGGCCCAACCCTCGAGAGGCCAACAAGTATGGTCAGATCGTGCGCTGGCGTCCGTCGAATGACGATCATGCCTCTGAAAGTTTTGACTGGGATCTGTATGTCATGGCGGGCAATCCGGCGGTGCATTCAGATGAGCGCGCCGGGTCGGCGAATGTCAACGAAGGCAACCTGTTCAACTCGCCTGACGGCATGGCCATCGACTCAACCGGCCTGGTCTGGATTCAGACGGACGGCAATGATGACAACGAAGAAGACTTCGCTGGTCACGGCAACAACCAGATGTTGGTCGGCGACCCGGTCACAGGTGAAATCGCTCGTTTCATGACCGGACCGAATGGCTGTGAGGTCACAGGTCTGGCCTGGTCAACCGATCTGAGGACCATGTTTGTTGGCATTCAGCACCCAGGCAGCAACTGGCCGGATGGCGGTACGCCGCGGTCGGCGGTGATTGCGATCAAGCGTTCTGACAACGGTCTGGTTGGTTAAGCCGATCTAAAACGCCCCCAAGCTGAGCAGCTTTGGGGGCGTTTTTTCATCAGATATCCTGACCCGGCGGCTCCAAGGGTCCGCCGGTCGCCAGCAGGTGACGTTCCGATAGCCACGGGTTCAGCTCCAATGCATCGTTCAAAGCCTCGCGCGCTTCTTCGATCCGTCGCAAACCCAACAGTGTCAGCGCGCGGCCACTTATGGCAGCAACGTGGTTCGGGGACAGCTCGATGGCCTTGTCCAGATCGGGCAATGCGGCTTTAAAGTCGTGCCGCAGGTAATTTGCAAATGCGCGCTGATTGTACCCTTCGGCGTAAGACGGGCAGTAAGCGATCAGCTTGTTGAAATCTTCAATCGCACCCGACAAGTCCGATGCTCTGAGGCGCGACATGCCCCGGTCCAGCACAGCCTGTGCGCTTTCATCTGGCGCGTCGGCCCAGAATTCCCACAATTGGCTCGACAGGGCGCGGGCAGCCTGTTCAGTGTCAGCCTGTTGGATTTGCGCCAACACGCCGCTGATGTCATCGGTATGATCCGGAGCGGCGGGGCAGTCCTGAGCAGTCGCGGCTGAAGACACGATGAGAAGGATTGAGGCGACGGCGATCTGTTTCATACACCAAAAGTGACGCCGTCAGTTCATTCGTCAACCCATCCCTTCAAGCGCCCCTGAAACGCCTGTTTCTTTCACGGCCTCCATCGCAACAAAAGTTGACGTGTTGGCGACATGCGGAAGGGACGAAATCTTTTCAGCCAGAACCGCGCGGTATTCCGACATCGAGCCTGTTCGGATTTTCAGCAGATAGTCGAAATTCGACGCAATCATATGGGCTTGCTCAATCTCTGCCACTTTGCGCACCGCTGCATTGAACTCAGCCAGTGCCTTTTCGCGCGTATCGGTCAGGCGCACCTCGACAAAGGCGACATGATCCAGCCCGAGGCGGATCGGGTCAAGCAAAGCGCGGTAACCGGCGATGATCCCTTCGGATTCAAGCCTTTTTACCCGCGCTTGAGTTGGCGATTTCGACAATCCGATGCGCCGTCCAAGATCAGCGACCGAGATGCGCCCATCCTCGGCCAGAATCTTCAGGATCAAACGGTCAAACCGATCCAGATCGGGACGGTTCATCTGCATTGTCACACCTCAAAATTTCAGGTCAATCGCCTGTCAGAATCGAGATTTAAACCGACTGTCCTGAAAAATCGACTGTATACTCTACAAAAGCCCGGAGGATACATGACACACAGCCTGCGCACGCATATCGACGGTCAGACCTATGCCGATCAGTCCGCCATTCTGGACCAATTGATCAAGCAGGCCGACCTGTCCAAAGCCGACCGCGCCGCCATTTGCGCAACCGCAGCGCAGTTGGTGCGCGACATCCGCTCAAGCACCTCGCCCGGAATGATGGAGGTATTCCTTGCGGAATACGGCCTGTCCACCGACGAGGGCGTTGCGCTGATGTGTCTGGCCGAGGCCCTGTTGCGCGTACCTGACGCTGACACGATCGACGCGTTGATCGAAGATAAGATCGCGCCGTCGGACTGGGGCAAACATCTGGGCCGCTCCTCGTCTTCGCTGGTCAATGCATCGACCTGGGCGCTGATGCTGACGGGCAAGGTTCTGGATGAGGGAAAAACCTCTCCGGTCAGCGCGTTGCGGGGGGCGATCAAACGGTTGGGAGAGCCCGTTATTCGTACCGCTGTGGGCCGCGCGATGAAGGAAATGGGGCGGCAATTCGTTCTCGGCGAATCTATCCAGTCCGCGATGGACCGCGCCCGCGGGATGGAGGCAAAGGGATACACCTATTCCTACGACATGCTGGGTGAAGCTGCACGCACCGAGGCCGACGCGGCCCGCTATCACCTGTCTTACTCGCGCGCGATTGCGGCGATTGCGGACGCCTGCACCCACGACGACATCCGCGCAAATCCGGGGATATCAGTGAAATTGTCGGCCCTGCATCCGCGCTATGAATTGGCGCAGGAAAAACGGGTGGTGGACGAGTTGGTCCCTCGGCTGCGCGCGCTGTGCCTGCTGGCCAAGGCCGCCGGTATGGGACTGAACGTAGACGCCGAAGAAGCCGACCGCCTTTCACTGTCCCTACAGGTGATCGAGGCGGTTATGGCCGAACCTGCGCTGGCCGGATGGCACGGTTTCGGGATCGTGGTTCAGGCCTATGGCCCGCGCGCCGGGATCGTGCTTGATACGCTGTACGAAATGGCCGCGCGGCATGATCGCAAACTGATGGTGCGGCTGGTCAAGGGCGCTTACTGGGATACGGAGATCAAGCGCGCCCAAGTCGAAGGCGTCGATGGCTTTCCTGTATTCACACAAAAGGCGGTCACCGATGTTTCGTATATCGCCAATGCCCGCAAGCTGTTGAGCATGACGGACCGGATTTACCCCCAATTCGCGACCCATAATGCCCACACAGTCAGTGCCATCTTGCATATGGCCGACGGGCAACCGTTCGAATTTCAGCGCCTGCACGGGATGGGCGAGACCTTGCACCGTATCGTGAAGGATCAAAGCAAGACCCGCTGCCGTATCTACGCACCGGTAGGCGCTCATCGGGACCTTCTGGCCTATCTGGTGCGGCGCTTACTGGAGAACGGCGCGAACTCGTCTTTCGTGAACCAAATTGTGGACGAGAATGTGCCACCGGAAACCGTGGCTGCAGATCCATTCGACGCAATCCACAAGCCGAAACCGCCCCTGCCAACCGGCCCCGAATTGTTTCAGCCCGAGCGGCCAAATTCCATGGGGTTCGACCTGCATCATACACCCACGCTTGACAAGATCGACGTCGCCCGTGATGCGTTTCGCGCGCATCAGTGGCACGCGCAGCCACTTTTGTCCGAAAAGGCGCATCCAGAGGATGACAAGCCTATTCTGAATCCAGCGCAACCCTTGGATCGACCCGGCGCAGTTGCCCCGGCCAGCGCGCGCGATGTTGAGCTGGCTCTTGCCTCTGCCTGCCCCTGGCAATCCCCGGCGGTCGAGCGTGCACGGATTTTGAACAAAGCTGCCGACCTCTATGAGGCACATTTCGGCGAGTTGTTCGCCCTTCTGGCCCGTGAGGCGGGTAAATCCGTTCCCGATGCAGTTGCTGAACTGCGCGAGGCGGTCGATTTCTTACGCTATTACGCGGCAAATATCCCCGATGCTGAACCGGCAGGTACTTTTACCTGCATCAGCCCATGGAACTTCCCACTGGCGATTTTCACCGGCCAAATCTCGGCTGCTTTGGCAACTGGCAATGCGGTTTTGGCCAAGCCTGCCCCGCAGACGCCGCTGATCGCGCATCGGGCTGTGCAACTGATGCACGAGGCCGGAGTACCGCGCGACGCGCTGCAACTGCTTCCCGGTGGTCCGTCGGTTGGGGCGGCGCTGACATCTGATCCGCGCGTGTCGGGGGTGGCCTTTACCGGATCGACGGCCACCGCGCTGAAAATCCGCGCGGCGATGGCCGAACATATGCGGCCGGGCACGCCCTTGATCGCAGAAACAGGCGGGTTGAACGCAATGATCGTGGATAGCACCGCCCTGCCCGAGCAAGCTGTGCAAGCCATCATCGAAAGCGCGTTTCAGTCGGCGGGGCAGCGATGCTCAGCCTTGCGGTGCCTGTACGTACAGGAAGATATCGCCAAAGACCTGCTGACCATGCTCACCGGCGCGATGGAGGCGCTGACGGTCGGCGACCCATGGCATTTGTCAACCGATTGCGGCCCGGTGATTGACGAGGATGCTCGTCAGGGTATTGCGGATCACATTGCGCAGGCACGGGCGAAGGGACAGGTCCTCAAAGAACTGAATACGCCGCCCGAGGGGACTTTCATCGCGCCAACCTTGATTGAAATCCCCGGCATTGCCGCGTTGGAGCGTGAAGTCTTTGGCCCCGTCCTGCATGTTGCGCGGTTCAAGGCATCTGAAATTGATCAGGTCATCGCAGATATCAACGCCACCGGCTATGGGCTGACCTTCGGCTTGCACACGCGCATCGACGACCGCGTGCAGCACATCACCGAGGCCGTTCATGCGGGCAACATTTACGTCAATCGCAACCAGATTGGTGCAATTGTCGGATCGCAGCCGTTCGGTGGTGAGGGTCTGTCAGGCACCGGCCCCAAGGCGGGCGGGCCAAATTACATGACACGGTTCTGCAGACCGGATCGCCAAAACAGCGCCGCAGATTGGGACAGCACGATGAGCACGCTACCCACCCCTGAGGGACGAGCCATTGCGGTACGCACCCAATCCTTGCCCGGCCCAACGGGCGAGTCCAACCGGCTCAGCGAATTCCCTCGTGCGCCCCTTCTGTGTATGGGGCCGGGTGCGGAAGCTGCACAGGCGCAGGCCAAAGCGGTCGAAGCTTTAGGCGGCGCCGCCATCCGGGCAACTGGCATGATCGACCTGCACAGGTTGGAAAACGTCACCGGAGTCTCGGGCGTTCTGTGGTGGGGGGACGAAGATACCGCGCGTGAAATCGAACGCCATCTGGCCCGTCGCACGGGGCCAATCCTGCCGCTGATCCCCGGTCAGCCCGACCGCGCGCGCGTTATCGGAGAGCGTCACGTTTGCGTTGACACCACTGCCGCGGGTGGAAACGCGGCCTTGCTTGGCGGTGCGGCGTAACAGGACCTTGACGCTGGGCCGGTAAAAGCCCAGCGTCGCCCCATGTTTCCGATCCGTGACCATAACCCTTCGGGGCGCACGCCCTATGTCGTATACCTGCTGATGGCCGCCAATATCCTGATTTTCTTCAGCTATGTCGGGATCATGGAGAACGCACGACTGATCAATCAGCTGTATTTCGACTACGCGATCATCCCAGCCCGGATCACGGACGGCTTCGCTTTCGAAACCCTTGTGACCTCGATGTTCCTACATGGTGGATGGATGCATCTGGCGGGTAACATGCTGTTTCTGTGGATTTTCGGCGACAACCTTGAAGATGAGATGGGGCACCTGCCCTTTTTGCTGTTCTACATGGCCGCCGGTATTGGCGCGGGTCTGATCCACATTGCCACCGCGCCGGGTTCCGTCGTGCCGACCATTGGCGCATCCGGTGCGATCGCAGGGGTGATGGGAGGGTATCTGCTGCTTTTCCCCAAGGCCCGCGTGGACGTCTTGCTGATCCTGATCGTGTATTTTCGGATTTTCACGATCCCGGCGTTTATCATGTTGGGCCTTTGGCTTGGCATCCAGTTCATTGGTAGCCTGGCCAGCAACCCTGATGAGGGCGGGGTCGCCTATTGGGCGCATACGGGTGGTTTCTTTGTGGGTCTGCTGCTGTGCATCCCCCTTTGGCTGAAACGCGGCGGGCCGGGGTTTTGGAGCCGTACCCACGGCCATCCACCCCACCCCGAACACAAATACACGCTGACACAATCCCGCATACCCAAAATCCCGCGCAAATAGGTCCTAACGCTTAGACCTTTCCGGCAATCGGCCACCACTTAGCTCTGTGATCTCCTGCGCTGCACGCATGACCAAGGCACCCAGCCCCGCTGCGCGGTCTTGGCTGAACCGGACAGAAGGACCCGACACTGAAACACCCGCACATGGTTCGCCGCGGTCATTGAAGATTGCGGCACCGATACAGGACATCCCCTCGTACCGTTCCTGATGGTCATGCGACCAACCCCGCGCGCGCGTTTCCGCCAGATCCGCCCGCAACCCCTCGCCGGGTAATAGCGTGAATGACGTAAAACGCTCGGCGTCCGCCGACATCACCTTGCTTGACGCTGTATCGCTCATCGCGGACAGGATCGCCTTGCCAGTGCCAGAGGCATACATCGGTGTCCGTGCGCCAGGCGGAAAAAACGCACGGATCGGGTTGGGTGTTTCGACCTGCCCGACGAAGACAACCTCGGCACCATCCGGCACGGCGAGATTTGCCGTTTCACCGCTCTCCTCCATCAATCGCCGCAGAATAGGACGCCCAACTTCAATCACGCTGTTTCTGCGCAGGAACGAGGCACCAGAGCGATAAGCCTCAACCCCGATCATCCATTCCTGCCGGTCATCATCAAAGGCGGCAAAACTATGCTTTTGCAGTGTCGCCAGAATGCGGTGCGTAGTGGCCGTTGGAACATCTACCTCTCGGGCCAGATCGCTTAGCACGGCGCGCTCCATCCGGGCCAAGGTTGTCAGAACGTTCAGCGCCCGATCCAGTGACTGCATGGTCCCGGCCGAGCTTTCCTTGAATAGCGATTTTGGTCTGCCACGCGGTCTTTTCCGGTTTTCCATCTTTGGCTTTTCCTTTTTTGCACCGCAGGAAAATTCATACCGTTAATCTTCACCGCGAAAGTGAAAAACAAAAAGTTTCTTATTATCATACCGCTAGCATTTAAAATCCAAAAATGAAAATATTTTTCAAGAAAATTGCAAAAAGGAACCGAGTTGTTCACACTCAGGCCAAAGCAAAGGATGTAGTGATGTCCAATCAGAACCCGGTTTTTATTCCCGGCCCCACAAATATTCCGGATCGGCTGCGCTTGGCGATGCAGGTCCAGACGCAAGACCACCGCGCGCCCGATTTTGTGAACACTCTCGCACCTGTGCTTGAGGGTACCAAAAAGGTATTCGGATCAGCCTCTGGCCAGATCATCACCTTTCCAGCCAGCGGAACCGGAGGATGGGAGGCTGCAGTGACCAATACGCTCAGCCCCGGTGACACGGTTCTGGTGGCGCGTTACGGAATGTTCAGCCATCGCTGGATTGACTTGTGCCAACGGCATGGGCTCGATGTGCGGATTATCGAATGCGCCTGGGGCAGCGGCGCCCCTGCGGATCAGTTCGCCAAGGCCTTGGCTGCGGACACGGCTCATCAGATCAGGGCGGTTCTGGTGACACATAACGAGACGGCAACCGGTGTGCGTTCGGATATTTCGGCGGTGCGCAAGGCGATGGATGCCAGCGACCATCCGGCGATGCTGTTTGTGGATTGCGTCAGTTCGCTTGCCTCGATGCCGTTTGCGTTCGATGACTGGGGCGTTGATATCGCGGTGTCGGGTTCGCAAAAGGGTTTCATGCTGGCAACCGGCATGGCGATTCTATGCGTCAGTCCCAAGGCGCTGGCGGCGATTGAGACCGCCAAGCTACCGCGTACTTTCTTTGACTTCAAAGACATGATGAACGCCAACGCATCGGGCGGGTTCCCCTATACCCCGCCATTGCAACTGATCTACGGTATGCGCGAAAGCCTGAATATGCTGTTCGAGGAAGGCTTGGACAACGTCTATGCACGTCACACCCGGCTGGCCGAAGGTGTGCGCAAGGCCACTGCCGCATGGGGCCTGGACCTGGTGGCGCAGTCGCCCGAGCTTTACTCGGATACGGTTAGCGCGATTTATGTGCCGGAGGGCTTCGACAGCAATGCTCTGACCGATCATGCCTTTAACGCCTATGGCGTCAGTTTTGGCGTCGGCTTGGGTGAGATGAACGGCAAGGCCTTCCGCATCGGTCACTTGGGCAGTCTGACGGATGTCATGGTTCTAAGTGGTCTGGCCACGATCGAGATGGCGATGGCTGATCTGAACTACCCGATCGACCTCGGCAGCGGTGTTTCGGCGGCGCAGGAGTATTTCCGATCTGGGCGCACGACACCCATGAAAACCGCGGCATGAGGAGAAGCCCGATGTTGGACGCACTGACCACAGCCGATTGCCTGACCCTTGCCGATATGCGTGAAGCGCACGACCGTATCCGGCCCCATATCAACCGTACACCCCTGCTGCGCTCGGACTATCTGGACGATCTGACCGGCGCGCGGCTGTTTTTCAAATGCGAAAACTTTCAGGAGGCCGGAGCCTTCAAGGTGCGCGGTGCTTGCAACGCGGTCTTTGGCCTGAATGAGGCGGCCGCCAAACGCGGTGTGGCCACTCATTCCTCGGGCAATCATGCGCTTAGCCTGTCTTACGCGGCCAGCCGGCGTGGTATTCCCTGCAACGTGGTCATGCCGCGCACGGCGCCACAGGCCAAAAAGGACGCTGTGCGCCGCTATGGTGGGATTATCACCGAATGCGAGCCCTCGACCACCTCGCGCGAGGCGGTGTTTGCCGAGGTACAGGCGCGCACGGGGGGTGAGTTCGTACACCCTTACAACGACCCACGCGTGATTGCAGGCCAAGCGACTTGTTCGGCCGAGTTGCTGGAACAAACCGACGGTCTGGACGCGGTTGTCGCGCCTATTGGCGGCGGTGGCATGATCTCGGGCACTTGCCTGACGCTTTCAAACCTTGCGCCCGAGGTTCAGGTTTATGCCGCAGAACCCGAACAGGCTGACGACGCCTATCGCAGCTTCAAGGCGGGTCATATCATCGCCGATGATGCGCCGAACACCATCGCGGATGGCCTAAAGGTGCCGCTAAAGGAAAACACGTGGCACTTCGTTTCGAACTTCGTCAGCGACATCCACACCGCCAGCGAAGACGAGATTGTCGCAGCTATGAAAACCGCATGGAAACACCTGCGCATCGTGATGGAGCCCAGCAGCGCCGTGCCTCTGGCAACGATCCTGAAACACCCCGAGGTGTTCAAAGGCAAGCGTGTGGGGGTCATCATAACCGGCGGCAACGTGGATCTGGACAAACTGCCCTGGACCCGGGGTTAAGGAGGAAAACATGAACAAGCCCGTAAACATCGAACAGCTTGAGGTCGGCTTTGACATACCCGCCGCAATCGGCATGGACGCATCCGAGATCCAGACACCCGCATTGGTTCTGGATTTGGACGCACTGGAACGCAACATCAAGAAAATGGGCGACTATGCCAAAGCTCACGGCATGCGACACCGGGTGCACGGCAAGATGCACAAATCGGTCGATGTGGCGCGGCTTCAGGTCGAACTTGGCGGCGCGTGCGGTATCTGCTGTCAGAAAGTGTCAGAGGCCGAAGTTTTTGCCCGTGGTGGTATCAAGGACATTCTGGTCTCGAACCAGGTGCGCGATGCAGTCAAAATTGACCGACTTGCGCAAATGCCCAAGCTGGGGGCCCGAACGATTTGCTGCGTCGACGATCTAGACAATGTGTCCGACCTGTCCGAAGCAGCGCAGCGCCATGGCACCCAGATCGAATGTCTTGTGGAAATCGACTGCGGCGCGGGTCGTTGCGGTGTGACCACCACGCCCGACGTCATCGCCATCGCCAAGGCCATCGACGCGGCCCCGGGCCTGAAGTTTGCAGGTATCCAAGCCTATCAGGGTGCGATGCAGCACTTGGACGCGTACGAAGACCGCAAGGCCAAGATCGACATCGCCGTAGCGCAAGTGAAAGACGCTGTAGACGGGTTGAAGGCCGAAGGGTTGGAATGCGATATCGTCGGCGGTGGTGGCACCGGGTCTTACTACTTCGAAAGCACCTCGGGCGTTTACAACGAACTCCAGTGCGGGTCTTACGCGTTCATGGATGCCGATTATGGCCGCATTCTGGACAAGGACGGCAACCGGATCGACCGGGGTGAGTGGGAAAACGCCTTCTTTATCCTCACCACCGTCATGAGCCATGCCAAAGCGGACAAAGCTATCGTGGATGCCGGTCTCAAGGCGCAATCGGTGGACAGTGGGCTGCCGGTGGTCTTTGGGCGAACGGATGTGGAATACGTCAAATGCTCGGACGAGCACGGCGTAGTCGCCGACCCCGACGGCGTTCTGAGGATCAATGAAAAGTTGCATTTGGTGCCAGGCCACTGCGACCCGACCGCCAATGTCCATGACTGGTACGTGGGTGTGCGTGACGGCAAAGTCGAAGCCCTCTGGCCTGTGTCTGCACGCGGCAAAGTCTTCTAGGCGAGGGAAGGAAAATGAAAGATATGTCAGATAATGGCCTGCTGATTGTTAGCGAAGACCTTTGTCAGCAGTTGGTTGGCCGCAAAGAGGCGTTCGACGCGGTGCAAGACGTATTCGCCGCTATGGCGCGCGGTGACGCGTACAACTTCCCTGTCATCCGCGAGGCGATCGGTTATGCCGATGCGCTCTATGGTTTCAAGTCCGGGTTTGACCGCGCGGGTCAGGTGCTGGGCGTCAAATCCGGAGGATACTGGCCGGGAAACACCGAGAAAGGGTTGACCAACCACCAGTCCACCGTCTTTCTGTTCGATCCCGACACTGGGCGGCTGTCAGCGCTGGTTGGGGGCAACTACCTGACTGCTGTCCGCACTGCGGCGTCTGCGGCCGTGTCCATCGCCCATTTGGCCCGCAGAGACTCCAAAGTGCTGGGGATGGTCGGCGCGGGCCATCAATCCACGTTCCAGCTTCGGGCCGCCGCCGAGCATCGTGACTTTGAAAAGGTTGTCGCCTGGAACCCCCACCCCGAAATGCTGCCGCGTCTGGAAGGCGTCGCGCATGAGGTCGGACTGGAGTTTCAGGCCGTCACCCAAGAAGAGCTTGGCGCGCAGGCAGATGTCATCATTACGATCACCTCGGCTTTTGAACCCTTGTTGATGAAGGACTGGATCAAACCCGGCACCCATCTGGCATGTATGGGCACCGATACGAAGGGCAAGCAAGAGGTCGATGCCATGCTGGTGGCCCATGCCACCGTATTCACCGATGAGGTAGCGCAATCGATTACCATCGGAGAGACGCAGCACGCTGTCGCCGACGGTCAGCTGACCAAAGACCAGATTACCCCGATCGGAGCCGTTATCAACGGCGACCACCCGGGGCGTGGGTCAGACGAAGAGATCACCCTCTTCGACGGCACCGGAGTCGGACTGCAAGACCTCGCCGTCGCATCAGTTGCCGCAAAACTCGCGGACAAAGCCGGGTTGGCAGGCCGGGCAACTCTGTAAAGCGAATCCCGAAACAAAAAAGCGCGCCTTAATCGGGCGCGCTTGCTTTACGGGAATAAGCGATGGTCAGCCGCGGATTACTTTGGCGAATTGGTCAAAGATCGGCTCGTTCGAACAGATCACCTCACCATCATCAATCACGCTTCCTTCCGGATTTAAGGCCTGAACAAGGCCACCGGCTTCCTTCACGATGATGATCCCGGCGGCCAAATCCCATGCGTTCAGGCGACGCTCCCAAAAGCCTTCATAGCGGCCCGCAGCCACGTAGGCCATGTCCAGCGCCGCAGCGCCCCAGCGGCGTACACCGGCACAAACCGGCATCAAACGTGCAAGGTCCTGAAGAGTGGCAGGCAGGTCCGAACGGCCACCAAAAGGCAGACCGGTCGAGAAAATGGACTCGATCATGCGGTGACGGCCCGAGACGCGAATGCGGGTGTCATTCATCCACGCGCCCTCGCCTTTTTCGGCAAAGAACATCTCATCCTTGGCGGCGTCATAGATCACGCCAGCCACGATCTTACCCTTGTGCTCCAATGCGATAGAGATCGCCCAATGCGGAAGGCCGTGCAGGAAGTTCGTCGTGCCATCCAACGGATCAACGATCCAGCGGCGGGTTGGGTCCTCGCCATCGATTTCGCCGCCCTCTTCGGCCAGCCAGCCGTAAGTCGGGCGCGCACCAAGCAATTCCTCTTTCAGGATCGCCTCGGCGGCAATATCGGCCTTTGAAACAAAGTCACCCGCACCTTTCATCGACACCTGAAGGTTCTCGACTTCACGAAAATCCTTGACCAAAGAACGCCCCGCCTTGCGCGCGGCTTTGATCATGATGTTGAGGTTTGCACTGCCAACCATTGTCCAAAGGCTCCTGTCCGGTCAAACCGCGCGTATACTGGGGCAATGCGACCTTGCCAAGAGGAATGATGCGCATAGCTGACCGGCGTTTGGCGCCTACTGCGCTTGCAGCTTGCGCGCCTCGCTACCGGCCAATTCGATCAGCTCTTGCACGTAGGGTTTTTCAAGGTCTTCAGTACGCACTGCTGCGTACAGCCTGCGGGTGATTCCGTTCTTGGTCAGCGGTCGCGTGACATAGTCGGAATTGTACTTGACCTCACGCACTACCCAATCAGGCAAGACTGATACACCACGGTTTGACGCGACCAGCAACAGGATCACCGCAGTCAGTTCGACTTGACGGATCGCTGCAGGCTCAACCCGAGCGGGGATCAGCAACTGGCTGAACACATCTAGACGTGTACGCTCGACCGGATAGGTGATCAAAGTCTGGCCGCGGAAATCATCAGCATCAATGTACTTTTTCTGCGCCAGCTTATGTGACGAGGCGGCAACAAAAACCGCTTCGTAATCAAACAGTTCAATGAACTCGACACCCGGCAGACTTTCAGGGTCGGATGAGATGACAAGGTCAACCTCTTCTTTTTGCAATGCAGGCAGCGCGTCAAATGCAAGGCCGGGACGGATATCAACGTCCACATCCCCCCAGGATTTCCGGAAAGCCTCTAGCACGGGGAACAACCATTCGAAACAGGCGTGACACTCGATAGCAATGTGCATGCGACCGGTACGACCATCCCGAAGGGACGAAAATTCCTGTTGCGTCGCCTCGACTTGCGGCAAAATCTGCTCGGCCAAACGCAACAGCCGCAACCCTGCCGCTGACAGCTTCATCGGTTTGGACCGGCGCAGGAACAGCTCGACTCCGGCCTGATCCTCCAGCCCCTTGATCTGATGGCTCAGCGCGGATTGGGTGATGTTCAACTGATCCGCCGCACGGGCCAGGCCACCGCATTCATGGATGGCCTTGATCGTACGCAGGTGCCGGAATTCAATGTGCATTGAAGTAAGACTCATGTTGTTCTTGAGTAATATGAGTTTGTCTCACAATGCTCAAACTGGCACAAGGGGTACAGATTGGACCTGTGAGGCAGACATGACGAAACCAGAAATTTCATTCGAGTTTTTCCCGCCGCAAACGCTCGAGGCCTCATTCCGCCTGTGGGATACCGTTCAGACATTGGCTCCGCTTGAGCCGCGCTTTGTGTCTGTCACCTACGGCGCTGGTGGTACGACCCGCGAACTGACCCGCGATGCTGTGTCCACCTTGCACAAATCTTCCGGCCTGCCGGTGGCCGCGCACCTGACCTGTGTTGATGCCTCGCGCCAGGAAACGCTGGAGATCGCAGATACTTTTGCGGCCGCCGGCGTGCAGGATATCGTTGCGTTGCGTGGTGATCCCCCAAAAGGTCAGGACCAGTTCGTGCCACATCCCGACGGGTTTGCGCATTCGGTCGAACTGATCGAAGCTCTGGCCGACACCGGGAAGTTCAACATACGAGTCGGCGCTTATCCCGACCGGCACCCCGAGGCGCAGGATTTCGCCGCTGATATCGACTGGCTCAAAGCCAAGTTCGATGCGGGTGCCGACGAAGCCCTGACCCAGTTCTTTTTTGAAGCCGAGACTTTTTTCCGCTTTCGCGACGCGTGCGAAAAGGCCGGAATCGACAAACCCATCGTGCCCGGCATCCTGCCCATCGAAAACTGGAAAGGGGCCCGCAACTTTGCCCGCCGCTGCGGGGCGCATATTCCGGCCTGGATTGAGAATGCTTTTGACAAGGCACTTCGTGATGATCGCGAAGACCTGCTGGCTACTGCCTTGTGCACCGAACTATGCTCGGATTTGATCGAGGGCGGCGTGGACAAGTTGCACTTCTACACCCTGAATCGACCAGAACTTACGCGTGACGTCTGCTTTGCCCTGGGCATTACGCCTAGGGCCGCCTTGCAGAACGTCGCCTGAGGCAATCCCCTGTTGGTCACTTTGCCCGGAACCCATTGAGCTTCTGGGCTTTTCGCGGCGTCTCACATCATTCTCTCGCACCATGAATATGTAAACAATCCCCAAAACCAAACAGTTACTGTCCCCGTGGGGAGGATAAAAATTCGCTAAAGTTTGACAAATTCAAAGGCCTCCGCACACTGAGGGTGTTGTATTTGTTTAACGAGTTATTTGGGTATGGAGCCTGTTGAAAAAATTAATGCCCGCGCTGACGCGCTTGGGGCACTTGGACTGGACCAGACCGCCGGATCCGATGATATCCGGGACGCCTGGCGACACATAGCCTTTCATGCACATCCCGATCACAAGAATGGCGACTGCACGCATTTTGCCCGCGCCAAGGAAGCCTATGATTTCTTGCGCCGCGAAGGCCTGACAACCAAAGGCCCGACCACCGGCAAACCGCGTCGCCCAAAGCTGCGCAAGCGTGTGATTGAGCTGGAGAGCGCAGATATCGACGCCTGCCGCGTGTTGTTGAACACAGCTTTGGCGCACAGTTCAGATCAATCTGACGTGGCGTCGCCCACGCAAAACGAAACGGGCTCGGACCATGTTCCGGAAGCCGTGGGATTTTATGGCCGACATTTGACATATTTCGTTCCCACGCCTGTCTGTGAAGGATCGAACCGGGTGGCGTTGCCGACCTCTTTCCTGGCCTCGGCACGGCGCACGGAAACCGAAGTACTGAGCTTTCAGGCCAAAGATGCGGGCGCGGGCGAGGTCGTGGTGCCCGAAGCGATTATCACGTCCAAATTTCCGGGCGCAAAAAGCGTCCGCATAAAATTCGACGCGGATCAACAGATGCGAGACGATTTCTGGTTGCCGAACTGAATCGAAAAACCCGGCCAAGAGACGGCCGGGTTTATCCTTCGCAAAGCCCCAATTAGTTCGAAACTGGGCCTTCGGACGTAAATTTTGGGATAACCCTGGTCGATGCTGCATCACCTTCGAGTCCCGGCCAATTGCCTTCGGCAATGTTGATATTTCCGGGGACATCTTCTTCCCAGAAACCAACAACAACATCTGTGATATTTAGATAAAGTTTATCGTCAACGATCCGCCACAGGTTCGGATTTGCCGGAACCTTGCCTCCTTTTGATACGCCATATGCGCAGTGGCCATCATATTGGGGAGCGTAGTAAGCTGGATTTGCAAGGAATTTATCGCGGTTTTCCTCGGTCGCGAACGCCCATGTCGCACCATTGTATTCCGCAGTGATATCGGCATGGCCGCGCACGGCCTCGGGCTGAGACTGACCGACAGGTGCCTGATCAAGGCTGCGATAGGCCACAACATCATATCCCGAAACAGCAAAGCCGGTGCCATCCACATATTGATCACCGGCAAATGCCGGAACGGCAAGGGTCAGAGCAGTCGCTAGGGTCAGGGCGAAGCGTTTCATGCAGTTAATCCTTTTATCCACTAGAGTTGGCATCTGTTGAAAGGATACGCCTTTTTATTCTTTTGGGCAGTCCCGCTCGCGCCGGTGTGACCGCTAAAGAGGAAACGTTAGGCCTGCGCACCCAAATGTTACAAAACTAACCGAGCGTCCGGGGTTGGACTCGGGGCGTTGCAATATTAGCTGTTTGGCTTGACTGACCTGTAAACCGAACTTTGCTGAGAAAGAGACCATATGACCGACCAATCCCAGTATGACCCCCCCAAAGTCTGGACATGGGACAGTGAAAGCGGCGGGCAATTTGCCAATATCAACCGTCCCATTGCTGGTGCCACCCACGATAAGGACCTGCCGGTCGGAAAACACCCACTGCAGCTCTACTCTCTGGCGACCCCCAATGGCGTCAAAGTGACCGTGATGCTTGAGGAGTTGCTGGCACTGGGGCACGAAGGCGCAGAATATGATGCCTGGCTGATCAAAATCGGTGACGGTGATCAGTTCAGTTCGGGTTTTGTCGGGGCCAACCCGAACTCGAAAATTCCTGCACTATGGGACCGTTCAGGCGACACGCCTGTCCGTGTGTTTGAAAGCGCATCGATTCTCTTCCATCTGGCTGAGAAATTTGGCGCTTTCCTTCCGGAATCCGGACCTGAGCGCACAGAAGTCATGAATTGGGTATTCTGGCAAATGGGCAGCGCGCCTTACCTTGGTGGCGGGTTTGGTCATTTCTACGCCTATGCCCCAGAGAAAATGGAATATCCGATCAACCGCTTCACGATGGAAACCAAGCGGCAGTTGGATGTGTTGGACCGGCAGTTGGCCGAAAACACTTACGTCGCAGGCGAAGACTATACCATTGCCGACATGGCAATCTGGGCTTGGTATGGCCAATTGGTTTTGGGTCGCCTCTACAGCGCGGCCGAATTCCTGGACGCTGAATCCTACAAACACGTGATGCGTTGGGCCAAAGCGATCGACGAACGGCCCGCCGTAAAGCGGGGCCGGATGGTCAACCGCACGTTTGGCGAACCTGAAACCCAACTGCACGAGCGTCACGACGCCAGCGATTTCGAAACCCGTACACAGGATAAGCTGGAACCCGCCGCAGAATAGCGTGAACGCCCCGCGGCCAAATGGATCGCGGGGTTTTCTTACTTCAGCACAGGTGGTTTTTCCGGATCACGACCCGGAGCAACCTGTTCCACAACGCGCCGCTCAGGCTTTGGCAACTCGAACCGCAGACCAACCCGCGCCAGTGCCGCTGCCGCCGGGTCATGCGGTTTAAAGAACCCGACATCCATCGCACCCGCCTCGATCCCTGAAAATGTCAGGGCTTCCGAGGCGGCTTTGGCCAAAGCGGGCTCGGCCCCTTCGACCGCGCCGACAAATCCAAGCAAGTGCCCCGATCCCCCGTCTTCCGCCTTGGTTCCCACCAGAAACGCTGACTCGGCCAGACCAACGGCTGTTGCCAGCTTTGCGTCCAGCGCCTTTAGCAGGTCTTCCGGCAGGCCAACGGGTGGAAGGAACTGGGCCAAACGCTGTTGAACCTCTTCCGGTGCATGTTCCAATGTAGACGCGAGCCACCCCAACGCCTCGGCCGGGATCAGCATCGACGACGGCGCGACCTCAAGGTTCAGGCCCAGACCGATCCCCTGCCCCGACAGCATCGACGACAAGACCCGCCCCGACAGGGCCACATACGGCACGGGTCGTTCGGCGAAACGGGCCAGCCTGTCCTCACGGTCGAAGGCCAAAACAAAGCGGCCATCAGCGACATCGAACAACTCGGGCGAGATGCTTTCGCCCTGCGCCTCTTCGGTCAGCATCAAAAACAGCTCGCTATCCGCAAGGCGCTCAAAAAAGCGCAAGCGCGCTGCATCGTCTTGCGGGTTGGCCTCCATGGCGGCATGCGCTGAATCAAGCGCCGTTGTATCAGTCATTCAAAACCTCTTGAACCCGCGCGCGTAGAACTGGCAGAAGTTCTGCTTCGAACCACGGGTTTTTCTTCAGCCATGCCGTATTGCGCCAGGATGGATGAGGCAAGGGAAAGACACGCGGCGCATAGTCCCGCCAGCGTTGCACCGTATTCGTGACCGACCCTTGAGCACCCATATGAAACTTTTGCGCGTGGCCGCCAACCATTACTGTCAGTGGCACCTCTCCAAGCGTTTGCATAACCCGGTCATGCCACGTCTTGCCACAGATGCGCGGCGGGGGCAGGTCAGCTTTTCGTTCGTTATACCCCGGAAAGCAAAAGGCCATCGGAACAATCGACACGCGCGTGCGGTCATAAAAAATGGTTTCGTCAATCCCCAACCACTCACGCAGGCGGTCGCCCGAAGGATCGGTGAACGGACGCCCCGAGGCATGAACGCGCGCGCCCGGCGCTTGGCCGGCAATCAGCAAGCGCGCGCCAGAGTTGAACCAGACCACCGGTCGCGGCTCGTGCGCTGTATGCGTGGCGCGGAACTTTTCTGCACATATTTGGCAGGCCTCTATCTCTTCCTGTAACGAATTCATCAGATCGAAAGACTTCCTGCATCACATGGTTTGACGGTTGAAAGGAAAGATAGTCAACAGACAGCCAGGGACCAACAGGTTCAAATGTCACAAAAACGAAAAGGCGGCTTTGCTGGACATTGATCATTTGTTTCAAAATTCGACATACTATAGCCAAGACAGACCCATAAGGTGGCCGCGCTTACATCAGCCTGAGCGCTAAACCAAACAAACGTCAGAGCAGCAGGCCGAGAATGCTTGAGTTTGAGAATGTCAGTAAGTCCTTCTGGACCGGGACCCGCCGCAAGGTGATTCTGGACAGGGTTTCGTTTCGGATTGAGCTGGGGCGCTCAATTGGCATTCTCGCGCCAAATGGAACCGGGAAAACGACGCTGATCAACATGATGGCCGGACTTGAAAAACCGGATGAGGGCGTGATCAGAAAGAACTGCAGGGTTTCTTTTCCGATGGGGTTTTCGGGCGGTGTCGCAAAAAAACTCTCGGCCCTAGAAAACGCGCGCTACATCGCCAAAATCTACGGGATGGACCCCGATTATGTCGAAGCCTATTGCAACTGGCTGTGCAATCTGGGTGAGTATTTTACCCAACCGCTTGGGACGTATTCAACCGGTATGCGGGCGCGCTTTACCTTTGCGCTGATGCTGGCGCTGGACTTCGATATGTATCTGATTGACGAAGGCATGCCGGCGTCGACCGATGTCGAATTCAACCAAAAAGCCGGTGACATTCTGAAAGAGCGGCTGCGGACGACGACATTGGTGATCGTGTCCCACAACCCCAAAGTTCTTGAAAAATTTGCGCAGGAAGCAGCCGTTCTTCTGAATGGCCATCTTTACATGTTCGACACCTTGGAAGAGGCGAAGCAGCTATATGACTACCAAACCCAAGGCTAAAAAATACCGCTGGCGCCGCAGCCGACAGGACCCGGCCTCGGCTGATGCCCGTGCTGACGCGATTTCGCGTATCAGAGCGGCGACGCAACCGGCCGAGGCGGCGAATGACACGGCCCCAGCAACCGACATTGAGACGATCAAAAGCGAAGGTTTGACGGGTCGGCAGTTGCGCGTAGCAAGACGCCTGGCACAGAAAAATGGGCTTGAGGCGACGTCGGACTACGACGCGGTGCGGCTTTTGCGTCTGAAGGGCATAAATCCTTTCGAACGGGCCAACCTTCTGGATCTGGCTGCAAATAAGAAAAACCCCGAAGAACAGGCAAGGGACAAGATCAAGATTCAGCTGCCGCAGACGATCACAGAACAACCGCAGATCCTACCTGGCCCCAACCTAAGCCCTGCGGAACGGCGCAATCTTGAGATTGGACAGATACAGAAGGACATCGCGCGCCGCCGCAGACGAAAGCTGTTTGCCCTGTTTGCGCGGTTGACCGCCTTTGTCCTGCTACCGACGTTGATTGTGGGCACCTATTTCTACAGATACGCAACACCTATGTACGCCAGCAAATCTGCCTTTTCGATCTTGCAGGCAGATGGTGGTGGGGCTGCTTTTGGCGGGTTTCTTGCGGGGACGCAATTCGCCACAGCGCAGGATTCGGTCGCAACACAGGAATTTCTTGAATCCAAAGATGCACTCGTACGACTAGAGCAGGACACAAACTTCTCGGAGATCTTCAAGCAGGAGTGGATAGACCCGATCCAACGCCTGCCACAGGACGCATCGCTTGAAGAAACCCACAAGCTGTTCAGACGGATGATAACCATCGGGTACGACCCAAGCGACGGGATCATCCGAATGGAAGTCGCGGCGCCAAGTCCTGAAGTTTCGGTCAAGTTGTCCGAGCGCCTGCTGTCCTACGCAGAGGAGACCATAAACGGGTTGAGCGAGTTGAAACGCGAAGACCAGATGCGCGATGCAATCGCCACGTTCGAAAGCGCACAGCAAGAACGCAGAAAAGCTCAGGAAGCCCTGATTGAACTGCAGCTACAGGGGGCCGTTCTGGACCCTGAAAACGTGATTGCAGGCCTTCGCATGCGGATCAACGCGATCGAAGTTGAGTTGCAGGAAAAGGAACTGCAATTGGCCGCGCTGATGGACAATTTGCGCCCGAACCAGGCCAAGGTGGATGGCGTTCGCGCCGACATTCAGCGCCTTGAGTCAGTTCTGGCCGAACTGAACGCCGAAATGGTTGACGTCTCGGCTGGCGAGAATTCGTTGGCACGGCTGAGCGTTCGAATTCAGATGGCGCAGGCCGACCTAGCGGCGCGGGACTTGATGATGCAGACCGCCCTGGAGCAAGTGGAAAACACCCGCACCGAGGCAAACCGCAAAGTTCGCTATCTGACAGTGTCCGTGAACCCGGTTGCCAGTGAAGAACCCACCTACCCACGCAAGTTCGAAAATACGATTTTGGCTTTCCTGTTATTTGCTGGTATCTACCTGATGATCTCGCTTACCGCGTCGGTCCTTCGTGAACAGGTATCCTCGTAAGACATATGAAACATGTAAAAATCTCCGACCTCACGGTCGGCAATGATCTGCCTCTGACGATCATTGCCGGCCCTTGCCAGCTTGAAACCGCCGATCACGCCCAAATGATCGCCGGAAAAATGAAAGAGGCCTGCGATGCCGCCGGTGCGCAGTACGTATTCAAAGCTTCGTACGACAAAGCCAACCGGACGTCTTTGACCGGAAAACGAGGCATGGGGATAGACGCCGGGTTGAAGGTTCTGGACGAAATCCGCAAAGGGATGGGTATTCCGGTCCTGACTGACGTTCATACCGAATCTCAGTGCGCGCAAGCTGCTGAGTCGGTGGATGTTTTGCAGATCCCGGCATTTCTGTGCCGCCAAACGGATATGCTGCTGGCAGCGGGAAACACGGGCAAAGCCGTGAACGTCAAAAAGGGTCAATTCCTCGCCCCGTGGGAAATGCCTAATATTGTTGAGAAAATCGAAAGCACGGGCAATCAGAATATCCTGTTGACAGAACGCGGCACGTCGTTCGGATATAACACTCTGGTCGCCGACATGCGGTCGCTGCCGCAGATGGCGCAAACCGGATATCCTGTTGTGATGGATGCAACCCACTCGGTTCAGCAACCCGGCGGCAAAGGTGGGTCATCTGGCGGCCAGCGTGAATTTGCTCCGGTCATGGCCCGCGCCGCAGTGTCGTTGGGTGTCGGTGCCGTGTTTATTGAAACGCACCAAGACCCAGATAACGCACCATCCGACGGACCCAACATGATCCCCTTGCACCAGATGCCACAATTGGTTGAAACGTTGATGCGTTTTGATGCGCTGGCCAAGGCCAACCCGATTCAGATTTAAGCAGAGCGATAGCATGACCAAACCCATCCCAGAGGTGACCCCAAACACCTGGAGCTTTCTACGCGACCCGATGATCAAGCCCACCGGCTTCCGCGAGTATGACGCCCGCTGGAAATACCCTGACGAGATTAACTTGCCAGGTATGACAGCGCTGGGGCTGGGATTGGGCACGCAGATGTACAAACGCGGGATCGAGCCGGTGATCGCGGTTGGTAACGACTATCGCGACTATTCGCTGGCGATTAAGAATGCGCTGATCCTGGGCCTGATGCAGGCGGGGATTCAGGTCAAGGATATTGGCCCTGCCCTCAGCCCCATGGCCTATTTCGCACAGTTCCATCTGGATGTTCCAGCGGTCGCCATGGTCACCGCCAGCCACAATCCAAATGGCTGGACCGGTGTGAAGATGGGCTTTGAACGCCCGCTGACCCATGGCCCCGATGAAATGGCAGAGCTGCGCGATATCGTGCTGAACGGCGAAGGCGTGCCTCGGGAAGGCGGGTCATACGAATTCGTGGATGGCGTGAAAGAGGCATATCTAGACGATCTGGTAGGCGATTTCAGAATGTCCCGGCCGCTAAAGGTTGTCTGCGCGACCGGCAATGGAACCGCTTCGGCCTTTGCACCCGAACTTTTCGAAAGGATGGGGGTCGAGGTTGTACCCAGCCATAGCCGCCTCGACTACAGCTTCCCCAACTACAACCCCAATCCCGAAGCGATGGAGATGCTGCACGACATGGCCGACACCCTGAAATCCAGCGGTGCCGATCTGGCACTGGGTTTTGATGGTGATGGTGACCGTTGCGGCGTTGTGGATGACGAGGGTGAGGAGATCTTCGCCGACAAGGTCGGTGTGATCATGGCGCGCGATCTGGCCAAGATTTACCCCAACTCGACATTTGTAGCGGACGTGAAATCGACCGGATTGTTTGCCAGTGACCCGGAACTGAAAGCGCTTGGAGCAAAAGCCGACTACTGGAAAACCGGGCACAGCCATATGAAACGCCGGGTCAAGGAAATCAACGCTTTGGCAGGGTTCGAAAAATCGGGCCACTACTTCCTGGCCGAACCGATCGGCCGCGGCTATGACTGCGGCATGCGGGTGGCGGTTGAAATCTGCAAGCTGATGGACCGCAATCCGGACCAAAGCATGTCGGACCTGCGCAAGGCGTTGCCAAAGACATGGTCGACACCCACCATGTCGCCCTATGCCGCCGATACCGAGAAATACGACATCCTCAAACGGTTGGTCGATAAGCTGGTTGCCAAAGCCGATGCCGGCGAAAAACTGGCAGGCCGTGCGATCAAAGAGGTTGTCACCGTCAACGGGGCGCGGGTCATTCTGGACAATGGCAGTTGGGGTCTGGTGCGCGCGTCTTCGAATACCCCGAACCTTGTTGTGGTTTGCGAAAGCAGCGAGAGCGAGGATGAAATGCGCGCGATCTTCGCGGGTATTGACGCGGTTATCCGGACAGAACCCGGCGTTGGCGATTACGACCAGACGATCTGAGAGGCTGTTTTTGGGCGCCTTCGGGCGCCCTAATCCGCACCAAGCAGTTTGAGCAGACCTTTCTTCGCCTCTTCCTCAAGCTTTTTCTTCAAGGCATCCTCGGCGCTTTCTCTGTCCGTCACCACGGTGTCCAACTCCTCGCTAACCTTTTCAAAAACCTTTTGCTTGGCATCGTCCTCAAGGTCTTTGAGCTGCCCTTCTGCGGCGGCCTCAATCACTTTGGTCAGGTCCGGTTTGATCGAGGGGCTGCTCCACGGTCCAACAATACGAACGGGCACTGACAGGCCCTGTCCGGAATTGGCCCGCAACGCTGTGGGCGTAAACATATAGTCAAGTGTGCGCGCACCTAGATTGACCTTTCCGGTCCCGTCTGCGCGGAAATTATCCAGTGACATCAACAGATCAGTGTTGGTCAACACACCCTGACCCATCGTGAAACTGGCCGAGAGGCTGTTGAAAACCGTGGTCCCGCCTGCACCCTCGCCACGCCCCATCAAGCGATCTAGGTCCAAGCCTGAGATTACGCCCGGACCCACCTTCAGACTGCCCTTGCCGCTGAGGGATCGCATGATCTGATCTTCGGTTTGCCCAACGCCCAGGAATTCGAACTCACCCGACCCAGTACCTGACAGCCGTTCAACTCCGACCAGTGTAGTCAGGGCTTGCTGAACATCCATGTCTTGCGCCGTCAGCTTGCCGCCAACCGAAAGGCCATTGCGATTGTTAGCCACCACCTGCCCGTTTACTTTCCCCGAAAACAAAGTAGCCGGGTTCATGCCAAGCACTGCGCGGGACCGATCAAGGCTCAGCGTCAGGTCGCTGGGGCCAAGTTTGATTTCGGGCAAAATAATGGATGAGGCCGTCAGGCGAATCTCTCCGTTTGCCAGCGACAGGCTTGAAGCATCGATCGGTGTCGTTGACCATCCATCGCGTGGCGTTGACCCCGCGCCCGCACCTGTGCCAGCCCCAGACGCCGCTGGCGCAGTATTGTATCGCGACAGGTCGATATCGCCACCAGTCAGCCGCGCCGTGACTTTCGGTGGGTCCGATATCTCGATATCTGCCTCACCGGTAAATCGGTTGTTGTCCAACTGCGCCACCATGTTGCGCAGCGAAATGCGTCCGGCACTGGTATAGGTCATCTGCCCTGACACATCGGCCACCCGACCCAATCCCAATGGCACCCCGACGCCTGTCTGCCCAAAAGCCGCCAGCATTTGTTCGGTGTTTGTCGTCTTCACCTCTAACGCGCCATCCATTTCACCAGCGAGGTTAACGCGCCCGTCGAACCCAACCTCACCCCCCGGCGCGCGCAGCGCCAGTTGCAGCGGCGTGACAGCACCCGAGGCGAAAGCCGGCAGGTCCGGGATTTTCAGATCCACACTTACTTTGCCCCCAGGCACAGCCATCTGAGCAGCCATAACCATGGGTGACGCCGGTCCCGGCCAGCTTGCGGACAGATCAACATTGGCAAAGTCGAACTTGGTCGCACCATTCTCAGTATAAATCAGCCGCGCATTGGTGAGTTCCAGTTGATCCAGAGTCACAGCACGCTGCTGTGACGTTTCAGGCGGTGAACTACCTATGCTGCCTGTCACGGCCTTCGGCTCAACCGGCTGGAGCTCCCAATTGCCACGGCCATCGGAAAGCTCCAGCCGCAGCACCGGGTTGTCCGCGACCACGCGCCGAATCCTTAGATCGCCGTTCAACAGCGCTGCGGCGTCTACACCCATAGCGAGGCTTTCAGCGCTCAGCATCGGCTCGGACCCAGCCCAAGGCGCATTTCCAAAGGTCACCGGACCGGCCTCAAGCCCCAAAACCGGCCAGAACGACAGTTTTACGTCCCCTGACAGCTTTAACTTGCGGCCTGTTTCGGTCTTGACCTGTTCGGCCAGAATCGCCGCCAGTTTATCTCCCGGCATCAGCAGCAAGGCGCCGATGACCAGCCCGAATGCCGCGACGAAAATAAAAAGAATGCGCAATAGCCACTTCATTTAACTGCTCTCCGCTTATTTGGCATGCGTTGAAAAGATCATTCAAACCCTGCGCCGCATTTGCAAGAGGAAGCGTTCCCCACTATATGCCGCGCCATGACCACGAACCCGCCAAACCTCCGCCCAGACCTCGCGCCCGCCGCCCGGATGCCCGAGTCGCCACGTTCGAACCAGCCTACGATTGGTATGGTGTCTCTGGGCTGTCCCAAAGCATTGGTCGATAGTGAGCGTATTCTGACCCGCCTGCGCGCAGAAGGATACGGCATTTCGCCAGATTATTCCGGGGCAGATGCCGTAATCGTGAACACCTGTGGGTTCCTCGACAGCGCCAAAGCCGAGTCTCTGGACGCCATTGGTGAGGCTTTGGTGGAAAACGGCAAGGTCATCGTAACTGGCTGCCTGGGCGCGGACCCTGATTATATCCGCAAGCACCACCCGCGCATCATGGCCGTGACGGGGCCGCATCAGTACGAGCAGGTGTTGGATGCCGTCCATTCGGCGGTTCCACCCAATCCCGACCCCTTTGTCGATCTTCTGCCAGCCAGCAGCGTGCAACTAACGCCGCGGCATTACAGCTATCTCAAGATTTCCGAGGGCTGCAATCACAAGTGTAAGTTCTGCATCATCCCAGACATGCGTGGCAAACTGGCCAGTCGTCCGGCGCACGCTGTCCTACGTGAAGCCGAGAAACTGGTCGAAAACGGGGTGCGTGAGCTACTGGTGATCTCGCAGGATACCTCGGCCTATGGGTTGGACCGAAAATATGATGTGAACCCATGGAAAGACCGCGAAGTGCGCAGCCATATCACCGATCTGGCGCGTGAACTGAGTCAACTCGATGCTTGGGTGCGTCTGCACTATGTCTATCCCTACCCGCATGTGCGCGATCTGATTCCCCTTATGGCCGACGCAGGTTGCAACGTTTTACCGTACCTGGATATTCCGTTCCAACACGCCCATCCGGACGTACTGAAACGCATGGCACGCCCTGCCGCCGCCGCGAAAACGCTGGACGAGATTGCCGCGTGGCGCGCAACCTGCCCCGATATCACGCTGCGCTCGACCTTTATTGTCGGCTATCCGGGTGAGACCGAGGCCGAGTTTCAGACCCTCCTCGACTGGATGGATGAGGCGCAACTGGATCGCGTCGGTTGCTTTCAATACGAAAACGTCGATGGCGCGCGTTCCAACGACTTGCCGGATCATGTTCCAGCCGAAGTCAAACAAGACCGCTGGGACCGCTTTATGGAAAAAGCGCAGTCGATTTCCGAGGCGAAACTGGCCGCCAAAGTTGGTCAAATCATTGATGTGATCGTGGACGAGGTCGATGACGAGGCCGCCACCTGCCGCACCAAATCGGATGCGCCCGAGATCGACGGTAACCTGTTCATTGATGAAGCGCATGAAAACCTGAAGCCCGGCGACATTGTCCGGGTTGAGGTGGACGAGGCCGGTGAATACGATCTGTGGGGTAAGCTGGCCTGACACCGTCACCTGCAATGGCCGAAATCTGACCCAATTTACTGGCTTTTTATAACGGAAGGGTTGATCATAACTGGGCAGCCAGCCAGGAAGGAGGGCTCAATGTCCTATCCGCGCCTCTTTGACCTGAAATATGTGATGGCCATCCTTGCCGCCCAGCTTTGCGCCTTACCTGCCATTGCCGACTCTTACCGATCGGGCGGATTCATAATCATAGGCTCCACACCGCCAAGCTTTTTGGACCATAGCAAACACAAGGTGCATCGGTACTATGGTGCGCCAAGAGTCTATCACCCGAAACCCGAGCATGAGTACAAGGCCAAACCGGACCACTACCACCACAGGGCCAAGCCCAAACTCCGCTATTTCAAACCGGTCAGGCGTCACCATCAAACGGTACGCGGCTTCCGCAACAAACACGCCTCACCGTATTTCATTCAAAGACGTTATGGCATTCAGCGCCGTGGTTTACGCTTTGGCGGCGACTGGCGAAAGCACTGAGCCAACTACACCAGACTCAGCAGCCCGATCACCCAAGCCACCCCGGCTGCCACCGCCGTTACAGCAACAGCCGCACTAGCTGCATCCTTCGCTTGGCCGGCTAACCTGTTGTGATCGGTTGACGTGTGATCGACAGCACGCTCAATCGCGGTGTTGAACAGCTCGGCGACCAGAACAAGCAACCCCAGAACCAGTATCAAAGCACGCATCCCGTCGCCCAACGGCAGCCAAACAACCAGCAGCGCCGACAAGATGTTTGCCCAAACCCAAGTACGAAATGAATACTCTTCACGCCACGCGACAACCAGCCCCTGCCAGCTCCAGCGCGTACGATTCTTGAGGCGGACAAAAAAGGTTCTCATTTGCCGTCGATATCCTGTTGTATTGAGTTCCGGCCCTCAACGCAGTGTATTGGGCACGAAAAAGCCGCCCGAGGGCGGCCTGATCTTTGGTCGCGAGCGAGCGGCCTGGCAGAGCCGCCCGCGTCATCCTTATTGCGAGACCGGGTTACAGACGGTCTGGCCCGCTTCGGTCGTTGCCAGCTCGGTCCCGGCCGGGCAGCTTGGCGTACCGAATTTGTCATACTCGGGGGTGATGAAAACCGGTGCCGGCTCCTCTTGTTGCGAGCAAGCCGCCAAAACAAGGGCAAATGCGCCAACGGCGACAAATTTGAGTTTCATGTCCGTCATTCCTCTATTAATTTTCTGATATTGCCCGAGTATTTGGGGCCTCAGGTAGGATACGGCCTGAATGGTATTTTTGCAACGCAATCAATCACAAAGTCGTGAATAAAGGCGGAACAACGCCGGTAAACCCCTCAGAAACTGCAAGTTTATGAGCAAACGCTACCGTTTTCCGTATGTCGCCCTAAACTGTTGTCATGACATTTGCGAAAGACGGAGTAGCCACATGCCAGACCAACCAGCCATTGCGCAAAAAGGCCCCTACGCGGTCGATGTGATCGAAGGGAAAAGCTATTTCTGGTGTGCCTGTGGGCTGTCCAAGCGCCAGCCTTTCTGCGACGGCTCCCACAAAGATACCGATCTTGAGCCCGTCAAGTACACGGCGGAAAGCAGCAAGAAAGTCTTTTTCTGTGGCTGTAAATGCAGCGCGAACCCGCCCTTATGCGATGGGTCACACTCTGGGTTGTAGTCAGGTTTTTAACGGGTTCAAAAGATCGGCGCTGGCACAAAATTCCGGGGCCTCATGGGCCTCGGACTGCTGCCGTGACAACCATAACGCACATCGATCACTGCACTGTGCCGCTCGACAACGACCGACCATTTCTGCGTAGCGGTCCGGCGTTAGTCGCCCTGTCGCCATAGCTTCGGACAGCGAGATATTCATGCATCGCGCCACCGAGCGGGTAAGCCAGAAATGTTGCTCAACATCCTCTAAATTGTCTTTTGCCATCAGACTTCCTGACTTGAACGGGTTTGCAACGCCGCAAACCGTTGCCGATTCCTGCAGGTCTGCGGCGCATTTTTTACGGTTTCATGCCGGTCCAGCCACTCAGGGCATCGATTGGCCCAGTCGCAGCCCCGGCACTGATGAACCATCTCAGCCCAGTCCTGCTGTGTCAGATGCCCTTGTTCATGCGCTGCCACGATGTCCGCGCCGGTTGCCCGCCCCATCCGCAGGACAAGTCGAAGATGGGTCATGATCTCTCCGAGATGGGGCATGGAACACTCCTGTCGTTAAGGGATCAGTTTGCTGAGCAACTCTTGATTACGGCAATACTCTGGCGTTTTGTCCACTTGGCCGGATTGCTTCAGATACCCCTCGCAATGCGCGGGGTTGGCGCATCCGGTGCATCGCAAGACGGCTTCGGAAAGCTCGTCGAGCGAAACGTCGCCATCTATCGCCGACTGTTGAAGGTCCACGCCAAGCTTGGTCGCCATTTCATCGACCAGACCCGCATGGTGTTTCAGAACTTCACGGTTGGGCATGAGCAGATTTCTCCCTGTCGCACGTCCAGAACAGGGTATCGCAACCTTGCGCGCGGGCATTTGACTCAGGTCAAAGCCCGGCCCCGACGTGATCCAGATAGGTGCGGGTGGCATCCTGAACCCGGCGAAAACGGTCCCCGCCCAGTTTTTTGCCACCATACCATCGGGTGACGACCACCACATGCCCGTCCAGTCCGGCCCGCTCCAGCATGCGCAGGATCACCATACCGGCACCACTTTCCCCATCATCCGCCTTGAGCGCACCTGTCGGCAAAATGGCTGCCCACGTGTTATGCGTCGCCTTGGCATAGGCTTTGTCAGACTTGAGATCCTGCAACACCGCGTCAACATCCGTGCGCGTATGGACAGGTGCACCCGAAACAGCGTATTTCGATCCTCGATCCGTCAGGATCACGCCCAGTCGTGTCAAAGATGTCATTCCGTCAGACCCAGCTGCCTTGCCGTTTCGACAACGATCTGAACACGCTCGGCGTTTGGGGGATGGGTGCCCAAAAACTCGTCACCAGGATCGGGAAGCCGATCAAAATACTTTGCGCCGACCAAAGGATCATACCCGGCGTTGTGGGTTATAATCGTACCCAACTGATCCGCCTCAAGCTCGAAGTCTTTCACATTCACCTGCACGCCAACTTCAGCGCCAAGTTTTTGTGACCGTTCAAGCTCTTTCCCGTCCTCGCCATACAACTTTCCCAAATCATTGAAGATCGCGGCGCTTTCCTGAGCGATTTCGGTCTGTCGGGCAATATGTCCCAACACGTGATGCGCTGTCTCATGCGCCATTACAAAAGCCAGCTCGTCCGGATTCTTGGCGGATTGAATCATCGAGCGGGTGAAGATGATGACTGGCTGATCCTGTTTGTCGAGGGTCTGGAACGCATTGACTGGGGCGCGAGGGTTGAGGTCAACCAGAATTGTGAAATCGCAGTTGCTGACCTTGGACTGGCGCAGGCATTCGGCGCGGGCCGCTTTGCCGACGGCGCGGCTGATATCCTGAAAAGCCACAGCGTCCACCTGAAAATCGCCCGAATCCGGCGACCATTCCTCTGCTGGTTGCACGCGCAGGAAGTCTGCGCTGCATGCCACCAGCACCAGAGGAAACAGCAAAAAAGTCAGACGGCGCATAGATGTTCCTTTGAAACGGCTACCCGTTTTTTTAACCATAGCTATGTCACGGCGGTTCCGCCACTGCCAGATTGTGCGGCAACGGGTTGCATTGCGGCGCGGCACCTTGCACTCTGACTGCATGTTTTCGATTGAGCATGAATTCGACGCGACGGTTATCACCCTGGTAGACGAAGGCCCTGCGCCTTTGCAGGAGGACGTCGTCATCAACAGCTTCGCCGAATGTGTGACGCTTGAGCAGTTTGACCCACGGACAGAGCAGATACAGAAGATAACCCTGTCGCCCGAACAGGTTCGCGATCTGGCCGCTGCACTTGATTTGCCGGAAGGGGTGTATCAAATTCACGAACGGCCAAGTCAGGGCGCATAGACGAACAGCTTGTCACGCGCGCTATGCCCTTGTTTCAGGATCAGGTCGGACGGGGCAACGCCCATAGCCATCGCGAGTATCCGGCGCACAGCATCATTTGCCTTGCCGTTTTCGGGTGGCGCGGTCACAGCTATGCGGATCATGCCTTTGTCAGACGCGATACTGTCCCTTGCGGCTTTTGGCGTTACCTTCACAGGAATCGCCGTGCCTGACCGGGCGTAACTGCTGAGATCAGGTACATTGCGCAATTTTGGTTTAGCCAAGTTGTCCCCCCTCTGCCCCCGATCACTGTTGCACAGGAGACAGAGGCGTGAAATTGATCCCAAGCGTCCAGCGTAGTGCACTTGAAACAAGCCAGATGTTCAACCAGGTACAGACTGTTTATGTGAAGGAAGTTAACATATGTCTTTGAAGAATCCGACCGCTCTGGAATTTCTGCAATCGCGTCGGTCGCGCCCTGCGAAGTCACTGATTGCCCCGGCGCCGTCACGTGACGAGCTGTTACCCCTGCTGACCGCCGCAGCCCGCAGCCCCGACCACGGCAAGCTGGAACCGTGGCGTTTTATCGTGCTTGAGAAAGGCGCAATGCCGCGCTTGTCTGCGCTGACGCATGACCGGGGCGTTGCCTTGGGCAAAACCCCTGAGGAGATCACCAAGGCCCAAAGCCAGTTCGATATGGGTCATCTGGCCGTAGCGGTGATTGAAGTGCAAAAGCCATCGGAGAAGATCCCCGCAATCGAGCAGACCTATTCCGCAGGCGCTGTTTGCCTGGCCCTTTTGAACGCGGCCCTTGCAGCGGGTTGGGGCGCGAACTGGCTGTCCGGCTGGCAGGTTCACGACCCTGAATTCTGCCATCACGCGTTTGATTTGCAGGACAATGAACGTGTCGCTGGCCTGATCCACATCGCAACCGAAGGCACGACCCCGCCGGAACGTCCCCGGCCGGATGTTGCGGCCATCACAGAATGGGTCTCTGAGTGATGATACTGAGTGCGTTCTTCGCGGCACTGGGCCAGATCGGTGATCCCAAGTTTCGCGCCGTCCTGCTTCGGGGTGTTGGTCTGACGATCATACTGCTGATCCTCGCCTGCGCCGGGGCAATCTGGCTGATCAATCGGTTGTCTGGCGATGAGATAGCTCTGCCGTGGATCGGCACCGTGCCGTGGTTGAACGACGTTCTGAACTACTCTGGCATCTTTGTCGTGCTGATCTTGCCGGTGTTCCTGATGGTGCCGGTTGCCTCGGCGATTACATCCATGTTTTTGGAAGAGGTCGCGCAAGCTGTTGAGGATAAACATTATCCCACCCTGCCCGCAGTTCCCGGCATCCCGTTCAGCGAAGGGTTAAGGGATGCGATAGGGTTTATGGGGGTGCTGATCGTGGCCAACCTTCTGGCTCTGATCCTCTATGCGATTTTCACGCCGTTGGCACCGTTCATATTCTGGGCCATGAATGGTTTCTTGCTGGGCCGTGAATACTTCACGCTGGCTGCGATGCGCCGCGTTGGGCGTGAAGGTGCGCGCAAGTTGCGGACCAAGCACTCCGCAACTATCTGGCTGGCGGGAACGTTGATGGCTATTCCCTTGTCGGTGCCTTTGGTGAACCTGTTGATCCCAATACTGGGGGCCGCAACTTTCACGCACTTGTATCACAAGCTGACAGGATCCACCGCCTGATAGCTACTCGCGCGGCTCCAACTGGTTCAGCCAGTCAAAATCGCGCACCGAAATCACACCCGAGATGATGATCCCTGCGATAATGGCCCAGAGCACCACCGAGATCCCGGTGGTGATCCACATTTTCTTCTTCATGTGATGAACTTCAGGCGCACCCGCATGCGTACCGGGCACGATTTCGCCCAGGTCGCCCTGCGTTTTGATGCGGATCGGCAATACGACCAACAACGTCATGAACCAAATGACGGCGAACAGTACTAATGCAGCAGTGATCGTCATGACAGCCCCTTTTCAAATTAGACCTGCTCAAGCTCGACCAGGCAGCCGTTGAAATCCTTGGGATGCAGGAACAGCACCGGCTTGCCATGCGCACCAATCTTGGGCTCACCCGACCCCAGAACACGGGCACCGGTTTCCTTCAGATGGTCGCGGGCAGCGATGATGTCGTCAACCTCATAACAGACATGATGAATGCCCCCGGCGGGGTTCTTTTCCAGAAAGCCGTTGATCGGGCTGTCATCGCCCAGCGGATAGAGCAGTTCAATCTTGGTGTTCGGAAGCTCGATGAACACAACCGTCACGCCGTGATCAGGTTCATCCTGCGGTGAGCCGACCTTGGCACCCAGCGCACTCCGATACTGCTCGGAAGCGGCCTCAAGATCAGGTACGGCAATGGCAACGTGGTTCAGACGACCAATCATAATACTCTCCTCCGTTCTGCGTTGCAGCGGTTATGAGGGCTGCAGAGACAAAGAACAAGTGCGCCAAATTGCCGTTAACCCTGTGTTAGCCAGAAGTTCCTAGCTTGAGGCATCTGCTGATTAGGAGTTCTGCTATGGATGATTCGAGCCCCTTCGCCTCTCCCGCTCAGCCAACGGCCACACGGCCGCTGCTGGGTCAAACCATTCTGGTTGTTGAAGACAGCCGTTATGCCTGTGACGCCATCCGGCTGATGTGTTTACACAGCGGCGCGCGCATCCGACGTGCGGATTGTCTGAAATCAGCACGCCGCCACCTGCAGCTTTATCGGCCTTCAGTCATTCTGGTGGATATCGGACTGCCGGACGGCTCTGGCGACGAACTGATCGCTGAACTGTCGCAAGCTACGCCGCGTATCGGCGCCATTTTGGGAATGTCGGGCGATGACCACGCGCAGGATACAGCCCTTCGCGCAGGGGCGGATGGGTTTCTTGCCAAGCCGTTAAAGTCGCTGTCATATTTTCAGCAACTTATCTTGAACAGTCTGCCCGAGGATCGCCGCCCCAACAGCCTGCACGCCGTTCGGGATGAAATCATTTGCCCAGATCCAATGGCCTATCAGGATGACATGGCTCACATTGCCGAAGTGCTGACCGAGCCGAATGATCGCAGGACCCTGGATTATGCTGCGCAATTCCTTCGGGGGGTTGCCGAACATGCCGAAGACGCCGTGTTGGCGGATGCGGCGCAAAAACTGGCCGAATCCCGTGCCAGCAGCACACCCGTGACGGCCTTGACGGCTCAGGTTGCCGGCATCGTCCAGACACGGTTGCAACAACGCGAGGCGATTTGAGATGCTAACGGCTTATTTCCTGACGGTCACAATCGTAAGTATTTGGATATACTTCCAGGTCCGCGCCACGGCACGCGGCATCAGGGTTGCGCGCAGGTCGCTACCCTGCGTGCAGCACATCCTATCCGAAAACGGTCAGGATCACGCTTTAGCGTTGATGCCATGCAACGCGCTTGAACGCCACACCCCAGGGAAGAAACCCGCCGCGGGCGATGCGGCGGGTACGTGATCATTCCTGTGGGATAATGCGAAGCCCCAGTTCCATCAACTGATCTGAGGTTGGGTCGGATGGCGCGTCCATCATCAAGTCTTCGGCTCGTTGATTCATCGGGAACATCATGACCTCTCGGATGTTGGCCTCATCAGCCAAAAGCATCACGATCCGGTCAATTCCCGCGGCGCAGCCACCATGTGGCGGGGCGCCATAGTGGAACGCATTGTAGAGCGCGCCAAAGCGGCTTTTCACCTCATCCTCGCCGTAGCCTGCAAGCTCAAAGGCTTTCAACATGATTTCAGGCTTATGGTTCCGGATCGCACCCGAGACAATCTCATACCCGTTGCAGGCAAGGTCATATTGGTAACCCCTAACCTCAAGCGGATCGCCATTCAGCGCGTCCATCCCGCCCTGCGGCATTGAGAAGGGGTTGTGTTCAAAGTCGATAGCGCCGGTTTCTTCATCCTGCTCGTAAATCGGGAAATCCACGATCCAGGCAAAGGCGAAACGGTCTTTTTCCATCAGGCCAAGCTCTTCGCCGATCACATCGCGCGCCTTACCGGCGACCTTTTCAAAGGTTTTCGGCTTTCCGCCGAGGAAGAACGCCGCGTCGCCTACGCCCAGACCCAATTGCTGGCGGATCGCCTCGGTCCGTTCCGGTCCGATGTTTTTCGCCAGTGGACCTGCGGCCTCCATACCCTGACCTTGATCCCGCCAGAAGATGTAGCCCATGCCGGGCAGGCCTTCTTTCTGGGCAAATGCGTTCATGCGGTCACAGAACTTACGGCTGCCCCCGGTGGGCGCAGGGATGGCGCGAATTTCGGTGCCCTCCTGCTCAAGCAGCTTTGCGAAAATCGCGAAGCCAGACCCGCGGAAGTGGTCAGAGACCACTTGCATTTTAATGGGGTTCCGCAGATCCGGCTTGTCTGTGCCATACCACAGTGCTGCGTCCTTGTAGGAAATCTGCGGCCAGTCCTGATCAACCTTTCGGCCACCGCCGAATTCTTCGAAAACGCCGGTCAGGACAGGCTGGATCGTGTCGAACACGTCCTGCTGCTCGACAAAGGACATCTCAAGGTCGAGCTGATAGAAATCGGTGGGCGAACGGTCCGCGCGCGGGTCTTCGTCACGGAAGCACGGCGCGATCTGGAAATACTTGTCGAATCCCGACACCATGATCAGCTGCTTGAATTGCTGCGGAGCTTGCGGCAGCGCATAGAATTTGCCCGGGTGCAGGCGCGACGGAACAAGAAAATCGCGCGCGCCCTCTGGCGACGACGCGGTAATGATCGGCGTCTGATATTCGCGGAATCCCTGATCCCACATGCGGCGACGCATTGAGGCGACAACGTCCGAGCGCAAAGTCATGTTGCGCTGCATCCCCTCGCGGCGCAGGTCCAGGTAGCGATGGCGCAATCGCGTTTCCTCGGGGTATTCCTGATCGCCAAAGACCATCAGAGGCAATTCCTCTGCCGCGCCCAGAACCTCAAGCTCACGCACGTAAACTTCGATCTCACCAGTTGGCAGTTTCGGGTTCACCAAATCGGCGTCACGCGCTTTTACCGTGCCGTCGATGCGGATACACCATTCCGAGCGCACTTTCTCAAGCTCTTCAAAGGCCGCGCTGTCACCGTCGCACAGAATTTGCGTCACACCAAAATGGTCGCGCAGGTCTATGAACAGGACGCCGCCGTGATCTCGAACACGATGCACCCAACCAGACAGGCGAACGGTGTCGCCAACATTGGCGGCGGTCAGAGCGGCGCAGGTGTGGCTGCGGTAGGCGTGCATGGATCATATCCCTTCGGGCGCAGAATTCGTCGCGCCGATACACCGCGTCAGGCAGCGAAAGTCAAGGCGGGTCTACCGCTCAAAACGGCCTTTGCACGTTACCTGAGTAGAAATAGACACCCAGACCGGCAGCAAAGATGATGTTACCTGCAATCGCGTGCAGAAGAACCGCGTAGAAAAACGATCCGCGCCTGCGGTAGGCCCAGGTGAACAGCAGCCCTCCGGCAAAGGTCATGGCGGCGACGATCCAGCTCCAGTACATCAAATGCGCCAGAGAAAACACTGCTGCATTCAGCAGATAGGCCGCCCATCCGTTCGGCAGAATCGCGTGATAGCGACGGAAAAACAAAGAGCGGAACAACAGCTCTTGCGGCAGGGCCGACAGCACAGGGTAGCCAAGCCAGATAACCAGCAAGAATTCCGGCCGGTTGCGCAGCAGGAAAAACGCCGCCTCCGGTCGTGTGACCATGACAACAGCGGCACAGAATGCGGTCATGAAAACGGCAAACACGGCGAGTTCGGGCCAGGACCAGTTGCGCCAATTATACCGCAGTTCGGCCCAGGCAAAGCCGCGTGTGAAGTGCAGCAACACGATGCCAAGGGCTGTGAAGGTGAACAGAGACGGGAACATCCAGTTGGGTGGAAAGAACACCGCAATCAGCACCGGTGCAGCAATGAAAAACAGCCCAAACTCGAGCCGCAACCGCAATTGCGGTGCCGCGCTGTCGGCCCAATCGGTTTGTTTGCTCACTGTATTGCTAGCTCCGCCCGGATTAGGCCACGCAACGAATTCCCTACGTAAAGCTTTTCCGCGTTTTTTAGGTCGGTTAGGGTCAGGGTGGCTTCGGTTACCCGTTCGTTATCAAGCAATTCTTGCCGCAGTATGCCCGGCAATACGCCACTGGTCAGAGCGGGCGTCAGGCGGCGTCCGTCCGGCATGTGCACGAACAGATTGGTGATCGTGCCTTCGCACAGCTCTGCGCGTTCGTTCAGGAACAAAACCTCGTCGATGCCTTCTGGCAACGCCGCACGTGCGGTATCATAGACGGAACGCTGCGTCGTCTTGTGCCGCAGCCAGAGATCCGATGCAATCAGACGTGTTTCGGCGATAGTCACCCGCCAGACCGCGGGGTTATAGGCCAGTTTTGCGGTTGTCAGATCAAACTGCCCATCCACAGCCAAGGTTAGCCGGCACCTTAACGGTATTTCCCCCGCGACCTTATCAAGTTTTTCACCAGCAAGCCCCGCATCGAATGGAATGCCGAATACGTCTGCGGTTCGTGCCATGCGCGCCAAGTGGCGGTCACGCCGCACAAAGCCTTGCCCGGGCCGAAAAGCCATGGTTTCGATTATGCGGAAGTCAGGGTCAGTTGGTGGGCAAAGCGGGCTTTCCATAGCGCTTCCTCGTATTCTGATGGGGCCGTGCTGTCCCAGACTACGCCGCCGCCCACGTTAAGGGTGGCCTTGCCATCCTCGACCATCAAGGTTCGGATCGCCACGTTGAACTCGGACCGTCCGTCAGGCGCTGCCCAACCAATCGCTCCGCAATAGATATCGCGGGGCCAAGGTTCGAGGTCAGACAAAATCTCCATCGCGCGAATCTTGGGCGCACCAGTGATCGAGCCGCAAGGAAACAGCGCGGTCAGAATGGTCGAAAGCTCTGCCCCCAGATGCAATTGCGCCCGCACCAATGAGATCATCTGATGCACGGTCGCATAAGTCTCAACCTTGAACAGTTCGGGCACTTTGACCGAACCGGGTAACGCAACGCGACTGATATCGTTGCGCAACAAATCGACAATCATCAGGTTCTCAGCCCGGTTTTTCGCGTCGGTCGAAAGAAAGGCACGGCGGCGGGCGTCCTCGGCCATGTCATCACTGCGCGGCTGGGTGCCCTTCATCGGACGGGTTTCAATCCCGCGCTCGGCGTCGGTGCGAAAGAACAACTCGGGCGAACGACTCAATAAGTCTGGCAAGCCGTCCTGCTGCACCAAAGCCCCGTAGCCAACCGGCTGGCCGGCGGTGAGCGCGGCATAGAGCGAAGCACTGTCGCCCTTGGCGATCAGGTCGATGGGAAAGGTCAGGTTTGCCTGATAGATATCCCCTGCCCCGATGGCGTCATGAACCTGTTTAAAGGCTTGTGTATACCGCGCCTCATCCCAACGCGGTACAAAACCGCTGACCTCACCGCGTGCTGGCGGCAGGGCACGCTGCGTCGGCGCCTCATACACGCCGAAGCACAACAAAGGCAGGCGGCGGTTCTTGGGTAAACGTTCGGCAAGGCGCGGTTCCAGTGTATAGCCAAGCTCATAACTGGCATATCCTGCCAACCACGCGCCGTTCGCGCGCGCCTGATCCAGCGCCACCAGGGCCTGGGGCACATCGTCCGGCTTGTCTGCACGGATCACATCGGCTGGCTGGTCGAAACTGGTTCCCGGCCCGGCTGGCCCCTGATCGAAACGAATACGCAAGTGCATCCTCATTTGTCGTGCTGCGCGATATAGAGGATACGGCGGCGAGGGAAAGAGAGGAAAGCGGCAATTTCACCGCTGTTTCCGATACCTCTTGAACCTTTTCGCGCGGTCCCTATAACGCAGGACAATTTGGGCGCTTGGGGGTGCCCTGACTCGCGGACAATCGAAGGAACAAGGCCATGCCCAGAAGAACCGACATCCAGTCGATCATGATCATCGGAGCGGGGCCCATTGTTATCGGTCAGGCGTGCGAGTTCGACTATTCCGGCGCTCAGGCCTGCAAGGCGCTGCGCGAAGAAGGATACCGGGTCATTCTGGTGAACTCAAACCCGGCCACCATCATGACCGACCCGGGATTGGCAGACGCCACTTACATCGAACCAATCACCCCCGAGATTGTCGCCAAGATCATCGAAAAAGAACGCCCCGACGCGCTGCTGCCCACGATGGGTGGTCAGACCGGCCTGAACACTTCGTTGGCTTTGGAAGAGATGGGCGTGCTGGAAAAATTCGGGGTCGAGATGATCGGCGCCAAACGCGACGCCATCGAAATGGCCGAAGACCGCAAGCTGTTCCGCGAGGCGATGGACCGGCTTGGTCTGGAAAACCCCAAGGCAACCATCGTGACCGCCCCTAAAAAAGCAGATGGCAGCGCTGATCTGGACGCAGGCGTGCAGATCGCCTTGGATGAGCTGGAAGAGATCGGCCTGCCCGCCATCATCCGCCCCGCCTTTACCCTTGGCGGCACTGGCGGTGGCGTGGCCTATAACCGTGAGGATTATATCCATTTCTGCCGTTCGGGCATGGATGCCTCGCCCGTCAACCAGATCCTTGTCGATGAAAGCCTGCTGGGCTGGAAGGAATACGAGATGGAGGTGGTGCGCGACACTGCCGACAACGCCATCATCGTCTGTTCGATCGAAAACGTCGATCCGATGGGTGTGCATACCGGTGACTCGATCACTGTGGCCCCTGCCCTGACGCTGACCGACAAGGAATACCAGATCATGCGCAACGGCTCGATTGCCGTTCTGCGTGAGATTGGGGTCGAAACCGGCGGCTCGAACGTTCAATGGGCGATCAACCCCGATGATGGCCGTATGGTCGTGATCGAAATGAACCCGCGTGTGTCGCGGTCCTCGGCGCTTGCGTCCAAGGCGACCGGTTTCCCCATTGCAAAGATCGCCGCTAAGCTGGCCGTGGGCTACACGCTGGATGAGTTGGACAACGACATCACCAAAGTCACGCCCGCGTCGTTCGAGCCGACCATCGACTATGTCGTCACAAAGATCCCGAAATTTGCGTTCGAGAAATTCCCGGGCTCGGAACCCTACCTGACCACCGCGATGAAGTCGGTGGGTGAGGCGATGTCTATCGGCCGCACCATCCACGAATCGATGCAGAAGGCTCTGGCCTCGATGGAATCGGGTCTGACCGGTTTTGATGAAATCGAAATCCCCGGCCTGAACGTTGGTGTCTGGGAAGAAGCCGACGACAAGGCCGCCGTGATCAAGGCGATCAGCCAGCAAACGCCCGATCGTCTGCGCACCATCGCGCAAGCCATGCGCCATGGCCTGTCAGACGACGAAATCTTTGGTGTCACAAAGTTTGACCCCTGGTTCCTCGCCCGCATCCGCGAGATTATCGAGGCCGAGCGTGAGGTTCGCAAAAACGGCCTGCCAATGACTGAAGACGGTCTTCGTCGGCTCAAGATGCTGGGCTTTACCGATGCACGTCTGGGTAATCTGACTGGCCGTGACGAAGACAACGTGCGCCGCGCCCGTCGGAACCTCGGTGTTTCTGCCGTCTTCAAACGCATCGACACCTGCGCTGCCGAATTCGAAGCGCAAACGCCCTATATGTATTCGACATACGAAGCCCCGATGATGGGTGAAGTCGAGTGTGAGGCACGTCCAAGCGACCGCAAAAAGGTCGTCATCCTCGGCGGTGGGCCCAACCGGATCGGTCAGGGCATCGAGTTCGACTATTGCTGCTGTCACGCCTGTTTCGCACTGACCGACGCCGGGTACGAGACCATCATGGTCAACTGCAACCCCGAGACGGTTTCGACCGACTATGACACTTCGGACCGTCTGTATTTTGAACCGCTGACCTTCGAACACGTCATGGAAATCCTGACGAAAGAGCAGGAAAACGGCACGCTGCATGGTGTGATCGTTCAGTTCGGCGGCCAGACTCCGCTGAAACTGGCCAACGCGCTGGAGGCCGAAGGCATTCCGATCCTCGGCACCACCCCGGATGCCATCGACCTTGCCGAAGACCGCGAACGGTTCCAGGCGCTGGTCAATGAGTTGGGCCTGAAACAGCCCAAGAACGGCATCGCCGCGACGGATGCGCAGGCGCTGGAAATTGCCGAAGAGATCGGCTTTCCGCTCGTGATCCGCCCCTCTTACGTTCTGGGCGGGCGCGCGATGGAAATCGTCCGCGATATGGAGCAGCTAAAGCGCTACATCAACGAAGCCGTGGTGGTTTCTGGTGCCAGTCCGGTTCTGTTGGACAGCTACCTTGCCGGTGCTGTGGAATTGGACGTAGACGCGCTGTGTGACGGAACCGATGTCCATGTTGCGGGCATCATGCAGCATATCGAAGAGGCCGGCGTTCATTCTGGCGACTCGGCCTGCTCGCTGCCGCCTTATTCCCTCTCCAAGGAAATCATTGCAGAGATCAAGGAACAGACATTCAAGCTGGCCAGAGCGCTGAACGTCGTTGGCCTAATGAACGTTCAGTTCGCGATCAAGGATGATGAGATTTATCTGATCGAAGTTAACCCGCGTGCATCGCGCACAGTGCCGTTTGTCGCCAAGGCCACCGACAGCGCGATTGCGTCGATTGCCGCGCGCATCATGGCGGGTGAGAAACTGTCGAACTTCCCACAGCGCCCTCCGTATCAAGAGGGTCAGGATACAAAGATTGCCGACCAGATGACTTTGGCCGACCCGAACATGCCGTGGTTCTCGGTGAAAGAGGCCGTGTTGCCTTTTGCCCGTTTCCCCGGCGTCGACACCATCCTGGGGCCGGAAATGCGATCCACCGGTGAGGTAATGGGCTGGGACCGCGACTTTCCGCGCGCTTTCCTTAAGGCACAGATGGGTGCGGGCATGGTGCTGCCGTCCAAAGGTCGGGCGTTTATCTCGATCAAGGATGCTGACAAGACCCCTGCGATGCTTGAGGCCGCCCAAGTCCTTGCCGAACAAGGGTTTTCGTTGGTGGCCACGCGCGGCACCCAGTCCTGGTTGGCCAAGCACGGAGTTGCCTGTGATGTGGTCAACAAGGTCTATGAGGGCCGCCCGGACGTGGCCGACATGCTGAAAGACGGTCAGGTGCAGCTATTGATGAACACCACCGAGGGCGCGCAGGCGGTTGAAGACAGCAAGTCCATCCGCTCAATTGCCCTCTATGACAAAATCCCCTACTTCACCACCGCAGCCGCAAGCCATGCCGCAGCACTGGCGATCAAAGCGCAGGCCGAGGGGGATGTTGAGGTAAAATCGCTACAGGGCTGAACGGCCGTGTGAGCTGCCAGAGTGTCCAAGGTGTTGATCTAGCCAGATCAGCATCTGGCATTCTCGCTATTACGGCGTCGTTAGCGTGTGAGAGTGGTATTTGATCAAAATCGGCATATTCCCTTAGGTAACCATCCCTTGATCAAATCCCATTGTGACTGCATTTTAGGCGGATTCGAAACCTTCAGGACCCGCCATGTACACGCCCGCAATCACAGGCACAGGTGTTTTCACGCCCGAAAACATCATCACCAATGCTGAACTCGTCGCTGCCTTCAACGCATATGCAGACAAGCAAAACGCTAAGAATGCAGACAAAATCGCAGCTGGTGAGATTGAGCCGCTGCAGCATTCCTCGGAAGAGTTCATCCTCAAGGCATCGGGCATCGAAAACCGGTACGTGATGGACAAATCCGGCGTGCTGGATCCTGACGTAATGCACCCCCTTTTGCGCCAACGCAGCGATGACGAACCGGGCATTATGACCGAGATGGCGGTAGACGCGTGCAAGAAAGCCTTGGCACAGGCTGGACGCAAGGCCGAAGACGTTGATCTGGTGATTTGCGCAGCCTCGAACCACGAACGGGCCTACCCGGCGATTGCGATCGAAATTCAGCAAGCGCTGGGGATCAACGGCTTTGGATTTGACATGAATGTTGCCTGCTCGTCGGCCACGTTCGGCATTCAGGCCGCAGCGGATATGATCCGCTCGGGCTCGGTCAGATCGGCGCTGGTGGTGAACCCCGAAATCTGCTCGGGCCACTTGGAATGGCGGGACCGCGATTGCCACTTTATCTTCGGGGACGTGGCAACGGCCACCCTGATCGAGCGGATCGAAGACGCGCAAGGGCCACATTTCGAAGTCCTCTCGACCCGCTGCGCCACGTCTTTTTCGAATAACATTCGTAATAACAACGGCTTCCTGCGCCGGTCGCGCCCCGCCGGCGTGGTTGATCGGCGCGACATGCAATTCATGCAGAACGGCCGCAAGGTGTTCAAGGAAGTACTGCCGATGGTCAGCAAACACATCTCGGATCACATGGAAGCCGAAGGTGTAACCAGCAGCGACCTGAAACGCCTGTGGCTGCACCAGGCCAACAAGACGATGAACGATTTCATCGGCAAAAAGGTATTGGGGCGTGAACCGGAACCCGAGGAGCAGCCTAACATTCTGCAGGACTACGCCAACACATCCTCAGCCGGATCCATCATCGCGTTTTCCAAATATTCTGATGATTTGGCTGACGGTGATATCGGGTTGATCTGCTCGTTCGGGGCTGGCTATTCGGTCGGGTCAGTGATTGTGAAGCGGCACGGTTAGACGAGCCGCTGACAAGCAGGAATTCTTGCAGTCAGGGATTGAAGCTGGGGGGCGGCAAGCGAGCCTCAGCTTACGCTTTCCTCTTCCAGATGCAGCTTCATTTCGATCAACACCTGTTGCAGCAGACTGGTTTCTTTCAGCAGGCGTTTGGCTTCGTTGACAGTGATGATCCCGTCTTCTATGGCGGCTTGGTATTCGGTCATCAGCATCGCAAAGCGCTGGCTCAGCGCGATGACGTCGGAATTCACCCCTCCGGTTCGCGGCGTGTCCGTGTTTCGACCGTCATAGGACAATGTGATGTTCTTCAAATCGGCCAGCGCCGATGTCACATGCGGGAAATTCGAAACAGCCTCCAGCCTGGCCACGGCGTCGACGGGCATGAACCGGTCAGCGTGTTCGGCATTGTCTGAATAATACCGACCCAAGGTTGCCTTGGATTTGCCGGTAATCTCGCACGCAGACTCTATGCCAACGTCTTTGACCAACGCTTCTGTGTGCTTCTTCAGATAGGCTCCGATATCTGCCATATTTTTACCTTTTCTGCCTGCGTCACCCACAACATCTGCCCGTGCGGGGGAAAGGGACAGGAAAATTCCCATACTCTAGTCATAATTGAAATGCCATAAATTGGCTATCCCTCAGATATGCAGGGGTTTTGTGAGTGAGTGGTGGCCCTTCCGGCCAGTAATGAGTGATTGCGAGGCACTATTTTTTGGCCCCGCTGTGTGAAGGCCCATGTTGGCCGATGACGTCGCTGGTGTGGGCGCAGGGGATCCATCCCCTTTGAGCGTAAGCTCTGCCCCTGCAACGACAGCGGCGACGTCACTTTTATGCATGGCTGTTATAGCCTTGCCGGGACACGTAAGGCCATTTAGACCCGGGCGCATGGCAAAACTGTACTTCAACTATTCCACGATGAACGCGGGTAAATCGACCGTGTTGCTGCAAGCCTCGCACAATTATCGCGAACGGGGCATGGATACTTATCTGATGACCGCGGCGCTGGACGGGCGCGCCGGGATTGGAAAGATTGCGTCACGCATAGGCATTTCCGCCGATGCCGACACGTTTTCTTCAAGCGACGACGTGTTTGCGATGATCCGACAGCGGCTGGACCAAGGTGAAATCGCATGTGTCTTTGTCGACGAAGCGCAGTTTCTTTCAGAAGAGCAGGTTTGGCAGTTGGCGCGCGCCGTGGATGACCTGAGCGTGCCGGTGCTTGCCTATGGTCTTCGGGTGGATTTTCAGGGTCGCCTTTTCCCGGGATCAGCTGCCTTGCTAGCCCTCGCAGACGAGATGAGAGAGGTGCGTACCATCTGCAAATGCGGGCGGAAAGCGACGATGGTGATTCGACAGGATGAGAACGGAAACACCATCATCGAAGGTGCACAGGTACAGATTGGCGGCAATGAAACCTACGTCTCGGTTTGTCGCAGGCACTGGCGCGAGGCAGTTGAACCCTAGACCGGATTCGGCAGCGGTCGCCCTGCGACAAAGGCCGCAACGTTATCCAGCGCCATAAGGCCCATGTTGCTACGCACCTCTTCGGTCGCAGTGCCCAGATGCGGCAGCAGGGTCACATTCTCCATCTCGCACAGAGCCTGCGGGACAGCAGGTTCAAACTCATAGACATCCAGACCAGCACCGGTGATCTTGCCCGATTGCAAGGCGGCGATCAGGGCGGCTTCGTCGACGACCTCTCCGCGCGCGATATTGATCAGGATGCCCGAGGGTTTCATGGCCTCCAGCACCTGTGCGTTGATCAGATGGTGCGTCTCAGCACCGCCGGGGACGGCAAGGATCAGAAAATCAACGTATCCTGCCAGAGTGGTCAGGTCAGCGACATACTCGGCAGGGTAGTCCACCTGTTTCGGGCTGCGCGATTGATAGGCCACCTGCATTCCGAACCCAAAGTGGCACCGACGCGCAATGGCCTGACCAATCCGTCCCATGCCAACAATGCCGATGCGTTTGCCGGTGACGTGATGTCCCAACATCTGCGTTGGATGCCAGCCCTGCCAGTGACCTGCACGGACCAAGCGTTCGCCCTCACCCGCGCGGCGGGCGGTCGATAGCAGCAAGGTCATGGCGATATCAGCCGTCGCGTCCGTCACGGCACCGGGCGTGTTGGTTACGGCGATACCCACGGTTTGCGCGGCGTCGACGTCGATATGGTTGTACCCGACGCCAAAATTCGCCAGCAGCCCACAGCGGGGGTCCGCGACTTCGGCAAAGACCTGAGCCGAGAACTGATCGCCCAAGGTCGGTACGACCACGTCATACTCCCTCAACGCGCGCAGCATCTCATCACGCGTCATCGGCACGGTCTCCTTTCGGATTTCCGCGTTAAACTCAGCCCGGGCGCGGGCCTCGACGGCGGGAGTCATCGGGCGTGAAATCAGCACCTTCATCAATGCATCCGTCCACCGATGGGAACCTCGCCATCCGGGCCGATAAGGACAACCTCACCGTTTTCGTCTGGCAGGCCCAACACCAGAACCTCGGACATGAACCGGCCGATCTGGCGTGGGGGGAAGTTCACGACGGCCATCACTTGTTTTCCGATCAGAGTCTGCGGGTCGTAATGCGCCGTGACCTGAGCCGAGGTCTTCCGCTCGCCGATCTCATCCCCAAAGTCGATCCACATCTTGATCGCCGGTTTGCGGGCCTCGGGGTATGGCTCGGCACGGGTTACTTCGCCTACGCGGATATCGACCTTTAGAAAGTCGTCGAATGTAATCTCACTCACGAGACAGCTCCTTGGATCGATCTGTTGCAGCTTTGACTGCGCGGCGCAGCAGGTCAGGGAAACCGGTTTCTTCGTGCATTAACACCTCAAGTGCGGCCTGCGTGGTGCCGTTGGGGGATGTCACGTTGATGCGCAGTTGCGAGGGGGCTTCCTCGGCAGCCACGGCCAGCGCACCGGCCCCAGCCACGGTGGATTTGGCCAGTTTCATCGCCAATTCGCCCGGCAAGCCCTCGGCCTCGCCCGCCGCCGCCAGCGTTTCGATCAGGTGAAACACATAGGCCGGGCCCGAGCCGCTCAGCCCGGTGACAGCGTCCATCTGTGCCTCATCATCCAGCCGGACGGTCTCACCAATTGCAGACAACAGGTTTTCCGCAAGGGATACGTCTGCATCTGATGCCTGTGCGTTGCCGATCAGAGCCGTGATCCCCTTGCGGATTGCCGCAGGTGTGTTCGGCATGGCGCGCACGATCGGGGTATCTTTGCCCAACACGCTTTCAAATGTGGCAATAGACGTGCCTGCTGCGACCGACACAAACAGGGTGTCGCCACCGCCCAGCGCCTTGATCGCTGGCAGGGCCTCACCCATCATCTGCGGTTTGACCGCAACCAGCACCACGGCGGGGGCCTCGGGCAATGGAGTGTTGATGTTGACGCCCTGCGCCTTCAACCAGTCCGAGGGGTTTGGATCGATGACCCAGACAGCAGATGCGGGCAGACCATGCTCTAACCATCCGGCGAGCATGGCTGATCCCATTTTGCCGCATCCCAGAAGCACAAGCCCCTGCTCGGCGACGCGTGACATGTCCATGATTGCCCCTCTCGTTAGTCGGTTCGGGGCAAAGCTTTACGCGCGGCCGTAGGCCTCTGCAATGGCGACTTGCATCGCATCTTCCGGATCACGGTTACCCCAGGTGACCAGTTGGATCGCCGGGTAGTACCGCTCAGCGCTTAGCACTGCGGCTGTGATCATGGTGTCGATCTGCTCCGGGCTGGCCATCTGGCCGCCGGCCAGAACCAAACCATACCGATAGACCATCAGCTTCTGATTGGCCCAGTACGTGAACGCCCCGGCCCAACACTGATCATTCATCTTGTTCAGAAGTTCATACAGCTCGGTCTCACGCTCGGCAGGTGGCTCCATTTCAAACGAGCACACCATGCGCAGCGTTTCATCATAGTTGGACCAGGCCAGAGTGATTGAGTATGTGCGCCACTGCCCTTCGACAGCCATTGCGATCTGGTCATCCCCGATCCGGTCAAAATCCCAGTCGTGATGCTCGGCCAAGTGCTCGACTATATCAATCGGATGAAGGTCTTCTTCGAGAAACTGCTCGGAAAGGGCCATAATGCCACCTCACTTTTCTCTAGCATTTTGGGGCTGGCAGTGCCCCAGCGCTAGTTGCCTGCTCTACAAGCCGGGCTTCCCCCTTGGGCCTGTACTAAATATGGTGCGATGCGAGACAGGGGTCTGGCAACCCTATTTCTTGGGGATAGCAGCAATAAGTTGTGGATAGTCAGCAACGGCACTCAAAATATTGGCGCAGACCTCAGCTTTGTCTTGATTAAATTCCGCAAGGCGTCAGAATGCACCGCACCGTACAACCCAAGACGGGATTGCGCGGCGCGTTACTTTGCCCTGAAAATCAAGATCGTAAGAAACGGGACGGCTTTACTTGTCCAGCTTCGCCTCAAGCGCGGCGATGCGTGCTTCCAGCGCTGCGTTCTCTTCGCGGGCTTTTTGCGCCATCGCGCGTACGGCGTCGAACTCTTCACGGGTCACGAAGTCACGATCGGCCAGCCAGCGATCAATCATTGACTTCATCGCATTCTCGGCCTCTTCCCGCGCGCCCTGAGCCACCCCCATGGCGTTGGTCATCAACTGGGAAACGTCATCCAGGATTTTGTTGCGGGTCTGCATATCTTTACTCCGGTCTGTCGGTTGGTCTTTATATGGGGGACGATTGGCCCGGACTCAAGGTTGACTTGCCCCTCAAACCCCGGGCAATGAGACGCACATGCAGGCTGTTCTGAATTTCCCCGATCTGTCACCCGAGCTTTTCTCGATCTCACTGTTCGGGATGGAGTTTGCCCTTCGGTGGTACGCGCTGTCCTATATCGCCGGTATCCTGATTGCATGGCGGATGGGGGTTATGGCGTTGCGGCGACCTGCCCTCTGGCCCGAGAAAACGCCACCGATCAAGCCTGAACAGCTTGAGGACCTCATCACATGGATCATTCTCGGCGTGATTGTAGGTGGGCGACTTGGGTTCGTCCTGTTCTATCAGCCCGCATATTACCTCTCGAACCCTCTGGAGATTCTGAAAGTCTGGCAGGGCGGCATGGCATTTCATGGCGGGTTGCTTGGGGTTGTGGTCGCTTCGTATCTCTATGCGCGGCGTCAGCAAAGCCCGGTTCTGTCCTTGGCAGACTTGATTGCCCATACGGTGCCACCCGGATTGCTGCTGGGGCGGCTGGCGAATTTCATCAATGCCGAACTTTGGGGGCGCCCCAGTGAATTGCCTTGGGCCGTGATTTTCCCCGGTGGAGCCGCGCAGGATTGCCCAGGCGTTTTGGCCGGGATGTGCGCCCGGCATCCATCGCAATTGTATGAGGCCGCATTAGAGGGCTTGCTGCTGGGCATCCTGCTTTTGTGGCTGGCATATCGGCGCGGAGCATTCCACAAGCCCGGCCTGATCACCGGTGTTTTCCTAGCCGGGTACGGCGCGTCGCGGTTTTGCGTCGAATTCTTCCGGCAGCCCGACGCGCAGTTTATCTCGCCCGGCAATCCGTTGGGCTTGGCGCTGCATATAGGTGGGTACGGCCTGACAATGGGGCAATTGCTGTCGCTGCCGATGATTGGCCTGGGCTTGTGGCTTGCCCTGCGTGCAAGGCGGATCGCATGACTTTGATGGATCATCTGCTTGAGCGAATCGCGCTGGACGGCCCGATAAGCGTAGCCGACTTCATGACTGAATGCCTGCTGCATCCGACTTTTGGCTATTACACGACTCGCGATCCGCTTGGCACACAGGGCGATTTCATCACTGCCCCGGAAATCAGTCAGATGTTCGGTGAGTTGATCGGCCTGTCACTGGCACAAAGCTGGCTGGATCAGGGTCGCCCAGACCCTTTTGTACTGGCCGAACTTGGCCCGGGTCGTGGCACGTTGATGGCGGATATGCTGCGCGCCACCGCTGGTGTGCCCGGTTTCACGGATGCCGCCCAGATCGTACTGTTTGAAGCCTCGCCCACATTGAGAGACATCCAGGCACAGACGCTGTCAGGCTATCAACCGCGTTGGGTCGACTCGGTGGCAGACCTGCCCGAAGCCCCGTTGTTTCTGGTGGCAAATGAGTTTTTCGACGCCCTGCCCATTCGCCAGTTTCTGCGTGATGGAACGGGTTGGCGCGAACGGCTTATCGGTGCCGACGGCAATACACTGACCTGGGGGTTGGGCCCGCAATCAGATCAGGTTGCGCTGATGGATCGGCTAGACGACACCAAAGATGGTGATCTGGTCGAGCTTTGCGCCGCAGCGATACCCATCATTGCCGTGATCGCCCGGCGGATCGGCACGCATGCCGGGGCTGGGCTGATCGTGGACTATGGTGACTGGCATTCGCTTGGCGATACATTCCAGGCGCTTCACGGGCACACGCACACAGACCCTTTGGACAAGCCCGGCCAAGCTGATCTGACAGCGCATGTGGATTTCGAACCTTTGGCGATTGCGGCCCGCGCTGCAGGATGCGCTCATACGCGGCTCACCCCCCAGGGGATTTTTCTGGAACGGCTTGGTATCGCCACCCGTGCGCAATCCCTTGCAGCGACTCTCGGCGGGTCCAAGCTGGAAGAGCTGGTTGCCGCACATCGCCGGTTGACGCATCCGGACGAAATGGGAAACCTGTTCAAAGTGCTGGGCTTGTACCCCTCGCCCTCCTCGCCGCCACCGGGACTTGAGCCATGACCTTGGAAATTTTGACCTCAGATTTGCTGAACCCCGTACGCCACGGGTTCTTCAGCCGCCGAGGCGGCGCGTCATCGGGCATTTTCGCGGGGCTCAATTGCGGCTATGGCTCGTCCGATCAAACCGAAGCCGTAACGCTGAATCGAAAGCGGGTCGCACAGGCGATGGAGGTTGCGCCAGACGCCCTGGTCGGAGTCCATCAGGTTCATTCACCAACTGTTCTGACGGTCGACGCCCCGATAAATGGGGATAAGCCAAGGGCAGACGCCGTCGTCACCGCGACCCCGGGATTGGCTTTGACGATTCTGACTGCCGATTGTCAGCCAGTCTTGTTTGCAGATACGGAAGCAAACGTGATCGGAGCTGCGCACGCGGGTTGGCGCGGCACTTTGGACGGAGTGTTGGAAGCTACGCTTGACGCAATGGAAGCCCTCGGTGCAACGCGGGAAAACATCACTGCCGTGATCGGCCCCTCGATCTCACAGTCAGCTTACGAGGTTGGCCCCGAATTTCTGGACGAATTCGCCGCTGATTCACCAGACAACCTGCGTTTTTTTGCAAACGGACACGGCGATCGGCTGCAATTTGATCTTCCCGCCTTTGGGCTGCACAGATTGCGTCAGGCGGGCGTGGGTCAGGCTGAATGGACACGCCACTGCACCTACTCCGATGCTGAAAGATTCTATTCGTACCGCCGGTCTACCCACGCGAAAGAAGCGGATTACGGACGCCTGATTTCCGCCATAAAACTTTAAGCAAAACCCGAATTAAGGCAATTTCGCCGCTTTTTCGCCACAATTGTTTGGCTAGCTAAGTCACTACAATTTGATAATTTTTGTCCGCTCTCAGGTGTTTATCTGTCAGTACCCCCGCAGGGCGCGACGTATTTAAAGAAGAGGAATCGCAAAGTCTCGTTTGTCCTGAATTCATCCCGGATCAGCCTTATCGCCGCCGCAATAGCCAAGCAAATTAGGACCCCAGAGGAAAAGGGACGTCGGTCCCAAAACGAGCAGGACAACACAATGAAGAGGAAATCGCGTTTTCTCTGCGCCGTTCTTGCGGCCACCAGAGAGCATGAGCTGGAAATGCCTTGGAAACGGGTTTCCAGTCAATCAATCAGGGTCGCACGCCGCATGGCGGCACGTAGCTGACCATGAAAACCCCGCGAGCCAAGCTGCCGGTTCCGGGACGAGACGCACATCGGAGGGGTGCTCCGATCCGGTGTGTGGCCTGCCGCCGGTATTTTGCGCGGTTCAGGTTCGGAGCCTGTTTGCGTAGGCAATTTCGCCTGCGTTTGTATGAGTTTGCAGGGGGGTCAATGTGATGACCAACAGCGTTGAGGTTTCTGTCGCGGCTCGCGGTCGAGATGCCTGTTGTGCTGCGGTCATCGATTTCTTGCAAGGCAAAAGTAAATCCGATCAGGCGCTGCTGCACGGGGGTTCAGCTTACCTGTTCGTTTCTTAGAGGGGACGGAATTGTAATGACTATCCCAAATTCTTTATCGCGCGCTGCCAGGAATGCCGTTGAAACGTCGGCATTGCTGCGCGATGGGCCAAGGTCGAAAACACAGAAAAAAGCGCAGCTTAGGCGCTATGAAGTCAGCACACTGATGAAAAACGGGGAAGTCGTTCAAACACGTCACATTGCCCCTGCACTGCCAATGTTCGAAGACGCGTTCTGTGCTTTTACGCGCGGAGCCTTGGTTGAAACCGAATCGGGCCCGATGGCCTTCGAAGACCTGTTGCCGGGCGATACTGTCCTGACTCAGACCGGCGCTTCGGAAACAGTCCTTTGGAAGGGGTCGGTTATGTTGATTCCCGGACGTCAGGATTCACACGGCCGCACGCGCCCGTTAACAAGGATCATGGCCGACACATTTGGCATGCAAAAGCCGATGTCTGGTGTCATTGTTGGCCCTTCCGCGCGGTTACTAGGTACGCCGTCACACTTGCGTCACGTGAACGGAGAGGGACCGGTGCTTACACCCGTGCATGAGTTCCAGGACGGTATGAGTGTAATCGAAACACTGCCACCAACTCCGATTGAGCTGTTCCATATCTGTTTGAAAAGGCACGCTGTCATCAATGTGGATGGTTTGCAGTTCGAAACCTACCATCCGGGCGTCAACGCCGTGCGTAGGCTCAGCCATTCTCTCAGGTCGATCTACCTGAATTTGTTTGCGCATATCGACACGCTAAGTGACTTCGGGCCTTTGGTCATGCCGCGGGCTGGTGACGGAGAGGTGGATGCGATAACCGCGTGAATCGCGTTAAAGTCTGCTATACGGGGGCAATATGCAGTTACTCATCAGTTGGGTGGTCTATGTTTCGGTGGCAGCGGTCCTGCCACCCATAAAACCACATCCTAAGCTTGCAGGGATCAGGCCGTCCGACTCATCCGGTCTTCGAGGACGTCGAATGGCACGCCTGGTTCATCTTTTGCGCCGCGAATAACCAACGACGTCTTGACGCTTGCAACATTCGGCGTGGTCAGCAATGCACCGGTCAGGAACTGCTGAAAACTGCTCAGATCAGGGGCCACGCATTTCAGGATGAAATCCACCTCGCCGTTCAGCATGTGACATTCCCTGACCAAAGGCCACTCGCGGCAGCGTTCCTCGAATGCGCTCAACTCGGACTCGGCCTGACTTTCCAGACCGACCATTGCAAAGACCTGAACCTCGAATCCCAGCTCACGCGAATTCACATCAGCGTGGTAGCCACGGATCAGTCCTGATTCCTCAAGAGTTCGTACGCGCCGCAGGCATGGTGGGGCCGAAATTCCCACGCGTTTTGCCAGTTCGACATTGGTCATGCGACCGTCTGCCTGCAGTTCCGCCAGAATCTTGCGGTCAATCTCATCCAGCCGTATCGCGACCATCAAATGCTCCTGATTTTTCGGTTGTTATATCAGCAGCCAGAAGATGCGCAATAATATTTCACGACTGCGCAATATTGTTTATTCTTCCCTCCCCTCTTTGCGCGGTATTCGCAGCATGCATAGCAGGTACAAAGCACGAAGGGGCTTTAAGGGTGGCTGGCGGACCGCTATATCCCACCGTCAGGGGCCAAGCGGCCCAATCAGGCAGATCGAGTTAGGGGTACCATGGCCGAAACACGTCACACCAAGGTTCTGATCATCGGATCAGGACCCGCTGGTTACACTGCGGGCGTCTACGCAAGCCGCGCAATGCTGAATCCGATCCTGGTTCAGGGCATCGAACCCGGCGGTCAGTTGACCACCACGACCGAGGTCGAGAACTGGCCCGGCGATACCGAAGTTCAGGGCCCGGACCTGATGGTTCGCATGCAGGACCACGCCAAGGCGATGGGATGTGAGGTCATTGGCGATATCATCAGCAATCTGGACATCTCGAAACGTCCGTTCACTGCCAAGGGCGACAGCGGCACCACCTATACCGCCGATTCAGTCATTCTGGCCACCGGAGCGCGCGCGAAATGGCTGGGTCTTCCGTCAGAGGACAAGTTCAAGGGTTTTGGCGTTTCAGCCTGCGCCACCTGCGACGGTTTCTTTTACCGTGGGCAGGAGATTGTGGTGATTGGCGGCGGCAACACCGCCGTGGAAGAGGCGCTGTTCCTGACCAATTTCGCCAGCAAAGTCACGTTGATCCATCGCCGCGATGAACTGCGGGCGGAGAAGATTTTGCAGGACCGGCTGCTCAAGCACGAAAAGATCGAACCGCTGTGGTTTCACGAACTGGAGGAGGTCATTGGCACCGATGCCCCCTTGGGTGTCGAGGGCGTGCGCGTCAAGAACGTAAAAACCGGCGAGATCACCGAGATACCCTGCAAGGGCGTCTTTGTCGCCATTGGCCACGCCCCTGCAAACGAGCTGGTCAAAGACACGCTGGAAACGCACATGGGCGGCTATGTGGTCACCAAGCCGGGATCAACCGAAACATCGGTGCCGGGTGTGTTTGCAGCGGGCGACCTGACCGACCACATCTACAGGCAGGCAGTGACAAGCGCCGGTATGGGCTGCATGGCCGCCCTGGACGCCGAGCGTTTTTTGGCGCAACACGATTAAACGACCCCTGGAATTCCCCGAACCGTTCGGGGAATTCTGACATCTCATTGGGCACAACCGCAGCTTGACCCATACGCTCGCGCGTATCAGACTCGGGCCAGGATAAGCGAATGCAGGTGGCCTGAGTGAAAAGCGTATTGTGGCAAGGCGGGTGGACAACCCGGCTGCGGATCGGCAGCGGTTTGGTCCTGTTCGCCTATGCCTTCTTTCACTTCATTAATATCGGGTTGGGCCTGTTCCACACCGATTACCTGCACAGCATGCAGAAAGGTCGCCATGTCGTCACGCGACACGACCTCGGCAGCGTGATCCTGTACGCTGCGCTGTTCATCCATTCCGGGCTTGCGCTCTATTCCATCAGTCAACGCCGGACGATGCGGATGCCCTTCAGCACAGGCTTGCAAATTGTTCTGGGTCTTCTGATCCCACTGCAGCTTATCGCCCATATCGTCCACACGCGCTACGCCCATGAGGTTTTTGCCGTCAACGACGAGATGGGCTATATCATCGCTCTAATGTGGCCCAGCTCTGCGGTGTGGATGCAAAGCGTTCTGCTGCTGGTTGTCTGGGTCCACAGCTGCATCGGTTTACACATGTGGCTGCGGCTAACTAGCTGGTGGTCAAGGACTGTACCCTATCTGATCGGTGCAGCCGTATTTGTGCCTTCGTTTGCACTGGCCGGGTTGCTGACCGAAGGGCGCCGTATCTGGGTCGATTTTGGCGATCCCTTCCTGCGGGATCAATACATCGAGCATTACAATTGGCCCTCGCCCGAGGCTTTTCAGACCATGACCCAAGTGGAAAACAACGCGCTTATGGCATTCCTGATGGCGCTTGGGGCGGCGCTTTTGGTTTTCGTCGTGCGCAAACTATGGCGGCGCAGACATTCCGTGCGGGTAAACTATGTCGAAGGCCCCGAGGTGGTCGCCGAAAAGGGCATGACGCTTCTGGAAATCTCGCAGGCCAACGGCGTTCCGCACACAGCCCTGTGCGGCGGCAAAGGTCGGTGCACGACGTGTCGTGTGATCGTCGAAGATGGCGCCGACAAGCTGCCTGCGCCCAGCGAGGTCGAGGCCCGCAGCCTTGCCGCCGTCGGTGCCCCTGATGGCGCACGGCTGGCTTGCCAGATCCGTCCGACCGAACCGCTGACCGCGTTTCGCATGTTCCGCCCCGATGGCGGACGTAAACGCGCCCATGCCAGCCACGGACAAGAGCGTAAACTGGCCGTGCTGTTCCTTGATATGCGCGGATTTACCTCGCGGACTACTGGTCAATTGCCGTACGACATTGTGTTCCTATTGAACCGGTTCTTCGACGCGATTGTTCCGGCGATTACTGCGCATGGCGGTGCTGTCGATAAATACATGGGTGATGGTCTGCTGGCTGTATTTGAAAAGCCCGACGCTGAACGATCAGCTCAGGCCGGGCTTGCCGCCGCTGCTGATGTCAGTCTTGACCTTGCGCGCTTTAACCAGCAACTCCAAAGCGAGGCCAGCCCCGGCATACGCATTGGGATGGGGCTGCATCTGGGTGATCTGGTGCTGGGTGACATCGGCGCTGTGGGCAGTTCCGCACATACAATCATCGGCGATGCGGTCAACGTGGCCAGCCGGCTTGAGGGCGAAACCAAGGCCTTGAAGGCTGAGCTTTTGGTTTCAACCGAGTTGCTGCAAGCTGCGGGATATGACAGCGACCCGGCTGACCTTCAATCCTTTGACCTTCGCGGCGTTGCAAAGCCGATTCTCGCCCTGCCCGTGGCAAAAGCATCCGATCTTTTTGAGCATAAAGCGGCCTTGGAACAGACGTACTAAATCCACCCGACGACAGCGCATCAATGGGAATAAAGTCGGGAAAAGTCGACTGTTGCGAAAAAATCTTCCAATCCGGTCAAAAACCGCGCATATCGTCCTTTATTTCCTGAATGTATATGGACTCCGACAAGCGCTCGGGGCACATGCCCCAGCAAACACCCCTGAACCACCGGTAAAACCGCACTTCGACAAGAGTATTCCCATGACGATGTTAAGCAATCTTGCTCCGATCCCAGAACTGTATGTGTCATATGACTCGGCGCAAAAGCTGAAAGTGGAAGCCGCCGACCTGACCAGCTGGGACCTGAGCCCCCGTCAGATCTGCGATTTGGAACTGCTGATGAATGGCGGTTTCAATCCGCTCAAAGGCTTCCTGAGCGAGGCCGATTATGACAACGTCGTCGAGAACATGCGTCTTGCTGACGGCACCTTGTGGCCAATGCCAATCACGCTGGACGTCAGCGAAGATTTTGCTGACACAATCGAACTGGGTCAGGACATCGCCCTGCGCGATCAGGAAGGTGTCATCCTTGGCACCATGACAGTCACCGACCGCTGGACCCCGGACAAAGCGCGCGAAGCCGAAAAAGTGTTCGGCGCAGATGATGACGCGCACCCGGCGGTGAACTACCTGCACAATGTGGCCGGAAAGGTTTATCTCGGTGGTCCCGTTACAGGTATCCAGCAGCCGGTTCACTATGACTTCCGCGGTCGCCGTGACACTCCGAACGAACTGCGCGCCTATTTCCGTAAGCTGGGCTGGCGGCGCATCGTGGCCTTCCAGACCCGTAACCCGCTACACCGCGCGCACCAGGAACTGACCTTCCGCGCCGCGAAAGAAGCACAGGCCAACCTGCTGATCCACCCGGTTGTCGGCATGACCAAGCCGGGCGACGTGGATCATTTTACCCGTGTTCGCTGCTACGAGGCGGTGCTGGACAAATACCCGGCCTCGACCACCTCGATGTCGCTGCTGAACCTTGCGATGCGCATGGGTGGCCCGCGCGAGGCGGTCTGGCACGGCCTGATCCGTGCCAACCACGGCTGCACCCACTTCATCGTTGGCCGCGACCACGCCGGCCCGGGCAAAAACAGCAAGGGTGAGGATTTCTACGGGCCGTACGACGCACAGGATCTGTTCCGCAAATTCCAGGACGAGATCGGCGTCGAAATGGTCGATTTCAAGCATATGGTCTACGTACAGGAACGCGCCCAGTATGAGCCAAATGACGAGATTCTGGACAAAGAGAACGTCACGATCCTGAATATCTCGGGCACCGAACTGCGCCGTCGTCTGGCCGAAGGTCTGGAAATCCCCGAATGGTTCAGCTTTCCCGAAGTTGTGGCCGAGTTGCGTAAAACCAAACCGCCGCGCAGCCAGCAGGGCTTTACGGTGTTCTTCACCGGTTTCTCGGGTTCGGGCAAATCCACCATCGCCAACGCGCTTATGGTCAAGCTGATGGAGATGGGTGGCCGTCCGGTGACTCTGTTGGACGGGGACATCGTTCGTAAAAACCTGTCGTCGGAATTGGGCTTTTCGAAAGAGCACCGCGACCTGAACATCCGCCGTATCGGCTACGTGGCCTCTGAGATCACCAAGAATGGCGGGATCGCCATCTGTGCTCCAATCGCGCCTTATGCCACGACCCGACGTGCAGTTCGCGAAGAGATCGAACAGTTCGGTGCCTTCTGCGAGGTGCATGTTGCGACCTCGATCGAAGAATGCGAACGTCGCGACCGAAAAGGTTTGTACAAGCTGGCGCGCGAGGGCAAGATCAAGGAATTTACCGGCATCTCCGACCCTTACGACGTGCCGCAGAACCCTGAACTGAGCGTCGAGACCGAGAATGTCGATGTCGACAATTGCGCCCATCAAGTGCTGCTTAAACTGGAAAGCATGGGCTTGATCGCCGCTTCCTAAAATCTGGCAAATTCGAATAGACGGCTCCCGGTATACGGGGGCCGTTTTTCTTTGGAAGCATTACATAAGCGCCCGTTGGCGTAGGTCCCCACAGCAACACTGGCTTGCCATCAATTGCCCCCTGCCCTTACCATTCGGCGCAGGCGTTGAGTTGCTACCCTCTGGCGCGCTGTTCAACCCGCCCAAGGGTCAGCCCGGGGTCGCGTCCAATTCCGCGCGCAGCAGCCGCGCGGCCCTGCTTTCGAAATCGCCGTACTCGGCTGCTTGCTGTTGGATGAACTGCAAGTGCGGCAAGCGTGCGGCAAAGTCCTCAATCGAAGCGGACTGGATCGCGCGGCGGATATCGACCTCGGACTCACACAGGATCATGCCAGACGTATCGAAGAAATCGCCGATATTCGGGCACCCCCAATAGATCGGTACTGTCGAACAAAGGATCGCGTCGATCAGCTTTTCCGAGAAGTAGTTCCTCTCGCGCACATTCTCGATCACCACGGAATAACGGTAGGGCGCCAGCCCGTCTGATTTTCGCTCGAACGGTGTATATCCCCGGCCCATGATGTCCACATCCGCGCCGGTGTCCCGAACCCAGTCGATCACTGCATGGCGCAGCCTGTGCCCTTCAAGATCGCGCTTGGCCGAGGCGATCAGCGAGCAGGTCTTGGTTTTCTCAACGCCAAGATCCCGCCAGTCGGGCACCATCGTCACGCCATAGGGCAGGAACACCGCGTTCGGTATGTTTTCAAGCAACACGTCATGAAAGGTGAAAACGCGGAAAAATCGCCGCCAAGTATACCGCAGCATTCGGTCGTGTTTGCCGTGAATGGCCGAAGGCTCACCCATCATCAGAGAAATGCGTGCGCGTGTGCCACGACGCAGCCGAAGATGCACGGTTGAGTTCGGGTACATGATCAGGTGGTCAGTACGCTCCAGATCGCCGACCGTCTTTCCGACCAAACGGTCGGGGCACCCCTCGGGCCAGATCAATTCGGATAAAGGGACCGAAGCAAGTTTCGGTCCAAGACGGTGCCCATAGGGCAATATCGCGATGGCAGGCTGGGTCATTTAGTGACCTCCGGCAAGTCAACCTGGCCGCGCATCAGAACATATCCGCGTCCGGCCACCTTTATGCCGGTCATTGCATCAACCGGCCCTACACGCGTCACGGTGGCCCGACCCGGGCGGCCCATGTCATGGCCTTGTTCTGCCGTAAAGCTGTCCTTGGTCATCAGCCCGTTTTTCCAAAGATAGGCCGCCATCGCACCGGTTGCCGATCCGGTAAACGGATCCTCGGGCGGGCTGGGCGGTGCCATCAGTAGGCGCGAGAAGGTATCACCTGCGTCTGTTGCGCCCTTGAGTGTCACTAAGAAAGGCTCTGCCATGTCTACACCGGAATAGCCCGCCTTTGCAGTAAGCTCGCGCAACGCGTCGACGTTCAGCTTCGCGGCACGAAGTGAATCGTGATCCCGCAGAACCGTAATGCAAAATGGCAAACCGGTGGATACAAACTGAGGCGGGGCAACAATCGCGTCCTTGGGCAGACTGACGGTGGCAGCAACCATACCGGCAGGTATGACCTTGCCGAATTGCGGCGCGACTTGGGTCATCTCAATCTCGTCGCCGTTCAGGCGGATTGAAACAAGGCCCGCACCGGTTTCCAAAGTCAGCGTATCGCCCGTAATCAGGCCGCGAGACTTCATAGCCGCGACCGTTGCTATGGTGGGATGTCCGGCAAAGGGGATTTCCCGGCTTGCCAGAAAGTAACGCACGCGAAAATCAGCCACATCGGATGGCCCGGTGAACGTACATTCGACCAAGGATGTCTCGCGCACATAGGCGGTGCAAATTTCTTCCGACAAAACCGCGCCGCCGTGGACAACGGCGCATCCGTTGCCACCAAAGGCGCGGTCGGTAAAGGCGTCTACCCAGTCGAAGTCAAACCAGCTCATGTCGTGCGCCCTCCGTTCTGCGCCCCATTACAGAGTCGCATGTCTGGCTTTAAGGGCACCAGATGTCACGGAGAAAATAGTGCGCGCTGGCACTGTATCAGTGCACGGCTACCGGCGAAAAGTCATGCTCGCGTGCCAGAACGAAAGCCAGCTTGCGATCCGCGACCAGCGCCAGTTGCTGACCGTCAGAATTGTGGACGGCATATAACTGATCCAGATCACCGGCCTGCTCTCTGACTTCTTGCGGCAGATCGGCGACTTCGACCGTTTTTACATAGGCGATCCTGTCGCCCCCGGTGTTCAGCTCGATCGGTGTATTCATAGCTCTTACCCCTTTCTTATGTTGATCTTTTGCACCACGGTTTCAGGCACAGCTCGGCTTAGATCCACGTGCAGCAGACCGTTTTCGATGATCGCCTCGCCCACCTCAACACCATCCGCCAGCACGAACATGCGCTGGAACTGACGTGCGGCGATTCCGCGATGCAGGAATATGCGCCCCTCGCTATCGTCGCGTTGACGACCCCGGATGACCAGTTGACGATCTTCGATGGTGATCGACAGATCCTCTTCGGCGAACCCAGCCACCGCAAGCGTGATACGGTAAGAAAAATCCGATGTCTGTTCGATGTTATAGGGCGGGTAACCTTCGTTGCCAGCCTTTGCAGACCGTTCCAGAAGGCGTTCCAACTGCTCGAACCCCAAAAGATGCGGGTATGAGCCAAGAGTAAGTTTTGACACGTATTTTCGTCCTTTTTTGTCAAAGCGACGTATGGTGCGGCCCCGTTCCGGCAACCGCGTGTAATAGAATATGGGATTGTTCAGCGATGTCCACAAGGTCTGGCGATATAAACCCTGACGCACTATCTTGTGTGGGAAGCACCACAACAACCATTGAGTCGCCAATGAACGCGCCCACCGATCTATCGATGAAAACAGACGAGGTTTTGCGGGTTGAGCTCGAGGTTTTCCGCCGCCAGCACCGCGATCTGGATGAGGCGATCGAGGCGCTGCAATCCACTGGTACGGCTGATCAGCTTACGATCAAGCGCCTCAAAAAGCAGAAATTGCGGCTGAAGGACATTATTCGCCTGATTGAAGACCGTTTAACGCCTGACATCATCGCCTGACGCATTGCCACGAAGGTCGATTTGGATATAGTGCGCGCTCTTTCGAAAGGCAGGGACGCAAGCGGATGAGCGATGTGAAAGTGGGGATCATCATGGGCAGCCAATCAGACTGGCCCACGATGAAAGAAGCCGCAACCATTCTGGATGAGCTGGGCATCGCCTACGAAAAACACATCGTCTCGGCACATCGGACGCCGGACCGTTTGTGGGAGTATGGCAAAACCGCCGTGTCGCGCGGATTGCATGTCATCATTGCCGGGGCCGGAGGGGCGGCGCACCTGCCGGGCATGATGGCGTCAAAAACGCGGGTACCGGTGATCGGTGTTCCGGTGCAGACACGCGCGCTGTCGGGTGTCGACTCTCTGTATTCCATCGTTCAGATGCCTAAGGGGTTTCCGGTTGCGACCATGGCAATCGGTGCCGCCGGGGGCGCGAATGCTGGTCTGATGGCAGCAGGTATCCTGGCCTTGCAGGACAGCGCTTTGGCCAGTCGTCTGGATGCGTGGCGCGAAGCGCTGTCCGCTTCGATCCCAGAGGAGCCGGTCGATGACTGATGCACTTAAACCCGGCGCTAGGATCGGGATTCTGGGCGGTGGTCAACTGGGGCGTATGTTGTCGGTCGCAGCGTCTCGACTGGGGTTCGTGACGCATATTTTTGAACCCGGCCCCAATCCGCCCGCCGGGCAGGTGGCCGACAGGGTGACAACCGCGGCCTATGACGATGCCGATGCGCTCAAAGCCTTTGCCGAATCTGTTGATGTCATCACTTATGAATTCGAAAACATCCCGACCGAAGCGCTGGACATGTTGGAAGCCCATCGCCCGATCCGTCCGGGGCGCGAGGCTTTGAGCGTGAGTCAAGACCGGCTAACCGAAAAGACGTTCTTGCAAGGGCTTGGTCTGAAGACTGCGCCATTCGCCGATATCACGGACATGGACAGCCTGAACGCCGCAATTGAGCAAATCGGTACTCCGGCTATCCTGAAAACCCGTCGCTTTGGCTATGACGGTAAAGGCCAAGCGCGATTGCGCACGCCCGAGGACGCAAAGACCGCTTTGGCCGACATGGCAGGCGCGCCCGCGATCCTAGAAGGCTTCGTGGACTTCACGCATGAAGTGTCGATCATTGCCGCGCGCGGCGTGGATGGTCAGGTCGCCTGTTTTGATCCTGGCGAGAATGTTCACCGCGATGGCATACTTCATACAACGACGGTTCCGGCCCGACTGCGCCCTGCACAGCGCACGGACGCAGTTCTGCTGGCCGCCAACATCCTCAACGCGCTGGACTATGTCGGTGTTATGGGGGTTGAACTGTTCGTAACACCCGCAGGCCTGATCGTGAATGAGATCGCCCCACGTGTGCACAATTCGGGCCATTGGACACAGAATGGCTGCGCGGTGGATCAATTTGAACAGCATATTCGCGCTGTGACAGGTTGGCCTTTGGGCGACGGGCAGCGGCATTCGGATGTGGTCATGCAAAACCTGATCGGTGCCGACATGGACCGTGTTCCTGAACTGGCGCAAGAGCGCGACGTGGCCCTGCATCTTTATGGCAAGGCCGAGGTCAAGGCCGGTCGCAAAATGGGACATTTCAACCGCATTTCGCGGTGATCAGCCGAGGAACCGCGCTGCGATATCCCCCGACATATAGCTGACCCGCCCACCAGCCAGCGTGGCTGCAACACGCTGGGTATCAGCGTCAAGAATGACCAGATCAGCGCGTTGGCCCGGCGCCAGCGTGCCACGATTCTGCAACCCAAGTACGCGCGCCGGGCCCGACGATACAAGTGCCCAAGCCCCGGCCATATCCAACAAACCAGTTTTGGCCAGCATCAAAGCCGCACGTCTGGGACTGGGATAGTGGTAGTCCGAGGCCAATGCGTCGCAATACCCCATGGTGATAAGGTCCAATGCACTGACGTTGCCCTTGTGCGAGCCGCCGCGCACGACATTGGGCGAGCCCAGAATAACATGGTCCCCCGCCGCACGGGCGGCTTCGGCCGCGGCGAGTGTTTCCGGGAATTCGGCAATTCGCGCGCCGCGCGCGCGCCATACAGCGCGGTCCTGCGCCGTGGCATCGTCATGGCTGCCCATGCGCACACCCTGCGTGGCCAGCACTGCGCACAACGCATCCAGCGCCTCTGGCACTTCGCCCCCTCGGTCATGCATGGACAGCAACATCTCAAAGTGCTTATCCGGATTTCTTCCGGCCTTGAGCGCCTGCCCCGTCAGCCGCGGCGGTTTACGTCGTTCCGCCAGCCGATCATGCGGTAGGTGGTCGTTGAACACCACGTAGGGCACCTGCCAGTCGGCAATGCGTTCCGGCAGTCCCGCATAATCGTCCAACATATGCGTTTCGAAACGAAGCTGCGGCATCATATCAGTCACGACACGATCCTTGACCAAGGCGATGGCCTCAAACACCTGCCCCGCGAATTCGGGACCGCGCACGCCGCCCTCCCAACTGTGGAATTGGGCCAGAACCGCAGTGGTGATGCCGTTGGCCGCCAGTTCAGCCTCGACCGAGAGGATTCCTTCGTCCATCTGCTTCATTGCCCCGCGGCGCGGTGCGATATGGCGCTCAAATCCATCCCCATGCAGGTCAATGATCCCCGGCAGAACGAGATAGCCAGACAGATCAACTTGTCGCCCTGCGTAATCAGCTTGTATGAAGCCGTCGGCCACGGACAAGTCGGCAGGCACAAGACCCTCCTCCGGCAGCAGCACCTCTGCGCCGGTGAACGTCAGGTTTAATGAGGTCATTGCGATGGCTCCGACTCGGGTTCCGAACAATCTTGCCCAAGGCAGATTTCGTCGATGACATGCGTCACCCAGTCCAACCAGGTTATATCCGGATCGAAGCGTCCGAACTCAATGAAATGCAGCGCCTGCGCCATCACGAGCGGATTGTTCATCATGAAAGTGTGGGTGACGGGCAAGACGATATGTTCTTTCATGCCCTCAACCTTCGTTGTTTCGATCGACACCTTGCCATCGTCCCTGCCCTCAATCATCGAGGATGACAGAGGGTTCAGGGAATTCTCGCCGGCGATCACTCCCAACTCGAAATCCACGGCTGGCAGCTGGCCCGGAATACCCTCAGGGCCGGTGCCCAACGCCAATCCCGCAGGCCCGTGAAGCATACCAAAAACCTCAAATGCGCCCAGTTCGTCGACCAACTGGCTTCCCTGGTTGGGCGGGCCAAGCATGACCACGCGCCCCAGATTGTCAGGATGATGATCCTGTAACCAATAACGCAACAAGATGCCACCCATCGAATGCGCCACCACGTTCACGGTTTCATCACCACAGGCGGCAAAGGCTTCCGGAAGGGTCTGATCGGCGAGCTCGGGGATCGGCAGATCGGTCGAGGGATATCCAGGACGTACCACGGAATAGTCATGCGCCTGAAAAAGCTCCTCCATAACAGCAAAAGACGTTTCGGTCCGTGCAAGGCCATGCAACAAAACCACGCATTTTGCATGGGTCACAGCAGGAACAACAAGGAAGAGTAGCGCGAGCGTAAATCTCATAGTCGCCAGATAAGCCCTAACCGCAGTCGATGAAACCCCTAGCGCGGCCTCAGGCGCAAAACGGCCAGTGCTATGCCGCCCAGAACCAATGCCGCACCCAGTATCAGGCGCAGACTAGCGACCTCTCCCAGCAAGAGCACCCCACCCAGTATGGCTATGATCGGAACGCTCAATTGAACCACGGCCGCCGTGGTCGGCACTAGCTGCGGCAGAACGCGGTACCACAGCGCATATCCCATACCCGAGGTGACAGCGCCAGAGACTATCGCCAGACCGTACCCAGCGCCTGTCATGCGCCACTCGCCCCCTGCCACAATCAGGGCCAAAGCTGTCAGAGGCAGGGCGACGATGAAATTTGCCGCCGTACCAGCCAGCGCGTCCGGTTCCGAGCGCCCGACCAGCGAGTAGGCTGCCCAGCCGATCCCGGCAGCGGTCATCAGCAGCGATCCGGCTGGATCAACCTGAACTGCGCCGACCGGCCACAGAACATAGGCAAGCCCCGCAAGGGCAATGACCGCACCCGCGATCTGACGGCGCGTCGGCGCGCTGCCGGTCACAGATGTCACCGCGAACATGGTGATCTGCACCACTCCAAACAGAATGAGAGCACCCAACCCGGCATCCAGCGTCAGATAGGCGATGGAAAACCCGATCATGTACATCGACAACGCCCCTGCCCCCGCGATCCGGCGACGATTGCGCAGCGGTAGGTGCCCAGCCCTGAACCAGACCAGAATGCTTAGAACCAAAGCTCCGGACAGCACGCGGACAACCGCAAAACCAGCAGGATCACTGGCGCCGGTGTCAATCGCCAGTCGGTTCAGGATCGAATTCGCCGCAAAAGCGCACATAGTCAGGGCAGTGAGTAGAAACAATCGCATATCAACCGCATAGCGGTATCGCGCGCGTTTGCACACTCACATTCATGCACAACAGTCTGCAAAAAGAAACGGGGTCGCACAAAGGCGACCCCATCCCTTAGCTTTTTGGCGGTCCCGTTCGGCAGCTTGGCCTCTTGGCCAAACGCCTGTCGGGGTCGTCAGAATTCGCAGGGCGAATTCGACGTGCTTACATCATGCCGCCCATGCCGCCCATGTCGGGCATGCCACCGGCAGGTGCCGCGCCTTCTTTGGCGGGCTTGTCGGCAACCATCGCTTCGGTGGTGACCAGCAGGCCAGCAACCGATGCCGCATCTTCCAGAGCGGTACGGACAACTTTGGCCGGGTCGATCACGCCGAACGAGAACATGTCGCCATATTCTTCGGTTTGCGCATTGAAGCCGAATGCTGCGTCGGACGATTCACGGACTTTGCCCGCAACGACCGCACCGTCAACACCTGCGTTCTCGGCGATCTGGCGCAGCGGCGCTTCGATTGCTTTGCGAACGATGTTGATACCTGCGTTCTGGTCAGCGTTTGCGCCTTCCAGAGTTTCCAGTGCTTTACCGGCCTGAACCAGAGCAACACCACCGCCGACAACAACGCCTTCCTGTACGGCTGCGCGTGTTGCGTTCAGAGCATCGTCCACACGGTCCTTACGCTCTTTCACTTCAACCTCGGTCATGCCGCCGACGCGGATAACCGCAACACCGCCCGCCAGTTTGGCAACGCGCTCTTGCAGCTTCTCACGGTCGTAGTCGCTGGAGGTTTCTTCGATCTGAGTGCGGATCTGAGCAACACGTGCTTCGATCTCGGCTTTCTCGCCAGCACCGTCAACGATGGTGGTTTCGTCTTTGGTGATTTCGATCTTCTTGGCGGTGCCCAGCATGTCCATGGTGACGGACTCGAGCTTCATGCCCAGATCTTCCGAGATGACCTGACCGCCGGTCAGGATCGCGATGTCCTGCAGCATGGCTTTACGGCGATCACCGAAGCCCGGTGCCTTGACAGCAGCAATTTTCAGGCCGCCGCGCAGTTTGTTGACAACCAGAGTTGCCAGCGCTTCGCCTTCAACGTCTTCGGCAATGATCAGCAGCGGCTTCTGCGACTGGATCACCTGCTCCAGCAGCGGAACCATCGGCTGCAGCGACGACAGTTTCTTTTCGTGCAGCAGGATCATGCAGTCTTCAAGCTCTGCAACCATCTTGTCTGCGTTGGTGACGAAGTAAGGCGACAGATAACCGCGGTCGAACTGCATACCCTCAACAACATCGGTCTCGGTTTCCAGACCTTTGTTCTCTTCGACGGTGATAACACCTTCGTTGCCGACCTTCTGCATCGCGTCTGCGATCTGCTGACCGATTTCGGCTTCGCCGTTGGCCGAGATGGTGCCAACCTGAGCGACCTCTGCCGAGTCCTTGACTTCGCGCGACGCAGCTTTGATGCCTTCAACAACCTTGGCAGTCGCCAGGTCGATGCCGCGCTTCAGGTCCATCGGGTTCAGGCCAGCAGCAACCTGTTTCAGACCTTCGCGAACGATGGCTTGTGCCAGAACGGTTGCAGTGGTGGTGCCGTCGCCGGCTTCGTCATTGGTGCGGCTGGCGACTTCTTTCACCATCTGCGCGCCCATGTTTTCGAACTTGTCTTCCAGTTCGATTTCCTTGGCAACCGAGACACCGTCCTTGGTGATGCGCGGTGCGCCAAAGGACTTGTCCAGAACAACGTTGCGGCCTTTGGGGCCCAGGGTCACTTTTACCGCGTCGGCCAGAGTGTTGACACCCTTGAGCATGCGGTTGCGGGCATCGGTGTCAAATTTGACGTCCTTAGCAGCCATGTCTTTTCTCCTTGAGAAATTTGTTGAAAATGAAGATCAGAGAAAGCGTGCGGGCTTACTCAATGATCCCCATGATGTCGCTTTCTTTCATCATCAGCAGCTCTTCGCCGTTGACCTGAACCTCGGTGCCCGACCATTTGCCGAACAGGATCTTGTCACCAGCTTTTACAGCCATTGCGATCAGTTCGCCGCTGTCCTTGCGTGCGCCTTCGCCGGTTGCGACGACTTCACCTTCGCTGGGCTTTTCTTTTGCGCTGTCAGGAATGATCAGGCCGCCTGCGGTTTTCTCTTCGCTTTCGGTACGGCGAACCAGCACGCGGTCATGAAGCGGTTTCAATGCCATCTTTGCAGCTCCTTGGGCTCAAAGTTTATTTATCCTCCCCTCGCCGGCTGGCGAGGCGTTAGCACTCGACCCTTGTGAGTGATAACGACGCATAGCTAGGAGGTCTAAAACGCCGAGTCAACAAGCTGTGATATTTTTTTTGAAAGCAGGGCTCAGTCAGGCTGTTCCCAGCTATAGGCCCAGTGTTCAAGGCCTTTCTCTCCGGCTTCAGTCAGGCTGTAGGTGCCCTTTTGAACCTTAGCAAACCAGCCATAATGGTTGTCACGCATTAAACGGGTTGCCGATGGAACACCAGTGGCCCTCGCCACCTCTGAACCTTTCGTCGCACCACATTCAGCCAGATGTGCGGCACATTTCAATGCGTCTTGCCGATAGGCCGTCACGATGCCGTGCCGGGTTGCTCCACCTGCATTTGGGTCGCCCTCAAGCCGGTCAAATGCCCGCAGCAATTGCGCGGCCTTGGCCTTGTTTTTGCGCGGCGCATATGGGCCGGGATCTGCGTGCACCTCAACCGCTCCGTCTGCGCGCACCGTGATCAGACCCAGGCCCAACCGTCGGCAGAGCGCCACGTTGTCTTTGAGAGCGCGTCGGGCAGAACGCCCCGTCGGCTTGCAAACCGCGATATAGACGTAATCTGTAACCTTGAGGCGCGTGATAGCCTGGTGAAACAATGCCAACGAAAACCTAAGCTTTAGCTCGACGATCACCAGCTCATCCCCATTACGTACGGCCACGATATCGGCTGCACCCACCTCGCCTTTGACGGTATAACCCTGACGCTCCAACAGCGCTTTGATCGGGGGATAGAGGTCTTGCTCACGCTTCATGGATGCATGCTATGCGATTTGCATTGGATTGCCAGCCCGCACCCGCGCCGTAAGCAGAGGTAATGCACAGGCTGGGCACAAGGCAGACCATGCTTGCGTATTTCAGACCAACCGTCGCAGCGGGGCCTATGCCGGGTGACAACCTTGCCAGACCGCCCTATAACGCGCGCAAATTTATCATCCTCAGGACACTGACATGACAACCCTTGTATTTGGCCACAAATCCCCCGACACCGACTCGACAGGATCGCCGATCCTGTGGGCGTGGTACCTGAACGAAGTCAAAGGCGAAAAAGCCGAAGCGGTGCTGCTGGGCGAACCCAACACCGAGGCCGCTTTCCTGCTGCAACGCTGGGATCTGCCCAAGCCGCGCATCATCGACGATGTCGAGGCGGAAACTCCGGTTGTTATCGTCGACACGAACAACCCGGCAGAGTTGCCCGCCAGCATCAACAGCGCCGACATTCGCGCCATCATCGACCACCACAAGCTGGTCGGCGGGCTGGAAACCAAAGGTCCGATCGACATCACAGTGCGCCCGCTGGCCTGCACTGCAACGATCATGGTCGACCTGATGGGCGATGACGCGGCCAAAATGCCTGACTGGGCAAAAGGAACTGCCCTGACCTGCATCCTGTCTGACACGCTGGAATTCCGCTCGCCCACCACCACCCCGCATGATCGATATGTGGCCGAGAAACTGGCCGCCGATCTGGGTCTGGACATCGCGGCCTATGCTGCCGACATGTTCGCGGCCAAGTCGGATGTCTCGTCCTTCTCAGACGCCGAACTGATCCGCATGGACAGCAAGGAATACGAGGTGGACGGCACCAAGTTCCGCGTCTCGGTTCTGGAAACCACCGCTCCGGGCGTTGTCCTGGACCGCAAGGCAAGCCTGGCAGGGTCGATGGCAGAGGTCGCCAAGGAAGACGGCGTTGATCAGGTTCTGCTGTTCGTGGTCGACATCCTGAACGAAGAGGCCACCCTGCTGGTTCCCAACGATCTGGTTAAAGGCGTGGCTGAGAAAAGCTTTGGCGCATCGGTCGAAGGTGACGCGGTGGTCCTGCCCGGTATCATGAGCCGCAAAAAGCAGATCATTCCAAACCTCAAGGTCTGAACGCACTCCAGGCAAAAATAAAGGCGTCCTTCCGGACGCCTTCGTTACATAGGTGGCATGCCCTCAAAGCTGGGCATGCCGTCCGGGATCACGTGGAAATCCTGCTTTTCCGCAACAAAGACCGCAGCACTTGCCCCACCGAAAACAGATGGGTCATCCAGAGTTCCGATCTTCAGGATCACCGGGTCCACGCCCGGACGAAGCGTGGTGAGGTGTGTTCCGCAGTCCGCGCAAAACTCACGCGTGACCGCCAAGGCGCGATCGGTACGTGTATACTGTTTCGGTGCTCCCGCAATGTATTTGAACCCGTCGCGCGGCAAAAGCACGAACAGGTTGGGCCCTCCACCCGACACATGCTGGCACGCCCGGCAATGGCACTGGCCTTTGAAGATCGGCTCGCCCTCGGCCCGATACCGCACTGCGCCGCAATAGCATCCACCTTCCACAATCATCAGTGATCTCCTTTTTTGACGACTATGGACAAGGTTCCGCAAAGCGGGCAGTGTCATGATTGACATTATTAGGACCAATATGGACAAATGCAGACTGTTCAGGTCGTGATCCTGCACCCCACCCCGTGCCAGATGTCGAGCTTGTTCATCACGAGCGAAATGCTGGACACCGCAAACCGGGTCGCCCGCTTTCATGGAAGCGAAACGCGGTTCCATTCCACTGTTCTCACGCCTGAGAACTGTGGTCCGGTTTCAGAGTCCCCGGATCTTATCATCCTGCCCGGCCTCGGCACCGCCACCGAACCCGAGGTCAGGGCGACAATGGGCCTAGGCAGTTTTTCAACCTTGGTTGATGCGTTAAAAAACCTTGCAGGGCCGGAAACGGTCGTTGCAGGGGCCTGCTCGGGCTGCTTTGCGCTCGGGGCTGCAGGCCTGTTGGACAGGCGTAAAGTAACGACAACGTGGTGGCTGGCCCCTCTGCTGCAATCCCTGTTTCCTTTGGCGCGCCTTCAGTCCGGCGAGTTGGTTGTTCAGGATGGCAATCTTGTCACCGCGGGCGCGTCGTTTTCACAAATCGACCTCATGTTGTCGCTTATCGAGTGGTTTGCCGGTCTGGCTATTGCCGAAGACTGCCGGCGGTTTCTGTTGGCGGACAATCGGCCCAGCCAGCTTCCCTACATTTCCGTCGCGACGCTGGTCGCGGGCCACCCTGCCCTGCAAAAGGCCGAACTGTATGTCAGGCGCAACCTGATGCAACAGATAAGCCTTGCCGAGTTATCTGAGGCGGCCGGTCTGACACCCAGAACCTTTTCGCGCAGGTTATCGAAGGCTACGGCGCTGACCCCATCAGGTTTCATGCAAACCATTCGGGTGACTGAGGCGATCCGCCTTGCGCGCTCGGGCAAACGCACTCACGAGGAAATTGCGGAACGTGTGGGATATGCGGATAGCACAGCATTGCGCAGAATCGTCCGTAAGCGAACCGGTCAGACCCTGGAAAGTTTTCGCCGCTGAAGACTTTCCTTTTCGATGGTCAATACATGGGGGTTGATGCATATAACGCAGGACTCAGTTTACCCGGACCGTGCATCATGACCCAAATCCTCTCGTCGCTCTCTGAAATCTCTGACCGTTACAAAGCGTTGTTCGTTGATCTTTGGGGGTGCGTCCATAATGGCATCACGGCCTTCCCCGAAGCCGTCGCTGCCTTGCAGGATTACCGCGCAAAGGGTGGAGTTGTGGTACTGCTCACAAACTCTCCAAAACCCCGTGCGGGCGTGGCGGAACAATTGGTGCAGTTCAAAGTCCCTGCGGACGCCTATGACACAATCGCGACCAGCGGAGATTCAGCGCGGTCCGCGATGTTTCGCGGGGCTGTCGGGCACAAAGTTTACTTCATGGGGGAATGGGAACGCGACGCCGGGTTCTTTGAGCCGTTGAAGCTGTTGCATCACCCGATCAAAATTGAGCGTGTGCCTCTGGACCAAGCCGAGGGGATTGTGTGCTGCGGTCCGTTTGATCCGATGGCCGACCCTTCCGTGAACCGCCCGGATTTCCTGTATGCCAAGACGAAGGGTATGAAACTGCTTTGCGCTAACCCCGATATCGTTGTCGACCGGGGCGAGGTGCGGGAATGGTGTGCCGGGGCGCTGGCAAGGCTTTACACAGAAATGAGCGGTGAGAGCCTTTATTTCGGCAAACCCCACCCACCGATCTACGATCTGGCCCGCCGCAGGTTGCAGGAACTTGGCCACGACATCCCGAACGGCGACATTCTGGCGATTGGCGACGGCCCGCATACCGACATTCTGGGCGCTATGGGAGAGGGAATTGATTCCCTGTTTATCTCGGGTGGATTGGCCGCCGCCGAGACAAAAACCGAGCATCACCCACACCATGACTCCTTAAGTGAATATATCCAAAAGGAAAAAATTAATCCCACCTATACAATCGGTCGTCTGCGATAGTCAGAAAAAGCTTGATTTTCTGCGACTGCGAAGTAATAAAGTTACCGAACTAGGGTGGCTTGTGTTTTTTTGTTGCCCGAAGAACGAAAGCGAGGGTGACATGTTGGACAATCTTCCACGCGGCACAATCTGTATTGAAGACATCGAAATGGGCATGAGCCGCCACCTGCGCAAAGTGGTGACAGACGAAGATATCGAGATGTTCGCGCAGGTGTCGACAGACCGGAATCCGGTGCATCTGGATGACGATTACGCCCGCGACACAATTTTCGAGGGGCGCATCGCACATGGGATGCTAACTGCGGGTCTGATCTCGGCCGTGATTGGCGAACAGCTTCCCGGACACGGTACGGTCTATTTGGGCCAGTCGTTGAAATTCCTCGCTCCGGTCCGGCCGGGCGACATGGTCTATGCCGAGGTCAAAGTGACCGATATCGACTTTTCCAAACGTCGGGTGAAGCTGGATTGTCACTGTGCTGTGGACGGCAAAAAGGTGCTGATTGGCGAGGCAATGGTGCTCGCCCCCTCTCGTAAGTTCGACTGATCGTTCGAAAAGAGTATCCCAAAGTTCGAACTCTGATCGCCAATGCAGGCGATACGCAGGCTCTCGCGGCTTGCGGCCAATTCCGGCCCGACGGAAGGGCACAAAGCATTTTTGCCCGGCGCAAAGATGAGGTGCTTGAATATGGCTGAGAGGAACAGTACCCACACCTCATGCATATCATCCGGGACTATCAGTTTATCGAACCTCAGGACCGCGGCGCCAGCGTGGCGATCGGGAATTTTGACGGCGTCCATCTCGGCCATCAGTCGGTGATTGAACTGGCGCGCAATGCGGACCCGGATGCTCCTCTTGGCGTGTTGACGTTTGAACCGCATCCCAGGGAATACTTCGCGCCGGACGCCCCCCCATTTCGCCTGATGCGTGGTAATACACGCGCGCACCGGTTGGAAAAGCTGGGTGTTCAGAAACTCTATGAACTGCCCTTCAATGCCGCTTTGGCCGGGCTTACCCCCGAAGAATTTGCCCGCATCGTGATCTGCGACGGGCTGGGCCTGTCACATGTTGTGGTGGGTGCGGATTTCTGTTTCGGCAAAGGGCGCAGCGGGACGGCTGACGACATCCTGCGATTTGGCCAGCAAATGGGCTTTGGCGTCACCATTGCCCCCTTGATGCAGCGATCCGAAAATGTCGTGTCGTCCACCGCAATCCGCACCGCACTGACCGAAGGCCGCCCCCGCGATGCGGCCACCATGCTGGGCCACTGGCACCGGATCGAAGGTGAAGTGATCGGCGGCGAGCAGCGTGGACGCGAACTGGGTTTTCCCACTGCAAACATGTCCATCGAGGGGCTGCACCCGCCGAAATTCGGTGTCTACGCGGTGCTGGTCGATGTGCTGGACGGCCCTCATCAGGGCAGCTACCACGGGGCGGCCTCGGTCGGGGTGCGGCCAATGTTCAATGGCGAAGTGCCCAATATCGAAACTTTCCTATTCGATTTCTCTGGCGACCTTTACGGCTCAACCCTGTCGGTGGCGCTGGTCGAGTATCTACGACCTGAGATGAAATTTGACGGTTTGAACGGTCTGATCGCACAGATGGATACCGATTGCGATCAAGCCCGCACCCATCTGGCGGCGCTATGACGACAGACCCTATTGATCGCAATGGTCTGGGTCACCGGTTCTGGGAACGCAAACCACTGACCAAGATGAACCAGCGCGAATGGGAGGCGCTGTGCGATGGCTGTGGCAAGTGCTGCCTGAACAAGCTGGAGGACGAAGATACTGGCGAGGTCGCTCTGACCTGCGTTGCCTGTCGTCTGCTGGATGATGAGACGTGCCGCTGCACGCAATATGACATCCGCCACCAGTTTGTGCCGGAATGCATTGTGATGAAGCCAGACAACATCGACGACCACGCCTATTGGCTGCCGCAAACCTGCGCTTACCGTCTGCTGTGGGAGGGCAAACCCCTATACGACTGGCATCCTTTGATCTCCGGTACGCCAGACAGCGTGCACGCCGCCGGAGTCTCGGTCAAGGATCGCACGATATCCGAGTTCGAAACCCCCATCGAAGAGTGGGAAGACTATATCATCGAGGAGCCCAGCTAATGTATTTCGCTTCTGACAACTCTGGCCCGGTCCATCCCAAGGTCTTGGCCGCATTGAACGAAGCCAACCTGGGCTATCAAATGGCGTATGGTGCGGACACTCTGATGAACGAAGTGCGTGATCGCATTCGCGGTATCTTTGAAGCCCCCGGCGCGGCGGTCTATCTGGTGGCCACCGGGACGGCGGCGAATTCGCTGGCGCTGGCGACTTTGGCGAACCCTTGGGATACAATTTTTTGCTCACCGGTGGCGCATATCCATGAGGATGAGTGCAACGCGCCGGAGTTTTACACCGGAGCCAAGCTGACGCTTGTTCCCGGCGGCGACAAGATGGACCCCGAGGCCCTGCGGCGATCAATTCTGGCTGAAGAAACACGCGGCGTACATGGCCCACAGCGTGGGCCGGTGTCTATCACGCAAGTCACCGAGCGCGGCTCGGTCTATTCGCTGGCGGAATTACAAGCGCTGTGCAGTGTGGCCAAGGAATACAACCTGCCTGTGCATCTTGATGGAGCGCGCTTTACCAACGCGCTGGTGGCGCTGAATTGTTCCCCGGCCGAGATGACATGGAAATCAGGCGTGGACGCGGTCAGCTTTGGCGGTACGAAAAACGGATTGATGGGGGTCGAGGCGGTTGTTTTTTTCGACGAAGCCAAAGCCTGGGAATTCGAACTGCGGCGCAAACGCGGGGCACATTTGTTCTCGAAGCATCGGTATCTTTCGGCGCAGATGGCGGCCTATCTGCGGGACGATCTTTGGCTGACCATGGCGCGTCAGGCCAATGCCAACTGTGCGCGTCTGGCTGACGGGTTGCGCGCGAAAGGCGCAACCTTTCTGCACGAACCGCAGGCCAATATGATCTTCGCCCAGTTTTCCCGCGCCCGGCACAAGCAACTGCATGAGGCCGGGGCGGTCTATCACCTGTGGGGGGCCGATCTGAGCGGCGCAGATGACGAAGAAATTCTCACCTGCCGCCTGGTTTGTGACTGGTCGATCGGTGACGACGATATCGACCGATTCCTTGCCCTGCTTTGACGGTCGCGCCCCTCAGCCTTTCATCTCGGTAAGGTGCCGGTCCAGATCGTTCAGACTGTCCTGACCCCAGAAACGCTGATCGTCTTCGGTGATATAGAATGGCGCGCCGAACACACCGCGATCAACGGCTTCTTCCAGATTGGCGGCGTAGGTTTCGGCACCGACCAGCAGGCCGCTGTCGGCAAGGCTTGGATCGAAGCCCGCCTGTGACAAGCAATCGCGGATCACATCATCCTGCGCGATGTCTTTTTCTTCAGCCCAGCAGGCGCGCAGGAAAGCTTGGACCAGTTTGCCAACGTCACCAGACCCGCCTTTTACCGCTGCAATCACGGCGTAGGATGACGGTGCCATATTCGTGGGCCAATGTGCCGGTTGAAGATTGAAATCCATTCCAAGGTTCTTGGACTGCCGCAACAAGTCCTGCGCCCGGTATTCGATTCGCGACCGATGCCGATCTTTCGGCGGCGTCCCTCCGGTACGACCGAACAGCGCCATGATATCCAGCGGCTTGTAGTTGATGGTGGCGCTGTGTTTGGCCGCGATCTCCTCTAACCGCGCGCCGGCCAGGTAAGTGAAGGGCGAGAGTGTCGCAAAATAGTAGTCAATCTGGGCCATGTGCACTTTCTCCGCTGCGTTATCTTTGCTGGACCGTAAGGCCGTGCTAAGCGGTGTTGAAATCACGAATCTGTCACATTTGCCATTGCTGCCCGGGGATATCAGCCGATGCCGACACTCAACGAACCCAAGCTGATCGCTGGGAACGCCAATCTTCCGCTAGCCGATTCAATCGCTCGCCGTATGAGCCTGTATCGCGGGGTCGATCAGGGTCTGGTCGATGCGCGTGTTGAGCGGTTCAACGATGGTGAAATTTTCGTCGAAGTTTTCGAAAATGTCCGTGGTGAGGACATGTTTATTGTCCAGCCGACCTCGAACCCGGCCAACGATAACCTGATGGAACTGCTGATTATCGCTGACGCGCTGCGCCGTTCGTCGGCCCAGCGGATAACCGCAGTGATCCCCTATTTCGGATATGCCCGTCAGGACCGACGCACCAAGGCCCGCACCCCCATCAGCGCCAAGCTTGTCGCCAATATGCTGACCGGCGCCGGGATCGAGAGGGTGCTGACCATGGATCTGCACGCGGCCCAGATTCAGGGCTTTTTCGACATCCCGGTGGATAACCTTTATGCCTCACCGATCTTTGCTCTGGATGTCATGCACCAATTCAAGGACAGCCTGGATGAGATTATGGTGGTCTCACCAGACGTAGGCGGTGTGGCCCGCGCACGCGAGTTGGCCAAGCGCATAAACGCCCCGCTGTCGATCGTGGACAAACGCCGTGAGAAGGCGGGCGAAGTGGCTGAGATGACCGTTATTGGCGACGTCAAAGACAAGATCTGCCTGATCGTGGACGATATGTGCGACACAGCCGGGACATTGTGCAAAGCGGCGCAGGTTCTGATGGATAACGGTGCCAAGGAAGTTCATTCCTACATCACGCATGGTGTGATGAGCGGCCCTGCAGTCGAGCGTGTGACGAATTCAGTAATGAAATCTCTGGTTCTGACGGATACGATCCAGCCAACCAAAGAGGTCGCCAAGGCCAAGAACATCCGCATCGTCCCAACCGCGCCTATCTTTACTCAGGCGATCCTGAATATCTGGAACGGCACCAGCGTGTCATCCCTGTTTGAGGACAAGACACTGCGGCCGATTTACGAGTCGATGTACCATATGGACTAAGGGTTTGCGCTGGGGGGCACGTCATCGTGCCCTCCAGAGATACGTTTCAGTTGGCCGACCTCATCGGGGAGCTTCGAAACATCCCGGCACGGGCGGCAGGTACAATTCTGTAATGGAATCGAAAACTGTAGATGATCGGCGGGATCTTGTGCCGCAATGACAGTTGCCAAAGCTGACCAACGGCCTCGTGAATTCTGTTGACTACCATGCCGGCATCAATGCATTCCTGCAGTGGCTTGGCCGTTGTCTGATACAGTTTTATGTCACCTTGAGAAAGCGGACTGCCCCGCAGCGGAGTGCGGTCAGGCGATATCCCAATCGTCCTCATGCGAGAGGTCCCCGATTGCCGTCCACACCACGCGGATACGGGCAATCTTGGTGTCTGACCAGGTTCGAAAAATCGCTTTGAAGCCGTCCTCGGTGATGTCTTCGGCCTTTACCTCGGCGCGCAGCGCGGATGAGGTGTCCACGTCCCAAAGCGCCACGCCTATTTGCACAACCGGGACCGAGCGGAAGGTCTCACTAAACCGAATTTCCGCAGAACGTTCGCGTGGTCCTTCACCGGTCCACATACCCCCACCCTCAGCAAACTCTGAGAACAAAATCTTTTCGCCCTGATCGACACCGATGGGATGGGAGATAAATTTCTTCATTTCACTATCAGTTTGATTGAATTCCCGTAAGGTATCTAATCCATTGGGCAAAATCACGACAAAAAAACGGCCCCGAAACATCGGGGCCGCTTTACAAAGACAATTACGCTTTGGCCTTACAGGCTCATATGGGTTCCAAGGGCTTCCATGTCGGCCAGCAGCTTGGCAGCTTCGTCGACGATGGTCTGATCGTCGCCGTTTTTTGCCTTTTCATGCGAGGCGCGCGCCTCGGCGATCAGCTCATCCAGATGCGCACGGGTTACTTCGTCCACCGGAATGGCCTTTTCAGCCAATACCGACAACCCGTCGCCGTTGATCTGAGCAAATCCGCCGGTCACCAGGTATTCGCTGGATCCTTCGGGCGCGTCGACCTTCAGGACGCCCGGGCGAAGCGTGGTGATGGTGGGGGCATGGTCAGGCATCGCCGTCATGTCCCCGTCCGCGCCGGGAATCTGGACCGCTGTCGCGCTGAGCGAAGCAAGGCTCCGCTCAGGGCTGACAAGGTCGAATTGCATCGTGTTTGCCATCAGGGATACTCCTTAGGCGGCCGCCGCAGCCATCTTTTCGGCCTTGGCGATCACTTCGTCGATGCCACCAACCATCAGGAAGGCCGCCTCGGGCAGGTGATCGTATTCGCCGGCAACAACGGCCTTGAACGACGAGATGGTGACATCCAGTGGAACCTGAACGCCCGGGCTGCCGGTGAAGACTTCGGCCACGTCGAACGGCTGCGACAGGAAGCGTTCGATCTTACGGGCGCGGGCAACGGTCAGCTTGTCCTCTTCCGACAGTTCGTCCATGCCGAGGATAGCGATGATGTCCTGCAGCGACTTGTAACGCTGGAGGATCTGCTGAACGTCGGTTGCAACCTTGTAGTGCTCTTCACCAACAATGGCCGGGTCAAGCAGGCGTGAGGTCGAGTCGAGCGGGTCCACGGCCGGGTAGATACCCTTTTCCGAGATCGCACGGTTAAGAACGGTGGTCGCGTCCAAGTGCGCGAACGAGGTTGCCGGCGCAGGGTCGGTCAGGTCGTCCGCAGGCACGTAGATCGCCTGAACCGAGGTGATCGAGCCAGCCTTGGTCGAGGTGATACGCTCCTGCAGGGCACCCATGTCGGTGGCCAGTGTCGGCTGGTAGCCCACGGCTGACGGAATACGACCCAGCAGAGCCGAAACCTCGGAGCCCGCCTGTGTGAAGCGGAAGATGTTGTCGACGAAGAACAGAACGTCGGTACCGGACTGATCGCGGAACTGCTCGGCCAGGGTCAGACCTGTCAGAGCAACACGCGCACGCGCTCCCGGAGGTTCGTTCATCTGACCGTAAACCAGGGCAACCTGCGATTCCGACAGATTGTCCGGCTTGATAACGTTCGATTCGATCATCTCGTGGTACAGGTCGTTCCCTTCACGGGTCCGTTCACCAACACCCGCGAACACGGAAAAGCCCGAGTGCACTTTTGCGATGTTGTTGATCAGTTCCATGATCAGAACGGTTTTGCCCACGCCAGCACCGCCGAACAGGCCGATCTTACCGCCTTTGGCGTAGGGGGCCAGCAGGTCAACAACCTTGATGCCGGTGACCAGAATTTCCGACTCGGTCGACTGTTCGTCGAACTCGGGTGCGGGCTGGTGGATCGCGCGGGTTTCAGTTGTTTCAACGTCGCCCTTTTCGTCGATCGGCTCACCGACCACGTTCAGAATGCGGCCCAGGGTGGCGTTGCCAACAGGAACCGAGATCGGCGCGCCGGTGTCGGTCACCTCTTCGCCACGGACAAGACCCTCGGTCGCGTCCATCGCGATGGTGCGGACAGTATTTTCACCTAGGTGCTGAGCAACTTCCAATACCAGGCGCTTGCCGTTGTTGGTGGTTTCCAGCGCGTTCAGAATTTCAGGCAGCTGATCTTCGAAGTGCACGTCGACGACGGCCCCGATGATCTGTGTGACTTTGCCTTTTGCATTCGCCATGTTTCGTCTCCGGTTAGTCTCTACAGCGCTTCGGCGCCGGAAATAATTTCAATCAGCTCGTTGGTGATCACGGCCTGACGCGAGCGGTTGAACTGGATCGTCAGTTTGTCGATCATCTCACCCGCGTTGCGTGTCGCGTTGTCCATCGCGGACATCCGTGCACCCTGTTCCGAGGCCCCGTTTTCAAGCAGAGCCGAGAAGATCGCGGTCGCGACCCCCTTGGGCAGCAGTTCTGCCAGAATGGCCTCTTCGCTGGGCTCGTAATCGAAGACCGCACTGCTATCGTCATCCTCGGTGTCCTCAAACGAGGCGGGGATGATCTGCTGTGCCGTCGGGATTTGAGTCACAACGTTCTGGAACTTCGAGTAGAAGATCGTGGCAACGTCGAACTCTCCATCGTCAAAGCGGGTCAGGATATCCTTTGCGACGTCCTGCGCATTTGCATAGCCAATGCGCTTGACCTCGCTCAGGTCGATATGTCCAACGAACAGATCGCCAAAATCACGCTTGAGCGCGTCGCGGCCTTTCTTGCCAACGGTCAGAATCTTGACCGTTTTGCCCTTACCGCGCAGCTCTTCCGCCTTGGCGCGAGCCAGCTTGGCTATGTTCGCGTTGAAACCGCCACACAGGCCGCGTTCTGCCGTCATGACAACCAGCAGATGGACATCCTCACTGCCTGTTCCACGTAACAGCCTGGGGGCGCTGTCGCTGCCCCCGACCGAAGCGGCCAGTCCCGCCATCACGGCATTGAACCGCTCGGCATAGGGACGTGACTGTTCGGCAGCTTCCTGGGCGCGGCGCAGTTTTGCGGCCGCGACCATCTGCATGGCCTTGGTGATCTTGCGGGTCGATTTGACCGACTCGATCCTGTTTTTAAGGTCCTTAAGATTTGGCATGTGCCCGCCTCTCCCTTAAGCGAAGGTTGCGGCGTATTCGTCCAGCGCAGCCTTGATCTTGTCAGAAGCGTCACCCTTGATCTTGGGATCTTCGTCCGTGATCCACTTAAGCAGGTCGGCGTGCTTTCCGCGCAGGTGCGACAGCAGGCCAGCTTCGTAACGACCGACATCCGAGACGCTGATCTTGTCGAGGTACCCGTTGGTTCCCGCGAAAATGACGCAGACGATTTCCGCGTTGGTCAGCGGCGAGTATTGCGGCTGCTTCATCAGCTCAGTCAGACGCGCACCACGGTTCAGCAGCTGCTGGGTTGCGGCGTCGAGGTCCGAGCCGAACTGCGCAAACGCGGCCATTTCGCGGTACTGCGCCAGTTCCAGCTTAACCGGACCGGCAACCGATTTCATCGCATCGGTCTGGGCCGACGAGCCCACACGCGAAACCGACAGACCGGTGTTCACAGCAGGACGGATACCTTGGTAGAACAGTTCGGTTTCCAGGAAGATCTGGCCGTCGGTGATCGAAATCACGTTGGTCGGAATAAACGCCGAAACGTCACCACCCTGCGTTTCGATAACCGGCAGAGCGGTCAGCGAGCCTGCACCGAAGTCTTCGTTCAGCTTCGCCGAACGCTCCAGCAGACGGGAGTGGAGGTAGAACACGTCACCCGGATAGGCTTCACGTCCGGGCGGACGGCGCAGCAGCAGCGACATCTGACGATAGGACACAGCTTGTTTTGACAGGTCATCATAGATGATCAGCGCGTGGCGGCCATTGTCACGGAAGTATTCAGCCATCGCGGTCGCGGCGTAAGGTGCCAGGAACTGCATCGGCGCCGGGTCGGACGCGGTCGCGGCAACAACGATCGAATATTCAATCGCGCCGGACTCTTCCAGTTTCTTCACCAGCTGCGCAACAGTCGAACGCTTTTGACCGACCGCAACGTAGACGCAGTACAGCTTCTTGGACTCGTCGTCACCCGCTGCGTCGTTATAGACTTTCTGGTTCAGGATGGTATCCAGAGCCACAGCGGTCTTACCGGTCTGACGGTCACCAATGATCAGCTCACGCTGGCCACGGCCGATGGGGATCATCGCGTCAACCGATTTCAGTCCGGTTGCCATCGGCTCATGCACCGATTTACGCGGGATGATGCCAGGGGCCTTAACGTCTGCAACGCCGCGCTTGGAGGCGTTGATCGGGCCTTTGCCGTCCAGCGGGTTGCCCAGACCGTCAACAACACGGCCCAGCAGTTCGTCACCGATCGGAACGTCCACGATCGAGTTGGTGCGCTTAACGGTGTCACCTTCTTTGATGTCACGGTCGGAACCAAAGATAACGACACCAACGTTGTCGCTTTCCAGGTTCAGCGCCATGCCCATGATGCCGCCGGGGAATTCGACCATCTCACCGGCTTGTACATTGTCCAGACCGTATACACGGGCAATCCCGTCACCGACGCTCAGCACGCGGCCGATTTCGGCTACTTCGGCTTCCTGACCAAAATTCTTGATCTGGTCCTTCAGGATTGCAGAAATCTCTGCAGCTTGGATTCCCATTTATCCGACCTCTTTCATTGCATTCTGTAGGGAGTTCAGCTTCGAGCGGATCGAGCTATCGATCATCTTCGAGCCCACTTTAACGACAAGACCGCCGATGAGGCTTTCATCCACGGTCGCATTGATTGTCACGGTCTTGCCCACACGCTCGGACAGCGTTTTGGACAGTTTTTCCATCTGAGTTTTGGTCAGCGCTTTGGCCGACGCGACATCGGCGGTCACTTCGCCACGCTCTTCGGCCAGCATGTCACGCAGAACCTGCACCAGTTGCGGCACAACAAACAGGCGGCGCTTTTGCGCCATCAGGCCCAGCGTGTTGCGCAGAATTGCATGCAGACCCATTTTGTCGGCAATGGCAGTGATCGCGCCTTCCTGTTCAGCGCGCGACACCAGAGGCGAGGCGATCAGGTCGCGCAAGTCGGCGCTTTCGCTCAAGGCCGCTGCCAGATCATTTATGCCGGTTTCCAGGCCTGCAAGGTCATTATTCTCTTTTGCAATCTCAAAGATTGCGGTGGCATAGCGCTCGGCAATGCCTGTGGAAATCGAAGCTGGTTCGGACACGTCCACCCTTCCGATACTTTAGGCCCCGAATTCGCGTTGCGGCAGCTACCCCGGGGGCGTGAAGACACCCCGTCCATTTAGGGCGGGGATCAAAATCACCGGGGATGTAGCAGAGCCTATCCAACCAAGCAATACGCTATAGCGGTAACAGAAATATCCACAAATTATTAATTTTCATACACTTACGCAAAGTGCGACGGTTTGGACCCGTTGACGCAGTTGAAAAATGTTACGAATATTCAGGTTTTAGCGATTCCTGTGACTTATTTCCCGCATTTTTTCCGCCTTGATCACGAAGATCGATCATGCGGGTTTCAACAAACCATCCAACGCTTTCAGGGGTCGCCGCGCTGCATCTTTCGTGACGCTGCCACTTGGCGGTTGGATATGCTTGCTGGCTTCAATCATCAGGACACCGCCCGCCATAATTGTGGGCACACGCTGCCCGGTTTTCTCGATCAGGCTTCCTGATTTAAGCCAGAAGCGCCGAAACGACGGTGGCATATAAAGGGCAGAGCAGTGGCTTTCAGGAAGAAAATAATGGGCCTTCAATTGGCTTTCCAATTGCGATGCTGAATACGGACGCCCAAAGCCAAACGGCGTCCGGTCTGTACGCGACCATAGCCCGGCCCGATTCGGCACTATAAAAAGCGCCCGCCCGCCCGGCCCAAGAACGCGCCAGCATTCATTCAGCAAGTCGCTTGGTCGGCTCGACGTTTCCAAACCATGCATCACCACCAGCTTGTCGACATGACCGGTTTCAACAGGCCAGAGGGTTTCTTCGGTCAAAACAGATACATTCGGCAGCCCAGCGGGCCACGGCATGACCCCTTGGGGGCCGGGCATCAGCCCAATCACCCGCCGCGCATCCGCGAGATAAGGTCGCAGTAAGGGTACGGCGAACCCGAATCCGACCACCGTCTGCCCTTTGGCCTCAGGCCACAACTCAATCAACCGCCCACGAATAGCCGCCTGCGCCGCGCGACCCAACGTGCTGCGATAGTAAAAATTCCTCAAATCCTGCACATCAAGATGCATTGCAGACACCCGGTCAATCGGCTTAGCTGCCCGCAGTCTAGCAACGAAAGGGCAAAAGGCCATGCCTCTTGAGATCGTAACCATCCCATGTCTCAGCGATAACTACGCATTTCTGGCGCATGACGCCGCAAGCGGTCAAACCGCTCTCATCGACGCGCCCGAGGCGGGCCCGATTCTGGCCGAGTTGGATGCGCGTGGCTGGAAGCTGAGCCACGTTTTGCTGACCCACCATCACTGGGACCACGTGGACGGGCTGGCCGGTATCCTGGAAAAACATCCGGCCAAGGTTATCGGCGCTGCGGCTGATGCCCACCGCCTGCCCCCGCTGGATCAGCAAGTGGCCGACGGCGACAGTTTCGACCTTGGCGGCGAACCCGTGCAAGTGCTGGACGTATCAGGCCACACGGTTGGCCACGTGGCATATTACCTGCCGAAAAGCGCGGCCGTCTTTACCGCCGACAGTCTGATGGCCCTCGGCTGTGGGCGCTTGTTCGAAGGGACCGCACCGCAAATGTGGACGTCTCTGTCCAAACTGGCGGCCTTGCCCGACGAAACAATCGTGTATTCTGGTCACGAATATACACAATCGAATGCCAAGTTTGCGATTACAGTTGATCCGGACAACGCTGCGTTGCAACAGCGCATGGCCGAAATCAACCATGCCCGTACTGCCGGGCAGCCGACGGTTCCGTCCTCGCTGGCGCTGGAAAAAGCCACAAATCCCTTTTTACGCGCCGCAGATCCGGCGATTCAGGCACATTTGGGCATGAAAAACGCAGACCCGGCTGAGGTTTTTGCGGAAATCAGGGCTAGAAAAGATCGCTTCTAGTGCCTATTTCACGCTCTTCGCGGCAACGGTCACATTAAATGTGACTGTCAAGTGAAAGAAAACCCTTGAAGCCGGGCCACGATCAACCAAACTCTAATAGTATGAGGACATGGTCGGATCGGGGCCGAAGCCCGCCCCCATGCGACCCAAGACAAGAAGAGGAGCACCCACGTGCCTTCATTCTCGAGCACATTAGAACAAGCCATTCACGCGGCCCTGGCGGCTGCGAACGAAAGGCGACATGAATTCGCCACGCTGGAGCATTTGCTGCTGGCGCTTCTGGAAGAGCCTGACGCCATCCGCGTCATGAAGGCATGCAGCGTTGACCTGGATGAGTTGCGCAGCACGCTTGTCGAATTCATCGACGAGGACCTGTCAAACCTCGTCACTGATATCGACGGATCTGAGGCTGTTCCGACGGCCGCGTTCCAGCGCGTGATCCAACGTGCGGCAATCCACGTGCAAAGTTCAGGCCGGACAGAAGTCACCGGGGCCAACGTTCTGGTTGCCATTTTTGCCGAACGCGAAAGCAATGCCGCCTACTTCCTGCAAGAACAGGATATGACCCGCTATGACGCTGTGAACTTCATCGCGCATGGCGTGGCCAAAGACCCTGCTTATGGCGAAAACCGCTCAGTCTCAGGCGCGGATCAAGTGGAAGAAGAAGCACAGTCCAGCACTGCTGAAGGCGATCAGAAAGAAAGTGCGCTGGGGAAATACTGTATTGATCTGAACGCGAAATCGCGCGCTGGTGACGTTGATCCCCTGATCGGCCGGGCAGATGAGGTTGAGCGCTGTATTCAGGTGCTGTGCCGCCGCCGCAAGAACAATCCGCTGTTGGTGGGTGATCCGGGCGTGGGCAAAACCGCTATCGCCGAAGGCTTGGCGCACAAGATTGTCGCGGGTGAGGCCCCCGACGTGCTGGCAAACACCACGATCTATTCGCTGGACATGGGCGCACTGCTGGCCGGAACACGTTATCGCGGTGACTTCGAGGAACGCTTGAAGGCCGTTGTGACCGAGTTGGAAGATCACCCCGACGCAGTCCTGTTTATCGATGAGATTCACACTGTGATCGGTGCCGGTGCCACCTCTGGCGGCGCAATGGACGCGTCAAACCTGCTGAAACCAGCCCTGCAGGGTGGCAAGCTGCGGACCATGGGATCTACCACGTACAAAGAATTCCGCCAGCATTTTGAAAAAGACCGCGCGCTCAGCCGCCGGTTCCAGAAAATCGATGTGAACGAACCTTCGGTCGAAGACAGCGTGAAGATTCTTCGTGGCCTCAAGCCTTACTTTGAGAAACACCACGAGATCAAATACACGGCGGACGCAATCAAGACTGCCGTAGAGTTGTCAGCGCGCTACATCAATGATCGCAAACTGCCGGACAAGGCCATCGACGTGATTGATGAGGCCGGTGCCGCACAGCATCTGGTTGCTGAAAGCAAGCGCCGCAAGACCATCGGAGTGAAAGAGATTGAGGCCGTGGTCGCCAAAATCGCGCGCATTCCACCCAAAAACGTCACCAAGGACGATGCTGAGGTTCTGAAAGACCTCGAAGCTTCGCTGAAACGGGTGGTGTTTGGTCAGGATGAAGCGATCGAGGCGTTGGCCAGTGCGATCAAGCTGGCGCGTGCGGGTCTGCGTGAACCTGAGAAGCCCATCGGTAACTACCTGTTCGCAGGTCCAACCGGTGTCGGTAAGACCGAAGTGGCAAAACAACTCGCGGATAATCTGGGCGTTGAACTGCTGCGCTTCGATATGTCCGAATACATGGAGAAACATGCCGTCAGCCGTCTGATCGGTGCGCCTCCGGGCTATGTCGGGTTTGATCAGGGTGGTCTTTTGACCGACGGCGTGGACCAGCATCCGCACTGCGTGCTGCTGCTGGACGAGATTGAAAAAGCCCATCCGGACGTCTTCAACATCCTGTTGCAAGTGATGGACCACGGAGAACTGACCGATCACAACGGCCGTACCGTGAATTTCCGCAACGTGGTATTGATCATGACCTCGAACGCGGGTGCGCAGGAACAGGCTAAGGCAGCGATCGGCTTTGCCCGTGACCGCCGTGAAGGGGAAGATACGGCCGCCATCGAGCGCACCTTTACGCCGGAGTTCCGCAACCGTCTGGACGCGGTTATCTCGTTCGCGCCACTGCCGAAAAGCGTTATTCTGCAAGTGGTCGAGAAGTTCGTGCTGCAGCTTGAGGCTCAGTTGCTGGACCGTAACGTGACAATTGATCTGACACCCAAGGCCGCTGAATGGCTCGCGGATAAAGGGTATGACGACAAGATGGGCGCACGTCCATTGGGTCGCGTGATCCAAGAGCATATCAAGAAGCCTCTGGCCGAAGAACTTCTGTTCGGCAAACTGGCCAAGGGCGGAGTTGTTCGTGTCTCGGTCAAGAAAGGCGAACTGAACCTTGAGATTTTTGGTCCGGATCAGCCGCGCATTCCAGGTGACAAGCCACCGCTTCTGACAGCGGACTGACCAACGGCGAAAAATGATACTAGAAAGCCCGGTTGATGGTCCAACCGGGCTTGTGTGCGCCACACTCTTGTGGCCATTCTTCTTTCATAGGGCGCTCGGCCCAACTTGGTGTAGTTTGGCCCTTGGTTCTTGTTGGTAGTTCAAACACCAAAGCTGGCGCTGGGTGGGGCGTTGTTCTCGCAATTTCAACCTATGCCCAATCTGCCACCGCTTGAAAGGCAAGAGACAGCTCACGCGCCAAAGTGTGACAGTTTGGGTTCTGCGGACCCGCTCAGCGCGTAAATAGAACTCCCATCGCAACGGACCGCATCTATGTCATGCATAGGCAGCGTTTAGCGCTCGGTCAGCTTCAATTCGATCCGACGGTTCTGGGCACGGGCTTCGGGTGTGTCTGCGGGGTTGACGGGCTGAAACTCTCCGAACCCATTGGCGGCCAGCCGGTTTGGCGGAATTCCCAGCGCCTCGACCATATATCGCACGACGGAAAGCGCCCGACCTTGGCTAAGCTCCCAGTTGTCGCGATATCGCCCAGTCCCGGCTAAGGGTACGTTGTCGGTGTGACCATCAACCCGGATCACCCAATTCAACCCCTCAGGAATTTCCGCAGCTACGCTGCGCAGGATATTGGCCACCTTGGCGACCTCTTGCTGCCCGACCGGTGACAGAACGGCTGACCCGGTGTCAAACAGAACCTCGGACGAGAACACGAAACGGTCGCCTTCAATCCGCACGCCCTCTTCATCACCCAGAACATCGCGCAGACGGCCAAAAAACTCTGATCGATACCTTTGCAAATCCTCGGCCTGCGCCACCAGGTCTTCGGCTTCGGCTTCGAGACGGGCGCGCTCAGCCTCTTCCAATATCCGGCGGCGGCGCTCTTCCGAGGCCGCACGGGCCAAGGCAGCGTTCAGATCCTGCCCCAGCGTCTGGATGCGGATATCTGCCGCGGCGTTGCGATCCGCGTAGTCGTCCAACAAGGCCTGAAGCCCGCCCAATTGTTCACGCAGTGCCGCCATTTGCTGGTTGAGCAAAGCAGTTTCGCGCTGCGCTTTTTCAGAAATCGCCTGTTCTGCTGACAACGTTTCGCGGGCGACGGACAGCAGGGCCGCGCGCTCTTCGGCCAGCGTGCGCTGTTCCTGCGCTTCGGCCTGCGCCTCTGTTTGCGCAGCCAATGCCGCCTCAAGCTGGGCCCGAAGGTCTTGCGCGTTCAGGTCGCCAAACTGTCGTTCCAATTCTGCCTTCGCGGCTTGCGCCGCTGCCAGCAGGGTCAACGTCTCCTCGGCCTCTTTGCGCTGCGCTTCCAGGGCAAGTGTCATGGCAGTCAGTTCCGCATCAGCATTCTGTAACCGGTTGCGCAAGTTTTCGGCAGCGGCGGCTTCGGCCAGTTTAGCGGCCTCTTCTGCGCTCAATTCTTCCTCAAGCTCAGATATGCGGGTCGACTGCGCAGCCTCGTTTTGCTCCAGGTCAGCGACCAGAGCTTCAAGCGCTTCTCGCTGGGCTGCGGCCAGACGCGCGGCCTCAGTTTGTTCATCGATCTCGGCCCGGCTTTGCGCCAAGGCAAGGTTCAAAGCGTCCTGTTCGTTCTGCAAGTCGGCGATTTCGCCCTGTGCGCGCTCTTGTTCAAGCAGCAGGGCCGCAACCTGATCCTCAAAATCGGTCAGTTGAATCTGTGCTTGCACCAGCTCTGTCTCAACCTGGGTCAGCGTTGAGTTCAGCACACCCATGCGCGCCTGCAACCGGCTGTTTTCGCGTTCTTCCAAACCCAACGCGCCGGCCAGTGCGGCGACCTCATCCGACAGGGCGGTCAACTCATCCTCTTGCCCCGAGATCGTTTCTCGTAACACGAACTGGACCACCATGAAGATGGTCAGTACAAAGGTCAGCACCATGAGCAGACCGGTGATCGCATCCACAAAGCCGGGCCAGACCGAACCCTGGAACCGCTGACCTGTACGACGCGATAGGGCCATACCTTACTCTCTTTCCGGCGCGGTCCGAACAGCGCCGCGGGGCAATGTCAGAGCTTTGACCAACAGTTCGATATCCTTGCGGATTTCACTCATGCTTTCCTGACGACCAGCCGAGATTTCTTCGAGGATACGCAGCAATTGCACATCCATCGACCGCAGGCGCATGCGGCTTTCGGCATCAATTCCGTCACCGGTGCCCTGCTCACGCATGTGATCCAACAAGGCATCCTGTCCGAGGGCCACCCGCTCAAGGGCGGCTGTCACACCCTCGTTGTTTTCCTGCCGCTGGTTCATCTCGCCAATTGCATCAGTCAACTGACCCAGCTTGGACGACACCGCAGCGCGGTCTGCTTCTTGCGCTGAAAACAAGTCCTGCAAGGCGTTCATTTGTTCTGACATCGCATCCAAAACCGGGGTCAGAACAGCCAGTTCAGCACCGCCTTCGTCGCTGGCCCCGAATCCTACCCGCGTGATCGAGGAAAGCCATTCCTCAAGCTCGCGGTAGAAGCGGTTTTGGCCATGCCCTGCAAAAAGCTCCAACAAGCCCACGATCAACGATCCGGCAAGACCCAGAAGCGACGAGCCAAAGGCCACGCCCATTCCCTGCAATTGCGATTCAAGCCCGACCATCAGTCGGTTGAAAACAGCCAGCCCCTCTTCGCCCTCTTGCGGGTTAAGGCTGCGGATGGTGTCAACAATTGCCGGAACCGTAGTGGCCAGCCCGAAGAACGTGCCCAAAAGACCAAGGTAAATCAGGACATTGGTGATATAGCGGGTGATCTCTCGTTCTTCTTCGACACGTTCGGCCACGGAATCCAGGATGGACCGCGTCGAAGTTGAACTGATCTGAGACCGCGCGCCCCGTTCGCGCAGCAGCGACGCCAGCGGCGCCAACAATTGCGGTGTACGGGCATCTTCACGGACCACACCGCCCACAAAAGCTTCGATCCAGCGCACCGACCCGATGAGCTGTGCGACCTGATAGAAACAGGCGAACACGCCGATCACAAAGACCAGAATGATAAAGCCGTTCAGATAAGGGTTGGCATAGAAAACCGGCAGCACATAGGGCAGCGCCATGAAGACCCCGAACCCTGCCAACGCGATCGCGACCAGCATCGTAACGATCTGACGAATGGGTTGCGAGAAATGTGGTCTCGCGCCCTGATGTGCCTGCGCCATGCGCGTGGTTCCCGGTTTTTGCCTGCTCTTGCGTGAATCTAGCGAAATTGCGTCGGTGACGCCAAGGGTTTATGCGGTGATGGTCCGCACCCGTTGCGCTAACCACTCAAGATCAGGATCGCGCAGGCCGATCTCGGCCAGATGTTCAGCAGTGTTGTAAAGATATTCGGTGTTCGGTCCACGCCCACCGACGGCATGGGCGATAATCCGGGCTTGATCTTCCAGTGGCATACCACCGCAATACTGCACGTGGTCGGCATCGATCACGTAGGTCACGGCATTGACCGTCTCACCCGAGTCGAGATGTACATCCAGCATCGCCTCGACATAAGCCGATGAAATCAGCTCACGTTCACGCAGTTCCTGAAGGGTGCGATCCTCATGGCCTGCTTCAACCGCCAAGGCCAAGCCTTTGCAGTTGGCTTCGGCCTGTTCATCCAAGGCCAAAACCAGTCCGGGATGTTCTTCGGTGCCGCGATGATGGATCGAGCTCATGCAGAAAGACCGGGCGTAGCCATGCAATGTGGCGCGTTCGCTGCGTGAAACCGGGAATCCCGGATTCCACAGCAGCGATCCATATCCGAAAACCCACATCGTCATAGCTCTGGCCCTTGCCCGTTTGCACCTATAAACATCAATTCCGAGGTGGGAAAAAGGGCGAACTGCCATGCGCGGTCTGATACGAGCAGTCATTTTCATAGTTGTGATCTGGAGCGCCTACTGGTTCGTCGCAGGTTTCGGTCTGCGCAACGCAATCACCGCGTGGTTCGATGCACAGCAGGCGCGCGGCTGGCAAGCCGAATTCTCGGACGTTGAAACCGACGGGTACCCGTTTCACCACATGACGCGTCTGAATAACCCCGCGCTGGCCGATCCGGGCACCGGCACGGCATGGAGCGCAGACTGGATCGAATTCCAAAGCCCCGCGATCTGGCCTGGACGACAGGTCCTTCGGTTTGCCGATACGCCTCAGCGCCTGTCCTATTTCGACCAGACCGCAACCATTCAAGCCAGTGACCTGCAAGCCGAATTGCAACTTCAACCCGGTGTGGCCCTGGTTCTTGAGAAGATGGCGCTGACTGCGGGCCCGTGGTCAATCACCGACGACACCGAGGCGCTGGCCGGCGGCAATACATTGGCCCTGGTGATGGAGCAGAGCGCAATACCCGAGGCATACGTAATCCGCGCCCAAGTCGACGGTTTCACACCCGGAGACGACCTGCGCGAGTTGATGCGCTCGGCCACGACGTTGCCGCAGGCTTTTGAGACGCTCGAACTGGACTTGACCGCAACGTTCGACAAACCGTGGGACCGCTCTGCCCTGGAAGAAAGCAGACCGCAGCCGATAAAAATCGACCTGCGGTTGGCCGAGATGAAATGGGGTGCATTGCGCCTGTTCGCAGCCGGTGAGTTGGATGTTGATGCGCAAGGCATTCCAACCGGCGAAATTGCAATCCGGGCCGAGAATTGGCGCGACATGATCGCCATGGCCAACGCCGCCGGTGCTTTGCCGGATCAGGCGGTTGACACGGTGACGCGCGCGCTGAATTTCATGGCGGGTCTGGGCGGCAATCCGAATACGCTGGATATGCAGCTGAATCTTAGGGATGGTTTTGTGGCCTTGGGCCCCCTGCCGCTTGGCCCTGCCCCTCGTCTGATCTTGCGCTAGCGGCAGTATGGGCCACGGCGATGGCGCGCCGTATCCAGGTGGAAATGGTCCTGGTGATACCGGTCTGCATTTGGCCCCAGCACAGTGCCAAACGGACCACACGCGCCACGCCAAACCTTGGTAAGCTGACGTTTTGACGGATTCTTGCGCCAGCCGTTCAACACCGTCACAACCTCACCATCCGCCATTTTAAAACCCGAGATATCAATCGCCCGGCCTTTGCCGTGCTCTGAGATCCTTGCACCTTTTTGGTTATTCCGGGTGCGGCAGGCATAGTGGGCGGCGACCTGCAATTCAACCACCGGCCCGCGCCGTTTGAAGGTTGGTATAACGGACTTGTCGACCCACTTGTTCAGGGCAATCGCCGTACCACAATCCATTGTCGATGGACGGCTAAGAGTCACACCTGAAACCGAGGTGATCTGAACCGCCTCTTTGATCCCACACGCCTTGATCTTTCCGGGCACACGACCGACCGGCTTACCCTGAATGGCGATATCCCCACAAACCGAGCTTTTGCGCAGCTTGCGCTTGTTGAACAGCGCCTCTTGCTCTAACGCCTTTGGCCGCAGATAGGGCATCAGCGAGGTATCCGGCCCCAGCAAGGGTAAATTTGCAGGACGAGCAGCGACTGCCAGGGTTTGCGGAGACACCGGGCGCAGAGCCGGGCGAACCTTGACGTTTGGTACGGAGGACGCGAAAGCAAAGGATGTTCGCGCGACGGGAACCAGCGACTGTTCTGGAGGGGAGGCGTTGGACCCTGTGGCGCTGACGGCCACACATCCGATCACCAACATCCTCCAGAGGTGCCTCATGTGTTCGCCTTTCCCCTTCCGAAATCCGGCGCATCCGTATCCTGCCCCGCGTCGATGATCCCACGGCGTATCGCGCGCGTGCGGGTGAAATAGTCGAACAGATGCTCGCCATCACCGGTACGGATAGCACGTTGCAGCGCAAAAAGCTCTTCGGTGAAGCGGCCCAGAATTTCCAGCGTCGCCTCCTTGTTCGACAGGAACACATCCCGCCACATGGTCGGGTCCGAGGCGGCAATCCGCGTGAAATCCCGGAAACCGGCAGCCGAGTATTTGATAACCTCGCTGTCCGTCACCCGGCGCAGGTCGTCTGCCACACCCACCATCGTATAGGCGATCAGGTGCGGCGCATGCGAAGTGACAGCCAGAACCAGATCATGATGCTCTGCGTCCATTTCATCTACATAAGACCCCATGCCCTCCCACAGTGCACGCAGGCGGGCAATGGCGTCGGGATCCGAATCTGCAACCGGCACCAACAAGCACCAGCGGTTGTCGAAAAGCTCGGCAAAACCAGATTCGGGGCCGGAATGCTCGGTCCCGGCCAATGGATGGGCCGGAACGAAATGCACGCCATCAGGAACATGGGGTGAGACCGCCTGAATCACATGGCCTTTTACAGACCCCACATCAGTGACGGTCGCCCCCGGCTTCAAGGCTGGCGCGATTTCCTCGGCCACTGCGCCCATCACCCCGACGGGAATACACAGAACCACCAGATCGGCGCCCTCGACCGCCTCTTGCGCTGTCTCACAGACCCGGTCGCACAGGCCGATCCGCCGTGCAGTCTCACGGGTCGCCTTGGACCGTGCATAGCCGGTGACCTCATTGGCTAGGCCCGCGCGTTTGATAGCCCAGAACATGGATGACGCAATCAGACCCAGTCCGATCAGAGCGACGCGGTCATATACCTGACTCATGCGGCACCCCTTTTGAACGCGGTAATGGCCGCGACGACACGACGGCAGGCCTCTTCGTCACCCACGGTGATGCGCAGTGCGTTCGGCAGGTTGTACCCTGCGACGCGCCGCACAATCAGACCTTGGGTCTTGAGAAAGTCGTCACAGGCCTCGGCCTCGGCCTGATCGGCAAAACGCGCGAGGATAAAGTTGGTGCATGAGGCATCCGAGGCAACGCCAATCTTGGCCAGTTCATCTGACAACCACACGCGCAGGCGCGCATTCTCGGCCTGACAAAAGGACAGAAAATCCTGATCAGCCAACGCCGCTTCGGCCGCAGCCAACGCCGTCAAAGACAGGTTGAAAGGCTGGCGCACCCGGTTCAGCACATCGATGATTGCCTTCGCGGCATAGCCCCAGCCAACGCGCATTCCGCCCAGCCCGTAGACCTTTGAAAACGTCCGGGTCATGATCACATTCTCGAACCGATCCACCAGCGATGCGCCGCCGTCAAATCCATCGACAAATTCGGCATAGGCCCCGTCAATCACCATCAGGCAGGTCTGCGGCAAAGCCTCGGCCAGTCTTACCAGTTCAACCTCGGCAATCATGGTCGAGGTCGGATTGCCCGGGTTGGTCACGAACACAATCCGCGTTTGGTCGGTTAGAGCGGCAAGAATATTGTCCACGTCCACGCGGCGCTCACGCTCTGGCACCATGACAGGCGTCGCCCCGGCCATACGGGCGATGATCGGGTACATCGAGAAACCATGCTCAGTATAAATGACCTCATCCCCCGGCCCGGCATAGGCCTGGGCGACAAACTGCAGTACCTCATCGCTGCCAACACCGCAGACGATCCGCGCGGGGTCCAGCCCGTGACGCTTTCCAATCGCTGCCCGAAGACTGGCGTGGTCCGTACTTGGATAGCGGTGCAGCGTTGCCGCACTGTTTCGCACGGCCTCAATCGCTTTGGGGCTGGGACCGAAAGGGTTTTCGTTCGAGCTGAGTTTGATCACATGCTCAACCCCGGCCAGATGCGACTGGCCGCCCTGATACAGCGCGATGTCCATAATGCCGGGTTGAGGTATGATCTTGTTCATAAGAGGCTCCGTTGATTGAAGCCTCTCATACCTGTCTCAACGGGGTGAGAAAAGCGGCAATTCCGTCACGCCGCCCGGAAACGGGCTGTCGCCGGGTCAGCGCTGTAAAACGGTGCAAATTCTTCGGTTCGGCGCGACAGGTCGTTAACGCTGTCGATGATGAACTGAACGGTATCCTCATGCATCAGATATGAAAAGTTCAGCCGCACCCAACCGGGCTTTTTCATCTCTTCCCCCGCAGACAGAGATGCATACAGTTGGTCCGACGTTGCACGGTCAATCCCCAGCAGACGATGCGCATACGGCCCGGCACAGGCACACCCGCCCCGTGCCTGTATGCCATAAACATCGCTAAGCATTCGGGTAAACAGTTGCTGGTGTACGGGCTGACCTGAATTGTCGCGTACAAGAAAGGAAAATATCGGCAGGCGATGCGGGTTGCCCGCGCCCAAAAGGGTCAGGTTCGGGTTTCCGCGCCAACCTTCCAACGCCATACGGTTGTACTGCGCCTCGCGGCAGGCGATCTCATCGGTGCCGACAACATCCTTGACGATGAAAGCAAGCGCTGCACGAATGTCTCCGATCACATTGGGCGTACCGGCCTCTTCCCGCGTAGCCAGATCTTCGCTGTAGTCATGCCGCCAGGGCGAGACAAAGCTGACCGTGCCGCCACCGGGCCAACTGGGGCACGTCCGCTTTACGGCCTTCTGGTTGACGATCAGGACACCTGACGCCCCCGGCCCGCCCGGAAACTTATGCGGTGAAACTACGATGGCGTCCTTGCGCGCATCCTCGGGGCCCATGTCCATTGGCAGGTAGGGGCCGCCACCCGCGTAATCCCACACCGAAACTGCCCCATGCGCCTTGAGCAACCGCGTTATCGGGTCCGGATCGGTGATGATTCCCGTCACGTTTGAAGCCGCCGAAAAAGATCCGATAACCAGATCCGATGCGGCATTCTCGACCAGAATTTGTTCCAGTACAGCCAGATCAACGCCGCCGTCAGCCGCCTCGGGCACCTCGATCACACGCGCCTTGCTTTCACGCCACGGCAGGATGTTCGAGTGATGTTCATACGGCCCGATCAAGACAACCGGCCGGTCAGCTGTATTTACACCCAATAAGCTGACCAGCCGGTTCAGGCCCGCGGTGGCACCGGACCCGGTGAAAATCACCGCATCCTCTCCCCGTGTCGCACCAACGATGCGGGCTATTTCGGAACGCGCTTCGCGGCGTAAACGCGTCATGTATGATCCGCAATAGGAGGCCTCGGTGTGGCTGTTCGCATAAAAAGGCAGCACCTGTTCGGCAACAAACCTTTCAACCTGACGCAGCGCACGCCCCGAAGCGACGTAATCCGCATAGACCAGCGGCACGTCACCGTGCAAACCCGGGATCAGAACGTTTTCTCCGATCAACCCGTCACGCAGGCTAGCAATGCGAGTGGTGGTTTGGATATCTGCGCGAAACTTGGACAGGGTCATGGTTTGGGCTCCGTATTGCACCACCCAATATGATTGAGGTGCAGCACAGAAACTTCACAAAATTTTGCTGATTTTCTCCCTATTTTGTGTCAGATGACTTCATATGAGTGAAAAGTTAGATCGAATTGACACACGCATCCTGAAAGAGCTTCAACAGGACGCTACCCTCTCCCAACGCGAGCTGGCCGACCGAGTCGGCCTGTCACAGAACGCCTGCTGGCGGCGGCTCAAGTCACTGAACGAAAACGGCGTACTGATTGGGTCCACTGCGAGGATCGCGCGTGAGAAACTTGGATTAAGCCTTGTGGTTTTTGTCATGCTGCGCACGCGCCATCACTCGGCCGAGTGGCTGCAGGCCTTTCGCCGCCACGTTCTGACCATCCCCGAGGTGGTGGATTTTCACAGGATCGGTGGTGACTACGATTATCAGCTGAAAGTAGTCACACAGGACATGGCGTCATACGACAGGGTCTACCAGCGCCTGATTGAAAAGGTCGAACTGGACAGCGTGACCTCTTACTTCGCAATGGAAGCAATCGCCGAAGGGCGACCGCTGCCACTCTGATCCGCTCTTCATCTGGCCGAAAATATCCCGGGGGAATCGCGGCCTGACGCGATGGGGGCAGCGCCCCCCTTTAACAAAAAAGACCGCGCCTTCTGGCGCGGCCTTTCGGAATTCGATATCAGCGAAGATTAGTTCTTCGCGTAGAATTCGACGACCAGGTTCGGCTCCATAACAACCGGGTAAGGCACATCACCCAGGCCCGGTGCGCGGACGAAAGTTGCCGTCATCTTCGAGTGGTCGGCGTCGATGTAATCAGGAACATCACGCTCGGCCAAAGCGGCAGCTTCCAGAACAACAGCCAGTTGCTTGGATTTGTCACGCACTTCGATAACGTCGCCTTCCTTCACACGGTAGGACGGGATGTTGACCCGCTTACCGTTTACTTTGACGTGACCGTGGTTCACGAACTGACGTGCAGCGAAGACAGTCGCTACGAACTTGGCGCGGTAAACAACAGCGTCCAGGCGGCGCTCCAGCAGACCGATCAGGTTTTCACCGGTGTCGCCTTTGACACGCTCAGCTTCGGCGTAGATGCGGCGGAATTGCTTCTCGGTCAGGTCGCCGTAGTAACCTTTCAGCTTCTGCTTGGCGCGCAGCTGCAGACCAAAGTCAGACAGCTTGCCTTTGCGGCGCTGGCCGTGCTGGCCGGGGCCGTATTCACGACGGTTGATCGGGGATTTCGGACGACCCCAGATGTTTTCACCCATCCGGCGGTCAATTTTGTACTTGGCAGACGTGCGTTTGGTCACGGCTGATCTCCTTCTTTAGTGGCATTGCAGCTTGATCCGAAAACCGGTTCCCACTTTTCGGGCTGCAATAGCGTCTCCGCTCAACCCGATGCGAGATAGTTTCGGCCGCGCCGCAACAATGAAGGGCGTTGTCCTCTTGAGGTTTCCCCCATGACAGGCATCCCCTTGCGGGGGCCACCAACACCAATGAAGCCGCGCTTATATATGCGAAACCGACGGAGTCAACAGGGCAAACCATGCGACGCAGGAATTTCCTTGGAAACTGATCTTTATCGGGGCTTCAATCGACCCTACGACCAACTAAAACCGCTTTCCTTGGATCCAGATCGCCCACATCCGGCGTTGGCCTGAACGGAAACACAACGATGGTCCTGTCCTGTTCAGCTGCTTCGTCGCTTTGGTTTTCGATCTCGATGAATTCACTGATCCAGAATTCCTGATCACGCCCCGGACATGCACCTTCGAAGACGAGTATTGGAGCCGATTCACCCGAAACAAGAAAGACGTGCCCCGTGAAGGTCTGGGCACCATTTGTCAATACGATCAGTCCACGCGCTGCGTCCGGCAGGTTCTGTATCTGAACGTTCCGAACCGTTGGTGCCGCTTGGGTGCCGGCCACTCTGCCCAACCCCAAAGGCTGCGCGGCGGGCTCCGCCAAATACCGCGCCTGACCGCGCCATGACCACGCTGCTCCGACACTCAGAAAGGACAAGGGCGCAGCCTCAAGCCCATCGATTTCCGTCTGAGTCCAGAAAATGGCTACTCGACCGCTTGCTCTGGTTCTCATTTGACCGCCTGTACCGTTCAACTTATCACTGCTCACGTTTTTCATCCTTATCAGCGCAAAATGAGGCGGAAAAGAGACATCAATACTGCGATCGTTAAACTGTTGCGTAAGAGATTCAATTCACGTTCCCTTGTGGATCGGTAACGCACAGGGCGTGATATCAGTACTTTCTCTTGCTTGGCACGGGTTTCGCGGGCTCGTCGGCAGATACACCGAGCGTTCAGCTTTGTTCACCATCGCATTGGCACTTGCCGCGCCTCACCTGAAACCCGCAGGCGCGCTATACGACCGAGGTTCCTAGGTCGTGTCTACAGACAGGTTCAAAGCAGATATTTTCGGGCTACTGAAAACTGCCACCCGAAGGCGGCAATCTGGATGGTGCTTATGTTGGGAGGTCACGTTTCCAAGGATTTCGGTACGTCCGCCCTTCGGTAGAGAATCGCGCCGGGGGTTTTCGGGTCGAAAGCCGGTTTAATTTCGTGAGCAGCCAGCATCCGTTTCAACTGAGGCTGATTGCATTTCGCCTCGATCAGAAGGCTTTTGAAAGTCACATATCTCCTGCGGAAGCAGGCCATTGCGGCGGGTGTGACCCACGCGTCTTCTTCACCTTGAACGCTGACAGTTTTCAAAACCGTCTCGCCAAACTGGGCTGAGATCGGCCGCTTACCGGCAGCCACTCCGATACCCAGCATCATGAACGCAAGACCAGCACTCATGCCTGTCAGGCCGCGCGGCGTAAGGGATTTCACCTCCCGCGGATCGACCAGGAGGCCGCTGAGGCCGGGCTTTTTTTCGAGCCGCATGACGCGCCGCAGCCGGCCGCCAAACACAGCGGAAAGGACCAGCTTCATCTTCTGAGATGACGCCTTTGGCCCGGAGCACATTCTTGAGCGTGACATCATTCATCGGATTTGAGTCGATGGCACCGTATTGCAGCCCGACGCGGCACCGAACATGGCCTGATCGCAGGCCTTCGAGGTCCCGCGGGGACGTGGGTCCGATGATGCTGTGGTCCGGACCGTCGCTGACACCAATCAAGCACGCCAATGAGATGGGCAGATCGGAACTATATCATGTTGGCAGCCAAGGCGCTGAGCACGAACCGAAGCATGGACCCGAAGGACCCCAATCGAAGGCCGCGACAGAAAGCAGGGCGGGCACGAATTGACACAGCGACACCGCCATCACGGATCAATCATGCTGCGCAAAACAGCTCGACCGAGACCGCCCCGCTAATGAAGTCCGGGGCCTAGACAATTCTCATTTTTTTCTCACTGGTCTATCTGTAGGTAACTGAGTGCTCAATTTCTCTTCGAAGGCTTGCGGAAAGGTCTTGTTTCTCCACCCTTGCCGTTTCTGCTTTTTGAACGCGGCACGTTTGAGTCTTTGTGGTTGGCCTTTTGGCGCGCCTTTGGCGCTCGCAGAGATTTGGATGTGTCAGCGGCGTTCTTTTCTCGTTTTTGTCGCTTCTTATCCCTCGCGGCAGGCTGTAGTTTTGCCTTTCCGTGCTCGCTTGTCGGCTGCCTATGCAGAGCTTTGTCCTGCTTTGGCGTATCCTCGCTTGCTAGTCTACTCGATGTGCTTGCAGCGGATTTTCTTCGGCCCTTTGGGCGCTCGGATGCAATCCGGGCATTTTGGTTGGAATGTTCGGAGCCGCGCGCAGACTTCGACGGCTTGCCTGCACGAGGTCCTCGGTTCTTGGCTGCTTGGTCTGATAAATTTGGTGCCGCAGGCGGTCCCTTAGGAGAGGCATCGAAATCTGGTGTGCCTGCCAGCTCAGTGAGGGTCGCACCTTGTTCTAAGGTGAGCTCGGCCCCCAATTCCTGTTTCATTGCGGGCACGGCATCATTGGCAATCTCGACAAAGGTCTCTTGATATTGAACGCGGATTGCGCCGATGGCGTCTTTGGACAAACCCGCGTTGCGGCACAGCATTGGCAATAACCAACGCGGCTCCGCACGCTGTTTGCGCCCCAAAGAAAGTGAGAACCAGGTGCTTGGCCCAAACGCCGCGCGCCTATCAGTGTTGCGTTTTCCGGGCTCTGGCGCCGTTCCCAGGATCTCCGGCGCCGAGTGGCGCTCTCGGTAAAGGCGCATATAGGCTGCAGCGACCTGCTCTGGGGTTCTTCCGCTGAGCAGCCGTTCTGCAAAAGCCGTTTCCTCGGCACTTGGCGGCTCATCCAGGGCGGGATTGGAAATGATGCGTTCCTCTTCCCGTGCGAGCACCTCGTCCGCAGAGGGCGGGGCGCCCCATTCGGCCTCCAACTTGGCTGATTTCAGCAATCGTTGCGCCTTTGAGCGTTGTCGACCTGGCACAATCAGGATGGACATTCCCTTGCGCCCGGCGCGACCTGTCCGTCCCGAACGATGCAGCAAAGTTTCCGCATTTGAAGGAAGATCTGCATGGATCACCAACTCCAGCCCTGGAAGATCAATGCCACGGGCGGCGACATCCGTCGCAACACAGACCTGCGCGCGCTTGTCACGCAGGGCCTGCATCGCATTGGTGCGCTCTGTCTGGCTGAGCTCCCCTGACAGTGAGACGACAGCAAAACCCCGATTGGAGAATTTCGCGGTCAGACGCGCAACCATGGATCGGGTATTGGCGAACACAATTGCGGTCTCTGCGTTGTGATAGCACAGCAAATTGATGATCGCTTTTTCGATATCTGACGGGGCCACGTTCAGGGCACTATAGGTAATGTCCGAATGCTGCGCTTCTGCACTTCCGACCTTGATCCGCTGCGCATCTTCTTTCTGGTAAGTCTGGGCCAGCTTGGCAATGCCTCGCGGAACAGTGGCCGAGAACATCAAGGTGCGCCGGCTCTTGGGCGTTTGATCAAGGATGTATTCAAGGTCTTCGGCGAACCCCATGTCCAACATTTCGTCGGCCTCGTCGAGAACAACGGTTCGCAAATCGCTTAGGTCGATCACCCCACGCGCGATATGATCGCGCAGCCGCCCAGGCGTGCCGACCACGACATGTGCACCACGTTCGAGTGTCCTGCGTTCTGCGCGCGCATCCATGCCACCCACCGCCGACGCAGTGACTATTCCGGCCTCGGCAAACAGCCAGTCGAACTCTCGCCGGACTTGCAGGGCCAGTTCGCGCGTGGGTGCGATAATCACGGCCAATGGCGCCGCTGGTCGGTCAAACCGACCGTACTTATCAAGAAGTTCCTCCGCCATTGCCAGCCCGAAGCCCACGGTCTTGCCTGAACCGGTTTGTGCAGAGACAAGCAGATCTTTTCCTGCCAGCGCTTCATCTGACACAGCCTCTTGTACAGGAGTCAAGCCGCTATAGCCTTTTTGGGTCAGCGCACTGGATAGGGTTTTCGGGAGGGCTGAGAAATCTTGCATGGGTCACCAAATGCCGGGAAAGATCTGGCGATAGTAGTATTTGGGTCAGATGTATAGCCCGTAACGTGCGCCCGACAGAGAAATGCGTCGGTCACGGGATTGCTGCGCTGCCTCCGAAGTCTGGAACGAGCCGAGGGTGTGTGGAAACTCGCGTAATTTCTCCTTGCTGAAGGTTTTCTGCCGTCTACGTCGGCCAGCCTCGGTTTATGGGCGACATTGGCGCC